>NZ_CP138622.1:0-170274 GCF_045784335.1 Priestia sp. HNGD-A6 | reverse complement strand
ATAATCACTCCTAAAATCTAAAATTATCTCTAGGACAATGACTTTTTGTACATACCTAAAACATGTATATGGCAGGGGAGGGAGGAGCATGTATATTTTTTTGAGATAGTGGAAAAAACTTATAATAGTAGAACATGAGAGGAGTCTTTTGTATGAAAATGACGAAAGAAGAAGCACAAGAAATCGCAAAAAAAATAAAAGAAAACTCCAACAAGTACGGATTACCTGTGAAAAAAAAGAAAAATGCTAGTGCAACTTAAAAGGGGATATATAAGAAAAGGTCTTCAATTTAATAAAAAATATAAGACTTATATTTTCCTACTATAGTACGCAATAACATTTAGTACGCTGCATAATAAAGATAAGCTAACTCAATTACAAAAAACTTTAAATTAGATGTACTGATAATAAGGAAGTTAAAAAAGGGACTGCCTAACAAATTAATTTGTTAGGCAGTCCCTTTTTTAATTATGATTATTGGTGACGTAATTTATCAATTTCTTCTGGTGTAAGGTGTGTAAATTCAGCGATTGTTTGGGTATCTAAACCCTTTTGAATCATACTTAAGGCCACCTTTAGGATACCTTTCTTTTCGCCTATTTCTTCACCTATTTGTTTTCCTTTTTCTTCTCCAAGTTTCTCAGCTCGTTTTAAAGCTGACTTTTCATCTAATAATGCTTTTCTTCGTGCTTCATATGCTAGTAGCACTTCTGGATCTTGGCTAACACGTTCCCACTCTTCCATCGCTTTCTTTAATACTTGATCTTCTTGCATCGCAATCTCCTCCAATACCTGAGTGATTTCTTCATCTTCGGATGCTTCAAGTAATAATAACCATCGCACAAGTTGATCTTCCCGTGGATCTACCTCTCTGTTACGCCATTTAATGAGATCAAGATAGACATCATGTAAAGCCTCCAGAATGGATTTCTGGAGGCTTTATATAAATGCTCTTTATTTAACAGCTTCTTTAAACTCTTTTCCTGCTTTGAAACCTGGAACCTTTGTTGCTGCGATTGTCATTTCTTCTCCAGTTTGAGGATTACGTCCTGTACGCTGTGAACGTTCACGTACTTCGAATGTTCCCAGTCCTACTAGTTGAACTTTTTCGCCTTTTGCAAGCGTTGTAGAAATCGTTTCAAATAACGCGTCTACAGCTTTTTTTGCATCTTGTTTTGTTAACTCTGACTTTGAAGCAACTGCCTCAATGAATTCAGCTTTTTTCATATGTAACTACCTCATCTCTTTTTATAGGGTATGTCGATTAAGAATATATCATATATTTTGAGAAAAGGTCAAACGTATGTTCTTTTTAGATGGAAGTATAGGCAAATACATAACAATAAAAAAAGAAGAAATGGAAACCCATTTCTTCCTTACATACACGTTTAGCTAGAACGATTACATTATCGGATGTTACTACCACCAAGTTGTTGTTCCGCCATTTGTACAAGACGTTTTGTAATCTCGCCACCTACTGATCCGTTTGCACGTGCAGTTGTATCAGGACCAAGGTTTACTCCAAATTCACTAGCGATTTCATATTTCATTTGGTCGATTGCTTGTTGAGCACCATATACCAATAGTTCATTTGTGTTGTTATTTTTATTGTTTGCCATTTTATACAACTCCTTTACAGTTTGTATCGTTAAGATGTGTAAAAAAAGAATGATTTATTCATAAGGTAAGAAATTATTTTTAAAAAGTCGTGAAGTTGACCAATTTGTAATAAAAAGAGGGAAAGAACTAAAAGAGGCTGTAAAATAGAAAGTAAAAAAGATGTTTTAGAGTATATATAGGTGGTAAACAAATAGTACAGAGTCAATGTAAGAATTTTATAGGCTACTGTAAAAGGTTAAATACTTAACTTGATGAAGGGACTGGTTCGGTTTTGAAAGACGTAACGGCGACTTCAACAAATGTATTACCCGAATTGAAAAGTAGGTATTGTGATTTAACGAACGGTACTCTCGTTATGAATCGATATACGTAACGAAAGGGCCTCACAAGGGCAAATGAACATGATAATTATTTTGTTGTAAGAGAGGAGAGCCTGCATCATTTTTTGATGCGGGCTCTTTTTAAGTTGAAGCTATAAAATAAGGTACATAAGGTATTAAATCTAAATATTGTTGATAGATGTAAGGTTTTGTAGATAATTAAGTTGCTCCCACATATTGAATATTTATCCTACATCAAGTACAATAAGTTGAATATAAGTTCAACTTAAAAAATGAGGTGTTTAAGAATGAAAATTTCACGTTTTAATAAAGATTGCGGGAACTCTGTTGATATGAACATTATGGATGGGTATCTATTTGATTTCCCAACGAATGTAGTTGAACTTCAAAAAGAAGCTGCAGATTCTTTTTTTACAGATGCTGTTACGGCTCCAGAAGAATTTAAGAAGCGTATTTTACTTTCTACAACCATTAAGGGTGAAGAGAAAGAGCGTTATTTCTTAGTAGGTGACATTGCCGCAAGTCAATTGCTTGCTAACAATCACATTAATAAATTACATAATAAAATTACAAGTCATATTCCATACATCACCTTTTTAGCTGCAATTGCGTACTACCATGCTTTACATGCGAAAGATAAAAAGGACAACACAATTGAAATTGACTATTTTTCTACGATGTTACCAATCTGGCTCCTTAAGAAAGAGAGCACATTTGGGGCGGCTCAAAAAGCTATGGCTAATCGCTTCTTAGGCGACCATACGTTTACCGTGCACACGCCTGGTTTTGAAAATACGTTAAAGGTAGTAGTAGAAGAAAGTGCGTGCTTGAAAGAGGGAGAAAGCGCACGTTTTGCGTTAAAAAAAGACTTAACCCTTGAAAATCGTGAAGATGCAAATGAGTATGCAGAATGTGAAACAGTGATGGTAGACATTGGTGGCGGATCTATTGATGTCGTTATTCTACCGGAAGGGCTGAAAGCTGCGAATAGCCGTGAATCGTTCCAGAGCATTGAAGGCATTCCGTATTTAGCCCATATTGATAAATTGCGCAAAGAGAAGTTCTTAGAATTATTTACAGACTTACGTGCCTTTGATCAATTTATTCTTGATAACTACAGCAAGCAAAAGTTTGTATTGAAAAACGAGAATACAGGTGAATCTATTGATTTAACAAGCATAATCAAATCTTCACTACGAGACTATGTGGAAATCTTATTGGCTAAATTAAATGATGTCGCACCACCACCAGCAAATAAACTGCGTAAGTATGTATACTGCGGTGGGGTAGCTCCTACTTTAGAAGTCCCTATCATGAATAGTATGCGTGAAAAAATTGGAGAAGAACGTACAGAGAAGTATCATAAGGTTCCACAAGATAGCCGCCATTTAAATTTATTTGGCTTAGAGATTCGTAGTATTGGTTACGTTCAAAAGAAGCAAGCAGCAGAGAAGAAAGCCGTTAAATCCTAACAACGTAGGTGATAGGAATGTCAGAGCGTCAAAATGCGTTTACGATTAAGACAAATCGATTGAGTGATGAAGTTTATAATCAACTAGCTACATATGCTAAATCGCGTAAGTTAGGGGATTATATTTCATCTTTAATTCTTCGTGATCTA
Source organism: Priestia sp. HNGD-A6 (assembly GCF_045784335.1). Lineage (NCBI taxonomy): Bacteria > Bacillati > Bacillota > Bacilli > Caryophanales > Bacillaceae > Priestia > Priestia sp. HNGD-A6. Next base: position 166,692 of record NZ_CP138622.1, on the reverse strand, counting down.
GAAGATTCATCTACTGAAAGCAAAGCAATGGAAGACACAAAAACCTACGAAATGCTTGAACATATTAAGAGTGAATTAGCTGATTTAAAAACATTAGCAAAAACAACAGGTTTTGTAGGAAACGATTCCTTCAAAGAAGAAGAGCCTTCAGAGGTTCCCCAACTCAAAGAAGGAAAGATTGCAGATTTAGCAAATATATCTGGCTCATTAGACGATGACGACTTAGAAGAATATAACGATTTTTAAACAGGAAACCACTAGAATTGAACTGCACCCCAATTCTAGTGGTTTTTCTATAAAGTAAAATTGACTGTATTTAGATATACTTTATTGAATTAATGTACCCTTTAGTCCAATAAAATATTTGATCTAGTTGAACAATTAAATTTTTATCTATCAATTTGTGTTGAAATTTGCCAAGTAATACCGAATTTGTCTGTTAATTGGCCATATGATGGACTCCAAAAAGTTTCTTGAAGTGGCATTTCTATTTGCCCACCTTCTTGTAGTTTTTGGAATACTTCTTTTGATTTTTCTACGCTGTCTATAGTAATAGCTACCGTCACTTGTGATCCAATTTGGTATGGTTGACCTGGGAATGTATCAGAAAGCATTAAATCCGTATTACCAACTTTTAAATGTGCATTCATTACACGATCTACTGCTTCTATAGGAGTGGGGAATTCTGGATTGCTGGGCATTTCTCCGAAAGTTTGAACACCAATAACTTTTGCATCCAGTGCCTTCTCGTAAAATTTGACAGCTTCTTGCCCATTACCGTTCATAATTAAATAAGGATAAATTCCTAAAACCATGAAAAACACCTCTTTTAAAATTTTATTTAGATTTCAATAAATTATAGCTAATCAAGTTGAAGAACGTAAGTTCGATTTGGTCATAACACTTACTACGTATTTATACAACAAATTTATTATGTTATCCTGCACGGTTAGTTTGAGAAGAAAAAATTGTTTTAGAAAGATATGTAATAAAGGGTTTAATAAAAAGCGACCATGAACGTTGCTTTCTATTAACGTTCATGGGTAAGCCAGGGTTAACGCTGTACCTTGTTTATCATGAATACCATAGCAACCTTTGAGATTATATCAATCCAAAATAACTTTTAGTGTGATAATCATGAAAACAGGTTAGTTTTCTTTTCAACATTTGCAAACACATCCTTCTATCTTATAAAATAAGAGTAAGAAATAAGAAAGATAGGAAGAGAAATTCATGTCCACAAAATTAGTAAATTTACGAATTGATTTTGCTTTTAAACAATTATTTGGTACAAAAGGCAGCGAGGATATCTTAGCAGGCTTTTTAAACGCTGTTTTAGAAAAGTCTCTAGAAGCACCTATTACATCTCTTCAATTGGAAGACCCACATCTTCACAAGGCTTACGAAGATGACAAGTTATCTATTCTAGATTTATTAGCTACATTGAACAACGGAACACAAGTGAATATAGAAATCCAACTTCGTAATACGCATGATATGGTTAAACGCTCTTTATATTATTGGAGTAAATTATATACGTCCCAAATGCAAGAGGGGATGCCTTACCGCGCCTTACGAAAAACCATCACCATTAATTTGTTGGATTTTATTTTATTCTCTTCAGATGAAGAATTTCAAACGACAGGGCAGCTGTGGGACACAACAAAGCAACGTGTTTTAAGTGATGATATTGAAATTCATTTTGTGGAAATTCCAAAGCTTGTGAAACAATGGAGGCAAGAAAAGGTTAACCCGTGGGAAAATGCATTCGTTCGTTGGATATTATTGTTACCAGCTCATGAAGATGAACATTTAACTCAAACGTTGGAGGAGATTGCGATGAATCAAGATCCAATTTTACAAAAAGCGATGGATAAATGGGAAAATATGAGTCACGATTCTTCTTTCCGAAGCGCATACGAAGCGCGTGAAAAACTATTACTTGATGAGCAAGCTAAATTAGCACATGCCCGTGAAGAAGGATTAGAAGAAGGGAAAATTCGATTGATTCGCAGCATGCATGAGAATGGTATGCCTTTAGACGACATTGCAAAGTTTACTGGGTTAAATATAGAAGAAATAAAAAGAGTAATCCGATAACATAGAGGATGACAAAAGCTTTGCGAAAGATTTCGTAAAGCTTTTTTATTTTACAATTATTTAATTTTTTTTGGAGTTATTATGCACAATAGGAAAACGAATAAAACAGCTATTTTTTAAAGTGAAACTTATAATCTATAATTAATTATGAATGGTTTCTAGAACTAAGGTGCTCCTCTAAAATATAAGGGAACCTCTTTTTGTAAATAGGAAGAAAAAAGTTGACCTCCTAATAAATCATATTATGTTAATTAGAGGTGTGTAGAGCACACACTTTATATCCTCTACTAATAGTTGAAATTAGAACTATTTATGTACGAGCTTTTTCCAGAGCGAGTTTTATACCAAATCCTATTAATATAGTACCTGTTATTCCCTCAATAACCTTTTGTGTCTTAGGCTTCTTCATAAACGCACTAATCTGGTTAAGTAAATAGATATAAAATAAATACCACACGACAGTTAATACAATATAAGTTATCCCAAGTATAAGAAATGGCATAAAAGTATGTCTTTCAGGATTCACAAACTGTGGTAGAAAGGTTAAGAAAAAAACAGCTATTTTTGGATTTAGTAGATTGGTAAGGAAACCTTGTTTAAAAGAAGACTTATTCTTATACTTACTTTCGACAACCGTTTCAGTTGTTTCTTGATTTCTTAATGTCCATAATGACTTGATACCTAAATAAATTAAGTACACCGCACCAATATATTTAAAGATAGAAAATAACAGAGCTGATTTCGCAATAATTGCCGAAAGTCCTGCAATAGCAGTTAGTGTGTGAATAGATAGCGCACAACAAATCCCAAGCATTGTCTTAAACCCTCCCTGTTTGCCACCAGTAAGAGTGTTTTTTGTCATGATAGCAGTATCTGGACCAGGTAAAATAATTAGAAATATGCATGTAATCACGAACAAATAAAAGTTTTCCATCTTATTATCGCCCCTCGATTAAAATAGTTCTGTATCTACAATTCTTACATTGTATTATAGGTTAATCATTTTATTAATTGAAGATAAATCCTATAATACTTCTTCTTTGTTTTTTTAAAACTAATGGATTCTTTTTTATGAATTCAAAAAAATATTATGTTAACTAAAGGTGTATATCGTATATAGCTTAAAAACAGAAAAAAACTACTGACTTATCAGCGATCAATAGTTTTTCCTGTGAGTGCTCAATTAAATTTTATGAAAAATATTAAATTTATCCCATAGTTGTTCAAGGGACTCTAGTTTATCTTGGAAATTTTCTTCTTTTTCTTTTCCTACAGATATAATTAGTGCATTTATGAGACTAAGTGGAGCTACGAATGAATCAATAAAAGTCGGCATTTGACTAGATGCTGTTAATGGGATATCTGCATAAGGTATTAGAGGCGATAATAGATTATCTGTTATTGCAACAGTTGTTGCTTCTTTTTCTTTTGCATACGAAAAAACTTTTATTGTACTTTCCGTATATCTTGCAAAACTGATTCCAATTACTACATCATCTTCATTTAAATCATATATACGTTCTGATACATTCTCAATTGAATGAATAAGCTCGACTTGTTCTAAAAGAAATTGCAAATAGTACTGTAAAAATACACCTAAAGCTGTAGCACTTCTATTTGCCACAATATATACCCTTTTAGCTTTAAGTAGGCTCTCTACCGCATTTTTAAAAACCTCAATATCTAGTCCATCTAAAGTGGATCTAATGTTTGAAATATCGTCTAAAAAGATATCGTATACGCTTTGATCCTGATCTTTATATACTTCTTTGGATATTTTTAACCTCTCAGTTGTTGTCAACTGTCGTTGGGCAGAACTTTGCATATATTGTTGAAGTTCTGGATAACCGGAACATCCTAAAAAAGTAGCAAAACGTACAACAGTCGCAGGACTAACCCCTGTAATCTTGGCTAACTTATCCCCCGTTAAAAAAGGAACTGTATTAGGATTTTCTAAAATGTATTTAGCTATCCTCAAATTTGATTTACTCATAGTAGGCATCTGTTCTGCAATATGTTTATAAACATTCTTCATTTAATAATCTCCTTCATTCTAATCAAGTTATGTGTAATAAAAAATTATTTTCAATTATATATCCATCATTATAAACTAAAATGCCCTTCAAAAAATTGATCAGTTTTAGAATACCCCTCTAGTTTATACCTTTAAGATTTTGAAAATATCACCAATAACAATTAGTCTATTCTTTTCCGAAAACATTCACATATTACATTGAAGCATGTAATAAAAATAAGAGCTATAACAAATTATGCATGTGCATAGTCGTTATAGCTCTTAGTAAATTGATACTTTATTTAGTGATTACACGCTGAATTGCTTGGTCATGTGCTGCTACTGTACGCTGAATATCTTCTTTTGTATGAACAACAGACATAGAATAACGATTAAGAGGTTTTGTATAAACACCTAGTTTTAATAACTCATAATCAATTTTTTCGCGTAGTTTTGTATCTGCTTTATTCATATCGCGATAATTTTTGATATTACCTTCACCAAGAATAATATTAAAAATACTACCCATACCAACTGTTTGCATAGTCAACCCGTGGGATTTATATATTTCTTCTAATTGATCCCTTAACAATCGAGTATTTGCAAATAATTGGTCCATTGTACCTTTCTGCTCCAATACATTAATTGTAGCTAAACCTGCCGCAAGTATAGTTGGATGACCATTGTATGTTCCACTATGGTATAGAGGATCTTGTTTATTCTTATTCTCTGCTCCAGCTGTTAAAATATCGCGCCCATCCCTGGCAGAACTAATCATCATAATTTCTTTTTTACCACCAATAGCTCCCACAGGAAAACCTCCGCCAAGTACTTTTCCTAAAGCAGTAATATCTGGTTTAACTCCATAGACTTTTTGTGCTCCACCAAGGGAAATTCTAAAACCTGTCTTTACTTCATCAAAAATCAACACAATATTAAGTTCCTCTGTAATCTTGCGGAGACCCGTCATAAAATCTTGATCAGCTGGAATAAATCCACCTTGGATAGGTTCTAAAATTACACCTGCCAATTCATGAGCATGAGCTTTTAAGATCTTTTCTGTTGCTTCTAGATCATTAAATGGAAGAATCACAGTATTTTCAAGATAATAGTCTGGCAGTCCTCTTGATTCTCCTACTGCTTTAGGGGTTGTTGCCTCCCCTGCTTGATCTATATCAGGATTCACACTGACTAAAACTTGATCATATCCTCCATGATAGTGACCTTCAAATTTCGCAATTTTTTCTTTACCTGTATAGGCAACTGCTGTACGAATAGCTAAAAGTGTAGCTTCTAATCCAGAATTTGTATAGCGAACCATTTCAATACCAGGATACAATTCAACCAATTTTTCTGCCATCGTCGTTTCCATTTTATGTGGTGTACCGAAAATAGTTGTACCTGACTCCATCATTTGCTTCGTTACAGCCTCAAATACTTGCTGATGTCCATGACCTAAGATGAGAGCACCATAACATAGGAGATAATCAATATATTCGTTTCCATCCACATCCAAAAGCTTACTTCCTTTCCCTTTCTCCATCATTAATGGATGAGGATTAAAGTATTTAATGTTTGCTGTAACTCCTCCTGGAATTACCTCGCATGCTTTGTTAAATAAACTCGCAGACTTTTTAGTCTTTTCAGAAAGTAATGTTTCTTCTTGAATTTTCATAAAAAAATCCCCCTGTACCATCAAAAATTGAAATTATTATTTCACATATAATTATAACACGAAATAATAATTTCAATATAGGGAGAATTTCTTTATTTATAGAAAAAGAAATTAAATAACTGACCTTTTACCGATAACATCTGTTATGGTAACTACAAATGCATAGGAAGAACCAACCTGTGAGCTCTAGAGGTTGGTTTTTCTGTTCTTGTAAACGGAGTATAGTAGAATTACTTATGTGATACCTCACGGTGTCTTGGATAGTTTGCTCATAGCAAAGTACTTTCATTCAAAGAACGAGCCAATTCATAATATAGGCAGTCATTTATATAAGTTTTTTTTGCTTTGCTATACGCATAGAAATGTATCTATAGAGATGGGCAAGATTAGCTTAGATAGAAAATAGTAAGAGGATAACCTAAATAACTCCACCGATTAGGAAAAGCAGGTACTTAAGTGAATTTTTCATAGTTTATTTATTTCTTTCTAAAAAACACCTTGGAGAAAAGATGTTTTTTCTCTTTTTATGCTCTTCAATTTACAAAGAAGAGCATTACTAAATAGAAGGTATTAGATAAAGCTACTTACTTTACTCTACCTTTAGTAAACAGTATAAATCTGTGTTTATAGGAAAAAATAAACGTAATATATTGTTTGTTGATGAATGGAAACGTATTTACATCACGTAATAAAGAAAAGGTAGGAAAAAATTATGGTTCTTTCTGTTTTATTACTTGGAACTATAGGCGTAATTTCAGAGAAACATCTTTTTAAAGCAGGCAGTTCAAAGAAGGAGCGTTTAATTTTCTTGCTTTTCTTGTGCTTCTCCTTGATTCTATCCAGTTTAGATGTACTACACATACAGGTTCCTAATATTTTAAATGGCTTAACCACAGTCTTTCATTATCCAAATAAACTTTTACCTTAAAGATTCTTAGAAGGTGCAAACACATATGAAGAGTGATACATATCAAATGAATACCATTCATATTAGTTCAAAACAGTTTTTTATTATTACGATTCTATTTATCGTAGGGGATGCCGTTTTGTATGTCCCAGCGCTTATTATAAAAGAAGCAGGTCACAGTATGTGGATTGTTGGATTACTCAGCTTATGTGAAGGGATGTTACTGGCCTTTTTGTATGCTAAACTGGGAAATCAGCTTAAAACAAATAGCCTTATGGAGTTTTTAGAAAGGGTTAGTGGCAAATGGTTAGGAAAAATACTTGGGGGTTCTTTTTTATTTTATATATTTGTTGACCTTCTCTTAATGATTTATGAGATGGGATCTTTTATGGTGACGATTATTATCACGGAAACACCCATTGAGTATGTTATTATCGCTTTCCTACTAGTTGTTATTATCGGGGTTAGGTTAGGACTAGAAACCATCGTACGTTCTGCTCAAATCCTTTTTCCATGGTTTATAGGCCTGTACCTCTTGCTTATCTTTTCAAACGTATCTAACGCTACATTTGAGAATCTCCAACCCTTGTTTGAGAAAGGGACCTACCTAATCATAAAAGGGAATTTTTCAATCATATCCTATACGCTAGAAACGGTTATTCTTCTTTTTCTTTTTCCCTATGTAACAAAGAAAGAAAAGGCTACCCAAGCTTATATAGAAGGGGTTACGGCAGGCCTCTTTTTATTAATTGTTATCTCTATATTTGCATTAGCTGTTTCGGGTTTTGCTGTTTTGAAAATGCAGCTTTATCCAAGCTATATGTTAGGGCAGACTTTGCAACTTAGCTTTTTTAATCATATTGAGGTTGTTATAGCTATTATTTGGTTTATCAGTTTGTTTTTTAAAGTAGCCATTTGCTTTTTTGTATTAACTCAAGCCTTATCTGAAATATTAAAGGTCCAAGAATATAAGATTCTAACGTTTCCACTTGGTATGCTCATATTTGTTTGTTCCATTCTTTTTATTTCTAATAACACATACCTAGGTAATTTTATATCTTCTACGTGGATATCGTATTCAATTACGTATGGCGTTTTGTTTCCTTTGTGTTTGTTGATATTAAGTTGGATAAGGAGTAAATTACGCAATTAAGCTATGGTAGGTATTACTTATATACTTGTAGTGTCTTTTTATGAACAAAAAAAGAGCTTTATCGTAAAAGCTCTTTTTCATTATATTTATGGGTAAAAAAACTTATAGTTCTCTTATATTACAGAATCTATAGATTTACTCATTGTTGTATTATTTGTATTACTTTAAGCTTACTTTAATCTATGCTCATATTATTTAAGCTATTGTATTGAGAGCATTTGTGTAAGCTACAGCTTGATGTAAGCTTGCAAAAGTTTTAACATGGTCAACTTTAATTCCTAGGCCTACCATCGTTTGAGCAATTTCTGAACGTATACCACTAAGCACAACTTTTACCCCTATAAGTCCCAAACCATCTATAACTTTAAATAATTGATCTGCTACCATGGTATCAATAATAGGAACAGCAGATAAATCCATAATGAGCCAAGCTAAATGGTATTCACTACTTTTTGTTAATGCGTTTTCTATCAAGATTTGAGCTCGTTTTGTATCCAAATCACCTACTAAAGGCAGAATACCAACTGTTTCAGTCATACGAACAATCGGTACAGAGAGCTCATCAATGGCATACTGAGCATATCTAATGTTTTGCTTATAATCGTTAAGATAAGTCTTACTAATATACTGTGTAGCACAATCAATAATTGAATTAAAGTGGGAGATAATAGAGTAAAACTCTTTAATGGAAACCTCTTGCTTATCCAATTCTTCTAGTATCATATCTCCAATGATGTCCCGGTAGTAACTAATTTCTTCTAAAGCAAGGTTTAAAGGAAGGTCACGTTCTACTAGTACATTGGCCATTTTCCCCGCCCAATTTTTAATGAGAATAGCAGCCGTCTCTTTATCTGAAATAATTGATTGGGCGTAAATCGTTAATAGATCAAGGCGAAAAGGTGTTAGTTCTGTATGAATATCATGGAACTCCGCAAGGTCTTGTTTCTTCCTATCTGCAAGTTCCTCTTTTTGTTGAATAATTTTATCTTTAACCGTTTGTAATCGTTGGACATTTAGTAATTTCACAAGGCACTTCTCCTCATAGTTATAATATATAAGGTATAAATAAGCCGTCTACCTTTTAAAGGGAAGAAGGTTTGCTTTTCATTGTACCACACGTTATTACCTTTTAATGACTTATAACTAGTTGAGGAAGTAATTACCTGTCGTTTGAAGTATCTGTCATGAATAGATTCCATAATCCTTGTAAGTCTAAATAGAATACTCTACATTTCAAAGCTAAAAAAAGAAAAGCTCTTGACAATTCAGGAGTTTTTCTTTTTTATATTAAAGTGGCGTTTTCCTATTACTTACATTCTAATAGGTTATTTTCAAGCTTACGTATCCACTTATAGCACCCTAGCATAATTAAGAGGAGAAAAGGATCAATAATAGCTGAGTAACCTAAATTCCACCAGCCATAATGAAAGTACCCCCAGGGTTCAGGAAGTAATGTAAGGAGTTCATAAAGTAAAATACCTACTAACCAAAAGATAAAGTAGCAAATTTTTTTCTTAATAGGTCTTTTAAAAGGGTACCAATTAAGAAAAATCATGTTGACAGGTGGAAGCAGTACAGTATGGACAAGGATTCCTTTCCAATCAGCTTGTTTTGTAAAATACCAGTAGGCGTGATATTTTAAATCGATAAAAACATCAAACATATGTTGAAAAGCAATAGTAAATGTCCAAATATGAAAAATCTGATTCCCTGTTAATTTTTTATTTGTGGTAAATGCAAATAAGTTAAATACGATAATAGCAATAACAAGTCCAATCATATCTTCTAGGGTCCTTTTCAGCCTAAAATAATTATATTATTGAATATAAATTCTCTTTAGGCTGGTTTTTATTATGAAAAATATTGCAATTCAACTGTAGAATCTATTGCACGACATATGAAAAAGAAAGCGTAGTCTCTCCTCAAAAGAGGTAATTTTTTAGTGATAATGATTTTTTATAATTTCTCCATAAAATATAATTTGATTCAAATAAAGAAAAGGTATCCTCTAACTAAATCCTCTTTGCTACAAAAGTAAAAGGGAGTGTTTTAAGAATACTTACAGAGTGATTTCACATACTAAAGGCAAATTATATTTGCAAGGAGATAAGTACATGGGAACCGAACATAATGTTAAATTGAGTGCTGCAGAAATTGCACAACTGTGGTCATCTTACATGAATAGCAGCATGTGTCACTGTTTATTCACCCATTTCTTGAAAGTTGTGGAAGACAACCAAGTACAAACTATTCTAGATAAAGGTTTAGAATTAACACAAATTCATTTACAGAAATTAACTACTATTTTTCATAAAGAGAAATTTCCTTTACCACAAGGGTTTGTTGTAAAAGAAGACGTAAATACTGCTGCTCCAAAATTGTTCTCGGATAGCTTCATGTTATATTTCAGCTCTAGTATGGGGGCCATGGCTCTTAATTTTTACGCTGTTGCGAAGGCAGCATCTGTACGATCGGATGTAGACACATATTTTTCTGAGTGTATTCGTGAACTTAGTGAATTTGATAGTTTAACTAAAAATTTATTATTGTCAAAAGGGTTATTCATCCGTTCACCGTACCTGAGCCCTCCTCAAGAAGTAAGGTTTGTTGAGGATCAAACGTTTATGTCTGGTTGGTTCGGTCACAAAAGACCTTTATCAGCAATTGAAATTACAAATCTTTTCTTAAACTTACAAAAGAACGCTATGGGGAAAGCTGTAATGATAGGATTTAGTCAAGTCGCTCAGTCAAAGGAAGTAGGAAGGTTTATGGTACGTGGAAAAGAAATTGCGTCTAAACATACAGAGATATTTGGTTCTGTATTAAAAGACGATGACTTGCCAGTACCTATGACTTGGGATAACGAAATAACCGATTCAAAAATCCCTCCTTTTTCCGATAAAATGATGATGTTTATGACAACAGCTTTGATTGGTCTCAGTATAGGGCTATATGGCGCATCGATGGCAACCAGTATAAGAAAGGATCTATCTGTCGATTATGTCCGGTTGGCTGCAGAAATTGCTAAATATGCAGAAGATGGTGCAAAGATGATGATAAATAATGGTTGGCTGGAGGAACCACCACTTTCGGAAGATCGTGACAAATTAGCTAATACGTAAACTATAAGCCATAAAGGTAATACTCCGAAGTAAACTATATCAATAAAGGCTCTCATCCTAACTTGAGAAAAGATATATTATATATGAATGAATATAGTAAAAACTACCAACTTGTGAAAGAAGGTAGTTTTTACTTTTCGACTTTATCCAATGATGCCTCACGGCTTCTTAAGTATTTTACGCACTTAAGATATAAGCTATTCACATAGATAGTTCAGCATATACGAATAGCTTATATTGATTATCTGTATTTTATAATTTTTGTACAGCATATAGTAACAATTCTTCAATATTTCTTTTACCTAGCTCTTTCGCTTTTTGTTGCAATTCTTCTTTCAAATCGCTTGATAGCTTTACACGTACCACTTCCAAATCGCTATCAATATAAATGCCACGGCTACGTTTATTAATCTTTCCTGAGACAAGAACCGACTCTAATAATTCAATGATTTCTTGAGCTGATTCTGTCAACAGTACAGGTTTGATTTCAACTATAAATTGTTCTTTCTCTTCTTGTGGCGTAATTCTCATGTTAGTTGGACTTAGGTACTGATAAAATAAATCCATAAGCTTATAAAGTTGTGATTTTGCATAAGCTGTTTGCTTAAAAGCAAATGTTGCATAGCCTTCTTTCGTAATCGGTTTTTTTGATTCAATTTTATAGGCTGCTTCATAGCCTCGATCAAGTAATTCTTCTACTGTTATCTCTTCATGTTGCTCTGTAACAGCCATAATTGGATCTTCTACCGAGATGATACGTGCAAACTGCTCTTTTTCTTCACCTTTTTTTACAAAAAGCTGAAATAAAGCCACATTTTGTTCAGCATGATAGAAATGACGCTTACTCGGTTTGCGCCCAACTTCATGTGTACGCTTAAATTCTTCTAAATCTTCTTCATTGACAAAATAACAATTAATTCCTCGATATTCTTCTTGGAATGCTGGTAACAGCTCTTGCTTAATATATTTATTGACCGTTGTAACCGAGATATCAAGTTGCTGGGCTACCTCTTTTGTCGTAAGTCCAGGCTTCTTTAATTCTTCTTGCAAACGAACGACATCTTCGATATCAAATTCATAGCGTCCTTCGATATGCCAGTCATCTTTATTAATAGGATTTAATTTTCCTTGCTGAATATATGTATAAATCGTTTTCTTTGATGAAATAGATAACATCTCCATCACATCTTCAATAGTAATAATTTTAGTAGGATTATCAATCATAACATACACTCCTATTCTTTTTTCTTCATCTAATAATTAATTATATCATATATACATATAGTTAGAGTTTAAAAGTTTTTATAATCAATATGTAAATGTTATAACTAACTTATAAATATTTATGTTTTATTATTTACTCTAAGTGATGACAAATAGGAGATTTTTCTACAAATAATATAAATAATAAACTATTTTTATAAAAAGTAAGTTTATACTTTTACTTTTAAATAAGTTACAATTAATAAGTAATAACTATAATAAATAACTTTAAATGTATATTTGATTATAATAATATTAGATATTTAATGAAAATACTTAGTAGTTTAACCCTTGTTATTAAAAGTATTATTGCGTTTTAAAGGTTATTTATCATCTATATACATATAAATACAAACTTAACCCTTACATAGTTAAGAAAATATCTTAACACAAGGAAGAGCTATAAATAAGAAGACGCATTTTGAAAAAGGAGAGGTTTTATGGGAGATTTCTCATTAGTACATATAAGAACAGAAGTAAGAGAAAGAAAAGGGGATTTCAATAAAATCGTTTCATTGATGCTAGATAATAAATATTATGATGCATTAGAAGAAAGAAATGAGAATCACCAGAGAAAAAGCGAAGATAAGTTCAGTGATTTTACGGATGAAGAAATGATGTACTATTATGTTCATCAGCGAAAGCATATTCGAAAGGATCGAGAACGAAAAGAAAATACAAAAAACGAATACTTGCGGATTTTGTTGCAGTTCTATCAGTATGCGGTAGAAAGTGAGTCATTCTTACGCCAAGATGTAGACTATTATATAGAAGAAACTATGTTTAAAAACTTAAGACCTTGGCATATACGGAACTACCAAACATATTTAAGCACAGCACTATTAGGAAAGGGTGGAAAGCCATATTCACCTGCAACTTTAGACGCAAAAATGACGATTTTAAAAAGTTTCATGAAATGGCTACATGAAACGGAGTATATTCAGCATCCATTACATAAAGAAATCTTAAGCACTTCACTATCTGAGCAAGAAATTCCAAATCGAGATTTGTATTACCATGAAGTCAAACAGCTCCTAGATTACTACAAAGACCATCCTATTAATTATGGATTGTTAACGATGTTAGCTATGACAGGATTGCGTGTACAGGAAATAGCTAAAGCCTCGTGGGGAGATGTATATCTAGACAGTTTAAGTGGTCATTATCGACTAAGAGGAGTAGGGAAGGGTGGAAAGAAATTTGATAAGTTACTTCATCCATCGCTATATGAACGTATTCTTGCTTTTCGAGAACGACGTCATGCCAGTACAGCATTAAATTCAAGTGATCAAAGTCCATTATTTCCAACTAAAGATGGAGACTATTATCAATATAAAAACTTAAGTAATTATATTGTGCGTATCATTAAACGAACGGAATTACCTTTTATAAAAGAACGGAATGACAGGATTACGCCTCATTATTTTCGTCATTTTTATGCCATTTATAGTAGGCAGCAGGGAGCAGACATCTTTTTAATTCAAAAAGAACTAGGTCACAGTGATCGTAAGACCACCGAACGTTATCTGGAGAAGGTTTTACAGCGTGAACAAGAAATTGGATTGTTGTGGAAGGAACAAGATTTTTAATGGTAGGTGTTAAAAGAGAATGTTAACAGAAATATTTCCTTTCATTTACGGTTCGTGGATTTTAGGTATTGTTATATCAATTTTTTTGTTTAATCGTATAGTCTTAAAAAAGAAATATAAATTAGAAAAGGTATTTATGTTATTATTATTGATCTTTTATTTAATAGGTTTACTATCTGTAACATTATTTCCTATGCCTGTAGATGATAATTTAATACAATACCGAATTAGTAGTGGAGATAATGAAGTAAATAACTTGATTCCTTTAAAGTCTATTATTGGAGTAATAGATGGAAATTTTATTATGTCAAATATTTATCAATTGGGTGGAAATCTTATTCTGTTATTTCCTTTGGCAATTTTTATTCCATCGGTATTTCCTAAGCTAACAAAATGTAAGACGATTGTAATTGTGTGTGTTTCAGTCTCCCTTCTTATTGAATCATTACAGTATACTGTTTCTTCAATTATAGGATTCACATATAGAAGTTTTGATGTGGATGACCTACTACTAAACACCATTGGTTCTGGAATTGGTTTTCTATTCTACAAATACATATATGTAAAGGTTCTAAGAGATGAAATATTTGGATTAAAATAAAAGCAGACTATTTTATGACTGTTTTTATGGTTCTGCTTCAAAAAATACAAGCTAGAAAAATAGGGCGTAGTTTTCGAACCAGAACCATCTTTGTTATATTTATTCGTGGTTTTTCCTCTAAAATAAAGATTCTCAATTAATCAATTGAAAGCTCTTCTGCTTCTTGAAGCTTAAATGTATTGGAATTAGTAGTAATATTACTCATATAATTTGTCATTTCAGCTTCTGTTTTAAACATAAAAGTAGATTGAAATATTCTCTTTTCTTTCAGTGGTTTCACAAACAATCGGTACTTGGATTTTTCAGCATTTAGTGGTTCCATATGCGTTATTCTAAAATGGAAATAACCTTTTATATTATAAAGATCTAATTCTACCCCAAGAACTTTGACCTCTTCACGATTAGAGTAATGAAGTACGATTCCATCCTCATTTAATAGCTCATCTCCATTAAATCCAGGAGAAACGTCTAATGTAAAATCGGTGATATTTACATATTCTTTAAAGGGTCTCTTTTCTACTAAAGAACGGTACAGCTTTTCAATGTTAAAGACATCTTTTCGATCTGGTTTAGAAGAGGGAATGAATGTAACTTGTAAAACATCTTCTAAAGCGCGTATTTTCTCCCAAAAATTAATGATTTGAGCAATTGATTTACTTTCAGTTTCATTGGCGTTTGAAGGCGGAAATGGATGTCCTTGTAATTTGAAGTCTTGTTTTGCACAAGCCTGATAAAGCTTTAATATTTCAATAACTTCAGTTGAATCTTTAGCATGTTCAATATTGTATTTAAAAGTAAAGGTCAAGCGTCTATTGCTTTCGTTTAAAATATAGGAAATTTCAAAAGCAGGATTGTTAATACTTTTAAATTTCGTTTTATTCATGTCAGGATAGGGCTGTCTTTGCATAGAGAATTGTTTAACCACTCCATTTCCCTCTAATGATACGGTGAAAGGTGGTGGAAACGGTGCAGGATCTAAGAAAAGTTCAAATTCATCCAAAGCAGCCTCCTTTAAAGGAAATTGAACTAGGTCCTCAATGTGGATTTGCTTTCCGTTCAGAGACAATACTTTCTCTTTACTTGTTTTAACTTTAAGCTTACGTTGTGTCCGATACATGAATTCCATTACTTCATGGAAATTAGTAGGTTCGAAGTTTTTAGGTAAATCATTGGGTATTTCTACGTTGAAGCCTTTTAGGTTCATTTTCTCTGTGTCGCTAGCGAAGACTGCACATGCACCGTTTCCTACATCTGCGTACATAAGTCCGTCTGGCAAGTTACGCTTTTGGCCTAGTGACGTTAATACTTCTGCAGGAATTTTATCATCCATTTCATTTTTTTTAAAAAAAGCTTTTTCAAAATTAGCAAACATGGTTTACCAATCCTCCTTTAAATCGTTAAACACCATAATTTTTGACACAAGATCAAAAAACTCTTCTTCGTTTTCAGCCACGTTATTATCTCTTAAAAAGTTAATTAGCTCCATTTTTGAACTTTTATCGGTCACAATAATGTATTTAATAGCACTTAGTTCGAATTTTAACCATAATTCTGGGCGCGTTTGAATGGCTTCTGAGTAAGCACCATAACTTTTTTCATTCATTTGCTGTTGAGGAATAACTAATGGCAACTCTGTATCAACCTCATTGATGTTGGGAATAAAGCGCCATTCCCTTTCATCGTGAAAATTACGAATTTCATACCCTTTGTCTGTGATCATTTCGCCTTCAAGTGGCTTCATAAAAAGCAGGTCCGTTAATAGATAATTATTGTAAGCGCTAAAATCCTTTCTTTGGTCATCAGCTGCATGTGTAGCGTGATTAAAGATTGAGCTAAAATCTTTGCCCAAAACAGAATACTCATTGATGTAATGAATAGGCTGGATTCCTTGTCTAATCCCCCATTCCTTATTCATACCAATTGCAAAGTCTCCATAGTTACCCATGTGATCAATCAATTTATTCAAATGGATATCACAAAAACAACTCATAGGGAAAGCGATTTTATCTATTTCTTTGATGTCCAGATAGTCGATTTTCTCTTCATAATAACGAGGTAAAATGGCTTTCGATTTTAAAGTGAATTTTAGATAGTCCAACTTTTTCATACATTTGAATAGAACATTTGCACTTTGTTTTGGTCGAATGAACGCCTGGTTTGTTTGAAGAGCTCCTTCACTTTTAAAAATGTTATTGTCAGTAGATTTCTTTGTAGCTTGAGTCATTTTTTCCTCCCTAGTTAATAAATGGATATAACTGTATAAGGAATTATACACCTAAAAACATCATTTTTTATATCTTTTACATCTTAAAACCTATTAAATTACTAAAATAGTTACTTTTTTATGATTTTTGACTTATATTTAAATATACAGGAAGAATAACCCATGTTATTCTTTGTAAAATCAGACTGATTAAAAGGGGTGGGAAAATGAGAAATAAAAAAGCTTTTTATGCGTATGCAAGTAATAGAAAAGATTTATTAGAAGATATACATGAGGCAGTAAAAATAATTAATAACTCTAAGGGGGTAACAATAACAACTTGGGAGGATTTAACTATATCCGGTAAAAGTATTATAAATGGGATTTTGAAAGCTATCGATGAGTGTGACTTATTTATCTGTGATCTTACCTATCTAAATTTTAACGTACTATATGAGCTTGGTTATGCAATCTCTAAAGAAAAGAAAATATGGATTACATTAAACAGATCACATGCAAGGGCTGTAGCAAACTACAAAACTTTAAGGCCTATAACTACCATTGGCTATGCTGGATATGAAAACTCTGAGGAGTTAGCAAATCTTTTCTTTGCAGAATCTCCTCATGAGTACAGTAATTCTATAGATATAAAAAGTAACCAAGTTGAAATTACTAGAAATCTTATATATTTAACGTGTGAGAAGAATACTAGTGCATCTAATAAAGTATCCTCACTAATAAAAAAATCTTCATTACCTCAGAAAATGGATGATCCGTATGAGGGAAACCAGCCTTTAAGCTGGTATTTAAATGTTTTGCCTAATGCCTTAGGAGTCGTTATACACTTCCACACAAAAGATAGTGAAGAGGAAAATCCAATAATTACAGCAAGAAAAGCCTTAGTTTCAGGCCTCTCTAAGGGATTGGGATTAAAAACTCTATTACTAGCACACGAACCCTTTCAAGCTCCCTTAGATTATCAGGACCTATTAAAAATTCATTCTAATGCTGATGAGTGTGAGACATACTTTAGAGAATGGTTTGATCCTATACTCACAGGCTATAAGAGTTTAGAGGAGGATTATACAGAATATAAGTCTGAACAAAAAGCATTGGGGAAGTTATCAAGTTTGATTATTGGAGATTACGTTGCAGAAAATGAGAACCATGACTTAGTGGAGTATTTCCTAGAGACAGCAGAATACAAAGAAGCTTTAAATTCCCAGCAAGTCTTATTTGTGGGTAGAAAGGGAACCGGGAAAACTGCTAACTTAATAAAGCTAAAAAATGAGCTTTCGGCTGATAAAAGAAACTTTATTATTCCTATACAACCTCAGGGACATGAGTTTGAAGGAGTCTTAAATATATTCACAAAGTTAAGGAATGAAGCAGAACAAGGGCACCTTATAGAAAGTATATGGAAATGTCTTATTTATACCGAGATGGCTAAACAATATTTTGAATTTTTAGATTGTTTACCACTACATCATCAAAGATCTAAACAGGAAGAAGAGTTTTTTGAATTTGTAAAAAAGAACGAAAGACTTATTAATGCGGACTTTACATTAAGGCTTGATAACATTATTTCTAACCTTAGTAATTTAACACAAAGCCAGTCGATGGAAGAACAAAGGTTAAAGGTAAGCGAATACCTTCATGACACAGTAATTAAACAATTAAGAGATCACCTAGGGAATGTTCTTGAAAATAAAGAAAAGGTAACGATCTTAATAGATAATCTAGATAAAAATTGGAATGACAACGCTAAAATTGAGAAGTTGAGTCATCTGTTATTTGGATTATTAAATGTAGCCCATAAAATAACAGATGAATTCCACAAAAGCTCATACAAACATTTAAAGGTAAATCTTTCATTAATAGTTTTTATAAGAAGTGATATCTTTTCAAGATTAATGAGTTTCGCTTCTGAAAGAGACAAAATTCCTACAAAACACCTGTCTTGGTCTGAACCTCTTTTATTATTCCGTGTTATTGAGAATAGAATTCAATATAGTAGGGATGGGATTACAAGCCCTGAAGCTTTATGGGATCAGTATTTTTGTAAAGAAATAGACGGAATTCCATTAAAAAAATTTGTTACTGATTTAATTTTACCCCGGCCAAGGGACATTATATATTTATTTAAAGCTGCACTCCAAGAAGCAATCAATAGAGGACATTCAAAAGTAGAAGAGGAGGATTTTAAATCTGCAGAATATTCTTATTCTGAATATGCCCTTCAATCTTTATTTCCTGAGAATGGGGGAAGAATTCAGGACTTAGAATCCCTGTTCTATGAATTTGCTGGCGAAAATTCTATAATTACCTATGAACAACTAAAGGAATATTTAGAACACAGTAACCCAGGTAGAACTGAAGAATTAATAGAAATTCTTTGTGAGATGACATTTATCGGAAAAGAAATCCAAGATAATAAGTTTCAATACTACAGTGAAAAGAGACCATCAAAAGTAATTAATAGGCTAGCTGAGAGGTTGGCCGAACGAAACTCTCAATCACATAGATATAAAATTAACCCTGCTTTTTATGCATACCTTGGAATCGAAAAATCAAAAAATAGTCAATATACTTTTTAAGTAATTAATTAGCAGCAGCCTACATTTAATTTAATTACAAGGCTGCTGTATTTATTCTAGTTAGCTATATGAAGCACTAGTAGGAAACACAAGGTCATCATAGTATTTAACAGTTGAAGTATGTATTTATTTAGCAATTATAATTACATACTTATGTTTTAAACTATAAATTAAATGTGAAAGAGAAATAGCAAAGAGTAACGTTAGATTAGCTAAAATAAATTCTATATTTAAATAATAGAATTTA
Source organism: Priestia sp. HNGD-A6 (assembly GCF_045784335.1). Taxonomy (NCBI): domain Bacteria; kingdom Bacillati; phylum Bacillota; class Bacilli; order Caryophanales; family Bacillaceae; genus Priestia; species Priestia sp. HNGD-A6. The sequence goes on along the minus strand of NZ_CP138622.1, from coordinate 147,221 downwards.
TTTTATTTGGTTCCTAGAATTTATCTTATGTAAACTAGAAAAAGAAATAAGGCAAAACCTACTCATTTCTGAGTTAGGTTTGTAATTTTTATTTATACATGTAACTGCTGATTAACCAATCTCTTTACTCTCTCATAAGCTTTGACTTCACCTTGGTAAAAACACGCACTGTTCCAGTCTTCTCTTTTCTCCGCATCCTTTCTCCATGCATTAGACTGTTCTAGTAACTTATCAATGTATTCAATAAATTTCTTTCGTTCCATTTAATCACCTTCTTTTATCAAATTTGGAAATATTTTTAAGTTTTTTTGATAAGTAATATTTCTAGAATTTAGTGAGAATACCTGTTTGAATTTGATATAATCTCCAGGACTTTTAGGAATAAAAGAAATGACCCCCAGTAATGAAAGTCATTTCTTTTATTTTATTACCTGTTTATGCTCATTTTAATGAGTTATTTTAATTCTTTTTTGATTTTAGAAACATTACTTATGTTAATTTAAAGAGAAATAAAAAAAGCTGCCAATACAGTTAGGCAGCCCTTCCTTAAATATTCCTAATTATTCTCTCTACTATAAACTATAGAGGAAATATACTTATTTCTTTTGGTTGTTTGTTGATTTCTCATTGTTTTTTCCTTTTTCAGAAGTCGTAATATCCGTGTCTTTAATTTGACTTTCTGGTTGCTGATTGTTTACTGAGGTTGTAACCTCTTCAATCTCTTTAATAACAGGAGAAGTTGTCACTTTAAGTTGAGCTTCTTGTTTCTTGTTGGGTGAAAGTTTAACTTTTTCCTCTTTTGGAGCATCAGAGGCAATTGCGGCAGCAACTTCTTGGTAACTTTGATCTACGTGATTATCCATGTTTTGATAGATTTCAGAGTCAGCAAGTTCAGGAATCGCGGGAAGTTCTGACTGTTCAATTTTTGCTTCTTCCTTTAGAACAATATCCTTCATCTCTTTAACCTCTTGAATTTTACGCTTACCAATGATGACTTCTTCCACAACTACAGGCCTCTTGGTTATTTCAACTCGCTCCTCCATAATAGGAATACGAATGATCTCGTTCTCTGTCAATGGGCTACCATCATACTGACCGTCTATGACCGGGCGACGTTCTACGTAGACTTCCTCACGCATAACTGGAACCTGGATAGTTCGTAGTTCTTCTACAATTTCCTTACGAAGCTGTATTTCCCCAGTCTGAACTCGCTCTTTCCTTACATTAAGTTGCTCTTCACGAAGTTGCACTGACCTATGCTCCTCCGTCTCGTATGGCGACTCCCTAACCGTAGTAGTATATGAAGGAATTATTTGAGTTTCATCCACATCAATTAGAACAAGGAGTTTCCCTTCCTTTACATCCATTTCACACTGTTTTGCAGTAAAGTTTTGAATCCCCATTCTAACAAGTTTTGAAGTTAGGCCACCAGCTTGGGTAGTAGAAATCATTCCACCTGTCATCATGGTAAGAAAGCTGTCCATCATCACACCTGCCAACGAACTTACAGCTGGTGTTCCAGCTTCTATCATTACATTCGTTTCAGCCCCTAACTGTAAAGTATTAGTGCTATCCTTTGCTACTACTAATATGTCTGTTTCACGATACCCCTGATGTTTTAACCCCTTAATTGCATGTATCGCTTCTTGCTCCGAATGAAAAATCCCTGCAACTCGTTTTTTCGTTCCCATTTTCCCATCCCCTTAAATTTTAATTAAACGAAAACTTCTTTTCACATTTAATTCCATCCTTATTGTGTATATCATGTACCCAGTGGGTTTCTATTTAAAACTTGATACGGATGACTATGTAAATGACCCCTAAATTATAAAATTTAGAAAGATGAAGTAGAGGCGATATCCATATTCGGGAAAACTTTAGAGTTTTTATTGAAAAAGAACATTTGTTCGTATATAATATGAAAAAGGAAAAACCTCATATTTTTCCTTAATTGAAACATATAGGGTATTTAATACAGAGATAATTTACAATTAGTTTTCATGGGGGAGAAAAAGCGATGAGTTCTACATACCATCATTTAAAAGATACAAAAAAAGAAGAAGGGCAAAAAGAATTACTTGAGAGAAACCTAGAAGCTCATAGAAGTAGAAGATGGGTAACCAACTCTGTTTACGCTATGTCACTACTTGTAGTCGTACTTTGTTTCTATTTTCATGTACCAAAGGCTGCAATTATTACTCTAATCTTATTTTTAATATGTGCAACTAGCGAAATACTGTATAGAGCGTTAGATAAAAAGATAGAACTACGGTTAAAACGGATTAAACAGGAGAAAAGAAAAATCATATTTAAAGGAAATAAATCCTAACAGCTTTTCTATAAATTCCTTTCTGCTATACAGATTTGAAATTATTTTTCACATGAGAACGAAGAAGAAAGAGTTAACTTCGTTATAGAAGAGAAAGAATAACAAAAAATCATCCTTGATAAAGTTTACTACTATGCTGAATTTACTGATAAAGTTAGTGTCCGACGCGATAACTGCAACTCAGCTTATTACTTCAAAATTTCCGTGAAAGGTGGCGTTTTCTTACGTGAATGTAGAGAATATGGCATAAAGAAGAGTATAATAAGTAATTTTGTTGATTCATTACTCTCACGAACCGAATCTTTCTCATTTTATTAACTATATTTTGATGTTTTTCTTCATTTTATTCTTCCTTATTATCTCTCTCTTTGTTGATAAAGAGATTAGTCAATTTATTGATGAGATGTTAAATGAATTAGAAAAGATTAAATAGAGCTATTAAAAGCAAAAAAGCAACCTCGGCATTGGCCAATGAACGAGGTTGCTTTTTTTGTAAGGGTTTGTTCATACGTATCCGAAGTATGAAGCATAAGTAGATTACCATGTTTTGTAATTAGAGACCATTTTTAATGTGTTGCTTGTGAATAAAACGTGCACCTGTTATGTACTCTCCTTCCATTGGGTATCGAGTAAACTTAGTTACATAAAGGATGTATAAAAACATGGATAAAGGAAACAATCATTCATTCTTAAACTCTTTGCCTCTCAAGGGTTCTCTTTTTGGATGTCTTCTGGAAAGAGTGATTATGTCAATTAGCTTTTTATATGATATATCTTATAATTGAACAAATACAACTTTTTTTCCTGCTATTATCAATAAGGTGGTATATATACATTCCTCAAACTTCCCTTATTACTTAAGGAGTTCTTTTCTGATAATCCCATATATCTGTAGTTTTAGGTTTATGACCCAATAGACGTAGCATTACTTCCTGTTAAGTACCCAAAATGGTGATGTATGACTGTGTTTGACAGATTTTTGTCACCCACGCTGTGAACTCGTCAATCATGTTAATCAACTCACGAATGTACGTTTTTTTGTGACGATCAAACTGTTTGTACGTTTCCTCCACTTTATTAAAATCAATCCATTTCTTTAGTTTAATCATAGGAGGGTTGCTAATCAAAAAACATGCGAGTTCTTGCAGCTGATTACTGATGAGTAGCCATGTTTCTGCTTTAATTTCTGTCACTTCTGTAGGTTGATACTGTGGGACATACTTGCGAATTACGGTGTAGAAATAAGCAAAAGCTTCATCAGCAAAATAGACCGAGTCTTTATTCCAATACTTTGCATTGTACTCACCTGGTTTTATTTCTACATAATAAGCATTTTCGACGTTGTCCACATTTGTTATCATTTCAAAAGGGGATTCCATAGCAGCACCTCTTTTTTTAATAACGTTAGCATACCCTTTTTCGCAAAAACCTCTGCGGAATTTTCATAATCATGTTCAAACTCAACAAAGTAGTCACTTTCATGCAGCATATGCATAGTTAATCTATTTCCAATCTGTTTAATAGTTTCATCTATGCCGTTAGAATGGACTCCAACATTTTCTAAGTTAGAGAGCATGTCGTAATTATTATTGCTAATATGCTTAATCCGACCAAGTATTTCACTGTGTTTTCCTTCTATATAAAAAGACAGCCATTTTAATAATAGCTGCCTAGTAAAAAATAGTTATTAGTTCTCTTACCTTCACTTCAATTCATTTATTCCTATTAGTTAAACAAAGTATACTCTCACTTTTTTTACTACATATGCAAACTAAAATATAATAGTGATTATTGAAGAAATGGACATGTGTAATCTTTTTACTCTTCCCACTGTATTAAGTTGGGACTTTTATCTAGAATTGAGTCATATTGCTCTTTTATTCCATATCGAGCCTGAGGGTCAATAGTTAAATACCTTTTGTATTTTTCTAAGCGATATTCTAATTTGGACCACCCGTAGTGTTTTACTCTTAGGTTAGAGATACTATTTGGCAACTGAAATATATTTTTAGGGAACCTCCCACAGTGCTGAGGAGTTTCGTTCCATACATAAGAGAAATCCTTCCTGTATCGAGCGAGAAATGGTCGATAGAAAAGATGAGCATACCAATATTCGTCCTCACGATAATGGGTATTACTCCAAAAATCATAGAGTCTAAAAGAATAAAGGTCATAATCCTCTTGTTCAAGAAGCTGTTCTACCTCTTGCTTAAATTTATGTTCAAATAGTTCATCGGCATCTACATTTAAAATCCAATTAGGATTCGTCTTGGTTGTCTCTTCCCATTGTTGCTGGCGTAGCTCTACTTCAGTAGAAAATTTCGAAACTTTATTTTGCACAATTTTGCATGGTACGGTTTTTAAAACTTCCTTACAAATCTCAACTGAATTGTCTGTACTCCCATCATCAATAATGACAGCATTATTGATGTAAGGAAGGTGGCTCTTTAAAACTTCTCTTAAGAAACGGTTCCCCTCGTCTTTAATTATCATAGACAAGGTAAGTTCTGGTTTTGTAAGGGTAGATACATTAATGTTTAAAATAGGAGCTTTCTGTCTAGGCGTGTTTTTTTCAAGAAATGTTTTTCCACCCTTTATGTCCGTGTCTCTATAAATATGGTAGGCAGGATAGTGTGTATCTACATGTAGAGAAAGTCCTATTGCGGCTGCACGTACACAAAAATGGCGATCTTCTCCCCAAAATGTTAAGTTAGGTATTTTGCTGAAGTTAACGCCTTTTTGAAGAGCATTTTGTGAAATGAGAGTGCAGGCACCAAGTCCTCCTACCTCATAAACTCCTGGATTTCTCATTTTAGTAATGAAGTCTTGATATCGGATATTTATTTGATCGTCAGATAACTGTTTTCCAGGTTGTACATTGTATTGGGTATATTCATCGTAAAGCCATACTTGAGGTTGCTCTATCGATTCTGGTTGCCATTTTGTCCAAAAAATTTCAGAAATAATATCTTTTCGTTGTTGAACCAAATGAACAAGAGTTTTTGGGGATAACAACAAATCAGAGTCTACAAAAAATAAATAATCATAGTTTTTTTCTTTTGCATACTTAATAATTAAATTTTTAAAATTAGCTACTTTCCACACTAGATGTTCATTCCACTGATGAGTCTGCTTATCCTTCAAATAAACATCTTGATAGAATGATTTTTCAATAACTACTGATTCAATACACTCTTGAAATTGTATAAGAAGACGACTAGAGTCAGCGTTTTCGTTATCATCTATGAAATAGAAATGTACTAATAACTCTTCTTTTTTGAGCTGCTTTAAAGACTCTAAGAATAAACTTAGAATTTCTAATTTTTGATGTATAGGACTTGCGATCAGTACTCTCAGTTTATGAGTCACTTCCTACACCATCTTCTATCAGGAGTTGGGTTTCTAAATAACTTTTATTATGCAGGTATTTAGGATCGGTAGGCCTATAACCACCTGCTAATTCATTGTGGTAGGTTGCCATTCTATAGTCTCCTAAATAATCATAACAAACACATAGTTGGATATGGGGAATCCATGTAGAGTAAAGATAATTGTGAATTCCATAATTGTCTTTTGAAACTTCGGTTTTTGTTGCTAAATCATACCAGAAAACAGCAGAACGGTAATCATTTTTTTTTATAAAAAAGTAAGCCAATCTGCAACAGATTTCCGGTCTGGGAGCAGCATAGGTAAAGGATCGTAGTAAGGATTCCATCATTTTCTCTTTATCTAAAACATCATGATAACAATCAGCTAAGTTTCTACACGTTGCGATATTATCCTCAACCCATCCCTTCTCTGTTGAAAGGAACCGTTCATAAAAATTAATGGCTCTTGCAATTTGACCATGATCTTTTAATTCATTCGCAAAATAATATAAGTCTCTTGGAGAAAACTCTTCGCCATTAATTAAATTTTTTTCATAAATTTTTAAATTTCTTTCAGAATCATGGTGGATGCTTTTATGAGTTATAGCTACTTCACTATTACTAATGTTCCCCCATACCTCAAGGTATTCATGGACAAAACCAATCCACTTAAACCCTTTACTTCTCTTCACTAACCTATTTCTTCTTAGACTTATTATAACATTGCCGTATTCATCTGTTGCTAAATTATAATTCATCGTGACGGAGTCAATATTAGAATCTAGATTTATTTTTAATTCAAAAAACTTTTCTTGGTCTTCTTCTAGCAATATATCATCTGCGTCTAGCCACAAAATATAATCTTTTGTAGCCTTCTGAAAAGCATAGTTACGCGCAACTGAAAAATCATCAATCCATTTAAAGTCATAAATTCGATCTGTATAGTTTCTAGCAATTTTCTTTGTTTGGTCATTTGATCCTGTATCAATAATATTTATTTCATCAACTAATTGGTAGACACTTTCCAGACACCTCCCAAGTGATACTTCTTCATTTTTAACAATCATACATAAACTGATAGAAATCATTTCTCATTCCTCCTATAAATTTTAGTAGATCCATGGAAAAATATTAAATTGTTACTCTCAGTATATATTTATATGTTTTTCAGGCGATAATTTTGAGTTCTACTATAAAATAGCTATTAATTTGAAATATTTTTTAATATTTATAATAACTATGTATAGATAATTAGGAAAAATTCCTTATTTTAATACAAATTTGCTCCTATCATGTTTTATCGCCAAGATTTTTTAAATTAAAATATAAAAATTACCTAAGTTGAATTTATAATGAATTATTTATTTTGAAACAAAGGAGGACCACAATGGCTTATAGACGTGCATCTAAAGTTAGGTACTTTACTTCTAACGATGAGATGAATTACTTGAAAAAGAAGAATCCTAAAAAAATGGATTGTATAGATATTAAGAGTTCTCAAATTAAAAGGTTGCTTACTATTTTAGATAGGTTAAAAAAGGAAATCCCTCTGATTCTGAAGAATCCCACTTCTAAAAATATCAATACTATTTCTAATTCACTAAACTGTCTTATTGTCTTATTAAATGAATTGAAACCTGATTCTTCAATGACTAATCATTTAATTATTACTGTTCAAAATTTATTATCTGCTTTAAAAACAAGGTTGGTTCCTCCAGTAAAGTTACTCGAAACACTAATTAATAGTTTAAAAACACTTATTACTCTTCTGTGCTTAAATTCAGAGACGCATATTCTATTCTTCAAAGTTTTAATACAAATCGAAGTTATTTTAACTCACTGTCCTTCTGCAGGACCTACTGGAGCTACGGGACCTACTGGGGCTACAGGACTCACTGGAGTTACGGGACTCACTGGAGTTACGGGGCTCACTGGAGTTACGGGGCTCACTGGAGCTACGGGAGTCACTGGAATTACGGGGCTCACTGGAGCTACAGGACTTACTGGAGCTACAGGATTCACTGGGGCTGCAGGGCTCACTGGAATTACGGGGCTCACTGGGGCTACAGGGAACACTGGAGTTACGGGGCTCACTGGAGCTACGGGAGATCCTGGACTCACTGGGGCCACAGGCCCTACAGGGAACGCTGGAATTGCTGGGGTCACTGGAGCTACAGGGCTCACTGGAGCTACAGGCCCTACTGGAGCTACGGGCCTTACTGGAGCTACGGGACTCACTGGAATTACGGGGCTCACTGGAGCTACAGGACTTACTGGAGCTACGGGACTTACTGGAGCTACAGGACTCACTGGGGCTACAGGGCTCACTGGAGCTACAGGGCTCACTGGAGCTACAGGATTCACTGGAGCTACAGGACTCACTGGAGTTACGGGACTTACTGGAGCTACGGGCCTTACTGGAGCTACGGGACTCACTGGAGCTACGGGACTCACTGGAATTACGGGGCTCACTGGAGCTACAGGACTTACTGGAGCTACAGGATTCACTGGGGCTACAGGGCTCACTGGAGCTACGGGCCTTACTGGAGCTACAGGACTTACTGGAGCTACGGGACTCACTGGAATTACGGGGCTCACTGGAGCTACGGGAGATCCTGGACTCACTGGGGCCACAGGCCCTACAGGGAACGCTGGAATTGCTGGGGTCACTGGAGCTACAGGGCTCACTGGAGCTACGGGCCTTACTGGAGCTACAGGCCTTACTGGAGCTACGGGACTCACTGGAATTACGGGGCTCACTGGGGCTACAGGGAACACTGGAATTACGGGGCTCACTGGGGCTACAGGGAACACTGGAGTTACGGGGCTCACTGGAGCTACGGGAGATCCTGGACTCACTGGGGCCACAGGCCCTACAGGGAACGCTGGAATTGCTGGGGTCACTGGAGCTACAGGGCTCACTGGAGCTACAGGCCCTACTGGAGCTACGGGCCTTACTGGAGCTACGGGACTCACTGGAATTACGGGGCTCACTGGAGCTACGGGAGATCCTGGACTCACTGGGGCCACAGGCCCTACAGGGAACGCTGGAATTGCTGGGGTCACTGGAGCTACAGGGCTCACTGGAGCTACGGGCCTTACTGGAGCTACAGGCCTTACTGGAGCTACGGGACTCACTGGAATTACGGGGCTCACTGGAGCTACAGGACTTACTGGAGCTACAGGATTCACTGGGGCTACAGGGCTCACTGGAATTACGGGGCTCACTGGGGCTACAGGGAACACTGGAGTTACGGGGCTCACTGGAGCTACGGGAGATCCTGGACTCACTGGGGCCACAGGCCCTACAGGGAACGCTGGAATTGCTGGGGTCACTGGAGCTACAGGGCTCACTGGAGCTACAGGCCCTACTGGAGCTACGGGCCTTACTGGAGCTACAGGGCTCACTGGGGCTACAGGGCTCACTGGAGCTACAGGACTTACTGGAGCTACGGGACTCACTGGAATTACGGGGCTCACTGGAGCTACAGGACTTACTGGAGCTACGGGCCTTACTGGAGCTACAGGACTTACTGGAGCTACGGGACTCACTGGAATTACGGGGCTCACTGGAGCTACAGGACTTACTGGAGCTACAGGATTCACTGGGGCTACAGGGCTCACTGGAGCTACGGGCCTTACTGGAGCTACAGGACTTACTGGAGCTACGGGACTCACTGGAATTACGGGGCTCACTGGAGCTACGGGAGATCCTGGACTCACTGGGGCCACAGGCCCTACAGGGAACGCTGGAATTGCTGGGGTCACTGGAGCTACAGGGCTCACTGGAGCTACGGGCCTTACTGGAGCTACAGGCCCTACTGGAGCTACGGGCCTTACTGGAGCTACGGGACTCACTGGAATTACGGGGCTCACTGGAGCTACAGGATTCACTGGGGCTACAGGGCTCACTGGAATTACGGGGCTCACTGGGGCTACAGGGAACACTGGAGTTACGGGGCTCACTGGAGCTACGGGAGATCCTGGACTCACTGGGGCCACAGGCCCTACAGGGAACGCTGGAATTGCTGGGGTCACTGGAGCTACAGGGCTCACTGGAGCTACAGGCCCTACTGGAGCTACGGGCCTTACTGGAGCTACAGGGCTCACTGGGGCTACAGGGCTCACTGGAGCTACAGGACTTACTGGAGCTACGGGACTCACTGGAATTACGGGGCTCACTGGAGCTACAGGACTTACTGGAGCTACGGGACTTACTGGAGCTACAGGACTTACTGGAGCTACGGGACTCACTGGAATTACGGGGCTCACTGGAGCTACAGGACTTACTGGAGCTACAGGATTCACTGGGGCTACAGGGCTCACTGGAGCTACGGGACTTACTGGAGCTACAGGACTTACTGGAGCTACGGGACTCACTGGAATTACGGGGCTCACTGGAGCTACAGGACTTACTGGAGCTACAGGATTCACTGGGGCTACAGGGCTCACTGGAGCTACGGGCCTTACTGGAGCTACAGGACTTACTGGAGCTACGGGACTCACTGGAATTACGGGGCTCACTGGAGCTACAGGACTTACTGGAGCTACGGGACTTACTGGAGCTACAGGGCTCACTGGAGCTACAGGATTCACTGGAGCTACAGGACTTACTGGGGCTACAGGACGTACTGGAGCTACAGGACAAGAAGGAGAGTCTGGAGCTACGGGACCCACTGGAGCCACAGGGCGTACTGGGGCTACGGGACTCACTGGAGCTACAGGCCCTACTGGAGCTACGGGCCTTACTGGAGCTACAGGACTCACTGGAGCTACAGGACTCACTGGAGCTACAGGACTTACTGGAGCTACGGGACTTACTGGAGCTACAGGACTTACTGGAGCTACAGGACTCACTGGAGCTACGGGACTTACTGGAGCTACAGGACTTACTGGAGCTACAGGACTCACTGGAGCTACGGGAATAAGTTTTACAACTAATTCTATGTTTGCAGGCAACACAACCGGCAGTACCATTGCAGTTTTATTAGGCGGGACAAGTATTCCACTTCCTAGTAATCAAGATCTCGATGGCTTTACTGTCAATGGTACTAATACAACATTTACAGTTCCAGCTACTGGACGTTATTACATCACATATCAAATTAATCCTACAGCTACTGTACTTGCTGGATCTAGGCTCATCCTAAATGATACAACTCCAATCCCTGGATCCATAATAACTCCAGCTCTTGCTATATCAAGCTACAATAATGATGTTATCGTTTCTTTAGCTGCAGGCAATACGATTACCCTTCAATTATTTGGTTTAATTGCTACAGTGGTTTTGACGGGTGGAGGATCTTCTGGAGCTGCATTAACAATTATTCGTTTATCGGGATAAAAGGAAACAATTCTTAGCTTAAGAATTAATATGAATAGTTCTTAACTTGAGCCGTAATAACTCTAAGTTAAAGAAGCTAAAGAATTAATGGCAAGCAGTTAGTTGATGGATTTTTGGAGTGAGTAGGTACTCATTTCTTCTAATAGAAATAAGCAATTAGAAAAGACCCTGTATAAATTAAGATACAGGGCTCTTCTAAAATTTCGTATATTGTTCAAATTATTTATAGGGTTATAAATCAATATAGTGAAAACTTAAATAAGAAGAATATCTTCTAGGTGAGAAATACCTAGGAACTAATTGTAATAAGGGAGAATGTTAACATTAAACAAGTGCATTGCCCATAACCCATCAAACCAACTCTAAAGTTTTCCCGATTATTACTATCATATAGGGGAAGGAATACAAATTATTATTTAAAACTAGGTTAAAAAAACCCTATATCTAGAGAGATGAAGAATTTTTCTTTTTATCTCCTATACTAAACTTCTTTCATTGTTAATTTCCGAAGGATCGAGAATATTGTTTTGTAGAAAAAGGAGTTTGCTCAACTCTACTGTTCCGTTAGTTGAACAAGATTATTGTTATCATCCTAATTTTAACATAAGTTTTCTAACATTTGGTTTACTGTTGTGGAGCTTATATCAAATTTTCCCACACCAAAAAAGCAATTTGACATACATTTTGTTTTTTCTTCCTTTTATATTAACTTATATTAATAAAAACGTTTATAAACGTATGTGTGTTTTAGAATACGTTCGTAATGTGTTTTTAAACTTAAATGAACAATAAGAATGATAGATCTTCTATTCAAAATCAAGGTTCGTAAAAGTATATTTTACGAACCTTTAAACACACTTTAAACTAAACTTCATTCCAAGTTACTTCTTCCCCGTAGTTAAATGGCTTACACTTTCACCTCTTTTACTACATATGCAAACCAAAATATAATAGTGATTACTGAAGCAATGAATAACTGAGGATAAGTTAAATATATGGGAATTGCAATTGCTACTAGTACTGTTACACCTGAACCTGCTATTTTATTCTTGGAGAATTTGTATATTAAGTAACCTAATAGAACACTAAGAACTATTACAAAGAGACTAAAAAATACGGTTATCATAATCGAATACAATATAAACACAACTCCCCCACCTTTTTATTGTAATATATGGTAAATTACTATGAAAAGGAATGAATTTCAACAATAAAGAGGTTTATTTCTTTTTTATCTGCACTTGGGCTGCTTATTCCAAGTGCTATTAACGCATCACATGCACTCTTAGGAATAAGTAATTTATTAAATTTTGTCTAAAGTAAGATCTACTATATTCTTAGAGTAGCTTATTAAAGTTAAAGGAGATTGTTTTATATGTTTAGTCAAAAAAGAACATATCAAATATTAACAGCTATTGTTGGAGTTTCATTTGTCATCTATAACTACACATTAAAATCTAACGTAAGTGAAGCGACTGACTCCTATATTATTTTTCCTATTAGTATTACATTGCTTTTATTTTTTGCCTTTATGTACATTAAATTAGATAAAAAAAGTGATTGAAAACGCTACTTTTTTTATGCATTCTTAGAACATTCACCTTTATTACAAACCTTATAATATCAAGATTTCATAAAAAGTTGCATACTCCAGTTTGGGCGACAGGCTTAAAGCCCTTGATACATAAGAAGTCCTTTTTTCCATGTCTACCGGAAAGAGACATTATGTTAACTAACTTTGTATATCATATACATCAACTTTTTGCATTTATTTGATAAAATACTATAAATGCCTAATTTCAATGATGGATTAATGGGAGGTGAATGTAATGAATGAGCCGATTGTCAGTGAATTAATAAATAAACTTTCTCTATTGTCACCTGACAAAGAGTACGCTGAATTAGCAGTTGATTTAAATGATATTTGTGAAAGTAGTGAAAAACTTAAGTTATTAATCAAGCACTTATGTCATTCTTCTCTAGACAAGGAAACGCTAATAGATCAGTTAATGGAAATAGAATTAGAACTTGACCATATCAATTGGCATTATAAAAGTTTGAAAAAAGAGTTAAAATCAATAACCCCATAAAAAACAAAAAAGAGGCAAACTAATTTGTCTCTTTTTTTGTTCTTAGAAGATGGATTATGTTAAGTGTAATTAGAGAGAATAGGGACTCTAGCTTCTTATAAAAGAAAGGTTAGAATCCCTTTTTTATTTGTTTAAGATGGTACTTTCTTTGAACTTCTGGAGACTTTCTTTGCTGCAAAAGAAAAAGCATCTGGAACATAGAAAATAACACTTAAGATTCCTCTCATAGCTAACTTAGTCATTGAAAAAGCTAGTTCCATCATTCATTCCCTCCTTTTCATTACATATTTTATCATAATTTACCGAAAATTCTTTATATATACAGTTCCTATAACGCACATTATGTTAATTAAAAGACTTTATTTATCCATAAATGTTATTATTTAGATTATACGTTTATAAGTACTAAGAAGGAGATATGGATATTAAATGAGCAGTTTTAAGAAGATACTCATTGGAATTATAATGGCCTTAATATTACTCTATATTGGAGCTCAAGTTGTCATGACTAGTATAGATTGAATTCTAGTAAAACTATTTGATAAGAGGCAAGAAGCATCTAATAGCTAGATGCTTCTTTTGGTGCCTAGAATGTGGATTATAGTGACTAAATAAGGCCTGATTTTATTATAGATACCTCATGTATTTTTAAGATCTGAAGCCTTTAAAAGAAGTAGTACACTAAATAATACAATCACGATACCAGCACATAAGAGAATAAATTTAATATCGACATTAATGCTAAGAAGAGTGGAAACTAATCCATAAGAAACTGGAATAAGTCCCATGGAAACCATTGTATTTACACTCATAACTCGACCTACTATGGTTGAGGGTGTTTTCTCCTGTATTAAACTAACTATGGGAATATTAATACTTGATACACAACATCCAATAGCTAACAAAATAGCAGCAGCAAGCCAGAGATTAATTCCTTGGCTAAATATCATAAGTAATGACCCTTCCAAGAATATGAAAGAAATTGCAAGTTTTCCTCTATTCCTTTTTATGTTCAACCAGCCCATGATTATAGCTCCTAACAACATGCCACTAGCAAACGAACTTTGTAAAATACTTAAGTAAAAAGCATTTCCTTTAAAATGATCCTCTGCAAGGATAGGGATGCTTAACATGAGAGGTCCAATAAAGAATAAGTTGACAATAATAAATGTCACCATGACTGTCAGAAGAAACGAGGAATCTTTAACATAATTAATTCCTTCAGCTAAATCCCTTAAGATAGATGTTTTCTTGGGCCTTAATGTCTTCTTTTCTTTGATGAATTGTAACAAGATTATGCTTATCAAAAGTGTAAAGCCAATTATCAGAAAGATGGTTGAATATGAGAAAAGTGAAAGGAGAGTAGCACCTAAGACAGGGCCAAACATGACAGAAAGCTGATTCGTTGTTTGTATTACTGAATTCGCTCTGACTAGTTGTTCTTTATGAATAATCCCTGGAACAATTGCATCTCTAGCTGACCAAAAAAATGCATCTGATGCCCCAAATAATAAAGCAAATATAAGTAAGGCAGAAAGAGATAATAAATTATTTGTATAGAATAAAGCCATCAGAAGTAGCATAAAACACCTAGTTAGTAATGAAAAGAATATAACTCTAGATCGTCTGTATTTATCTGATACAACGCCTCCTATGACCATTAATAATACTCTAGGAATCGTAGTCGCCATTAAAATAATTCCTAAAGAGCTCTTCAAGTTTAGGTAATTGACTACATACCACTGCTCAATAGTTAAATACATTGAAATAGAAAGGCTTGAAAATATACTTGCTACCCATAGATAAATAAACTTTCCTTTCCAAATACCTGTTTGTACTTTAGCCTCTTTAGTTATTGGAATCACATTTACACCTCATTCTTATTAAAAATAACAGTAATCTAATTAGATAGATATCGAATTAGTTGGATTGAAAAATGAACGAAGAAACGTTCATTTTAAAAGGTAACAGGCCACATCTCTTTTGGATTTAATTCATATTCTCCATTTTGCCTATACATGAAGTGTTGCATAATTAATTCTCTACGAATAGTCGCATAATCTTCATGATAGTTTTTTATATATTCATTAAGATCCCTTTCTTTATACGTTTTTCCTTGATGTAAATCACGTATTAAATACGCTAATATAACGTTCTTTTTCTTTCTTTGACTCGGAATTTGTTTCAATGTCCCGTCGCTATTTATAAAATTTTTAACAATAGATAACTTATCTTGATTATTGATTTTACTATCTTGGTTCTCCATAGACTCCTCCCCAATATTTAAGATAGCTTTTGAATTATATTCTAGCCTTTCACTATCGAGGTAAAAATAAATAATGTTCCCTTGTCTTCTTTGATAAACTAACCCTACATCTCTCAATTTTGAAATATGGTGAGTAATGGTTGGCGGTTGTAACCCAAGTTTATAAGCGATTGCTTGGCCATGAAGAGGGCCTTTTTTTAATAAGGAAATAATTCTAATTCTTGTGGGGTCTCCAACTGCCTTATGGTAATTGACTAATTTATCTAATTGCATAATTTAATACCTTCCTCCTCCAATTCGATTATTATCTAATTAGATAATAATCGAATTGGAGGTCTGTGTCAAAAAGTACCAGATTGATAATTTCCTATAATATGGATTACGTTAACTAAAGGTATAAAATATATATAGTGATTTAAATTTATATTATTGATAAAATGGTACAAAAAGGTAATTCAGTTAGGGGATTAGTATGTTTTTCAATATATATCGAGTTGTCCATCTTTTAATAACAGGTATTATTATTCTCCCATTCGCTTGGTTCCTTGCTGAAGGAGGATTAGGCGAAAACTTTTCTGGAGACAGATTTACCGATCCAAAAATGTTACTAGTGATTCCCGTATGGGTTTTAGGATCAGTCTTATTATTTATCAAAAAAACTGTAAAATGGGGTCTTATTGTTACTTTCTTGCCCATAATTTTAGCTGTATTATGGGTTTCGATTTCCATTTTAAGAACTTTAGTTTCCTTTTGATAAATTAAAACCTTTAAAATTCTTCATTAGAAAAAGACTCTTAATTTATTACCGATAATACGTTTTATGTTAACTAGGAGCTTATTTATATATTTTAACTAGGACTAGGAGCTTACCTTTCTATTTAATTCGTCTGCGAGTATCTTTCTTTATAGAAAGTAAAAAGGTTTATAATAGGAATGAGAAATACATAATAGTTAGGCTCTCTAAGCACTAACTATCTGACTTTTGCTGTAGAATTCGTATTTTAGTCATATGTTATGAAAATAAAAAGTATCAATTTTAGGCAAACTTCCAATTTACACCTGATTTCGCATTTAAATATGATAATAAAATCCCATATTTGTAATAAAAAAGAGGTTGCAGTCTGCGACCTCTTTTTTATTTATTAGCTGCGTTTAGTGCAGTCAGTGAATTATCAAGTGCTGATTTGCACTTATTGACATCAGGGTTGGATGAACGAGCTGCTGCTAATACAACATCAATAGTTCCATCGATCTTGGTCCATTTAGAACCGTCTATTTTTCTAAGTTTAGCTTCTGATGAGTCCCACTTATGTTCTAAATCGTCTGCTCCTTTTTTCGTTGCAGTAAAATTTTTTGAATTTACATCCTTGAGCATATCATTTTCAATTTTAATAAAATCCTTTAATTGCCCAGATAATGAAGCTTGTGAAGCAGTGGATTGTGATACTAAATCATTACTGCGCCAGATATAACCACCTATACTTAGAACTAAGAAAATACAGAGCACTACAATGGTTTGTGTCAAAACATTTCTCTTACTTGCACGTGTTGGATTTGTATCCACCATTTCATTTTTTGAAGTTATATCAATTTTTGTAATGGCGAGAAAAACAATTATTGCTAAAATAGCTATAAGAAAAATAACACTAGTAACAGTTGTTCCCAAACCTAATCCACCATTAACTTTTGTTTGTGATAGGTAATCTCCTAATGATGCTCCCAGTGGACGAGTAAGAATATAGGCAATCCAAAATGCTAAAATCCCATTAAGTTTTGATTTGTATGCCAAAAAGATACAGCCTATGATAATGATGACTGTTACTCCCGTTTTAAGGTAGCCAAAGCCTAGTTGTTCAGAGTATAAATCACCTACTGCTGTTCCAAGTGCAAATGTAAAGAGAATAGTAAGCCAATAGAAAACTTCTCTTCTTCTTGTATAAATTGAGTGTATAGAGAGTGTTTTTTCACTAAGATACCAGAAAAGAAAAGTTAAGCCAAGTAGAACGGAAAAAACAGTTGTACTAACTTCAAGAGGTACTCCCATTGCATCTGTCAAATTATCAGTTACTAATGTTCCAAATACGCTTATAAGCACCACCGTTGTCCAATAAATCCCTGGGGCATATTTAGTTGCTTTAAATTGAAGGTATAATAAAATAAAAAATGCTATTCCCATAATTATAGTAGTGACAGTTAACCCAAATCCAAGGTTGAAATTTAGAAAATCAGCAAATGTTTCACCTACAGTTGTGCACAAAACTTTGATTATCCAGAAGAAAATTGTGACTTCTGGCACTTTGTTAAGTGCAATACCCAATTTATTTTGGTTCTCTTGCATACACATTCCCCTTCTTTGCAGTGGTTTCCCACAACTTTTTTAAAAGAACAAACTGATTTTTCTATATTATTGCCGTGCATTTTAGAATTCAAAAAACGAGTGCAATCTATATCAATTTACTCCATTAGTCATTTACTATTATTTGTTTTTGTTGAAATTAATTTTTTCAAAGAACACCTCATATCCAATATGTTTTTAAAGTTAAGATAATTGTATGGGAATACTCTTAAGTATCTATGAAAAATAAATTAATAATTCATTAGAATAGTTAATTTATTAGTTCCCTTTTACGCCTTTTATAGCAGTTAAAACTATGAATAACACCACCAAAAAACATGAAGTAAACGTTTACTTATTTAGCGTCGTAATTTTAAGCTTTTATTTTTAATAGTTAACTTTAAAAATAAATATTGTGATTGATTCTTTTTTTAGTAAATAACCTTATTTAAGTTCTTTTATCTTTTAAATAAATACTAAAGTATTTTATATATTATTAACCTTTCACCATTTATACTTAATGACGACAAATAAGAATAAAATCAACAAGAGGTGCGTATGTTACCCGCACCAAAAACATGTGAGTAAACTAACTATGTTTAAGATTTACTAGGTAAATTATGAAACTAGACAGGGTAAAGAAAGCGACAGTGGAATGGCAAGATGTTCAAATGGTAGAAAATTAGCAATTAGAAAAGACCCTGTATCATTCAAGACTCAGGGCTCTTCTAAAGTTTTGTATATTGTTCAAATTATTTACAGGGCTCTATATTGTATCATACAATATAGAGCCCTGCTACACTTTTTCGCTTTGAGAATTTTGAATATAAAAAAGAATTCATTTCGAAAATAATTATTCAAAATGAATTCTTTTTATATAGATTAAGGTCTATGAAAGTTGACCGTTTTTTCGTCATCTCCCGTTCGTTCAAACCAGCCTCTGAAGGCCCAGTTATCATAACCTCCGTCACCTTCATTAATAAATGTTCCTTCTTCAAATATCCAGACTCCATACGTAATACCATCATAATCTACGGTATCAAAATACTGAACACCTTGTAATTGATCTGAATTATAACTTTGACTCAAATTCATGACCATTACATTATATTGTTGACCCGATTCAAAAAACGCCTTTTCCATTGCTCCTTTGACAAAACCACTTCGATTATCAGCCGTTTTAGCTGCATCTGCAATCGCTTGCCCAATTGCTACTGGATCAATTGCTACGTCTCCTCCAACTTCTGCAGCTTCTGCGGAGCCAGCAGAACCTCCTAAATTCGGTAGAGTTAATGGCGTCGCTAACATAGCTAAACCTACGGCAGAAGCTACAACAGCTTGTTTCGCTCTTCTCATTTGATCTCCTCCTATTTTAGTTGATTCTTAGAACAACTACCCTTTTTTTTGAATATTAAAACAAAAATACCATAATTAAGAAAAATTGGGTGAGGTGAGAAAAAGCAAGAGAAAGGTTTGAAAAAAACCTGAAAATAATCTCGATCTATTGAAAATTCAGGTAGCTTAAACATACATTTCAGTAAAGACTCTTATAAAACGTCACTTACTTGTTTGTTACCGATTTGCTCTGATAAACCGATTAAGATTCCTTCTACTCCACGGATGTAGCAGAGCCGATACGAATCCTCGTATTGAACCACTTCGCCAACGAGCTGAGCGCCGTACCTAGTGAGTCTGGACACCATTTCGTCAATGTCTTCAACAGTAAACATGACGCGCAGATAGCCGAGAGCGTTTACAGGAGCAGTCCGGTGATCTGATATAGTAGGTGGGCTGAGAAATCGCGAAAGTTCAATTCTGCTGTGGCCATCCGGGGTAACCAGCATCGCAATCTCTACGTGCTGAGAACCCAATCCTGTTACACGTCCACCCCATTGACCTTCGACGGTGGCTCGCCCTTCAAGACTCAAGCCAATCTCCTCAAAAAAAGAGATTGCATCATCAAGGGATTCTACAACGATACTGATATTGTCCATTCTTAGTAGGTTGTTTTTTTCCATAGTTTTATCTCCTTATATGTGATATTTTATTATCTGTTCATTTTCATAATCATTCTATTAAAAAGTTATAAATTCCTTTCAAACAAAACATTCTTACCCTGTTACTAAGCCATATTTGGTATGTATTTTATATTCTTTTTAGAAAATGATCTATTTGCCAATAATACACGAAGGACTTTACTATTTACTAAGCTAATTAATGAAAAAATTGGTGTAATAACAATTTCGAATAGTGTATAGTAAAAAATAATTTTCATTATATGTCTGAGAGGTGGGATTGTTATGGAAAAGCTAGAATATGAATGGGTAAAACAAGCACGACAAACTTTATTAGAGCAGTGTAGAGAATTGAGTGAAGGTGACTTGACGAAAGAGTTTGCATTTGGTTTTCAAAATATTAGAGATTCTCTAGTTCATGTGGCAGGTTGCTACCATGCTTGGTTAGGTTCTTTTGTGCTTTCAGAAACATCATCACCACTATTCACAAAAGAAGTAATTAATACTATGAAAATAGACGATATTCAGCATTATTTTCAACAGGCTGATAGATATGTAGAAAAAGTATTGGAGCAATTCACAGATAAATTTGATGAGTCTATCGAAAAAGAACTTGCTTGGAGAGCAAACAGTGGTTTTGTAAGAAAGACACCTCGTCAATTGCTTACCCATTCAATTACTCACGAATCACATCATAAAGGACAAATTGTAGTTATGTTACGCCTATTAGGGCATACACCTAAAAATACGGACATATTGGGGTTACCTGAAAAAGAACCTTCCAAATAATAAATTAAGAAACCTTCTCACAAAGAGCAATGTTTTTGAAATAACGTATGTGCTCTTTGTGAGATTCGTAAAAGTAGACTTTTGTAGTTAATATAAAACCAATTAAAGGAAAAAGGTCCTTGTCGGAGGATATGTCTGTTATGGTTAACATATAATCTTCTCTAGAGGGTGAAGTCTATAAAGGAGTTTTTATTTATCAAAAAAGCTCGATAAAAAAAATAAAGTTAACTAGCTTTATTTTTTATAATATACATCCTTCTTTTCAAATAGTTGATTCTGTATACAAGTATGATATATTAGAAGTCATACTATTTTTTACAAATTTCAACGTAACTCTATTTTTGAGGAACCTCACGTCCACTGCCGAGGTTCCTCTTTTATTTTGTATGCGTAGCAACACATTCAAATTAGCGTTTGATTACATATTATGGTAAATTGTTTTATTAAATCCTTATATAGAGCTCATCACAGAAGACATTTCTTTTAATAGGCAAATGTTTTCTGTGATCTCTTTAACCTGTTAATAACAAATAACTAGCTATAAATATATAAGCACAACTTTAATTCAACAGGATTTTGATACCACTAAAGAATTTTTAAAAAGGTTCTTTATAGAGTCTCTTTTTTATTTTAAAGCTTAACTTTTTAGTTCTACGTAGAAAAATATGTTTTACTCTCGGTTTGTCTTTTTCCTTAAATACTTTATGCTCGTGTTGTTTAAACAATTTATTCCCTATCCACTAACCCTTTCTTTTAAATAACCTAAAAATCCATTTTGGACTTTAACTATATGGTCACCGTTCCAAATACTATTGACCCTAAAGTAATACCACCTTCGAGATTCACCTAAAAATTCTCCAACGCTATAACCTTCTTTGATTAAATGAGCTTGAATTTCTTCTTTCCAATCATTAAACATCTTCTTCCCTCCTATTTAAGATTGTTAAGACTTTCCTTTTACTAATCCCCATTTCATTCAAGGGGAAACCAATCATTCTTATTATTCATATATGTTGGTATTATCTATATCACATAAGCTTTATAGCAATTCCAACTACGGTGAATAGAGCACCTTCAAAAGATTTGTAGAGGATAACACGCCATAACAAAAAAGCCGAAAAGGTAACTCTCGGCTTTTTGAATCACATGGTATCTATATAACTGTGTATACAATTAGCAAGGGAGTTTAATCTTCCCAAACTTCATTCATTAAATCTTCAATTTCTTTTGCCAGCTTTTTCGTTTCACTTTCATCAATCTCAACTTTATCTCCCGTAATATAAACGACATCTCCAACGTGTGTATTCTTGGGAAAGATATCTTTAGGAAAATCTTTTGTCTTTCCTTCAATTTCAACAACAGCAAATTCCTCTTCAAATCGATCAATAATACCTTTTATCTTTTTCATAATTACCTCGATTTTTTAACAGAATAAGATAATCCATCACCTGTAATTATAATAGTACCACTTTGGTCTGTTCGCAGAATACTTGCTTTAGAGTTCTTTAGCAGGTTCACAACTTGAGAAGTGGGGTGTCCATAGCTATTTTTACCAACGCTAATAACCGCATACTTAGGCTTTACGGCATCTAAGAAATTCTTACTCGTAGACGTTTTGGCACCATGGTGCCCCACTTTAAGCACATCTGCACGTAGTGTCTTCTTTGCCTTAATCATGTCTGTTTCTGCTTTTGTTTCAGCATCGCCTGTAAATAAAAATGTATTCTTCTTATAAGTCATATGTACAACAGCACTCCAGTCATTTAAATCACTGTTGGCATATGTTTTGGTAGGCCCTACAATTTGAGCATTTACATCTTTAACAGGTAACTTTACGCCTGCTTGTGCTGTTTGAATCTTTAATTTTTTCTTTTTAACAGCATTCAAAAAGTCTTTGTAAGCTTGAGTGTTATTACTTACTTTCGGTGCATAAACATTTTCTACTTTAAATGCATTAATAACTTCATCTAACCCACCAATATGATCAGCATCAGGGTGAGTAGAAATTAATACTTCTATATCATCAACTTTTTGTTTCTTTAAATAATTTACAACCTCATTTCCTTTTCCCTTGTTTCCACCGTCAATAACAATATCTTCACCATTAGGAGCTTTAATATAAATGCTATCTCCCTGACCGACATCAATATAATGTACTTTCATAGTCTTAGGTGTTGCTGCGTAGGATGAAGCTGGAGCTGCAGCAATCCCTATTCCTATAGCGAGCGAAGAAACAATCTTGATAACACGACTCTTCATTGTTTTATCCCCTTTTAATAAATGTATTTTTATTTGTATCCTTCATTTATAGCAAAATTAATTTTACTACATGAAACCATTTGTTAATACAAATAAATTTGAATATTTTTACTTATAAAGGTGAAAAAAGTCATGTTATATGTGAAGATAAGTAACAAAATGGAGGTAAATAGTAATGAAATGTGCTATTTTAAGAATTAGGTGATATTGACATTTTAGGAGAAGTGGACCTTATGATCAAGCTACTACATATAGTTAATTCTAAATTCCCAATATGGACAATTAGCTTGAAAGAGAGGTGTTTTCAGATATTATGTCACAGGCAAACAACTAAAAAGTGATGGATATAGAAGATAAGCAACAAAGTATTTGTTGTGAAAGGTGTTTCTATACTACATAATCCAATTTAGCTTGAGCTCGGTGGTAACTGTAGTTTGACTGTTTTTAAAATCTTATAAAGGGGGGCATGTGAATGAAGAAAGAACTCTTATTTGAATCCTATGTCTTGCTATTTGATATTGAAATATCACTTGTTAGTATAATAGAAAAAGAAATGACTACATGTTATGGGCATTTATGGCGACAAATCTTTTTCGTCGAGGGCGGAACTCGCCTTTATGATAACATTCCTCTGTTCTTTAGATTAACTCCTCTTAGAGGTATCTTCACAGATCATGAGTTACATGACTTGTGTATAATATCAGATATACAAAATGCACTAGATCTGCATTCAACTATTTCTCAAGACGATTTTGACCACCTTAAACATTTCTCTAAGCAACTCAATACAAAAAAATCCCCCAAATTGGTTCTCTAATTTTATTTACAGTTAAATTCAAATGAGTTTTAGATCATAATAAAAGTAATAACTGTAAATAAAAAAGAAGTAAAATCAAAAATTTGTAACCCTTTTCAATGAATGATAGGCTGAGAACAACTTATTGAGTGCACAATTTATTTGGTAGAATAAAATCATTTGAAGGTGGTCTAATTTTAGACCACCTTTTTTTATACGATTAGAAAAAGGAAATATAAAGTGCAGAGCTTTTTAGTCCAAACAAGCTGGTTGTATTTTAAGTAAAGAAAAAAGAATTTTGACCGTCCATCTCTATACCTTAACCTTAAGAATAGTGTATAAAAATATAACAAAAGCTCCGAAAACCTTCTTTGCTTTCAATACTATACCTTCTTCATTTCTTCTTGAGTAAGACCTATTGACTAAACGATTGCAGCACATTGAAATGGAATTAAATGTTTATATAACTTTAATTGGGGGACTTACCTTGTAAGAACATCAACATTTAATTGAGAGGAGAATGGAAAATGAACAATAATACAGGAACTGTTGAAAATAAAGTAGAGAATAAATTAAATGAGATGAGTCAAGAGAAGAAAGACAATATTCTTTCTAGTTTTAACGATTTTAAAACATACTTAGGAGATAAAGTCACAAAAGGTGAGAAATTAGGCTTAAATGATGATCAATTAACTTTGGCAGCTAAAAAAATAGCTGATTATTTGGCAAAACATGAGGAACCACAAAATGAAGAACAATATTTATTGCATGAACTATGGAAAGTTGGAAATGAAGAAGAGCAACATCACCTTGCTCATATGCTTGTTAAATTAGTTAAAGAATAGATTTAAGTTGCTTGCCGGATTCCCAGGGTACACGATTTACCGTACCCTATGTAATATTACATCCATATAAAAGGACATTATCTTTATAGATAACGTCCTTTTATATATTCAACTATTCTTTTTTAGCTATATTAAAGTATTGGATGTTCGCTCTAACAGTGCAACACCTTTTTTAAAAATCCAATAGGTTGAACCTATACTGAATCTAGGTTTTTTATAGGAATATGTGATTAGCAATTTAGTTTATGAAAGCTTAACAGAGAGAAATGAAAAGCTGACCATTTTTGTGAACTTCTGCATAAAATACCTATGAAATAGAACTTATATCTAATTCCTGAAATTTTTCATATAATCATTTTTTATCAAGATTTAATTTAGCTAAATTATTAGTATTAATAACTCCATTTACAAGCCTTAAGTGCATTACCTATTTACAACTGTAGAAAATCTTCTACTTTTACATCCTTCTTTAACTTTCGTAACCCTGCATTTATTCTATAAATTGTGGAGTATTTAGGTATGTAGTTTTTATCATTACAAAGCCTCGATATGGTTGGACGACTTAACTTTGTGGCATTTTCGAGTTCTAATTGATTGATATCTTCTTGCTTATCCAACCACCTTCCAAACCTTGTTCGCTTCTTTCCTAAGCCTAGAATCATACATCCATCTCCTTTATCAAGAAGTATGGACATTATGTAACTTTTTTAATCATAAGAAAAAAAGTTACATATAGGACAAGCATTGGCTCATATCATAGAGTAAGACGTCAGAAAGAGACGTCACCTTATGCTACCAAGAATGGAGCGATTGAAATGACAAAAGAATTAGCAATCACGTTATTGAGTCGAAAAGACGTCTATTTAACGTTAGAAGGTAAGCAGATGTTAGAGGTCATTTTGAAAGAGAAAAGCGCATATGAAGAAAAATAAGAATCCGAAAAATCATGTAGACACCTATCGACCAACTGTGCGGTATCATTCTATTTATCGTACATATGTAGATAGTCTGTTTCAGGCTACCGAGTTAGACCGAAATCAAATTATAAGATGTGCGCTTTTTACAGCAGCGCACAACCCTGTTTTTTTAGCGCTAATGAATCAGTATAAAATGAGTGACGTCCCTCTCCCCTCCTCTCCATGGCAGTCTGCTTCCCACCCGTTATGGATGGAACAAGAACCCAACATCGAAGAGAAAGGAGGAGGAGAAAATGATGACGGTGAGAGAAAAAGAACGTCTACAAGAACTTCTGCGTTACTTGGAACATCAACAGACGGCCAATCGTTCTCTGGAAAAACTCTTGAATTCAACCAACAGTCCTCTAGCCATGAAAAGACAGAAAGAATTACGAGACGTCAGCAACCGATCGAGAGACGTACAAGGGCGATTCCTACCTTACAATTATCAAACAATGGAGGAATTAGACTTGATCTTAGATAAAGAAGTCCAACGAAAACTTAAAATAGAGCCGATTGAAGGTTCTTATAACAGTTATGCAGTGCATGAAAGGGAAAAGAGAGATTGGAGTGGGAATATCTATTTGGCTTGTGTGGCATTGATTTTAGCCATTGGCTTTTTTACCTGACGTCTTTTTAGAATAGTGTCGATATTTTGGGCATAAACATATAGCATGAATACAGTTAAGACCGCCTTATATAATGAGACATAATGGGCGGTCTTTGTTCTAAATATGATTGAAAACATCTTAAAAGTGAGCAAAGTTTCAGTAACAAGAAACAAGGATAAAGATTTATATTAAATATATCTTTTATACCTTATACTGCAGATGGCACAGGAGGAATATAGATGAAAAATAGCCCTCGTTTCGACGAATTAGTTTTTGATTTTGAAAAACGTTTAGGTCGACATTTAAATAGCAAAGAAAAAGAGTTACTTGTATGGATAGTGGAACAAGAAAATAATGAGTTTATTCAATAATCTATAGTTAACCCTTCACACCTCAAGAAATTTTCAAATGTGTAGCTATCTGCTTATACTCTATAGGTAATACACAGAAAAAACTCCTACCCATTAAGGTGTAGGAGTTTTAAATAGTCTCAAATAGTAGATTAGAAATAAAGGATATTCGGTAATGCATATGAAATGAAAGTTTAACTTTCCATGTTATTCTATCAAAAGTATCTTTACTATTGAATATGGCAACCTTCTCAATTTGCTATCTGTATCTGGAATAACAAAAGGTAATAAATCACAAGTTACCCTATTGTAGATTAAGTATTAATCTACAAATGCCTGTTTATCCTCTATTTCACCTGGTTTTGAATATGTAACGTAAGTGCCTGCCATCATGTCATGAAGACTTCTTTTATCCTTACGGAAAACCACCATGAACACACTTACAATTAACGCAATACCTAATGTAATACCATAAACAATGCCGGCTACAAGAACTCTTAATAGCATTGCTCCAATTCCAAGTTTCTTTCCATTGACTTTGACAATTCTCACTCCAACAATTCGTTTCCCTATAGTATATCCATACCATAAAATAGGTACAGCAACTGCATAGATAAAACCTATGAGTGATGTAATGGGATCTTCACGATCAAAGTCTCCTGTAATAAGAAAGCCAATAAGCCCCAAAGGAATACTTACAATAATGCCATCTAACAGATTTCCTAATAGGCGTATCCAAAATCCTGCTGGTTTTGTTACTTGATCCACTTTATATTTCTCCCCTTCTTGTAAATTAACACTTTATCTATCTAAATAGCTCCTCAGATGATGATAACATGATTGAAGAGGAAGGTAAAAAATATAAAATATTTTAAATTTATCCACTAAAAATAAAATACATGTCTCTAGTATTGATATTGTTAAAGACATATTTATAGAAGAGAGATAAAAGATTAATTAGTTTTTTTTAGTTGTAAATTTCCCTTATTAAAGATAATAACGGCATTATAAGCTTCATATAAGGCATACACAGGGTAACAAAAAGCCATAAATACAATCATAGTTGGTACCTTTTCAACAACAGGAAAATGGCCGGCCAAGAAACTTTTAACCGTAATTCCTAGATAAACCAATAAAGGAATGATAATAACAGCTAATAACAGTAACCACGGGGTCATTTTGGTTTCCTTCAGTTTTTCTCGACAATGCGGACATTTCATTGTAAAAGGACTTGAAAAATCTTCGAAATGCTCAATTGTAATAGGTTTTTGACACCCTGGACAAGGTGTTGACTTTTTCATATAAGTTTCTCCTTTTTGAAATGTAAAAGAGTAGAAATAATAGGGTTATTGAATATATAACATTGCTCTTTAAAAAAAAGCTTTAAATAAGTTCAGAGCTGTCTACTGTGGTAGGATCTACACGTTTCACATAGGTAGCTGCCATCGAATCGTGTAAACTTCGCTTATGCTGGCGGTAAACCACCATAAAAAGGCTAATGATAACAACTATTGTTATTGTAAGACCACACATAAGACTCGCGATGAAGACACGTAAAACCATAGATCTACATTTCGCTAAGGTTATAGTTAAATCGTTTGTATACCTTGTTTTTGTGTTGGTGATTCGTTTTCATAATGTTGATGATGACATGTTGCTCACTTTTCCAATGCACATTCACATCATGAATCATAGAAGGTTGAATGCCTTGAAGCTCTTTATATTGGTTAAGAGTGCTTCCCGGTTGTCCGTAGTACATTCTAAGAGAATCAGCCTTTTGTTTTTGCTCATAATCAAAGTAATCAGTGGTTTGTTTGTACATTTTTTTTACTTCTACAATGTTTTGTTGCTCAGGAGATGTGCTGGTTGTAAGTGAGACGCTGTGTATCATGCTTTGTTGTTGCTGACTTTTGTCTATAAAGTAATTTATCATAAACACGAGAGTAATAACTCCAACGGATAACATGATCCAAAGCCACTTTTTCATGTCGACACTTCCTCTTTTATGATTGAAAATCAAAATGAGTAGATAATCTCATTACGAAATAGCATTTTCTGCTATTTTGTATCCTTAGATAATAACATACTCAAAAAATCTTGAAAGGTATCAGCAATCTTTGATGTAGCTGGATCACATTCATATGATTCTTCGTAGTCTAGGAAATCAACAGACGGATTGTTCTTATCGTAGTGAAAGTTCAAACATAAATAATCTCCCCATGCTAGCTTCGCAATTGGAATTAATTCAGATCCAATGAGATCTTCATCATAAAAATTCCGGCCTTGTTCTCCTAAAGAGGTTTCGCAGCAACCAATATCATACACACCATAAGGATGCTCATTGAAGTTTTTAATAATGCCCAAAAAACGTTCAATTTGACACCTCTTATTGATGATTGTTAGTGGTGTAGAATCTATTACTGTACATCCGTTATATTGTTTCAAGAATTCTTTATAATCGTTAGGCAGTTGGACGCGAAAAGAACCTTCTATTTCTGCAATGTCTTGATCCTGTGGTAATGGATAAATGATGCTTTCCTTCACAATCGTCACTGTTATCGCTCTCCTTGCAATGGGTCATCTTCAAGGAAATACATTATGACTTCTGGTATTCGTACATAACTGGAACTTTATCCATTTTAAGGGTTTTGGCCACAATATAACGACGGTAACCATCTTTCAAGATATTCGATCCTTTTTCGATCGTTAATGGCTCATCCAGGCGCCCTGTACGTTTCACAAAATCAATGACCTTTTGTGTTTTTTGAGGGTTTGGACGTGTCTTTAAGAACTCTTCAGGTACGATGATTTCGTCGAAACTCAGAAGATCTTGTGTCCCTTTTGGCTGATTTGTTATTTGTTTCTTTTGTGGCTCCACCTTTTTCTCTTGAACAGGTGTCTCCTTCACTTCTGTCTGTACTTTTTCAGCTTTCTTCTCTTCATTTGCTGCAGGTTGAGAAGTAGGTGCCGGTTTTTCTTCCTGTTTGGTAGCAGCAACTTCTTGTTGCGCTGCAGAAGCCTCTTGTTTGGCCTCTTTTGTATCGTTTGGTTCATTGTCTTCTTTGTCTTTCTTATTCGGGAGAACGGTAATCTGGAAGCAGATTACACCTACTTCACCAGGGCATTCATCAATCGGAATGTCTAAAGTTGGTTCGCCTTGAATTAAGATTTTTTCATGCATAATACTTTTTTTCGTGAGACCTGTTTTGTTAAAAGCCTTCTTTGCAACAAATACCGTGTACGAAATAAACGTACTCTTCTTCAAGCCTTTAGGCGCAGATGGTGACCCTTTTTCACGCATATCAAAGGCAACATAGCGATCGTATTCTCGTAGTGGTCCTGTGGCTGATCCAGTTAACGTAATTTTATGTGGCATAATGTGCTCCTCCTGCGTAGATATAGATTTATTTATTATTTAGAACAGTGTTCTAAATAAACATATCCTAGTAATAATTTAGCTTCTAAGGGATTTCTTCACTTTTTACATTTTCTTCTGTCGTACATATAAACAAAGACTATGTGCATACTTGTAGTGTGGACTTGTAGCTCAATGGCAGAGCAGCCAGTCGTATTACACTATACAACTTTGGTGTCTTGCAGGTTCAAATCCTGCCAAGTCCGCCCTTAAAACACTGAATACGTTAAAAATAGTGAAAGTCCTTGCTGTACTTTAGCTATTTTTAAAAATTAAGAAGCTGGTTCCTTTAATTTAACATGTTGATGCAACAATTTCTGCTCCTCAGGTGTTAATGCTTGTCCTAAATCTTGTTTCAGTTTCGCCATTTCTAACGTACTGTATGTTGAGCAATGTTCTTGCAGCAAGTTCTCTTCTTCTGGTGTAAGTTCTTGTCCTAGGTCTTGTTTTAACTGAATCATTTCAAGCTGTTGTTCTAAAGATAGTTCTACTTTTTTTGTACCCTTCTCTTGATCCTGCTCAGCCTGTAACCAATCAGGAACGATTTCTTTACGGATAATATGTTTTGGTATAAACAATTTTGTTGATGACTCTTCTTTATGTATAACTTCCTCATGAGTTGGATATACTGATGAATAATCCTGGTTTTTAGGATCAACCAACTGATAGAATTGGTTTTTCGCAATTTTATAGAGTAATTGGCACATATTATCTAAGGACAAAGAATTGCCTTTATGATTAGCTTCATGTACATATTTGTCTAATCCAATAATAGATGTATACGCAATTTCATGTACTTGCCCTTTAGTAATATCAATCTCTGTATCTCGTTTGACGGTTTTTGCAGCATTTTGAATGCGAGCATAAAAGTCTTTTAATTGATGACCATACTTACCTGCGTAGACTTGATTGACTTTCTTAGGAACACCTTTGATATAAGTAAATGACTGTGAAGCAGACATTAAATGATTATTTATATGATTTACAGGTAAATCAAGGTTAATAAAGGCACCAGATGATTTATCGGCCTTTAAGCTTGTTGTATCAACGTTTTCAACACTTTCAGGATGCATCACAGGAAGCGTCACAGGAGTTGTCATTTCTTCTTGTTGGACCGTTTGTATACCTGTTGTATCATGGGCAAAAAAGATTTCTTCGCAAATGTGATTAAAGTTCTTATGGCTTTTAAGAATAAACACATAGCTATCAGGATGAGTACCTGTTGCATCCTCTTTAATGTAACGTGCTACAAGGACAAACGGCGTCGCTTTTAACGAACGTACAAAACGAGAAACCGTACTTTTAGAAACTTCAAATTTCTTCATGAGCGTTTCAGAACGAATGGCTTGGATGCCTGTAGCCACTAGGTTATAGATGACATGATCGAGCATTTCCATTCTTTTTTTAGGAAATTCTTTATGTATGGCTGATTGGTTCTGTTTGTAATGGGTACGAATAATTTCTAAAAACTCTTCTTTCTTTTTCCGAAGTATGGATTTATTCTTCCATAACCACTTAAACCTTCCGTTGAAGGTGTCTACATCTTTTAAATAGCAGGTCAATATTTTTGTCATTTGTTCATCTTCTCCTTCAAGGAACACAAAAAAGACACTATTTCCCTTAAGAAAGGAAAACAATGCCTTGATTTTGATGAACTAAGCCCTTGAAATAGATGTTAATTTCATATAAAATAAAAACATAAGTTTTACTTTATAGAAAACTAAATCTATTAACAAGAGACTTCGACAAGTGTTTTCCCTACCGCAATTAGGGGGAACGGTTTAAGTGTGTTGGTCGCACTACTTAAACAGTTGAAGTCTTTTTTCTATTCCGGTCATTTTTGTTAGTTTTATTATAGCGTTAATTAATCTCATAATTCAATAAAAATTAGTAATATATCTCAAAAGAATTCTTTTTAACTGTTTTTCCTTAATAATAAATTTATTTTATTATACAATTCATTTTAAAGATTGAGGAGGGTCAAAAAAATAACCCTCCTCAATATATTAAAAATGTGTTATAATCGACGGATTTTATAATCAAGTTACAACATAACAATAAAAAGCTTCTACTATCTCGGGGACTGACCCACTAGTAGAAGCTTTTTATTATTTACCTATTAATTTTTCCCACCATGTTTTTTTCTTTTCTAACTCTGCACTAGCAGAAGCTTCTTCAATCATCCTTTTACTTTCTGATAATCCTTTTCTTAACTCTCCTATCAACTCAGTATCTTTTCTATTTATCATTTGTTTTAATTCTTGATTGGTTTGGCTAACTTTCTGTAACTCTTCTACTAACTTTTGATTAAATTGCATCTGCTGTGTCATCTGTTGTTCTTGTTGTTGTAACATCTTTTTTATTTCACTTAGTTCATCGTTTATAGAGATAGAACCTTTTTCTTCTTGATTTTTGACTGTAATAGTTATAGGAAGTCCATCACTTGCCAAATTATCGTTTACATCTTCTTTTAGTAACCCCTCGCTATAGAGTTCACGGATTTTCTTTAATAGATCTAGCGATTCAATACTTATTTTATAACGTCTACCTTCTTTTTTGAAATTCAAAAACTGTTCATGGTTAATTAAATACCTTTTTAATGTTTCAGGAGGAATATTGGTATATTCAGATGCTTCTGGTACACCAATGAAGTTTGCACTTTCAGAATTATTCATGTAATCCACCACCATTTATTAGGGTTTTATGTACATTCACTCAGTTCACAGTCATTCATTTGTAAGTTTTATGAAAGTTCATCCGGTTCACAGTCATTCACTCACTTCATTTGATTATGTTCACTCAGTTCACGGTTATTTACCTGTTAGGTTTATGTGTATTCACTCAATTCACAGCCACCTATTCATTTAATTTTATATGATTTCGACAAAAAATCAACAATTCCTGTTTGGAGTTTGCTTATATATCTTATTTTATGAACTGTTATGACTTAAGTTTAACTTAAGTTCTACTTGAATTAGTGTTGGTGTGTTTTGTGGTGAACGTATGATGAACTTGTGGTGGGTTTAGTTGAACTTATCCTTTGGTTGCTTGAAAAATAGTTATTAAGTTCAAATTAAGTTAAACTAAGGGTGGACTTATTGCTTTGAATGAAGCCGATTTCTGCTCTAAAGAAATAGGGTGGGTTCTGCAATGAACTAATAACAGTCCATTATCTATTTTTAGGATGGAATTAAGATAATTTCTATTCCCAATGTAGAGAATTTCTACTCAGTTAGTGAGACATTTAACATTAATTAAAGTGACAAAAATTCTTTTTTTATAAAAGTTAGGTCTATAGACTATCGCACAATTCAAAAATTGGTAAAAAAATAGTTTTATTTATCTTAATGTCAACAAAAAGAGATTAATTGGTTCTCGTATATCAGAAATAAAGGGATTGTTGATTCATGTAAATATAGTAGAGAGTTTGATATCATGAGAAATAATGTAAAAAATAACAAAACATAAAGAATCGACTGGGGGGGATACTAACTTGTTACTTTCAAAATTGATAGATTATTATGCTCTGCATGATTTGCATAAAGACCGCAGTAAAGAGAATCAATACCATATTGATTCTGCTCATGCACAAACGAATATAGATAGAGATATTTTTTTTGAACTACCATCATCACTTGCAGATATTGATTTGAATATAACTTCTAAACAAAATGGCTATAACATAGGAGAATTTGGATTTGAAAGTTTGATACCTTCTGGGAATCATTCCAATGATTACGTAAGAGGTGAGTCTTTCTTAAATGAAGCTGGAAGTAAGCCTAATGTTATTTTTGTACATGGTTGGCGAATGAAAGGGTTTGATAGGGTAAAGAAGATTTTTCATGATTCAATTATGAATAATTTAGGGTGGAATATGTACTACTATACACTTCCTTACCATTTAGAACGTCAGCCAGAAGCATCACTTTACAGTGGAGAACTTATGGTTAGTGCCAATGTTAATAGGACTGTTGAATCTACTAGGCAAGCAATCGTTGATTTAAGGGCTCTAATTCAATGGATAAAAAATAACAAACAAGGTCCTGTAATTATAATTGGTGTTAGTCTCGGTGGCTTTATCTCAAATTTAGTTGCTACACTTGAGTCAGAAATTGATGCATTAGTTTCTATATTCTATTCTAATCGCCTTAGTTATTCAATATGGAATACGATTCCTGGTAAGTATATAAGAAAGGACTTAGAGTCTCATGGAGTTAATTACAACGATCTGGTGAAGTATTGGAAATTAACCGAGCCAAATCAAGCACCTCCAAAAATGAATAAAGAAAATATACTACTAATTTCTGCTAAACATGATCAGTACGTTCATATTCAAGATGCAGATCTATTATGGGAGTCTTGGGGTAAACCTACACGTTGTGTCTATAATTGTGGGCATGCAGGAATAGTACTTAAACGAAAAAAGATTGCAAAGGATACGATTTCTTTTCTACAAAATAAGCTAAAGAGGTAATGGGCATATGTTCATGTTTATAATGGTGGCTTTACTGTGGTTAATGAGTTCAATTCTTTTTTTTAGAAATCCTCAAAATGAGAAAATTAGATGGGCAAGTGTTATAGGGTTTTGTGGAGGTTTTGGAGGGATAGGAGCCTTACTAGGAAAAGGGATACATCGGCCAGAATGGGTATTACATTTGGATGGGATATTTACATCGATAGGACACTATTTTACACCATATGGTATGTTGATTTTTGGAATAGTTTATTCGGATGCAATTGGTAATGTAAGAAAGAGAAATATATTAAAGGTGCTCTTACTAATTCCAATCTTTATTATGTATCTTATGTTTCAAGTATATCCAGAGTTTAAAGTTAATTTCCGTATCTTAGCGATTTGGGTAGTACCATATGTGATAGTAGCTAATATTTTATTGATATACGCCGCATGGCGAGAAGATCGTCCAATTATTAAGAGAAGAAAAATACTGACTTGTGTATTTGTAGTTCCAATGTTTACGTTTGCGCTAATCACAAATATTATCTTAGAAGCGTTGGGGATTGTGGGCGTATGGCATTATAATCCTTGGATTATAGTAATTCAATTTCTTGTTTTTGTTTACTTTGGAGTTAAATATGGAATTCTTGGAGTGCGAATTAGGTTCGAAAAAGAAATGCGTGATTCCACAATGAAAGCAGCGCGTTCCGGTACAGCGTTGTTCAACCATACAATAAAAAATGAAATAGCTAAAATTGATTTATTAGTGAATCAGATCAAAGAACAAATTCCACCTGAAGAAAGGTATGCTGAAAATCTAGAATTAGTTTTAAATTCAACAAATCACGTTTTAGAACTTTCAAGGCGTATTCAAAGTAAGATAAACGTTACAAACCTTAAAGAATCTGAATTTTCCCTCATGAAAAGTATAGATTCAGCAATTAACTTGCTTAAACCTTATTTAAATATGAATCCTGATATCACAATCATTAAACAATATGAAGTCGATGCTATAGTTTTTGGTGATACCGAGCAATTACAAGAAACTTATTTAAATATAATCAAAAATGCCAGTGAGGCAATGAGTGGCCAAGGTGTAATTCTAATAAAAGTCTATAAGACTCGAAGGAAGATTCATATTGACTTTATAGATGAGGGTAAAGGAATTGAAAAAGATGAACTTACTCACGTATTAGATCCATTTTATTCAACTAAACATAATCAAACAAATTTTGGACTTGGTTTAACCTACTGTTACAATGTCCTCAAAAAACATGGTGGCGATATTTTAGTAAAAAGTAAGGTCAAAAAAGGAACAACTTTTACATTAACTTTGCCTTCCAAGAGAATTATTGAATTTAGGGTAAATGAACAATTTAACTCTAAACTAATAGGAGAGAATAACCTATGGACAAAATAAAATTAATGATTGTAGAAGATGATCCTGTTTGGATGCAATGTATAAGTGATTATATAGAAAAAGAGAACGATATTACTGTCGTTACACAAGCTTACAATAAAGAAGAAGCCTTACAAGTTGATTATAATAATATTGATGTAGTTTTATTGGACTTAACGTTACTAAAAGATGAGGGTGATGAAGAAAACCTAAATGGTTTAGAAGTTGCTAGGCACTTATACAAAAAAGGTTTAAAGAAGATCATTATGCTAACATCTTGGGATGAAAAGGATATTATACTTGAATGCTTTGATACAGGTGTTGTTAATTACATAACAAAAACGTCTTATAGAGATATTCCTAATGCTATTAGAGAAGCATTCAGAGGGAAAGTTAGTCTCCATGCTGATGTCACAAATGTATTAGTTGGAGAGTTAAGGAAGGAAAGAAAAATAAAGATATTAACGCCAACAGAACGTGAAGTTTATACCTTAAGGGAACAGGGGTTAAATAAATCACAAATTGCTGACAAATTATATAAATCTGTCGAAACAATAAAAAGACAATTACGAATTATAAAAAGCAAAATGCAGTGAGGAGTTAGTTTGCAGCTAATTTTTTCATTACATTTTGTTTTTTTTGTTATGTTTTCAAGGACTATAATTTATAGAGAAAACTACATATTTTACCACGATTATAACCGTTTGAGGAGGGGTATTTTTTTGACCCTCCCCTAAACTGATAAAATCTTCTAACATATATTTATAACTTATTATTCATTAACGAGTTAAGTAAAGATTTTAAGGATTCTCTGTCGGACTGTGGTAATCGATTAACCTTTAAAAGTATATCTGTAAGTAATCTAACTTCGTCAGAAGACAAAGAGCTAATTAAATTTGTAAGTTGACTTATTTCAGGAGTATAAGAGGCATCTGTTTTTTCTTGAGAAGCACTTATAGGCAAAACATCGTTAAGCGTGACACCAAGAGCGTTACAAATTTTGGCTAAGGATTCCACTTGAATAGATCGAGTACCTCGTTCTATTTCACTGATGGTACTTTGTGAAGTTCCAGATAAAGAACCTAATTCCATAGTAGTAAGTTTCATTGCCTTTCGATATTCCTTGATTTTTATACCCATATATTTCTTGATATCCATTGCACTTCATCCTTATAAAATATTTGTATTTAGATTTATCTTATCAGAAAAAATTCGTAAATAATAAAAACCTAAAAATATTCGTAAAAAAATTATTTATAATCAGTTTACAAATTATTTAAAATAGAATATAATGTGTTCAAGGAGGTGCTAGAAATAAATACCATACGAGAAAAGAGGTTATCCAAGAAATGGAGCCAAACCTATCTAGCTCAATTATCAGGAGTCCCGCAACCAACTATTTCTCAAATCGAAAATGGGACTCGTCAATATCCAACTTTTGAAAATATGAAGAAAATCGCAGAAGCATTGGATCTTAGATTAGAAGATATTTTCTTAACAGGTCAGAAGGATATGAACTAAGTTTTTAAATACTTAACAGCTTAAAGGGGCGATGAACATGGAAGCACAAAAGCGACTAGCATTCTATGATATATCAGATGCACGGGCGAAAAGTGCCAAAACCTTTGATGGAAAGTTGTATACGTTAAAAGGAGGGGTAGCTGTAGAAAAAGGAACGGGCGATGTCAAACGTGTAGCTGATATTTATTATGAAGTACGCTCAGTAATGGATCAGGCTCATACCATCGTCGCCAAGCGCAGAAAAAAAGATGAAGAATTGAAGGGAGTTTTACAAAAGACCTGCTAGTTCTTAGATGCAGCATACAAGCGATTTTGAAACGTGCCGAGAGCACGAGAAGTGGTACCTTGACAATTACATATTGCGTGCCTCCCCTAAACGGATCACAAGGGGGTGAAGGTATACGATAACGATAAGGTTCGATGAGTGCGTCCTAAAACTCATCGGTGATCTAGCAATAAAACAGTGACGGTGTATCCATGATCTGTGAAGAGTGATGGCGTGAGGGTAAATCCGAAGAAGCGACAACACTTCAAACAGTAGATACACGAGGTTCTTCGTACATGCCGAAAACGTTGTGCATTATTGGGCTTAGTGAAAACTATGCATGCCAATATAGGGTTTGCCCTTCCAGCCAGAAACGGGTATATATTTCCTTTCATAGACTTGAAAAGACAGAGATGATCGCTAAACCTGTGGTAAAATATGACTCTCGGTAGGTTTCAGAATCGCTTGTTATGTCTGAATATTAAGAACAAAGGAGAATGGTTATGAAAAACAAAAAATGGTTACTTTCTGCGGTGGCAGGAATCGTTGTGGCTCTTGGAATAGGCACAGCGTTTGTCTCTTCCTACAATTCAAGTGAAGTGAAAGGAAATGGTGAACTAGAAGAATTACATCCACTAGGAATGAAAAAATTTATGAAAGAAGATGGCACAGGATTTGTGATGTATTCATTCCGTGAAAGTACGCGTCCAGTATATATGAATGAAGTAAAAAAGGCTTTAAAGGAAAATGATGTGGATGCAAAAGAAATCTATAGTCGTGATCCACAATATGATCGTGATAAAAATAGTAACTATTATGGAGTACCACAAGATTCCGATACATTAGCTGCCTATAAAGATGGGGAGTTAAAGCAACAAATTAAACTAGACGATTATGAGTCATCTCAGTTAGAAACAGAACTTTCTCATTTTATTGAAACCTCAAAAGAACTGTATTTCGAAGAATAAGAGATAAGCTTTGAAAGGTGGTGGTATCTTGACGATCTCCCAAAAGGAATTAAAGAAATCCAAAGATCTTGTGGAAAAATTGCTGAAAGTCAATGGAAACAAATACAATGACTGGCTACATCAACAACACCAACAGTTTATTGAAGAAAATCAGGATTTAATTCTTCAAGCATTAAGTGCCTTTACAGGTGAAGAAGAGGAGGAGGAAAAAAACGAACCGAAAACAGCTGAACAAGTTCCTGTAAGACCACAAAGTATTCCCGTAACGCAAAATTAATGAAAAGAGGAGTGAAATACATGTTAGATTTATTAAATAGCGTGGATGTGACGCAGTTAACTTCGCATTTAACCCTTGGGGCGGCCGATGGCATGAATGGCCTCATCGAAAGTGGAAAGTCTATTATCAAATGGTTGCAGCGTATTGCGATGGTTGCCGCAGCTCTTGGCTTTTGTATAGGTGGTTATCACTTAATTTTAGGTGGAGAACGAGGTCGTCATAAATGTATCGCATGGTTTGTTGGAGGCGCAGTTGGTTTAGTGGTTGTTATGGGTGCTTATGCATTAGCTGAAGGTGTTAATACAAATATCCGATTCGGAAGCTAAGAAAGCTATACAGTTAATTGTATAGCTTTTTTCTATGCTCATTTTTAGACGAAAGGAATGGAGAAACATGCTGTCTGTCATGTTTATAAAAAGTGGAACAAAAGAGCTGAAGCCATTTCAAAAGTTATCAATTTCGGATGCTTGTGAGATGACAGAGACTTTAGAAACCCACTATCAGCGTATGAAGAAAAAAGCTCATGCAGATTTTTTTATCCTCGATGAGGAAGATCAAGAGGTATATGCAGGAACATTGTCCATTGGATCGGGGCATGCTCGTCATGTAGTCGATCATATTAAGAAAAAGTTAAGCTCTTTAAAAATGGACGATATACAGGAAGCTCGAAAGAGAAGTTTTCTTGAACAATTGGAAAAGGAAGTACCGGACCATCTGAAAACAACAGATGGTTCGTTTTCTTTAGAGGAAGAAACAGAGGATCATATGCAAACGGCTCAAACATCTGTCCTTTCTACTCGTAATCGAAGGTTGACCTATATAGGAGGGATTTTATCCCTTCTTATCCTTTCAGCAACGTGTTTTTCAACAGTGGCTACTTCCCAAGATCGAGCTGAAACCATTCAAGATTTACAACAACAAGTCAAACTCGAACAAAAAATAACAGGAACATATGAAAGAGCGCTCTTAGGAGATTCAGAAGGGGCTTTAAAACAGCTTTCTTCTATTGACGAACAAAGTCTTGCGAAAGAACAGAAAAACGTTTATATGAGCCTTCTCGTCGATCAAAAAAAGTATAAAGAAGCTGTTCAGCTTCAGGGAGGCCATCCAGAAGTAGTGGAAAGTATGATTTCAAAGAAGGGAGATGTCAATGCGTTAAAAGCGTTTCAACAAACGTTTCCTTCTCCAAACGGAGCCTTTGATCTTGCCTATCACGAACAACGTTGGGAAGATATGATGCGACAATCAGGAGTAGAAATGACTGATAAACGGTATGAAATGAAGGCTTATTGCTATTTGAAGTTAGATAAAGTTAAGGAGGCCAAAGAAGAGGCAGCTCATATTCAAAACCAAGAATTGAATCAAAAAATAGAAACCTATGAAAAAACGAAAAAGGAGGTAGAAGAAACAAAAAAACAAGTAGAGGAAGAGAACAAGAAGGACAAAAAGGATGAAAACAAAATCAAGTCGTTAACGGATCAACAAAAGAAACAAGAAGAACTTCTAAAAAATCTATAAGAAAGGATGAATAGGATGTATACACAAACAAAAGTGAAAAACCAGAAGCAAGCCTTTGTCGTAGGGGTCGAGTACTATGAAGAAGATTTATTCCTCGAAATTGAATTAGGCAGCTTTCATACGACTCAACTTCATGCCCAACGTATTGCGAACAGTGTTCATAATGTCATTCTTTTAGAGAATCAGATTGTCATTATCTTTAAAAATGCCGATTCGATCACTCTTACAGACGATTTTCTGAAATATGCGTTTAAGTTTCGATTATGCACGAAACCAACGATGCCTCCTTTTGATATCTCCAAGCTCACTCAACAAGAAAAAGACGACTTAGTTTTTAATGAAGCCTATGTAATAACCGAAGAGGATATGAAAGAGGTACAATGGGACATTAACACGGCTTTTCGTTACCTTCAACACAAGTATGAGGCAAGAGATCAAACGTTCTTTTCTCTTTCATCGAGTGCCTACTATGTTATTCCTACTTCTGAAGAGATTGACCAGGAGGGAATAAGAAATGCAAACTAATAAATCCATCAAATATGTGGTCGCTGAAAAACAAGTACTTATTCCTTTAAGTGCTTGTTTTTTTGTGTCTATTCTACTTATCTTGAACTTTCTTTTTAACATGATGCGAAACCTTGTTCAAACAACATTTAGTGATGTGTTTGAACCGCAGCCATTTCATCTAGAAACATCCTTTTTGACAGAGATTCATCTTCAACAGTACATGCCTTTATATGGAGTGATGTGTCTAGTGGCTACCTTATTAACGGCCAAATTTGCTTATAATATTCGATCCAACTTCAAAGATTTAAACCACAATCAAAAAGGATCGGGACGCTTTACAACAAGAAGTGAACTGAAAAAGCAATATCGAAAAGTACCTGAAAAAACGACAACGTATCAAGGTGGAGGTGGCGTACCTGTTTCACGTATTCAAACCTATGACCTCATTCAAACATGGAAAGAGTACAAAGCTTTAAAGGGAATACAGAAGCTTCTCCACACACATCGATTCTTTACGAAGAAAAGCTACATGCTGATTGATGACACACCCGTTAATAATTTAATCATTGGGATTACACGATCAGGGAAAGGGGAAACCTTTGTTTTTCCAACGATTGATATCTACTCACGAGCTGAAAAACAACCTTCTCTAGTCTGCAACGATCCAAAGGGGGAGTTGCTTGCTGCTTCTAAAAACACACTAGAGGAAAGAGGCTATCATGTTGAAGTGTTAAACTTACTCAATCCATTAGAATCGATGAGTTATAACCTTTTAGAAATGATAAAAGAAACGTATAAAGATGGTGATTATTCAACAGCTCAAGCGTTATGTAACACGCTATCGTATACGCTTTATTACAATCCAAATGCGAAAGATCCGTTCTGGCAACAATGTGCCATGAGTTTATGTAATGCCATGATTCTTGCCGTAACGGATAAATGCATTACAGAACAAACAGAAGAGAAGATTACCATGTACACAGTGGCAAATATGTTGTCGGAGCTAGGCTCAAAAGAAGTTGTCATTAATAAGCAAGGGGATACCCAAAATGCGTTAGATATGTACTTTGATGGTCTTCCAACAGAAAGTGTCGCCAAAATGCAGTATGCGACATCGAACTTCTCAAAAGGTACGACAAGAGGAGGGATCTTTACTCAAACAATGAATGGATTATCCATTTTTACGTTTGACGAAATCGCCAAGATGACCTCTAAAAACAGTGTCGATTTAAAGCGTGTGGGCTTTGGGAAAACGATCAAAGGAACAGCAGCACCTCTTACTCGCTTAGAAATCATCTTTCCAAATGGTCAAAAAGAAACAATTAAAACGGATGCCAAAGGGTTATTTGAAGTCAATTTTACAAGTGAGTTAAAAAGTAATGATGAAATTATTCTTGGTGAAAAGTTGAGTGATAAAATCGTTACTTCATCGAGGCTTGAAACAGTGATATCGATTAATAAAATCACGAAAGAAACAGGAGCTACGACGTTTACAGTCGAGAATCAGCATCCAACTATTCATGTAAAGGAAGTGACGTATTTTACAAAACCAATCGCCATTTTTATGGTCACACCAGACTACGATTCAAGTAATCATGTAATAGCCTCTATTTTTGTTCGGCAGTTATATTATGTGCTTTCTAAGAACGCTTCGTTGGCAAGAGGAAACAAGTGTCATCGAGAAGTAGTGGTGTTGTTAGATGAATTCGGCAACATGCCGGCAATCGAAGGAATGTCCAACATTATCACGGTTTGTTTAGGGCGAAATATACGCTTCAACTTAGTCATACAAGCTTATGCACAGCTAAAAAATAAATATGGAGATGATGCCGAAACGATTGAAGGGAACTGTGGGAATACGATTTATATTTTAAGCAATAACTATGAAACAGCTAGAACCATCTCACAAAAATTAGGAGACGGTACAATCAATTCCACCTCTCGAAGTGGAAAAGGGTTATCAACAGATAAAAGTAAAACAGAGGGAGTGGATGGAAAGCCATTATTAACACCAAATGAATTAATGGAATTACAGGAAGGAGAAAGTGTGGTTGTACGTGTTGTAAAACGTCAAGATAAAGCACGTCAGAGAATTAAAGCACATCCCATCTATAACACCGGAAAAACAGCGTTGAAATACCGTTGGGAATACCTTGGAGATGACTTTAATACGGATCGTTCGATTCTAGATATTGATATTTCGTCTTTACATGAAAAAGTCAATCCAAGATCCCTGGTTATTGATAACTTTCTTTCACCATTTGCAACTCCTCCAGTTGAGGAGTTAACAAAAAAAGTTGAGGAAGTGATAAAAACAGAAGAGAAAGTCAAGGAGTCACCAAATGAGCTTTTTACTGCTATAACCCTTGAAAACTGGAAAACTAGAACAGTCAAAGAGTTCTTTTGCAATGATCCAAGTGTTTTTGAATTTATTAGAACCTCTTTACCTCACGTAATGAAGAAAACGACAGAAGATGTTGAACAACTAGCTATGGGAGATTTTGATGAAGAGTTTGAGCAACTAGCTTTCATG
Source organism: Priestia sp. HNGD-A6 (assembly GCF_045784335.1). Taxonomy (NCBI): domain Bacteria; kingdom Bacillati; phylum Bacillota; class Bacilli; order Caryophanales; family Bacillaceae; genus Priestia; species Priestia sp. HNGD-A6. The sequence continues at coordinate 104,009 of NZ_CP138622.1, read as the reverse complement.
AACGGAATTGATCCTAAAGGCTATGAACTTGTTCGTAAAAAAATTGATTCTACTCTTACTCAGTTACAAGACCAAATGGAAAAACAAGAAGCCTAATATCAAAAGGGGGAGAAAGAATGACTCGTATTTCGAAGGAATTAGAACGTATTTTAGAGGACTATACACCGATTGTGAAGGAAGGACATCAGGTGTTGATTGGGTTGTTAGACGGTACTGTACAGCTAGAAAAAGGACAGGAGGGAGAAGCGCCTGTACAAATTCGTGTTTCTCCTCTGGATGAACGATTAGAAATAACCGTTGATACGTTGTTTCAAGGCATGTAATACGTGCATAAGGAGATGAGCAGATGAAAGATGAAGAAATTCTTGAAAAGTTACATGAGTTTTCGGAGTACTTAGATGTTGGAAATATCCTCACTTATTTATTACGGAAATTGGGTTGGGGATGTATTCAAGTTCTTTCATTTCTAGTGGATGGACTAGAAGGGATTACAGACAGTGTATTAGGCGTTAAATCGTTTTTTAATTCTCCTGATATTCAAGACTTTATTACGAAGATTCAACCCTTTTTATATGTGTTACTGGCTTTTTCCTTTCTGTATATCGGTTACATGTTGATTATTCAAAAAAAAGTCAATCGTGAACAGATCATGATTAACATTTTTATCTCAATGGCAGTCTTACTTTTATTAAATACAAGTATGTTAAAAGCTGATAAATTCACCGATCAAGCCATTGAAGCTGTTGATTTAAATGAAAAAGGTACGGTAAGTGAAAAGATTATTAAAAGTAATTTAACAGATGTCGCACAATTTGATCTTACGAAATGGAAGAGTCCGGAATTAAAAGAACCAAATAAAGTGCCACAAAAAAATATTATGATGATCGATATTACTGAAAAGATTGATGGTGACTTTAAAGTAAATGAGAAAGATAAACTATCAGACAAAGGAAAAGATATACTCACACATAAAGCATCCTTAACACCAGATGGAAAAGATGGAGTTGCAGAACTAAATAATGGATGGTTTGATTTCTTTCCCGAACTTTATTATCGATGGGCATGGAACTTCTGGACAATTGCGGTTTCCCTTTTTGTAATAGGGATGACGTTGTTATTTACGTCTATTAAGTTAGCAAAACTATGTTACGAGCTAGGGTTCAATGCGATTCTGGCCCAATTAGTTGCGCCTGCCGATGTAGCAGATGGACAGAAGTTAAAAGCTGTACTAAAAAACATAATGAATACGTTCCTAGTTATTATTATGATTTTCATTTCGATGAAGGTCTATTTGATGGGAACAATCTTTATTAGCAATAAATTAGATGGTATTCCGTATATTGTTGCATTAATTGCCTATAGTATTGCGGTCGTAGATGGCCCAATCATGTGTGAACGTCTCTTTGGTATCGATGCGGGTCTCAAAAGTGGTTGGGGTGCTCTGGCAGGAGGTTTTGCGATGGCAAAAGGACTTGAAAGTGGCATAAATATGATGGGCAGAACAGCAAAAGGAGGAGCCAACCTTGCCAAAGGGATTGGTGGTGTAGGAAAAGGTCTTGGTAGTGGTGTCCTTCAAACAGCAGCAGGAGTTGGGGGTCTTGGAAAAGGGTTAGCTACACAAGGAAATAAAGAAAAACAGCCAGCTCTGCATGAAGAAATGAAAAAGGCAGGAATGCCAGGTGAAAAAGGAAACGCTGCTTCTAAAGGTCAAAACGCAGGCAATGAGCAAAAGGACCAACAACAAGGGTTATCTTCTACTGAAAAACAAGAAGGAGGTAAAAATAGTGAAGGGAATGTTCCAGAAGGAAAAGGATCAGGTCAAGGAAGTTCTTTACAGGATGAGATGCAAGCAGCAGCTGTTTCTACTGATAGTCAAGGATCAACTTCCTCTGTAGAAGGTGGAAATACATCTCTACATGATGAAATGCAAGCTTCTGGTTATGCTGAAGGCTCAAATGAAGGCACTGGATCTTCTGTAGAGGGTGGAAGTGCTTCTCTACATGATGAAATGCAAGCTTCTGGTTACGCTGAAGGCGCAAATGAAGGTACTGGATCTTCTGTAGAGGGTGGAAGTGCTTCTCTACATGATGAAATGCAAGCTTCTGGTTATGCTGAAAGTGCAAGTGAAGGTACTGGATCTTCTGTAGAAAGTGGAAGTACTTCTCTACATGATGAAATGCAGGCTTCTGGTCAGAGTGGCAACACAAATGGAGGCAGCTCTTCTGTAGGAAAGGCAAGTTCTCCTCTTCATGGTGAAATGCAAGCTTCCGGTCAGAGTGGCAACACAAATGGAGGCAGCTTCTCTGTAGGAAAGACAAGTTCTCCTCTTCATGATGAAATACAGGCTTCTGGTCAGAGTGGAAGCACAAATGGGGGCAGCTCTTCTGTAGGAAAGGCAAGTTCTCCTCTTCATAATGAAATGCAGGCTTCTGGTCATAGTGAAAGCACAAGTGGAGGCAGCTCTTCTGTAGGAAGTGTGAGTACGCCTATTCATGAAGAAATCCAAACTTCCGGTTACGGCGGAAGTACAAGCGAAGGCAGCTCTTCTGTAGGAAGTGCAAGTACGCCTGTTCATGAAGAAATCCAAACTTCCGGTTACGGCGGAAGTACAAGCGAAGGCAGCTCTTCTGTAGGAAGTATGAGTACACCTGTTCATGAAGAAGTCCAAACTTCCGGTTACGGTGGAAGTATAAATGAAGGCAGCTCCTCTGTAGGAAGTGTAAGTTATCCTACACCAACAAGAGAACCTTCTGTTTCCATGCCGACAGGAATGGATCAAGCACAAGCGCAAGTGGCAGCTACACAGGAACCTCGTCAAGTAAAACAACAAGTTAAACAAGATACTGTTCCTGCTTCAACAGAAGATATTCCAATGCCGCATCAACATCGAACAGAAACACGTAATATTGCACAAGTGGTACGGAATAATGTCAAAGAGAGCGTAGGAAAGGTAAAAGAACGTATTGATAACTCACAAACGATCCATAAAACAAAACGTTCTTATCAAATTGGACGAAATACAGGACGAGATTTACGAAACCTTGGATCAAAAAAGCGAAATAAACCAGATGAGAAGTAACAGGTGTTACTTCTCTTTTTTATGGAAAGGAGAAAGATCATGGGAAACTATAACATTCCAAAAGAAATTTCAACGGAATTAAAGATTAATAAATCTCTTTATCTCTTTGATTTGCTGTTTATTATTGGCTTACTGATGGTCACGATGATGTTACGTTTTTTTATTCATCCAACGCTTCAAATTCCCTTTTATATCTTTATGGGCGTATTTGGTCTATTGATGATTGTTAGACCAAGTACGAACCCTAAAAAACGGATGTATGAGGCGTTATTGCTTACATTGGTGCGAAAGAAGAGCACGTATTGTGCCATAGATCGGGATCAAGAATAAAGGAGGGTATGATTGATGGCATTATTTGATGAAAGAATCCTAGAAAAAGAGAAAGCTATTTTAAAAGAAAAAAAGGCAAGTACATCCCTTCTCTTTGATGAAAAGGAACTGGATAAACAGATTGCTCGTACAAAGAAAAAGAATCCTTTTTCTTTGTTACAACTTCCAAAGGCTGAAAAGGAAAAAAAGAAAGAGAAGCTACCGGAGGTAAAGAAAAGTGTAGCTGATATTATTCCTATCATCGATCAAACGGATAGTGGGTTATTTCAACTAAAGGATGAGGGAGGCTTTTTTGGGATCTGGCAGCTTCAGAGTACAGATATCAATGCCATGCACAACCAAGAGGCAGAACGCAATATCTATACATTGGCGAAAACATACCAGGGCGATAAAGATCCATTTAAAATTATCTCATTAAACTTGCCTGTTTCCACACAAAAGCAACAACAGTATCTTGAGAAAAAAATTCGAGAGGCTAACAATGCGTTATCGCTTCGATTCTTACGAAAAAAGTTAAAAGAACTTCAATATTTAGAATGGGGGCGAACCAATCGAGAATACTTTCTTTTCTTATATGGACCGACTGAACTCGCTGTTAAAGAGCGAAAAGATCAATTTATGCGAGATATTCAACTGGCTATACCTCTTTTACCTGTTTCGGATGAAAAACAGATTAACCTTCTTTACAAACTCTACAATCAAAACGCCAAGCTTGGTAATAAACAATAAGAAAGGATGATAAAACCATGATAACTTTACCTTTTGGTAAAAAAGAGAAAACACCTCAAGAGATCAAGCAAAAAAAAGGATACAATCCTCATTTTGTGGCACAGATTCAACCACAAGGGGGCGTGAGCTTTAAAGAAAACCTTGTTCGAAACGGAGATGGATATTCGACTTGCATTCATATTTATGAGTACCCAACGAACGTGAATGATTTTTGGCTGGAACCGATTATGAATATGCCCAATGCCATTACTACCTTAGATGTGGTAAGCGATGAGCGAAAACAAGTCGTAGAAGCCATTAATAAAAATATGTCGGAACAAAATGCACGGCATGTGAATGCTAAAGAAAACATTGATCGTATGGATGCCCAAGAACAGTATTTAGATATGAAAGAGCTATATCGTCAAGTCGCAAATGGTGAAGTGATCAAACGGATACACCTTCGTATTTATATTGCGGAAAAAACGATTCCTGACTTAGAAAAGCGATTAAAAGAAGTCATTCATCACCTTGAAACGCATAACTTCAGAGGATCCATTTTCTTAAATGAACAAGAGTATGAGTGGGAATCGTTAGTGACGCACTTTGACATGCAAAAGAAGTATCCCAGTAAGCGAAAAGGAAAGGAAATCCCCGCATTAGCATTAGCCGGAGGGTTTCCTTTTCATTTTACTCACTTAGATGATCCATACGGTACGTATCAAGGGACAACTCGTACATGTGGCAGCGTCATCTTTGATTTGTTTCACAAAGACCAACAACGTAAAAGTTACAATGCGGTGTTAATGGGCTTAATGGGCGCAGGTAAATCCACATTTTTAAAGAAAGTCACCACGGATAATGCCATTAAAGGCTATAAGATTCGAGGATTTGATATCGTAGGAGAGTTTGAAAGTCTCGTCAGAGAATTAGGAGGTAAACAGATTGCGCTAGATGGATCAGAAGGGCAAATTAATCCCTTACAGGTATTTAAAACACATGAGCACGAAATAAACAGTTTTACGCAGCACCTATCCAAACTAACCGTTTTTTATCGCTTTATTGCACCAGAAGCAAAAGATGATGAATTAAAAGAGTATGAAAAGCTCCTTCGTAAACTCTATATTCAAAAGCAGTTATGGAACGATGGAAAGGGCGCAAGCAATCACATTACAGGGCGTTCACCAGAAGCCTATCCAACTTTTAGTGAGTTTCTACAGCTCATTCGGAAAGAGCTATATGCAAATGAGAAAACAAGAGAGCATCATCCAAACTTAGGGGAGTATCGGAAACGTCGTCTTGAGCTAATCGAGCTGAACATTGAAAACTTGGTTGAAACGTACGCGCATTTGTTTGATGGCATTTCAACCATTGAAGATTTTAACGATGAACAAGTCGTATTCTTCTCGATCCGTCATTTATCGAAATTAAAAGATGAAATTGCACAGGCACAGCTTTTCAACGTTATGAGTTTATTATGGGATGGCATGCTGCAGAATGGAGAACCACAATTGGCAGCCTATACGAAAGGGACATTATCCTTTGAAGATGCCATTCGTTATTTGATTGTCATCGACGAGGCGCACCACATTGTGAACACGAAAAAGGGCAATGAACATGCTTTAGATTTCCTAACAGAGTTCAGTCGAGAAGCACGTAAATACTTTGCAGGTTTGATCTATGCAAGTCATTTAATCAGTGACTTTGTGCCAGACGGTTCGGAACAAACAGCGATTGAGAAAATTAAAAAGCTTTTTGATTTAACACAATATAAATTCATTATGCAGCAAGATGATAACAACTTAGATACGATTCAACGAGTGTTTAAAACAGGGATTACGGACAGCGAACTAGCTGAGATTCCGAAGCTGCCAATTGGGGATGTGCTGCTTTGTATTAAGTCCGTAAAAAACATTCTGTTTCATATTGAAATCGATGAGGAAGAAAAAGTGCTGTACGGTGGAGGTGCATAAGCCTTGCATATTGTTTTGCAGCTCATTCCAAAGAAATATTTGATTGGAGGCACGTTGATCCTGTTAGGATTATCGGGCCTCTTAATCATGAGTACGATTGTAGCGATCACAGGCGAATTTGAAAAAGATAGTCAACAAAGTGAGGTAACAGAGATTGAAGGTGGAGGCATTGGCGTGGGAACAGCTAATGTGTCACCAGAGGTTATGAAGTATCAACCCTTGCTTGAAAAGTACGCACAAAAACACGGGCTAGATGCTTCTTATGTGCCCATTATGATGGCACTTATGATGCAAGAAAGTGGAGGAAGAGGCAACGATCCCATGCAAAGTTCAGAGTCTAAATGTGGAAGAGTCGGGTGTATTCAGAATCCTGAAGCGTCTATTGATCAAGGAGTCAAACATTTTAAAAGTGTACTAGAAAAATCTCATTATGATTTAAAGTTATGCCTTCAAAGTTATAACTTCGGCCCCGGCTTTATCAATTTCATTATGAAAAATGGAGGCAAATATACACCAGAATTAGCCATTAAGTTTTCTCAAATTCAATATCAACAAGTCAAACATACAGGGAAGTATCACTGTGTACGCCTTGAAATGGTACCGTATCAAGCGTGCTACGGCGACTCAAAGTATGTGGATGCGGTCTTAAAATATTATACGGGAACGATCACAGCTGACGGAAAACCGGCTGCTCCTGCGAGTGGTGGAAGTGGCGGTAAATCGGGTGTGAAAGTTATTGACGCAGGCAAAACGTTGATTGGTAAAACACGCTATGTATTTGGTGGTGGACGCTCTCAATCTGATATTAACGCAGGACGTTTTGATTGTTCAAGTTTTGTCAGATGGGCATTCGAACAGGTAGGAATGAATGTTGGTCCAATGTCGGGTGTAACAACCGATACACTCAAAACACAAGGGCAAGCAATTAATCCAAAAGACATGAAGCCTGGGGATGTGGTGTTTTTTGACACCTATAAGATAGACGGTCACGTTGGGATATACGTTGGCAATAATCAGTTTTTAGGCTGCCAAGGAAAAACAGGTGTAGCCATCGCAAGTATGGCAAAAGGAACGTATTTTGGTGAACGATTCAATGGAAGAGTAAAACGATTTTAAAAGGAGAAAAGGCGATGAAAAATAAAGCAGCACTACTATTTGGAGCACTTGCCGTTGTGGTGGCAGGCGTAACCATTTTCAACATTTACCTGAACCACAATATCTCCAACACAACAGCTTCGAAACAAATTCAAGTCACGAATGAAAGCTTACAAGAAGAAAATAAAGAGTTAAAAAAACAACTAAGTGAGGTTCGCCCTTCTGCCCAAGAACAACAAAAACGAGATTACTTGAATACGGTTCATCAATTCATCGATGTGTCTTATCATCGTGAAAAAGAAGGATTTGAGGAACGAAAGAAGGTTGCAAAATCCATCATGGACAAAGAGCTTTATGAGCAATTTTATCCTTCTGAAAAGTTCGTATATGGAGATAGTTACACTTCAGTTCCAAACGATGTACAGCTTTATGTACAACAATATGATGGAGGGCAAGAAGAGGTCGAAGTCATTGCTGAATTTACGAATCATCTTGTCATAAAAGATGAGAATGTCGACGATCAAACGCATGACATTATTAAAGTTTCTCTACGGAAAGAAGAGAATAAATGGGTGGTTTATAGTATCGAAGAATTGAAAACAGAAATCATGAAATGAGGTGGAGCAGATGGTATTGAAGAAGCAATTTGAAGATTATCGATTTAATTTAAATCGCAATCGGTCATGGAAGTATACAGCCGTGTTGATCTTTTTCTTTATCGGTTTTTTATCCTTACTGACATCAAAATTCTATTTAAAAACGGAAGATCCTTTGTATCATACCAAAACCTATGAGGCGGTTTCTTCTAACATAACAGGAACCGTAACCATTGAAAATCGTGTGTATCATCCGGTTAATGGCTCACTGGATATGGTGATCAAAATGGATCAAACAGATGAAGGAGAAGTAAGCTTTGTGGCACAAGAAAAAGCGAATCCCAACATCAAATTACCTGTTCAGTTATTGTATGAAGATGATGGTTATTATGTGGTAAGAATCAGCGATTTATCTTCAAATTGGGAAGCACTTGCCTTTGATCTGTATCAAGAAAATGAAGAAAAAGAAACGGTCAATGTGGATGACGTAACAAGTGATTCAGAAACAGATTCAACAGAGGAAATAGATGCTCATGCGTTAATTACAACGCTCTATTCTGACCAACGAAAAACGAAAAGTGAAGTAGGAAAAGGAACCAAAAGCAAACAAGAATATGCGCTTTTGGTCAATGATTTAGAGAAACAGTTTGTTAAAAAGAAAATGAAAAACTATGAAAAAGCGATCACAGTAGAAGCCAAACATAAGCGTCAAACACAACAAGAAATGAATGAATTACAACGTGATATGAAGTACCAAGTACAGGAGGAAAAAGCCGATACAGAATCAAAAATTGCAATGAAAAAGGATGCCATTCAATCGAGTGATGCAAGCATTCAGCTCTATAAAGGTGAACAAAAAAGTTTACAAGAAAAGCTTCAAAAATTGAATGAAAAGCAACAAGATTTAGCCATGAAGTGAAAAAGGAGGTATCGCCACTGACTCGCCAATGTGTCGCCAGAGAGTCGCCACTTTGATGGTTTCCGTGCTATCACGGTTTTGCTAGGCTTTGCCTAGCCTATCACACCCTGTGATAGCAAAAACCCCTTATGCTCTTCTCTCTGTTTCAGTGGAGAACCACAAATTACAGGAAAGGAACGAATGTAGTGGATATAATCATACGAAATGTAAGTGCAACTGCAATCAAAAAGATTGATGAAAAGGCAAAAGAAAAAAAGATTTCTCGTCAGGAATTTTTAAAAGGTCAGCTTGAAACGCTGGCTTTTTTTCATGAACAAACCAACAGAGAATTACAGCTTGAAAACATGCTAGAGAAAGTTCTTCAAATGATGGGTCAGTGCTCAACAACAATGGAAAATATGAATGACATCATGCATGAATTGATGGGAGGAGATGAACCGTTATGATGAAAGAGCGTATGAAAGTATCGTTACCACCTGAAGTGAAAAAATATATCCAATCTTATATGAAAGAACATCACTTGTCATTTACAGGTGATGCGATTTCTCGTATCTGTCAGGAGCATGAAGAAGCGCAAAAGAGAAAGGATAGTTCAATAAAAAAGATCGTAAAAGATGTTACTCAACATATAGAGGATCTTTTACAGAAGGAACGACTTCATATTAAAAAAGAGTTGCTATATATGGAGCAAAATATTGAACGATCTACGAGGAACAGTTTAAAAGAAGTTGAGGATTATAGCATAGCAAAACGGGGTGAGCTTTTCGCTTCTCTATTGGAGGGATATGAAAAATGAATCAGTCCTCTGTTACACCAGGAGTCGTTCTTAAAACGAAATTTGTTACGTCTGATAAGAAAGCATTTCAAGAGTACGTGGAGTATGTTGATCGTGACGATGCGAAGAAAGATCAAGAAGCGCAGGAAAAACTATTTTCTCTTTATCAAGACTATATGAATAACCCTGATAAGACGTCCTCTTTATTTACAGAGCACTCAAATCAGTTAAATGAAGATGAGAAAAAAGAATTGAAAGGTTTATTTGAAACAGCACAAAAAAATAACAGTATCATGTGGCAAGATGTTGTTACATTTCATAACCCTTGGCTCCAAGAAAATGGTTTATATGACGCTCATACTCATACAGTGGATGAGAAAAAATTAATGGAGATTACCCGTCAGTCCATGAAGGAAATGCTTAAAAGGGAAAGGTTAGATCAGTCAGCTATTTGGTCAGCTGCCATACACTACAATACCGACAACATTCATATTCATGTTGCGACAGTAGAACCTCACCCTACACGTGATCGAGGCAAAAGAAAACCTAAAACGTTAGATGCCATGAAATCAAAAGTGGTGAGTCAGATTCTTGAACGTGGTCAGGAACAAAAAGAAATAAATGATTTAATCCGCAAAAACATGGTAGGAAGCAAGAAACAGGATTCCTCTTTTAAATGGAGAAATCGAGAGCTTAAACCACTCTTTTTGCACATCTATAATCATCTTCCAGAAGATAAGAGACAATGGCAATACAGTTATAACACGTTGCAACCTTTAAGATCCTCTATTGATACATTAAGTGCAAAATATATTCAAAAGTATCATGCAAAAGAGTTTGAACAGTTCAATAAGAAATTGGATCAAGAGGTAGAGGTGTTAAGGAAGGCATACGGCGAAGGAACGTTTGATAAGAAACGGTATGAACATTATAAGCAAAGCAAAACAGATGAATTATATAAGCGAATGGGCAATGCTTTTTTAAGTGAAATGCGTGAGTATGATCGAAAACAAACACATATCAAAAAAGCAATAGCTTCTTCTTCTGGCGCAAAGCAAAAGTCCTATTCAGCTAACCATCTACCTGTACACGTTTCTCTAAAGAAAATGGAACGTGCTTTTAAATCAGAATATGAAAGCTGGAAAAATCAACAATATTATGAGCGTTTACAAAAAGATATTGAACAAAATCGTGAAGTCGAAAGGGGTTATTAAAAATGGAGAAATACAGACATAAGGTGACAGTGGATGAAGAAACAGAGGCATACATTCAAGAGTATATGAAGCAACATAAACTTCGTTTTGCTTCAGAAGCGATTATTGATATTTGTGAGAAATATAGAAAGATTCAAGAGCAAGAATGGTCATTGAAATATATTTCTGAAGTCGTCAGCAATAGCCTGCATGATGTCATTAAAGAAGAACTAAAAAAGATTCGTCTTGGCGCAAACAGTGCGGATAAAAACACACAAATTTTAATTGAGTATATGAATGGATTATTTGCTCATCATGGTTTTAAAGGACTTATGACGACAAGTATGAGGGAAATGGATAGTACACGAATTGCGAGAGAAGTTGTCGAAAATCGGATTGCTCATCAACGTCAAAAGAAGGTTGATGCAGAAGAATCAAGAGGGAAACAACCATCTCATTGATGGATTTATATAAAGATAGATTTAAAAATTCAGAGGAGGAATGAATATGTTTTTTAACAAAGATTTAGTGTTAGCTTCGATTAAAGCTGTAGGGGAGGATCATGCGATTGTACAGTATCAAGACAAAGAAGTAGAGGTGAATTTAAGTCCAGAAGAAGCGAAGGAGTTTCATCAATATGTGGTGCATCAAGAGAATATGTTGGTGCCCATGAATATTAAAACGCAGAAGCTTTTTGTGGATTTAGAAGAACCTTGGTATGAACAAGAATTAGAAGAGCTTAAGGGGATCTCCTATCAAGAAGAGGAGGAGAACAATGAGTAAAACGTATGCAAAAAAATCCGTTGAGGATAAGCGTAAAGAGGTTGAAGAGTTAACGAAAGGGATGGAAAAGAAAGTGGAGCAGCATTTTCATTCTGCCGAAGAACTAAAAGATTATTTATCTTTTATGGGTAAGTTTTATCAATACTCCATGTCGAACACAGCTCTTATTCAAGAACAGTTCTTTGGTGCTCAAGCAGTTGGATCATTTAAATTTTGGAAAGACAAAGGGTTCTCTGTCAATAAAGGGGAAAAGGGCATTAAGATTCTTGTACCAAACAAAACGGTTCCTAAATTTAAAGCTGATAATGGAAAGTGGAAATCGATTAATAAAGCCACTCCACAAGAAAAGAAACTCATACAAGATGGAAAAAAAGAAGTTACTCAAGGCCGACTGTACTTTTCAGTCGGTCATGTTTTCGATGTGGCGCAAACGAACGCAAAAGCAAGTGATTTACCTAAGATCTTTCCGAATCGTTGGTTAGAAGGCACTATAGAGGATTACAAGGCACTTTATAAAGGAATGGAAGCTATTGCGGAAAAGAACGGTATCTCTATCATTGCTCCTAAAGAAGAACTAGGATCTGCAAAAGGGGTTTCCTATACATTAACAAAAGAAGTTGCACTGAATCCTCGTAATTCAGAAAAGCAAAATGCAAAAACGCTGCTTCATGAACTCACTTATCCCTACTATTTTTAAATCCAAACCTTTTTTCTGAATCGGTATAAGAGAAGATTCTTATGAATAAAAGGTTTGGATTTTGTTAATAATGTCTTCAGGTTAAAAGGAGGACATTATTATGAATGTAGAAAACTTGCAAAACACATATCCACAGCTCGTAGATTTCATGTATGCTGCGGGATATTCCAAAAACTATGTGCAAGTTGTTAAGCAAGTTCTGAAATTTATACTGTCTAAAAGCGAACAATGGCAGTCATATGATGAAATTTTGGATTATTACAAGAAAGCAGCAATTAGTGGTAAGGACTTTTCGAAGAAAAAGGCTATCCTAAACTTAATTGCTTCATTTGATTGCTATGGTGCTTTCCCTGGCGCAAAGAATAAAACAATTTATTTCCAAAAATCATCTTCGTATGACTATCTGAATCCTGAATTTAAAAGCCTTATAGATTATTACAATGCGAATGCAGATCAAGCACTAAAAAAAGAAACCACTATCCGTAATGAATGCTGGAATACCAGTTCATTTTTACTTGCACTCCAGAAAGCTGGATATAACTCATTAACAGAGATTACAGAGGATGCCATCTTGCATGTTCTTACAGATGATTCTGGTTACCCTGCTAAAAGCGCATCGTATGTGATGCAGATCATCGCAGTTTTTAGAGGTGCCATCAAATGGAGTCAAGAATGCCAGAGAATTCTTCTATGCATTCCGGTAATCAGAAAACATAGAAAAAATATGCAGTATCTTGAGCCTCATGAAAGAACAAAAGTCAAAAGTGCTTTAAAGGATGTCGATAATACCTTAAGTCAACGAAATCGAGCAATTGGCTGTTTACTATACTTTACTGGAATTCGTTGCTGTGATATTTCCAATCTCACACTTTCTGACATTGACTGGGATAAGGATGAACTATTCATTGACCAGCAGAAAACAGATGTGCCATTGAAGTTGCCTATGACAGCTATAATAGGAAATGCTATTTACAATTACATTACCCAGGAAAGGAAAACATCTGATGAACCTTACATTTTTCTATCCTATAATTACCCTTATGGAAAGCTAAAACCAGGATCCATAGGCGTTATTGCAGATCAAATCTACAAAAATGCCGAAATCAGACAGAATCCAAACGATCGCAGAGGTGGGCATCTGTTCCGACATAACTTTGCAACATCTATGCTTGAAAATGGTGCACCAAGAGCTGTTATTAGCAGAATCTTGGGGCACACTTCCCCAGCCTCCACTGAGGCTTATCTGTCTGCTGACATGATTCATCTGAAGGAATGTTCACTAAGCATAGAAGCATTTCCAGTGCGAGAGGGGGTATTCTGTAGTGAGCGAATTTAAATCTCCTCTAGCTGAACAGTTTGAAGCTTTTGTACGATTTAGGAAAGCTTGTATGAAATGGAATGATACTTCTTATGGAATGAATCTCCTTTTGTTTGATAAGCATTGCCTGCAGCACTTTCCAGAAGAAAAAGTTCTTACTCAGGACATGGTAGATTCCTGGTGTAATCAAAGAGAGTCAGAATCAAACAATGGCTGTATTTCTAGGATATATGCCATTGTCAGTCTTGTCAGATTTTTAAGGGAAAGGGGTCTAACGAATGCTAATGAACCTGTTATTCCCTCTGCTGAAAAGCGATTATATATTCCGCATCCGTTCACAAAAGAAGAGCTTCAGCTCTTCTTCAGGGCCTGTGACAGCTATAAGCCGTTTAACTTTCGTACTGCCAGTCACCTGAACATCAAATATACATTGCCTGTTTTTTTTAGGCTTCTCTATAGTACGGGGATGCGTACAACGGAAGCCAGAAAACTTCGACGGTGTAATGTGAATCTTGACACAGGTGTTATCAGCATTGTAAACACGAAAGGTTATGAGCAGCACTATGTCGTAATGCATGACAGCATGTTGGTACTGATGAAGACATACGATTTTGTTATAGAAGATTTATATCCAGGAAGAATGTATTTCTTCCCGAATGGACCGACTGGTTTTAGAAGTCGTACATGGGTTCAACATTATTTTAAGGTTATGTGGGAACAAGTTGAATCAACATACGCTACGGCTTATGAACTTCGTCATAATTATGCTATTGAGAATATCAATAAGCTAGTAGGTCATGGGATGTCATTTGAAGATAATCTCATTTACCTTAGCAAAAGCATGGGACACACTTCTGCCGATATCACCGTAAAGTATTATTACTCATTGGTTCCAGCTCTCTCGGAAGTCCTTTTGGAACAAACTGAAACAGGGTTTAATGAATTGATTCCGGAGGTGGACTATGAAGAAGGCTAATGTTGAAGCACGGGAATTGGCACAATACATCCATACCTTTTTAGACAACTATGCTCCTACACAAAAAACTACAAGCCAGCACACCCTAAAGTCCTATAATATTGCCCTAACACTCTACATCGGATTTTTATCAGATGTAAAATCTGTATCCCCAGAGAATCTTTCAGCAGGCTGTTTTGAACAACCTGTGATTGAGGAATGGCTCACTTGGCTGATGAAAAACAGAAACTGTAGTCCGGAAACTTGTAATCTTAGGTTATCTTCGTTACGAGTATTCTTAAAATTTCTTGGAAGCCGGGATATTAAATATCTATACTTATCTAATGATGCTACGAGAATCGAGTCCCGGAAAACGACAAAGAAAAATGTACAGGGAATGAGTCGTGAAGCAGTAAAGGCGCTTCTGGCAGTTCCTAATCCACAGACCAGAACAGGAAAAAGAGATATCACATTTATGGTTTTTTTATACGGAACTGCAGCACGATTGGATGAACTATTGGATATGAAAATATCTCAACTTCATTTAAATGACCAAAAGCCATATGCAATTATCATTGGAAAAGGTCGAAAAATACGGACTTTATACCTTCTGCCGAAAGCCGTAGCCCATGTGAAAAGCTATTTAAAAGAGTTTCATGGTAACAAGCCTACCCCAGATGACTATGTGTTTTACTCCAGAAACACAGGTAAAAATGGGAAGCTCACGCAACCAGCTATTGCCAAGATGTTAAAAAAACATGCTAAAGCAGCACATGAGATATGTGGTGATGTACCGTTAAGTCTCCATGCACATCAATTTCGCCATGCTAAAGCATCCCACTGGCTTGAAGACGGTATGAATATCGTACAGATTTCTTTTCTGCTCGGTCATTCCAATGTTCAGACTACAATGATTTATCTCGACATTACAACAGATGCAGAGTTAAAAGCCATGGCAACTTTGGAGGATGAGAATGATGCAAAGGTCTCGAAAAAGTGGAAATCTAATAGTAAAGATCTAAGCTCATTCTGCGGATTAAAGGCTCTAGCAAAGTAATAAATAAAATCCAAACCTTTTTATCATAAGAATCTTTTTTTATACCGATTCGAAAAAAAGGTTTGGATTTAAAAGTAGTTGGGATAAGTGAGTAAATCCAAACGTTTGGATTTATTGGCGCATGCCAAACTTCATACAAAGGACACATATCTAAACTATACAGCTGCGGAAAAAGAGTTTCAGGCAGAAATGACAGCTTATACGGTTTCCTCTTATTTTGGAATCGACACCAGTTCTTACTCTTTGGATTACCTCTCAAATTGGACGAAAGGAAAGACCTTTGAAGATAAAAACAAGCTTTTAAAAGAAGTTCATGAAACGTCCGTTGGCTTTATTGAAACAATCGAAGATACCTTAGTGAAAGAACGGGAAAAAAATCAGTCACCAGAAAAAAACGAAGAAAAACAGCAGCAAACAGAGCCTCTTTCTTCTGATAATGTGCATATGAAGATGAAAGAAGGGTATGGAAATTATAGACAAAAACAACGAGAAGAATCGGCACAAAATGTAGACAGCATTCTAGAGCGTGTTACGGCTGAAGAAACCTACTATTCAACCAAAACACAAGCGATTAAAAATGGTTGGATGACAAAGGAGGAAGTCGTAAAACTTGAGCATCAGGTTGACTTAACGATGAGGAGAAATGAAAAGGGGGTCACCCATGGTCAAGTTCAAGAACAATCTCTTACTTTTCAAGACCGTATGGAAGTGGGCAGTCACATGCAATTCCAAAAACGTACAGGTACAGCTAAACGAAAAAAAGAAGAACCAGAGCTAGAAAGGTGAGGGAGCGTACATGCTCTCTTTTTTTTGTGTCCAAATATGAATTAAATGGAGGAATCGATCATGCAAAAAGTAACATCTCTTTCAAATGACCAATTTAAAACGCTTGTTTCCGATAAACGAGAATTAAAGAAGTTTATGAAGCACCCACAAAATGAAAAAATCGACGCAGATTGGGCGAACATCAGTGAGAAACAGCTGCAAGACATTCCTTCTGGTGCTGTTTACTTAACACAATCAGCTCTAGGAGAGGAAAAACCGCAGGTTTTACTTGTTTCTACGGATGAAAAAGGGCAAAAACAAGCCTATAAAAGTGAATCGACAGTTGATTTTTTGAGAAGTCATGATGTGAATCCTGTTTTAGAGAAAGATCGAGAAACGCAGCTCAAAACAAGCTACCTTACGTTTTTACAAGCTCATGAAAAAGAAAAGCCTCAAGATATTGATAGTATGTTAGCCCGTGTGAACGTAGAAAACGATTATGTCATGTTGAAATCCAGTACTTTAAAGGAAAAACAGTTCACTCCTGACCAATTGAAAGGAATGGAAAATGAACTTTCTCATCAGTTCCAAGCACGAAAACAGGCACAAGAGAAGGAGCAATATCAAGAAGATTATAAACAAGAAGTACTAGAAGTTATGCAGCCTAGTGAAGAAACACAGTATAAGCAACTATTTAAACAAAGCTTGTTGGCCCAATTAGGCATATCAGATGAAAAAGATTCTTCTAAAGAAGTGAAAAAGGAAGCTGAATCAGAAAAGGATCCTGTCGAAAAACAGCTCAAGCAAGAAACACCTCAAGAGAAAGAGCAGCGTTTGGCCAAAATGAAGGAGTTTGAACAAAAGCATTCCTTTGATAAGGTATACAAATTAAAAAAAGAAGTGCTGCAGGAATTAAAAGGGCTGAATTTGACTGATTCTCAACGTGAGAAATTAACAAAACTTGAAAAGGCGTTGGACACGGAGAAAAAGGATCATGACAAGCAGAAAAAAGAAGAGAAATCACAAAATGGATTTACCAAGTTTTTTGCACGGAATAATGGAGCACTTTCTTCAAAAAAACAGAAAGACCAACAAGAAATAGAACGTTAAAAATGGCAAAAGTTTGAAAAAGGTAAGAGGACTAAATATTATATTTAGTCCTCTTTTTTCATAGGGTGAAAGAGAAGGAGGGATTAGGTGGGAGAACGAAAACACGTCAATGAGGGGGAAATCATGAAAGCACGAGATGTTGATTTGTTGTCGTATCTGGAAGCCAAAGGCGAAACCTTTGTCAAAGAAGGAAAGTATTATCGTCATACGGAACATGATAGCTTACTCATCAAAGGAAATATGTACGCTTGGAATAGCCGGAATGAAACAGGATACGGAGCAATCAGTTTCGCTCAAATGTATTATGGGATGTCGTTTCCACAAGCTGTATTAGATATCAATAAAGGCAATTATAAAGAGCTTTCTCAGTCATATGAGCAACTATCGGTTTCACCATCAAAAGAGCCTTTTCGCTACCCAAAAGAGCTAGAAGTAAAGGATCAAAGCAAAGTAAAAAATTATCTCATAAAAGAACGTAAAATAGATCCTCGATTAGTTAACTGGCTCCTTCAAAAAGATTTAATCGCCCAGGATAAACGGAACAATGTGGTGTTTAAATGGCGTGAGCATGGAGGTAAAGGAAAAGTAATTGGGGTGGATCGGCAAGGTACAGCTTCTATAAAGAATAAGCGTGGCTCCTTTAAACAAGTCTTACCGAACGATAACCCACATACGGGCTTTTCAATTGATGTGGGTCGCCCAAATAAGATTCATTTTTTTGAAAGCCCAATTGATTTACTTTCTTATTGGAGTATTCAGGAGAATAGCCTACAAAACACACGACTTATTAGTATGAATGGATTAAAGCCTAAAACCGTTGCACAGTCTTATATTGAAGCTCGAAAAGAAGGCTTAGGCATCAATGAAATGGTGTTGGCTGTCGATAATGACCAAGGGGGAAAAGAATTTATTGACAAAATGAACCAAATTGTTAATGCTGATTTAATAAGAGCAGATATTCCAAAAGGAGCGAAAGATTGGAACGACGAGTTAAAGAAGAATGGAAAAAGCATTCAACCTGTGGCATCACGTCTCCGGAATAAACAAACTGAACAGGAGCTTTCAATGAATGGATAAAGTGTTTCAAGGTGTATTTTACCTCTTTCTTATCATGATTTTAGTGAAACTTTCTCAATTTGCTTACCGTGTCCTTCGTGAACGGAGGTATATGAAAGAGTTAGCCCAATCGGGTATGCCCTATATTGATAAAATGGATGGTTATCAATTCGAAATTTATTTGCAGGCCCTTTTCCAACAGTTAGGATATAAACCTCAAGTAACCAAAAAGTCTGGTGACTTTGGAGCTGATTTAGTGATGAAAGGCAAAGAAAAAATTGTCATTCAAGCTAAACGATATGGAATTAAAAATCGGGTCAGTATTTCAGCTGTACAAGAAGTGTATGGGGCAAAAGCTTATTATAAAGCGAATCAGGCGTGGGTTGTGACCAATAGTTATTTTACGAAACAAGCGAAAGAGCTTGCAGCTGCATGTGATGTGACCTTGTTGGATCGGGCGGATCTTCAAAAGTTTATTAATGAAGTAAACCCCGTTTTCAAGGCACGGGAAATCTTTGAAAATATCACACCAGAACCTCGTAAATGTCCAAAGTGTGGGCAAGATCTAGTCGTACGAGATGGGAATGGCACTCGCTTTTTTGGTTGTTCCTCTTTCCCTTCTTGTCGTCATACGGAAAAAATTAATAAGGAAGTAAGAAAAAGCAGACCTTCAGTATAGCAAGGTCTGTTTTTTCTTGCTCTAAATAGGTACTGAAATTTGCATCGAATGAGCAGTTATACGCAAAATAAACGTTCATTTCGTCAGAGAGCGTTTCTCTGTATGTCAAAATCGTCGATTAACTAAGTTTTTGTTTATAAATAATTGTGATGAAACAGCACTTTCTAATTAAAAGATGCTGTTTTCGTTTTCTATAAAAATATAAAAAAGAGGAGAGTTTTTATGAAGAACATTTTTGTGAAATCAATGACCGTTCTTACATTATTAATGGTCGCATTATGTGGAGTAAATCAGGGGAAAACAGAAGCAGCAAGTAAACCAGCGAATCAAGATT
Source organism: Priestia sp. HNGD-A6 (assembly GCF_045784335.1). Lineage (NCBI taxonomy): Bacteria > Bacillati > Bacillota > Bacilli > Caryophanales > Bacillaceae > Priestia > Priestia sp. HNGD-A6. The sequence goes on along the minus strand of NZ_CP138622.1, from coordinate 84,587 downwards.
TAATCATTATTAACAAATACTACAATAAGCTTGCTTATTTCCATGATGGAAAATTAGAAATGGTAGAACCAGTTGCGACGGGTAAGACATGGGAGAAAACGCCAGTTGGTTTCTTTAAAATCGTCAATAAAATTAAAGATCGCCCTTATTATACGGGTCATATTCCTGGAGGAGATCCTCGAAATCCATTGGGAAAACGTTGGTTAGGATTGAATGCAAACGGTACGTATGGTGATACATACGGCATTCACGGTAATAACAATGAAAGTAGCATTGGAAAATATGTAAGTCAGGGTTGCGTGAGAATGCATAATGCAGACATCGAAGAGCTTTATGATAAAGTACAAGTAGGCACACCGGTTGCCATTACGTATTCCTATAAAAGCTTCGTTGATCTTACGAGTGTATACGGGTATAAATTCAAAGGCTATAAGCTGAAAAACAATTAATATCTGAGCCGCATTCCATGTGTTTAATCATGGAATGCGGCTTTTTTTGTGCGAATAAACCATCACTCTACTCGTTTTCTTTTACAATGGCGTATTTTATCCCTTATTATGGAATTAATAAAAAATAAGAAGAGTTTACCAAGATGAGAGTAAAACCGGAGAAAGCCAACATGTAGTGATGTTTCCAGTAACTAGCGAGTTCTATGCATATGACGGATCACGAAAAGATACGTACTTACAAGTTGTTTATAAATAAATAGTGAAAGGGTGCTTACTATTAATAAAAAATATTTAGGCATTGGTCTGTGTGTAGTAGTACTTATGTTTTCAACCTTCCTTTTTTTAAATGAGAGTAAGAAAGAACTAGCAAGTGGAAAGGAAACCGCCAACCTTAAGTTTGCTCATAATTTTATTAGCTATATTGTAGATGATGATGATGAAGTGTCATTTAATATTTTTGCTGCAGAGAATGTAAAAACACGCGCTTCAAATTTAGAAAATTCAGTTGATTATATCAGTTTAGACAATCCTAATATAGAGGTTGCAAATTTTAAAATCAATACTGGCTTCAAGCAGGACAATTATGAACTGGTTAACTTCGTAATTGATGTAACATCAACTACTACGAATGTTGAGCAAGCGAAAGAAATGATTATTCATTTTAAGGATGGTAGCAAAAAATCATATAATTTTGGGCAGATAAATCTTCAACAAAAGAAAAATGCATCTCAACATCTGGACGTCTCCGGGAGGTACACTGTAGGTTATCCATCTCTAGAGTTAAATGCACGAGTTAAAAATAAAACTAAGAGTATGATTTTACCGATAGAAGTATATGACCTAACAAAAACAATCTCACACAAATTTAATAACGACCTACAACTTCAGCCTCAGAAGCAAAGTACAATAAAGGTTAACAACTTTTATTTAAAAAATAAAGAACAGTATGATTTTATAACTATGACACCTATTGTTTCTTATAAAATTAATAATAATCAATACACTTATCATATGCCTGGAGTGATTTATGGAGCGTTGGATTCTGATCAAGAAAAATTGAATAAAATTATTAAAGATAATTAGAAATTAAATAGTTTCAATTGATATGCTTAAGGCTCATACTTATGATGTGTAAACGAATAAAATAAGAAAAAGGACAGGGATATTTTAAAACCTGTCCTTCTTCTTTAAGTAACTACGTCCTTAACAAGATTGTTTTTGTAACCCATCATTCTGTACCTCAAGTAGTTCGTATTTTTAGTGATATAGATCTATATATGAAAAGTCTAGGAAATTAGCATGTATACCGTCTAAAAAGGTATACTTTTACGGACTATTTGTGTTTCTAATTAATGGAGATGTAAAAAAGGGTAAATTAAAAAGTAGAATATAATAATGAATTTTAAAGGGGTGTATATCTTGAGTATGAATGAGCTATATTTATCTTTAAATAAAGCTGGTCTATTGTTTAAAGAGCATACAGAACGTGGAGAAGTCGACTTTATTTATCTTGAAACGGACAAAAATGGAACAACATGTTCAGTAGATGTAAATGCATTCGAAATACTCTTTCATGATGTACGTGAAAATCCAGATTATGAAGCCTTGTCAGGAACTCATACTTTTGAATTGGAAGGTACAGAATACACCATGACAGCAGAAGAGATGGGTTACCAAAAGTATTTTGATAAATGGAAAGAACAAGGAGTGTTTAATTAATGTTTTTTTAATCCACTATACATAAATGCAAGAAACCATATACTTGGCGAGCACGTATAAAGATCTGAAATGAGGCTTAATCTCTGTTAAAATGTAATTATAAAGAAAAAGAGGTGTTTATTTGAAAAAGATTACAAAGAAATATGCGTTCATTTTAACAGGATTTTTATTTGGTTATCTTCTTTTAGTAACGTTTGGTGTAGATATTTCCACTAGTACGTTTAAACTATTTATTCCAGTAGCCGTTACAGGACTATTTTTTGGTGAAATGATAAATGTAACAACGAAAAGACATAAATCTAATTTAAATCAAACTGACAAAAGCTTATCTATCGGTAGATAAGCTTTTTGTTGTTAATAAAAGGGATTTTATAAGCTCATGTGGTATATCATATAAAGTTTAAATTCAATCATAGAATATAATGAGAGGAAGGTAGAGCATTATGAAAAAGTGGTTATCCATACTTTTCATTATATGTTTATTTACACTATGTGCAGCATGTTCAAATGTAACTTGGAAGAAACAATATGCGACTTCTCTGCCGAGAGAATTATTATCAGAAGGGGATGAATACTCTGTTTTAGCAGTAGGGAAAAGTATTGATCACTCAGAAGATATAGTGGGATTAAAAAAGGTTAAATATCTTTCTCCTCTAGATCAAGTAAAGGAAGAGTATCCTGATTTAGGTATCAAGGAAAGTCCATTTTTTATTGTCTTTAATGATAAAGAAATTGTTTTGAGAACCTCTAGTCTTGATAAAGCATTACTTTTTATAAAAGAAAATTACTAGCCACTAGTGGGGAGTTGTGTATTATGTCCGATAGAGAGAAAAAGCAATCAGAAATTGAGAAGCTAAGCTTGGATAGAGCAGGGATGAGGTCATATATAGGCAACCCAGAAAAATTTGAGTTCTCCTTTTATGGAGTATTGATGGCAAGTGTTCCTTTAATAATTGTAGGAGCTTTTATTTGGTACAACTGGTAAACAGATTTAAACATAATAGGTGGGGATACTCTTGTTAAAATTCATAGAAAAAGGCTTTCTATATGGCTTTATTTTAGGTATTTCATTGGGGCTCTTTACAGTTCCTTATAAAGAAGTCGTTGTAGGAGATTTAGAGGAAACGAACTATCTAGATCTATCTGACTTTATAATACCTCTACTTAGGATCGGTGTTGTTATAGCTTTAATTGGAACAGTAATAGGCTTTTTCTTTTACCAATATAGAAAAAAAACCTTAGGTTGATTGTTACAAAACCTCTTCTTTAACGATAACTCATACTTGGGAAATAACTTTTCAGGGAAGAATTATGTTTACAAACTTAAAAGTTACAAAGATGTGCTTAAAGCATATCTTTTTTATTTAGAATGGGAGATGCTACTGTGAAGAAGTATTTTATCGCTATTATCCTAATAATGATTGTCGTGGTTACATTCTATTCTATTTTTCATAAGTTTATAAGGCCAAATAACTCTGCTACAATCTCACAAAATTCTCATAGTGGTGATCGTGAAGAACAACAAGCTAATACTATTGAATATGGCTTATATAGTTTGGATGGAAAATATATTGATAATGGAAGTACTATTTATCCTGAAGATGATGAAGCAAATATGAATATCTCTATAAATCATAATTTAAATGAACGAAGAGAGTATAGTTTAATTGTACTAGAAGATTTTAAACAAGTTTCCTTTAAGCTTAAAAATAAGCAAGAGTTCATAAAATATCTTTTTACTATGAAACCGAACTCAGCTAAAAATATAGGCGTAAGAATTCCTATTAAGCCAAACACACAGGAGCTTACAATTTTAGTAATTAAAAAACCTAGCTACAAATTAAAAGAGATGGATCTCAACAAAGCATCCGTATTAGAAGAGGTTTTAAGCCTGCGTTATTCGATTAACCATAAAAATGAATTGAATAATTTAAAAGAGATAGAATCTGATGTTGTAGTAAAAGATGGATTAAACGAAGAAATGTTTATTACAAATGATATACATAAGCTGCAATCTGTAATGGTTGGAAAAGAAGGTGAAAAACTATGGTTCTCTAGTGGAAATGATACAAGTGAACCATTAAAGTATGCAATTATAGCTCTTAATGATTGGAAGCAGACAACAGTTATTGATGATCAAGAGGTATTATATACAACAGTACCAGGGTCCAAACGTCAGCTTTTTAGTTTCACGTTACCTAAGGTGAAACATGATAGCAATTTTCAATTAATAGCTTTTCCTTATCCGTATCAAGTAAGTCAAGATAACTATGTCAGCCAACAAGCTTTTGGCTCATTTAGAACAGTAATAGTACCAAACAGACATACTCCCTAAAAAGAACCCTTCGCTGAATGCGAGGTAGCTTTTAAACAGGGTTACAATGAAATTGGTAAAAAATAATCTGATCTTTAGTATCGTATCATATCTGAATACAAAATTAATTACTTAAACTGTGATATGTATAAAAGGTTTACTTTTTATGCACTAAGCTATAATAAGACGGCTTTTTAAACTCCTGATGGAAAAAGGAGTTTTTTTATGGCCTATTCTGATATACGAGTATGTTGACTGCTAATGAACATCCTATACACAAAATCACTATTATATGTTTGGCTAATATACTTTGGCTTATTTAAGGAATTATTATGGTATAATTATAACTTCGTTTACATTTATGGTTAATACATGGTAATTAACCATATGATAGGAATTTTATTTGACGGTAGGAGTGTTATATGAAGTACGTAGAAGTTGTAACGGAAAGTAGAATAAGAACAATATCTTTAGTACTACTACTTATTTTTATGAGTTTGGGGTGGTATCTAGATAGTTCTTTTTGGTACAAGGCAGTCATCATAGTTGTCTCAATTGCATTTATCTTACATAGTTTACATTATTATTTAGCAGGAAGAAACAAAACAGTAGGTACTGTGGCTATAGTAGCAAGTTCAACCTTTGGTTTGTTTAATTTATTGAGAGTTTTTCTCTGAAAACATATTTTTTTATATTGCAAGAAATGAGGATCTTTCTATGTTTAAAAAGGTTTTAAAGTGTTATGATTACAAGTTTATCATAGCCTTAATTGTTTTAAGTATCATTGGTTTAATTATGGTTTACAGTGCTAGTATGGTAACAGCTATCGCTCGGTATGGATTCACGGGTGATTACTTTTATCAAAAACAAAAGTTTGCACTTATAGCAGGACTTTTCTTTTTCTGCGTTACAGCCGTTATTCCTTATAAGATGTACCAAGAAAAGAGATTCTTAATGCTTGCATTAGGAGGAATAACTACCCTGTTAGTTCTGGTACTTGTATTTGGACATACGGCAGGAAATGCAACAAGTTGGCTTGTACTTGGTCCAGTTAGAATACAGCCATTGGAATTAACAAAACTCGTCATTATTGTGTATTTAGCAGCTGTTTTTACAAATAAACAGGAATATATAAATGACTTAAAGCGTGCAATTATTCCACCTATTATTATTGTCTTTTTCCTTTGCATTTTAATTGCTATGCAACCTGACTATGGTGGGATTCTTCTTATTTTAGCAATCGTTGCAGCCATTGTCTTATGTTCTGGTATTTCTGGAAAATCAATGTTAAAAATTGCAATGCTAGGGGTAGTAGGCATAGGGGTTATGCTTGTTGTTTTATTAGTAACTGGCCATATTGATACCGTCTTCTCTCCTGTACGTATCTCTCGTTTTACAGGATACTTACATCCATTCGAAAATCAGCAAGGTAATGGTTATCAGCTTGTTAATTCTTATTTGGCTATAGGAACCGGCGGGCTACAGGGTCTAGGTCTAGGGCAGGGTGTACAAAAAGCTGGTTACCTACCTGAATCTCATACAGATTTTATCATGGCTATTATTGCAGAGGAACTAGGTTTTTGGGGTGTACTTATCGTCTTGGGTTTATTATTTTTTATTGTTATTAAAGGGCTAAGAATTGCACAGAAGTGCAAAGAACCTTTTGGAGCATTAATGGCTATAGGTATTTCAGTTATGATTGGTATTCAAGTATTTGTGAATCTTGGAGCAGTAGCTGGTATCTTACCTATTACAGGTGTAACTTTACCGTTTGTTAGTTATGGTGGATCCTCACTCACGTTATTAATGTTATCTATGGGCGTATTGACTAATATCTCTATGTTTAATAAGTTCGAAGAAAAACACAAGAGTGAATTAGTTAAACGACGTAAGTTAAAGAGTGTTTGAATCGAGGAAAAAGGCGTCTTATTTTATAAGACGCCTTTTTTTATTCGAGAATAACATATTTTAAGAGCGAAGATATTGTTACTTTAACATGGTTAACAAAATAAGAAGCAACCTCATTCCGAGGTCATTGGAGTGAGGTTGCTTTGTTGTAGGAATCACAATTATAAAGTACCAAAATATAATCGCAAGTAAATAATATTATATTTCTCCCATAAATACTATATTTTTGCTTGCAAGCATATGAATAAAAGGTGCGTTTTTTATGCATTGAATATGTTGGTTCTCCTAATGAAAAGCCTAACAAACCAAGGATGTATAAAAAGCTTCATACTACATATATTTTTCTGCCTAAGAACTCTTACTCCCAAAGGGGTTCTCTTTTTGGTTTGGTTCCTAGAGGAGGCTTTATGTAAACTAGCTTTGCATATCGTATGCATCTTAAAAAACAAGAAATTATATCTAAATTACTGTAAAATCAAAATAAAAACTTTAAGGAGAAATTATGAATGGTAGGTAAAGTTCGATTATTATCAGGCAAAGATTTAGAAGAGGCAGCAAATATATTTGCCAGTGTATTCAGTGATGAGCCCTGGGATGAGCCCTGGAGCTATAAAACAGCTTACAAACGTCTTTTAGACATCAGTTTAACACCTGGTTACATAGGGATAGGCTATTTCGATTCTATTAATGATGAGTTATTGGGCTTTTTAATGGGAAATGAAGAACAGTGGGCTGATACTAAGAGCTTTTATATAAATGAAATCTGTGTCCTAAATAACATTCAACACAGTGGAATTGGTACAAGCTTATTAGAGTATTTAAAACATATTTTGGAGTCTAGAAGTGTTCAAGAAGCATATCTTTCAACTGAAAGAGGTAATGCTAAGCCTGAGTTATTTTTTAAAAGAAATGGATTTTCAACAAATGAATCGCGTATTTTAATGAGTGTTGCGATTGGAAACTAATATGGAGCTAATCAAACAAAGGGTCACAAGCCTTTCAAAGCTTGTGACCCTTTGTTTTGGTTCCTAGAATCTGGATTATGGTGCGACAAGAAGTTGCTTTCTCACAGCGTAGCTAGCGCTACTCATCTAGACGCAAAGATGGTCTCCATCCGAAACGGCATGCTTGGTAACGAGTCTGTCGGTTGCATGAGGAAATGCGGAAACAGAGGACAAATGTATGGTCCAGAACACTGCTAGGAGAAGATAGGTATGGTAAACGAAAGTGAAGGTTTGTAAGCTTCGTCAAGGTTAGCTCAAGATAATGCATAAGTCTCGCTTGAGTCTTGGTAAGAGGAAAAGTAGAATCATAATGCTACTCTGATGCGTCCCGCATCTTACCCGGAGTAAAGAACCTGCCTTCCCCTATTGCATCTGTAGAAAGTGGAACTTGGTAAGCCCTATGTCATCTGCGTAAGCAGTAGGATGACTGCAAAGTCAAACAATGTGGCAGAGGGTATGGGATATGAGAAAAAGCGAAAGCCGTTATCTCGAAAGAGAACAGGAAAGCAGGAATACTGTATAACTGGACGGATACTGTTGTCTTTATGGACAATGACAGGCTCGAAAGAGCGCCCACTTCTCATTGGTCTTCAACACGAAAATAAATTTGTGGCTATCTTCTAATGAAAAGGAGCGTGCTGTTATGAATACCTCTCTACGAGCGTCGGCGCACGTCTCGCATAAAGATTGGTACTCTATTGATTGGAGTATTATACAAAAATATGTAATGAAGTTACGACAAAGAATTTATCGTGCCGAACAACAAAAACAACGAAGAAAAGTAAGGAAACTTCAACGTTTACTCCTCCGGAGTAAAGCAAATCTACTGCTTTCTATTCGTAGAGTAACACAACAAAACAACGGTAAGCGTACACCTGGTGTAGATGGCTACATGGCCTCAAAACCAAGCGAACGTATAAAATTTTATCACCAGCTAGTGAAATACAATGTCTTTCGACATCGCCCAAAGCCAGCCAAACGAACATTTATCCCTAAGAAAAACGGAAAGCTAAGACCTTTGGGCATTCCCACAATGCGAGATCGAGTCTATCAAAACGTAGTAAAAAACGCACTCGAACCTCAATGGGAGGTTAAGTTTGAGCCTACTTCCTACGGTTTTCGTCCTAAACGAAGCACACATGATGCGATAAGCAACCTTTTTAATAAGCTTAACACCAACAGCAAGAAAAAGTGGGTGTTTGAGGGAGACTTTCTAGGATGCTTTGACCATCTTAATCATAAGTGGATAATGAAACAGACGTCTATGTTCCCAGGAAACACTCTCATTAAAAGGTGGCTTGAAATGGGATACGTAGAACATGACATGCTTCATACGACAACAGAAGGAACCCCTCAAGGTGGTTTGGTGTCTCCCCTTCTAGCTAATATCGCCTTATGCGGTATGGAAGAAGAAATTGGTATTGTCTATAAAAAGACATACAAACCAAATGGAGGGTACGTAATCGACCCAAAATGTAAGATAGGACGCGTTCTCTATGCAGATGACTTTGTCATCGTAACAGAAACAAAGGAACAGGCTGAAAGCATGTATGGGAAACTCACTCCGTACTTACAAAAGCGAGGAATTAATCTTAGCCAAGAGAAAACGAGAGTTACACACATTGAGGACGGGTTTGATTTTCTAGGCTTTTCGCTGCGTCAATACAAGGCAGGACAAGGAAAGAAGTTATTTATCAAACCTAGTAAAGACAGTATTCAAAAAGCTAAAAACAAGATAAAAGATACGTTCACAATGATGAGAGGACGACCAGTAAAAGAAATTATACGTGTCTTAAACCCTATTATTAGAGGTTACGGGCAGTATTGGAAACATGTCGTATCCAAACAGACGTTTAGCTATATGGACAATTATATTTTCTCTAAATTAGTCAAACACCTTAAACATTTACACCAAAAAAAGTCGTGGAAATGGATTACAAAGCGTTATTTTAGGAAACCCTACCACGGTGGAAATAATAGATGGATTCTTACATGTCCACTTACTAACATTCAATTGTTAAAAATGTCCTGGATTAAGATAGAACGACATGTCATGGTAGCCTATAAAAATAGCCCAGATAATCCTAGTCTAAAAGAATATTGGGAAAAGCGAGACCGTAAGGTCTTTAATAGTGAAAATACATTTGATAGGATGAAACTCGCAAGAAAACAAGGATATCGTTGTGCAATGTGTAAGCAGACTCTACAAAATGGAGAGAAAGTTGCAGTACGAAACCTAGAGGTTTCTACAGGTAAATTGGCTAAATTAGTACATGTACCATGTATTAAATAAGTTGTTCGGATAAAAAGAAGGCTTGAGCCGTATGACGGGAAATCTGTCACGTACGGTTCTTAGGGGGGCGGGCGCTCGTGAGAGTGCCTGCCTACCCGACGTAACTAGCCTTGAAAAGATGATATAAAGCTCTCTAAATTATAGTCTATATATGTGTTATTAATTTCTTTTACGCAAAATAGAAGATATAATTATTGGGTGAATTAGATATTTAAGGTAAAGAAAGGGTTGTCTAAAATTAAAGTAAAAAAACATTTATTAGTTTGTACATGTATCTTAGGACTATCTACATTAGGGGTGCTTATTCAAAGTTCAAATGAATCACCATTATTTGAAAGCTCCGATATAGCATTAAACGGTGATAATGATACTACTACACACATAACAGCAGAGGAACAAAAAGAAGCTGAGCTACATAGCATGCACATAACTAATAAGCAGCGAGAAGGTATTGTAAGAGATATTGAGAATCTAACTCAAGAAAGTGGTAATACGGTTGAAGTTAGTCTTTCAGCAGAGGATCAAAAACAAATAGAACAAGCACAGATCTTTAATGATAAAGGGAAATTTGAATGAAAAAAATAATGATAATTGCTTGTAGTTCTATTATTTTCATTGTTCTAATTACGTTTATTGTCTTTGTTAATTGGCAGCACATTTTTGGTGCAAATAGGCCAATTGCAAATGCTAAGGCAATCTATCAGCTAGAATTCAAAGATAAAGGGATAGCCGAAACATCAAATGTAGATAATGATATCTTGTATATAGTTCCTAAAGGACATTTAGATACCTACATTAAAACAATGAATAAAAAAGGATATAAGCTGTCAGAAAAAGATATAGATCACAACAGGTTAGTCTTTCAAAAAGGAAACAATTTTACAGAAATCAGTTATAAAAGATTTGCACGTAAATATACAATGATTGAAAGTCCATTTTTAAAAGAAATATAAAGATTTATTTAACAAAGGACAGGAAGCATTTAAAGTTCTTGGTCTTTTATAGTTCCGGTAATACGTTTTATGTTAACTAAGTTTATATTCGCTGTTAAAGAAACAAAAAAGAGACCAAGTATTTACTTGGTCTCTGCTAATTATTTTTCTGGTTTGATATAAGGAACCATTTGTGCGGTGGCTCCTACAGAAGCGCCACGAATGAAATCTTTATTTTCTAATGCTTTAAAATTTTTGGTTTGGCCTGTCACCATCACCCCTAGAATTTTAACTTTATCAAATGATTTGTCTTTGTTTGATGCTAGGAACTTCTGAATTGTTTCATCTTCAGCATTATATTTTTTTAGGTTCTTGGTAAATTCGTTGTAGCTCTCCTTAGGTGAACTAGATGGGTTAAACCCATAAACAGGCATACCAGTAGGTCCCTTACTTTCATCTACAATAGGTGACGCCATATACAACCATACAATATTCAAATTATCAGGAATTTGTTTTTGTATTTCCTCTAATGTATAGGGTTTTTCAAAAGAAATAGCCACTTCTGCAACGTGATTTTTCATTTTTGAGACTGCATTTAAATCGTTTTTAATTCCCCCATAATAATCTTCAATAGATGGATTATAAAAAGTACCAACTTTCTGTTTAGTTTGTTTATCATAATGATAAAGCTCATCATCGTGCGAATAGAAAGCTGGGACTAATTCATTACTATCAATATGGGACATAAACCAACCATATGAACTTGTTAGTGTGCTCCATTGAACTATGTAGCCATCAATATTTTTGGAACGATTTGTCACAATATTACCCCCAAATACTGAACTACTACTTCGTACTTGAGAATCAATTTGGATATTTGGTTCGGCAATCTCATTTTCTAAGAAAAGTGCATCGCTAAGCCTTGTAGTATTTTTGGTTACAAAATAATTGCCAACCCTATAAAGGGCTGCTAATGCTACAATTACAACCACAATTGATATAATGACTATTTTAAGAACTTGCTTGCGTTTGGCTTTTTGCAAAGCTTTCTGTAAAGAACTTTCCATTAACGTTTCCCCCCTGCTTTTGATTGAATCAAGTTACGAGCACGATATAATTTTTGCTTCACACTATTTACTTTAACGTCTAACATAGATGCAATTTCTTCATATGAAAAATCATAGTAATACTTTAGAAAAAAGACTTCTTTGTATTCTTTTCTTACATCCCTTAACAAAAAAAATATCTCATTTTTATTTAAGATGGCATCGAATTCACAGTCTGTATATTGTAATTTTGCATAAGTTTTCTCTGTTAAATAGATGTTTTGCTGTTCCTTTTTTCTCTTCAAGTCTATGTATTCATTCAGTGCAACTCTAAAAAACCAAGGACGTAATGTGCTCTCTTTTAGATCATCTAATAGTGTATATACCTTGTAAAAAGTATTTTGAATGATGTCTTCTGCATCTTCCTTTGTAGCGCCCTTAGCTAATAATAGTTTGAGCACTTCCTCTCCTAGATCGATAAGGTAGGAGGCGAGTATATCTTCTTTTTTCATTATTTATCCTCCCTGTACTTATACAACGAATAAGCCGTAATAAATGTATACACTTAAAGACGAGAAACAGAAAATTTTTGATTATAAATAAAAGGAGCACCGGTTCTAGAACCAGTGCCCCTTTTATTTACTAACTATAATCCATTTTATAGTGAATAAGAATCAATATCTTATACTTTTTACCACTATCCCTATCTTACTTAAGGTTTTACTATGTTATAATTATAGCCTTGTTTACATTTATGGTTAATAAATGATAATTAATCACATAATGGTAATTTTTATTTAACGGTAGGAGTGTTGTATGAAGTACGTAGAAGTTGTCACAGAAAGTAGAGTAAGAACAATCTCTTTAGTACTACTACTTGTCTTTATGAGTTTAGGGTGGTATCTAAATAGTTCTTTTTGGTACGAGGCAGTCATTATGGTTGTCTCAGTTGCATTTATCTTACATAGTTTACATTATTATTTGACAGGAGGAAACAAAACAGTAGCTACTATGGCTATAGTAGCAAGTTCAGCCTTTGGTTTGTTTAATTTATTGAGAACTTTTCTCTAAAATCATATGTTTTATACTGCAAGAAATGAGGATATTTCTATGTTTAAAAAGGTTTTAAGGTGTTATGACTACAAGCTTATTATAGCTTTAGTTATCTTAAGTATGATTGGTTTAATTATGGTTTACAGTGCCAGTATGGTAACAGCTATTGCTCGATATGGATTCACGGGTGATTACTTTTATCAAAAGCAAAAGCTTGCACTTATAGCAGGTTTTTTCTTTTTTTGTGTTACAGCTATTATCCCTTATAAGATTTATCAAGAAAAAAAAGTGTTGAAACTTGCATTAGGGGGAGTAACTACACTTCTAGTTCTGGTTCTTGTATTTGGACATACGGCAGGGAATGCAACAAGTTGGCTTGTTCTTGGTCCAATTAGAATACAACCATTAGAATTAACAAAACTCGTAATCATTGTGTATTTATCAGCTGTATTTACAAATAAGCAGCAATACATAAATGACTTAAAGCGTGCTATTATTCCACCTATTCTTATCGTCTTCTTTCTTTGCTTTTTAATTGCAATGCAGCCTGATTATGGAGGAATTCTTCTTATTTTAGGAATGGTTGCAGCTATTGTCTTATGTTCTGGTATTTCTAAAAAATCAATGTTAAAGATTGCGATGTTAGGAGTAGTAGGAATAGGAGTTATGCTTTTTGTTTTATTAGTAACTGGCCATATCGCTACAGTCTTTTCTCCAGTACGTATTTCTCGTTTCACAGGATTCTTACATCCATTTGAAAATCAACAAGGCGACGGTTACCAACTTGTTAACTCTTATTTGGCTATAGGAACTGGGGGACTACAGGGCTTAGGCCTAGGACAGGGTGTACAAAAAGCTGGTTATTTACCTGAATCTCATACAGATTTTATCATGGCAGTTATTGCAGAGGAATTAGGTTTCTGGGGAGTACTTATTGTCTTAGGCTTATTGTTTTTTATTATTATAAAAGGGTTAAGAATAGCACAAAAGTGTAAAGAACCATTTGGAGCATTATTAGCTATAGGCATTTCAGTTATGATTGGCATTCAAGTGTTTGTTAACCTTGGAGCAGTAACAGGTATCTTACCTATTACTGGTGTAACTTTACCGTTTGTGAGTTATGGTGGATCTTCCCTCACGTTATTAATGTTGTCTATGGGCGTATTAACTAATATCTCTATGTTTAATAAGTTTGAAGAAAAGCATAAGAAGGAATTAGTCAAACAAAGTAAGTTAGAGAGCGTTTAAATTGAGTAAACAAGGCATCTTATTTTACAAGATGCCTTGTTTATTTTCCTATAAATGGTTTTATGTGAACTACAAGGCGAAAAAGCCATCTTTAGGGAAGATAGCTCTTTCTACTGATAAATATTAGGTTGTAAGTTGAGTCCTAAAAGACTTCTCAAGTAGTGTACTCAAAGGTTGCATCAGTTATGCAACCGTTACATAGCAATTTTGCACTATCTATTGCATAAGTGAAAGTTTTAAAAAATGTATCTATATTTTCATTTTACGAAACAGACACGGAAAAACATGAAGATTTTTATTAAAATCTCTCAAATAAGAGAGTTTTTTTATTTTTTGTATAAAAAACACAACTTTTTTTGAAAAACTCTCGTCTAAGTAACGAATATTGGTTAAAAGGATGGTCAGGATATTGGAAAATACAAAAAAAGAAGAAATCGAGCGTTGGTATGACGACCATAGCGACGCCATATTAAAATTTATTTTAATGCTGGTGAAAGATTATCAGCAAGCTGAAGATTTAACGCATGAAACATTTGTAAAAGCTTACCTTTCTTATGATTCCTTTCAGAAAAACTCTAGCGAAAAGACGTGGCTGTTCCGTATTGCACATAATGTTACCATGGATTATTTTAGGAAACAAAAACCCTTAAGTCTTTTGAAAGATTTTGTTCTTTCTAAAACAGACAATAATCCTCTACCTCAAGAGATGATTGAGTTGAAAGAAACCTCTCTAGAACTGTATCAAGCGTTAGAAAAGCTTAAAGAAGCTCACAGAAAGGTCATTGTACTACGAAAAGTGCAAGGGTTTTCTGTTAAAGATACAGCTACTATCCTAGGATGGTCTGAAAGCAAAGTAAAGTCTACACAGTTCAGGGCAATTCCTGCTTTGAGAAAGCAGTTAGTAAAGGACGGATATATATATGAAGAAACGGTTTAATTCTTTTATGGATGATAGTTCACTAGAAAAACTGAATGAGGATTTGGTCTGGAAATCAAACCAAAAACAAAAACAGAAGCAGCGACTTCTAGAAGCCATTGATCAATTAGAGCAATCAGAATCAGTAAAGCCTGGAAACGATATATTACCTATGAAAAAAAATCACCTTCTAAGAAATGTTGTCTACTATGGGATTGCACTTGTTATTTTGAGTGGTGCATTCATTAGTTCAGCATTTGTTTCTCCTGCAATGGCTCAAGTAGTTTCTAAAATCCCTTATTTGGGTCAGATTTTCAAGAAAGAGTCTGTAGGCACTGAAATTATTAATACGCTAAGGAAAAAAGGTTATAAAATTGATTCTTTAGGTCAGACCTATTATGGAGGAAAGAAGCAAATTGAGATAAGTGTGGATGGTTCAGAGAAGTATTTTAAGCGCGTTAAAGGCGATATAAATAAAATTACAAAAGATATTTTAGAGGCACGTAACTATGATAGTTATAAAGTCAAAATTACACGGTATGATCCTGTTCAATATGAGTATAAACCTGATCCTCGTCAAGAAAAATACGACAAAATAAATCAAGAGATTGATGCTGAATTACAAAAACGTAATTATCATGTGTTAGATGCTAGCATAGCAGGATTTGACTCGGACGCCAGAGTAGCTCTAGAAGTACTTGATACTGAGAAGCATATTGAAGATATTAAACAAGTGATTAGCGATGTTCTTGTTAAAAATAACGAAGGAAAAACACCTATAAAGGTATATAAAATTAACTTAAAAAAGCAAGAACAAGAAGGTAGATGGGGAAATATCCTTGATGATGTTGGTGAAGATTTATTAGGAAAAGAGGAATATCATGTGAAGATGGTCGGCTACTCTGTTCACCCTGAACCACAGGTGTTTATTTATACATCATTAAGTTATTCTAAAGAGAATAAAGAGTTTGCCAACGAACTCCAAGGAATTATTGATGAATTCCTTCAAACAGATGACATGAAGGCTAAAATAAAAGGTGATCCTTATAAAATCATTATTTACGCTAAAGGAAAGAAAAAACTAAATTAAATAGACGCGTTCCTCCCCTGAGGATTAGGCTCACTATTTCTCAGGGTACTTCTTTTTTAGTTTATATCAAATGGAATACGGGCTATAACCTTACTGTGTATGAGTAATTTTTTCTCAGAAATAGAAAACTATTTTGTTTTTGAAGCGTCTAATTAACGATGTCAACAAATCTATATAGAAATGGTGTTTTACAAATGGAACGTAAGAAATCAGAAAGCTTTAATTATGGGCTTGCTTTCACCCTTTTGTTATTTTTTATCATTAGTTGTGTTGCTATTTTTAATGCCCAGCAAACAGGCCAGTACACAACAAACTTCGTCGTTAAACAAGTGGAATGGTACATTGTAGGCGGAGTCATTATCTTCATGATGATGAGGCCAGATGAAGACCAACTGAATCGGATCACGTGGTTTTTCTACGGTTTTACTATTTTTATTCTTATTTTGCTAATTATTTCGCCCACAAGTATTGCTCCTCTCAAAAACAATGCGAAAAGTTGGTTTGTGCTCCCTGGAATTGGTTCAATACAACCATCCGAGTTCATGAAAATCTCCTTAATATTAGCGTTTAGTAAAGTAATTCAACAACATAACGAAAAATTTAGAGTTAGAGATGTCAGCAGTGATTTGCTGCTCATTGGAAAACTGGGTGCAACTCTTTCTATCCCGATACTTTTGATTATGCAACAGCCCGATTTAGGAACAGCACTCGTAATGATTTTCTTGTTTTTTATGATGTTATTTATTTCAGGTGTCACGTGGAAGCTCATTCTTCCTATCTTTGCGTCTATGGGAGTAGTCGCTTCTATCATTTTATACATGGTACTGAATCATGCGGCAATCTTAGAAAAATACCTTCATTTACACCCCTACCAGTTCGATCGTATTTATGCGTGGTTTGACCCAGAATCATATGCTGGAAGTCTTTCCTACAACTACTTGCAGGTTGTAAAGGCAATTGGTTCGGGTTCTATATCAGGGCGAGATACCTCTCATTATGCTGTGTATGTTCCGGAAAAGCATTCAGATTTCATTTTTAGTGCAATTGGAGAGAACTATGGATTCGTGGGAACAAGTTTGGTTCTCCTTTTGTTTATGGTATTAATTTATCAAATTATAACGGTAGCCTTTCATACAAAAGATAAATATTCTACGTACATTTGTACAGGAATTATATCCGTTATTTTCTTCCATGTTCTTGAGAATGTTGGAATGTGTATAGGTCTTCTTCCTATTACAGGCATACCTTTACCTTTTATAAGCTATGGGGGCAGTTCTCTTATGAGTAGCATGTGTTTGATGGGACTCGTTTTAAATATTAGTTTTAGATCAAATGTGTATATTTTCGACCAAAGTGAGAGGTAACTAGAAATGAATCAAGAAGTGAAAAGTAATGAACCAAATATGACGTCTCAAACACGTCTGCATATAGTAAAATATATTTTATTTGTCTCTTTTGGGCTCTTGTACATTGGCTTTGTTATGTGGTGTTTGTAGCCTATTAGCCTAATTGAACTATTTTAAGGAAAATAAATTAAAAAAGAAAGTTCGATTTATAATTTCATAATTAAGTTAACAAAAAGAAACCTTTTCCTATACAGGCAAAGGTTTTTCAAGTTTATTAGAATAGGGGGAATACGTTATTAGTTTGGCCATATTTATAGATTAATATACATGGTGATTTATAATTTCAGTATTTAATAAAGTCTAAATATAGGGAAGGTGACAAGATGGATGAATTTAAAGATTTGCTATCTTACGGCATTTTAATGAAGCCTACTTCTTATTCTAAGTTAAGATTAGCTATTGAAGAGTTAACAACGGAGGAGTGGTTTAAAGAGTTGTATAAGGTTCCGTCTTATAACACTACAATTTGGAAGGACAAACAAATAAAAAGGATCCTTTTAGATCCTCAAAAAATAAAGATGATAAAACAAGATCAATCTCATGCAATGGAATTTATTGATCTTATCAAAGAATCAGCCGAATAAAACAAAGGCTTTGCTGATAAGCAGGGGCTTTGTTTTATAATTAAAATTTCCGATAAGAGTGATTATGGTAACTAAGTTTTTTACATGAACTATTACTTTAATGTTATTTTTAGTAATAGGGAGAGTGGGATATGAATTTAAAAAAGAGCCAGTCTTATATCGATTTGACAATAAGAAATTGGGATAACACAGAGTTTGGCAGTAAGTTGTGGGAAATGTGTGAAGCAGCTAGAGAATATAAAAATGATCAAGTTGAAGTCCATCAAGTAGTCAATTTAGGGAAACGTAAAGGCGAATGGCATTACTTAATTATCTTAAATATCAGTCAAGATTTGGATAATTTAGGAGAACTTATAGAAAGTAATTATAGGTAATTAAAGGCCCATTTTTCTATGTTGTAGAATAATGGGCCTTTGGTTCCTGTAATTGGTTTTATGTTAACTAAACGCTTATAAGGTATACATTTATAAAACAGAAAAAACTGCCATCGGTGAAGGCAGTTCTTCTGTTCTTGTTTAATGGTTGTTTTTTATTAAATATAACGATGCTTTTTGGATAAAACGAGAGCAGAGATACCAATCATTACCACACCCATGATGGCTGGAGTAGTGTGACTAACTATTGAATACAGCTGACCACCAATGATAGGTCCACTAAATCGGGCTAGAGATTGAATACTTTGAGCTCCCCCTAGTATTTGACCTTGTTCACTGTCACTAACAGATTTTGAAAGCATCCCGTTAAATGATGGCCCAAAGATTGAATCACCGAGTCCGAAGAAAACCATCCCAACGATAAAGACTAGAGAAAAGGCTGTAACGGCTGAAATGGCAATAAGGATAAAACCAATAATTTGACTTATCATGCCTAATAGAGCAATTTTTTTATCCGTCAAAGATTTGAGTAGTCGTGGCATAATAAGTGCTTGGGAAAAGATATCCAGTACACCTATTATAGAAAATGTCAGGCCAATCAATATAGGCTGCCATGCAAATGTATCTATTGAAAACTGAGAGAAGATAGCTTGTAATGATCCATTAGGAATCCAAATTAGAAAACCGGCAATTAGCAGCCATTTTACAGAGTGAAAGGAAAAAACCTTTGATAATTGTATAAATGGATTAAGATGTCTAACAGAGATACTGGAAGAGCGTCTGGACTTCTCAAGACTCTCAGGCATAAAAAAATAGCCATATATGGCATTGAGTAATGTAATAACCGTACCAGCATACATAGGAACACTGTTTCCAAAAGTCGCAAGTGCACCTCCAATGATAGGACCCAAAGCAGTGCCCACCCCAACAACAGCACTAATCCAACCAAAGTACTTAGTGCGTTCGTTTGAAGGTGTGATGTCTGCAAAGTAAGCAAAAATCGCTGAAATTTCACCACCTGTCAAACCTTCAATGATACGGCCAATGAAGAGAATCCAAAGTGCACCTCCAATTCCAAAGATAAAATAACCAAAGGCAGAGCCGATTAGACTAACAATTAATACTGGACGACGACCATATCTATCGCTTAACGCACCTAAGACTGGTGCAGCCAAGAAGACAGAAAGAGCGTATATAGAAGTAAGTAATGTCACTGCAGTAGCCTGACTGCTGGGACTACTAGTATAAGTCCTTACTAAAAAAGGTAAAACAGGGCTAACTATAGTCAATCCAAGACCCGTTAAGAAGACCGTGATAAGCCCAAACGTTAGGGCATGTTTATTTATTGAAGTATGCATAATAGTTCTCCTTTGACTTTATTGTTTCTAAGGAAACAAATACAAGTTTATTGTTTTATTGTTTCCTTGTCAACAATAAAACAACATAAAAAAACACCACTTACTCAGTGATATTTTTCAAATGATGTCTATATCGACCAATGAAACGAAAAATAGTGTCAAATTCCTCATCGGTCATGTACTTAAATACTTCTTTATCACGTTCAAGAAAAGATTGGTGTAATTCTTGATGGACATCATTTATTTTTTGTCCATTGGTTGTTAGGCGAAAATATATTTCCTTTTTATTTTCAACACTTTGATAACTCTCAATCATATTTTTAGCTATTAGCTTCTTAGTAAGCTTACTTATAGCACCTCGAGTCATGTAGCTTGCAGCTGCAAGCTTTGTTACATTTGCATTTGGGATTAAAGCAATATTTTCGATTAATTCTATTTCACTCAACTTATAGTCCTTTAAAGCCAATTCTACTTCCGGTTTATTACGCCAGATTATTTCATTACACAAATCCATAAGTTCACTCATTAACTGCTGCCTTTTATCCATACTAACTCCTCCCTAATTTGTATACAGTATAACGAGTTTTTGTTTCTTTCACAACGAAATAAAGCACTATAATACTTATTGAGAATACGTAACAAGGATCAATATTAATGAGAAGTAAATAATTAAGCTTTTTATTATAACTAATCTATCTTCTACTTTTCTTTCAAGACATTGATTTGTTTATATTATCCTAACAGGAAAATAGTGAAATATTTAATCTTACAATGTCTTTAACTAGATATTTTTAAGTAGGAATACAAAAATAATGTATTTTATTTATAAAAGTAAATAGATAAACTAACTTATAAAAATCTTAGTTGTATCATTTACACTAACTGACGACAAATACGAAGTTTTTCTACAAGGTATGTAAATAATAACGTTAATTTTAATGAAATGTGTTTAGATTTACTTAATGATGTGACAGAATTTAAACTGAACATAATCAAATTCATATAAACTAACTCTATATAGAGGATAAATGAGGTAATAAGAAAAAGAGAAGTCAGGATGAAAGAAATGAATTCAACAATAAAAAATCTACCTAATGGTTGCAAATTAGGTAGATTTTTATTTAAAGCTTGTCTTTTGTCATCTAAATTGTAACATAGTTTAGAAAGACACTTCAATTTTATTCGGTTGTTTTTTTAGTTTGTTCTGTGTGCCACCATAATGAATCTTTAGGATTTTCAACTGCTTCATTGTACTCATTCTTAGAGGAAACTGTTGGATATGAACCTTTGAGTGATTTTCCTGCCGTGTTCGCAAACAGGAACAAAATCACGAAAAATCCGATGATGCTCACAATGGTTAAATAGAACGCTGGAGCTAAGTGGTTGCCTGTTGCGTGAACTAACCATGTTGCAACTAATGGCGTCGTTCCACCAAAGATAGAAACTGAAACGTTAAACGTAATTGCTAATGTTCGGTAGCGAATATCTGTATAGAACATCGTTGGCAGTGTTCCTGGCATTGTCCCTTCATACGTAGCAAGGAAGATACCTAGAATAAGAATACCAATTGAAACAAAGATTAAACCGTTTAAATTGATTAAATAGAACGAAAAAGCTGACAGTAAGCTTAACCCACCTAAACCAATTAAGAAAACTTTCTTGTTTCCAATTTTATCACTTAGCTTTCCAAACATAAGCGCAAGTGGCACCATGATAATCATAATGGCCGTAATTAATACCGTACCCACTGTGTTTGATAAACCAATGATTTCATTTAAGTAAGATGGCATGTATGATAATAACATATAGTTTGTAATGTTAAAGAAAGCTACAGCTACAAAACAAACAAACACATCTTTTTTGTGATTTTTTAAAATAGAGAGGAAGCTTTCCTCTTCAATTTCATCTTCAGAATTCGAGATTTCATTTTCAAAAATAGGTGTTTCCCCTAAACTACTTCGTAAATAAAAACCAATTAGTCCTAAAGGTAACCCGAGTAAGAAGGGAATTCTCCAGCCCCATGAGGCCATCTGTTTATCTGATAGAAGAATAAACAGTAAGCTAGCGAGTAGTGAAGCAAGAATATAACCAACAAGTGTACCAATTTCTAATCCACTTCCAAGCATATTACGCTTATTATCTGGAGATGATTCTGCAATATACACCATCGCACCAGCATATTCACCACCAGTTGAAAAACCTTGAATGATTCGTGCAATTAATAGAAGGATAGGTGCCCATACACCGATTTGATCATATGTAGGTAATAATCCGATGAGTAATGTGGAAAAAGCCATTAAAATAATTGTAGTGGTTAAAACGACTTTTCGTCCTAACTTGTCTCCAATTTTACCGAATATAATACCGCCTAGTGGACGCATTAAGAAGGCAATGGCAAATGTGGCAAATGTGAACATTAATTTGAGTTGATCATTTTGAACTGCGCTAAAAAAGTTTTGACTAATGATAACAGCTAAATATGAATACAAACCAAAGTCAAACCATTCCATCGCGTTTCCTACCCCTGTAGCAAAGACGCTTTTTTTAGCTTTATCAATATCTACGACGTTAATTTTTTTCTTGTTAAACTTCATTTCATCACGTCACCTCCAAGATATAAGACTATACAAGAACAAGGATAAAAGTCAAACTAAAGACTTAGTTTATTAGACATCCAAAACCTTATGAATATTCATTATTTTTAGATGGAAGAGAGAAGAATATTCACGTCTAAGAAAAAAATCATGATGTATGTGCCATATATTATGTTCAACTTTGGTTAGGAGGCAAATAGTGAGGAAAAGATAAAAGAAACAGAAAAAAGCTACTGACTGACTCCACCAACAGTAGCTTTTTTCACCTAAAATAGAATAGGAAAGTCAATGCCTTTCGGCATTGTAAGTAGTTTATCCAAAAGATATTACGTTAATACCCTTAGAGATAAATACATGTTATGTGATTTCGAAGAAATTATCTCACCGGAAATGAGTTTCTTCGAGATATATGATAACAAACTTTTAAAGAAAAATCACTTAACTTGATTGATATACATACATATTAAAAGTGAAATATTTAGTTGAAAGGACTTATAAAATGGGTTAGCTGGGATCTGGGCTGTCCTCCAATTTTACTTTTCAGTATTTTTCCATTTTTAAACAAGATAAGGGTCGGGAATATGTCGACTGGGAATTTGTCGACTACCTTTTTTTCTTCATTCACATTAATTTCTACGAACTTAATATCTTTTTTAATATTCTTCTCTATAGATTCTAAGTTTGCTCGAGTTGTTTGGCACTCTTCTGTCTGGGGGTTAGAAAAATAAGCTAAGGTTATACCTTCTTTAATCAGTGAGAAAAAATTATCCTTTGTTCCTCTTAAAATAGTCATTACAACCCTCCACATCATTTTTTGTAATAAACACTTTAATTATATTTTATTCCTTGTCTCGCTAATCATTTCCAGTATAAGAACGCAAATAGATGGTGTGCTTTCTAGGTGACAGACACCTGAAGAATACGTATAATAAGGGAGAATGTTAACTTTAACCAAGTACATTCATTCAGACTAGGAGAAGACTTTCTTATTTGAGAAAGTCTTTTTCGTTTTAAATTTAAGAAGTATCTAAATCACACATTAGATTGTTGCAAGAGAGATTATTAAAAAGTGGGTTTCTACTAAAACCATAACATGGATTAAAAAGAAAATCATGCTATTTCCTTTTTGAAAATAAAACATACATAACAGATTATATGTGTTATAATTTAGCTATTCTGAAAATTAATTTTGACAACTGTTCAAAGGGGGCATGGTGGAACATGTTTCTTTATTTATGGGCAGTTGGTTTTTTTCTATTTACATTCTATTGAATTTTATTTATACTATCTTTACCTTACTGTAACGGAAATTATAGTGGGTGATTCTAACTACAAAAAGAGCCTTCTCATTCTTTGAGGAGGCTCTTTTTTATTCTTAAAGTACCATTATAATAACCTGCGCTTCTGATGAATTTTCTCAAATAGCAACTGTGTAACCATTTAAATATAGGTTAGTTACTTATAAAAAATATTTGTGAATTCCACATTTTATCTAGTTTACAAAACAATATGCTTAACATTATAATCTTTATAGTCTAAAAATTTTTACAACGAGGAGAAAAATATGACAGAATTTATTGCAATGCTTAATGATTATTTATGGTCCAAACTGATTGTTATCTTTTTGGTCGCAATTGGGCTTTTCTTAACAATTAGATTTGGCTTTTTACAAATAAAGTTCTTACCTGAAATGGTACGTCTATTAGGAGACGGACGCAAAAATAAAGATAAAGATAAGAAGAGTGTGTCTTCTTTGCAAGCATTCATGATTGGTATGGCTGCTCGTATTGGTACAGGTAATATCGCTGGAGTAGCAACAGCAGTTGCATTAGGAGGTCCCGGTGCAGTATTTTGGATGTGGGTTATCGCTTTAATTGGCTCAGCTTCAGCTTTTGTAGAAAGTACGTTAGCCCAAGTTTATAAAGTGAAAGACGGAGATGCTTGGCGAGGCGGACCTGCTTATTATATGGAAAAAGGTCTAGGAAAAAGAAAATTAGGTATTGCTTTCAGTATTTTAATTACGTTGTCTTTTGGTCTTATCTTTAATGCTGTTCAAGCGAATACGATTGCTGCATCAATTAACAATGAGTTCGGAATAAATACGACAATGACGGGGATCATTCTTACGGTTATTACAGCTCTTATTATATTTGGTGGCGTTCATTCCGTAGCTAAATTTTCTACAATTTTAGTACCAATTAAAGCAGGCGCTTATATTCTGTTATCGTTATGGATTATGATTGCAAACTATCACGTGCTTCCTAGTGTATTTAGTGCTATCTTTTCGGAGGGGCTATTCTCATTTAAACAATTATTTAGTGGAGTAATGGGTGCAGCTGTACTTCAGGGTATCCGTCGAGGATTATTTTCTAATGAAGCAGGAATGGGTTCTGCACCGAATGCTGCAGCTGCAGCTGATGTTACTCATCCAGCAAAACAGGGCTTTATTCAAGCTTTAGGTGTTATCATCGATACATTTGTTATCTGTTCATCTACAGTGATGATTGTATTAGTTTCTGGTGTATATAAAACCTCTGAGTTAACAGGTATTCCATTGACACAAGAATCTTTACGTGTAGGACTTGGTGGATTTGCGGCAACTTTCGTATCTATTTCTGTTTTCTTATTTGCGTTGAGTACCATCATGGGGAACTATTATTATGGTGAGTCAAACATTAGCTTTATGAAGCATAGCAAGAAAACAATCTTATTTTATCGTTTTGGAGTCATTTTAATGGTCCTATTTGGGGCATTATATAGCGCTGAGTTAGTTTGGTCTCTTGCAGATATCTTTATGGGACTAATGGTTCTAATTAATTTATATGCCATTACTCGCTTATCTAAAGTAGCTAAAGCCGTATTAAAAGATTATATAGCTCAAAAGAAACAAGGGAAAGATCCGGTATTTCATGCAGACAGTATCTCACACTTACCAGGTCGTGAAACATTAGAGGCTTGGAATGAGGAAGAAAAAACTCAAAAACAAATTGTGAGTTAAATTACTGAGAGTACTTTCAGTAGTAAACTCATTATAGAGAAACTATAAATCAAAAAAGCTACTTTATTAAAGTAGCTTTTTTGATTTAAGTTCTTAGAGAATTTAAAATCTAATTTGTATCATTTGGTGCTTTACGAGAAGTGAATCTGTTATCCCTTTTGAATAATGAAAGGATTATCATTACAAGAACGAAAGCCACGCAAACTGTAGAGCTTAATCTATTCGCACTATCTATTAGAAAGACTATAAAGCTAATAACTAATGCACATGCAGCAAAAATTGTTAAATAAGGGAATCCCCAAAGCTTAAAATATGGTTTTTGTTTATATTGAGGACGTAGCTTTAGCTGAGCTAAGCAAATACTAATCCATATAAGAGAAACTGTAAAACCAGGAATAGCTAATAAGTAAGAAAAAGCTTTTTCAGGATATAAGTACACAATGTATGTTCCCATTAATAAGAATAAGACGCTGAAAGCCAAACTGTAAATAGGTACGCCTTGTTTATTTACATAGGACAAGCTTTTAGGTGCATCTCCCGACTGAGATAAAGAATGAAGCATCCTTGTACAGCCATAAATACCTGAATTGGCTGCTGAAAGGACAGCTGTTAATAAAATAAAGTTCATAACATGAGAAGCCCCTTGAAGCCCGGCTATTTCGAATACTTGGACAAAAGGGCTAGCATTTGCATCAATTTTATCCCAAGGTATTAAGCCACAGATAATAAAGATAGGTAAGGTGTAAAATAGAACTACTCTCCACATAACACCTTTAACTACGCCTGGTAAGACCTTTTCAGCATCTTTCGTTTCTGTAATAGTTAAGCCAATTAGTTCTGAGCCTCCATATGAGAAGATCACTACAAGCAAGGTAGAAAAAACGGCTTTCCAACCATTTGGGACAAAGTTGCTATAATTATGAAGGTACTCAGAAGATGGGCTATTACTTGGAATGATTCCAAATAAAATAATTACACCTAATAGAATGAAAGCAATAATAACAAAGATTTTAATGCCTGCAAACCAAAACTCAATTTCTCCAAAAGACTTTACACTTGTAGCATTGATTAAGATAAGTACGATGGAACAAATAAGACAAAGAATCCATAAAGGAATAGAAGAAAACCAATACTGCAGAAAACTACCTGCAGCGATGACTTCAATAACACACACGGTAAGCCACATAAAGCAATAAGTAGCTCCAGTTACAAAAGAAAAACGCCTCCCAAAAGCTTTTTGAATTAGATCCTTCATATTGTGAGATGGGTATACAATGGCCATTTCAGCCAAAGCTCCCATTACAATGAGAAGCAATAGACCAGCAAATAAGTATGAAAAGATAACGGAAGGTCCTGCTAATCCAATCGTATCAGCACTTCCTTTAAAAATTCCTGTTCCAATCATTCCTCCAATAGCAATCATTCGAATGTGTCGCGGTAATAATTGCTTCTTTAACGTATTCTTTGATGCAGTATTTTCTTTCATGATGCCCTCCTTTTAACATAAAAAAGCCCCTGCTGAATCATTCAGCAGGGACGAAAATTTCGCGGTACCACCCTATATTGTAAAAAACATCTTACCTCTCAATTAGCATAACGGTTTTATCCGTCCTCTCTAAAACAACTTTAGAAGAGGAAGCTCTAGGAGTGAATTTCATCTCTAATCTTTGTACTGACTTCCACCTATTGTCAGCTCTCTATAACAGGGAGGTTAAAGTTACTTACGGTCCTATCTTCGCTTTTGTTTATTAAATTAAATCATATGTAATGTATATCATCTTAGTTAGTTTAGAATTAAAAGTCAATATATATTTTACTCCATGTAAAATTATAAGAAGCGTTATTGAGAGTTGCATAAATATATTATTAGGTTTCCTTATTTATTTTCCAATCAGTCATGTGTACTATAGTTGAACTATATACTTATCTAAATAGAAAAACTACTGCACGAGAATGAACTGAACCCAAAAAGTTAGACACGTTATTTAGGCAGCTAATGAGGATTGAATTCTGTATTCTACAGGGGTCAATCCTTTTAATTTTTCTTTTATTCGTAGATGGTTGTAATATAGGATATAGGCCTCTAATTCCTGTTTGAACTTTTCTATACTTTCAAATTCTTGTAGATAGAGTAACTCTGATTTTAATAGACCAAAGAAGTTTTCAATAACCGCATTATCTAAACAGTTACCCTTACGGGACATGCTTTGAGTAATGTTATTTCCCTTCAATAAATGCTGATATTTGGTCATTTGGTAGTGCCATCCTTGATCAGAATGAAGAATAGGGCAGTCTCCCTCATTTAAACAGTCAAATGCTTTATGTAACATCGTAGTGACCAGTGAAAATACAGGTCTCTTGTCGATATGGTAGGAGATAATTTCCCCATTAAAAAGGTCCAAAATAGGCGATAAGTAAAGCTTCTCTCCGAATAGGTGAAACTCTGTGATATCGGTTACCCATTTTTCATTTGGTTTAGATGCTTTAAAATCACGTTTAAGGATATTTGGAGCGATTCTTCCTGTTCTCCCACGATAAGAACGATACTTTTTGAGCCGAACGAGGCACTTTAAGCCTAGCTCTTTCATCAATCGACAGACCGTCTTATGATTAATAAGATAGCCTAGACGGTGTAATTCTAGCGTAATACGACGATAACCATACCTCCCTTTGTGTTTATGAAAGATATGATGAATGGTTTCTTTAACTTCTTTATACTTGTCAGGGCGCTTAAAGGCTTTTATCCAATAATAATACGTACTACGAGCGATTCTAGCTACTTTGATAAGGTCGACGACCTTATACTCATGCCTTAATTCAAACACTACTTGGGCTTTTTCTCGCTCTTTAATTCCCTTGATGTTTGTACTAAGGCGTTCAACTTTTTTAAGTACGCATTTTCCATTCGTAAATATTCAAGTTCCTTTACTAGCTCTTCATTTGTTTTCTGTGAATCATTATTTTTAATCGGATTCTTCTTCACTTTTGGCGGCCTCCTGGTCTTGGCATACAAGCCGTCCATGCCCTGTTCTTCAAAGATCCTTCTCCATTTTATAACCGTTGAATATGAAGGGATATTAAATACAGAAGATGCTTCACGAATAGACGCTCCCGTTTTTTCAATATACGTTAATACGTCCATTTCAAACTCGGCAGAGTACTTTGTATACGTTGATTCTAAACCTTCTTTCCCATGTTTTTTAAATAATGCCACCCATTGAATAACATCTGATGTATTCGCACCATATAACTCAGCTGTTTCTTTATATGAATATTGCTTATTGATGTAAAAATCTACAGCTTTTAACTTTGTTTCAAGTGTGTGTTTTGACATAAAAAACTGCACCTCCAATTATTAGTTTTTGTCTAACAATTGGGGTGCAGTTCAAATCAACATACAAAAGCTTATCTACAAACAGATAAGCTTTCGTAGTTTGCTCAATAAACAAATTTTTATTCATCATAGATAGTTTCAATAGAATAAGTTATACAATTGGTTTATAAATTATAAAAATAGGATAGCTTAGATTGAAATAAAAAAGGAGGTTATAATGTATGTCCCGAACTACTATTCCCAGAGCTGCTGTGCGTGGTACAGCTTCTGGAGTTATCTTCATGGCATTTTTCGGCACTCTTTGGGCAGGAATTGGAATTAGAGGAATGCAAGGGTTTGAATTTCCTGTACTTATCACCCTATCTTTATTGATTGGAGTCGTATTATTTATCTGTGCAATTGCATTAATAAAGAATTCTCGTCAATTAACTAATGAAGTAATTAAAAAGGATGGGAATCGTTGGAGAAAAAAGAATAGATGGTTCGGTATTATTTTCAGTTTAGAAGGTCTCTTGATTGCTATTGCTAATTTTATTTGTATATCTACTAATCACTTAAATTTGTTTGTTCCTGTTATGGCCCTTATTGTCGGTGCTCATTTTTTCCCTCTAGCATCTCTGTTTCAAGTCCCAATTTATTATATTACGGGCACACTTCTTTGCTTACTTTCAACTATTATCATGTTAACTTTTCCTGTGAAAATAATAATAAGCGATCATCAAATTATGGCATGGTGGGTATCTCTAGGTTTTGGCTCAGCTCTAATATTATGGGGAACTGGAGTAATCGTTTGCCTTAAAGGATTTAGGCTACTTAGCTTAGCTCAGCATGGAGATGAAAATAGTAAGGTATCTACAAGATTATAATGTGCTTTTCGCTACCGGTAAATGACATTATGTTAACTAAAATTCACTCGTATTCTTGCTAAACAAGATGAATTTGTTTATTATATATATGAAACAAACAGGAGATGAGCAGATGAATATTAATAATAAACAATCGTTTTCTAAAGTTCCACGTCGAAAGCTAGTCGATGAAGTGTTGGAACAGCTTCAGCATAAAATTTTTTCGGGTCAGTATCAGGTTGGGGATCAACTTCCAGCTGAGCCTCAATTAATGGATGAGCTAGGAGTAGGACGATCTACATTGCGAGAAGCAGTTAAAATTCTCGTTCATGCAAATATATTAGAAGTTAAACAAGGAAAAGGAACGCGGATTAAATCATTAAACTTCACACAAGATTCGTTTGAAGAAAGGCTACAAAATGCAGACATGGACCATATTTATGAAGCGCGAGAAATGTTGGATCTGCAAGTTGCTATATTAGCTGCGAATCGCCGAACAGAAGAGGACTTGTTAAAGATGAAAGGCCACTTAGATAAGCGAAAAAAAGAGCTTGAAAAAGGTAACTATGCTGAATATATAGATGCTGACATTCAGTTTCATCTTTCAATTGCAGAAGCAAGTAAAAATATGGTTTTATTGGATTTATATCAATCATTTGTACCGATACTGCGACATACATTGAGCCAGTTAATTTTAAAAACTGTGGATTATAAGGATAATTCCATCATCCATGAAAAATTATTTATGGCTATTTTGAATCAAGATATAGAAAAAGCGAAAGAATATGCCATTCAAAACTTGGAGCTTAAATAAGTTCCTTTTTTTAAAAATTAAACATCAGATGATATACTGAATTACAGAAGGAGAAAGAAATGAAATCAAAAGAGAGAATATATGTGTATGTGATCGCTTTATTTTTAGTTTCGATTAATTTACGTATAGGTATTACATCCATATCACCTGTGCTGGAAGTGGTGCGGCACCAATTAGGGATGAGTAATTTTACGGTTAGTTTTCTAACAGCCATTCCGGTTTTATGTATGGGATTATTTGCTTTGTTTACAGGAAAGCTTGAAGGGAGATGGGGAGCTGAAAAGGTCATTGCTCTTTGTCTAGTCATTATTGGCGGTGCAACTTGTATGAGGGCTGCCGCACATTCAATATCTGCTCTTTTAAGTAGCGCTTTAATTTTAGGTATTGGTATAGCCATTGCTGGACCCTTATTATCAGGATTTATAAAAAAGAAATTCCCTAACAGGATTGGCACCATGATAGGTGTTTACTCAGTTGGAATGGGGACGGGCGCCTCTTTAAGTGCAGGGTTAACGGTTCCTTTACAGCATCTGTTACACAATTCTTGGAGCTTAGCTCTTGCTAGCTGGAGTGTGCTTGCCATTATTGCTCTTATTGTTTGGTATCCTATATTACAGGAACGTAAAGCTCAGCAAGCGTCTGGCTCACAAAAAAATCAACTACCTTTAAAAAGTAAAAAAGCTTGGCTATTTACGCTTTTCTTTGGACTGCAGGCTGGTATTTTCTATTCGGTTACAACATGGCTAGCACCAACAGCACATGATCTGGGCATGACGAATAAAGAAGCTGGTACACTTATTACTGTTTTTACGTTTGTTCAAATGGCGTTTAGCTTCTTTATTCCAACATTAGCTGATTACTATAAGAATCGAACATTTTGGCTTGTAAGTAGTACCTTATTTGTATTAATTGGTTTATTACTTATCGTCTATCCCATAACGACGCTGTGGATCTCTTCGATCTTATTAGGAGTAGGACTTGGAGGACTTTTTCCTTTAGCTCTTATGCTTCCCTTAAATGAGACCCAGACATCAAAAGAAGCAAGCTCATGGACAGCTATGATGCAATCAGGGGGATATATATTAGGAGGATTTATTCCGGTTTTATCTGGTATCGTACGCGATACTTTTCATACAAACACACAAGTATTTTTTATCTTAATTGTGTTAACAGTTAGTTTGTTGGTACTCACTGTATTCATGCATGAGCGAGCTACTCGAAACGAATTATCACATGGATAAAAGTAGATATATTCATTTAGAGAAAAGGAGAGATCGTATAGTGGCGGCATGTAAATATAAAATTCAATCGCTTAACTATGGACAAATCGAAACTCTTACTTATGGAAAACGAACATTTGAATCAGCAATTAAAAAAACAGCGACCAATGAGCCAATCTTCTTAAGTAAATTAGGCTTAGCAGGCGATGAACAGGCCTATAAAGATCATGGTGGAGTGGACAAAGCCTTATGTTTGTATCCCTATGACTATTATAGATACTGGAATAACATTATCAAAAATTCCGTTGAAACAGCTTTGTTCGGTGAAAATATAACAAGTGTAGGATTAACAGAAGAAAATGCTCATGTCGGAGATGTGTTCACGTTTGGAGAAGCCGTTATCCAAGTATCCGAACCTAGAAATCCTTGTTACAAGCTTGCGGCGAAATATGAAGTACCTGATATGGTTGTTCAAATGAGAGAAACAGGTTATACAGGATTTCTATTTCGAGTCCTTCAAGAAGGAATTGTCTCGGTAAGAGACGAGTTAATACTTTTGGAGAAAGAACCACATGAGGTGTCTATATCATTAGTTAACGATGTTAAATTTAAAGACAGGTTTAATAAAGAGAAACTAGATAGAATTCTACAAGTAAATGCATTGTCAAACAGTTTAAAAACAGTCCTACTAAAGCAATATGACTCTAGATGATGTGGTCAACCTAGTATTGACAGCGCAAGGTGATGATTATTACGAGGAACATTTATATCCATCTTAAAAAAGACAAAAATTATGAAACAAAAAAAGAATCCTTTGCTGATATGCAAAGGATTTTCAAATTTATTGGAATAGGGGGAATACGTTATTAGTCTGTCCAGATTTGTAGATTCATATACATATAACTTTAAAAATAAAGAGTGTAATGGATTCTCTTTAGAAAAAAGAAACCCTTTCGTTTCATCTATGCTACACAATTCATTAAGTAAACACTAAAGTATTTGGTGTATTTTTAAGGTTTTATCAGTGACGACAAATACGCAGTTATTCTGCATAGATAACGAAATTAGATAAGAAAACAAAGCAGCACCTGTATTATCAGGTGCTGCTTCTGTGTCAACAAAGGATTTTCTACACTTTTCAATCAACTAATTACATAATAGTAGTAACTTACACAATTAGACTACATCTTTGTTATGTTTTCTAACACAAATGTTTATTTCATAAGAGCATACTCCCTTGCTACTACAAATCTACTTCCTCTTCCTTCTACAATTAGACAAAGTCCATAACGTACTAACTAGACTTTTTATATCGAAGAGGCACTTATTCACTCTTAGCATGTATGACTAATAACATAAGAAATGAAATAAGAATTGTCGTTGCGACCCATAACCAAGCCAGAACCATATTTCCAGAATCAATAGCCACATATATGGCAGTAGGCAAGGTTTGAGTTCTTCCAGGTATATTTCCTGCAAACATTAAAGTCGCTCCAAATTCTCCAAGTGCTCTGGCGAAGCTCATGATACTTCCTGCAAATAACATTTTTGATGCCAAAGGCACTGAAATATATATAAACACTTGGAATTTAGTCGCTCCATCTACTGAGGCGGCACCTTCTATATCCGAATCGATTTCCTGAAATCCAGCTTTTGCGGCTTGGTACATAAGTGGAAAAGCCACTACTGAAGAAGCAATAACAGCCGCCCACCATGTAAATAGAATCGGTTGATGAAAAATCCATTCAATCAGCTGTCCTAACCAACTGTTTTTTCCGAATATAACAATTAAGAGAAAACCAATGACGGTTGGTGAAAGTACGAGAGGAAGTAAGAAGATGGTTTCTATAATTACCTTCCCTTTAAACTCTTTTTTGACCATAAGCCAGCCAACAAGCGTCCCCAAAATGATAACCAGTATTCCAGAAGCAAATGAGATTTCTAATGATAACAGAACTGGCTCTAAAAAATCCTTAAGCATCCCTTCTTACTTTGATACAAATCCATATTCTTTTAGAATCGTTAATGCTTCTTTTCCTTGTAAGTACTTATAGAATTCTTTTGCTTCTTTTGGATGTTTCGTATCTTTTATCACGCCCACTGGATAGACAATCGGGTCATGTGTTGCTTCGTCAGCTGTTGCCACAATTTTAACTTTGTTTGAAATAAGTGCATCTGTTTTATAGACGATACCTGCATCTACATTCCCTGTTTCCACATATGACAGAACTTGACGCACATCTTTTGCATAGACGATTTTGTTACTTACATCATTCCATACATGTAATTTTTCCAATGTCTGTTTCGCATAATTTCCCGCCGGTACTGCATCGGGTGTTCCTAATGCAATTTTATTCGTTTTTGTCGATAGATCTGCGAAATCTTTAATGTCTTTTTTTGTATCCTTTGGTACAACAAGTACTAAATCGTTACCTACTAAATCTACACCTTGGCTTTTAGGAATTTCACCTTTTTGAACAAGTTCATCAAACTTATCTTCTGCAGCAGAAAAGAATAAATCTACAGGAGCTCCTTGTTCAATCTGCTGTTTTAAAGCACCCGAAGCGCCGAAGTTAAACTTTAAGTCGACATTTTTATGCTCGTTTTCATATTTTTTTTCAATGTTCGTTAGAGCATCCTGTAAGCTTGCTGCAGCTGACATGGTTACTTCTACTTTTTGTTTGGAAGCTGTTTGCTCTGAATCGTTTCTGTCGTTTGTATTTTTAGTCGCTTCTGGATTAGAACACCCAAACAATAAGATAAATGTCAGCATAATGCTAGTAAATAAATAATACCTTTTAAACAATATAATTCCTCCTAGATTCACATTCAATTTATGTAAAGATAACGTACTATATTTACTTATAATGCGTTAACTGTTTTTAATATTCAGGGATATTCTGTAGCTAAAGTTGGATCAAGTGTTAGGTTGAGATGATCATACCTTCTATCAGCAAGCACTCAAGTACATTGAGAACTCTATTTTGGATAGCATTATGAGGTAATTAGTCCCGTAGAGTAAACTTCAAAATTTTTTGATAATAATATTTAAAACAGCTCCTTTATACTATATTTTTATCAAACACAAACACTAAAATTGCTAGATCTCCAGCTATGTTCATATCTGAAAACAAGTGAATTAGCTTCGCTCCTAATACTTTCTCAATTCCTTTTTTCGTGCTTGTAGAATACATCTCTTTGTTCACTTTCTTTTTTGCCCAACAGACCATTTCAGCCCCTCGAGGTGTTTTTGCCATAAATTCTTCAGCTGGCGTTAGACTCCCATATGACTTTACGATAGCTATATTTTCAATAAAAACGCTTTGGATTTTTTTCGATTCTTGCCCTAAAATCTCCTTATGAATTTTATAAATAACATCATTAAACTCTTGCATCATTTTCGACATTCTAAGAACCTCCTGTATGTTGAATATATTTAATTCTTGCCGATGATAAGAGTCAGTCAGGGCTTATAAAAAATAATCCAACATGAAATAGATGTGTGGATATGAGTTCAACACACATTTATTTTATGCTGGACTAAGGATCAAACATATTTTTCTATTAGACATCCATCTCACTATACGTAATAAAAAAGGACATGAAGCAACCCGTTACCACATTGTATTAATGAATTTTTATGAAATAACGAAATTTTATTATAATTAGTTATATCTAATTATAAATAGTTATAATTATTTGTAAATTGTTTTTTTAAAGATATGAATTTTTTCTTGGAAAAGATATGATAAAAGGAAGGAGTGATAAGATTGTGAAAGAACAACGTTCATATACTACTGAAGAAACAGCAAAACTATTAAGAGTGTCTAAATTGACTGTTTACGATCTAATTAAAAAAGGACAACTACCTGCCTATCGTGTCGGAAGACAAAATAGAATTGATGCAAGTGATTTGGAAAATTATATTACTAACTCTAAAAATATAAGTGTGAATTCTACTGAAGTAGAAGGGAAAATCTCAGATATTCAACCTAATGATACTGTTATTATCAGTGGACAAGATTTAACATTAGATATACTGGCAAATAGTATTCAGACAGAAGGATTTAAAACACTAAGAGATTATAATGGCAGTTTAAATAGCCTAATTTCCATGTACAATGGAGAATGCACAATTGTTAGTTCTCATTTATTTGATGGAGAGACTGGTGAGTATAATTTGCCTTTTGTTAAACGTATTTTAACGGGTCATACATATATCGTCATAAATTTAGTATCCAGGTCGGCTGGGTTCTTTGTAAAGCCTGGAAATCCTAAAGACATTACTACTTGGGAGGATCTAGCTCATCCTAATGTGACCATGATTAATCGTGAAAAAGGATCAGGAGCAAGGGTCTTAGTAGATGAACAAATACAGATTCATGGTATTAGTCCAAAAGAGATTAATGGTTATAAAAATGAAGAAAAAAATCATGTCAGTATTGCTACCGCGGTTGCTCAAGGTATAGCAGATGTAGGAGTGGGAATTGAGAAGGCTGCCAAAATGGTAAATGTGGACTTTGTCCCTTTAGTTAAGGAACAATATGACTTAGTTGTTATGAAATCTGAACAAAATAGTAAATTAATTAAATCCCTACTCGAAATTTTAAATTTAGACGATTTTAAGAAAAAAATCCATTCTATTGAAGGCTATGATGTTTCAAAAACGGGCTCAATCATTTTTGAAACAGATTAATAGCTAAAAACAAATATGATAAGGTTTTATTGGATAAATTCTCAACTATAATTGGAGACGTTAAAAAAAGCATCTTAACCTTAGTTTAAGATGCTTTTTCCTTTAAGTTCATACAACTACTTTAATCTCAGTTTAATCTGTTGATTTATTATCTATTTATAAATTTTTTTCATATTTCCTTTAAAATGCTTTTTCAATTAGAATATTCTATCTATTGTATTTATTTTGTAAGCGTTTTCATATATAATGATATTTAGGTTGGATAGCAAGCGTGGCTGTCACTGTATATGGCGTAGGCGGGGCCCGTACAAGATAAAAATAGCTTATCTACAGAATACGTTGTTAATTTGTATGTATAAGAGATTGCTAGTTAGGCAATAATGAAAAATAAGAGCTGGAACAAAGGGGGTAAAACGATTGAGCGAACATAAACAGGGTTTTTCTACATTTATTAAAGAAGAACGATTTGACCTACATTCGTACCTTACCTATCTATTTATCAATGAGTGCCAGGAGAATGCAGTAAATGAATTAGAAAAGGAACATGTAAATCAATAAATTTTAAGCGTTGAAAGGATTAATGATGATGGATGAAAAAGAGTGTAGGTGACTTGACCTTTCTTAATAGAAGGAACAAGTCGCCTATTTGTATTTCGTCTACACGTTCATTGTGTTAAAAAGCGAATATCTCTACTTCGTATAACTGGCTATTATATATTCTTAACTTTAAATAAATTATTAAAAACATTCTTATTAAATATAAATTTTATAATGATTTATATTTAATAAGAATTAAATAAAGTAATTGCAAATCCAATCAAATATTAAATTTATATCATTTAAAGAAGTAAATGTATAAAGTATGTTATTAAAATTTAAGTTTTACTATTTACTTTAGGTGACGACAAATAGATCATTTTTCTACAAAAGATATAAATATTAAACTATTTATATAAAAAGTAAGTTTACACTTTTACTTTTAAATAGGTTACAATTAATAAGTAATAAGTATAATAAATAAGTTTAAATAAATACTTAATTATAAAAACATTAAGCATTTATTTAAAACAATTAGTAATTTGAATTTTGTATGTAATATTATTATTACATGGTAAAAGTTTTTAACTATCTATATACATATAAATATAACTTTAACCCTCACATAGAGAAGAAACTATTTCTATACAATGAAGATCTATAAATAAGAAGACATGATTTACGAAAGGAGAGGTTTTATGCAAGATTTCTCGTTAGTACACATAGGAACAGAAGTAAGGGAAAGAAAAGGGGATTTCAATAAAATAGTTTCATTGATGCTGGATAATACGTATTATGATGCCTTAGAAGAAAGAAATGAGCATCACCAGCGAAAAAACGAAGAGATGTTCAATGATTTTACGGACGAAGAAATGATGTACTACTATGTCCACCAACGAAAGCATATTCGAAAGGATCGAGAACGAAAAGAAAATACCAAAACCGAATACGTACGGATACTGCTGCAGTTTTATCGTTATGCTGTAGAAAGTGAATCGTTCTTACGCCAAGATGTAGACGATTATATAGAAGAAAATATTTTAAAAAACCTACGTCCTTGGCATATACGAAACTATCAGACGTATTTAAGTTCCGCGTTGTTAGGTAAGGGGGGGAAACCTTATTCACCTGCAACTTTAGACGCGAAAATGACGATTTTAAAAAGTTTTATGAAATGGCTACATGAAACGGGGTATATTCAACATCCCTTACATAAAGAAATCTTAAGCACGTCACTATCTGAGCAAGAAATTCCAAACCGTGATTTGTATTACCATGAAGTTAAGCAAATCCTAGACTACTATAAAAATCATCCGATTAACTATGGATTATTAACGATGTTGGCCATGACAGGATTGCGTGTACAGGAAATAGCTAGAGCTTCGTGGGGGGATGTATATCTAGACAGTTTAAGTGGCCATTATCGACTAAGAGGCGTAGGGAAGGGTGGAAAGAAATTTGATAAGTTACTTCATCCATCGCTATACGAACGCATTCTCGCTTTTCGAGACCGACGTCATGTCGGTACAGCATTAAACACAAGTGATCAAGGCCCCTTATTTCCAGCCAAAGATGGAGACTATTATCAATACAAAAACCTAAGTAATTATATTGTACGTATTATTGAACGAACAGATTTACCATTTGTAAAAGAACGTACTGACAGAATTACCCCTCATTACTTTCGTCATTTTTATGCCATCTATAGTAGGCAGCAGGGTGCCGACATCTTTTTAATTCAAAAGGAGCTTGGTCATAGTGACCGTAAAACAACGGAACGGTATCTAGAGAAGGTTTTGCAGCGTGAACAAGAAATTGGGCTGATGTGGAAGGAACAAGATTTTTAACTATTATTGCGAGTTGACAATATATCTTAAAGAAGAGCTACTGATTTTTTCCAGTAGCTCTTCTTGTCTTTCTGGTATGTATCTTATCCGGTTTTAAACCGATCTGTATATAACTCATATTATTATGCATAATAATAAAAATAAACTCTCTTAAAAGGAGCTTTCAGTAGTGAATAAAGAACAAGTCATTAAAATTTACCAAGATGTTCTAACCAAGAGAAGAAAACGTTTTCCGAATTATTTCTTTGTAGGTGATGAAGGAAAAAAATATATGCGTTATGTGACATGTTATTTACTTGAGCAACACTTAACAGTCCCAATCGATGAAATTCCTTCTCAAGTAACCGCAAATACATTATGGTCTCATCGTCTAAGACCACCTGCTATGCTATATGGTTGGAATTATTATGAAGTTATTGATAATGCTTACCCTGGAAAATTTAAACCTTGGCAATTTCAACAAGCTCCTGATAAATATTGGAACGGAGAAGAAGGTGAAAGACGAGCTGTTGAGGCAGTAAAATATGTAATAGAGGATAAGTTGAAACTCTCCATGGAAGAAGTACCCTTTAAGGTTAATTTCCATTTTTTTAAACAGCATGGTTTAGGTGGTGCCTTTGCCCTTTTAGGTTACTCTCCTTTTCAAATAGTTGAAGCAATTTATCCCGGTGTCTTCAGGCCTTGGCAATTCGCCCATGTTCCTATGAACTGTTGGAAAAATGAAGAATATATTCGAGAGGCTATGGACTATTTTTTATTCAAACAACTGCATTTCTCTTCATACGACGAGGCTTTTCTCCAATTAAAAGGAATGGATTTTACTGATTTTCAGTTAACTGGTCTCTTTCAAATGGCATTCGATTCTAGAATGAACAACGTGAAGGAATGGATAAAAACCCAACTAAGCAATGATAAGAATGAACTGTTCTATGTAGATCTCAATTAATAAAAGAACCCATTGAAAATAATGATTGATGAATATATGTTTAATTTCTTTGATTCTTCCTCTTTATAAAAAGATATAAAGACTCAGTAAAAAAGAGAAAAAGAAGAAAAAAGAGAACGAATAATTCAGCTAATTCCATTACTCTAAAAGGACTGATAGCATTGTAAAGCGCCTGAGAAACATCAAATCCTTGACTAATATCAATCCCTAAAGAAAAGCCCATTAAGCATCCCATCATTAAAACACTAATACCTAGAATTTTCATATCTATCACGATCCATTTAATAGGTTCTACTATTTCTTCTACGACGATACGTACATATTTATTGTTAATTTTTACATAAAAAACTCTTATATGGTTAAAGTAATAAAAACTTAAAGAAGGGTGCTTAAATTTATGTCTTCGTTTTTTAAAAGTCGCAAACAAGAAAAGAAACGACCACAGGATGAAGAGCATCAAACTGCTAATCATCAAAAAGAACAGCTAGAAGTTTCATTATCAAATAACCTTAATATGATTAAACAGAAAACTGGAAAAAGTTCAGATGTCATTATTCGTGAAATAAAATTAGGCGGCAAAGCTGATATTAATACGGCGATTGTTTACATAGAAGGAATTGTAGACAACCAGTCGATTCAAGCATATATACTTCAATCTATGATGAAAGATAACCATAAGGAAGAAATTAATCAATACAATGCGATGGGCCTACTTTCTGAAGATATAATGACAGTTGGAAACATAACTTCAATCACTAATTCAGATGATCTATTTTCCTCTTTAATGGCTGGAGATACACTTATCTTAGTAGATGGAGTAAATCAAGCATTGAGTGCTAGCACAGCAGGTGGAGAGAAACGTTCTATTACAGAATCTACTACCGAGATGGTAGTACGAGGACCAAAGGAAGCTTTCACAGAATCTCTTGGCACCAATACTGCTATGGTACGTCGTATTATTAAAACTCCAGATTTATGGATGGAGTCTTTAAAAGTTGGGCGTGTAACAAAGACAGATGTAACATTCATGTACATACATGGCATTGCTAACGATAAAATCGTTAGTGAAGTTCGTCAACGATTACAGAAAATTGATATCGATAGCATTTTGGAATCTGGATACATTGAACAACTAATAGAGGATCAAACAGCCACTCCTTTTCCAACTGTATACAATACGGAAAGACCTGACGTTGTAGCAGGGAACTTGTTAGAAGGAAGAATTGCTATATTCGTGGACGGAACTCCCTTTGTACTCATTGCGCCAGCTGTATTTATACAATTTTTCCAATCGGCTGAAGATTATTATGCGCGATTTGACATTGCAACTTCCATTCGGTTTTTGCGTATTTTTATGTTCATGATTTCGCTTATCGCGCCAGCTACATATGTTGCGGTTACAACCTTTCACCAAGAAATGGTGCCAACAACGCTCATTGTAGCAATTGCAGCACAAAGAGAGGCTGTCCCATTCCCTGCGTTCGTGGAAGCTCTACTCATGGAATTAACTTTTGAGATTTTACGGGAGGCAGGGATACGTTTACCTAAAGCTATTGGTTCAGCAGTTTCTATTGTTGGAGCCCTTGTAATTGGTCAAGCAGCTGTTCAAGCAAGTATTGTTTCACCTGCAATGGTTATTATCGTATCCATTACAGCCATTGCAAGTTTTGCTACACCTTCTTTTAATATGGCTATCTCAGCTCGCTTAATTCGTTTTATGTTTATGATTGGCGCAGCAACATTTGGTTTCTATGGCATTATTTTATGTCTCCTAATGATGGTTGTCCATTTATGCAGTCTAAGATCATTTGGAATTCCCTATATGTCCCCGTTTGCTCCCTTTATTCTTGTGAACAATGGAGACACTGTTGTAAGGATGCCGTGGTGGACGCTGAGACAGAGACCTCGATTAGTTACTGCTAACACGATTAGAGAAGCTGAAAATCAACAACCTCGTCCTCCTACATCTCGTGGCATGGTAAATCGTGATTTTGAAGAGGGTGACAACGATGAAGCGTAAAGGGATTTTTCTTTTAATAATAGTAACAATAACTTTATTACTCACAAGTTGCTGGAGTAAAAAAGAATTAACAGACCTTGCTATTGTCGCAGCTTTGGGTATTGATAAAGCAAAAGATGGAAGGTATCACATAACGCTCCAAATTATCAACCCGGGCAATGTGGCTGGGGGTATGCAAGGAGGAGGAGGAGGCACACAAAGCCCTCCCATTACTATCTATTCAGCTTCAGGAGACAATCTAGTGGAAGCAAGTAGACGAGCTTCAGGAAGGATTTCTCGGCGATTGTATTATGCTCATACAAACTTGGTTGTAGTTGGAGAAAAACTGGCTAAAGAAGATGGCATCGATACATTAATTGACGGCCTGGATCGAGATCCAGAGTTTCGGAATACGTCAACTCTTGTGATTGCCAACCATTCAACCGCAGCTGATATTGTTAAAACGTTAACCCCAGTTGATAAAATTCCAGCAAATAAGATACTAAAAACCTTAGAATTTACGCAAAGAAAATGGGGAGAGAATGTAAAGACATCACTCCAAGAGGTGATGAAGAGTCTTGAATCTCCTGGAAGAGGAACAGTTGTATCAGGATTTCGTCTGGTTGGTAATCATCAGCAAGCACAAAAGCTAGATAACCTTCAGGAAAGTGCACCAGAAGCAACCCTTCGTGCTTCAGGCATTGCTGTTTTAAAGCAGGGAAAATTAGTGGATTGGTTATATGGAAAACCAGCAATAGGAACAGTATGGATTCTTGATAAAATTCAAGGCACCGATATTAATATTGATTGGAAAGGAAAGAAAGAAGCTATTGCTTATCAATCTGTACGACAAAAAACAAGTATCTCTGCCCAAGTAAAGAATGGCCAACCTCATATTTCTGTTCATACACGTGTTGAAGGAGATATTGGTGATATGGAAGTACCTGTTGATATTACGAATCCAAAGGTTATTAAAAAAATGGAACAATCCGTGAGAAAAAAAATTGAAAAGGATCTAAGAATAGCTATTGAACGTGCTCAAAAAAATAGAACAGATATCTTAGGATTTGGAGAGGCAATTCATCGTACTAGGCCAAATCAATTTAAGAAATTTAAAAAAGAATGGAATGATGTGTACTTTCCAAAGTTAGACGTGGATATTACAGTTGAAGCCTACATACGTCGAGCTGGCTTGCGAAATAAGTCTTTCCTTTCCGGCGTAAAAGAAAATCAAAAATAAAGAAAAGGAGGTACCAGTTAAGTGGAAAAAGCAAAAATTAGTGCCATTCAGCTCTTTATTTTGATGGTCCTATTTGAATTAGGGAGCGCTTTACTAGTACCTCTTGCTATCGGAGCTAAACAGGACGCATGGCTTGCAATCTTGCTTGGAATGTTGGGAAGTCTTATTTTATTTTTAGCTTATCATAAACTTTATAACTATTACCCAACCCTTTTACCTACAGAATATATGCAAAAAATCTTAGGAAAAGTGATCGGTACTGTACTTGCATTTGTTTACGTTCTTTATTTTATGTATGATGCCTCAAGAGTTTTACGTGATTTTGGTGAGATGCTATTAACGTTTGCTTATCCAGACACACCTCTATTCATTGCGAACTCTCTATTAATGCTTGTGATTATTTATACCGTCAGAAAAGGAATTGAGGTTGTAGCTCGATCAGGAGAATTACTTTTTATCTTTATGTATGTACTCGCAGTTTCTGGGTTTATTTTAATTGTAACTTCTGGATTAATTGAAATTAAGAATCTACAACCTATTTTGGAAGAAGGGTTGTTAAACCCATTAAAAGTTGCATTGTCTGAAACGCTATATTTTCCTTTTACTGAAGCCGTTGTATTTACGATGATTTTACCGTACTTAAATGATACCAAAAAAGCAAAAGTGACAATGCTATGTGCAACTGGGTTAAGTGGAATCAATTTAGCTATTACAATGCTTATTAATGTCAGTGTACTGGGTGTTAACCTGACCGAACGTTCGGAATTTCCACTTCTTAGTACAGTTGAAAGCATTCAAGTAGCAAATTTCTTAGAACGGCTTGATGTATTTTTCATGGTTGGCATGATCATAGGCATTTTCATTAAAATTACTGTGTTATTTTATGCAGCTACCATTGGTACAGCCAATTTATTTAAAATTAACTCACCTTCAAGGCTTTCATATCCTTTAGGTATTATTGTTTTATTTTTATCTATTACAATTGCAAGCAATGTTCAAGAACATCTTCATGAGGGGTTACATATAGTTAAAACTGTTCTGCATATTCCTCTCTTTATCATAATTCCTCTTATTCTTCTTTTGGTGGCTTTTTTTAAAAATAGGAATCAGCAAAAGGGAAAAAGTATTTAATTAGCTTAAAAAGAGGATTTTTAGACTATTGTTACTTTTATAGAGAATTTATTATTTGTTACAAAACAATCAGTAATAAAAGGAGGCTAAGTAGATGGAAAAAGCAAAAATTAGCGCTAGTCAGCTTTTTATCTTAATGGTCCTATTCGAGCTTGGAAGTGCTTTATTAGTACCTCTTGCAATTGATGCAAAACAGGATGCGTGGCTCGCAATTTTGGTTGGAATGTTAGTCAGCTTCGTTTTACTACTCGTCTACCACAGGCTTTATCTC
Organism: Priestia sp. HNGD-A6; assembly: GCF_045784335.1. NCBI lineage: Bacteria > Bacillati > Bacillota > Bacilli > Caryophanales > Bacillaceae > Priestia > Priestia sp. HNGD-A6. The sequence goes on along the minus strand of NZ_CP138622.1, from coordinate 40,421 downwards.
TATTACCCAGATATCTTGCCTACCGAATACATGCGTAAAATTTTAGGGAAAGTATTAGGAAGCATATTAGCCTTCGTTTACATTCTTTACTTTATGTACGATGCTTCAAGGGTTTTACGTGATTTTGGTGAAATGCTGTTGACTTTTGCTTATCCAGACACACCTTTATTTATCGCAAACGCCCTATTAATTCTTGTCATCATTTACACCGTTAGAAAAGGCATTGAGGTCATTGCTCGATCAGGAGAGCTACTTTTTATATTTATGTATGTTCTTGCAATTGGTGGATTCATTCTAATTGTATCTTCTGGATTAATTGATTTTAAAAATTTACAGCCTATTTTGGAAAATGGGTTATCACCGGTCTTAAAAGTGGTATTTACGCAAACTTTATATTTCCCATTTACTGAAGTTATTGTAATTACGATGATTTTGCCTTATTTGAACAATCCTAAGAAGGCAAAAGTGACTATGTTATGTGCAACCGGGTTAAGTGGAATTAATTTGGTTATTACGATGCTCATTAATATTAGTGTGCTCGGTGTTACTCTAACTGCACGTTCCCAATTCCCTCTTCTTAGTACAGTTGAAAGTATCCAGGTAGCCGATTTCTTAGAACGACTTGATGTATTTTTTATGCTTGGTTTAATTATCACTATTTTCTTTAAAATCTGCTTGTTATTTTATGCAGCTGTAATAGGAGCAGCTAATTTATTTCATGTGAAGTCGCCTTCAAGGTTATCGTACCCGTTTGGGCTAATTATTCTCTTTTTGTCAATTACTATTGCTAGCAATGTTCAAGAACATAACCATGAAGGATTAAAGATGGCAATGTTTATTGTACATATTCCTCTACTAGCAATTATTCCGGTTCTACTTTTTCTAGTTGCATTCTTGAAAAATAGAAAGAAACAGAAAGCATAACAGATTTGTTTACTGATTTTTCATTACAAAAAATCAATAATTACAAAATAGTGATTATAAGAACGAATTCTAACCATGAGAGGTGTTTCTTCTGTATACTTGGCTCTATGATCATTTTATTAATACAATTCTATTTCCTCTTGCTTGCATTGTGACAGTATCTATTTTGCTAAGTGGATATGCGTACTTTAAATTTAGAAAAAACTAACTGCCATAAGATATTTTATTTAAAAGTAATATTTTATTTGCTATTAAATCAACTTCCCCGTAAAATACCCCTAAGGTGGGATTAAGACACATCAGCCTTCTATTGCAGACATGTCTTAGAAAACTTCGTATTTGTCGTCAGTTAGAGTAAATAGTAAAACTTTAATAATAAATAAAATAATTTATCATTTACTTAACTAACAACAAAACTTAAACAAAGTTACTTTTTGATAAACTATTTAATAAAAACATTTATTTTTGAAGATACATGTATATGAATCTACAAATCTGGCTAGACTAATAACGTATTCCCCCCTATTCCAATAAATTTGAAAACCCTTGGCCTTTATTAGCAAAGGGTTATTTTTTAAAATTGTCTCCTTTTAATGGTTATAAGTGTGGGTAAAGGGGAATTAAATATACTATTAGCACACAAAGGGGATATGCATGAGTGATAGATTCTGGGTATTATACTGGATCCCTGTTCGTCAGGGAATTGGAACGTTTAAAAGAAGAATATATTCAACTTGAGCTTGACGATATGAGAGTATTAATTGAAGAAGACATTTTACTTATAGAAAAAGCAATGGATATGTTGTGTAGGAATAAAATTTATCAAATTGAGCAAACTATTCAAGATGTTTCCAAGTATCACCTCATACAACTACATTCTGCAACAGAGAAAACCTACCTCTTTTGACTGGAAAGAGATAGGTTTTTCTTTTTTTTGAAAACGACTAAGATATATAATCTTAGTCATTTTTGGAACTCTTATTAAAAAAGAACAGAGGATTCGAAGCCTCTGTTTAAAGTTGACAACATATCTGTTTTTTTATTTTTGAAATGTATATCATACAAATCTAAAAGGAATAAATGATTAATTTAAAGGAGAGAGAACATGGATACTATGCTAAATAAATGGATTCCTGTTCCTTATTTTCAAGTCAATCGAAAAGGTACCATTTTGAATTCTTCCAACACAACTCATTCATATTTTCCTAATACATCTAATATATGGACAATTATTCATGAAGAACACCGGGATAAAATCATATTAATGCTCTCAGAGAGCGCTAATTCTTATCCTATAACACAACATCTAATGTTAAAAATACGTAACAACTTGTTTGGGAATTTTAGATGTACGATTCAATGGAAAGACGGAGTAGGTCACCTAGTATGTACAGAATCAAAAAGCATGAAAGATTCAACTACTACATTTTCATCTGTTCACAAATCTTTGAAAGATACCCAAAGACGGTTAAAAGAATCAGAAAAACATCTAGAGAACGTTGCTAACATAATAAAGATAAGAAAACACTGATTTTTTGTTTTTCACATAAAATTTTCTATATGGAGTAAACTACTTAAGATGCCGTTAAGTATCTACCACTAAAAACCATACTCGTATTCTCAACAGAACGACCTACTGTATAGGAGCAGTAGGTTGTTCTGTTTTATAGCTTTATATTATATATTTATTTAATTACCATAATAGATGTTATCAATAGAAAAAGGGGAGCAGATTAAAAATGGTCTTTTTAATCTTCATATGGTAATGTGAGGAGAAAAAATAAAATAAATTATTTGGTCTCTTCACATCTGAAGTTTCCTTATAATAGGCAGGGGTACGATTACTCATGAGCATAGATGAAATAAAAAAAATGCTTAGTATCTTAGTCCAATATAAAAATAGCAGGATTACACATACCATACCTGGACTTATTGAATTAGTTTATTCCAAAGAATCTCAATGCTTTCAAGTAACTACCCTTATTGATGGAAGAATTTCACCGTATGACGATGTAAATACTGCTTCTGAGGCCCTATATACAATTCTAAACACTACCAAAAAGAATGAATTTTAGTTACCATAATGTCATTTTCAGGTATCACCATATACTTTTTAATTGCCTTTATACATTGATGTATAGCGAGTTTTCAGCAAGTGCAAGTTATGATATTACCTGAAGAAAAGGTAACAAATTAGGTATGATATAATGACAAAAGCTCTCTTACCTTTGAAAAAGTTAGAGGACTTTTGTCTTTTCAAACGAAATATATAGTATTTCTTCCATATAACTAAAAATAAAGGGAGCCATATAACATGCAACTTACAAACATCGAGAAACTACATCCTATTAGAGATGTGATTATCCAGCGCAAAGAAGAGCTTGCGGAAAGCAAAAAACAAAACCTGGCGGTTCTTCATGATGTTTATACAGAATTAACAACTTTTCGACTCGACCTTCTTACTATTTATGCTGACTCTATTCTTGTGGAGAAAGACATTGCGGCTGATATGATTAGAGATTGGGGAGAGAATTTATCTAGTCTACTCGTTAATCGTGGACTTCCTTTAGACCTAGCCTTAGATGAAATTAGTTACTACAGAGATATTATCGGAGAAATTATTAAAGACGAAGCGAATGATAAAAAATTCTCCCTCAACGTTTTTTATGAAATTATCTCCCATTTTAATACCATTGTAGATGATGCAGTTCAATGGGTCAGTAAATCATACTTACAGGACTATACAAAACAAATAAAACATGCTCAATACGCGATTGATGAGCTGTCGGTACCTGTTGTTCGTATGACAAAAGAAACGGGTATCCTCCCTTTAGTAGGCGATTTAGATACCCAAAGAGCTCAAATACTGATGGAAAATGCATTGACCAAAGGCAGTGAGTATCAATTAAAATGGCTCATTATTGATTTGTCAGCTGTTCCTATTATTGATACGATGGTGGCCGATCAACTCTTTAAGGTCATTGCAGGATTACAACTAATAGGCGTACGTGTTGTTCTAAGTGGTATTCGCTCTGAAATTGCTCAAACTATGGTCAGTTTAGGAATAGCAATTGACCATATTAAGACATTTGGTAGTTTACATCAAGCTGTTTCTTATACAAATTCTTTTATACCATCAGTAGGGTAAATAATTTATATTAAGTATAAAAGACCACTAAACTAAGTAAACTAAACAAGATACCATAAGGTGTCATTGGATAAAGTCGTGCGAAAAGCCTGCCTTTAGGGACTTAAGGGTTGGCTTTTCCCTTTTTCTGTAGTTAACATAAAACGGCTTTCCGGTACACATTACAAAAAAACGTTTTCATGCTACACGAGGGCTAGTTTGCTTTTCATATTTCTCTCTTAAAAGATATATCCATACAAAAAACATTCATTACACAACAAAACTTTACAATTTCTTAACGATAATACCATTTATTTACACAGAGAATTAATATATCATTTAACTGTGTTCTAGAAGAATTAAATTGGGGGAATCGTTTTGTTGAAGAAATTTTTAGTTTTAACTATGCCATTTATTTTCGTGTTGGGTCTTACATTTAATTTTGAGGTTAATGCTGCTTCTGATCAAATAACTGCTGAAGATCAAAAACAAGCGTACAAAGAAGAATTAGCAAACTTAACTCAAGATGAAGTAATTGCTAACTTTGAAAGAATTGATGAAGAATACGCTATGGAGGAACCTTTTTCAGTAAAAGATCAAACTTTTATTGAAATGTACGCTAAAAAACCTTCAGCAATGACTTTGTTTGCTTCAAAAAGTATTTCTGGATCCAACTCATCTAATGGTGTCACGGTAAAAGTAAGTGGCACAATTAAAGACGATATCCAAAATGTTGTTAATCAAAGTTTTAGCGCATCCAATTTAAAAACAAGTACAACAGCAGGAGCAAGCAAAGTATCCTCTGTAAAAACAGTAGTATCTCACAATGCTTACGGATTAGTTGGGAGTGGAGGCGTTGGTAAAGTATATTCAGGTACACTTTCCACTTCAGGTAAAAATACAACATTAACTGCGACTAAAAGATACACTGCAGTTGTAGCTTATGCTTCAACATGGTGTACTGTTACTGTTAAACATTCTGGGGGTACCTTTACAGTAAATCCAAAATAATGGTTACAAAGGAGAATACATATGTTAAATAGTTTTGGAATACCAGGAATTATTATTACTCTTTTAGTTTTATTTGGATTAATCTTTTGGTTTCGAAAAACGTTTCGAAAAAACGATTAATATAATGGTTGTAAAGAGCTAGCAAACTTTGAGTTTGCTGGCTCTTTTTTGTTTTTTTCTTTAACAAGACCTAGATAGCTTTGTACTTTGTTAAAGTATACGTTTGTAGTTTCCATAAAACGTATTATCGTTAACAACACAAAGAAGAGGAAATTTTAAGCTTTCCTCTTCTTTCTATTTCTAAAAATGAAGCTAGCTATAAGTAAAACTCCAAAAAATATCGTTAAATCAAAAGTTAATGGATCTCCTGCTAGGTTTGTTTCATCGACAATTATCCCTTCTTGAAACAATAAAACTGCTGCAATTATTACAAAGAATAAAGAATTGAATAATATATAGCTAGTTGCCTTAATTTTATTGTTTAAAAAAACTACATACACGAAGTTACATACTAAAAGAAGAGTTATTAAATAATAAACCGGTCTAAAAAGTGTAAAAGTATCCCCAAGCATTGATATGTTCCTCTCTATTCATTATCCTATTTTTAAATCAATATATTTCCATTTTATCAAATAATTGAGCTTATTTCGCCATGTGTATTACATATAACCTTAGTTAAAATAATGTCACTTATCGGAAATAATTTTGGAGTAAAAGGAGCTTATTTCATAAGATTAATCACAAAATTGAACATAACTTCTCCAACAGTAGTTGGTTTCCAATAAAGGATTTGTTCTAATTCACTGCTATTCAAGTTATTCTTATTGTCTAAGCTTACTTTTCCTTTGCTGTTTCTTATATCTAAAGGTTCGTTAAGTTCTTCTTTGCTGAGAACTTTATAGAATGGCATAAAATCCTTTGATAACACAGGGTCATCAATAAAATTAATATGTTGAAATTCAACAGTAGCAGCAAGAGCGAGAAAAGGATAATATGCATTGAGTAGCACATATATCTCTCGATTAAAAACATTTACTTTTACCTTTGAAAAATTACTTGTTAAATTTGCCTCATCAATCTTTAATATCTTCCCTTGATTTCTTCTGATTAAATCGAAGCATATACTTTTAAAATCGTTCTCATCTATTTCATTCGGTTTATTATCTATGGAACTATAAAAACCCGTTACTCCATTAGGAAGATTCATTAAATAAATAACTCCTTTCAAAGTGCTTAGATACGTTTATTTTAAATATATAAATCGTTCAATCCTAGTTACCAAAATGTGAGTTCTAGGCACAAAAAAAGCTTAAACTTATTAGTCCAAGCTCTTTTTTCTACGTTGGTAAAGGAAAAAACCTATTGCTGCTCCGAGTAAACCTATAACCACACTAAAGCGAATTAGAGGGATAATAAAATCAATAAGGTCTAAATATGTTGTTTCTGTTGTACTATCATCTACCGATACAACCTCTTTATATGGAACTATTAAAACACCTAATGATACTCCTAAAATTAATCCATAAGAGAAACCTTTTTCTATAAATCTTAACAAGCAACTTGCCCCTTACTATTATGAATTTAATTACATACAATGAATATTTTAACTCAATTTTATAATGGATACTATATACAAATCTAGTTACCATACTCCATATTCCGGGTAGTAAAGCTAAATATTAATGGCCACGTCTATTATTAGATATAGCCATTATATGTACATGAAAATTATTGATTATGAGTGTATTCTGTTTAAGATTGTTGCCCTGTTTGTAGTGAAAAGTATATAATCTTGCTTCTTAGTTTTAATAAAAATTCGATCAGTCGTTCCATATGGAGGACCTATCCGGATCGCATCAGCTTGTTTACCGTCATACGTATCGTCTTCCGTAACTTCAATAATATCTTCTAGTGCAATATTAAATTTAGCAAGTTGCCATTTTATGATTAATTCTTTTTCTGTTTTCTTAACATCGATTCCCACTGTAAACATCCCCTTTTTTCCTTATAATTACATTTTAACACATTATAAAGAGAGGGAAATAAATGAATATCATATGCCATGCTAGTTTACATAAACATACTTACGGGAACTTACTTTACCCTTATATGTTAAAATGTGGTTATATCTTAATAACATAGTAAAGGGGAAAACAAATATGGCTCTATCCCGTAATCCCAAATTAGTTTTACTAAGTTTATTAATCATAGTAGGTTTTAGTAGCTATTTTTTATATAACAGTAACAATTATGAGATGCTATCTAAAAGAGAAATTAATGATTTCATAGAGCATAAAAGAAAATCTAACCTATCTATTCTTAAAAAGGAGAATGTTAAAGCTAAGCCAGATCCTCATGCTCTTATTTTATATAAAGATAATACTAAATTAGGTACTTACATCCTTACAAAAAGCAGACGAGGAATTGAAGAGTACAAGGGAGTGGAAGTACCAATAGACAAAACCTTGCCAATACAGGTTACAGGAGCCTTATCAGGGGTTCCATATCTTGGTATATATATTACAAATAATAAATTAATTCAAGAAGGAAAATATATAGAAATGGAATTTGAAGATGGAACAAAAGTAAGAAAAAAAATATCTTTAAATCAAAAAGGATATATTCTTTCAGAAAAAACCACTCCTGAAGTACCCAGAGAGTCTGTCCAGGTCTCAGTCATAAAAGATAACCAAATTTTATATACAAATGAGTATTAAATAACTGTCAATCTGTACATTACATACAATTTTAGTTCACATAACAGGTATTATCGGAAATGAAAACTATCTGCTTAGATACTTTACTTATTTTGCAAGCTTACTTAATTCCGTGATGGCGTAGGCTACTTCTTCTTTTGTGTTATAAAAATGAGGAGCTATTCGTATGACATCGTTTCTGGCAGAAACGAGAATGTTTTTTTCTTTTAACCTCTGCTCAATTTCAGAAGCATTAGCCATGTGAAAAGAAGTAATACCTGAAGTGATTTCCGTATCGAATGGTAGGTTAACCTGTAAGCCATTCTGCACTCCAAACTCTTTTGTAAACCTAGATAGCTCTTTCAAATAGAAATGAATAGGAGAGACTCCAACGTCAAGCAACAACTTAAGTGCCGCGTGTGCAGCATACACACTAATAAAAGAAGGTGTACCTGTTTCAAAACGACGAGAGCCAGCAGCATAGGTGGAGTGAAAGATATCAAATTTTGTCTCACTTTCTTGGCCAAACCAACCTGTATGTCTAGGCTTTACTTGTTCAGCGAGCTCTTTCTTCATATAAAGAAACGCTACACCTGGTATCCCTAACATGTATTTGCGTGTGACAGTAGCGAGCATGTCGATATTCATCTCTTTCACATCAATTGGGATATGACCTGCTGATTGAGACGCATCCACAAATAGAAGAGAACCTTTCTTATGAACAATATTGGCAATGTCTTTAAGGTTTTGCACAATTCCGTTCTCGTAAGAAGCATGGCTCATACACGTAAGTAATGTACGCTCTGTGACGTCTTTTTCATATTGTTTTAAAGGGATAACCCCATCCAATGAGCGCATGAGCGATACAGTAGCTCCATGCTTTTCTTGCGCATACCAGACATGGCCGACAGTAGGGAAATCCATATCCGTTACGATAATTTCATTTTTACTAGGATGGTAGGATAGACTAGTCGCTACGGCCGAAAGAGCATCAGAAACAGAAGGTAAGATGGCAATTTCATCGGGTTCAGCGTTTATAAGTTCAGCGAATTTTTCTCTGGTCGCTTCCAGTTTCAATGTAGCTTGTTTCCAGTTAGTACCTAATAATAATAACTCATTGTGATAGTCTTCAATTGCTTGTGAAACAGGCTGAGCAATAGCACCTTGAGAGCAACTAGCTACATGTACATACTCCGATAAAACGGGAAACAATGAACGATACGAACTAAAAGAGTTATTCATCTCTCTCCTCCTTTTTCCTTAAAATTACATTTCAACATATTAGAAAGATAAAAAAGTGAATGAATACCATGTACAAAGTTAGTTAACATAAAACGTATTCTGGGGATTTATTCAAAGTGTTCAGGAGACCAAACAGCTATATCATCTCCTGGAACGGCAACTAAAAGCCACTCATTGTCACTTCCTCCCCAATGATCACCTAGTTGCCAACATTCATAGTTCGTATCATGACCATTTACAAACAAAATGCTACCTGATTCAAATAAAATAATGAGATGGGGCGACCGATGACCTAAATGTACATCCACTATTTTTTGTCTTTTGACATCCCAAATATGCTTAAAGTGCTGCTCGTCGATATGTGTGGGGACTTCTCTCTCCGAAGATGGATAGACAAGTGGGACCTCATTATATACCGTCCACGCTGTTTCAATCGTTAAAATGAATGCATCATCTTCTTTTCGGTCATAGTGAGTAAAGATTAATGAAATGGAGGAAACCTCAGACGCGAACTTTATTCCATCCATTTGACTACCAACAAGTAAATGCTTTAACGCTTTCTCTGCGAATCTCCGATTCTCTATTTTCAAAGTCGTTTCTCCTTTAACGTTTTTTTGTGCTTATTATCTCATGTATGGGTCGTACATTTATAGTTACCACAGTGTACCTTAGAGGAACGGAAATGTTCACTATCTTAATAATTAGTAAGTTATTATATAAATAACGACCAATACCAACATAAAATAGGGAGTTTACATGTTATTAGATAAATTTAAAAAAGAACTAAACAATGGAGATTTAGAAAACGCATTAGACACTATTGAAAAAATAGGATTAATGCAGGATTATACAACAGTACCAGCTCTAATAAATTATTTAGTCAGTACCAACAATAATGTCCTAAGAGATGCTCTAGCAATAGCTCTAGCCGATATTGGAGATCATCAAGCTATTGAACCACTCATTGGATTATTGAAAAGTCCTAAGACACTTAAATCTAGAGGAACCTTATTGTATGCATTAGAATCATTTAATTGTTCTAACTATGCTGAACTAATAACTGAATTGTTATTTGAAGACAACTTTGAAGTAAGTAGACAAGCTTTTATACTGTTAGAAGCTCAGATGCTTCATATCTCAAATGGTGTAAAAACAAAATGTATAAAAAGAATAAAGCGAGAATTGAAAGAAACTCCTGATAAGGTTCAATTTTTAAAAGAATCTATGGATTTGTTTTTAGAGGATTAATTTGTATAATACATACAAGGGTAGTTAACATAAAAGGTGAGCTAAAAAGCTCACTTTTTCTTCTTAAAGAGTATTCTGCCAGCCTTCCTTGTTTGAAAACGTCTCATAACTACATCCACTTTCATATTCAAATTCTTTGCTCATTTTTAAATGATAAGCTTCCGATGAAAGAGACAGTAAAATTTCAAATTCAGTATCCTTGAGCATTTTTAAAGGATTAGATAAGACATCTTCAAAAACTTCCTTACCACGAGCCACTACTGCACATCGGGCATATAAGAAAAGGTCAGGTGAGAAATGTTGACCTTGTGGAGAAAAACAATATTCTCCGATTTCTCTTGCATGTTCTTCCGTATCTAATAAGAAAAGTTTGTAAGACAGAGTCTCCTCAAAATGTCTTATTTGCCATGCAGTCAAAGTAGAAAGTTCCTTAATAGCAGGCTCTATAATTTCTTCGTCGCTTTGTTTACTCCAATCCAATAAAGAAACAATTCCCCAAAAAACTTTCTCTTCTAACATCTTTTTTGGTTTTGATATATAGTTTTTTAGAGCGAGTGCTTCTTCTTCCTTCTGAATTTCGAGTGCAAATCCTTCAGGATCAGTTTGTCTACGCCACTCATAATAAACTGATAGAGCACAGTCTTTTGACCAATTTCCTCCGAATATATTAGACTCGATTCCCTGTTCCTCTTTAGTTAAGGGCGTATTTCCAATAAAGATTAACTCTTTAGGGATTCTTCCGTCTACCCATTCATATAATGGTTTCTTTGGTTCACCTATTATAAGTTCGGTGATCAAAACTTCATGAATTTTTTCAGATTCTATTGTTGGAACCTGTTCATCTATATAATTTGTAATACCAAGAAGATAAGAACAATCAATTATATCCATTACTTTAACTGCACCATACTTATTCATCGGCAATGGAGCAGCAAAAATATCGCCTACTTGCACTGACTTTTTTGAATTCACTATGTGTAATTCCTTTCAATCAAAAGTTTAGTTATAAGTAGTAAGACAGGAGAGTTGATGCAAAATCAACTGCTTTACTTGCTTTTTACTTTCTGAGCAATCATGTTTTCAATGCGTAATAGCAATCCAATTATTATTCCAGCAAATATAGTTAAAGTGATGTAAGGAGTCCACTCACCATTAAACACAGCCCCCATTACTACAAATATCACTAAACAAACTATTATACTTAGTAGAATGTACAATACATTCTTCATTAAACCACTCCTTTTTTATAGAATTTGTAGGGTACATAATAAAAAAGACCTTATTAGCACCAATAAGATCTTTTACCTTTATTGCTTATTACGCTCTGCAAAATATAGATAAACAATACCAATGATTAAAGATATGATACTTAAAATATTTAACGTTGTGCCTATTTCATGCAATTGATCTTTAAACGTGCCTGAACTCCAAGATGCTTCACTAGAAGAATAAATTGCTGCACTAATAAACTTTGTACATATAAATAAGGTTGCCAAGAAGATGAATAAGCAACCTGCGGCCATTTTATTCAAATAAACACTCCCAATAAGTTACTTTATTATTATATTTTACCACAATTTTGCTTTTTAAAGTTAACATAAAACGTATTCCTAGAAGTGAAAAGAGGAGCTGAAACGCCTCTTTATTTTTGTAAATCTTGATTAAAAGTCTCTGCAACTAAAGTAAATTCTACATCATCTTTATGAATAAAAAATGAAGTACATCCATCAATATCTGTGATCCTGTTTGATTGAGCACATATAACGTCTACCTCAACCAGTTCAAAATTAACAGCATCAGTATTTTCAGTATCCAAACCAGTTGTTAAATAATGAACACTATCTCCAAAAGACTTGAAAACAAGCCTTTTTCCTTTTAGTTCCCCATTGTTAACCTCAAAATAATCGTTATTCAGTATGCCTTTAAAAGCTGCCATTTTGGGAAAGCATTCAATATGATGGATACCTTCATAACATCTTAAGCTGAACATATAAGCGTGTGTTTCATTCGGCTCAATCTCAATGCCATATTTATAAGTAAATGTCTTATAAACCATCTCGTAAAACAATGGAATGACAATATCGTCCCAAGCATCATAAGCATGAGCATGTATCGGAATTAGGTGAGGGTATAAGCTCTTAATTGCTTGTTGGAAATTCAGCAAAATGTCTGTGTCAGTAAGCTCACTCAGAGCATCATCCACTTCATGATTCATAATCTTAGATAATCTATTATCAATCATTAAGCCATTCCTCCTCATAATAAAAGTGTTACTTTTCAAGTATACCTTGTTTAGGATTAACAACTGTATAACATATACAACCATAGGGAACAGAATAATTGGGAGGGATGTGTATTGACAAAAAAACATTACTTAAAGCAGTAGCTGTTGGAATTTACGTTTACATTTTAACATTGGTACTTGAACTCATTATTAGTTAGCATAATCACAATTTTAAGTACTTACTAAAGGAACCAACTAAGAGATGTTTCTTTATCACATATTACAGCTTCAAGATTAACTAATCTAATCGTGTTCTCAATATTTGTGTCTTTGGCCATAATCAATGTTGTAAACGAATCATAGAGGCTCATAAATGCAAAATCCATATTTTCATCTGTAATAATTAAATCGTTAGGAGATAAGTTACCTATTTCTAAAGGTGACTTATCCTGGGCTTTAAATGAACCATTCATGCCATAAATAGGTTCAGAGAAATAGAGAGTATTTGCGTTCTTTGAACAAAGAACTTTTAATAAACTATCTATTATAAATAATGAAGTGCAATCAGAATCTGGATAATATAAGTCAGGAGTAATTTCAAGATAGGAATTCAACAGAGTGGCCAAATCCTTCCTTTCATATTTATATCTGAGCGCACCAGTAGAAGTTTGCAATGCTAAGGATAATTCCTCGTAAGATTTTAAATTACTCTCGGCCATTACCTCTTTCCACAATATTGGTTCGCCAAGGTCAATCATTTCCTCATCACTAGGATATATATGCTGATAAGGGTTTTCCCTCTTTGATTTTTCCCAACCAAGTGACATTTGAACGAAAGGATGTAATAGAATAGCAGCAGACTTAAAGCCGCGAGGTAATTGAGGTAAAATAGGTAAATCCCAGTCTAACCGTATATAATCCAACAATACATTAACATCTCCCTTCAATGTAGATAGTTACGTATATTTTATATGTGCAGAATACCCACTTCTATTTCCTATAATGTTCCTGATTGGCCCTTGTTTTGATAGGGAAATAAAAGTTTTTTTCAAATGCTGTTTCTGATATTTGAATAAATTAAGGACCAACATTATTCATACATACTTGAGGCAAATAGTATGTCAGCAATAGTCTTCCAGGACGGTTGTTTTGGTATTGGTTGATTTGAATGTAGATAATATCCTTCCATATCATTGATCCAGGCCTCCATAGCCTTTAAAAAATCTTCCAGAGTTATGTTTTCCCAGTCACCCCTGTTACTTTGTAAATCTATTCGCAAGTGATTTATAAATGTAATTAAATCTTCTCGACTCTTTACGTTTTCTACTCTTTCATATAATTCCATCTTATAATCACCTTCTTATACTGTATTTTTCTAGAAAGGTTCTTTGTTATACACTTCAAGGCTTTTAAATTCTTTAAACTTATTTCTCAAATTAATAGATATTCTTTCATCCTTACTCAACAGTAATACTAATTCAGCATCCCATAAAACTAATTCTGTAGTTGCTTTAGGATGCTGGATTTTTGGTCTTTCAACCCAAAAATCCGGATTCCCATCAGCATAAGGTTCTTCCTTAAGCATATCTAAATCAATATGTTCGTTCTTATTGAAAGCAGAAAAAACTCCCCATGCAAAATAGATATCCTCTTTATTAGCTAGTTCTGTGAGCTTTTCACCTGTAATCCAATAGGTACTTCCCCTAGCCTCTTTAGGATAAGTTCTGTAATCTATAAAGTAATCAAGGTAAACGTCTGGCAAAGATCCATCTAGGTCTGTTAACAACCAATTATAGTTATTCTGAAGACTGTCAAAAGAACTTAGTATTTCTCTTAGCTCATAAAAGTCCTCTAAAATAGTATTCATTCATTTCTCCTCCTAACTTTTGAGGATTTGTTTAATTTTGCTTAACTACTTTATTCCGGTTTTTAGTTAAAACTATTTTTAAATGGAGTATAGATGCTAATAAACCACCACTAACAATAACCCAGCGCATAAACCCTTCAAACTGGGGATCAAAAATATTTACTAAAGCTATAATAAGTCCTACCAACATCCCAATATAATTTAAATGCAACTACATCACTCCTAACTGAAATCAACCTAATAATTACATTTTATCAAAATTTATACAACAAATCAGAATGGATGTTAGATAAAAATCTAGTTAACATACAAGCCCTTATTAGCACTTAAATGCGTATCTAATGTTAAGAGTAAAATCACCCTTTATGGTACTATATTTAGAAAGAATTAATTAAATGAGGTGTTTTAGTTATGGATGAAAAACAAATTCAATTATTTGAAGCGTTAAGAATGATAAAAGACCAATGGGTTGATGTATCATTAATAAAACTTGAATCTGGAATAGAGAAGCTAAATCTTCAAGAACAACAGAACGAAATAATTGAATCAGTTATATGTTCCATGATGGAAATGATAGATGGCTATAATAATAATTTAAACTTTTCCTTGGATTTAGTTGATAAGGATACAAAAGAATCCTTAAAGGGTAGAGTTGAACTCCATGATAAATTTATGGAGTACTTAGAAAAGATTGAGAACAAGAATTAACTTAGTACTGAAGATGTTCTTTTTAAAAAACACCCTTAATATAGGCTGTATACCATAGCTTCTAGTTAACACAAATGTATTATAGGAAATTTTTTAAGGAACCTATTCTAATTTCCCCGTCATGATAAATTTCTATTACGTATTTATTTTCTACATAAAGAAAGGTATCACTACTTACAGATACGACATCATCATATACGCTTAAGATGTTCTCAAATGTTGTCTTTAGTACAGGAAAATTGTCTGTACTCCAATATATCTCAAGATCATCGTCATTTATTAAGCTTTTTACATCTTCTAAATACGTGATTACACAGTATTTATCAAATTTATCCCAATCTATCCTTCTGTAACATGTGAATGGAACCTTTTTTTGAAACGAGCGATACCGTTCCTCACTTTTTTCAGGAGAATATATAGTAACGCCTCTACCTAAAACATTTACACATTCTAAAAAAAGAGGGTCTTTATCCTCTTTTTTTTCTAATTCTTTTCTTTTTGCCAATAGAAACTCTAATCTTTTTTGTCGGTCTTGTTTTTTCATCGTACAATACCTTTCCTTCATAGTTTTTTGTCTTATTTGAAGGTTTAGAAGTAGTTAGAGGCCCTAGTTATTATAATCAGGACCCTAAGAATAAGTAATTGAAATTATAGAGGCTTCCATTGCGAATCTCTTATATCAAATTTATTTGGGCTCCTTACAAACTTTAAGCTTTCCTCATCGCAGGCCCCGTACTTTACAAAATTTTGTTGAGCCTGTCTTAAGGATATAACATTTGCTCCACCTTCAAAGTCAGGATCTTGAAATTGCACACCATCGTCTTCCCAAAAGCATATCTCACAAATATCAAAACTATCTGGTGGCTCTTCATCCAGTGTCTTATATCCGCAGCAAGGGCAAGTATAAGTACTATTCATAAACTAACTAACCTCGTTTCATAATTCTGTATACGTAGTTTAATATATTAACGTTTATTAAAAACCTTTTTTACTTTCCTTTCATCTTATTATTGAATAATACTTAGTTCCTCTATTCCTGCCTTAATAAGTTTCTTTTGAAACGCTTCTATGTGTAATTCATTACATTGAAAAATGATATGAAAAGGAGTGGGGTGGGTAGGAAAAGAATCGTAATACCTACCACCTGTCCATTCTTGAACAGCATTCTTTAGAGTATTTATTAAATCTTTAAAATTCCTTTTTCTCCATTTGAAAATAAGTTGTGAATTCGTAATGGCTAAGATATAACTATCTGCAGGAAGCCATTCTAAGTCGTTTAAACATTCGTCAAAGGCAGCCCAATTTTCCCCAAAGTAATCTGGGAATTGAAGAACAGCAGCCCATTCATTCAATAGACCTGTAACACTCTTACATTTTTGCCCTCTAATAACTTTGAATTCTGTCTTATTTAATTCTTTAGCTTGAACCTGTAGATTATATAATAATGCTGTATCCCCTACAGCTATATGAAAATAAGGAGCCTCTAATTGGATAAAATCGCTTATAGTCATTGCACATAACACCTCTGTTCCAGCTTAATCTAAGCTATAAAAACTCTTTAAATTTAACCATATTTCATACCAAAACGTCTTAGAGCTCAAGGGTTGAATTAATTTTATTTCCTCTTCATCTTTTAACACATATACTGAATTATCTCTCACTGATAAAGTATGGCCAAATTTAAAAACAATTTCCAAGCAATATTTTTTGTAGTCGTTTTCCCTTTCACTTAAATATTGAGCTTTTTCAATTGAAAACCTTTTGTTAAGCATCTATATCTTTCCTTTTAAACTATTTTTTTATTATCTCATGCATATAATATAAAGAGATAGTCAACATATTTCCCGTTATGGAAATATAAAAAGGCTTTTAAGAGATTGAATCTTAAAAGCCTTATTTATAATTTATCACATCACATGGATACTTCTAATTTTAATAACCCATTCCCCATCTTTATCTTCATAAATATTACATTGAAGAGTTAAGTCACTACGTTCGTTATCGTAATACAAATCGAAGTCCACCATGTATAACAACTTAGGAAACCTTTTCTTCAAATTATTCTTTCCTAAACGAAAATGAGGGACAGTTTGTTTATAAATGTAGATAACATCATCTAATTGATAATAAGCTTCTTCTGGAGGGAGAGTCATAACCCCTGGATAGTAATCTAATTCCTCTCTCAAATCCATTGTTTCCGTATTATCTTCTAAAGGTAACGACGCTATATTATTTTGAACTAATTCTCCTACGACACCTTTGACTAATTCTATAATTTTTGTATTATTTTCCATTAGAACTTTATCCCCTTTTAGTACCTAATATGTACGTACATGATATACAAAGGTAGCTAACACATTCATATTCCTTGGTGGGATATAAAAACTAAGCTAAAAAGCTAACTTTGATTTCTTAAAAAGTATTTGACCAGCCTTCTTTGTTTGAAAACGTCTCATAACTACATCCACTTTTATACTCGAATTCTTTACCCTTTTTTACATAATAAGCTTCCGAAGAAAGGGACAGTAAGATTTCAAATTCAGTGTCCTTAAGCATTTTTGAAGGATTGGATAAGACATCTTCAAAAACTTCTTTACCACGAGCGACTACTGCACATCGTGCATACAAGAAGAGGTCAGGTGAGAAATGTTGATCTTGTTGAGAAAAACAATATTCTCCTATTTCTTTTGCATGCTCTTCTGTATCTAATAAGAAAAGCTTATAAGAGAGAGTTTCTTCAAAATGTCTTATTTTCCATGCAGTGAAAGTAGAAAGTTCTTTGATAGCAGCCTCTACAATCGCCTCTTCATCTTCCTTACTCCAGTCTAATAAAGAAATAATCTTCCAAAAACTTTTCTCATCCAACATTTTTTTGGGTTTTGATATAGAGTTTTTTAGAGCGAGTGCTTCTTCTTCTTCTTCTTCCTTCCGAATTTCAAGTGCAAATCCTTCAGGATCAGTTTGTCTACGCCACTCATAATAAACTGATAGAGCACAGTCTTTTGACCAATTTCCTCCGAATATATTAGACTCGATTCCCTGTTCCTCTTTAGTTAAGGGCGTATTTCCAATAAAGATTAACTCTTTAGGGATTCTTCCATCTACCCATTCATATAATGGTTTCTTTGGATCACCTATTATAAGTTCGGTAATCAAAACTTCATGAATTTTTTCAGATTCAATTGTAGGTATTTGTTTGTCTATATAGCTTGTAATTTCAATGAGATAAGAATTGTCAATTATCTCAATAATCTTAATAGCTCCATATTTATCTTCAGGTAAGGGGGTAGCAAAGATATCTCCTACTTGCACAGCTCTCTTTGAGTTCACTATATGTAATTCCTTTCAATTAAAAGTTTAGTTATAAGTAGAATAACAAGGAATGCTAAAAGTGTATATAATAGACAGAGCTAGTTACCCTAGTAATCCCTTATATAATAATATCCTAGAACTATATAGAAACCTTTTTATAGGAGGTATTAATATTGTTTGTACGTTTATATGTTACAGCAAAAAATAAAACTGAAGCTAAAATAAATTTAAAGATTTGTTTAGAAAAGATAAACCAAATAGTAGTTAAAGCTAACGTGGAAAAATTAGAGCGTTACTGGAAATTTGATGATATGTATGTTGTAGAACTAAATTTAATCGTGAAAAAAGATTTAAGTCTTAACGAACTAACTCAATTATTAGAGACGATCTCTGATAAATGGCAATACTATGGTGACCCAATCAATGAGTTTTTGGCTTCAAAAACGGCTGAAGGCTGTAACTATATATTAAAGGGCGTAGAAATGATGAACATTTATTTAGATGAATAAGATATAAAAAGTCAGTTAACATAATCACTCCTTATAGAAAGAAATGATTAAAGTTATCTGCTAAACTAAATGCTAAAGAGCATTTAGTATCATTCGAGGAGGACATCCGAATAGTGAAGAAAATTTCATATCCATTTTATCCAAAATCAAATAGATATCTCATGCCCGGTCAATTTTGGCCCATTCCTTTAAGTGACGGAAGATTTGCTTGTGGCAGAGTATTAGAAACTAGTCCTGAATATACAAAAAACTTTATCGCTGGTTTAATGGATTGGGTAGGAGATGAACCACCTACTAGTGAGGATTTGAAAGGACGAATCATACTTAAACAAGGTGATGGACATATTAAAATGATACAAGAAACAGCCTTAGATGGCATGATTTCTGGTTACAGAGATTTAGAATTAGACAATTTAGAGGTAGCTTATTTTAGATCACAGGAAGCCTTTGCAGATAATTGTATGTTGCAAAAAGGATACACAGAAATTCGACCTATAACAAGACAAGAACATCAACTGTATAGTACTTTTTCTACATGGGGTTACGGCGTCATCAAATTTAGAGCCGAAGATATGTTTGTTAAAAAATAAACACGAATATTATATATAAATCGAGTTACCGTAATCAAAATTATAGGAAATAATGAAATTTTTCTTATCTTAAAGTAATCTTATAATAAATATAAGAGTATTTAAGACAGATAGGGAGAGAATAACTTGCTGCATAGACTTAAGAAATTAAAAAACACAGAGATTTATAGTACTTATTGTGACTCTTTCGGAACTCCTTCTCGTATATACAAGTGTCAGTGGCAAGAATCCGTGCTTGAAGAGATAGAAAACTTTCAAGTATCCAATGATAAAGATAGTTTATTTATTATAGAATTTTCACCACAGAACGACAGACCTGTGTGGACATACATTACAATTGGCATGTCTAAACAGAAAATGCTCAATGGTCTGAGATCTGAATTAATTTGGCTTAATAAAAAATCAAATCAAGAAATTATAGAATTATTGGTTGGTCTCTCTAAATACCCTTTCTATAACCATACATCTTTGGATTACGGACAAACTATTTCTAACTCTGAAACACATTCATCTTTTAAAATGAATAGTCTTTTGATATGCCCTCCTATAATGGAGACAGAAAATACAGCCTATCTACTAGATATTTTTGATAAAAAACGTATTGAACTATTTTGGCTATTGCCTATTCATCAAGAAGAAAAGAACTTTATAAAAGACAAGCAAGACTTTACAAAACTATTGGACTTATGGATTGAAAAAGATATTGATCCAGCGATTTTATGTAATTCTGAACGTGAATCAACGTTGTAAGCACTAAACGTAATCTATGAATACTCCATACAAAATTAGTTAACATAACCGGTATTATAGGTAGTGAAAAATTAATGATAAATAAGGAGTAAGATACCTAAAAAGATTAGTCCTATTGGTAAAAGAACATTACCCATACCTAAAATTGTAGTAGTGAAATCTAAAAGAAAGAAAAATAGACCTTGCTTTTTATCCATCTTTTCGCTGTTCTCTTTATCATTTGTTAAAGAAATAAAAAAAATTATGATTACACTTCCTAAAATAATTAATGCTGCTGAAATAAGATATATCATCTGTCTTCCTTCATTCTATTAAATTAATTAAAAACCTTATTAATAATAACAAATATTAAACGATTAGAGTCTTTTTTATCTATAACACATACAATCTTAGTTACCATAAAACGGCTTATTAATACTAAGAACAACCTGACAATTAAAGTATACTTTAATTGTCAGGTTGTTCTTCAGGATTTATTTTATTAATGTCATATAAAAACAAAGTGAAATATATTCCGATATAAAGGATTAATAGAATAGCAGTCCTGTAACCATTGGTTATAAAATTTAAAAAATGAATCTTTCCTATAAGAATGTCTATCAACATAGGTATAAACATACATAACCATATAAAATTTCTATCTTTAACAATGTTGAAGATAACAATTATTGAACCTATAATTGTGCAAACTAAATAAATCAAGTATATCCCCCCAATATTATTAAATTTAACACATTTATCCAATAGATTGTTAATTAACGTAATGCACCTTATCGGAAGAAATGATTAAAATTATCTGCTAAACTCAATGCTAAAAAGCATTGAGTTTCATTCGAGGAGGACATATAAATAGTGAAGAAAATCTCATATCCATTTTATCCAAAATCAAATAGATATCTCATACCTGGTCAATTTTGGTCCATCCCTTTAAGTAACGGAAGATTTGCTTGTGGCAGAGTATTAGAAACTAGTCCTGAATATACAAAAAACTTTATCGCTGGTTTAATGGATTGGGTAGGAGATGAACCACCTACTAGTGAGGATTTGAAAGGACGAATCATACTTAAACAAGGTGATGGACATATTAAAATGATACAAGAAACAGCCTTAGATGGCATGATTTCTGGTTATAGGGATTTAGAATTAGACAATTTAGAGGTAGCTTATTTTAGATCGCAGGAAGCCTTTGCAGATAATTGTATGTTGCAAAAAGGATACACAGAAATTCGGCCTGTAACAAGACAAGAACATCAACTGTATAGTACTTTTTCTACATGGGGTTACGGCGTCATCAAATTTAGGGCCGAAGATATGTTTGTTAAAAAATAAACACGAATATTATATATAAATCAAGTTACCGTAATCAACATTCTAGGAACAAGGAAGAGAGGAATTGTAAATAACTCCTCTCTTTCCTTTCTTCATTTATTACCTATAAAGATTTGGATTTATTGCTCTTTTAATAGGTCCATTCTTTGCAAGATGCCATTCTATAACACGATCTGCCAAACGATCATACAAGTCATCTTCTAAATAAGGCTCATACTCAGAAGTAAGTAAAGTATTTACATCAGATTTGATTTCTAATAATGCATCTGGTTTAAATACCTCGTTGTCATTTAATATTTCTAAAATATATGAGGCCAACATTTCAAAGCCTTCATCCCAATTTGCATTACCATTACTTTGAGCTTCCCATCGTAGTTTTTCAATTGCTCTAATTAATTCACCCTCTACAATATCGGATTGCCCATTTTGAGGAACATGTTTAGTCCATATTTTTTTTGCTTGTTCAAAGTATTTCATAGTTATCTCCTAACTGTTTGTTAAAGAATTCTTCAATCATCTGATCCATCTCATCAGGAGTTCGTAGTTCGACAATATTATCATTTGCATCATACGTATAATGATTCTTAAATTGGAAGGGCATAGCATCATACTGTTTTTCTACTTGTTCTAACACTTGATGAAAGCAGTTATAACCATATTCCTTAATTAGGTAAGGTAATCCACTCGGTGAACGCAAATATTCATATTCCTTATAATTGTAAGGAGTATGTTCAGGTCTCTTTATCAAGATTTTCATGAAATGACTCATAATTTTACTTATTTCATGCTCTTCAACATATTTCACTAAGCCACGTACAGCTATCAATTTCATTTTTAAACTTCGCTCTTTCTTATAAGCCTTCCGAAAAAACTCGCTAAGTTGGGAGTTATAAATATCTCGTAATACCAAGAGTAATTTATGACGTAAAGAAATGTCCTTTACTTTAAAATATAAGTACCTCAAAGCTTCAAAATCCTCGACTTCTACTAATTTTGGCTCTAAATTAAAAATCGATTCTCTAAAATCCATATTACCTTCATAAAAAGAACCAGTTTCGTAAGCATTAGATAAAGCTTTATTTATCAATCTAAACCCTCCTAGAAAATCAAAGATATATATAATTAAACATATCTACGGTTAATTGTATATTATATACAAAGTTAGTTTACATAAACACTCTTTCCGGAAGACACGTAAAAAACGAGTCCTTGATACACAAGGGCTCGTTCGCTTCTCATATTTATGGATTATGCAGCTTTTTATACATCCTTGATATGACGGCATTTACTCGATACCTAAGTGGGAGGAGGATGTATAAAAAGTGCACGCTTTATTCATATAAAAATAAAGAAAAATATAGAATTAGTGGTAAATATATGATATTATTCACTTGCGGTGCTATGCATTCTTCAACGAGTATGAATGACAAAAAGCAACCTCTTTCCAATGACATGGGATATGAGGTTGCTTTTTATTTACTATTTAGCTAAGCTCAAAGAATGCTGTTTATTTGCTACCTCGATGGTTTGAATATTTCGCCCATCAAGTTCTCTCACAATAAACTCAAAATCATTATACACAAGGACTTCATTTAACTTAACGTCTATTTTCTGAGATAAGATCCATCCACCTATCGTATCGACCTCATTAGTTTCAATGTTCGTTCCCATTAGTGTATTTACGTCTCTTACTAATACTTTCCCATTAAAAACATAGTGATGTTCACCAATTTTTTGCCTATCGAGTACTTCATCAGAATCAAATTCGTCATGGATTTCTCCTACGATTTCTTCTAAAATATCTTCAACGGTTACTAAACCAGCTGTCCCTCCATATTCATCCAGTAAGATTGCTATGTGGATACGTTCCTTTTGCATCTTTCTTAATAGCTTATTGATAGAGTACGATTCAATGACTTGAATCACGGGTTTAACGTAACAGCTAATGAGTTGGTTTCGTAAGGTGTCATCAAATGCAACATCGCTTAAGATTTCTTTTATATTTACCATCCCTATGATTTGATCTTTATCTCCATCGGTTGTTACTGGGTAACGAGTATACTGCTCCAATGCAGCCATTTCTAAAAATGCACCAATCGTGTCATGTTCAGAGATTGTTATCATCTCAGTTCGTGGAATCATGATTTCTTTCGCCAGACGTTCATCAAATTCAAAAATATTGTTTACGTACTTTAGCTCACTCTGATTAATAGCACCACTCTTATAGCTCTCAGCTAGCAGGAGACGAAGTTCCTCTTCTGAATGGGCCAATTCGTGCTCTGAAGCAGGTTTTAACCCAAACATTCCAACCAATATTCGTGCAGAACCATTTAAAATCCAGATAAACGGATACATGATTTTATAAAACCAGATGATGGGTGCTGAAAATAACAACGTGACAGCTTCTGCTTTCTGTATTGAAAATGTCTTAGGTGCTAATTCACCTACCACAACATGAAGATAGGTCATCACAATAAAGGCAATACCAAACGATAAAAGGTGCGTAATGGACTCGTTTAAATCAAACTTCATAAAAACAGGACTTAGCAACCTTTCTACCGTAGGTTCACCAAGAACACCTAGCCCCATCGCTGTTACTGTAATACCTAGTTGACAAGCAGATAAATATTCGTCTAAGTGCGTAATGACCTTTTTCGCAGACACAGCACCCTTTTTACCTTCAGCTACAAGTTGATCAATCTTAGAGCTTCGTACTTTTACAATCGCGAATTCTGTGGCTACAAAGAAACCAGTCAATCCAATTAATACTGCTACCAATAACAAGTTAATTATGTCCAATTAGTTATCTTACCTAAGTAAGATTTACACCTCCAATAGATTTAATGACAAATACATTATGTAGAAACATCTAGCTATCTATGCTTCTTTTAAAATAACTCGTTGTAAAGGAACACCACCCATGCTTATCGTCTTTTCAGATAACGTATACTTCTGATGATCAACTAATAAGGTATGAGTATCAATAACTTCACAGGTCGTTCCTTTGTTTTGAAAATGTTTTACGACAGCTTTTTTTAAATCAGTTAGGTTGTAGTATCTCTCTTCAAAATCAATGACAATTTTCTTTTTTCCAAATAAACCAAACATCCAAATCCCCTCCTATATGCTTATACGATTCACATATATAAAAGTTCCATATATTTTCATATATTCCAATTATATAACATCAAACTTAACATAAGGGATATTCTGGATGACTTTTATGATTTATTGTTAATTTCGGTATATTATTATCCGAATTAATTTACCATGTTTTTCGTATTAAAAAAAGAAAAGTTCGTAAACGTATACTTTTACGAACCTTTCTTTTTCATAAGGAATTTATCTTTTTGATTGTTCGTTTAAGTTTGATAATAAATCACGAACGTCCTCTGGAATTCATACACTTTTACGAACGTTTTTTTGATGGAGCTAAGAAGGAAAGAAATTTGAATGCATACGTGTGAACAGTTGAGATTAAAATGAGGTTCTTAAGCTCCAATCCATGCAAGAAATTAGTGTTTCTCCTTGTAATATCTTTATTAAAAAACAAAGGGGGGAAAGACTCCAATCGTAAAAAGACAATGTTTTACAAGTTAGCTAAGTTACATGGAAGTAAGCTAAATGTACAACCTATATTATATATAGGAAGCTCATCAAAAATGACTCTGCATAAAAACAAGTTCTAAAACTAATTCCTATGGTTAGGTAGTGTATATAAAATGAAGAGTCTCCTCTTTTTTTTATAAAGAGAAGACTTTAATAACTCTTTAGTCATTACATTAGTTGGTATTTATTTCTTACATTAATAATTTTAAGGTCATAAGAAATACTTAAAGGTAATTGATAAAATTGAATTATTATCCTGATTGTAAAATTCATGTTTGTACCTATACTTATACCCATTACCAGTTAAGTTCTTCACGTAAATTCGGTGTATTATATCTAGATAAAAAGGGGGACTCAATAGCATCAAAATATCTGTTTCGGGATTCATTATACCTTTTAGTTCCCTGCATAATATAACAAGCTTCAATCGCTCTTGTAACCCCAACATAATGTAAATTTAATGCTTGCACATATTCTTCTTCAGATACCCATTCCCCTTCAGGAGGTAATATCCACTTGTATAAATCCATTAAAAATACACACTTAAATTCTAATCCTTTTGACTTATGTAGCGTCATAATATTTATTTCATTTTCTGTAGCAGGTCTGAAGCTATATAATTTTTCTTTATCTTTCAAAATCTCTTTAAGTATCTGTAAAATTCTCTCATCTTTTTGTTCAGGGTAGATTAGATGAGCTATCTTAATAAATTCTTCTATATTTGCTTCTAATTGACTATCATCTAAAGTGAATAAATTGTTCACTAATTCTAGTCCTTCTCGAAAATCTCTATAATACAATTCCTCATTTATATACTTGCTAACAAAATCAAGAATAGTGGTTTTACTAAACTTATATAAATAATAGGAGTTTAATATATCGTTCAATAAGATTGCCCAATTACCATTAATTCTATCTAATGGCGTATCTACGAACAATTTATTATTAATTGTTAAAAATTCAGAAGCTCTTCTAGCTGTATTGTTTCCACGACACAGTATTGCAAAATCGCTATTTTTATTTAAATCAAACCTTGCCTTAATTCCCTCTAGATTTTTTTCAATAGCATAAATAACCTGTTCATCTGTTCCAGTCACGTTAACCTTAAATACTCTTTTATCTTCTACCTTGTGCCTTCCTAAACCTCCCAAGAGTTCTAAGGAATAATCTGAAATTGATCTATGACACCTATAATTACGAGTAATTTCTAGATGAGTAAATTTACCATCAGCTATTAGGGATAATAAATACTTAGAGTGTCTATTACTAAATGCATAAATAGCTTGATCTAAATCCCCAACAGCTATTCCCGTAATTCCTTCATTAACTAACTTTAAGAATATTTCATGTTGAATTTCACCACAATCTTGGTATTCATCAATAAAAATATGAGTATATCTCGCTTTAAGGTATATTAAACACTGTGGTACCTCGCTTAATATAAATAATGCTGTTTCCCCACTAATTTCTAAGAATATTAATCCTTCTCGTAGTGATTCCTTCAATAATTCCAACAGCTTTTTATCAGTTCTATTCTCTTTTATGTTTTTTAAATCTTTATATTTAGGATAATCATCTATCGAATCTTTAACTTCTAAAGGATATCCTTTAGGAAATAAACGCTTCGAAAAAGGTATAATAATTTCAGAAATATAAAATTTATCTATAGTGCCAAAAAAATGATTAACGTTTTCTGTATTTTTCCTTTTATATCGTAACTCCAACTCTTGGCTAGCTTTTCTTGTAAACGAAATAGCTATAACACCTTGATAACTTAATAAAATTTTAGATATATTACTTACCTTTTCTACAATGGTATAAGTTTTGCCACTACCCGGTTTAGCTGTTATAACTAAATTTCCTTGTACATCTATTATTTCCTTTTGTTCATAAGAAAAATGATTCATTTTCTTCATTTCCATTAACAACCTTTTTAGATAATTTTTCGATTCGTTGAAGTGGCTCTGAAATTTTATCATCTATTAAACATTTCAAATCATCAAAATGTACTTTTAAAAAATTAAGCATATTCTCTGCTTTTGCTTTTTGCATCTTGTCTACGGTGCTTTTGATTGCTCTGGTCTTATAGAATTTCTTCAGAGAGCTAAATAAATTACTGTTAACTAAATCATTTTCAAGATCTACTTTTGATAAATATATATTGTTTTTTTCAACTTCCCGAATAATATGGTTTGCGAGATTGATAGCAGTCTGCGGACGATTTACGGTCTTTAACCATTCATTATCTAATTCATGTTCTTTCCAATACGTAATCAATTCTCCATTTTCCTCTATTTGTAAAAGTTCTTTATATATTCCCATAACACGAGATATACCGCCTTGAAAAGATAATTCAACATCTGTATCATTAATTTTTTTTGTTTTGTTAAAAATATCATTATCTGTTCTCAGTACAAAAGGAATATCCAATGCTAAGCAAATCTTTATATAGGGCTTAAATCCGACACCATTTACAGATATGATTGACACGTTCAATCTATCTAAATCAATATTTAATTGTTTAGCTAATGCAGTATAAAATAATTTTTCCGAAGGGCCTTCTACTAAAAATACTGCATTAACGAAAAATATGTCTGATGTAATTGCATCTAATCTATAACCAAAGTCATCAAATTCAATCTTTATTTCTTCACTACATCCACCTTTTGCTGCCTTGGTAGATTTCTTTTTAGTATATAATTTAACAATTCTATCTGGTTTAAACTCTGATGCAATATGCGGAGAATGCGTGGTTATAAAAACTTGTTCTTCAAATTTCTCTAACAAATAACTAGAAAGTTTTCGTTGTTGCTGGGGATGTAAGTGTGCCTCTGGCTCTTCTATTGCATAGAATGTTACTTTTTCTAAAGACTTTATATTTTTTTGCTTAGAAATCCATGTCGCTAAGAATATTTGGTTATTTCTCCCATCCCCACCTAGAGTTAAGGGGCCATCTTGGGTATTATAGCTTAGATCAAGGTTATCTAACATTCTTGTAGCGTCTGAATTAGCATTTTTAAAGCTTAATTCTTGTTTTTCATTATGTATAGCGAGTGAACTTAACTCATTATTTACTTTACTTAAGGATTGCTGAATATAATTTAAACGGTCAACTCTTTTGTTTACAACTCCTAAACCTCTTTTAATTTTAAGTATAGATTTCTCATCCGCGTATGTTTGTTGTTTCGTTAATTGTAATTTTGCATCCTCAAGAATTTGATTTTTTTCTCGTTTCATAAAGGAATCTAAATTACGGTTTGTATTCACATACTCCATATTTAATCGTTTAATGTAAAAGCGTGAATTCTTCACCTCTAATTCTTCCTCTGAGGCACCTGAAAGGATACTGTACTCGCCATTTTTTGAATTTTTATATTGAATATATACTGTTTCTTTATTCAAATCACCCTTAAATACAGTTATTAAACAATCTTCTCTCACGTCAACAAGCTTTACTGTAACTTCAATAGAATCTACGTTTGTATACACGTTATAATCACTATTAAGCAAGTCTAAATCCCTATCGCTTAAACTGCGGTCAAACAGGAGGCGTAAAGCATATATTAAATTAGTTTTTCCTACATCGTTTGCTCCGATGACTAAAGTTTGATTTGCAAAATTAATTGTCTCATCATCAAAATTTCTAAATCCTTTGATTCTTATCCACTCTATTTTCATAAATTAAAGTAATCTCCTTTATGTTGATTTCCATATAATGGATTTAATTTGCTTCTTATTATTTTTTCATTTCTTGAATTTATGCCCGTATAATATAAATGTTACCATTTAAAGTGTGATTATTGTACTATTCATCTTATTAGAATAATAGGCATTTTAAATTCATTTATGATATTTTAATTGTTTAAATGATTTAATTAATAAAGCTTTAGAAAGTAAAGAGGGTACAAAGTATAGAGCTTTGTACCTTCTTTATTATAACTTCTTATTTTGATGAAAATTTGAAGGGATTTTAAATAATCTAATTCCTTCATCTCTATCTTACTTCTTTTAAATATCATCTCTAATTTTACCAATGAGTTGTTCTAACCTAAAGTCGTTATCAACTATTTATAATAGTTAATCTTGCTTCTTTACTACTCCCTTATAAAAAGGATGAGAGTTTAATTTTTTGTCGTTAATATTAACATTATAGTAATGCCTTAAACAGTTTAGAATAATTTGTCTTATAGGCTCACTGTTTTTTTGTTTCAAAAAACTTTCTAACTCAACCTGACTAATTGCTATTTCACCTGAATGATTATATATAGCCTTCTTTATCTGCTTATAGCTAATACCTACATTTAATAAGTTATTAACATTTTTAATGAAACTACCGTATTTTTTTTGCGATAATAACCCAGTAAGTATCCAGTTAAAATCTTGCTGGCCATTAAAAATAGTATTGCCAAAACTAGGTTTATACGTTTTTAATGTGTTATAATTTCCGAATTTGCTCAAAAATATTTTCATAAGTTTATAATATTCTTCTTCTGTTAGGAGACCATGAGAATTAAACAATATAAAGAGTAAAGGGTCTTTATCTACAATCTCATTAAGTTTATTTTTATTATTTAGAAAATCAAATGAAATTCCGTTTTCTAGAATAAATAAATAATAATACTTGTAATCTTCTTCTTCTTTTAATTCTTCTAGCGTTTGTTCAAGTACTGAATTCTTTTTCTTAATAAATCTTTCTATTTTAAATAAATTAATTAAGTAATAATTTATCTGCTTAACCTCGTTAAATGGAACAGTTTCATAATTAAGAATAAGGTAACTGAGAGCCTTCTTGAAAATTTCCTCAATCATTTTAGGACTAACATTTCTTAAATACTTTAAAATTTGCAAGAAGAAGATTAATCCTTTAGGTTCATTTAAATGTTTAAAAACAATGGAATCAATAACCTCAAAATCTGATTGTTCTTTATCAATTCTACATATTAAAAGTTCTAATACTACTTTCCAAGAAGATTTCCCCATATACTTAGATATTATATTGTCTCTTTCAAAAAAATTAGATTTAGCATGCGTATTGGTGTATATATAGTTAGCAGTAAAATATTCAAGAAAAGTTTTATGAGTAAATGCATTTTCCACATAGATAGATCTAACTTTTGCAAATTCTAAAAACTCATCTGCTGCTTCATAAGCCTCATCTTCAAATTCAAACTCGCCTTTTTTAATTAAATAATCCTTAATGTGTTTTTGAGAAAGCTCATAGGTGATATTTTGATGATTAGAGTCCATATTAGTATATTGCCAATAGCCTAAAGAAGAAAAAGTAGCAATTTTATTCGAAATTTGTAAAGCCAAATTCATTTTTTTCTCTTTAATATCACGGGTTTCTACTAAGGTTTTGGTGCAACTTTCATATAGTTCGAGCTTTGAAGTAGGCAACTCAAGTTCATTTCTATATAGAATAAGAATTAACGTTAAAAGTAGAGGATTTGTCTTTAGCTCATCTTCAATTTTTTTTAGCTCTTCTAAAAATTCTTTTATTTCTTTTTTTCTCTGAGCTTCTTCATCCTCTTCTAAAGAGTACCATTTATTAACATAGGCATTAATTTGACTATTACTGAAGTCAGATACTTCCAATACTTTGAAGTTCGATTTTTTAAAATATACCTCTTCGTACGACTCGTATCTACTTGTCACTAACCCAAATACATTAATATTATTCGCTAAGAAATTCTCTATATCGTTTCTAACTTCAATTCTCTCGTGAACGTCTAGAATTTCATCTAGACCATCGAAGAATATAATTGTTTTATACTTATTAAATAAGTCAATCAAAGATTTTTTACTAACGTAATGTAGCTGATAATCTCTTTCTAAAGTATTGGCAAGATACTCTATGAGACCATAAGAATGTTGCATTTTTGCTTTATTGTACTTATTTAATTCAATTCTGAAAGGAATTTTCTCATATATTTCAGTGTTTTCAAATATACGGTCATCTTTATCAATGAACTTGCACAGAGTGTATTTAATCAGAGAGGATTTACCTGCCCCGGGCTTACCTAAAATCACCATATTTTTTTTGCCAACATCATTAAATAATTCCCTAAAAGATATACTTCTATATGGTTCTCCAGGAGTATCAATTGTGCCAGTAGAAACGTTGTTGATTCTGGCTGCTAACTCTAATATAGCTTTCTCGAACTTTTCTACAGGTATTTTGTTATGTTGCTTTATCATTCTTTTTGATACTATTAATTTTTTAGCTTGCCAAATATGAAACAGCTCATGATTGTTTTCAAGGTATATACTCTCTATTTCCTTATTAAAGAACGATTGTTTCTCAATATCATTTCTTATTTTTAATTTGGGTTCTACAAATAAAGAGTATAATTGTACTTCTCTGGGTTTCCTTGGTAAAGCCAAACCGAAAAAATTTATCCTAGAATGATTGTTAATGATTGCCTTACCATAGTCAGCAAAAAACTTTTCTACATTTAAATTTTCCCCATGTATAATTTCTTCAAATGTTTTACGATCAATTACCTTTTCAATTTCAAAAAACTGATCACGGACAACACCTTTTTGACTTATCAGATTAGTTATATCAGTTGGGAGTAAAAGTTTAATATTAAGCAACATTAGAAGCTTACTTATCTCTTGTTTTAAAGAACTTGTCATTTTGATTTTAATCGTTTTATTTTCTTCAAGACAATTTTTGATATAATCTTCTAGATTTTCATTAAGTATAGTCTTCCTGTTATGTATAAAATCTATTGCATCATTAGAAAAACCTTTCGCTACTGCAAACGCATAGGTAAACTTATTTATATCAGGAATAAGTGATTTATCTTCTATGTAATGACATAAGAATTTAATTATTTCTTTGAATAACTGTTTCTTCGTTAGATTTTTTTGATACCTTTTACATTGTATTACTCCTACAACAGATGAGTTTTCGGATAACACAATATCTCTTCCTTTTTCACGAGTACCCGCCATTAATCCACAATTATCATAATTTAAACTTAAAAAAGAACCCTGACTCTTAAACTGATCTGCAAGCTGGTAGAGTAGCAATTCAAAAGCCCTATGATCCAAATCTTGCAGAGGATAGACTCCTTGCATTTGATATTTTTTTATTTTAGTAATTTCTTTTATTTCATTTATTATTTCTTTAGTATCTACTTTTAACAATCCATCCACTCCTGTTGTATTATATTGCTTAATTATTTAAGTGAACAATCCTTACATAAACCCCATCTAAATAGTTGTTCAACTACCTATCTATTACATTAATCTAGTTATATTATACCATATATATATGATTGTATGCGTGACATTGGTAGAAGGTTACCAGGGTATAAATTAGGAATAAATATTAAAGATAGTAGATTATATTCACGCTATCTCTCATAATTCTGCTAAAAACTTCACAAAAGTTAATGAATTAAAACTATTTTCTGCTAATGATAATATTTAAGCTCTATGATTTGCTTTCCTCCACACGAATTTTTCTTCAATAAAAGTTATAAAAACTACAAACTTAATCAAAAGAATTTATTTCATTTTAATCACCCTATATTAAAAGCTATAAGTAACAATAATCGGGAAAACTTTAGAGTTTTTATTGATTAAAGAACGTGTGTTCGCATATAATATACAGAACACACGTTCTTTAATTTAAGGAGTTCTTTTAATGGATGATGGGCAGCTACCAAACAGAATCATTATTTGTATCGACATGAAATCTTTTTTTGCATCGGTTTCCTCTGTCATACGGGGGTTAAATCCGTTGAAAACAAGGCTTGCGGTGGTAGGAGATATCAAAAGGTCAGGATCGGTTGTGCTGGCTGCCACACCTTTATTGAAGAAAGAAGGGATCAAAACAGGAAGTCGTCTTTTCGACATTCCTAAAAGGAAAGATATCCATGTGGTGAATCCATCTATGGAGAGATATATTAAGGCTTCAAACTATATTTCAAGTTTGGTGTTACAGTATGTGGCTCCAGAAGACTTTCATGCGTATAGCATTGATGAGTTATTTATTGATGCAACAGCTTCGTTACATTTATTCGCTCAAACACCAGAAGAACTGGCCCATAAAATCATCAACGAGATTTATCGCAAGACACGGCTGACAGCTACCGCAGGTATCGGTCCCAATCTCTTACTGGCGAAGGTGAGCTTAGATCATGAGGCAAAGAATAGCCCAACAGGAGTTGCGTATTGGCGATATGAGGATATTCCCTTTAAGTTGTGGTCCATTCATCCGATGAAGGATTTCTGGGGAATCTCGTCTGCTACGGAAAGGCGCTTAAATCGTTTGGGCATTCACTCCATAAAGGAACTCGCTCTTTCTTCAAAAGAGATGTTACAAAAGGAATTTGGCATACTAGGCGAAGAGTTGCACCAACATGCGAATGGCATTGATTACAGTCGCATTTCTGATGTGTACATTACTAGCTCTCGTTCCTTTGGAAAGAGTCAAATTCTATTCCGTGATTATACAAACCGAAAAGAAGTGGAGTTATTGCTGTTAGAGCTGTTAGATGATGTGTGCTTTCGCTTACGGATGCATCAAGTGGTGGCTCAAACGATCCATTTATCCATTGGCTACAGCAAACAAACAGGTGGAGGCTTCTCCAGACAAAAGAAAATGGGGAGAGCTTCGAACTTAAGCGAAGATATCTTTCCCTACTGTTTAACCATTTTACATATCTATGATAGTGGCATGCCGATTCGCTCCATCGGTATCTCCTTATCAAACACTAGCATTCAAGAAGAAGAGCAAATGAGCTTATTTGAGGATATCAATCAGCGTGAAAGAGCCTATGCTCTTGCCAAAACGATTGATGACATTCGGTTACGTTATGGAAAGAATAGCGTACTACGTGCATCTAGTCACCTTCCTCATTCGACAGCTCGTTACCGAAATTACCTTATGGGTGGCCATAAAGCTTAAGCAGGAAAAAAGATGGAACATAGAGGAATGAAAGAAACAATAATAAAAATATGCAGTATCTATAGTATTCATAGAAATAAATATTAGGAGACGGAATTAAAGGTTAAAGTAAGGAAAAACCCAACCTTACCATTACAGAAGATTGGATTTCCTCCTATTTATCAGCAAAACATTTAGTTATGACCAACTATTGGATGTGGTACATATGGCTCTTCAAGAAACGCAATTTCTTCAGGTGTTAGCTTAACCGATAAAGAACCTACTGCATTTTCAAGATGTGATGTTTTCGTAGCACCAATTATAGGAGCTGTTACTGGTTCTTTCTGTAGTAACCAGGCAAGTGCAATGTGTGTACGAGGAATACCATGTTTTTCTGCAATAGATGCTACTCGTTCTACAACCAATCGATCTGCATCCGCAGTCGCATCGTATTTAGATTTTTGGACTTGATCTGTCTCGGAACGATGTGTTGTTACTGACCAGTCACGTGTTAATCTTCCTGATGCAAGAGGGCTATATGGAGTGATACCAATTTTCTCTTCCTTACAAAGAGGTAACATTTCTCGTTCCTCTTCACGGTATATTAGATTTAAATGGTTCTGCATGGACACAAACTTAGTCCAACCATTTTTTTCAGCCACGTGTAATGCCTTTTGGAACTGCCAAGCGTACATGGCAGAAGCACCAATGTATCTTGCTTTTCCAGCTTTCACTACGTCATGTAATGCTTCCATCGTTTCCTCAATAGGGGTATCATAATCCCACCGATGGATGATATAAAGATCTACATAATCAGTTTCTAGTCTCTTAAGACTTTTATCGATTTCACTCATTATTGCTTTTCGGGAAAGACCAGAGCCGTTTGGACCTTTATGCATTTGTCCGTGTACTTTAGTTGCTATGACAACTTCATCACGATTAGCATAATCCTTAAGAGCTCGTCCAAGATATTTCTCACTTGTACCCAGTGAGTATACATTTGCTGTATCAAAAAAATTAATCCCTAAGTCCAGGGCTTTTTTTATAACAAGGCGGGAGTCCTCTTCATTAAGTACCCATTGGTGAAGCCATTTGTTGGCGTCTCCAAAACCCATACATCCAAGACAAAGTCGAGATACATCTAAGCCTGTATTACCAAGTTTTACATATTTCATTTAATTTCCCCCTACTTTTCTAATGAGTCATACACTTTTTTTAAAAAAACTTAACGGTAAGAATTTTTTTCAGAAAGATTTCTTAATTTTCAGAAATAATTTCATTGATACATGCTAATGTGTTAAGTGTTCTCGGAAAGCCCACATATGGTAGACAGTGAGTGATAGCAGTGATTAATGTTTCCTTATCATTGCCCACATTTATGTTACCCTGCACATGTGCTTTCACTTGACCTTCAGCACCGCCTAACGCACTTATAATACAGAGCGTTAATAGCTCTCGTGTTTTCAAATCGAGTCCGTCACGAGTATAGAAATCTCCAAAGCAAAAAGCAGAAAGATATTCCTGCATATGCTTTTGATTTGATGGAGCACTCTCCTGCATTTTTTTTATGACATCTCCAAAAATCTCTACTTGAGTTGCAAGACCCTTTTGAAAGCGATTATCTTCATCTACCGTCTTTTGGCTTTCCATCGGTAAAGCGATATTCTTTGCTTTGAATACCTCATTAACTTCATTGATAGCATTTAACGTTTTCGGAAATCCAATATACGGAGCACATTGGTAAACCGCCTCTTTGATTTCTACAGGTGTTAGCCCAACATTCAATGCTGCACTAACATGTGCTTTTAATTGAGGTAACGTCTGGTTAGTAGCAAGAACCACCAAGGTGATTAACTCACGCTGTTTGTCATCCAGATTACCTTGATAAAAAACTTCACCAAAAATAAAATGGCTCAGAATGTCCTGGAAATCAGGATCAGTGGCATGTGTACTAGGTACTCCTTCACCAAATAGCTGTTTGAATTTTTCTTTGCTCTTTTCGATACGATTCATAAACAAGCCTCCTGATAGAAAAATTTGCATAAGCTCACATTTATATTAGCTACTTTTATTACAATTGATTGGTCGTGAACTTCTTTTAAATCGTTTTTTTCTTAACGTTTTTAATTATGTCATAAATATCAAAAAAGCCTTAACCTATTATTATCAAGTTCTTGCCTAATCCTCTCAAACTCCCTTACTAAATCTATAACTATCAGGTATAATGAACCGAAAATAAAGAAAAGGAGAATAAGTTATGTCTAACAAACCCTATAAACAGCAACATGAACTTGCTAAACTCATTGAACGCCTTTCGAAGCAGGACGGTGTTCACCCTACCATTATTCCATCTTTATTTCTCATCCGTGAATCCATTATTACTGAACCCATTTCTAGAGTTAACGAGCCATCTTTTTGCATTATCCTCCAAGGAGAGAAGGAGGTATTATTGGGAGAGGAACGCTTTTTATACGGTCCTGGTCATTATATTGTGGCATCAGTTGACTTACCAGTTACAGGTCAAGTCATCAAAGCCTCAGCCGAGTCCCCATATTTAGCCTTCAAACTTGAATTTACCTCTAGCCAGGTTTTAGAGGTTTTAAATAGCACAGATATTAAAACTGGGCAGGGAAAGAACGCAAAACGAGCTATGTATGTTAGCAAAATAGAGCCATCTTTGTTGGACGCAGTAGTAAGGTTAGCATCTTTGCTAGACACTCCAAAACATATCCCTGTTCTTGCTCCATTATTTAAAAAAGAAATTCTTTATTGGATTTTGCAAGGTCCACATGGCGAAGCGCTTGAACAAATGGCATTAGAAGGTAGCAATGCCTCTAGAATAAGAGAGGTTATAGATCATATCATCAATAATTATGAAGAGTCTTTTCGTATTGAAGAGCTTGCTGAAATAGCGAATATGAGTGTTTCATCGCTACACCGACATTTTAAAGAGGTAACGGCAATGAGTCCCATTCAGTTTCAAAAACAACTGAGATTGCAGGAAGCGAGGCGCTTGTTATTAGCAGAGTCAACAGATATAGCTCATGTCGCATTCAAGGTGGGATACGAAAGTCAATCGCAATTCAGTCGAGAATATTCCCGAATGTTTGGCTTTCCACCCAGAGTAGATATAAACCGAATGAGAGAAAACTACGTTTAAATGAAGAAGGATTTTAGGTTGTGAAAGGTTGTACCTAAAGTAAAAGGTGCTTTAGTTCAGTAAGAAATAGTAATCGTAAGATTTTCAACAATCTGGTGCTTTAATGGAGTAAGGATTACAAAAAACGATTATCGATATAGACATAGCTACATTGATAAAAACCATTAAAACAAAAGCTTTTTTAAAAGCATGTATTGATAAAATGAAAAAATGGCGTCCATTCGCCACTATGCCAGAGCAATACATAGGATTAAAGGAAATGATAAATAAGCAAGCAGAAGTAACTCAACCAGTTTTAATGGAACAGATGAATTTCACTTTAATTGAAGCCTTACATACAAATAAACAAGTGCACCTTACCTATTATAAGAAAGGACAATGCATAACAGAAACAGGATTCATTCAGTTTGTTGATTCTCTGGGGGATTTATTTATTTTCATTGATGACGTATTTGAGTTGAAGAATAAAATGAGGTTAAGCGAGCTCATCGATGTTCGCTTTGCGTAGTTCCTAAAGAAATCGTGTACAAGAATCATTTATTTGGGTGGAGGTACATTCATGTACAATTTTAGAGTCTACACGTTACGTGACGGTTCAAAGAGAATCATTAAATTAAAAGAAGGTGAATCATTTAAAGAGGAACTCCAAAGAGCAGGTATTCAAGAAACACAAATTTTTCAGATGCAACTAGTGGAAAAACCAGAGTAATTTTAACATACACCTCTTACATAGGTCTAATTGTGGTAGTCTAATAAAAGCCAAATAGAAAAGAGTGATCAACCTGGAAGAAATAAAGGAGCAAGAAATCGATTTTGATAAAGTGTATGACTATGCTGCATTTCCGGATAAAATTAGTGGCCGATGTGATAATTGCAATTCAGCTTACTTCAAAAGTTCCGTAAAAGGTGGCGTTTTCTTACGTGAATGTCGCCAGTGTGGGATGAAGAAGAGTATCTAATCATAAAGAGCTATAAGGAGTATGAGTATGGAACACATAGTTGATATATTAGAAACTAAAAAAAGCTCTCTAAGCAATGAAAATCAAGAGCTGTTAAAGAAATTGATACGAAAAATAAAATCATTTGCTACTACCCCACTCAATCGCAAACATTGTTTACGTATGGCACCATTTGCTGATTCTAAAGAGATAACAGAAGTTGTGATTAATACTATACAACCGTACGAGCTGAAGTTGCTTGGCGACAGTTGCTTTCGTGCCTACGATAGCATTGGTTATCACTATTGCATCGCATTACTTGCTTGCAGAGTTGCATTAAACGAGGTAGATGAATTAGATGTTGTGGCAGTGCTTGAACATGAAGTGGAGAAAGAATTGAAAGAACATCAACTGGTAGCCTCTAGAGGTGGAGAAAATTATCATGTAATGCTTCGTATTTTTAAGTGTTTTAAAAAAGATACAGATAGACTCAACCATTTGCTGATACGCCTACAAAATCACAGGGATTGAGATGCAAAATCATGTCATTCACAAACAACTAGAAGTACGTCAACCTCTTTTTAACAGAAGAGCAAATGAAACAAATCAATTTCACCTTAATTGAATCTTTGCATACAAATAAAAAAATATACCGCGCATATATGTAAAAAAACGAGATGCAAACGATTATGCATCCCGTTATGTGAAGAAGAAAAAACTAGCTTTTAATGCATTATATGATCTTTAAGGAACACCTCATTTAAGCATACATAATTGAAAGTAATCACAAAAAGGACTGCTGTACGGGAGTCTTTTTTTATATTCTTCCCGTGATTTACCTTCTATTAAAAGAAATAGATGGAGAAGAAGCAGCATTCTTATGCGTGAATGGCATGAGAATGCTGCCTTTTTCTGTAGATATAGGTGTGCACCTATACATTTTCTTTTACAATCCCCCCTTTAACCCTTATTATGGTAATAAACTCAAAATAAGGTGGGGGATGAATTTATGAGAGCAAAGATTGAGAAAGCGAACCATGTAGTGATGTTTCAAACAGCTGGTGAGTTTTATGCACACGAAGTGACTCAAGGTCCTAAAGTGGGTTTCTTTGCTTGTCCCTCTTGTGGAGTGAAAGTTTATCATAAACAAGACCATTTCTTTTCACGTGAGCATGCGCGTACGTGTACTTACGTACAAGAGCAACCTAAGACAAAGTTCTAAAAATGTATTCTCCTAGTTTGTAAATTTATCATTGGTCAATTTATACATTTATAGTATAATATGAAAGTTGTACTTATGAGCATATAAAAGGAGAGTCAGCATGAAGGGACTAAGTACGTTGAGAAAGATAGATGCAGTGGGTCGTATAGTAATTCCCATTGAACTAAGAAAAGAACTGAATATAGGTAAAGACGATTCTGTAGAAATTTTATTGGAAGATGATCATATAGAAATAAAAAAATATAAAGAATATGATAAATGTGTGGTTACGGGTGAGGTAACACCTGAGAACCGTAGGTATGCAAATAACATGGTTATCAGTCCGTTAGGCGCAAAAATTTTATTTAACGAAATAAAAGACAAGCAAAAAACCTTTGAATCGTAAATTCAAAGGTTTTTTAAGTCGACCTATTTTTTATTCTGTATACTTTCTAACCAGTTTTGTACAGAAGACCCTAAGCTAGTTGCTCCTACTTTTAATTCATCCATAATATAAGAAATTAAATTGTGTAAACTGTACTCTTCTTTATAAGGGTTATTTTTATTGATGAATTTTAACACCTCTTTTAACTCCTTTACTCTTCCCTGATCCAATTCTTCTTCTAAATGCCGAGTCATGTATTCATCAACAAAATCAGAGTTCCTTATACTCGCTTCAATTAAGAAAGATGCTGCTAATGCTGGAGAGCAATCTAAAGCATAAGCTAAGCGTTTTAGAATATCATACGTTTCTCCATGTCCATCTTTTAAGCGCGTAGAGACACGCTCCTTCTCAATATTCTTGTATAGATGTCTAATTGGCTCTTTGGACATATCTCCCATATATACAGTGCTGCCAAAGCTAAATCCTCTTCTAAAATAATTTGATAGGTAGTCCATTACTTTTGAAGAAGCAAGGCCTGATATACAAATTGATTCAATTACATTTTTTACAGGTGTATTTGTAATATAAGACAATCGATAAACACATTCTTTAAGATCAATTGGAAGTGATGGTTTTACATCTCGTTTTTTGTCACTTCGAATTTTTCTTTTCTTCTCTTCTACTCTCAC
>NZ_CP138623.1:0-39185 GCF_045784335.1 Priestia sp. HNGD-A6 | reverse complement strand
GACTATCAATTTCGTTTTTATTATTGATAATATATTCGGTGACATTGTCCATCTTCTCCATATCAGTTTGCAGACCATAATATTGTAACAAAGTATACCCCTGGTTCATATAATTGTGTTTAAATTTAACTATATTTCCTTTTGTTTTATTTTTCCCTTTCCAAATCAAAGAAATCCAAGGTAAGTCAGCAGTACTTTCTGTTTCAGAAATAAATTTATCAAGTAACAATTTAATTTCTGGGCTCTTTTCAAAAAGATCTTCATTTGATTTGATTAATTCCTTGAGTT
Organism: Priestia sp. HNGD-A6; assembly: GCF_045784335.1. Lineage (NCBI taxonomy): Bacteria > Bacillati > Bacillota > Bacilli > Caryophanales > Bacillaceae > Priestia > Priestia sp. HNGD-A6. The sequence goes on along the minus strand of NZ_CP138623.1, from coordinate 38,897 downwards.
CACCAAGTAAAGGTAGAATGTAGTTTTCATTTAAGCCTGTTTCAAGGACTGCTTTCCCTCCACTTTTTAAGCTCATAGCTTGTGCATGAACATTTACTTCATCTTGATCTTTCTTTCCTATATGTTCAATTATAGGGGGTAAATTAATGTTTTCTATATCACAATCGATGTTTTCTTGGAACCATTTTAAAATAAAATTAATCTGTTCGTGATAGAAGAAATCGTCTTCTTGAAAGTAGGTCCGAACTTGATCTAGACGAATTTCTAGTACTCCTAAATGCTTCAGGTATACAGCTAATATAGGATATTTAATTTGTTTCTTTGTTCCAGTTCCGGGAACATAACCTGTCAAAAGCTTGCTAAATTTTAGTATGGTAACATTGCCCATAGTATACATTGTAGGTTTGATACTGTTATATGTTATTCCATCATAAATAATGTCATGACTGTAGTCTTTTGCAAAAAAATTATGTATCTTTCCGGATTCCTTTAATTGGATAAATGTATCTTCTTCAATGCTACTTACGTTAAATAAAACGGCATATTTGTAGGATTTTAAAAATTCATCTCTTTCTATATGACGAGTTACCTCATCCCTTTTTACAATGCCCGTAGTAAGCTGCTCTTGTTCTTCTATAGTTGATAAGTCTAGAATGGTATCTTCCGTAGAAGTTTTATTTTTTTTGAGATTGATAACTTTTAGCTTTTCCAGATCTTTAAGTAATTTTCTTTGAGCATATTTAGGGTACATTTCTTGAATAGTAGATTTTAAATGTTCTTGATAATCATTATGACCAGCTTTGTCCATGGAATATCACCTTTTTCTATATTTTCTCAGCATAATCCTTTTCTAATATATAAAAAGAATTTATATATTAAAAACAATAAAAAGTTCGCTGTTATTTAGAATTTTTTTCTACTATTTCCATTATATTTTACTAGTACTAATTATTCATGGTTCTAAAGGACTATAATTTTATCATGAAATGTTTTTTAAAACTAAACAGATGTAACTGTGGTAATCTAATTAAAGCCAAATAAAAAAGAATGATTAACCTAGAAGAAATAAAGGAGCAAGAAATTGATCTTGATAAAGTGTATGACTATGTGAAATTTCCAGATAAGGTCTTAGTAATAAAATAAGTGGTCGATGTAACAATTGTAATTCAGCTTACTTCAAAAATTTTCTAAAGCGTAGCGTTTTCTTGCGTGAATGCAGAAACTATGAAATGAAGAAATGCATCTAGTTGTTAGTAGTTGAAAGGACAATTAATTAAATATTTTAGTTTGATTAGTCATCATACCCTCTATCGTTATACAAGATACCTAAAGAAATAGAAATATTAATATTTTGGGGGACAATTATGTTTAATTTTTTACTGGGAGTCGCTGAATCAAAACCTGTTACCAAGGAGGACCTTCTTGAATTTGAAAACTCTGTTTATAGTCAAATGAAAGATGTTCAGGATGTTGCGCGTAATGTTCAAGCAGATCAAATTTCATTCTTAACTAATAACTTTACAATATTCCTTACAATATTAGGACTTATTCTTGCTGTGGTAGCGATAGTTGCAACTTATGTATTTAACAGGATCAAAAAGAATAGTGATGCAGCTAAAAATGAAATGAATAAAGCTACAGATATGATGAAACTGGCAGAAGAAAAAACAAAAGAATTAGATCAAAAATTGGAGCAAGTAGATCGAAGGCTAGAAGATTTAAATAAAACACAAGTAGACTTAAAAACCTTGCTTAATTCAAAAGAATTAGATCAAAAAATTAACAACCTTGAAGCTGCTGCTGAAACAACCACTAAATTAGACAAACAAATAGAAGTTATTTCTTCGCTACAATATGCACAACTTCTTGTTAATCACGCTGATGAAACTTATACAATAAGCAAAAAGTATTATTCTGATAATCCAAAACTAGTTTTAGATAGTAAGGATGCAAAAGAAAAATGCACACGTTTAAATATGTCAATATCTAATACCCTACATTCCTTTTTTGCCTTACAAAGACATGGTTTGCAATATGGTCCGAAAGTCAAAGAAAAAGTCGATGAACTACTAAAACAGGCTTTAGAAGTCCATGATAAGTCTGTAGAGTTCTTCGATTCGTACGTCTTGCCAGTTAGAGAAAAAGAAATAGAAGAAATGAAAAAAGCAATTGGAGATTGATTAATTCAATCTCTTTTTTTATTTGCTGAAAGGAGATTGTCAAACCCCTTTATCTAACTTTCTGTATTTAGTGTATGGAACGTCTTTAGATCTCTCGTCCATTTCATGAAAAATATAAGCGACTAGGCCGAGCCCTAACATATAAAAAAAGAGTACATATTCCATGAACATCTAAAGATCACCTACTGCGGTAACTACTTAGTATCAAAAGAATAACTACCTCGTTTGGTAATCAGTATCTACTGCTTTAGTGTTACTGCGCTAATACTGGCTTTATGTATGTATTGAAGCTAATTTGGGAATCTGTAAGGAAGCTGAGCCAGAGAGATTGTTGCACTACAAAAAAACACCTAATTTTGGGCGTTTTCACTTTAAATATCAAAAAAATCATCTACTTTTGCATTTGGGTCTATTTTTCTTATCGCTTTCATTATCTTTTTAATTGATGTTGCTGTGGGTAAATATTGTGGGTCAGAACAAGCTTTCCCTAGAGTGTTTCTATTAATTTTAGATGCATTTGAAAGCTCTTGGATAGTGTAGCCGTGCTTATCAATAAATTTTCCTAATTTAGATCGTGGTTTTCCCAATCCCCACATATAAATTCCTCCTTTTACTTCTTTAAGAACCATCGTTGACTAAAACGCAAAAAAATATTCACATATTGCAAACTAAAGTTTGCATATGAGACAAGTTATAGCTCATATCATTTAGTAAGACGTCAGAATAAGACGTCATTATAAAAACATCATGATTGGAGCGAATATAATGACAAAAGAATTAGCAATCTCGTTATTAAGTCGAAAAGACGTCTATTTAACGTTAGAAGGTAAACGGATGTTAGAGGTCATTTCGAAAGAGAACAACGTATATGAAGAAAAATAAGAAGCCAAAAAATCAAATAGACACCTATCGACCAACCGTGCGGTACCATTCTATGTATCGTACATATGTAGATAGTCTGTTTCAAGCTACAAAATTAGACCGAAATCAAATTATGAGGTGTGCGCTTTTTACTGCAGCGCACAATCCTGTTTTCTTAGCATTAATGAATCAATATAAAATGAGTGACGTCCCTCTCCCCTCCTCTCCGTGGCACCCTTCTTCCCACCCGTTATGGATGGAACAAGAGCCCAACATCGAAGAGAAAGGAGGAGGAGAACATGATGACCTTGAGCGAAAAGGAACGGCTACAAACACTTCTACGTTACTTAGAACATCAACAGATGGCCAATCAATGTCAGGAGCAACTATTCAATCCAAACAGCAGCTTTCTACCAGTGAAAAGGCAGCAGGCCCTGCAAGACGTCAGCAACCGATTGAGAGACGAACAAGGGCGTTTCCTACCTTACAGTTATCAAACAATGGAGGAATCAAACTTGATTTCAGGTAAAGAAGTAGCCTTACACAGGAAACTCAAAATAGAACCAATTGAAGGTTCTTATAACAGCTATTTAGTGAATGAAAAAGAAAAGAAGGATTGGAGTGGGAATATCTATTTAGTTTGTGTGGCAGCGATTTTAGCGATTGCCTTTTTCACCTGACGTCTTTTTAGAATAGTGTCGATATTTTGGTCATAAACATATAGCATGAATACAGTTAAGACCGCCTTATACACTGAGACATAATGGGCGGTCTTTGTTATAGATATTCGCATCTAAATAAAAAAGAGTCTGGCTTCTATTCTTAGGAGCCAGGCTCTTTTTTGATTCTAGTGCAAAAAATACATAGTAGACCATAAAATACTGGTTTCCTCTAAATGAATTATCAAATTAATTTAAAAATCTACGAATCAACTATTTGGACTGTTAATGTACTTTTTTGAAAATCTATTCATTATTTAACTTACAAGCTAAATTGAGCGATTCTACACTTACACTAACAAGATTTTATGTAGCTTCGCTAAGAACGCCATGTATTTCGAAGTTTTTGCACTTTTAAAATATAAAAATAAGTGCAATTTCGCTACAAAGGCGACCATCCTTCCCTAACCTATACATCAATTATGTAGAATTACGTGCAATTTGTTCAACTTAAGTTAAACTTACACTCAATAACGTGTAGAATCAAAAGTAATATATATACCTTAGATTAACTTGAGTTAAACTTATACTCAAGAATGTGCAAATTTAAAAACAATATACATATGTTAGTTTAACTCAAGTTAAACCTTCACTCAAGAATGTGCAAATTTAAATATAGATTATAAGAGGTTATCTCTTCTTTTGTGTAGAATTACATATTCAAAACTATAGTTATTTGAAATTGGATACTACTTTATGAAGAATTTCGAGAAAGTTTAGTAGTAGATTTGCTATAATATTAACCAGTATAGCAATCTTGTCATAGAACAAGATAAGGAGTGATTGATTTATGTCTCAAATACAAGAAGAACTATCTTATCAAATAAAAGATGTTGCAGAGATACTAGGATGGTCTCAATCCAATGTGCGAAAATATATGAAATATATGAATTTGCAGGGAAGTCGAACTGAGGGTGGTCATCGGCGCTTTAGTCAGCAGGATCTAAACGATTTACTGGAAGCAAAACGTTTAAAAGAAGAAAATGACTACTCTTTAAAAATGATTCAAGCGCATTTCAACAAAGAATTGACCAATGAAATGATTGAAAAAAATGAGTCTCTTAAGTCATTTTTAGAAGAATCAGTAGAGGAACTACAAGACCAAGTAGAAGGCAATGCAGAAAAAATAAAATCAATGGCTGAATTGTTTGATGGGTTTGTTAAACATACTGAACAACAAATAAAACAGTTGTCTGAAAATACTACTCAAGAAATACTATCTCTTCAGCAATTAATGCGAACTTTACCAGACACTAAAAAGTCTGAACAGGACCAACAAAGGTTGAGAGAGGTTGAAGCGAAAATAAGGATTCAAGCACGGGAAGAAGCCGTTGAATTGTGGAACCAAAAACCAGAAAGTGAAAGGTTTACACGAAGTGGTTTTCTAGGGCTACAGAAAACCGAAAAATTAGGAGAAAGACAGGATTTTATTGAATCATATATTGATAAGAAAGTCCTTAAATATATTCAAAGTGATGAAAGCGTTAATTAATATATGATTTATTCTTTACATGAAATTACATGAGAAGTAACACAAAATAAAAGACCTTCTTGCTTCGCAGAAGAGGGTCTTTTAAAATATCCTGTTTGAAGAGCATATTCTTTTTTAACTCTTTAAGAGTAAAAGAGAAGAGACAATCCGTTCGTTGGACAGGTATTTCTTTTCCTTTGAGAATAGCTTTAGGCCTATAATATCAGGATGAACCTGTACGGTTAAGGAACGATAATGTAAACCACAATCTTTTACATTAGAAAAAGGATTGTTAAACTTCGAATTGTACTCAGGTTTGAAATAATTGATTAGAGCTGCTTCTGTTGCATCTAGGATTTGATTATTTAATTGGAGAGGGGGATTCTTTGTGATCTCTTGTAGTTGAGCTAGATCTTCGTCCTCACTATCTATTTTCTCTAATAATTGTGATTTGAACTCTAATAATAGAAGGGCTAGCTCTTTGTCAGGGTATTCATGTGAAATAGCTTTTTCTACCTTCTGTAACATAGGATCAGATACTAACTCTTCAGCAGGAAATCGTTCTCCATTTTCTCCAAATGCCTGTCCAATATACACAATCTCTGTATCTAGGTAATACTTTGACTCCCCAAGGTAGACATGAAGGAGATTTAACTCGATAGGGCCTTTTTCCCAACCTGTGAATACCATTGCTCTACGTGGCTTCTCATAGTCAAATTCAAACTTTCTGTGATCGAAGTCTGGCATATCATCCGAAATAATAGAAATGTCCAGCGTCTCTCTGGAAGCATGTTCTTCTGTTCCAACGATTACGTCAAAACGTATATATTTTTCAAAGAGTTGGACCGAATCTTCATCTATACTTAATCTAGGGATTAGTGTAGCCACGTAAATATTATATCTTCGATCATCTGGCGATAAATAATCTAAATCAAACGGGTAACTCATGCTTAAATGGTAACCCCATGTTTGTAGCCCATAGTCAGGCATATGTTTTGTATTCATAGCTATCTCCTTAGATAGTACGTTATTTTTGATAGTCATAGACAACCGGAACGTGGTCCATTTTCATGGTTTTGGCCACAATATAACGACGATAGCCATCTTTTAAGATCTTTGATTCTTTCTCAATTGTTAACGGCTTGTCAAGATGTCCTGTACGCTTCACAAATTCAATGACTTCTTCTGTTTTCACAGGGTTTGGACGTGTCTTTAAGAAGGCTTCAGGAACGATAATGTCATCAAAACTCACAACATCCTTTGTTCCTTTTGGCTGAATAGGTTTCTGCTTGTTTTGCGACGCAACTTTTTGCTCTTGTACAGGTGTTTGTGATGCTTCTAACTCTACCATTTCAGCTTCCTTTTTCGTTTCTTTTGCTACGGACTGAGGAGCAGGTTCTTGCTTTTCTTCCGGTTTAGTAGATTCAGCGTTCTTTTGTTCCTCAGAAGGCGCAGAACCCTCTTGTTTCGCTTCTTTTTTATCTTTTGACTCATTACCTTCTTTGTCATTTTTATTCGGTATAACGGTAATCTGGAAGCAGATAACACCTATTTCGCCAGGGCACTCATCAATCGGAATATCTAGCGTCGGTTCCCCTTGAATTAAGATTTTTTCATGCATAATACTCTTTTTTGTTAGTCCGGTTTTATTAAAAGCTTTCTTCGCAACAAACACGGTATACGAAATAAACGTACTCTTTTTCAGACCTTTAGGAGCAGCAGGTGAGCCTTTTTCACGCATATCAAAGGCAACGTATCGATCGTATTCTCGTAATGGGCCTGTAGCAGAGCCTGTTAGGGTAATTTTATGTGGCATAATGATCTCCCCCTGTGTAGATAATAGTCATTTATTATTTAGAAATATGTTCTAAGTAAACATACCCCTATTAATAATCTAGCTTTTAAGAGATTTTTTCACTTTTTAATTACGAAACAGTGTCCTGTAATTGAGCATGTTCATGCAATAAATCCTGTTCCTCTGGTGTTAATTCTTGTCCTAAATCCTGTTTCAGCTGCGCCATTTCTAACGAACTGTACAGAGAACTCTGCTCTTGGAGTACGTTTTCTTCTTCTGGCGTTAGTTCTTGCCCTAAATCTTGCTTTAATTCAATCATTTCAAGCTGTTGATCCAGAGGAATAGCTTCTTCTTGTGTGCACTCTTTTTGCTCGTGTTCAACTTTTAACCAAGCAGGAACTAATTCCTTACAGGTGATATGTTTAGGTGTAAATAGGGCTGTTTCTACAGCTTTAGTATGTATGTCTGACTCAGATGATGGTTCTTCCGTATTTCCTTTTAGTAGATTCGCAAATTGATTGTAAGCAATTTGATAAACAAGACGGCACATCTCATCTAGTAATAGGGGAGTACCCTTATAATTTGCCTCATGGACATATTTATCTAAGCCTACAATGGCTGTATAAGCGACTTCATGTACTTGCTCTTTCATAATCTCAATCTCTGTATCTCGTTTCACAGCTTTTGCAGCATTTCGAATACGAGCATAAAAGTCTTTTAGTTGATGACCATATTTCCCTGCGTACACATTATTTACTTTTTTAGGAACACCTACGATATAAGCAAATGACTGTGAAGCAGATATTAAATGATTATTTAAATGATTTTTAGGTAAATCAAGGTTAATAAAGGGGGAAGATGTTTTTTCGCCCTCAAAGCTTGTTGTATCAACGTTTTCAGCACTTTCTGGACTTGTCACAGGAGTTGTCACAGGAGTTGTCATTTCTTCTTGTTGAAGCGTTTGGACACCTGTTGTATCATGTGCAAAAAAGATCTCATTGCAAATCTTATTAAAGTTCTTATGACTTTTAAGAACAAATACATAGCTGTCAGGATGAGCTCCTGTTGTATCTTCTTTAATGTAACGTGCAACAAGTATAAATGGCGTATCCTTTAATGTTTTCACAAAACGAGAAACGGTACTTTTAGATACGTTAAATTTCTTCATAAGCGTTTCTGAACGGATCGCTTGAATACCCGTAGCTACAAGGTTATAAATCACGTGATCTAACATTTCCATTCTTTTTTTAGGGAATTCTTTATGTAAGGCCAACTGTTGTTGTTTAAAATAAGTACGAAGGGTTTCTAAAAACGCTTCTTTCTTTTTACGAAGGGTTGCTTTTTCTTTCCATAGCCATGTGAAGGGCCCATTGAAGGTTTCTACATCTTTTAAATAGCAAGTTAATAACTTGTTCATTTGTTCATCTTCTCCTTTTAGGAACACAAAAAAGACACTGTTTCCCTGAAGAAAGGAAAACAATGTCTTAATTAAGATAAACTAAGCCCTTGAAATAGATGTCAATTTCGTATAAAATAAAACCATAAGTTTTATTTTGTACAAAACTAACTCTATTAACAAGAGACTTCGACAAGTGTTTTCCCTACCGTAACTAGGGGGAACGGTTTAAGAGTGCTGTCAACACTTCTTAAACAGTTGAAGTCTTTTTTCTATCCGCACGTTTTTGTTAGTTCTATTATATCGTTAAGTCGTCTTATAATTCAATAAAAATTAGCAAAATATATCAAAACAAGTATATTCATCTTAATCTTATTTTTTTGCAAAGATCGACTTTATCATATCTTATTTTTTTTATTCTGGGGAGGGGAAAAAAGTTTCCTCTCCCCAGAATTACAATTATATGTTATAATTGTAAAGTTTACCTTTATTTTAAATATAAAGTATTGATATACAGGTATTATAACAAAAACAAAATCCATCAATATGGAACTTAAAGGGTATTATGCAGTAAAAAAGAAGGTGTTAACTTGTAGGGTTTTATTACAACATAAGTAAAATTGTGCTATTTTAATACAGATATCACTTTGTTAACATTAAGATAAACTATGTTTTCAAAAACGGAATATAAGGAGAAGTAATATGAAAAAAGTAATTCTTTTTAACTTCAATGGAACTATTACAAATACAAAATTTTTAGCAATTGATATGTACAATGAAATTGCTGAGAAGCAGGGATACAAAAGAATTCTAGAAGAAGATGTTCCTTATTTAAGTACATTGTCAATACGCAATAGATGTAAGGTACTTAATTTACCTTTATACAAAATGCCCTTAGTTGGTATAGCCATAAAAAGAAGGTCTCAGAAATATATTTCTAATTTAAAACCTGTAGCTGGAATAAAAGAAACTCTCGAATTCTTGAAAAAGGAAGGTTATAAATTAGGATTTACAACAAGTAATAATCAAGGTGTGATTAATGAATTTTTAATAAATAATTCTATTAACATATTTGATTATAGTCATTTTTCATTTAGTCCTCTCTCTAAATCAAAAGATATTTCTTCATTTTTGAAAAAGTATGATTTAAATAAAGAAGAAGTTGTTTATGTGGGTGACGAACTAAGAGATATTAAAGCAGCTAAGAAAAATGGCCTTTTTTGTATAGCAGTATCTTGGGGATTCGACTCAGTGGAGCTTTTAAATACAGGACACGCAGATAAAATTATAACAAAACCTAAAGAAATCTTAGATATTTTATAAAGGTTGTAATAATGTTTTTTATATTTTTTTTTAATTTACTATTTGCTATTATTTTATTTTTCACTCAGCCTAAAGAGAATGAAGCAAATCGTTGGATGGTTACTTTTTGCCTGTTAGGTGCAATAACCGCATTGCAAAGCTCCTTAGCTCATGCATTTATACCGTATCTTCTGGGGATAGGTGCTATATTTATATCCAAGGTTTTGTTTCAAATACATATTTATTTTCAATTCTTAGGTCAGGTTGCTTCACCCTATGCAGTACTTATGTACGCTATTGTATACTCAGGAGTGGTCCAAGCTAAAACTAAAAAGATGTTGTCATACATATTAGCAATACCCATGGTAATTATGATATTTTTCACAGATTTTTATCCAGATATTAGAATTAATTTTCAAATATTGCTAGTGTGGGTTACTCCTTACTATCTATTAGCCAGTTATTTAATGTTTCACACATGGCATAATGAAATAAGCGTTTATCAAAAACAAAATAAATTACGGGTATTTATTGTGCTAGTGCCTACTTGGATAGCAATCTACATATTTAATAACGTTTTTGGAGCAATTTATGAAATAAATAAAGTGAATATTTTGGTGGCGGTATTTTTCTTTGTTTCTTATATTTTATTCGTGTCCTATATTTTTCTAAATGGTGCATTTGGAATAAAAGTGAAGGTCGAACAACAGCAAGTCTTAGATAAATCAATGAGAATAATGAGCGAAGGTGCGGCTGTTTTAAACCACACTATTAAGAATGAGGTTAGCAAAATTAAATTTTTTCTTAACATTGCTCAGAATTCTGTAAGGCAAAAAGATCTTCAAGCAACAGAAAAATCAATTAATGAGACTTTTTCAGCAATCCAAGGAATTGATGACATGGTAGATCGTATTCGATCAAAAACAGAAGAAATTGTTCCTCAAGAAACAAGATTCAATTTAATAGAACTAATTGAAAAGTGTATTCAAAGTGCAAGGCCTATAATGTCGTCAAAAGGCATCCAAATAATGTCCCGTTATGAAGTTGATGCCAAGTTGATAGGTGACACTGTACTTCTAACTGAAACTATTAATAATATTTTAAATAATGCCATGGAAGCTATAGTAAGTTCAAAAGGTCTAATTCATATAGACTTATTTTTGAAGAATAAGGGAATAAGTATTGAGATTAGCGATAATGGTATAGGGATACCAGATGAACAATTGAATTGTATCTTAGATCCATACTTTTCAACAAAAAACAATAAAAAAAATCACGGGTTAGGGCTTAGTTTTTGTTATAAAATAATTCGAGCACATGATGGTAATCTATCTGTACAAAGTGAAGTAGGTAAAGGTACTTCAATTATTATACAGCTTCCTAAATCTCGAATAATTACATAAGAAGTGTTTTTTGAAGTGAAAGGGAGTATGAGTTCGAGATGAACACTAATAATATAAGAGTGATGTTAGTTGAAGATGATGCTTTTTGGCAAACAAATATTTCTAAGTATATCGAAGAAGAATCTAATGATATTAAAGTTGTTTTTGCTGTTGATTGTAAAGAAAGAGCACTTGAAATTATAAATGAAGGTAATAAAATTGATGTCGTTCTTATTGATCTTAATTTAACTGGTGCCAATCTTGATGGCATTGAAATTATTGAGATATTAAGTGAAAGAGAAATTAAGACTATTGCACTTACTTCTATTAATGAGGATGAAATTATTGTAGAGACTTTTGAGTCAGGAGCAATTAATTATATAAATAAGAGTAGTATCTATGATATCATAACAGCTATCTATCAAGCAGTTGAGGGAAGAAATCAAATACATGCAGATGCTGCAGATGCATTATTAGGAAAAATTAGAGAAGATAAGAAATTAAGTTCTCTAACAAATTCTGAAAAAGAAGTATACAAATTAGAGAAGAAGGGATACCCTAAAAAGGATATTGCCAAACGTTTATATAAAACAATTGATACTATAAAAAAACACTCTAAGTCATGGAGAAAAAAATTGAATGCATAAAAGGGGTTTTAGTTAACATGCTAAAATCCCTTTTTGTTTTTTTGTAAATTATGTAATTATAGCACATTTTTGTAATAATGAGGAGGGGAAACTTTTTTCCCCTCCTCATTATGTATAATTTCTTGTACCATATATTTATAAATTGTTATGTATTATTCATTAACCAATTATTTAAGGTTTTAAAGAGTTCACCTCATAATTCTAAGAACGTAAAATTATTTAAATTTACTTTCTGAGGAAAAATATTATAAAAGCTAATATTCAACACTTTACATGTATTTAGTATTGATTCAAAGGTTTCGAATCTTATTTCATGCTTAATTGTACTGATAGTAGCTAGTGAGGCATAAAGCATTCAGATATCGTCTGGGGAGTTGTAACTTTTTAACTATTTTAAGAATAAATAGAAATTCAGTTTCAAGAAAGGAAGAAAAGAATGCCCAATCAAAGAACAGTAAAGAATCAACAAAGCTCTTTTAAGGTGAGTGTCGAGTATGCACATGAGGATCTCTTATTAGAATTAGAACTAGGAATATTCCGTACTACTCCTCTTCATGCTCAACGAATTGCCAATAGCGTTAATAACATAATCCTTCTTGAAAATCATATGGTGGTTATTTTTAAAAATGCTGATTCCCTCACGATTAATGATGATTTTCTTAGACATGAATATAAGTTTAAAATATGTATCAAGCCTAAGTTACTGCCTTTTGAGTTATCAACCCTTACCCATCAAGAGCGAGGTTTGCTTTTGCAAAATCAAATGTATAGTGTAACCGAAGAGGATAAGAAGGGGGTCAACTGGGACATTCAAACGGCTTTTCGGTACCTTCAACAACAATATGATTCAGGGGATCAATCTTACTTTTTGTTTTCATCTAATTCATCATATGTGGTTCCACTATCCACGCACATGCAACGGGAAATACAACATGCGACCTAATAAATTCATAAAATATATCATGGTTGACAAACAAGTTCTTATTCTTTTAAGCACTTGTTTTTTTGTTTGTTTTTCTAATCTTAAGCTTTTTATTCAATACGCTGCGAAGTCTTATCAAAATTGTATTTAGTAATATTTTTATAGAATCCGTTTCATTTATCACTTTGCTATAAAAGACGAAAATAAGAGAACAAATGAGGAGTTTATAGTATCGAAGGTTTGAAAACAGAAAGTCCGGTGTATAATACCAAAACCTATAAGGGATTTTCTTTCAAATTAGCAGGAACAATAACCTTTGAAAATCGTGTGTATCATTGGACTTCAAGTTTATTCGATATGGTTATCAAAATAGATCAAACAGATGAAGAGAAAGTAAGCTTAATTGTACAAGAAAAAGCGAAACCAAACATCAAATTACCTTTTCATTTATTGTATAAAGTTGATAGCTATTATATGGTAAGGATCAGCGATTCGACTCAAAATTGGGAAGCACTTGCCTTTGATTTTTACCCAAAAAATGAAAAAGTTATCACGATAGAAGCCAAACATAAAGGTCCAACGCAACAAGAAATGAACTACCAAGTAGACGAGAAGAAAGCCGTTACTGAATCAAAAATTGAATGAAAAGCAACAAGATTTAGCCATAAAGTGAAAAAACACAGGGGGACGCAAAGGGGACATAAAAGGAACGTACACACACAAAGACATCACCTTAAAAGGTTAAGAAACAGCTTTATAAATAGAAATAAGAACCATGGTCTAGAAACATGTAACCTGCTATTGCCTTAAGGCAATTACAGACCCAAATTTAAGTTAAACGAGCTTGTAAGAACTTATATTTTTAGTTGCTTTACAATAAAAATGGGCACTAACTCCAGTAAGACAGTGCCCTGCGTTAAAATTACTAATATTTTCACCATCTCTATAGCTGTTTGTGAAATAAACTTACAAAATGAACATCTTGAGAAATCCATTGAGTAGACTAAAAATAAACAGATTCTACGATGATAGATTAATCCTTTTTTTGGATTTTTTTGCTTATAATCACACTTAAACTATACATAAATGCGCAAATCACAACAAATACCACTAGACTTATAATCCAATCATACATGCCAGATGGAATCAAAGATGTACCTTGAATAATTTTCTTCCATAGTACATATAAAAAAACAGTGCCTAAAAAAGAAAATTCTTCAATATTGTTCTTTCTTTTTTCTTCCTTTTCCAATAAGTGGTCTTTAGTAATTTTCATAAAGGACTGACGTATAAAAACATAAATAATATATGTAACAACAAAAATCAAGCTTACTATCCATTCAGATAATGGACGATCCATAAAAATTCCTCTAACAACTAAATCAATAAATGCTAAAACAACTAATAAAAAACCTGCTTCAGAATAAGATTTATATTCTAGTGCTTTTACTCGTTCATCCTCGTACTCTGTAATACTAAATATTTTCTTTAACTTCATTCTAAATTTCCTCCCAAAATAACTCATCTAACGTTTTATCCAAATTTCTAGCTAAATCCAAACATAATTTTAAAGATGGATTATATTTCCCAGACTCAATTAGACCAATTGTTTGTCTCGTGACATTAACCTTATCAGCAAGATCTTTTTGAGTTAAACTTTTTTCCATTCTAGCTAATTTAATTCTATTCAAAGACATAAAAAACATCCTCCATATTAGCAATATATATATTGCTTATGCAACTTATATATTACAACAATTGGAGGATGTTTTCAATATTTTTTTATCTTTTAATGTCAAAAGAATAAACGTTTTCCATTATAAATAGCCAAAATTACTTTTTTCATTTAAATCTCTCCTTTATCTAAGATGCAGTAGATTGTTTATATACAAGGGTTTGGTATAAATCATTATTACATAATAATTCTTTATGAGTACCAATCCCAGATATATTACCATTATCAATAACTATAATTTGATCAGCGTTTTTAACAGTAGAAATACGATGAGCAATAACAATAGTAGTACGGTTATGCATCAATTTTTCAATAGCCCTGGTGATCACGCTTTCAGACTGTGAATCAAGATTTGCAGTTGCTTCATCCAATAATAAAAATGGAGTATCCCTTAAAAATGCTCTAGCTATGGCGATTCTTTGCCTTTGTCCTCCAGAAAGATTAATTCCTCGCTCACCTAACTTTGTATCATAACCATTAGGCAATTCCTTGATAAATGAATGACAATTAGCTAAAATGCAAGCCTTAGTAATTTTATCTTGAGATATATTTTTGTTCATTCCATATAAAATATTTTCTTTTATTGTACCTGCCATCAAAGGAGAGTCCTGGGACACATAGCTAAACATTTGTCTCCATTTATCTATATTAATATCCATGTGAGATTCTCCATTTAAATAAATTTCACCCCCACATGGATGGTAAAAACGCTCTAGTAAGAAAAATAAAGTTGACTTACCTGATCCACTGGAACCAACTATTGCAGTTAAAGTATTAGGTTTAATAGTAAATGATATATCTTTTAAAATTGGTTTGTCGTCATATTTAAAGCTAACATTATGTAAAGTTAAATCTCCAAATGATGGTTGATTACTACTTTCTAGATCTCGTTCTTCTTTCTCTTTTAAAATGTCAAATATTCTTTTGGTAGCACCTGTAGCTGATTTTAAATTTGTAACAAACCTACCTATAGTAGAAACTGGAGCAACTATCTGAAAAAGATAAAGAATAAATGCCAACAATTCTCCAGAAGAAATATAACCAGACTGAACTCTATATGTACCATATACAATAACTAAAAGAATGGTAGCAGTAATAACAATACTCAACAATGGTACTAGAATAGCTTCTATTTTAGTACCACGAACTCCATTTTTATAAAGAGATATCATATATTCCTTACCAGAATCATATTCCAAACTTTCAGTGTTATAAGACTTAACTAATCGAATTTCACTGAGTATTTTAGATAAATAACCAGTAAACTCTGACATGTATTCTTGTCTTTCATAAGATACTTTTTCTATTACTGCGCTAATAGGCAAAATAACTAGAAGTACCACTGGTATAACAGATAATAAGACTAAAGTCATAGGTATATCTAAAAAGAACAAAATTATTACAGAACCTACAATAGATAATAGGCCAGAAAATAAGTCAGCCATTTCTGTAGATAATAAATTCATAGTAACAGTTGTGTCGTTAGTTATCCTACTGACTATTTCTCCAGATTGATTTTTATTATAAAAGTTAACCTCTAATTTTAATAATTTGTCCCAGATTCTCTTTCTAATATTTAAAACTACACGTTGTCCAACAATCCCAAGAAAATATATTGATAGTGACATAGATAGTAATTCTAAAATAAATAGTATGATAATCTTTAGCATTAACTCATATGAAAAACCATTAATTATAGTATCTAATTGTGATTTTAATACCAAAGGTATTACCAAAGAAATTCCAGTGTTAACTACACTTAAAAATATACCTAGATAAAGCATAAGCTTGGGTGGATTAGTTTCTT
Source organism: Priestia sp. HNGD-A6 (assembly GCF_045784335.1). Taxonomy (NCBI): domain Bacteria; kingdom Bacillati; phylum Bacillota; class Bacilli; order Caryophanales; family Bacillaceae; genus Priestia; species Priestia sp. HNGD-A6. The sequence continues at coordinate 22,680 of NZ_CP138623.1, read as the reverse complement.
TCCAAAGATCTTTTAAAGTTCCAGTTTTAAAATTCATACGTCTCTAACCTCTACTAATTATTTTTAAATAATTGTTATTTTATATTAAAATATTGACTTAGTTCCAAAAATGTATTAATCTTCTAACAGGGTCGATTTTACCATATCAATACATCTTTTCCAAGTTAAAAACAAAAAATGTTATTTTTACGGTATAAAAGATTCATATATATTGAAAGGGAGGTGTATTGTATGTGGAAAGCTATAGGTAAAGCAGCTCTAAAAGGTGCAGCTGGTATTATTGGTTGGGAAGCAGGAGAAAGAATTTTTAAATAATAATAAGAAGAAGAAATAATAATAAGAAGGGTGGAAATATAAATGCTTAAAATGGTTGGAAAAGCGTTTCTTGGTGGCGTATCTGGCGGAGCTACATACGGTGCATTAAAGAAGATTTTTGGTTAATAAGTTAATAATTTAAATACATAAAGAGATAAATAGAGGTGATATAAATGGGAGCAATTATTAAAGCTGGTTTAAAAGTAATTGGTGGCGGCGTACTTACTGGAGCTGGTACATATGGAATCGGAAAGATTTTTGGAAAGTAATTACCAAAGGAAATAATGCGACTTATTCCCTTTGATAAAATAGACACATATATTTTGCATAAGAAATATATATATGTCATTTTAATTTAAATAATCTAAAATGTAAAGTGATTTTACAAAAAAGACCTTCTTTTGTTAGGAGGTCTTTTTCATTAAATACTTTCATACATAAATTTTTCTTCACTAAAAAGAGCATTTAATATCTTTATAAATTAGATTGATATTAAATTCTTTCTACGCATTTGAAAATTCCAAATTTGTATAAGAAGTTCTTTCAGTCATTAACAAAAGTAAGTATAAACTGATAATAAGAAAGGAAATATCATACTCTTTTATGTTTTACTAAACGTGCTACTTTTCTCATTCCTTTCTAGTATGTGTGGCTTGTATGGGATGTCCTTTTTATCTTTATTTTCATTAAATGAAAATAGGTTCATTGGGACTATAAATAAAATTATATATTTTAAAGAAAATATATAATTTTATTGTTAGATCAATTACATAATATATAAACTGTATAGGTGAGTGAATACATTAAATGATACGCATTAGCAATGTTTCAAAATCATATGAACTAAGAAAATCGGAGAATATATCAGTTCTCAAAAATGTAAATATGGATTTTAAAAAAGGTGAACTAATTTCTATATTAGGACCATCAGGATGTGGTAAATCCACACTGTTAAATATTATTGGTGGCCTTGATCGTATGGACAAAGGAGATTTAATAGTTAGTGGTACTAATACTAAAGACTTTAAGGAAAAAGACTGGGATCGCTATAGAAAAAGTAAAATAGGATTTATATTTCAGAATTTCAACTTAATTCCCCATTTAACGGCTTTAGAGAACGTCGAGGTCTCCATGACTTTAACGGGAATTTCAAAATCAGATCGGTTAAAAAGAGCTAAAGAGTTATTAAATAAAGTAGGACTTAGTGAAAGATCAAACCATAGGCCTAATGAATTAAGTGGGGGGCAAAAACAGCGTGTAGCAATAGCGAGGGCGTTAGCTAATAATCCAGATATTATACTAGCTGATGAACCAACCGGTGCTTTAGATTCACGAACATCTCAACAAATAATTGAATTATTAAAGGGAATTTCAAGTTCTGGTAAGCTAGTGATTGTTGTAACTCACTCCCAAGAACTAGCTAATCATGCTGATCGTGTGATTGAAATGCTTGATGGTCAAGTTTTATCAGATACTTCTAATATGAAAGCAGAAGTGCCCAATAAATTAAATACCAATGATGATGATTTAACTACCAAAGATTCTACTATTAACTTGAGTACCACATTAAAATTAGCATTTCGTAATATAAAACAAAAGAAATGGCGTACAATGTTGACAGCATTCGGTGCTTCTATAGGTATCGGTGGCATAGCCATTATGGTTGGATTAGGTATTGGTGTCCAAAATAAGGTGACTGATGAATTGGAGCAAATTGCTGAGAAAAATATAGTAACTGTTCAAGGAAACAGTGGTCTTACTAAAAAAATAAGTAAAGATGACATCGAGAAAATCAGGAATATAACTGGTGTGGCTTCAGTATATCCAAGCTATAACTTAGAAGGGAGCATTTTGACAAAATCTGATGAATTAAGTGTCCCTATGCTGATGTTACAACCTGAAAAATATAAAGGTGACTTCAACACCAATCAATTAATTAAGGGAACTTATCCGAAAGATAATGATAAATCAATATTAATATCAGAGAGTACGGCTAAGGACATATATGGGGATAAGGTAAAATATAAAGATATTCTCGGAAAGAAAGTTAAGACGAGTATCAAAACTTTGACAGATTCAAAAAGTCATCATGAATCTGTTAAATCTACCTTATCAATTTCTGGCATTGTTAAAGATGGTCCATTCGGTTTGCCATTTAACTATATACCTTATAAAGAGTCGGCAAAAATTAACGACAAATCGTCCAACAATAGAAATATATATTCATTAAGTGTAGTTGCTAAATCACCAAAAGATTTTAGTTCTATACAAAACAAAATAGAGAAAATGAAATTATATGTAGATTCTGATGAAGAGCAAATGAAGAAGATTAATACATACTTTAAAATGGCACAAGCTGCTTTAGGTCTCTTTGCTGGTATATCACTAGTAATCTCTTCAATTATGATTGGTATTGTCCTTTATATTAGTGTGTTAGAAAGAACACGTGAGATTGGGATTTTGAAATCGTTAGGAGCACGTCGAAAAGATATCAGGCGTCTATTTTTATCAGAAGCAGCAGTTATAGGTTTTTTAGGAGGAGCAATTGGTGTTATAGGTTCATATTTAATATCTGTATTAGGTAATGAAATAGCTAAAATAATTTTGAAAAAAAATTATTTTAAATTATTCGACTTGCCTCTTACTTTAATTGTATTTTGTATTGCACTAAGTATTGTTGTCAGTGTAATTGCAGGCTTTATCCCTTCTAATAAAGCAACTAAACAAAATCCTGTTGAAGCACTAAAATATGAATAGAAAATCTAATAAAAAAGGAAGAATTATCATAATTAAAAAAGCTCTAATCTGTGTAACATTAATGACTTTAGCTGTAGTTTCATTGGCTGGATGCTCAGATTTACAAAAAGGATTCGAAGATGGGAAAAAAGTGCAAGTCACTCGGATAAGTAAGGACTAAGGTCAAGGAGACAGCCATTCTTGTATTAATAGGAGGCTGTCTTTATTTATATTTACAACTTCAAAACATATAATATTAGGGTGAAAAGGTTATCTAATTTAAAGATTGATTACAAGAGTATAAGTCCTATTGGAGTAAGTGGTTATATTGAACTTGAAGTTTTAATTAAATCATGGAACACTAGCCCTATATACAATATACAAAGTTAGTTAATATAATAACCCTTATCGGAAACAAAAAGAGAGAACACTAAAAATATAGTATTCTGACTTCCTTATTGATGAGCTTCTTGGTAAGATTTATACCAGTCCTCTTCCAGAAAGTAGCTTCTGTTGTTTTTAAGCTCAATACTGTTTATGAGGACGTAAAAGGCGTATAACTGTTGGTTTTAAAAACTATCTCAATTCTATATTTCATCTATTAACCCTCTAAATTCATCTCTAGACTTTCGACTTCATCCATTGATTCTTTACTATTTAATTTTTACTGTATATTTTATGAGAGAGAAGAGTATGTTTTATCTTTTTCTTAGAATAGCTCTAGGAGGTTCTTAAGCTTTTTATAAGCTTCTTTAATGTCCTATACATAGAAGCTCACAATGACTGTTAAAAGTCTCAACAACGAGCTATATAGTTTGTTATTGATAAAACAAACGTAATGTATATATCAAGACATAGGTATGAAAGCTACTTTTACTCATTAATGAGCTTTTTGAACTTAGCTACTAAAAATGTTCATTTCACTATATTATAGAAGCAGAAAAAGCAGGCTAAGGCCTGCTTTTATAAACACTAAGATTAATCTTCAAATAAATGGTCCATTTCTTCTGCTGCTTCCCGTTTTCTTTTTTCCCTGAACTGCATTTTTTCTTCTTGAATCTTGTGTAGCGCAACTCTTTTGGCCTTCTTGGTCGCTTCTGTTTCACCGAACTCTGTGGACTTAAACTTTTGAATATTTAATTGGTCGTATAAATTATTAACGAGTTCCATTAATACTCGAGTGTCTATTTGTGTGTTCTTTGTCGTTTCCTTTATCTCACTTAACTCATCGTCTAAGTAATGATAAAATCCACTTGCTCTTTTCAGATAAGCCTGACCTATTGCGTCAATTGTAGCAGCGTCTAAAAATGTTTCATCGGGCTCATTATTTTTTAATCGTTCATATTTTCCAATGATATCTGCAATCGCATCTCCTGGAAAACGATAGCCTCTTTCTTTCATATGTTTATGAAGATATTCATCAGCCTCTTCACTTAAAGAAATCATTCTTCTGTGTTTGCTTGCTGTCATTCTTCTTCATCCTCCCCAAAGAGTTTATTGAATGTACGATCCATCTTCGTCATCGCATCTGAGCATCTTTGCATGGTATCTATCGTTCGATCATACAAATCATCGATGGCTTGTTCTTGCTTTTCTACTTCTTTCATAATGGATAATGTTTCAATTTGTTCTTTCAAAAAAGCTTGTCTAGAAAGACCTTTTTTTTTGGCTAAACGATCTACTTTACTCACAGCAACCGGACATACATTTCTCACTTTAATTTCCATGTTTGTTCTCCTTTTCTGTGTTTTTATAGGGTCAATATAAAAAGCGTAAAAAACATCGTGAAGAGCATAAGGGGTTTTTGCCCCCACAGGGTGTGTGGGGCTAGGCAGAGCCTAGCTTCACCGTGATACCACGAAATTTGCTTAGGTGCACACCTTAAGGTTCCTTTCTGAGTATATAGTGTGGATATAAAGTCCCCTTTACAGGTAACTTATCGTGTATATTCTGATGATGTGAAGTACCTCTGAAGGTCACGTCAGTTTATCGGGATTGAAGAAGTTTTCTTGGTGATTCGTACTCTAAATGTTGAAATTTTTTAACGGCTTCTTTCATGGAGGATACACCTAATTTGCGTATAATATTTTGTCTTTGTGATTTGATTGTAGCTTCTTCTTTCGACAGAATCAACTGCATTTCCCGTCCAGAATATCCATCTAAAGCAAGCTCAAAAACTTGTTGTTCAGCAAAGGTAAATTGATTGAGAAATACTTTTTCTTTCAGGATTTTGCATTCTTCTTCTACACGTTTTAGTCGAGCAACTTCATCAACTAAATCAGATGCCACACTCAAAACATGTTCAATTCCCATTAAAAGTTTTTCACTTTGATCCATGATAAGACCCTCCTGTTTTTTGAGGGCAACCCATGTTATAATAGAAGTCCTTACGAGTTCTACATGGGGTGCTTTCCTGGCAGGGAAAGTGCCCTTTTATTTTGTTTTTTTTCTTACTTCTTTGAATCTTTAAAGAGTTCTTTCTCCAAAAGTTGAACAAGAAATTCTTTTTTGCTCACACCTTCTTCAATACATCTCTTTGCAAATTCTTTAAACAATTCTTCGGGAATATCAGCATTCAAACGCTTAAATCCAGACGGTGTTTTAGTCATATAATCCCTCACACTCTTTGAATACAAGTCACTCAAACGAGTGACTTGTATTTAGTTTAAAGGAAATAATTCCTAAAATCAACAGTTGTTTACGTGAAAAAGTAATCACTTAAAGACTTTCTATAAGATTTCTCATTAGTTACTTGCACAGCTATTAGAATGGTTGTGAAATGAAAAATCTAGGGTCAAAAAAATTACTTCTTAACCCTTAAATTCAGAGGGAGCAAAACTTTTTAAGCTGCCTAATATTAAAGTATCTGTAGCAGCAAAGAAATGACGCTTTTTCTAGGTACTGAAATTTGCATCGAATGAGCAGTTATACGCAAAACAAAAGTTAATTTCGTCAGAGAGCGTTTCTCTGCATGTCAAATTCATCGATTAACTAGTTTTTTATTTATAAATGATTGTGACGTGAAAGCATCTTTCTAATTAAAAGGTGGTTTTTTCGTTTCTTATAAAAATATAAAAAAGAGGAGAGCTTTTATGAAATCAATAACCGTTCTTACCTTATTAAATAAGGAAACTAAGGCTTAAGGCAAAAAGGATTTTTGCGAAAAATTTCATCTTGCAATGCTCCTTTATTTTTTTAAAATTTGTTAAGCTCACTTAAATTATTTCTCTGTTTTCGATTTACAAGCAAAAAAACCCCCCGATGCTAAATAGAGAAAGGCAGCCAAATAGTTGGCTAACTTTTATATATTTGAGAGCAGTACAACAATTAAAACCTATCACATTCTTTTAGTTTATGAAACTTAGCTAATTCATTGAATCGTTCTCTTCCCTTGTTCTCTTCCCCCTTTATTATTTACCACAGCAAGGTTTCTGTTTTTTTGTAGTCGTACGTTTTACCATTTTATCTTTCCACTCATGGTTACATTCTTCACAGAACCACCAAACAACCATTTTTGAATTAGGGGCATATCCGTAAGGGTCTCTTTTATTTTTTGTAGGGTGCCATTGCTTGGCTAAATATGGATAGCGACCACCAAATCCTTCTTCTGCTAAAAAACGCCTTCCCGAACAGTAAGGACACTTAGTTAAATCTGATGTTCTGGAACTCAAAATAGTGTCCCATATATGCCGTTCATTATTTACACATTGCCAAGTTATTCTTTTCCCTGATTTGGAGGATAGACTCCATGGATTAATTCCTTTATTTAAGACAGGGTGCCATTCTTCGAGTATTTCTGGGAATAACGCAGCAAAGCTTTCTTCTGGTAACACGCGTGTTTTTGAGCAGTATGGGCAACCCTCACCATGATGAGTGCGTCTATGAATTCCCATTTCCCATATATGCCGTTCATCCCTCTTACACTGCCATGTCACTTTTTTCCCTGATTTAGGTGCTAACTGCCATGGGTCCACTCCCTCATTCAATTTTGAATGTAGCTCTAAGAGCAAGTTAGGATGTAGGGCAGCAAAGCTCTCCTCTGGCAACACGCGCTTTTTGGCACAATAAGGACAGCCTTCTCCTTTTATACGATACCAAACGGGCATATCCCAGATATGGTTCTGTTTCTTTTTACAGCGCCACCATACTTTTTCCATAGGTTTTAAAAATGAATTATCAGGATTAATTCCCTTGTTTTGTTCGTAACACCATTCTTCCATAAGTTTAGGATATTGAGAGGAAAATCCATTTTCAAAGTGTGTTCTTACGCCTCTGCAATATATACATTCTGTTTTTTTATTAACTCGATACGCAATACTCGTTTTCCATACGTGCTCTGAATTATTTCGACACATCCAATACACAGATTCTTTCGAGTTTGGAAAAACATCATCTGGTGTTACATCTCCACTTAATGTCGGGTGCCATTCCGCCGCAATTTCTGGATATTTACCCTGTAATGAGGATACTTGATTTAAGATTTTATTACGGCAAACTGGACAGCCTTTTGCTTCTCTTCCTGTCCTTTTAGCTATTTCCTCTTTCCATTCATATCCGCATGAACAAATCCACCAAGCCTGAACATCTGATCCATATGTAATACCGTATGGAATGGCTGTCTTATTTAACTTTGGATGCCATTGCTTTGCTATATCAGGATGTGTTGTAACAATAGAGTTACAAATCGGGCAATTTCCCCCTCCGTTTTTTCGTTGTTTCACAGGTGCTTCCCACTCATGTCCTTGCTCGCATTGCCACCAAACAACTTTGTGAGAATTAGCAAAAATATGTTCTGGACCTACTACACTATTTTTTGCATAGTGCCATTCTTCCGCAATTTCTGGAGCTAACATCTTTAAGCTTTTTTCTTTTTTATTAGTACGGTACTGACTCAAGATTTCTAATCTATCATTATACGAAGAAATAGATTGCATGACTTTTCGAGTTATGTCTTTCTTCTTTTCATAAATTGATGGATATTGTTTTTGAAGATGCAAATCCAAAGAAATAAAAATTTCAAGGATCACTTCATCTAACGATGAATAATAACGACCCTGTGAATAATGATGAGTCAATAATAATGCATCATGTAATTGTATAATTGGCAACCCATCAGAACGTACTCGTATTAGTCTGACTCCCTCTTCTTTCAAAATGTAATTTTTCTGTTCATCGTTTTCCTGTTGTCCTTTTCTATCATGAAAAGGTCTTCCATCATACTCCACAGCAAATTGAACAGATGGAATATAGATGTCTATTTCTTGCTTCTTATCTTTAAAAACTTCATGATAAAACTTATTTTCAGTGTCTTCCATCACTTGTTTCAAGTAAAAATGAACTGCCTGTTCTGGAAAAGATGTTTTTTGTCCTTTCCAACACTTTGGGCATCCCCGATTTAATCGATCTACTACTCTTGCTTGCCATGTGTGGCTTTTATCAAATCGGCATTGCCACCATACACGTTCTGATGAACCAAACACTACTTCATAAGGCGTCAGCCTTCCATTTAATGTCGGATGCCATTCTGCCGCAACGTCAGGATAAACAGTTATTAAACAGTTATCATCACATACTTTTTTATTACTACAATATGGACACCATGTATTAGAATTTTTAACATCATTGGGTATTGCTTCAAACCTGTGTCCTTTTCGGCACTCCCACTCCAAAGTCGTCATAATATTTACGTAAATTTCTGATAAACACTTACCCTCATTTAGTTGAGCAAGTTTACACATATCTCCAATCGACAATCGATTATGTGTTGTACTTTTGGGTAATTTTTGCGAAAGATTCACTTCTTCTTCTTTCAAGGCTATGAGTATCTGTTCCACGTATTCAGGAGTTAATTTTCTGACCTGAGCACAGAATGGACACCAGCTATCATGCGATTTTAAATCGTTTAAACGTTTTTGAAAGATATGATCTTCCTTACATTTAAAAAACAACTTTTGCTTATTATTAATGTACCTTTTAGATAAACAGACTCCTCCCTTAGCTTGAGCAAGTCTGTTTATTTCTCCTATATCTTTCCTTACAGGCACTTTCTTCACATCCTTAAAAAATCAATTGAATTTTTCACTTTGTATCCAAAAAAACTACCTTCCGTCGACGCGTAGGTAGTTTTTTCTGTTTTTAACCTGTATATGATATACATTTTTAGTTAAAATAAATATTTTTAATTATTAAACTTTTTGGATATCGTATCCAAAAAAACTATCTTTTACTTTTACTGTATGAACTCCTGACCATGTTGTACTTACTTTGAAATAGTGCCAATCCCCATTCTCACTCATGAATTCCTTAATGTCATATCCTTTTTTTATTAAATGATCTTGAATATCATCTTTTTTGCTACTGAACACCTTAATTCCTCCTTTTCCCTAATAGGTTGGTAAACTTACTATTATTACCTTCTATGCTTAAAAAGAAGAATCCTGTTAGTTTTGAATTTCTCTTTTTAGCTTTTATTTCACGTACGATTTAATCAGCTAATGAAAATTGGAATTTCACCTAAGCATCCACCTTTATTAAGTAATAATTAAATTACTTTCTTCAAAATAGCGTTACCTATTACACGCCTTGTAGAAAAATAACCAATTTGTCGTCACTTAAAGTAAATAGTAAAACCTTAATAATACATGAAATACTTTACTATTTACACAACAGATTATAATAGTTAGGAGAAGTTATTTAGTTAAATTATATACGGTTATGAGATTTTTTTAAAAGATATGGGTATATGAATCTACAAATCTGGCCAGAATAATAACGTATTCCCCCTATTCCAATAAATTTGAAAATCCTTTGCCTCGTAGGCAAAGGATTCTTTTTTATACAGATATTTCTTGAGATAAAAAACTGGCAAATAAACTTCCTTTAATTATAATTAATGGTAAAATAATGAATATAAAAGGAGGGCAGTAAATTGAAAAAGAATGTGACAATCACTCTTACAGCAGTTGTACTAATAGGGGCAGCAACTTTTTACTTTGTTACATTTTTTGCATATACCCCGTCTGATAAATTCTCCGGTTTCCCTGTACCTAAAAATGCACAGTTAGTAAAAGAAAACGAACGTGTAGACATGTATGATTGGTCTAAAGCTTCTGAAGAAAATGGGATACCATCAGGATATAAATTAGTAATTAAATCTAAAGGATGGCAGGAGAAAGATCGAGAAGGAGCCTCTACTTATTATGAAAAAGGAAATAAAAAAATTGATTTAATATCTCAAACCAATGAATTAACCCTAATTAAAGATAAAAATTAAATATAAGTTAACTAAAATGAACTAGCCTTCAGGTGTTAGACACAGCTCAACGCCTGGAGGCTAGTTCACGAACAGTATTCTTATCTACTTTTAATCAGCGTATGATACACGCTTTTAGTTAACATAAAACGTATTATCGGCAGGTTAGAAATTTGTAATATAAGTGCTTAAGCTTTTATAGAGTGAGATTCTTGCTCCGTTACAGTTTTAATATTATAGTTCCTTAAAGTTTTTGATGACAAAGCCAGGATAGCTGAACCACAATAAAGAGCAGCTGCCAAAATAAAAACAAATTTTACACCTAACATATCTCCTAAATATCCCATTATTAAATAGGTAACACCTGTCCAAGGAGTAAGTATGATGTTCCGAGCAGCTGTGACCTTAGCAAGTTCAGACTGTTTAATAATATCTTGTAAGACCGTTACCTGACATGTGTCTCTGATTTGATATAAAGGACCCATTAATAAACAAAAAATAAGTGCAAGTATTCCACTGGAAGTTGTTGAAAACATAAATGTGAATAGTCCCATAGACAAACCACTTAAGGCTATAATGTATCCCATTTTCATTTCTAAAATTCTTGACAAATATACAACAATTAATCCTCCTAGAATAGCACCAATGAAGTAAGACGCATTAATAAACCCCCACCAATCTTCTCCCTTGCCTAGTACATCATGAGTAAATGCTAATAATAAAGCAGAAGACCATATAGCATTAGCTAAAGCCTCAAAAAAGTCCATAATAGTAATATTTATAAGGATGGGAGATTTATAAATTGAACTCCACAATGGTTGGGCTTTTTTCTTAACTGTTAATGTAGCGTCTTTATGAGGTAATTCAATCTTATAAATTAGAAAGCCGGAGACAAAAAAAGAACCCATTATTAAAAGAATCATAGCAAACGGAGAGATAAGTAAGATTAAGATACCTCCTCCTCCCCAAAGACCAGCCAATAAAATTTGATTAACCACAGATAGACTACCATTCGCTCTAATATATTCCTTCTTTTCTACAATTAGAGGAATAACAGACATTCGAGCAGGTGCATACCAAGCCCCAATAAAATTTAATACAAATAAAACAATTAATAATAAAATGAATGAGAATGTAAAATGAGTTACAATTAATCCACCTAATATTAAAGTTAAAACTCCTCTAGACCATCCTACAAATCTCAATAAAGCTAAGGTATGAAATGAATTAATATACTTAGCAGCATATAAATTGCTTAGAAATCCTGCAAGAGAAGTCAATGCTAGTACAGCACCTGAACCTAATACCGAATTAGTTTGCTTGTAGACATTAACCATAACTGAAATGGTTAATAAGGTATTTGCTAACGTCTGTAAAATCTGAGAGGTCCATAAAATTTTAAAATTTTCATTTAAGAACAACGATTTTTTCATTTTATCAACCTTTTCATAAAGATTTTAAGTCTTTTATTTATCTCGGTTAGCTACTCCATTTTTCTTTTTATCTAAAGATAGTTTCAAATGAGAAATAAACATTAATAAACCACAAATAATCATTATCCAACGCATAAATCCATGAAAGCCAGAATCGAAAATGTTTGCTAAGGCTATTATTAGACCTGATAACATACCAACAAAATTAATAAACAAAAAATAACCCCTTCCCCTTTTTTCCTTATAATTACATTTTATCAAAGTTTACGTATTAATTCAGAATGTATGTCATGTCCAACCATTGTTACCATAATCAAAATTGTTAGTAGTAAAGCAAAATATTAATAGCCATATCTATGGTTAGATATGGCTATTATATGTACATAAACACTTTCGATTATGAGTTTATTCTGTTTAGGATTGTTGCTCTATTTGTAGTGAAGAGTATATAATCTTGCTTCTTAGTTTTAATGAAAATCCGATCAGTCGTACCATATGGAGGACCTATACGGATTGCATCAGCTTGTTTACCGCCATACGTATCGTCTTCCGTAACTTCAATAATATCTTCTAGTGCAATATTAAATTTAGCAAGTTGCCATTTTATAATTAATTCTTTTTCTGTTTTCTTAACATCAATCCCCACTGTAAACATATAAACACCCTCTTTTCCCTTATAATTACATTATAACACATATTTAACATATCTATTTTTAGTCTACATAATGTGATTTCTAGGTACCAATTATGTTTAATTAATTCCTCAGTAATTTTAAAAAACATTTCTACTTTAAGAGTGGGTGTTCCTTGCAATGCTCAATATAAAAGTCATCAATCTTTTTAAACACTTGTTGAATAGTTGAAGACAAAATAAAGGGATTTAATAAAACTGCCCTCAACCAACGTTTTCCTCTATAAGCAGGTAAGGATAGAAACACCTGCTGATCTTTTAACAAATATTGTTGCAACTTAAGGTTTAATTGATCTTGATGTTTTTGGTCATACTCGTTTAAAAGTAGTCTAAAACAACATATATTGGTATGTGATTCACCTGATAGCTCCAAATAAGATCGTTTCTTTACTTCTCTTGTAAATTCTTCAATAAGTGTGAAACCTTGATTTATTAAATCCTCATATCCTTTTAAACCAATATGCTGAAGAGATAGATATAATTTCAGAATATCGGCATGTCGAGTACCTTGAACGCTTATTTCTCCCAAATTAGTAAAGTCCGTTTCATTCATGTAAGGTGCTGAAATACGAAAATCAGTTTCCAACAAATGATGGTTTTTAAATAAAACCATTGCGCATGTTTTAGCGACATACATCCACTTTTGTGGATTGAATGTAATCGAATCTGCTTTTTCAATTCCAGAGAGAAGTTTCTTATGGTTTTTTGAAAAGACAAGTGCTCCACCATATGCTGCATCTACATGAAACCACATTCCGTATTTCGTTGTTATTTCTGAAATAGGCAGTAAAGGATCAATGCTACCTGTAACAGTCGTTCCTGCGGTAGCAACAACTGCGAAAGGTTGCTTTCCTTCTTGAATAAGTGTAGTAATCTTTGTTTCTAAATCTTTAGTATCCATTTGAGAATTATAATTACTTTTTACAGGAATGACACTAGACGTTCCTAGTCCTAGTAGCATTGCAGCCTTATGCAAGGAAGTATGGCTTGCTTCTGAAACCAAAATGACAGGTTTCTTTGTTAAAGAAGTTAGTCCGTTTTCTTTTACTTGGAGGATAGAATTCCGTGCAACAGCTAGGGCCTGAAGATTAGCAAGGCTACCCCCACTTGTTATAACTCCGCCAGCATTTTGTCCTAAATCAAACATCTGAGTAAGCTGTTGAAGTACTTGAACCTCCATTTTAGAAAAGACAGGAGACATTTCAAGACTCAGCATATTATTATTAAGGGCAGTTGTTACAAACTCACTCAAACAGGAAATTAACGTAGGAATAGAGTCCATATGTCCCATGTACCTTGGGTTTAAAGGATTCATAGAGTGCTTTAATATGATCTCTAACTGTAAGAGAAGCTCTTCTGTGGGAATACCATCTGAAGAAAATTCATTAAAAAGTTTTGTTTTACATTCAGGTGAAAGAGGGGGATGATCTCCTGAATTGCTTGCATAATCAACTACCAAATTTATTACCGCATCAATAAGTATCTTGACCTCCTTAACATTTTTACCGTTGGGATCAATAAAGGAATCAGTTGGAAGAACGCCTATTTTCATCATCATCACACTTCTTTCCTAGTAATCTAATTATTCTAACAATAAGAGAAAGAAATGTGTATACCTTATACAGATCTAGTTAACATAATACCTCTTTCCGGAAGACATCACCAAAAAGAACCCTTGTGGGATAAGGGTTATGGATGAGGCCCTGTTTCTGTTTTATGCATCTTTTTATACATCCTTGATATGACGGCATTTACTCGATACCCAAGTGGGAGGCGGATGTATAAAAAGTGCACGTTTTATTCATATGCAACACCCCATTATATATGGCTTTTTTTAGAAATAAATGTTAATATATAAGAGGTAAATTCCATAATGATGATGTTCAAAAAGCCACCTCTATCGACGACCAGAGGTGGCTTTTTATTTTGTTAACGCTCCATTACTTTAAGATCTTATAATAGATACGAATATTTTTGTTCATTAAAGTATAAGTTTGTAGTTAACATGAGACATCTTATAGTAATTTTGTAATAAAAGAAGCTATGTAAAAAGCTTCTTAAACTACTTCTATATTGTTTTAAGGAGCAAACAAATAAGGAAGTAAGCTACCTAAAGACCAAACAACTAGTAATCCTGTAACCATTACCCAAACGCTCTTACCAATCTTCATAGCTTGCATAAAGTAAGAGATGAAAAACAATATAATTAAAAAGTAAGGTATGTTGTTACTTCCTCCAGTAAGTACCAAGCTCATTGAAACAATAATAATTATTCCTGCTATAATATTAAAAATATGTATTTTCTTCATTTTTGATTAGATAGTATCCATATTTATATTAATGAATATCTCTTCTAAAGAGGGCTCGTCTATCTCTAATCTATATACATTAATTTCCTGTGATAAAAATAATCTATTTACTGAATTAATAGTTTCCTCATGATCTATCATTAATTCGGTATTCTTGTTTCCCACTTTTACACTCTTAGCTAAAGCTAATAAATTCTTCTCAAGAAATTCTCTTTGTTCTTCTTGAACTTCCCCGTGTTTTATATATAGGGTGATATTATTTGTGTATTCGTTTCTTAATTCCTCCATACTCCCCTGTATCTTTATGTTTCCTTTATCCATTATTGCGATGTCATCACATAGCTTTTCTACTTCATCTAAATTGTGTGATGTTAAGAAAATAGTTGTACCTTTTTTAGAAACATTTTTAATTAAAGAATGTATGTTTAGAACAGCGTTGGCATCTACACCAGAAGTTGGTTCATCAAGAAATAAGATACGTGGATTATTGATTAATGCTTGAGCAATACCTAACCTTTTTTTCATCCCAAAAGAAAATTTTCCAGCTTTTAAATTAGCCGAATCCTCTAATTCTACTAACCTTAATATATCCATCAGGTCTTCTTTAGTCATAGAAAGACCTAAGATTCCACTAAAGTACTTCAAGTGCTCTAGAGCTGTTAGATGTTCGTAAAAGGTAGAATAATCCGGAAGTACACCTATCTTTGTATAAAAATCTTTATCTGTATACTGAGTAGTACCAAACAATTTAAATGAACCAGAAGTAGGAGAAATTAAACCAGTAATCATATTTATAAATGTAGACTTTCCTGCGCCGTTCTTTCCAAGAAATCCAAAAATACTCCCTTCCTTAACTTTAAGATTAAGATTATTTACTACTACTTTTTCGCCATATTTTTTGGATAAGTTGCTAGCTTCAATGGCATACATTTATAATTCCTTCTTTCTCATAATGAAAATAGTTAATACTAAAAATATCACTGGGAAAAACGCTACGTAATAAGTGTAAGATGTGTTTTCTTGAGTATAGTAAAAATAAGGCGTGATGTGACTAGCTATTCTTAAGAATATGTTCTCAGAGACCGTGCCCCATATTCCTAATACAGGCATTATTATAGCTATGGCAATGCCTAAAAACATCGTTATAGATGGTTTAGCAATTATAGTAGAGATCAAGATTGTCATTCCAATAAAATAAGAAATATAAATTACAGCTTGAATAAACTCAGGAAAATAAAACGCTTTGGAGAATGGAACAACCAATAAAAGTGCTGTTAAAAGACATACTATCCAAAATAGTAATACACCTAAGAATTTACCAAAAATTATTTTATCCCTAGATATCTTTGTTGCAAGAAATCGAATGGTTCTAGAATGTAATTCCTGATTTATTACATTATGGGATAAACTCGTAACGAAAAGTGGACCTGCTATTAAAAGGAGTGTAAGTAAACCTGCTGCATATACATTGTTGCCTAAACCAAAGGATTTAATTTGGTCTCCAAATTGACTAAGTATTTTTGCAACCCCTAATGTCACTCCAAATATAATAAGAATAACTATTATTGAACGGATACTTTTGAATAAATCTTTAAACTCTCTAAAACAAATTGTAAACATATGTATAGTGTTCTCCCTTATATAATTTTAATTGGATTTTATATATCTCTCGTTTTCATCTTGTTCAATTCTTTTTCTTGCTTTTTTTTATAAGAGTCTCTGCCTACTCCCCATTCCACAATAAATATAGATAACACAAAAAGTACGGCTAAGGGAGCTTTTATAGGATGATCAATTAATATTTGATGTTTTGTAAACAAGACCCACCCACAATATGCTAAAAAAGATCCTGGAATGATTGCACCCCAATACACACTCGCTCGAGTAGATAAAAAATTATGACTTAAGATTGCAATTGCAATAACTAAAATAGTACTCCAATCCATTATTTAATCTCCCTTTCCTGTTTATATATCTCTAGTTTTCATTTTGTTTAATTCGTTTTTTCTATCTTTCTGATATTTATTTCTCCCTGCTTTCCAACCTGATAACAAAAAGGCTAATCCTAATAAGAGATATAGAATAAATGCCAGTGGTTTGTCGAATTGATTATTTACAAACAACCAAATCATTACCAGTGTGTATCCTAGTGGAAGAATAGCACCAAAATATTTATTGTTTCGAGTTGAGAAAAAATGTTGAAATCCTAGTATTATTATCACTACCAATAGCTTGGTTGTATCATTCATTAACAGCCATCCTTTTCTTTTTTATACTTTTCAATAATTAATTTTGCGTCTTCCAAGCTAATACGCTCTTCAATCGCAAGTTTTTTAACAAGACTGATCAGTTCTTCTTTATCATGCTCCTCATTTATTTCAATCTTTTGTATTAGACGATCCAAGCGTATACGAACAGTTGGATAAGACACCTCATAGTCTTTTGCAAGCTTCTTTAATGAACCTGAATTTAATACAAATTTTCTTATAAATTCTACATCATCCATTTCCAACGAGAGTATCCACGAAGGAACATCTTTATTATCCACAAATAACCTCCCCTTCCTATATTTAGAATATACCATAAAGTTAAATAAAATTAAAACTATTTTTAATAAAATTAAATATATATTTTAATTAACTTTAATTTTTGTTTGTGTATGTATCTTATGCAATAGCTAGTTACTATATTATCCATCGAATATTAGTTAGCGTACTTTCCTTCACGGAATATAAGCATAAAAAGCAGCTGATGTGTAAATTATGTATTTTTTTCATAAGTATGGAACTTTTTCCAGTTAAGAACGTACTACTTGTAGGTGGTGAAGGGTTAAGAACAAGTATTTTTACAATAAGAAAGGTCAGATTTAGTTTTTAAGATGAAAACATACTTCGAGGTGAATACATGAGTAATCAGACAGTATTAGACATTAAAGAATTATCAAAAGTTTATAAGAGTGAACAACAACAAGTAGAAGCACTAAAAGATATCTCCTTTCAACTGTATAAAGGAGAAATGGTTGCTGTAATGGGGACAAGTGGTTCAGGAAAAAGTACGCTCTTAAATATTTTAGGTGCGTTAGATGAACCTACAACGGGATCTATTAAGGTAAATGGAAAGTATTCAAAAGAAATGTTTCAGGAACCCCAAGCCTCGTTATATAGAAGAGACAATATTGGCTTTATCTTTCAGTCCTTTCATTTGTTAAAAGATTTAACCGTAGAGGAGAATATTGCCCTTCCTTTAATTCTAAAAGGAGTAAAAGAAGGACTTATTACCTCAAAGGTAAATCAAGTGATAGAACTTATAGGACTAACAGAATGGAAATCTCATCGACCTGTTCAGCTGTCAGGTGGACAACAACAGCGTGTAGCTATAGGAAGAGCCATTATTACAGAACCTCCTATTATCTTAGCTGATGAACCTACAGGAAACTTAGATTTTAATACATCTGTAGACATTTTAAATGCTTTAGTAGATACAAAAACAAGGCTTGAACAGAGTATTTTGTTAGTCACGCATGATCCTCACGTGGCAACATATGCAGATCGTGTGCTATTTTTTCATGATGGCCATATCGTAGATGAATACAAGTGTAATGCACACAATGATTTAGAATATATCTTGGAGAAGTTTAAACTGATTACGAAGAGGCAAGTAGTATGAAATCGTTAAAAGGACTTGCATTGAGACTTTTTCGTGCCAATAAATTTATTGTTTTTTCTTCCATACTCAGTATTGCTATTGCATCCATGCTAGCTTTAAGCATGGTGTTATTTTCGTTTAATGCTCAAAGTACTCTAAAACATGAATTAAAACAAATGTATGGGGATATGGATTTATCCGTGGGGTTTAATATCGATCAAAGTAAAGTTGTTTCGCCTAGCTTAACAGAACGAATATCAAAAAATAAGAACGTGGAGCAACTATCTAGAGTATCAATCACGCACGTTACCCTAGATAAGATTAATTCTTCTACCTACACAGCAGGTGTAGAAAACAGTGACTTGGCAAAGAGTCGTTATCATTTTAAACAGTTTTTAAACGATGATTCTATAGCGATGAATAAAGCGCTAGCTAAAACATTACACGCTAAGGTTGGAGACAAAGTGTCTATTCAAGGTCACTCCTTTACCTTAGTAGAAGTCATAAATGACCTTGATGCTACAGGTATTGCTCCTGATATGATCCTAATGAATCAGAAAAAAGCCAAAGAGTACAACAGATTAAATGAGCATGTACATGCAGATGCTACTTATTTATTAATTAAAGCAAAAAAGGGCACGAACGTATTAACATTGTCGAATCAAATTAAATCGTATGACAAAGATTTAAGAATCGATGTAGCAGAGCAAGATCCATTTGTTAAGAATAATCTACAATCCTTACAAGTGTTTGTTATTGTATTATCCTTCTTAGTATTGATAGTGACTTCACTCTTAATTATTTCTAATTTCGAGTTACTACTTTATAAAATGAAAAATCAATTTGCTATTATGCGCTCATTAGGAGCCACCACAAAGCAAATAAGCCAATTAATTTTTACTCAAAGTATCATTATTAATTTTTCAGGTATATTCATAGGCCTGTTAGGAACTTTTTTAAGTCAAAAATACGTTTATACATGGATGGACAAATTCTTTAAGATTTCTTCATCTCCAACACAGTTTCATTTAGGAATTGCACTTATTATTGCTTTATCTAGCTTTATCATCATTCAATTATTTTTATTGATACCGTCTTATAGAAGCGCGAAAATATTACCCCTTAAGGTTATGCAGAAAAATGAGCGTTTAGATTTTGGATACTCTAAAGCTAGAGTCATTCTTTTTAAGATTTTAATAGGTGTATCTGTATTCTTACTAATAGCTAGTCAAGTGCTGCCAACTAGGGGTGAGTATGGGGTCTTTTTCCTACTAATAGCTGCTATTTTTGCCCTACTGGCGTTCTTTATCATTTTCCCTGTATGGTTACCCAAAATTTTGGAAGGACTATTACCTTTTGGACAAAAAATATTTGGTCGAGAATATTACATAGCGATTAAAAATTTAATCCCTCAAGTCAAAAAAAATACACTGATTGTACTAACAATAAGCTCCTTAATGATTATTGCTGTGTTTGGATCAGTTACCTTAAGGACCATTCAAGTCAATGAACAGGAGAGTTTAAAAAATGATTTTCGAACTCCTATTGTTGTTAACACTCGACTTTCTAATACAAAAATAGACTCTAGAGAATTGACTAACGTGGTGGAGAAATTATCGAATGTGAAGTCCGTTAGCAATTTTAGTACTCAAGGATTGGCAGAGTTACAGGTGAAGGGCAAACATATAGATATGGATTATGCAGTAGTTGACCTACAAAGGCTACAAGCACAAGGGCTAATGTCTCAATTAAAAAAGAAACCTGCTGATAATAGCTTAATTATATCTGAACGGTTTGCCAAACAAAATCATTTAAAAGTAGGGCAAAGCGTTCAAGTAGGAGAATTTTCTAACACAACACAAGCTGTTGAGCCAAAAGGCAGTTATAAAGTTGCTGCAATAGAAAAGAATATGATTGATAGTGCTGATGCCTATGTGGACTGGAACAATGGCAGATTAATGACCGTCGATTTTGATTCGCTTTATGTAGATTCTGCGCATATAAAAGATGCAGCCAATGAGCTTGAGGGAATAAAGAGTCAGTTCCCAGAAATTAAAATCAGTAACTATGAACAATCCGTTAAACAAGCTACATCCATGTTTTATCAACGTTGGGGTATCTTTATAGTAGTAATAGCAACTTTAGTTGTCTGTACAATGGTTGGTGTATTTAATTCGCTGGCCAACAATATCTACTCAAAAAGAAAAGAATATGCTGTATTACGTACCATGGGTGTTAAACCTAAAGGAATTCGAAATATAGTTCTTTCACAAGTTACTACCTATATCGTAATTGGATTAATGATAGGGGTAGTATTAGGGATTGTATTAACCTATATTTTATTACTCGTAGATCCTGGGAAGCTGATTATCGACTATGACGTACTAGCAGCAGTCATTGTAACGATGATTACATGTAGCACTATTTTATTTACTTATTTGGGTAATAAAATTGGGGACCAAAACATCTCTTTAGAAATAACTAATGACAATAAATAAAAGGCAATTCTCTCTATAAGAAAAAAGGGGGAGAAAAAAGTTCTACCCCTTTTTTATATGTAGCTCGTAGCATTAGATATTAATTAAATGAGTAATTATAAGTAAAATAAAGTAGGTAATTTATATGGTAAAAAGGAAGAAATTATTGATTTCATCTATTGTATTAATTTCTATTGTAATCTCTTTTTTTATACTCAAAGACGATGGAGAAATCAACAGAGATAATATAGAAATAGGATATAAAACGAATGATGAATCTCAACAAATCATCGATCCACAAAATAAAGTGGATCGAAACAAGGAGATAATTGTCTCTACACATTTTAAAGACAATTTGGGGAAGGAAGAACAAAATAAAAAGTTTGTACTAAAATTAGCTAATATCAGGGATAAGAGCAATGTCTTGATGGAAGAAACTATTCCTAATGATGACGCCACTTCGGGTTACGAATTTAAAATTAGTCCAGGGAAACTCTCTGCAGGAAAATACCAATTCTCTTTGTATAGAGATACTAATTTGAGCGTAGAAAAAGGCTTTACATTCAAATGATAAATAAAAGTCCGTAAAGGTATACCTTTACGGACGGTTGTTTTGTAGAGGAAATCTATTATTCTTATCGTTCATTTAAGTTTAAAAACCTTTTTCGAACGGACTTTAAAACACATACACTTTTCCGAACGTTTTTAGTAGAATAAGAGGGAAAGAAACGTAAGTAATAAAAAGCCACTTATTTAGATAAGTGGCTTTTTAAGACGATATTAAAATTTACCTTATTCCTGAGCTGGATGTTTTAATTCTAAAAACTTTTCAAAGTTGGTATCTAATCTAATTGCTTTCATTTTCGCATCTATTATTTCTAAAAGACTATAACCTTCTTCAATCTTTTCAAAATCCTTTAAATTTATATCAATAATATAAGTTCGTTGATTAATTTCTTCTTTAGTTAAAAATAGTTTTTTTACTAAACCAACAGCAGAGTTCCAACTGCTTCCGGCGAACCCATGATAAGAAAATAAAAAGCCAATTCTAGATTTATTAGATATTAAAAGGGAAAAGAACTTTCCTACCCACGTTACACTTACTTTCTTATTATAATTTTTACATTCGGACAAGTAAATATAACCAGGTAAATTTAAAAATTCCTTAAATTTTTTCCCTTTATGATTTAATATAAGTAGTTGATCAACTTCATTTGTACTATTTCTTATATTTTGATAAACTTCGAAAACACTCGATTTTTCCAACAAAAAACTCACAAGTTCTTCTAAGGCTTTTCCTTTATCATTTGTAGTATAAGGGCTCTTTATTTTTTTCTTTTTAGCTTCTTTATCTTCTTCATGCACTCTTTTTAAATGGGTAAGAAGTTCCCTGTATTTACTTTTTTCTTTATCGTCAAGTCTAGTTATTTCTCGAAACCTTTTTTCGTCCGTTTCGTACATCTCAAGTAAGAGTTGTTTCGGAGAAAAGCCTATATTATTCATCAACAATCACCTTATATACCACAATACTGTCATCTAATGGCTTTAATTCTCTGCCGCACTCTTCACATTCTATATATTCCGGGAGTTGGCTGATTGTTTCAAACACATGTCCGGTAAATTTACTGCATTTAAAACAATAAACTTCGTAATTCATGCTCACAAAACCTAACTCTTTAATAATGTTTAAGATATTATAAGCTTCAGTCATCGGAATATTTAACTGACGAATAAGAATTCCTGGGTATATATATTGACCCTTTTCATAAGGCTGGATTATCGATAAGAGTTTCTCGAGTTTCTCTGGCTCTAGCTGATTCAA
>NZ_CP138621.1:3135000-5111822 GCF_045784335.1 Priestia sp. HNGD-A6 | reverse complement strand
CTTCCTTCCTCGTATTGGTTTTATCCTTTTACAGATCCTGATGAAAGCCCTGCAATAAAGTATTTTTGTAGCACTAAAAATAAAATGGTCATTGGAAGCATCACAATAATCGCAGCTGCTCCTACTAAGCTAAGATTATTTTGATTTTCGGCAAAAAAGCTTGCTAGCGTAACGGTTAATGTATGCATTTCCTTATCTTGAAGGAAGAAAATCGCAAACTGATAGTCGTTCCAAATATAGACGCTTGCAATAATTAAAATAGACGCAGTGACAGGCTTTAGCAGTGGAAATACGATTTTAAAGAAAATCGTTAACGTGCCGGCCCCGTCGATTCTTGCTGCTTCCTCGAGCTCTTTAGAAATAGTGGAGCGAATGAAGCTCGCATATAAAAAGATCGTTAGCGGCAAAAATGCTGCGACATTATTTAAAATAGCAATTTGATACGTGTTCATCATCCCCATATTCACAACCATTTTGTACAGCGGAACTAGCGCTGTTAAAGGCGGTATTACCATCACGGCGATAAAGATAAAATAGACGTACTTATTTAGTTTCGTTTGGCGTCGCGCTAAAGGATACGCAGCCATTGATCCTAAAAAAATAAGCAGAATCGCCGAAACGAACGTAATGATAAATGTATTAACAAAAGAATTTCCTAAGTTGGCTTGCTCCCAAGCCGCTGTGAAATTTTCAAGGTGTATACTTTTTGGAAATACCCATTTTGAACTAAAATCCCCGGTTGCCTTTAAAGAAGTCGTAACTAGAATATAAAAAGGGACAATATGAACGAGCGTTATACAAAGCGCTAGAAAGGTAAAAAACCGTTTTTTCCGTTTATTTGTATAGTCCATCACGCTTCTGTCTCCTTTCGCTTAAAGTACACAAGTGCTGATAAGCTAATGACTAAGATAATGAGCGCCATGCACACACCTTGAGTTGCAGCATAGCCGGCGTCCTGTCTTCTAAAATATAAATCATACATAAAAGTAGACATTGACTGCGATGCATCTCCAGGTCCTCCTCCTGTCAGCGCAACAATGACGTCAAACAGTTTTAAACCTCCGATAATATTTAAAACGACGTTAATTGTAATCGAAGGCATGAGCAGTGGAAGCGTGATGTTTTTAAACTGTTGAAGAGCCGATGCTCCGTCAAGCTGTGCCGCCTCGTAATAATCTTTTGAAATACTTTGCAGCCCCGCTAAATAAATAATCATCGCAATTCCAACGAATTGATACGTATTGACGAACACAATAATCCAAGAGTTAAGCTCCGGAGTCCCCAAAGCATTAATCTTCTCAAAGCCTAAAAATACAAGAAGGTCATTTAAAGCGCCTCCTTGGTAGGCAAAAAAGAAGTACCAAATATACCCCATAATAATTGGGCTGATAATAACCGGAAGGTAGACAATTGTTCTTGTTACAGCTTTCATTTTAATGCTTTGATTCAGAAGTAAAGCGTATAACAAGCCAATAATATTTTGAAAAATAGTGCTGCCTATTCCGTAGAGCAGCGTATTTTTTATCACAAGCCAAGTCGTTGGGTCTGCAAGCAAACGTTTATACTGCTGGAGCCCAATCCAATCGTATATTTGTGAAAATCCATTCCAATTAGTAAAGGAAAGTCTAATTCCGTTAATAAAAGGATAGATAATAAAAACGGTGATAATTACTAAGCCGGGAAGGTACATCCACCATAAAGAAGACTCTGTTTTTAATTTTTTCTTTCGTTTTTCCGTATCTCTTACTACGGAAACCGACTCTTTCCTGACTATTTCATTCATCGTGTTCACTCCTATTTCAGCTTGTGTTGAAAAGAAGCAGAAGCCTATCTCCCTGCTTCTTAGCGAACAAGGAACTTTTGCACACTATTTTATTGTTTACTGAGACGCTTGTACTCTTTTTCCATCTCTTTTGATAATTGCTTTGGCGTTAAACTTCCCGCTAACAATTCTTGACCTGTAGAAGACATCACTGCCCACATACCGCTCGGTAAATACTTTCGGTCGAAGTATGGCTCAACTTTAATATCGCTATACTTATCGTAGTATTCAGAGTAGTAGTTTTGGGTTTTATTGTTTGTCAGAGCCGATGCTGAAGACGTTCCTTCGGCAATCTTTTTGGCAACTTCCGGCTGTGACACAAATTCAATAAATTTCTTAGCTTCTTTAAGGTGCTTAGAATCCTTCCACGCAGCAAGGGTAAAGCGCTCTCCGCCAATCCAGCTTTGCGTGCCTCCTTTATGAATAGCAGGCACCGGTACCGTTCCTACTTTTACTTCAGGATTTAATTCAGTTGCATCCGGTCCAAGAGATCCGCCCACAAATGTAAAAGCAATTTTATTTTGAGCCATTAATTCCGTTGCTTGAGATACTTTTGCGGTTAATACATCTTCATTCAGCAGCCCTTTTTTCTTCATTTCTGCCATTGTTTCCGCTAGCGGCGTATAGTTTGACCAATTGAATGTCCCTTTTTCCAACTGCTTAGCATAGTTCTTATTTTTTGCTGTAATAAGCTGAGGTGTAGCCAGCTGATCAAACACTTGAGCAATATTCCCATTTTCCCCTCCTGGGATCCATAAAGGAGCTACTTCTCCTTTGCTTTTCTTTTTTACTGTTTCTAACGCTGTTATAAATTCATCCATCGTGTTAGGAGGCTTTATTCCGTATTTTTCTAACAGCGTCGCATTATAGCTAATTCCGTCTTTTGCTTGATTTAAAGGATACGCATACACTTTGCCGCTTTTATCTTTTAAAATTTGATTTAGCGCCGGATCCAAATGCTGAACCCAATTCATATCTTTTAAATCTGCTACATACTCACCGTAGCGAAGCTGAGACCAGCCGTGCGTATCAAATAAATCAGGCATATCATTTGCACCCATTTTCACACGAAGCATATCTTCATAGCCGTTACCCGGAAAATTCGCATCAATTTTAATATCTGGATTTTGTTTTTCAAATTCTGCAATTGCGTTTTGAAGCGCTTTTCTCTCGCCTTTATTACTCATCGTAGAAAAAAGCGTTAACGTTGTTTTCCCATTTCCGCCTGTTGATGCTTCTTTATTTCCGCAGCCCGCTGCCACAACAGAAAAGACTAGTAATAGAACGAAAAGATACGTAAGCTTTTTCATTTATCTTCTTTCCTCCTTATACTCTATCAAGTTATAAATAACTGAATATTCAGTATTTTAATCATAGACAAATTCATTGCACAACGAAATAAAGTCACTTATAATTTAGTCCTATACCTTTACAAAGGTTCAAAGAGTCCTAGAGATGAAAAAGCTTTTTCATTTACATACTTATCTGCCAATAAGTATGTAGTTTCTAGGGCTTTTTAACCTGCCTTTTTTATGATTTTTTCTATTTTTCTTCCCCCTTATCACTCTTTATGTATGAATTCTGCTTTTTTATCACCCCCTTTCGAGTTATAGCTTTTAGGTTACTGCTTCTTGAGTAAAGCTCCACAGCTTTCACGGTAAATTAATTTAGTCGGCACCATGACTTTTAAAGGAATAGACCTGCCGCTTAGCCGATCCACTAGCATTTTAACAGCCTGCCTTCCCATTTCTTCGGTATATACTTTAACCGTGGTGAGCGGCGTGCTCGCAAATGCTGCGACATCCACATCATCAAAGCTTACAATCGCTACGTCTTCAGGAACCTTTATATTTGATTGCTGCAGGGCACGCATCGCCCCTATCGCCATTGCATCACTTGCGATAAAAAATGCCTGAGGAAGATTTCCTTGCTTAATCGCTTGTACCATCAGCTCATACCCTTCAGTCATTGAGTACTCTCCTATATAAACTTTCTCAGAATCAAGCAGCCCCTTTTCGTGCATAACGCTTTCAAAAACTGTTTGACGCTGATCTTCAATAATAGAACTTCCATTTATATAGTGTTCCCTTTCTGTTCCTCCGATATAGCCAATTCTTTTATAACCGAGGTCAAATAAATGATTTAATGCATGTTTAGTAGCTTTCTCAAAATCAATCATGACCGAATCGTACAAATCCTCATCCGCTTTGTGATTGATAAAAACAATAGTATCTAAATGATTGCTCACTTCTTGAACCGTTTCTGGACTAACTCTTCCCACTACAATTACTCCATCAAGATCCTGCAGCAGCTCTTCTTGCTTCATGCCTTTTAGTCTAAATGACTTTACTGTAAAAATTTCTTTTTCTGCGCATTCACTCTCTATTCCATGGCGAATAGAAGAGAAAAAAGGGTCTACTAACTCTTCTTCAAGGGATTGAGCAAAAATAATACCTATCCTTGGAGCTTCTATGTCTTTTCCGTTTGCCGTTCCTTTTCGTATCTTCACAGGCGTATATTGCAGCTCCTTGGCTGCATGAAGAATGCGCTCACGAGTAACCTCAGATACAGAAAGCGTATGATCATTATTTAGTACTCTGGATACGGTTGAACTGGAAACATTAGCGTACGCCGCTATATCTTTTAAAGTTGCCATCTTTTTACCTCTCTATTATAATCTTCTATTTTTACTAAATATTTATCTCTTATATTGGAAGAATAGCATATTAATAAAACGCTTTCAATAAATAATTTTAAAATTTCAGTAAATTTATTAAAATATCCTCCAAAATTCTTCATTTCTTTTGCTAGTTCCGCCGTTAAAATGACAAAATCACTGCTATTACTACTTTATTTTTATCACACTGCACTAAAACTCGAGTAAACTTTTAGTAAATAACAATTTTTATAAGAATTTGTTCATATTTGATATAAAACGGTTTGTTGGGGAAAATAAAAGGAGAAATACTGATAAGGAAAGAGAGAGCATATGATTAGCCAATATTCTTATTTTCAACAATGTCTGCCTGCCATTAAACAATTGCATAATATGAATTTCACGAAAGTACAGCTGTTGCAAAAAGACTTTTTAATAGGACAAGAAAATGGATTAAGCATGTACTACTCACCTCATAACGACTACATAAATCCAGACGCTCATATTGTCATTGCGGGCATCACACCGGGCTGGTTTCAAATGAAAACCGCTTTTAAACAATGCGTTTCCAGCCTGTCCCATCATCATCCGCTTGAACAAATACTGTACGAAACAAAAAAATCCGCTAGCTTTAGCGGAACGATGAGAGTCAATTTAATAGACATGTTAGACAGGTGCGGCGTTCAAAAAGCGATCGGTATGGACAGTGCCGCTGAGTTATTTGCTTCACAGCGAGATTTACTGCATACAACTTCTGTACTGAAATATCCCGTGTTTTATAAAGGAAAAAACTATACGGGCCATCAGCCGCCAATTGAACGATCAGCGCTTCTTTCACACTATGCTTTTGAAGTGTTTCCACAGGAATTGAACGAAATAAAGAATCCATGCTTAATCATTCCGCTAGGAAAAGCAGTTGAAAATGTTTTAAGAAAACTTTCGCGTGAACCTTCGTTTTCTAGGCATACGTATTTATTTGGCTTTCCTCATCCATCCGGAGCAAACGGACATCGAAAACGAATATTTGAAGAATACTTAAGTGAATTTACGGAAATTGTGGAGGATTGGGCTGTAAAAAGAAAGAGCTGAAACTAGTTTCAGCTCTTTTTTTGCTATAATTATGTAAAAATACGCCTACACGGAGGTCCGCTTTTATGTTAACAAATTTAGAAGAATATAATAACCCTATTTTATACGATGATGAAAATGAGCAGTATACAGAAGACGTTGCTTTTTTACTAACAGAAGCAGCTAACAAACGCGGAATGATCCTTGACTTAGCCTGTGGTACAGGGCGCGCAACTATTCCATTAGCACAAGCGGGACATTCCCTGATTGGAGTAGATATTCATCCACCTATGCTGCAAGAAGCGCAGAAGAAAGCCGAGGCTTTGAAGCTATCTGTTAAATGGGTGGAACAAGACTGTACTAAACTCGACTTAAAAGTAAAAAGCGACTTTATTTATATCGTAGGAAATTCATTTCAGCATTTTCTAACAAATGAGGAGCAGCATGTTTTTTTAAGCGGCGTTCATACGCATTTGAACGAAGGTGGAACCTTTATTGTTGGAATACGTTTTCCTTCTATAGAAGAGCTAACATCAACAGAAGCAGAAGAATATTGGAAAAGCTACCAAGATCCTGACACTCGATATACAACAGACGTCTACATAAG
The DNA here is from genome assembly GCF_045784335.1 of Priestia sp. HNGD-A6. Taxonomy (NCBI): domain Bacteria; kingdom Bacillati; phylum Bacillota; class Bacilli; order Caryophanales; family Bacillaceae; genus Priestia; species Priestia sp. HNGD-A6. The sequence continues at coordinate 5,105,669 of NZ_CP138621.1, read as the reverse complement.
CAGCCACTATGATGCCATCAAACAAATTCAGTATAACCTCACAACTAGAAAGATAAGAGATCACGAAAAAATCATAAAAGAAATAACATCGAAAATAGATTTACGCTACACGTTCCCGAAAGAAATGGAACATCTTTTAACACGTAGCGGATTTATGATTACGAGCGTCTATGGAGATTGGAAAAAGAGCGCTTTGACCAACCAAAGCACTCAAATGATTTACGTTTGTAAAAAACAAAGAGTTCATCCTACCCCTTAATGGCGGCTGCAATCTTTTATTTGCAGCGTCATAAAAAAGGAGACCCCTGGTTCGGACTCCTTTTTCTTAAAACCTTTATTTCTTTGTACTTGAATTAATAGATGTATCTATAAAATCATTCACATATTTGCTCATTTCTCTGTACTTCGTCCAGTGTAAATAGTGATGCCCTTGTAAAACAACTAGCTTTTGCGACGATACGTGACTTAATTGGTTTTGATAAAACGTAATATTTGATTTTCCTTCTTTTGCTTCTTTATCTATTTTTCTAGTAAAAATCATTACGGGCATTTTTGAAGGAAACGACATATCGAGAGTTTTATTTATATTGTTGTTCAGTTCTTTTGCTTCATCAATGACGTTTTTGTTGTAGCCTTTCCAGCTGGAGATTGCTTTTGTCATTTTTAAATTTTTTGCTGTATACGTTCCTTCTTCGGCTAGCGGTAGATACTGATTAGGACTAGTAAGCAGGGCTAAGCGAGCAACTCCACTTGGCGCTAAAACACTCATCAAACTTGGTATATTCGGCCCTTCTTCTTTAAAATAATCCAGCGCTTTTGGCAACGTAGGGTCTATTCCAATAATTGCTTTTACTTCATCTGGATATTTATTAGCGTAATACATGCTGTACACGCCAGAAACTGAATGCGGCATTAATATATACGGACCCTTTATATTCGATTTTTGCAAAGCTTCTCTCATTTCGCTTACACTATTTTCTACCGTACGTTTTTTATTCGTAGTATCACTCCATCCGTATCCAAATGGTTCTACTACCACAACTTTATTATCCTTCGACAGTTCATTTACTAAAGGTTCAAAATCCAGTGCAGGCGCAGTCGTTCCTAGGCCGGTTAGTAGTACAATCGTATTTTCCCCTTTACCTTTTGTATATACATGAATATCTCTGCCATTAACCTCTACTAATTGACCAATAGGCGGGTACTTTTTCTTTTCCACTGCCGTCATTACTTGATTCGTTACACTCCATATGATGCATATCCCCAATATAGCTACTATCACGTTTCGTAGAATCCTCAAGAACCTAAACTTTTTTTGCACGTTTACTTCTCCTTTCCGTAAGTAGCAATTAACAAGCAGATGCCAACCCTAGTGACTCTTTGTGACTGCTTACTTACTATGACGCTTCAGAAAACATTTAGTTCTATTTCCTATATAAAATTTAAAAGAATGATAGCAGCTTACTTCAGCACTAAACGAAAAAAAGGCCTCTTCTTATGGAAGAGACCTTTTACTATTTATTAAAAAAGAACAATAAAAACTGTAACTCCTTCACTTGATGCCTAAGCGTATAACTGACGCTACGTTTTTAGCCGTTCGTTCAATGTTTTCACCCGCTTTTTCCAGCGCTTCTGACAGATCGACCGCTTCGGGCACGACGCTAAATAAAGCCGAAATACCATGTTCATACACAGCTTCGCTTCCTGCTCCAATGCTCCCTGCTATCGCTATCACCGGAACGCTATGCTTTTTTGCTGTTTTGGCTACGCCAATGGGTGTTTTTCCGTAAATGGTTTGTCCATCTATTTTTCCTTCACCGGTAATTACAAGATCGGCATTTTTAATATAGCTTTCTAGCTGAGTTGCTTTAATGACGATGTCTACACCTGGCTTTAACTCCGCAGATAAAAATGCCAGCAGGCCGCCTCCTAGTCCTCCTGCCGCTCCGGCACCAGGAATACTTTGAATATGAATACCCATTTCTTTTCCAACAATCGCTGCGTAATGAGCTAAATTACGGTCAAGCTGTTTAACCATATCAGGAGTTGCACCTTTTTGAGGACCAAACACAGCGGATGCTCCGGTTTCACCCGTTAACGGATTGTCTACGTCGCACGCCACTTCTACTTTGACTTCAGCAAGCCGAGAATCCAAGTTTGTCAGATCGATAGAGGCTAACTGATCTAAACTGCCTCCTCCTTCTTTTATTTCTGCTCCGTTAGCATCAAGAAGCTTTGCCCCTAAAGCTTTTGCCATACCGGCTCCTCCATCATTTGTAGCACTTCCTCCGATGCCAATGATGATATGCTTTACTTTATAATCTAACGCTTTAAGAATGAGCTCGCCCGTTCCTCGCGTTGTTGTGATAAGCGGGTTTCGTTTATCGACAGGAACATGATGAAGGCCTGAAGCGGCTGCCATTTCAATAACAGCCGTGTTGCCGTCTCCAAGAATTCCGTAAAAAGCTTCCACCTCTTTACCTAATGGTCCGGTTACTCGCGCTTGTATAATCTCTCCACCCGTTGCGTCTACAAGCGACTGAACAGTTCCTTCTCCTCCGTCTGCCATAGGTACTTTACTAATCTCCGCGTCTGGAAAATGAGCTTTTATTCCTTTTTCAACCGCTTCACAAACATGCAGAGCCGTTAAGCTTTCTTTAAATGAATCCGGTGCAATCACAATTTTCATAGAAACACTCCTTTTTGTTTTTACCCGTATAGCTTTAATACACCAAATATAAGCGTGGATACAATTGCCATAATGAGTCCAATCAGCGATTCATAAGGGATTAATTTTAAACGTTCTTTTATTTTCATATTTACACTTCCGCCCGTTGCGTGGAAAAAGCTTCCGTGGGGGAGGTGATCAAGTACGGTTGCTCCAGCATGAACCATAGCAGCTCCGGCTAAAGCAGAAACGCCTAGCTCTAAAATCGTCGATCCAAAAACTTGGCTTGCAACTGCTGTTCCTGCCGTTGTCGAAGCGGTTGCGGCTGACATAAAAATACCTGAAACCGGAGCTAAAACATAAGCTGGCAATCCAATGGCAGACAAGCCTTGAATAATCACGTCTTTTAACTGAGAGTTAGCAATGATTCCTGCCAATGTCCCCGTTCCAAGCAACATAATGGCTACACCTGACATTTTCCCTAACCCTGAAATAGCGTATGTATTAAGCTGTTTTCCTTTTTTCATCACAATGGCACCAACAATCCCTCCTGCGGGAAGAGCAACCATCGGATCAACATTAATATCAAAAAGCGGACGCAGCGCCAGCAGGACGATGGTAACGATTGGCGCTATGATGGCTGTTAAAAACAGCGGCAAGCTGCTTGCATCCACTGTATCTATTTCTTCAGCTCGAACCATTGTTCCTTTTTTCACTAATCGTTTGGCTACTACATAAGTAGCTGCTACGCCGAATATAGCGGGAATAATCCCTGCGGCCATTACGGATGTAAGCGGAATATTAAATGCATCTGAAGCAGCAATGGCGTTAGGATTAGGAGACATTAAATTCCCTGCCTTTCCTCCTCCGATCATTGCTAGTAAAATAGCAGGCTTTGACATACCCGTACGTTTCGCAATAGCTAAAGCAATAGGGGCTACTGTGATCACAGCAACATCAACAAACACGCCTACTGTCGTAAGAATAAGTGTGGCTAGCGCTAGCGCTAAAAGTGCTTTTGTTTCCCCGAGTTTTTTTACAATGGTTTCTGCTATAACCGCTGCAGCACCTGATTCTATTAATACGCCGGCTAATACCCCAGCTGCAAGAATCCGCAGCACTGCAGGAATGATGCCTTGCGCTCCTTCAATCATTAAAGTAACGGTATCAGCAATATTAACTCCGCCTATCAGTCCTCCTATTAAAGCTCCGGCTATCATTCCGTATGCAGGAGCCACTTTCTTTAGAATTAATATAATGGCAATTACTAATGCACAAATCGCGCCTAATGCGCTTACTTGAACGTCCATAAAGCATCCCCTTTCTTGTTTCCTCTATCCCCAATGCTAATTGTAAGCGCTACCTTTAATTCTTTCATTAGTCATTTCAACAAAAAAAGACCTTGCTATCACAAGATCTTTTATGCACGTGCACAATTATGAAATTTTAGATAGCAGTAGCGCTACATACAGTTCGAGAAGGTCTTTTACTTTCCTTGGATCTTTTCCCGTGATATCTTGAATTTTATCTAAACGGTAGCTTAGCGTATTTCGATGAATAAAAAGCTTTTTAGCTGCCGTGCTTCCTTCGCCATTTTCTTCTATGTAGATCGTTAACGTTTCGATAAGCTCTTTTTTCTTATCATATTCCTTAAGTTTTTCATAGTATTGCAACAGATCATGATTTTCTTGAAAACCGGCGCGTTGACGTAACAGTACGGGAATTTGATAATCCGAATAGCAGTAGAAATCAGTTTCTGGATGAAGCTTTGAACCAACCGAAAGCGTATCTTTTGCCTGCTGATACGATCTATGAAGGCCTTTAAAATCAGCTTGAACAGATCCTGCAGATAATTTATAAAGGCAATCAGACGCACGAAGCTGCTTTTCCAGCTGTTCAGCATAGCTGCTAGCGCTGCCGGCTTCTATAGATTTTAATAGAACCACTCCGTCTGGAAGCATAGCGTATAGATCATTATTAGCTATGTATTTCTTTACAACCTTCATAACTTCATGGCGATTTTCAGCTTTAATAATTAGTGCCATTCTTGGAAGGTATAAGTTAATATTAAACCGATTCGCTCGTTCAAAAAATAAGGAATCCAGCGGCTCTTCTTGTTGAAGAAGCTGATGAACCACCTCTTCTTTTAATCGTTCATCCCACTGAATTTCCTCTATTAAAATCATTTCTTGAAAAATCATTTCAGCCGCCATGCGCACGAGCTTTCCGTAATTACGAATCTGTTCTGGCAGTCCTGTTAATCCCACGACTCCAACAATGTCCCCGTTAAAGAAAATAGGCAAATTCACGCCCGGTTTGGCTCCACGCAGCGTGTCAGCCTGCTGCTGAGTAATTTCGTAGGAACTGCCGCTTTTTAATACCATTAGCGCTCCTTCGTGGATTTGGTCCATTCGCTTTTTGTCACCAGAACCAATAATGACTCCTTTTTCGTTCATCACGTTAATGTTGCAATCAATAATCTCCATTGTTCTACACACAATTTTCTGGGCTAATTCTTTTGTTACGTATCTCAAGCCTGCTCCTCTCTTTCTTTACATTCCCATCTTTTTAGTTTCTTTATTAAAGTAGAATGATCGATACCTAATTCTTTCGCTGCCTGCCGGAGTGATGGACAATGTTGAATAGTCTCTTTAACGAGTCGCTGTTCAAACTGCTCCACTTTCTTTTTTAGAGGTAAATAATCACATTTTTCATCTTCATAATAAGTATGAAAAGGTAAATGATGGGCTTCAATTGTTTCTCCAGGAATAGACACAATCATATTCTCCACCATATTTCGAAGCTCTCTTACATTTCCTGGCCATTGGTAAGCTTCTAATACTTGCTTCGCTTTATTTGATATGCGCTTTTGGACGTAATACAAGCTGCAAAAGTAGGAAACATAATGATCAACCAGTAAACTGATATCCTCTTTACGTTGAGATAGAGGCGGAAGGCTGATTTCGACTACCTTTAAACGGTAGTATAAATCTTCACGAAACCTCCCCTTTTTAATAAGCTCTCCTAGATGTTGATTTGTTGCCGAAATGATTCGTATATCGATACTTTTTGTTTTAGTTCCTCCAATTTTCTGTACCTGCTTTTCCTGTAACACTCGAAGCAGTTTCACTTGCAAGGAAATCGGCATTTCACCAATTTCATCAAGCATCAAGGTTCCGCCATCAGCGAGTTCTAACAGTCCTATTTTCCCTTCTGTTCGAGCGCCAGTAAAAGCTCCCTTTTCATAGCCGAACAACTCCGATTCTAGCAACGGCTCAGGAATGGCTCCGCAGTTCACTTTAATAAATGGCTGATTGTTTCTATCGCTTGAATCGTGAATAAGGTTAGCGACTACTTCTTTTCCGGATCCTGAGGGACCTGATAGAAGAATACTTGTAGGAAACGGAGCTACTTGTTTGGCTTGCTGATAAACCAAGTTCATCCTATTGCTTTGAAACACTAGGGGCTGTTCCGACCCATTCACTTTTACAGCGTATTTATTTGCATTCATATGCGAAAACTCTTGTACCTTTAAAAGCTCTTTTTTAACTGCGTTTAACTGTGTAATATCCTGTACAGTGGTCACAACGAGCTCTATTTCACCTTGTTTGTTAAACACTGGATTTCCTGTTACCATAACATCTCTTTCGCTTGAAATGGTTTGCATAATAGAGCGCTGCTGTTTTTCTACTAACACAAGTAGGGAAACAGATTGATCAATATATCCTTCATCGATAACGGTTTGCATATGCTTTCCTAATACGTCTCGTTTATTTGTTCCTGTGATTTTTTCATAAGCTTCATTTACATATATCGTTATTCCCTTTTTATTTACTACATATATTCCGTCCGTAGAGAATTCAATGATGGCCTGTAACGTTTCGTTCGTCAAATCTTTTTTCCCTTTAAAAGAAGTCATTGTTTCGCATTCCTTTCTTATGGTGAATTTCTGCCAACATATGGTGAAAATTTTCACCACTAACCATTCAATGCACAATAGCCTTTTTCCTTCTAAAAGCGGTGAATTTTTTCCGCACTTGGTTATAAGAACCAAGGAAAACTGCGCTAATATTTACTTTTCAAATACTGGCATAAAAATTGCAGTCTAGTATGTTGAAAGAATAGGAAAGAGTCTATCCATTTTAAAAAGGATTATTCTCTCCAGCATATAGGGTAAATGTAGTATAAAGTGATTTTGAAAACGCAAACAAAAATTCAACTACGTTTAGGAGGCTATTATATGTGTAATATTATCAAACCTAACCCAAAGCTTTATGTGATGGACAACGGCTCGATGCAAATGGATAAAAACTGGATGCTTGCAATGCATAACCCAGCAACTGTTAAGAACCCTCATGCACCTACGGAATTTGTAGAGTTTCCAATTTATACTGTATTAATTGATCATCCTGAAGGGAAAATTCTGTTTGATACAGCCTGCAACCCTGAATCAATGGGACCACAAGGGCGTTGGACTGAAGCAACTCAACAAATGTTTCCTTACTCCGCTACAGAAGAATGTTATTTACCAAATCGATTAGAACAATTAGGGGTTGACCCTAAAGAAATTAAATTTGTTGTTGCCTCCCACCTTCATCTTGATCATGCCGGCTGCTTAGAATTGTTCACTAACGCCACTGTTATCGTTCATGAAGATGAGTTAAACGGCACTCTTCAGTCTTATGCACGCAATCAAAAAGAAGGTGCTTACATTTGGGCTGACATTGACGCCTGGATAAAAAATGACCTTCGTTGGAAAACGATTAAACGAAACGAAGATACCATCAAACTGGCAGAAGGAATTAATGTCTTGAATTTTGGAAGCGGACATGCTTGGGGTATGCTTGGTCTTCATGTTCATTTGCCTGAAACAGGTGGCATTATCTTAGCATCCGATACAATCTATACAGCTGAGAGCTATGGTCCTCCTGTTAAACCACCCGGTATTATCTACGACTCTCTTGGATATGCAAACACGGTTGAACGTATACGCCGTCTAGCCTATGAAACTAATTCGCAAGTTTGGTTTGGTCACGATGCAAATCAATTTCAGCAGTTCCGCAAATCTACTGAAGGTTATTACGAATGAAATCAAGCAGCTGCTTGATATAAAAAAATTTTCTATAAATCGGAGGGCAAACAAATGACCATTTCAAAACTAGTTTTCACCCCTCTCAGCTACACAGGATGGGGATCACTTCAGCAACTGCTTCCGGAAGTAAAAAAATATGACCCTGCTCATATTTTAATCGTCACAGATCCCGTGTTAAAAGACATTGGACTTGTAGATAAAGTGAGTGCTCCTCTTATCCAAAATGGATACGAAGTAGATGTATATGCAGATACGGCACCAGAGCCGCCCTTAGCGCTTGGTGAAAAACTCGTATCTTACGCAAAAAGCCGAAAATTTGATTTAGTCATTGGAGTTGGCGGCGGCAGCGCATTAGATTTAGCAAAACTTGCGGCCGTTTTAGCCGTTCACGACGGAGCTGTAGAAGAATACTTGAACTTAACTGGTAGAAAACAAATTTCAAAAAAAGGTCTTCCTAAAATTTTAATTCCCACAACTTCCGGCACGGGCTCAGAAGTAACGAATATTTCTGTGCTGTCTCTTGAAAGCACAAAAGACGTTGTGACCCACGACTACTTGCTTACGGACGCCGCGATTGTAGATCCCGAGCTTACGCTGAGCGTGCCTCCTAAAGTAACGGCGGCTACAGGGGTTGATGCATTAACTCATGCCGTTGAAGCTTATATATCAGTAAATGCAAATCCAGCAACAGACGCCTTAGCCCTAAAGGCTATACGCATGATCAGCTCTTCTTTAAGAGCAGCTGTAGAAGATGGCAAAGATAAAGAAGCGCGAACTCAGATGAGCTACGGAAGCTATTTAGCAGGTCTTGCTTTTTTTAACGCCGGTGTTGCTGGGGTTCATGCACTTGCATACCCGTTAGGTGGACAGTTTCATATTTCTCACGGTGAATCAAACGCCGTACTGCTTCCATACGTTATGGGCTATATCCGCAGCAGCTGCGTGACAAAAATGCGGGATATTTTTGAAGCACTAGGTGGAAACGCTACCTCTTTATCAACAGAAGAAGCTTCTTACCAGTGTGTAAAACACCTGCAGTCACTTATCAAAGACGTCGGAATTCCTCAGACTCTTCGCCGATTTGATATTCCAGAAAGTGCCCTTCAAAAGCTGACAGAAGATGGCGTCCAGCAAAAACGAATTCTCGCTCGCAGTCCTTTGCCTCTTCATGAAAAAGACATACGAGCCATTTACCAATCTGCTTATGATGGAACTATAGTAGAACCTATGCACTAAAAAACTCCCCCTTATATAAGGGGGAGTTCTATTTATGCTGCTTTGGCCGTTGTACCAAAACGATTCTCTTTTGGATCGCTAGGCTGGCAGAATAAAACAATTAGCCAAATACCTCCAATGAGTGGAACCAATGTAATGAGCTGCCACCATCCGCTTTTTCCCGTATCGTGGAGCCTTCTTGCTCCTACCGCTAACGAAGGGACTGCAATCAATAACGAGTAGATTACAGGCAGAAAAAGAGGCTTATCAATAACGAATTGTATGAAAGACAGAATAAATGAAATAACAAAGTTAACTAACACAAACATCCAGTATTCAGTTCGGCTTGCTCGACCAGAAAATACCCCATAATTTTTTAACACCTTTATGTACCATTTCATCTGAAAAACCCTCCTTTTTTATCATATAATTGTAAATTTATAGTTTATATATCCTTTTTATTCAAACAACAAACCGTTAAATGAACAAATAACGACATTTTTATCCAAAAGAAAAAACTTCTTTAAAAAAAGAAGTTTTCTTGATGTATTATGATCTTTCTATTTAATCAAATCATTTCGGTCTTCCATACTTGGCGGTTCCTCAAGCCATCCGTTTTTGGCCATGATTTTTCCCCCGTCTTGCCCGTATGTTAAAATGTCTTTGGCCGTACTGACAAGTGTAAAAGGAAGATCTCCACGCAAACTAAACGCGGTGCCTAAAGCGTTGCTCCCCAGCCCGAAACTGCAGAATAAACTCACGCAGTACATCATCAGTTTATCTGAAAAAGGTGCTACTTTTGATTCTGTCGCTTTCGCACCCCACGTCGCAGGCGTCTGAATATCACTCTCCAGAAGAATTTTGCTATAATCACTTACAACTTTCTTAGCCAGCTCTTTTCCTTTTACAAAATACTTCTTCACTTCAGGTTCATTTGCTACTTGAGCAAACCCTGTAATCATTTGCATGCCAAGAACGTTGCTTTCAATTGCATAATAAATATGTGCTACCTCTACAGTATTTAATGCACGTTTACTCGAAAACAAATGGATTCCATTCATGTAATCTGTGCCTTCGGCAAACTTCACTGTTTTAGGTACTGAAACAGCTGGAGGTCTTGGAAGCACGTTTTTTTCCTGAAGATAATCTACACATTTGTCATAGCCACTTTGCGTGAAAGCGGTAAGCTCTTTATATAGTGAAATCATGTCTTTTCTGTAGGACATGGTTAAATGAAGCGTATGTAGCCCCATGCTAATTTCTTTTAAAAGGCGAAGAAACATAATATCAAACATCTTATCATAAAGCTTAGGAACACAGACATTTACGTCTTTTTCTGTGTATCCTACCGGTATGGCTGCCCCTTCATTCTGTAAAATTTTTTTGATATCTTCAATGTAGTTCACCACTTGCATATGCGTATCTTGCATAATTTCTTTTGCTCGGTCATCTTCTGCGTGTGCAATAAAATATTCTAAGATTCTTCGGACCATTGTCTTTTGCTGATAGGTCATCCAAAGAGTAGCAATTTCACTTGAACTTAAGGGTATTTCTTGACTCATACACTAAACCTCCTGCTAGGGATACATAGAGCTCTATTTATTCAAAAGTCGGCATCTGTACAAGTGAAGATTGTATTCTACTTTAACGTTCATTCACGTAATCAGATACAAAACTCTGTCTCTTCCTCAATTAATTCTGCTTTATTTACTATGCGCAAACTGGAAGAATTCTATGTATTTCCCCTTGCTTTTAAATGGAGGAAACAAAAAAAGCCCCTTTCCATTCAAGGCGCTTTTTCAAAGAAAACGGTTTTATTCCGTCGTATCAGAAATTCTTTTGTAACTTCCGCACTTTTTTAGATATTGAATAATATCTTGATCTTTTACACGCTGGATAGCTGTTCCGAACAGTTCTGCTGCTACCTGCATACGTTCATGTTTATGTTCAATGGTCATAATATATCGAAGCGCATCCACAACCGGTGCATTGTGACGTGTACGACGAGTTATGTACTCGTGAATGGCTTCATTTAACCCTTCCGATTCTGCTTGTTGAAACTCAGGTTTTCTTACTGCTTGACTATATACCACTTTTTTGCCACTCCTTCTCCTCATTTTTAATCATGTTTTATCTCTCTTTTATTTCCAGTTCCCTAACAGAAAGGAAACAAAACATGCAATTTTACTTTTTTTATAAAAATAATTATTTTTCATATAGTTCTAACAGACGTTTGTGTATCCAGATAGCTGCTTGTAAACCTTCTCCCATCGCTACCGTCACTTGTTCAGAATGAGCCACAATGTCTCCTGCTGCCCACACGTTTGAAACGTTGGTTTCTTTTGTACGCGGATTTACGATAATGTGCTGATTTTCCAGAAGTTCTGCTCCGAGCTCATACGCTAATTCTGTTCGAACTTTATTTCCTCCGAACGCTAAAAAACCTCTTTCTCCATAGATAAATTCATTGTTTTCGAGGATGACTCCTTTTAACATTTCTGCTTCAGCTATGATTTTTTTTATTTCCGCTTCTTTATAGGTAATTCCCTTTTGCATCAAGGTATCTGCTAAGGGTCCAATCTCTTTTTTGTCATGATTAATGTACGTAATGTCATTTGCCCAATATGTTAGCGTAAGAGATAAACTCGCTCCTGCTTTTCCTGACCCTAGTACTAATACCCTTCTATTATTTACTTCATACCCATCGCAGTCGGGACATACATATACGGTTTTTCCCATACAGTGATATAGCTCTTGCTGAAGTTCAGAAGGAATCCGGTCTACGACTCCGGTCGCAAACAGTAAAGTAGCTGCTTCGTAGTTCGCAGAGTTTGTAATGACGTTAAACCCCTCTATTTCTTTTTCACACTGAAGGACACGCTCTTCTGCAAATTGAATGCCGTAGCTTTTTGCTTGCTGCCTTCCCGTTTCTCTTAGAGTTTGCCCGCTTATTCCCTCAGGCCATCCCAATATATTTTGATAATTTTTGCAAAGATTGGAACGGCCATCGTTTGAATCAATAACCAATACACTGCGCTTATATCTTCCAAGCTGAATAGCGGCTTGAAGTCCTGCAATTCCTCCACCTATAATGACACAGTCATACTTGTCTGCCACAGCACATCACCCCAGCTTTTACTATTTTCTAAACGAAAGCTTCAGTTTTTCATTATCTGTTTTTCCATTAATTTTATACGCTTTATTGCCTTTATTTTTTAAAGTCATTCTTCATACAAAAAAACCGCCTCGGCAGCTGCCCTGCCTAGAGACGGTTTTTTATAAAATAAAAAAGACGATATTACTCATTTTTCTTTCCTGCTTCTTTTCCATTAATTTTAGTAATCAGCTCTTCTTTATATACTTCACTATCTTTCCCGTAGCGTAGACGACTATAACAGTTGGGACATAGTGCCGCAGCGTCCTTTGGCTTAGCTAGTCCGCTCTCTGAAAGCTTTGAAAGATAGTACATTTGCACAAAGGAGCTTCCATCTTTTGCGATAAACGGCGCGCTTCCTCCGCAGGCTTCACAAATGCCTGCTGCGCGTTTGTGAACATATTGTTTAAGAGCTGCCGTTTGTTTGTAAACACTTGTCTTTTTTTCTTCTCCTAATGAGAGCTGGCGAAGCTGTTCAGTTGAATAAGGTGAAACATCCAGCTTTGCTGCTTTTTCCTCGATTACAGGATTTCGTTCAAGTTCAAAAATAATAGCTTCACGAAGCTCTCCGTCTGAGTCCCACATAATTTCTAATTGATGATTAATATACGTCACTTCATCAATGAACTCTACTACTCCAGGCTCCACGTAGTGAAACAAGTAAACGGCTTTTCCTGATAAGAAATGTTCACGAAGCGCTTTATTGCCTTTAATGAGCTGCATCGATCCTCTTTGGCCTTCTCCTGTATAGAAAAAAGCGGTTTTATCTCTGTTCCACCCGTGTCCTGTTCCGTATTCACTTCCGCTTTCTTTTGTGAAAATAAAAATATATGGATGCGCTTTTGGCGTTGATATTTCGCTTTGTTCCTGTCCTTTATAAAGCTTATGAATTTGTTTTCTGCGATAACGATGTCCTTTTTGAAAGAAATCTCCGCGCTGTAAATCCGTAATCAATGAATGGCCTCCTACTGCGGTCCTGCTTTTATAGTACTTATAGCTCTACTATACACTAATTTTTGTTTTCTTTGCAGATCGTTTCTTCTGTCTATTGGATTTATATGATACCAAAAAGCAGCTGTATGGGCAGCTGCTTTTTTGCGATAGTCAATTTTGCACCGTATAGTCTTCTCCTAGCCATTTTGTGCTGAGTTTTTTTAATGTACCGTCTTTTTTCAGCTTTTTAATCGCCTGATCGACTTCCGACTTTAACTTTTCGTCTTTTTTGTTAAACATAAAATATACTTTTGAATTAATCACGATATCTCCAACCGTTTTTTGCTGAAATTTCAGCGCTTGATTGCTAAAGTCGATGGAAAATGGTGTCGCAAGCGTAGCATCTGCCCGGCCTGTTTTTAATTGAGTAGTAGCATCATCCGCACCTTGACCGGCGTAAATTACATCGATTTTATTGCCGTGTTTTTTATTGTATTTGTCTAGATAGACAGCCGCATTGCTTGTAGCTCCTACAATCATTTTTTCACCTTCTAAATCTTTTAAGGAATGAATATCATCTCGAGTTTTAGGGACCGTTACATAAAGCGGAGAATAATTATATGTTTCATCATTAAATAAAAACTTTTTCTTCCGCTCAGCGTTTTGAGCCATGTTATGAGCAATCATATCAATTTTATTACTTTCTAAGCTAAGAAGCAGATTTGAAAATTCCATCGTTTTAAATTCAAATTTATAATCCTTTAACTCTTTGTCGATCGCTCTTACTACTTCTACATCATAACCGGTCAGTTTGCCTTTATCATCAATAAAGCAAATGTTAGGAAACTGAGTGCCCGTTCCAACAACAATCGTTTGAACATCTTTTTCTTTCTTTTCTCCTGCACTTGAAGATACGTTTTTTCCGCATCCTGCCACGCTCACAGCTACTACAATTGAAAGTAAAAACAGCCAATATTTTTTCATACGTTCCTCCCCTGAATCCCTCTATTATGTAATAAAAAGAGGCTCTTGATAAAGCACCTGCTTCATCAAGAGCCTCTGGTTAACCAGTGGGCTTACTTCGTGTAAGATTATTCACATCATAATACTAGTTAACCGATAAATCAAGTAGGTTTTAGAAAAAAGATTATCTTGACAGCTCGGCGCCTACCGCTTAAGATACAACTAATAAAACAATGAAACTGCATATCTACCAGTCAACTGGAGGCAAATGGACACGATAATGAGTGTACGTTTGCTTTTTTTATTGTCGTCCACCATTTTATCTTTTGGAGGTAAAACGTATGAAATTTGCTTTATTTAGCCTTATTCAAAACATTCCAAACCCGGTTACTGGAAAAACATTAACTGCTCAAGAAAAATTTCAGCATGTGTTAAATCAAGCAGTACTGGCAGAAAAATTAGGTTTTGATGCTTACGGAGTCGGCGAAAGACATGGAGCTCCTTTTTTGTCTTCTTCTCCTCCCGTTGTTTTAAGTGCAATCGCTGCTAAAACGTCGCACATTCGTCTTCTTACTACCGTTACCGTTCTAAGCATTTTAGATCCTGTACGAGTAGCTGAAGATTACGCAACGCTTGATCACCTGTCGGGTGGACGCCTTGAACTGATTATTGGAAAAGGCAATGATCCCCGTCATTATCCGCTTTTTGGCATTACAGAAGAAGAACAATGGGAGTCTCTTGCTGAAAGATACGCTCTTTTAAAACAGCTTTGGACAGAAGAAAATGTCACGTGGAGCGGCCGTTATCGTCCGCCTTTAACTAACGTTACGACTCAGCCTCGGCCGTTTCAGCCTTCTATTCCCGTTTGGCATGGAAGCGCGTCAAGCCCGCTGTCTACAGAACTTGCAGCTAAATACGGAGAGCCTCTATTTTCATCCAATTCTTTTCACCCTCAGGCTAAATATAAAGCGCTGATTGACCATTACCGCGAACGTTTTGCTTATTATGGCCATGACCCACGCAAAGCCATCGTCGGTTCAGGGGCAAGCAGCCTATATATTTCTAATACAACGGAAGAAGCGATTCGCCGCTATCGTCCATACTATAACGCATTTAGCAATACAGAAGCAGCCAAGCTTAATCAATCGCCATTCACATCACTAGAAGACATCGTTCAACACGGCCCTGCTTTAGTAGGAAGCCCAGAGCAAATCATTGAAAAAATAATAGACTATCACCATGCTTATGGAAACGAAGTGCTGAGCATCAGCGTAGACGGTCTAAGCGAAGCAGAGCAGCGCGAACAGCTAGAGCGCTTTGCAAGTGATATTGCACCTGTTCTTCGAAAAGAAATTCCCGGCAGCGTGTGGGAAAATGAAAAAAGAGGCCAAGGCCAAGATATAACGAAATGAATCCAACCTAAAGACGAACAAATCAGATACATGAGCTGGACCGCTTATGACACCGCCGTTGATTTCCGTGCTAGGCTTCGCTTTCCGCGGGCGCTAGAAGAACCTATACACATAAAATTCACGTTCACCATCACACTATGAAAAAATCCGAACTAATTGGATTCTCCATCAAGAATCTCAATTAGTTCGGATTTTCTTCAACTAAATTACTTTTGTCCCAACCTCTTTTTAATTTAGATACAATTCACACGTTTAGTTTACTCACTTTTAAACTAATAAACCACTCTGGTTAAGAAGCCTGCGTGTCTGTGTCGTAAATATTGGCCGTTACTTCGCTTCTTTGACAAAGTAAGATGAGCAGCCAAATGCCTCCGACAACTGGAACAAAGTTAATTAAATACCACCAGCCGCTTCTTCCTGTATCATGCAGTCGGCGAACAGTAACGGCAAGTGAAGGGAGAATCATTGCTGCTGCGTATAACCATATTAAAATAGGTGCAAAGACTGTAAGTGAATCAATGAAAATAAATATAAATGGAACAAGCGCAAAGATATAACTAAATAATGTAAACATCCAATACTCCGTACGCGTTGCTCTCCCTCGAAACGTTGCATAATTTTTTAACGCTTTTATATACCAGTGCATTTTTAAACCCTCTCTTTATTTATTAAATTAAATTATCTAACGGTTAAAACCTACGCAACTTTATTTGGTACATCAAAGCGATTTACCTGCTCCTCACTTCCTAGACATAGAAGAATGAGCAGCCAAATACCCCCGATAATTGGAATAATGCTAATGAGTTGCCACCAACCGCTTTTTCCCGTGTCATGCAGGCGGCGCGCTGTCACAGCAAGTGATGGGATTAGGACTGCCACAGCGTAAATTGTAAACAAAAATGTAGGCTTCTCTGTCATGAATTCAATAGCTGAAAGCACGCAAGAAATAATAAAATTAAATAAGACAAACATCCAATACTCTGTACGTGTTGCTCTTCCTTGAAACGTTGCATAATTTTTTAGCACATGTAAATACCATTTCATACAAAAACCTCCTTTTTAAACCTAATTTTGTAAGACAAGCTTACTAGCAGTAATTACCTTAGCATACAAAAAATTAATTTCATATCCTATTTTTTGAAAAAATCCCAAATGGTAATATAGATATAGGAGAGAGATGGATAATAGTTAGTAATAAATACCCAATAAATTCAGTTAAAAAACCATTTAATTACTATAATTACTTTTAATTTATAAAATGTTTTTTTATAACAAAAATCCTGCCGTATTAATCGGCAGGCTCTATCTTTACTTATGTGCGGTAAAAGTAAGGTCCACATGAACTTTCATGCGTGATCACATAAGTCCACGTAAAATCTTTATCCACCACGTATAAATCTTCTAAATACATATTTGTATTTTCACTTAAATCATCAGTTGTTAAATGCTTACATTTAGATAGCTGCAGCACTCGTTCATCATGCTCAAACAACAAATAACAGTCGTTCTTAACTTGGTGCTCAAACGCTTGAACCGCTTGTTCTCCTTGTAAACAAGGTAGCTTTTCATAGCTAAACGCATGCCATAAAAATTGGTCCATATAAATTTTCTTTTTTTGCGATGCGCTTAAAGCATCTGTAAATTCATTTTCCCACCGCTTCCGGAAGAATTCACCTTGATTCGATAATTTTTTAACAAACATTCCTTTTTTCTTTAACGCATCTTTCATTTTCACTGTGCTTTCTCACCCTTTATTCTGTATTCATTTCTTTTTATCGGCTTCTTAGCTTATTTTTACATTAGTACCTATGCGTTAGATTCCTTGTTTTTTGACTAAACTTATTTTATAAAACGCCGGCTTTAACGTGCACAAAAACAATACAACCGTACTTAAAAGCATGATCAGGCTTCCACCAATTACAGCTCCTTGAATTGAAACAATGTGTGCAGCCATTCCGCATAGAAAGGTCATCATAATAATCAGGAGTGACTCAAGCAGTCCATAGATACTTCCTACTCTTCCCATCATGTCAACGGGAATGCTGTTTTGATAAAAGGTTTGAAAACCAGCACTTGCAAAAGCTAACGCAAAAGATAAGCTAAAAAATCCTGTTCCCATGGTTTGAAAAGAAGACGAACACGCGTACAGCAAATAGCCAAGCGATACTCCTACACTGCCGGCGCCTATGAGAAAGTTCGTCGACAGCTTCTGAGCCAACAGTGTATTCACAACTGCGCCAATCATAATACCAGCGCCTGCTACGCTTAATAAAAATCCGTATTCACTTTCGGACAAATGAATGACTTTTGTTGCAAATGAAACTTCAAGTGAATCAATTGCCGTGGCCATGACCATTAAGAAACTGAATAATACATAAATGGTCATAATATATCTGTTAGCTCTACTGAAACGAAACACCACTTTCCAATCTTCTCCAATCGTGTTTACAGAGAGTTTATTTTCTTTAGCTTCTGTTTTTATATCTAAGTTCGGCATTAATAAAGTAACCATTCCTGACACCACGAGCGCTGCAGCATTGGCATAGATAGCAAACGCAGGCGTTCCAATCATAAATAACGCACCGGCTGCAGCCGGACCAAGAAGAAAGCCTCCTGAGTCAATCAAACTGCGCAGTGAATTAAATCTTTTTCGCTTTTCAATTGGAATAAGCTTTGTGATATAGACCATCGATGTCGGACGAAACATCGAACTTGCCATACTGATGATAAATACCAGCACATAAATGATAAGGATGGATGAGAAAAACGGAAGGCAAACAATAATTCCGGCGCGCATCCAATCTAAAAACATCATCAGCTTCCGTTTGTTCATGCGGTCAATTAAGCTTCCAGACCATATATTTGTACAGAGCGCAGCAAGCGGCTTTATCATGTATAGTCCTGAAACCGCAAGCGGCGAATTCGTCATATCAAGCATCATGACATTTAAAGCAATTAAATAAATCCAGTCGCCGATATTGCTAGTGCCAATTCCAAACAGCAATAAACACGGGTATTTCCAAGACAACAGCTTATTTTTCATAAAAGAAAGGCCTCCGCTTCATTATTGATTTTTGCCAATAAAAAAATCCCACCCCCAAGACATCTGTCTTAGGGGCGAGATTATAAATCGCGGTGCCACCCTAGTTTGTTCATATGTCGCCATATAAACCTTATCGAGTACGGCTTTCGCTTATACTCTAGCTTTGTAACGGAAGCAGCCGTCGCACTATCACGTTAGATCCAATGCGCTGCTCAGAGGCTTGTTTCAACAGCGTTTTTCTTGCTCCTTTTCAGCTTCCGGAGCTCTCTGCTAAGAATACGCGCTGTCTACTTTTCTCTTCACGGCATTTAATTTCTAACATCTTACCATTATTATCTATTTTTTGTAAATACTTTATTTCAAAATCATTTTTTTCGGCTGAGAAAAGAATAGTCGGTATCCTACGTATACAAAATAAATGATGGAAGCTACTAGCACGATTCCCCACATATTGTACATATCTTTATTTCCCCATACGCCCGTTAGCGAAAACAGCGCTGGAATTGTTAAGGTAACCCACGACTGTACAATCGCCACTTTCCCTACATATGCAGATACATCTTTTTTGCTCGTATTAAGCACATAAAATAAAAACCATAAAAACGACCAAAGAATCCATGTAATGGCGTTTACGACGTCATGATAGTGAACAAGAGAAACCGTCACGTACACTAAAGCGATAATCGATACCCAAAGTGAATAATAGCCCAGCCCCGTTCCCTGCATTCCTTTTAATACCGTCACGCCTACATATAAATACGTAAGGCCAAATAAAAAGATTGCCGTTCTTTCATATAAAATCCAGTTGCTTTGGTCTGACGTAATAATTAAATAAAACGGAACAATAACTTGAAAAGCTCCAACAAATAAGTTAAATACGCCTACGTTTTTTTCATCCGCTTTTCCAAGCAGCATGAGTCCGTTTAAAAATAAAGCTGCACCTGACAGCAACAGTCCAATTTGATCCATTTTTCAGTAAGAAAAGCCCCCAGCTTTTCTTGTCCTCCTCTGTGTCGATGTTTTTCTTTAGGATGCGCGGAGCTATGGTTTACATGTAAAAAAGAAAAAGCAATTCCTTTTGAAAAGGAAACTGCTTTTCTTTCTGTTTCTATTACACTTATAAAATGAAGCTGACAACAATCGCTGACAGTACGCTTACAAGCGTAGCTCCATAAAGTAAACGAAGACCAAAGCGCGCTACTGTATTTCCTTGCTTTTCACTTAAGCCTTTAACCGCTCCTGACACGATTCCAATTGATGAGAAGTTAGCAAATGATACTAAGAATACGGATACAATTCCAAGTGTTTTAGCACTGAATGTTGAAGCCATATCTGAAAGACTCATCATTGCCACAAATTCATTTGTTACAAGTTTTGTTGCCATAATTCCGCCCGCTGCTACTACTTCTGAAGCAGGAACACCCATGATGAATGCAAACGGTGCAAACACATAGCCAAGCAGGTGCTGGAACGACAGACCAAACAGCATTTCAAACACGTTATCAATCGCAGCCATCAGCGCAACGAAACCAATTAGCATCGCACCTACGATAATTGCTACTTTAAATCCATCCATAATATATTCGCCAAGCATTTCAAAGAACGTTTGCTTATGACCTGTTTGTACCTCTAAAATATCTTCTTGATCCGTTACTGTGTAAGGGTTAATGATAGAAGAAATAATAAATCCGCCAAATAAGTTAATCACAATTGCTGTTACTACGTATTTTGGTTCAATCATTGTCATATAAGCACCGACAATGGACATTGAAACCGTCGACATAGCTGATGCACAAAGCGTATATAAACGGTTTGGCGGCAGTTTGTCTAATTGCTTTTTAACGGTAATAAATACTTCTGATTGACCTACAATGGCTGAAGCTACTGCGTTATAAGACTCTAATTTTCCCATTCCGTTAATCTTGCTGAGAACTAACCCAATCCATTTCATAATGAAAGGAAGAATTTTAAAGTGCTGTAAAATCCCGATTAAGACAGAGATAAAAACGATTGGAAGCAGCACGTTTAAGAAAAACGGCATTGATCCTTTGTTCGCAATGCCCCCAAATACGAACTCTACTCCTTGGTTTGCGTATGAAAGCAGCTTTCCAAAAACGCTGGCAATCGCATTAATAATAATCAAGCCAAACTTCGTGTTTAGAAGTAAAGCTGATAAAAGAAGCTGAATCACAACCATAATAACGATTGGTCTATATTTGATTTCTTTACGGTTATTACTTGCAAGATACGCTAATCCAAAGACAACGAGTAATCCTAAGATGCCAATTAAATATTTCATAGTATCCTCCACTGCTTACTTATTTTTGTAAGTCTTTTGATGAAAAATAGCCCGGTAAGATTTCGTTAATGTTTGTAATCACAAAATCTCCTTTTAGGTTTGCTAAGATAATTTGTGTGTGATCATCACAGAACTCAGCTAATACTTGTCTGCATGCGCCGCAAGGAGAAATTGGGCCGTCCGTATCTCCTACAACTGCAATAGCTGAAAACTGCTTGTCCCCTTCTGAAACAGCTTTAAAAATAGCCGTTCGCTCAGCACAGTTCGTCAATCCATAGGAAGCGTTTTCAATATTGCATCCACGATAAATCTTCCCATCGGTTGTTAAAAGAGCTGCACCAACATGGAAGTGAGAATACGGTACATGTGCTTGTTTGCTTGCTGCGATTGCTTCATCTATTAATTGTTTTGGCTCCACCGTCATCATCCTTTGCTTAGTTTACAGCAGGTTAGTTAGTACTAACCTGCTGTCATTTATTAATAATCAGAGTTGCTTAATTGACCTTTTGCAATTGATACGCCAGAGCTTGCACCAATACGTGTTGCACCAGCTTCAATCATTGCTTTTGCATCTTCTAAGCCTCGAACGCCGCCAGAAGCTTTTACACCTACATCTGGTCCAACCGTTTTTCTCATAAGCGCTACGTCTTCTACCGTTGCGCCTCCTGTAGAGAAGCCTGTTGACGTTTTAACAAAATCAGCTCCAGCTTTTACAGCTAGCTCAGAAACTTTTGCTTTTTCTTCGTCTGTTAAAAGAGCTGTTTCAATAATTACTTTTACTAGCGCTTTTCCTTTTGCAGCATCCACTACTGCTTGAATGTCGCTTTGCACTAAGTCATAGTTTTTATCTTTTAACGCGCCGATGTTGATTACCATATCTACTTCATCTGCACCGTTTTCGATTGCATTTGTTGTTTCGAATGCTTTTACTGCTGAAGTAGTAGCTCCAAGAGGGAAGCCGATTACCGTACATACTTTCACTTCTGGAGCATCGTTTAATAACTCAGCTGCTTTTTTTACCCACGTTGGATTTACACAAACCGAAGCGAATGAATATTCTTTTGCTTCTTGTGCTAAAACCGTAACTTGCTCTTCTGTTGCATCTGCTTTTAATAATGTATGATCAATAATACCCGTAATGTTTTGACTCATTTTGTTCTTCCTCTCTCTTTCTTAATGAATTTCTTTATAAATTAACGTTGGAGCTTCTACTTTTTCAGCGACCGTGCTGTAAGAATCATAAACGATATCCATTACTTCCTGTACATCTTCGCTATTGCTGTGGATTGTAACAAGAGAGTCGCCTTTTTTCACTGAATCTCCAACTTTTTTATTTAGCATAATACCAACTGCTAAGTCGATTTCAGATTCTTTTGTTGCACGTCCTGCACCTAGCTTCATTGCTGCTACGCCGATTTTTTCTGCAACGATTTCTGAAATATAACCATCTTCTTTTGCTGGCACTTCAATTTTGTGCGCTGCATCCGGTAATTTAGACGGATCGTCTGCAACAGAAGCGTCTCCGCCTTGTGCGCTTAAGAACGTTTTGAACGATTCTAATGCTTTTCCGTTTTTAATTACTTCTTGAAGCATTGCACGCGCTTCATCTAAGCTGCTTGCTTTTTCAGCAAGTACAACCATGTGACTTCCTAATGTTAAGCAAAGCTCTGTTAAATCTTCAGGACCTTCGCCTTTTAACGTGTCGATAGCTTCTTTCACTTCAAGCGCATTACCAACCGCAAATCCTAGAGGCTGGCTCATATCTGAGATGATTGCTTTTGTGTTTCGGCCTACGCCTTTTCCGATTTCAACCATTGCTTTTGCTAATTCTTCAGCGTCTTCAAGCTTTTTCATAAATGCGCCGTTCCCCGTTTTTACATCCAAGCAAATAGCATCTGCTCCAGCTGCAATTTTCTTACTCATAATTGAGCTTGCAATTAACGGAATCGAATCAACTGTTGCTGTTACATCACGAAGCGCATAAAGTTTTTTATCCGCTGGCGTTAAGTCTCCGCTTTGACCGATAACGGCAATTTTATTTGTATTTACTAAACGAATGAATTCTTCGTTTGTAATTTCAACGTGGAAGCCAGGCACTGCTTCTAGTTTATCAATCGTACCGCCAGTGTGTCCTAAGCCGCGGCCAGACATTTTGGCAACCGGTACATCAACCGCAGCTACTAAAGGTCCTAATACAAGTGTTGTTGTATCACCTACGCCGCCTGTGCTGTGTTTGTCTACTTTAATACCTTCAATTTTTGATAAGTCGATTTGATCGCCTGATTCAACCATTGCTTGCGTTAAATTTACGCGTTCTTCCTGCGTCATTCCTTGAAAGTAAATGGCCATCGCAAATGCCGATAGCTGATAATCAGGTAAATCCCCTTTTGTATAACCTTCGATAATAAAATCGATTTCTTCTTTATTTAATTCATGTCCATTACGTTTTTTTTCAATTAAGTCAACCATTCTCATGACGTTTTCCCCCTAAAAGTATCTGCATATTGTGCATCCACTAAAACGTTTTCAACAACTTACACCCTTACTATATAATAGCTTTGAACAATTGTAAACAGATATATTTACATTTGTTCAAAAATATTTATAGCTGCTGTTTTAGTGAATAAAAAAAGACTTCCGCACTCGGAAGTCTTCCCTTATTTTTCAGCTTTTATCACAAATGACAACACGATTCGGTACTTATTCTTTACCTTTTTATAAGGAATTAATACATATGGCTGATCAGGCGGCGTAAATCGTTCAATTCCTTTTTGATTAGGATCAGGAGAAAAGTACATTCTTCCCTACCGTTTAATGATATAGCCCGTGGTTCCTTTGGCAATCACTCCGTCTTTTGAAACGTCCCCTTGAAAAGGATACCGGTTTCGCTGTGCCTGCAGAGACGACACGGAATAAGATACAATATCTTCTACTATTTCAATTCGATGAAGCTTTTGCTCTTGAAAAAACAGCGTCTTCATCTCCTTTACTCTTGTTTATCTAATAAAAAGCGCGCCGTGAACTGATCAGTAACGAGTACATTTGCAAATTTCCCTTGCAGCGCTCCGTAAATGCTGTCGATTTTCTGATCCCCGCCAGCTACTAAAATGGCGTACTCTTTCTTCTTCAGCTCCTCCAAATCAAGTCCAAGCGTCCGTTCATCCAGGCTTTCATTGCAAATTTGTCCATCCTTATCAAAAAAGCGTGAACAAATGTCTCCTACTGCTCGCGAGGAAATCATCTCTACATCTTGTTCGGAAAAGTAGCCAAGCTGAAAAAGCAGCGAATCCGTTTTAATGGGGCCCGTAGTAAACACGGCAATGTTGGCTTGCTTGCCTAAATCTAAAATGCGCTTAATATGACGGTCTGTTTCCATTGCTTTTTTGACTACCACATGATCAACAATCACAGGCAACGGAAGATGCATAGGAGGCGTATTGTATGCCTTTCCAAATAAGTACATAATTTCAGAAGCATATGTGCTCGTTTCCGAATGGCTTACGCCGCCTTTTAACTGCACAACCTGCACGTCATTCACATACTTTTGTTTTAAATCGATGGCCACTTGATAAAGAGTTGTTCCCCACGTCACCCCAATAATATCTCCATCTTTTACGATGTCATAGAGATAGTCAGCTGCTGCCACGCCTAGATGACTTTTAATAATGTGATTTTCATATTGAGGCACCGGTGTGACGATTACTTTTTTTAGATTGAATTTTTGTTCAAGCCGAGAAGACAATTTTTCACTATTGATAGATGAATCCACAATTTTAATTTGAACAATGCCTTCTTCTTTTGCTGTCTGCAGCAATCGAGAAACCGTAGGCCTTGATACACCAAGTTTTTTTGCAATTTCACTTTGATTATAATCAAGAATATAATACATCCTTGCCGCTTCAATCACCTTATTAAATTTCTCTTGATCCATCTCCATCGACTTGTTCTCCCTTACCTCATGAATTTCTTATCCCAATTTTACCAAACTTATGTCTTTAGTTTACTTGTTTGATGAACAAAATTTCAAGAGGGGATTTTATAAAAAGAAAAAAGAACTTCATCTTACAAAATAAGATAGAAAGTTCTTTCTAATTTTATATTCATTTTGATCATTCTAATATTAGAGTTCTTTCATTTTTTAATTTTTAGCATAACACTTATTATGAATTAAAAAACAAGATTTACATTCGTCTATTTCTTCATGAGTTAATGATATTACAAATTTTTCTGTAGTATATGGATTATAATATATATACTCATATTCATCTGAAACTTCAGTTTTAATCCCTGCAAATTCACCTACCACAAAGGCATGAACGCTTTTTTGCTGAGTCTTACGAACTTTATCTTGGCCCTTTTTTTGAACACGAAACTTTGCATTTTCCAACAGTATCCCTTCTCCATATCCAATAACCCTTTGGGTAGTAGCATCCTGAATAGAAAACATATTTTTATGCAAGTTTCTATACACTCTTATTTTCTGACCTATTTCAATAGTTTGCTCTTCTCTAAGATGTATCATATATTCACCTACCACTACTAAGTTCTTTATAAAGTAGCTTGTCCATATGTAGAGAAAATATATATATCTATATAAAAAAACATAAGTTGCACAAAAGCTTGCTTTTGTGCAATTTATGTTTAAGAAAATGAACACACGCATGGTACCGTTTCATCTGAAGTTTTTAAGAATTTGTCTATTCCTTCGCAATCCATCTGTTGTCTATATTGTTTTAATGTATAAGGTCCACCGTTCTTTTTCAGAATGGAAACATCTTTGTCAAAATGTTTACGGAAATTCTCTTCCATTTCTTCTTGCTCCGCGTAACGTTCGGGCCAAATTTTATACAATTGTGCATAATGTTGAAAACCTCCTCGAACACATCTTCCTCCACAGTTAGCGTGAGAGAAGCCTAGCTCATACATACGAGGTAATTTAATACCCCATTCATTCTCAATAATTGATTTAGCATCAATATCTTCACGAAAAGTATCAACCATTGGAAAACGTGTTTCGATAGGCTCTAAAGGATAATGCTTATAAAACTCCGTTAAATTATCGGAACGATGAGTTTCATGAGGACCAATTCCAAAATACAAAATTGGCTCTAGATTATGTTTATCGCGAAGCTCTTCTAAGAAAACTATCGTTTGATATACCTTCAACTCCTCCGAACACTTCGCCAAACGAGAATTCCCTAAAAAGCGGTAATCGTAGAAGACTTCTTCTGGCGTTCTCCCATCGATTCTTTCAGTAATCTCAAGACCTATATAGTCAGACACTTCATCCATAAACCGGTAATTATCTTCATCTTCCCATAACGTATTAGTAAAGAATAAAATACAATTTTCTTTTCCATAAGTTTGTACCATTTGGTAAGCTACATATGCACTAGCAGCTCCACCACTAAACATTGCAACATGGACAGGTTTTCTTTCCATAACTAGCACCACCTAATTTTCTACTCTATAATTTCTTCTAATAATTTATAAACTAAATATTCCACTTCTTCTCTTGGTACATTTCTCCCTGCATTTCTAATCATACGATTTATATTGTTGTATATAGTTTGAGACTTAGTAGACAATTCCACATTTGTAATAGATTTCACTTTATTATTGTACTTAATTTCTATTGACTTTTCATCAATTCCGCTTGAGTTGCTTACAGATTTATATTCGTTTGCTAATTGTTGATTAAATACCTCACTAGTTCTGTCGGACCAATTCTCAATTTCTACACCTGAAAAAGTTGATATGAATTCTTCGATAGGCTTTTTAGCTCCACTAGTCTTTAACAAACTTTTTACTAAGGAATTTCTTTTTTGAATAGCTGGTTCTTGCTGCATTGCCCAGTTTCTTGCATCCTCAAAGCTTTCAACTTTAATTACTTTATTTACTTCTTTCTCTATTGAATTTAGATACATTGGGAAGTGAATTTCTAAAGATTTTTTATTTCTTGTAACAAACTCAATATCCTCTTTATATAGAGCAAAAAGTTTCTTTAATGTATCCTGCGGGTTAATCTCGCTTTTTCTAATCAATTCTTTAAAGGTACGTTGTTCTTCACTCATATTATTTGAAATCTGTGTAATACGAGGTAAGCTTCTAAGCCACGTCAACATACCACTACTTAGGCGAATAACCCTTGGTTTTTTACTCACTAGCTCATTTTGATAGCTACTAAATTGTGATTCTAAATGCATAAAGAAGTTATCATATTCTTCACTAAATCGATAGTAAACATATTGATATTCGGTTGCTTCTTCAAACATTTTATAGAGGGTTTCACCGTCAATTCCAGCCACATACATATCATTTCTATAAAACATTAATTGATCCCATTTGTCTCTTAAAAGCGCTACTAATATGATAGGAATTAAAGGTTCTCTTAATCCGTAAGGGTCATTAGTCATCACTTCAATAAATTGTTGTAGATTTCCTTGAATATTATTTTCCAAATAATTCAAAAGATCTTCTCTTAAACTTGCTAGCTCCACACTTTGCAAATTATCTAAATTGTTAAGGTCAAAGTGATTATTTTTGAAAATAGTAGCATAGATCAAATACTCTGGACCTTGCCCTTCAATACCTAAATTATTTTGATCATAACTGTTCAAGATATGATCTAATACTTTATAACCTGCTTTTCTTTGCATGTTATTAACTGTTTTTCTATTAAATGAATCATTACGAACTTCAAGAGTCAATGGATATTTCGAAAACATGATGTCACTTAATAACTTTTCTAAATTAATTTCATTTGCTACATCAATCTCTTTCTGATTATATATCCAATCGCAATCATTATTATAGGCTGTATATTTACTAATGAACTCTTGAATTATATAAACTACATCTTCTCTTTTTAAAGTCAATTCACCTTTTAAATTTTTATCCTGGTTTAGGAGTTCAACATCTTTTAATAAATCGTCAATTACTTGCAGTTCGATTACTGCCTCTTTTACAATGTTAAATGAATACTTACTTATACAAAAAATACTCATGTCATCTTTAATTTCTTTAATTTTACTTACTAGTTCATTATAGTGATGACTTGATTCTAAAATTACATAATATAAAGTTGCATCTGCTTTATTAGAAGTTCGGTTTCCGATAAAATCAATGTTTTCATCTAGGATATCTTGTTCAAATACAAATTGGACTTCAGCATACCTAGTCATACTTTTTACATCATTATATTCATTAGCAAGATAAAATCGCTTCGTCAAACAATTTTCCAAAGCTTTTACCTGTTTATTTTTTGAATTATTTAAGTTCGGCATCCTACTTAAGATTAATTCATCAATAAAGAACGAACTTCCCTCTTGTAATTCCCAATATCCTAGAACACGATTATATCTTACTGCTTTTAAGGCTACTAATTGGTTTAAACTATCTATTAGTATTTCTTTTTTGATATTTAAAGCAAACATTAAGAAATCTGTATCTAACTTGAACCTTGCATGCAAGCCAGATAATTCCCATAGTGTAATCATTTTCAGGATTGAAGATTTAATTTTATCTTTTTCTAGCTCTGGTGTTTTACTGATTAGTTTCTTATATATTTTTAAAGACTCTAATCCGTCACCACTAACATCTATATCATGAATAGATGGAAAGAAATACGAAAATAAATCAGAGGGCAAATAGTAATCTTCAGTTTTCTTCAGATGATTCTTTAACCCACCTGTTTCATTACTTTCTAAGAAAGTAAATAAAGTACGCTCATTTTGTCCAAATGCACTAGACAATTGAGGTAATAAAAATAGGGTAACTGGATGTATAGGGTATACACCTTCAATCACTAGCTTTTCTAATTCTTGTTGATTAAGCTCTGGAAAAAGAGGATATTTACGCAATTGATTAACTACATCATTTAGATGTATATTCTCCGGAGATGCTCCCTTTAAATACGCATCTGCTATACGAATAAATGTAAAACTATCGCTTTCTACATAATAAGATTTAAACCTTTTCTCAATACGTTGAAACTCATTCCGGAATTCTTCTTGAAACACACGGAAATACTGACTTAAATTTCGATGAGTAATTAATAAAAGGTGTAAATTATCTTCATAATGATCCGTTAGTTCAGCTAGGTCTTGTAAATCCTGCATCGTTTCATGAACTTGGATTAACTCTAAAGTTTGTAGCATTCTTCCAAATTCATCGTATGCAATAAATAGTCCTAGATTCTTCCTTTTTAGTTCATTTAGCACAAATTTAATTTGACTAATAAAATCTGTTTGATAATCTACGAAAAATTCTGCACCGGCTGTCAATTCCGGGTAAATAGAAATAAACCAATCGATTTCTTCTTTTTCCTGATTTAAAATTGCTAATCGCCATAATTTAAAATCTTTGTCATTCTCTGCTAGCAAACGTTTAAATGCTTTAAATGTCTTATTAAATTTTTCTTCCCACAGTTCCACAACTTGTATTATTTTACCGTTTTGTCCAGGTAAAACAATATCGATTTCATTTTCATTCAAAGTACGTATAATAGCATTGAGAATAGCATGTCGAAAACGTCCTTCATTTCCATTTAATGCTACTGTTAAATATGTAGTTGGATTATCCGTTACATTGTTTAATTCTTCATATATTTCATCATGTACCTTGTTAAATTTCGATTGTAGACTTTTGAACGTTTCTCTATCAACTTGTTTGGAAACAATTCCGCCAACGATTGTAGCAATTAGAGATTTGCCTGTACCATAGGGACCCACAATCATATGAGCTTTCGAATTTGTAGAATTAGTAAATCCTTTTAACAACCCTATAAGTGATTCAGCATGAGAAGGTGTAGGTAGATATCTGTTAATAAATTCTTTTTTACCTAAATCAAATTTTATATTAACACTTGTTTTAAAAGTATCATTAGTTCTAATCATTTGGTTACACCTACCTTACGACGATATTCTTGTTGTAAAAATTCATATGGAGTAATTTCAGGAATTCTAATTAAATCTAGATTATTCGTTCGAATAAATGTTAAATTATAAATAGGATTTTGCGTTAATTCATTCAAAGCATTTACAATAGCACTTCTTTTCATGTTAAATACTTTTCCCCATAATGCGGGTTGATTAACTAAGTCATCTACACTTATATTACTTACTCCGTAAAGGGTTTTATAATCTAAGAGTACATACATTAGCGCCGATAAACCTATATCATTTACTGAGGTAGTCCGTTTATATACAATCCCCTTCTTTTCCTCTACTAACTTTGTTTTGTTGAGAGGACTTTGAATGACTTCTTCAGGATCACTAGTATTTTGCCCAGCAGTATATAGTTTTACCAAACAATCAATATCCCTCTTTAGAGATCTCTCTGAAACAGGCTTACTTTCATTCTTTTCTACCCATAAAATTAGTTCACTTAACAGATTATCTTTTGTAATGATAGTCTCATCGAAGTAGTTAAAGTACCAATACCAGGCTGTGCTAGGCTCTTTTTCCTTTACCATCTGATAGTGTAGGATCGCTGCAGTATCTTGAAGTTTAACAAACCTATCATATTCAAAAATTAAACGTCCCAATTCTGTAATTTTATGAACCTTTTTTCTATCTTCATTAAAAACCTCTTCAACAACGCCGGTGGCTACTACCCAATAGCGCAGTGATTGAACCATATTTTTACCTAAACCAATTTTTTCAAACGCTTCTTTATCATAAAAGAAGCGCTCATCTATTTCTAAATGCCTAATTGCCTTATTTAACCATCTATCCCTTAAATAAAAACTTTGATGTTGTCCGTATCCCATTCTTTCTCGCCTTTCTATATTATTACTGGAACAATCTTACCAGTAATGAAATTTATGAAAAGATAGGCATCTAGACATCGTCTAGATGCACAACTATTATTCCGTTTTATTAAAATATTTGAGTAGCATTCTACGAACTTTAGGAGTTAAGAAAGGACTTTTCCCTCTCTCAACATTCCCATGAACTTTAGCTAAGAAATCGCCTTTTCCTGCAAGCTTTTCTGCTCCTGAATCATCTAAAATGATATTCGATGCAGTTGCATCAGCTGCGCGTAAAGCTAAACGGGCACCTAAATTATTTCTAATATTAGTATTTATTATGTCAGATTTTGGGTTTTGAGTACAAATAATCAAATGAATTCCTGCTGCCCTTGCTTTTTGTCCTAATCTCATGATGGCATTTTCTACTTGTTTTTTCATATCTGCATCTTGTGTCATAAAATCAGCGAATTCATCAAAGACTACTACTATTCTAGGAAGAACAATTTCTACTTCTTCAATATATTCCTCTAGGTTGGTTACACCTTCTTGAGCAAACGTAGTATATCTGCGCTCCATTTCTTCTACCATGTGTTGAAGAATTAGAACTGCTTCACTAATTTCAGTAATGACATTCATTGTATGTTTTTTATTCTCATAAATTGTAAACTCTACTTTTTTAGGATCAATAAACATAAATTGAACTTGCTCAGGCTCATACAAGCACATAATTCCTAAAATAATAGAATTTAGTGTGACACTCTTTCCGCTCCCCGTTGTTCCTCCAGTTAAAAGATGAGGGGACAGGGAACTAGAGAAATCCATATAAATAACTTCATTCAGTGGATTAAGACCCAATGGAGCAATTAAATTTGTTTTTTTGATATCTTGCTGTATCTGCTCTCTTGTAAGCTTCATAAATTGCTCAAAATAAATTGTTTCAGGTTGTTCTCTTACAATATCTATATTCATTCCCCGGTTGTTAATAAAGACATGTGGTTCACTATTTAATCCTATCCATAGCTGTATATCTTTTGTACGTGAAATAATTTTATTTGCTGAAAGATCCGGTGGTAGTGTTAAAATTAAACGTATTACACTTGAACCAATAATCGATTCTTTTACATTAATGTGAATGTTATTATGGTTAAAGTTATATTTTAGTTTTCGAATATACGTATTTTTGAGCTCTTCACTATCGTTATCTTCCACTTCGTACTCTAGCTCTAGACCGTTAAGAGCTTTAATTTCAGGATAGCTATAGTTACTATGATTATCGAGTTCTATTGTTGCTATTGGAGTGTTAATAACTTCATTTTTTAGGTCTTTTTCTCCACTGACAATGCTAGTAGTATGAACATCTAAGTTATCCATTGTTCTTAGAACCTCTTCATTATCCGCTTTATTAACCTCAATATTTTGGACTTCTAAGTTCTCTGGTTTCCCCAAACCTTCTATTTTTTCACTATTTCCTTCAATATCTTTATTTTCAAAAGTCTGTTGTAACGTCTCATTCAAAGATTCCAATTTGGCAAGCTCTTCATATTCAGGCATATCTAATTCTTCTGCTTGCAACGTGTTTAAAATGTATGCACGAGTATATATATAATTTTTTATGTTAGAATCTAATGAATCTACATACACACCATTTTCTAATTGTTCAAAATTATATTCCGTTAAATTAGACGTATAACAATACACATCTACGCTTCCACTAATAGAAACATTTATTTTATCTAAAGAAATATGCTGTAAGTCTTTTAGAAGTTTCGCATGTTCCGGACCATAAGAATTCTTTTCGATAAAATACTGAACCAGTTCACTCCTCCAATGATTTGTGTCTAACTGTTCGTTACCAAATCTAAACAAATTATTGTATAAACTTATACCAGGTTTAACCTGCTTAAGAGCGTCGAAACGTTCCTTATCAAAGATATTATGGTTAATGAATTTAAGCTCTAGCAATTCAAATGTGATCTTTAAACCTTCGTTTTCTCTTTCAATAGTAGTCAAGACTAAATCTGGTCTTCTTTTGTTACTAGCAAACCAAGGTAAGTCATCACAAACCGACCATACCTGCAGCTTACGTTCACTGTGAGTAAGCCTTCTTTCAGTAGATAAATAAGTTGCTAGCATTTCGTGAGCATATTTCCCTCGACCAATTACCTTCAAGACAAGAGCTCCTGAAATATCTTTAACTTTATTAACAGCTTCAATGATGGCGTCTCGAGATATATTTTCGTTCTTCATTATAGATACGAGCTTACGATGCAACCGGTCATAGTATGCAAAATCATTTGTTTCTTCAGTAAGTTTACGAATATATTTAGATGATGAAACAATAAGTTTGAAACGACTGCTCTTTCCTACTTTAGGTTTATATTGAATAATATTTGCTTCACTAGACGTTTTAGTTAAAAGCGTTTTATCTAAATATCTATCTAAAATTACTGACCAATTAAAGCGTTGATGCATAAAGTCAATTAATGCACTCTGTTTTTCACTTGTAATTGATATCATATTTTTTAAAAGTTGTACCTCATTTTTTTCAGGCATTAAATTCGTTTGAACTATATATTGTAATTGATAAAAATATTGTAATGTTTTAGGTAAATGCTCACTAACATAACTTATACGTTTAACAGCTTCATCGTTATTGAGTGGCTCTTTATATATGGTTTCAAACCAGCTTGTTGAATTTATAGGAGTGACACGTTCATATCTGTATTTCACTTGTTCTCCTTGACCAAAGTAGTCCGCTAACACTACTAAATCAGCATCTACCATCTGTTTTTCAACTTGATTTGATATTTCGTTAAGGTTCCTGCCTGAAATTACGTTTATTTCAATTTTAGGGAATTTACTATTCATTTCAGACTTCGTATATTCCTCTTTTTGCTGTAGCCATTTATTTAATTGATGATGAATTTTAGCAGCAGATTCGCTGTGAATAGTTAAGCGCATTTTCTTCACTTTCGTTTTTGAAAATAAAGCATCGATACATTTCATAACTACTTCACTACTCTGACAATGTAGTAAAAGCATATCTAGCCCGTCTTTTGCATAGGGGTACACTTCTAAATAGTTTTTAACTACTTTTATTAATTCTTCAGATAGCTCCTGAGATAAGTAGTCAGTACTTTGTGCCTGCTTTGTATTTATAACAAAGGATCCTTCTCCAAAATATTCGTCATTTTCGATTAAATAAGTATCGTCTTCTAATACTGAAAAATACCTTGGTGCTAAATGACTAACTTTACTGTATGCAAATTCTAAGTACTCTTCTAACTTTTCTACTTCTAGGTTACCTTGAGTAGCATATTCACACCATTTTTGAACAAATTGGTTAAGAGTTTCAAAACGCTTAAGATATGCTATTAACCGGATAGGGTTTACGATAGTTAGCTTTCTAGAGTCAGGTATTCTAGATTCTCCCTTTTTTGTATCAAAATAATCTACGGCACCTATAATATTGATGTTTTGATAAATATGTTTAGCAACGGAAGAAGAAGTTGAAACACGAGAAAGAACTTCTTCTAATTCTTGCTCTAGTCCTTGAGGATCTAGTACAAAAAAACCTTCTTTAAATGCTTTGTTTATATGAACTAAATACTGCTCTAAATAAGCTGAAAAATAATCAAAGTGTTGCTGCATGTTTTGATCATTCATAGAGAGATAATTTTTCACACTTGACTTCATATAGTTATTAACATCTAATATTTCTAGGTCACTCTCTGCATAATTTTTGATGTAAGGTAATTTACCTTTTTCAGCATATTGCTTAAGAGTGCATAACTCGAGATTATTAAATGAGGTAATTTTAAATTTACGATTTCCTATAACTTCATTATCAATATAGTGTTTTAATTCAAATGTAATATCTGTATCCTTAGAAGTTTCGTCTACTGTAGGTAACTTCAGTTTATCAAAGGTAATCTTTGGTACTAATTTTTCTAGCCCTTCTAAATAAAGCTTCAAAGTTGTTAAAACATTTTCACTTGTTTTAGATGTAATAACTTGTAAATTAAATCTTGAGTTTATAATGTTACTATTCTCTCTTTCATCTTCAATTAGAGAAAATGTCTCTTTTAAAAGAGCTAGTGTTATATCACTGTATATAGATGGATTCATTAGTTTTTCTACAGAACGATTTAACTTCTTCACAAGCCCATTCTTAGAAGCTAATTCTTCCTCAAACTCTTCCACAAATTCTTTAATCGCTTCAGGACTATCGTTAGATATTACTTCATCTAATCCATTTTCAAAGCTTTTTAATTCTTCTTGATCGAAACGGTCTTTGTTCTCTTCTAATACTTCACCAATTTGCTCTTTTATAGTCGGAGGTCCTACTTTAAAGTCTGTGACTTTTTGGACAAAGTCAAAATCATTAAATAAAAAAGCATCTGATGTTTGGTTCAAAAACTCAATTACTTCTTTAGTTAACTCGTCTATATTTTTACTTTCCCAAATCTCGTCAGGCCAATTATTTTTTTCTTCTTGTTCTAAAAATAAGTATAGATTATTTTGTATTTTCTCATGTTGTGATTCTTTAATTTGCAAGTTAGCTAGTAGATAATTCTTTTGTAAACGGCTTTTACCTGCTCCACCTATTTTTAGCTTCATATCAATAAACAAATTAAGGTAAGGTAAATTCTTTTGAATACTATCTATGACTGAGGAACTATTGTCGTTTAATACATGAACCAAAAACTTCACAACATTTCTGAGTTGCGGCTCACAAATACTTTGATAAGTTTTAATAAAATCTTGAATATGCTTTATCTCATCCGTAGCAATCTGTCCAGATTCTGCTAAGATATTATAAATAGACATTAACCCTCTTGAAGTTAATAAATAGGATTCATCAACAGTGAATAGGTTCTCTAAACTTTGTGCTTCAGGTGTCATTTCGTTAATAACTAAAATTAGAGCCTGATGAGATTTAGTATTATTTCTAAGCCATGTACTTGTTTCGAAGTCTCTATATGCAAAATTACTAAAACCTTCTACAGGGGTTATTGTTCGAATAACTGGTTCGTAAAAATTACTCATTGAACCTATATTCAGGTTTAATTCACTTAATAAAAGCTGAATATTATTTGAAGTTAATCCAGTTATTTTAACAAATAACTTTTCTGTATGTTCATCTTTTTGCTTCTTAAAATGATCTACTAACAGCCTATTAATCCATTGTGCCAACAATTTGTCTTCGGTTATATTGCTCATATTGTCATCACACCTTCTGCCATCTCATACGGATTTCTAATCATTGCTGTAGCATCCGAATATTCTACTAGCAATCCGTTTTTTCTTAATTTCTCCCTAAGAGCCAACTCATTTTTTTGATAATGACGAATGTTGACTTTTGACCTATCATACAATGCACTTTCTCGTGCTTGCATTTCCCCTACTATGAACCCATATTTTTCATATAGCATATTTAAAAACTCACTAAATTCTATTGATTCTTTTGGTTTCACGTTGATAAAAACTAGTGTTTGTAAGAACGTATCTGTCATCAAATATCTGTAACTAGAACCCGCTTTGAAGTTACCTACTCCGCCATCTCTAGCTAAAGTTCTATTAATAGAAATTTGGTGCCTTTTTAATGTGTCAGAAATGACTTCCTTTACTACGTTATGAAGTTTGTCTTTTACATCCTCATAATTTTTACACTTTTGCAATGAGTTTATTACTCGTTTTTTGCGAGATTGAAGTTTTTGCAAACCCATTTTCTCAATAAAGATCATGGGGTCTTCTTTCCATTTACTTAACTCTCTATTGACTTCTTCTTCATGACCGATAATACTGAAAAATTGCTTTGAGAAATAGTCTTCAAATTTTTCTTTAATTAAAATCTCATTGTTTTTAAACGTACTAGTTGATATTTTTTGTACTTCTTTATTTTTACCATCTAAACAATCGAAGAAAAACTCTATTCGATCGTTGACACCTACTTTAGATCGCTCATACATATACAATAAAATATGAAAGCAAGTTAAACTTGTTAAAAGCTTGAACATATCGTAAACATCAATATCTAAATTCAATAAGTTTGACATTTCTTCAGCAAACTGGTCAAAAAGTTCGTGCTCTTCAATTGGCAAATGAGGGTATTCCTTAGACAGTTTTTCCACCTTTTTTAATGGATATCTATCTTCAGACTTATTTTCACCTTCATCTCCTAAAACACTTTGGATAGAGTCTACTATTTGACCAACAGAATTGTTTTTTTGTAATAACTGTTGAAACCTCTGCTCTATTCTATGTTTAACACCTGGGAAATTTTTAGCTCCATAAGAAACCATTAAATAATATAATTCTCCACCACGTGCAAAAAAGTTTCGTTCGTAAGAAGTATTTTCACCTTTAACACGCAACTCGAAAAAAAGTAGACTCTCGTGTAAAGGGTATAACGATCGAGCATACCAAGAGCGATCAGCTTCCTTTCCTTTTCCGTCCACAAGAGGTATTTCTAGATTTCTAAAAAAATCTCTAATAACTTCAATTTTGTTATCATCTTGAAGTTTTTCATAAAGAAATTTCTTTTTTTCTTGATCAAGTTGCGCGCTACCACGCTTACTACCTTCTTTGACACCTTCAAAGATAAATTTGCGTAAATTTTGTGATTTATTTCTAAAATAGCAATCTGCATTTAGTTGATAATCTGTTCCATATAAAACATTTAAGAACTCTAAAACGTACTCTGGTCCACGTTGACCATCTTTAAAACGGTGCCCCCAAATTTTTGCAGATAGCTGAGATGAAAATTCTTCTACATTTTTATCTGAATTCTGCATGTCTATTCACCCTTATTCTAAAATTTCTATACAATCTTGCACATACAAACCGTTTTCTTTATCTAGCCTTAGAATGTTTAATACAAAAGGGTCTGTTTCGGTTTCTTTTATTAATTCGTTACGAAATGTATCAAGAAGGATTTCCACATCTTCCTTTAAAATATTATGAGTATCGCCGTTACTTAAGCGCATGAGATATTCAAATACATATAAATTTAAAAATAGTTTAGTTTTACCCACAGTAATTTCAAAGCTAGAGGATCTGTGATCAATATCCTCTCTTTGTTTTTCTTCACTTATTTTCATCTGACTTATAGGTATACTTGAATGAATCATTAGATTTTCTGAAGTAGAGAATAATTCTCTATTACTATCTACTAATCTCTTAGAAAAAGCCCGATTAAGACCTCTAGTTAAATCCCTTTTGCTTATCGCCTGCTTCCTTTGGTCACCAAAGAGCTCGTCGAATATATTTACAAATTTAAAGGGAACTAAATTGGTTCTATTAAAAAATTCTTCTGAAGGGAATTCGAAATAAAATTTTCTTCTTAACCTTTCTATCCATTCTTCAATGAGGTTATCATTACTCTCTTTGTTATGATTACGATAAATATCTAATCTTTTCTTAAAGTATCCTAGATATAAATCTAAATCCGAATTAAATAGATCCTCATGTAAAGCTTCTAATTGGGCATTGCCACTAATATCGCCATTTAAAATAAAGTCATCTATATTAGAATCAGAATATCTTCCTGGATCTAATTCTTTAAAGAGTTTTATTGCTCTCATATCTGAAAGAGCTTCATTGGCAGCATTATTCCCATAAAAATTCTCATAATATGGTTTGTCAATTTGGTATTTTAAGGCTTCATAATCTGCATTCAACACATCTGTACAAGTTAAACCACCGGTAAGGATATAACTAATATGTATAAGCATTTCACGCATAGTTATGTGGGTGCCCAAATAGTCAAGAAACCTATATTGTTCTACCAATCTATTTTTCACAAAATCTTTGGAGGACCTTTTATGATTTAAGTTTATAATACACGCTTTTTGCTTAGAACAACTTTCACATACCGACCAGTTACTTTCTTTATTCCATTCATCTAAGACTTTTTCAACGTATAATGATGAGGTTACATCTAACAAATTGATAATACTAAAAGTAGAATTATTTTCTAAATGGGTCTTAAAACGTCTTTTAACTTCCACTTTCAACGAGGATAGATGTTCATGTTGGGATAAAAACTTAGTCAACTTACCTTCATTTGCAGCAATAAGATAGTATATTTTATCTGCATGGTTATCGTTTATACTTGCTTGTAATCTACTAAGCTCCTGTAGGATAATTTCGTCTTTCAGTTCTGATAAATCTTTAACCATTCTAATTTTCCCGTGCGGAAAATCCACCTCGAGTATTCCTGATTCAGGCCAATCTACTAAACCATCTTGGTGAAAATAATTATAAACGGAACGACATAACCTAGTCTTTCCATCCCCTGCATTTCCTGTTAATATAATGCTTTGAGGGTTATTTAAAAATAAATTACAAAGATACGTTTCTGCCTTGGTTTCAATTTTAAAAACATACGAGTCTTTACCTTTATCGTATGTATATTCATCATATATTTTAGAGTGATTAGGAGATAAAACATTAAATTGATCTAAATAGTCAACAAATGTATTTTTATTCAAAGTCATTCTCTCCTTTTGTCATTTTTATTATTCTGATACTATCTAATCTCATAATTCCAATAATTAATTGATGGCATAAAAACAGCCCAAATTGCTTCTAATCGACAATAAAAAAGCTATCCATTAAAAGACAAAATAGGTAAAAAGTAATCTTAAATTTTCCTTTTTTAGGTAATTATACCTCATTATTCTCTTATTGATTATAGCATAGATATAATAATATCTGGAATAAAATTGTTTTATTTTAACTTAAATTACCTGTAATCTCTGTAATGCAGTACCAAATAATTAAAATCAGTCCTGAAATGTAGTAGATTCTTGAACAAATGACAAAATCATCTTCATTTTTCCTTTTACTAAAATAATTTATTCTACCTCAACTAAATAAATCCGATCATCAAACTTCCCGCGCTCCTCCGCCTTCTCCTCACGCACTTTCTCCAGCTGTTCCGGCGTTGCCCCGTGCACAGCTGCTAGCGCGTGCATCACTTCCAGTAAATCTGCGAGTTCTTCAATAGCATCTTGATGGGTTTGGGCTTCTATGTATTCTTGAAGCTCTTCTTTTGCCTTTTCCTTCAGCTCATTTTGATACTCCTCTCGCTGCAGCACGCGTGATTTGAAGGTGTTTCCACTTTGCTCAATCATTGTTGGAATTTTATCTCGCACTAGCTTGTTATAAGTAGGCATTATTTTTTCCTCCATCTCTTACCTTTCTAGTAAACTAGTATCTTTCAAATTCTGCTTTGTTTCCGTTAAACACATTTAAATCAATAAACGTTTCTTTACCTTTATAGCCGCTGGCACTCATTGCATTTGGAATTACCCAGCCTATACTCCATAGTAGAAATATAAAACTTACAAGAGCGACTAATATAAATCCTACGGCAAGAAATCTTTTGTTCTTTTGATTTGCTTTGTCTATTGTGTTTACCCCCTTTTTTAGAAAATACTTCTAATATTCTAACATAAAAAGGATTTTTCAAAGCAAAAGAGCCTACCAGTCTTTATTTGGAAATATAAAAAAACCACCTAAAAATCAGGCGGCTCTTCTTTTATGCTGCGTCTTCAGATGGTTCATTATCTTTGGCTGCTTCTATCAGTAAAAAAATAGCCGTTAAGATATGCATGATCATGCCGACAATTGGAATCCACGCAATAGCAGAACAGACAATTCCCATGATATGCCCTGTCCGAACTTTGTTTGTTTTAATCGCAAATACTAAACCTACAATATGCAATGCGAGCATTAAAATAAGCGGCGTGTAGGCTAGGCCAATAACCAAGGTCCCGCCTAGAATTGGAATCCCCCAAAGAGCCTCTAATCCTCCGCTGACCCATTTCAATATACGACTTGTTTTTCCCAATGTATCCTCCCCCTTTGTCTTCAATGTATGCACAGAGGTTTTGTTTCTGAACGGTTGTATATGAAAAAAGTGGAAAAAATACGTGTACTAAAAATAAATCGATAGTCCCATATAAAGATACGTTTTTATACAGGACTAGTCTAGTAGTGGAAAATGAATGAGAGGAAAAGGCTTTGTTTTACATGTAATAACGAGGAGCTCTTCGTCGAGAGAATGAAGTAAACATCAACAAAGAAGCCGAACTCAAAATGTAAGCTCGGCTTTTTCTTATATGATAAATAGAAGTATTATAAAATGTTTTTTGTATTAGTGTTCTCGACTCTTCTCAAATTTTTCAACAGCCTCAAAATCAAGCTCGGCTGATATCCAATCGCCTTTTTCCGGGAATTCTAGATTTCGAACGACTATTTTATTCGGCCCTTTTTTTTCTAAAATTTTCGCCTGGCAGTTTTTGTACATAACTACTTCTCGTTCTTTGATATCTGTCCACAACAAGTGCAGAACCCCTTTCAATTTTAAGAAGTTAATATTTCGAAACACTGTTTTACATTTTATTATATTTTTTTGGATTTGTTAATTTTTTTGTCTTGTTTTTCATAAAAAAATGATCAAAACGCTTTTTTCTACTACAATATACCCAAAATATCTTTTAACCTTTAAATATTTATGTTATATTTTTAAAATTGTATTACAAGTTTTTTTGTTTTTGCCTTTTCGTTTCTTCTCTTTTCTTCTTTTTACATATTCATAATAGACATCTCAATCTATACTAATACGTATCAAGGCTTAAAAGTTCAAAAATATCTTAACATACTAAAAAGCATTAGGTTGTTCCACTAGAAATCCAATGGAATTTACAAAAACTCCACCGAAAAAACTAGAAGCCTTTAGCCATACAAAAAACTGCTTTTACCGCATTTATATTTTAATGAATACTAACAACACAATTTGAGGTGCCAATAATGAACGTACTAACAAACGCTATAATTATCTTATTAGCTTATTTAATTGGATCAATTCCTTTTGCTTTAGTGATTGGAAAAGGGTTTTACAAAACCGATGTTCGTAAGCACGGAAGCGGTAACTTAGGAGCTACTAATACCTTTCGCACTTTAGGAAAGAAAGCAGGTATTATAGTATTGATCGGCGATATAGCAAAAGGCTCGCTAGCCGTCTGTTTACCGCTTATGATGAATAGTCACTTGCATATGCTTGTCCCTGGATTTATTGCTATTCTTGGACATAGCTATCCGGTTTTTGCAAAGTTTAAAGGAGGAAAATCTGTAGCGACTGCCGCTGGTGTATTCCTTGCATTTTCACCATTAGCTTTCATTCTAGGGATTCTTGCTTTTTTAATTTCTCTCAAAATTTCTAAATACGTATCCTTATCTTCACCTATTGGCGCATTGGTTGCCTTTTTGGCATCAATTTATGTAGGTGATGTTGTACTAATCGTATTTGCAGCCGTTATTTTTGTTTTCATTACATGGAAGCATATTAAAAACTTCAAACGAATTAAATTGGGTACAGAACCTAAAGTTAATTTTTAAGCGTACTAAAGTTAGTAATCTTTAAATGATGTTGCCAAAAAGGTGTTCATGAGTTGAACACCTTTTTTATTATTTTAGTACGTCTTGTCCCAAGGTAGACGTAAATTATGAAATTTCTTTAAAAATGCTCTTGATTATAGAGTAAACAATACACTTTACTGCTTCCTATATCTCATTTTGTAATTTGATATTTACTATTTAACCACCTTAAAACGATGAGTGTTACGGCACCAGCAGCTAAATATAAGAAGCCTCCAAATTCTATTACATACCCAAAAGGTGGAATAAGCTTTGGTAAAAAAACCATCCCTGCAAGAGAAATAAAAATTAAGACAAAGAGTAGAAAAAAGTCCTTAATCTTATTCGTAATTTTGTAAACAGATTTTTGTATCCATTTTAAAAGCAGAAAAACATCAAGAGAAATAATAGCTGCAACAATAACAAAAGTGACGATTGCTGTTCCGATATAAACAGTCTGGCTGCTATCCTTAACATAATGTACAACGATATTTCCTATCCCGCTTACTATAGCCATCAAGCTTGCTAGCTGTAACAATAAAAAGCTTATAAAAAAAGCAGTGCTTTTTAAGGGTTCTTTAGGTAACTGTTTAATCATTTCATCACAGTACGTCTTAAGGTTCTCTCCAAACACCTCTTCAGCACGCTTCCCTTCCGCTTGTGCGTCAATAAGGTGATCTAAAAGCTCCATCAATAACTCTTCAGCCTGCTGTTCAGAAACTGACACACTCGTTCGAATGTAAACAAGCATATTATCATAGTACTCTTCATTTTCCTTGGTCAGCTCTTTTCGCTTCTTATTATTTAATTTAATTAACTCCTTAGCGTTCATCGTAAAAACTCCTATTCAACAATTTATTTACAGGGTTTTGAATGTTGATCCATTCCTCTTGGATTTCACATAATGCGCTCTCGCCAGATGCCGTAAGATGATAGTACTTTCGTTTAGGACCCGAAGGCGATGCTTTCATTTCTCCCTTTATTAATCCCTCCTTTTGAAGACGTAGTAAAATGGGGTAAATCGAACCTTCACTCACATCATTTAATCCATATTGTTGAAGCTTCTGGGATAGCTCATAGCCATAAACCGTTTCTTTTTGAATGATTGATAAGATACACCCTTCTAAAATTCCTTTTAACAATTGACTTCTCAAAGACATATCGATTTCTTCCTTTTCACTATCTTGTTATACAAGATACATTTTTAAAGTAAAGCTACCTTGCAAGACAAGATAGCTTTATATCATTCATAATAACCTATTTATGGTAAAGTATCAACCATTTATTTACTTTTTTTATTAAACCACTTAACATAGTAATCTTTTTAATAACTTTGAATAA
Organism: Priestia sp. HNGD-A6; assembly: GCF_045784335.1. NCBI lineage: Bacteria > Bacillati > Bacillota > Bacilli > Caryophanales > Bacillaceae > Priestia > Priestia sp. HNGD-A6. The sequence continues at coordinate 5,062,368 of NZ_CP138621.1, read as the reverse complement.
ATAAATGAAACCTTTCCTCTCAACTAACCGTATACCTATCATGCACGTATTAGTTAAAGGAGGAAGACTTGTGCTAAAACGAATTTCACTGTTTATTTTCGTTAATATTCTAGTATTAATTACAATCACAACGATTACATCTTTATTAGGTGTTCAAAGCTATATGGGAAGCGGCGGTTACGGCGGCCTGCTGGCATTTAGCGTCATTGCCGGCTTCAGCGGCGCGATTATTTCTCTTATGATGTCACGCGTGATGGCAAAGTGGATGATGGGTGTTCAAGTTATTGATGAACGTTCCCCTCAAGGTGAATATGAACGATTTGTTTTAGAAGAAACTCACCGACTTGCATCTGTGGCAGGATTAAGAAAAATGCCTCAGGTCGGAATTTATCACTCGGCGGAAGTTAATGCTTTTGCAACAGGTCCAAGTAAAAGACGCTCGCTTGTTGCCGTTTCAAGCGGAATGCTTGAACGAATGGACCGCGATGCGATCAGCGGCGTTATCGCTCACGAAATAGCGCATATTAAAAGCGGTGATATGGTCACAACTACGCTTCTGCAAGGAGTATTAAATACATTCGTTATTTTCTTCTCTCGTTTAGTAGCCAAAGCGGTGTCAAACTTTGTGCGAGAAGAGTTTGCGATGGTTGTTTATTTCCTTACATCGATTGTATTTGAGATTCTCTTTAGTATTTTAAGCAGCCCAATTATTTTCTGGCATTCAAGAAGACGTGAATTCAAAGCTGATGAGCTTGCAGCTAAACTCGGCGGCAAGGAAAAAATGATTTATGCGTTAGAATCGCTTCGTCATACTACTTCATTAGTAGATGACCGTCAAAAATCAATTGCCGCTTTTAAAATTAGCGGTAAAGAAAAATTCTCACGCTTATTTTCTACTCATCCGCCGCTTGAAAAACGCATTGAGCGCTTGCATTCACTATAAGCAAAAGAAACCAGCTTCTTTATGGAAGCTGGTTTTTTTATGTTATGACTGAGGAGCAAGTACGCGTGCAGCTTCCCACAGTAAGACGCCGTCTTTATTTTTTGTTAATTCCACGTAGCCTTCTTTTTCAAGATACGTAAGCTGGCCATACACTTCTGAGAAAATAAAGTCAGGTGCTTTTTGATACATATCCGGGAAAAATGCAGCGCTGACTTCAAGCGTTGTTTTCTTTCCTTCCCCCATCGCTTGTAACACGCGCAGCGCCCATTTATGCTGCTTTTGAATGCGTTCCATAATTAAAGAATGAATGTCACTAAGCGGTTCACCATGTCCGCTATAGATCAAATCAATGTCGTAGTTCAACGTTTTTTCTAGAGACGCTAAGTAGTCCAGTAGCGGCGTTGGCTTAGGATTTTGAATGGTTGGCTCTAAATACGGGTTTGACGGTACTTTTGGCAAAATATGATCTCCGCCAAACGCGACTTTTTCTTTTCGATTGTAAAACATCAGCTGACTTAACGAATGTCCCGGCGCTTCAATTACTTCCCACTCACTCGCATACGGAAGTGTATCGCCTTCTTTTAAATACCCGGTTAGCTTCTGCCCTTTAGGTGAATAAACTTGAATCGCAGCCGTTGCTTTACCAAGCCATTCTTCCATTACATCATCACTGACTCCAAACTCCATAAGGAAATTACGATATAGCTCATTATGCTGCTGAACAAACTCTTCATCTTGGTAAATCCAAGGCTCCACAAGCTTATGACCGTAAACAGGTATATCACTCGGCAGCCATTCTAAAAATCCAGTGTGATCCGGATGCTGATGAGTCAGAATAACTTGTTCAATATCCGTTACTTTATATCCTTCTTTACGAAGCGCCTCTTCAAAAACGCTCCACGCTTCTTTGGTTTTCATACCTGCATCAATTAACGTTACCTTGTCTGCTTTTAATAAAAACACATTCACTGGTCCAATTGGAAATGGCGTAGGCAGTTCAATGCGTATCACTTTATGATCTAAACTCATTTTACCAAACCCCTATATCTGCATTCTTTTTACTTTTTTATACTGTTAAACGTCTTATTCTTTTAATTAGTCAATTTCCTGCTAACGTCTACCTGTAAAAGTACTCTGAGGAGCAGTCATTACTTAGCTCTTTGCACTCGTACAAACAGTCACATAAACTCATACTATTAATAGTTTAGCAGGTTTGAAGACAAATTGATAAAGGAATGCTTTCCAGTGCACTTATTTAAAGCAAACGAATGGTTCATCAAACGAAAAAAGTAAGATAGAATAAAGAGACGAAATGATGATATAAGGAGTATAGGTTATGATTAAAGCGATTTTTCTTTTTATCTTAGCAGGTCTTGCTGAAATTGGCGGAGGCTATTTGATTTGGCAGTGGCTGCGCGAAGGAGCATCAAGCTGGTTAGGACTTCTGGGCGGTATTGCTTTGGTGCTATACGGCGTCATTGCTACGTGGCAGTCGTTCCCCGACTTTGGACGTGTATATGCAGCTTACGGCGGTATTTTTATTGTTTTAAGCCTGTTTTGGGCATGGTGGGTTGATAAAAAAATGCCCGATACATACGATTGGATTGGCGGACTTGTGTGTCTGATTGGCGTAGCGGTTATGCTTTGGCCAAGAAGTTAAGTAATCACACAGGAAAGAGCGCGCTTTCTCCCTTTTTGTAAGAAGAAGCAAAATAAAAATAGGCTAGGACATAACGAGTTGAATCCAATCTAAAGACGAACAAATGAGAGACATGAGCTGAACCGCTTGAGACACCGCCGTTGATTTCCGTGCAAGACTTCGCTTTCCGCGGGCGGACGCTGAGCCTCCTCGTCGCTTACGCTCCTGCGGGGTCTCATCTGTTCCGCTTTTCCCGCAGGAGTCTTCGTCTTGCCCTCCAATCAACGGCTAGAAGAATCTAAACAGGTGAAACCTACGTTTACCCTAACAAAAAAACGAACCACTCATCAACATGGTTGATAAATGGTTCGTTTTTCACTTCGTCTAACATACTTTTTTCCCAGCCTCTTTTTATTTATCACTTATTAAATCTGCCGAAAAAGCCTTTTCTTTTTTCCTTAAACGTATTAGGTCTATGTAAGTTAAATAAGTGTTCGATGCCATTTCCCATCATCTTTTCTAGCAACGCTTCTTGTCCATGCGGGAAATAGTACTCCATTTCTTCTTCGTACAAAGGGAGAAGCGTATGGAAATAGACTGGCCACTCTTCGTGGGTTTCTTTTCCGTTTTCAAGATACGGCATCATAAATGCCTCTTGGCACTGCGGCAGAGGCGGCACGACCATAACACCACAAAAGCCGCTTTCTGGTGAATACGGTTGAACCTGTAATGGCAGCTTCACTTTTTCACCTGTTAACGTTCGTTCATAGATATCCACGTAGCGATCCAGCTCTTGATTTGGAAATACCATCCACTGACCAATCCAATTCATATGGTTTACTGCAAAGCTTCCTACTTGATGCATGACTTGTGGAATCCAGCTGTAACTTTTATCTTCAAACGGATCTTGATCTGCATGCATCACCAGTTCAACGTACGCGCTGTCTAATCCAGGGGGTGTCGGCAGGCGAAGCGTACTATAACCATGTGTTGCGACCGTATAAAACGGCACTGATTCTGTAGGAGCCATTTCATAAAAACCTGCCTCTGTCACCTCAGCTGATTCTGCTTCGACACGGCGGATAATCGGCCCATAATATGCTTGTAAGTGAGCTTCCACATCCTCATCGAGCGATTCCCGAACAAATGGATTTAACTCTTCAACTGATGCTTCTTCTTCTTGTGATGACCATACTTCATAGAAAGTAAAACCGGTTAGCCCGTTCTCAAACACTACCTCTCGAAATGCATCAGAAACATAAATTTCTGGAGAGATGATAGGAAAATCTCCTAGACTATGTTCGGTATACTTTATTCGAAAAATTGGCTGTCTCTTTACCTTATCCTCTATAAAGGATAGCTTGTCAAATCCTCCAAAATCATCAGGTATTGATTCTGAATAGTTCACACATTCGTTTATCACATTAACAATATTAACAGCGTAGCACTTGTATTCAGGGTGAGTAAGAGGGACAAATTCTACAAACTCAGAAATTAGTTTTTCTAAGCTCTGAACAGCATATCCATCGATAATTGGAGGAGTTGCAAAACCTTTATAAGTTAAAAGGTTATTTAACTCTCCTTTTTCATATGTTTCAACTGGAAGATTTGTTTTACTATGTAGATACTCTCCTTGCTGCAGCAGATTTTTAAATAGTGTTTCGTCATCTTCCTTGTTAGCAGCGGCTATTTGCTCACTTTCTAAACTTGTACTTAATTTCCATATTTTCATAAACAACACCTCTAGTTTCTATATAGGAAGTGTATCCATTATAAAATTTCCACTGTTCTATCCGAATAGGAATATATAACCTTTTATGCACAATTAATTCTACCATAAAGATAGAAACCTAGAAGTATTAGGCTTTTGATTGCAAAAAAAGACAACCCAAAGGTTGTCTTTTCCATTACTTCAACTCAGCCCATCTTTTATCTAATGATTTTAATAGCTCATCTTCAGATGTTTGGCCGCCGATGTATTCTTGTACATCTGCTCCAAATTTTTGCGTTACGCCTTCAGGGAATTTTGTCCATTCCCAAGGAAGCGTTTTTTGCTCCTTAGAATATTTAAGAAGTTCTTCACCTAAAGGTCCGATGTCTTTTGCTTCAATTGACTTAAAGGCTGGAATGTACTTGAAGTCTTCTACTAGCGCTTTTTGACCTTCTTTAGATGTAACCATCCAGTTTAAGAAGTCTTTTGCTGCTTTTTTATCTGCCGCTGGTGCTTGTTTGTGAATAACCCAGTTGCTTGGAACGTCGATTGCAAGCTTGTCAGATGCAGCTGCATCGTCGCTTAGCGGCATAGGTAGAATCCCTACATCCATGTTCGGCGTAATTTTATCAAGCATTGGCTGAATCCAGTTTCCTTGCTGAATCATCGCTGCTTCACCGTTCGCAAATTTCGTTACTTGCGTGTTATAGTCCGTCGTTAACGGATTTTTGTTTCCATATTTCACTGTTAAATCAAGCAGCTTTACATACTGTTTGAACTGCTCGTTTCCTGCAATTTTCGTACTGCCGTCATTTAATCCTTTAATAAATGCATCCGGATCTTTTTGACTGGCAAATGGAATGTTTAAGCCGTGGTTTCCAAGCACCCACCACTCGCCGTAGCCGATAGAAAATGGCGTAATACCGGCAGCTTTTAGCTTTTTAGCCGCTGCTTCTAATTCCGAATATGTTTTTGGAAGTTCTTTGATGCCTGCTTTTTTGAACAGTTTTTTGTTATATGTAAATCCATAGCCTTCAAGGCTGATCGGCTGTCCATATACTTTACCGTCCATCGTCATTGGAGTAAGTGTGTTTTCGTACACGTCATCAATCCAAGGCTGATCCGATAAATCTTCTAATTTATTTTTCCACGTTTTTGCCTCTTGATATCCGCCGTTTGTGAAAAGGTCAGGTGCATTGCCCGACGCAAACTGCGCTTTTAAAGCTGCTGCACCGTCAGCTCCTCCACCAACCGTTTGGATATTGAACTTCACATTTGGATGTTCTTTTGTATATTGATCAGTTAGAGCTTTTAGCTGGTCTGCAATTTCTACTTTTCCTTGAAATACATCTACTACTACTTGATCTCCGCCGCTTTTTTTATTACCAGATGCGCTTTCGTTTGAACATGCGGTTGAAAATAACAGCGTAGCCGATAAAACACCTACTGCTAAAGGCCATTTTTTCATTTTGAATGCCATTTTCTGTTCCTCCCTATTTGCTGCTGGTTTTGATGCCTCAGCCTCAAAACCAGCCCTGTTGCCGCTTCTATTATTTAATTGAACCGCTTGTAATTCCTTTAACAATGTGTTTTTGCATTGCAAAGAAGAAGATTAATAGCGGGATAATACTGATTACAAGTGCTGCTAGTGCTAAATCCCACTGCTTTGTATACTGACCAAAGAAGAAGAATGTCGCAAGCGGAATCGTTCTTAGCTCAGGATCTTGCAAAACAAGAGACGGAAGTAAGAAGTCATTCCAAATCCATAGGCTGTTTAAGATGACGACAGTTACTGTAATTGGCTTTAATAATGGGAACACAATTCTCCAAAATACGCCTAGACGTGAGCATCCGTCGATGATTGCCGCTTCTTCTAGCTCAACTGGAATTCCTTTAATAAATCCGTGGTATAAGAAAATCGTCATACCTGAACCGAAGCCTAAGTACATGATCACAATACCCCAAATGCTGTTTAACAGATTTAAGTTTCCTGCTACTTTTACAAGTGGAATCATGATGGATTGAAATGGAATAACCATTGCCGCTACGAATGCCATAAAGATAATGCTGCTGATTTTTTTCTTTGTTCGAACCAGCATGTAAGCTGCCATTGAACAGAAGATGACTAGAACTGCGTTACTGATGACTGTAATGATTAGCGAGTTGCTAAGCACTTTTAAGTAGTTCATTTGGTTAAATGCATTAACAAAGTTTTGAAACTGAATCGTTGTTGGCAGTGCCGATGTGTTTGATAAAATTTCTGCAAATGACTTCAGTGAGTTTGAAAGCACGTAATAAAAGGGAACCAAGAACACCAGTCCAAGCAGGACCGCTAAAATTTCAACAATAAAGGTTTTGCTCGTATATTTGTTTCCCATTACGATTCAACCTCCTTCTTCTTCGTGTATGTTACTTGAATAATCGTAATCGCTGCTACGACGATGAAGAAAATTAAGGCTTTTGCTTCACCTAGACCGTATCTGTTATTCACAAATGCTTCTGTATAAATGTTAAGCGCTAACATTTCTGTTGATTTGAATGGACCACCGTTTGTTAATGATAAGTTGACATCAAATACTTTAAATGACCATGAAATCGTTAAGAATAAACAAACCGTTACTGCCGGCGCTACCATTGGAATTGTAATGTGACGAAGAATTTGCCATCTGCTTGCTCCGTCAATTTTTGCTGCTTCAATAAGCTCTTGCGGTACGTTTTGCAGTGCTGCTGTGTAAATAAGCATGATATAACCTGCTCCTTGCCATACACTTACAATCACGATGCCCCAAAATGCTGTTTTTGCGTCTCCCAACCAAGGAAGTTCAAAAAGTGAGATTCCCGTGATTTGTCCGATAGATGCAAATCCTTTTACGAAAATGAACTGCCATACAAATCCTAGTAAAAGTCCGCCAATTAAATTCGGCATAAAGAAAACCGTACGTAAAATGTTTCGTGTTTTTAACATTTGAGTTACAAGGATTGCTAACACGAACCCAACCACATTCGTTAAGATAATCGCAACGACCGTATATTTTGTTGTGATCCAAAACGACTGCTGAAACTGCTTATCTTCGGTGAACAAGTACTTGAAGTTATCAAGTCCCACCCAGTTAATCGTGCCGTTTACTCCGTTCCAGTCTGTAAATGAGTAATAAATCCCTGTAAAAAATGGTATAAGTACAATCACACAAAACGCTAAAAGTGCGGGCCCTACAAATAGAGCAAATAAACCTACATTTTTCAAATTTTTACGTTTTTTCGTATTAATGGATGGTTCTCTTTTAAGTTCTTGCTTTAAAGGAACATATTCTGTCTCCTGTAATTTACTTTGGCTATTCATCTTACTAGCACCTCCCTATGTCTTATTTTAGCGAAATCCGCTATTTATGAAACCGCTTTAATTGACGAGTAGGGTGTAAAATATTGACCTTTGTGCAACATTTTCTCCCCTGTGCACATTTTACATACTTTTCTAAAGCATGAAAGAAATAAAAGAAAAAGCTAGAAGTGGACGACATATCTTCTTATCTTATACACTAGAAAAAAGATGTAGTTGGGAGGAACATACGCATGACAGCAAAACGAGCGCTAATTACAGGTGCCAATTCAGGAATGGGCCTGGCCACAACGATTGAACTAGCCAAAAAAGGATTCGAAGTCATTATGGTATGCCGAAATGAAGAAAGAGGAAATGCCGCTTTAGAAGAAGCGAAACGCCAAAGCGGATCGGATTCCATATCTCTTATGACCTGTGACCTAGGTTCTCTTGACAGTATCCGGGCTTTCAGTGAAGACTTTACGTCTCGCTACAGTGTACTTGATGTGCTGATTAATAACGCGGGCGTCGTGACAATTAAGCGGGAAACAACACAAGACGGATTTGAAATGATGCTTGGTGTCAATCATTTGGGTCACTTTTTATTAACTAATTTACTTTTAGATCCGCTGAAAAAAGCTCAACAGGGACGCATTATAAACGTTGGCTCCGGTGCTCATAAAGCGGGAAAAATAGACCTCACCAACCCTCATTTAACAACGGGATTCGGAATATGGCGAGGATACTCTCAGTCTAAATTAGCAAATAACTTATTTACGGTTCATTTAAGTAAAAAGTTAAAAGACACCTCTGTAACCGTAAATTGCCTTCACCCCGGAGCCGTGTCTACCGCTATCGGCGTTAATCGTCAAACGGGTTTTGGAAAAAGCGTTCACGCCGTGCTTCGCCCTTTCTTTTTAACGCCTCTTCAAGGTGCCGAAACAGCTATTTATTTAGCAGACAGTCCTGAAGTGACGCATATTAGCGGCGCTTATTTTTATAAAAAACGCGTGACTCCTCCTTCTTCAAGAGCAAAAAATGAACGGCTTGCAGAAGAATTTTGGGACTGGAGTGCGCGCGAAGTTGGTTTATAAAGTAGATAGATACGCTTGGGAAAGAAAAAAGTAATGAAAAAAGGTCAGCTTTTCAGCTGACCTTTTCGTATTAAAAAAACGTTAGTCCTATAGCAAAAATAAAGCCTGATACAATTAAGGTCGTCACGCAGTAGCCCATTATATCGCGTGCTCCGAGCCCTGCGATAGCTAGTGCAGGTAGTGCCCAAAACGGCTGCGCCATATTCATCCATGCTTCTCCGTAAGCAATGGCCATCGCAGCGACTCCCGGATCTACGCCGAGCTGTTCAGCTGCCGGCATAATAAAAGGTCCTTGTACAACCCAGTGTCCTCCTCCTGACGGAACAAAAAAGTTCACAACGCCAGAACTTAAAAACGCAAGAAACGGAAATGTCGTTTCATTTGAAATCGAGATAAATGCGTTCGTTAGCTTCCCGCCTAAGCCTGATAGCTCCATCATGCCTTGAATACCTGCGTAGAATGGAAACTGAATCACAATCCCAGCGGTTCCTTTCGCAGCATTGGAAACGGCATTCATATAGGATAAAGGCGTGCGGTGAAGTAAAATACCCGTCGTAAAAAACAATAAATTCACTGTGTTGATATCCATTTTAAAACCGTTTGTAGCAAAATAATAAATTAAATATGAATACCCAAGAAGTGCAATTGTTAGACTTAAAAACCTACTGTTCTCCATGCGTACAGCAAATGTTGGCTTAGAAGAAGTTGTCTCAACAACTGTAGCCGGCGCCATTTCATCTTCTGCCAATAGTCTTGGATCGATTTCTACCACTTCTTTTCCCGTCGGCATCATCAGTCTTGTCATAATAGGAAGGACAATTAATAATCCGAGGGTAATAGATAAGTTGTAGCCTGTAAAAATCGTGTCTGACAGCGGAATAAGTCCAGCCGTTTTTTCCATTGGGTTTCCAGGTGTAGCAGCGACAAGAGGAATCGAACCTGACAAGCCTCCGTGCCATGTTAAAAACCCTATGTAAGCACAGGCAATTAAAAACCGATAATCAGATCCCGGCACGCGTTTCGCTACTTCTTTCGCAAACAGCGCACCTACAATTAAGCCAAACCCCCAGTTAATCATACAAGCCATGGCTGCGCCTAGCGTGACCAGAATAACCCCTTGCGCCGGAGTTTTGGCTAACAGTGCTATGTTTACAAGCCACTTCTTTACAAGCGGCGAGCTGGCAAGCGCATGTCCTGTGACAAGCACTAAGCTCATTTGCATCGCAAATGCAAGAAGGTTCCAAAAGCCGCTTCCCCAAAACTGAACCATTTCAATCGGCCCGTGAGGAGTAAAAACAATACCTGATACAAATAAAATCAGCGTCAGGATTAAAGCAAATACAAACGGATCAGGTAAAAAACGCTGCACAAGCGCCGTAAAAAAATTAGATAACGCTTTCATTTTACTCCTCCTTTACAGGAATACTCCTGTGAATAAATGTCGACAAGCATCTTTAATTATACATAATTTGTTGAAAATTGTTAATATTTAGTTTAAATAAAAAACCCTTCTGTTTTCCAGAAAGGTTTTACACACTAAACGTTTGAATAAGAGTTGGCTCTCCGTCAAGTTCAATTTTCTTTTCTTGAAAGGAAATATGTAAGCTTTCATAAATATGTTTCCAAAATGAAATAGCCCGCTTATTGCCTGCAAGCTCAATAATCATATACGTTCCTTTTCGATGAGAGAAAATGTCTTTTACCGTTTCAGAAGCAATGCCCTGCTTTCGGTATTTGTTTAAGATAAAAAAATCATTGATGCAGTAATCTGCTTCTTGCTGAAGTGCGGGCTGTTCAAGAAGTAAAAAAAAGCCCGTCAGCTTATCATCTACTTTAATAAAGTATGGCGAGAGGCCTTCTACTTTCCAAAACAAGGGCAGCTCTTCAAAATGAAAAGCTCCATCTTCGCGAATATCTAAAGAAGGTGTATACGCAGATAAATCATGGAGATAAAGAGAATACAAATTTTGCAAAACGCCCGCTTGGCTTTTAGGTACTTTTTCAATCGTAAGCATTCTTAGTTCATCTCCTTCTTTTCCTATCATAAGGGTTTTTTGTGAAAGTTTACAGTAAAAATGTTTGAGGCAAAGTGAAGATAGATAGTCAAAAAGCTCTTTTTTCATTTTGTAGATGTATGAAACGCAATAAAAAAACGATCATCTCCGGTACTGTACGCTCCGTCTGATAATCGTTTTTTATGTTTTGTGTGCTGATGCTGAAGTTTTTCCTTCTTTGTTTTGGTTTTGCGCGTTTCCATGTCTGCAAATATAAACAGGCTGCGGTTTAATTCTGGATTTCGTTTTCCTTCACGCGTCATTTTATCACGCATTTTTTTTGCTTTTGACTTTGCCATGTAACTTCCTCCCTATATAAACGATGTATACATATCTTACTGCTTTTTTATAAAATGTCAAGTTTAGAAGCACTGATGTGTTAACAGTGCTTCTGTATAGTCATGACTCTTTATTTTTCAGCATATCATCTAATTTTTGCTCCATTCTCTGAAGCCTTTTTTCATTTGCCCCCTGCTTTTGAATCAACCTTTTTAAGCCTATAATAAATGCAATTATTACTCCTGCTATTCCTATCAGGATCAGCAGCATAAGAATTTGAAAAATAATATCACCTATATTAACCATAGTTCCACCTTTTATCTATTTTTTTACATTATATCATTTTTTTAGTTATTTCTGCTTTATTTTATAAAAAAAAGCTCTCAGTGCTGAGAGCTTCATTTACTATCTTCATCGTAGACCGTCCACTTTTCCTGTTTGATTTGATTGGAAACATCAATCAGTTTATTTTTTACCCGGTCCTTTTCTGCTCCTGTTAAAGGCGTAGGTCGGTAGTCGTTTCGCGCCGTTGTGGAAGAAATGCGGAATGGAATCACATTGATGTCTTTGTTTGTCGTTAGCTTTCCATCTTTAATCGTAAACGTCTGCTGAAATACAAATGTATCCTTATCACTTGGATTTTTGTTTCCGCCAAACATAAAGTTTCCTAAGCTATAGACAATAAATTTATTTTTGTATTCTTCAATTCCTTGAACAACGTGAGGGTGATGACCTAAAATCAAATCTGCTCCGTTATCAATTGTATACTTCGCCAGTGCCTGCTGCGCTGTATCAGGAACATAGTGTCGTTCAGATCCCCAGTGGAAATGCACAATAATAATTTTAGCGCCTTTTTCTTTTAAAGACTTAATTCCGTCTTTAATCTGACTTCTTACTTCTTTTGTGTCATCCCAGCCCGGATATCCAAGCAATCCTACTTTGACTCCCTTTACCGTTGTAATATATGTATCTTCATAGCCAAAATAGCCTATTCCGCTTTTCTTTAAGTTTTCTCGTGTATCATCATATCCTTGCTGTAAATAATCATGCGTATGATTATTAGCCAAGTTAACGGTTTCAATACTTCCTTGTTTTAAAATATTTACAAACGAAGGATCACCTTTAAAACGAAATGTTTTACTTGCTTTTTCCGTCGCAGTTGTCAGCGTTGTTTCTAAATTAACCGTTGTTAAGTCATCTTGCTCAAAGATCGATTTTACATTTTGCGTAAAATACGGCAGGCCATTTCTTGCTGCTACGTCGTTAAAAGTAGAATCGTACCCAAAGCTTTCATCGTTTCCTAAGGTAAAATCTCCTGCTGCGCTAACTTTAATGGTTGTATTAATTGCGTCTTTTTTCTCTTTTTTACTCGCTTCTTCTTTAGACTTTACTGTTTCTTCTTTTTTCTGCGGCTCAGAAGAGGTTTGTTCTCCTGCTCCTCCGCACGCTCCCAATAAAAAACACAAACTTCCATAAATAACAGCTTTTTTTAAATACTTGTTCATGTAACGTTAAAACCCCTTTTTACGTTTTAATAACTGTGTCTGGACTTGGTGTTTACTGCTTATTTCGCCAAATACATACAATTCTCCTGTTTTATCGGCAAAATAAGTGAAATTTTTATAAAAAAAGGAAGTTTTTATATTCTTTTTGGGTTAGAACAAGAGATTTTAGCTAAGAGAAAAGTAGCGCAAACGCTGCGGAGAAAACTGATGAGCTGTACTAAACTTCAAGTGATTCACAAAATAGCAGAGCGATTCCAAACGTCACCTAAAATAAAAACCTCCTTTGCTCATGCAAAGAAGGTTTTATTTAAACTTAACAAATCGAATCATTAGATTTAGGATTTTTGAGTCCAAATAACGGGCGGATAAATAGTGCTAAGCCTGTGCCTAGCATCGCCATAACCATCCATACCCATCCATGAAGACTAAATGAAGCAATGCCGCCAAAGTAAGCGCCAATATTACAGCCAAAAGCAAGACGCGCACCATATCCCATTAAAAGGCCTCCAACAACAGCTGCTCCTGCAACGCCAGGTTTAATCTTTCCTGGTTTGAACGTTCCTTGAGCCGTCGCTGAAATGAAAGCGCCTAGTATGATCCCAAAATTCAATACGCTGGTAGAGTCTGCTAGCACACTTTGCGTTAGCGCTTCTCCATTTGCACCTTGGAAAAATCCCCAGCTTGATACATCTATTCCAGCTGCCATCATTGCTTTTCCGCCCCATAAAGCAAAGGCAGAAGTAATACCCCAAGGATTTCCTCTCACAGCCAGCGTTAATGCATTTAATACAGCCAGTACAATCGCTGCAGTGAATAGAGGCCAAGAGCCGCGAATGATCTTTTTCCACCCTTTTGTCGTAGGAAGCTGCTTCATCATAGGCGGATTTTTCTTTTTGGCAATTTGAATCGTAATCCAGTAAATCGCTGCAAACGCGATAAGCTGTACAATCCAAGCACCAAAATAACCAAGGCCTGTCGATTCAGCTAATGAAATAGGAGGAAGCGAAGGTTGTTTTTGCCAAAATGGCAAATGATACGCCCCGAACATAGAGCCTACAATAAAGGCTAAAAGCGTTAAAATCATGGAAGAAGAGCCACCGCCTAACGAATACAGCGTTCCTGAGGCACATCCATTTCCTAGCTGCATGCCAATTCCAAACATAAACGAACCAACTATCACGCTGACTCCTACAGGTGAAACATATCCTTTTGGCGTTACCCCTGTAAAGCTAAAGCCTGTACTTAAAATAATAGCAAACAGCGTTGACGCAATCGCTAGCATAAGCATATGCGCTTGCAAGCCTTGAACGTTGCCGACAGATACGAGTCGGCGAAATGCTGATGTAAAGCCAAAACGTGCGTACAGAAGCGTCATTCCTAGTGCTAGACCGATAATAAATAACACACCTTGCTTCCAATCAGTCGTTAGCACAATCGCTAGAAGTAAAATAACCGCTGCTATAACCCCTCCTGCAAATAACGGCTTTTGCATAGGGCTTAATTCTGTTACAACAGTAGTTGGCTTTGATTTATATGATGAGTGCAACGTTTGTGCCAAATCATCCACTCCTTTTCTGATAGAAATACTAAGAATTAATATTTATCATCTTATAGCACTTCCCTTTCTCTGTAAACTATTTAGCAAAATGAAAGTGAATTGTTTATTTTTTGAGTATTCTTACTTTCGTTCATACAAAAAGCAGAAGTTTCTGTTCTTCTGCTTTTGGCTGCTAAACGTAAATAGAATGAATCTCTTTTAAAGGTTTAGGATTAGGCTTTGCAAAATAATACCCTTGAAACAAATCATAACCCATCTCTATCAGGCATTTTAAATCTTCTTCTGTTTCTACACCTTCTGCAAGAGCCTGCGCCCCCATTTTATGGGTGATAGCTAACATCTCTTGGGCCACTTTTTTCTGTTTCTCATTCTTACTGACTCCGTTTGTGAATTCAAATGCCAATTTCACGACGTCAGGCTCCACTTCTAAAAGCCGATTCAGCGTATTATAGCCAACTCCTACGTCATCTAAAGCATATTTAAATCCGTGGGAGCGATAATAATTCAAAATGTTTTTCAAATGCTCAATATCTTGAACATCCTCCGTTTCAATCACTTCAAACACAATTTGCTCGGGCTTTATATTCAATTCTTTAATTAATGTAAATGTAGATGCTAAGCAATGCTCAGGGTTATATATTGCTGTAGGAATAAAGTTAATAAAAATCAGCTGATGATCAATAATACTAGCATTTTTTACAGCTTCTAAGCGGCAGGCTCGGTCAAGAGCGAAGGTTTTATTTCTTATTTGAGCAGCTTCAAACATTTTAAAAGGAGGTATAATACTTCCGTTTTCTTCTAATCCTCTTGATAAAATTTCGTGGCCAACGATATGCACGCGTTCATTATCAACCGATACAATCGGCTGATAATACGAGCAAATTCGCTTGTCTTCAATCAGCTCATCAATCCACAAGGCATCTTTCATTTTTTGGAAAGCGGTGATTGGCTCCATACGCCGCAGGTTTTCAAACGGGCTCCGCTGCTTGGCTTCTACAGCCCACACATGCCGAGGGTCTAGATGCTGATGAACATAATCCATAAAATCCCAAAAGATATCTTCCCTCATCCAGATCATATCTTCTCCAAGAGTCTTCCATTGGTTTTGAGAAATATCTTTAAAGTATTTTTCCAATTTCTTTGCATCCCTTGATTGCTGAAAAGAAACCGTATATCCTGTCCTAATTGGCAGACACGCGTCGCATCCCATAGCTCATCTTCTCCCTCATTTATCATCAGTTTTTTGTATGTATACACGGATAGTTCTTAGGAACTATACCACTTTTAAGAAACTTGCAAACCCTATTTTTCCGCTAAAATAGAATGTACCAAAAAGTTTTGGTAAAATGATAGACGTGTTTTATTGTCTACATCATAAGACGCACTTGATAAAAGGAAGTGAACCATACATGAGCAAAAACCGTTTTACGAAGTGGTTTTTATTTTCTTTACTACTCTTTGCCTTAAGTACTGGAGCAATGTATTATACGCTCTATATATCGTACTGGGCGTATTCTATTAAGCTGTTTTTAATTGTGGTGCCGCTCTTTACATTATTATCGGTTGCTTTTGGTTCGTTGGTAATCGTTCATGAGCGCAAAAGCAAACGCGTATTTCAGCTACAAAATGAAGGAGGCATTCCCAAAAATACGTTTATTCAAGGCTTTTCCGAAATAACGGTAGGAGCAGGCTGCATCTTGCTGTGCTTTTTTCTCTTTCTTTATCTTCTAATGGATTATTAAGTACATATAAAAAAGACGAGCAGGCAGCTCGTCTTTTTATTTGGATCTTTCTAGAATATCTCGAACGCTTGCATAATCAAGCTCTTTATAAGTACCAACACCTGGTTTTACAAAGGTCTTTTCAACAATCGCATCAAATTCAGAGTCATCAATATCATAGTCACGCAAGCTGTTCGGGGCTCCTAAGTCATTCCAGAAAGTGCGAAGCGCTTTTGCACCTTCCATTGCTGTTTCTTCATCGCTTTTTCCTTCTGGGTTGATGCCAAATACGTTTACAGCCAGTTGTTTTACACGAGAAGGATCTTCTTTTAGCACATGCTCCAGCCAATTAGGGAACAAGATAGCAAGGCCGCCTCCGTGGGGAATATCATACACGGCCGACAGAGCATGTTCAATACGATGAGTAGCCCAGTCTCCCCCGTCCGTTCCGTTTGCTAAGCTTCCGTTAAAAGCCGTCGTGCTGATATACATCATTGTTTCGCGATACTGATAAGAAGTCAGGTTTGTAAGAAGCTTAGGACCTTCTTGTACAGCTGTTCTTAGCAATGATTCAATAAAGCCGTCGATCATCGGCGTATTTTCTGTGCGGTGAAAATAGTGTTCAAGCGCATGGGACATACTATCAACAATTCCATAGACTGTTTGGTCGCGCGGCACTGAAAACGTGTACGCCGGATCTAAGATAGAAAAGACGGGAAATACATGAGAAGACGTCCAACCTAGCTTTTCTTTTGTTTCCCAATTTGTAATAACAGAAGTTGAATTCATTTCAGATCCTGTTGCCGCAAGTGTTAAGACCGTTCCAAAAGGAAGAGCACCTGTAATGTCTACTTTACGTGTAATTAAGTCCCATGTATTTCCTTCATACACGGCTCCAGCTGCGATAGCTTTTGTACAATCGATCACGCTTCCTCCCCCAACGGCTAAGAGAAAATCAATGTTTTCTTTTTTACATATGTCAACGCCTTTAGCTACCGTAGTCAAACGAGGGTTCGGTTCTACACCAGACAGCTCGTGAACAACTGCGTTAATAGACTGAAGTTCAGCTTTCACTTCGTCGTATACGCCATTTTGTTTGATGCTTCCTCCTCCGTATACTAACAGAACGTTTACTTGTTTATGATAAGAAGCAAGCTCTTGCGATAGCTTCGTAATTTGATTTTTTCCAAAGTATAATTTGGTAGGATTGTGCTGCAAAAATATATTCATGTTCTACACCTCTAGTTTTCTTTTCTTGTAAAAAGTGTATCACGAAAGCAGCTTCATCATTATTGAAGATTCTCTATATCTATTATCAATATTTTTGATAACCTTCTTGTACAAGTGAAATGAAGTGTTGAATGGGTGCCGTCAGCCATTTTTTCTTTTTGAATATGAGCTGTGAATAAAGATAAAATTCTTCATGGTCAAACGGGATTTTAATCAGTTTTCCATTTTCAATCTCTTGTTTTACCGCTATTTCTGGCACAAGAGCAATACCTAAATTATCCGCTACGCACTGTTTAATTGCTTCAAGACTGCTAAATGAAATCACCGATTGCATATGAATACCCCTGCTGCGCATCATCTCTTCTAAAAGCGTACGATAAGGGCAGCCGCTCTCGGTTAAAATGATGGTTTCACCTTCAAACTCTTCCATTACAACGTTGTTTTTTTCACTAAAAAAATGCGAAGGCGAAGCAATCATAACCATGTTTTCTTTTCGAATAGGAATCACTTCTAAACTTGAAGAGGTTTGAAGGCAATCAAGCAAAACGGCTACGTCATACTTTCCGTCAATAATCCCTTGTGTTAAATTTGGACATAAACCCGCTTCTAGCATAATCTTTAGAGAAGGGTGCTGCTTTTTTAATTCACGAATATACGGTGTAATAAAATAAGCGGCCAGCGACTCCACAGTTCCTATTGAAACTGTTCCTCTAGCATCTTCATTCGTAGTAAGGCGCTCTTTTGCTTCATTTAATAACTCGGTTACTTGATTCACATAATAAAGCAATTCTTCACCAGGCTGAGTCAGCTTCATTTTTTGTCCTGTTCGTTCAAATAGTTTTTGACCGTAATGATCCTCTAATTTTTTTATATGAGTGGTAACGCTTGACTGAGCATACCCTAATTCCTCGCCCGTTCGTGTATAGCTCCCCCACTTCGCTACTTCTTTAAATGTATATAAATAGTTAATATCCATGTGCTGCTCCTTATGTACTACTGTTTTGTTTCGTTATCCATATGCTAAAGCTGTTCTTAATCAGAACCTATACGTAAATAGAATCACAGTACAGTATAAGCGAACTTGTTTTGCCAAGCAATTTTATCAACCTTAAAAATTCTTTTTATATTAGGCAATTACGTCGTTTTTTGTTCATAGAATGAAAAACAAACTTATGAAAAGAAAGGGTGTATCTCGTGACAGCCTACAAAGAAGTGCTATATAAAGGAAAACGCTTTGTACTGATTCACGTATATGATTCAGGGTACTGTGAAATTCGACCGATTGATCATGCTTTTAAAGTCGAACTTGTGCGATTAGATGAGATAGAACAATGTGGATAACAGTCATGAACGCAGCCATTGCAGCTGCGTTTTTGTTTGTATTATAAACAAGTGGATGAGATAAAAATACCTGAATTGGCTGGCCTTTTACATAATTTCTTCCTGTATACTTTGTAACTAAGGATATCCGCACTTATTTAATTTATATATTTACCCGAGGTGATGACATGAAAAAAGGCTGGCTGGAATGGATATTATTATCCGTTGCGTTAATTTGGGGAGCCAATTATACAATCGGAAAATTTGGAGTTGCTCATATGTCTTCTATCCAATTTAGCGCGCTGCGTTTTATAATGGTTGCTCCTATTCTTTTACTTATTACAGGAATCGTAGAGCGAGGCATTCGGATCGAAAAGAAAGACTGGGGACGTTTAATAGCGGTCAGCATAGTAGGCGTTACACTCTATCAAACGCTGTTTATGGTATCTGTTAAATATACGACAGCTACAAATGCTTCTTTACTTATTTCGATGTCTCCTATTTTCACAGGAATCTTAGCTATCTTATATAAGCATGAAGCTTTTTCGTTAAAAACACAGCTAGGCTCTGTGCTTGCTTTTTTCGGTGCTGCGTTTGTACTGCTGTTTGGTCACTCTAGTCATGCGCTGTCGCAGCTTGCATGGTTCGGAAATATCATGGGGATTGTAGCGGCCGTTGCGTGGGGCTGGTACCCGATTTTAGCAAAACCTTTAGTCGTAAAATATTCTGCTTTGCGCGTGACTGCCTGGTCTGCTTTGATCGGAGCTATTCCTCTTACTGTCTACTGTCTTTTCACCTATCAAACGCTTATCTGGCCAACAGATATAGGCAGCTGGAGCTCTTTGGCATACTCTGTTTTGTTCGTGACGGTGTACGGGCTGGTAATGTGGTATGTAGGAATTGGAAAAATTGGGTCTACAAAAGTAATGGTTTACATGTATGTTATTCCTTTGTTCGCCGTTGTCTTTGCTGCTGTAGCCATTGGAGAAACCATCAATTCCATGCAGCTGCTTGGAGGACTTATTATTTTTAGCGGTTTGTATATTGTTAAAAAAAGCCCTGCTCCTAAAACAGCTCTCAAACTTAAAAAAGCAAACTAAAAAGAGTAACGGGTTCGGTTGATGCAAAAAAACAAGCTAAAAGCCATGTAATTAAAAGCCTAATTAGCATCTATTTTAATAGTGAATTAGCAATATGAATGGTAACGAATAACGCTCAGATTTTGTCTGAGCGTTATTCGTATATTATTTTAATGTCCTAATTGAATTAAGCCCCCGTTGGTTTTATTAATAAACATTTAGTATGTTGATTAATTTTATGATTTTTTTATCCTCACCTGGGTCAACGTGAACCAGCTTTGTATTTTGAATAATATCCTCTGTGTAATTTTTCATAAAACCCTTATCTACCTGAGCAGAACTAGGCCAATGTGAAGGAACGTTGTACACGTTAATTGTACCATTTCCGTTACTACTATAAGTCACTGAACCATCAACAGAACGAGAACCCTCTAATGTAACAACGTCTTTTGGATAGCTAGCACTAGTATCGTCATAAATATTGACTAATTCTCCGGCTGAAATGTGGCGAACATTTAGCTCATCTATCTCTTGATTTGGTCCTAGCTGTAACCAAATTCGAGCATATTCAATTTGTTTGCTCGAATAATTAGATAGTGTTTTTTTGTCTTCCTTCTTACTAACCTTTGAATTACTATTTCCAGACGAAATGCTATCGGAATTTTCATCAACAGCTTTTTCTGAAGAGGCGTCATTTTTATCAGCTTTGTCTGATTGCTTCGACTCACTGCTTGAGGAACTTTCATCTGTTTTACTCGCAGCTTCTTTTGTTGAGGGGCTTCCATCCGTTTTGCCTGTAGCTTCTTTTACTGAGGAATTTATATTCATTTCACTTGTGGTTTCTTCTATGGATTTTTCGTCCTTGTTTCCAGCACACCCTACTAACGTTCCCACCAGCATAAATATAGCAGCATGAAAATAAACACGCTCGGTTCGTTTTTTCATTCGTCAAATCATTCCTTTCGTTTAACCGTAAACTCCCCACAGTCTTTCGCCTGTTTTATTAAATACGTTTTGCCCGTTTTTATACTCCGCTATTAGCTTGGTAAGAAAGAAAAAGCCTTCCTCCTGGCTTTCGATTAACAGCTCTTTTATATCATGCTCCATAAGATACGTTAGCGTGATGATCTTCATATATTCTCTCCCCGTTCAACAGGTGATGTTGTTTCCACAGACTGCTTGTTATGAACTAATACTGCAATACCTATGAGAGACGTTACTAGCAATAGGAAGCTTGCAAATAGATATACAATCCTCACCCCAAAGAAGTCCGCTACTGTACCTACAAACGCGATAGAAAGAATAAACGCACCCTGTACAAGAGTTGATTTTGCCGCTATTACTTTAGAAAGAACCCCACTGCTGCAGGCATTTTGATAAATGGTTTCCTGCGCTGCGTCTCGAAGCTGATAGGCAGGACCCATCATTACCAAAAGTGCTAAAGCTAAATACGGGTTCGTTACTAAGCCGTAAAAACCGGTTAAAACAGCATAACTAATTGAGCCCGCGAACATAAGAAGCAAAAGCCTTCCTTTTACCATAGAAGACATTCGGTACACAATAATTCCTCCGACTATGCTTCCAAAATAATACGCACCGTTTATATATCCCCACCATACTTCTCCTTTTCCAAGTACTTCTTTCACAAAAGAAAGAGTAATAGCCCCAATCCAAATCGTTCCAACGAGTGATTCAGTTATGTCCATTATAACGAGTGCTCTGATGCGTTTATGTACCCATAAAAAGCGCCATCCTTCCATTAGCTTTGCCACGCTTCGCTTTTCTGGCTGCTTGTATCTATGAGCTTCTTTTATAAACAGCAAGCAAACAAACGAGAACAATAAAAGACCTGCCGTTATACATAAAGAATAAGTGAATCCTGTTAAAGACAAAACGAAACCACCAAGGGACCACCCTGCAAATAGAAAGGTTTGGTCAATTGTTGAAAGCAAACTATTCGCCTGCATTCTTTGACTATCACTTACTAAGCTGCGGACAACCGACGTTTTAAAAATAGTAAAAAAACCGTTAAAAAAAGAAATGATCCCAACAATGACAAAACACATCGCTAGTACTGTGACTGTAAATTCTTGTGTGAGTAGCATATACAATCCAGCGAGCATTCCTATTTGCATAACCTGTACAGCCCGCATAATATGAATAGATTTATATGTATCCGCTAGTAAAGGTACGCTAAGACCACTAAGGAGGCGAGCAAGTAAGCTCGTCACCGTAATCATTGATGCAAGAGCTGTTGAACCGGTGTTTTGATTTATATAGGAAGTGAGGGCCATTGTATAAAGAACAAAACCTAAATTTGTGGTTACTTGACTTGCTGGTAAAAAATAAAAACGCTGAGTCAATTTTTTCTCCTTTCCGTTAGGCGTAACATACAAAGGGATAATATTTTTTGTTAATTTTTCCCTTTTTAAACTATAACACTATTTGACGAAATCCAAAACTATCTATAATTTAGTAGATGGAGGTTTTTATGTTTAAATATAGTTTTCTTATTGTTCTTATTGCTTTTTTACTTATTAACTTTAACGGCCAGGAAAATCAAATTGTAGGTGGGAGAATAAAAAAAGAGCGAAGTGAGGTTTTCTTTGGAGAATATGACAGCTTTACAGGCCGCTACTCTCGGAGCATTAAACTCAAAAAAGGCGTAACCTATGCTTTTACGCTATCTAAAAACACTAAAAGTGGAGACCTTTCTCTATATGTAGAAGATCCAAGACGTACACGTTTCTTTGAAATGACTAATAACTCTCTTTATTTAACACCTGAAAAAACGAAAAGATATCGCGTTAACTTTATAGGCTCGGAGCATAAAGGCTCTTTTCAGCTTCACTGGAAAAGCAGCGTTCAAAGGGATAATGAAACATCTGTTTAATGCCATGTGATTTAGACAACGTTTAAACAAGGAGGAATGGTTTATGATGATTAATCAAGCTGTCCTGTACACTCATCTATTGGACGAAATGAAGGATTTTTATGTAAACTCTCTCGATTTCCCTTTAACCGCCGTTTCGGCTGATTCTTTTTCCATTAAAGTTGGTGAAAGTGAGCTAACTTTTAAAGAAACTTCTCTACATACAAAGCCCTTTTACCATTTTGCTTTTAATGTTCCAGCAAACCGCTTTATGGAAGCAAAGAAATGGGCTACTCAGAGAGTCTTCCTCAATACAGAAGAGAAGAAAGATGAAATTTATTTTGAAGCATTTGATGCTCATTCGTTTTATTTTGAAGATCCTGCTCATAATATTGTTGAATACATTTCCAGATATTCAGACTGCCCACCATCCAACGACCCCTTTTCTCCTAAGTCGCTTTTAAGCATAGGAGAAATCAACTTGACAACGCCTCATGTCCGCTCTGTAGGGACACAGCTTATTAACTCCGGTATCACCGTGCGCAACAACAGGCCGTTAAACGAGACCTTTAACTTTTTAGGAAGCGGCAGTGCATTTTTTCTTGTAGGGGCGCCTAAAAGACGGTGGTTTTTTTCGGACCGAGACTCTGAAGTTCATCCATTAACGGTGAAGGTCAATCATTCTTTAACAGTTGCGCTGGACGAAAAAGGAATGCTGAAGATTACACAATAAATGATTGTTTTTTTAATATAGCCATGTAACAAGCGAACTTGTTACGTGGCTGTTTTTGTTCAAAATTCAGCTCGTACTCCACCTATAGGTTTTGTATATAGTTTTCGATGTCCTTTCTATTCATCAGCATAAAAACCTTGCAATCCTCATCATTTTTAAGCTTTTTAAACCGGTTTCTCATCTTTTTTTGCCGTTCTCGATACGTCGTAAGAATAAATGTAAAAAATGACCAATCTACTTTCTCAGGGCAGCCTTTTGCCATATCTTCACGCGTTTTTCTTGCATATACAATCCTCCTCTTTATCACTCGGTACACACAAACGATTAGAGGCAGCTCTAAATAAATGATGGTATCTGCACGCTTCACTCGAATATCATACGAATTGCTGTAGTTCCCATCGATAATCCAGCTGTCTTTTTTTACAATGTGCTCCTGCAATTCTCTAAAACTATCCTTGTCTCTTTCCGTCCAGCCCGGCTGCCAATACAGGCTGTCTAGATGATGTACTTCTAGATCAAGCTTTTCCCCTAATTTCTTGGCAAATGTGGACTTTCCTACTCCTGGAGAAACGCCCATTACTAGCACTCTTTTCATCTCATCACCTTACCTTTTTAAAAACTAAAGCTAATTGAAGAGAAGGCAACTGTTTATACTGACTCGGTGTACTAAAAGCAGACTGCTGTATAAAGCAGCTTCATGTTAGCAGTTTTATTCGCATAATTTTCAGATAACATATAAACATTCATCATAAATTTCTGTATTCCTTCTTGCTTTGTAGTAAATAGGTTGCTTTTATTAATCGTTTCCTTTACCTTAAATGTGAGTATATAAAAGTAAGGTGAAAAAAATGAATGCATCTATGCTAAAGAGATTTTTACGAAACCTCGGGATTTTTATTTATATTGTCATCGCAGCTATTAATATTTACTTAACGAGAAATGACTTGAGTGATATGCTTACTCGCCTTGTGCTGCTGACTATTTTACTTCCTTTGTTTTTTAGTTTTGTGTATGCGTTAGGAAAATCACATTTTAAAAGACAAGAAGAGCTCGCTCAACAAGAGAAGAAAAAAGAGTAAAAAAAGCCTTTTATAGAGGGGATTCCCCTTTCTAAAAGGCTTTTACTTTTTTTCATATAACTGAACATTAACTACATCAGGATTAACGTGATACTGCTTGGCAAGTTGATTTACGACTTGCTGAATCTCCTTCTTCTTATAGGAAGAAAGTTGTTCGGCGGGCAGAAGAACCAGAACTTGAGCTTCCGCATAGTCATTCAGCACTCTAACCTCTTGAAAACCATACTGCGTCAAAGCTGATTTTAACTCTTTTTCAAAGTCGGTGCTTTCTTTTGGGACAGCTATGGAGAACTGATTGTAAGAAACTAGCGAAGCCTCTTTCTCTTCAGGCTTTGTATACACCGCCCAAGCAGTTGTCAGCACTGTGACAGCAATACCAACATTCAATACCCACACTTTCATACCATGAACGCCCCTTTTAATCGAGTTTGTTCATGATATGAAAAAATTTATTGGTTCATGCGTTATCTTCCTAGCCATCCTCCGTCTACGGCAAGCAAGTGTCCGTGAATATAAGCAGACGCATCAGATGCTAAAAAGACGACCGCTCCTTTAAAATCATCTGCTTGTCCCCATCTTCCTGCGGGAATACGTTCAATAATTTGTCTGCTGCGCGTTTCATCGTTAATAAGTGCTTCATTCATATCAGTAGCAATGTACCCTGGTACAATTCCATTAACATTTACGCCTTTTGCTGCCCATTCATTAGATAAAGCCTTTGTAAGCTGAGCAACTCCGCCTTTTGCTGCGGCATAAGCTGGAACGGTAATACCTCCTTGGTAAGAAAGCAAAGATGCCATATTAATGATTTTTCCGCTTCCTTGTTTAAGCATTTGGCGGCCCGCCTGCTGACATAACAGCCATACGGTTTTTAAATTAACGTTCATAACAGCGTCCCAATCTTCTTCTGCAAAGTCTACAGCGGGTGAGCGTCTTTGAATGCCCGCGTTGTTCACTAAAATATCGAGCTTGCCAAAATAAGCAACAACCGATGAGATCGCTTCGCTTACTTCAGAAGCGTTTTCTAGATCACAATTAACAATAAAACATTTTCTTCCCAGACGTTCAATTTCTTCTTTTACTCCAAGAAATTCCTTTGATCTTTGCAGCAGAGCGATATCCGAACCTGCTTCTGCCAAAGCAATCGCCATTGATCTTCCAATTCCTCTTGTTGCTCCTGTAATCGCTGCTACTTTACCATCTAAAGAAAAAAAATCTACTGTCATTGTTCATTCTCCTCTCCGTTTGGTGCAAATAAAACCTTAAGTGATTCATCAGGCCGCTGCATAAACTCAAACCCCGCTTGAATATCTTCAAGCTGCAGTTTATGAGAAATTAAAGAATCTGCTGCTATTTCACCGTTTGCCAGTAAATCAATAGCCGTCTGAAAATCTTCCCTTGTATAACATCTCGTTGTAGTTAATGAAATTTCTTTAAAGTGCATTGCTGCTAAATCTACTTCTGGAGCGTTTTTGTATACGCTCACCACCACAATCTCTCCTTGAATACGGCTTGTTTCAACCATTTGTTTTGCTGTAATTTGATTTCCGGCTACTTCAAATACAACGTCTGCACCGACGTCATTCGTAAGCAAACGCACTTCTTTTACTACGTCTCTTTTCGCTGCATCAATTGGTATAAAGCCAAGTTCTTTCGCTTTAGTTAAGCGATAAGAACTAATATCTGAAATCATTACTTTTTTTGCTCCTGCTCGTTTCGCAATCATCCCGATTAGCAGTCCAATAGGTCCTGCCCCTAAAATGACAGCTTGGTCTCCTACTTTCAAACGCGAGCGTCGCACTGTATGTACGGCAACCGCTACAGGTTCTGCAAGAGCTGCATGCTCGCTAGACAGTTTCTCTGGCAAGAGGTGAAGGCGGTTCACAGGAACAGCCACGTACTGCGCAAAACCTCCATCTTGATCGATGCCGATTAGTTTTAATTTTTTACAAACGTGAACCTGTCCTTTTACACAGGCTTCGCACGTTCCGCAGCTAAGCGTAGGCTCAACTGCTACGCGGTCACCTAAAGAAAATTCCGTTTCTCCTCGGATCTCCTCTATCACTCCGCTGAATTCATGTCCCATAGTGAGTGGCGCCTGTGCTCTAGGGTGTTTTCCAAAATAAATCATCAGATCCGTTCCGCAAATTCCAGCATGAGATACCTTTACAAGCGCTTCTCCTTTTTTTATAACCGGTTTCGCTTTTTGCTGCATAACGGCTTTTGTTTCTGAAACGTAGACACCTGCTTTCATTTCTCCATCCCCTTTTGTATACTTGTCGACAATTTGAAGAGAAAAATATTCAAAATTATTCCGAAAATTTTATCCCTTTTTTATGCTTCATTCAAAAGTGAAGCTGTTATCGTATTTCGCGTGTCTTCAAAGTGACGTTTCACTTCATCTTGAATGCGTTCTGTATTTTGAGACTTTAATGCCTTAATCATTTCATGATGCTGCTTAATCAGTGGGAGCACAGCTGCTTTATCATCTCGAAATCTTTTTTCAGTCGTAATTAAAAGAGCAGCTAAAATAATTTCACGGATGCTTTCCCACAATTTTAATATCCGCTTGTGGTCTGCTTCGATAATCACGAGCTCATGAAACCGCAAATCTTGATAAGCAAACTCTACATAGTCATCGTATTTAGCTGCCATCTTCATTTGATCAATGCTTTGCTCCAGCTTTTTAATAAGCGAATCATGGTTGACTTCAGATAAACGTTCTAAGACAAAGTGTTCTAAAAGCAGACGAACATCGTACAGCTCGTTTAAATCCCTAGTTGTTAAACCAATAACAACTGCTCCCATTCGCTGTAAATCAATGAGCCCTTCGTTTGAAAGGATCCGCAGCGCTTCTCTTATAGGAGATCGACTCATTCCAAACTCTGCCGAGAGCTGATTTTCTGATAGTATGGTTCCTTTTTTCAGCTCGCCGCTCATAATTTGAATTCTTAATTTGCTTACCACTTGTTCTCCCAGCGAGGCTCCGCGAAGCCATCTTTCCGGGTAGGTTACCTTTTTAATGTGTCATCACTTCCTTAACCAACTTGTATACAAGTATTCAAGATTTAGTATATAGATAAGAAATCTGACTGTAAACGTTTTCTTTGCAAAATGTATATTTTTACAATTCTTTCTTACACTAAGAACTACTGATAAATAAAAGGTGGGAAGATGGATGAATCAAATTATATTATGGGGAATTCTTGTTATTCCATGGTTTTTACTGCTGCTGCTTGATAAACAGCGGGTTAAACGATTTTTTACTGTAGGGTTGTTTGCTGCATTAATGATGACAATCGCCTATCAAGTAGCGGAAAAAATGCACTGGTGGACGGTTCAAGAAAACGTATTTTTTCTTACTAGCATGGGAGCAACGATTTATTGCCTTCATATTGTGATTACGATCTTTGTCTTTTACCTTACGTATCCCGGGTTTATCTTGTACATAATGGTTAACATTATTTTGGATTTGATTCATGGTTATGTTATAGTTCCTTTTCTCGCTAAAATTGGGCTTTATAATCTGTATGAAATTAGTCATTTTGGACTTTTCCTTGTCATGACTACCGTAGCCATTATCCTTTACTTGTTTCAGCGGCTTCTTGACTTTATATTTGAAGAAAATCATGCATAAAAAGAGTCTGGGACATAACGAAATGAAGCCCACCTAAAGACGAATAAATGAGATACATGAGCTGAACCGCTTATGACACCGCAGTTGATTTCCGTGCAAGGCTTCGCTTTCCGCGGGCGGCCGCTGAGTCTCCTCGTCGCTTGCGCTCCTGCGGGGTCTTCTGTCCCGCTTTTCCCGCAGGAGTCTTCGCCTTGCCCTTCAATCAACTGCTAGAAGGAACGAAACCCATGAAGCTATATTCACCATAACCAAAAGAACGAACCACTCATCAAACATGTTGATCAATGGTTCGTTTTTCACTTGGGCTAAAATACTTTTGTCCTAGTCTCTTTTTAATCAATAGAAAAATGGAATAACCGTATCTCCGCGAATCGGTTCAACAGCTGCATGAAACTGAATTCGCAAACTTTTTGACGTTTCGATGTCAGAGGCATCCATGACGTGAAAATGAATGTGAGGTTCGGATGAATTCCCGGAATTTCCACACCTTCCGAGCAGCGTTCCTTTACGAACCACGTCTCCTTTTTTCACAGAAACCGACCCTTGCTTCAAATGTGCAAGCACACTGTATTCTTTCCCTTCATGTTCAATGATAACGTGATTTCCTAAAGGATTTTTTTTATTCGTGTGTCCAATTTCATTATCTTCTTGGCCATCAGCTGCTGCGATAACGACTCCTTCAAGCGGAGCTACAACCTTTTTTCCATAAGCATAGTAATCTTCGTTTTTCATTCCATCATTTTTATAGCTTTGCTTTCCTTTTCGCACGACTAAATCATATGCATACCTTTGGCTTTCGACTGGATGGTGATAGTTCAACAACTCATGCTTTCCACCCCAATAGACAAACCATTCACTTTGAATCGGCATCGTATATTTGTTTGTACTCCATTTCTCTCTCTCTGAAAATGATTCTATAGGAGCAAGCACAAGTGCTTGTATAATATTATGTTCATCAAACATAACGCTGATGGCTTTTCTCTGCGTAGAATTTATCCAAATAAACTGCTCAATTTGAGGGGTTAAATAAAGATTTGTTTCTAGTCTGTAGAACTGTTCTCCTTGATTAAACAATTTGCTCTGCTCCAAAAATTGCTGAAGGGAAACTTGACGTTTAAATTCTTCGCTTACACAATCATAAAGCTTCTTAAAATCCCCTTCTGTAAATAAAGTTCCAAACTCTTCTCTGATATTCACTTTTCTCTCTGTATCCATCATTGTAATCCACCCTTTTATATGTATTTCAATTTGTTTGAATTATCTATAAGTAATACGTTTTATCTTATAAAAAGGTTTCATTTTCCAATTATTCTATCTCAAAATCTTCTCCTATACCTTATTTACAATTTTCTCAATCCATTTTATACTTATTTTACAAATATTTGAAAGGAGGTGCAGCATGATGAAAATAACGTTAAATAAAAAAATCAAGCTGCGCCGAGTAAGTATTTTTGGCGCTTAAATTTTAAGGAGATTTCACAATGAAAGTAGCATTAGTACGTCATTACAAAGTAAACAAAGGGCTTCCAGAAAACCACCGCTTATCCACCGATGAACTAGTGGCTTGGTTTCAGGAATATGATGAATCAGATATTACGTATGGAGAGACTGATTTAAATAATATTGAATGGAAACGCTGTTTTTCAAGCGATATGCCGCGAGCACACAAAACGGCAAAGCATATTTATAAACAAGAGATCACTCTTCTTCCGGAACTTAGAGAAATACCCATGCCTATTATTCCAGTAAAATTTAAACTTCCTTTTATCCTCTGGGCATTACTGTTTCGCATGTCCGGACTCATCAACAAACAAGCTCGTACAGATATGGCTGAGACTAAGAGAAAAGTAGCAGCAGTGCTAGATCGCGCTATTTCCGAGTCAGAAGACGATTTGCTGATTGTCAGCCACGGAGGAATTATGAAGTTTATGCGTAAAGAACTTATAAAACGCGGCTTTAAAGGGCCTCGATTTGATATTGCTGTTAACGGAAAGCTTTATCTTTTTGAAAAGCAATAGAATGAAACTTATTAGAAAAAGTCGCAGAGACTACTCTCTGCGACTTTTTAATAACCATTTTCTTCAATTGTTAATGCTTCACGCAAAGCGATATCTTTTCGAATATTATGAGCGATTTCACGTGTGATTTCTCCTTTTTCATAAAGTTCTTGCACCGTTTCCCGCTCGGTATGAAACGCTTTATAACATAAATCTCTCGTTGCTTTTTTACGTTTACCTGAATTATACTCCGTACTCTCTTTTCTAAGTCTTGCCATGGATCTATGGTATTCACTAATGATAGCAAGTGAAATCATTCGATTTTCTTCGTTCATATTTTCTTTAATGACCTTTATCGCTTCTTCAATCATTTGAATACGTACTTTGTTCACTTTACTTCTTCTGCGCAGGCTTTGTTTTCTTAAAGCCTGCTTATTCGGTGAAAAAATTCGGACTAGTAATAATAAAACTTTTTTAAACCTCATCCAGCTCACCAATAATTTGTACCTTACACGATTGGTTACAGCCATTTCAAGCTTGTGCGTATGTTCCAAACAAATATACGCTGTCTCACGGTCTATTTTTTCCTCTTTTAATAGCTTTTCCACCAATTTCCCCTTGGCCTGAAGAGCCAGCAATCGAATTTCTTCTTCATACTGTTTGTTTTCAGAGGCTTCTAAAGGATGCGTTTTAACGATGATGTTATTAATCGTTGTATTATACGTTGAAATTAACGAAAGCGCTGCTCCACGATTTTCCTCGGTCATTTCTCTTTTTAACCGCTGAATAGCAGCTTTGTGCACTTTAATGCGTGCTTTAACCTCTTTTGTATTGCGCTCAGGCTTCTTCGGCGCCTTTTCTGTTTTCGCAATAACAGGTAAAAGAATGCTTGCCGCAACTAAGGTTAACAATATAACGCCTGCTGCTAGAAAAATAATCAGAGAGCGTTCCGGGAAATCACTGCCGTTATCAAGCGTATAAGGAATCGAAAACGCTCCGGCTAACGTAACAGCTCCTCGTACACCTGAAACCGTAATAATACCAATAGACCGAGGCTCAGGTTTTAGATGCTTGTTGTTTTTGTAATACCAGCCTACTGACCATGATACCATCACCCAAATAAATCGTAGTACAAGCAAAAAGACAGTAATAATCAAAATATAAAGAAGCACTTGTCCATTATTAAAGTTTGGATCTTGAATAATTGCTTTCGCCACTTTTGGTATTTGCAGACCAAGCAGCACAAAAACCAAGCCATTTAACAAATATAAAATAACCGTCCAAGTACTTTTTGATACCACTTTAAGCTGCTGGTTAGGTGATTCCTCTCGGTCGCGCTCAATCGCATGCACAATGCCGCCTGCTACAACTGCCAAGATTCCCGATAGATGAAAGTGTTCAGCAATGTAGAAGACAACAAATGGAGTTAGAATTTGTATTAACATATGAATCGTAATATCTTCCATTCCTAAACGTCGAACAAGTACACGCAGTCTGATAATCAGAAAAGCGATAAATGCTCCTACAAACAAACCTCCCAACGCTACCCAAAGGAACTGAAATGTAGCATCTATGATTGAAAAAACGCCCGTTACGGTAGCAGCTACTGCTACTTGAAACGCTACAAGACCAGAGGCATCATTCATCAGTCCTTCCCCTTCAAGCAAATGCATAATTCGCTTAGGCAGCTTTACTCGGCTCGCCATAGCTCCAACTGCCACTACATCTGTTGGGGACAAAATAGCGGCTAGTGCAAATGCCGCCGGTAACGGAATGGAAGGGATAAGCCAATTGATTAGATATCCCCCTACTGCCACCGTTACAAAAACCAGTCCCAGCGCTAGTAATAAAATAGGTGTACGAAGCTTCCAAAGAGCAGCTCTTGACACGTTTTTCCCATCATTAAATAATAGCGGGGCAATAAATAATATAAAAAATAATTCAGGTTCCAAATGGACATCTCCGCCAAATGGCAAGATAGCAAGCCCTGCTCCCAAAGCTATTTGAACTAACGGAACAGGAATAAATGGCACAAAATGATTAATGATATTAGATAGACCAATCAAAGCCAATAAGACTAATATCGTCAGAAAAAATTCCATAAAAACAATCGACTCCTACTTCTATTTACATCTCTTTAAAGCTATCACGTTGTCTCTTTTCGTTCATTTTATAATGTTTAGTTTACGCTTTTTCTGCCAAAAAATGTTGCGGGTTATTAAAAAGTGTTCTTTCTTTTCGATAAGTTTATTTCTACGGAGATTAAGGGAACAGTATACATGATATTCTTTATTTACCATATAAATCAGCTCAGCAAACTTTTATAAAGGAGGTGTTCCCTTATCCGTTTCAACGGGGTAAGGAGATAAATTTGGAAACAGTAAATGTCATCTTATTCATCGTATTAATCATATTAACAGCCTTTTTTGTTGCAACGGAATTTGCCGTCATTAGGGTACGGTCGACTAGAATCGATCAGTTAATTGAAGAAGGAAACCGGAACGCTTTAGCAGCAAAAAAAGTAGTATCAAATTTAGATGGTTATCTTTCAGCCACACAGCTGGGCATTACGGTTACCGCATTGGGTCTAGGCTGGATAGGTGAACCTACGGTAGGTCATTTATTAGAGCCGCTTATTGACATGCTTCCTTTTGCTACATCACTTTCGCATGTCATATCTTTTGTTCTTGCTTTTTCGATTGTCACATTTTTAAATGTGGTAGCTGGAGAACTTGCGCCCAAAACGGTGGCGATTCAAAAAGCCGAACAAGTGACGCTGTTATTTTCCCGTCCTCTTATTCTTTTTTCTAAGTTACTTTATCCGTTTATTTGGCTTTTAAACCACTCAGCAAGAGGCGTTGTCGGATTATTCGGCCTGAAGCCAGCTTCTGAAAATGAAGTAGCTCATAGTGAAGAAGAACTTAGAATTATTTTATCTGAAAGCTATGAGAGCGGTGAAATTAATCAATCGGAATTTAAGTTCATGAATAATATCTTTGAATTTGATAATCGTACGGCTAAAGAAATCATGGTGCCTCGTACAGAAATTGTTAGCGTATCAGCAGATGAAACGATAGAAGAATTCTTAAAAATGGCTAGAGTAGAGCAATATACTCGCTATCCAGTAGTTATAGATGGAAACAAAGATCAAGTGGTGGGATTAGTTAATATTAAAGAAATATTAGCGGATTACATAAAAGAAGATGATATCAAACCACGTACCGTGCAAACGTATATGAAACCCATCATTCAAGTCATTGATTCCATCGCCATTTACGACTTATTGCTTAAAATTCAAAGGGACAGAATTCACATGGCCATCTTAATAGACGAGTATGGAGGAACAACGGGGCTTGTAACGGTTGAAGACATTTTAGAAGAAATTGTTGGTGAAATTCGTGATGAATTTGATGATGATGAAATACCGGACGTACACAAAATTAATGAAAATCACTATGTACTAGATGCGAAGGTGTTGATTGAAGAAGTAAATGATTTACTCGGAACAACTATTGAACAAGAAGACGTTGATACCATTGGCGGCTGGATGCTGACCGAAAAGTTTGATCTTGCTAAAGGTGATAGCATCAAAAACGAAGGTTTTTCATTTAAAGTCATTGATATTGAACATCACCATATTAAACGAATCGAAATAACAAAGGAAAAAAGTACGGATCCCAGCTGATTATCCGTACTTTTTTTGATGCTCTTTTTTCATTTGCAAGTACTCTTTATTCTCTCGTACCTCTTTCCATTTTTCCATAAAAATTGATGCCGATTCTGCTTTTTGTTCATCAATTTGCCGTTCGTTACGCTCGCCGTCTTTGTTGTATTTCTTTCCGCCTTTGTAGTTCGCGTAGCGCCTCGATCGCGTGTATCCCATTTGGAGAAATTTCCGGGCCATGTCCATTCCAACAAAATCGCTTTTTTCTTTGTAGGTTAAAAAAAGCTGATAGATGGCGTCGGCGGATTCCTCAGCAATGTCAGGTGTACGAAAACGCCAGTGAGGAAGAATTTCACTTTTATATGGCTCAACAAGGAGAACTCCTTGTTCTCCTTTTCCTACTCTATACTTTTCAGGATGTTTTCTAAAATCGATATGTTCAAAGTCAAGTGAATAATCAAATGCCACGGCTCTTCCCTCCTTTTTGATCTCTACCCTTTACAAATGAATGATAAAACTTTTCTTAAAGAAGTTTTTCACATGCAGGTGAGGGTAATAATAGGTGGATAAGTATGGTTAACTCTTTTCTTCATACTAAAAGAAGTCCGAACTTATTAAACCATGATACGGGAGAGTTCGTTATGTCAATAAAGCTACAGCAAAATCGAATAAAAGCTAATTTTTGGATTACTCCTTCTATATACGGAATTATTGCTTTTGTTTTAGCCACTATTAGTACATTTTTAGATCGATATTTGACAGCTCACAAACAGTGGTTAAAGTTAGTTCCTTCCGTGTTTCTAACGGATAAAGAGCTTGCTCATACTATTTTAAGTTCAGTATCAAATTCCTTATTAACGATGACGACAATTACGTTTTCTTCTGTGTTAGTGGTACTGACTACGTTTGTAGGTGAGTTTTCTCCTAGAACGATTCAGAACTTTAATACAGATGCCAAAACTCAGCGCGTGCTTGGCACTTTTATCGGTGGATACGTATACGTGCTTGTACTGCTCATTCAAGTTCGCAGCAACCAAGTCAGCAATACTTTTATTGTTCCTTCATTAGCCATCGTGGTAGCATTCATTTGCTTAGGGATGTTTGTGTTTTTGATTCACCACGTCATCAACTGGATTAAAGTCGGAAATTTAATTTCAAACATTGCCAAAAAAACGATGCTTACCATTGAAGAGAGACGGCTAGAACAACAAAAGCACCCCGAATCAAAGAATGAAATACAGGTTGATTTTGATAGTGAAAACACACTGCAAATTAAAAGTAATAGACAAGGATATATTCAATATATCGAACTCAACCATTTAACAGCACTAGCATCTAAATTAAATGTCATTGTTAAACTCGAAAAAGCACCCGGAGAGTATGTAGAAGCAGACACACCGTTATTAACTGTAATCACTCACAATCAATCGTTAGAACGTGAAAAATTTCTTCATTGCTTGTTTATTACAAATGACCAAGAATCGATCCAAGATGTAAAATTAGGTATTCAAAAACTAAGTGAAATTGCATTAAGAGCTATTTCACCAGCTATTAATGACCCTGAAACAGCTATTAACTGCATTGAACAGCTCACGCAAGTGTTTATCAAACTCGGACAAAGCTATTCTTCCTCTCCTTATTATTGCGATGAAGAAGGACGTATTCGAGTGCTGCTAGAAAAACCTTCTTTTACGGATTATTTGTACAAAGCGTTCTATCAAATTCGCCATTATGGAAAAGAAGATGTTTCCGTGATGTCTGCTGTCATTAAGGCATTAACTGTAATCGCTGAAACAAATCGCTCTGCCATCAAAAACGACGTGTGGGTTTTTTCTTCCTATATCGTAGAAGGACTGCAAAAGGAAGAGTGGCTTAAAATGGACAAAGAGTTTCTTAATCAGCTTCTCAAAAACCTTGCAAAAGCTTGTGAAAAAAAATGCAGATCTATGTTGATAGAATAAAAACCAAAAAAAGCCGCTCATCAACTGAGCGGCTTTTTCTTACGATGTGAGGAACTTCTAATCTATGGGATAACAAACGGGCTAGAGTCGTTTTTCCACTTCCAACGGATCCAACGATATGTATGTTTTTACATGAAGCGCTTTGAATACTTCATCTCCTCCTACTTCAAACCTGTTCTTCTATACATATTGTATCATTCAAGTTCTTTTTCTCTAATGCAAACCAAAACGTTTTATGCTAGTATTTTATGGTACTTGACTGACAAAAGGAGTGAAAACACAGTGCCTAAAACCCTTTTTGGAAAACTTACGCTGTTTTGGATTGGACTATTTTTATTAATTACAGGTCTATTTTTTTATTATAAATATACAAACCAAGGGTTTACAGCTGCAGATTTATTCTTTCGCGCCTCTCCTCCTTTAGCTACTATTGGCTTTCTTTTAAGCGCAGCCGGACTATATGAAGAACGAGGAAAAAACAAGCTAATTCCTCTTGTTGTACTCACCATTAGTTTTATCATGCTCTGCCAAGCAGGCTATCACTTTATCCATATGCATACTCCACCGCCGCGTCCCTGACTTTGTCTCATTCTCATTTATAAAAAAGCTCTCGTTTAGTATATTAAACGAAGAGCTTTATTTTCTATTCAAATAAACGCACAAGCTTTTTTGTATAGGGATGCCTGTTTTTATCAAATAGCTGTGCACGGTCAAATTGATCGATAACCTCGCCTTGCTGCATAACCATCATGCGACTGCTCATAAATTTTACTGCTGCTAAATCATGCGAAATAAAAAGATAAGACAGCTGAAAAGTCTCCTGCAAATCTTTTAATAAATTTAAAATCTTTGCTTGTACCGTAACATCAAGACTCGCTGTTGGTTCGTCTAACAGTACCAGAGACGGACCTACGCTAATGGCACGCGCAATCGCTACACGCTGAAGCTGTCCTCCGCTGAGTTCATGGGGATAATTCAACGCATATTCTGCGTTAATTCCGACTTTTTCTAACAAATAAAAAGCGATTTCTTTTTCATTTCTGCTCACATGAGATAAAAATGAAGGAACGGTTCGCTGCTGCCGCAAAGGCTCGAGCAAAGAATCGATGATTTTTACTTTTGGATTAAAAGAAGCCGCGGGGTTTTGAAATACCACTTGCATGCCTAGACGAGCTTGCTGCAGTTTTTTCCCTTTTAACCGGTGAAGAGGTTTCTCTGCAAACCATACTTCTCCCTGCTGAGTCTCTGTTAACCTTAGCACGCTTTTTACAAGCGTACTTTTTCCGCTTCCACTTTCTCCGACAATCCCTACACATTCCCCTTTATCGATATGCAGGGAAACATTATTTAGCGCTTTAACGTCTTTATACTGTTTCACAAGCTGCGTGACGCGTAATATATTTTTTTCTTTCATATCTCACTCCTATATCAACACTTTTTTCTGCGTATCTAACAATCGATCAGGCGTTTTCCGTAAAGAAGGAATGGCGTTAAACAGTTTTTTTGTGTAAAAATGACGCGGAGTGTGAAGCAGAGATTCGATACTGTTTTCTTCCACGATTTCTCCTGCTAGCATAATGGCTGCCCGGTCCGCATATTTCCGCACATGACGCAAATCATGAGTAATAAACAGAATGGCACAGCCAGCTTCTTCTTTCAGCTTATACAGCAGCTGAAGAACTTCAGCTGCTGCCACGCTATCTAAAGCCGTAGTTGGTTCATCTGCGATAATCAAGGCAGGCTTCATCACCAGCGCTAAAGCAATCGCTGCTCGCTGAAGCTGTCCTCCGCTCAGCTGAGAAGCATAGCTTTTATATACGCGTTCATTAGGTAAATTCACAGCTTTTAAAGCCTGAAAAATGGCGGCTTTCCTGTCTTTTTTAGACAGCTTACTATGTGTACGAATCGTTTCATCAAACTGCTTTCCAATTGTTAAAAAAGGAGTAAAAGCACTTCGATAGTCTTGAAAGATATACGAAATATCTTTTCCAAGGATAGGCGCCTCTCCTTTCTGCTTAAAGATAATAGATCCTCCTTTAAGCGTTACACCTGAAGGCAGCAGTCCTCCTATCGAAGCAGCAGTGATACTTTTACCGCTTCCGCTTTCTCCAACAAGCGCCATCCACTGTCCTTGCTCGATTATAAAAGAAACGTCTTTTACGATTTGTTTTGTTTTATTATAAATGGCTAAATGCTTTACTTCTAAAACGATGACGGCCACCTCTTTTATCGATTAACTTGATATTTCCCTCGAATATATTCACCTAAAGCTGTAAACGTCAGCACAAATAAAATAATGGTCACACCTGGTATCAACATTAGCTGCGGAGCATTGTAAAAGTAAGCCCTGCCTTCATTTAGCATCGTTCCCCATTCCGGAGTAGGCGGCTGAGTCCCTAGTCCAATATAGGATAATGAGGCCATCATTAAAATGATTTTCCCTATATCCAGCGTAGCAAGAACAAGAATATGTCCCCCGACGTGAGGAAGAAAGTGGCGAAAGATTAAAGGTAGTGTTCCCACTCCGTTTAATTTAGCGATCAGCACATATTCTTTTGACTTTTCTTGAAGCACAATACTCCGCACTACCCTTGCATAACTAACCCACTTTACAATAACCATCGCAGCAATTAAGTTCAATAATCCAGGCCCTAACAGTCCGCTTAAGACAATGGCTGCAATATAATCAGGAAAAGCTAAAAAAGCATCTACAATTCTCATTAAAAAGCGATCTATCTTTCCTCCAATATACCCTGCAACTAAACCAACCGGGACTCCAATCAAAAGAGAGAGCCCTAAGACAAGACAACTAGTTCCAATTGTAGTCTGAGCTCCAGCTATGATTCGTGAAAAAAGATCTCTGCCTAAGTGATCAGTTCCTAACCAGTGATCACCGGTGGCTTTTTGAAGCCGGTCTTGCATATTGACTTGTGTGGGGTCCATTGGTATTAGCTGACTTCCAAACAGACAAAATAAAATAAGCACAATACCACACATGCTTATTACTACAAAAAGAAGCTGCGGCTTTTTCACGTTTTATCCCCTCCCTTTACATAGAGCTGGGGATTTACATATTTGTAGCTCAAATCCACAAGTGAATTGATTAAAACAACAAACAGGCCCATCCACAAAATATACCCTTGAATCACAGGATAATCACGATTCATAATCGCATCAATAACTAATTTTCCAATTCCAGGATAAGCAAAAAGCACTTCAATAATAACCGTTCCTCCAAGTAAACTCCCTAAGCTTGTCCCTAAAATGGTAAGAATGGGTGTTAAGCTATACCGAAACGCATGGAAAATAAAAATGCGGCTTTCACTTATTCCTCTTGCTCGAGCAGATCGTACAAAATCTTGTTTCAATCCTTCTAGCAGACTAGCTCTAATCATTCGCATATACACAGCGGACATGGCAAAACCAAGTGTTAAAGAAGGCAGCACAAGATGGGCTGCTGTGCCTGTACCCATTGAAGGAAGCCATTGAAGACGTACAGAGAACAGCTGTATAAACAAAAGACCGAGCCAAAAGCTTGGAATAGACGCTCCAATTAAAGAAATACTTCTGCTGAGATAATCAATCCACTTATTTGGATATAGTGCTGACAGCGTTCCGAGTGGCACAGCTATTAACAGCATCACAACCAAAGATGCAACCGTCAAGCGCAGCGTAGCCGGAAACTTCTCTACCAATTCATCAATGACGGGCTCTTTTGTCATATACGAAGATCCTAAATCAAACTGAAAAAAACGCGTCAGCCATTTTCCATATTGAATATATACAGGTTCGTTAAACCCTAGCTCTGTTCTCAAACTATTTATTTGTTCCTCAGACACTGCCACGTCATCTACGCGAAGCATTTGCTTAACCGGATCTCCTGGAGCTAGCTTCATTAAAACAAAGCTGAGAAACGATAGTATAACTAAAAAGATGAGTAATTCTATTATTCTTTTACCAATTAATTTCATATCTACTTCACATCTAAATCCTTTGTTATCACATAGTATTCACTTTTGGCTGTAACCCAATTTTTCACATTGTCTCTATAGGCTACAAAATTGTTCGGGTGAACAATCGAAGAATGCAGCGTTTCCTTTTCTGCTATTTCTCCGGCTTGTCTTGCTAACTTATTGCGCTGTTTTTGATCAACGGTTTTATTAAGCTCATCAATAATGGAAGCTAATGCTGGTTCATGAAAATGTCCAACATTAAATGCCCCTCCCTCCGTATAAAGAGCATTAAAGAAATATCCTGCATCTCCTCGCGGCGCGGTTACTAGGCTGTATGTAACGATTCCCCAATCATCTTTTGTTGTCATATACTCATCCATATTTTCCACTTGTTGAATGTTTATTTTTACACCAATCTTTTTGGCTTCTGACTGAAGCATTTGTGACATTAAAGGCAGTTCTGGACGATAAGGGTATGTAACAAGCTTAAAGGAAAGCTGTTTTCCATTTTTTATTGCTTTTCCATCCTTGAGTATATAACCGGCTTTTTCTAAATATTTTTGAGCCTCACTTGGTCCATAGGTTTTCGTTTTTTGATCGTTCGAAAAATCCAAACTATCTAAAAATGGACCTGCTGCTGGTGAACCTTGACCTGCGAGCGCTGTGTTGACAACATCCGTGGGATTTAATAATACATCAAACGCTTTTCTCACATTTTTATCTTTAAACGCTTCTTGCCTTGAATTATAGAAAAGCATTTGATTTCTGAGGCTCGGCTGTATATCTACTACAATAGATGAATCTTGTTTTAAAGTATTTAAGCTTTCAATTGCCGGACGATATACAATATCAGCTTCACCTGATTGTAAAGCAGACGTGCGTGCATTTTCATCATCATTAAATGTTAACACAACTTCATCCAATTTTGGTTCCCCGCCCCAGTATTCTTTATATTTTTTTACTTTCATTTCATTATCAGGTTTAAACGAAGCTACTTTAAATGGCCCTGTTCCCACGGGTTTACTTTTTGTATCTGGAGCATCTACATCAATAATTGCTGTGTTTGGATGAACAAGTTCAGAAGGCAGCGTGGCAAGCGGCTCTGTTGTTGTAATGGTTAAGATTTGGCCACTGGCTTTCATTTCTTTAATTTTAAGTGCACTTTTCATTGCTTCGCTTTCTTTTATCGTTCTTTCTAACGAATGTTTCACGGCTTCAGCATTCAGATCCTTGCCATTTTGAAACGTAATCCCGCCTCTAATCTCAAATATCCAGGTCGTCCCATTATCTTCTGTTTTCCATTTCTTTGCGAGCCATGGTTCAATCTGTAATTGCTCATTCACTTTGACTAGTGTTTCCGCAATGCCGGCTCTTACAGTGGTGTAATTTAACTGTGGATCGAGCGTGTCACTTGGAAAATTCGATACAAAAGTAAGTGATTTTGTTTCCCTCTCTTGTCCGGTACTCGCGGATTTACTCGAACATGCCGCTAGCATACCTATCGTAGCAAGCGTTAAGCATAGCAGACTTATCTTTTTTTTCATATAAACCCTTCCTTTATTAAAAGCTATCCTTTTTTATGTACGGTCTCTAACTATAATTCCCCTCCTTTAAATCGTAACGATTATTATTATCATAAAAAGTTTAATTTGTTTACCTTACTTTGTCAACAAAGGTTTTTAAAGGATACAGGTGCTCTAACATCTGTTTTCATCCGTTATGATGATTGAATTTATTGATAACGTATACAAATGAGCAAAAAAAAACAAAGCCTTCTCGAGGCTTTGTTTATGCAGGGTATTTTTTTCTTTTATATTTCCACATCATGTATCGATAACGAATCGTGCAGCCTATACAATACCCCATCAGCGCTACACCTGCAGCAAGAATCACCATTATACTAAATACATAGCCGACAAGCGTATAACCCATTAAAAAGGAAATGAAAGCAATCCCAATGCATATCGTTGCAATCCATTGATTAAAAAGCTGCTGAGCCCGGTCTTCCATTTGATAAGAAGAAGCAGGCTTTCGGAGAAGAGTTTTCCCTGCCATAATTACGGGATTACGCTTTGTTGCAAGTGTGACTACTCCAACGAGAAAAGGCAAAAGTAAAAGCCACTTTGCCGCAAGTAAAGCGATCAAAACCGTTATAACGATAAAGAGTTGATTAAGCTGAACTAATGGTTTGGGAATGCTCATGGAACTCCTCCTTCTTAAAACCTATTATACAAATTGGTTTACTAATTTAAAAGAAAAAGCACTCCAAATGAGCGATAAGACTTATATAAAAAAGTTACATAATTTCACTAACGTACTTTAAAATCAGTATCGTAAATAAAATAAAGACAACGTATCGTAAAGAACGGATTCGACGTTGAAGAAGACGTTTTACATGCCTTTTATTACGCATATGGGTTCTTCCTTTCGTATATTGAATTGTCTTTAGACACACTTATATCATACTTTTTAGGAAAACACTAACGTCAGAAAAAATTGCCAAGAATTGCGGCTTTATGCGCTTAAAAAGCCTTTTCCAATTACATCTCGTACATCGTGTACAATCACAAATGCTTCATCATCAATTTTTTTAATCAGCTTTTTAAGCTTAATAAGCTCTTGCTTGTTAATAACGACATACAAAATTTCTTTTGACTCTTTTGTATAGTTCCCTCGACCGTTTAGAATCGTTACACCTCGATCAAGCTGTTCATTGATTTGGTCCGCTACTTCGTTTTTGTTGCTTGAAATAACGGTAACGGCCTTTTTGGCATCAAATCCTTCAATAACGAAGTCAATTACTTTTGTTGTAATGTAAAGCATGACGATCGTAAATAGTAACTTTTCGATTCCAATAATAAAATAAGAAGCCAATACCACTAGTAAATCAACAATTAAAAGTGCACGACTGACTTTCCAGTTTAAAAACTTATTTAGAATTCGAGCAATAATGGCTGACCCTGCTGTTGTTCCACCAACTCGCAAAATCATCCCAATTCCAACGCCTAGCAGTACACCGGCAAAAACCATGCCAATGAGCTCTTCGCGAAGATGAAGACCCCAGCCTTCAGTTACGTGAAGAAAAATAGATGTAGTGATAATCGTAATCATTGTATAGACGATGGTTTTTTTCTCTAAAAATTTATACCCTACGATAAGCAAGATACCGTTTAGAATAAAGTTAGTGATGCCCGTTGAAAGATGCGTTGTATAATATAAAATAATGGATATACCCGTAACGCCGCCTTCACCCAGTCCTATTGGAATGACGAACATGTTAACTGCAAGTGAAAATACAAACGAACCTATTAATAAAAAGATGACATCTTTTACTGTTTTACTCATCAATTAAACCCTCCTCGGCATAAAAATTCACATAAAAAAGCCCCTTCTCCAAAAGAGAAGAGACGCTTATGTTTAGTTTTTATATTACGTATTCTTAAATTGCCATGTATGACTATAATATGTTCACATACGTTTGTCAAACGGAAAGTTTATGCATTATGTGTAACCAAGGCTATGAGTCATTTATCTTTTATGTATACTAGGAATGTTTTAATTTATTTAAGCAAAGACGGATGCAGGAATTAGTCGACTCAATTAATTCTTTATCGCCTTTTTTCAATCGAATTTCTAACGCGCGTTGAAAATAGTGATGTGCTCTGGAAACAACCCGCTGATCAAGTAAACATTTTCCATAATGCTGATAGACAAAGTCTTCATATATGTGAAGGTCTTCATCTGCTTTTAATTGTTCAATGAGTAGCTGAAACGTTTCATTCGCCTTATCCCACTGTTCTTGCCAGTGATATGTATGTCCAAGTCGGATCGTATTCAAAAATTCACCTATTGTATCAGCATGTCGGTCATATAGATAAATGGCCAGCTGCAAGTGTCTTTCACTGCTCGTTAATTCTCCAAGTATGCGCTCATATACACCAATATGTCCATATGTTTTAGCAGCGGCACACTCATCCTCTTCTTCAAGAGCTCGTTTCTTTAAATAGATGATTCCCTGCTTCATTTGGTGTGGGTTAACCGGAACTTCTCGAAGCTGTTCATTAAATCGATAACTCATATTAAACGGAAGATCTCTGATG
Organism: Priestia sp. HNGD-A6; assembly: GCF_045784335.1. NCBI lineage: Bacteria > Bacillati > Bacillota > Bacilli > Caryophanales > Bacillaceae > Priestia > Priestia sp. HNGD-A6. The sequence continues at coordinate 5,018,923 of NZ_CP138621.1, read as the reverse complement.
TTCATGCACGCTCCTTTCATGTGGCACATCAGCAAACATACTTTCATGACCGCTTGCTTATGGTCCATTGGATGTAGGATTCTTTCCATTTTGATACGTTTACGCGATTTACAGGAAAGCTCAGCAAAAGTGCTGAGCTGTTGGTTCTTATTATTTTACTTATATATCCATTTTATCACAAAAAATACTACCGTAAAGATGATCAGGCAGTCTTCATATAAAAAAATGGTTTTTTATCAATAAAAATGGTTTTATGCTCTTGAAAGCCTATACGCTGATACAATTTTTTGGCTTCTATGTTATTGTATTCAACGTTTAACGATAAAAACATCTTACGCTTTTTGGCTTCTTGCTTGGCTACATTTAAAAGAGCCGTTCCTATCCCTTTTCCGCGGTAATCTTCGTCTACACATAGAGAATCAATATAATAATCTCCATGTTCCGTTTCTATATCAATTTCCCACGCTGGATTATTAAGTTTCGCACGCACAAAACGCTTAACTGGTTCATAAAGCGTTTGTAACATACTTCCTTCGTAGCAAAGCATAAGTCCAACTACCTTCTCATCGACTTCTGCGACTGTAATATGATGATAGCTATAGCGATTCTTCTCAGACAGAATAAACGCTTTAAGTCTTAAAAGCGCTTCTTCATTCGTTGTAGCCGCCGTATGAGAGCGTGCAATACTCCCAAGCATGTCATAAAGTAATTCCGTTACAGCAGAAGCATCTTCTTTTCTTGCTTTCCTTATTTTCACGATTTTCAAACTCCCTTTATTCTCTTCGCTTGCGTTATTTGTAGCAAAACTTCTTACCTATCTACTTTAACACGAAAAAGAAAAGAAAGAAAAAAATTAACTCCTAATCTTCCTTTCATTGTATAATTAATGTATATTTTCAAATGAATGGATGATGACTATGAAAAAACACCGTCAGCAGAAAGATACTACGGTAAGTGGATGGGGATTTTTAGCAGAAATTCTTTTACAAGTGCCTCAGCTGCTCATATGGCCCCTGCGTCTTCTTATACGGATTGGTCGCTCTTTGTTGGATGGTATTTAGCCACTCCTATACAAATACTTACTTAACTCAAAAAAAAAGAAATTCAGCAGTTACTGAATTTCTTTATTAGTTTTTTGCTTTTTTGTATCCTGCTTCTTGTGCATCTTTTTCAGTACAGAACCAAATGACGTTGTTCATTGTTTGATTGTAGTGTGCCCCTGTTGGCACGTGATAAATTTTAGAGTTTTGATTTCCTTTTATTTTACCTTCGCAGCTTGTGGCAGATTGAGTATCTTTTTGATTAGAAGAGGACTGATTTTTTATAGCATCCGTATTATATCCTTTTTCTTGGGCATAGTTTTCAATACTCCAGATGCCTTTTTCGCTTTTTCGAGCCTGCTCCTGTATTTTCTTAAATTCGTCTACGTACTTTGTGTTAGGAGGAAATACCGCTACGCGGGCTAGCCCTTTTGCTAGCAGCTCTTCATTGTATAGCTCATTGTCTATCCATATATACGCAAGTAACCGTCCATATTGATCACGTTCTTGCACATCAAATTCAAGAGTGATCTCCTTCCCTTCTAGCCTTTTTTTCGTGTAAGCAGATGCTTCTGGACCAAAGGGCTGTACGCCTAGTTTGGGATGCTTTGTTTCTGGGGTATCGACAAGAAGTAGTCGTACGCGATCCGTCTTTCCGTTCAGCATTTTTACTTTAAGCGTATCGCCATCCACCACTCTTTCTACCGTAGCTGCCTCACCTACTACGTCTTCACGACTTGCTTTAGAAGGACTATGGTCTTCTTCTTGATCTGATGAACCTTCTACTTGAACTTCTTGTTTTGTATCCGTAGAAGGTGTGCTTGAATGACTTGCCTGCTCATCACTGCATCCAGTAAGAAGCAGCATAAACATCGCGATCATGATGTAAATAATTGCTTTTATTTCTTTCAAAACCCGGGTCCTCCTTTAACACATTCCCTATCTACTATATAAAAGTAAAATGATTTTATAAATAGTGTAAATCACCTAAAAACAAAAACTCGTGAAAATACCTTTCACGAGTTTTTCGCGCAGCCTGTTTTAAAGTCATTATTTTAAATAGCATCTATTTTATTTTTATTTCACGAACACATTTTTCGTTTTTGTGTATCCAGATTTTTAATCATGAAGATATTTTACACTACAAATACATTTATCGTCTACCGGCTTATAAGAATAAGGAATAGCCGCACAAATAGAATAAGTGTGAATATTTCAATATCATAACTGACTGCCATGATGACTATTTTTTTGTAACATAAATAAGAGCCCTTACTAACAATAGCTAATAGGACTCTTCAAACCTTTGTTTTTACGATCGAATTTTTTGTTTGCGCATCCACTGGGTAGCGACCCACTTTTCTCCTTTTATAACAGGAGCTCCTCCGTGGAGAGTACGGTCATTAAGTTCAGCATCACTATAAAAATATTCAAAGTACACGGCCATTCCCTTTGTCGGAGATACGGAAAGACCCAGCTTAGGAAAATAAGTTTCTCCTCCTTCTTCCACATTATTTAAGTACATAACCAATGTACTAATACGGTTATTTTTAGATGCTTTACTTGCAGAAGTGAAATAGTCGTGATGCGCTTTGTATTCTTGATCAGGCAAGTATTTTAAAACTTGAAGGCCTTCAGCATATTCAATAGACGGTCCCATTATCTTAGAAAGTCTCTTTTCAATTTGATGTACAAGCTCGTTTTCACTTTCTTCAAAAAACATGCCGCTGCTCGTTCGAATACTGTTTACTTCACGTTCAGCTCCAATTTTTGATCGCTGCATTTTATCTTTGGATAGCTGTATAAGTTCGTCACATTCTTCGGTACTTAGGACATTTCCTAAAACTAGAACAAGAGGCTCTTCAAATCGAGCAACAATATTGATCTCTCTGTCTTCTAATTTAATTTTATTCCCTGAATGGCTAAAAATCGTTTGTTCTTTCGTTAGTAAAGATGTATTAGTTGTAATCATCTTTTATCGGCTCCTCAAAATAGCTATTTTCCAATTCTTCACTCTATTATATGTAAACGCTTACTAATAAGAATTATATCATGTATACGAAGTAAATTCTGCTAGCAAAGGAAATAAATAAAAAGAAGCCCGTTATATAACGGAGCTCCTTCATTTTTTCTTATAGATTTCACTTATATTTTAAACACTTTATAAAGCAGCCTAAAAAAATTCTTTTAATCTAAAGCATACGTGCCAAAGGCCGCCTAAAATCATCGGTACGCAAGTTCTTTTTTACTTAAATTCAGCGTTTGTGCTGTAAAAGCATGAATTTCGTTAAAAAGCGCTGGATTTTCTACCAGTGACAAGCCGTAAGAAGGAATCATTTCTTTTATTTTTGGTTCCCAGTTCTTCATATGCTGCGGGAAACATTTTTCTAACACTTCAAGCATAACATGAACGGCAGTCGAAGCGCCTGGCGAGGCCCCGAGCAATGCAGCAACGGAACCATCCGCTGAACTCACAACTTCTGTACCGAATTGAAGAGTTCCTTTACCTCCGGCTTCCGTATCTTTGATTACCTGTACACGCTGACCCGCTACGACGATATCCCAGTCTTCGCTTTTTGCGTTTGGAATAAATTCGCGAAGTTCTTCCATACGCTTTTCATTTGACAATAGCACCTGTTGAATTAAGTATTTCGTTAAGCCCATCTCTTTGACGCCTGCTGCTAACATCGTTAAGATATTATTCGGTTTTACAGAATTGATTAAATCCAAATTTGAACCCGTTTTTAAGAACTTTGGTGAAAATCCGGCAAAAGGTCCAAACAGCAGTGTTTTGTTGCGGTCGATATAGCGTGTATCAAGATGTGGAACCGACATCGGCGGAGCGCCAACCTTTGCTTTTCCGTACACTTTCCCGTGATGCTGCGCTACAACTTCGGGATTATTGCATACCATAAATAACCCGCTTACCGGGAACCCTCCAATATGTTTGGACTCAGGAATACCCGTTTTTTGGAGTAAAGACAGACTTCCGCCTCCTCCTCCGATAAAAACAAAGTTCGCCGTGTGATATTCCTGTTTGCCGCTATGAATATCATGTACTTTTACTTCCCACGAGCCGTCTGCGGTACGTGTCAGATTTTCAACGCTGTGGTTATAGTTTATTTCTACGCTTTTACTTTTTAAATGTGTAAACAACATACGAGTTAAAGCTCCAAAGTTCACGTCCGTTCCTGAGTCAATTTTGGTTGCCGCAATTGCTTCAGTCGATGTACGGCCTTTCATAACAAGCGGCATCCATTCTTTTAACTTTTCAGGACGATCCGAATACTCCATCCCTTGAAACAACGGATTATTTGATAGCGCTTCAAAACGTTTTTTCAAAAAGGATACGTTCTTTTCTCCTTGTACGAAACTCATATGAGGGATTGGCATAATAAACTCTTGCGGATGATGAATTAAATTACTGCTTACAAGGTACGACCAAAACTGTCTTGAAAGCTGAAACTGTTCATTAATTCGCACTGCTTTCGTAATATCTATAGATCCGTCAGCTTGTTCAGATGTATAGTTCAACTCGCACAGGGCAGCATGCCCAGTCCCTGCATTATTCCATTCATTGGAGCTTTCTTCTCCTGCATCTGCGAGTTTTTCAAATACTTTGATTTCCCATTCCGGCACTAACTCTTTTAGTAAAGATCCCAGCGTTGCGCTCATCACTCCGGCCCCAATTAAGATAACGTCTGTTTTTTTATATACATTGCTCATCACAATCTTCCTTATCTTTTATATTTTAAAAAAGCACCTTTTAGCAACACGCCTGTTCTACCTGACTCTCTATAAATTGAGTATGTCTGACAAGTTGTCTGTCTTACATAATGGGAGTTTTTATACATACCCTTTCACCTTGTCCTTTTTTAACATGCTCAATATCACTTCAGCGGTTTCTTCAACTGCTTTACCTGAGACATTAACAATAGGACAACCAATGCGCTTCATAATTTTCTCAGCATAGTCCAGCTCTTCAAGGATTCGATCTACATTGGCATAATTGGCTTGAGACGCTAAACCTAAATTTTTTAATCGTTCTTTTCGGATTTCATTGAGCTTATCCGGTGTAATAACTAAACCAATACATTTATTTTTTGGAATAGTAAAAAGTTCATCAGGAGGCGTCACTTCTGGAACTAACGGTATATTCGCTACTTTAAGACTTTTATGAGCTAAATACATAGAAAGTGGCGTCTTAGATGTTCTCGAAACACCAATCAACACTAAATCAGCTCGCTTGATGCCTCTGAAGTCTTGTCCATCATCATATTTAACAGCGAATTCAACTGCTTCTACTCTTCGAAAATAGTTATCGTCTAATTTTCTTGTTAATCTCGGTTGAAGATTAGGTTCTTTATTAAAAGTTTGGCTAAAGGCACTCATAAGAGGGGTCATCAAATCAATGGCTACAATTCCTTCTTCTTGTGCCGTTTGGTCAAGATACTGTTTTAAAGGTGGGATGACGATAGTATACGCAATGATGGCTTCGTTACACCTTGCTTCGGCAATGATATTATCAATATTTTCCTCATTTTCTACGTAAGAAGTATTTTGAATTTCAATATCTTCTCCACTAAATTGAGTTAAAACTGCTTTTACCATCAGCTCAGCCGTTTCACCTACTGAGTCGGAAACTATATAGACAATTTTTCTTTTATTCACATTAAATCTTCCTATTCTTTGATTTTGATAGTTTAATAACGCTAATATTTTTATTTAGCAGCTTACAAGATACACAATTTAATAGTAATGAATAGATAAATATGCTGGTCACTGTGATTATAAACACTTTAACAAAACAATTAAATTAAGAATTTATGTCATACTAATTATGAAATAAAGATAAATATGTTATACTATTTTCATTAAATGTTATATTAGCATTAAATATACGGAGATACAATCCCTTTTCTGCGCATTTTATAAAAAGTTTGAAGAAAGAAAAAGTTTAGATTTTAAAATGTTTTATGCTTTGGCATGGTGGCACTCATCAGGGCTGAGAGGTGTTTTGCAGGGATAGGTACGAGGATAGTTATATAATTATGTTGTTTATAAATAAAAATAATGAACGGTTTACTTTTCACCTTATGTATACTAAAAACATCGCCTAAAAGACGATGTTTTGAAGAGCTGGTTATAATGCATTGTCGTGAAATAGATTCATTTTTATAAAACGGGATTACTTCTAGTAGATTTTTGTAATAAAAATTTAGAAAGATAATGAGATACGCCGTTTTCGTCACAGTTAAATTCCGTTATGTCATCGACAATTTCTTTAATATGATCCGGCGCGTTTTTCATAGCTACAGCGTAGCTGGCAAACTGAAACATTGGTAAATCATTGTTGCTGTCGCCAATTGCTAGAATGTCTTGCTCGGGCAAATTAAAATGTTTTAGCATTTGCTGAATTCCCGTTGCTTTATTTACGTTTGCCACCATCACTTCGACATTGTGTTTAGATGAAGTAGAAGTTGTAAAGTCTGTTTCTTGCTTGAGTTTTTCAAGCTCTTCTTTCCATTTATCGATATGCTCGTGCGTTCTTGCAAAGAAATAGAACTTTGAAAATTCACTTCCTTCTACGGAATCTTTCCAGTCAATTTCTTCTTTAATTGCTTGTTTACGAGAAAGCCATTCGTTAATTTCCACACTGTCTGGCTTTGGCTCTTTAATTTCATTTTCAACATACGGCTGATCTTGTTTTAACGTCACGCGAGGTGTGCCATACGGGAAAAGCTCGTAGTATACCTTGTTCGCTCTTGCTTTTTCAATAATAGTTTCCACCAATTGAAGTGAAAGCGAATGCTGAAAGACTGATTCTTTTCCTACGTATCCTGCCATACCATTTGATGTGATAAATCCATCTACTTGAAAGCCTTCAGGAACTAACTCTTCTATTTCATCAAACGCTCTTCCCGTAGCAATAAAAACAAAAATTCCCTGTTTGCGTAGTTCGTCAACGGTTTCTTTTGTTTGAATACTTACTTTGTTGGAGCGATTTAATATCGTACCGTCCATATCTAAAAAAATTGCTTTAGGTTTTAACAACATATTTATTCCCCCTATTTGTAAAAAGAGTGTACTTGGCAAGTATAAACTTTTCCATTTTCAAACTCAATGAATGTACTTTGCTTTTCTCTTTTATAAAGCTACTATAATACTCTCCTTACATCTAAAATTGTACAAGCGCTATAAAGAAAGAATTTTATATTTGCAATAAGCCTTTATATACTAATAGCTGGTTAGGCTAATTTGATATAAAACAGCATTCACAAAAACGAATTTTCCTTTTAGCCTTTAGAGTATCGTTCAAAAAAGATATAATAAGAGTGTTATAGATTAAATACATACAGAGGAGGTCAACATGAACGAACCATCCAATTTTTCTCCTTACCTTATTAAACAAATCAGCGATGCAATCGATGACAATATCAAAGCAAAGTGCATAGACTTTTTATATGATTCTCATTCGTTTTTTTCGAATGAAAAAGATTTTATAGAAGACTACATTTTAAATATATTGCAAGATACGTTTGTTTTAGAGAATAAATTAATAAATCCTAAGGAAATACGAAACCCAGCCTACAAAAGAAGACAATCAAATAAGAAAAACTGGCTGCAAACATTAAAAAAAGATATTAAAGCAGAAAAGCCTAATCCTATTTTTGAAGACATTGAATTAGCCAAAAAAGTGATGGATAAAAAAGTGGATACCGAACACTTAAAAAAGCTGTTTGGCGTGGAAAAACCTGAAGATATTTTAAAGATAAAGTTAAAAGAAGTAGAGGCATGGGCTAAAAGCAAAAAAACAAACATTACCGATTTTCCTTATTTAGATTCAAAAATGAATTATCAAATAGAGAAAGCATTTCACACGGACTTTACTTTTTTAATTGCGGAAATCATCTTAGAAAAATACAATGGAAATTTAAGCAACTGGATTGATAAACGATTAAATTCGTGGGTAGAGGCGCCTATCTTCTCAAACGAAAGTCATTCTCTTAAAACCAATATGGAAGTTAAAACAAACTCCCAAGAAGTCGTTTTATATAATGACTATAAAGTTGATGAAGAATATTTCATTCGCACCATTATCCCTGTGAATGATAATCAAACGGTTCTTTCCAAACGAAATATGGTTTTAGACCCAAAAGATTCCCAAATTATCCAGTTTGCTCTTTCACAGCGCGACGAGATGTTTTATAAAGAAAAAACGGTGACTCTTGATTTAGCGGATATCGTGAAAGAAATTTATAATTCAAAAGGTGTAAAAAACTATGAAGCCGTTGAAGCCCGCATTATGAAAATTGCCAGGTATCACGTAGAAGGTGTAGCAAAGAAGAAAAATTCCAGAGATACAAAATTTGCGATCAACTTCTTTCAAAAGGCTGTTATTGAAACCGATGAAGTAACGGGCAGACGATATGCAACGATTGTATTTAGCGATGATACGCATCAAGGCTTTTTAAATCAGCAGTTTGTACAAATTTACAGTGACGTTATTAAAAAGTTTAAAGATAACTCGCTGTCTTCTTTACTGCTTTATGCATTTCAAAAAGAGCGTTTAGACTGTTATTTACAAGAAAAGTCTTACACTCATTTTTACCCGTATCAATATTTTGCTTCAAAAGTTCGTTTTCGTTCAAAGAAAATTGATGTAAACCTAAAATTAATTAATGAATCTCTAGCAGAATTTGTTAGCAATCAAGTACTGATCCAAAGTTATCAGCAAAAACTTCAAGGATTTGAAATCTCTTTTATTCCTCTTCAAAATTATGAAATTCAAGACTATTTTGGAGGAGAACATAGAGAAACATTGGAAGGGTAAATCATTCCCTTCCTTTTTTATTTGACATTTTGCCATTTTCGTCTTTTTGATACAAAATCTCCCTCTATTTTCATTTCATAGTTTGGAAGTTTTGTCATTTTTAACGTACTACACAAAAGCTTTTGCCGTTTTTGACGTACTCCTCCGCTACTTTTGCCGTTTTCTGCGTACTAATTACTGTCTTTTGCTGTTTTTGACGTACTACTTTGCTTCTTTTGCTGTTTTTGACGTACTAAATTCATTTTATTTACCCGTCATCACTTATTAAGTGTTAATTATTCTCTTTTTTTCGTAAAACAATCCTACCTTTTGCCGTTTTTGACGTACTCCTTCACTACTTTTGCCGTTTTCTGCGTACTAAACATTGCTTTTCCCTTTGTTATGTCATTTTCAAACCCCATTTTTTATTTTTTTCGCAGCATATATAAAGCTTTTGCCATTTTTGACGTACCAAACGATAACTTTTGCTGTTTTTAGCGTACTACCAGGTCGTTTTTGACGTTTTTCACGTACTAAAAATAGCTTTTGCCATTTTTGACGTACTATTGAAATTCATTGTGTTATTTACAGCGATCAGAGAAGTGATTTTTTTCCCTTTTTTTAGGTGAATCGAGATCACTTTTGCTATTTTTGGCGTACCACTCTTCACTTTTGCTATTTTCGGCGTACTATATTGAGCCTTTTGCCGTTTTTTACGTACTAAAACGCATAAAGTTTTTTTTGATTTTTACTGATCGTAACAAACACTGTTCTACCGGCGCTTGCTTGCTTTTGCCGTTTTTGTCGTACTAAAAAACCTATACGCTGAATCCCTTGCTATGACAGCATTCTTTGAACCTTTTGCCGTTTTTCGCGTACTACTCGTTCGTTTGCGATTCTGTTTCTTATTGATATAATTTTCACAAGGTATTCTTTGTTATTTTACCCTAATAAATTATTGTTGATATGAAATAGATTGGAGGGATTCTCATGATAAAAAAAGAATTTGCGAAAATTGGAAAACAAATTATTCGCCAATTGTCTAGCACCGTAGAAAAATATAAAGATATTGAAGATCACATGGACCTAGACGCTCATGGGAACCCTACAATCAAGACAGTGGCAGAACATCACCGTTTATCTAAATCTCAAATTTCACAATTAATTTTTTATCACTTCCTTCACGTTGATGAAAGAGGTATTATTTGTGATGTTTCTGAAAAAGAGATTGCAGCCGCTTTGAATTGTACAGTTCGAACAGTTCGCAACAACAATGTAGTATTAGCAGAAACAGAATTAATTTCCTATTCTCGCAGCGGCAAAGGAATCAATATTTGTATTGTTCCCTACCCTCAATATTTTGAAGAACACGGCTTTGGGTTTATGGAATTAGAATATACTCGCTTTGAAGAACTTATTCTAATTGAAAACGTAAATGCCCTTCGCTTAGAGCTGCGCAAAGAATTGGTTTATGACAACGATACGATTAAGCGTCAGTTTAATCCTGGAGAAAACACTTCAAAAATTAGCTTTAATGACTATAAAATTTTTACGCCGAAATATACTCACTACAAAGGTATGATGCAAAAAATAGCTGAAACGCAGGCGAGCGCATTTAAAACCGTTGTCCAAGGATCTACTATTTTCTTTGTTTTAAAAGACGGAGCTAAAAATGGCAAGATGTCAAAACAAGAAAAGAGAGATCAATACGATGCGGCGATTCGACGTACTATTGAAGAGACTTTTGTAAAATTATCTGGACACAGCACAGATTCTACAGGAATTGTTATGTCTTCATTCCAAAACGAAGACATCGCTGATTTGGTTCAGCTTTCTTTTGAATATGGTATTGAACGAGTGAAGTCTGCCCTTTATACATTGATTGAACAGGCCTTCTTCAGCCATGATGCTCAAGTCGTTGAAAATTACGGTGGGAAAATCCGTACGCTCATTCGAAAAGAGCTTTCAAAAAATCTTCAAGATCAAGTCCCTGCCGAACTTACAGCTTCATAAGGGGCTTCTTTGGCATGCCTTTTTTTTATTTTCTATCCCTTCTCCTCTCTTTTTGATACAAATAGTACAAACAAGCACCCATTTTTTCAGCTCTCCAATTCCATTATCCTATCCATATAAACGTAACGAGTTTAAATAAATGATATTTCTTGTGTATAACTATGGAATATTACTAAAAAAACACCTTCATACTTATCCACAAAAGAAAGAAAACATATTCAATGACTGTTATATCATCCTCTTTATTAATAAAAACATCCCTTTTATTTTTTTATTAACGATAATTTCAAGGTTATTTACTCTTTAACATAACTACTTTTATCCACAGTGGAAATAATTCATACTTTTAACAGCAATCTTCATACTATTGATTTTAAAATCCATCTATTGTAGAAGAAAAAACATAGTAAATAAAATAGATTTCATATCTACTACGATAAAAAACATCCTTTAGCCAAAGGATGCTGTTCACAAAAAAGGGCTATTTTCCACACAGTTATTTATTGAAAAGCTATTTTCTTTCTAACCCTTGATATCATTGGGTTTTTAGAGGATTTTTCTTTCTTTAATATCTGTATATAATGTTTGCTAATAAGATCTATACTAATCTCTGCTATAAGATTTTATTTAATATTTGTATAAAGAAATGTTTTAAAAATATCTATACCTGAGGATTTTCACTTTTTCTAAATTAAGGAGTTTTCATTACATATACCAAATACAAATAAATTAAAACAATAGTTCAAACGCCTCTTAATAAATTCTAGTAGTATATTTTTTAAAATAAATTATACTATTCAGTAGAGAAAAATTTATAAAGCAAGAAAGGGACTTAGTCATGAAATACATACAGTGGGTACAGCAAACTTTATTTAATACCGGTAGGTGGATTGACATTAGTGAAGTAATCATAAAGATTATCCTCATTTTTATCATTGCTCAAATTGTCATCCGGTTTGCTCGCAGTGTCATTAATAAAATCTTTGATTTCAGATTTAAAACTAAACTGCTGAGGTACAACGAACGAAAAGAAATAACGCTGAAAAAACTTTGTCTGAGCATTGTCATGTACGTTGTGTATTTTATTGCACTTATTACGTCTTTAGAGGCAATCGGAATTAATATGAAAGCACTTTTAGCTGGTATTAGCGTAGCAGGGTTTATTACAGGCTTAGGTGCACAGAATTTGATTAAAGATATTTTAAATGGGTTTTTTATTCTATTTGAAGATCAATTCTCAGTAGGAGATCACGTATCTATAAATGATACGAAAGGAACTGTTGAAGAAATTGGATTGCGCACGACAAAAATTCGCGGAGTTGACGGAGAGTTTTATTTTTTTGCTAATAGTAACATTACAAAAGTAGCGAACTACACGCTCGGTGAAATCCCCGAAATACATACACCTGAACAAATAAAAACTCGTGAAGAATAGCTTCACGAGTTTTTATTTACGACCGTTGTAAAGAATTGATTATATGATGTAAGGTGATAATCTGCTTCAATATCGTTATTTTGAAATGCACATGTTTTAATTCCCAGTTCACGGGCAGGTTTTAAGTCGAGTTCGCGATCCCCAATTACTAAATCGAGCTGATACTTATCGTGAAGATAGGCATAAGCTCCGCTATCAGGCTTTCGTTTGTAGCCATCATCCTTTGTAATAATCTCCGTGAAGTAGTGCTCCATATTAAAAAATGCCAGGATATCAAGCGTAGATTGTCTAGACTTGTGCGTAACAATTACATTTGTATCCGCAAAGCTCAGTACGTCTTCTACGTGAGAAAAAGCAGGCTTATCTTTAGGATTGATTTTTTGTTCGAGCACATGGAAGTGTTTATCAAACAAAGACTTTTCAATATCAAAATGCTTGATTGCTACGTCAGAAGATATTTTCATTTGTTTTAAAATATCATCTTCTGAAATCGTTTGATCTGTTAGTAATTCTTTGAATGCTTTCACGATAGTCGGATAGGTATCAAAGATGGTTCCATCAAAGTCCCATAAAATATTCATTTTCGCTGTCTCTCCTTTTTAAAAACGTAACGATTATACCAAATTTTTCACCGCTTGTCAGTGAATCATTTTGTCGTCGTTGCATTTAAAGTAAAAAAACTCGTTTTATACAAGTTTTTTTACTTTATTAGCTGCTGCTGCACCCACTCCCGCAGCTAGAGCTTGAACAGCTTGAACTGCTGCAGTTTGAACTCGAACAGCTGCTGCCGCTGTCATGATGGTGATGACCTCCATCGTTGTGGTGATGGTGGCGGTTGTCTTCCCAGGGGCTTGAACAGCTATACCCACTGTAAGAGGCTGTCTCTCCCGCATACATCGTCTTTTTATATAGCAACAGTTCATTCATATGGCTTGAAAAGTTGGTGGCTTTGTAGAGAGAATAAAAAACAAAGCCTTGAAGAAGAAGTTCGTTTGATACATTTCCTTTTTTAGCCGCTTTTTTAAAATAAGTTGATCCGCCCGTTTTTTTTCTTTTTCGTGCAGCAGTGACTTCTTCTTTTAACGTTTGAATCAGGGCTCTCTGCTGTTTTTCCCATTTGCCGTTTCTTAAAAAATAGCGATCTAGTAATTCATCTTCTGATAATCTTTGAAAATCTTGAAGCGTACTTTTATCAAGCGGATGCTGAAAAAATTTCCCCCAAAGCAGTCGGCTGTTACCCGTTATGTCAAACAAATGAGCATACATCCAATCGAAGAACGCTCGCTTATCCGGCTGTGGGGATGGAGCTGTTTCTACATTTGGCTGGTGATGCAAAAAGCGGTTGAAAAAGTGTTCTGTAAAACGCTCATAATCTACTGTAAACATAATCATTTCATGCCATACTTCATCCACTTTTGCACTAAACATCGGTACGTCTTTGATGACTGCATTTAATAAAAAGTAGCGCTTCATCTCAAAAAACGTCCATTCCACTTCATCGTCTTTTGTATTTTTTCCTTTCATGCGCTGTTTCACTTGCTGAACATAGGCTACCGGTAAAGAATCTTCTAGTGAATGAACAATATCTTCAAAGCCATTATCTTTATGTATTCCGAGCTCATCTGGAAGCTCCTCTTTATAGAAGCGAAATCTTCTCGACTTTGCAACCCCTTTAATAATCAAAACTAAAAGAATTACCGCTACTACTATAATTGCTGCTATCATCTTCTTCCCCCTGTATCGTATCTATATATTCAATATTTTACCACATTCGTAAAACACAAAAAAAGAGCTCAATTAACTTGAGCTCTCGTCATCATCGGGTATCTCGTCTACCTTTTCTACTTTGACTAGACCTTTCGTGCTATATTCAAGATCAAAGTATGCTTTAACGATATCCCCTTTTTTCAAATTGCTTGGAATCGGTTCATTTAAATTTTTATCGGAAAATTTAATGCCCGTTCCTTCTTTTGTTGTTCCGCTGTATGTACCATTTTCGATTTTTTCAATAGTAATATAATACACTCGATATTTGTGCGCTTCCTCGTCGCCTTTCGCTTTTTCTTTAACGGTTTCTTGTTCAGGAAGCTTACTCAGTGTTTCTTGGGCCTGTCCAGAAGTCGGCTCTGCTGATCGATTTATGAATTGCATCACAACTAACACTAAACATATAACTACTAAAACTAATAATAATATCTTTTTTGCTGATAAAGACAATGAACTGTGCCTCCTTACACCTTTATGTATATCATGCTGCACACAAGAGATTATACACGATAAAGGATTAGAAATTGGAATAAATTCTATAAAAATAGTAAAAATATGAGAAAGTACCTAGAATTTTTTACGCTTTTCTGCACTTTTTTGAGATAGAAAAGAAATTTGGTACCTTATCCTTAAATTGTAACTGATTCACTTCATTTTCGGAAAGAGTTTTGCCCATTTTGTCGTAAAAAAGTCATAATAAGAAGGAATATCACACCATATTGTCGAACGTATGTATATACTTATAATGAACTGCCGAACTGCTTTTCTCTATCCTCATTGTTGAGGCAATATGGCAACTGAAACAGCTTGCTGTTAAATTCAGATTACACATCTATACTCAGGAGGTGGAATGCAAAATGATGTTTGCACTTATTGTTGTGGTTGGTATCGTAGCACTTGGCGTAGCTAGCTTCTACGTCATTAAGCGACCTCAAGGCGCTGTTGATCCTGAGGATCGCAAACCGCTTGTTTCTGTAAACGGGCATGTTAAATTTGCAGAAGGAATTAATCAAATTTCCATATCTAAAATTGACATGTACGATCAGCGTCTTGTTATCAATCAAGTAGCTATTATTCCATTTAACCGTATTCAACGAGCAGAATTTTCAAAGGTTGTCAAAAATGAAAAAGGCCTTCACGGAGCTCCTGTTCAACGCTATTTCGGTGAGTTAACCATCCATTTCACAGACAAGAACGGGCAAGAAACCTACATTCGCTGTGAAACACCGAAAAAAAATCAATTTCACCTCATCTACCAGTACGATTTAATGAAAAGACAATTAAATAAGCGTCTTGGTCTTGAAGATCAGCAGCCTTACCTTACTCTTCAAGAACCATACGAACTATAAGAGAAAACCTCCCTTTTTCACATATTATTTCACTTCCCTGTACATACTAGAAGCGAAACTGAAAATGGGAGGTCATTTCAATGGATTTCGTCCGTTTTTTGCAATATTTTTGTTCAATCGCCGGCGCTCTATGCTTGGGGTTTACCTACTATCACATGTTCAAGCGTGACGCTCCGGTTAAAAAAGAAGAATCACAGCAAGGTGGAACTGAGTGAAGTTCGCCTGCCGTGATTCTTCTTTTTATTTATATATTATTTATTTTTAGCCCAACAATAATTTTTGGTAAGTATATTTGTAATAATATTCTATTTAAATCAATTTTTACGAATTCATTCACTTAACGTATTACTCTCCTCTTTATATAAAAAAACTTATAGCCACTTCCATAAACTGAGAAGTGGCTATAAGTTTTTTATCTTGATTATTTTAAAGACTTCATAGATTAAACTGTTTATTAAAACGCCCAGTTCCCTTTTCTAAACACAGGCTCGCTTGTACCGTCAGCTTTGATGCCGTCGATGTCCATTTCAGCTGAGCCAATCATGAAGTCAACGTGGGTGATGCTGTCGTTTGCTCCGTTTTGTGATAGCTCTTCTTTAGACATCGTTTTTCCGCCTTCTAAACAGAAGGAATACGAGCTGCCGATGGCTAAGTGGTTGGATGCATTTTCGTCAAACAGCGTGTTGTAGAAAATGATGTTTGACTGAGAAATTGGCGATTGATGCGGTACTAAGGCTACTTCTCCTAAGTATTTGGCACCTTCATCTGTTTCAATTAAGTGCTTTAACGTTTCTTCGCCTTCTTCTGCTTTTACATCCACAATTTTTCCGTTTTCAAATGTTAGCGTGAAGTTTTCAATTAAGTTTCCTGCGTAGCTAAGCGGTTTTGTGCTTGTTACTTGACCATTTACGCCGTCTTTTTTTGGAAGTGTAAATACTTCTTCTGTTGGCATATTGGCCATGAACGAGTTGCCGTCTTCATTAACACTGCCTGCGCCCACCCAAATATGTTTGTCAGGAAGTTCAATTGTTAAATCTGTTCCTGGCGCTTTATAGTGAAGCTTAGAAAATCTTTTTTCATTTAAAATGTCTACTTTTGTATGTAATGAAGCATTATGCTCTTCCCATGCGGCCACTGGATCTTCTTGGTCTACGCGCACAGATTTAAAAATAGCTTCCCATAGTTTTTCTTGCTGCTGTTCTTCTGGAACGTCAGGAAATACTTTAGCTGCCCAGTCTTTTGAAGGAACAGCTACGATGGACCAGCTGATTTTATCAGATTGGATCGCTTCACGGAATTTTTTCATTGCTTTTCCGCTTACTTTTTGGAACGCAGCAATACGTTTGCCGTCTACTCCTTTTAATAAGTCAGGACCGCTTGAAATTACGGATAAAACAGCGCCTCCGTTTTTCACAAGCTCTTCTCTTGCCTGAGCTTTCCAAGCAGGAAATTCATTAAATACAGATTCATCCGCTTTTTCATATTTCAAACGAACTAAATGATCGTCATGCCAGTCTACATCAACAGACTTTGCTCCGGCTTCGTACGCTTTTTTCGCAATCTCACGAACAAAATCAGCGGAAGAAATATCAGCATTAATGTTTAATACTTGCCCTTTTTGAATGTTTACACCGACTTTTACAGCTAGCTCGGCGTACTTTTCAATATTGCGCTCAAACTGTTCCATAATTTATCTCCTTTACGTATATATTCTAACAACTTTATTGTATCACGAATAAAACATCAATTAAAAATCCTAGCCTATAGTTTACATAATACAATTACGTTATTTTACAGATTATTATATAGAAAAAGTTTGTTCTCTAAGAATCAGAACAAACTTTTGTCTTTCACAGATTCCGTTTTGTAGCCGAGCCGCTCCGAAATGTTCTTGCCTATATCAACCATGCGTTCTTGAAGGTACGTTAATCGCTCATTGGTCATACGCATCGTAGCACCGGAAATGCTGACTGCAGCAACGACTTGACCAAGGTGATCAAAAATAGGGGCTGCGATGCAAGTAATTCCGTATTCATTTTCTTCTAAATCCAGCGCATATCCCTTTTGCTTCACTTCTGAAAGTTCCCGGAGAAAGCTTTCTTCATCTGTAATGGTGTGATCGGTATGAGCTGGTAAGCCTTTTCTTTCAAGAATGCTTGTTACCGTGTTAAGCGGTAAAAAAGCTAGGATAGCTTTACCGACAGACGTACAGTGCATAGGCGCTCTTTTCCCCACTTTTGAGTGCATGCGCAGCGTCTGATTTCCTTCTAGCTTTTCAATATACACTACTTCACCTTGATCGTAGACAACAAGATGAATAACTTCATTTGTCTCACTTTCAAGTTCTTGCAAAAACGGCTTTGCTTCCGTTCGTAGATCAATAGAATCTAAAAGCTTTGAACTTACTTCTAAAAACTTATACCCAAGCTTGTACCGCCCGCTTTCTTGATCTTGTTCAATATAGCCATACTGAGCAAGAGTAGTTAGAATACGGTATACGGAGCTTTTATTAATGTCCATTTGCTTTGCAATTTCTGTGACGCCTACCCCTTCTCTTTCCATGCTGACAATTGTGACAATGTCCAATGCCCGGCTTACAGACTTAACCATATTTTCTCGCTCCATTTTTCCTCTCTCCTCTATGTGTCATTTTACTGCCGGGCATTTTTTATCACTTTTATACGTTTACACGTTCTTTTTCTGCAACAAACGGATTTTGGAGGGTCCCAATTTCTCGGATGGTGCATGCAATAACATCGTTTGCGCTCACCAGTTCCGCGCCGACCGGACTTCCTGTTAAAACCACATCTCCCGGCTTAAGGGTCATAACAGTAGATAGGTAAGCAATCATTTCTCCAACCGAAATAATCATTAAATCTGTCGAGCTGTTTTGTTTTTCAACGCCATTTAAAAACGCTTTTACATGAATCGACTTAAAATCAAGCTCTGTTTCGATTACGGGGCCAAGAGGCGTAAATGAATCAAAGGATTTTCCAATGGTCCAGTGCCCGTCTTTATGAAAATAATCCGGAGCCGTTACATCGTTTCCAATTGTATACCCAAATATATAGTCCTGTACGTCTTCTACTGCGATGTTCTTCGCTTCTTTTCCAATAACAACTGCAAGCTCAGACTCAAACTTGACGTGCTTAATGGCAGTTGGAATGACAATGTCTTCGTTTGGACCAATCACAGAGGATGTGGGCTTAAAAAAGAAGACAGGAATAGAAGGCATTTCTTTTGGCAGCTCCGACTTTGCAGCTGCATAATTAGCGCCTATTCCAATAATTTGATTCGGCTCTAAAGGAGCCAAAAGCCTTACTTCACTCGGTGAAAAAGTCTGCCCTGTATAGTCCCACTTCTCAAATATATTTCCTTCAATAACGCTGATCGTATCCTCTTTTAGTACACCTGTATGACGGCTATCTTGTATAGCAAACCTTACAAATTTCATGACATAACTCCTTTTCCCATTTGCTTTGTTTTAATAAGGATCGTAGGTAGTCAGGTTCTTAAGATGTAAGTACAGCCTGCCATCTCTATGCTGACAGGCCGTTTTTTTACTGTTTTATAGCTGCTTTTGCCTTTGCTTCGATACGACGGCGGTGTAAAATGGGCTCCGTATAGCCGTTTGGCTGATCATAGCCTTGAAATACTAAATCGCAGGCTGCCTGAAAAGCAATGGATGCGCTGTAGTTCGATGACATTGGCTGATACAGAGGATCATTTTCATTTTGTTGATCCACTACTTTTGCCATTCGCTTTAGCGTTTCCGTTACTTGTTCTTTTGTACAAATCCCATGATGAAGCCAGTTGGCTACGTGCTGACTGGAAATACGAAGCGTTGCCCGGTCTTCCATTAGCCCTACATTATTAATATCCGGTACTTTTGAGCACCCTACTCCTTGGTCGACCCATCTTACTACATAGCCGAGTATTCCTTGAGCGTTGTTGTCTAGCTCCTGCTGGATTTCATCTTTGCTCCAATTTGGTTTTTCGGCCACAGGAATTTGCAAAATGTCATCTTGTAAATCAGTGGACTTAGTAAGCAATTCGTTTTGAACATCTCTTACATCAATTTGATGATAGTGAAGAGCATGAAGCGTTGCTGCGGTTGGTGAAGGCACCCATGCCGTATTCGCTCCTGCTTTTAAATGCCCCACTTTTTGTTTCAGCATTTCGGCCATCATATCCGGCATTGCCCACATTCCTTTTCCGATTTGAGCGCGGCCTTGGAACCCGCTTGCTAACCCTACATTTACATTAGACTGCTCGTAGCCTTGAAGCCATTTAGACGCCTTCATATCATTTTTACGAATAACAGCGCCTGCTTCCATAGAAGTGTGAATTTCGTCACCTGTTCGATCCAAAAATCCAGTATTAATAAACGCCACTCGGTCTTTTACTTCTTTGATGCACGCTTTTAAATTAAGCGTTGTGCGGCGCTCTTCGTCCATTACGCCAATTTTAATCGTATGACGCTCAAGCCCTAGCATATCTTCAATTGAATTAAATAACGTGTTGGCAAAAGCCACTTCTTTGGAGCCGTGCATTTTCGGTTTAACGATATAGATAGAGCTCTTTTTAGAATTTTGATACGTACCGTTTTTAAGCAAGGTGTGTTTGGCAATTAAACTAGTAATCACGCTGTCTAAAATACCTTCATAGATTTCGTTGCCATTTCGATCTAAAACAGCGCTGTTTGTCATTAAATGCCCAACGTTTCGAACAAACATAAGCGAACGGCCAGACAGTGAAATCTTTTCCTTGTGGGGAGAAATATAGGTACGGTCTGGATTTAAACGCCTTGTCATGTTTTGACTTCCTTTTTTAAAAGTAGACGTCAAATCACCTTTCATTAATCCCAGCCAGTTGCGGTAAACGTCTACTTTGTCTTCTGCGTCTACTGCCGCTACTGAATCTTCACAGTCCATAATCGTCGTAAGAGCTGCTTCCATTAAAATATCTTTTACACCCGCATCGTCTGTTTTACCAATCGAATCCGTACGATCAATTTGAACTTCAAAATGCAGGCCGTTGTTTTTGAATAAAAGAGCATCAGGGCTTTCTTCTTCTCCTTGATACCCTACAAATTTATCTTCTTCCTGTAACTCTGTTAAACTGCCATCGTTTAATTGAGCAACAAGCTTTCTATTTTCAAGACTGTACTGAACCACTTCTGCATGAGAAGACTGAACGAGCGGAATAACTTCATCAAGAAAATTCTTTGCAAACGCAATAACTTTTTCTCCTCGAATTGGATTATAAGAACTCGTGCGCGAAGCTCCATTTTCTTCACTGATTGCATCAGTGCCGTAAAGTGCATCGTAGAGACTACCCCAGCGTGCATTAGCAGCGTTAATAGCATACCGAGCGTTATTCACTGGTACCACAAGCTGTGGTCCCGCTTGATAGGCAATTTCGCTGTCTACTCCTTCTGTACCAATAAGAAAATCTTCTGCCTTGTCTTCTAAATAGCCAATTCTCGTTAAAAACGATTTGTATTCGTTAAAGTCACCGTCAGGATTTTCTTGATGCCATGCATTAATTTGAGCTTGAAGCTGATCACGCTTTTCTAACAAACGTTTATTTACGGGTGTTAACTCAGTTACTAACGCTTCAAAATCAGACCAAAAATTTTCTGTACTTAGGCCGCTGCCCGGGAGAGCTTCCTCATTAATAAATTGATAGAGAACTGGAGCTACTTTCAGATTTCCAACTTGTTTGTAATTTGTCACCGTCTGTTTCCTCCTCTTACTTCTTTACATTTTTAAATTTGGACGCGCTTTCAATTCTTTTTGCCAAAATGGTTAAGACGAACATATGCGGTACTGTTTCTTATTACAAAACAGCGTTTTATTTTTGTTAAAAAAATCATATCATCGAGCGAATGTATTTTCAAGAATTTTCTAAAAATAATCCACTTTTTTCTTTTCTTTTTTGACTTCAGCGCAGCGGCTGGGACTTGGAAAAAGCTTTCCTGCATTTAATAGATTTTTAGGATTAAATACTTCTCGTATATTCGTTTGTGCTTGAATTTCATCTTCATTAAAAACAAATCGCATTTCTTCTTTTTTTTCAATGCCCACACCGTGTTCCCCGGTAATCGTTCCTCCTACTTCTGCACATACTTGCAAACATGCGCTTCCGGCTTCGAGTGCTTTTTCAGTTTCCCCCGGCTTTCTAGCATCAAATAATACAAGCGGATGCAAGTTCCCGTCTCCAGCGTGAAAAATATTGGCAATGCGAAGGCCAGATTCTTCGCTAATTTTGTTGATTCGCTTCAGCACTTGAGGCAGTTTACTTCTTGGAATAACGCCGTCTTGTACGAGGTAGTCAGGGGATATAGCTCCCATCGCTCCAAATCCTGTTTTGCGATTTGCCCACCACCTGGCGCGCTCTTCTTCACTTTCAGCTACTTTCACTTCCCGTACGTTTTGTTTTTTGCATACGTCTAAAATACGTATGATTTGCTCTTCGATACCGGCTGAAATGCCGTCTACTTCAATTAATAAAAGAGCTTCAATATCTCTAGGGTGTCCGACTGGAAACGCAGCAGCTTCCACTCCTTCAATGGCGTTTTTATCCATCATTTCAAGCGCAGCGGGCACAATGCCGGCTGATATAATGTCGGATACCGCTTGACTGCCGTCTTCTACGCGGTCGAAATAGGCAAGTACCGTTTGTTTGGCTTCGGGGTTTTTCAAAATGCGCACCGTAATTTTTGTAACGATTCCTAACGTCCCTTCTGATCCTGTTAAAAGTCCTAATAAATCATATCCCGGTTCATCTGGAATACCTTGCTTGCCAAGTTCAATCACATCTCCATTTGGAAGCACCACCTCTAGCCCTAAAATATGGTTGGTAGTTACGCCATATTTTAGACAGTGTGCCCCTCCCGCGTTTTCCGCTACATTTCCACCAATGGTGCAGCAATACTGACTCGAGGGATCGGGTGCATAATAATATCCTTTTTCAGAGATTGAATTAGTTAACTTAAGATTAATAAATCCGGGCTCTACAACGGCACGTCTGTTTTCATAGTCGACGCTAAGCAGCCGCTTCATTTTCACTAAACTAATAACCACTTCGTTATTAAGCGGAATCGCTCCTCCGCTCAGTCCTGTGCCTGCTCCTCTTGCAAGAAAAGGCAAGTCATGTTCATTGCAGTATTTAACAATGCTAGAAACTTCTTTCGTATTTTGAGGAAATACCACTGCTTTAGGCAAATGTCTATGAATGGTAAACCCATCGCAGTCGTACGCAAGTAAATCTTCTTTATGATACAAAATAGAATGAGCATCTACTAGTTGAGAAAGGTTTTTTACGTGAAGATCTTTTATTCTATTTTTCTTCAACACGATGCGCTTCCTCCTCTTCTTTTTGATAGGCCCACTCCAAAAGCTGTACCGTGTGAACAATTTGCTGACTTCGTCCATATTTTTTTACTCCTACTGCCATCTGCAGCATACATCCTGGGTTTCCCATTGAAATCATTTCTACATCATCAGGGATATGTTCCATTTTATTTTGGAGTACGGCTCCCGCCATTTCAGGGTTTGTTAAATTATAAATTCCTGCGCTTCCACAGCATCTGTCTGCGTTAGCCATATGAACCATTTCCACTCCTGGAATAGAAAGCAAAATATCTCTTGGTTCTTCTCTGACTCCTTGACCATGAGCTAAATGACAAGCATCGTGGTACGTAATGCGCGTATACAGCTTCGCCTGCGGAGGGCGATATCCCGTATCGTGAAGGTATTTTGAAATATCCTGGACTTTTTCAGCAAAGACTTCGGCTTTTTCAAGCCACTCTTGCTCTTCTTCTCTAAATAGTTCAGGATACTCTTTTAACATGCAGCCGCATCCCGCAGCGTTTACAATAATAGTATCGGCATGTTGAAACGCCTCTATATTTTTTTTGGCAAGCTGCCTTCCCATGTCTCGGTCTCCTGCATGAACGTGCAAAGCACCACAGCACGTCTGAGACTGAGGAATAACAACGTCGTTGCCGTTTCTTCTTAATACATTAAGAGTCGCTTCGTTAATATCACTGAACATGACGTCCATAATGCAGCCCGTTAAAAAAGCAACTTCGGCTTTTCTTTCGGCTTTTGCTTTTAGAACGCGTTCTTTTTTATATTTTTTTCGAACAGAACGGGTAATTTTAGGCATTACATGTTCCATTTCTGCTAGATGTGTTGGCATCATATTTAACATGCCTGTTGTGCGAACCATTTTTTGCATCCCGCTTTTTTGATACAGCTTCAATAGACTTCCTGCAGCTTCTAAGCGATGAGAATGAGGAAAAAGTTCTTTTAGAAAAAACTTGCTGATCATTCCTTTCCATCCCGTCAAAGGCATCGCCTGACGAATTTGGCCGCGAGCTTCTTCAATGAGTCCGCCAACGTCTACATTTGCAGGACAAGCAGTTGTACAGGCACGGCAGTCCAAACAAGCAAATACAGGATCTGTAAACTGTTCATTCACGCTTATCTTTCCTTCTGCTACCGATTTGATAAGGTGCACGCGTCCTCTTGGTGAATGCTGTTCTTGCCCCGTTATTTCGTAGGTAGGACAAGACTCCAAGCACATTCCGCAGTGTACACAATCCGCCCATTTTTTTTCGTCTGGCGCGTCTTTCCACAAATAATTGCTAACGCTTTGACATGGAGCATCTTTGATATCCGCTTTCGCTGAATTCACTTAGATTCCTCCTATAAATCGTTTATAGTTAAGCACATTTTTAGCGTCCATCTTTGCTTTAATTCCTGCTAGTAACGGAAAATGAGAAGGTTTTCCCCCCCACACATTGACTTTTTGACGCAGTATAAAAGGCAAATGTTTAACGACCACATATCCTCCGTACGTTTTAGCAGTTTCAGTAAATGAAGTAATAACGGAAAGAATGGCATCTTCTGAGCCTTTTATGTAGACCGAGCAAAGACCGTGTCCAACTCCTCCATGTGCTTTTACCAGCATGGGAAGGGATGTTTTTAATGCAGTACTTTTGTTTATCACGTCAAGTACATTCATATTTGGTACGCCAATTTTTAGCGTGGCTTCCGTTTCCTCTTCGGAAGAACAGCATGCACCATTTGGACTAATGTTACTAAAAAATCCCCAAAATACCTCGGCTTCTTTTTCATGAAGCACTTTTAAAATCGTATCAGACGGCTGGATGCTTTTGATGTAATTCTCTTGATAATGAACGGAACTTTCCACATCTTCAAAGCTGATTACAAGCGTAAACAGATGCTGCCCTATTACATCTTCAGCTAGAGAAGGATTTAATAATTCCAAGGAAACGGGCTCTATCATGGAGTCTAAGACTTTGCTAACAAACGCATGAATTTCTTCGATATTGCCTGTTGAAAAAGAAAGAAAAAGAACGCTTTGATACTTGGGCAGCGGACGCAGCTTTAACGTTATTTCGGATATAACGCCGAGCGTTCCCATTGAACCAATAAACAGCTTATTCATATCATAGCCAGCCACGTTCTTGACGACTTTTCCCCCTGAACGAACAATGGTTCCATCTGAATATACGACTCTCATACCGATTACTGCATCTCGAGCTGATCCATAAGACAAGCGCTTTGGGCCACTTTCATTCGCTGCAATAACTCCGCCGATTGTAGCGTAGTCTCCTAGAGCTGGATCAAGTGAAACTTGCTGATTGTACGTTTTTAAATACGTTTGCAGCTCTCCAAACGGCGTACCAGCTTTTACAGTAACCGTCATATCGCCTACTGTATGTTCAACAATTCCGCTGTATTCAGTCAGCGAAAGCAAAAGATCTGCTGTGTCTATAAGCCCGCCAAAGCCTTTTTTGGTACCGTTCCCTTCAATGACGACTTTTTTTCCGTGTTCCGCCGCATACCTTAAAACGGCTGCTATTTCTTGTTCTGAAGTTGGCTTAACATGCACGGACCCGTTATTTCCAAGGAAGTGATTCATATGCTGTTCTTCAAGTGTGAAAGGATGAGATAAAATGGATTTTAAATGACCTGGAAGTTCTAACGTACTCAATAAATTGACTCCTCTCGTTTTGTAATAGCAAACAACGTTTCACTAATAACATACAGAAGTGCCATGTATAATACGACTGAAAGTAGTAGATTAATAAGAAGAATAATTAGTAGGATAGATGAAAAGATATATTTTAAGCGCTTACAATCATTTAATCACCTATTCTTGGGATTTTCAACCAGTATTTTCTTCTTATCAACAAAAAAATGTCCGTTCTTTAGAAAAAAAGTTTCTTTTAGTACTTGCCTATCACGAAAGTATTAGAATATAATGTAAGCGAATTCATTTTTACATAAGTCATCAGATGACCTTATCATCGTAGTTTTAATGGTTTCGTTTTACTAAATTCGTAGTTCACTAATTTGAAAATGAGGTGTTAGTTATGACATGGACACAGCAGTTCACTCCTGTAGGAAACAGCGTCATTTGGTCTTCATTAATCGCTTTAATTCCTATTCTTTACTTCTTTTGGGCTCTGGCTATTAAACGAATGAAAGGTTATATGGCTGGGATTACAACCTTACTGGTCGCACTTGCCGTTGCGATGCTTGCCTATAAAATGCCGGCTAGCATGGCTTTTATGTCAGCTAGTCAAGGAGCTGTATACGGTATACTGCCGATTGGATGGATTATCATTACATCCGTTTTTCTTTACAAACTAACTGTAAAAACCGGTCAGTTTGATATTATTCGTACCTCTGTCGTATCTATTACAGAAGATCGCAGACTTCAAGCTTTGTTAGTTGCTTTTTCGTTTGGGGCTTTTCTTGAAGGTGCTGCTGGTTTTGGTGCACCTGTTGCGATTTCAGCAGCTTTGCTGGTAGGCCTAGGTTTTAATCCGCTGTATGCCGCGGGCTTATGTTTATTAGCAAATACAGCACCCGTTGCTTTTGGTGCAATCGGTATTCCTATCACGGCTATGGAGGGTCCTACTGGAGTAGCGGCAATGGAAATCTCTAAAATGGTAGGCCGCCAGCTTCCTTTTATTTCTGTATTTATTCCGCTATATTTGGTTTTTGTAATGGCTGGATTTAAGAAAACAGTAGAAGTACTCCCTGCTATTCTAGTATCGGGCGTCTCTTTTGCTCTTACACAGTTTGTCAGCTCTAACTTTTTAGGACCTGAACTTCCCGATATTTTATCGGCACTCGTTTCACTTTTTGCGCTCGCTATTTTCTTAAAATTCTGGAAACCGAAAACAACGTTTCGCTTTCAATCTGAAAAAGCAGCACATGAAGTAGCTTCCGCTTCGGCTGAGCCAAGAGAAACTCAAGGTCAGCCCGCATTCACGGGGGCTCAAATTGCAAAGGCGTGGTCACCTTTTTTAATTTTAACGATCTTTATTTCCATATGGGGAATTCCTCAAATTAAAACCGCTCTGACGGGACATTATGAAGGAGCTAACGCTTTTTTGAGCGCTATCAATTCCGTCGGACATTATTTAACGTTTATGCCAGAAGTACCTTGGTTAAATAATTTAATTTTAAATGGAAATGGAGAACCAATTGCGGCAGTGTATAAGTTAGAATTACTAGGCGCTGCGGGCACAGCTATCCTGTTGTCTGCTGTTGTCACAAAATTTATCGTCAACATCTCTTGGAAAGACTGGTTTATTACGTTTAACGAGACGTGCAAAGAATTAGCGCTGCCGCTTCTTACCATTATGTCCGTAGTTGCATTTGCTTACGTGACAAATGCTTCTGGAATGAGTACAACCTTAGGTCTGCTGTTAGCTAAAACAGGCGCGTTATTTCCCTTTTTCTCTCCTGTACTCGGCTGGCTTGGTGTTTTTATTACAGGATCAGATACATCAGCCAACTTATTGTTCGGCAACTTGCAAAAAATCACGGCTACGTCTATTGGAATGGATCCGCTTCTTGCGCTTGCAGCAAACTCTTCGGGTGGAGTAACCGGTAAAATGATTTCACCGCAGTCCATCGCCGTCGCCTGTGCTGCGGTTGGGCTGGCAGGAAAAGAATCCGATTTGCTTCGTTTTACGGTGAAGCACAGCTTATTTTTACTGCTGATTGTCTGCCTACTAACATTTTTACAATCCAATGTATTATCGTGGATGATTCCTTAATCAAAAAAGCTTCCGCAGCTAGAGGTGAACCTCTGCACGGAAGCCTTTTTCTTTTAGTTAAGATCGATTAATGGCATATACAACAAATAAAACTATGTCTAGCAAAATCATGACAACACCGACAAGCAGCCAGATGTTTCCTTGCGTCTTTTTCTCTCCTTCTTGCATTTCAAACGCTCGAATAGCAAATACAATTCCAAGGGTAAACACGAGAAAAAACAGCTGACGGTAATCAAAAAACGACAGTACGACAAAAATTAAAGTGAAAAACACCATAATCATTTCTAAGATCCGATAAGGCTGCTTTTGACATGCTAATAATAGTTTCATTTCTTGACCTACTTTCATTCCGTTTCTAATAGCGTTATTTTACTATTAATTTTAAATGAGATGTTAGTGTTTCGGGCACTGTTCACTGTTTTGTAACAAAAAAAGCGTACGTTAGCTAAACGCACGCTTCTCCTTTTATTCATTTACATTTGGATTCATTGGATTATCCATCCCTGTTTTATCTTGAATTTTTTTATAGATAAAATACGTGTAGACGGCAATTAAAATGGAGAATGCCCACGTAACGGCCTGACGGAATACAATCATGTTCCCGTACCCTTCTACTCCGTACTTTTGAATCAATACGTATTTTACAATTGCTAAAAATACATAGCGACCTGCGAACAGTACTGTAAGCCAGTTCATCATTTTGAATAAATCAGGCTGGTGGAAGAGCTTAAGAGAATCTTCTCGCTTATAGCCCATTAAGTACGCCGTATCTACAAAAAAGTACAAACCAATTGGCTTTTTTATCACAATGGTAAAAAGGACAACTACAGCCAGTCCAATCATAAAGTATACTTGATTGTTTAACATCGTCGCTGCGTTTCCTGAAATTAAATCAATAATGGTACGTGCCAGCAGCGTAATGACAATAAACAATCCTGTTACGTTAAACTGGCGATCTTTAATAAATGTATAAATGGTATACACAAACGCTGGTGCTGTTGAAAGCAAAATGGCATAGTAATCACCAATAATGTCTTTTCCCTGATTCCATATTAGGTAAGGAATAGCGATATAAAAAAGTAAATCAAACCATACTCGTTTTGTATTGTTCATATATAACTCCTTTAAAAACGTTGTTCCTGCTATTATATGGGATACTACGCAAGAAAAAAAGGCTTTTACCTGGAATGTTATGAAATTTTAATCATTTATGTTTAGATCCAAAGCGACAGGGAAAACGATTTCTAGAAAGACTTCAAGAATTATAAACATCGAAACACTTGAGCAGCAATACATGTGCCACAAGTGAAAAATGCTGAAAGGATTGATTCATTATCGCACTTCACCTAACGTACACGTCAGAAATGGAAAAGGCCATGCAGCTTTCTCACGGCGTGGGGTATGCTGAATATAGCCGTAAACTAGACAAACGTCTACAGGTGGAAAAAGAACGGGAAAAAGATTATCAGGCTAGCAAAGATATACTTCGTGATATTAACCAGCATCGATAATAAAAAGCCGCTTGCTACCAAGAGTAGCAAGCGGCTTTTTATTTACAAATGAACCAAAATTATACATAATAAGGAAGTGCGTGTATCAAAGAAAGGAACTTACTTATTATGATGGAAAAATTACTGATTATTTGTGTATTTGTAGGAATTATTCACATGATTGAAACACTAGCCTACTCTGTGAGACTCGCGGGCTTGAAAACTGGAAAACTAGTCGTGGCCCTATCTCTTTTTAATATTATTGTCATCGTTTCAAGAACAGCTAATATGGTGCAAGCTCCGCTGACCGGCAAATTAGGAGATGCGGTCCAGTCTAAAGAAGATTTGCCCCTTCTACTTCATCAGCTTCAAACTATCTTGCTCGCGGCCTCTATTGGGACAATCGCAGGTGCTCTTTTAATTCCTAGCTTTGTATCAATCTTCTCTCGCATGATTTCACACTTAGAAGTAGCAGGATCTGTACCCAAAATGATGAAAAACATTACTTCCATACATACGCTGGAAAAAGCAAAAAAACACGTGAAGCGTCCTAGGTGGATTATGCTGTCTCAGCTGCGAATAGGCGGAGTGCCCAAGCGGTTGCTTCTTTTGAATTTAATGGCTACGACCATTTATACAGTAGGTGTTCTTTCCACTCTTTATGCTTCTACGCTCGAGCCTACCCTTTCTAAATCAATTCTGATGTCTTCTGGTCTTATTAACGGACTAGCGATGATTACCCTTGCTGTGTTTGTAGATCCGCAAGTAGCCATTTTAACTGAAAAGGTAATGAAAGGTGAATCGACTAAGCAATCTACGAATAAAATGGTTGGTACACTCGTCATCTCTCGTTTGTGCGGGACAGTATGTGCCCAGATTCTCTTAGTCCCCGCTGCTCTTTATATTGCGTGGATTTGCAAATTAATTCCTTAGAAAAAAGACTTCGTTTCAGAAGTCTTTTTATACATATTCTACTTTTTTATATCTATAAACAGCAGCAATTAAAAGAAGAAAGCAGCTCACTAATGTAACAACTACGGTATTGGTGACACTTTGTGACCAGTGCAATTGTTCAAGTATATGACCGGCGTATTGTGACAGCGCTGCAGGACTCCACTTTAATTGATTCGTAAACAAAGTACTCAAAAATGAAAGTGACGCAATGATCAATATGCTTACTCCAGCAATTCCTCCGCTTTGTAAAAGAAAGGTTCCAGCTGTCACTAAAACGGACAGAATAAAAATCAGCCACAGACTGTATAAAAGAAAGCTAACTAGCATATGAGTCCAATCCACATGTGAAAATAAAAGATTTGTATAATACCACGCTGCTATATAGCTTATAAACGTTGAGCCAATGACCAGTACGATTTGCGCAGCCCATTTACTCATAATGTATTGAATGACGCTCACCGGTCTCATCATAACAAGTACAGCCGCATGATTTTGTCGTTCATTTGAAATCATATTCATGCTTGCTAGTACAATCAATAAGATTCCTATTGTGCTATATTGTGAAAGGACACCTTGCAATACTTCTTGACCGGTGGGAGTAGGAAGTTGAATAATGGCTCCTTTTGGTAAATTTCCTGCCATATCAATGATTTGTGGCATATAATAATTCGTTAAAGGCTGTGTGATGCCTAGCAAAATTAGAGAGACAGGCAGCCAAATTCCTTTGCCGTTCGCAAATAATTCATGCAGTTCCTTTTTAAATAAGACTCCAAATGTGTTCATTTGTTCATCACCTCTAGATACACATCTTCGAGAGAATGCTGTTTTCGTTCAAATAAAACAAGATTTGCTTGTTGATCAACAAGCAGTTGAAGCAGCAGCTGCTGCTGAGATGTATCTTTTACACTTACAGTGGCTTTATAAGGAGAATGAAACAGCACCTGTTCACTTGGCAGACTGCCAAATGATGCAGGGAGCCTTTCTTCTGTTTCAATCGTAAAAGCAGGATCCGCAAACTCTTGGTGCAGCGAACTCTTTGTTCCATTCCATTTCATGCGTCCGTTTTTAATCATAATCATGTTATCGCATATTTGTTCTGCATCATGCAAAATGTGAGTTGAAAAAAGGATGGTCGTATCTTTTTTTAATGTTTCGATAATCATTAGGACATCTTTTCTGCCTTCAGGATCCAAAGCCGAAACGGGTTCATCTAAAATTAGCAGTTCAGGTTTATGTAACAAGGCTTGCGCTAAGCCCAAACGTTGTTTCATTCCTCCAGAAAAGCCAGCAATTTTCTGCTTTTCCTTTCCTTTTAAACCTACCGTTTCAAGTACTCCATCTATTCGTTGGGAAAGCACATTCTTTGAAATGTTAGATAAAAGACCTAAAAAAGTTAAATACTGCTGAGGCGTCATCCAATTAAAAAACGTAGGATGCTGCGGCAGAAAGCCAATAAATGATCGTACGTCTTGATGCTGTTTATCTTCAAAAGAAATTTTCCCTTTATTAGGTGCAGTAAGACCTGCAATCATATGCAAAGTAGTCGTCTTACCTGCACCATTAGGGCCTAACAATGCTGCACATTTTCCTTTATCGAGATTAAATGAAAGGTTATCTACAACGGTTATATTACGGTACGTTTTTGTCAGTCCTTCTACTTGCATAAACATCTTCGCTCCACCTCACTGTTTTTTACGTCCTAAAACAAAATATAAAACGGGACCGACTGTACTTACACATAAAATGATGAGTCCCCATAACCATTTTGGTCCGTTTGTCTCTTCTTGCTTTATGCAGCTTATTAACGCTGGAATCATTAAAAGCAATTGTAAGAATAGAATTGGAGCAATTAACAACCAGTTAATGTCCTTCATTTACATCCCCCTTTTTCTTCGTGCTGGAAGCCAAATAATAAAAAACCAATAAAACAGCGTTGGCATTGGAATTTGAATCAGCCCCCATATTCCCCAAAACCATGGATGGGCGCCGCGTTTTTTTGCATTGATAAAAAGGAGAAAGCTTTGAAGAAGAAGAAATGGCGAAATAAACAGAACCAAAATCCATTTTTCATTCATTATAAAAACATCTCCTTTTTCCG
Source organism: Priestia sp. HNGD-A6 (assembly GCF_045784335.1). Lineage (NCBI taxonomy): Bacteria > Bacillati > Bacillota > Bacilli > Caryophanales > Bacillaceae > Priestia > Priestia sp. HNGD-A6. The sequence continues at coordinate 4,986,849 of NZ_CP138621.1, read as the reverse complement.
TTTATAGTGAAAGACGATAAAAGAAAGAGGCGCAACAATGATCCCGATCACTTCAATGGCGATAAATAAGGCAGGTATTTGTAAAATAGCCGTTGCCATTACTGTTAAAATAACAAGTGCTGTTAATGTAAATAAGCATAATTCTTTCCGGAAAGCTTTTTTCTGCTTTTGTTTTTCAATAAGAAGTTGTTCTTTAATTACATGAAGAGAAATATGTTCATGACTTGCTAAACTCTCTAGCTGCTCCCAATCTTTTTTTAAAGAATGCAAGGGCTGATTGTCATTTTCTTTTCTCATTCTTTCCACTCCTTTCTCAGTATGTTTACTCCTTTGTTTACTCTTGATTTGACCGTTCCTGCTCGCATATTCAGCATATGGGCAATCTCATCGTATGTATATCCGTAATAATGTCGAAGCAAGACAGGAATTCGAAAGCGTGAATCGAGTTCATTAAAATCGGAAAACATCTCACTCCATTCCACTCCTTTGTATTTAGCTTTCCACTGAAGCTGATGCGATAAAGACTGCTTTATTCGCTGAAGACTGCTTTTTTCACGTTTTTGCTTGCGCAAATAGTCCATGTACAGTCTTGAAGCAATAGATATCATCCAAGTCGAAAACTTTGCTTCATTTTTGTATGAAGAAAGATTCACGTAACACTTCATCATTGCTTCCTGACACAATTCACTGCATAAGTCCTCATCTAATGTCAGCTTTAAAAGGTATTTATATAAAAATGAATGATAGCGCTGAAATAATAATGAAAAGGCATCATCATCACCTTGTAATGCTTTTTGGACAAGGATGAAATCATCTTGTTCCAAAGCGGTCACCCCTCCTTTTTGTTTCATCACCTATATGACGCTTGAGCGATTGAAATCGTTCATTTTTTATATAAAAAAAACGCCCCGCAGGACGTTTTTATTTAGTACGAAGCATTTTTAATCCTTCTTCATCTTCTTCTAATGAATAGACTTCATCGTTTTTAGCGAATAAAACACCGTGGAAGATTTGAAGGTCATCATCACAGGCCTCGCAAAATTCCTTTTCGCCTTCGTTCCAAAAGCTAAAGAGCGCTAGTTCATCACTTCGCACGCTTGCGTATTTTTGATGAAATTCATAAATCATCATCGCGTAGTAGCGAAGCGCTTCTTCTTTTTTTTCAAATTCAATGGTTTCAATAATATCTTTTTCCCAGCCTTCTAAAAAAAGCCAAGGTTCACAATCACTTTTTATTTTATGAACTCTCCATTTATCTGTCATGATTGAACATCTCCTTACTTACAGCTTACTTCTAAAAATTCTCTTTTCCTTATTATTCAGCAAAAATAACTTTGAATCAAGTAAAACGGAAAAAAACGCCTATTTTTGGGAAATAGGCGCTAACAAGTTGGCTTAATCTGAACTTCTTTTTTATATTAGTAATAGCCCCTTAAACTATAAGGAACTAAACTGCCCGTATAATACTGGGTAACAGGAGGGAAAACGCCGGCTGAAGGCGTGATTTTCCCCCACCAAGATGGTTTTTTGCCCCACCAGTTATCCATCGCTCCATCAGGTGACACGACAAATCCAATTGGACGTGCAAAAGAAGGCATAAAATACGGATAAAACGAATACTGAAAAGGCGTGTAGAAAGAAGAGTAAAACATCTCTTTCCTTATCCGTTTCCGAAGCCGTTTTGGTCAGAACCATCCGGATCGAGCGTATTTGTATTAGAAAGTCCCGAATTTGTATTTACACAAATTCCTGTATTTGAAGACCCTGAACCTTGCGCAGTTTTACTGTTACTTTTTGGAGAAACATAGTACGTGTCGCCAAATGTAACGACTCCTCCTGTAACATTCGGAATCACTACATGATTAATAACAATCGGCATTATCCTCACCCTTTTTATTTTCATCGTGATGTAATATATGAATGATTTATCAAAAGGGTTATAAATTAATGGATATAAATAAAAAATCCCCCTGCAAAGTGGGGTATTTTTACGCTTTTACCTCTTTTTTAGAATGACTTAATTCATCTCGAAGAATATCAAAATCTCGTTCTGCTACTTCTTCAATTTTAGTATACAACTCATTCTCTGTTAGAAGTCCTTTTTCTTCAAGTATTTCGACAAGAGCCTTAAACTTTATTCTAGATAAAAGCATTTCGTTGACCGTGCTCTCTGTTGGACGTTCATTTTTCACTTGTTCTTTTTCTTTAACAGGTTCTTGCTGCAGCTTCACTCTGAAAACAATATTTGTATGATCTGTAATTTCAGGTGACTGATAAAATGTGCTATGCGAAATGTTTTTTAGTGTTAGCGTTTCTTTTGTCTCCATATTTGTTACTTCAAAGTACGGATCCTCAAAAAATGCATCATATTTATCATAAGCTGCTTTGCCTACAACCGAAAAAGAAAAGTTTAGCCTTTTCAACTCTTCACCTGTATTCGCATCAGTAATCATTTTTTCTTCAAACATATCAACGTGAAAATTTACGTTATTAATCATTAGTTGTGTCAATTCAATCGCCTCCTTCTTTATTAATACGACATGGAGTGACAAGTTCCCTGTTTTTTTATATAAAAAAACATCTCCCAAAAATGGGGATGTTTTTCAAAGAGCTAGAAAAATGCTTTTTTTAGCTCTACAATTCTTCTTCTGCTTTGTCATATTTGCGTTCGTGCGCCGTATCCTCTTCGTTATCACGAATGGTTTTTTGAAGCACAAAAGCGGACATCGTTAAGTATAATGTTCCAACAGCATAATAACCTTTTACCGGTAATGATGCATCTAAGGTATAAATTCCTATAAACATAGCTAATAGTGCTGTAATAAAAGCTGTCCATGCTAAAAATGTAAAAGCTGCTGTATTACGCTTTTTCATCGTATGACCTCCTCTTTTCCTTTTTCTGTTAAGCGTCGCTTTCATTTTACATTGTAAAATAATTGTTGTCATGGGTATTTATAGTCAGTTACCCTTTTAATCAGAACAAGAAACGGAAGAATTTAGGTCTTACATCCTGTTTTTATCATAAAGCTTTTTTTCGAAATGATGAGATATATGGAATTTCTCTTTAAAAGTATGTTCATTCGTTTTCATTAAGAAAAGCTCCATTTAATTATTGCAATAAAAAAATCATCGCCGAGACGATGATTTTTTTGTTTAGCCTTCAAAGTATTCTTTATAAAAGCCGCCGACTTGGCCAGTGTTATCAACAACAAAATAAAATTCTTCTGTTTCGTTTTTTACATCATATGTTTTTCCTGCTGTTAAAACATTTTCAACCACGAATTTTTTTGCATCTGTATGTATGCATTTTACTTGTTTAATTGTTGGACGATCGTTCCATTCTAAATGAATCATGTATGTACACTCCTTTGTTTTCATTCAAGATTCATTTTATCTTACTTGAAGTAAAAAAGAAACGGAGCGAATTTAAAAATTAAAAAATTCGCTCATGCACTTTTTTTTTGGCAACTGTTGCTTGTACAAACTGTGCCGTTTGTGCAACAATTGTGTCTTTATCAAAATCCATCGACGCAACATGGTAAGAGTTTCGAAGCATGTACTGTCTTTTTTCTGCTGATTGAATATGGTTTAAGATATAAGCTGAATTCTCAGGCGGTACTACGTTATCAACGGTTGATGTTAGTACTAAAGCCGGGCATGTTACATAAGATAAGCGTTCTTTTGTTTCGTCCATTAAAGAAAGCAGCTCACGCATAGAGCGCACTGGTACTTTGTCGTACGTAATTTCATGTGCGTTTGGATCCTTAATATCAGGATGATCTTCTTTTAAATAACGAGGCGTATGACGAGAGCGGTAAGGTTCCATTGAAGGAATGGACGTCATAGCCGGATTGATTGCAATAACTCCGTCAAGATCTAATCCTTGGCTTGCTGTATGAAAGGTGAGAGTGCCTCCCATGGACTGACCTAAGATAAATATATGACGGCATTCTTGCTTCAAACGCTGATACCCATTTAAAAAGTCTTGCTTCCATTTCTCGTACGTTGTTTGTTCAATATCATAGTAGTGAGTACCATGTCCCGTTAGTCGCAAACCGTACACAGTAAAACCTTTTTTAGCTAATTCTTTTCCGATATATTCCATACTTTGAGGAGTCCCCATAAATCCATGAGAAACAAGTATACCAATGTCGTTGCCTTTATAATAAAAAGATTCTGCGCCTTGAATTACGTCGTAACGTTCCATTTTCTTCACCCTTTACCACAAATTTTCTGACTAAATGAACTATCTTTATAATACACCTATAATTCCTATAAGTCAACTGGGTTATTTATTTTTTTACGATTCAAAAAGAACGAAGCAAGAATTATCTCTTGCTTCGTTCTTTTTGAATATGTGGAAATACTAGCTCAGCAAACGTATATGCTTCTTCTAGATGCGGGTATCCTGATAAAATAAACGTATCAATTCCTAGCTCTTTGTACTCTTTTAACCGATCCGCTACAATTTCAGGACTTCCAACAAGAGCGGTTCCGGCTCCTTCTCGTGCTAAGCCGATTCCTGCCCATAGATTCGGAGCAATCTCCAGTGCACCTCGATCTTTTGTGCCGCTGTGCAAACTTGACTGTGTTTTTTGGGCAGTGGAGTCAAATGACGCAAACTTATCTTGAAACGCTTTGATCGTATCATCATTAACATGTTTAATTAATTTATCTGCAGATTCCCACGCCTCGTCTTCTGATTCTCTTACAATAACGTGCAGGCGAATACCAAAGCGAATGTCCCTGCCTTCGCTTGCAGCTTTTTCTTTCATCTCATCAATTTTCGTCTTGATCACTGCAGGAGGCTCTCCCCACAGCAAATATACGTCTGCATGCTTTGCTCCTACTTCTTTTCCTGCTGGAGAAGACCCGCCAAAGTACAGCGGAGGATACGGTTTTTGGACAGGAGGCGACGGAATGTACGCACCTGTTACATCAAGATGTTCTCCTTTATAGTCCACTTTTTTTCCTTCCATTACATCTCGCCAAATCGTTAAAAATTCATCTGTTAACTCGTAGCGTTTATCATGGCTTAAATAGTTACCGTACGTTGCTTGCTCCACGGGATCTCCTCCCGTCACAATATTTAACATAAGTCGGCCGTTTGACATTTGATCAAATGTCGAAGCCATCCGTGCTGAAAGTGTGGGAGACATGACACCTGGGCGAAGTGCAATTAAAAACTTCAGTCGATTCGTAACGGAAGCAAGTGCCGATGCAATCACCCATGAATCTTCACAATTTGAACCAGTAGGCAACAAAGCACCGTCATATCCTAGATAATCCAGCCCGTGTGCGATTTGCTTTAAGTAGTGAATATCACTTGTTCTACTTCCTTCGGTTGTGCCTAGATAATGTCCGTCGCCTGCTGTAGGGAAAAACCATAAGATGTTCATTTCCATTTCCTCCTAAATATCCTCTCATTCTATATAAAGCGTTTTCATATTATTTGTTCAATTCTTGTTCGCTAATTATAGAGGTGCATTTTTATATTAGCGTATGTAATACTACTCTTTTTATTTATTAAATTAGTAAAATCATAATACCTGTTTCACCTATATGTCAAGTATGAATTGAAATAAAAAAACAAGAATTAAAAATAATTCTTGTTTTTTTATTTCCTCATACGTGAAGCCATCGCATTAGCAAGAGTTGATTTTGTGGATATATTTTCAAACGATAAACCTAAATGAGAAGCGGTAATTGCGATTTCAGGACGTACCCCAGAGATAGTTGATTCTACGCCTATTAATTTTAAGGCATCGATCAGCTGGAAAATCTGATGAGCAACCATCGTATCAACAATAACTACTCCTGAAATATCAATATAAAGGTGATTCACTTGCTGTTCAGCGCAGCGAGTTAACGTATTCTCTAAAATTCGTCGCGCTCTTGCCGTGTCGATATCCCCAACAAGCGGAAGAATCGCGATATGATCGCTCAATGGAATAACTGGCGAACTCAGCTCATTAATCAGCTCTTTGTGTGCCTCAAGCAACCGCTTTGAATGCTGATGGTGCTCTTCAACAAATTTATAAACGGTGATATCAAACACGCGTACAATCAATTCGTTCCATTCGTCTAGTTCTTCTTGCGTAATATCTTGGTCATACTCTTCTACAAATTGATTTAAATACGTTAAATACTGTTTTCTAACTCGGAAAAATTCTCGAATAATATAATGAATAGGCGTTCTTACATGCTCTCCGTCCTCGGCAATCTTTAAAATCCAAGTTTCAAAGGAATCAAAAAATTCTTTTTCACTTTTTATAAATACATCGGCTATGTATAAATGAAATTCATTATTTTGACCTTTTAATACTGAAATGACTTCCGGATGAGTAGATGCATAAACCGATTCTGGGTCATTGTCTTCAAGGCTCTCATACCATTCTTCCGTCAGTTGATCTGCATGTTTTAAGAAAAACATTCGAAGTGCTTCATTTTTATTCAAAACAATTCCCCTTTCCATACGAGCTACTACTATCATTATAATTCAACTTTTTCACCCTTACTAGTTTTATAAAAAGAGAAAAAAGAAAATTATTTTTTTAAATACGTGCAATTTATGATTTTATGCTACATTGAAAATAGCTATAAAAACACAAAGGAGTTTTCAAATGATACGAACGTTAGCTCTTACGAACGATAACAAACTTGTGAAACATATACAATTAGATCAGATTCACGATCCCTCTATTCAGTACTATTGGATTGACTTTAACTGCCCTTCTGAAGAAGAAGCGCTGCTGCTTCAATCACCTTTTCACTTTCATCCGTTAGCGATTGAAGATTGCTTTCATTTTCTGCAGCGTCCAAAACTCGATTATTATGAAGGATACAGTTTTTTTGTCCTTCATTCGTTAAATCGTCAAACGTTAGAAGCTGAAGAAGTTGACCTTTTTATCGGCGAAAATTACATCGTTACTTTTCATTTTCACCCGTCAGCTGCAATTGATAAAGTATGGGAAAAGTCGCTTCATACACCTTCGATTCAAGAAAAAGGGATAAGCTATCTTGCATATTCTGTGATGGATAAAGTGGTAGATGAATATTTCCCCACTGTATATCAGATTGAAGATGAGCTGAATGATATAGAAAACATAGATGCAAAGAAATCCATTTCTGTTTTAATGGAAGATGTATTCAAACTTCGAAGTGATTTGCTAAAAATCAGAAGAACCATTTTGCCCATGCGCGATTTATTGTACCGTGTTATAAATTCTGAACGCTTAGATGTTCATCCTGAACAAAAAAGGTATTTTAAAGATGTCTATGACCACTTATTAAAATTAGCCGATATGATTGAATCAAACCGGGAAATGACGTCTGATATGCGCGATAATTATCTTTCTCTTAATTCAAACCGGATGAATTCAATTATGATGACGCTGACTGTTATTTCATCTATCTTTATTCCCCTTACCTTTATCGTTGGCGTATACGGAATGAATTTTGAAAATATGCCTGAGCTAAAGTGGCACTATGGCTATTTCTTTGTGCTTGGCTTCATGGGATTGATAACGCTTGGTTTAATTCTATGGTTCAAGCGAAAAGGCTGGTTTAATGCTGATAAAGAGTAGAAAGATTGAGACATACCGAAATCAATCCAATGTAAAGATGAATAAATTGGATAAGTGAGCTAGTGCTATCAATTTCCGCGGGCGGCCGATGAGTCTCCTCGTCGCTTACGCTCCTGGAGGGTCTCCCCTGTTTCGCTTTTCCTGGAGGAGTCTTCGCCTTGCTCTCCCATCAACCGCTAGAAATCCTACATACATGAATCCTACGTTCATCCTATCAATGAAAAAATTCGAAAGGTTTCGATTTCTACTAAGAGCATGGATTGATTGTTCGGCTCTTCCTTCAACAAAAATATGTTTGCTTCAACCGCCTTTCTATGTGATGATAACTAGTTATTTCCCGAAAATATTTATAAACTAACGTGCTTGCGTTTCCTTTTTCTGAAAAATTTCATAAGATAGTGAAAATAATGCTCAGAAAGGAGGCTGAAGTAGTGGATATTAAAGGCGAACACTTGCTAATGGATGCGTTCGAATGCGATGAAGTGATATTAAATGATCCCTCACTTTTAAGGCAAATTCTTATTGAAGCTGCACTAGATGCAGAGATGGAAGTTTTGCACTGTTATTTTCACCAGTTTACGCCCCAAGGCATTACAGGTATTCTCGTATTAGCTACCTCTCACTTGTCTATTCATACTTGGCCGGAGGAAAACTACGCTTCATTAGATTTTTATACGTGCGGAGACAAAGAAATAATTGAAATTGGTTATGCGTTGCTGAAGCAATTAGCTTCAAAAAAAGCTGTTGTATATTCAATTTCTCGCGGAATTCAACACGCCGAAACTCTAACAAAAAATCGTCAGCATGCTGCAAGCACTCGTCTTCTCAATCGTGGAGATGACTCAGATCACGTTAGTCTACAGCAGATCTTATCAGGTCAGCATGACATTTTGTTTCATCAGAAAAACAGTATTCAAGATATTCAGCTGATTAAAGCATCTGATATTCGAATGTATTTGGATGAACAGCTGCAATTTAGTTCATTGGATGAACATGCGTACCATGAAGCTCTTGTGCACCCTATCTTTGCAGCTTCCTTAAGTCCTCGCCGCATTCTTATTCTAGGCGGAGGAGATGGTTTAGCTTTGCGAGAAGTTCTTAAATATAAGGAAGTTAAAGAAATAGACCTTGTGGAAATAGATGCTGACGTTGTAAATGCTGCGATAAATGTAGAAGAATTAAAGAAATTAAATCAACACTCGTTTGAAGATTCTCGTGTCACTGTTCATATTCAAGATGCTGTTGACTACCTCTCTTTGAATTCAGCGTGTTATGATATCATCATTATTGACTTTCCTGATCCTACTAACAAAAAAATAAGTGCTCTTTATACAAAAGAATTTTACACACTTCTCCAACGTTCACTATCACACAGAGGCTTAGTCGTATGTCAGTCAAATTCTCCTAGAGACACACCTATCGTTTTTTGGAGCATTAATAAGACGATGAAAGCTTCTCAGTTTTATACGTTGAGCTACCACACCATTATTCCCTCCTTTGGAGATTGGGGTTTTCACATCGGCTCGAAAACATCTTTGTCTGCCCCTATACTCTCTACTGATGTTTCATCTACTACGCTGCCATCAGACTTTACTAAGCTAATGCGTTTTTCTCCTCATTCTCTTTCTAAAAAACAGTTTGCGGTTGTGAACTCTGCTGAGCACTTGGTTCTGCATAAAATATTTAAAAAAGAAGGCTTATACTTGTAAAAAAGAAAGCTTGGCTTATACATTCCTTTTCTTTTGACATACTAAGATAGTCTCGTCATCACTGCGCGTTAGAAAGGATTGTTATGAGAAAAATTTCGGTTTTTGTTATCTTATTGCTAACTGTTATTTTCCCTTCCCCCGCTTTTAGCCAAGTGAAAGTACCTATACTGATTTACCACTCTATTGATTCCTACACAGGCCACGGGGAAAAAGAACTTTATGTGACACCTGAAAATTTTGAGAAACAGCTTCTTTATCTCAAAAAGCAAGGGTATACGCCGCTAACATTTGAAAAATGGCAGGAGCTGAAGCGCGTAAAAAAGCCTATATTTATTACATTTGACGATGGTTATAAAAATAATCTTACTATCTTGCCTATTTTTCAAAGAGCAGCCAGCCCTCAATTTCATCCAGCGGCTACAATTTTTGTGATTTCAGATTTTATCGGCCGTCCCAACCGTTTGTCGCCAGCGGATTTAAAAAAATTTGTTGATTCAGGATTTTTTTCTATTCAGTCTCATACCGCTACTCATCCGGATTTAACTAAGACGAAAAATTTATCCTATGAGCTAGCTGATTCAAAACGAAAAATTGAAGCCATTACGAGCCAGCCCGTTATTGCTCTTGCTTACCCCTATGGCAAGGTTAATAACCGCGTAGTGGAAGAAACAAAAAAGAATTATACATTTGGTCTTTCAACAATTCCAAAATTTTTCACTGAGAGCGGACAAAAGGATGAAAACTATCTTATTCCTCGTCTGTACGTCACCTATTCTACAACGATTGAAGATTTTGCTAAGCTATTAAAAGAAAGCTAAAAACCCTTTCCTTAAAAGAAAAGGGTTTTTAGAATTTTGTTATTTCCAGTCCTCGCTCTTGCTGCCATTCAGCATAAAAAACTTCGCTGTATTCCTTTATTTTCTTGATTGCAAGCTGTTTTTTTAACCACTTTTCATCTACGTTTGCTTCTTTCAAATTACCAGGCACTACTTTTCCATCCATGATTAACGCAATAGGTAAATTGGTTTGAGAATAAGGGATATTTAAATCATTTTTCGTCGGAGGGCCGAATTCGTGTTTAGGAGCGACGCTCACTTCTCCATTTGTTTCTAAAATGACATATTCTGCTTCATACAGTGAAAAATACCCTTGCTGTCTCATTAGATGCTGAAGCTGATTTAAGTCCAAGTTGTTTTTCTTAAGCTCTTTATAAAGGATTTTCCCTTTATAAATAATCATTGAAGGCTTGCCTTCAAGAATTCCTCTAAAACCTGTAAAGGTTTGAGATAGCTTTGTCACTGCATAGATCAGAAGCCCCCAAATCAAAACGCTGTAAAGAATTTCAGTTAACTCTACTCCTTTTTCAAGAGCCGCATCCCCCACAATATTTCCCAGGACAAGCGTGGTAATAAAGTCAAACGGAGTGATTTGAGCAAACTGCGTCTTACCTAAAAGCTTCAGCATAATAAATAGCGCTAAAAATCCACATATCAGTTCAATCGCAATATCTTTATACATCGATACCCTTCCTCTATAGCAAGCATGTTATAGTATCAGTTTGTATCATATGTGAGAGTAATAAACCTCCCTTTTCATTTTTCTTTCCTTCGTTTTCCAGCTATAGAACTTTTGATTAAGCTTTTTTCTTACTTGCATAGGTTTCTAACGTTATATATTGATTAAAAATGGATGAGGCTGCCTTTTTTCCTACATATCTAAGGTGCCATGGTTCGTATTTATAACCGGTAACTTGTTCTTCACCTTGAGGATATCGAATAACGAATCCGTATTGATACGCATGTTTTGAAAGCCAATGAGCTTCTAGTGTATCAGCAAAGCAGTCTGTCGCAGCACATATTCCCTTTCCTCCGGTGACATCGATTGCTAGTCCCGTTTCGTGTTCACTCGTTCCTGGGTAGGCGCTATAGGTGCGTGCTTGTTCTTCACCGTCTCGCTTTGCGTAAAATGCAAAAAGCTCTTTTTGCCGCTCGTGAGATCGATAACCAGATACGCCAAGTAAGCTGATCCCCTCTTTTTCCGCGTCTCGAAAAAGTTCTTCAAGAGCTTGTGCCGCAGGCTTTCTAAGCATTCGTTTTTCTATTTTTTCGTTAAAGATAAACGGAACGTCGGCATAGACTAAATCGGAAGGCTGGTAAGATTCAGGAAGCTGATGCTTCTTATTAACTAAAGCCGTAACCGATTCTGGATTGGCTATTACCACTGTTTCGTCTACATTAGATTTCATTAAAGATGAAGAAGCTGATGAGCTTTCTAGTTTTTGAGCCTGTCCATTTTTTGTGAATTCTCCGGCAGACTTTGATGAAGAATTGCTTGTGCCGCACCCTGCTATCATCAGCGCAAAAGCTAAAGAACAAATAAATAAAAAGTATTTCATGATGTCTTACTCCTTTCACATGGCTTTTGATACGCTATAAAAGCCTGTAAAGAAAGAATAAAACATAAATGTTTCTGTCTTTTATTCAGTTGTTTCAAACTTGTAAACACTCTTAAAGAAGTTTAGTATGCGTAAAAAAAAAAGACTGCCTAAGCAGTCTATTTCAAAAAGATAATATACGTATGAACTTGATTTTGCGTAAAGCTCGATGCAACTAGTTTATTTCCTGATTGACTCCAGGCAAGCTGATCAGCGGCATAGTCTAAATTTACGTTTAAGTGTGTAACATCTCCTGTTAATCCATCTGCTATGAATATCCCTTTATCTCCCTCTTTTTCAGAAATAAAATTATAAGCTAATTTCGAACCGTCGGGAGACCAGCTGACACCAAAAATTTGAGTGGACAGAGCAAGCTGAAAGGCCTCTGATCCTTTTAAATCTGTGATAGACAGCGTTCTCGTTTGGGCATCTTTTTGCTGAACGAGCGCTAATTGCTTTCCATTTGGAGACGGGATAATAGAAACCACATTATCTCGGATTTTTTCAGGGTCCGTCTGTTCGTTATGAAGAAAAAAAAGCTGGTTGTTTACACCAATATAATAAATGCCACCTATCCCTTTAACTGCATCTAAGATTCGATCGTCTCTGTGCAATAGAGGTTCTGCTTTTCCTTTTACATTTGCTTTAGAAAGCTTTCCTTCCATTGTAATAAACATTACTTCTGAATTATTAAGCCACTCTCCGCTTGATGGGTAGAGAAGAACATTCTTGATTTCAACTGTTTTTTTTGTTTGAACGTTCATTATATAACCAAATGTATCTTCGCCTTTTGCAACTTTATAAAAAAGATATTTGCCATTTGGAGAAAGCTTCGCCGCATGTTGAATTTCATTGCTTGGATGCAACACAAAAGTAGACTTGTTTTTTAGATTATAAGTAGCTAAATTCTGCGCATATACCTCTTTGGGACCGAAATCGTGCGACCGAAATTGTTTATTTTCTTGACTAACAATCACTGTGTTTTCATTCAAAAATTGAAACGCTCTTACTCCGTTAATATCTTGAACGTCTTTCACTTCTATTTTTCCATCTTGATTTACGTGGTCCAATACAGTAATTTTCTTGTCTGGTTTTTCAACCGTTTCTCTATGACCTTCTCCTTGGCCGCATGATGCTAAAATAAGAAAAGTGCTTGCGATATATATCATTAATCTATACCGTTTCAATAACGGTTCACTCCTTTTAGCTAACTCAGTTCTCGTTTTTTAAAGGAAACGACACTTTAAAAGTTGTCCATGTAGAGTCAGAATGATGCAGCTTGATAACACCGTTTTGTTTTTCAGTTAAATCTTTGGCTAATGCTAAGCCAAGACCTGTTCCTCCGGATAAACGCGACCGATCTTTATTTACGGTGAAAAATGGTTGGAATAATTTCTCTTCTGCTTCGGGTGGAATTCCTATTCCGGTGTTGGCTACATCTACAATGATAGAATTCTCTAAAGTATAAGATGCTACTTCCACTTTTCCTCCGGGTTCATTATATTTAATAGCATTGTCAATTAAATTAATAAAAATGTGTATTAAGCTTTCGCGATCAGCCCAAACAACCGCTTCTTTTATATTTGTATGAAGAGTCAAATCAAATTTAGCAGCTTTTCCTTTCATACGATCGCATATGTCTTCTAGAAGCCGTTTCAATTCAACTTGCTCTGGTCGCTGCTCGAAATCATATTTCTCAAGTGCTGAAAGCTTTAAGATTTTATCCACCATTTCATGGAGGCGATTCGTTTCTTTACGAATGTTCTGCACACCGTCTTCCATAAGCTGAGGATCATCTCGATACATATCAAGTAAGTCAACATAAGCTTTGATCGATGTTAAAGGCGTCTTAAATTCGTGGCTAATGTTACCGATAAACTGCTTTTGCTGCTGTTCGAGAGACTGCAGTTTCGAAATGGCGAACTCAAGCTTTCTTTTTTCTTTATTCATTTGATCGATGTTTTTTTCAATCGACGTACTCATAAAAAACAAGCCTTGACTGAGCTCTCCGAGTTCATCGCGCCGTTTGAAGGGCACATCAGTTAAATAATGGCCTTTTCGAATCTGCTGTGAAGTTTTTTGAAGCGTAGCGATGAGAGAAGCAATGCGATAAAAATAAGCATAGCCAATTAAAAAAGCTGCTGCCGCTGCAATCGTTCCCCCCATACGAAATAAGTGCCTAATGTCAGCTATAAACTGCTGATTATTTTTTAGGGAATGGTCAAAACGAAGGACGCCAATAAATTGATTCTCGATTGACACAGGTGCAAAGTAAATAAGGGAAGAACCCGAGATTTGATAGGCTATTTTTCCTTTCAAAGCATAGCTAAGCGTATCAGAAACATCCACATCTTTTTGGCCGATGGGAATAGAGCTTCCTGCTTCCTGTCCTTTTTGATTATATAGGACTGTTTGCATTCCGCTTTGTGATGCAATTGAAGATGCAAGGCGCTGTCCTTTTTGCTGAAGAAAGGAATCTGTATTCAGAGACGGGTCACCTGTTACATAACTTTGATGAATCGTTTGCTCCGCTGCTTTGCTTTTTTGAATAAGATCACTTTCTAGCTGATCACGCTGATTAGTCTCAATTCCTTTTAATACGAGTACGCTCAGTACGGTTACTGTTAAAATAATTAAAAAAGCAAGAACGAGTCCCATCTTAGCTTTTAGGCTGATTTTCATTCATTGATCCCTGCAGTCGCTTTATATCCAACCCCGTATACCGTTTGAAGCAAATAAGGCTCTGCTTCTCCTACTTTTTTTCGAAGGCGCTGCATGTGAATATCTACCGTACGTGTACCGCCTGCATAATCCATTCCCCAGACAAGATCTAGTAAATCTTCTCGTGTGTACACTCTCTCTAAATTGGCAAGCAATAAAGCAATAAGATCAAACTCCTTTGGTGTAAGCTTAACTAACTCATTGGCAACGTGTAACGTGCGCTGAATTAAGTTCACTTTCACTTTTCCCACCGTGATTTCTCCCACAGCTTCAGGAGCTTCATTTTTTTCTATTCGCCGAACAAGTGCTTTAGCTCTAGCTACAAGTTCTCTTACATCAAATGGCTTGGTCATGTAATCATCAGCGCCTAACTCTAAACCTAGAACTTTATCGACGATATCATTTTTAACCGTTAACAAGATAATCCCCATTCCTCTTCGATTCTCAAGTTTTCGGCATACTTCATAGCCGGTTAATTTTGGCATCATCACATCTAATATCATCACGTCAGCTCGAAAGCTTTTTACTTTTTCAAGTGCTTCTTCACCGTCAGATGCTGTGTCTACAATATATCCTTCGCGCTTGAAAGCATAAGATACCGCTGTGGCAATACTTTTTTCATCATCTACTACTAAAATCCTTTTATTCAATGTATCACGTACTTTCATTTGATATTTCTCTTCGTCTATCTTATCAAACAGCTTTAGCAAAAACATCTCCAAGTTGTTTCGAAATTGTAAACAAAAATAAAGAGATTGAGACATAACGAAATCAATTCAATCTAAAGACGCACAAATGAGATAAAGGAGGCTTAGTATGGATCGCTTTTGACACCGCGGTTGATTTCCGTACAAGGCTTCGCTTTCCGCGGGCGGCCGCTGAGCCTCCTCGTCGCTTGCGCTCCTGCGGGGCCTCACCTGTTCTGCTTTTCCTGCAGGAGTCTGCGCCTTGCCCTCCAATCAACCGCTTGAGTAAAATAAACAGATGAAATCTACGTTTACATGACCATAAAAAAATCCGAATAAAGTTGATTTTCCTTGAAGAGTCTCGATTCATCGATCCAATTTTCTTTTAGCTAAAATCATGTTGTCTTAGCTTTTTATTAGCGTTATTATTCATTTGTAAAAGGAAGGATTTTATGAGTATTCAAATATTGATAAAGAAGCTCTATACGCTGTTCGCTGCTAATAAAACCGATATACCCGTCCGGTCTAATAACATACAGTGCATCTTTTTGAAGCCCTGCTTTCTTCATATAGGGGTTCCAAGAAAACTCATGCAAAGAGAAGCCTTTTTCTCTCATGCTCTTTTTTAGCTTCTGTGCTGCTGTTCCATAGACGTGTATTTGCCAGTTTAAGGACTGTAAAGATTCAAAATTCCCTTCCACATAAGGTAATCGATCACCACTTTGCACATTTGTCCCTTGTCCGCTGCTTAGGTTACTATTTCGATATTTAATGCGGATTTGAGATAAAATTGTAAATGCTTTGTGACGGGGATAAGGAAAGCGAAATAAAAAGGACAGTACAGGCGGAAAAATATGCTTTCTAAAAAATTGACTCGTTTTATCTCTTGCCACCATTCGCTTAAAAGCGCGATCAGTTGTATTTACAAGCAGCTCTGCAAAAGGTAACCTTTCTTCTTCGTATGTATCTAATATGGAAAGTGCCGCTTTGTGTTGAAGGACAGCTGCTAATTTCCATGAAAGGTTGATTGCATCTCCAATTCCTGTGTTCATTCCTTGGCCGCCTGCAGGACTATGAATATGGGCTGCATCTCCACTTAGAAAAATACGCCCTTGTCGGAAACGACTTGCTACTCTGTGATGGATATTGTATGTTGAGAACCAATTTATATTTTCAATCTCAGCACCAAATGTTTGTTGAAGAAAAGTTTGAATATTTTCAGCTTTTATATCATTTTGATCCCCAAAAGCTGAAGGAATAATGCCGATCATTCGATACGTTCCTTTACTTCTAACAGGCATACAAATCAAAAATTCTTCATTGCTAAATGAAATACTGATTTTTTGATTCTTCATCACTTCACCAGAGCCGTGAACATCCATCACATAAAAATGCTGTTTATATTTTTCTCCTTTAAACTCTATATTCATTTGTTTACGAACTGTACTGTGTGCTCCGTCACATCCACAAATATACTTAAAATAAGCGGTTTCCTCTTGCTGGGCTTTTAATAAAGTTTTTATCCCTTCTCCGTGTTCAGCTAGAGATAGTAACTCCGTCTTCCATTCTACTTCAATCCCAAGATTTTTTAATTTTTCAAGCAGAAACCGCTCGTGGTCGTCCTGTGGAAATGTAAGAACAAAAGGAAAAGGACTTAATCCTTCTCCTAAAGATCCTAGATGAACTTTTGCTTTTATTTTATTCTTTACTCGGACGTATACATCTTCCATCTTAATCCCGCGGTCTATGACTTCATCTGCAAAACCGAACTGCTGATATAATTCAAGGGTTCGCGGTAAAATAGCCATTGCCCGGGAGGCTTGCCCAGGCCCTTCGTTTCTATCAATAATTCGAAAAGAAATGTTATGTCTTGCTAAATTATAGGCCATCACAAGGCCAGTAGGTCCGGCACCAACGATTAGGATTTGTGGCTTCATCATTATCTCTCCTTCTCATTCAGTTGCAGTATCTTTTATATTGAGCGAGACTTCTCTTTTTTTACAGAAGATGCAGGTAAAGCAGAAGCAAACAGAGCACACAAACTTATTAAAGAGATAAGAGCTAGAGCGGATACAGAATGATTCCATGTCAGATGTTCTCCAAAGAAAAATAGTTCTCTTACGCCATCTACCATAAACCTCATTGGCAGCCATGGATAAATCCACTCTCGATAAAAATCAGGCATAATTTCTGGGGCCATTGGAAGCAGCGGTGCGCCAAAAAATAGAATAATAACGAAAATCGGAAGTCCCTTTAGTCCTAACCATGAAAGTGCGGCTGATATCAAGGTAAAAAAACTGAAGTAAGCAATAGCTAAGAATAGTGCTGTATCCAAAAATGAAGGAACGCTTATTCCAACTACTTCAGCTAGCCACGCTAGCCCGAAACCTGCAGCTAAAGCAAGTGTAGCACCAATGATTACGAACCCTACTTGGTTAACAATTTTCTCTTTGCGAGAAGAAAACGTGATTTTGTGGATGCTGAGGAAGACAACTGCTGCCCCTGCTATGCTTGCCATCCACAGCGGCTGAAATAATGAAACGGGGGCATTTCCGTTGACACTATGAGTCCCTGTTTTATTGACGTTTATCACTGTCTTTTGAATCGGTGCAGCGAGTGCTAATGCTTGGTTTGCACTTAGTTGCGTTCCGCTTTGTTCAAATCTTTTCACTAGCTGCAAGCGCATATTTTCATTCATCTGATCAACTGCTCCGTTTAGCACCTGACTGGCTAGTGTTGAAGCAGCTGTATTCATTCCTTGGTTCACTAACAATCTAATAGCAGGTGCCTCAGGCTGAGCCGTCTGAAGAGTCGCCTGTTTTTTGGTGAAATCTTTTGGAATGATAAGCGCTCCGTAGTATTTTTGATTATTTAACCCTTTTTCAACTTCTTTAGTAGTTGATACAAAAATCCATTTAACCGAAGACTGTTCAGCGCTTGAACTCTTCATATTTTGTTTTATATGATCTCCTATATTTACCTTACCCTTTGCTGGAACTGTCATTCCTTCGTCGGCATTTACAAATGCGATTGGCAAATTCTTAGGTGCTTGGCTTACTGAAGGAATTAACGTTAGGGTAAAAATGAAAATAACTGCTACCACTATAATTGGTGAAAGATATATAAGCTTTTGGTTACTTAATTTCATATAGATATCCCCTTCTTTAAGCATATACACGTTGATGGAAAGATAATGTACATGCTGTTGATTAGTGATCACTATGTAAATTATAATAAATTTACCTGCATTCTCAATATGCAATAATCATGGGAATGTCGCTTACTTAACACAAAACACATAACTGTTCATTATTAAAGAAAAAAGTAGGTGTTTAAAAACTGTGGGGAATTCAAAAACAGATCGTAGAATTATTCGAACGAAGAAATTTATCCGAGATGCTTTAACAGAATTAATGGAAGAGAAAGGATTTGAAGGCGTAACGGTCAGAGATCTGACGAAAAAAGCCGATATTAATCGAGGAACTTTTTATTTACACTACCAAGACAAATACGATTTGCTTGAAAAAAGTGAAAATGAAGTCATTCAAGAAATAAAAGAATTTATCAAAAAAGCAAATCCAAATGAGATTGTATCTGCTAATTTGAAAGAACAGCCTTTGCCGTTTATTATTGCGCTTTTTGAATATATTCAAGAGAATGCGCGTTTTATGCAGGTTATGCTCGGTCCAAAAGGCAACCCTGGCTTTCATCTTAAAATTAAAGAAGTTATGAAAACCAATATGCTGGAAAAATTAGAGCTCATGGATAATAAAACGCCTCCGCTTGTTCCACTTGAACATTTAATGTCTTATGTAACGTCAGCGCATCTTGGCGTCATTCAGCACTGGCTAGAACAAGATATGAAGCAGTCACCTAGAGAAATGGCTCTGACACTCGCTAGCATGACTTTTTTGGGTCCTGCTTATGTTGCAGGCATTAAGCGAACATAAAAGAACCTGCTATTCTCTCGGAGAATAGCAGGTTCTTTTTATTAACCTTCTAGTAATAAAGATTCTGGATCTTCTAATAGTTCTTTAACAGTAGCTAGGAAGCTTACGGCTTCTTTGCCGTCAACGATACGGTGATCGTAAGAAAGTGCAATGTACATCATCGGACGATTTTCGATACGCTCTTCATCAATTGCTACCGGACGAAGCTGAACTTTGTGCATTCCTAAAATACCAACTTGAGGCCCGTTTAAAATTGGTGTAGACATTAATGAACCGAATACACCGCCGTTTGTAATTGTGAACGTTCCACCTTGTAAATCTTTTAATGCTAATTTGTTGTCGCGCGCTTTTTTCGCTAAATCAACGATAGATCCTTCGATACCAGCGAATGTTTTACGGTCAGCATCACGTACAACTGGAACAACAAGACCGTCTGGAGCTGACACAGCAATACCAATATCGTAGAATTTTTTAATTAATAACTCGTTGCCTTGAATTTCAGCATTTAATAATGGGTATTTTTTAAGTGCTGCTACTACTGCTTTTGTGAAGAATGACATAAAGCCAAGTCTTACGTCGTGCTGTTCAAAGAATTTGTCTTTGCGTCGTTTGCGAAGAGCCATAACAGCCGTCATGTCTACTTCGTTAAACGTTGTCAACATAGCCGCTGTTTGCTGAACTTCAACGAGACGTTTGGCAATTGTTTGACGACGACGAGACATACGTTCGCGTTCAACAGGTTTGTCGCTATTTTCACTTGCCGCTGGAGACGGAGATACCGGGTTAGCTGGCTTACTTGCTTGTGCCTGCTGTTTTTGCTCATTTGATTTTTGATCTGCATATGAATCAATATCATGTTTACGCACGCGGCCAAGAGGATCAGTAGTTGGTACTTGATCTAGCTTGATTCCGCGTTCTCTTGCTGCTTTGCGAGCTGCAGGAGAAGCAATCAGCCATTGTTTTTGATTTCCTTGTTGAGGCGCTTCAGCTGCTGGCGCTACTTCTTCAACTGTTTTTTGCTGAGCTGGAGCAGCTTCTTGTTTTGGTGCTTCCTCTGCTGGTTTTTCTTCAGCTTTTGGTGCTGCTGGTGCTGAAGCTCCTTCTTTCGCTTCAAGACGTGCAATTGTTTCACCAACTTGCACTGTGTCGCCTTCGCCAGCAAGAAGTTCTGTTAGCACACCAGAGTCTTCAGCTGTAATTTCAACGTTAACTTTATCTGTTTCAAGTTCAACGATATAATCGCCTTTTTCAACGAAATCTCCTACTTGTTTTAGCCACTGTGCAACTGTTCCTTCAGAAATTGATTCTGCTAATTCCGGTACTTTAATCTCTCCCATGGTTCATTCCCCTTCCTTATCGTGTAACAACGTCGTTAGCAATTTCATTTTTAGTTAATGCATCTTGTAAAATACGTTCTTGTTCTTGTCTGTGAACTGTTGGATCTCCTTCAGCTGGACTTGAGCGTCTTGTGCGGCCGATGTAGTCAACAGTAGCTCCTTCTGGTGCTACTTCACGCAGTCGATCTTCTACATAGTTCCATGCGCCCATGTTTTCAGGCTCTTCTTGTAACCAGACAATCTCTTTTAAATTTTTATAGCGAGCAAAGATTTCAGCAATTACGCGTCTTGGGAACGGATAAATTTGTTCTAGACGAAGAACGTGTAGCCAATCTTTATCATCTTCTGCTTTGTTTAAGCGTTCCGTTAACTCACTGCTGATTTTTCCGCTGCACAGAACGATTCGTTCAACTGCATCTTCTTTTTTGCCTAATCCAGGCTGTTCTACTACTAAGCGGAAAGAGCCTTTTGTAAACTCTTCAAGGTTTGACACACTAAAAGCATTACGAAGCAAACTTTTTGGTGTCATAACTACTAGCGGTCTTACTTCTTCGCGCTGTAAAATGGCAGCTTGTCGTCGAAGTAAGTGGAAATATTGCGCAGCGCTTGTTACGTTTGCGATTGTCCAGTTGTTTTCTCCAGCTAGCTGTAAATAACGTTCTAGACGAGCGCTTGAGTGTTCTGGCCCTTGACCTTCATGGCCATGTGGCAGCAATAAGACCATTCCAGATTTTTGTCCCCACTTAGCACGACCTGCTGCAATAAACTGGTCAATAATAACTTGACCTGCATTGGCAAAATCACCGAATTGTGCTTCCCAAAGAACAAGCGTTTCAGGAGCAAATACATTATAGCCGTATTCAAATCCAAGCACTGAACCTTCAGATAATGGACTGTTACGAATATCAAAGGAAGCGCTTACGTTCTTCATTGCGTGTAGTGGTGAGTAAACATCCCCTGTCTTATGATCATGAAGAACAAGATGTCTATGTGCAAACGTACCACGTTCAGAATCTTGGCCTGTAATACGAATTGGCGTGCCGTCTCTTAAAATCGTAGCAAATGCAAATGCCTCACCCAATGACCAATCCACGCTTTCATTTTCTTCAAACGCTTTGGCACGTTTAGATAAGATGCGATCAAGTTTTGGAAATACGTTAAATCCTTCAGGGTATTTCACTAGCTCTTGATTCACTTCAAACAGCTCTTCTTTTGTAACAGATGTATCAATATCTGAAATTCCTTTGAAGACTGCTTGTGGCATTTCCATAATTCTATGTTGTTTTTCAGCTTTTGGCGGTACTTTCTCATAAGCTGCTTTTAACTTCGCTTGTAACTCTTCATTAATTTGATCTGCTTGACCGCTTTGAATAACGTTTTGTTCTTCGAGCTGCTTTGCATACATAGCACGAACGGTTGGACGTTTTGTCACAATTTCATACATCTTCGGCTGCGTTACAGACGGTTCATCCATTTCATTGTGGCCAAATCGACGGTATCCAATTAAATCAATCAAGAAATCTTTGTTAAAACGTCTGCGATACTCATAAGCAAAATAAGCAGCCGCTAAACAGGCTTCCGGATCATCCGCGTTTACGTGAACAATTGGAATTTCAAACCCTTTTGCTAAGTCACTTGCATATTTTGTTGAACGAGAATCGACGCTTTCTGTTGTAAATCCAATCATGTTGTTAGCAATAATGTGGATTGTTCCACCTGTTTGATAACCAGTCAATTGATTTAAGTTCAGCGTTTCTTGTACAATACCTTCACCAGGGAACGCAGCATCTCCGTGAATTAAAATCGCGAACGATTTTTTTACATCTTGTTTCGGGTATCCATTCACATCACGCTCATCTTGAGCCGCTCTTGTAAACCCTTCCACAACCGGATTAACAAACTCCAAGTGACTAGGGTTACTAGCCAATGTCAAACGAGCTCGAACTGTGTTCTCTGCTTTAATTTGTTTGTCGGCACCCAGGTGATATTTTACGTCTCCCGTCCAGCCGTAGTTGATACCGATTGAACCTTCTGAAGGAACTAATTCCTTGTTAGGCGCATGCTGGAATTCCGCAAAAATCATTTCATACGGCTTGCCTAATACGTGTGCTAATACATTTAAACGTCCACGGTGAGCCATACCGATATTAACCGTTTTTGGGCTTGTTTCCACTGAGCGTGCAATCAGTTCATCTACAAGTGGAATTAGCATATCTACGCCTTCAATAGAAAAGCGTTTTTGTCCGACAAATGTACGGTGTAAAAATTGTTCAAAGCCTTCTACTTCTGTTAAACGCTTTAATACAGAAGTTCTTTTCTCATTTGAAAGAGGTTGGAAAATAGCACCTGACTCGACCATATCAGTCAGCCACTTATTCTCTTCCATGTTATGTACGTGATGGAATTCAAACGCAATGGTTTTTGTGTAGACATCTGTTAAATAGTTAATTGCGTCTAAACCATTTTTGACGTGTGATGGCGCATTCGTACATAAAATATCAACCGGAATTGATTTTAAATCTTCTTGCGTTAAATTGTAATCTTCCAAGTGAAGCAAGACAGGATCTTTCTTCTCGCTTTCAAGAGGCTTAATTGACGCGTATAGATGACCATAAGCACGGATGTTTTCCGCTAGCTTAATAGCCGATGCAATTTTAGATGTGTTAGCTGAAGGTGCAGCCTGTGCGTATTCAGCTTGCTGAACCTGCTCACTTTCGTTTAATGGAGGAGCACCCCAATAATCAAATAATTCTTTTAAGTCTGGATCTACTAGATCTGACTGCTCTTCATATAACTCATACTGTTCTAATACATAGCCATAGTTCGGACCCAAAAATCCTTGCCAAGGCTCCCCTCTATTCGACGTTTCGTTACCCATGATAAAACCCCCAACGAGTTATAATAATTGTCGTACTCAACAATCTTTCCATTTTGAATGTCGATTACCTTATCGTCTGACATCTTTACAACGAGTGATAAATCTCACTGCGTGTGTATCTGATATCTGCTTATATTTTACCACTCTTTTACTCGTCAATCAAAATGAAATCGCTATATTTCTTTAATTTTTTTTACTTTTTTAATAGTCTTACTACTTTTTGAAAGCGTTTTATAAGTAAAGCTGATTAAAGGTCGAATCAGGTGTTAATTAATTGTTATTGACCTAGCTTTTGGCAAAATTAAATTGCTTGAAATATATTTTATGACTATTTAAAAAAAGAAGCAGTGTTTTGCTTCTTTTTTTAAAACTCATCTACGATTTTTTCAACGTCTTTAAAATAACCATCATCTACTTCTGTAAGCTTGCTGCTTTTCGCCGCTTCGAGTAAATGAGTGAACCAAGTTAGTTCTACTTTCAAATGCATAATCGTGCGCATAATGATCGACAGATTTGCAATGGAATGATCCACCTTTTTAACTTGGTACAAATTTTGCATTTTTTCTAAATAAGCTGCCGTTTCCTCAATCTTTTTTTCTAAAGCAGAAGCCACTTTTTTTTGATCCACGTAAGAAGTAAATGAAAGAGCAGCATAAACAGGTCTATGCATATGCTCTTTTTTTAACAGCTGTTCAAAATAAAGGCGTTCAAATTCTTCTCTTCCTGCATCCGTGATAGAATAAACGGTCTTTTCAGGTCTGTTCGTCTCTCGAATCACATCGACTACTTTCACCAACTGATCTTTTTCGAGCGTATCAAAAGCGTAATATAAAGAACCGCTTGCAAGTTTAATATAGTGCTTCATTTGTCTTTCATTAATGGTTTGCTGAATTTCATAAGGGTGCTTATTTCCTTCCATTAATAAGCCCAGTATGACTAATTTAACACTCATAACACCTTTCACCTCTTGATATGCATCTTATTTAGTAAAAAAAGCACGAATAAATTCGTGCCTTTTCTATTTTTGAGCTGCCGGTTCCTTAGCTTCTACCCGCTTTTTAGGGGGAACTTCCACTCGTTCATTTCCCATTAAAAAGACAGTAATAATAGCTACTGCAATTGGAATAAGAGCAAGCATAAATGCATACGTGATCGATGTAGACATAGCATCAACAATCTTATCTAATATTTGAGGCGGAATGCTGTTTCGGGCACTTGATTGAAAAACTGCACTCGGATCTCCTATTTGAGAAAATGCTCCTTGTGATCCATTTCCCATACCTTGAAAATTGCGCTGCAGCTCATTTGTAAATGTATTGCTTTGAATCGTTCCAAAAATCGTAACTCCCAGCGTCATTCCTAAAGAACGAGCAAATGAGTTTGTTGAGTTGGCAGAACCTCTAAACTGTGGATCTAGCTTATGAGTTGACGACGTTGGTAAAAGAGAAAAGCTAAACCCTACGCCAAATCCAGTCAAAATCATAAATACCGTGAGCATCCAACGAGGTGTATCAGGTTCCATTGTTCCTAACAAGAACATTCCTACTGCAAATGAAAAAACGGACATAATCATCAAGTTTCGGAAGCTTGTTTTTGTGAGAAAAATCCCGCCGATCGCACTTCCTGCTACTGAGCCTAACATCATCGGAGTTAAAATTAAACCTGCATTTGTAGCAGAACCTCCGTAGACAGCTTGAACGAAAATAGGAATAAATACCGTTAAAATAATAAACGTTGCTCCGTATAAGAAAGCGAGAATTTGTGATGTTGCAAATAAACGGCGCTTGAACATCCAAAATGAAATAATCGGCTCTTGCGCGCGCTTTTCCACAAAAAAGAAGAGTGACAGCGCCACAGCAAAGATAGCAAAAAGAGATAAAATTTGCGGAGAAGACCACTCATACTCTTTTCCTCCAAGTTCAAGAGCAAACATTAAACTTACTACTGAAATGACAAGAGTGGCTGCACCAGCCCAGTCAATTTTTTGCTTTTTATGACTTTTTGACTCTTTATAAAAGCGCATAATAAAAAATAACGATAAAAGTCCAATTGGCACGTTCACGTAAAACACCCAGTGCCAGCTGATGTATTCCGTAATGTAAGCACCGAGAAGTGGACCAAATACGCTTGCTGAGCCAAAAACGGCACCTAATAATCCCGTCATTTTCCCGCGTTTTTCAGGAGGGAAAATATCAAATACGATGGTAAAAGCAATCGGAAGAAGCGCTCCTCCTCCAATTCCTTGAATCGCTCGGTAAATACTTAGCTGCACAATGCTTTGTGCTAAACCACACAATGCGGATCCAAGTAAGAATACGGTTAACCCAAAAATGAAAAACCGTTTACGGCCGTACATATCAGATAGTTTACCAAATATCGGCATACCTGCCATCACGGCAACCATATAAGCGGACGTAACCCAAACAAACTTATCTAATCCGCCTAGATCAGAAATGATTTTCCCCATAGCCGTCGCTACGATGGTATTATCCATGGCTGACATAAAAATACCGAGCAACAATCCGGCTACGATAAAACGAATATGTTTTTCTGATGAAACCATTTCAGTTCCTCCTTTCGCGTCATCTTTTTGATGAACAGAAATGATAGCTACTTAAATTATTATATTCAAATTTGAGTATTTTACAATCTTAAATGTGCTATTTTTTAGAAATAAACATAACAAAAGCGTAATGGATTCATTACGCTTTTACTGTGAGCTGAGGTTCTAATTCGATCTCTACATTTCCTTGAATGGCTCTTGAAATCATACAGGACGTTTCTGCTTTTTTTATAAGTCGATTGATTTTCTCTTCTTGGGCCGCAAATTCAGGTGTGACAATCACGTGAGGTTTATGAATGATTTTTTCGTACGTAAACACACCATTCGTTACGTCCACGATAGCTTCTGATTCCATCGTTAAAGCCTCCTGATGGATTCCACTTCTTTCTAGCATCGCTGCAAGCGTGATAATGTAGCAGGTGGCTGCTGCTCCTAGCAGCATTTCATCTGGATTTGTCCCGGCTCCTGGCCCGTCCATTTCTGGTGGAATAGAAATGTTTGTTTTTAATTGCCCTGCTTCAATTGTTCCCACTTCATTTCGGCCTCCTGGCCAATTTGCTTGCAAATGAAAGTGATGTTTTGCCATAGTGTATCCTTCTTTCTTCTATATAATGATGTATACTTAGCGTACCTTTTTTGCTCATAAAATAAAAATGTTCTGCTTGTAATAGCAAAAAGACTGCTAAACGTGCAGTCTTTGTTGTTCTCTAACTTAAAGGTACTTTCTTTTCGCTTTCAACGACAGTTTTGATTAATGAAGGCAGCCAGTCCTGCAGGTTCGTAAATGAATATCCCCAAAAGCTAGCTTTTTCATTGCTCATCGTCCAAGAATGATCTACTCCGTACGGAGAACTATTTTCATCCGTTAAACGAGAGGTTGTTCTTGCTGTTTTATCCGCTGCTTGTTCAATATATGAAAATAAATTTTTGAGTGAAATGGTACCATTTGAACAAGCGTTAATCGGCCCTTTTAGCTTCTGTTCTGCACACCAAACTAAAAATTCACCTGCTTCTTCCTGTGAAATGAAGTTCATTTCTGCTTCAATAGCCGGTACACCAATTTCTTCTCCATGCATAATTTTTTCTATGTGAAAACGCAAGCGGTCCGTATAATCATCTTTTCCCATGACAATTGGAAAACGGACAGCTGTTACCGAAAACGGTGCTTTTTGAAAGAATACTGCCTCGGCTTGGCGTTTTCCTTCTTGATAGGAAATATTTTCACGGCGTGTATATGAAATAGGATACTTGTATGGATCAAAATCTTCTTCATAACACGTTTTTTCTAAAGAACCATATACTGAAAGAGTCGAGGTAAGTACATAGTGACTCGTACTATGACGAAAAGCTTCAACAGCAACAGCTGCGCCGTGTGAAGAATAGCATATTTGATCGAAGATAACATCCCATTTTCTTCCTCTTGTTGTTTCGATTACAGAATCTTTTTCTACACGATCAAGAAAAATTCGCTCAACTCGGTCGCCGAAATCATCCGGTGTTTTACCTCGCGTTGCTAACGTAACCTGTACTCCTTTAGAAAGCAATGTCTGAACTAAATTTTTTCCGAAAAAACGCGTTCCACCTAACACAAGTGCTGTTTTCATCTTTTTCTCCACCTTTCATATTTGATATGAATGACCATACCATTATTATCCAACTTTTTCATTCATAAGGCTATGAATCTTTCCGCTTATTTTTTGTACTTCCACCTATTTTTTCGCCACTGCCGTGTTAAGATGTACATATCTAACCAAAAGGAGCGACAGCGATGAATCCTTCTCCACTTCCCCTTAACGAACGTCTTGTTGTTCTTGATATTATTCGGGGCATTGCTTTGCTGGGCATTTTTTTAGTGAATATACCGGCTTTTACTTCTCCGATATTTATTTTTCAGCTGTACAATGTTTCTTATAAGTATGAAGGAATAGATGCTTATATTGATTTATTCTTGCAGCTGTTTGTGCAAGGGAAGTTTTTTACCATCTTTTCTTTTTTGTTTGGACTTGGATGCGGAATTTTTTTGCATAGAGCTGAAGAAAAGCAGTACTTTGCCGCTGCTTTATGGTCAAGAAGAATGGCTGCTTTGCTATTAATCGGGCTTTTTCATCTTGTCTTTTTCTGGTATGGAGACATTTTGCATGTGTATGCTGTTGGCGGTTTTTTATTATTCTTTTTTTACAATCGAAAAGCTAAGACGATTTTGCTATGGGCAATAGGCTTGCTATGCTTTTTTTACCTTTTGGCTTGTATGCAGTTTTTTATTCCAGCACACGTCTTGCAGGAGGCTCAGTGGGAGTATAAAGCTTTACATGAACATGTCTTAACCCAATATTCATCCACCTACAGGCAAGCAGACTATTTATCTTGGCTGATTTATCGTTTGAATGTTGAAGTGGTGCCTATGCTATTAAATCTACCGTTTTCTATCTTTCCCGTATTTTCTATGTTGTTGTTTGGCTTATATACTGCTAAAAAAGGATTGGTACATAATATCGAACAAAATCGTTCTTTTTTCAAGAAAATTCAGTCAATAACAGGCGCAGCAGGTTTCACTTTAACTATTATTCTGGCCATGCTAAAAACAGAGATTTTAAGATACGAACTCTATCAGCAGGCGGCCATTCACCTTTTTACAAGCTTGAGCGGCATTTTTCTATGTTTTTTTTATCTTACCACCTTACTGTTATTCCTGCAATTTTCTCCTTACGCTTCAATGCTGGGTCTTTTTAAGTATAGTGGAACAATGGCATTAACAACTTACCTTAGCCAAACTTTAATTTGCCTGTGGATGGTTCGAGTCTTTGGTTTATACGGAACTCTTACCTTAACGGAAAGCACGGTTATTTGTCTCATCATCTATACACTCCAGCTTTTTCTTAATAAGTGGTGGCTTTATTATTTCTATTACGGTCCGTGTGAATGGTTATGGCGGAGCTTTACATACCGATCTCTCCCGCCTCTCAGGCGGAATAGAAAAGCTTCAGCTTAACAGCAAATCGGCCTTCAAGTTTGAAAGCCGATTTGTCTCCTTTACTGCAAAGGCGGTATAGTTATTCGTTTAATTCCATTTGTCTCAAACTCTCGTATATAATCCATTTCTCGATGAAAAATTTGCATAAAAACTTCATTTTTTATTTCTTTAGTGGGTCCTATTTGCTCTATCACATCTCGTTTAGCCATGCGATAGGCTAGCGCTTCCCAAAACACTTCGTTATCGTATTCTCCAATAATATCTTGAAGAGAATCTTCATGTTCTTCTGTAAACATAACCTCACTGTTTAGCGTGTGAAAAGGTCCTTTTTCAAGGAAAGGCTCTGCGTGTGAAAACATTTGTTTTTCTACATCCGTATATTCCTGTGCATGCTCATCTTCCACTCCAGAACATGCTGTGACCATCCAGTTACCTAAATAAATTAAATCAAGCAGTTGAAAAAAGTGCGTTTCAGATAGTTGAAGTTCAATATCGTTTTTTACAGGAGCTTTTGACATAAGCGCGGATCTCTCCTTTAATTTTGAGGGTAGTTGCTACTAAATAAAATAGCTAAAAGGGTTAATATGCAGGCTAGCAGGAAAACTGAAGAAATGGCTTCACCTCTTTTCTGTAGTGTAAAAATAGAGGTACTGACATCCAAAGAAGTGAATACGAAGGGTGTAAACTTATCATAATCGAAATAAAGACAAGATACAAGACTTTTTTACTAAATTTTCTGACTATTTTCGTCATAAATACCTATTTTTTGTTTATACTAGAAAGATTCGAACATTGCGTGCGGTGCTGCCCAAAATAAAAAAGCGCTGAATCAGGCGCTTTAACGGTGTAAAAAAATAGATAAACCAATAAAAAAAGCAGCTAAAATAAAATCAAAAATCCATTGCCACTTCTCACGTTTTAACAATACGTGCTCTACCCCTGATAACAGCGAACTTATACTAACCAAAACAAAAATAAAGCTTAATTGGTTAAACGAAAATTTAGTGACAAAATTTGATACAAGTATGACTGCTACGGTGATGAACAGTGCCATTTGACTTATAAGTACCCATTTAATTCTCTGTTTATATCCGTCTTTTAAAGCTTGTAATAAATCGTTGCTGATCACTCTCGCTAAACCCCTTTTGTATTCCTATCGTCAAAAGTAAGAACGCAGCAAAAAACGCTTATCTGCATCTTAACTACTTAGCAAAACTAGCTATTAAATCGAAACATAAATATCAACTTGACTGCACTCAGGATCAATACAGCGTTCATCATATAATTCAAAGTCTATTTTATAGGCACGATGATTTTTTTTAGCCCACTCGCGAATATAAGCCCAAGCCTCTACTACTACCTGTCTAGCTGGCCCAACAGCTGTTGTAAACACCATATATTCACCTTCTGGGATGATGAACTCTCTCATATCATCTTTGAGTTCGCCGCCAGGTAAAACTTCATATCCTAGAGCAAATGTAAAATCCATTTTTTGATTATATTCAAATTCTGTATAAAGAGCAAATGTATTACCATTTACTTTATTGGCGATTTTATTAGCTAACTGTTGTTTATAAAAAGTCTGCCAGTGCTCAGGAATAAGACCTGTGCCCGTTTCTTCCACAGGTTCATCTGTTCGAATAGGCACTCCTACAACAGTAAATTCATTTACCTTGACTACTTTTTGACTTACGACTAAGTCAGTCAACATATTGAGCCCCCTTAATTCTTCTTTTTCTGTAGTTACAATGAGGGAAATACTTCTTAATATGCATTTTATTTGTATTCAAAGAAAACGTCAACCTTTTATGCAAATCCCTTAACGAAGGGGCTGAAGATCATTCTTCTAAACTATAAAAAAAACGATTCTATTTTCTTTGTACACATCATACGTATAAGATACCCCTAATTTACAATAGAGTGAGGTAAAAAAATGAAGATCATTGAACTTGCCGAATTCATTAAAACAAGTAAAAAAACAACTAAACTTGCTCTCTCCTCTTCTACAGTACAGTATACATTAGAAACAGATGATTTGAAAATTGAATTAAAAACAGGCGGCACGAATAAGCGAATCGTGTTTTTTCGCATCTTCTTAAAAGGAACATACAAGGATTGGATTTGTTATCACCGGAACGAACATCATATTTACGAATTGTATCAAAATATTCCCTTATCTCCTAGAATGCAAAAGCAGCTTTTGTATGCTATTGCATCATAAAAGAGCTGGCTTAGTTAGCCAGCTCTTTTTCAATACATTAGACGAAGCTCAAGCCAATTAGGTTTTAAATTACTTATTTTTTATCAAAAAAACACCGGAAGCTTTGGGTTCAGTCCCTTGCTCCGGTGCTTTTCTTATTTATGCTGTAGCTTTGTAAACGAATGTTTGTGCGGCTTTGCATGTAACTTTCCCTTTGTCCATTGAATCCCTCTGTATAAATAGTACGAGCACCAAAAAACTGCTGGGACGATAAGTACATATGCGACGATACTATTTGTAAAGAAAGAAGAATCTATGGAACGAAGCAATCGATAGGTCTCATTTAATATACATATATGCACGACATAAATGCCAACTGAATTTTTCCCAACCTTTGAAAAAAACGAGTTTTTGCCAAGACTTGGACTGCTTAATACGAATAAAAACAATGATGCCGATAAAAAAATCGTAGAAATAAAATAGTCTCCGGGCTTGCTGTGCTGGATATTAACCAACCAGTAGCGCTCCACGATCTCTAACGCTGAAAACACAAAAAAGCTGGCTAAATAAATCATGGGCCTTACGTTTAATACTGACAGAATTTGCTTACCATAAAGGGCAAACATAGCTCCTAATACTGTATAGAACAAACCAAAGAACAGGGCATCTCTCGTTTGAAAAGAAAGTGGAAAAAATAAAGAATAAGACTGTCCAAATAAACCAGTTACATATAATACGGTGCTGATAAGCATTAATAAGCCGGTTTTTTTCCATCTTTGAAATAAGAAAACGATGACAACAGCCCAAATTAACGCAATTAAGTACCAAAGCTGAAATCCGCTTGTGTCACTTCCATAATAAAAGATATCTTTGAATGTGATGGATGATGTTAAATAATCAGATACTGCATCTTTTCGCTCTGCTAATGTTCCGTGGTTTTGAAATAAGCGCAGAACTACACCAAACAATAAATAAAAGATGAACCAACATGCATAAAGCTTTGAAATATTCCACGTGTATTTTTTTAAGTATGCAGAAGGTTTTGGATGTTTTTGAATTTTATTCGTAAACAAATACCCTGATACAATAAAGAAAAAAGGAACCGCGAATCGTGCAAATGTGTCAACAATGACATCTAGCACATTTTCCTGGTTCCCTAAAAAGAAATCGTCATGTGATGGATTAACATGAATACAAACCACAAACACTGTAGCAAAAAACTTAATAAAATCAATTGAATAATTACGTTCCATCTTGTTGTCAGCTCCTTAAAATAAACTCGAGCTCTATTTTAGCATAATTATCCAAATAGAAAAGATATTTTGGTAAAATTAACCTTATAGTCATGGAAAAAATTTCTTAACTTCCAATATTCTAGTCTTGTTTACTTGTATGATGTCTTTCAATATTCCAAATAAATGATTCTAAAGAACTACAAAACAAAAAACAGATTATCGGTAACCTGTTTTTTAAATTAACATTTTCCATGCAAACTTATTATCTTGTTTAATATCGATTTCTTTTTCATGCAAAGCCTGCACATGCTGTTTAATTTGTTTGAGAAACAGCATTACTTCTCCGCTTGATACGGCAGCTGAGTTGAGAGATAACGAATGTTTTTTAGCAATTTTTAATTCCTCTGTTTCCACTGAAATACTCACGTGGCGAAATAAGTGCCAAGGGTAATAAACTGTTTTAAAGGATTTTGAGAAATAAATTCCTTTAGAACAAACGGTAATGCCCTCGGTTTTTTGAAGAGGATATGTATTTAAATGAGCTACAATTTTTTCTTTTGCAGGTAAATAGAGCCTGTTTCGCATCTCTTTTTCAACTTCTTCACATAGTTGTCCTGCTACCGACAACACATCTTTTGGATCAGGTGTTTGATGAATTTGAAAAGATGAACAAATAGAAGTTAATTCTTTTGAGGATACACATGGATATATATAGTCTTGACACATATATTCATGTGTATGAGTGCGAATAAATTTTTTGATTTTTTTTAATAGAGATACTAGCTTTCTAGCTGAGTAATCGTTTTGATTGACTTGAAATTTCTCCACGTCATTAAAACAAATCATTTCTTCTTTTCGAATGGTAATGGATTGAATGTTAGCGAAATCTTCCCATAACATTTTTCCTTTTTTCATCCCTCTGCTTTTCCAGTAAATCCCCTTATTTGTAAAGCAAATTCCCCTTTTATCTAGGCCCGCTATAAAAGAGCTGTGTAAATACGCAATTATTTTTTCTTGGGGCTGAAACTGAAAGTATTTGCTAGCCATTTTTTTGTAGAAACTAGGTATTTGCATTACATAAAATTGACTTTCTCTATAGATTAAGCATAAGTCAGTCAAATAATTAGTTTTCAGCGTCGCCACGCTCTCACTTCCTTTTTGAGTGTAAATAACCGTACCCATTTTTTTCTATTACTTTATAAACGTTTTTTGATGAAAAAAGTTTCAACTTTTTTTGTTTTTTATGAAAAAGCTTTAAATGGAAGCATTCCTTTCATCTAGGAGGTTATCTAATTACTCACTTATTCAATAATCTTATTTTAAACGTTCCCTACTTAATTAAGAAACTAAACCAGATAATAGCAATGCTTACCTGCTTTATCCAAATCATCCCCTGTGAACAAAAATAAACCGCAGCGTTAAAACGCGATGCGGTTTATTTTTTAAGCTAAATAAGCTTCTTTTATTTTTTCATTGTGAATTAATTCCGGTCCTTTTCCTTGCAAAATAATTTCTCCCGTTTGAATCACGTAGCCTCGGTGCGCGATTTGCAGTGCTTGATAAGCGTTTTGTTCAACGAGCAAAATGGTCATTCCGCTTTTATTTAATTCCATAATGATTTCAAATATTTGTTCTACAATGATGGGAGCAAGCCCCATAGAAGGTTCATCTAGCATAAGCATAGAAGGGTTCATCATAAGCGCTCGCCCGATAGCTAGCATTTGCTGTTCACCGCCGCTCATCGTTCCTCCTTTTTGAGTCAGCCTTTCTTTTAATCTCGGAAAATATGTGAGTACTCTAGCCATATTTTCTTCTATTATTTTTTTATTAGAAAGTGAGAAGGCTCCAATCGTTAAATTTTCTTTTACCGTCATCTTAGGGAAAATTTTTCTTCCTTCTGGTACGTGAGCTATTCCTAGCCGGGCCGTTTGGTGAGGAGGGAATTTCGTGATGTGGGTGCCTTTATACACGATACTACCTGCTTTGACAGGAGCTTGACCGCTAATGGACTTTAATGTGGTAGATTTACCGGCTCCATTGCTTCCAATAAGAGTCACAATTTCTCCTTCTTCTACATCAATCGATATTCCTTTAAGCGCTTGAATTCCTCCGTAAAAGGTGTCAACTTCAGTTAACTTTAGTAGAGTCATGTGCTTTTCTCCTTCCTTTCTATCTCCTCTGCCGCTCCTTTTCCTAAATAGGCTTCGATCACTTTCGGGTGCGTACGGATATGTTCAGCATTTCCTTCTGCAATTTTTATTCCATGATCTAATACAATAATATGATCAGAAATTCCCATGACGAGCTTCATGTCATGCTCAATTAATAAAATGGTTATTTCCCGGTCTCTTCGTATCGTGTGAATAAGATCCGTCAGCTCTTTTGTTTCACGCGGATTCATACCAGCAGCCGGTTCGTCTAATAATAACAGTGAGGGTCTAGTAGCTAACGCTCTCGCAATTTCGAGTCGGCGCTGCGCTCCATATGATAAGTTAGTGGCTACTTCGTTATATAAAGCTTCTAGCCCAACGTATTCCAACAGCTTATACGCTTCTTTTTTAGCTGCTTTTTCCGCTCTTCTTGCTCGAGGTAAATTCAACAGCGTTTCAAAAGTAGTTGCTTTCAAATGGTTGTGCATCCCAACTAACACATTTTCTAAAACCGTTATATTACTAAACAACCTGATGTTTTGAAATGTCCGAGAAATCCCTTGTTTTGATACGCTGTGAGGTTTTAGCCCTGTTATGGATTGACCATTTAACATAATATCACCTGAGGTTGGCTGATAAACACCTGTCACCATATTAAAAAACGTGGTCTTTCCAGCGCCGTTTGGTCCTATTACAGCTGTTATTGAATTTTTTTGAATATCCATTGTTACGTCTTGATTGGCAACTAAACCGCCAAAGGTCTTGGTTACATTTTTCACTTCTAAAATAGACAATTTCTTTCACCTCTATAGATTGACGTTTTTCTTAGCCGTTGAAATCACAGGCTGTATTTCTTCTTCAGCTTCTTCTTTCAGCTCTTTCAAATCGAACGTAGGCTGTTTAGCAGGAAGCAATCCCTGAGACCTGTATAGAGCAAATAAAATAAGAAGTCCGCCAAAGATAAATCGCTGCATTTTAGCTGGCGAAAGTGCATCCGGTATAGAGATAACTCCGTTTAAGCTCAGCTGATTAAACCAATCCGTGAGCTCCGTTAATACTTGAAGATTAAGAATGGTTACAACCGCTGCTCCAAGTATGACGCCCGGAACGCTCCCCATTCCTCCTAAAATAACCATCACTAAAATCGTAATAGATTCTAACAGCGTAAAGCTGGTTGGATCGACAAACGTTTGCTTCGCGGCAAAAACAACTCCCATCATGCCTGAAAATGATGCACCAATAGCAAACGCAAGCAGCTTTGTTCTAACAAGGTGAATTCCCATCGCTTGAGCGGCAATTTCATTTTCACGAACCGCTTTCCACGATCGTCCTACTTTAGAATATTCAAATCGCCGTACAATAAAAATAACCGCAGCTAAGATGACTAATACTACATAATAGAACTGACTTGGATATACTAAATTAATCCCAAAAATAGAAGGCGGCGTCACGGAGGACAGCCCCATTGCCCCGTTTGTAATATTGATCGGTTTATCCAAATTGTTAAACACAATTCGAATAATTTCCCCGAATCCAAGCGTAACGATAGCTAGATAGTCTCCTTTTACGCGCAGCACAGGTATACCAAGCAAAACTCCAAATAAAGCGGCTATTAGGCACCCTGCAATGATAAAAAACCAAAAGCTTTCTCCTGATAATGGGTACGTACCAAAAGGCATAAAATTAGCAGCTTGATTAGTCGCGAAAATTCCATACGTGTAAGCCCCAACTGCAAAGAAAGCAACAAATCCCAAATCCAATAATCCGGCCAATCCGACTACAATGTTCAACCCAAGTGCCATAGCAACATAAATGCCTACTAGCGTAGATACTTCCATATATGATTCATAAGCAGGGCCTTGGCTAGCTGAAAAAGGAAGCAACACAATTAAAATGACCCCTGCTATTAGCCATTTTAATTTAGTAGAAAGAGACATAAAGTACAGAAGTAATAATGAAAATAAAAGAAGTAAAAATGCGACGACGGACTTTTGGGCAAGCATTAAACTACCGCTTGTTGCAATTACATATATAAAAAATAAAATGATTTGCGCCTTTTTGTTTCCTTCAAGCCTACTCATTAATTTTTTCATCGTCATCACCTACACTTTTTCTGTAACGGCTTTTCCAAATAAGCCTTCTGGTTTAAAAATTAACACCAAAATCAAAATAGCAAATGCAAATACATCTTTATACTCTGCTCCTAAAACATTGCCGGTAATTGTTGATAAATTCGCAGCTGCAAACATTTCAAGAATGCCAAGCATTAGCCCTCCAAACATTGCGCCTCGTATATTGCCTATTCCTCCTAAAACTGCTGCTGTAAAAGCCTTTAATCCTAATATGAAACCAATGTAAGGGTCAATTGTTCCGTAATGAAGCGCAAATAACACGCCGGTTGCTCCCCCTAAAGCTGAACCAATAAAAAAAGTAAGAGAAATAACTTTGTTTACATTAATGGACATGAGTGAAGCCGTATCGGGATCTTGAGCTACGGCTCTCATTGCCATTCCCCATTTGGTTCGATTGACGAAAATTTCGAGTCCGATCATTAAGCAAAGAGCAACAATTAACACTACGATAAACGTTACTTTAAATGTAGCATCATCAAATGATGATGAAAGAGAAGAAGCGTTAACCGATACTTTTCCTGAAAATAAAGCAGGGGTATTAACAATATAATTACCATTCTTAAGTTCCGTAATGAAGCGCACAAAATCCTGTAATAGAAACGACATTCCGATAGCTGTAATAAGTGTAATCAGTTTAGAAGACTTGCGCAGGGGGCGATAAGCCACTCTTTCAATTCCCATACCAAGAAACCCAGTCGCAACACTCGTAATAAGAAGAACTAAAATTAACGTCACAACAGCTGGAAAAGCTGCAATCCAACCTACGCCTGTTAATCCTATTAAAATAGCGGTTCCGATAAAGGCCCCTGACATAAAAATTTCGCCGTGTGCAAAATTGATGAGTTCTAAAATGCCATATACCATCGTATAACCTAGGGCAATAATTGCATATACAGCTCCTAATGTTAGTCCGTCGATTAACACTTGCGGCAGCGTTTGTATAATATGAGCAAACATATAACCTCGTCCCTTTCGTCCTATAAAATCAATTTTAAGAAAAGAAAGGTACGGAACATCCATACCTTTCTTTTCTAAGGTTTACTGTGAAATTTCCCCTTCTAATTTAGCTGGATATGAAGGAGCGTCAAACTTATAGATAAAGATTTTAGCGTATTTATTGTCTCCTTTCTCATCAAATCCTACCTGCGTAAGTTCTCCTTTGTATTCTTTAATACCTCGTACAGCATCACGCACTGCTTCATGAGAAGGAAGCTTTTTATCATTGTCTTCAATTGCTTTTTGAATACCTTGAAGCATAACCTTCATGGAATCATACCCGTATACAGAATATGACTCTACTTTTTTATTGAATTTCTTCTCATAATCTTTAGCAAATTGTGTTTTGGAAGCATCTCCTGCTACTGACGTAAGGTACGTATCTTTTACAGCATCTCCAGCAATATCAACTAAAGTTGAGGAGTCTAAGCCATCTCCTCCCATAAATTTAGCGGTAATTCCTTTGTCACGAGCTTGCTTAATTAAGAGTCCGCCTTCTGCGTAGAGCCCTCCAAAATAAACGAGATCTGGCTTTTCTTTAGAGACTTGATTTAACACACCGTTAAAATCTTTTTCTCCAACTGTAATTCCTTCAAATCCAACAATTTTTGCCCCTTCTTTTTCAGCCGCTGTTTTAAAAGCGTCTGCAAGCCCTTGTCCGTAGGCTGTTTTATCTTGAATGACAAAAATATTTTTTGCTTTCAACTCTTTAACAGCATATTTCGCTCCTGCAGGCCCTTGGAAGTCATCACGGGCTACAATGCGGTTAACTGTTTTTAACTTTCGGTCTGTTACATCCGTTGCTGTACTTGCAGGAGAAATCATTGGAATTGAGTATTTCTCATACGTTTCAGATGAAGGAATGGTAACTCCTGAATTTAAATGTCCTATTACGCCATAGACAGCTTTGTCTGATCCGATTAACTGAGCGTTTGCTACGCCTTTTTTAGGATCGCCTTGGTCGTCATACGGCACAAGCTGAAGTTTATATCCTAATTTTTTAAACGTGTCTTTTTCTTCATCAAGAGCTAGCTGAGCTCCCAGTTTGATCGCTTCACCTAACGTTGCACTACCTCCTGACAAAGGGCTTTGCGTAGCAATTTTAATAACATTGCTGCCTTTATCTTCTCCTGATGTACTGTTGCTGCCACAGCCAGCTACAAATCCTACTGATAAGACCGTTGTTGCTAAAATAGATAACATTTTTTTACTTAGCATGTAGTAATCGTTATAAAACGCGTAATAGCGGCTAGTCTTTTATAACGATTTTCCCTCCCTTTGTTCGCGTCTAGAACGCTTTTTATCTTTTCGGCAAATGTCATTTCTGAAAACGGTAAAAAAGCTTGCTGTTTATGTACACTGATTGTCACATCCTTTCATAATAGATTCACTCTCCTATACAGAGAGAAACTAATAAAAGTAAAATTATAGTCATTTTTTACTATTATAAAAGGATAAACAGCACTATTTCACCAAACTTGTCAGTAATAATGACACATATTTTTATAATTTTCTCAATTTTATAAAAATAATTTTAATTATATTCCCTTGTTTTTTGCGATATACTCCTTGACCGTATATATAACAAAAAAGCATGTCACCATAAGGAAACATGCCTTGTAACTATTCAACCTAAAAAAAGGTTGAGACATAACGAAATGAATCTAACCGAAAGACGGACAAATGAGATACATGGGCTGGCCGGCTTATGACACCGCAGTTGATTTCCGTGCAGGGCTTCGCTTTCCGCGGGCGGCCGCTGAGCCTCCTCGTCGCTTGTGCTCCTGCTGGGTCTCACCTGTCCCGCTTTTCCCGCAGGAGTCTCCGCCTTGCCCTCCAATCAACTGCTAGAAGGACAGAAACAAATAAAACGATAGGCATCATCACAAAAAACAAAAAAACGAACCACTCATTAAATATGTTGATGAGTGGTTCGTTTTTCACTTGGGCTAAACTACTTTTGTCCCAGCCTCTTTTTATGACCCTTTGTTTTCCGCTTCTCCCCGAGTTTAACTATTGTTTCGTAATGCCTGTGATCCCTCTTCCCCTGTTCGGATCTTAATCGCATTCTTTAATTCATAGATAAATATTTTCCCATCCCCAGGCTGACCTGTATTTAGTACTTTTCTTGCTTTATCAACAACGTCGGATACGGGAACTTCGCACACAACAATTTCTACTTTAATTCGGGCGTGCATATTGTCTTGTTTTTTGACCCCCCTGTAAAGTTCCGTAATGCCTTTTTGCAATCCGCATCCTAACGCATCTGTAACCGTAATACCGCTCACGCCAATTTTTGCTAGTTCTTGCTTAAGCTCTTCAAACTTTGAAGGGCGCGTAATAATTTCAATTTTTGTTAAAACATCACTCACTGTGCCCACCCCTTTTACATATTCGATTCGTGATACGCTCTTTCACCGTGCAGCGTAATATCAAGCCCGAGCGTTTCTTCTTCTTGTGTTGCGCGTAGAGATACTACCAACCCAACCACTTTAACAATAATGAAGGTAGCGATGCCGACAAATAGATACGTTGCTACGATAGCCACCAGCTGTTTCCATAGTAGACTTGGGTCTCCGTAGAATAAACCATTCGCGCCGGCATCATTTACAGAAGTTGTGGCAAATAAACCCGTTGCGATACCTCCCCATGTTCCCCCAATACCGTGAAGACCAAATGCATCTAACGCATCGTCGTAACCGATTTTCTTTTTAAGTGAGAAGATACCCCAGAAACAAACTGCTCCGCCGATAAAACCAATTACAATAGAAGCAAACGGTGTAACGAATCCACAAGCTGGTGTAATAGCTACAAGTCCAGCAATCGCTCCCGAAACGGCTCCAAGCAGCGTAGGCTTTTTATTAATAATCCACTCTACTACAAGCCAGCCGATAATTCCTGTTGCTGCCGCTGTATTCGTGTTAATGAAAGCCGTCATTGCAACGCTGTTAATAGTTAAGGAACTTCCAACGTTAAATCCAAACCACCCGAACCAAATCAGCATTCCGCCTAAAAGAGTTAGTGGTAAATTGTGAGGTGCTGCAGCATCGGCATTTTTTCGTTTTCCAACAACAAGAGCTAGAATTAATCCTGCTACACCTGATGAAATGTGAACGACGTTTCCGCCAGCAAAGTCAATAGCTCCTAGTTCACGAAGCCATCCGCCAACTCCCCAAACCCAGTGTGCAACGGGTGCATATACAAATAATGACCATAGGATAGCAAATAAGATAAATGCTGAAAACTTCATGCGCTCTGCAAAAGCCCCAGAGATAATAGCTACTGTTAACACAGCAAATGTTAGTTGAAACATCATAAACATGTTATGCGGGATCGTTGCGCTGTAGTCCCCGTTTGGAGTGAATCCAACGCCTTTTAATCCCACCCAGTCCAAGTTTCCAATAAAAGCATTGCCACCGGTCGAAAATGCTAGAGAATAGCCAGCTACTATCCAAAGAACAGATATGACAGCTAATGAACCTACGCTATACATCGCGGTACTTAACATGTTTTTACTTCGAACCATGCCTCCGTAAAACAATGCAATAGCTGGTGTCATAATCCAAACCAATAATGCCGAAAAAAACATAAATACTGAATCGCCCATTTGCATGATGATTTCCCCCTTAAGTACGAATAAATAACCCCTAAATTAAATGTTAGATTATATAACATATCTTGTTATGTTTACTATCATATTTGATTTATATGTATTTAGCAACTACTTTTTGCAAATTTATTCAGAAAACTTTTGTTTTTAAAACTCTTTTCTTTTTGTTATTTATTCTTCTATGTACACAGAAGCTGCAATATTATTTGTATGTGTTAGAATTTCTGACATAAAAAATCCTCTTCTACTCCAAGAAGAGGATTTTTTTTACAAATACATATATACACCTGGTCCTAAAGGAATACCGAATACAGCAAAAACAATCAACATTACAATCCAAATTCCTAAGAAGGCTAAAGTA
Source organism: Priestia sp. HNGD-A6 (assembly GCF_045784335.1). NCBI lineage: Bacteria > Bacillati > Bacillota > Bacilli > Caryophanales > Bacillaceae > Priestia > Priestia sp. HNGD-A6. Next base: position 4,945,330 of record NZ_CP138621.1, on the reverse strand, counting down.
TAAGGAAGCATAAGTGAAATGATGGTTCCAAGTCCTGCTTTCGGCTCGTATTCTTTCATAAAGGCTAAAATGACAATCATGTATGGATTTAAAGGAGTGATTACATTCGTAGACGAATCCGCTATTCGGTAAGCTGCTTGAATAAATCCAGGATTGTATCCTAACAGCATGAATAATGGAATAAAAATAGGTGCTTCTAGTGCCCATTGAGCAGAGCCGCTAAAAATAAGAAGGCTTAGAACCACAGTTAAAAATACAAAACCAACCACAACTGGAAGTCCAGTTAGATTTAGTGCTTTTAATGCATCCGCTCCTTCTACTGCAATCCACGTTCCAATATTAGTCCAATTAAAGTAAGCGATAAATTGAGCGGCGGCAAAAATCAGGACAATATAGCTAGCCATATCTTTCATCGAATCAGTCATATAAGCAGGTATATCTCTAGAACTTTTGATTTTCCCTACTGTTATTCCATAAACAGAGCCAACTACCACAAAAAACAGCAGCGTAATCGGAATGATACCATCTAAAAAAGGAGATGGAACAATTCCGCCGTCTTCATTTCGTAGAGGAGAGTTGGGCCAAAATAAGAAAACAGCTAGTACAACGACATAAATACATGTAGCAACGATACTGTTTTTTAATCCTTTTGCTTCTACCTCACTGATTTCACCAAAATCATTGCGTTTTCTCCCTTTATAATTACCCAGTCTAGGTTCTACAATCTTTTCAGTGACGATCGCTCCTATAATAGTTAAAACGAATACAGAAGCCGCCATGAAGTACCAGTTCGCTGCAGGACTGACAGCAGCGCTTGGGTCGATTGTTTTAGCAGCTTCAGTAGAAATGCCTGATAACAATCCGTCGGTTCCGGATATAATAAGATTCGCTGTAAAGCCTGATCCCACCCCAGCAAATCCTGCTGCTAATCCAGCAAGCGGGTGTCTTCCTACTGTATAAAATATCATTGCGGCAAGCGGAGGCACGATGACAAAAGCAGCATCTGCGGCTAAGTTGGCCATAATCCCTGTAAAAATGATGGCGTATGTAATAAGAGCTTTTGGAGCATTTAAAATCGTTTTCTTTATGGCCACTTCAAGCAGACCTACTTTTTCTGCAAGTCCGACTCCAAGCATCATAGCAAGTACAAGTCCTAGGGGCTTAAATTCAGTGAAATTGGTCAGCATCGATGTTAAGATATACTGAATGCCTTCATGCGACAACAAACTTTTAATTGGAAGAGTCTTATTAGTACCAGGATGGACCACTGTTACTCCCATACTATTAATAGCAACAGACGCTAATACGATAATAAGCGCTAAGCATACAAACAAAATAAAAGGATCAGGTAGTTTGTTTCCGAATGCTTCTACTCTTCCTAATAGTTTGTCTAGAAAGGTTGTTGGATGTGATTTTTGCTCTGTTTGCAAATTAGGTTGTGCCATACTTTCTCTCCCTTTTCTTTTAGATTCTTTTTGTTTTTTTCCTTTTAATTACCAAAAAGACTATTAGTACATAATAATCTGAATATTTATATTATTCAAGTATTATTTTTAAGGAATTTTTATTTATCTATTAAAACTAATAGCATTTAGATAAATAGAAAGCCAGAAGATATCTTTTGAATCGACAATCAAAAATAACAAAAAGCTCTCCGTTTGAAGAGAGCTTTTTGTTATTTCGCTATACTAGATGGGGCAGACTCTTTTCCTGACTCGTTAACAGCTGTTACATAATAACGAGACTGAGATGCGTCGGAGTCGGCAAAGCTTTTTCGCTCAAATTCCGAAACGCTGCCAATATGGACAAATGTTCCGCCTGGGTTCTTTTTATAAATTCGGTAACCGATAATATTGCCTTCTCGTACCGCGTACCACGTAAGCAAATTACCGCTCATCTTTACATGTGTGGGAGGTTGTGGTGCAGTTGCTTCACGCTCCAATTCTTTTGCTTGGTCAGCTTTTAGTTCTGTATATACAACTAACCTCTCTTGATGGGTTCCTTCTGCACGGTCAAACGTGCCTGTACACGTAATTAGATTTAAATTACGTTTGTTGCTGTACCCAAAAATTTCGTTTAAAGGTGCCTTATCTCGCGGATAGCTTTTTGTACGTTTAACAACAAAGGTAAGCGTGGTCCCCTGTGCATCTCTTACGGTAATTTCATCATCTTTTTTTAAGTTTTTTAGATTGTAAAAGACGGCAGGGCCGGTTTTACTGTCTACGTGTCCTGCTAGTACAGCATTTCCTTTTACGCCAGGTTTAGCTCCTGGTTCAAACCAAGCAACTCCATTTTCTGTAGATGGCGCTGCCATTTCACCGCTGTCTAATAACCCTACTTGTTCAATTGAAGCCTCCACATGAATAGCTGGAATGGACACTTTTGCAGGAATAATTCCTTTGAATTCTTTGTTTAACTGTTTGGCTTCTATTTTATGCTTTTTTAATACAGCAAATTCCTCTTCAAGCGTTACCCGGCTTTTTAAATCCTTTGATTGTGCTTCTTTTTCTTTTTGCTTAGCTGCATTCTGTTGCTTCATTTCTTTTGCTTCTACCATTTGTTCTTTAAAATATAGTCCGCCGCTAACAAGCAGGACCAAACTTAATATACAGTAGGCGAGAACAATCGCTTTTTTCACATCGTCACCTCGTTTCACAGCTGTTTATAAAAAAGAAGAGAGAACAACCTCTCTTCTTTTTTTAGGACTCTTGACTTGTAATTCATAAGGAAAAGGAGAAAAAATATTATTTGCTTACTGGTTTCTTGCGTAAAATAACTCCAGCTGTTAATACAGCTAACGAACCTAGTGCAATATAGATCGCTGTTAGTGGGTTCATCGTTGATTCAGATGCCCCGCCCATACCTGTTTTCGGCATATCTGTTGGCATAGCTGTCTCAGCAAACTTATCGGGATTTTGTTTTACAATCGCTTCACCTAAAGCTTGGCCGACACCAAACATTAATTTATACCCTTCACGGTACGTATCATAACTTCCAGCGTAGTCGCCGGATGCATATTGCTCAAATGTTTTAATAACCGTATCTTCATGTGCTTTTATAGCTGCCTGTGCGTCTGCAGTTGGAAGGTTTCCATCTGTTGCTGTTCCTAAGAATGTACCAAATTCTTGCGCGAATTTATGGAGCTTGTCTTTAGCAGCTTTTTCTCCTGCTTCATCGCCTTTTACTTGTGCACTTACTAGTTCAGCTTGGGCATTGATGTGATCTCCTTGCCAAATTTTTTCGAATTGTGCAGCCCCTTCATCGCCATATACTGAACCGATTGCAGCTTTAAAATCTGCTGTGTTAGCATTTTCTAACCAGCTAACATAGTCGTAATCTTTTGAACCGTTGAACCCTTTTTCCATTCCCATTGTTGCTAAAGCAAAATGTTCTGCTGCTAAGCTGTTTAATGAAGAACGTAAATCTGCTGCTGGTGTATCTACTTTGGTATTGTCGAATTTATCAGGCATTTGCGTTACGATTGCATTTGATAACGCTTTACTAATGGCAAACATTTGCTGATATCCTTCGCGGTATGTTTTAGCGGCCGCTTCGTAGTCACCTGCTACATAATCTTCAAATGTTTCTTTTACTTGGTCTTCATGTACGCGAAGCGCTTCTTTTGCTGCATCTTCAGGTAGTTTGCCTTCCGTAGCAGTACTTAAGAACTTAGCAAATTCATTTACGAATTGATTTACTTCTTTATCTACTTCAGCCATGGCTTCTTTGTCATTTTCTTTTGTTGCTTTTACAAAATCATCTGTGTAATTGTTATGTTCTCTGAAAATTCTTTCGAATTCAGCTGCTCCTTTATCACCATAGACAGACGCAATAGCAGGCTCCATGTCAACGGCATTTTGGTCCAATGCTTTAAACGCAGCGTCAGCGTCTTTAGAACCGTCATAGGCTGTTGTCATAGCGGCAACGGCAAGCGTAAAGTGTTCAGATAATAAGTAGTCTAAGTTCGCTCGTAAATCTGCAGCTTTTGTTACTGCCGTTGGTTGTGCTTCCTCAGCGTTTGCAATTGTGGGCATCAATAGTGAAGCTCCTAGTACAGGGATCATTAACTTTTTGCTTAATTTCATCATTTTCCACTCTCCTCATTTTTAGTTGATGTACGCTACTTTTTTCATTCTTACTACATCTTAAATCATTAAATAGATTGAACATTTTGAATATTCTTTATATTTTACCTTCATGTTCTCCCGTATTTAATGACTCTTTTTAGGAAGTATTCTCTTTCTATCTACTAAACGATTGGCGAACGACCTTGGATCACTTTTTTAAAACTTTTTTAAGATGTCATTTTCATCAAGAATTCCTTCCCTTTCTACTTATCTAACGAACGCTTTGTTCAGCTAGATCACTTTTTTTGAAAAAGTTTTTAACCGCTTTTTTTCAAGAATTCCTTCCTTTTCTACTTACCTAACGATCACCTTATTCTGTTGGATCACTTTTTTAAAAATTATTTTAAATTCAAAAGAAAAAGAAAGGTTTCTAAAGGAAACCTTTCTTTTTCTCTTTACTTATTTAAAAAATTCCACATCACGTTGTTTACTTCTTGAGGCTTTTCATGCTGAGGGGCATGAGATGCTTCAGCTAATCGGTGAACAAATATGTTTGGCACATATTCTTCAATACCATCTAAGTTTTCAGGCATAAAAGTAGGATCTTGATTTCCCCAAATAATTTGTACCGGGATGTTTAACACTTCTTCTTCTAACGGAAACAAAGATTTTCTTCGAAGGTCTTCTTCCGTGAAAATCTTTAAATTGCGGTAATAACTTAGCATGGACAGTACAGAGCCATTTTCCCAAGAGTTCATGTATGCTTGTACATCATCAGCTGTTAGGTATCCTTTTTTTACACCTGGGTCGATCACAAGCTTACGCAAACCTGAGAAGTTGTCTCGTTCCATATAGTCCTGTGCTTCTTGTTTTTGAAACCATTTCATATACTCACTTGCTTTTTGCTGATTTTTATTTGTTCTAAGCTCACGCATAAATGTATAAGGGTGCGGACCGTTAAAAGCAATTAATTTTTGTACATATTCCGGGTAGCGATAAGCAAATGTCCATCCGATTCCTGCTCCCCAGTCGTGTACAACTAGCGTGCAGGAGCTATATCCTAGGCCTTCAATCACTTGGCGAATATCTTCTACTAATACATCAATCTCGTATGATTTTAGTCCGCTTGGCTTTTCAGATAAGTTATATCCTCTTAAGTCCAGAGCAACTGTGTGAAAATCATTAGAAAATTCATCTATCTGGTGTCGCCAAATATGCGAAAAGTCAGGAAACCCATGAAGAAATAGCATAAGCTCTCCTTGTCCCTTGCTTATGTAGTGCAAATTAACGCCATTTACGTTTATATACTGTTTGCTCATTGTTCATTTCCTCCTTTTATGTAGCTGTAGAGCAGTATAACGCTGTAAAAAATGAACGTCAATTCATTTGCTTCGTTCACTTCTTTTTAGTTCCTTTTATGAATATAGTTAATTATTTAGAGTGGATTTTTTTGAAGGAGTGATTAACAATGGCTCATATCTATTCAAAGGGCTGGTTTGTTCAGCAGTTAAAAGCGGCCAATATCTCTAAAATCGATGGAAGAAAGCTAGAAAGTTATAAAACCTACATTCTTCGTAATTTACATGCTGAGCTTATAGAACAAGGTAAAATCAACGGCTAAAAGAGGTTGAGACATAACGAAATGAATCCCATCTAAAGATTTACACAAATGAAATCTACGTTTGTCTTAACAAAAAAACGAACCACTAATCAAAAGTTTTGATCAATGGTTCGTTTTACATTTCGTCTAACATATTTTTGTCCCATCCACTTTTTTTACAGCGATTGCTCAATAAAAGATAATACGCGCTTTACATATTCTTTTTTGTATACATGATAATTTTGAACGTGTTCTGCTTTATCAGTTTTCCAGAAGGAAAAAGCATCCGGGTGTGTTTTAGCCATTTTTTCACTTTCAGTGTAAGGGATTTTTGTATCTCCTGTGCTGTGTATAAATAAAATTGGTCGAGGGTAAATATGCTCGACTGCTTTAATAGGACTAGCTTCAGCAGGATTTACATCTGCAATAACAGGAAGAATAGCAATGGTTAGCGGTGTAAATGGAAAATTTGGTAAATGAGACCATACAGATAGATTTTCTTTTAAATAAGAGGTTAAATCACTAAAAGGACTATCGGCTACCACTGCTTTTACGTCGTCATCTTGAGAGGCTGCTAATAAAGAAGTGGCTGCTCCCATTGAAATGCCGTAGAGCACAATTGGCTCTTTTTTTGTTTCTTTCATTTTCTGAATAACGCCTAATAAATCGAGCTGTTCTTTTACACCAATCGTCGTTTGATTTCCTTCTGAGTCTCCTGAATCTCTAAAGTCAAACATGACTACTCGATATCCCGCTTTTACAAATTCTTTACTCAGCGGCAGAAAGCCAGCTCCTTGTGCTTCACGGTTATTTCCGTATCCATGTGACATAATAATGGTCGCTTTTGGCTGTTCCGTTGGTTCAATCATCCATCCTTTTAAATGGGTTATTCCGTCTTTGCTCAAAAATACTTGATTGCTATAGTGCATGCCGTAATCACTAGGATTTTTCACAGCAGGATTTTTATCTAGTTTTGTCAGGCTTATGCCTACATAAAGAGAAATGGCCGTACAAAGTACAAAACAAAGAATAACAAAGGATATCAGGCTGATCCATATTGTTTTTTTCTTTTTACCTGTATTTGTCTGTCGATTTAGAACTGGAGTCAAGCTCGTTCCTCCTTTTTATCTAAGATCATCTTTCCTATTCTTATTGCTGCTTCCCTTTCTCCATTTTAAAGCTAGCCCATCTATTTTATGAATAAAATTCGTTTTATTTTCCACATATTTTTCCGGTTCAAAGCGATAGCGATGCGCTAGTTCTGTTTTCAACGTTTCGTATTCTTTTGCTGCATCAGGGTGAGTACGCAGATAATCTCGAAACCATATATGCCGATTAATTTCTGGGTGGCCTTTTTCATAAATATGAACGTGGTGGGTTCTTTCATTTCCACCTTTTTGGAAGTATCGTCTTCCTTTTATGCCGTTTTCACCTTTCGCTTCGTAACCAAGCTGTTCCATCTTCTGATTATATGTATCTACTTTTTTTATATCTTTTACTTCAATAAGTAGATCAATAATCGGTTTTGCGCTTAAGCCGGGAACAGCAGTGCTTCCGATATGATGAACCTCTAAAACTTGAACTGACATTATAGTTGTTAAGGTGGCAGCTTCTTTTGAAAATTCCTTTTCCCACGAGATATTATGAGGTGTCAGCTGAATTTCTCTTACGGACTTCATCTTCAATTCCTCCTTTTGTAACGAAAAAACTGCTTACTATAGAATAGCCTATAATAAGCAGTTTTTCATCATTTAACATGTTATTAAGTTTTATCTAGCAAACGCCTGCTTCGCTAAATTAACAACCGTCATATCATCCATTGGAGGGTTGTGGAGCCCAGCACGCACGTCTCTATAATAGCGCTGCAGCGGATTACTGCGCTGCAAGCTACGCGCTCCTACTATGCGCATGGCTTTGTCAACAACCGTACAGGCACTATTGGTCACTACGTGTTTGACAGCTGCTAATTCTCCCGCTAATGCTGCTCGGTCGCTTGTTTCATCCCATTTATTTGCCACGCTGTACATAAAGTGACGCGCCTGCATGAGTTCAAGTTCCATCTCTCCGACTAAACGCTGCACATTTGGCAACTCGCTAATCGTTCCTTCAATACTATTAGGCGAATATTCTGTAGCAAATGCGACAGCATAATCTCTTGCTGCGATGGCTGTACCCATGTAGCAAGCTGGTATATGAAGCAACCAGCCGCTTGGCTCATTCTTTTTAAAGCCACCTAGGCGTTCAACAAGAAAGTCTTGTTCAATATCGACATTTTCTAGCACAAGATCGTGACTTCCTGTCCCGCGCATTGCAATCATATCCCATGTTTCTTCTATTGAAAGTCCGCTTGTTTCACGAGGAATTAAAAATAAGCCGATCTCTTCTTCACCTTCAATGCTTGCTTTTACCAAAAAGTAATTTAACACTGGAGACATCGTAGTGAATGTTTTTCGGCCATTGATTCGCCAGCCTTCTTTTGTTTTTACAGCTGTCGTTTCCGGTTTGCCTCCTCGAGTAGGACTTCCTGTCTTCGGTTCAGTAGCAGCGGTATTAATAAGTGCACCTTTTTCTATTTCTTTAAAAATAAAATCGAGCATTTGCTGACTCCAAGGCTGTTTTTCACGCAAGTCCATTGTAATCCCCATATGCCATCCAATACTAAGAGCCGTAGAAGCGTCCCCTTGAGCAATTAATTCTTGAAATAATAAAAAATCATAAAGGCGTAATTCATCTCCTCCATAGTTGCTTTCTAGAGAAAGACGTGTATAGCCAGCTTCTTTTAACTCTTGAATATTTTCAAACGGAAACGTACCTTCTTCATCTATTTTAAAAGCTCGTTTCTTAAATTTTTCGACTAGAGGTAGCAGTTTTTCGTACGTAGACTTTTGATTTTTATTTACAAATGAAACACTCATTTGCTTCATCTCCTTTTTATATGACAGAGTGTCCCTATCGGATTAATATATAGTTCTTATCATAGCATACCTCATCTTTTCTGTGCATGTTTGGTGTGTTTATCTTTCTCGTTAAATCTATTCTTTTTCCAATTTAATGGTCTGTTTTACCTATACATTCCATACATTTAATGGAATAAAAAGAAGGGAATGGTGTGAATGAATCAATGTCCAAAATGCGGTGCCAGTGCAAGCACAGATCAATTATTTTGCAATAACTGCGGCTTTTCTTTCACCGTGTCGCCAGCTGCAGCCAAGCATAAAAAGAGCTGGTATATTGGCGGGGGTATTGCGCTTATACTTCTTTTAACTTTTGTATTTTATTTCTTTTTCTCTGGCTCAGAAGAAAAGACGGCTGACCGCTTTATTGAGGCATTAGAATCGAAAGATACAGCTGTGTTAAGAGAGTTAGTAGACTCTTCGCAGTCTACTATAGTTATTAATGACACATCTATTCAAGCTCTGTTAGACGCAACTTCCGATGGTTCTATTTTACGAGATGTTGAAAATGATTTAAAAAATAAATCGAGCATCTACTTTACAATAAAAGAACAGAAACATTCACTACTCTTCAAAAAACAGTACGTGGTTGTACCGTCATCATATTATATCTCCCTCACCACGCCAGAGGATGCAACGGTTATAGTCAATGATACAAAACAATCGATATCCAAGAATCAAACGCAAAAAATAGGGCCTTTTATGATTGGAAATTACCCGCTTACGGCTTTTTATGAAAGCTCTTATGGAACACTTACAGACCAAACCACTGTAAATTTTCACCGACAAAAAGAAGAAAATATATCTGTGGTATTTAAAGGGGCTTACGTTACAATCTCATCGAATAGAGATGACGCTGTTTTATTCGTAAATGGAAAAAGCACGGGACTGCAGGTGAATAGCTCATCACAAATAGGGCCTGTTGCCACGGATGGAAGCGTCACTGTTCATGCAGAAGTGCAAAAAGGCGGCACCACGTTCAAAAGCAGTCCTTACACCATTCAAAATGATGAAAGTATTATATTAAATATACAAACGCCGCCCGTTGAAAAGGAAAAAACCGTCATAAAAGAACGAGAAGTAATCGTGCCTGGGCCGCGCTCTTATGCTACTTCAAGCTCTTATATTCTTCCGGATTCGGATTCTTACAAATTAAGCTATAGTGATATTAGCAGTTTGAGCTCGAGTGAACGAAGGCTAGCTCGAAATGAAATCTATGCGCGGCATGGGTATGTATTTAAATCGAAAGATCTTCAAGCCTATTTTTATGAAAAGTCATGGTATACGCCTGATTCATCATTTAGAGACTCCTACTTATCAAGCGTTGAAAAATATAACGTTGATTTTATTAAATCATATGAATAAAGTGAACTCCCCTTTACCCAGGGGAGTTTTTTGATTGAAGCGAGTGCTTACTCCTACGTTTTTTTACATACCATGATCCCTACATACGTTAATAAATTTTTTATAGCCTTCTTCATTCTTTTCACTGTAAAATATAAAGTAGATGTACATAAACTTACTACACGCATAAGGAGAGATGGAGAATGAATGGAATTGGACGACTTCCACAAAAGCTTAATGGACATTTGATTTTAGAAAATATTCAAGAAACCATGATCATTGCAGATCAAGACTATCGTGTGCAGTGGATGAATGCAAGAGCAATTGAAACACTTCAGCCAGTACTCCCAATCTACCAGTTATCTCATATCGAAGAGTTAATTGGAAAGCATATGGACTTCTTTCATTCCAATTCTAAAGAAGCGGAAAATTTACTCACCTCTCTTCATACAACCTACAGAACGCGTATAACGATTGGCAGTCAATACGTAGCAGAAGCTGTGATTCACCCCATTGATACAAAAGACGACGAGCGCTATGGCTACTTGCTTATGCTATTAGACTTTACAGATCAAGCCGAAGCAGAGCTTGAAAAAGAACGGTTAATTGAGGATTTGTCCACTCCTTTATTAAAGATATGGGACGAGGTTTTAGCTGTGCCCATTACCGGTAAGATGGATATAGAACGTGGAAAGAAGCTAACTGAAACGGTATTGGAGGCAGTTGTAAAAGAACAGGCGCGCTATTTGCTTATTGATTTATCTTCCCTTCATTCATTAGATGAAGAACACGGTTATTATATTAACACGCTCCACGATGCTTTGCGTTTGATTGGTACGACTTGCCTTATTGTTGGTCTTTCTTCAAAAATGGCTCTGTCGCTTGTAGATTCTCAGTTTAATTGGCGAACATTTTCCACTGTCCAACAAAGCATCTCTTACATTTTAGAAAAAAAGAATTGTCGTATTGCACCCATTTCATAAGCCCATCATATCATTAAGTAATCCTCTCTCAATCGCTTTTTCCTTCAATCGGAAAAGGCGATTTTAGTTATGAGGAATTGTGAACGTTTAGGCACTTATCATCATAGGATACATTAATCAACCATAGAAAAGGGTGAGAGCGTATGCCAAGTGTTATTAACATTTATAATTTAAAGATCAACAGTATCTCAAGCAACGGTTCTGTCAACATTGGCGAAGCACTCCATAACAGTCACACGGCTCATTCAAAATCCACTGGTACGAACTCTTCTTATGGCGATGTCTCACCTGCTTCCTCGAAAATGCGAAACATTTATATCGATCCTGATACAAATGACCAAACAGATATTGCAAACGTTGATCATGTCAATGGTTATCAGCAGTGATATAGGGCAATGCTTGTCAACAGCATGACGACAAACGGTGAATACATTCTCTCTGAACGCAATAGGCCGTTGGAGTAGAATGAATAAAAACAGTAAGGAGTCTCTTTATGCCTCTTCAAATTAACGTTTTTAATATCGTAACAAACGGTGTCACACAAAACGCAAATATTGATTTCGGTTCCACCATTCAAAACAGTCACACGGCGAACTCAAAGTTTAACGGCGCAAATTTCTCTTTAGGTAACTTCTCTCCTACTTGCTCTCAAATGAATACGGGCGTGTTAGATCCTGACGTAAGCGATCAAGATCAAATTGCAAACCCTTCAGCTCCAATTGGAAATCAAATTTAGATTTAACGATTTTGTCGTTTTACTTGGCACATTACAAGGAGGTGTGTAAATATGTTTCCATTTGGAAAGTCTCCGTTTAAAGGAATGATGGAAAATATCCCAAAAGGAATGGCATCTAAAGACATGAATAAATATATTCAGCAAATGATTTCTTCTACGATGTCCCATTCTTTTCCGGATTTTATGCAAGGAAATGAATTCTTTAAGCAGGCCCAAGACATGATGAAAGAACAGCAGGATGTGGGAAATGAAGGTCATGGACAACAGCTAAGAAGATTTGATTCAAACGTCATTAATACATTAGACGAATGCATTGTTCAGTTAAAAATTCCTAACCGCGATATTGTATCAAGCATTAAAGTCTATCATACTCCATACGTGTGTACGATTGAAGGAATAGATGGAGAAGAATCCTTCAAAGAAGAAATTCAGCTTCCTTGTTCGGTTCGCAAAAAAGGTACACGCGCCGTATATCGTTCCGGGGTGTTGGAAATCCGGATGCCTAAACATGTTAATATTCCTATGTCTCAAATAGACGTCCACGATTTAGATTAAAGTGGACGTTTTTTTCTGTTTTCATGCATACATATAAAATAGAAAGCGGCAAAAGGCCTTGTTTTATTTTTTTAAAGAAGGTGACAAATATGAATGATGGAAAGTTTAAAAAGTGGGCAGAAACGTTACAAGAAGAAAACCATACAAAATTTTGGGAAAAGATTTTTGACGATGATCCTGAAGAAAAGAATGATACGGAAGCAGATGCTTCTCCTCAAATTGTAAATGAGTATCGAGATTATCCTTTAATTGATGTATACGAATGGGCAAATCAACTGTTAGTTGTGATTGAAATACCCGGTGCTAAACGAACAGACGTCGAATTGACCATGCATGAAAATACTTTACACATATCCGGTTCATCTCTTTTAACGATGAAGGATGCAAATGTTCTTCACAAAGAAAGACGTGAAGGAACGTTTCAACGATCAATCATCCTTCCACCTGCTGTGGGGGAAGCGCCGTGTCACGCATCATTTAAAGATGGTCTATTGCACGTGAAATTTGATTTGTAATTTATTGTGCAGAACTATACGTAGCATGAAAGGCAGGGAATTTCATGTTTTCTAAGTGGTTTAAACAATCGCCTAAAATTGAAACAGTCCGCAAAATAAATCCGTCTTCCCTTCCAACCAAAAAAAAAGTAAGTCCCATAGACCAAAGCTCTAATCAAAAGCGGAAAGAATTACCCGAGAAGATGAAAACTAAAAAACAGTCTAATCTAAAGAAACCCCCTCAGCAGCCAAAGAAGTTGCCGAGCCAAACGGAGCCTAAGACATCTGATGAAGTTGAATTCACAAAACCTGTTCATTCGTCAGATTCAGCGCTGAATCTGCAGGGAATTATTGATCAAGTGACGCGTTTAACCGACGCGATTCCTAAAATAGAAGAGCTTCATCAGCAATTACATGAATCAGCTCATCTTATTCAATCATTGTCTCAACTGCACGAGCAAACAGCTCATTTACTTTCGGCTATGCAGTCAGCTCCTAATTTCGAAGACATTCAAAATCAGCTCTCTGCGTTAAAGGAAGAATCGTCCAATACAGCTTTATATGAGATGGTGAAAACTCTTGACAAAAAGATTGATGAAGTAACTCAGCCAAAGCAGTCCATTGTTGTTGAAAAAATTATGGTGGAAAAAGTATTGTTAGACAAAATTGACCTTAGTAATAATTTTGGCCAGCTAGGAATTAAAGATTTGACCGGCCACTTAAACATTGGTACAACTTACAGCGCTGACTCTGATCAAGTGGATGAAGAAGTCAAAGACTTATTCTCTGTTAAGCTAAAAGAAAAAAAGATTGATGAACATACAACTGAGACAACGATGAGTTCAGGAGGTGAAACAGAAAAGCCTGATCACTCCGAAGAATAAAAAATGACCGCTACTGCTTATTTAAAGCAATTGTCGGTCATTTTTGTTTCCATAAATAGTTGTAATTCTTTCTGTAGGCGTTCCATTAAGAACGCTGAAATTTCTTCTTGATTTTCTTCTTTATGATGAGATGATGCTACAACAATACGGCCTGTTTTTCCTAAGAAAGCCCGGTATTCAATTACCTTCATCGCAGCATGAAGTAAGTTCGCGTCCGAAAGCGGTGTATTTGTTAGTAGAACAATATTCATTTCATTCTCTTTTTGTCCATGTGTCAGTACAGTCAGCCACGAGTAACCTTTATCGTCTTTTAAGCGAACTTCATGACTAGATAAAGACGCAGATTTCCACGCCGTGTTAGAACTGCTTTGCTGTTGAACAATTTCTTGACACCAGTCTAGACCTGTTTCATTGGAACCCAGTGAAAGAGTTCTCAAAGGACGAGCAAAGGATAAACATAGCTTGCCCGGTTCCTTTTGCAACTGATACAACTCATGGAAGTCCGTCTCTGGATATTGATACGGCGGCACAAAAGCAATTTGCCGCTTGTTCACAGCGGGATGGTGAAATACATGCAAATCAACGCCATATACTCTTTTTAACGTAGCTGCATCCTGAAAAATGGCATCCATCCCCGTTTCTTCTACTCTTCCATCTTTCAATAATACGGCATTATCTGCAAACAGCGAGGCAATGTTGAGATCATGCAAAATGGCCAGAACCGTCAAGCTCATTTCCTGCTGTAACGTTTTTAACAGCTGAAGCAGTTCCATCGTATGTTTTACATCTAAGTGATTCGTTGGTTCATCAAGAAGTAAGTAGTCAGGTTCTTGCGCCAGTGCTTTAGCAAGTAAAACCCGCTGTTTTTCTCCACCGCTCAGCGATTGAAAGGTATGATTTCGATAGTGCCAGACGTTTGTTAATTTCATCACGCTTTCTACCACTTCTTCATCCTGTGCTGATACAGTGCTAAACAAACCTTTTGCCTGATAAGGATAGCGTCCAAGTGAAACAATTTCTTGAACCGTAAATTCTAATCCAATTTGATTTTCTTGCGTCATGACTGCAACTTTTTGCGCCAGTTGTTTTGGTGAATAAGCCTTCACTGACTTCCCTTCTACCTTCACTTCTCCTGATTGAGTGGTTAATACATTCATAATTAAGCGAATAAGCGTTGTTTTTCCGCTTCCATTTGGTCCTAGTAAAGCAACAAAAGAACCTTTGTCTACGGTGAACGTGATGTCACGAACGGTCGGTTTCTGTTTATCGTATCCTCCCGTCACATTATATAGTTCAATCATGATATTCCTCTTTTCCGCATACGTTCTTTTACAAGCAGCAGCGTAAAAATTGGCGAACCAATTAAGGCGGTTACGACTCCAATCGGCAGTTCACGAGGTTCTAATATCGTTCTTGCTAATAAATCGGCTAAAACCAAATAACTTCCTCCGATTAAAATAGAAAGCGGCAGTACATGCTTATGATTAGCTCCCGCTACGAGACGCACTAAGTGGGGAATAACTAAGCCAACAAATCCAATTGCCCCAGATACTGATACCGCAGCCCCGGTTAATACGGATGCACCTATTAAAATCATTCTTTTTTTCTTCTTTACGTCTATCCCCATAAATTGAGCGGATTGATCGCCAAATGCTAAGCCGTTCAGCTCTTTCACATGTAACAGCAGCATAATCGTACCGACTAAAAAGAACGGCCCTAAAATTTGAATATGCGACCATCCTCTCATTGATACGCTTCCCATTAGCCAGTATAAAACCTGCCTTACATCTTCTTCAGGAGAAAGAGCTACAATTAATGAAATAAGCGCGCTCATAAAGGATGATAAAATAATCCCCGCTAAGATGATAGTTTCATTGGCCAAATTGCCGCTTGCGAGTTTCGTAATACCAAAAACTAAAAGAAGAGTAATAAAACCAGATACGATGCCGACTACAGGCAGCGTGAAGATAGACAAACCAAAAATACTCCAGTGAAAATAAATTGCCATGACAGAGCCAAGGGTTGCACCTGAGGAAACTCCGATCGTGTAAGGATCTGCAAGAGAGTTTCTTAATAGCCCTTGAAAGGCAGCTCCTGCTATTGAAAGCGAAGCTCCTACTAAAAATGCCACCAGTACTCTTGGAAAACGAATTTGCCAAATGATTAAATCCATGTTTTCCGGACCGTGATATAAGGATAGTCCGGTAAGGTGGCCAATAATAATTTTGATTGTATCTCCTACGGTTAACGAAACTGTACCAATAAATACTCCCATAATCACCGAAGTACATACAATAAATAAACTGACTATGTATAAAATAGATGCTTTGTTTAAAAAAATACGTTTAAAAATCAATACTTTCAGCTCCTCTAGGAAACGAGGCGTGATGTTTTACATTACATTAACCATTCATTTTCCTGTCCATAAACCATGTTTCCATCCTACATAGTATTGGAAACAATCATCTTTTATTTGTTACGAGTGCTAGACTGTTGAACTAGGCAACGTAGAATAGCGTACTAAAGTTCTCGGTGAAAAAACAAGCGAAAACCTCTACAAGCTACACTTTTTGTGCTTGCTCCGGGCTTTTATAGTTGTCTATTAAATGATACAGCTTTTCCATATCTACAGCTTCTCTCACATATGCTGCTGCTTTTGAAAAAGACTCCTCTTTTTGCAGGCGACTGTTGAATGTATCCGTAATAGGCGGCAATTTTTTATGTTTACGAATTTGATTAAGCAAAGCTCTACGCAAAGCATCGTTATGAAACACATCATGAACATACGTGCCAATGATGTTGTCTTTAACCGTTCCTTCTTTTTGATCATCTACCACCGCAAAGGCTTCCGTTATGCTTTTAGAAACCGTCTTTCCCATATGAATTTCATAGCCTTCAATCGAAACCTTCTCACTCTCTAACTGAACATATCCAGAAACTCTTTCTGTTTTTTTGCTGGTTGTCATAACGGTTTCCACTGGAAGCAAACCCAGCCCTTTAATAGATTCAATCCGGGACTCTACTGCATCGGGGTCCGTAATTGTCTCGCCTAACATTTGATATCCCCCGCAGATGCCAATAACGTGAGCGTTCGTTGCGTTCAAGACTTGATTAATGGCTAGAGCCAGGCCGCTTTCTTGTAAAAACTGCGCATCTTCAATCGTATTTTTGCTTCCTGGTAAAACAATTAAATCAGGCGTACCTAGTTGTGATGGCTTGGTTACAAGTCTCACATGACAGTCTTCTTCTAAGCTTAGAGGATCAATGTCTGTAAAATTTGAGATGCGAGGATACGAGATAACCGCAATATCGATTTCTTTTAACGGATTCACAAGCGTTGAGTAATTTCTGAGTGATAGCGAATCTTCAGCGTCAATTTCCACGTCGTGCATATAAGGAATCACTCCTAGTACCGGAACTCCCGTGTATTCTTCAAACCACTTCAACCCCGGTTTTAAAAGCTCTAAGTCTCCTCGGAATTTATTGATTAACACTCCAATTACTCTAGGTTTATGTTCATCTGGAAGCAATTGAAGAGTACCCACCAGACTCGCAAAAACCCCTCCTTTATCAATGTCTCCTACTAACACAACAGGGGCTTGGGCTATCTTTGCTACGCGCATATTTACCAGTTCCCGATCGTTCAAATTCACTTCAGCAGGACTTCCAGCACCTTCAATCACAATTCGATCATAATGATTGGCAAGCTCTTTATAAGACTCCGTGATAACGTTCAAACCTTCATTAAAAAATTCTTGCCGATACTGAAAAGCAAACATATTACGAAGCGGCTTTCCATGAACGACAATTTGAGATTCATGATCACGAGTTGGTTTAATTAAAATAGGATTCATATTGGTTGTTGCTTCTACTCCAGCCGCTTCAGCTTGAATTCCTTGCGCTCTTCCAATTTCTTTTCCATCCATTGTAATGTATGAATTAAGCGCCATATTTTGCGATTTAAACGGTGCAGTTTGATAGCCGTCTTCTTTAAAAATACGGCAAAACGCTGTAGCAATCATGCTTTTTCCAGCGTCTGAGTGCGTTCCTTGAATCATAAGAGGTTTTCCTTTTTTCACTTTTTCCACTCCCTATCACATAAAAAAACCTTAACTGTAAAAGTCAAGGTTTGGTCATGCGCTCATTAACACATTGTCTTGACTTATTTCTCCCACCGAAAAATAAGGGGTTTTTAAAAGCAGGTCTCCTGGCTTATGCTTCATTTTACTTCTGCATCCTTCCTAGTTTGACTAGTGGGTCTTTGCAGGTTCATCCACATTTACAGTAGCGGGGGCTGCACCGGATTTACACCGATTTCCCTATTATCCTCCTTAGAGGCACTTTTAAAATCATTTATTCTTTATTGTAACGAATTTTATAACCATTCACAATAACGATTTTCTTCTATTATTATATATTACTGTGTTTATACTTATTTGGGTCTCGTATGCTATAATAACAATTATTTTCCAAACATCTTATGAAATAGCTAGGAAGGTGCTCGTAGTTGAAGAAAAAAATCATTTATATCTTTATTAGTTTGCTTGTTCTTTACATAGCAATCATGTCTTTTTGTATGTATCAAACCGCTCATCAGCCTGTTCCGCAAAAAGCAGATTATGTGCTCATTTTAGGTTCCAAAGTAGACGGAGATCAAATGTCTCCTAGTTTAAAAGAACGAGCAAAAACGGCTTTATCTTATTTAAAGACTCATAAACAAACAAAAGTTATCGTAACGGGTGGAAAAGGATCCGATGAAGAAATTTCTGAAGCAGAAGCAGCCTATCGTTTTCTACGAAAAGAAGGAATTAAAAAGAATCGAATGATAAAAGAGGATCAGTCAACTTCTACTTTTGAGAATTTCACTTTCACTAAAAAGAAAGTTGATATTCAACACAAAAAAGTCGTGCTTGTTAGCAGTGATTTTCATTTATTTCGCGCCTCTATTATTGCCAAGCGTCAAGGTTTTGACGTTTATCCTTTAGGTGCAAAGACACCAAATTCAATTAAACTTCAAGCCTACTTTCGTGAGTATGCTGCTATCTTAAAAACGTGGCTGTTTGATAAATAAATAGAGTACACCCCTATACAAACGAAAAACACGGCATGAATTCATGCCGTGTTTTTTATTAATCATCCGTATCGATAACTGCTTTTGGTAAACCCGTGTATTTCGCCCAGTAGAAAATACCGATTGAAACAAGAGCAATTAAAATTAAGTCAAGCGGGTTGCTTAGCACACCTTGTCCTCCACCAAATGAGCCTAGGTAAGAGATAACAAGCATAATAATATAATAAGCAACTAGCCACCAAGCAGATTTAAGCTGCTGTGCAAATTTTACAACGTCAGTTGGTACGTATTTCTTAAATGCTACGTAGATAACAACCATTAGAAGCTGTGATCCTAGAAGCCAAGAAATTGTCGTCCATCCTGACCAATATACGATGTATGAACAGAAGATAAATGACACGGGAGCAATAACGCTCATGCCTTTTAATTTGAAAGGCTTTTTAAGGTCTTTTGCATTTACTCTGAATGCAGCAGCTGAAATTGGCGCAATCGCATAAGACAGAATAAGTGCTACTGAACATACGTTTACTAGCGCTTCCCAAGAAGGAAATGGCAGTGTCCAGAATACGGACATTCCAAACGATAGCCATAGTGACGCACGTGGAATTCCTGTTTTCTTATCTACTTTTGAGAAACGTTTAAATAGTGTTCCATTACGAGACCAAGCATAAACTAAACGAGAAGTTGTATTCATGAAGATGTTCCCGTTACCGCCTGGTGATAAAATAGCATCAAAAATAACAAGCGTTACTAACCAGCCAAGGCCTAAAATAAGTGCAATATCTTTAAATGGTAAAGAGAATTGCTCTTGAATTGTTCCCCATCCTCCTGATAGCATATCAGCCGGAATGTTACCAATGAACAATACTTGCAGTGCTGTGTAAATAATCGCTGAAAGTACAATACAGATAATGAGCGCGATTGGAATATTACGCTGCGGGTTTTTAACTTCACTGGCTACAGAAACAATAGGGTGAAGTCCTAGGTAAGCAAACATAACGCCACCTGTTGAAATGGCTGCTTGAATACCATTAAAACCAAACGGAGTAAAATCGCCAGTTGTAAAGTTAGCTGATTTAAAGTGATAAGCTAACACGACGATAATTGTAAGAGGAACCGCATATTTGAACACAGATATAATAACATTTGACTTAGCAAATGCTTTTACACTTACGTAGTTAATGATAAAAAATAGCGTTAATAACGCGAACTGAAATAACCAGCCGATTGTAGTAGGCGATTCAGAACCATGTTTAGTTAGACCAGGAAGCCAAAACGCAACATACTGACGTACAGCCGTTACCTCGATGGCAATCAAACTTGTGTAAGCAATAATGGTAATGAATGAAATTAAGTAACCCACTAAATGACCATGTGAGTAAACCGGATAACGGATAATTCCACCGGTACGCGGCAGCGCTGCTCCAAGTTCAGCATACACTAAACCGATAAGTAAAATAATGACTCCGCCAATCAGCCACGAAAAACTTCCGGCTGGACCAGCCTTTGACGCTACGTTACTAACCGCAAATAACCAGGCGGAACCAAAAATAGCTCCCATCCCAATTAACGTTAGGTCAAGTAACGATATTGATTTTTTAAACTTTCCTTGATTTCCTTGATCAGACATAATATCCTCCTTTAAAATTTCCACTCCACATATCTACGCCCTTGCGTCCGATATGGGATTCTTTACATCATCCTCCTCTTACTAAGACCTCACAAGTGGATATGTTAACAAATATTCTCTAAAAAACCAAGTTAAAAACTTTATTTTTTTGTAAAACATCGTTGAATTGCTTATGTATAGCGCATAAATTCCACAGAAGATTTGAGGACTACTCCTCCTATTTAACCGCATTTTTCTTAGGTTAAACATAAAAGAATATTCAAACTATTTACCGTAAAAAAGGGTCTGAGATATAACGAAATCAACCGCTAGAAGCAGCTACATACGCAACACCTACGCTTGCCATACCAATAAAAAAATCCGAACGATGAATCGTTCGGATTTTGCTTTAATTAAAATAATGTTGTCCGTGCCTTTTTTTGCTTATTTAAATACTTTTACACGTTCACTTAGTGGTTGAAATTCTTTTTCACCCGCCGGTGACACGGGATTACCAAATGGCATTTGAGCAATCAGCTTCCATGAACTTGGAACATTCCAAGCTGCTTTTACTTCATCGTCAATCAATGGATTGTAATGCTGTAAAGTTGCTCCTAGGCCTTCGAGCTCAAGAGCTGTCCAGATCACATGCTGCAGCATGCCTGATGATTGGTTAGACCAAACCGGGAAATTTTCGCTGTAAGATGCGAACTGCTTTTGCAGTCCTTCAACTACTTCTTGATCTTCAAAGAAAAGAACTGTTCCATAGCCGCTTCCGAATAAGTTCATTTTTTGATCCGTATCTGAAAAATTTTCAGCTGGAACAATTTTACGAAGCGCTTCTCTCGTAATATTCCACACTTTATCATGCTGTTCGCCAAATAAAACGACTACGCGTGCGCTTTGGGAATTAAATGCTGAAGGAGTATGTTTCACCGCAAAGTTAATAATTTCTTCAATTTTTTCTTCTGACATTTTTACATTTTTATCAATTGCATAAATAGAACGTCGGTTTTTAATTGCTTCATAAAAATCTTTTCCAACCTGTTGTTGATCACTTGATTTATCAAATAATTTATCTAAAAAACCCATTTTCCACACTCCTAATTGTTTGTTTTTTTAAGCTTAAATTGCATGTTTATACCCTTCCCCCTGATAAAAGGAGATAAACAAGATATAATGAATTCTTATATCTCTAATTCGAGATATTAAACTAAAAAAATATTAATTGAAATTTAATTACTTTATGTAACTTACTTTACAATGATTATTATTACCTGTCAACAGAAAAATTATTTTTTTTTGTTGATCATCAAAAGAGGTTGAGACATAACGAAATGAATCCAATCTAAAATAAACAAATGGGATATATGAGCTGAACCGCTTTTGATACCGCAGTTGATTTCCGTGCACGACTTCGCTTTCCGCGGGCGGCCGCTGAACCTCCTCGTCACTTGCGTTCCTGCGGGGTCTCATCTGTTCCGCTTTTTCCGCAGGAGTCTTCGTCGTGCCCTTCAATCAACTGCTAGAAGGAACGAAACAGGTGAAACCTACGTTCACCGTAATAAAAAAACGAACCGCTAATCAAAAATTTTGATCAAGGGTTCATTTTTTCACTTCGTCTAAAATATTTTTATCTCAGCCTTTTTTATAGATACTTAATGTTCATAAATCATCTTTCGCGTCATTCCCCCGTCTACTACGAGGTTAGCTCCTGTTACAAAATCATTTTCGACGTTTGTTAAGTACATACACGCTCTTGAGATATCGGCTGGCGTTCCTACCCGATTAGACGGATGCTGCGTATGATCGATTTCACGAAGGCCATCGTAGTCAGATGTCTCAATCCATCCTGGAGAAATAGCATTTACCGTGATGTTGTCATCACCAAGCGAAACGGCAAGTGCATGAGTTAAAGCAACGATTCCTCCTTTTGTAGCAGCATAGGCTTCTGTATCTGGTTCAGACATTGAAGCTCTTGTAGAAGCTAAGTTTACAATGGAGCCTCCGCTTTCGTTTTTCCTCATCACTTTAGCTGCTTCGCGAGAACATAGAAACACGCTGCGCAGGTTCGTATTGATAATGTCATCCCATTCATCAATGGTTAGCTCATACGGTGATTTCCAGTGGGAAACGCCTGCATTATTAATCAAAATATGTATCGTTCCATACGTACCGACCGTTTTCTCAACGAGATGTAAAATGTCGTCTTCTTTTCGGACGTCTGTTTTCACAAAAATGGCTTCTCCGCCTTGTCTTTGAATAGCTTCTGCGTGACGCTCTCCTTCGGTTTCGTCCACATCTGCCAATACCACTTTTGCTCCTTGTTTCGCGTATGCGCGGGATACATCTTTACCTATTCCGTTCGCAGCTCCAGTAACAATAACAACTAAATCTTTAAACGACATATCATCTCCTCCTTATACGCTTTATTCACTTTTTTCTTCGTCTTTAAACAAGTGATCCGTGACGAAAAGAGCAAACGTTTCAGCCGTTAACTTGCATCCAGAAGCTTTTGGGTGACCTCCTCCTCCAAGGTGCCCAACAATTTCTGCTAAGTTGATTTCGTCTTTTACTGCACGGAACCCAATCTTTTGCCGTCCCATGTCCACCATAACGGAAAAGTCGATATCTTCGTTTTCTAGACACAGTGCATTTCCTAACTCAGACTGATATGTATCTGCAAATACAATGCCTACGTTGTACGCTGTTTTAGCAATTTCAACACTTTCTTTTATGATTTGTTTTTGCTTGTCGTAAATATATTTTTCAATCTTTTTTTCTTCTGCTTCTAGTAAAATTTCGTGTTTGTCCGTAAACGTAAATTCTTGATTTTCAGTATGGTACGATTCACGAAGCGTTTCTAGAATGGTCTCTTTAAATTCTTCATGCGGGATTAGATAATATAGGTGATTGAGGCGCTTTGCTTTCACATTATTTTCATGAAACCAGTCCCACGTATCAAATAAGCGCACAAGTTCTACATATTCATCAAGCAACTCCGTTTTTTGAAGTATGTTGTTGCGCACTAAGTAGTCGTAGAAAAGAGATGTAGCTGCTGTCTTTTTACCGTTTTCGTCTTCTGCAATAACATGAACCCAATCGTATTTCTCAGCTAGTGGAAGAGCAGAGATATGATGGTCAATAAGAGTGATTTTCTGGCCTTTTTTTACCAGTTCATTTAATTTTTCCGCTACTTCATCGTTTACGCTAATATCCGTTATGTATAAAGCTGTGTCTCCATCGTTTTCTTCTTCAATAAAATGCGTCACTGTGTCATTGATGCGGCCAATGCTTACCGTGCTGTAATCAAAGTTGTCGTCGCCAAACGCTAACCGACCCAACAGTGCTGGACTTACCCCGTCTAAATCGTTATGTGAAATTAATTTTATTTTTGTCATCAATCAAAACTCCTTTATTTTCAGTCGCCTTAGTATATGTACCGGCTTGTATATTATAGCAATTTCAACATAAAAATGCTGTTATTTACTTTGAAGAGAAGGAATATCTTCGCAATAAACAAAAGTGAAGTAAACGTTTAGACTTACCTGTATCAAAAGAGAGTGAGACATAACTACATCGATCCAATCAACAGCTAGAAGCAACTACACACATGAAACCTACGCTCACCAATACCAATAAAAAAATCCGAACGAATGTGATTCTCCATCAAGAATCTCGACTCATCGTTCGGATTTTCTTTTAACCAACCTACTTTTGTTTCAGCCTATTTCCACTTACTCTAAATTGCTGTGCTGCTTAAACGCCTGTTCATGATCCGTTTGGTTCAAATTCCCGTATTCTAAGCAAATCGTATCAAACACAACATGAGCACATTGATCAAACAATGAACCAAGCGGCTGAATAGAAGCGGCTTCATTTTCGCTTCGGTATTTGGTTGCAGCGGGAATGTGCAGCAGCTCATCAGTATGAGCAGTTAATGGTGATTCTGTACTAGCTGAAATGCCGATAACTGAACATCCTACTTCTTTGGCTTTTTTAGCTACGCTCACCACTTGCTGTGTTTTTCCTGAACCAGATACAGCCACCAATACGTCACCCGCTGCAATCGAAGGAGTAATGGTCTCTCCTACAACGTATACTGTTGCACCTAAATGCATCAGTCTCATCGCAAATGATTTGCCCATTAACCCGGAGCGACCTTCGCCTATAACAAAAATTCGTTTTGCTTGGTAAAGTGAAAACGCTACTTCTTCTATTTGAGGCTCTTTTATGTGATTCATTACGGTCGTAATTTCATGTAAAATCGTTTGTGTTTTTGTCATTATACGTTCCCCCTGCTCATAAATAAGTCTTGAAATTCAGCAGATGCCTTTGCCACATCCGCACTTTTTGTAATCGCTGATCCAATAATCGCAACGTCCGCCTTCATTTGAAGTAATGACGCTGCTGAGGCTGGATTAATTCCTCCTGCTACTGCTATTTGCGCATCTGAATGAAAATACTGCCGCAAATTTATTTGACTCAGCGATTTTCCTTCTTTTTCTTGCTCATCTTTGCTGATATGATGGCAGAAAATAGCGCTTCTATAAATACTTACTTGCTTTTGCGAGCTGCTTGACGTGTTTAATAAATCAACCATCATTTTTTTATTCCATTTTTCGCTGACATTTGCACACGTCTCTATCGTGGGTAAAGGTGATACGCCCATTACTGTTGCTATATCTGCTCCTGCCTGATAGCACATGGTAAATTCATACTCTGCGTTATCAATCGTTTTGATATCTGCTACAATCATCTTGTGCGGAAATGCCTGTTTGATTTTATAAATGCTTTCAATTCCATACTCTTTTATAAGAGATGTACCTACTTCAATCCAATCAACATAGGGTTCTGCCAGCTTGGCAAGGATAATAGCTTCTTCAATTGTGACGCGATCTAATGCTAATTGTATCTTCATCTTTCTTCTCCTCACTTTCTACTAAACCGGTTTAGTAACAACGTAAAAAAAACGAATATTTTGATGAGCTAAAAAGAGCACGCCATAGGCGCTCTTTTTAGCTTAATACGACAACGTTGTTTCTCGAATAATTAATTCACATTCATACTGGTACTCTTCATAAGCTATCTTTTCTTTCAAAATTTGTTTAATAAGTAAATCTGCTGCTTTTGTTCCCATGTCAAAAGCAGGCTGCGAAATCGTGGTAACGGCAGGCGTTGCTACATCTGCGTAAGGAATATTATCATAAACAATTAAAGATAAATCATTGGGGATATTAAATCCGTGTTGTTTAATAAATTTCTGCACTTCAATGAACACTAAATCGTTTCCAGCCAGCAGCGCTGTCGGCGGATTATCGGCTGCAAATAGCTTCTCCAGCGCTTTTTGCATGTCCGCTTTTTTGCAGTTAATAATCATGGATTCATTTACAGGCATATTGGCTGATGTTAACGCTTCTTTGTACCCTTCTACACGTTCAATCCGGGGTGTAATAGTTAAGGGTTCTGTAATGATCGCTATATGCTTATGTCCAAGCTCGAGCAGATGCAAAATAGCCTGTTTTGTGGCTTCTTGGTTGTTCGCCACTACGGATGGAATTTTTCCTTTTACATCATGAATTTTACGATCCATAATAACAACCGGATATTCTTCTTTGATCATCTGCTCATAAAGAGAAGTATTGGCACCCGTTGGAAATAAAATAAGGCCATCTACTTGCTTTGCTTTTAACATATTAATATATTTCTTTTCTTTATCAGGGTCATCATCTGCGTTGCAAATGATGGCATGTATATCTTGCGAATGGCAATAGTCTTCAATGGCACGAATGACTTCCGTAGAAAATCTGTGCATAATATTGGCAACAATAATCCCAATCATCGACGTTCGCTTTTGTTTTAAGCTCCGTGCTAGATAGTTGGGCTGATAGCCCAGTGTATCAATCGCTTCTTTAATTTTCTTTCGCGTTTCTTCGCCCATATATTCGTATCGCTTGTTAATGTATTGTGATACGGTGCTTTTGGAGACATTTGCTGCTTTTGCAACGTCCAGCATAGTAACTTTTTGCATCATGATCCGTCCTTTTCATTCAATCCCTAAAATTATGCTACTCCTAGTGTAAACGAAAAAAACGAAAAAGGAAAAGCCTTCTTGCTAGCAGAAGGCTTTATTTATTAAGCGTACGCAAGCCTAGCTTCTTGAATTTCATGAGTAAAACGTTTCGCTTCCCTTGTTACTTGAAGTAAGTATTCAGGAGTTGGAAGCTGCTTTCCATCCACTAATGTGCTTCCTGCTCCAATAGCAGCTGCTCCGGCTTTAATATAAGCTCCCGCATTCTCAGCCGTAACGCCGCCTGTTGGCATTAACGGAATATGAGGAAGCGGTCCTGCTATATTTTTAAAATAAGCGGGGCCTACTACGCTTGCCGGGAAGACTTTAATCATATCTGCGCCGCATTCATAGGCTGTTAAAATTTCAGTAGGTGTAAAAGCACCCGGAACGCTAATGACTCCGTATCTTTTAGCCGTTTTAATTGTTCGTTCGTTCACCGTAGGGGAAAAAATAAATGACGCTCCTGCCATAATGGCAATTCGTGCTGTTTCTTCGTCTAGAACAGTTCCTGCTCCAATAAACATCGAATCGTCAAATTCATTTTTCAATTCTTTAATAACCTCTACGGCAGCAGGGTTTTCCATTGTGATTTCTAGATTTGTTACTCCACCTTCTTTTAACGCGTAGGCAAGCGGAATAATTCGCTCAGCGCTTGCTCCTCGAATGACCGCTACAATACCGCTACTTGTAATTTTCTCAATATGCATCTCAATTCTCCTTTTCTATCGTTACATTAAGCCGTTGTTTCAACTGGCTTCACACTCTGAACTTCTCTTGGCTTTTTCGTTGCGACAATGGTTAAAACTGCCGCAAGGAATAATGATCCAGCCATAAAGATATAGGAAGCGCCAAACCCTCCTGTTGATCCATTTAAAAATCCTACAATATAAGAACCGGCAAATGAACCAAGTGCCCCCATGCTATTAATTAAAGCCATCGCTCCTCCGGCAACATTACGCGGTAAAATTTCAGGAATAATCGCAAAGAACGGTCCGTACGGAGCATACATCGTTCCTCCGGCGATAACGAGTAAAGTAAAAGAAAGCCAGAAGTTGCTTGTGCCAACTAAATAAGATCCGTAAAAGGCAAGAGCTCCTACTAGTAAGAACGGCCATACAAATGCGCTTCGTTTTAAAAACTTATCTGACAGATATGAAACCGTTAACATTAATACGACTGCTAATACGTAAGGAACGGACGCTAACCACCCTGTCTTCACTATACTCATGTTAGGCGCTGCTTTAATAATAGACGGCAGCCACATAACAAATCCGTAGACGCCAATACTCCATAAAGCATATTGAATGCTTAATAAAATGACAGTACGATTTTTGAAAGCTTCTTTATAGCCTTTAACAGGTTTAATTCCTTCTTGTTCTTTTTGCAGCGCATCGTGTAAGTCTGCTTTTTCTTTTTTCGACAGCCAGCCTGCATCTTTTGGCTCATCGTTTACTAGTTTCCACCATAAAAACGCCCAAATAACAGCTGGAAAACCTTCTAAAATAAACATCCATCTCCAGCCAAATGATTCTAGCAAATATCCAGAAACAATTGACATCCAAAGGACGGTTGCCGGGTTTCCTAAAATTAAGAACGTGTTGGCTCTAGAACGTTCTGCTTTTGTAAACCAGTGGCTTAAAAAAACGAGCATAGCAGGCATAACGGCACTTTCCACTACTCCTAAAGCAAATCGAATAACAAACAAAAATCCGACGTGGCTTACCATACCTGTAGCTGTAGCAAGTGCTCCCCATAAAATCAGAGACCAAAAAATCAGCTTTTTGGCGCTTTTATTTTCAGCATAGTGAGCGCCAGGAATTTGGAAAAAGAAATAACCTAAGAAAAAGAGCGATCCTAATAAAGACGAAATACCTGGCGTAATATGAAGATCTTCTGCCAGCCCTGCTGCTGCTCCAAACCCGTAGTTTGCACGGTCTAAATATGCAAGGCTATACGTAATAAATACGATAGGAATTAACCGAAGCCATCTTTTTTTTGCTAGCTGCTGTTTCATTATCACTTCACTCCTTGTTTTTGGGATTCCATATATTTTTGCAACTGCTGTTCAGTTGGATATCCGTCGTTATCTCCAGGGCTTTGTACAGCTAATGACCCAATAGCATTTGCTCTCATGACAGATTGAGTAAGAGAATCATGTTGAAGAAGTCCGCTTAACAGCCCTACTGCAAAGCCGTCTCCTGCACCGACTGTATCCACTATTTGTTTGACTTTTATTCCTTCAACCATTCCTTGCTCTTTAGCCGTCTTAAAAAAGGCTCCTTGTTCACCTAGTTTAATAACGACAAGCTCTACGCCTGCATCTAAATAGTAAGAAGCGATGTCTTCTGGGTTTTCGTATCCGGTTAAAATTTTCCCTTCTTCAATGCCTGGCAGAACGTAGTTTGCTTGTTTAGCAGCTTCGTTGATTGTAAAAATCATTTCTTCCTTCGATGTCCAAAGAGTCGGTCGCAGGTTCGGGTCAAAGGAAACCGTTTTGCCAGCTGCTTTCATCGAGGTAAGCGCGTGTAGAGCAAATTCACGCATGCTTGCTGACACAGCAAGCGGTATTCCTGTCATATGCATGTGTTTTGCCGCTAAAAAATAGTTTCGATTAAAATCGCGTGGGTGCAAGTGACTGGCTGCCGAATTTTTTCGGAAGTAACAAACTTCCGGATCTCCCACTTCCACTTTTGATTTAATTTGAAAGCCTGTTGAATGTTCGCTATCTACTAGTACACAATCGGTGTTGACCGACTCCTCTTGTAGCCGTTTCATAATAAACGTACCGAAAGGATCATTGCCGACTTTGCTCACCCACCCTGCGCGCAGACCGAGACGAGCGAGACCAATTGCTACATTTGTTTCTGCTCCGGCTAGCTCTTTTGTATAATGCTTAATCTCATACAGCGGTCCTGGTTGTTCTGCCATGAACATCGCCATTGCTTCTCCGAAGGTAATAACGTCTAATGAATTCATTGCACTTCCTCCTGTTCTGCTGCTTGCACCAATGAAATGAAGCGGGGGATTTGTTCCGATTCATCGATTGGAAACTCTAAAGCTTTAAAAATCGAATGAGAAAACCCTTTCAAAATATCTTTCCACATTTCATTTGAATCGTTTGATATAGAGGTTGTTACTAGCTTTCCGCTATTCTTTATTACGTGTTTAATATGAATATAGCCTACAAATGACCTTAGCTTTTTGATTGCTTCCTGGGGTCGTTCCTGTACATAAAGCCAGTTACCAATATCAAACGTCATGGAAACAGGAATTTCGTAAGCGTTATCAAAAAATGCGTGCAAAGATGCTATGTTGCCTCCATAACTGGTTTGATCGTTTTCCACAAATAGATGTAAAGCTGGAAATGCCTGCAATAGCTCCTGCAATTCCCCTATAGGTGATTGTGGCTGATAAAAACCAAGAGAAACTTTTACCCACTGAGCGCCAAGTGATACGGCTTCTTCAAGAATAGATTTTAATTCTTGTTTGTTTAACTCTCCACTTTCTTTCCACAGTTCGATTGGAGCCGAATATACTGTAAAAAGCGGATATCTTTTTAATTCTTCGGCAATAAGCTCAATCTCTTGATCTACTTTTTTCATTAACTCTCTTCGAATTTCCACTCCATGTACTTGCTGTTCATATATTTTCCCAATCATGGTGTGCTGAGAGCTTGTCGTTTCAAATGCATTTAAAGGAATAATGATATGATTCATAAATCGACCTACCTTTCTTATTATACTAGCTAACCACTTACTAAACCGGTTTAGTAAATCGATTTATCTAAATTATAAGACTATTGAAAGCGCTTTTCAAGCTTTTTTTATAAATTATAAAAAAAAGAAACAACACGGCGTTATGCCGTGTTGTTTCTTAGTGATCTTCTGTGCTTTTTACTAAATTGCGATCTTGTTGATAAATATCATAGATTAAGAAACTAAAACCATAGTACAAGACCATGATTACAACTGACTTTGTCATGATAAATAAAGCGCCTAGCCCGATACCAACCAACAGCGTCTGGACACTCAAACGGTCACGCTGAAAAGCTAGCTGTGATAGGAAATAACCAATACCAATTAAAATAGCCAACACCCATGTATTTTGAATGGCTAATACATAGTGACTATATAAATAAAAGCTAGGAAAATAGACGGTGCTTTCTACGAAGCTGGAAATACCGCTGTATGCAAGCCACCACTTTTGCTCTCTTTCCGTTTTAGGAACGGTTGCCTCAATTGACGTGGGCATCTCCTGTTCCACAAAAACCGTTTCTCCATGATCTTTCATCCATTGAAGCATAATGGAAAGAATGATAAAGCCTGCAAAGATTAAAAGCAGCAAATATTCAATCCATGCTGGATACGGAGCCGTCCGGTGAATCGTATCTAGATATACTCCCTGCAACCCCAACATAGAAAATGGAACCGCATGGTATACCATCACCGCAATATAAAATAGTAAAATTAGCACATAAAAAAAGAACTGTTCTTTGTAGTAGCGAATTTTTTTGCCTTCTGAAGCAATTCGCTTAACAGTCACGCTCTCCAAGTACGGACGAATAATGCTTATGATAATAATAAGACACGTAAATACAATCATATAGTTATGTAATCACCTTTTCAACTTCATTATGTAACATTTTTTTCCATCCGCGAGAACAGGTGGTTAACAGCCTCTGTCCTTTCTTATAGTACCAAAAAACTAAACTTTTTGACAATCCTGATTTATCAATTAGGAAGATGAAATAAGCGTAGCTACATTGATACCGCTAATTGTGACCATAGGAGATCCCCCGCCTGGGTGAGTCGTTCCTCCTACAAAATATAAGTTTTTAACATCTTTTGAGACGTTACTTGGACGAAGAAAACTATCCATTTTCCGATTTGAACTCACTCCATACAAAGCGCCTTTAAATGCACCAAAGGTTTGTTCAATTTCACATGGAGTAACAATTCGTTCATGTACAAGCGAGGGCTCAATATCTAAACCAAACTGAGAAAGCTTGCGATAGACAACCTCTCTGTAAGCTTTCATTTTTTCTTGATTCTCTTCTTTTACAGCAGGGGCATTCACTAAAATAAATAAATTATCACCCGGAGCTACCGTGTTATCGGTATACGAAGAATTACAAACGTAAATGGTAGGGTCGGTTGGAAGCGTTTTTTGCTGAAATAGTTCATAGAATTCCTGCTTGTAACCCTGAGAAAAGTACACTTGATGATGAATCAGCTGAGAAAAGCGCTTTTTAACTGCTGCCATAATTACATAGGCTGATATGGAAGGCTCAAACTCAGCTGCTTTTTTGTTTTTAAAATGAGGTCTATCCTGCTCTTTTACGAGTGCCGGATAGGCTTTTAGCAAGTCCCCGTTTACAATAACGATATCCGCGTCTATCTTTTCTTCTCCATTCACTTCCACTCCGACAGCCCGCTTATTTTTTACTACTATTTCAGTCACGCTGCAGTTTGTGTACAGCTTTCCGCCGGCTTTTTGGAACACATGCCCCAGCCCTTTTGCAATTCTAGTATTTCCTCCTTTTACATAGTACACCCCGTCATTCATTTCTAAGTGTCCAATCAGTGAAAAGGTAGCGGGCGATGTATAAGGTGAAGATCCAATATAGGTTGCGTATCGATTAAATGCATTTCGAATGTTTTCATTTCGAAAAAAGCGCTGATGAAACGTATCTACTGTTTCAAACGGCCTTACTTGCAGCAGTGCTTTTAATAGAGAAGGGTTTGTGTAATCTTTCCATGACGAAAATGTCCGGTAGAAAAATTGACTTTTTGCAATGTCATATATTCTTTTTACTTCTTTTAAATAGGCCGGGTATTGTTTAGCAGCAAAGGGGTCAAGACGTTCAAGCTGCTCAATCATTTTTCGTTCTTCGATAGACATGGAAAATTGTGAACCGTCGGTGAAGAAATTATTTGTATGATGCGTTAGTTTAACAAGAGGCATATAGTCTTCTGCACGTTCGCCCGCTTGCTCAAATAACCACTGAAAAACTTCTGGCATTGTAATGGTATTAGGCCCAAAATCAAAAGAATATTCTCCTAGCTGCACAGGCATCATTTTTCCGCCTACGTGCTCGTTTTTTTCAACGATTGTGACATCGAACCCTTTTGTTTGAAGAAGAACTCCTGCAGCTAATCCGCCTAATCCTGCCCCGACAATTAGTACTTTTTTCATTGATAATGCCTTCCTTTCCATTCATATCCCTGCTTTTTTCGTTCACGCTTCATAGAATGGTTCATGAGCAGCATCAGCACAATTGCCGACGCCGGCATAGTAAGAAACAAAAGCCCTTTTTGCTGAGCCGACCGGTCAATTAAAAACCGCTGAAAAAGCATAATGCAAAAAGGAAGAATCCAAAGTATGTTGCCTGTGAATATTCCTGCTATAAACAAAGGAAGCGGCAGCACATAGTAACAGGTAAAAAAAACGCTCAGTATCCAAACTGCTTTAGCGGATCGGCCTAGACCAACAAAGATATTTTTAGCAAACCCATTCCATACTTCTTCAGTTGTTTCATACATATAACAGCTAACGTGAGACGTAATATTGGCTAAAATAACGCGCTGTTTCTTTTTCTTAAAAAGCTGAGCTAGATGCACATCTTCTACTAGTGAAGTTTTAACAGCTTCATGTCCTCCTGCGATCTCATAAGCTTCTTTTTTTATAAACATAAAAGCACCGTGAGCTGCTGAAGCTTTGCTCACCTTGTTACGGTTCGCTACCACAACCGGTAAATAGCTAAAAACAACAACATGCTGAAGCGGAACAACCAATGCTTCTAACCACGTTTTTACGGGAAAACGAGGAAATCCTGTTAAAAGAGCTGCTTTTGTCGCTTGTGCGGTGGCTAAAGTATGTTCTAGCGTGCGTTCTTTGAGCTGTACATCGGCATCTACAAACAATAAATAGTCTCCATTTGCAGCTTGTGACAGCTGGTGACAGGCATGAACTTTTCCTACCCACCCTTCTTTCAGCTCTTTTCCTTCTATGATGGTAAACCTTGAATCCCCGTGAATTTCTTTCCACAGCTGTGTTCGTGTTTCATCTGTGGACTGATCGTCTAGTATGACACATTCTAGATTGCTGTACGTTAATCCTTTAACAGAAGAAATGATTCGCTTTACATTTCGTTCTTCGTTTCGCATTGGAATCAAAATAGAAATGAGAGGCTGAGGTGTTTTTGAATTCAACTTGTATCTATTTAATTTAGGCATTGCTTGAATATTTACAATGGTCAGAAGCAGCATCAAAATAAATAAAAGCATATAGTAAATCATTCTTTCACCTTCGCTTTCCACCACGTTAACCACTCGCTAAGCGTCTTTCGTCCTGTTAATAAAACCGTAAATTCCTCATCGTTTTCTTGAATGATTTTTTGTTTTTGATGATCGAGCTGAGCAGTGACTGCAGCGGCTAGCGTTTTGGTTATATCTTCTCTTGCATTGGCTAAGTCGTAAAAAACAGCTTGCCCTACCCAGATAAAAAGCTCAGGTCGCTGATCATGGCGAAACGTATAATAATATGTAATGGGAATAACTTCAACGTCAGATTGCTTTTTTAGAAGAAAAGCAGGTCCTTCAGAAAAAGCTAACGGTCTTTTCTCAAGATGCTCTTCTTTTCCTTGAGGAAAAACAAGCACCGCTTTTTTATCTTCTAACAGCCTACTGGCAAACCTTAACGATTCCACCGTATGCTTCGGAGACGCTGCATTTACTGAAAAAGCCCCAATTTGTTGAAAAAAAGGAAAATCCTTCATTCCTTGTTCAGACATCATAGCGTATAGATCTGTTTTTAATACCGCGTTATTTAAATAAAATGTCACTAAACCGTCCCACCAGCTGGAATGATTAGCAATTAATAATATTTTTTTATCTTTTGGGAGCTCTTCTATATGTAAATGAATACGATAAAACTGTTTTTTGAGCTGATATGTGACAAACAGTTGAAAAAAGCGCTCAAATATTGAGTTTTTCTTCGGATAAATCATAAGCGAGTCTCCTTTTTATACACAATATAAAGAATAAGAAAAGGAATCATCGTCAGCCATACCACAAGCCACAGGCCATTTACTAATGCTACAATTACAAACATCATGACGACTGCACTATACAAAAACACCATTCTTCTTTCCCATATCGGCTCTTCTTCTTTAGGAACCTTAGCTAAAAAGAAATATACGACCAGCTGAATGAAGAAAGACAGTAAAAACCAGCCGGAGAAATTGGATAAAGGAATATTATAATAAAAGCTGTCCCCTTCCCACACCCAATATTGTTTAACAACATAGGCAACGGGATCAATAGCCAAATCCATAATAACAGCAAATAGCGAACTAATGACCGCATAGGCAATTCCATGGACAATAAACGGCAGCTCCATGCGCTTCATAATTCCGAGAGCTAATATTCTGCTTGTGATTACGACCATAAACCAAGCCGATCCAATGGTCAGAGGAACTCCTAAGATTTTAGCGCCAAAATCTTTTTCATAATCGTAGGATCCAAACAAAAACCCATGTTTAACACCTAGACTTTCGACATAAATAGATGCGCCTGTCACAAATACGGCAACGACCAGTGCCCGCCTTACTCCATAGGCTTTAGCTAGATAAATAAGAGCAAGAAGACTGCTCAAGTGTAAAAAAACAGCATTTGCCCATTCTAACCATGAAGGCAGCAAATCAAATGAAAGCAAAACGACTCCGCATACGTACCAAATAAGAAAAAAACGATAAATACCATTTGTGATCATTGATTCACCTTCTCTCCAGCTTCTTTTTATCAAATTGCTATTATATAAGCTTGTACACATTCCCTCCATTTTCAATGTGCTCTTTTCTATGAGTAGAACACACTCTCTTAAGATTATGTGAAAATAGCCACTGTTAGTACGTTCCCTAAATAAGAGACTTTATTACTTATTTATAAACAAAAATAAAATAAACGTCCATTAAAATCTACGGATGTATAGATTGAAATGACGTTTATTTTTTCTTATGTATATACACTTCTAATAGCTTTTTGGCAATGAGTCCAATAACCAGTCCCGGTACAACAGACAGCATAGGGAGCCAAATTGGGCCTATAAAAACACCGTTGATGGTTGTCACTGAGGAATACATAATGCCTACTGTAACAAAATAAGCACAGGAGACAAAAGGAATAAATGTAAATCTCGATGCGCCGTTTTCTGCTTCTTTAACAGCATCCCAAATTGCAAAAAAATATAAACATGGATAAAACATTAACCACTGCATGTTCATTACCTCGAGGGATTGCTTTGTTTCCCCCAAAAAGCTTAAGCGAATGCCTTCATTAAAATTTG
This sequence comes from Priestia sp. HNGD-A6, assembly GCF_045784335.1. Lineage (NCBI taxonomy): Bacteria > Bacillati > Bacillota > Bacilli > Caryophanales > Bacillaceae > Priestia > Priestia sp. HNGD-A6. The sequence continues at coordinate 4,909,615 of NZ_CP138621.1, read as the reverse complement.
CGCCCATATTAATGAGAAATTCAAGTACAATAAACAAAATTCCTTTTATATGTTTTTTGTTTAGTAATTGTCCAAAGCCTGGCAACGCAATGCTCCATAAAAGAGCTTCTAGTCTAGTCACGTTCTATCCCAACATTTTGACGTATAAAAGAACTCCACAGCATGATATCAGTAGAAATTTTGTCCATAGTTATCAACCTCACAATAATTTACTTATAGTTTTTGTAAATGTAAAATTTTTATACTACATCTCCTTTAATATTTGTAACTTATTGTAAATTGATAAATGTTTTAGCTATTCAACCAGACATTTTCGTTTAGAATTTTCTGTTTATTAAAACAAAAGCGTGCGATATACTAGTTTTATACGTACGAAAGGATGAGAAAGCTGACATGGAAACAAGTTTTTTTTCAATTTTAATACTAGGATTTTTTTTAGGAATTAAGCATGCTCTAGAACCAGATCACATTATCGCTGTATCAACCATTGCTTCAAAAAGTAAAAAGCTGTGGCGCTCTTCGCTTGCAGGAGTATACTGGGGGATTGGTCATACGCTTACGCTGTTTATTTTTGGCATGATTTTAATAGTGTTAAAAAGCAGTATTTCTGAACGTATGAGCATGTCACTTGAATTTTTAGTGGGCATTATGCTCGTTTATCTCGGTTTTACATCGTTTCTGTCTTACAAAAAACAAGTGCATACGCATCACGAAAAAACGTCTTACTTAAAGTCATTAGGCATTGGCTTTGTTCATGGACTGGCCGGAAGCGCAGCGATGGTTGTAGTAACGATGGGCACCGTTACTCACGTATGGCAAGGTGCGCTGTACATTATCATTTTTGGAATCGGCACTTGTCTTGGCATGCTGTTATTTACGACGGTTATTGGAATTCCATTCGTTACAACTAAAAAGCAAGTGACGTTAAACCGCTGTTTGATGCAGGTAACAGGTGCTGTCAGCATTATATTTGGCCTCTATTATATGTATAATTTAGGTGTAAGCGACGGATTATTTAGTCTGTGGTTCTAACAGAGAATGAAACATAATGAAAATAATTCAATCTAAAGACGAATAAGTAGGATAAATGATCTGGACTGCTTGTTCCACAGCTGTTGATTTCTGTGCAAGACTTCGCTTTGTCCTCTAATCAACGGCTAGAACGAACTACATACGGGAAACCTACGTTCACCCTACCAATAAAAAAATCCGAACGAATTTGATTCTCTATCAAGAGTTCAGCTCGTTCGGATTTTTCTTTAACTACTATACTTTTGTACAGGCACTTTAATACTTACGCAAAAGTGATACTTCAGCTTTTAATAACTCCTGCCGGAACAATCCGTATACTTTGACGATTATCTCTTCCACTTCTTGTGTACTAGCAGCTAGTATTCGAATAGCACATCCAGAAATCGGAAGTGCGGAAGCTCCTGCTTTACAGCCTGCCTCTTCGCACAGCTGATGTACTTTCGCTATAAATGCGTCGTCGGCGTTTGGATGAACAATAATAATCGATCCAAAATGAGTATACCCTTCCATTTTCATCATGCCGCGCAGATGGTTTTCTGTCTTCAAGTATAAGTGATCGTATACCTTCAGCTGCTTGTTTACATACAGTTTCAGCTTGGAACGCATAGAGGTATATTGAAACAGCTGCCCATCCGGCGACCACCCCGGGGTGATGCTGTCACACATAAACAAAGCAGCGTTTTCTGCCATATGAACCGTTATTTCTTGGACAAATGCAGCATTTTCATACAAAATAAGCGGGTCTGGTATATATTCCATGATGGATTGTTCTTCAAGGGTTATGCACGTTTCTTGTAAAACAGCTGCGTTCGGTGTTTTGTACACCTTTGTCGCAGATTGAGTAGTAGCAGTCAGCTGAGCATTTTTCTCGACCGTTATCATCGTTTTGTATTTGTCTCCGCTCACGTATCCCCCGCCTACGTGAAGCATATAAACAAAAGGTGATTCAGGAGTCATGTAAATAGGTCTGGCAACTTTGAAAGCCCCGTAATGATAAGTATCTTTAATAACCGTTCGCTCACTGTTTCTTTCTGCACGAAGCTCTAAATAACCCGTGTAGCTCATGATTCAAGGCCGATTAAAAAGGCCTCTTTTTTGATCCATTCTATCACTTGATTGAGCCCTTTATCTTCTTTTAAATTGGTGAAAACAAAAGGCTTGTGCCCTCTCGCTTGGATTGTATCTTTTTCCATTACTTCTAAACTGGCTCCTACATATGGGGCTAAATCTGTTTTGTTGATAATGAATAAATCAGATTTAATCATTCCTTGACCGCCTTTACGCGGGATTTTTTCTCCTTGTGCTACATCGATGATATAAATTGAAAAATCAACGAGCTCTGGGCTAAACGTTGCGGCTAAATTATCTCCTCCGCTTTCTACAAAAATAAGTTCAACATCGGGGTGACGTTCCACTAACTCATCAATTGCAGCAAAGTTCATGGATGCATCTTCTCGAATAGCTGTATGAGGACATCCTCCTGTTTCTACTCCTACGATACGATTTTCTGGCAAAATACTGTTTTTTACTAGAAACTGTGCATCTTCTTTTGTGTAAATATCGTTTGTAATGACTGCCATACTGAGCTGCCCTTCTAGCGCACGCGTTAATCGTTCTACTAACATTGTTTTTCCTGCACCAACAGGTCCACCAATTCCAATTTTAATTGCATCCATTTTTTATGCCTTCATCATTCGAAGGCCTTCCCTCCTTTTTTATGACATGAACAATCGAACATGCAGTTGTTCATGCTGCATTTGAGCAATTTCTAACCCTGGTGTCACGGCACCAAATTCCTCTTGATCTGCTTGCAAAATATGCTGAAGCGCTTGCTGCAGCAGCGGCTGAAAAAGAACGAGCGTTTTTTGCCCGTCGGTTTGGCCGATTGGTATGCCGCGAACAGCATTTTGAATTAATGAAGAGGTGCTAGCGTACAAATGACTTAAAATTGCCTCTTCTTTTGTAATGTTTAACTGCAGGCTGGCTAATGCAAATACAACAGCAGGATGTCCGTACGCCTTCTTTGCTTTTACTTCACTCATATACTTTTCTAAATAAGAGCCTTGAAATAACTCTAAGCAAAGCTTTAACATGCGCTGGCCCACCCGTCTTGTCCCTTCTCTTGTTTCTTTTGACAAAGCAAGAGCGTATAGTTCATGATCAATTCTCATAATTTCGTTAAACTGGTCACGAACAGCATACTCATAAGCCAGCCTGCATGCTAAGCCGTCCGTATACGTCAGCTGAACATCAAGGTATGTACGAAGCGCTTCTTGAAAGGTTTCTGTGTCGTAAATTTGATTTCGCTGAATATACGTTTCAAAACCAAACGAATGCGAAAATGCACCCGATGGGAAATTCGAATCACATAGTTGAATCAGCGAAAGCAATGAATTAGTCATGACTATGTCCGATATGCTTAAAAGCTTGTTTTACTTTTCTTTTTTCGCGCTTATAGGGAATATCGAGCTGCTGAAGTAGTTCTTCGACTAAATAATCGTACTGTACAAGCATGTCTCCACCTTCAAACTGCGCCGGCAAATGGCGGTTCCCAAGCTGATGAGCAATTTCTCCCATCTGCTGAATATCAATCGGCTGAATGGTCAAAATATCGTCTGCCAGAACTTGCACAACAATCATATTGCTTTCATCCATAAATAGTACATCGCCATCAACTAACTCGCGGTTTTCTTTCAGACGAATTCCGAGTTCCTTACCGTGATCTGTTACAACGCGCTGAACGCGTTTTACTAAGTGATCACTTTCGATATATACCTTTTCTATATGTGGAGCTCGTTTTTCTAATGTTGCTATATTTCCGATAATTTTTTCGATTACCATTTTTTCACCTCAAAATAAAAAGTATCGCTGCGCCATAGGCACAACTTCTGCCGCTTCACATGTAATCATTTGTCCATCTATTTTTACTTCGTACGTTTGGGGATCAACTTCAATCTTAGGCATTTCTCCATTTAACTTCATATCTGTTTTTTTTAACTGACGAATATCTTTTACTGGTTTAAGCAGCTTTTGTAACCCTAGTTTTTCGCCCACTTTGTTCTCATACGCTGCTTTTGACACAAACGTAACGGAGGTTTTAGCTCTTGCTTTTCCATAAGAAGCAAACATCGGACGATATAAGACCGGCTGTGGGGTTGGAATTGAAGCGTTAGGGTCTCCCATTAAGCTGTGAGCAATTAAACCGCCTTTTACAATCAAGTCAGGCTTTATTCCAAAAAACGCTGGCTCCCATAGGACTAAGTCAGCTATTTTCCCTGTTTCTACAGATCCTACGTATTCGGAAATTCCATGAGCGATAGCTGGATTAATCGTATATTTAGCTACATAGCGTTTGACACGTGCGTTATCGCCGACTTCGCTGTCACCATCAATTTTTCCTCGCTGCTTTTTCATCTTATCAGCTGTTTGCCACGTTCGTGTAATCACTTCTCCTACACGTCCCATTGCTTGAGAATCTGAAGAAATCATACTGAATACACCTAAATCGTGTAAAATATCTTCAGCTGCAATCGTTTCTTTGCGAATGCGGGAATCAGCAAAAGCGATGTCTTCTGGTACAGCAGGATCAAGATGATGACATACCATGAGCATATCTAAATGCTCTTCAAGCGTGTTGACCGTATAGGGTCTTGTTGGATTAGTTGATGATGGAAGCACGTTTGGAAAGCTTGCCATTTCCATAATATCAGGTGCATGCCCGCCTCCAGCTCCTTCAGTATGGTAGGTATGAATGACTCGATCACCAATTGCTGCAATCGTATCTTCAACAAAGCCGCCTTCATTTAAAGTATCTGTATGAATCGCAATTTGAACATCGTACTCGTCTGCTACTTGCAGGCTTGTGTCAATGGCAGATGCCGTGGTTCCCCAGTCTTCGTGAAGCTTTAGTCCAATTGCTCCTGCTTTAATTTGTTCAATTAAAGGCTCTTTCGCACTTGCATTTCCTTTTCCTAAAAAGCCAATATTCATCGGAAATGCTTCAGCGGCTTCAAGCATTCGTTCGATATGCCACGCTCCGGGTGTACAAGTGGTAGCCTTTGTTCCTGTAGCAGGTCCTGTTCCTCCTCCAATCATCGTTGTCACGCCAGAGGCAAGGGCGGTTTCAATTTGCTGCGGACAAATGAAATGAATATGCGCATCAATACCGCCGGCGGTTACAATTTTCCCTTCAGCTGCAATTACTTCCGTACTCGCACCAATGATGATGTCTACTTCATCCATCAACAGCGGATTACCCGCTTTTCCAATAGTTTGAATGAGTCCATCTTTTATTCCAATATCTGCTTTATATATGCCTGTATAATCAACGATAATGGCATTTGTCAACACTAAGTCCGCTGCTTCACTTCGCGTTGCAAGAGGGTGCTGCCCCATTCCGTCACGAATCACTTTTCCTCCGCCAAACTTCACTTCATCTCCGTAGGTTGTGAAATCTTTTTCAATTTCAATAAATAGCTCTGTGTCTGCTAAACGAACAGCATCTCCAACGGTTGGTCCAAACATATCTGCATACTGACGTCGCGACATTTGAAAACTCATCTTATGCATCTTCCTTTCTATCAGAAAGCGATCTGTTTGTTTTATTGTTCAGACCGTAAATTTCTCTTGTTCCGGAGAAAGCAACCAGCTCTACTTCTTTTGCATCACCTGGCTCAAAGCGAACGGCTGTACCGGCTGGAATATTTAAATGATAGCCAAGCGCAGCTTCGCGGGGGAATTCGAGCGCGGCATTCACTTCAAAAAAATGAAAATGTGAACCTACTTGAACGGGGCGGTCGCCTCTATTGATTACAGTCACGCTAATCGATTGCTTTCTGTTATTACATGTGATCGGTTCTTTTTTTAAGACGTATTCCCCTGGAATCATATTTTTCCCTCCTCTTAACGAATTGGATCGTGAACAGTGACGAGCTTGGTTCCGTCTGGAAAGGTAGCTTCTACTTGAATATCATGAATCATTTCCGGAATACCTTCCATTACATCTTCTCGTTTTAAAATCTTGGTACCTTCTCGCATTAGCTGTGCTACCGTCTTGCCATCGCGAGCTCCTTCCATAATTTCGTATGTAATAATCGCTACTGCCTCGGGATAGTTAAGTTTTAATCCTCTTGTCTGACGGCGTCTTGCTAAGTCTGCAGCTACGACAATCATTAATTTCTCTTGTTCTCTCGACGTAAGTTTCAATGAAAGCTTCCTTTCTGCTAATCTATTTTCTTATTAACATCAAATGTGATATTTTCTAACGCAAATACACAACTAATTATATTAAATTTTCTGATAAAAAACAAAGGATTTATATCTTTCGATAAAAAAAGATGAGCATATTTGCTCACCTTTTACTCTTCTGAAATCACTTGTGTTTTCCATTTCTGCAGGTGTTTCCAACCCAGACCTTCAGCTAGCTGACGTTTTGCATAGTCTACTCCTTTTTCAATAGAAGTTTCATAGCCAAATAAATAATAGCGCAAGCCGGCGTTTAATACTACTTGATTATAGACATAAGTCAGTTCGGAAGAAGATTCACCCTCCAAAATGCGCGTCACATATGCCGCTTGTTTTTCAACACTTATTTTCTTTTCAAAGTGTTCTTCTTCCACAAACAGTCCGTATTCTTTTGGATTGACAATAAACGACTCCATCTCTCCTTCTGAGATAGTAAAAACAAAGCTGCTTCTATGTACAGGTACATCTTCAGATCCTTCTATACCTTGCACCACGTATACATGTTTAAACGGGAGCGAAGCAAAAATGGGCACAATTTTGTTAATGGCCGTGCGGTGAAAAGCGCCCATCATTAAAGAAGAAGCATTTGATAAATTTAATAGTTTTTCAACCGTATTAATTAGTGTTCTTACGCCAATTTCATGACGAATTTGTTTGATGCGACTAAGAGGATAAGAGATTGTTTCAGCATTTACAAAGCCAATTTTTAATGTTTCAAACGTATGACCGATGTCTTCAATCGTTTGAGCTTGAGGGATCTGTAATGAATGAAGTACATCTTCAATCGTTGTTCCAAACTTTGGAGGAAGCGCTTCTGTACAGTGTAAAAAAGCTGGCACACCTCTTTCAGCTAATAAAATCGATACAGGAATGGTCGCAAAAAATGAATTTCTCCCTGCATAAGGGCTTGCAAAATCAATTGATTTATCTTTTAACGGCTGAGACAGCGGTATCTCTTTTGTTTTTTCACGAAAAGCATGAACGAATCCCAATAGTTCATCTGCATTTTCGGTTTTAATACGTTCCGCAATAAAAAAAGCAGCAATCTGAGCATCCGTAGCTTGTCCAGAAGCGATTAAGCGAGCTGCTTCTTTTGCTTGTTCATACGTTAAGTCAGTTGATCCTCTTTTTCCGCGCGCTATTTCTTTGATAAATTGTTGCATATCGTACACTTCCTTTTTAACTGAATATTTGTACATTGTATCACATATTTCCTTTGATCCTTAGATTATCTTCTATCAGGTACGCAAACTGCTAAAAAATATGAAATTAAAGGAAAAGTACTAGTTCTTTTATAACCTAATATAGTATAATCTATCTGCTATACTATTATTTGGATATTTGGGGGACTTTACAAATGAAAAAAGAGAAACTACTTGTACCATTTATAGCAGCATCCGTTTTAGTAGGAGCATCGGTGACAACGCCTGTTTTTAGCCACTCTGCTTATGCTGCTTCTTCTGTGAGCGTTTATCAAAAAGACGTTAATTCGCTAGCAGATTATTACGCACCATTTTATAAAACCGTAGAAAAAAAGCTAAAAGAAATTGAAGGAATAAAAGATGACGAAAAAGCGTTAGCGGCATATGATCAGCTTGCGGATCAAATTGACCAGTTTCTAACAAAGACTGATAAAAATTACGCGATGAATCATCTTAATTCAGAAGCTGATCAGCTTCAAGGGTATTTATATGACAGCTTAATTGCTCTTTACAATTACATTGTAGATCTTGAAGACTATGCGTATGGAGATGTAAGTGACGCGGAATTTAATAAGATCTCTGCAAATTTTGAAAAAGAAATCAACGCATACAATACGCAATTTCAGCAAAAAGCGAAGAGCTATAAAACGAAGCGAAAAGTAACGTTTAGCGCAAATATGAGTTATTTGCTTGATGAAGATATTCAACCTTCACCAACAGCTCCATCTACACCGGCTGATAACAATGGCACCTACACGGTGAAAAAGGGAGACACGCTGACAGCAGTCGCTAAAAAGTACGGCATGACGGTAGCTGAATTAAAAAAATTAAACAATTTAAAAACAGATGCGCTAAAAGTTGGACAAGTGCTGAAAGTGAAAAGTACAAGCGCACCTGCGCCGTCTCCAGCACCCCAAACTTCTGTTAGTGCAAAACAGCAGCAAATTGTATCGTATGCCAAAACACTGATCGGAAAGCCATATAAATATGGAGGCACAACACCAAAAGGTTTTGATGTATCGGGGTACACACAGTATGTATATAAAAACGCGGGCTCGAATATTTCTATCCCACGTACAGTAGCAGATCAGTATAAAAGCGGCACGGACGTAAAGCAAAACAGCCTGCAGGCTGGAGATTTAGTTTTCTTTAAAAACGGCAAATCCGTTTCAGTCGTAGGAATTTACCTAGACAAACAAGAATTCATTTATGTCAGCAGCAAAGGCGTTAAAACGCAATCACTTTCAACAGCGTACTGGAAAAACAGCTATGCGGGCGCAAAGCGTATTATAAAGTAAAAAGAGGTGCCATAAGGCACCTCTTTTGTTTTACTAGCTATGTATTTCTATACTAGACTAGCAATTTTATAAAGAACTTCTTAGTTCATAACCGTGATTTTAACAGATTTTCTTCCGAACTGTTGAGCATCACCTTCAGAAGGAACGAATACATCGATTCGATTGCCTTTAATTGCTCCACCTGTATCGGCAGCTACAGCTTCACCATAGCCTTCTACATAAACTTTCGAACCTAACGGAATAACACTAGGATCAACAGCGATTACTTTTTGGTTTGGATTTGCTTTTAAATCCACTCCTGTAGCAGTTGTACCGCTACATCCAGCACAATTAGCCGTATAGGCAGTTGCTTCAACTGTCATTGATTTGCCGCTGGCTTGTTGTGACGATTCAGCAGGTTGTTGTTGTTTTTGAGCTTGTTCAGCTTGAGCTTGCTGCTGCTCTTTTTGAGCTTGTTCAGCTTGAGCTTGCTGCTGTTGTTTTTGAGCTTGTTCAGCTTGAGCTTGCTGCTGTTGTTTTTGAGCTTGTTCAGCTTGAGCTTGCTGCTGTTGTTTTTGAGCTTGTTCAGCTTGAGCTTGCTGCTGTTGTTTTTGAGCTTGTTCAGCTTGAGCTTGCTGCTGCTCTTTTTGAGCTTGTTCAGCTTGAGCTTGCTGCTGTTGTTTTTGAGCTTGTTCAGCTTGAGCTTGCTGCTGCTCTTTTTGAGCTTGTTCAGTTTGAGCTTGCTGCTGTTCTTCTTGAGATTGTTCAGCCGGCGCTTGAGCTTGCTGAGCTTCTGGAGCAGCTTGGGCTACTGAAGGGCTTGATTGCTGAGCTTGGCCGTTTGGAGACTGAATTTTTAGTTGTTCGCCAGGATAAATTAAATCTGACTTCAGTCCGTTCCATTCTTTAATTTGATCTACCGTCACGCCGTATTGCTGACTGATGGACCATAATGTATTTCCTTGCTGAACTTTGTGCGTCATTTCTTTTATAGTAGCTACGTTTAATTCTTGATTTGGATAAATAATATTAGATGTTAAGTTATTTGCATCTTTTAGCTCGTCTACGCTCACGCTGTGCTTTTGAGCGACTTTCCATAACGTATCACCTTTTTCTACGTGATACGTTCCGCTTGTAGAAGCAGAAGCTGCACCTACAAATCCCGCTGAAAGGATTGCTGTTGTTCCTAGAGTAAATATAAATTTTTTCATTACGAATACCTCCTTATTTACTCAATGATTGAATGATATCATCCTCATATTTCACAGCCGTTACAGAGCCATGCTACTTTTATTACAAAACTTAACAAAAAGGAACGTTTAAACGTAATATTTCTGATAATTTGGCTATATGATGAAACGTTTCTACTTTTTACTGCTTTTTATTGTTGTTTTAACCAAAATAGTTAAATTTCTCTATCATTACTGGCTATGCCTCTTCTTTTTTATTGACCATTTAACGGGTATATTAAGTTTTTTTCGTAACAAAAAAGAGGTTGGAAATGAATCCAGTCAACTGCTAGAAGGAACTACATAAATGAAACCTATGTTCACCATAACAAAAAAAGCGAACCGCTCATCAAAGATTCTGATGAGCGGTTCGCTTTTCAATTCGGCTAAACTACTTGTGTCCCAGCCTTTTTATTTCTTATTAAATCCTTGCTTTTCAACAAATTCTTTCATATACATACGCTTAGGATTGGAAAGCATTTCAGCCATTTGACCAGTCCATGTGTCTTGGCGTTTGCCATTTGTTCGTTCGTTGTAATAAGCAGAAATTTCTTCGTTATACGTCGTTAATTCTTTTTTCGTCTGCTCATGGTTTGGCTCATATGTTTCTTCATGATACACATGTTTAAATGGTAAGCGCGGCTTTTTATCCGTCATACCCGCTGGATGTCCAACCGTTAGACCAAATAACGGGATTACATGATGAGGCAGTTTTAACAATTTGCTTACTTCTTCTAATTCGTTACGCAAACCGCCAATATAACAAGCTCCAAGTCCCATTGATTCAGCAGCAAGCGTTGCATTTTGCGCAGCAAGGGCAACGTCAATAATAGCTACCATGAACTGCTCTGTGCTTTCGAGCGCTGTCGATAAATCTTTTTTCTCCATTTCTGCAATGACATCATGACGATGAAAGTCAGCGCAAAATACAAAGAAGTGTCCATTCGTTTCTACGTAAGGCTGATTTCCTGCTAATTGGGCAAGCTTTCGCTTCGTTTCTTTATCTTTTACTCCAATAATGGAGTACGCTTGAATATAGCTTGATGTGGAAGCTGCCTGTGCGCTTTCTACAATCGTCTGAATTTGCTCTTCCGACAATGGTTTGTCTTCATATTTGCGAATAGAACGATGATTTAAAATCGTTTCAATAACTGAGTTCATATTATAATCTCCTTTTACTTCATTTAACCTTCTACAGATGTTATATCTACAGTTAGTTTATCGAATGTAAAAAGAAATAACCAATGTTCTGCTTAAAATTGATTTTGACTTGTCTCATATCGATACAGCTTAAAGTGATCTGCAAGCACGCGATCTACTTTTACTTCTAAGCTGTCTACATATTCGTCCATTCGTTTTATCAACCGGTTTCGTTTCACATCATTTTCTAAAATGTTCTTAAGCTGCTGTTCAAAGGCTTCAGCATCATTAAGCGGTATCAGCAGCTCTTTTTCTTTTAGATATTCAATGTTAATTTGTTCTTGACCGGGAAGAGATGAATGAATAAAAATAGGTAGTCTCTTATGAAGGGCTTCGCTAATTGTAACGCCTCCTGCTTTTGTGACAATGGCATCTGCTCCTTCATATAAATCATTCATTTTCTCTCTTGATTTTACATACGGGACCGCTTTAACTTTCGGGTGGTTTAGTTTCACTAGTTCTTGATACAACTTTTTATTTTTTCCACACAGCACATAATACATATACGTACAGTTTTGCGGAAGCTGCTGAAGCATTTTGCGTACATTCCCAAGGCCCGAATTTCCTCCGGCAATCAGGATATGCTTCTGTGGCATGAGATGGTCAATCCGTCTTTTTAAAAACGCTTTATGAACGGGAATGCCCGTTACATAAATAGAAGACTCTTTTACACCGTGAACGTTTTGTAGAAATGCTTTCGTATCCTGATCAGGCACGCAGTGAAGTTCGATTCCATTTTTACCCCATACGTCGCTTACTAAGAAGTCGGTGTATACGTTTATAATAGGAAGATCAATGATTCCTTTTTCTTTTAAGCCGCTTAATACACAGGAAGGAAAGCTGTGTGTGCAAACAATGACGTCGGGCTGCTCTGCATCAATTAATTTCTTCATATGATATTCGATAATCGGCCACTTTTTCACGACAAAATCATCCATCGTATGGTCGTTTTTTTTGTATACATGCCCGTAATAAAATTTTTCAAACTGCTTTGGAAAAACAGAAATCCATTTCATGTATATCGATGAAATCATTTGTTCAAGCGGTTTGCTCCAATAGCTTAAACAATCAATTTTTTGACAAATAACGTGAGAAAAACGTTCCATGATGGCATCCATAACGGCGTCTGCTACTTGGTGATGACCAGATGGCATCTGAAAAAGCGGCAAGAACAGAACCTTCCTCATTGACCATCCCTCCTCTCAAGACGTTTTCGGTTTCTTTTTCTTTTTATAAGTAAATAAATAACAAAAAAAGCTACAGCTCCCATAATGATATACGAAATATGAATCCGGTCTCCTACATAGTAACCTAGAACGAGAAAAGAAAGGACCCATACTAGACTGCCTACCACCGATAACAGCAAATAAAGCAAAAACGGATAGCGACTTATTCCTGCCATATATGGGCTAATTTGACGTAAGCCTGGAATATATAAACCAAATAAAATGGTCCATATCCCATATTTATGGTAGCTGCCGCTTGCCGCTTCAATTTTCTCTTTGGTTAACCCTACGTATTTTCCGTATTTATCAAAAAATGGGGTTCCCGCATACCTTCCTAGCCCGTAAGCAGTAAGCATTCCAGTTATAACACCTAAAAAAGCAAAAAGAGATGATTCGTATAAGTTCAGCTGATGTTTGGCAATAAACATGCCTAATAATATTAAAAATGATTCTTCAGGCGCTGGAATTCCAACAATCCCACAAAAAAGTACAAGTAAAATAACGATATAACCATAGGAATGTATATACTGAGAAATAATTGTTAAGTCCACTGCTCGCTCCTCTATTTACGATTGATTCATCAATTGCTGCATGGTTATACTTTCATACCCTTGCTGTTTTAAGTAAGGTAAAAATTCTTCTAACGCCGCAATCGTCATTTCAGGTGCTTTTTCATCTGCTCCCGGGGTATCTCCATTATCGTGTAAAACAAAAATGGCTCCATCTTCTACTTTACGCATTAGTTTTTGAACTAATGCCGTTTTCGTTGTTTTTAGTGTCCAATCCTGAAAGATTCCTGTCCAGATTACGAGGTGATATGGCTTGGCCATTAATAAACTGCTCATATTTAAATGTCCCCACGGCGGACGATAAAAAAGCGGCTTTTGATTTGTTACTTTCTCTATAACCTGTGCACATTGATGAATTTGTCTTTTTAATTGCCAAGGTGTTTGCGTCCATGCACTCACGTGACGATGATGATGTATAGCTACTTCATGTCCTTCATCAATCATCCTGTTTAAAATAGACGGGTGTTTTTCCCCTAGTTCTCCCACAATAAAAAAAGTAGCTTTCATTTCATGCAGTTTGAACAAGTCCAAAATTTTTGGCGTATAAACAGGATGAGGCCCATCGTCAAATGTTATAGCTATTTTATGCTTTTTTGCCCCTTTTATTATGACTGATGAATGATAGCGACGGTAAAGGGTTTGCGAAATAATGGTATATACACATATAACCATTAGAACGAAAAGTAAAACAATAAAAAAACGAGTCATATGCTTTTAACCATCCTTTTGAATTTAAATCCTGCATTTATTATAACGGTTTACTCAGACTTTGGTTTCATTTTTTTGTGATAGAAGCCAGGAATTTTAAAATAATTTGATACTTTACCTAAAAATAGCTGTTCTGCAAGGATATACCGGAAATAAAATGATATCATAAAATTTCCCTTCATTCAGTAAAAAAAGTACTTTTTACCATTTATATCTATCTTTTGTATGATAACTGTCCTTGTTTTTTGAAAATAAAAAAACTTCCCGCACGAGTGCGGAAAGTTTTGAAATTAAAATTTTGACCGATACCATTTTTCAGCTGCTTCAATTTCTGTTCGTGTTAACTGATGTCCAAATGATTCCCAATGGACCTGTACGTCCGCTCCGGCTTTTTCTAAAAGAGCAGAAAGTTCTTCCGTTTCTGATGCTGGGCAAATAGGATCGTTTGTACCTGCGCCGATAAAGATAGAGGCGTCGGTCTTAGGCACTTCAATTCCTCTTCTTGGAACCATCGGATGAAGAAGAGCCGCCCCTTTTAAAGAATTCTCATAATGAAACAGCAAACTTCCTGCAATATTGGCACCATTTGAGTAGCCTACAGCTACGATGTTGTGTCGGTCGAATGAATATGTTTCAGCCGCTTCATCTAAAAATTGATGAAGTTCTTTTGTACGTTCAATTAAATCTTCTATATCAAATATTCCTTCTTGTAAACGTCTAAAGAAACGGGGCATTCCGTTTTCTAGTACATTTCCTCTTACAGATAATACGGAGCAAGAGGAATCAATCATATCTGCAACAGAGAGCAGATCTTGTTCTGTACCTCCTGTACCATGCAACAGCAATAAAGTCGGTTTCGTCTCGTCCGTTCCTTTTTTAAAAATATGTTTCACGTATATCCACTCCTTTTAAATATCTCGAATTAAAGATAATTTTATTATAAGAACTTTCGAAGCATTTGTAAAGGAACTACTGTCAAAGAAATACCTGTATGTTTTGCTGGCAGTATCACATAATACTGAATAACTTCATATGGCCATTGCTCATATGCAGCTAGGTATTTAATTCGTTTGACTTACAGCGGGTAAAGAAATATTCCACTTTTATCTAAGTGCTCCCGTCAAAAGGTGGATAATAATTAAAACTCGCCCGTCCTCCTTCGTATAAAAAGTGCCCTAGTCTGATAAATTAGTTAATTTTTTCTTTATTTCGTTACTTTCAACAGATATCAGCATTTATACCCGAGCGTACTAAATCGTATTTCTTATACGTGTTATAGCAACTTTTTTCTATGAGAAACAGAACGTAAAATACCCCCTTGGTTTTTCATAAAGGGGAACAAAGCCCCGAATGGTGCTTTATACGACTTTATTTGACAAACACAAATTTATGGGTAAACTAAGTTCAGATGATTGTATTTCACTTTGTTTCAGTTTAATAAAAAAACGAAGCATCTGCGAGTAAGCAAAAAATAACTGCGTAAAGAGCTATTTATGTCAATCGTCTTATACCCTAAAAACTTACCTGCACTTGAATAATAGCCTTTATTAAACTTAGCGCGTCAGCTTGTAAACGTTAATACTTTATCACCCATCTCTTTGTTAAAAGATTGAATGGGTCAACAAACTTCAGCATTCTTTACATAACGACCTTGTAAAGACGAAGAATGTAGCTATGTGTGAACATGGAATTATTACTTAGTGGAGTGAACCAACATGAGGAAATTTATTTTAGCCTTTTTAGTCGTTGTTTTAATTGTAATGCTAGGAGTTACCTATGTATTAAAGCAATTTCAGCAAACGGCTGATTTATCTTACTCGAAACTGCAGTCGGTTCAAAGTACGGTAGTCTATGACAAAAATGACCGTAAGATTGACGAATTGTATAAAACCGTTCCCCGTCAAAATGTTTCGAGCAATGAAATTCCCGATTATGTAAAAATGGCGTTTGTTGCAACGGAAGACCGTCGCTTTTACAAGCATTTTGGGATTGATTTACAAGGTATTGGCCGCGCCCTTTTTAAGAACATTGTAACAATGAGTAAAGCTGAAGGCGCAAGTACCATTACGCAGCAGTTAGCAAGAAATCTTTACTTATCTAGTGATAAGACCATTAAACGTAAAGTAGATGAAATGTTTCTATCACTAGGCTTAGAAAGACAATTTACAAAAGATCAAATTTTGGAATTATATTTAAATCAAATTTATTTCGGAAGCGGTGTATACGGTATTGGTGCAGCTTCTCAGATTTATTTTAATAAGCCTGTATCAGATTTAACCGTAGGCGAAGCTGCGCTTTTAGCAGGACTCCCAAAAGCGCCGAGTACGTATTCACCAAGCAATAGTACAGAAAAAGCAACAGCCCGACGAAACGTTGTATTGAAACTGATGCATGACCAAAACGTTATTAGCGATACTCAGTATCAGCAAGCGTTAAACGAACGCGTAGTCGAGCCTAGTATTCCGGTTAAAAAACCGAACTCAAATCAAGCATTTATTGATTATGTAATTAAAGAAGCTGCTCAACAATATGGCGTATCTGCTGATGACCTTTATAAGGGTGGTTATGCCATCTATACAGATTTAGATCCTAATTTACAGGAATCGATTAATAACTCTGTAGCAAATCATACGTTCCGAGATGATGACATCAACAGCAAAGTAGAGGTTGGGATTTCAGCTGTCAACCCTAAAACAGGCGGGATTTCAGCGATGTATGGAGGACGCAGCTATGAACGAAACGGCTTAAACCGTGCTACAAGCGGCTATCAGCTTGGTTCAGCTATTAAGCCTTTAGCCGTATACGGTCCAGCACTAGAAACTGGAGATTATACACCAACTTCACTCTTAAGTGACGAACGACAAGACTTTGGCGGTGGATATAGCCCTAAAAACGCAGAAGGTGAATATCAAAAGCATGTGACAATGCGTGAAGCACTTACTCGTTCACTTAACGTTCCAGCTGTTTGGCTTTTAAAACAAATTGGTATTGATACAAGCGTAAAATTCATGGAAAAAGCTGGACTTCCTCTTGAAGATGACGATAAGTCAAAATTAGGACTTGCTCTTGGAGGAACGACGACAACGTTCTCTCCCCTTCAGTTAGCACAAGGATATACAACCTTCGCTAACAAAGGCGTCATGACTAAGCCGTACGCAATTCGGAAAATTGAGATGCGCGACGGTGAAGTGAAAAAGCCAGACATTCAGACAGAGCGAGTAATGAGTGAAGAAAATGCGGATACAATGACATCCATGCTGCAAGACGTAATTGAAAAAAGCTATGGAACAGGTGTTAACGCTCGTTCTTCACGAGATGCTGCAGGTAAAACCGGTACAACCAACGACGTCAAAGATGCTTGGTTTGTCGGGTATACCGATGATGCAGTCGTTTCTATCCACGCTGGCTTTGATAATGCTAATTCTACGCAAACAACGAAATACTTATCAGGCGGCGGCGGACAAGACCCTGCTACACTGTTTAGCTCAATTATGAATAACTGGTAACCAAAAAACCTCCAACTTCACTGTTGGAGGTTTTTTTAAGATAAATGCGTTTTATGCTTAAGTGAAAAAAAGGAAACGTTAATGACTTTGCAAATCGTTACATAATGCAGAACGGTCAAAACAACCACGCCACAGTTCATCCCGATAATAATTCCCTGCATGCCAATATTTGTTTGTGATCCTAAGAAAAACATCAGGGAAAAAGAGACAATATGAGACCAAATCGTATGATAAAAAGCATCTTTTACATAGCCGAGTCCAATTAAATAAGCTTGAAGCGGGACGGCAAAGAAGTGAAAAAGAAAATACGGCCATAAAGCCTTTAGATAGTACACGGCTTCTGTAGAATGAAAAAACAAGTTAGTAAGCGGCTCAGCAAAGAAATACATCGCCACTATAGACGGAATCCCATATAAAAATGTCATTTGCATACTTTGAGTCAAAAGTCTTTGAAGCTGTTCTTCCTGATTTTTCGCATGAGCTTCAGATACAGCAGGTATGAGTGCTACTAAAAGAGAGTGAGCAAAGAAAGCCGGAAAAAAGCCGATCGACATCGCTACCCCTGTTAGCATACCAAAATGCTGCGTTGCCCCGGTTAACGTCATGCCCGATAAAACGAGCGCGTGTTTGATTAAAAACGGCTGAATAGCATTACATACCGCATTAAATAAACGCAGTCCCGTGGTCGGAAGTGAGACGCCTAACAGCTTTTTCCGAATCTCACTTGGAGAAAGCAGAGGCCTGTGCCCTCTTGATAAAACACTTAACTGAGTAACATACGTGATAAAAAAATAAAGCAAAATAACAGCTTCGGTTCCAATCAGTGTACAAATCGCAATAAACAGAGACATTTTAACATCTGTGAAAGCGAACATTTGAAAAACAACAAATAAAATAGTTAGCTGAAAGGCTTTGCGAATAAAATTAGACACAGCGATGGTCATCATATTATTTTTACCCGTAAAATATCCACGAAGCACCGCTGAAAATGAAACAACCGGAATGAAACATAGTACAACCCATTTCAAGTAAGGATGATAGTGACTGAAAAATGGAAAGGCTGCTAATACGGCCAGTGTAATAAAAAAGATCCCCAAGCTCACAGCAGTCGCAAAAATGGTGGCATGCTTCATCATATGCTGATGTTCTTTGCGATGATGTTCAGCAAGAAATTTAGAAATAGAAATAGGCAGTTCTAAGTTGGCTACGGTGGCAATAAGAAAAATGATAGGAAGAACAGTCATGTACATGCCCATGCCTTCCCTTCCTAATTCTCTAGCAAGTACCATATTTACAAGAAATTCAATTAACTCTCCTGCAAAGGCAGCACCTGCTAGAATAAACGTTCCTTTCAAAAAAGTGTTCATCTCGTTATCTCCTCTATCTCCCGTCCTTTTTCATCACTACCTCTTCTCTCTATGTATATGACAAGCCCAATACGAATTATTTGTCTAATTGTATTTTTTCGGTGTACAAGTTCTTGTATAATGTTCAACCTATGTGAAAAAAAACCGTTATATACCTTTTTTACATAGGAAATTCATTCATTTCTTATACTTTGGCTCTTGAAACTTACATAGAAAAACAGGAGACTGAATGAACCTGCCGATTGCTAACGGAAATAGAGCATGCTGTTTTAATGTAACAAATTTACATATTAGTTAAGCGTCTTTATTCATCATTTTCTGGGGATGCACTTCTTTTTTTGATACCGAGGCGTTTTTGCCTAGCACAACCGAAAAGACAACAATTATTGCTATAGCAAGAGTAAAAAGTGTAATTGATTCGCCTAGAAATAGAGCTGCAAACAGAATCATTAAAAATGGCTGCAAATATTGAACCTGGCTAACTCTCGCTATTCCCCCCATAGCCATCCCGCTGTACCAAGCAACGTATGCTAAAAATTGACTCACAACTGATAGATAAATCAAACTAACCCACGCTTTTAAAGGCGCATGAAGCATCTCAGCTGTAATGCTTAGTCCCACTGGAATCATAAAAAATGGCGCACCGATGATAATGGCCCAAGCAATTACCTGCCAGCTGCCTAATTCTCTTGCCAACACCCCTCCTTCTGCGTAGCTCAGTCCAAGTATCAGCACCGCTGCTAGTAAAGCGGCATCGGCAAACTGCAGTTGACCAAATCCGAGGTGAAGAGCATACACGATAACAGCCGCAGAACCAATCATGCTTGATATCCAGAATTTGAAAGAAGGACGTTCCCCTCCTCTAAACATCGCAAAACCGGCTGTGGCTAATGGTAAAAGAGCGAGTTCAACCGCTCCGTGAGAAACAGGCAATGATTTCATTGCCCAGGAAGTGAGCAGAGGAAACCCTAAAACTGCGCCTAAAGCAACGATCAGCAGACTTTTAAATTGGCGAAGAGAAGGAAATTTTTCTTTTCGTACAATCAATATCACAGCTACTAAGATAGCAGCTATAGCTGTTCTTCCTAAACCGGCGACTGTCGTTCCGAAATACTCGACTGCAATGCTTGTAGAAGGAAGGGTTAAGCTAAAACAGATAACGCCTACTACCCCTAACAATAAGCCGATTTTCTCTCTCGTTTCTTTTTGCATCTTACCCTACCCCTGTCTTTTTATTTTTCAGAACTGTACCATTTTTCTAAAAAAAGTTCTGATATAATTAAAAGGATAGCGCAGGACAACTAGTAAAATAAATCATTCTTTTACCTAACTGTACGGGTACAAATTAAAGGAGTAGGACCTATGAGTTTGAAATATCTAAAAATCATGGAAGAAATTAAGCTTGGCCTAGCAAATGGATCGCTTATTGCAGGTGGTAAACTCCCTTCTGTTCGCCGACTCTCCCACCATTTTTCGTGCAGCAAGAATACCGTTATTAAAGCGTACAGCGAATTAGAAAAAGAGCATTTAATTTATTCTGTTCCTAAAAGCGGCTACTACGTTGTGGCAGAATTTCAACATAGGACGAATGAAAATGAAGTGATTGATTTCTTGTCTGCTGGTCCAGATAAAAACGTTATGCCTTATCTTGAATTTCAGCATTGTATAAACCAAGCAATTGAACACTACAAAGAAGAGCTTTTTACATACTCTGATCAACAAGGCTCTTACTCATTGCGGGTACAGTTAGTGAAACACTTGCAGAGCCTACAGGTGTTCACTCAAGCTGAAAGGTTAGTTGTTGTATCTGGGTCTCAGCAAGCTCTTCACTTATTAGTTTCTATGCCATTTCCAAATGGAAAAAATAATATCCTGATTGAACAGCCCACTTATTTCGGTTTTATCGAGTCTCTTACCCTGCACCAAACTACTACTTTTGGGATCGAGCTATCGATGGAAGGGATTGATCTTGATCGTTTGGAGTACATTTTTCGAAATAATGACATAAAATTTTTCTATATTATTCCAAGATTCCATAATCCTCTTGGACATTGTTATACAAATTTCGAGAAGAAAAAAATCGTGGAGCTGGCCGAAAAATACGATGTATATATAGTCGAGGATGACTTTTTGGGCGACCTTGATCCCGATGCAAAATCAGATCCTTTATTTTCTTTTAATCCTTCTGGACGAGTCATTTATATTAAAAGCTTTTCGAAAATTTTTCTTCCTGGGTTACGCATTGCTGCTATCGTGCTTCCTTCGTTAATGAATAGCAACTTTTTACGATATAAATTCAGTTCAGATTTTAATAGTTCAGCGCTTTCCCAAGGCGCTCTTGAAATTTATTTAAAAAGCGGCATGTTTACTAGTCATCTTAAAAAGATAAAAGAGGTATACCATACCAAAATGCAAACTCTTGTAGAAGCATGTGATTCACTGCTGCCCGCTCATACACATTTTTCTAAGCCACCTTCAGGATTCTATTTATCCATTAGTTTACCTGAGCATGTGAAAGCAAAACAGATCGTCCACATGCTAAACGAGCAGCACATATATGTTGATGATGCTTCTAGATTTTTTTTACCAGAATATAAACGAGACACGCTTCTCCGATTAAGCATCTCACAAGTAAATAAGAATACGATCAAACGAGGGATTGAACAGCTGGCTCAGTGCATTACTTTAATTGATGATAGAAAACATCATCCTATTCCAAATAACCTTTTCCCCTTGTAGAATGGGAATTTAACGGACATACTAAACGAAAAGAAGCCAAGGAATTAGCATCCTTGACTTCTTTTATTTAACCGTAACGGTTATAAGAGGCATGTTATGCGTCCCTTTTGCAGAAACATGTGACTGCACGGTATATGTGCCAGGCTCAGAGAAAGATGTTTGTATCTCATATACACCTTTTCCTATTTGTTTAGGCTTTAACATCTTCCCTTTCCCTTCGCCATCTTTTTTCTCTATTTCAAATTCAATCATTTCAACGTCATCATTTTTTACTTTTTCGTCTCCATATGTAACTTCGGCTTTGTAGATACCGTTTTCATTTTTCTGTAACTTCTCTGGGCCTTGAAGGTTTACGTCCAACGGTTTTGGCTTCTCAGCATTTGTGCTTTGAGCAGGTTCCTGACCACAGGCTGTTAAAAGTAAACAAAGACTGATTATAGATATACTTATTCTTTTTTTCATGTATTCATCTCCTTTTTAAACCCTTTGTTTAACTATAACGCGTATTGCAAAGAAAAAAATGAATTTTTTAAAAAAAGAAGGATTTTTAAAGATTTTTTAAGAAAAAAAGTTCATACTGATACTAACTAGATTTTTCCAAGGAGGAAGAAAATGAATTCCGCTAAATCTCCAGCTAAAAAATCATGGCTACAGACGTTAATCAAAAATAAAAGTGAGCGTAAAAAAGTGATCTTTATCTTTACTATCTCTTTTTTACTAGTTGTAGCAGGGCTTATTTACGTCCCTATTTATAAACATTCCCTTCCGCTTGATTCTAAAATATACGAAGGGAATTTTAAAGAGCTTGGTTCTATCGCACGAATTGGTTTCTTTGCAGCTTTAGCTATTTATCCTATCTTTTTATTATTAAAATGGAAACCGATATCGCAAATTAAAAAAGGAAAGTTTGAGTTAAAACCGCTTATTCAGTTTTTAGCCAAGTACGTTCGTCAGTGGCACGTTCCCGTTGCCCTTATATCAACTGCTTTGATTATTTTACATGGTTATATGGCTTTGATAAAAGGATTTCAAGCAAATTTTACGTACTTTTCAGGAATTATCACGATGGCTGTTCTAGCTTGTCTGCTCGTGATGGGCGTGAAGCGCTATAAGCGTACAGATAAAAAGTGGCATCTTAAATTTGCTATCTCTTTTTTGGTTTTGTTTATGATTCACGCTACCTTTTCATAACTTGCCATTGTTTAAAGTTTTTTTATATAGGGTACAGTTCACAATGAATACATGATATGTATCACTATACGTTTTACATCATTTAGGAGGTATAAACATGGCAAGAGTGTTAGCTGTATTATCAAGCGGATACGAAGAGAAAGATTATCACACAGGTTGGTGGGCAGAAGAATTATTTGCTCCGCTGCAAAAGCTTGAGAACGCAGGACACACCGTTGACTTAGCCTCACCTTTTGGAGGTAAGCCGGAACTAGACGTTCGAAGTATTTCAGAAGACTTTGATCCAGACGGAACGTATAAGAAATTATATGAGTCAGGAAGAGCGGATCAGACAATGAAACTTGAAGAAGTAGATGCTGAGAACTATGACGTTATCTTAGTAGTAGGCGGCCACGGCGCTATGTTTGACTTAGCAAAAAATGTGGACTTGCATGCACTTATGAACAAAGTGTACGACAACGGAGGTATTTTAGCAGCTGAGTGTCACGGACCTTCTGTGTTTGCTTTCTTGAAAGGATCCGATGATGAACTGTTAATTAAAGGACTAGACGTAACCGGTTATCCTGATGAAATTGAACCGGAAGAAGTACTTCCCTTTTTACCATACAGTTTAGAACAAGAACTTCGTGAAGTGGCTAATTACATCCCTGAGATGGATAAAAAAGCATATGCTGTTTGGGCAAATGATCAAATTGTCACAAGCCGAGATCCTTTTTCTTCTGAGTTAATGGGTGATGAATTAGTTAAAAAGCTAAATAAATAAACTAAAAAAAGACTGCTCGAAAGCAGTCTTTTTTTGTTTGTTCTATAGGGATGTTTGAAACTGCTGCTCTACCAAACGCCGGTAAAAAGAATGAGAGGCTAACAGCTCTTTATGCGTTCCGCTTCCTGTAACTTGCCCTTCTTCTATTACAACAATTTGGTCCGCATTAATGACCGTAGATAGACGATGGGCAATGACGAGTGATGTGCGTTCTTTCATTACTGTCTCCAATGACTCTTGCACAAGCTTTTCTGACTCGGAGTCCAAGCTAGCTGTCGCTTCGTCCAGTAATAAAAACTGAGGATTTCGTAACAGCGCTCGGGCAATTGCAATACGCTGTCGCTGTCCTCCTGAGAGATTAATACCTCTTTCTCCAATCATTGTTTCATATTGAGCTTCAAAGGACTGAATGAAATGATGAGCATTCGCTAACTTTGCTGCTTCTTCTATTTCTTCATCCGTCACATGCCGCTCTAATCCGTAAATGAGATTTTCTCGAATTGTTCCTGCTAAAATCGGAGAATCTTGCTGAACATAGCTAAATAGGTGACGCCACGAACGTAAGTTGACGTTTTGACTGTCTGTTCCATCCAAGAATATGTGACCCGATGAAGGCTCATAAAAGCGTTCGATAAGAGAAAAAACAGTAGATTTTCCAGCTCCGCTAGGTCCAACAAATGCGGTAACTTCTCCTTTTTTAGCAGAAAATGAAACTTCCTGCAATACGGGTTTATCTTCATATTGAAAAGCAACTTTATCGAACCTTAAACTCCCTACCTGTTCAAGCACTTCTCCATTTTCATAGTTCTCTTCTTTCTCAGCTAATATATCAAAGATTCTTTCTGAAGCTCCTTTAGTTTGCTGAAAGCTCGTAACAAATCGGGTAAGTGAACCAACCGGAACCATAATTTGAAAAAGGTAAAGAACAAAAGCCACCAGCTCTCCTGCAGTGATAAATCCCTCACTCACCCGGTATGCACCAAACCCGACGATGGCAATCATAACAGCGGTCATCACCGTGCTAATAATCGGTGTAATGATAGCTTCAATTTTAGCTCTCTTTACACCGAAGAGGTAGAGTGACTGAAACGATTGTAAGCCTGAATCAACTTCTTTTTTCTCTGAACCGGATACTTTAATCAAGCGAATTTCACTCAGCATTTGAGCTAAAAAAGCTGTAAGCTTGGACATTTTATCCTGCTGCTCACGTGAAATTTTATGTATTTTTCTCGCTAGCGGCATAACCAGTACAAACATAACGGGAATAACCGCTAATAAAATGAGCGTCATGGGTACATCAAGCGTAAATAAAATAACAATGGCAACGATAATAGATAAAATATTTTTAACAAAGTCAATCATTTCTGTTGACAATAAGTTCATCACAATGGTTGTATCATTTGTAATGCGGCTTACCATTTCACCGGAACGATTTTGGTCGTAAAATGAAACCGGAAGCTTTATGAGCTTGTTCCACACTTTATGTCTGAGTTCTTTTACAACACCTTGGCCTACTTGAGCAAGGAGATAAAGAGATACTGCGCTTGTTGCCATTTGAGCAGCAAATAAACCAAGGAGTCCTGCTATAAGCTGCGGTGAGACGCCTACTGCAATTTTCTCCATCACTTCTTTAATGACAAGAGGAATAGAAAGCGACGCTCCGGTATTAATTAAGGCCAGTATGAACGAAATGAGTAGCTTTCCTGTCGGAGGGTTCGTTAGCAACCATAATTTTTTAAATGAAAAATGAATTCCTTTTTGCGTATTCATCTTAGTTCCTTTCTACTTCTTTTAATAGGTGATATCAACACTTTACCTTCAAAGTTCTATCTTATTTTACACCATTTCCTTTCTCAACCTGAACTTCTAAGCTTTTACCTATTTTTTAAACTCGTCTATACAAAAATGACAAGCTGGTCATATACTGTGGTACACTGAATTCTTTTACTAGATGAGAGGTTGAATAAGGATGTCTGTTTATATTAAATCTATTTCTATTGGCACAATTTCTGGCGGGATCGTTATTTTTGGAAACGCAGGAAATATATCGCCTCCAAGCGGCTCTACATCCGGCTCCGGTTCTAGTTCCCAAATGCCGATGCCCCCTTCTCCGAGAAATGGCCCGAGAGATAACACTACTTTTAATGGCTAATAAAAAAACAGTGAGATATTTCTCACTGTTTTTAGACTTGAATACTTGTCATCATCGCAATATAAAAAGCAAACACAAACAAACCCGCACTTAATACGCTGAGCCATACTGTCTTTTTGTAAAAACAAACAAGTAAATACACAAAAAACAGCAGTGCAACAAATAAGAATAGGATTCCTACAATCGTTACGTGAAACGTTAGAGGCAGCGTCACTTGTTTCCCATAGATAAAAGGAAGAATCGATGAATCCATTGCCATATGACTTATATTAGTTGGCGGCGATTGCGTTACCATGATAGCTGTAAATAAAAAAATGATAAGCAAAATAATGCTTTCTGCTCGAATCCACATCACGGGCTTATATTCTGGATGTTTTATCGCTTTTTTCATAAGAAAGCCATTGATGACGGCAAATGCAAGCAGCGGAATAATCGTAATATGCTTTAACAAAAGAGATTGCCCGTAATCTGTAGCCCATGAATTTACATAGTTGGACAGCCCCATGATAATAACCATCGAAATGAACCCACTTAATGAAAGAAGCACAAAACAAGCGATCGCAAAAGGAGTAAACCAGCTTAAGAAACTTTTCCAATTGGAGGTTTCTTTTGAAAAAGCGGCAACAATCAGAACCACTCCTCCCCACAGTCCAACTGCTAAAATATGAAGGGAATGAGACAACATGCCGCTAAGCACAGAAGCGGATGCTGCGTGACTTGCGTAGGCGATTCCTCCCACTAAGGCTACAGTCAGTAATGTATACATATGGGGGTGGCTCTCTATTGAAACAGCAACCATACATAAAATAGCAATCAGTACAACAAAGATCCAGGCGTGTCCCGTTCTTGTTTCCAATAATACAAGACGAACTATTTCACCTAACCCTCTTATTTTTGAAAAAGATAAAATAATCTCAAGCGAATTTCCAACCGAAAAAAGAGCGACAGCCGCTGCACTTGCAAGTAGCCATCGCTTTGATAATAAAATTGTTGGCTTTTTTGTAAGGGGCACATATTGCAGTACGGCAAATCCTAATAATAAGGAAAGAGCTACGTATGTGAACCACTCAAAAACAGGCAACAAAACACTCATCTTTTTAAGCCTTTTTCTTTCTGAAGATTAAGAGTAATGCGCCAACCACCACTACAATAGCAATAATCATGATAACAAAAAACGATGAAGAATCATTGTTCTCTGTTTTCTCATCATTTGCTGTTGCACTTTTTTGGTGCTGTTCGGATTGCGTGGCGCCTTGCTTTTTTTCACTATCTTTTCCGGCTGCTTGAGTATTCTCTTCTTTCGCTTCATCTTTCACATCTACTTTAAAAGCAATCGAATCTTTCATTACATGACCATCTTCCCCTACAATTTCCCAGTTTACTGCGTAAGATCCGTTTTCAAGAGGCTGATCAACAGAAGCTATTAAATCATGCCCCTCTACTTTTTGCGATGCAAGTGAAATTTTTTGTCCATCTTTTGTAATGGTCACAGTACTGATTTTCTCGATGGGTGTTTCAAAGGTTAATTTAATTTCTTTTAGAGGAGCTGTAACAGTTGCACCATTTTCCGGTACTGTTGTTTGCACATGTGTATGAGCAAAACTAACTGTCGGGACAGCTAAAAAGCATGCTAAAAGTAAACCTATTATTTTTTTCATATTTATGACTCCCTATCTCTTTTTTCTTTTTCATTCATCATATCCAAAAATGTTTTTATGTAGACGTTTCCGAACACGATCTATTTTCCTAGTAAGTGTACTCCTTTTTCACTCAATCTCACAAGAACTATCACCAATTCGTTATAAAATGTTCACAAATCCTAGGAAATATGCTGCTGTAATTTTTTTGAATATTCTTTCAGGTTACCTTTGAATATAGTAAAATAGTTAAATAAGATGGCTGACTTTTTTATAGCTTAAAATCCCATACAGAAAGGATAGGAACAATGAAAAAGTATACGTGCCCTTGCTGCGGTTATCAATCGTTAGACAGTGATGGTGACTATGATATTTGTGAGATATGTTTT
Source organism: Priestia sp. HNGD-A6 (assembly GCF_045784335.1). Lineage (NCBI taxonomy): Bacteria > Bacillati > Bacillota > Bacilli > Caryophanales > Bacillaceae > Priestia > Priestia sp. HNGD-A6. Next base: position 4,882,184 of record NZ_CP138621.1, on the reverse strand, counting down.
TGGGAAGACGATCCGTATCAAAAGCTGAATGCCAATGAACTAGGAGCCAACTCTATTTCTTTAATAGAAGCTCAGCAAAATTTTCTAGTTTATGGAGCATGTAATAAGGAAAGCTTACAGCACGTGAGAAAGCCTTCTGTTCAAGATGTAAAAGATTTTAACTGGAAACCTATTATAAGTCACGAATAGGAAAACTAGTTTATAAAAAAAGAATGCTTGTGAAAGCATTCTTTTTTTAAATCAGTAAGAAGTGGAAACAAACGTAGAAAGCACATTTGTAAACTTATAAAAAGTTTGAGTTTTAGACGAAGCTCTTCCTTGTGAAGTGAATGAATGAAACATAGCACTTCGCAGCGGTTGGCTAATCTCTAATTGAATACTTTTGCCGGTACGATTTTTATTTGCAATATTTTTAGGGTTAATGCCTGCAATCTCATCATGCCCTTTTGTAATCAGTTCCGCGGGAAATCCATTTTGATTTAATAATTGCGTTAATTTTTTTGCACGTTCCCGATCAGTTCCCCCCACAAAAATATGTTTTTCATTCCCAGAATACCCGTGAAGAGATAAAACATTATCATACATGCTTACCATCTTACGCGCTGTGGGCTCATCAAAATGAGTGCTTGTGAGGTGCAGATCTCGCGAACCTTTCGATTTTAACGATTCGAATAGGTAAAGAGCATTTTGTTTGCTAAGCTCTTTGGCAATTTCGCTTGTCCCGCCTTCAATTCCTCCACCGTGTGGAGCAAAGATAAGGACAGGGCTTTTCGCTTCTTTAGTCGTCACTTTATAGCTAGCTGAAGACTCGTGCTGTGAGAGCTGCTTGAAATTTTGATATTTATCAGTTGATGCACTAGATGTGTCTTGAAAAGGTGAAATGAATAAAACGAATAGACAGATAAATAAGGTAGAGAAACTTACTAAACGATAGCTTTTCAATTTGTACTCCCGCTTTCTATTATGCAATAAGACCTAAAACATTAGAATCCTAAAAAATCCAAAAATAATATTTTAGTAGTCTTATTTACTTATCGTTTGAAAATACAATTTATTTAATAGTTCTTAATACCTATTTATACTATTTAAAAAAACTTCAGCGCATATCCACTGAAGTTTTTTACTTTTTTGTTTTTATTTATTTAAAGCAAGCGCCAAACTAATTTTATCCAGCCAAAGAAGGCGATCCATAAAGGTATGCTCAAAGATGTTCCCCACGCTAAACCAATTAAGAAGTTTCCTCTTTCAATCATACAAACCACTCCTTATGAACATTGTAGGTGAACAAGTACAATTCTATACCTTCACTATAACAGAAAGCGCTTTCATTTAACAGTCACTTACACGTTTTTAGTGCTATATTCATACAGAAAACCGAATTTCAAATAGATAAAGGGCAATATATAAGAAAATGAATAATTACAAGGTGTAAAAGTATAATAATCTACTAAAAAAAAAAGAAACCTTCTTTGAAGGCTTCTTTTCTAGGTGTTTTTTATTGTTCGCCGCTGCGCTGCAAGCGATTCTCAATAAATAGGCGCTCAACAAATTTATTTAGCTGGGCTTGATACAAACGGCGCTCATCTAGCGTTTTTGCGTCTTGTATTTGCTGTTTAAAGCGTTTGATTTGCTGTCTTTGTTCAACCGTTACATGATGAGAAAGAAGCATAGGTCCCCCTCCATTTCACTAACGTTTGAATTAATTAAACCAAGGTTTACCAAAACAAACAACAAACCTGTTAGCTTCTCTTACATAAATTTTTTACTCAGCTTCTTTAGCTCCAACTAATGCTAAACCTGGGCCGTACGGCGTTGTATGGACATCTAACATTAATTCATTTGTATAAGGCACAATGGAAGCTTCCATTGCTACTTGTACTCCGTCGACTTCATACATTTCATCATTTTCAAAAGGCTCTTCAAAAGCTAACCCAATGTTAGGGATTTCACAGCTAATTCCTTTGAAATACAAGCGAATTCCTGTTATCTCCTGCTCTTCAAGTATATTGTTAATTAATTGTTTTGCTTCTGGTGTAATATGCATGACTACCCCTTCTTCCTTTCAATACTCTTGCTCTATCCTATCATATCTTTAGAGTTTTTAAAGAGAATAACTGCAATTTAAAAGCATTCTGATTATTATTTAATAATAATTATAAATAAGTATTGATTTTAATTTGATATTTGATATAATATAAACATAAGATAACAACAACTCATTAGGAGGCTATTAACTATGAATTTAGAAAACGTATTGAACCAACAAATTGCCGATTTTAACGTATTATATACAAAGCTACATCGCTTTCACTGGTATGTAAAAGGGCCTCAATTTTTTACGCTTCATGAAAAATTTGAAGAATTCTATAATGAGACGGCGGACTATATAGATGAATATGCAGAACGATTACTAGCCATTGGAGGAAGCCCAATTGCTACGATGAAGCAATTTTTACAAGCAGCTACTCTTTCTGAAGATGGGAATGAGCAAACGAGTGAAGAAATGGTAGAAACCTTAATTAATGACTATACGCTACTTGTTAAAAACCTAAAAAATGCAGTTGAAAAAGCTGAAGCAGCACATGATCACGTAACAGCTGACTTATTCATTGGGACAATTGGCAACATTGAAAAACATATTTGGATGCTAAAAGCTGCTTTACCTGTAAAAACATCCGTACATGCATAAAAAGAGCCCAATCGGCTCTTTTTTTACGTTTGTTGATTTCCTTTTTTTTGTTTTTGCAGCCACATAAAAAAAGACATATCATCGTAAATGTCATCTTCTAGCACAGCCTTATAGACATGATCACTCGTATAGTAGCGATTATATCCGCTTTGCTGCTTGAAAAATAAAATACATTCCCGCTTCTTTTCAGTGAGAAGTGATTTTAATAATACTTGTTTCTCAACTTTGCCCTTCACGATATTTTCTGGAAGCACGGAAATATCAAGCTTCCACTCTTCACCCTTCTGAATCATATACACACTCCACTGATACTTACCTTTTTCATTAGCAAATATCATCTTATAAGGTTGAAAACGCTTTGTAAGCTGATACCCCATGTGAAAAATAGATTCTTCATCCATTTCATCATTTCCTACGTAAAAATTAATGATGCGATTTGTCATGACATTTAACTCAAAACTCTCCCCTGAGAGCGGGCAACCGTACTCTCTTAACAAATTAAATAAACGGTTGGATACCACCAGTTGATTTGCTTCATGTTTTAATTCACTTGAGTATGACAGCAGCTCATTCATGTTTTTTGATTCCCCTATCTATAGATCGTGAATTGTTATTGATATTCGCTTTTTTTTTATAAAACCCTTTCACTTTTACCCTTTAATTAACTAACTAGAGGTAAATTAAGTTATGTAGAGCAACATTTTATGAATAAATCAAGTTTGAGTATAAAACTTGAAGAAGTTTAAAGACTATAGTCGATACCGATTTTAAGGAGGACTTAGTATGAATAATCACGAACTTCCTACAAACATGCAAACTGGAGCTGTCCCCCCTCAATTGAACCATGGAGGGCATGAGCTGTTTGACGTTCATGAAACACTTGCCGGCTCGATCAATGTAATGGATCAGTTTATGATGTTTAGGCAATATGTAAAAGAACAAGAGCTGCTTGATATTATTGATCGGCAATATCAGTTTATTTTAAATGAATATAATTTAATCGTAGAAGCTTTTTCTACTGGCCAAAAGCCGGCCGGTTCTACACATGTATATAACATGAAGCAGTCTCATACCTTTGTTTATGGCTTAAAGCCTTCGCAGCCTAAAAAGCCGAATCAGTCCGTTGAGGAAATTAATGAAAAAGGAATTTCAGGTCATATGCTGGGTCTAGTCAAGTCTCAAGCATCTCTTTTAACTATGACAGCTTTAGAAATAACTAATCCTGTTGTTCGCCGAATATTCGGAGACAGTGTTCCTAATTGGATTGAAATGGCTTATGAAATTTCTCTTTATCAAAACAAACATCATTATTATCAAGTGCCGCAGCTTGCAAAAGAAGATATGCAGCAAATGATCACAAGTTTCGCAAAAGCTACTGCCTCTCCTCAGATGCCTAATAACCATAAGCTGCATTAATTACAAAGAGGCTGGGGCAAACGTATTTTAATTAAAGGAAGATCCGAACGATTCATCGTTCGGATCTTTTCATTAGTATAGTGAATATAGGTTATGTTTAGAGTTGCTTCTAGCTGTTGATTGGAGGGAAAGGCGAAGACTCCTGCGGGAAGTGAAGTCATGCACGGAAATCAACAGCGGTGGAAAAAGCGATCCATACTCGACCATTTATCCAATTTGTTCCCCTTTAGATTCGATTGATATAGTTGTGTCTCAATCTCTTTTGCGCATATATTTCAGAAAATGACAAAAAACTATGCATTTTGAATTATTTTCTGAATATTTGTAGTATTTTGATTAATTATGTATTATAATACAGTTAACTAATAGAAAGGAGTGAGAGATGCATCATATATACTCGGATTACAGTTAAAGGAGGTGTCATAACACGCTCGCAATACGTTTGCTAAAAGTCAGTTGAACTGTAGAACCGATATGTGATAGACCATGATGGTAAAGTTAAGATTAATTCCCCTAAATGAACATGTAACATAATAAACTGCTTCTTTTTCTTTTTAAAGATAGAAGCAGTTTTTTTATGTGCGTTTTTCTTTTCCCGATTTAATACATGTTTTCTCCACTTTGGCTAACACTTAAGATATACATTTACATACAAGGTGGTGACTTTGATGATCGCCGTAAAATTACTATTAGTCGCAGTTTTGATTGCATTAACTGCTTTTTTTGTAGCGACAGAATTCGCTATTGTAAAAGTAAGGAGTTCAAAAATCAATCAGCTTCTAGAAGAAGGAAATAAAAAAGCCGTATCTGCCAAACATGTTATTACGCATTTAGATGAATATCTATCCGCTTGTCAGCTTGGTATCACCATCACGGCTCTCGGGCTTGGTTGGCTTGGTGAACCGACGCTAGATCGGTTGCTTCATCCTCTTTTTACTACCTTCCATACGAATGAGCCGCTTGCTGGTATTTTATCTTTTGTCATTGCATTTGTTGTTATTACCTTTTTACATGTTGTCTTAGGAGAATTAGCTCCTAAAACGTTTGCTATTCAAATGGCTGAACAAATTACGCTGAACTTTGCAAAACCGATTATCGTGTTTTACAAACTTATGTATCCGTTCATTAAAATATTAAACGGCTCAGCTCGTATGTTGACCAAGATGTTTGGTATAACGATGATTTCGGAAAATGAAGCTGCTCATAGTGAAGAAGAACTTCGCATTTTGTTATCTGAAAGCTTTGAAGGCGGTGAAATTAATCAGTCCGAATATCGATATATGAGCAAAATTTTTGATTTTGATGACCGTTTAGCTAAAGAAGTAATGGTCCCACGAACGGAAATTGTAAGTGCTTCTAAAGATGACGTGGTAGAGGTTTTTTTGCAAATTGCAAATGTCGAAAAATATACCCGCTATCCAATTGTTGAAGATGGAGATAAAGATAAGATAATTGGTCTCGTTAATATTAAAGAAATTTATAACGACATTGTATTTAACGAAAAAGACGGAACTAATACGTTAGAATCATATGTCAAGCCTATTTTTAAAGTAATTGAAACCGTACCTATTCATGACTTGCTCGTAAAGATGCAAAAAGAACGCATTCAAATGGCTATTCTTTTTGATGAGTATGGTGGAACCGCGGGGCTTGTGACAGTAGAAGACATTATTGAAGAAATTGTGGGAGAAATTCGAGATGAGTTTGACACGGACGAAATTCCTTATGTACAAAAAATTAAAGACGATCACTATATTCTTGACGGAAAAATGCTCATTAGCCAAGTAAATGATTTACTCGGTACGGATATTAGCGACGAAGAAGTAGATACCATTGCCGGGTGGGTGTTAACCGAAAAGTTTGATGTGACCAAAAATGATATCATTCAGCATGAGCAATTTTACTTTAAAGTTTTGATTATAGAAGATTTTCACATTAAGTATATAGAAGTAAAAAAAAGAAAGAAGAAAGAAAAAAAGGATGATCATCATTAATCATCCTTTTTAGTTGTTTAAAATCCCTTTTACCAATCGTCTCCTCCATCAAAAAAGTCTCCATCCAACAGATCCTCCCCGGCTTCTTCAATATCTTCTCCAATTTCACCAAGCGCCGAGTCTTCAAACATATCATCGATCAAATTCTCAATGAGCAGCCCGCCTAACATACCGGCTGCAAAGCCTCCCATTGCTCCTCCTAACCCGCTCATACGTGGATGATGTGAATGCTGATCATAGTGAGAAGGCTTATAATATTCATAGTCTCGAGGATTTTCCATCATCTCTTCCATCGCTTCTTCCAGCAAACGAGCGATAGTGGATGGATGGCTTAGTTCATCATTTGTAAAAAAGAGTTCGTTTTTTATTTCCCTCTCCCGGCCGAAAGAAGGCAAATCTAGCTCCAATAACACTCGTATACCTTCTCGTTCAATGGCTACCTCAAACTCAACCTCATTTACATATCCCTTTAAGAAGTCTGTAGGAAAAAATGCAAATTCTTGTTTGTATCCGTTAAATTTTCCTGAATGGTGTTTTTCTCTAAACCCAAGTGCTTCAAAGCCCTCTACTAGCTGATATAAGCTTTTTGGTGCTTTGATGCGCACAGGATCCCGGTCTGTTGAGTCAACTCCCCCTTCAATATCTAAGTGTGTCTTAAAGAAATAGCTAACGTTGCTCGCAGAGATTGGAAGATCCAAAGGTAAATGATATGTAAACGGAATTTCCTTTTTCTCACCTTCATTAATTGTAAATGAAGAAGCTGCGCGCAGGCTTTCCACACGATGTGTATGCATTTGACCGCTTTTCATTTGAACTTCAAGCCAAAATTCAACATCAATTAAATTAATATGTTGCTGAACGTTTCCACCTTGGATGACAATAGCTCCTTCAATTACTTGACCGAGCGTATAGGCCGTTTCATTTAGTCGTAAATCCACTTTGGCAGCTCCAACTCCAATTTTAGCAAACATTTTTTTAAACATTTTTTTCCTCCTCCAAAATGCTCTTACTATATATACGAATTATACCGTTTATAAGTTTCAACTTACAAAAAAAGAACTCAATTTCTTGAGTTCTTTCTGTTGCTTTGAAGCTCCTGTATTAAAAAACCCAGCCCCAACAGCAGTTACGTCTTTTGCAGCAATGACGTTTTCTACAACCGCCGTGATGTCCGCCGTGATGACAGCCACTGTGGTTACCATCGTGATGCCCTCCATCGTGGTTACCGCCATGGCCTCCGCCATGACAACCGCCGTGGTTACCGTCGTGACCTCCGCCATGGTTGCCACCGTGGCCTCCGCCATGACAACCGCCGTGGTTACCGTCGTGACCTCCGCCATGGTTGCCGTCGTGACCTCCACCATGGTGACATTTTTTATGACCTGAACGATGATCATCATCATGTTTAGGACAATGATCGTTATGCTTATAATCGTTATGACAGCATTTTCCTTCATGGCTACTTCTTGGATCATAACCAGAAGTTTTGTAATAATACTGATTAGAACACCAGCAACAGTTCTTTTTGTTGTTGTAATTCACATAAACCATCCTTATCTATAAATAAGATTTATATAGGCAATTTTATACCTATATATAAATAGATTATGTAAACTAGTACAAGGAAGTGCATTGCTGTGGGCCATGACCTAAGCCTGTTTTTAGGAGTATATGCGGGGCAGCTAAGACAAGAAAAAAGCCATCTAAAGATGGCCTTTTTTATATTTGATTTTTCACTTTACTTGCGCTTTCTGCATAAAACTCTAGAATTTCTCTTCTTCTCACAATTCCAATGAATACGCCTTGATCATCCGTTACAGGCACAAAATTTTGGTCAATTGCCTTTGAAAGGATGTTTTGAACTTCATCATATATAGCAACTGGGTTATAATCTTGATAGCGGTCAATCTCTGTTAATTTAATATTTTCCGTATCTTGAAAGCGATAGTCTCCTAGGCTTTTTAACTTCCAAAGAAGATCTCCTTCAGTAAGAACGCCCACATATTTACCATCATCGTCAACCAGTGGAACTGTAGAATAGCGATGATACTCCATTTTTTCAAGAGCCTGTCTTAATGTGGAGTGAATATTTAATGTTACAACATCACTTTTTGGTACTAAGAAAAATGCAATATTCATTTTTTAATCTCCTTTTCCTTACCCGCTCATCTTACAATTTCTATTTATTTGTTCAGTTTTCGGCTTATTTTAATGTTTTAATCATACAAAATGCAGCTCGCAGTTATCTTACATTTACAACTATAAGCTGTCAATCCTAAGCTATGTAATTTCGGCTTCATATTTCTTTATTACAGTACCCGTTTTCTAAATAATCAAATCCTAATTTTTAGAAAAAACCGTCTAGTTAAAATGATTGCTCCTGCAGCTGCTGCTTTATACTAATAAGGGCCGGAAGAGCTACTTTCAGCTCTTCTTCTCTGCGATAAGAACGCAACTGAACCTCATTATATGCTCTGTTTATACTTTTTGACTCATGAAAAAGTCCCACATGATTCGGCTAGCATTGGGGCCTTTAGGATCCGTATAGCTGCCCGCTGAATTCCCTCCTGACCATGCATGCCCCATTCCATTGATAATATATTTATCAATAGCCAATTCTCCCTTACTGCTTTCGTAGCGATACGTTGTATAATCCCGTCCAAAGAGGATTTTTTCCTCTCTCGTTTTAACAGGGCTATTCTGAATCCATCCATCTATTTTTCCGTTATAAGCAAGATTATTCGTTGTAATCCACTGGTGAACCACTTGATCTGCATTGGCTACATTTACCGTCGAATCGGCGTTACCATGAAATACAATGAGCGGCAGTGGCTTTGCCCGTTTTCCCATTTGCTGATAAGCAATTCTTCCTTGTTTAACGGGGGAAGGACCTTTACTGGCCATGACGGAATACGCATTAAATACGTTAAGAGCCGCCTGATATTCGATACCTGCTGACACACCTATGCCAGCAAACAGTTCTGGATACGTTACCCCCATGACGATGCTCATGGCTCCTCCTGCTGACAGACCGGCAACAAACACTTTATTTTTCTGAATAAAGTGCATGTTTTGGACTTTTTTTACAATCCCTGCAATAATCGCTGGCTCGCCAAATCCTCTAATTTGATGAAGCGGTTCAAACCAGTTCCAGCATTTATTCATATTTGAGTTAGAAGACTGCTGTGGATATACGACAATAAATTCCTTTTCGTCGGCGAGCTCATTCATTTGCGTGCCTATCGCAAAATCATCTGCATTTTGTGTACATCCATGCAGCATAACCATTAGTGGGTAAGATTTCAAAATATGATAGGATTTAGGTAAATAAACCTTGAATTTTTTTCCTTTATGAGTATATGTTTTAAATGATTCAGATGACGCTTCTTGTTGTTCACTTGAAGACACGAGCGTTGACGTATTTATAACATTAGGTAGTGAACCCAACATGGTACCCCTCCTCTTTTTGTCAACGTTTTCATTTTTCTTCCCAATTACGTCCTGTATTACAATACTACATATTATTTCGTTTTTTTGCACGTTCTACATACTCTAAGAGTACAACTTGTTTTGGTTTTAAGCCGTTTTTTATATTCTTTAAAATTGGGATTTTTTTGCTATATATATACTTTATTACTATATATGAAAATTGTCACTATAATCATGAAAAAAGGACAAACATGCCGTTTGCCCTTTTATTTGGACCTTGATGTTTACATACCTTTTGCCGAATTAAGCATCTATACTTTTATTATATGATGCTCCCTATCATTTATATGAATTTATTGCTCTGCATGTTTAAATCTGTAGCCTTTTATCATTTCATGCTCTGCTTTTTATTCACCAATTCTATAGGAGCAAATGGCAAGGTCCTGGTGTGGAAGCCACGTTGAAAAAGAAGCATCTTGAATAGCAAATGTTTTGGGTTAACCTCTTCTTTGTTCGCAACATTCATACAAAGGCTGATTGTAATCACTCTTTTCCCCTCCTTTTCTTTAAATAGGTATAGCCAAGAGGTGCTATTAGAGTAGATTCCTTTATTTTGCATACATTTTTTAGAAAACTATGGTAAAAATAAGACTTATCATATGGAGGTGAATAAATTGGCAAATATCCCAAAGGATACTGAGCCCTACTGGCGCGATCATTTAAAGTTTCCAACATACCCATCTCTTTCAGAAAATCGAAAAGTTGATGTTGTAGTAGTAGGAGGCGGTATTAGCGGTATTACAACGGCTTATTTATTACAAAAAGAAGGACTGAACGTGGCGTTAATTGAAGCTGATAATATTTTAAATGGTACAACCGGTCACACAACAGCAAAGATTACAGCTCAGCATGACGTTATCTACGATGAACTGCTTTCACACATTGGCGAAGAAAAAACGCTGCTGTATTATAAAGCAAACGAACAAGCTCTGCAGTTTATGAAAAACTTAATTCAAACGGAAAACATTGACTGTGATTTTTCAGTACAAGATGCTTACTTATACGGAGAAACGCTGGAGTTTGACCATCGAGTTCGTAAAGAATTTCGAGCCTATCAGCGATTACATATTCCATGTGAATTTGCAACAGAGATTCCTTTTAGTTTTGATATTAGAGCAGCAGCTATTATGAAAGATCAAGCTCAGTTTCATCCGTTAAAATATCTGCTTCATTTAGTAAAAAAATTCACAGAAAGCGGCGGATTGATTTTTGAAAACACCGTAGCAACGGATGTAGAAGAAAGCACGTCGCCCACCGTTGTCACAAGAGACGGACATCGCATTTCTTGCAAATATGTAGTGGCGTGTTCACACTTTCCATTTTATGATGGAGCGGGCTTTTACTATACGCGCATGTATGCCAAACGTTCGTATGTGTTAGCAGCAAAAGTTGAACAAGCTTACCCTGGAGGCATGTATTTAAGTGCTGATCAGCCTACTCATTCGCTGCGTTCAACAAAAGTTGACGGAGAAGAACTCATCTTAATTGGCGGAGAAGGCCACAAAGCTGGACAAGGAATTAATACTATGTTTCACTATGAGTCCCTTCAGAGGTTCGCCGAAGAAAATTTTACTGTCCAACATTTTCGTTATAAATGGTCTGCACAAGATTTATTTACGCTTGATAAAATTCCATATATCGGGCCCCTTAAAGAAAGCAAGCCAAATATCTTTATTGCTACCGGATTTAAAAAATGGGGCATGACTCATAGCACCATTGCAGCACATATTATCCGGGATGCAATAACCGGGAAAGACAACCCATATGCAGAGTTGTATAATCCGTCTCGTTTTTATGCGGACCCTAGCCTTAAGCATTTCTTTCGTCAAAATCTTGATGTGGCTGAACACTTTATTACCGGTAAGTTTTCAATGCCTGAAAAAGGACTCGATCAGCTTCAAAATGATGAAGGGTCGGTCGTATATGTAAACAGCAAACGTACGGGGGCGTATAAAGATCCTCAAGGGAAGCTTCACTGCGTCGATACTACATGCACGCACTTAGGATGTGAAGTAAATTGGAACGCCGGTGACCGCACGTGGGACTGTCCTTGTCACGGTTCTCGTTTTTCTTACGACGGATCTGTGGTAGAAGGCCCTGCTAAAAAGCCGCTTACACCAGTGGATGTCAATTCAAGCGATAAAAAAAGCACGCCGTAGGGCATGCTTTTTTTATCATTATCAATGGATTCACATTTGAATTTACTCTTTACATCCTTCTTTTCTAAAGTATCGATTATACACTAAAACCATTGCATAAATGACTAAAAAAGAAAACGTAAAGATAATTAACCTTCCAGATTCAGGGACATGATCAAGATAGTCTGTTTCAAAAAACATAACAAACATCAAAAATGGCAATAGAAACAAAAACCAAATAAAATCTCGATCCATAAACATTTTTATAAAAAATAAAATGGCCCCGATGTAGACAATCATCAAAAACATAATCATTCACCAAATTCTATTTAATACTAGAGGTGTTGTAATGATTATATCGGATTTCTCCGGCGAAATATAGAGTCATTGGTTTTAATTTTATAAATTCCTTACAACTTTCAAACTGCTATTTTAACATAATAAGGGAATTTACTGCTGTAAAGACTCTAAGTGAGCAAAAAACTGCGGGTACGAAACGGATACCGCCTCACGATTTTCAATAATTGTTTCTCCTTCTGCAATACAAGAGGCAACAGCAAGCATCATACCGATACGGTGATCTCCGTGGCTGTTTACATTTGCTCCATGAAGTTTTGTACCTCCGTGAATAATCATTCCATCTTCCGTTGCTTCAATGTTAGCTCCCATTTTGGTTAACTCATTCACTACCGTATCAATACGGTTTGTTTCTTTGACTTTTAACTCTGCAGCATCTTTAATAACGGTAATCCCTTCTGCCTGTGTGGCAGCTAGTGCAATAATTGGGATTTCGTCAATTAGACGCGGAATTAAGTCTCCGCCTACTTCCGTACCTTTTAAGTGAGAAGCTTCTACAACTAAATCTGCATAGGGTTCCGCCGTTTCTTTTGTTTCTTTGACTGTCTCGATCGAAGCCCCCATATTTGAAAGCACCTCTAAAATACCCGTTCGAGTCGGATTCATCCCAACTTTTTGAATTTCAATGCGACTGTTTGCAATAATAGCCCCCGCTACTAAAAAGAATGCAGCTGACGAAATATCACCAGGCACTTCTACATGCGTTCCTCTTAACGTTTGACCGCCTTCAATTGAAACGGTTAATCCTTCTTCTTTCACTTTAACTCCAAACGCCTCTAGCATACGTTCTGTATGATCACGCGATTTCGCCGGTTCCGTTACAGAAGTTGTTCCTTCCGCCTGCAGTCCAGCAAGTAAAATAGCTGATTTTACTTGTGCGCTTGCAACAGGAGATGTATAGTGTATACCTTTTGCTTTCCCACCTCGAATAACAAGCGGTGTAAAATTAGCGTCTTTTCGGCCGTCTAAATGAATATTCATATCACGAAGCGGACCAGTCACACGCTTCATAGGGCGTTTGGCAATAGATTCGTCTCCAATTAACGTTGAATGAAAGGGTGTATTTGCTAAAATCCCCATCATGAGGCGAATCGTGGTGCCCGAATTTCCGACATCTAAAATATCAGATGGCTCTTTTAGCGCTTGTATACCTTTTCCTTTTACCACGACGCTTTGTTCATCAATCATTTGAATATCTACACCTAGTTTTTGAAAGCAGGAAATGGTGCTAAGGCAATCATCTCCCGGCAAAAATCCGTTAATTGTTGTTGTTCCTTCTGCAATTGAACCAAACATGACGGAACGGTGAGAAATGGATTTATCTCCTGGAATTTGAATCGTTCCTCGTAAAGCTTTTACTGTCACAATCTGTCTCTCCTTTTATGCGTGAAGCGAATCACGAAATTCTTTAGCATCTGAAAAGTAATCAAATAACTCGTGTCCGTCACCTTTTTCTACTAATAGTTTTACTTGTTCCATTTCTTTCATCCAGTCATCGAGCAATGTTAAAAGCATAGAACGGTTTTGCTTCAATATGTCTCTCCACATATGAGGGTTGCTTGAAGCAATTCTCGTAATATCTCGAAAACCGCCTGCCGCCATTTCTGTAACAAGATGATTATTTGCTGAATAGCCTTTGACTTGTCTTACTAGACTGGTTGCAATCACATGTGGTAAATGACTGACAACTCCGGTGATTTGGTCATGAGTAGCTGCATCAAGCGGTACAAATTGTGCACCTGTAGGCTCTAGCAAATGCATAAGCGCATCTATTTTTTCTTTTTGCTCATTTTCAAACGGCGTTAAAATATAGCGCGCCGAACAAAATAAATCCGCTCGTGCATTGACTGCACCGCTCGTATGAGAACCAGCCATCGGATGCCCCCCAATAAATGAAATACGTTTTTTATTCAGCGCTTGGGCTGCTTTCATAATTTCACCTTTTGTACTTCCGACATCCGTTACGATAACCGTTTCTTTAAGCTTCCAAGTAGAAAGGTCGTGTATCCATGCTGTCGTATACTCTACTGGAGTAGCAAGCACGATATAATCTGCTTGGGCTGCTTCTGTTTTTATATCTTCAGCTACATAATCAATGATACCTAGCTGGTTGGCTACTTGTACTTCATTTGTGTTGATATCAGCTCCAACGACTGTTACGTGACGATGCTTCTTCATAGCTAGCGCTAATGATCCTCCAATAAGGCCAACGCCAATAAGTAATACACGTGTTTTCACCTTTCATTCTCCTCTATTCTTTAAAATTGCTTTGCGTATTCTTCGTGTTTTTTTACATTTTCTTGAATTAACTGAATTCGATCTGCCCCAAATTGATCGATAATAGCAGATGCTAGTTCCCAAGCAATCACTGATTCTGCTACAACCGCCGCCGCCGGTACTGCACAGCTGTCTGATCGTTCAATACTTGCAGCAAACGGCTCTTTTGTATCAATATCTATACTTTGCAGCGGCTTGTATAAGGTAGGAATAGGTTTCATGACCCCTCGCACCACAATCGGCATACCTGTTGTCATGCCTCCTTCTAAACCTCCTGCATTATTCGTTTTACGCGTATAGCCGTTTTGTTCATCCCATAGAATTTCATCATGGACTTCACTTCCCGGTCTGCGAGCTGCTTCAAAGCCTACGCCGATTTCAACGCCTTTAAACGCGTTAATGCTCATAATAGCAGCAGCTAGCTTTGAATCTAACTTACGATCATAGTGCACGTAACTGCCTACTGCAGTAGGCATTCCTTCTACTACTACTTCCACTACGCCACCAATGCTGTCTCCATTTTCTTTTGCATCATCGATTGCTTTCATCATTTTCTGTCCCGCTTCTTCATCTAAGCAGCGAACAGGTGACGCTTCAGTTTTTTCCTGAAGTTCTGTTAGCGACTCATATGCCGTTTTTTCAGCTTTCACACCGCCGATTTCAAGTACGTGACATGCAATATTTACACCTACAGCTTTTAATACTTGTTTGGCAACTGCGCCTGTGGCTACTCGTACCGTCGTTTCACGAGCAGATGAACGTTCTAATACGTTTCGCATATCTCTGTGGCCGTATTTAATCGCTCCATTTAAATCCGCGTGACCTGGACGAGGTTTTGTAATTTGTCTCTTTACTTCTTCATCATGATCAACTGGATCAGCACCCATAATATTTCTCCAGTGCGTAAAATCTTTGTTTTCAACGACTAAAGCAATTGGTGAACCAAGCGTCTCACCGTGGCGAACACCGCCTTTAATCTGAACTTGGTCTTTTTCAATCTGCATGCGGCGTCCGCGCCCATGTCCCTTTTGTCTTCTTGCTAAGTCTTCATTAATATGCTCGGCTGTTAACTCAAGTCCTGCTGGTACTCCTTCAATAATCGCTGTTAATTGAGGTCCGTGCGATTCTCCTGCTGTTAAATATCTCATATTATCGATTCCTTTCTGTTATAAAAAATAAAAAACTCGCCCCTACGTCATAGGGACGAGTTTTTCTCGCGATACCACCCTAGTTGCAAACATTGCTTGCCACCTCGAATTGTTAACGATCCGCTGACCGCTCTGTAAAAGAGTACTCAAAGAGTGTAATTCGCTCACATTTTTGTACTGACTTCCACCAACCATCAGCTCTCTGAGACAGGGAAATGTTTGCTACTAGTTTCTTATCACTGTATCACTATGAAATTAAGATAATTTTACTGCTGCACCTTTTAATTCTTCCATGAATTTGTGGAATTCAGGAATGTTCATTTGCTGTGCTGAATCTGATAGTGCTACTGCTGGGTCTGGATGAACTTCTGCCATTACAGCATCTGCGCCGATAGCAATCGCTGCTTTTGCACATGGTAATAGTAAGTCTTTGCGTCCTGTCGAATGCGTTACATCTACTACAACTGGTAAATGCGTTTCTTTTTTCAAGATTGGAACAGCTGAGATATCTAATGTGTTGCGTGTTGCACGCTCGTATGTGCGGATACCGCGTTCACAAAGAATAATGTTTCCATTTCCGCGAGACATAATGTATTCAGCAGCGTTAATGAATTCTTCAATTGTTGCTGCCAATCCACGTTTTAAAAGAATTGGTTTGTCTACAGAACCTGCAGCTTTTAATAGCTCGAAGTTTTGCATGTTACGTGCACCAATTTGAATCACATCTACGTAGTCTAGAGCCGTTTCAATATCTTGAGGAGAAACAATTTCACTGATAATTGATAGACCTAGCTCATCTCCTACTTGACGTAAGATTTTTAATCCTTCCACTCCAAGACCTTGGAAATCGTAAGGTGATGTACGTGGTTTGAACGCTCCGCCGCGCATTAATGTAATGCCTTGTTCTTTAAGCGCTAAGCCCACTTCTTTTACTTGTTCGTAGCTTTCTACTGCACATGGTCCCATTACGAATTCTAAGTTTCCAGGTCCTACTTTTGTGCCGTTGATGTCAACGATTGTATCTTCTGATTTCTTTTTACGAGATACAAGAAGTGCTTTACGGTGATCGTCTTCTTGAAGTTCTAAGCTTGCTTTGAAAATTTCTTTGAAAATATGCTGAATTGTTGAAGCTTCGAATGGACCATTATGGTTAGCTAAGATTTGATCTAATGATTTACGTTCACGAACTGGATCAAAGCGATTCACACCTTGTGTACCTTTTACTTTTCCAATTTCTTGTGCGATTTCGCCGCGTTTATTTAATAATTCTAAAATTTCTAAATTTATTTCGTCGATTTGTCCTCGTAATTGTTCTAGTGATTTTGTCATTTTAAAAATCCTCCTTTGATTTTACAACCTTGAACGGATCTTTTCGTTTAGTTTGTATTTAAAAATCCGTTTTACACCTACACAGCCGCTTATGCGGATATACAAAAAGTCCCTACTGATTGTATCAGTAGGGACGAATTGATCGCGGTACCACCCTAATTGCAAGCATTGCTTGCCTCTTCATTAAGATAACGGCTATTGCCGCTTTTGACTATTGCCAAAAGAAAGCTCCAAGAATGTAATTCGCAATCTCTTTTGTACTGATTCGCACCAACCATCAGCTCTCTGAATACAGGGAAGATTTTGCTACTATGCTCTTTTCATCGCTTGTAATGGATATAAAATTATAATGGACCGAAATACAAAAAGTCCCTACTCACCCTTAAGATTGTTCTTAAGAGTCAGTAGGGACGAAAATTCGCGGTACCACCCTAGTTGCAAGCATTTTGCTTGCCTCTTCATTAAAATAACGGCCAGGCCGTCTTTTCCTGCTCGGAAAAGATGCTCAAGGAATGTACTTCGAAAAAATTTTTGTTCTGACTCGCAGCAACCGTCAGCTCTCTGATACAGGGAAATTTTTTCTACTCGTGCTCCTATCAACGCTCAGTATTGACTATGTATGCGTACTTGGATAATCAGTTCCGATCGTTTGAAACTGTTTGTCGCTTCCAAGTTGTGTGTAATGTTGTGTGATGTTGATTTGTATTATGAATGGTTTTTTTATCTTCGTCAACACTTTTTATTAATTTTTTTTATTTTTTAAAAACCATTGCCCCTTCAAACCTCTCTCTATCAAGAGTTTTGTCACTTTAATTTTTTTCAAACACGTATTCCATTTTAGAGTCATATTCAATAAATCCATGTTTTTGATACAAGCTTTTTCCAGCGGCGGAAGCATTTAACCATATTCGATTTACACCACTTTTTTGGCCGTACTGCATCAAGTGCTTTAAAATAGCGGAAGAATAGCCGTGCTTTCGTTGATCAAAAGCTGTATACATGTTCATAACATATGCTTCTTTTCCTTGAAGGTTACCCGGTGAAGGCGGACGTATAAAAAAGACGATGCTTCCTGCTGATACAACTTTTCCATCGACTTTTAAAATAGCCGTATAATTATTTGGGCTATTTATATTCGCAGTAAAATATTCTTCTGTCGCCTTTCGAAACAGCTCCTCACTCCCATTTAGTTCTCCCAGTTCTTTCATGAGCAGCATTCGCAGGTTAACCAGGTCCTGCACGTCTTCTAATAGTGCTTTTTCAACCATTGTTCTCCCTCTTTTCGTCTCTTTTACAAAAAAAACTCTCAGCATTTGAGAGCTTCATTTAAGCAAGGAAAACAGCTCCGTATACGAGTGCTCCGACAATAACGAACGCTGGATGCACACGTAATTTTTCCAATAAAAGAAAGCTGGCTGCTACTAAAAATAGAGTTTGCCATATACCTGAATCACCGTATGAATTCATAAAAAATTCATACGCCATTAAGCCAAGTAAAATAGCGATTACGGGACGAATGTAGTTGGTCATTTTCTTAACATTTGGTGAATCTTTATACTTAAATAATATTCGAAGTAAAATGACTAAAAGCAAAACCGACGGAGCAATCGTTGCAAAAAGAGCAATCACCGAGCCTAAAATCCCTGCCTGCTGATATCCGATAAATCCCGCCATTTTTGTCGCAATTGGACCTGGAAGCGCATTTCCAATTGCCAGCATTTCACTAAACTCTTTAACGGTAAGCCAATGGTAGCGGTCTACAACTTCTTTTTGAATGAGCGGAATCGACGCAGGTCCTCCTCCATAGCCTAAAATATTTGAAACAAAAAACGCCATAAATAGCTGAATATAAATCATACCGATTCCCTCTTTTGCTTGTGCTCATCACTTTCGCCTTTTTTTCCTTTTCGTTTTAGCGGAATCCAAGCTGCTGCCATAAGTACAATAATAATAACTGCTGGATGAATATGGGCAAATTCCATTAGTCCTAAACTAATAATGAGTAAGATAATAGCTGGCGTCCAGCCTAAACCAGACGTTGATTTTTTGAAAAAGTCCCATGTCATAACTGCGAGCATCACTCCCACTACAGGAACTACTGCTTTGGTCATCCCCATAACCCAGGGCTGATCTTTAAATTGCGTTAAAGTGGTCAACAGTAATACCATTAAAAAAACGGTTGGAATAACGGCTGCAAATAAAGCTGTACCGAGACCTAAGATACCGCCGACTCGATAGCCGATGTATCCCGCCAGCTTTGTCGCAATAGGACCAGGCAGCGTATTGGCAATTGCTAATAAATCGCCAAATTCATCGTCATCCATCCACTTGTACGTATCGACTACTTCTTTTTTTACAAGTGGAATAGCTGAAGGTCCTCCTCCGTAGCCGAGCATACCTGAGCGAAAAAACGCTATAAAAATATCCAATTGTCGCATTTCTCGCGCTCCTTTCTCTGTGATCTAATAAGCAACGACGGCTCCGTCTGTTCGCGCTTCTGTGCCGCCGTATAATACACCGGTTTGTTCATCTCTTAAAATAATCTGTCCTCTTCCAAACGTATGTCTGCTCGTAGCCACATGAATATCATGCCCTTTGCGTTCTAATGCTTCTACAATATGTGAAGGCATTTCTTTTTCCACAAGAACCTTTTTATGTTCAATCCACTGCCATCTTGGTGCATCTAAAGCTGCCTGAGGATTTAGATGAAAATCAATCATATTCATGATGACTTGCACATGTCCTTGCGGCTGCATAAATTTACCCATTACACCGAATGAACCTACAGCACTTTTATTCTTTGTTAAAAATCCAGGAATAATGGTATGATAGGTTCGTTTTCCAGGCTCTAATCGGTTATGGTGCTGTGGGTCTAACGAAAAATTATGCCCGCGGTTTTGCAGGCATATGCCCGTATTAGGTACGACAAGTCCTGAGCCAAAATCCATGTAATTACTTTGAATGAATGATACCATGTTTCCTTCTCCATCAGCTGTAGCCAAATAGATCGTGCCGCTATGAGACGGCTGTCCGGCTTCGGGAATAAGCGCTTTTTCACCAATCAGCCCTCTGCGCTTGTTTGCATAAGAATCATTCAACAAATCTTCAACTGCTACTGTCATTTTATCAGCATCTGTAATAAATTTTTGTCCATCTGCAAACGCTAGCTTCATAGCTTCAATTTGCTTGTGGTATGTATCGACAGAATCTTTGGCATCAAAAGAAAAACCTTTTAGCGTATTTAGAGCTAAAAGCGCAATAAGGCCTTGGCCGTTGGGCGGTATTTCCCACACATCGTATCCTCGGTAAGAAGTTGAAATCGGCTTTACCCACTCTGCTTTAAAAGCTGCTAAATCCTCTTTTGCTAAAAATCCGCCGTGTTTTTTCGAAAAAGCTGCTATTTTATCAGCTAAATCCCCTCTGTAAAAAGATTCTCCATTCGTTTCGGCAATTTCAAGCAGCGTAGCAGCATGGTCTGGTGATCGCCACATTTCCCCTACCTTAGGAGCAGATCCATTGTTAGTAAATGTCTCAAACCAGTGTTTATATTCGTCACCTTTTAACGCGTGTGTAAATCGTTCAAACGCTCGTTCCCAATTGTACCCTAAAATTGGGGAGATTGGGAACCCTTCTTGCGCATAAGAAATAGCCGGCTGCAGCACTTCTTTTAACGGTAGCCGGCCAAAGCGTTTTGACAGCTCCACCCACGCACTCGGGGCACCTGGGACCGTAACAGGAACAAAACCGCGAGCCGGCATCTCTTTTATCCCCATGGCGCGCAGAGCCTCAATAGAGATAGAAGCAGGAGCAGGACCGCTCGCGTTGAGGCCATATAGTTCTTCATTTATCCACACAAGAGCAAATGCATCTCCGCCAATTCCATTTGAAGTAGGTTCTACCACCGTTAAACAAGCTGCGGAGGCAATAGCAGCATCTACTGCATTGCCTCCTTTTTTCAACATTTCAAGACCCGCCTGAGCGGCAAGAGGCTGACTAGTTGCTACCATTCCGTTTTTTCCAAACGTGCACGTACGCTGCGATGCATATGGGTGTGTGAAAAAGTATTCGCTCATAGAAAATCTCCTCTTTTCTTTATATGGTGAATAACGAATCTTTACAGACTAGACAACGCTACTTCTTCCTCATAAACTTCTAAAGCTGCTTGCAGAGCAAAACCTGCATTTACGCTTGCCCCGTTTCGAATAAGCACTGCTTCAAGACCGGCTAATGTAAAGAGAACGTTGTCTTTACGGCAGCTGTATCCCATTGTACCGATACGCCATATTTTTCCGTGCATCGGCCCAAAAGAACTTGCGATTTCAATTCCAAATTGTTCAAGAAGCGTAGAACGAACTGCTTCCCCGTCAATTCCTAATGGAATTAAGACGCACGTAACGGTTGGAACTTTTGAGTGCTCATCGCCAAATAAAGATAATCCCATTGCTTTAATTCCGGCTACAAGTGCTTTTTCGTGGAGACGATGTCTTGCAAATCTTTCTTCTAACCCTTCTTCTAAAATAACGCGCAGCCCTTCTCTCAAAGCATAGAGCATGGACGTTGCTTCCGTGTGATGATTTAGCCTGCGCTCACTCCAATAGTCTTGAAGCTGACTCAAATCAAAATAGTTGCTGATAATATTTGGACGCAGACGAACAGTTTGAGCATCTGCTTTTGTCGCAATTCCTTTTTCAACTTTTTTACGTTCCATGATAATTTTTTCAATACGATCATTGTACGTAATAGGTGCCATACCCGACGGAACAGATAAACACTTTTGTGTACCTGCAATCAATGCGTCAATGTTCCACTCGTCTACTTTTACATCCGTACCGCCGATAGTAGCTACTGCGTCGACGATAAATAAAACATCTTGGTCGCGACATGCAGCACCAATTTCTTTAAGAGGCTGCATTCTCCCTGTAGACGTTTCGCCATGAACCATTGCAACGATTTTTGGGTTTACTTTTTTTATTTCCTGGATTACGGTCTCAGGATCAAACACTTCTCCCCATTCGCATTCAATATTGTGTACCTCAGCTCCGTAGCGCTCGGCAATTTCCGTTAATAAATAGCCGAAGCGGCCGAAAATCGGGACGAATACTTTATCGCCCGGTTCAACTACACTTGCAAGAACTGCTTCAATCCCAGCTCTAGACGTTCCATCAACGGGAAAAGCCCATTTGTTTTTGGTTTGAAATAGCTCACGAAGCATTTCCATCGTTTCGTTCATAATGCGCGTAAATGCGGGGTCGAACTGACCTAAAATAGGTGTTCCTAATGCTCTTAATACGCGTGGATCTGCTTCTACAGGGCCTGGTGTCATAATCGTACGCGGCGGTGTATGAAGCTGTTTTGTTATAGTCATGTCAAATTCCTCCTAGTAGGCAAGTTTATATAATAGTTCTATTAAGACCCTTACTCCTTTTTCTAACTGTTCTCCTTTGGTGAATTCCTTTGGGGAATGGCTGATTCCATCTTGGCTCGGGACGAATAACAAACATGTGGGAACTCTTCGCCCGAATACCTGCGAGTCGTGTCCTGCACCGCTTACTAATTCTCGGGAGGAGATATTCTTTTCCGAGGAAATAATTTTGGAAAGTTCAGATAATTTTTCGCTCATGGCAACAGGTTTTTCATCCATCCAGCAGTTGAGATTCACTTCTAAATCCCCTGCTGTTCGCTTTATAATTTCCTTCATTTCTCGTTCTGCTTCTTGTAAAACCTTATACTCATGATGTCTTATATCGACCGTGAATTCTACATATCCTGGTATTACATTCGGTGCATTTGGAGAAAGTGTAATTTTTCCAACCGTTACGTATAAAGCGTTATGATATTTTTCGCTCAATTCAATAAATGCCTTAGCGAGTTTGCAACTTACATAAAATGCATCTTTTCTGATGTTCATCGGAGTGGTGCCCGCATGGTTACTTTCACCTTTAACAGATACTGTAAATCGTTTCTGCCCGACGATACTAGAAACAATTCCGATATCGCAATGAGACATTTCAAGCTGCTTTCCTTGCTCGATATGCAGTTCAATAAAAGAAGCGATGTCCGTGCGGTATGGCTCGCTGTGGAGGCCTTCTCCGAAATTGAGCTGTTTCATTGCGTCATCTAGCTTAACCCCTTCTTTATTTATAACATGTTTTGCATCACTTTTGCTGTGTAATCCATTCACATTACCCGATCCCCAATACGTAAGAGGAAATCTGCTGCCTTCTTCTTCACAAAGTGATACGACCTCTAAGGTTTTTGTAGGGAAGCCATAATGCGCATATAGGTACTGCAGAGCAATGATACCTGCCACAACTCCAAACGCCCCGTCATATTTTCCTCCGTTTATCACGGTGTCGATATGGGATCCTGTTAAAATAACTTGTTGTTCTGGACCCGTTCCTTGCAACCGTCCAAATAAATTTCCTACATCATCGTAATACGTTTTGAGGTGAAGTCCCTTCATTTTTTCTTCCAATGCCTTTTGAGCTGCATTCCACTGTTCCGTATATAAAAGCCTCGTGACACCTTCTTTTTCATCTAACCCAAACTGTGACAACCAGCTAATGTTTTCTTCGATTTGCTGACAAAGCTTAGATTTTCCCGTCATATCTGCAACCATTGCTATCCCTCCTGCTATCTTCATTTTAAGAAAATGACTGATTGTTTTCATTAACACTTCCTACAATGATTTAGTGTTTTTTTGGCTATTATCACTAAATACACAAAGTCTTATATACGTTACTTTTTCTAACGTTATATGTTATTTATTTTATCTTACAGAATTAAATAAACTTCTTCATTAACAATTTATACATTTTTTTCTGAAAATTTTATTTATTTTAACTAAACTTTCTTATAAAATAGAAGGTAGATAAAAATACGCGCAGGGAAATGTGAGAATTTTTAACAAAAGGAGTAATGAATAATGGAACTACAAACTCTTTTACGCATCCCGATTTATGAGAAAGCATCTGTAGTAGCCGGACAAAAAGGGGTCACCCGCAAAGTACATAACGTCAATATGATGGACGCACCCGATATTTTATCTTTTTTAAAAGAAGGAGAATTTTTAATTACAACGGGTTATCACTTCAAAGAACATGAAGAAAGCTTAGCAAAACTTGTAGAAGGAATGGCTAAAAAGAAATGTGCAGGATTGGCCATAAAAACGAAGCGTTTTTTCGAACACGTGCCTGTTTCTATTTGTCAGCTAGCTGATGAACTTCACTTTCCAATCATTGATTTCCAAACGGACGAAACGTTAGGCGCGGTTATTAATGAATCTCTCAGCTTTATTTTAGATAAAAAAACAGCCGAGCTTCAGCAAGCGATGGTCACACATCAGCTATTTTCCTCCTACATCTTACAAGGAAAAGGCATTGAGAAAATTATGCAATCCATTCAAACGTTATGCAATGCTCACGTTGCCCTTTTTGATACCCATGGCCATGAACTCTTTTACACAAACAAACGCGAACCTTTTTCGCTCCCAATGGAAGAAGCGGTAGCGGGCGCTAAGCAGCTGTTTTTACGAACGTCAAAATATACAACCTTTTCCTTTTTGAACACAAAAAAAACCGTTACGCTTTTTCCGATTGCTACTCATACAAGAAAGTACAGTTATTTATTTATTGAACACCAAGTTTCTTTATCCGATTCAGCGCTCCTAACGATTGAACAAGCGACAAACGTTTTATCCTTCGAAATGATGAGACAGCAGGCTTTGTATGAAGCTGAACGGCGACGAAAAAACGATTTTTTCAATCAGCTTGTTAACAATTATTATAAAACGCCTGAGGATGCTTCCTTTCAAGCACAGATGATGGGCTTATCAGCAGGAAACAGCTATATTTGCGCCGTTGGGAAAATTCATTCTACATTCACGCCTTACAGCGATGATGATATGATCTATGAGCTCCTTCAATATGAGTTATCAGCAGGTCCTACAGAGGCCGTTTTGTTTTTCTATGACAATCTTTACATTCTCTTGTTTACACCTCATTCTCAACCTATGATTATAGAATGCTTGCATCGCTTGCAGGAAGCTGTTTACCGTCACTATGATAAGCGAATGTCATTTGGAATTGGAAACCAAAGCCAATCCCTACTTACAATCGCTGACTCATATAAAGAAGCTGTTGAAGCTCTTGAAACCATCCATTTTAAAGATCAGTCAAAGCTTATTCAATTTTATCAGCCAAAACAGTTCAAAGAGCTGCTGAGGTTGCTTCCAGCAAACGATTTACAGGATTACTATTCTCAAACATTAGAAGGTTTGCTGCAGTACGATAAGAAAGATCGCTCCATCTTACTTGACACGCTTGAAACATATCTAAATTCCAATTGCCAAATCTCAGAGACTGCTAAGCAGTTATTCGTTCACCGGAACACGGTAATCTATCGAATCGAAAAATGCGAAGAGTTACTAAAAAGACCTATTCACACGTCAGAGGAAACCCTTCGGCTGCGCGTAGCTTTTCAAATTTTTTCTCTTGTGCATGCCAATTAAGTATAACTACAATAAAAAACGCCTGAGTAGATACTCAAGCGTTTTTTATTGTAGTGCATATTATTTATTTCGCTTTTAATTTAGACTGTACTGATTGTAATTTCCCAGCCATCGTATGATTTTCTTTATCACGGCGATCATCAATTCGTAAATTTGTACACACGCGCTGAATACCATTTTCAAAAGGTACTTCATGCATCTCTTGAACAATTTTTAGCAGCGTGCTTAATTCCCCTTCAATCAATGTATTCATAGGGGTTAATTGATATGTAATTTCATCTTCATGCTTGGCCAGCACTTTTTGAATATCAGCTACGTACTGACTCACGCTCGGCGTTTCCGTACCTACCGGAATAATGGTTACATCTACAATAGCCATGTTATACACTCCTTTTGTTTATTCTCCAATTATCATACCAAACGACACAAAAATTTCCTACTTTTACGTTTACGGTGCATAGAAAAAAGGAATAGTTATGCAACTACTCCTTTTTGTTACACTCTTATAGGTAACGCTTTGCTCCTAAGTAACGTTTTGACCAGTAAGAGTTGCTTAATGATGTGATTGTTACGCCTGTTGAAGAACCTGCATGCATGAATTGACCGTTTCCGATATAAATTCCAGCATGGCTAGCTCCTGGTTGGTACGTTTCAAAGAAAACGATATCTCCAGGCTGAGGTGAACTTACACGCGTACCAGTTTGATAGATACTAGCAACTGTACGAGGAAGACTTACACCTACTGCATTGCGATATACATAGTTAAGGTAACCACTGCAATCAAATCCTCCAGGCGCAGCTCCGCCCCAAACATAAGGTGTTCCCATAAAACGTTTACCGTATGAAATAACTTTTGAAGCTGAGCTTGAGCTTGTGCTGCTTCCTGTTGATGTTGAAGGTTTTGAGCTGCTAGAGCTGCTTGAGTTTAATTTATTTAGCGTATCCGGACCCGCTTCTCCGTCTACTAATAAACCATTTGCACGCTGAAATGATTTTACTGCACTTGTTGTAATTGAGCCAAAGTATCCTGTTACACCAGCTGAGAAGTAACCTTTATTTTTTAGTTTTTGCTGAAGGCTGCTTACTGCTGAACCTTTCATACCTTGACGTAAAATAGTTGAGCTGCTAGAGCTAGAACCGCCAGTTGAAGCGCTAGAACCCCCATTTTTTAATTTACTTAACGTAGCTGGACCTGCAATTCCATCCACAGACAGTCCATTTGCACGTTGAAATGCCATTACTGCATTCTTTGTAATTGAACCGAAGTATTGAGTTGTAGTTCCTTTAAAATAGCCTTTATTCTTTAGCTGTTGCTGTAAAGATTGTACGTTTGGTCCTGTTGAACCAACGCGCAGCAATGAGCTTGAGCTAACTGATGAACTTGATGAGCTTCCGCTTCCTAGCAGTTTATTAAATGTAGATGGACCTGCAATACCATCTGCTGATAAACCATTTGCGCGCTGAAACGATTTTACTGCGCTAGTCGTGATTGAACCGTAATAGTTTGTTGTTGTACCGTATGTAAAATAACCTTTGTTTTTTAATTTTTGCTGTAATTCTTTCACATCTGAATTACTTGTTCCTGGGTGCAGCGTAGCATCTCCTAAAGCAGCTTCACTAATTGTAGGTACTACTGTTAAAGATCCACATAACGCTAACGAATATATCAACTTTTTCATAAAAAAAGGTTCCTCCAATGCCATAATCTACTAATCTATAAGACGTTTACATTGTAACAACACATTATTACAAAATAACATCACTAATATTACATTTATGTTACAGGAAACGACAGTAGCGCAGCCGTATGGTGTATATTGTCGTAGTTTATTGTCGTTTAACACTTAATAAGTTCGACAAAAAAGCTAATATATTCCAATATTATTCCTTTTCCTACACTAATAATAGGTAAAAAATCACCCGTAACATTATCTTTATATTTCAAAAAAAACAATTTATTTTTTTTTGAAATATGAAACTTTTTTTAAAATTATTCGTTTAGTGGATTTGTTCCCCTCTTCAGCAAAACAGCTTTTCTTCTAAAAATTTATATTATTTCCATATTAATGAATAAAAAAGCGCGTGCTGAAAAAAATAGTCTTGGTTATGTTTTAAATAAGGAGGATTATTTTATGAGCCATAAAGGCATTCATGGTACAAATGTTAGCGGATCAGGTGACTCGGAAGACAAACGCTATGCAAACGGAGAGAACGAGCAGACGCTTACGACGCGTCAAGGTCACCCCATTCGTGATAACCAAAATTCTCGAACGGTAGGCAACAGAGGACCTGCTACTCTTGAAAATTACCAGCTGATTGAAAAACTTTCGCATTTTGATCGTGAACGTATACCGGAACGTGTTGTTCATGCCCGAGGAACGGGAGCTCATGGATATTTTGAAACTTACGGAAAACTTGGTGACGAGCCCGTTGAAAAATACACCCGCGCAAAAGTTTTTTCAGGAGCAGGCAAACAGACGCCCGTTTTTGTCAGATTTTCTACCGTAACTCATGGAAAGGACTCTCCAGAAACGATGCGAGACCCAAGGGGATTTGCTGTAAAGTTCTATACAGAAGACGGGAACTGGGACTTAGTAGGAAATAACCTTAAAATATTTTTTATTCGCGATGCTATTAAATTCCCTGACTTGATTCATGCTTTTAAGCCCGATCCTGTGACAAACCGTCAAGATACCGAGCGTATTTTTGATTTTATTTCTCATACACCTGAGGCTATGCATATGATTACTTTTTTATTTTCACCTTGGGGAATACCTGCTAACTATCGGCAAATGCAAGGTTCCGGTGTTAATACATATAAGTGGGTAAACAAAGATGGCGATGCCTTTCTTGTTAAATACCATTGGGAACCAAAACAAGGAATTAAAAATTTGACCCAAAAACAAGCAGAAGAAATTCAGGCTAAAAATATCAGTCACGCTACTCAAGACTTGTATGAAGCGATCGAGAGCGGCAACTACCCTGAGTGGGAACTTTGTATGCAAGTCATGGAAGACGGAGAGCATTCCGAACTAGATTTCGATCCTCTTGATGACACGAAAATTTGGCCGGAAGACCAGTTTCCATTTCTTCCAGTAGGTAAAATGGTCCTAGATAAAAATCCAAGCAACGTTTTTGCTGAAACGGAGCAAGTCGCATTTGGTACGGGTGTGCTTGTGGATGGGCTAGATTTTTCTGATGATAAAATGCTGCAAGGAAGAACGTTTTCTTATTCCGACACGCAGCGTCACCGTGTGGGAACAAACTACTTGCAACTGCCTATTAACGCGCCGAAAAAACATGTAGCAACAAATCAACGAGATGGTCAAATGGCCTATCATGTAGATGCAGCTCCTGGTCAGAACCCGCATGTGAATTATGAGCCCTCTTCTCTTGGAGGTCTTCAAGAAGCGCATGACCATCCAAAACCTCATCAGCCTTATGTTGAAGGGAATGTAAAAAAAGAAAAAATTGACCGTACAAATGACTTTAAGCAAGCTGGTGAACGCTATCGTTTATTAGAAGACTGGGAACGTGATGAGCTTATTCAAAACTTAGTAGACGGTTTAAAGTGCTGTCACCATACCGTTCAAACAAAGATGATTGAGCTTTTAACTCAATGTGATTTTGACTACGGCAATCGAGTAGCTAATGGTATCGGTCTTCTCATGCATGATGATGGTTCTTTAGAAATTGAAATGGGAGCAGAAATGACTCCTACATATGGGAAATTGCCAAAAGAAGGCGGTTCACCGTTAGGAAGCAACAAAGCTGCTGATGCGGTAGAAGAAGCTAATGAAAAAGGAAAAGACGCCCGTCCTTATTAACAAAAAACATCCTGCAGCGACAGCAGGATGTTTTTTGGGTTAAACGCTTATGACCAAGTAACGGCAAACACGTGGTAGTCATTTTTTAACTGTGGCGCATCAATGGGTGTCCCGTGCTGATATCCTTGTGTAACTCTTTTAGGATGTAAGGGTTGAACCCATTCTTTCACTTGCTGGTTTGTACCATTTGCTAAAATATATACACAATCAGAAAATGCCCCGTCATTGTTTGGACTATCAACTTTTAGTACTTCCACTAACACATCTTGGACACACGTTTTTCTCTGAATACATGTAAGCGTATGGTAGATGATATCAGCGGACACATCGTTATTTAAACGAAAGCCCACCTTTTTTTGTTCAAAAAAAGACGAGAATGAGACGATTGGTAATGTCTTTTTTTGTTCATACGCTTGAGATAAAATCTTGACAAGAACTTCTCCACTCAAGATGATCCCTCTTTCTAAAAAACGCTTCATCACAACATATGTGAGCATTGGTTATGCTCATAGGATAATATATTATCATAGTTTAATTCTGTGGTGTTAGTCTTTTTTGAGGTTTTTACACTGGGAATTATACCCGCCTATTTCTTGCGTTTCCCCGACGTTCTCGCTACTAGCAAAAGAACGAATAATAAAATAAATACCCCTGCTCCTACAAACATATCGTACAAGAAATCAAGCATCATACTCCTCCTTTTCCTCCAAAAAAACGCTGTTAAAACCAAGCGTTTTAACAGCGTTTTTTCGTTAGATAAAGCCTAGCATATTAATAAATACAATGATAATTAAAACAGGTGCGATGTATCGAATAGCAAGAAGCCATAAAGAGAACCAGCGCTTCACATTCGTCGAACCATGCTTAAACTCTTCAATTAACACATCTTTTTTCATCTTCCAAGGAACAAAGATGGCAATTAAAAGAGCACCGAGAGGCATAAGGATATTACTTACAAGAAAATCAAAAGCGTCAAAGATGCTTTTTCCAAAGATCGATACGTCACTTAATAAACCATACGATAGTGCTGAAGGTATTCCTACCACAAAGATTAGTAAGCCCGAAATCCAAGATAGCTTTATGCGCTTATGCTGCTCTCCTTTGGCTAATGAAGCAACAATAATTTCTAACATCGAAAACGCAGATGTTAAAGTAGCAAATAAAAACAGCGCCAAAAAGAAAGTTTGAAACACAATTCCGAACGGAAGCTGTTCAAAAATAGAAGGCAATACAATAAATAAAAGACCTGGTCCTTCCGTCGGCTTTACGCCCATTGAAAAGACTGCAGGGAAAATTGCCAAACCTGCTAGTAAAGAAATCAAAATATTTAACGCTGAAATTGAAATAGCCGATTTTGGCAAGTTTTGCTGTTTAGACAGATACGAACTGTACGTAACCATAACCGAAACGCCTACGCTAAGCGAAAAGAATGCTTGTCCCATTGCAAACAAAATGGTTTGGGAGGTAAGCTTTGAAAAATCTGGATACAAAAAGAAAGATACGCCTTCCATCGCTCCGTCTAATGTTAAAGAACGAATAATAATAATAATAAATAAAATAAAGAGAGCAGGCATTAAAATTTTGTTTGCTTTTTCAATACCATTTTGAATACCTCTTGCTACTACAACAATTGTTAAAAGAAGAAAAACAAATTGAGAGATAACAGCACTTGTCGGATTAGCAATGGTGGAGTTAAATAAACTCCCGTAGTCACTTACTCCATTCAGCTGACCCGTGACGCTTGCAAAAATATATTGTAAAATCCATCCTCCTACTACACTATAGAAAGATAATAAAATGAAGCATGTAATCACGCCTAAATACCCGATTCCTTTCCAAAGAGAACCGGGAGCAACTGCATCATAAGCACGAATTGCTTCTTTTTGTGTATGTCTACCTAGTACAAATTCAGCAAGCAAAAGCGGCAAACCAATAATTGCTGTAAACAAGATAAACAGTAAAAAAAAGGCCCCTCCTCCGCTTGTTCCGGCTACATAAGGAAGTTTCCAAATGGCTCCGATTCCAATTGCTGAACCGGCGGATGCCAAGATAAAGCCGAGTTTTGATGTCCATTGTTCGTTTTGACTCATGTTTTCTCACCATTTTTCTTTATTTATTCTGATTTGTCATACTATATCACACAACCCTGCTGTCGAAAAGGGTTTTTGTTGTTTTAACCCCCATCATGTGTTATGAATAGTATGTAGGTTTCATTATTTATTTTCGTAACTAAAAAAAGTTTGACAGTTAGAGGTACAAAAAATGACAAATCAACAAGTAATACAGCAGCAATTTTTAGATAAGTTCCTTGACTTTATCTTAGTAAAATGTCCAAACTGCGAACTATGTGCGCGAGTTGTAAAACTGGATAAAAAATTGAGCGGGTCAACGCACTCATGCACGTGTCCTCACTGTGGTTATCTAGACGTCATCAGCGCTGAGGGCCAAGGACCGTTAGAACTTTCTGAAGCAGTAGATCCTTTTTTTCAGCTTCCGCTTTACTTGGAAACAATCTGCCCTGAACGTCGACTTTGGGCTTATAACTTAGATCACCTTCAATATATTGAATCTTATATTGAAGTTAAAACATGCGGGGCTTGTTTCGACGAGCTGTCGGTTGAACACTCATTGCCAGATTGGGTAATTCATAAGCAGGAAGAAGCACTAAACGAAATTCAACGTTTAAAAGACACCGTCTTTTGCACATTCAAATGAAGATAGAAAAGAAACGTTGCCAAAGAGGCAGCGTTTCTTTTTTACGAAGAACTTTCTTCGGTAAGTTTTCTTCGATAGTCCCCGGCCTTGTCGAACTCTTTTGCGGTGCCGACGAAAAAGTAGGTTACCGTATGATTTTTGTTACCTTGAGTCGTGCCATGAATCATCTTCCCTTGCTTCAATTGCTTTCGCTCTCCATTTTTATTTACATAGAAATATTTATTTCTTGCCCAGCCGCCGCCGCTTAAAAGCGTTTTGGTTTTCCCGACTCCCTGCTCGTTTACTTTAAATACAGTGTAGTCTCCTTCTGTCTTGCTAGGATTTCCGTTATCTTTATCATATTCGACCATAACCCATCCTTTGTACCCTTCTGGTATAAGGAAAATGCTCGGTTGAGACGTTTCATCTGGACGTCCACATCCAGATGCGATTACGATCAATAAAAACAAAATGAGCCACCTTTTCACTTTTCCCAACTCCTTTCTTAATAAAAGACGTGTCTCTATACTGCTTTTAGTTTTTGTTGAAGGTAAGATTATATTCTTTTTGCACCCCTCAATTTTTCCCAGTTTATCCAGTCAAATATGCTATATTTACGTATTGTTTGTCACACACTATTAGCAGGCGTTTACAATTTACATGGGAGGATAACAAAAATGAGCTATGTTTTTTTATTTATTTTGCTCTTTGTCATTCCGCTTTACACACAGCAAAAAATTGTTCGTGCCGACCGTGAAAATACACGTATATTATTACTAAGTGAACACGAGCAATCTGGACATAAAAAAAGCGATTCCCCGTAAAACAGGAATCGCCTTCTTTTAATATGTTAAGCTTCCAGCGACAATAAGGCCAACGGCTATCGATGCTGCAAAAAGAGTTACTCCAACCGCTACATTTCCTTCTTCTACTTTTTTGGCTAGGCTCGTTTTAGGCGTCATAATAAATTCAATAATCCAATATGTCACTACTTGAGTAATGATACCTACTACTCCCCAAAGAGTTGCATCTACCAAATTTAAGCTGTTGCTCCACACAGTGAAAATGACAATAGCAAGCCCAATTCCTTTTCCCCATAACTTCAAAGCGACTGCGACATTTCCTTTTTTTATAAGTTCACGATCATTAAATTTTGTTGTTAATTCAAATACGATTACTCCGATAAATAATAGCCCTAATCCTACCGCTACGTGAGATAAAAAACTCCCTATACTAGCCCAATCAATCCATTGTGTCATTTTTAGTTCCCCTTTTCATTTTAATCCAATCGGCAAATAATACGATTCGTTATCTGTAATTTGATTTCCAGCTCGAATTCCTACTGCGCTTGCTTTTCCATTTAATAAAAAGCACCCGTACATGATATGAGCCTCTACTGTTTTCGTTTTCGTCTTCATTTTTGCAGTTGGCAAAGGAATAAACTGTTGATATACAGCCGTGTATTCTTGATATGTCTTATGCTGATCTTCGTCTATTTTGATTCCGTCTTCATTATAAATTTCAACGGTATCTCCCTCACGACCAAACGATGGTTTCTTCACAAATGCTTGTTTTCTTTCAATAAATGGATCTTCTTCTAAATACGTTGGTAAAAAGTATGTTTCAATAATGTGATGCTCTTCTTTAGTGAAGAAAGGATGATGTTGTTCATGCAAAGCCCAAATGAGTGCTTGCACGGCTTTAGACTGCAGTAAAAATGCAGAAGGCGGATTGATTATGGCTACCTGTTTTTGCTGTGCCAATGTTAAAAGCATGTGTCCGACTTTTTCATGCGTACTCGG
Organism: Priestia sp. HNGD-A6; assembly: GCF_045784335.1. Taxonomy (NCBI): domain Bacteria; kingdom Bacillati; phylum Bacillota; class Bacilli; order Caryophanales; family Bacillaceae; genus Priestia; species Priestia sp. HNGD-A6. The sequence continues at coordinate 4,848,515 of NZ_CP138621.1, read as the reverse complement.
ATCTTCATCTTCAATTAAATGTTCAAGCGGATACGTTTGGCGATAGAGTACGTCTATTTTTTGTCCATGTTGATCATACACGCCCGCTTCTATATGTTCACCTTCTTCAACTGTAGAGGCAGGGACAATTCGAAGCTGCGATAACGGAACGTATGTAGCATCTACATCGGCTAGCTTCATTAAATAAAGAGTCGTTAGCTTATCTTCTTCATGTGTATCATGAGAAGAAAAAACGACGTTTGGATAGTTCGTTCTATCGAGCTCGTTATAAGCTTCAAAAATGGCGTGTTTTAATGCTAAAGCAAGCTTTTTTTCTTCAAGCTTATTAGGGTTTTGAACCTGAAAATGCCGACAGACTAACTCATTTACATGAAATAATTCTTTGATGAATGTAGGCGTATCCGCGTTTAGTTCTAAAAGCTTGATTTGATCAGCCGTAACAGCAAAATCAAGGCGTGAAATAACACTTTCTGTTTCCATCGTTTTCAGTCGCAGGTACGGTAAACTGGCTTTTGGAAATCCTAAAGAAAGAAGCGTCTGATCATCTAATGAACGAAGTAAAGGTGCCGTTTTAAAAAATAGTTCCCCGATTTGATTTGCTGCTTCTTTAATAGAATGAATGATGTGAGAAGACTCCATATGGACGTCATAAAGAGCATACTCTGTTCCATATAAGTCATACCAAAAATCTTGAATTTCTTTATAAAACATTTCTCGCTTTTCTTTATGCATTACCCGCCAAAACCGCCTTTAGAGCCGCTCCCGATTCCAGATTTATACGAGCTGCTTGATTTAAATGATTTATAGGACGATGATGAGGTCAGCTGTTTTTTAGACCCGTAGTAGCGCCCTCCGTGATAATATGAACCGCTGTGTGAAGAAGAAGAATCTGAACAGTAGTACGTTTTCGTATCTTCATCCCATTTCCACTTGTCGCACGATTTATCTTTCGGTTTAGCTGGTCTTGCCTGATCAGTTGAACCACAGGCAACGAGCGATGTCATTAAAGCAGTGGTCAAAACCCCCGCCATCATTTTTTTTGTTTTTGACATTAAGCCTTTCCCCTTTCATACGTTACGCCTGTTTTTGTTACATATAAACTGTATACGCTGCGGTCTTCATCAATTTCCGCAGAGTCTCTTTCCCATTCCAATCCATTATAGTACGTATAAACAGTTCCGATATAGCTTAATACGTCCAAATGCGTATAAAATGAAGAGGCGAATAAAATCGGATGTCCTTGAAGAGAATTCAGTTCGCGGACTTCTAACGTAATCTCTCTGTGATCACCTTCTGCTTGCTCTTTCGGTCCATGTTCATGTTCTTTCACATAAATAATATGTATATCATCTTCGACTGCAGATGAAGTTTGTTTATACGTTATTCCTTCTTTAACAAAAAATTCGCATTCTCTTCTTGCTAAAATTTGTTCAAGTTCAATAGACTGATAGTGATAAATAGATACAAACGTATCATCAGGCTTTAGCAGTCGGTATTCTAATTTTGCCATTGTGCAACTCCTTTTGTGACTTTTTTGTGAACGCTCTTTAGTAAATACGCACAGATTTTCAAAAAGTTTCAATTTTTTCTCATATAAAAAGGCTTAGCTTTAAATAAGCTAAACCTTTATTTTTTTATCACATCTGTCACAACTTCATAACCGCCTGTGTATGGGTCGAATACATATTCAAGCATGCCGTTTCCACGATGAACTTTGAATAGATACCTGTATTTTTTAGGGCTGTCTTTTGCTGGATATACGTATTTTCCTTTTTGGAACTGACTTAGCAAGAGCTGTTCTCTTTGCGCAAGCATTTTTTTTGCTTCATTATAACCATACAGCGGGAGATTTTTGGCATAGAGAACCGGTACGAATACAAGTACAACGACTGAAATCGTAATAAGCCCTTGTTTAAACCACCGCATAAACCTCTTTGGATTTCGCGAAAGTAACATCGTTATGACAATTACTATTAACAAAGGAACAATATATACTTGCACATACGGAATGTTTGCAAATACAGGTCGATTAATCAACAAGACAATTACTTCGATAGCTGCTACTAATACTAAAATAAAATAGACCACTTACTCTTCACACCTCGACGATTCAATGAATTTTATATGTGTTAGAAAGTATTCCCACTCATGAATGAACTCGTCTATTGTATCATAAGACGTAAAAAAAATATCTACGCTCGTCTATTTTACTAAAAGAGATTGAGACATAACAAAATCATCCCAATCTAAAGACGAACATGAGATAAATACGCTAGTATGCTCCCTTGTTACACCGTTGTTGACTTCCGTGTAAGGCTTCGCTTTCCGAGGGCGGCCGCTCCTGTCGGGTCTCATCTGTTCCGCTTTTCTCGCAGGAGACTTCGCCTTGCCCTCTAGTCAACAGCTAGAAGCACTTACATACATGAAACCTACATGTACCCTAACCCTAAAAAAACTGAACGCATTTGATTCTCCATCAAGAATCAAATGCGTTCAGTTTTTCCTTTAACTAAGCTATTTTTATTCCATCCTTTTATTACGAAACTTCTACGTTTCGATTTTGATTATATTTTTTCCCTTGTAAAAATGAGTAAACGATTGCTGCTGCCCATACAATAAGGATAAATGCGTATACAGCTATCTGCGTTGAGCTGCTTGATACCCATGTATTTAAGAGTGTTCGAGCATTTGTTAAAATGATAAACCCACCAACAAGCGAACCAAGCAAGTGAGCCGGGATAATACGAACAAACCATGCAGCAATCGGAGCCGCGATAATTCCGCCAATCATAAGAGCGCCTACCCAGAACCAGTTTACCTGCTCCCAGCCAAGAGAAATTAAAAAGCCAAGTGTAGCCGAGACGGCAATAGCAAATTCACTTGTATCAACGGTTCCAACGACTTTCCGTGCTGTTGTGCCTTTTTTAGCTAGCAATACAGGCGTTGCAATCGGCCCCCAGCCGCCTCCTCCTGTAGCATCAGCAAATCCAGCAATTAATCCTAACGGAATGGACTGCTTCGTCGATAAAGGTTTGGTGCTCTTTTCTTCGTTTGTTTTAAACGTAAATAAAAAGCGAAATAACACATAAACTCCTAGGAGCAATAAGAATGTTGAAACGTAAGGTCTTACTGCATCTCCAGGTAAATTACTTAGAAAGCAGGCTCCTACAAAAGCCCCGATGGAACCAGGAATAATCAGTTTTAAAACCATCGATTTATCTACGTTGCCAAATTTAATATGTGAAACACCAGACGCTGCTGTTGTTACAACTTCTGCCAAGTGAACAGATGCCGAAGCCACAGCTGGTGCAATTCCAAACGTTAAAAGTAGGGTAGTTGATGTCACCCCGTACGCCATTCCAAGTGATCCGTCAATTAACTGAGCTAAAAAGCCAATAAGTGCAAACGTAATTAACTTTTTCATGTTGTCCCTCCACTTTAATCTTCTGTTAGAGAGCACAAAAAGGCCTCCAACAGTTGTTTGCTAGAAGCCTTCGGTATGTCCGATCAGCTGTCCGTTTTATAAATAAGTTGTTTATATTGTAATTCTAATTATTCCTAGAAGTCAACTGTGTTTTTAGTTTTTCTTTTAGTCTATGTATGCTGCTTGGTTATAGTATCAGTAAAATAAAATTCTTCTTGTTAAGTCAACAACATAAAAACGACCGCTCACTTAATAAGGGCGGTCATTTTTATGCATGTCTTGCCAGTGAGCTAGCACTTCAGGTGGTAAACTCACATCTTTATCTAATGACGTCACATCCATAGAAGTAGGCTCATCGCTATTTATCACTTTTTCTACCCAATCTGGCTGTACGACTAACGCTTGTTCAATCGTAATTAAAGCCAGACCTTGCTCAAAAGCTTCTGCGACTTCCGTTGCCGTAAGTCCTCCTGTACCCACAAGAGGGACCCGGTAATTGACATGCTTAATGATCGAAGAAAGCAGTGAAGGATTTTCTTCCCTTTTTGAGGTAGGTTCATGCAAAGCACTGATATGTAAATAATCAATTTCTGTATGAACAAGACGATCAATCCACTCAAATGTATCTTCCACTTTATTTCCTAAATAGCCTTTTTCTTTGGGCGCTAATGTATATCCCACAATAAATGGTTTGCCCGCATGTGCTGCTCGACGCGTCACTTCACGAATAACTTCAAGTGCAAAAGTGAAGCGGTTTTCTGCGCTTCCTCCATAAGAATCACTTCGTTCATTGGCTTGCCTTGACGTAAACTGCTGCAGTAAACATTCATTTCCTCCGTCAATTTCCACTCCATCAAATCCTGCTTCCATAGCTCTTGTGGTAGCTTCGCCAAACGCTTGAACAATATAAGTTATATCGCGCTCGGTCATTTGAACAGGCTTTTTTCCTTTACGTTTGTGAGGCTTTTCACTAGGGCTAATTGCTTGCCACTTACTTTCCATTTCTACGCACTTTCTTCCCCCGTGCGATAGTTGAAGAATCGCTTTAGCTCCTCTTCTATGAATCATTTGGGTTAGTTGATGAAGCTTTCGTATGACCTGATCACGATGAATTCCGATTTGACCATGTGCTACTTGGCCATTTTCTGTGATAAACGCGGGGCCGATAATTACCGTACTGACGCCCCCTACTCGTTTTTCGTAAAAAGTCAGATCGATATCGGATATTTCCCCGTTTTCTCGTGAAGCGTATGTGAGTATAGGTCCCATTGCTAATCGGTTTTTCATCTCAAGAGCATCAACAAATTTAAAATGTTTAAATAACTTTTCATAGGCCGTCTTCAATTGATTCACACCTTTTTTCCCTTAGCTTGCCCATCTATAAGCGGAGTAGACATAGGCATAAAAAAAGAAATACCTTTATCGGCATTTCTTTTTACGTTGTTTTTCTTATTTTTTTGACCGGATAAAATACAAATTCGCTTTTTCCGACAATTCGTTTTTCATCAATAAGACCTAGACCGTTGCGGCTATCCATACTGTACAGACGGTTGTCACCCATTACAAATACTTCGTTTTTAGGTATTTGTACGGGTTCAAAATCTCCCGTAAGCTCCATATCCATGTTGTTGGCAATTTGACGATTCGTTTTTAAATAAGGTTCACTTACTTTTTTATCATCAATATAAAGCTGATCTTTTTTCATTTCGATTTTTTCACCTGGCAGACCGATTACTCTTTTTACATAATGCTTATTCTTAGCCTCATCTTTAATAATCACAATATCTCCGCGGCGAATATCATGGAGCGAATACGACAGTTTATTCACAAACAACCGCTCTCCGTTATGCAGCGTTGGGTTCATTGAAGCACCTTCTACAATATACGGAGAAAATAAAAATGCGCGAATCATAAATACTAGAGCGATAGCGAAGATAATAGTTTTGAATATGCTGCGTAATTGATCGCTTTTTGTTTTTTCCGTAGTCAATATGCTTTGTCTCCTTTGTACAGCTCACTTTTCTTATGTAAAAAAGCAAGAAACCTCTTACTTTAACACTTATTCTAACTTAACCATAGAAAGAACTGAAATCAAATGTTTTATGTTATGTAAAAAAAGAACCTCTAACAAATGTTAGAGGCTTACATTACGCAAGTTTCGTCTTTACATCTCTTATTATAACATTAATTATATAAAAAGAGACTACCTTTTATGTAAAAATTATGTTTTTTACGCAAACTTAACTAAATCTTCACATTTAAAGGCGTTTCTCCATGTATAAAAAGTTGGGAGATGCAATACTCTATAATCTCTCTTCGCCGCACGAGTCCAATAAAAATGTTTTGATCATCTACAACTGGCACAAAATTTTGTTCAGACGCGCGTGACAAAATACTTTCCATTTCATCGTTAATGGTGATAGCTTCGTAATCGCGATGTCTTGGAACCTCCTCAATTCGTAGGTGTTCTAACTCATGGAGTTCTATATGTTCTAGGCTTTTTAGCTTCCATAACAAGTCTCCTTCTGCCAAAGTCCCTACATATTCTCCTTTATGGTTAATGAGCGGTACAGAAGAGTAGCGATGATACTCCATTTTCTCCAATGCTTGACGGATCGTTGACTGTGTCGATAGTGTAACGACTTCTTTTTTAGGGAGCAAAAAGAACGCAATATTCACTCATATTCTCCTTTTATTATATATGCATTTTATTGTTGTTGCTTTGCTGAATCTGAAACAATATGAATGTCGATGTTATGAGTCTGTCTCATAATCGTATTCACAATAGAGCCTTTTCGAATCTCTTCCCACCTTGTCCTTGCTGATTGCCCTAGTAAGATTTGAGTAACGCGATAATGCTTGGCTACATTCACAATCACTGCAGCTGGTTTTTGCTTTTTAGCTTCTTCAACAATTAACGATGCGTGAAAACGGTCAGCGAATGCCTGCCAGTGTTTGATTTGGGCTTTTTGCCTTTCAGTTTGCTCGCCTGTAAAAACATGCAGCAGCAGTAAATCTGCTTTCAATCGGTTCGCCATTCTCCAGCCTCGCCGAATTAATTTTTCAGCTGTTTCACTGTATTGAATGCAGACTAAAATGCGTTCACAAATACCTGTTACGCCAATTTCATGCGCATGAATCAGCTTGCCGTCCACTTCATCCGCTATTTCTCTGAGCGTTAATTCACGAAGGGCATGGAGATTCGCAAGCTTAAAAAACGACTGCAGGCTTTGTTCAATTTTATGGACTTCGTATATTTTCCCTTCACGAAGCCGCTTTTGCAGCTGTTCCGGCGTAACGTCGACAAGCTGAATTTCATCTGCTTGCTGAATAAATAAATCTGGCACCGTTTCACGAACTTTTACTTGGGTAACAGCATATACGAGGTCATGTACGCTTTCCATATGCTGAATGTTCATTGCTGACATAACTGAAATACCTTGGTTGAGCAGGTAAGAAACATCTTCAAAACGTTTTTTATGGCGGCTTGTCGGAACATTTGTGTGAGCAAGTTCATCGATAATTACAACTTTTGGGCGCCTTCTTACAATCGCCAGCAAATCAAGCTCTTGTAATTCTTTTCCTTTATAAAAAATGGTTTCTCTTTGGATTACTTCTAGATTTCCAATCATCTCTTTAGTCTCATCCCTGCCGTGTGTTTCTACATATCCAACTACGACATCTATGCCTTCTTTGACTAAATCGTGCGCATCTTGAAGCATTTTATACGTCTTTCCTACTCCCGGCGCGGCACCGATGTAAAGTTTAAGCTTTCCGCGCTTCTGATTATGAAGTTCACGCAATAGTTCTTCCGGAGTTTTTCTTCGAAAGTATGGATGAGCTTCTTTTTCTTTCATTGTTTGTGCCCCTTTATCACACTCGCTTCAGTACATGAAGCGAGTGCATGTAATTAGCGCTCTCGTTGAACAGCTAAATTTAGCTCTACTACATTTACTCGTTTTTCACTAAAAGCCCCTTGCTGAGTATGTTCTTTGATTAACTGTTTTAGCGTGTTGGCTTTAATATGTGTGGCTTTTGCCACACGCTCTACTTGTGCATATCCAGCTTGTGGCGTAATGTCAGGATCGAGTCCAGAAGCCGAATTTGTGACGGCATCAATTGGAATTCCTTCTTTGGGCACTTCGTTTTCTTTTTTCCACGCCGCTACGGATTTCTCGATACGATTCGTAAGATCTTTATTTGAAGGTGCTAAATTCAACGACCCAGATCCTGCCCCGTTATAATCAATACTAGAGACTCTGCCGTGAAAAAATGCATTGCTTGTAAACTGCTGCCCAATCAGCTTAGAACCGATAACTTGATGCTTGTTTGAATAGATTAGGCTGCCGTTTGCTTTACTTGGAACAGCTGTTTGAGCAATACCTGTCATCACAACAGGATAAATAAGACCACAAAGTATCATCATCATAATTGTTAAGCGAACAATAATGCTTCCCGTTCGTTCTGTTTGTATCATCGTTTCTTCTCCTCTACATCACAAATGAAAGTAATAAGTCAATCGCTTTAATCCCAATGAATGGAACTAATACCCCACCTAATCCGTAAATGAACAAATTTTTTCGCAGCAGTGCGTTAGAACTCATCGGCTTATAGGCAATTCCCTTCATGGCTAAGGGAATTAGAAGCGGGATAATGACCGCATTAAAAATGAGCGCTGACAACACCGCAGATAGTGGTGAATTCAGCTTCATTACGTTAAGAGCCTCCATTTGCGGAATCGCCAAGGTAAACATCGCTGGAATAATCGCGAAATACTTAGCAATATCGTTTGCGATGCTGAATGTAGTTAAGGCACCCCTTGTCATTAATAGCTGTTTTCCAATTGATACGACTTCAATAATTTTAGTAGGATCAGAATCTAAATCCACCATATTTGCTGCTTCTTTGGCAGCTGAAGTTCCGCTGTTCATTGCTAAGCCAACATCAGCTTGAGCAAGTGCAGGGGCATCGTTTGTCCCGTCACCTGTCATCGCAACTAGCTTGCCTTGCTGCTGTTCGTATTTAATCACTTGAATCTTGTCTTCTGGCTTGCATTCCGCAATAAATTCATCTACTCCCGCTTCTTTTGCAATGGTTGCTGCGGTTAAAGGATTATCTCCTGTACACATGACTGTTTTAATACCCATTTTACGAAGTTCATCAAAGCGTTCTTTCATTCCTGGTTTTACCGTGTCTTTTAAATAAATCAAACCGTAAATTTTATTATCAGCGGCGACGGCAAGCGGCGTGCCACCAGCTCCTGCAATTTCGTTTGCTTTTTGCTGTAAATCAGAGGGAATTATCCCGCCATTTGACTCTACCCATGCCGTGACGGCGTCCACTGCCCCTTTTCGTACAGATACATTCTGTAAGTCAATGCCGCTCATTCGCGTTTCAGCTTTGAATTCTACAAACGTTCCCTGCGTTTTTCTAAGGTCTTCTACTCCCATGCGAGTTTGGATAAAATCAACCACTGAGCGTCCTTCTGGTGTTTCGTCGTAAAGAGAAGAAACAAACGCCCATTTGTACAGTTCACGTTCGTCTACGCCTTCTACAGTCGTTAATTGATGAGCCATTCGGTTTCCAAACGTAATGGTGCCGGTTTTATCTAAAATAATTGTATTGATGTCACCAGCTGCTTCTACTGCTTTTCCTGACATAGCAATCACGTTAAACTGCGTGACTCGATCCATTCCAGCAATTCCAATGGCCGATAATAATCCTCCAATCGTCGTAGGAATAAGGCAGACGAGCAGTGAAATTAAAATAGCCGTGTCGAGTTGAAAATGTAAATAGTTTGTAAAGACAGGAAGCGTCACAACAACTAGTAAAAAAATAATCGTCAAACTTGTCAAAACCGTGTTTAGCGCAATTTCATTTGGCGTTTTTTGACGCTCTGCTCCTTCAACAAGCGAAATCATTTTATCTAAAAATGATTCACCTTGCTCACACGTAATTTTAATTGTAATTTCATCGCTGACAACTCTTGTACCTCCCGTTACAGAGTTAAAATCCCCGCCTGCTTCTTTCATAACAGGTGCCGATTCCCCCGTAATGGCCGATTCATCAACAGACGCCAGTCCTTTAATAATTTCTCCATCTCCAGGAATCATTTCGCCTTGTGAAACGACGACGATGTCTCCTTTTTTTAGTTGCGATGCCGGAACTTGTATCATTTGCCCGTTTTGAAGCTGATTAGCTGTAATATCGCCTTTCGATTTCTTTAATGAGTTTGCCTGTGCTTTTCCTCGTCCTTCTGCTAATGCTTCTGCAAAATTAGCAAAAACAATGGTGAAAAATAACACGAGAGATACGGCAACATTAAATCCTGTGCTTACTGTACTTTCTCCGAAAAGGTCCGGAACAACGGCTAAAAAAAGCGTAATTATAAACCCGATTTCTACTACGAACATGATAGGGTTTTTTATCATCGTTCTTGGGCTGAGCTTGATAAACGCCTGCTTTACTGATTGAATAAAAATCGATGAAGCTTGTTTATCTACAGAACCTTGAATATGACTGTTGCGATCCAATTCAATATTATTTGCAAAATTCCGTTTATTCATTATGATCCTCCGCTTTCTTGATTACAGTGTTAAATACTCAGCAACCGGCCCAAGCACAAGCACGGGGAAAAACGTAAGTGCTCCTACAATAACGGTAGTTCCAATTAAAATGCCGCTAAATAAAGACGTATCCGTTTTAAATGTTCCAGGTGTTTCGGGAACAAGCTGCTTAGATGCTAGTGAGCTCGATACCGCCAGCATTGTAATTAGTCCGAAGTAGCGTCCAATATACATAACAATTCCCGTAGAAATGTTCCAAAACGGCGTTGCGTCACCGAGTCCTTCAAAACCGGACCCATTGTTTGCTGCTGACGACGTAAATTCATACAGTGCCTGACTTAAGCCGTGAAAGCCAGGGTTTGATATACCTTCCATTCCTAAATGAGTAGTGAGCGCTACGGCTGTTCCTCCTAAAATTAGCAGCGGCTGCAGAATAAGCGTCACGGCAATGAGTTTCATTTCTTTTCCTTCAATTTTTTTACCTACGTATTCTGGTGTTCTTCCAACCATTAAACCTGATAAAAATACGGCAATGATGACGTACATCATAACATTCATAAATCCTGCTCCGACACCGCCAAATACGGTATTTAACATCATATTTCCAAGCGTTAATAACCCGGTAAGAGGCGTCAGGGTATCGTGCATGGTGTTGACTGCACCTGTTTCACTTGCTGTCGTCACGATGGCGTAAAGCGTCGACATGCCGACACCAAAACGGACTTCTTTCCCTTCCATATAACCGTTCGCTTCATTTAGATGAAAAGCACCAAGTCTTGGATTGCCTCCCCACTCTGTTACAAACGCTGTGCTTAAAATAACGATAAACAGCATACTCATCGCTACAAACAAGATGCGGCCTTGCTTACGCTGTCCGATCATTTTTCCGTATGTGAAAGGAAGTGCTGTTGGCAATAACAGCATAAGGACGATTTGTAATACATTGCTCAACGCGTTAGGATTTTCAAATGGATGAGCTGAATTGACACCAAAAAATCCCCCTCCGTTGTTTCCTAGCTCTTTGATTGAAAGAAAAGAAGCAACTGGTCCCCTTGCTATTTGCTGCGTTGCTCCTTCTAATGTATGGGCAGTCACAGTCCCGCTTAACGTTTGAGGGACACCTAAAAACGCAAATAAAATGCCTGTTATAAAAGCGATAGGAAGTAAAATACGCGTAATTGACTTTACAAAATCAACAAAAAAGTTTCCCATTTCCTTCCCTGCTAGCCCACGAATAAAAGCGATTGCTACTGCAAGTGCCGTTGCTGGTGCAGCAAACATCATAAATACAATGGCGGCCATCTGCGAGAAATAGGACAAACCTGATTCGCCGCTGTAGTGCTGCAAGTTCGTATTTGTCATAAAACTAATGGCCGTGTTAAAAGCAAGTGCCGGATCCATTCCTTTGATGTGGCTTGGGTTAAACGGCAGTACCCCTTGAAACCGGAAGATAAGGTACACCACAAAAATCATAAACGTATTCGCCAAAACAAGAGCAAATGCATATTGCTTCCACGTCTGATTAAGCCCTTTAATTCCTGCTGCTTTAAACATAACTGTTTCTATCTTTCCTACCAAGCTAGTGTTTTTGTCGTTTGAAAACACATTCGCTATATAAATACCTACGCGCTTTGCAATAAGCGCTACAAAAACAAGCAGCAGCGCAACTGATAGTAGAAAAATCCCCACGTTTTATTCCTCCGCTTATTAAAATTGTTCTGGATTTAACAGTACATATACTAAATAAATTAAAACGAGAACTGAAATACCTAACAAAATGAACGACATGTTCACTTCTCCTCTCTTTCGTCTACTACATGAGACGACCAGCAAATAATTCCGTACATAGCAGCTGTTAATATGGCAAGCGTTCCAAGCATGATCATATCCAAGTTGCTCCCTCCTAACTGTTTCCTAACAAAAATGATAGCTTCTAAGCTTAGTAACTATTGCTTTACATAAACCATCACGTCCAAGAAAGCTAAAGGCGAGACGTGATGCTATTTTTTTCCACTAAAAAACCGCAGAAGAGAGTTCTCTTCCGCGGTTTAATGCACGACAAATAAGCCGTGATTGACACGAATTTTTTACTCCCAAAACGCTTACGGAGTTAGCTGTCGGATTCGGGTTATGGAAGTAACCCTACTCAGTTAAGAGATTCACCCCTAGTACATACGTACAAAATATTGGGTCCCCCGCTCATAATTGATTAAGCGTATCTTTGTTATTTAATTTTTAGACTTAATAATAGTTTTTACTGCTGCGTTTAAAACTTTGATTAACTAACGTAGACAAATAGCGGTTTGCTAGATCAAAAGATTGCTGATCGCACATGGCCCGATATTCAATCATTTGAATCATTTGCTTAGATAAATGCATCCTGACGCTCCTTTCACCTATATTTTGAAAGGAGCGTACTATCCGCTGTTATAGAAAACGACCACGATTACACCATCCTCTCTCTTAACGCTTACGAAGTTAGCTGACGGGTTCGGGTCAAGAAAGTAACCCTACTCAATTAAGAGATTCACCCCTGATAATTGGGTCCTCCGCTCTTTCCTTCTCTTTCAGAAAAGACTCAGCGTTTCACAGTGGAACGTTTCATGAGAGTAATCTTACTCCTGTTAAAATTTACTGTCAACAACATTTTTTGAAATTTTAAAAGCTTTATTTTTCTATATTTATTCATTATTTTAAAATAATAATTTCAGAAGAAAAAAGCGTTCTTATCGAGGAGATAAGAACGCTTTTTTTAGCTCATTTTCTCAATTTCATTTACAAGAATTGAAATGGCATCCGTTTTTGTTGCTTCACGCATTGTACGCTTCATCGTACTTGCCTGCTGCTGAAGCTCATTTACTTCACGCAAAAACAGTTCTTTTGTTAACTGCTCTTCTTCTACAACCATACAGTAGCCTTTTTTCTTAAAGGATTGTGCATTTAAAATTTGATCTCCGCGACTCTGTGCTTTTGATAAAGGAATAATCATCATCGGTTTATGAAGAGCTAAAAACTCAAAAATGGCATTGGATCCGCCGCGTGTAATCACATAATCAGTTGCCGCTAGAACATCAGGAAGCTGTTCGTTTACGTATTCTAACTGACGGTATCCCGACTCTTTTTCAAGGCTTGTATCAATATTGCCTTTTCCGCAAAGGTGTACAATTTGGAATTTCTTTTGCAGTTCAGGCAAAGACTCTCGAACGATTTCATTAATACGGCGTGCTCCTAAACTTCCGCCCATAATCGTTAAAATGGGGCGCTTATCATAAAAGCGTAGCCAGCTTTCCCCGTTCGCTGCGCTTCCGCTAAATAGCTCTTTTCGAATAGGTGAACCAACAACCTGCACTTTTTCTTTTGGAAAGTAGTTTGCGGCTTCATCAAAAGAAGTGAAAATTTTAGTGGCAAATTTCTGCGCAATTTTATTTGCCAGTCCCGGTGTTAAATCACTTTCATGAATGAACACGGGAATGTTTAAAGATTTAGCAGCCATTACCACAGGAACTGTGACGAAACCCCCTTTTGAAAAAACAAGAGAAGGCTTTAACTTTTTCAGCACGCGACGTGCATCGCCAACCCCTTTTGCTACTCGAAATACATCTTTTACATTTTCCATATCTACGTATCGACGCAGCTTCCCGCTTGAAATCGCATGATATGGAACGTTTAATTTTGTAATTAATTCTTTCTCAATACCATTGTGAGAACCGACATAATGGATATCCCATTTTTCACTGTCTAATTCTTTCATGATGGCAATGTTTGGTGTTACGTGTCCAGCTGTTCCGCCTCCGGTAAAAACGATAACTTGCTTACTCATTTTTTCTTCCTCTCTTTACTTCACTTAATCGATCTGTTTTGACATCAATTTTTATCTGATCTTTTTAGCATGCAATCTGACATGTAAAACGATGGTTTTATTATAGCATTTTTCTTTTTACATATGTATGATAAGGCGTATAAAAGCATGCTATACTTTTCATAAGGAGTGATGATAATGAACAAATCTGTACCTGCAGTAAAAGGTGACACAGTGGATTCCGAAACGCGCTGTACGCACTATCATACGGATAAAGATATTATTGCAATAAAATTTTATTGCTGTCATACATATTATCCATGCTATCAATGTCATAACGCACATGCGGATCACGACATTAAAAGATGGCCAAAATCTATGTTTAATGAAAAAGCTATTCTTTGCGGAGTATGTAAACATGAGCTCTCAATTAATGAATACTTAACCTGTAACTCGACTTGCCCTCACTGTCGTTCTTCTTTTAATCCTGGATGCAGCCTGCATGGACACATTTATTTTGAACAAAAAAGCTGAACAAAACATCGTTCAGCTTTTAAAATAATTGCTCATCTATATTGATAATGGAAGGAAGCAGACCTGGGAACAGTTCCTCAAGTTCTTCTAAACGCAAGGAATAATAGTGCTGCGTACCTTCTATACGTAGTTTAATAATTCCAGCTTCGCGAAGTACTTTAATATGATGTGATAGCGTTGATTTTGATACATTTAATTTTTGATAATACGAACAGGTCTGCTCCTTTCTTGTCGCTAAACACTGTACAATTCGCAGCCGGTTAGGATCACTCAATGCATGTAAAATAGGCGTTAATTTAATTTCAGATTTCGGTGGTTGATAAGGTTTTCTCATGCTTAAAATATAACACAGCTTCTTTTGTGTATCAATGTTCGATAACTTTCGAACTAAATTCCTTGCACTGTTATTTAATCGGTGTTATAGTTTCATTGTTCGATGATATTCGAACTTATCTTCATTTTAATCGTAAATTGAATGAAAGATTAAAAACAAAACAAATAATATAAAGCACCATCATTATTAAAGGAGGAATCACCCATGATTCATTTACAAGCTTCAATGAAAGTTAACCCAGCAAAAAGAGAAGAATTTTTAGAAAACGTACAAGAACTAATTAAGCATTCTTTACAAGAAGAAGGAAACAGCAACTATCAACTATTTGAAGATGCTTTTACACCTAACACATTTATGATGATTGAAGAGTGGAAAAGCGAAGAAGCAATTCAAGCACACAATAAATCAGCTCATTTCCAAAGTTTTGTAGCATTTGCTCAAACTGGCGTACTTGTAGCACCTTTAGATGTAAAAACATTACAAGGCTAAAAATAACTTCTTTGAAAGGATGACGCATCATGAATGAAGCAATTCGTACAATTCAAGATCATCGTTCTATCCGTCAATATACAGACGAAGCAGTAAGCGACGAGCATTTAGATACAATTATTCAATCTGCTCAGTCAGCCGCTTCTTCTATTAACGGACAGCAAGTAACTATTATTAGCGTCCAAGATAAAGAAAAGAAGAAAAAGCTTTCAGAGCTTGCAGGCAACCAAGCGTGGATTGACCAAGCTCCTCTATTTTTAATCTTTTGTGCAGATTTTAATCGCGCTAAGATTGCAGCTGAGCTTAACGATGCGCCTCTTGGCGTAACCGATGGACTTGAGTCAATTTTAGTGGGGGCAACCGATGCTGGAATTTCTTTAGAAGCAGCAACAGTTGCAGCAGAGTCACTCGGTTTAGGTACAGTACCAATCGGCGGAATTCGCAGAAAGCCACTAGAAGTCATTGAGCTCCTAGATTTACCGGAATACGTATTCCCAGTAAGCGGTCTTGTCGTTGGACATCCGGCAGATCATTCTGCGAAAAAGCCTCGATTGCCACAAGCTGCTGTGCACCATCGTGAAAGCTATAATCATGACTTAAAGTCATTGATTCAAGACTATGATGCTGAAATGGCAGAGTATATGAAAAAGAGAACAAACGGTGCAGATGACCGCAACTGGTCACAAACTGTATCCGCTATTTACAAAACCATTTATTATCCAGAAGTTCGAGCGATGCTTGAAAAACAAGGATTTAAATTCGAATGATCAAAAGCTGCGATGTTCATCGCAGCTTTTTTTATCTACTTTAACAGCGTCTTGAATAGACTAAAAGTAATACTCGATAAATGAGGTGTTTGGATGGAGTTTATTTTAATTTGTAATTTTCTTTTAGGTGCAACGGCAGCGTTTTTATTGGTGCCGGCTTTTACAAAAAAGAACACCCTTCATGTGACTTTGCTGTCTCTCCTTTTCCTCCTTTCAATTGTTCCAACCTTTCTTCTCGCTAATCCACATATCGGCGTTTTACCTTGGGCTATTCGAGACGGTCTTCTATTGTTTTCCGCTTTCCTTTTCTTTTATCTAACCTTCACTTTAAGCAGATGGAAAACACTTTTGTTTTTTCTTCTCCTTTTACTGTCAATTGCTCCTCTTGCCTACGTCGTATATGATGACTTCACGCATACGTATATAGATGCCAATATCGGACTTGGCCTAGGCTTCTTATTGACGTGGCTCTTAACAACCTTGTACAATATTTTGGCTATTCTTCGATTTTTCCGTCAGAAATCTCAGTAAACACGTTAAAAGTTAACAAACAAACGAATAGTTGATTTTATTTAGTATACGCTAACAACTGCACAGTCCTTCTCTTTACATAAAGCTGTGTATACTAAAAAAGGAGTGATACTTGATGAAACGACTATTCGTAATGGTAGCAGTGATTGCCTTCTTGGCACTTAGCCGCATGTTAGTATTTGCCGCTGAAACACCTCCTGCTGCAGATGAGCGACCAGCTCAAAATGCAGAAGTTCGTATCGTTCATGCTTCACCGGATGCTCCAGCTGTAGACATTTTTGTGGATGACAAAGCTTTAGTAGAAGGAGCAAAGTTTAAAGATGTCTCCAACTCCCTGCCTTTGTCAGCTGGTTCTCATAAAGTAGAAGTATACGAAGCGAAGACAAAAGGAACAAAAGATTCCATCATCGAAGCTACCCTTGTTGTAGACGGTGGAAAATCGTATACAGTAGCCGCTGTAAATAAAGCCGAAAATCTTGAACTGCAGGCTTTCACGAATAATAAGCAAGGGATGGATGGAAAAGCAAGCTTACGTGTTGCTCATTTATCTCCTGATGCTCCTGCGGTAAACGTAGGTCCTAAAGGGGCTGCTCCTTTATTTAAAGATCTGTCTTTTAAAAGCATTTCAGGTTATCAAGTAGTAAATCCGGGTTCGTATGATTTATCTGTTTCCACAGCAGACGGAAAAGAAATACTAAATCTTCCTGGAACAAATCTTCAAAGCGGTAAAAACTATACGGTTCTCGCAGCAAATACTGCTGATAAGCTTGAGACCATTGTTTTACAAGATAATTAATTAAAAAAACGTCATTTCAATTGAAATGACGTTTTTTTATAGACTGCGCTGAATGAATTCTTCTTTTTTGTACTCATAGGTAGAAATATCGTTCCACAATCGTTTTGAAAGCTCGTATTTCATACCTTCATATTTTTTTCTAGCACGTTCGCTCGAGCGTAACTGCTCCCTGAAATTAATTCGTTCATTCCAGTAAGGTGATTCACTGACCGTTACGTACACATGACTTCTTCTAGCATCATGTGGAATGAGCTTACGGGCATTTTTAGCTGTCATAATTGGAGGGTAGTGTGAAGCTGGAACGCCTTCTTTTAATAAGACGAACATCTCCTTTTCCGCTACGTATACGTGAGATTTATTTTTTAATATAGCGCGCACTTCATTTATGTCTTCTTCGCGTTTGACGCCGATTAAAATATCAACGATTGGTGAACCTGCCAACCCTGGAACGGACGTGCTTCCAATATGTTCGATGTCTACTGAAAAATCTTTTAGTGTATTAAGTAACGCTTCTTTTTCCATTTGATACAAAAGCGACCACTTTGTTTCATACTGAACAATCTTTCGCATATCAGTTTCCACCCTTTCACTTTTTTATACTGTACCATGTTTTAAAATAAAAAGAAAGAATTTTCTAACTATTTACTTTTTGTTTATGCTATGAGCTTTTCCATCGATATAGCCAGGCTTTATATTATTTTATATATTTTTGTTATTTTTATTCTGAATGTTTCATAATTGTGGATGTTTCCTCCTCCAAAAGATAGATACTCTTTTATTTGCTATCTCTCCTCTATCATATTCACATTCAGCTGCTTTATACTATTTTACATTTTTTCTAGTATAAAACATGTCCTCAAAACATCGGTGAACAAAGGGCTAAAGACCTTTATATGCCCTTGACATCCCTACATTTCCCCTTTGATATAATTATATTTTACATTAATGTAAAATTTTATCGTTAAGGATGGCAGATAGTTCAAATTCATTATACAATTGAAATTCGACATATAGTATGATGGATAATATCGGCATTATGAGATAATAGTAGATTTAACTCAAAATTTTAGGCTATTTGCCGATATATGCTTTGTATACTAATTAACTTATGTTGAAATTTGTAATTTGCAAGGAGGAAAAAATGAATAAAAAACATGTCATGTACACAGCCGTTTCTTCTGTTCTTTTAAGCTCTTCATTGCTTTTGCATTCGATTGACGCAGATGCAGCTGAATCGGCCAAAGTAACTGCTACATCGTTAAATGTACGTGCAACGCCTAGTACAAGCGGCGCTATCGTTGGAAAAGTAACGAAGGGAAACACCGTTAATATAGTAGATGAAAGCAAGGGATGGGCTAAAATTACGTATAACGGTAAAGAAGCTTGGATTTCATCTCAATACATAAACAAAACACAAACAAACAGTACGTCTACGGCAAATTCGACATCCAAGTCAGCCGTTGTTAACGCCAGTTCATTAAATGTTCGCTCTTCTGCGAGCACAAGCGCGTCTATCGTGACGAACTTATCCCGAGGTTCCAAAGTAACGGTGGTAAAAGAAAGCGGATCTTGGTCACAGATTAAAACCGCAGCGGATCAAACAGGCTGGGTAGCGAGTCAGTATTTACAAGCAGGCTCCGGTTCTTCTACACCGACTAGTAACTCAGGTTCTACAACATCCAAGTCAGCTGTTGTTAACGCTAGCTCATTAAATGTTCGCTCTTCTGCGAGCACAAGCGCATCGGTCGTGGCGAACTTACCGCGCAATTCAAAAGTAACGGTGGTAAAAGAAAGCGGATCCTGGTCACAGATTAAAACAGCATCAGGTCAAACGGGCTGGGTAGCGAGTCAGTACCTACAAGCAGGCTCCGGTTCTTCTACACCGACTAGTAACTCGGGTTCTACAACATCCAAGTCAGCTGTTGTTAACGCTAGCTCATTAAACGTTCGCTCTTCTGCAAGCACAAGCGCGTCTATCGTGACGAACTTATCCCGGGGTTCCAAAGTAACGGTGGTAAAAGAGAGCGGATCCTGGTCACAGATTAAAACAGCATCAGGTCAAACAGGCTGGGTAGCAAGTCAGTATTTACAAGCTGATTCCGGACAGTCTTCACAAACAGCCCAGTCGATTCAAATTACAAAAGCTTCAAATTTACGCAGTCAGCCGAGCTTAAGCGCGGGCATTATCCGTGTAGCAAAAGCGGGCGAACGATTCAAAAAAGTAGGCGAAACGAATGACTGGGTGCAAATTCAGTACTCTGCAAGTCAAACAGCATGGGTGTCAAAAGGGTTAACAGCTGCGGCTGGTTCTACAACTTCAGCTAGTTTGCCTTCCCCATCTGCTGCTTTAAAAGATAAAATTATTGTAGTAGACGCTGGACACGGCGGATATGATCCTGGTACTTCAGGCAAGTCATCGATTGAGAAAAAACTAGCGTTAACAACCGCAAAACTTGTGGCAAGCCGCTTAGCTAATTCGGGAGCAAATGTATTTATGACGCGTTCAAACGATACCTTTATTTCACTGAGCGGACGTGTGAACGTTAGTGAAGCAAAGCATGCAGATGCGTTTATCAGCATTCACTATAACGCTTCTACTTCATCTTCTGCAAACGGCATTGCGTCATTTTATTACAGTGAATCCAAAGATAAAGAATTAGCAAAATATATTCAAGAAAGCATGGCTGAAAATGCGCCTTCTATGAAGGATATGGGGGTTCGTTTTGGAGATTATTATGTTACTCGAGAAAACAACCAGCGTGCTGTACTTCTTGAATTAGGCTTTTTATCAAATGCTCACGATGAGCAAATTGTTTCTTCTAATGCGTATCAGCAGCAAATATCTACAGGTATTTATCAAGGAATTGCTCGATACTTTGCAGCTAATAAATAATAAAAGCCCTCATTATGAGGGCTTTTATACTACCAGCTTGCTTTTTTAACACCTGGGATTTGTCCTTTGTAGGCCAATTCCCTAAAAGCAATGCGTGACATTTCAAATTTTCTAAGATAGCCTCGAGGGCGACCGGTAACGCGGCAGCGATTATTTAAGCGCGTTGGTGAAGAATCTCTAGGCAATTTTTTTAACGCTTCGTAATCTCCTTTTTCCTTCAACTCTTGGCGCAATTGCGCATATTTCGCTACTATCTCTTGGCGCTTT
The DNA here is from genome assembly GCF_045784335.1 of Priestia sp. HNGD-A6. Taxonomy (NCBI): domain Bacteria; kingdom Bacillati; phylum Bacillota; class Bacilli; order Caryophanales; family Bacillaceae; genus Priestia; species Priestia sp. HNGD-A6. Next base: position 4,828,115 of record NZ_CP138621.1, on the reverse strand, counting down.
TGTTCTTTTACAACTTTTGATTTTTTAGCCAAACTCTTTGTCATCCTTTCGCTTTATCAATTTTTTATTTGAAATACGTAATCATTACGATTTAATTATTTTGAGAAGGTTACTTTTTAAATTTAATCATATTTTCTTTATTCTTTCAACTTATTTACTCCTGCGCTTACATGTAGCCTCCCCTTACCCCCGGATTGCTGTATAAACATAAATAAAATTGTATGTCAAATGTAATTAATTCCTTCATCTCCTATATCATACAAAGAGCCCTACATATTCCATTTTGTAGGAGGATTTGTATTTACAGATAATATTTCAATAATATTACAGTTCATTTACATATTAATAACTTCGACAAATTTAGCGGTTATCTAGTATATAATCATCTTAGAAATTCCAAAAATAATATTTTGTGTACTCAATAAAATATAAAAGTAAAGGTGATTAAAAAATGAAATCGACTGGTATTGTAAGAAAAGTAGATGATTTAGGTCGTATCGTAATTCCGAAAGAGTTAAGACGTGTTCTTGAAATAGATGTAAAAGATCCTGTTGAAATTTTTGTCGAAACAGATCGAATTATTTTAAAGAAATATGAGCCGAACGGTGCTTGTGCGATTACTGGCGAAGTATCTTCTGACAATGTAACAATCGCAGATGGCAAATTAACTTTAAGCCGCGAAGGTATGGAGTTATTACTTGAAGAGTTAAAACAACGTAATTTCTAATAAAAAGAAAAGCAGCTGCTCATATGCAGCTGTTTTTCTTTTTGATAAAGTTTTTTCTTCGCTTTCTGATTTTCAGATGATATACTCAGAAGCGAATACATAATAAAGGAGCCTTTTATCATGACAGTTGAACAAATTACTCATCACTTTTTAGCACATCGAAACGTAACTAATGAATTAATCAACAAAATTGAAGCAGGTCACTACGAATACAAGCCTGCCCCGACATCTATGTCCGCTTTTGACTTATCTACGCATATTTTAACATCCTTTTATGCATTTGCATCAGTGGTAAAATCCGGTGATTTATCTCCGCTTGGTCAAAAAGCTGATTTTAGCGGTAAGTCATTATCGGACCTTGCAGCTGAATATACGGAAAAAACAGTAGACGTATTACGCTCACTTAGCGAAGATGATTTAAACAAGACTATCGACGCAACTGCAGCGTTTGGAAGAAAGCTTGCCGGAAGACAGCTTTTACAAATGGCCATTGATCATGAAATTCATCATAAAGGAAATTTATACGTCTACGTACGTGAGATGGGTCATACAGACCTTCCTCTATTTGTTCAGTTCGGTTAATGGTTAGAAAATAGTTCGTGCTTGTAAGCGCCCAAGCTAGAAGTTTGGTGCGCTTTTTCTTTGGAGTTTTCGGCATAATAAGTAAGATATATGGTATAATTCTATCAATAACTTCATATCTACTATTCAAAGCTTGTTTCTTCTTATAAAACGATCGTTATCATCTTTTACAAAGGAGGAATCACTTCATGAGTCAAACTGTTAATCAACAAAAAATTGCTCAAGTGTATCATCTTCCGTTTGTTTCTTCATTTGGAGGAAGTGCTATGAACCTTCTTTCTCCTCAAGCTGGCGAACATATTTTAGATATTGGCTGTGGCACTGGCGAATTTATTTCGCAGCTCAATAAGCTTCATGTCCGTGCAACGGGCATCGATTGCTCTGAAAATATGATTGAACAGGCTCGTCATCAGTACCCGACTCTATCCTTTGAACAGTTAAACGCCCTTAACCTTCCTTATTACGAACAATTTGACGCAGTTTTTTCCAATGCAACTTTACACGACATCCGTCCCCCTCACCTTGTCATTAAAAATATTTACAATGCTTTAAAACCAAATGGCCGATTTGTAGCAGAATTTTGGGGAAAAGGAAACATGGACGAAATTTTCACAGAAATCATTCGTCAATTTAAAACGTTTGATATCCCTTATAACGATGTAGATTTCCCATGGTACTTCCCTTCTGTAGCTGAATATTCTTCTCTTTTGGAATCACAGAATTTTCAAGTCACCACGGCCATACACTACAGCCGGCCCCTCTTGTTAAAAGGGGAAAACGGCTTGCGTAATTGGCTCGAAACAAATGCAGCCCCTCTTTTTGCTCACGTGACGACAGAAACTAAAAATGTCCTCATTACGCGCTTAGAAAATCGAATGCAAGACAAACTATTTCAAAACGGATCTTGGCTAGCAGAAGCTAAACATATACGTGTACATGCTGTAAAACGAGATTAAAAAATGGACGTGATTCTATTCACGTCCATTTTCGTTAAAGTGCAGCCAATATCCTTTTCCCCGAATCACTTCGATTTCTAAATATGTTCCTATTTTTTTGCGAACCCGGTAAATCAGCGCATTCAGCTCTTCCGCTGCTACCAGAATTTCTCCATTTGACTCTACTCGTTCAGGCCAAACGCTTTTTTTTAATGCTTCTTTTGAAACAAATTGATTGTTATATTCTAGAAGGTAAGCTAAGCACGCGTATTCTTTATCTGACAGAATATACGTTTCCTCTTTTACTTTTACTTTCTGCAAAATTGAATCTAATGTGTAAAATGGCTTATTTATTTGTTTTAGCAAAGGTCCTAAATCGAGGGTTGCATCCATATCATCATTTCTAAATACTAAAGCTGCCTCCTCATTTGCTAAGGTAATGACATCCTGCTCTTTCAAGAAACGAGGGGTTCCAGGCTGTAACTCTTCTCCGTTTACTTTTGTCCCGTGTTTACTAAACAAGTCTGTAATGAAAAATGCATTGCTTTCGTACGTTACTTCAAAATGCTTGCGTGAAATGTAAGCACTTTGAAAGGCCAGATAAGGCTCCCATTCTTCACTGCTTCGTCCGATAATACAAGCTTTATCTTTTGGAATAGGCACGGAAGCTCCTTCATAAAAAGGAGCACCGTTCCGAATAATCAACATACCGTTCATTGTTTGCTCACACTCTTTTTTAAAATTTTCTGACTCTTATCATGTAATTATAACACTCACATTTATTGAGATTTCTTCCAACTTTGGATAACATCATAGTATAGTCAGTTATATGATAAAGGTTGTTGCCATGTAAGTAAACCTTTAGAGCAGTCCTTTTCTAACTGAAAAAATACGTATTCTTTGCCCTGCTGTAACGTGGATACAATTTTTTTGTAAAATAATTTGTTTTTTAGTAACTTTGACATATGTTCTCTCTTTTTAAAGCGGAGTAAAATAGGAAAATACGTGAAATATTTACATAATGGAGGAAGACCAATGGGACGTTTGCCAAAAGATAGAGAAATTCAAGCGATTAAACGACGCGTTGCACTGGTATTGTTAATTATTGGATCATTTATTTTAACAGGTGCTAGCTTTAGCGTTTATTGGTTTATGATGTTAAAAATATAAGATTTTTTTATAAAATAAAGAAAAAAGACATGGTTTTGTTCCCATGTCTTTTTTAGGTTTATTTTTTTCTAAGTTTATTCTTTCTCAGACACTCCCGCAGATTGAAACGTAGCCATATTAGCAATCATCAGCGAAGCCGAGTGCAGCAGCGGAAATGTAACAGCAGCTCCACTTCCTTCACCTAACCGAAGATTGAGGTTGAGAAGCGGTTTCTTGCCAAGGAGCTTCATTGCACACGCATGACCTTGTTCAACAGATTCGTGACTAGCAAACATATAGTCTCTTGCTTGTGTATTTATTTCTGTCGCCAGAAGAGCTGCGACTGTACAAATAAAACCATCTACTAAAATAGGAATACGGTGAGCAGCTGCCGCCAGCATAGCACCTGTCATCCCTGCAATTTCAAGCCCCCCTATTTTACTGATAATATCAATTGGATCCTGAGGGTTGATGTGCCTGTTTTGCAGCGCTTCTTCAATTACCTTCACTTTGTGGCGCAGTTGTTCGTCAGAAATCCCTGTGCCCATTCCTGCAAGCTTAGAGACTTTTTCTCCTGTCAATACAGCTAAAATAGCCGTGCTTGACGTAGTGTTTCCGATGCCCATTTCTCCCACAATCAAACATTTAATTCCTTGGGCAATAAGCTCTTCAGCTTCTTCATATCCGACTTGAACAGCCAATTCTGCCTCACTGCGCGTCATCGCGTCTTCTTTATAAAAACTTGCTGTGCCCAGCTTCACTTTGCGTTGTACAAGGTCCTTGTGGGAAAGGTCAGAAGCAATGCCGATGTCAATCAGTTTGAACTGGGCATCTATTTGCCCACTAAACACGTTAATAGCTGCTCCTCCATGCAAAAAATTCAGCGCCATTTGTGCCGTTACGTCTTGAGGGTAAGCTGAAACTCCTTCTTTTACAATTCCATGATCGCCTGCAAAAACGAGGACTCCTGGCGGCGTGACTGTCGGAAAAGCTTCTCCGGTCATGGCCGCTAATTCAACTGCTATTTCTTCGAGCCTTCCAAGGCTTCCTATCGGTTTGGTTAATGTATCAATATAGCGTGCCGCTTTTTCGCCAGCGCTTGTTTGAAGCGGTGGAATATAAACGTTTATCATATGTACAGCTCCTTTGTTTCAGCAAATGTCTACCGTTTAATTTAACAGGATTTTGTTTATTCTGGCTAGTCTTTTTTAAAGTAGATAATTGGATAGAGTTCCCAAGACTTAGTTATACTAGTAAGAGTTGCGTATAGGCAGTATGTTGAAAGGAAAGATTTTATGACAACGAAACAGCACAAAAAGGAAAAGGCAGGTCGGCTCATTTATCGCTACATTATGATGTTAATTGGAGCTTCCTTGGCTGCCGTTTCTATCGAATTATTTTTAGTCCCAAATTCCGTAATTGACGGCGGTATTATCGGTATTTCTCTAATTTTAGTTTACTTAACGAAATTGCCGTTCAGTCTACTTATCATCATCTTTAATCTCCCTTTTTTATATAGTGGATACAAACAAATTGGTCGTAGCTTCTGCTTTTCATCTATGTTTGCAGTTGTTGCTTTATCCATTGTAGAATCTCAATTGCACCATGTTCCAGCTGTAACATCTGAACCGCTTCTTGCTACCGTATTTGGCGGGCTCCTTTTAGGAGCAGGTGTAGGAACGGTCATTCGTCACGGTGGAGCGTTAGATGGAACTGAGATTTTAGGTATTTTATTAACAAAAAAAATCCCGTTTTCTGTGGGTGAATTTGTGATGTTTTTAAATATCTTCATTTTCGCTTGGGCAGGGTTCGTGCTAGGTTGGGAACAGGCCATGTACTCGATCCTTACGTACTATATTGCGTCTAAGACAATCGATGCGATCATTCAAGGGCTTGATGAAACAAAAGCAGCTTTTATTGTGTCAAATCACTATGAAGAGCTATCAGACGCTATTACGCATCGTCTAGGCCGCGGCGTGACGAAACTGTATGGTAAAGGCGGATTTGAAGGTACAGAAAAAGAAGTCATATACGTAGTTGTGACGCGTTTAGAAATTACCAAGCTTAAAACCATTATTTCTGAAATTGATCCACAGGCATTTACAACCATTATGGATACCCAAGAAGCGCAGGGCGGCAAATTCAAATCAGCCATTCACTAACTATACATAAGCGTGAATTTCTCTGAGCATGCTAATAGCTGACTACCCGTAAAGGAGATCACCACAATGAAAGAACAAATGTCCAACTTATTTAACCAATTAAAACAGTCGGTTTCGGATGTATCTGATAAGTTATATGACAAAGTACATACGCTGCAATCTTCACCAGGAGTGAGTGTTTTTGAACTGTATGAATGGATTAAAGAAAATCCAAGCGCAAGCGTACAAAAGCAAACGCTGCTCGGGATTTCGTACTCTTTCTATGCACTCCACGAAGACGGCGTTTTTTTCTATATGGAAACGAAATATGATTATTTACTTTACATGACTATTTATAGTCCAACACGTCATTATTTCACCTATCATTCTTACCGAGATTCTTTATCAACAGTGACTCCCTTGACGTTTCCTATTACTAAATAATAAAAAGCTCCTCAATCGAGGAGCTTTTTTTATATGGTTATCTTCCTTTTCGGACTTTAAAGATAAACAGCGCAAGTAAAAAACCGCTCGTCGCAGTTACTATTTTCCACGCGTTTAAGATTGGATTTTTTTTCAAGGTCCTGCTCCTTCCTTGCGGCTATACTAAAAATAGGATGGCCGCCTTTCAAACAGCTAGTCCAACTTCCCCCTACTATTCATACCATCATCTAACATATAGCCCACCGACATTTTCATCAATTTCACTTTTCATACTATAACATATTTTTGCCATTTAGTAGAAGTCTTAAAAGTAAAAGCTGTACTTCTCTTAAAAAAAACGGTATTGAACCCCTGCATTTTCTTTACCATTCATTTTTTGATAAAGGTTTTGAACAACTTTATTTTCACTGCTGCACTCAGCGGTCATTCCTGCAAACTCATACTTTTGAGAATAGGCAAGGCAAATCTTAAACAAACGTTCACCAATTTTATTTCCTCTGTTTAAAGGAGATACGTACAAATCTTTTAAGACGCCTGTTTCTTTAAAATAATGGGTGCTCCACGATACGTACACCGTCGCAAAACCTACTAGTTTCCCTTCCAATTCAGCAACAAACTGGATACCGTAGGAAGGATTATTCAATAGACGCTTAATATGTAAAGTTAAAGCTTTCCGGGAAGGGTCAGGCTGCTCGCAGAATTTCACTATATATTCTTGCATTAACGTAGCCAGTCGCTCTCGATCAGTTTCAACCGCCTGTCGAATGACAACCATTTAATCACTCCTTTTAGCTCAACGCTCTTAACATAATTCGATAGCTATACTTTTTTTCCTTTCGTTTTCGTGAAAAGCTCCCTACTTTTACACAAGGGGATATTTAAAGCAAACAACCTTATACGGCTTATGGTTGAGGAGAGAAAATACGCTGTTTTAAAAAAGGTTGCAAGCAGCAACCTTTTTTAGTTAGCAAGCGCATAATTTCGTAAGAATAAACCTACGCAGCCGCTGATTACAATCAGTCCTCCTGCCGTTAGAAACGCCGCCGTCACATTTAGCGAAGCAACAGCGCCAAGCAGCAGCACCGAAAGTCCAAACGTCACATATGAAACGCTCAGCGTAGCGGAAAGCACCTTAGGAAGCTTTTCTAAAGGAACGGCCGTTTGTGTAAGCGTGTAAGAACACGTAGCGCTTATTTGAAGGGCAATGCCAATAGTAAAACTAAGTAAAAGGGAAAGAAACGGCACAGATATCACTCCGAACAATAATGTAAAGAAACCTGAAAAAAGACTGCCTAGTATTACGATATGATAAAGACTTCTCTCTTGCTCAACTGAAATCTTCAGCAAAACGAAACCACCAAGAACCGTTCCAACAAAAAAACTGCTGTTAATATATCCCCACCAAGCTTCATTTTTATTTAATATTTCTTTCACAAACACGTAGACAATAGCTGATGCCCAAACGCCGGCAGCCATCCCTTCTAAAACCTCCATGACTAATAAAACCCGCAGGCGCGGATAATGCCAAATTAGCTTCCATCCCTCTTTTAACCCTTGTTTTTGCTTCGTTTTAGAAGAATGAACGTTCATGCGAATGGCCTGCATGAATACGAGTGACAAACTAAATAACGAAAATGACAGCCATAAAAGGCCGGTAGCATCCCAGCTAATAATCAGAAAGCTTCCAAGCGGATAGGCTGCAATTTGAATCGTTTGATCCGTGACATTAAACATACTGTTCCATTTTAACAGCTTCTCTTTATCTACTAAATGAGGAAGCATAGAGCTTTGAACCGGAGCTGCCCACCCATCGAAAAAAGCAATAAGCGCCACGCAGCACAGCATGCTGATAAGCGACATATGCCACAAGAAAAACATAGACAAAACACTGGTTTTTAACAGCTGAGACACCACAAGAATACGCTTAGCTCTGTAGCGATCTATAAGAAAAGGCACCGTAAAACTGCTCAAAAACTTAGCAGCCGTAATGGTAAACGGAATGCATGAAAGCAGCACAGGAGAACTATTTTGAGCGTAAAGAATGCTGATTAACGCAACAATATATAATACATCTGCTAAATTAGCTTGGCTTTGACCAAACCATAAAAAAAGTACGGAACGATTTTTCACGACAATCCCTCTTTCTTTTTAGTATGACTGAAAAGAAAGAGAATCCTACACGTAATCAACCCCTTTATATAGCGGCTTGCTTTTATCGACTTATTACAATCGTATGCTTTTTACAGAACACAACTTTTTTATATATTAAAAAATACAAACAGTTAAACAGTATCGTAAAAAATCAAGAAATTGTCGTGAAAACGAAGTTAGATTAACTATAGAATATCAGAGTTATAGAATCAATACTTTTTACATAATTTTCTTTTTTTGTCTTCTCCACTTCTAAATCACCTAAGCTTGCCATATACATAGATGGACGAGTACTCCTATTAAAATTTAACGTATAGGGTGAGGAATATTTTTTCGAGAGTGGTTTCGATTTGCTGTGGCAGCTTATTAATTGGACTAGGGCTAAACGGGTTTATTGCTCCGTATCACTTACTAGACGGTGGACTTATAGGATTTGGGCTTATCGTATATTATGTGTTTGGAACTCCTATCGGACTGTCCATTTTCTTTTTGAACGTACCTGTCTATTTATATGCTTTTTTTCGTCATCGCCAAAACTTTTTTTATGGAAGTATAGGTTTGTTTGTTTCTTTTTTTATGACAGAATGGCTGTCTATTCTCGAAGGCACGCTGGAGCTTCCTTTGCTCTTTAGCTCATTGCTTGGAGGCACACTCGTAGGAATGGGAATAGGACTGATGCTTCGCTACGGCATCAGTTCGGACGGTCTGGATTTAATCGCTATTATTGTATCGAAAAAATGGAAAATTAATATAGGAATAACCATTTTTATCTTAGACAGTACGATTATGATAGTGGGCTTACATATTATCGGATTTACAGCTTTTTGCTACTCCATGCTTGTTATTACGATGAGCAGCATAATGATTATGCTCTTCACTTCTCCGCGATGGCTGTCTTCATAAAAAAAACGCTTGAAGTTTCAGCGTTTTTTTTATTTGTTTCCTACTATCATATTTATGTGATTGTGGAGAACCGTAATCGTTGAAGGTGTTGTCGTTTCTTTTTCTCCATCACAATCTACCGTTTTTTCAGGAGTGGTTTCAATATGGACTTCTTTTGTCCGAAAATGCATAAGGTTGCTTTCAGGGTCAAGCTGTTCCTCATCAGGAGTTGTTTGTAACCATGCCATAACCGGCTCGATTCCCATTTCTTTAATAACGAATACATCTAATAATCCGTCTTGAAATGAGCTGTTTCCTAGCATAGCGCGAGTTCCTCCTAAAAAAGGACCGTTCCCAATTAACACCATAACTGCTTCTCCTTCATAGGAAGCTTTTTCGCTCGTCATTTTTAATTGAAAAGGCTCTGCTTGATTTAACGTTCTACCTACGCTCATGTAGTAAGAGAGCTTACCAAATTTCTCTTTATTTTCTTCTAAAATATTTTCAGATACATCAGCTACGAGACCGATTCCCCAAAAGTTTAAAAAATAATCTTCGCCATGTTTTCCAACATCCACTGCTTCCGTCTGCTTTTCAATAATTTGCTCCACTGCTTTTAAAGGATTTTGATTCATTCCGATTGCACGCGAAAAGTCGTTGCACGTTCCTCCGGGTAAAATAGCAAATACAGGGCGTTGCTTCAGCGGAGCAAGAGCGTTGATCAACTCATAAATCGTCCCGTCTCCTCCTGCTCCAATAATGACATCCGCTTTGCCTTCCAATTTTCTTACCAGATCGGCACCATCTCCAGGTTGCTCTGTTTTATATAACGTAACCGTCTCAAATGCAGTGTTTAACCGATCACATATAAAGTCAATTTCATTTACTAATTTTTTGTTTCCTGCGTTTGGATTCAAAATCACTGCTGCCTTCATCTTTCTCTCTCCTCTATTCATATCTTCCGTTTCACCTTTTTTCCCTTTCTTTTGAAAAAGCAAACCTTTTGAAATATGAACGTTTTATGAAACCATTCCAATAGTGCTTTTTTTACTTTCAAAACCTGCTATAATAATTTTCGGACTTGTATTAACAAAAGATGGTTATTGAGAGGAGCTTTCTATACGTGTCAATAAAATGCATGACGCAGCTATTTGCAAGTTGTTTTGTTTTTTTACTTTCCTCAGTCGCTACTTGGTATAACGGCTCTTCGATGCTTGAAGGACCTTTATCAGCTAGTTTGACCGGAGGGCTAACAAAGTCCTCGGCGGTTCATCACTATTCTCACATCGATTATTTGTTATATACAATTAAATTCCACCCTCAGTTTCCAATTATGATGATGGTGAGCGGGATTTATTTGATTGTATTACTATCTATTATTGGCTTCAAAAAGCGGTATGGATTAATTAGCTCCTGCTGTTTATGTATCACAGCTCTTTTATGCTACAGCAGCTATAAACTTTCACATACCCCTACCGAAGGTGAACACGCCATGATTACCTCTAGCTTAGCTGCAGCAAGTTTATGCCTAGCAGTCGGATTATTCTATTTATTAAAGCGATTTTATTCTCAAAAAGAATATATTTAACCATATGAAAAAAACGTCGGATCTACCGACGTTTTTTATGTGAAATCCGTTTTATTATTGATTTTGCTCAACTGGCGTATAACCAATATAAGCAGACTGAGGTCGGTAAATACGATTATTTTCTGACTGTTCTACGACATGAGCTGTCCAACCAACCACACGGCTTGCTGTGAAGGTCGGAGTGAATAGTTCAGACGGAAGCTCAACCGCTTTCATAACCGCTGCAGCGAAATATTCTACGTTGGTATAAATGCCTCTTCCCGGCTTGTATTCATTTAGTAATTCAATTGTTTTATCTTCAATTTTAACAATTAAATCAAATAGCCCGTTGTCTCCTGAAATTTGTTTCGATACTTCTTTTAATGCTTCTGCTCTCGGGTCATGTGTACGATAAACGCGATGACCAAATCCCATGATTTTCTCTTTATTATCTAATTTTTTACGAACCCAAGGCTCAATATTCTCTTCACTTCCAATTTCATCAAACATGTTAATAACACCAGAAGGAGCTCCTCCGTGAAGCGGACCTTTCATCGCGCCGATTGCTCCGCAAATAGCTGAAACCATGTCAGATTCGGTAGATGAAATAACGCGTGATGAGAAGGTTGAGGCGTTCATTCCATGCTCAATTGTCAAAACAAAATATGCGTTCAGCGCAGTAACCAAACTTTGATCTGGAATTTCCCCGTTAATCATGTATAAATAGTTTGCTACATGATCCAAATGCTCGTTAGGCTCTACTACTTCTAAATCATTCATTTTACGATACCAATAGGCAATAATAGTAGGTGTGACTGCTGTAATGGCAAGCGCCTGCTCTTTTGTCGGAGGCCAGCTGTATGAAGGGTCTCCTAAAGCTGAGATACACGTGCGAAGCGCGCTCATCACTTCTGTATCTTTTGGCAAACAGTCCATTAACGCAACAATATTAGCCGGAAGCGTACGATGAGCCACCATTTTTTGTTTAAATGCTTTTAACTCATCATGATTTGGCAGCGTGCCGTTCCAAATTAAATAAGAAACTTCTTCAAAAGAATAATTGATCGCCAAATCTTTTGCCCAATATCCGCGATAAATCAGCTGACCTTTCTCTCCATCAACATGCCCTACTTTTGTTTCAGCTGCAACGATTCCTTCTAGTCCTTTAACATATGTCATCTCAACCACTCCCCCAATTATTTTTAACAAACCGGCCCTTTTTTTTATGTACGGCTCGTTTGCAGAATGAATAGACTCACCTTAGTGGTGCACTATACCATTTTATTCCTCTTTCTTAATTGTCAGAACAGTATACAAAATGAACATTTCAACACGTGTTATTTCTGCGCTCGCGGCTTTGTTTTACGGGAGAAAAAAATATTTTTTTAGGATTTTCTTCGAGGGTACTTTTTTGTTAACGCTTACAAATATGCGGGTTTCTAACGTATTTAGAGGAATTTGATGTGCTATTTTTGGATGAATCACTATTCACTTCCTTATGTAAGAGTTTACATTTATTTGAATCATAAGTAAAATAGATAAATAGAATAAATAGTATGAAAACTAAGAATACTAGTGAGGAGAATTTATGGATATTCGAGAACTGCAACATTTCATGGAAGTAGTTAATCAAAAAAGTTTCACGAAAGCAGCAGCTGCAATTCACTTGTCTCAGCCAGCATTAAGTAAAATTGTAAAAAAACTAGAAGAAGAACTCGGCGTAGACCTTTTTGATCGCTCTACTCGAAAGCTGACATTAACCGATGCAGGACAGATTGTATATGGGCAAAGCCAAAAGCTGGTATCCACTCTTCACGAGCTGCATGCTCTGTTAGATGATTTACGAAATCTGCCTACAGGAGATATTAAAGTAGGGATTCCTCCTTTAGTAGGGACTGTTGTTTTTCCAATGATCGCAAAAAACTTTACATCAAAACATCCTCAGGTGAAATTGGAGCTTGTGGAGCTTGGCGCAAAGCGAATTGTCGAACTTGTAGAAAACGAACAAGTAGACCTTGGTATTATCGTATTGCCTATTCAAAACCCTCTTTTTCACGTCTATCCGTTTATTGAAGAAGAGTTTAATTTATACATTCATCATGAGCATCCGCTGGCAGCCAAATCAATCGTTGCTTTGAGCGAGCTTAGAGAAGAGCCGTTTGTCCTGTTCAGCAAAGATTTCTCTCTTCATGATCGCATTATTCATGAGTGCATTCAAGCGGGTTTTCATCCAAAAATAGCGTACGAAAGTTCTCAATGGGATTTGATTATTGAACTAGTCGCTTCTGAATTAGGTATTGCCATTTTACCAAAGTCCGTGTTTCCAAAAATCAATAATCCTTTTATTAAAAGTATTCCAATTGCCGCACCTACTCCAATGTGGGAGCTCGGCATCATTTTGAAAAAAGATCGCTATATGTCATATGCTACACGAGAACTTTTATCCTTCCTAGTAGACCAAGACATCATTTTGCCGTCTCATACGATGTCAGCAAACTCTTAACAAAAAAGCCTCTTCTTTCATTAGGAAGAGGCTTTTAGTCATCTTTTATATCTTTCTTCAATCTTTTTTGTCTTGCGATCAACTAAAAACAAGTCAGCGAATGGAGACTTGTTTTACAGCTGCTTTTTGAATAGCACACCTTTTTTAAAATATACTCCCAAAGCTTCACGATTGGCCATAAATACTCCTATTAAAATAAGAAGACCTCCGCCAATAATAGAAGGCGTGATAGCTTCATTTAAGACTACATAGCCGATTAACACGGCGATTAAAGGAGATACATACAACCAAGTAGATGGAAAAACCGGATTTGTTTGGGCGATTAGCCAATAATATAAGCCGTGTCCAGCAATTGAACCAACAAAAATTAAATATACAATAGACCATACTGCGTTTCGAGGCATAATAGTCGAAACATGAATCTGCTCTGTACATAAAGATAGCACGAGTAGAAATATTCCCCCGTAAAACATTTGAAGACCGTTAATTAAAAACGACACAGGGCTTCAACGTCTTAACGTCATTCTTTCAGCTGAAATATAAAAAGATTCTTTAATAGATGTTTAATTATAAGAAGAGAAGTGTATACAGAAAGAGGAGAAGAAAGTTATTCTTTCTTCTCCTCCACCCTTTTAACTCACATTTTTATTCACAGCAATAATTTCACTCAGGTTATTCATATAAATAATTTGTTCACCAAACGTTCTATTTTTCAAAGCAGCCGTATGGTGCGGTTTCATGCCAATAATATAGCATGTGATCCCCATAAGATAGAAGGACTGCATAAAGCCTGCAAAAGCTTGAATTCCTTCGGTTGTTAATATATCTAGGCCCCCAAAGTCAAATAGAAGTGTGGTGTAATTTCCTTCATGTGCAAAGTTTTGCAAAATGGACGTATTTTCAGCTACAAGAGCTGTGTCTAAGTCTCCAAAAAGAGGTATAAGCCCTACTTTAGAGGATAATTTAATAAAAGAAGCGGACAATTGCTTAATTTTTTGTAATGATTTTTCGAGACGTTCTTTTTGTTCAAGCAGTTCAAAATCTGTATCTGCTAATCGTTTCCGATGGTCTTGAACAAGATTTGTTAGCTCTTGTATACGTTCATCTTGGCGAATACAAACTAAATGACCTATATCACTATCCCATTGAATTAAGCATTCAAACAGTGAATACGGCGAATCATTGGTTTGCATCACAAGCTCTACTTTCTGAATAGCCTGGCCTCGGCTTTGGACAAGCGTTTGCTCATCATGGGGTTCGTCTACAGACAATTCTCGAGAATCTTTTTGGCGCAAGCTTAAAAACTTTCTCGCCTTTTCTTGACTAAATACATCTACAAGATCTAAAAAATTAGCTGAAGGCTTAAATAAATGACCTGATTGTTGCGACCATTCCAAAATATTAAATTCAGTATCCACTAGAAAGTAAGGAATTGGAACATATTCAAGCATCGACATTAACTTCCACTCCTTTGTGATAACTGATTAACCAGTTATTTAGTTGGTAAAGATCCGGAATTAGGCGTGTATGCTCAGAACAGTAAGAACGGAAATCAATTTGAGAAACTAAGCGCCCTCCTACCATTACTGTTGGTCTTGGTTCTAATTTGTCCAAAGTTTTGGTATATTCAGCAAGCCTCTCAATATGATAAGGAATGCTGACAGATAATCCTACCATGTGCGGCTTCCATTCTATAGCCATTTTCTCAGCGTATTCCAGAGGTAGATTGGCCCCTAAAAAGCGAGTATTCCAACCATGTTCCTCAAACAATAAAGCCACCATCTTTAAACCAATGAAGTGCTGTTCTTGTTCCAAGCATAGAAGCAGTGCCCTTGGAGCGGTGTCTGAAGCGTGTCCCTGAATTTTTTTATAAAAGCGATAGCGAGTTAGCACATAATCACACGTCGTAGTTGCAACATGCTCATCAGCTACAGAAATGATATTTTCTTCCCACATATCTCCAGTTACTCGCATTGCGGTTGTAATTAAATTTTCATAAATATCTAGGCTGTTCTTTCCCTGTTGGATTTCTTCCAGCACAACTTCCCAAGCGCTGTCTTGATCACCAGCTAATAAATAGCCTACAAATTTTTGTACTTGAGATTTCATTGTTTCACCTCAGTAAACGTCAAGCTTTTAAGAAACTTGAATAAAAGCTTCTCGTCTCTCTTTTTCAAGATCGCCTAAAATGTATACCACTTTTAGACTAACACATGTTGCCAATAGCAACAACCTAAAAATAGAATAATAACTTTTTATTTTACTACACTCAGTAAAGTATGACTAGTATTTCTCTAAATATTCTCCTTTCCCTTTTATTTATGAAAAATACCTCGGCATTTTTTACCGAGGTATTTTTCCAGTTTTCATTATTTCGGCTCACAGAATGTAAGTTCGTTTCTTTCTCTTTTAAGCATCGCTACTTATTTTCCACTTTTAATAGACTTTCAAACATATGTATTTATGACTCTTCTGCTCCCACTATAATACTGATAAGATAGAGCGCTGTCATAACTGAGCCGATTGTATTGCATATCAAATGAATATATTGGCTGGTCGCCATAAACAAGTATACGCTTAGCGACAGCAGCACCGTTCCGAACAAAAAAGACCATTTAAAGAATGACAGTGGTCGCTTGAACTTTATACGCAAACAAAAAATGAGAATAAAGCCTACTAGCGCCATCACAAAGAAACTAACGTTAAATAAATTGATAGTTATCACATTTGTTCACACTCCCTTTGCCCCCCAAAACTATTATAACATATTTTTCCTTATCTTCATTCTTTCTCTAGAAGCAAACGCGTCGAAAATTGTTTTTTAAACGTGTTTATGTCACAATATTTTTATAAAAATTCCAAGGAATGAGGGAATGCATTGACTACACCTGAAGCTCAAGATTCAAAATGGTCCATTTTAAATAAAGCCCTTCATAGTTCGCAATCTGGTATTATCGTGACGGATCCTTCTTTACCTGATAATCCAATTATTTACCTCAACCAAGGGTTTTCCCTTATGACCGGCTATAAGGAAGAAGAAGTATTAGGGGAAAATTGCCGTTTTCTACAAGGGCCTCTTACAAGCCCGCACCACGTTGATGAAATTCGCAGCGCTATAAGCCGCAATCAGTCAGTTTCTGTTACGCTTGTGAATTACCGAAAAGACGGCTCTTTCTTTCATAATCAGCTAACGATTGACCCGACATATGTAGAAGAAGAAGATAAATACTACTTTATTGGTGTTCAAAAAGACGTAACAATAGAGATTACAGCCCAGGAACAGCTTCAGCAAGCTTTAGAAGAAGTGGAAAGACTATCCACTCCTATTGTGCCAATAGAAGAAGGAATCTCTGTTCTGCCATTAATCGGAACGTTAAATGAGCGGCGTATAGAAATGCTATTTAATAGCTTCACCTCGCGTAACACAAGCAGCAAAGATCGTTACTTAATCTTAGACGTCTCAGGGTTAGCTGGATTTAACGATTCATTCGGCCGTGATATTCTTAATATTTACAATTGGCTGAAGCTAATGGGAACTCAGCTCGTTTTAACAGGAATTTCTCCTAACATGGCCATACATATGAGCACTATAGAAGATGATATGTCCTTTATTTTAGTCTATCAAAGCATTAAAGATGCCTTACCGAAGCTAAAGCTATAAGCGCAAGAAGTGATGCCTTATGAAAAAGAGTTAAACTGCATGAAGATGTTAGTTAAAAAATGTTTATTTTTTAATAAATTGGGTTTGAGAGTTTACAGTTGGGGAAAACAAGGCGTATAGGAAAATAAATGCGCTTCATAATGGATTTATTTATAAGCATCCGCACTCTATGTCAGTGGATGCTTTTGTGCCTTTATTTATAAAATAATTAGACTATACATATGTAAGGAGAGTCTTCATGCATAGAAATCAGGACTTATATCAATTTTTTAAAGAACATTCTCTTCAATTAACTGAAGACTGGTACAATCAGCTCGACGATGAAAACGAGTTCTCCGTGTATTCGAGTAAAAATCCAGTAATTGTGAAAGAACTGAAGCAGCAAAATCAAGATTATTTCCAGCATTTATTTGACGTATTTATAAAAGATGAGGAATATTTTTTTTCCGATTTCCAGCAGTGGTCCGTCGAACTTGCGCGTGATCCAAAGCATTTAAGTACGCCTCTTCACTTTGTTATTCGAGAATACTTTAATTCACAAAAAATTGTCGTTAATTACTTAAAGAAGTTTGTCTCTTTGCATTCAGAAGAGGTAAGCGTGGATAAGATATTTATGTGGTATGACATTATTGTTAAAGCATTTGATCTATCTATTTATATCTTTATTCAAGAATATCATAAGAATACGCAAGAACAGTTGAACGCTCAGAAAGAGTTAATTAATGAATTAAGTTCTCCTGTGATCATGCTGCAAAACAAAGTTGCCCTTCTGCCTCTGGTAGGAGATATTGGAACGGTTAAAAGTCAGTTTATTTTAGAAAACACGCTTCAGCAATGCTCAGAAAAAGACGTTGAACATTTATGTATTGACCTGCTCGGTGTAGCTACGATTGACACGATGATGGCACAAGAGATTTTTAATTTGGTAAAAGCTCTTCGTTTAATCGGGGTGCAAACAATTTTATCTGGAATTCGACCGGAAATTTCTCAAACTGCAATTCGCTTAGGGCTTTCATTTGAACAGGTCAAGACTACTTCTTCTCTTGCACAGGCGCTTAATTCTATTAGTTAAACATATGGCTCTCTATTACAGCATAGAGAGCCATATCTATGGCGTTTCAAATTTTACTGGAGTATAGTAGACGCGCCCGATTAACTTTTCACCGTTGTTATCTTTCCAGTCCGCTACGAGTATATACCGATCACTGTTACTGTGAGAGGCAGAAGCTACTGTAATAGCAGATGTTTTTTCGATGTCTTTTTTTTCTACTGTGTTTTCATAAATAGACTGATTGCGAATTTGTTTGTAATAAAGCGCATTAGGTTCTTTACCATCTATTTCAATGGACACTTGACCATCTTGAGAGACGGGAATACTATCTTTCATAACAATTTGTCTAAAATTTTTTCGTTCGCCAAAATCAGCTTCACATTCGGTCCAGCAAAAAAATAAAGGCTTGATGATGGCTTCTTTACCTTCGGCTATTATTTTTATAGCGGGTGGATAAGGATCTTCAAGCGTTTCAGCTGTAGGAACCTGACATGCGGTTAATGAAAATAAACTAAATAGGATAACCACCACTTTTTTCATACTATGTCCTCCCTTTTTTGTGAACGTGGTGCACGTAAGTGAGTGGGTGCATAGTATACTCTTTCGCCTGCAACCAAAAGATTCCTTTTATAATCAACAAAAAAACAGCTGCCTATTTGTTTAGACAGCTGTTTTTTTCTATTTACTTAGCATGCTTATTTCTTTTTTCATATCTTTTTCTACATATTCCATTAAATCAGATACGTAGGTTTGAAGCGGTTTTGTTGCGTCTTTGTGATCATTCATCGTTAATTCATAAATGCTATCGATATTATCAATCATCAGTTCCATATCATCGATGACGCCCGTATGCTTATACATCGTTTTCATCGTAGGATCAAGGGAAGCTAATTCATTATATTCATAGTTTATCGTATTTGAAATATCATCGAGTTCATTGATAAATTGCTTTTTGGGTTTTTTTTCGGCCATAAGCTGATTATACTCTTTAAAAGCAGTTTGAAGGTTTTTCTGAGAGGCAGTCAATACTTTCAGCTGTTCTCGTCCTAAATAATAATCATAAATACTAGTAACAGTAAAATATCCCCCAAATGTGAGCGCGATTCCGACAACTAAACCTATCCAAAACGTGCTCGTTTTAAAAAAATGTTTCATAATGACTCCTTTTATCTGTGTTCTATGTACAACACTAGCTCATGCTGCTGCTTTTTCCTAGGATACACCAAAAACGAAGTGGAAGCTACACTTTTTTAAAATTTTGTCGAATTTTGTCTCTTGTTTCACAAGCTTCAGCACATTATTTTCCATCTCTATTTCTCCATCTGTATACATCAAATTCGTTAACCGCTGTAAAACCAAGTTTTTCATAGGCTGGCTTTCCTGCACTTGTAGCATGCAAAATACACGTATCTGCCTGTTTTTTTGCTTCAGTAAGAACTTCCTTCAAATAGGCGGTAGCCAGGCCTTTTCTCCTCATATGTCTAGCTGTAGTGATACAGTACAAACCCGCTGTACCGTCATAAAAAAAGAGAGACCCAGCTACAGCTGGCCGGTTGTGATAAAGACCCAAATATAAGTGATATTGGTCAGTGTGCTGCATAAGCTCCCTAAACCTTTCAAGAAAGTCAGCTTGATATTCTTTTGGTTTTTGATAGCCGTCTATGTATACCGTTATCCATTCTTTCAATTCAGCTTCTGTGTGCACTCGCTTACATTGAAACCCTTCTACTCCTGTGTGTACGTATTCTTTTTCTTGAATGTGCTGAATCATTCCGATCCATTTTTCATAAGGAACAAATCCATTTTTATGAAGAACTGGCCCAAGGTTATCATATGAAGATGGACCAACAATCCATAGAGGTTCTTCCCCTTCCGAAGAGCACATCCCTAACGCAGTCTCAATATGACGGGTTCCTGCATATATGCCGCGATTATAAGGAGATGCAGAAATCCATTTCATTTCTGGTGTATCCACCTTCACAGATTTCTTCGTATGCTGAAAATACATCCAGTGCTGAATCAAGTGTTGTTCTACTATATCGCTTTGATTTTTTATTTTCACTTCATGTCTCCTTTCTCTTCTAAACTATGTTCCTTTTTTTATTATATACTAGTTAGTCTATTTTCTATGACTCTATCCCAGTTCTTAAGTCCTTTTCCAAGTTTTTTTTATTTTTTTTGTTATTCTATGAATAGTTTTCTTTTAAGTGGGGTACTAACCTATATAAGCAATACATCATTAAAAAGGAGGATGATATTTATGTCATTTTTATGGGCACTTATTGTAGGTGGTATTATTGGGTGGCTTGCCGGATTAATTACGGGAAGAGACGTTCCAGGAGGTATTATTGGTAACATTATTGCCGGTTTCATCGGTTCTTGGTTAGGTTCAGCTATCTTTGGAAGCTTCGGACCAGTTGTAGGTGGATTTGCTATTATTCCTGCTATTATCGGATCAATCATTTTAGTGTTAATCGTAAGTTTCATCATGAGAAAAATGCGTGGTAGTCATAAACATGCATAATGAATTATTATATTAGAAAAAGAACCTCTGTTGAAAAAGAGGTTCTTTTTTTATATGAAAAATTCTTAAAATTTACTATTTTTAATTTCATAATATTGAAAAATAAACCTATTAATGTTAATTTAACCATAATCACTATAAAAAAAGAGGAATCAACATGCTGCTTTCAACCCATCAAAAAGACAAATCTATGTACCAAATACTAATAGAAGAAATCGAACAGACACGAACGTTAATGATTCAAACGGCTGTCCGTGAAGGAATGACAAGTCCTAACACACTTCAAGTTAGTCAATCATTAGATGCTTTATTAAATAAACTTCAAATTTTCTTCTATCAATAGAAGCCCATGAGTATGTAACCATATCATGGGCTTTTGTTTTATATTAGTCCGCTTGATTAACATATTCCACTGCTTGGTGAAGGCTACTGAAAGTTGTAATATCAGCCAAATCTAACCCTAAGTTCACCATCGTCTGAGCAATTTCAGCACGGATACCGCTTAAAACTACTTGAATGCCTAATAATTTTAAAGCACCAATTACTTTAAAAATTTGGTCCGCTACCATCGTATCAATAATTGGAACGGCGTACAAATCAATAATCAACCAATTTAGCTTATAGTCACTGCCGTGCTGTAGCGCATTTTCCATTAAAATTTGAGCACGATTTGTATCTAAATCCCCAACAAGAGGAATCACGCCAATTTCTTTCGTAATGCGTACTACAGGAATTGATAGTTCATCAATTGCATAGCGCGCGGATTGGATTTTGTTTGCAAAGTCGGTCATATACGATTTACTAACCCAGTGCACGGCCTTATCCACTACTACGTTGAAACGAGAAATAACTTGATAGAAGGCATCAAACGTAAACGTTTCAGCTTTTGCTTCTTCTTTAATAATTTCTCCGATAATATTTCGGTAATAGCTAATTTCTTCTAATGCTACATCTAACGGAAGCTGAAGGGTAACGAGTAAATTCGCTACTTCTCTTCCCCATTCCTCAAGCACTTCAAAGTTTTTTGTATCATTTGTTGATACAGAATCAGCGTATATTTTAATTAAATGAACGCGCCACGGTTCTAACTGTTGTTGAATATCTTTGTCTTCATCTTGTTTTTGTTTTGAGAACTCTTCTTTTTTTTCTAGAATTAAATTCGTAATGTGTTTAAGCTTTTTATCTAATAATAATGACTCCATATTGTTCTCCCGTTAAGAATTTGTTTACTTAAAATGATATCACATATACCGTTAAAAAAAGTAAAACTAAAGGAAAAAGCTTTTAAAAATGAACCGGATGTCCCCTTTTGCGAATAGAATGAGCTAAATTGAGTCTAAAACGTACATAAGCTGAACTTCTTTCCTTTATTTTATCGTTACTTTCACGGTGAATTCTCATACATAACTCTTCAATTTAATGTTGGGCTATCTTAGCATATATGATAAATAGATGAAAAAATGTAAAAGGGTTTGCAGCAAGCATGTCGCATGACAAAATGTGTTTTAGGAAAGACTGAAAAGGAATTCCCTATAAAAAGGAGGTTAGGTATATGTCATTTATTTGGATGCTTATTGTTGGAGGACTTATCGGCTGGCTTGCCGGTGTGTTAACAGGACGAGATGTTCCAGGTGGAATTATCGGAAACATCATCGCTGGGTTCATTGGAGCATGGTTAGGCTCTCTAATTTTTGGAGATTTCGGTCCAGAGATCGGCGGATTCGCAATTGTTCCTGCAATTATTGGTGCTGTTATTTTAGTTTTAATTGTGAGTTTTGTTTTACGCAAAATGCGCGGAAATAATAATCATCGACACGCCTAAATAAAAAAGAGAAATCAGCGTCTTGATTTCTCTTTTTCCCTTACTTCTTATAGCAAAATGTTTTAATAATAGACCTACCTGTAAGTGTAATTCTTTATGGCTACATTTAATAATTGCTGCTTGTCACCTCTGACATTTAATATTTCTACACCCTCATATCAAGCGCGTTAGTAATGAGTAGCTCTGTCCCTTCGAGATCCTCAAGCATATGAGTGAAGATAGCTTCAATATGAACGGGTGCAGTTTTAGCTTTTATTGGACATTGTTTTATAGCTGCTTTCTATTTCGGCTCTACTAATTCAATAAATGATCTTGCTTGTTTGCCCTTTAACTGTGCGTAGTGTGTATCTGTAGCTAATTCAACGGTTTCGTTGTCTAAGTTGACCCACATCCGATAAGATTGTACCTTTATATCCTTTTTGGTTTCTACCGGTTCAAAGTGAAGAATGTAGTTAGGTTTTCGAATCATTTCAGCTTTTTCTTCTCTCCAGGATACATCTTTTAACCACTGCTGCACTTTCTGCACTTGATTTTGGTCTTTCATTTTAACCGCATGGCCATATTGATTATCGGCTATGTATTTTTCGATTACGAGCTTTTGTTCAACAGTACCGCTTGAAGCACTGCTTTGCTGACATCCTGTTATCACCCAACAAATAGCAATGAGAACTACTAATCCAGACCATACTTTTTTCATTTACATCTACCTTTCTTTTTGTAATTGAAATGAGATGTTCTTGCTGAATGATGCTACCAGCTGCTCGTTTTTAAATCTCTTTTTGCATTCTCTTTTCTTCCTATAAATCCCTGCTTCATTTGCTCAAAAAAACTGAATCCCCGAAAGGATCCAGTTTTTCGTTACGATTCGACATCTTCTATGACATGAACAGCGCGAATAGCGGCGTTTACTTTTGTATGTTGAACGTATTCTTTTGCTTCGTGTATCGTCATTGCTTCTACTTCTTGGTAATAAATCACGTTTCCCCATTCATATTCTACTGAATAACGATTTGACTTTTCCACATGGTATCCTCCTTATTGATGAACTAAAATTTGATCAATCAAGCCATATTCTTTTGCTTCATCCGCTGTAAAGAATGTATCTCGATCAGTGTCTTTATTAATCGTTGACAGCGATTGTCCTGTTCGTTCAGACAGAAGTTCATTTAGGTGGTCTTTTAAGCGCAAAATACGCTTCGCTCGAATTTCAATTTCAGCTGCTTGTCCTTTTGCTCCTCCTAGCGGCTGATGAATCATCACTTCGCTGTTAGGAAGAGCAAAACGTTTCCCTTTTTGACCGCCCGCTAGTAAAACTGAACCCATAGATGCTGCTAGCCCTATACACAATGTACTTACATCTGCACGTATAAGCTGCATCGTATCAAAAATAGCCATGCCCGCTGTAATGGACCCTCCTGGTGAATTAATATAAATGCTAATATCTTTTTCTGGGTTTTCTGCATCTAAAAATAAAAGCTGAGCGATAATGCTAGTAGCCACCTCATCCGTAACTTCACCTGTGAGCATAATCACTCGGTCGAGCAACAGCCTTGAATAAATGTCATAGGCACGCTCTCCTTTACTTGTTTGTTCTACTACATAGGGAGTTAAGTTCATGTGACCGCCTCTTTCCACTGAATTAATACGAGCAAATTTTTTTACTTTTGCACTGACTTCTTGATTTAAAAATGAATCCCCTATCAAATCTTCATCGGTAAATTTAATCATTAGAGAATGTCTTTCTTGCTGTATATGCAAGTGTTCATCGCGGTAAGTCACCGCAACTGCAATCTCTGCCTGTGGATATAAAACGGTCTCTTCCGTGTAGAGCTCTATTAATAAAGGTTCATCGTCAATATGTTTTACTTCGATTTTTCCTTGTGGGTTTTCATAGTACCCATTTAAGTTTCTTGTTTTGAACAAACCTTCGGGCAGCTGAATATCAATCGTGATGTTTTTAACTTTTATTTGCGATCGTTCAAATGTAATACATAGGTGGTTCATTCCTTCTTCTTTTTCCATTACTGATTTTGCTATGGCTAATTTAATCATGCGATGAATGATCCTTTAAAATCTGAGTAACAGACTCAATTACTTTTTGCCGTACGTCTGCTGATAAATTCCGATTCATAGCGACAAACACATCTTCATTGACTTGATGCATTTCTTGATTTTGAATTTGTTTGCTTTGGTAAAGAGGGAGCTGCGCACCTATACTTTTCACTTCTTCCACACTCATTGAACGCAGCGTTTCTTGAATGGAAGCTAGTGACTCCCCTGCTTTTGATAATGTTAAAGCGGCTCGAAAGTAATGAACATGCTGATCTGTATAGACGCGCTTATTTCCCACCAGCTCTAGCGGAGGAACAATTTCTATTTGCGTGTAATACCGCACCGTACGCAGGTTCAAGTCCGCACCTTCATTGTTTAATAATTCCGTAATTTGCTTGCCTGTATATGTTTTCAAACAATCCCCCCTTTACAGTTACAGTTAACTGTTACACTGTCATTATACTGTAAAGATATTTATTTTACAATTAAAACCATGGTAAATTTTAGATAAAGAAGCAAAGCCTATAAATAAAAAGAACGAACCAAAGAGCCCAGGTCATATACCCGGGCTCTCTTTACTAAGCGAAAAAACAACTGTGTATATTTCAATCTATTCCTGCTCATACTTCTCATGCTACACTTTAGTTATCTTAAAAAAGGAGAGAACATATGATGGGGAATCCAAGTATAGATTGCTTAGGGTGTCGATTAGCAAATAACCAAGAAAAATCGCATATGATATTTGAAGATTCGTTTGTGACATGCCTGCTAGACCACAAGCCGTTTAACGAAGGACACCTCTTAATTCTTCCTAAAGCACATATAGTGGAAATCGACGAATTCGATACTGAACACATATTGGCCGTGATGAATGCAGCGAAGCTAATGACAAAAGCAGTTAAGACGCTTTTTATTCCAGACGGAGTTACTCTCTCTCAAAACGGGGGAATGTTTAACGAGTTAACTCATTTTCACATGCACATCGTTCCGAGATATAAAGAGGAGTGTTTCGGAGATTTTTATACGCAAATTCCCGAATATGCTGAAAATGATGACGTCTTGGCTGCAACAGCTCAGAAAATGCGCCGCGTCATTCAGCAAATGTCTTTATAAAAAAAACGGCCTCCTTATGGAAGCCGTTCTCTTTATTGACGATCAAATAATGAACTTCCCGCAATACCAGGGTTCGTCATTTCAAATGGATTTAAAATGAGATCTAATTCCTCTTCTGTTAACACATCGTATTGAAGGCAAAGCTCACGAATTGGTTTTCCTGTTAAAATCGCTTCACGCGCAATACGCGATACGACTTCATAGCCTAAGTGAGGGTTAACAGCTGTAATAATCCCTACGCTTTTTTCTACATATTCTTTCATCCGCGTTTCGTTTGCTTCAATTCCTGCTAGACAGTGATCTGTAAAGCTTCTGAAACCGTTGTTCATGATGCTGATTGATTGAAGCAAGTTAAATACAAGCACAGGTTCCATAACGTTAAGCTCCATCTGACCTGCTTCTGAAGCAAGAGAGATCGTTTGGTCATTTCCCATTACTTGAAACGCAATTTGATTGATTAATTCAGCCATAACTGGGTTTACTTTTCCTGGCATGATTGAAGAACCAGGCTGACGAGCAGGAAGGCTGATTTCTCCTAGACCTGCACGAGGACCTGATGCCATTAAACGCAGGTCATTGGCAATTTTAGACATATTCGTCATGCAGATTTTAAGCGCCGCAGATACTTCTGTATAAGCATCTGTATTTTGAGTAGCGTCCACTAAATGCTCTGCATGCACAAGCGGCAGACCGCTGATATCGGCTAAGTGTTTGACTACATTTTCAATATAGCGAGGATCTGCATTTAAGCCTGTTCCAACAGCTGTCGCTCCCATATTTACTTCATGCAAGTGGTCACGCGTCGCGCTAATACGCTTAATGTCGCGCGCTAACACGCGGCTGTATGCTTCAAACTCTTGACCAAGACGAACAGGTACAGCATCTTGAAGGTGCGTACGGCCCATTTTAATCACATGATCAAATTCTTGGGCTTTTCGTTTAAATACATCATGCATATCATTCATTGTAACAAGAAGTTTATTTAATAAGTTCAGCGTTGAAATATGGATAGCCGTTGGAAATACATCATTTGTTGATTGAGACATATTCACATGGCTGTTAGGACTTAATTTACCGTATTCGCCTTTATTGTCTCCCATAATTTCAAGGGCACGGTTTGCAATCACTTCATTAGCATTCATATTCATTGACGTTCCTGCTCCGCCTTGAATAGGATCCACAATAAAGTATTCATGCCACTGACCTGCTAAGATTTCATCAGCTGCTTGCACAATCGCATTTCCAATACCTTCATATAAGCGCTTTGTATCCATATTTGCAAGCGCTGCCGCTTTTTTTACGATAGCAAGCGCTTTAATCATTTCTTCATGTACTTTATAACCCGTAATCGGGAAATTTTCTACGGCACGTGCGGTTTGTACACCGTAGTATACGTCTGCTGGAATTTGTTTTTCTCCTAGAAAATCAGCTTCTGTACGATATCCTGCTGTTTCTTGTTTCATAGCTGTACCTGCTTTCTTTTTTAATTAATATCTTCTGCAATCGACGTTTCCATCATCTTTTTCACTTGGTGAGGGTCTTTGGTTTGTCCGAGCACCCACATTAATTTAGGAACAATGGCTTCTGTGTTCATGTTTTTTGAGCGAACGACGCTGTCATGATTAATCATTCGGCCTACTTCATAAATGCCCATGTCTTCTCCTTCTTCAAGGCACTGAGTAGTAATGACAACGGATACACCGTGATTTGTCAATTCAATAAGCTTGGCTAAAATATTGCGAACTTGAAATGGAATTCCTCCACTTCCATAGCTTTCAACAACAACGCCTTGATATACATCTTTTAATCCATCGAAAAATTCAGGCTTAATGCCGGGAAACAGTTTGACAACTGCCACATCCGTACAAAGAGATGTATTAACCGTCAACTCTTCTTTACTAGAGCCAACCGATTTTGTATATTCCACCGTATTATCATGGATAGACGCCACGTATGGATAGTTAATGCTTTCAAATGCATCATAACTTTTTGTACGAAGCTTAATTGCTCTTGTGCCTTGAATCACACGACCGTCAAAGACTACATAGACTCCGCCTGTTTCCTCACATGCAAAGCGAATCGCATCTGCAATATTGCGCTTCGCGTCCGTTTTACTAAATGAAATAGGAATTTGAGATCCTGTAATCGCAATTGGTTTTTTAGAATGCTGAAGCATGTAAGAAAGAGCTGCCGATGTGTAGGCCATTGTATCTGTTCCATGGGTAATAACAAAACCATCGTATTCATTATAATGCTCTTCAATCGCTTTTGCCATCTCTATCCAACATTCAGGCTGCATATTTGTACTATCAAGATTCATAAGAGATTTGCTGTCAATTTGACAATGTTCATTTAAATCAGGTATGTAGCTTAGTAATTGATCTGGCTCCATTCCAGGAACAAGTCCATTTTCGCCTTCAAGTGAAGCGACCGTTCCGCCAGTTGATAACAATAATAGTTTTTTCAAAACCGACATCCCCTTTGCTTAATTTCTGTAAAAAAACCTGACAATCTATCAAATAAATTATATTCATTTCGCGTACTTCACCTGTAATTATAGTAACCCAAATTCAATAAATCAAGAGAAAAATTATTCGTTTCGCGTACACTTTTCTCTAAGGCAATGATATAATGAATAAAAATGTAAATTGGCTCACGGTTTGATTACAAAGATCTGCGCGCGAGCTGAATGCCTCGGTTTTTTACATACTACACCTACAAAGGAGCGTCATGAATGTTAAGCAGATTAGCTCAACTCAGGAAAGAAAAAAAATGGTCTCTTCAATATACAGCTGACCAGCTTGAAATTGCTAAAAGCACCTACGCAGGATACGAATCTGGCTATCGTCGTCCTTCTCTTGAAGCACTCGTTACAATCGCAGAACTATTTGATACATCAACAGACTATTTGCTAGGTAAGGAAAAGGAACCTCATTCTCCTTCAGATGCACCCATCGAATTAACATCGCCTCAAACTCATAGAATTACGGTCGACGGTGCGGAACTATCTCAAGAAGAAATTCAGCAGCTGACGGCCTTTATTCGTGCTAAAAGACAAATTGAAAAAGAAACTGCACCTTCTTCAATTTAAAGAAGATTAGAAGCAGGTTGCTTCTAATCTTCTAGCTGCATGTCTAAATAGCCTACTACTTCTTTTGTTATTTCCTCTTCTGTTTCTTCCATCAGCTCTCCGGTTATCTTGCTGCCTGGGAGCTTCTTCGAAGAACGAATGCCCAAAAATGTGCGTACACAGTGCCAGATAGGAATAAAAAGACCATCTAAAAACTCATCTTTTTCTAAAATACCCACTTGAATAGTGGCGTGATAACCAGGGTGAAAAGGATTTTCCCCTTCACGGATCACACTTATAGAAAGCTGCAAGCCTTTCTTTTCAAAAGCTTGTTTATATTGTTCATATATGGATATGAGAAGTTCTTGTATAGAGCTTTCAACTGTATGTATATGTTTTTCTAACTGCGGCGTAAACTGTTTTGCTGTGTATTCCATCTATCTCCCTCTTCCTACGGTTCCCTTTATGTTTGTGGCTTTCATTTTATTGTATCATAAGAAAACCGCCCGTCTGTCTAGCAGAAAACCCCGCTTTTCTATAAAAAGCGGGGTTCGATGTATAATAGCTTACATTGCTTTATCTTGCTTAGAAGATGATTTTAATTTTTTATTTTTAGTTGGATCTGGCTCATTAGAAGACATAATAATATTTCCTTCGCCGTTGCACACTTTGCACTTTATAAATCCAAATTTCTTACCGGCTCCTTGGCATTGTGGACAAACATATCGAATTGGCATAAACTGTACCTTCCTTTTTTCTAATTTATACCTGCGCCTTGAAAGCGCCTGTGGTTAGTTTATAGTTTCATTATAAATTGTACAATCCACCCTATCAAGACGTGCCAAATTGCACATCTTTAATGGCAAGAAATTCTTCCTTTCTAAAATTCACCTAAAAAATGAGTCGATAGGCAGGAGAATTTCTATTGTTGTTAAAAGGCAATACGTCAGAGGAAGTTTCTTATTGGATATAATTAGCGAATCCCCGCGCTAAAAATTTTACTTTTTTTCGTGAATCTAAAGGCTAAACAACCGTTTTATCTCGAATTTCTTTTGAAATGGTTACGTCTTTCCAAAGCTGTTCGTATTTATAGCCCGTTAAACTTTCACAAACCGCTTTCGCTTCAGGAGTAACGGCGGTCGCCGGGCCCCCCTTTTTTCTTCTTTCAATTTCAGCTAATAAAATTTTGTGATTTTTCGGACTTATTTTAAACCATATGGTTGCTATAATTCCCATGAGAATCAAAATAGCAGGTACAATCATGAACAGCTGTTGTAAGCCGGCTAGCGTAGACGCTGACTGCTCGGCATTTGGTACATAGCCAATATTCTTTAAGGCAATACCAACAAGAAAAATCGCAAGCGCCTGAGACGATTTTCGAATAAATGACATCAGCCCTGCATACACGCCTTCTCGTCTTTTTGTCGTAATCATCTCATCTACATCTGATACAAACGGCAGTACATTCCATGGAATCATGATCGCTCCCGAATGACCGCTTCCTAAAAAAAATGCCGCTAAGTAAATAAGAACTAACGAGCTATCTGTTGTTAGGAAACTGAATAAAATAATGCCCGTTCCCCAAATGACCATGCTGAAGTTATAGGTTAATTTATTTCCTAACTTAATGGCTATGTACGTAACAAGAGGAATAAATAGCACTTGTGTAATTTGCACAAAGCTCAGGGTATCTGCATAAATCGCTTCGCGCAGCATGTAATAGGCAATAAAATAAAAGAAAAGAGCATTAAATACATCCATGGCAATGTAAGATGCTAAATACATGGCAAGATACACGTTAAACGACTTGTTTTTAAAGGCACTTCCAAAACTGATAAACAGCTGCTTAAATTCTAGCCAAAATCCGTTTTTCTTTTTTCGTTCCACTACTTCTCCACTATCCCATGTTCCCTTGTAAACAAAAATCCATGGAAGAGCAAAAAGAAGACCAAAGATAATGCCCATGATTAAATATCCTTGTCCACCTGGAAACGCATCAATGATTCGTTTCGGGAAAAAAGCACCTAAAAATGAAGCCCCTTGTGAAAAGACCATGCGTATTCCCGTCATTTTCGAACGAATACTATAATCTGTCGTCATTTCTGCTGCTAGCGTATTGTAAGGAACCATGACCATACCAAACGCGGTATTAAATAAAAGATAGGCTAAAATAAAATAGGTGTATTTAAACATATGTGAGCCTTCAATAGGAATCCACAGCATACTGAACGTGATGGCAACTGGAATGATTCCAAAAAGAAAAAAGACTCTTCTTCGTCCTTTTTTTGTCTGAAGATGATCAGATATGTACCCAATGGTTGGATCTAACAAAGCATCCCACACTTTTCCAAGAGCTACAATCGTTCCTGCTTCTACAGGAGAAAGCCCGACTACATCCGTTAAAAACACCATAAACAATGTGCCGATAATAAAAAAGGATCCTCCGCCAAACAAATCCCCAAATCCATACGCTACCATATTACGAAAGCGCACTTGTTTTGTTTTCCCTTGCATATGCAGCCCTCCCCCTGAGTAAATAGACTAGCTTCTTTTGTTATTCACTTTTTTCTATTTTACTAAACTACTCCTTGAAAAATAAGGAATATGTCATCTGTTCTGCTCAAAAAATAAGATGCTTTCTACTTATATAAATAGAAAAGCAGCTGGATAAAACGTTCTTCTTTATACCCTATTATAAGTTGACTTTTTGTTCACAGCTGTTATAATTCAACCCATTGCTAGTTATTTAGCTATAAAATGCAAACTTGAACATTTGACATCTGAGCTGTGACGAATAAAATAATAAGTATGAAACCTATTGATATCTTTAAAGCATTATCTAATGAAACTCGATTAAATATATTAGAGTGGTTAAAAGAACCTGAAAAGCATTTTAAAGACAAACAAGCACATTTGCCTAAGGAGGTCAGCAGCAGAGGCGGTGTTTGCGTGGGAGATATTCAAGAAAAAGCTCAGCTGTCTCAGTCAACAGTATCCAGCTATCTTTCCATGATGCAAAAAGCAGGTTTGTTAGAGTCAATTCGGCACGGTCAATGGACATACTATCGCCGAAATGAAGAAACGCTTCAAGAGCTTTCTTCATTCTTACGAAAAAAACTTTAACGAGTTTTTTTCACTCGTTATATCTATTTTTCTAGATATACAAATATAAAGAAATATTGGAGTGATAAACGTGAAGTTGTTGGTTTATTTAGTTGCGGTTTTAGGCGGCGCTGCTTTAAGTATGGAAGGCGCCATTGCCGGAGAACTCGGAAAAACAGTTGGAAAACTTGAAAGCAGTTATTATATTTTTATCATGGGAACGCTCATTTTAGGTCTGACCACTTTATTTGCTGGAAAGGGAGATCTACCTTACGTCTTAAAAGCGCCTAAGTGGAATTTAACCGGTGGATTATTAGGTACGGTTTATTTAACGATTCTAGTGATTAGTATCCCCTTTATCGGAATTGGTGTTTCAATGGTTGCGGTTATTGTGGGCCAAATGATTACAAGCATGATCATTGAGCATTTTGGTTGGCTTGGCAGCAGCAAAATTAAAATTAACAAAGAACGCGTAATGGCTATTGTATGTATGGGAATTGCGCTTGTACTTATTTTCTAGGAGGGTTTTACGATGAGTTTATTAATGGTAATACTTACCTTAATAGGAGGATTAACGCTAAGCGCTCAGTCTTCTATTAACGGTACTTTAAGTAAAAAAACAGGTACGTTTGAAACAGCTTTTTTAACCTTTGCAACAGGTGCCATGATTTTAACGATTGTCGTGGTCTTCTTTGGACAAGGAAACATTCTCTCTGTTTTTGATGTCCCTAAATGGCAGCTTACTTGCGCTTTATTCGGAGCATCTTATTTGTTTCTAACCGTTTTAGCCGTTCCTAAAATTGGCGTAACAGCAGCTAATATTTCAACTGTTATCGGTCAGTTATTTGCAAGTATGATTATCGACCATTTTGGCTGGTTTGGAAGCAAAGAAGTACCCTTTGATCTATCCCGCTGGATTGGTGTAGCATTTATGTTATTAGCTCTTTATTTTATTTTCAAGGGCAATAAGAAAACAGCAGCATAAAATATTCAGGAAAATAGCCAAGTGTCCCTATGTAAAGGCGCACTTGGCTATTTTTGTACGTAAACCGCGTTTGAATTTTCAATCAATTATTTAGAACATATTTTATTTAAACGAAATTGGTTTTTAATCAGGTGAATTTCATAAAAAACTGTGCATACCTTCATGCCTTTGTTCAAAAGATAAAGATGCAGATCTAGAAAATCAGCTACATAAACGAACAGGTAAGGTGGGTTTTTTCGTGGGAAAATTTTTGTTTTTAGCAGCCTTTGTCTTTTTTTGTTTTACGCTTTCCATTTCCGCAGAAGAAAATATACCAGAAGAAAATATAGAATCACACGTAAGTCAGCCTGTTGTAAAAGATTTTATTTATCAATCTCTTGAACCTTGGGTACATCGAGATATTACTTCTCATTATGAGAAGGTGTACGGTAAACAGCATAAAAAAGTAAAAGTTCGCCCGATTAAAAAAGATGATATCGGAATACAAATGGGTGAAATACAGCCAGGTAAAGGCGGTAAGTTCACTCATATTGTGCGGGTAAAAATCTTAAACTTGAAAGTAAAACCTGAGGGAGAAGATGAATTCTTTGCAACGGATACGCTTATTTACAAAGTGAATATCAACGACCTTTCTGCTGAAAATGATGTAGAAAACGTCGTAAAATTACTCGAGTATAAACATCAAGAAAGATAAAGGCTCAAAAAGCCAATTCTTACCCCTTTTGAAGGTATTTATTCCGCTATTCAAAAGGGGCTTTATTATGAAGTGTGTTTTCTCTTCACAATTTTAGGGAATATAACTACCACTTATCCCCTAATTTTTTCATATTGCTAGTGCATAAGATACGAACTTGATAACTTTTTGTCGGTTTTTATCTATTTCTGTAGGGTTTCCTGTAGGATGAAAAAGAAAGTAAAGCGCTTTAATTGCTATGACAGAAAGGTTGAGGATAGCTGTCCTGCATAACTGGAAATTAATAGGTAGTAAGAACTGCATGTAACGACAAAAGTTGACAGCGAAAGATTTCAGAATAATAATAATAAAGCAACAACGTTTAAACGAAAGACTTATTTTACATGAAAGGTGTTAGTCAGATGAACAATTTACATCGAAGAATGGGAACATTCGCGTTAACCATGACGGGACTTGGATCAATTATTGGTTCCGGCTGGTTATTTGGAGCGTGGCGAGCAGCTCAAATTGCAGGGCCGGCAGCTATTTTATCATGGGTCATTGGAATGGTCGTTATTTTATTTATTGCACTTTCTTACAGTGAATTAGGATCCATGTTTCCCGAAGCCGGCGGGATGGTCAAGTATACGCAGTACTCACACGGTTCGTTTATTGGTTTTATTGCTGCTTGGGCAAACTGGATTGCGATTGTATCCGTTATTCCAGTCGAAGCAGTAGCTTCTGTACAGTATATGAGTTCGTGGCCTTGGAAGTGGGCACAGTGGACAAGCCACCTCGTAGAAAAAGGAACGTTAACTGGCGAAGGATTAGCTATCGCTACTGTGCTATTGATTATTTACTTTTTACTGAATTATTGGACAGTTGGACTATTTTCCAAAGCCAACTCGTTAATTACTATTTTTAAAATTGTTATACCAGGACTTACAATCGGAGCACTTTTATTTGTAGGCTTTCACGGCGAGAACTTCACTTCTGGAAGCAGCATCGCACCAAACGGCTGGGCTAGCGTGCTTACAGCAGTTGCTACGTCTGGGATTGTGTTTGCTTTTAACGGTTTTCAAAGCCCTATTAATATGGCGGGAGAAGCGAAAAATCCGGGCCGCTCTATTCCGATTGCGGTAGTAGGCTCAATTTTAGTTGCTACAGTCATTTATTTGCTTCTACAAATTGCATTTATCGGGGCAGTAAATCCTTCTGATATTGCGAAGGGATGGAGTCATTTAAACTTTAACTCTCCGTTTGCAGATTTAGCCATTGCCCTTAACATTAACTGGCTTGTCATTGTCCTGTATGCAGATGCGTTTGTTTCACCATCTGGAACAGGTATTACGTATACAGCTACTACTGCTCGAATGATTTATGGTATGGAACAAAATAAATATTTGCCAAGTGTCCTAGGACGCCTTCATCCGATTTATGGTGTTCCGCGTCAAGCCATGTTTTTTAACTTAGCTGTTGCTCTTGTCTTTTTGTTTTTATTTCGGGGCTGGGGCGTGCTTGCTGAAATTATTTCAGTCGCTACGCTTATCTCTTACATTACAGGTCCTGTTACGGTTATGACGCTAAGACGAACTGGCAGCGATTTATATCGTCCCCTTCGTTTAAAGGGATTAAGCATCATTGCGCCGCTTGGTTTTATTTTTGCCTCTTTAACCTTATATTGGGCGCGCTGGCCGCTAACTGGACAAGTTTTGTTTATTATTTTAATCGGCCTTCCTATTTATTTTTATTATCAAGCAAAGGCTAAATGGAAAGGTTTTCGACAGAACTTCAAAGGCGGCGTATGGATGGTTGTATACTTACTTTGTATGATGACTATTTCCTGGCTTGGAAGCGAAAAGTTTGGCGGCCTTAATGTTATTAAATACGGATGGGATATGGGAATTATTGTTGTTGTTTCTCTTCTCTTCTACACATGGGCTTTAAAAAGCGGCTTCAAAACTGAGTATTTAGAGAATGGAAGAAAAGTAAATGACTCTTTAAAAGCAGCAGTGAATGAAACAGCCGCTTCTAAAGAGTCATAACAAAAGCACCTTGCATAAGCAAGGTGCTTCTTAGTGAGCAGTTCTAACTTTTTTCAGCACGTCTTCGATCGTAATTTGGTCTAAATGCCTGATTACGCTTTGCTCACTCTCTGTAAAAATGTCGTCCATCACTGTTTGAATGTTTGATTTCACAATACAGTCAGCGTCAGGGTCGCCGCTGCACCAGTGAGGCTTCAACGTTCCTGTCGATATAACTCGGTAAATCAACCCAAGACTTATTTCAGCAGGGCTGCAGCCTAAAGTATAACCGCCGCCTAGCCCTTCTTTTGTCCGAACCAAGTTGTTTTTTCTGAGTGTACTCATTGTTTTCCGAACCCGTGCAGGATTGGTACAGATATTATAAGCAATCGATTCACTGCTTGCTCGGTGATCTGGTAAATTTGCTAGGAACACTAAGCTGTGCACGGCAATGGTAAATTCACTGTTCATCTTCCATAAACCACCTTTTTTCTTTCTCTACTGTAACGTTAAGTGAGACAGTTCGAAAAGTCAAGAGAGCAAGGAGGGAAAGAAGAACTGTAGCTTTATTTATTCACGGTCTTCTTTTTCTATACTTTCTACTTCGTTAGCTGAGTTGATTTCAAGGTATACCGTCTTTTCTTTTAAACTGCCTTTTTCTTCTTTTTCAAAATCTGTGCTTTTTTGATACGTTTTTTTGCCGTTTGGAACTTTTACCGTTATATGTTTGTTACTTTCTTCTATAAAAATACCCACAACTTTACGTTCGTTTCCATCTTGTTCGTACACGCCATCTTTATCTGCTTTTGCTTTTGGAGTTAATTCAATACTAATTGCTTCTTGTGTAGCTGCGTCAATCTCAGCTTCTACTTCTTTATTAAGCATATCTTTTAGCTGTGAGCCTTCCACTTCCATCCCAGAGCTCTTTGGTACTTTAACAAGTTGATCATCAATATTCAGCGTCATTTCTTTTTCAGCGTCTTTTTTTAACGTACCGATCAAGTCAAAATCTTCTTCTTTCCCCTTTTTAATGTCTGGGTCATTGGAATACTGCTGTAGCTTTGTCAATTCTTGACGGTCTTCAATTGGTTTTTCCTCTGCTTTATGATTGTCGGATTTTGTCTTGTTAGCTGGTTCACCTGAACAAGCTGCCGCACTTCCAATCATACATAGAGTGACTAAGGACAGGATTCCTTTTGTTAGCTGTTTTTGCATATGTATTCTCCTTTTTCTTTTTTATTTCCACCTTTATACATATGTAAAACAAAAAAGTGAAACATAACGACATCCAGGAAACCTACGCTCATCCTACCAATGAAAAAATCCGAACGGGTTGAATTCTTTATCAAGAATCAAACCCGTTCGGATTTTCTTTCAACTAAAACACTTTTGTCCTAGCTTCTTTTTAAAGCTGCTGTTGCTTCAATATATGATTCGCTTCTTCTAAGTAAGTCACATACGCCTGTACTTGTTTATCACCGTAATTATCTAGTTCAAACAGCGCTTCTTGTATAAAATTAAAATTATCAATAATATGCTGTGTTTTCATGCCTCGGCTTGTGAGTAAATTGTTTAACCATAAGGCATAGTCCGTAAAAATTTGCAGATTGTCTAACTTATATGTTGTCTCTAAATACTTCATATGATAATGATTATCTTCATGGCATCTTTCTTTGCCGCGCTCTCCGAATTTTTCGAGCAAAGAAGGTTCTAACTCGTAGATTTTCTCCGTTACTCTTTCGACGATCTTATTAACGGGAAGTGAACTCATCGTGCCACCACTTTGTACTGAGAAACTTTTGGGATGACGGCTGCCAGTTCTTGATCAGGGTACTTTTTCTCTAAATCATGAATACGCTTGAAATCTTCGCTTCGTACCCAGCTTAAATAATTCTCTTTCGTATCAAATGTAAGCTGAACGGTGAGCTCCCCTGCTCGCTTATCGTTTTGAAGAAGTAGAAAGTCTACAAATCCTGGAGCCTCGTCGACTGATTTTGAACGATTTTTATAAATTCCAATCACTTCTTCAGCTTTTTCATCCGGTACATTAAATGTTGAAAATACGGTGTACATCTTTGTTCCTCCCTTTATGATACAAAACCTGGGTTCTTTTCTCTTTATTGTACATCATATAGGAGATGAAATGGTGTTACGTTTAGATTTCACTGGGGTTACAGCAGGTCTTTAACTTAAAAGCCCTTTGAAACAGCGTTTCAAAGGGCTTTTTTATCCGTTATTAGTTTTCGATTTTTGTTAATTGTTCTGTATGTGTTTTTACACGTGCTGGATCAATTGTAATACGGGCAACGCCTGAATCCATTGCTGCTTTTGCTACAGACTCTGCTACAGCTGGCGCTACGCGAGGATCAAATGGTCCAGGGATCACGTAATCTGCGTTTAGCTCTTCTTCTGTAATAAGGGCTGCAATTGCTTCAACAGCAGCTTTTTTCATTTCTTCGTTAATATGAGTAGCGCGAACGTCTAACGCACCGCGGAAAATCCCAGGGAATGCAAGAACGTTATTTACTTGGTTAGGGAAGTCTGAACGACCTGTTCCAATAACAGCCGCTCCTGCTTCTTTTGCAGCGTCTGGCTTGATTTCGGGATTAGGATTTGCCATCGCAAAGATAATTGCATCTTCATTCATTGATTTAACCATCTCTTGAGATAATGCATCTGCTGCAGATACGCCGATAAATACATCTGCGCCTTTAATTACATCGCTTAGCGTACCGCTTTCTTTGTTTACGTTTGTATAAGAAGCCACTTCCGCTTTTACTTTGTTCATACCTTGAGGGCGTCCTTCATAAATAGCACCTCTTGTATCACACATAATCATGTCACGTACACCGTAAGAATAAAGAAGTTTTGTAATAGCAATGCCGGCAGCTCCTGCTCCGTTTAAGACAATTTTTAAGTCTTCCATTGATTTGTTTACAATTTTTAATGCATTTACAAGTCCTGCTACTGTTACGATCGCTGTACCGTGCTGATCATCATGGAACACAGGAATATCTACTTCTTTTTTCAGGCGCTCTTCAATTTCAAAGCACTGTGGAGCTGCGATATCTTCTAAGTTAATGCCTCCGAATGTATGAGCCATTAATTTCACAGTTTCAACAATTTTATCTGTATCTGTTGTATCAAGTGTAATTGGGAATGCATCTACGCCTGCAAAGCTTTTAAATAAAATTGCTTTTCCTTCCATAACGGGAAGTGAAGCCGCAGGTCCGATGTTTCCAAGACCAAGAACAGCAGTACCATTTGTCACAACGCCGACCATGTTTCCTTTCATTGTGTAATCATACACCGTTTCTGGATGTTCATGAATTTCTTTACAAGGTTCTGCTACTCCCGGAGAGTAAGCTAAGCTTAAATCTTGAGCGTTTTGAACTTCAACTTTTGATTTAACTTCTAACTTACCTTGTTTTTCTTGATGCATATGTAGTGCTTGATCACGTAGTGACATAATTGTATTCTCTCCTTTTTTTCTATACATTTAAATTTTTTAATGAATTTATTTAACACTTGCTTTTTATCTCCATAATTGTAAGACAACCTGACTGAATAAATTCACAGACAAGTGCCATTATGAAACAAGAAACATAAAAAGTAAACTATCTTGCTTAAACGACTGCTGCGCTTTGTTAATATAAAGTATAGACGTGTCGGAAACTCTTGTTTGTCTCACTTCAAGTTGTCTGATATACAGACAACTTAGAAAACATACAACTGCTCACTATAGCGCTTTCAAATACGTTTCAGCAAAATCGACGGCTTTAGGCATTGAAAAGAAGTATGCACGTGCTGAACCAATTTTTTTAACTTTTATTCCTTTTGCTTCAATAAACGCTTCACCTATCTCTTCAAACAGTCCTTCTCGAAACTCTAATTCTTTATACGTCCTCCATACTCGCTTTCCTGAATCCATAACTGGAGATCCTTTTTGAATCACGTTTCGATATGGAATTCGATATTCTGCTAGATGAAAAGAAGTATTATTCCCAAACCCGACACCTAATAATAAAACAAAGGCATGTTTTTTGTAAAGCCTTTCAAGAGGAGAATTTTCGCCTAAACTAAATTCAAGGGGATGATCTCTTAAGATGTCTTCGCTGTCCTTTCCCCAAGCGGCGAATGAATACATTGGATGGCTGCTTCTTCTTACGTCAGGATATGTTCGAAAAGTTTCCACAATTTGTCCCATCCCGCTTGTTGGTGTGTACACTGGATCATACGGGGGCATCGTTTCCCGAATAGTTTCCCACCACTCTTTTGGCACAGCCGGATTGCCCCATTCCGATGGATCCGAAAGATCGACCGACTGTGACGGCATCACGATCGTTCCTTCCTCTGTCACAGTCTCCATTAAAGCTTGAACAACGGCTACTGAACCTCCGTTTACCCACCCTAATGAAGATAGTGAAGAATGAACCATGATAGTCATCCCTTGTGTGATGCCTAACCTGCGTAAATCTTCTTTTAACGTGTCTTTCGTTCTAGGATGATCTGTTGCTTGGACAATGTGCTTCATCGTAAGCTCCTTACTTATAGTGCTACTAGAATGTGTTGCTGAACTCTAGCAATATATGTAAAACTTATGTTTCCATAATAGTAAGAATAACAACAATTGTCAAATTATTTAAAGTAATAGAAAAACTTAGTTTTATTCATATCAGTTATCATACAACTGACTTATTGGTAAGGTTTATTCCCTTCAATTATCCTACTATAATAACCGCTACTGAGGTCTTTCAATAAATTAAAAAGAAGAATATTCCTATAAATAAAAGCAATACTAAGGAAGCTATACATATTTACCTATCACTATTTTCAGGAGGAATGTGTACAATGAGCACATCAAAACTTCCGCCGCTCACGTCCTCAGAGCTTGCTAACTTATGGATGACTTATCAGGAAAAAACGATGATTTTGAGGTTCTTAGAATATTTTCTGGAAGATAAACAGGATTACAAAGAACTTTTTGAGCTATATTACAGCCGATCTTTAAAAAGTGTAGCGCAAATAAAAGAAATATTTGAGAACGAAGGCGCTGTTATCCCAATTGGTTTTACGAAAGATGACGTGAATGTAGGAGTTCCTAAGCTATACGACCATATGTTTGAAGTTATGTATATACGCTTAATGTCTCAAATTGAAACAGGACTGTTTGCTTTGCATTCGACCATGTCTTACCGAGAAGATATACGGAATTTCTTTGTAGATGCAACAGCAGAAGCACAGGACATATACAATCAATCCACACAAGTATTGTTAGAAACGGGTGTCATCGCAAAACCCCCATACGTTTCTATGCCGAAGGAAGTTCATTTTGTCCATGCGCAAAATTATATAGGCGGATTGAGCTGGTTTAGCGAAAAAAGATCGTTGAATACCATTGAAGTGTCACTTATTCAACATGCTGTTGATACAAATCTTGTAGGAATGCAGCTGATGATTGGTTTTGCTCAAGTGGCCAACAACAAAGAGGCACAGCAGCATTTTGTCAGGGGTATGAAGCTTTCGAAGAAAATTGAAACAGAATTAGGTGATATTTTACGCCATAGCTACATAGAACCTCCGGCTACTCATGCTGGAAAAGCGACGAATTCAACCGTTCCTCCTTTTTCAGATAAGCTGATGATGTACAATACGAGTCTTTTGAGTACGTTCGGTCTGGGGAGTAACGCCTTAGGAGGAGCCTTTAGTTTAAGAAGTGATTTGCCATTAAAGATGCTACAGCTTGCAAAAGACATTTACAGTTTGGCAAAAGAAGGCGGAAAAATTATGATTCAAAACGGATGGCTTGAAGAGCCTCCTCAAATTGAAGATCGCAATCAGTTAACCAAAAAATAGGTTCTTTGCTACAGGAAAGCTAGCTGCTAAACGTGCAGCTAGTCCTATTTGTTTTTTTAGTATACTGTTTTTGCTACCCTTACATAAAAATTGTTTGCGTTATTTAGAAGCTGTTCCTATCTTTTTCCTAGTCATTTAGCTCATATCTCTACTTAATTTATAACAGAAAAATAAAATAAAAGGGATTTTTTCCAAGCTGCCGAAATCTTTCTATATAAAATAGAAAGGAGAAAAATATGTTTCCTATTCTTTCTACACCTCGCACTAAACTGCGTGAAATAACAGAAGCGGATGCAGATACTATCTTTGACTGCTTTTCTCAGGAAGAAGTTATCAAATATTACGGGCAAGAAAAATTCACAACTTTCCAAGAAGCTTTGGTGCTGATTGATATTTTTGCTGAAAACTACAGAAATCAAAAAGGTTTGCGTTGGGGAATCGAACGGCTCGATACGGGGGAACTAATCGGGACAGTTGGATTGAATCAGTGGAACCAAAAGCATAAGCGCGCGGAAATTGGCTATGAGCTACACCCTCAGCACTGGGGTCACGGCTATGCTTCGGAAGCTGCTTCGGCTGTTATGGCTTATGGATTTGCTACCCTTCAGCTAGTGCGGATTGGAGCTGTTGTGTTTCTTGAAAACAAAGCATCACAGCACGTGCTTGAAAAGCTCGGGTTTCAACAAGAAGGAGTGTTAAAAAACTATATGTATCAAAACGGAAAAGCTCACGATACGTTTGTTTATAGCTCCCTGCCTCCTACATCATAAAAAAAGGATTCTTTTTAAGAAAAGAATCCTTTTTCGTTTTATTTAAACGCCGCATACCCATCATCAGCCATGATGACACTGCCGTTTACAGCTCCCGCTTCTTCTAAGGACAGCAAATAAACCATATCTGCAATTTGTTTTGGATTAGTGAGCTTTCTGCTCATCGTTTTTGCTTTCATTCCTTCAATCATACCGTTGTCTTTATAGCCTTGAATAATAGGCATATCAACAAATCCTGGCGCAACGGCGACGACGCGAATACCGTATTTAGCGAGATCTAGCGCAGCTGATTTTGTCATCATCACAACAGCTCCTTTTGTTGCATGATAAGCATACGTTCCGGGTGAGGCTAAGAAGCTAAAAATAGAGGCCGTATTGATAATGACGCCTTTAATACCTAACTCTCTCATTTTCCTGCCTGCTGCCATAATCCCATATGTAACGCCGTGCTGATTCACATTAATAATACGGTGATATTCTTCTAAGTCTTGATCTAAAATAGATGTAGGACGTCCAATCCCTGCATTGTTAAACATCACATCAATTCGTCCAAATGTATTCACCGTTTTCTCAATCAGTGCTTCCACTTCTTCAAACTTGGTGACGTCCGTTTGCACAAATAAAGCGTGGCCTCCAGCTTCTTCAATTTGTTGAAGAGTCTCTTTTCCTTTTCCTTCATCATAATCAGCAATGACCACTGCGTCTCCTTTTTGCGCGAACTTTAAGGCAGTTTCTTTGCCAATCCCGCTTGCTCCCCCTGTAATAACCGCTACTCGTTTTTGCTGCATGTTTCTCCCTCCTTGGTGAAAATTCCTTTCTTTTACATTATAGCATTCTTTTTTCTATCAGCTGTTTCTATTCATCACCTCATTGCTATGAAATTGGTTAAGTTAGGCATAGCCAAACGCCTTTTTTACTAAAAATCAGCGGGTGTACAAGCAGTTTGGCGTTTTTTGCATTTACTATAGGGTAAGGAGGTGATGGCTATGCATGAACACACGGGTAATGTATCTATTCCGCGTCCTCCGGATGTGGTGACAATTCTGTGGGAGCGAAATCCTTTGGATAGACAAGCTCCTCGTACCATCGTAGAAGCAACGGTAATTGGCCGCGCAAATCCTTGCGGACGTTTGTTAGCTCAAGGTCAGCGCTACCGCACTGCAGCTCATTGTTTACTTGACAACGGCTTTGAACAAATTACTGCTGAAAGATTAGGGGTATTTGGAGTAGCTGTATTTGTTAGAGAATACTAAAATAGAAAAAGGGACTTTTCTGTAAGTTAGAAAAGTCCCTTCATACGTATTATGCGTGGAAATTCGTGCCGTCTGTTACAGCTTCAATTACTCCAGCGCGGATGACAAAGTCACCAAAGTGCTCGCCTTCTTCTCTTTCTTTTGCATAGCGAGGAAGTAAGACGCGCAGTTCATTTAAAATTTCTTCTTCACTGATATTTTCACGGTACATTTTGCTTAAACGGCTGCCGTCAAATGCTGCTCCAAGGTACATATTGTATTTACCCGGCGCTTTACCAATAAAAGCAATTTCACCTAAAGCAGGACGCGCACAGCCGTTAGGACAGCCCGTCATACGAATCGTGATTTCTTTATCGCGAAGGCCGTTTTCATCTACAATTGCTTCAATCTTCTCAACAAGAACTGGAAGATAACGCTCAGCTTCTGCCATCGCAAGCCCGCAAGTCGGAAGCGATACGCAAGCTAATGAGCTGCGGCGAAGAGCCGAATAATGCTTGCCGTCTGTTAATCCATACTGTTCAATCAAGTCACTAATTTGCTTTTTCTTTTGAGTGGATACGTTCGCGATAATTAAATTTTGATTAGCCGTTAAACGGAAATCACCGCTATGAACTTTTGCAATTTCACGAAGACCCGTCATAAGCTTATAGTCTTCAAAGTCAGCAATACGTCCACCTTGAACAAAAAGAGTAAAGTGCCATTTTCCTTTCACACCTTTTTCCCAGCCGTAGCGGTCTCCGTTATGATCAAAGTGATAAGATTTTGCTTCGTCTAAGCTCCAGCCCAGACGGTTTTCAAGCTCTTCTTTTACCGTTTCTAATCCAAGACGATCAACCGTGTATTTAAAACGCGCGTTTTTACGCACAGAGCGGTTTCCATAATCACGTTGAATCGTAATGACTTTTTCCGCTACTTCTAGAATTTGGTCAGGTCGGCAGAAGCCAATCACTTTTGCAAGCTGAGGGTAAGTTGCTTTATCCCCGTGCGTCATACCCATACCGCCGCCGATTGCTACGTTAAATCCAACAAGCTTCTCGTCTTCTAAAATGGCAATAAAGCCAAGGTCTTGTGAATACACGTCAATATCGTTAGAAGGTGGCACAGCTACGCCAATTTTGAACTTTCTTGGCAAATAGAGCGGACCGTACATTGGTTCCACTTCTTCTTCCACTTCCGGTGTGCTAATGACTTTCTCTTCATCTAGCCAAAGTTCGTGGTACGCTCTTGTACGAGGCAATAAATAATCACTTAATTTTTTTGACCATTCGAATACTTCAGCGTGCACTTCTGACTGATATGGATTCGGATTGCACATTACGTTACGGTTTACATCTCCGCAAGCTGCAATTGTGTCTAATAAAGAAGCATGAATTTCTTGAATCGTTTTCTTCATGTTCCACTTTAAAATTCCGTGCATTTGGAACGCCTGACGAGTTGTCAGCTTTAACGTTCCATTTCCGTATTTTTGTGCTAAATCATCCATCACTAGCCACTGTTCTGGTGTTGAAACACCGCCTGGCGTACGAACGCGAAGCATGAATTGGTAAGCTGGCTCTAGCTTTTGTTTTTGACGTTCATTACGAAGATCTCGATCATCTTGTAAGTAGCTTCCGTGGAACTTCATCAAACGATTATCGTCTTCAGAAATACCTGAGCTGATGCGGTCTAGCATTGTTTCTCCTAATGTACCGCGTAAATAATTACTTTCATCTTTTATGCGCTCAACGTCACTTGGAGGACCTTCGGGCGCTTTTAAAATTTTGTTTACCATGTTGAAAATCTCCTTTCAATCCTCAGTATACATCACGCTGATAACGTTTTTGTTTCTTCATTTCAGCAAGGTAAGCTT
This sequence comes from Priestia sp. HNGD-A6, assembly GCF_045784335.1. Lineage (NCBI taxonomy): Bacteria > Bacillati > Bacillota > Bacilli > Caryophanales > Bacillaceae > Priestia > Priestia sp. HNGD-A6. The sequence continues at coordinate 4,783,229 of NZ_CP138621.1, read as the reverse complement.
CCGCCTCTTCGCGGCTCATCTTGCCTTCTGTTTCAACAATTTCAACTAGCGTGTTGTGCACGTCGCGTGCCATATTTGTTTTATCTCCGCACACATAAAAAGATGCGCCTTCTTCTAACCACTGGAATAATTCTTTACTATGTTCAAGCATACGGTTTTGTACGTATACTTTTTCTTCAGTATCGCGTGAAAACGCCACGTCCATTTTCGTTAGCACGCCGTCTTTTAACCACTTTTGCCACTCTGTTTGGTAAAGGAAGTCTGTTACAAAGTGCTGATCTCCAAAGAACATCCATGACTTACCTTTTGCTCCTGTTTCTTCACGCTCTTGCATAAATGAGCGGAACGGAGCCACACCTGTACCAGGTCCCACCATAATAATCGGCGTTTCTTGGTTTTGAGGAAGCTTAAAGTTTTTATTGCTTTGAAGGTATACAGGAATCGTATCACCTGGCTGCAAACGTTCTGAACATAGGACTGAACAAACACCTTTACGCTCGCGTCCATGCGCTTCGTAACGTACCGCTCCAATTGTTAGATGAACTTCGTCAGGATTTGCTGACAAGCTGCTTGCAATTGAATAAAGGCGCGCTGGCATTTTGCGTAAAATAGCTACAAACTCTTGTGCTGATACGTTCCATGGGCCGAAGTCACGAACTAAGTCAATTACATCACGGCCTTGTGTGTATGCTTTTAATTCCTCGCGATTTTCTACAAGCGCTTTTAATTTATCATTTCCAGTAAGCTCAGCTGCTTGCTTTAAAAGCGGCTTTGTTAACACGGTAATTTCAAAATTAGAGAGTAGCGCTTCTCTAAGAGGACGCGTTTCTCCTTCTTTATTAACCGTTACACTTTCACTCGCATCCCACTTGAATTCGTTAAGAAGAAGATCAACAAGCTCAGGATCATTTTCAGGATAAATACCTAAACTGTCTCCTGGTTCATACGTCAAACCTGAACCTTCTAGAGATAGTTCTAAGTGTCGCGTTTCTTTATTTGATCCGCGGCCGTTCAAGTTTAAGTTCTCAAGCACTTCTGCTTTAAAAGGATTTGTTCTTGAGTACGGGGAAGTTCCTGCAGGAGCTTCCGCCGGAACAGCTGCCGAAGCGCTGTGTCCTTTCGCTTCGCTTAATCCGTCAATAACACCTTTAAGCCATTTATTTGCGGGCTCTTCAAAATCTAAATCACAGTCAACGCGCGGATACAGTCTTTCACCGCCAAGTTCTGCTAAGCGCACATCAAATTCTTTCCCTGTTTGACAGAAAAATTCGTATGAGCTGTCTCCAAGCGACAAGACAGAAAAACGGAAATTCTCAAGCTTTGGCGCTCGACGGCCGTGAAGAAATTCGTGGAAAGATAGCGCGTTATCAGGCGGCTCTCCTTCTCCATGTGTACTTACAACAATTAATAAATTTTCAAGTTTCTTTAAATTATTTGGTTTGAAATCATTCATAGAAGATACAGTTACATTAAAACCTTTTGCTTCAAGCGTTTTGCCTGTATTTTCAGCAAGACCTTGAGCATTTCCTGTCTGTGATCCGTAAAGAATCGTTACGTCTTTTGAAATCGTCTGCTCCGCCTGAGCAGGCGCTGCTGTAGAAACGTCTGGCGTTCCTTCGGCAGACGTAGATTGAGATGCTGTTAAATAACCACTCAACCACATTTTTTGTGCTTCTGTTAATGTCGGCAGAAGGCGATTAAGCAAATCTGCTTGTTCTTGATTAAAAGGGCTGTTTACTACCTTAAGTTGCAACACTGTCCACCTCACAAAAATATATAATTTAAATATGTATGCTTTTACGAATCATCTTCAACAACATGTAATACCTGTGTCTAATTAATCAATGATGTTTCCCTTCATACATTATTATTCCTATAGATTATATCAAATTTAATTATATAAATCATTAGAAAATTCTTATCAAATTCGTCTACCTGCATTTTATCGGAGAAGAATAAATTAGTAAAATACATATAATTGATAACTAGTATTAAGATCATTAATAATTGAAGCTGTCGTTACGTTTTTTATAAATGCAGTTACTTCCATATCTGCTCATTCTACATCCTTCACACGAATATGAATATTTTGTAATTTTTAGAGAAGTTTTGTAGAAACGGTTTTCTTTCTCATCAGAATGTTACATAATAAATGTAACATTAATCCTTTTAAAAAACACTATACGCAAAAGACAGTATATTCTGAAATTTAGGACAGTTTATAGGTGAGCTAGCAACCTTTTATCCATTCATACACGGTGAAGAATATAAAGGGAAGCTTGCAGTACATACCATTCCCTTTTGCTCATCTCAAATGAAAGGACTGGCTTTTAAATCAGGTAATCTTTTTTAAGGAGGCTTCTTGAATGTTTTTACGAGAATTAACGAAAAGTGGGACGATAACTGTTTCTTACTATAAAGATGGAACGTTGCAAACGTGCAAAGGCCGCGTGCACAACTTAAATCTCCATCAGCAAATTCTATCCGTAAAAGACGAAAATGAAGCCGTTGTTTCCCTTTTGCTTTCTGATATTAAATCCATTCATTAGTATGTAAAATTAAGGAGGAATTACTATGTGGAAAGATAATAAGCAAGCGCTTACAGATTTTGTGTCGGAAGATCGGTTTGAACTGAACTTATATTTATCGTATTTGCTTGATCAAATTTCGTATGACACGTCTAAACAATCCCCTTTTCTTCGCAAGCCTAATGAAACAACTAGTTAATATAGAAAAAAAGCGCACAAATTTGTGCGCTTTTTTTAATGTGATGGCTCTACTTCAGCAATGCCTTCTTCTGGTTTTTCTTCGGCTTTTTTATTTGAAAGCTTGATCTGTCTTAAGAACAATGTGCATACCGCTCCTAAAATAATAAAAGCTAAGCCCATGAAAAAGACGCTGTGCAATGCGCTCATTAGCGAGGTCTTCAAAATAGGCACAATGCTGTCTGAAAGCGCAGCTGGAATACTCTTTAGCGCCTCAGGACTAAACAGCATCTGCAGCACACTTTCAGGATTCGTATCAATCGCTTTTTTGAACCCGTCGGCAAAAGCGCTTGCTTGAGCAGGCAATGAGTTTAAATATGGAACGAGTTTGTCAGTAAGAAGCGTACCTGATTTGGCGTTCATTATCGCTCCTAAAATGGTAATACCGAACGTTCCTCCAATTGAACGGAAAAATTGACTTGATGATGTAACAACACCGAGCTCTTCTTTTGAAAAGCTTTCTTGAAGAGCAAGCGTTAAAATTGGCATTACAAGACCCATTCCTAAACCGATTACGGCCATATAAGAAGTAGCAACAAGCTTGCTAGTATGAAGGTCTAATGTTGTTAACAAGAAGAACCCTCCTGCCATAATGAGCATACCCGTAACGATTTGAGGCTTGATTCCAACTTTATAAACAAGCTGACCTCCAATAATACTCGTTACAATCATTGAAATCATCATTGGTGTCATAATGGTACCTGATTCTGAGGCGCTGACTCCAACGATTCCTTGCATAAAGAACGGAACAAATGTAATAGCTCCGAACATACCAATGCTCATAAAAAAGCCAATGATATTTAAAAGCGTAAACGTTCGGTTCTTAAATAAATACATCGGAAGAATTGGTTCTTTAGCTTTCGTTTCCACAATAATAAAGCTTATAATCCCAGCAACAGCAAGTGCAAACAAACTAATAATCTGCCAAGAGTTCCAGTCGTAATCTTTTCCTCCAAAGCTCAGGGCAAGAAGCAAGCTTACTACTCCGATAACCATTGTGAACATACCAGCTACATCGAATTTAACAGGTCCTGTATGTTTTTTTCCTTGAAGTCCGAGCGCAATAAAAACGGTAGCGAGTATCCCTACCGGCAAGTTAATGTAAAACACCCATTTCCAGTTCAATGAATCAACAATCCATCCGCCAATTTGCGGACCGATGACAGAAGCAAGACCATAAATTCCTCCGAATACTCCTTGAAACTTTGCTCGTGCTTTTCCTGTAAATAAATCACCGATTACAATCATTGCCATCGGCATCATAACGCCGCCGCCAATTCCTTGTAATGCACGGAATAAAATAAGCTCTGTCATATTATTTGCCATCCCGCATAAAGCAGAAGCCGCCATAAAAATAATAAGTCCTGTAACATAAATTACTCTGCGTCCTACTAAATCAGCGAGCTTTCCTGCAATCGGAACAACCGTTGTTGACGTTAATAAATAGGCTGTTGTCAGCCATGTCATCATGCTTAAACCACCAAGGTCTCCTACGATTCTTGGCATAGCTGTTCCGACAATGGTTCCATCAAGTGCAGAAAAGAACATCGCAATAATTAACCCAATTAATAAAAGCGTGCGCTTTGAATTTTTTTGATTTTCCATCGTGTGTCTCTCCTCTTTTTTGTTACTGCTGCTTATCTTTATAAGAAGCAGCTGATGTTGCAAGCTTTTTCGTAATAGAAGCCATCATGGAAAGCTCTTCTTCTGTTAGATGCAAAAGGTAGCGGTCCATAATGGCTTTTCGACCATTTAGCACGTCTTCAAGTTTGCGATGCCCAAACTCCGTTAAGGTAATGTCAACAACTCTTCTGTCTTCTTTATTGTGTTCTCTTATCACAAAATTGTGCTGTTCAAGACGATCCACTAAAAGAGTCACGGCGCTCGGTTTTACATCCATTAGCTCTGCAATTTGAGAAACCTTACTGCTCCCTACTTTCTTTAAATAAGAAAGAACAAATAATTGCGTAGGAGTCATCTCATGCTCATTTAGGCTCTCCATCATTTCGGGCTGCATTTTTTCAAATAGCACTTGAAGCGATGAACGAATCTCCCCAAGATACTGATTGCTTTTTGTCACATCTATTCCTCCAGGCTTGCTTATTTATTTCATGTTATAAATAGTTAATGCTAATTAAATATAAATGCATATAAACTAAAAGTCAATTATTTCTTTTTTAGTATTGACCCTTACGCTGCGTTATATTTTATAGTAGATTTCAGAAGGGAGATGAAAGAATGAACAGAAAAGTAAAAGAAGTGGCTGACTTAGTAGGAATCAGCGTCCGCACGCTGCATCACTATGATGAAATCGGGCTATTAAAACCTGATGCTGTCAGTGAATCCGGCTACCGGCTTTATTCACCGGCTAATCTTGATATGCTTCAGCAAATATTATTTTTTAAAGAACTTGGCTTCCCTTTAAAACAAATTCAGGAGATTATAACAGACCCAACATTTAATCGCACAGAAGCGTTGATACTGCAAAAAAACATGCTGATTGAAAAACGCAGTCGGCTCGATCAAATGATTGCAACCATTAATAAAACGATTCAATATGAAAAAGGAGCGATTGAAATGAACGAAAAAGAGCGGTTTAAAGGGCTGGATTTTTCGCATAACCCATACGAAGAAGAAGCCCGGAAGCGCTGGGGAAATCAGCGAGTAGATGAAGCGAATGAAAAAGTACAAAGCTTTTCACATGAAGAACAGCAGCGCATGTCAAACGAATGGGAAAGTATCTACACTCACTTAGCTTCTCTGCGTGATCTGTCACCATCCTCTACAGAAGCTCAAAAAGCCATTGAGCAATGGTATCAATTTTTAAATAAGAACTTTGGAACGTATTCATTAGAAGCCTTTAAAGGTCTTGGAGAGATGTATGTACAAGATGAGCGGTTTACATACAGCCAACATCGATCGCTACGGAAAAGGATTAGCGAAATTCATGAACGAGGCGATGAGTACATTTGCTGATGCTAGAAAACAATAAATCAAAAGAGATTGAGATATAACTACATCAATTATATGAAGCCTACGTTCATCACCACAATGAAAAAATCCGAACGATGAATCGTTCGGATTTTCATTCACTTAACATACTTTTGTCTCAGCCTCTTTTTATAAGTGAAGACCCATAAGCATTGTATTATAGTAGACGCCATTTATATAGGTGTCTTTTTCTTTTAATCCTTCTGTTTGAAACCCTAGCTGTTTGTATAAAGAAATAGCTCTTTGATTATCTTCTCGCGTCACAAGTTCGATTTTTTTTGTTTGTTTATTCATACGTGCCCATTCAATCAGCTCAATCATTAGCTGTCTTCCTAGCCCTAGCCCGCTATAAGCATTCTCTACCACGATACCAAGGGTACCCACATGCTTATTACGCGGGTTTTGAGACGAGGTGATGGATGCAATACTAATGATTTTCTCTTCTTTTTCAGTCACGACTATAAGAGAGTTTTGCTCTTGTTTTACAGAAGCTAAAAACACTTCATACTCTGAAACTGGTCTAAGAAACTCCCCTTCTCCAAATGAAAGAAAATCACTTTCTCCTCCCACTCGATTGTAAAAAGCAATCATTTTCTCTGCGTCTTTTGATTCTGCTTCTCGAATGGTGACGCCTATACCATTCTTTAATGTACGTAAACTCATATATCTATCTTCCTTTTAGTTATTCTTGTTTGCCTATATGGGTTTTAGCGCTGTTTTTCTCTCCACTGACCTAACCACATGCGATTCCCTAAAGCCGTAAAATCATTTTCGTCGGCGTAGCGTTCAATGACGGAAAGCGCGTTGTCCTCAAGCATTGGTGAATAGCTCATAATTTCTAAAATATGATGTGCAGCCCATAGGTCAATTCGATAAGTAGGATTCGTCAGCAGTGTTGAAAATTCAAAGAGCATGCCTGGATAGTATAAATGAATGAGCTGCGCAATTTTTTTCATATCTTCTGCAGCTCGGTTTCCTTTTTTTACAGATTTTTTATCTCGATAATCGATTTCATAATGAATTTTTGCGCTTTTTTGATAAAGATCAACTAGCGTTTCGTACGTACGATGTTTCTGCATTTCTCATCTTCCTTTGCTTCTAGATTTCCTCGTTTGAAGATGCTATAGTTCATTTTTAGGTTTCATATACTCAAATAAATGCAGCAAAAATATGATGCTTCCGCCAATGCACATCACAAAACTTAACGTAGCAGGATACTGAATAAAGAAACCGACAACACCAAAAATCAGCATAGCAAGCGCTCCTATCATCATAAACAGATGATAAGCCGGTGTATTTTCTTCATTATTCATACATAACTCCTTTTCACTATTTTTTAAGTTATTAAAAAGATATGACACTTCTTTTGGACTATGATCTTTTATTTTGCTGCCGCTTTATTTCTTTAGTTTAGCACGAAGTAACGTGAGAAGGCCTCCTCCAAACATCACGCCACCCACAATTTGATACAGGTGTATGTAACTTTTTACCGTTTCAACATACAGATCTGTGTCTACATTCCCTTTACTTTCTAGCCATTTTTGGCCCATTGCCTGACCCGTTGCAACGCTTTTTAACAAAACGACCAGGCCTCCGAGCATGACAACGGCGGCGATCATAAGCTGTACCTTTTCTTTGTCATCTAGCATTTTTTTGAATTCGTCTGCCATCTATCTCTCTCCCATCCTTACCTTGTTATGTATCTACTTGTTTGTAATCATGCTGTTTTTTCTCTATTATAACGCTCAACTTGGTCATTATAACACGGTTTTGCACTGCCTTTAGTCTTACTTTTCATAAATGAAGCCATTTTGGGTGATACTATTTTTGAAACACAGGCGTCTTTAACATCCCTTCATTATTTTTGAAGGGTTACTAATTGAGGTTGATACATGCTTATATTTTTAGGGATTTTTTTACTTTGTGCGGCTGTTTGTTTAGTAGAAATACCTTATTTAAAAAAAGTGAACAGTCAAAGAGAAAAGCGAATTTTTTGGAGTTTGTTCATAGTAAGTATTTTAATTGTTAGTTTAAAATATGGCGGTGTGGAAATCCATAACCCTGGAGACGGCATTGCTTTTTTATTAAAACCTTTTAGTGATTTTTTGTTCAGTCTGTTGAAGTAAAAGGAAGTGAACAACGTGCATAGTCAGATAAAATTATCCGCAGCACAGTTTCGAATACTCGTGATTTTTTATAGTTTAGGCGACACTATTTTAGTCGTACCTGGAAGCTTAACGGCTGATTCTAAACAAGAGGCATGGATTCCAGCCATTTTGGGCGTAGGTGTAGGCGTTTTTCTTGTATGGATGTATATCAAACTTTCTAGCCTTTATCCGAATAAAACCCTTGTAGAACTAAACGAAGCCATTTTAGGCAAGTGGCTAGGAAAGTTTTTCTCTCTTTTATTTGTCGCTTCTACTCTTCTTTTTTGCAGTCAAGTTTTGTTTTACGTGGGCTCATTTCTAACAACTCGCATTATTATTCAAACGCCTATGCTTGCTGTTCATATTTTGTTTATGGGAATTGTGATTGTCGGCGTTCGTCTTGGCATTGAAACGATTGCCCGCTGTGCTGAAATTCTCTTTCCTTGGTTTGTTATTCCGTTTTTAATCTTAGTTTTTTCGATCTTCCCTCAAATTCATTATGAGAATTTGCAGCCTTTGTTAGAGGTAGGCATTAAGCCTATTATTAGATCTATTCTGGTCTTTACAAGTATTACGTCTCTCACTTTTATTGTATTGCTGACCGTTTTCCCTGCTCACGTAGGGGAACCTGATCAGCGAAACCGCGCTTTTTTTACAGGAAGCTTAATCGGCGGAGGCATTATGATTATTATTTTATTACTTGGCATTCTTGTACTTGGAAATACGTATACACGTATCGCTTTATATCCAAGCTATGAGCTTGCAAGGCGTATCGAAGTTGCCGATTTTCTGAAAAATATTGAAGTAATCATGGCCATTATGTGGTTTTTATCTCTTTATTTCAAAACGTCTCTCTACTATTATGCGACCGTTTCCGGACTCGCTCAAATTCTTGAATTAAAAAACTACCGAATTTTAACTCTTCCGCTAGGCATTATTGCCGTTACATTTTCACTTATCGTGTATCCAAGCATTCCCTATGAACAAACGTGGGACAGAGATACGTGGATTCCGTACAGTCTGTTATTTGGACTATTTTACCCTCTTGGGTTATTAATAGTTGGGAAAATTCGCGTAAAGCATTCGGCGTCTTTATCGAAATAAAAAGAAATTGAGACATAACGAAATCCATCCAATCAACAGCTAGAAGGAAGCTACATGCATGAAACTTAGATTCATCCTACCAATAAAAAAATCCGAACGATGAATTGTTCGGATTTTCCCTCAACGAAACTACTTTGTTTTACCCTCTTTTAAAAGAACACGGTTATACTCACTAATCCATTCCACAGCATATGTAAAATCATAGATGGGAAAATAGATTTTGTTCGATAATAAATAATGGCGAAAACAAGTCCCATGACGGTAGCTGTAATCGGAAAGCCAATATGTAAAAGACCGAATACAAGAGCGGAAACGAAAATGCCCACAAGCACGTGATGGCGTTTGGTTAAGAAACCACATAAAACACCTCTATAAAGCAGCTCTTCTTTAATAGGCGTGATAACTGCTACACTTATAAAAAATATCCAGCTTGAAAGCTGCGTTTGATTAAAACTGCCTTGATTTAAATCTTTTTGCTGCTGATCTGCGCTTTCTACGTTTAAAAATGAAAGCATCACGTACTGCACCGCGGCTACAATTAAAAAGCCTACCACAATATATACATACGTTTTCCCTTCTTTTAATACCGAGACGTTCCACATAGGTTTTAAAAATCTGCGCACAGGTCTATAAAGCACCGCAACCCCTAGAAAAAATGCCGCGTCTACAAGCAGAGCATATGGGCCTTCTAATAAAATTCCTGTCATATTTGAACCCATAACTTCATCGTAAATAGCTACTCCAATTCCGGCTATGATTTGCAGTCCAAAGCCCAACACGATAAATAGAAGCAATGTGAAGTAAGTAAACTCTTTTTTCTTTTTAGGCTTTAAAACCGGTTCTGAATTTGTTGATAACGTACTCAAAATAGCAACCTCCAAAAATGATTCTTTCTCTCTAGTGCTCTCAAAATTCTATCATAAACTCAGTTTAATTATGTTATTTTTTAGGAAAAAAGTTATATTTTTTCACATTTTATACACAAAGGCAGGGCTTCAAAAAATAAATGCGCTAACCAAATTAGTTGTCAACTTCCTTATATTTGATTACGCTTGAAGAAATCTTACCGAAAGTGAAGTGAAAAAATGGCAAACATTTTAATGATCAACTTTCCCGCTGAAGGTCACGTAAACCCAACGCTTGGAATGGTAAAAGCTTTTTCAGACCGAGGTGATACAGTTCATTACATTACGGCCGAGCGTTTTAAAGAGCGCCTTGAAAACGCCGGGGCTATCGTACACATTCACCCAGACTTATTAAGCGGTGTATCCATCAAGCCTGAAACTCCTCAAGGAATCAACGCTTTTTTAAACATCCACATCCAAACGTCTTTAGATACGCTGAAGCTTGTTCATATATTATCAAAAAAAATTGAATTTGATTTTGTGTTTTACGACAAGTTTGGAGCAGGCGAATTAGTGCGTGATTATTTGCGGATCCCTGGCATTGTATCATCTGCTTCTTTTTTAATGCCGAAAGACCGCTTAGCAATGATGCCTCTTCATCCTGATTCAGGCGTTCCATTTAAGCCGGATGAACAAGCTCAGTACGGGCTCAGCCTGCTTAAAAATCAGTTTGGCGTAGAACCTAAAAATCTGCTTCAATTTATGAACAATGAAGGCGAATTAACGGTCGTGTACACAAGCCGCTTTTTCCAGCCTCTTCATGAACATTTTGATGACTCGTGTTTATTTATTGGGCCAAGCTTTCCAAAGCGTCACCGCTCTCATGATTTTCCGTTAGAAAAGCTGAAAGACGAAAAAGTTCTTTATATTTCAATGGGAACGGTACTTCATGACGTAGAAGGCTTTTTCAACCTTTGCATCGACGCATTTAGCGATTTTGATGGAAAAGTTGTGATTGCAGCAGGAGACCGGGCCGATTTTAAAAGAATTAAAAAAGCGCCAGAGCATTTTATTATTTTGCCCTATGTTCCTCAGCTTGACGTGTTAAAAGAAGCGGACGTTTTTATCACGCACGGAGGCATGAACAGCGTAAACGAAGCTATTCATTTTAACGTACCGTTAGTCGTTTTACCTCATGGCAAAGATCAGCCGATCGTTGCTCAAAGGCTCGTGGAACTAAACGCCGGGTATCGCTTAGCAAAAGAAACGGTAAACGCCTCTCTTTTAAGAAGTGCCGTTGACGAAGTTGTCCGCGACGACTCCTATAAAAAAGGAATTAAAGAAATCAACGCAAGTTTCCAGCAGGCATCTGGACCGGCTGCAGCAGCCGAGCAAATTATCAATCACGTAGTGAAGCAACATTCATAAAGAAAAGGTGCACTGATGTGCACCTTTTTCGAATTAAAACAGCCATGTACAAACGGTATATACGCCAATGATTAGTATACTCATCTTACTAAGCGTACAATGAACGATAGTTAATTTTTGAAAGAGCACGGTCATGAACAAAGACCTCCTACTCCTTTAAAAGAGAAAAAGATGAAGAATAGAGGCGTTTCTTAAGCTTTATATACAATATGCCCTGCTTTTTCACCGTCTTGTATGTTCAAAAATAAGAGACCCATAGTTTGCGAAAGCATGTTAACAAAGCTATTCAAAAAAATTATGAATACAAATCCATATGACTGAAATAATCGAAAATATGATGTAAATCTGTAATCTTTATGCTATGAGTGCTGTAAGCAACGATTATTTCAGCTAGCATAAGAACAAATAAAATGGCCAATAGCACCTTAACAAGCGGAAATTGTCGGAACTGAGGAGAAAAAAGCAGCTTACTGACTGTATACAAAAACAGCAGGATAAAGTAAATCATCATGGCATTGGTCGCCTGAAGGGGCACATTCCAGACAAATATGTACACGCTGAATGTCAAAATTAAAATAAACGACATTTCTTTCCCGCTAAAAAAATCACTCATTGCGTAACACCTTTTCTTGTTCATGAATGAATAAGAAATTATAAACTCACGAAACATTAACGTTATTTTTACAACAGTATACACGATTTTCCTGTTAATTTCTATATACCGGTGTATATACGGAGCTGCTTTTAGCGGATTGGCGTCATGTTTTTGAGTGCAATGGGTTATAGTAACAGGGAAAGCTCATAAAGGAGGTATGGATAATGGAAAACACAAATCAATTTGTTCAAAAGCTGAACGACAATCAAGAAAAGCAGCGTAAAAATAAGCAGGGTCAAGCTACTGGCCACCCGGAGAAAAAACTTCCTAACAAACAGCATTAATATTGTAAAAGCTGGCTGTCAAAACAGCCGGCTTTTTTTGTGATCATTTTTTGGAAGTCGAAATGTTTGAAGATAAAACAAATCCCCTGTTACAATAAACTGAATCCGCTGCAAAAACGTTCGCAGCTATACTTTCCTCTTAAGGAGCTGAATATAAAATGAGTAAATTTGAAAAATTATTCCAACCAACAAACATTGAAGCATTTGATTTACACACTCGTACAGCAATGGCACCGATGACACGATGCTTTGCTGATCCAGAGACAGGCGTAGTCGGTCAAGACGTTGTAGACTACTACCGCCGCCGCGCAAAGGATGGTATTGGCTTAATTATTAGTGAAGGAATTGTTATCAGCGAACGCGCAAAAGGAAATCCTGGCGTTCCCGGTATCTATACACAAGAACAAATTGATTCATGGAAGCCTGTAACAGAAGCTGTTCATGAAGAAGGCGGCACGATTATCGCTCAAATTTGGCACGTTGGCCGCTTGAGTCATTCCGGGTTAATCAATGGGCATAAACCTCAGGCCCCTTCTGCTATTGCAGCACAAGGTCAAGTGCCTCGTTTCCGCAAGCCGTACGAAGAGCCTGAAGAAATGTCAAAAGAAGATATTAAAGAAGTTGTAGGACAGTACGCTCAAGCAGCTAAAAATGCCATTGAAGCAGGCTTTGACGGCGTTGAAATTCACGGTGCTCACGGCTATTTAATTGATCAATTTAATTCAGACTGGTCTAACAAACGCACCGATGAATACGGAGGCGACCTTGCACAGCGATTAACGTTTATGAAAGAAGTGATTTCTGCTGTTATTGACGCTATCGGAAAAGAACGCGTTGTGATTCGCTTCTCTCCTCATAAGCTTGATAAACCAGACTATCGCTGGGATGATACCGAAAAAGCCATTCAAACGTATACAAAAGCTTTTAAAGAAACAGGCATTGAGATTATTCACCCGTCTATGCTTGATTTTTACGAAGATGTCCAAAACGGCCAAAACCTTTATGAAATCACGCGTAAGTACTGGGATGGACCAATTATCGGCGTGGGTGATTTAACGCCTGAATCAGCTGAAAAAGCGCTTCAAGCCGGCTGGATCGACGTAGCTGCTATTGGCCGCCCGCTAATTTCAAATCCTGATTATTTACACCGCATTAAAAACGATGATGCTCTTGTCGAATACGATGCTAAAAAACATTTACCAGAGCTTATCTAAAAAAAGCGCTCCTTCCGGAGCGCCTTTTTTATTGGTTTACGTATGACTGAACTTCTTGTTTCCAAACAGCATAGCCTTGGCCTTTTAAATGAAGACCGTCCACCGTGAAACTACTTTTTAACTGATTGTTTTTGGATACTTTCGAATACAGGTCAATGTAAGAATCACTGTGTTTCTTAGCTAGACGCTCTAAATAGTTATTTAATGCTATCACATCTTTATTGTCCACTGCGTCGCCGCATTTTTTATTGTTCACGGGCAGTACACTTTGAATATAAACTTTTGTATTCGGTGATTCTTTATGAATACGCTCAAGAATTTCAGCGTAATTGGCTTTGGTTTGTTTTACAGATTTTTGCTCATTTAAATCGTTAATGCCAATCATTAAGAAAATCTTTTTTGGCTTAGCATCTGTAATGCTTTTTAAACGATGCAATACCCCTTCAGTTGTATCATCGGCTACGCCTCGATTGACAATCTGCTTATTATGAAAAAGTTCGCTCCACTCAGAGCGCTGGGTAATGCTATCACCGAGAAATACGATGGACTCTTTAGGAATACTTAATTGCTTGAACAAAGTAGTCCGTTCAATGTAATAAGGATTGTCTCTATAGCTTTGCTTAGACGAACCCTTAGATGACAGCGGATTTTTCATCGCGCTGCTGCTTGTTGCATAAAAAGCAAAAACACCTATGAAAAGGACATTTAAAATAATGGAACTGATAAATACAGCTTTCTTTGTTGAACTCACGAAAACGACACTCCTGTACTTTGTATGGTTTTTAGATAACTCTACGATGATATAGTAAAGCTTCCTGTTAACACTCTTTCCCTCCATACAAGACATTTAATCATTTTTTGTAAATAATGATTTTACATAAAAAAGAAGCGGCGCTCGAAAGCGCCGCTTCTTTTTCTATAATATAAGGGGTTAAAACGTACTTTTATTATAACATATAGTCTATGGTCATATTTTCCTCTATTAGAAAATAGTTCTTATGTCGTTTCTTTTTCCAGCTGTTTTTCTCTTTTTACTTGTCTTGCGAAGAAGAGTTCGTATACAACTGGAATAATAATTAAAGTAAGAAGAGTAGATGACGTAAGTCCTCCAATTACCGTGATGGCTAAGCCTTTTGAAATCAGCGTTCCGCTTGACGTAGTAAGCGCCAGCGGGATTAATGCAGCAATGGTAGCAAACGCCGTCATTAAAATTGGACGCAATCGCGTTTTCCCAGCTTCAATAAGGGCTTCGCGGATTGTCATGCCTTTTTGTTCACGATTTTGGGTAATTCGATCTACAAGCACAATCGCGTTTGTTGTAACGATTCCAATCAGCATTAAGAATCCAATCATGACACTGACAGACAGCGGTTCTTTTGCAATGACAAGACCAACTAACGAACCGATTGGCACAAAAATGAGTGACGATAAAATGATAAATGGAATACGCGCTTTTCCAAACGTAACGAGCATTGTTAAATACACAAGGCCGATTGCTGTTAAAATGGCTAGACCTAGAGATTGGAAGACTTCTACTGTCTCGTCGCTTCCGCCTCCTCCGTCCAAGCTCACATCTTTCGGCAAGTCTAGCTTTTTCACTCCATCTACAACATCTTTGGTCACAGCTTGAACATCATCGCCTTTGATGTCTGCTTCTACTCGTGCAAATACTTTACCGTCGAGTTTTTGAATAGAAGTGAACGTATCAATTGTACGAACGTCAGCGATATCTTTTACTAACACAGGCCCTCTCTCTGTAAACACTTGCAGGTCTTTAATTTCTTTTACTGAGGCAAGGCCTTTATCGTACGAAAGCTGAACCGCTCGTTTTGTATTATCCAATTTTAAGTCTCCAACTGATACCGGTTTGGTTTGATCAGAGATTGTACCAAGCAGCTGAAATCCAGATACTCCATACTCTGCGGCTTTATCAGGATCTACTTCTACTACAAGCTGCTTTTGCTTATCTGAGAAGTTATTTGTTACATATTTAAGACGTTTGTCTTTGTTTAAGTGGTTTTCCACTTGCTTAGCTGCCTTTTGCAAGTCATCTAAATTAGAAGAATATAAATCAACCGTCACGTTATTATTTGTAGGAGGCCCTCCTGTTGATGCTTCTTGCACATTAACTGTTGCTTTCGGTGATTCTTCTTTCGTGATGCTTTCCATTTTCTTTTGAACTTTATCAATAAACGTATCGACATTCACGCCTTCTTTTACATTCAAGAAATAGCCAACTTGGTTCGGACGTTTTACACCTGTTGAAAAGTCGCGTGATCCAACTTCCGTTGTCACGTCTGAAATTTCGTTTTGGTCCGCAAACATCTTTTCAATTTTTAAGGATACATCGTTTGTTTTTTCAAGGGACGTAGATGCCGGTAATTGAACGTTGGCTTGAAGCATTTTTTGCTCTTCATTTGGAATAAACGTAAAGCCAAGTGAAGGAACAAGCGCAAATGATCCAAACAGTAAAATAAAGGATAAAATCAAAATTTTGATTTTATGATTAAGCGACCATGCAATCGCTTTTGCATACCCGCGCTGCAGCTTTCCTTCTTTTTCTTCAGGCGGTACTTTTTTAAATGCAAACTTTGCGAGAATCGGCACGATTGTGATTGCTACAAGAAGAGATGCTAACAGTGAAAAAACAACTGTTAAAGCAAACGGCAAGAAGAACTCTCCTGTAATTCCTCCTACAAAGCCGATTGGCAAGAATACGACAACCGTTGTAATCGTAGACGAGGTAATTGCTTTTAAAATCTCTTTTGTTGACGACTCGACAAGCTCATTGCTCATGCCTTCTTCTGAACGGCGAACGCGTCTGAAAATGTTCTCAATCACAACAATACTGTCATCCACTACGCGCCCAACGGCTACAGCCATTCCACCTAGTGTCATAATATTAAGTGAAATATCAAGCTGGTTTAAGAAAATAGCTGATACTAACAGCGATAATGGAATCGATATAATCGCAATGATTGTCGCACGGAAGTTACGCAAGAAAATCAGCACGGCGAGTGACGCAAATAATGCCCCGAGCAATCCTTCGCGTACTAATGTTTCAACAGACTTTTCAATGCCGTCAGCTGAGTCAAAGCCAATTGCGTAGTCTAACTGATCGTCATATTTTTTCAAAATCTTCATCGTTTCGTTGGCCACTTCAACCGTATTAGCGTCTTGCTTTTTTGTGATGGCCATCGACAGCGCATCTTTGCCGTCATAGCGTGTATATTCGCCTTGTTCTGTTACGGCTTCGACTTTGGCAATATCGCCAAGTTTCACAGGCTGTGCTTCAGGGTTCATCGTGGATTTCAGCTGGATTTTCTTTAATGCATCGATCGTGGCAACTTTTTCTTCTACTCGCACTGGAATTTGAAGCTCTTTTCCGTTTAATGTTCCTGCTGGGAAGGAAACGGCTTTTTGATTAATTTGTTCTTTCATCCCATCAAGCGTTAAGCCAGCTTGAGCTGCTTTTTCTTTATCGACCGTAATTTGTAAAAGGTCCTCTTTCACACCGCCAACTGAGACGGAGTTAATACCTTGAATTTTATTCAATTCAGGAATCACTTCATCGTTTAATACTTTTTCAAGATTTGCATCATCTTTTGCAAACAGTGAAATGTTGAAAATCGGGAAGGAACCAAATGAAAAACGGTTTACGTCTACATTTGATGACTCTGGTAAATCTAATTCTTTTATCGACGAGTTAATTTGCTGTTCAACTTTATCTAAATCCGTATTAAACGGGAATTCTAAATTAATAATACCGACGTTTTCATACGATACGCTTTGTACGCTTTTAACGCCTTCAATTCCTTTCACTTGGTCTTCGATTTTCGACGTGACACTTTCATTTACGTCATCAGGAGAAGCCCCAGGATACGTTGCTTCAATGGACAGCTGCGGAAATTCGATATTCGGCAGTAAATCAATTTTTAGTTTTGAAAATGAATATAGCCCCGCTAAAATAAGTAAAAATGAAACGATAAACACAGCTACCGCATTTTTTAAACTAAATCTCGTCAAAAAATTCATCTTTTTCCTCCGTTACGTAACTAAGTTATTTGAGAAGCCTTCATCCTTTAATAACTGCAGACCCGTTTTATTTTTTTAACAATTTTAGAGTACCCATGGGTCAGTTTTTCGCAAAAAAAAACTCACCTCCTTTCATATGCTGATGAACTGTCTATACAAACTGAAATTTGATGGTCGCACGCTCCCCCTGGAAGCGAGATAAAAGAAAAGCCGTCTTGACCATATAAATCCCAGCCTTCAAAAAACGAGCTGTCATGAAACATGTCTAGCGCATACCCATTAGAAAACGCAATTCGAAGGATACCGATATCTTCATACCACTGTATAGAGAGAATGAGCTGGCCAAGCAGCAGCGCTTCGACTTGCTGACGCTGCTCGGCGGAATGTAGCGATTTCCAGTCGGCTTGACCAAGCAAGATGCTGCGTTTGTTTTTTAGTCTCCATGGACATTCTGCCACAAGTCCGCCTTTACTAAATCCAAGAGAAAACGGCAGGGTGTTATCTGTGTTTACCTTGGTAACGGTTTGTTCTTGAAAATATGAAAAATTAATTACTGTGCTGCTGTTACTCATCATATCCCTCCATTATCAACCAGTACCGACGAGTCATTTTTGGGTCTCAAAATAGCAGCCTTCAATGTATAAGTTCACAATGAACTCCGCATAGTTCATGATATCTTCTTCTGTTATATCATCATCGGAAACGATATCCATCCTATACCCATTTAACATGCTGCAAAACGCTTTTGAGTGTAAAAAAGCGTTTTTTATTTTTTGCTCTTCAATCAATTTAGCAACAAGCCCGTGATAATCCTCAAAAAATTGATGAAGACGCCCCATCATTTCTGGCATTTGGTGAGGGGCTTGCCAAAAAGAGTCCGGATATTTTTTAGTTTCGTAAAAAAAGAGCAGGTGATGTTTCGCAACTGAATAGAGCTTTTCGTGAAACGTTTGGCATTTATCTGTTCTTCGCTTTGCATGATACAAAAACTCATCAAACGAACGATTATTAACAGCGATATAAAGCGACTCTTTAGACGAAAAGTACAAGTAAAGCGTTCCTTTAGATACACCCGCTAGTTTAGCAATATCAATCATTTTTGCTTCATAGTAACCTTTGGATCCGAACACTTCAAAAGCAGCATCTAAAATTTTCTCCCGCTGCTGTTTTCGGTTTGTCATGGTAAAAAATCCTCTCATACGTTTTCGATACTATACATATAAAATAATTAAAATAACTTGTCAACACGTAGTGTGCTCTTTTATACATTGCATCACAAGAGTATGTCAGTTTTTCAAACAAAATACTTCTATAGCACAAATTAAAGCGTTTTCGACTTTTTTGTGACAGATACAAATGATGCTTGTATATGAAGAGCTTGCTATGGTACATTTTTGTCATCGATACAGAAATTTATTCCGTCGTTACGGGAGGAGAAAACATGGTTCTTACATCACCAATCGGTCGCCTGCGCTTAGTAGGAATTTTAGAAGGAATTTCATTTTTACTGCTGCTGGGCATTGCTATGCCGCTAAAATATGCAGCAGGCATACCCGAAGCTGTATCAGTTGTAGGCGCAGCACACGGTGCACTTTTTGTGCTGTATGCTCTTGCAGTCGTTCATGTAAAATTCGCGCATAAATGGTCAATCGGCCGCTCTTTATTTGCATTTCTTATGTCGGTTATTCCGTTTGGTCCTTTTATTTTAGAGCGCCAGCTGAAAAAAGAACAGTAAAAGAAAAGAACGTCACGGACATCATGTTTCCATGACGTTCTTTTTCCTTACTGTTCCGCACTATTTTCGCTAAAGTGGTCAATCGTTTTCCACCACTTCAGTGAGTGAGGTTTTAATAGCATTCCAATTTCTTCTGGACTAATTTGCTGATCTATAATCATTTCATGCATTGCTTGAAAGAGTCCCGTTGTAACAGCTTCTTTCACATCAGATTCACCTTCTATATACAGCTGTTCAATCGCTTCAAACACATCCGGTTCACGTTCGAGCTGGCCGTTATATTCAAGAGAGATCAAATGACCCGCTACTCGGCTTAATTCATGCTGCAGCTCTTCTTTATCGTTGAAGTTGATTTCTTCGCTTGGCTCAAAAGATGGGCAAGCTTCTTTTAGTAATGGAATAACATTTTGTTTTGTAATCATATCTAAATTCCCTGCCTTTGCATGTGTGACAAATTCTCTATTCTTTACCCTTTTCTCTTTTTCTATAAACTTGTTTTACAAAACTTTACCGTTTTCTACAACTACTTCTCCTTTTTTCACTACGCTATCAATATGATTCAAGCCATACTGATATTGAAGGGTTCGATAACTAGAGACATTAAAAATCGCTAAGTCAGCTTGTTTTCCGGCTTCAATACTCCCAATCTTATCTCCTTGATTAATAGCATGAGCTGCGTTAATAGTTGTGGCTACAAGCACTTCTTCAGGACTCATGTTCATATTCATACATGCCAGATTCATCACAAATTGCTGTGAAGTCGTTGGAGATGAACCTGGATTGCAGTCTGTAGAAAGAGTAACCGGAACGCCTAAATCGATCATTTTTCTAGCATCTGGCCATTTCATTCCAACAAATAAGGAATTCCCCGGTAAAAGTGTGGCTACGATCCGTTTTTCAGCCAGTTTCTTTAACCCTTCATCAGAAGCATACAAAAGATAATCTGCTGATATCGCTCCTACCTCTGCTGCGAGCTCTGCTCCTCTGCAGTATTCAAAGGGGTCGGCATGTATTTTAGGAAGCATGCCATGGCTTTTCCCGGCTTCGAGTATTTCTTGACATTGTTGGAATGAAAAAGCATTTGGAAGACATACAGCATCATTAAATGCTGCGAGCTTATAAGAAGAAATTTGAGGAATCATTTCGTGAATAAGTAAATTGACGTATTTCTGCGTATCTCTTTTATATGCTAAAGGTACGACGTGTGCTCCTAAGAAGGTGCTTATGACATCAACTGGGTGTGTATCATTCAGCATTTTAGCGATTTGCAGCTGCTTCAGTTCTGTTTCTAGTTCTAAGCCATATCCGCTTTTCACTTCTACAGTTGTGACCCCGTGAGCTAGAAAAGACGTAAGACGCTCATAGCTCTGCTGATAAATTCGGTACGCATACTCTTCCTGTGTCTGAACGACAGTGGAGTGAATACCTCCACCTTCTTCTAATAAATCCAAGTAAGAAGTTGGTCTTTCAAACCGCCTATAAAATTCTTCTTCACGAGAGCCAGCGTACACAGCGTGTGTATGAGGATCAATCAGACCCGGAGTTACAATTTTGTGAGAAGCATCAATAATCGTTGCATCATTTCTTTCCCTTTCATATTTTTGTTCTAGCTCTTTTGTTGTACCTACGGTCACAATTTGATCTCCTTCTATCCAGACTGAGCCATTTTCAATCACCGTCAAGTTTCTCATTTCTTTTCCAGCTAAAGGACCTTTATTTTCTTTGGCCGTTACAACTTGCGAAGCATTTTTAATCCATAGCGCTTTTTTGGACATCGTTGAATTTCCCCCTTTTCTAGCGTGTACCACGTTTTGGGGCTCCATGTTTACCGTAAACTCATTTAGATTCACCTACACATTTCGCACCTCTGCCTTCTTTCTTGTAGGTAGAAATTCGAAAAAGCATGTCCATGGTCTGAAAAGCGTGTTTTTAAGTCTTTAAAGCTAGATAACTTATATTTTTTTCAATTATATACGCTTTTAGACCCTTTTTTTCTCCGTTTTCTTACTTATTGACTCTTGTTTTATACAGATATATCCTTATATACTAAATCTTTTATCACATGTATTTTATAAACATCACGGCGAGGTCCCCTCAATAGGATAAATAATAGATTTCTAGGAAGAGAACGTTTATAATATTCTTTGAAGTTTTACTTTTAGAAAGATTCACTAATGGAGGAAGAAATATGATTGTCAACTATAAAAACCAAGCAACCGGCCATCGCATGAATAACGGCTGGAATCTTTTCTATGCGTCAAACTTAACGATGTGGCGCAAAGATGAAAAGTATTTGCTTTTAGATGAAAACCAAGATGTAGTGATGATCTTTGGCTTTAAAAAAGACGAAATCATTCTAGATAAATTGCAAACGTGGGGCTATACATTTGGTGTCCATCCAGAGAAAAAACAAATTTCCTGCTTGCAGCGTCAAGAAGAAATTGGTGAATAAAAAGAGGGCTGAAAAAATTCAGCCCTCTTTTTTATTAATGGGTTTGTTGAAACATAGCGCTCAGCTGCTTTTTTTCAGATGGTTTTACAACATAATACCATGTACCATCTACCATTTGTCCTTCTCCTTTTACCGTTACCGTTTCGAAATCAGGCCGTCCATTCTTAATGACGTTATACATCGTAAATGCATCGCTGACATCAATATTCGTTTGGATATGCTTTTTTCCGAGCGTGAGAAGACTTGGGATATTTTTCACCGTTGACATGTTCATTCCTTTATCTAATAGAGCTTCCACCACTTGACGCTGGCGATTGTTTCTTCCTAAATCACCTTTTGGGTCTTCATGTCTCATCCGTACATAGGCAAGAGCTTTTTCACCGTTCAACGCATTTTCTCCTTCAGGAAAGATAAATGAATCAAAGACAAAAGGAAACGGGTTATTCACGTTCACGCCGCCAAGTTCATCGACTACATCTTTGAACCCCTCCATATTTACTTTCACATAGTAGTCAACGTCAATATTTAAAAAATTCTCAACCGTGCGCACGGTTAAAGGAATGCCTCCGTATCGATAAGCATGGTTAATTTTCTCATCCGTCCCTTTTCCATCAATGTGCACGCGCGTATCTCTAGGGATCGGCATAACCTTTGCTTTATTATGGCTTTTATCTAAATTGACCACCATTAATACATCTGAGCGGCCCGTATCGCCTGGCCTTTCATCTACGCCCATAACGAGTACATTAAACGAATGAGGCTGCTCTTTAGCAGATGTTTGATGCTGATAGACAATTCCAAACCCAGCGGTTCCTAAAAGCAACATACATGCCGCTAAGACGCCTACTTTGTATTTTTTCATTCATACGGCCTCCTTTACACATCACTTACTCTCTATATGCCTTAATGAATGAAAATTTATACCTTCTTGAGGAAATTTAAGCACAAGTCAAAAAAGCCCGCTTGTTGGGAAGCTGGCTTTTCACTAGTAGATGTTAGCTTGATTTTTGATGCACATCACGCTGTGCCCATTCACTTTCTAGCATACTCATTTCAATTAAGCTCCAGTACTGTCCATCTACAAGCCGGACATCTCGAAGAAGGCCTTCGCGTGTAAAGCCAATTCGTTCATAAGACTGAATCGCCCGCTCGTTAAAATCAAAGACGCCGAGCGAAATTCGGTGAAGGCCCAGTTCTTCAAAACCGAAAGCTAACACTTTTTCAAACATGTGCGAGCAAAACCCTTTTCCTCTATACTTTTCACCAAGCAGTACTCGGCCAATTCTTCCTGTTTTATGATAATAATCAATATGAGCCAGGGAAATATGCCCAATAAGCTGTTCATTGTCATCTATGACAGAAAAAGCATAGGTAGAGGCACCATCTTCATTTGCATATCGAATATAGTGTTTTAACTGTCTAGGAGTAAGCGGAAAAGAAAAGCTAGAGCCGCTCCATTGCACCATAAATGACTCGGAGGGAATCCAATCCATTAGCTGTTTAAAGTCTTTTTTGGAGAACGGTCGTAGAGCTATCACATAATTCTCCCCCTTATTATTTCTGACTTTTCTAAATATATTACATTTATCATAATAAACTGTCAACTGTCTATGTAAAAAAAAGCCATCATTTCGATGACTTATAGCTGTAATGCTTTTCTGAGAAGAGTTAAATCATGAGTAAATTCAAAAAAATAGGTTCTATTTTCATTGTCAAATACCATCATGATTGGTTTTTGGTTCGGTTCAAGAACAAAAATAACTTCACTTGCCAGCGTGTTGACCGCACTATTTTCAATTTTCACGGCTGGATCAAGAGGTACTTTAACAAGATAGCCTTTTTTAGGAAGCGGACTTGCCTTTTTATATAAACCAGTAATGGACGCAATACTTTTTTCGGCTTCTTTTTGAACATTTGGAGGTTTGGGCGTTGAACGAACGACTCTGCCCGTTTCAATTTGAAACACCTCTACTTTTGGCTGTTCAGCACTTACTGCTTGCGGAAAAATAAAAGCAGCGAATACGACGCATACAGCAACCCATTTTCGTATCATTTTAAGCACCTCTTTCCATAGTGGATGAGATGGAGATAAGAATGGTCGTCTCTTCTTATACTATGACCTATTTTTACGTATTTATTTCACTAAATGAATGCCTATACTTCCATGTTTTTGTCATGTTCTCAGAACTTCCTCTATACACTACTAATAAGGACACGCTGTATGAGGTGATAAGATGTCGTGGTTTGAAGCATTTATTTTGGGAATCATTCAGGGGCTTACAGAGTTTTTACCAATAAGCAGCACGGGGCATTTGTATTTAGGGCGCCACTTATTTGGCTTAGACGATGCGGGATTGTATTTAGATACGATGCTGCACATGGGCACTCTGCTTGCTGTGTTTGTCTTTTATAAGCGTGAGCTATGGCATATTATTCGGCATCCCTTTAGCAAGCTTACAGGGCTTTTAGTGATAGGAACGATCCCTGCAGTTGCGATTGGTCTTTTGTTTAAAGACTATTTTGACAGCATTTCTAAATCTGGCCTAACGATCGGCTGGGAATTTCTTGCGACGGGACTGCTGTTATGGTTTGGTGATTCCGTAAAAAATGGCTATAAAAAAATGGATCATATTTCATACGGAGATGCTTTTTTTATCGGCTCGTTTCAAGCAGCTGCGATATTCCCTGCTGTATCCAGGTCTGGCTTAACGATGGTAGCTGCGTTAATGCGAAAATTAGACCGTGAAACAGCCGCTTATTTTTCCTTTTTATTGTCGACTCCGGCCATTTGCGGAGCAGTGTTACTTCAGTTAAAAGATGTAGTCACAGGTGAAGTCGAGCAGCTCTCCGTTTTCTTTTTATTCGTCGCTACCCTTTCATCTGCTTTATTCGGTTATGTAGCGGTAAAATGGATGATCAATTATTTAAAGCATCATTCGTTAAAAACGTTTGCGATTTACGTTTGGATATTAGGTGCAGTCGTGCTTGTTTGTCAGTTTACGGGGGTGTTTTAAAATGAAGATAAAAGTCCGGACGCTTTTTTTAGTATTGTTTTTTGCCGGCATTTTAGTCGTGACAAGCTATGTTGATAACAATTCCCAGCAGTCGTTTGACAGCTTATCTCACCTTTCACTTGATGGAGGAGCTGTTGAAACTTCTGCTGATGAAGACGCTGCGGAACAATTAAATATGTCGGTCAAAGAAGTTCATGTTAAAACAGAAAAAAGAGGCGGATACCGAATTGAAGTATACGAACAAGTAAATGTTTATAGAGATGATAAAGGAAAAGTAGTAAAAAAAGTGGCTACGGGAGAATATCAAACGTTGAAATATAAACTGAATGAAAAAAAATAAACCACTTACCGAAGTAAGTGGTTTTATTTTTAATGGTTAAAGTGAGCTGCAAGAATCCACAGTGTACCAACAACGATACAAAGTGCAATAAAGAAACTGTAAAGAATATTTGCAACCTGTACTTTACCATTTTCACTTTCAGTCATGTGCATGAACATTACTAGCTGCATTGCTGCTTGTAATAACGCTAGGATCATGATAAGAGTCATTGTAATGCTTCTTGATAGATCAGCTAGCACTACTAAACCAAGCGCTGCGAATGTTAAGGCTAGTGAAAGGATAAGCCCAAATACATGACTAAGCGGAAAACCTGCTTTTTGGCCTTGTTTATTTTCCATGTCTTATCCCACCAATCCGTTCAAGTATACAAGCGTGAAGATGAAGATCCATACAACATCAAGGAAATGCCAGTATAAACCGATAATAAATACTTTACGAGCAGTAACTGGTGTTAATCCTCGTCTTACTAATTGAATAATAATACTGATTGCCCAGAATACACCGACTGTTACGTGAAGACCGTGCGTTCCAAGTAGTGTAAAGAACCCTGATAAGAAGGCACTTGTTTGCATTGTTGCACCTTCGTGAACTGCGTACATGTAAAACTCACGAATTTCGTAGAAAAGGAATCCTCCACCAAGAACAAGTGTAATAACAAACCAAACTAAAAGTCCTTTTAAATCATTATTACGCATTTTAAAGATGGCAATTCCCATCGTGAAACTACTGAATAGTAGTAACAGCGTTTCGATCATAAAATCTTTAACAACGAACAGTTCTTCTGCAGTAGGGCCACCCGCTGTACGCGTATGGTACGTTAAGTACGTTACGAACAGCGTAGAGAACAACGCGATCTCGGCACCTAAGAAAATCCAGAATCCAAGGATATTCAGGCGACTTTGTTCTTCTTGGTATTCTAACGGCAATGATTTATCTAAATGTCCTGCCATTATTTGTCACCCCCTGTAATTCCTTCAACCTTCTTGATTTCATCTACTTTTACATAGAAGCCCGGATCATAATCAAATGAACGAGCAAGCATACAAGCAAAAATACCTGCTAATCCAACGATTGCCATTGGAATCCATTCAAATACTAAGCCAAATCCACCGATAAACCAGAAAATACCTGAGATAAACGGCACACCAGAGTTGCTTGGTAAGTGAATTGGTTTTAAGTCTTCTGCTTTAATTTCTGTTTCATTACGTTTTTTCATGTGCCAGAATGCATCCATTTCTTTCACATGAGGAATTACTGCAAAGTTGTAAGCTTGAACTGGTGATTTAGTCCACCACTCAAGTGTACGACCATCCCAAGGATCGTTTGCAGTGTCGCGTTTGTTTTTCCATGCACTGTATAATAAGTTAACTACTAATACGAAGAAGCCAAGACCCATTAAGAATGCACCGATTGTTGAAACTAAGTTTAATCCGTTCCAGCCAAGGTTGTCTGCATAAGTTTGCATACGACGAGTCATACCGTCTAAACCTAGGAAGAATTGTGGGAAGAAACATACGTTAAATCCAACAACAAAAATCCAGAATGAAATTTTTCCTAATTTTTCGTTCAACGTGTGACCGAAAATTTTCGGATACCAGAAGTATAAACCTGCGAAACAGCCAAACACTGTACCAGAGATTAATACATAGTGGAAGTGAGCGATTAGGAAGTAACTGTTATGATATTGATAATCGGCTGATGCCATCGCAAGCATAACCCCTGTTACCCCACCGATTACGAAGTTTGGAATAAACGCTAATGACCAAAGCATCGCAGTCGTAAATTTGATACGGCCTTTATACATTGTAAAGAGCCAGTTAAAGATTTTAACTCCGGTTGGTACGGCAATTAACATCGTTGTAATTGAGAAGAACGAGTTAACTGACGGTGAGTTACCCATTGTAAAGAAGTGATGCACCCATACAAGGTAACTTAAGAATGCGATACCGACCATTGATACTACCATTGCTTTATAACCGAATAAATTCTTACGAGAATGTGTACTGATAACTTCTGAGAAGACACCGAATACCGGTAAAATAACGATATATACTTCAGGGTGACCCCAAATCCAGAATAAGTTAGCCCACATCATTGGAAGACCGCCGTTAGCCATTGTAAAGAAGGCTGTTCCGAATACACGGTCAAGTGTCATAAGTGCAAGCGCTACTGTTAATACAGGGAACGCGAAAATGATAATAATTGATGTGATGAAGATTGACCAAGTAAACATTGGCATTTTCATCATTGTCATGCCAGGGGCACGCATTTTTAAAATTGTTACAAAGAAGTTGATACCAGTCATTAATGTACCAGCACCAGCAATCTGTAGTGAAACGGCATAGAAGTTATTTCCGATACCCTCACTGAATTCTTTACCTGCAAGCGGGAAGTAACTTGTCCAACCTGCATCAGGAGCTCCTCCGATTACGAAAGAAAGGTTAAATAGCATTGCTCCCATAAAGAATGTCCAGAAACTGATTGCGTTTAAGAACGGATATGCTACGTCACGCGCACCAATTTGTAATGGAACGATTACGTTCATTAGTCCGATAATAAATGGCATTGCCATGAATAAGATCATGATAACACCGTGAGCCGTGAAGACTCCGTTGTAGTGATGTTCATCTAAAATGTTCATACCCGGGAATGCAAGCTGCATACGCATCATGATTCCATCAATTCCGCCGCGGAAAAGCATTAATACAGCTGAAAGGATGTACATGACACCGAGTCTTTTATGGTCAACTGTTGTTAACCATTCTGTCCATAACCATTTCCATTTCTTGAAATATGTTAAGACAAAAACGATACCGATGACCGTCATAGCGATTGCTGCGTCAGCAGCGTAAATCATAGGTTCGCCAGTGACGAAAAATTCATCTAGCTTCATTATGTCTTCCCCCAATCATTACGTTATTTAGTGTAATAAATGAATGTTATTCATGATTTGAGTGATCCATGTTTTCCATTTCTTCATTACTCGTTTTTTCGTCTTCTTTCATCTTGCTGTGATCATGTCCTGTACCACGTTCTAGCTCTTTGCCAGGAATGTATACATCTTTTGCATGGTCAATCCATTTTAAATGTGTACCGTTGTAAGTTTGACGACCAACAACGCCTGGGCTTAGGATTTGATCATATTTCTTTTCAGTCAATTTACCAGCTGTACCTTTTACGTCACTAACCCACTCTTTGAAGTCTTTGTCCGTTTGAGCTTGAACTTCGAACTGCATTTGAGTGAAATGTTCACCCGAGAAGTTAGCACTACGTCCCATATAAGAACCAGGCTTATCAGCTTCTAAGTATAATGGCATTGACATATTGTTCATCGAATATTTTTGTCCGCCAAGTTCTGGTACCCAGAATGAGTTCATAGGTCCTTGAGCCGTTAACTCAAATTTCACTGGCGTATCTGCTGGAATGTTTACGTAGTTAACCGTCTCGATATTTTGTTCCGGATAACTGAAAATCCATTTCCAGTTTGCAGATGTAACGTGAATCACGATTGGATCTTTATCCTTTGATTCTGCCGGTACTTCTTCTGCAGAGTAGATCGCTTTAACAGTTGGCACTGCTAATAGAATTAAGATGATGATTGGGAATGCTGTCCAAATAACCTCCATCTTTAAGTTACCTTCTTGCTCAGGTGGCTCATAGTCCATGTTTTCAGGTTTTTCACGATATTTGACAAGAACAAATATAAAAATAGCAAATACGACAACAACCACGATCAACATCATCCACATAGACCAAATGATTAAATCAGATTGCGTTTTTGCAACAGGACCTTGCGGGTTCAATACAGCAAGTTTTGAACAACCGCTCAAAAATACTAGTGAAAGCGCAGATAGTAAACCTACTAGCTTCCAAAATCCTTTTTTTGGTTTCACTTAAAACTCTCCTTTCTAACAACACATGATGCGAAGCCTATATTGATGAACATTCAAAATGCGCTATCTTTCGCTAGATAACGACATTTTTATACAGACTCTCTTCCCCCTTATTTGTAGGCCACTACTATTGTAATACAAAATGACATTTTTTTCGTCCCTTTTGCTTTATTTTTTTATATTAAAAATATTCTAATATAGTGACTGTACCAATGGGGTTAGAGTGCTTCAACCTTGCGATATTCTATCACATAATTTGGTATGAATAAATGTAAATAAAAGGATTCAGCTCCCATTTCTTAACTATTTCTTTAGGAATAACTGCAAAATTAGCTTTGCATGTTTGCTTCAACATTGATATATCAATACACATCGACATAATTGAATATTTTGTGACAAATTTTCAAAGAAAATGTGACGCCCTGTATGAAACTTATTTTGCCCGTTAATTCCCCTTTGTTTTGTAGCAAATATTTGATTTTTTTGCTTAAAATTCTTTCTTTCAAAAATATGAACAAAACGTGAATTTTTTTAAAAAGCTTTTTATTATAGAAAAAAGCTGCGTGTTATTCACGCAGCTCTTGATCCATAAATTCTTTAACCGTGATATCATCCCCTGCTTTATCTAGCAGCGTTGTCGTTGCTGGAAACGGATGTTTAATATGACTCGGTATTTTTTCATACAGCACAAAATAATCACTTTTTGGAACCGCGGCATCAATTGTATATGTATCGTGCACCAAAGCCGCCTTTACGCGCTCAATTTGTTTACTTCTATTTGTTCCTGTAAACAGCGCATATGTACCTTTATTTGTATGGATATCATCATAATCCACTAAATTGCTCATTTTGGTACTGACTTCAATACGCAGGCGTTTGTTCCATCCTTGCTTCAATACGGCCATTCCTTCTTTATCACCAGGTATGGAGAATAAGGCTATGTATGTATTAGAGTGATCAACCCGTTTAAAATCTTGCAGCGTAATCCTTGCAGAACCATCAATACTTTCTTTATGCTCCCAATTTCGCAAATGCTGCTGCACACTTGCAGCATTGTTTTCAATCGGATATCGAATCATCTCATACGCAACAATTACAACCGCTATACAAATGAACAGAAATAGCAACCGCTTTATCTTTCGCACATCTATTCACCTTCCTTAGCTTACTCCCCTTTTATGTAATTGCCTAAATTATAACTTCCGATTAAACCTCTGTCTATGCACTAGGAGAACTACGTTTTTTTTTACCACAAAAGGGATTTTTCAAACCTTTTGTCATAAAAATACGCTAAAAGACTCAGTAGCTGTTGAACCAAAAGAAACCGATCTCCACTCCCCTTCTTAATCCTTAAAGCAAAAAAAGATACCCATTTTGAAATGAGTATCGCTTAGCTTATCTATTATATCCTTCTATATCAAAGTCGTTTAAGGCTTATTTGCCGTTTTTTTATTATACACATCTTTCCGCACACATGTATCCTTTGACCTGATACCCATGTTTTTTGAGCTGCCGAATGCTTAAATTTCGAGAAATACTGTCAGGAACAATTACGACCACTTCTTTATATGGAATTTCCTCATGCTGTCTCTCTAAATAAGGAAGCGGAATATGGATTGCTTTTTGACAGGGGTTTTGTTTCATTTCATGAAAATGACGAACATCTACATACGAAATCGTTGTAGAAGCACAGTCGACGGTCGTCACTTTCTTTATTCCTTGCACCGGCACATAGCGTTTATAAAAACTGTAACAAATTAATAAAAGTAAAATACCTATGCTCATATATAATATCGCCATGTTTTCCTCCCAACTAATTTCTATACCCCTGTATGTATACTATATTCAAAAGAAAGAATCAACACAGAAGTACTCTATCTCATTTCTCTCTGTAAGAAAAATGGTCTTTTTACACTTTATTATGAAACCACAATAAAGTGACGAAATCAATCATTATTTATTTTGATTTTTCGAAAGATTTAAATACTAGTAAACAGATCGTTTTTTCTTATTATAATGAAGAAACGCAGAATTTTTATCTTCATTTCCCCTTTTCTTTCCCGTTAAGGCTGAGGTTCGCTTATGAGTAATATAGTAGACCCAATGTTGCAAGAACGTCAGAAAAATGATTCTAAAAATGAAGGATGCGAGATAGGATAGTATGAACACGTGAAGCGAAAGACTATATTGTGATTGGCTCAGAAAAATACGAGTTAACTTAAAAATGCAATATACACAAAAAAGGAAAGCCTCGGAGACGAAAGCTTTCCTTTTATAGATTAATCTCCATCAAGGTTTGCACGACAATTATTATGAGACAAAGAGGTACTTTGTGCTTCATGCTGTTTTTTCTCACCCTGCATTGTCATATTTTCTTCTTCCGTGCTCCCTTTAGCAATATGTTTAGTTTTCTTTCCTTGGTTTAATGTCATGTTCATTCCCCTTTCTGGTGGATATAGTGTATGAAAATAACTCACACGCCATAAGAGGAAATGATATGAAAAAGCCCCTCTTAAATTGAGTGAGCTTTCTGCCTAAAACTGCTTTTCCTTTTATTGCTGAATCCGCATGAAAGGATATTCTCTATTTTAAACGTTCGTTTCTCGTTCCTTAGTAAGCACCAAGCTTTTACGCTCTGAGGATCAATTTTATACACAATGATAAATCGCTGTGTCAAACATCCTTTATCATCCATATAAATAATTTCAACAGGTCGTTTCGAAGAGTAGCTTTCTTGAAGTAGCCGTTCCATAGAATTCGCTCCTTTAATTTTTAGTTTACCGAACACACGTTCCTTTTTCAAGTGTTTTAAACTGAATAATTCGGTAGCTTTTACAGCTTAAAACGGGGAAAAGAGTGGGAAAAATGATAAAAATCATACAAATATTAGGTAATTGTGATATGGTAAAAGAGATTACTTAAGTTGGGAGAGGTGCATGATGGAAAGTAACATACTTAAATGGATCCCCGTTCCTTACTTTCAATTAAATCAAGAAGGTGAAATCCTGCATTTTTCTAGTCAAGCACATTCTTATTTTTCTTCAGTCTCCAGTCTGTGGAGCATTATTCATAAAGACGACCGGAAACAAGCAATGTGGATGCTGTCACAGCACTCTTCATCTAACCCCATCATCAGGCATTTGCGTTTGAGAACGAGCGATGATACATTTGTGAATTTTAAATGCACGATTCATTGGAAAAATAATGTTGGTCATTTAGTATGCACCGAAAAGAAAAATGTCAAGGATCCATTAGATGTTGTATTATCTGCTCAATCCTATCTAGAAAACTCAGACAAGCGATTAAAAGAATCGGACAAGGTGTTAAATAATGCAGCAGATTTATTATTTAATCGATTAAATCGATAACCAAATGAACATA
Organism: Priestia sp. HNGD-A6; assembly: GCF_045784335.1. Taxonomy (NCBI): domain Bacteria; kingdom Bacillati; phylum Bacillota; class Bacilli; order Caryophanales; family Bacillaceae; genus Priestia; species Priestia sp. HNGD-A6. The sequence goes on along the minus strand of NZ_CP138621.1, from coordinate 4,750,946 downwards.
ATTTGCGCTGTATTCGTTTATTTCTCTCATTTTTAAAAGTCATTGAAAGGCTACCTATAGGGGGTGGCTTTTTGTTTTGTTCTACACGTAAAGTCATTCTCTTTTTGTCCGCACCATTTAGTCCAGAGTACATACACTAATAGGCATACTTTTCATATTTATTCTTTCTATATTTATGTTTTGCTCAGAAAAAAAGTCCGAATAATCAATAAATGTTTGAACATTTTTTTAAATTGGCATATATTATAAACAAACAATCATTTGAATGTTTGAATGAAGGAGGAAACTATGCCAAAAGACCGCTGTGATATTTATTGTTTTAACGAAGAAAAGGTGAATCGTATTAAGCCTTCTATCGATGTTGAAGCTGTTCAGGATATTTCTACGATGTTCAAAGCGTTGGGAGATGAAACGCGGCTGAAAATCGTATTAGCCCTTTATAAAGGTGAGGAATTATGTGTATGTGACGTAGCCAACATTGTAGGCTCTACGGTTGCTACTGCTTCTCATCACTTAAGACTGCTGCGAAATATAGGAATTGCCAATTATCGCAAAGAAGGAAAGTTAGCTTTTTATTCTTTAAGGGATGCACATATTAAACAAGTAATTGATATTATGTTTGCTAAAAAAGAAGATGTAACCATTTAAGTTTTTCTTACCGTATAGGGAGTGGGACACAATGAAACACGAAGATAAAAAACATCATCACCATACCGGAAGCTGCTGCAGCGGCCCTTCTTCATCAGAAATTGAGAACAGCCCCTGCTGCTCCTCTTCTTCAGAAGCCGCACCTACTGAAGAACCTTCTTCCTGTAGTACAAAGAGTCACGCACACAGTCACAGCTGCTGTTCAGATACAAGTGCGTTAACGACCGATAAAAGCCAGCATTCGTGCTGCAGCGATCACGATATAGCAACAGGCAGTGACATAGAAGAAACGGCTGAATACCGCGTGTATGGAATGGATTGTCCTTCTTGTGCTGCTACGATTGAAAAAAGTTTAAAAACGTTAAACGATATTCAACACGTAGCAATCAACTACAATACAGGAAAGCTTCAAGTGGCGGCGGCAAGTGAATCAGCTCTGTCACTCATTCCAAACTCAGTGGAAAGACTGGGCTTTAGTATTGAGCCTATTCAATCAAATAAGAAAATGAAAACGTATTTGATTGAAGGAATGGACTGTGCAGCTTGTGCAAACACGATTGTGAATCATTTAAAAACAGTTCCTGCTGTCAAAGACGTACGCGTTAACTTTTCAACGGGAAAAGCACAAATTGAACATGATAATGAAGCTGATGACATTATTAAAGAAGTATCTAAAGCTGGGTATACCGCTACTTTAGTGACCAGCAGCAGGCAGCCCGCTGAATCTCGGCACCATAAAGGCAAAAATGGTCCGATTATTTTTTCAGGTATTCTCATCGCACTAGGTTTTATCGGTTCTCATACAGGAATTGCTTCTTATATGACAACTGTACTGTACGCTATTGCCATGATTGTCAGCGGATATAAGCCGGCTAAAAGTGCTTATTACGGAATCAAAAGCCGTTCTTTAGACATGAATGTTTTAATGACCGTTGCAGCACTTGGAGCAGCTGTTATTGGTGAATGGCTTGAAGGTGCTACGGTCGTCTGGCTGTTTGCTTTAGGTGTAGCTCTGCAAACAAGATCAATTGAACAAACAAGAAACTCGATACGAGGTTTGATGGATTTAGCTCCTTCTGAAGCATGGGTAAAGGAAAACGGGCAGCTGATTAAAAAAGCTGCGGAAGATATTTCAATTGGCAGCACGATTGTCGTAAAACCAGGAGACCGAATTCCGCTCGATGGTGAAATTATAAACGGAGAATCCAGTATCAACCAAGCTCCTATTACAGGTGAATCTATTCCCGTTGATAAAGTAATGGGCGATGCTGTCTATGCCGGCACGATTAACGAAAGCGGATCGTTAGAAATTAAAGTAACAAAGCTAGTCGAAGATACGACCATTGCTAAAATCATTCATTTAGTGGAAGAAGCACAGGAGAAAAAAGCGCCGACTCAAGCATTTGTTGATAAATTTGCAACCATTTACACACCTATTGTCTTTATTTTAGCTTTATTCATTATGGTCATCCCTCCCCTGTTTGATGGTGCATGGAGCGAGTGGTTCTACAAAGGGCTTGAATTATTAGTTGTCGCTTGTCCATGCGCGCTAGTCATTTCGACTCCCGTCGCCATTGTATCTGCGATTGGAAACGCGGCGAAAAATGGCGTGCTCATTAAAGGCGGGACGTTTTTAGAAAAGGCCGGTGCAATCAATGCGATTGCTTTTGATAAAACAGGAACGCTAACAGAAGGCAAACCAGCCGTTTCAGAAGTTGTTTCCCTTGCTGCTGAAGAAAATCAGCTTTTAGCGATAACCAAAACGCTTGAAGATTATTCGAATCATCCCATCGCCCGCGCTATCGTGGATTATACTGCGGAGAAAAAAGTCGTTTCTTTACAAGGGTCAAATTTTAAAATCCTTACGGGAAAAGGCGTGCAAGCAACAATTCAAGACACGGTTTATTACGCAGGTAATGCAAAATTATTCTCAGATTTAGGAACACCTCTAACACACTGCTGGTCTCAGATTGAAAAGCTTCAAAACGAAGGTAAAACGATTATTATTGTCGGAACAGCTAAAAGTGTTCTAGGCATTATTAGCGTAGCTGATACCATCAGACATACAACCATATCTGCTTTAGAAAGCCTTAAGCAAAACGGAATGCAGCAAATTGTGATGTTAACCGGTGATAACGAAGGAACAGCTAAAATGATTGCTTCTCAGTCTCGGGTAGACCGCTATTTCGCTGATTTGCTGCCTGAAGACAAAGTAAAGGCCATACAGCAGCTTCAACATGAAGGGTATCAAACGGCTATGGTTGGAGATGGAATTAACGATGCCCCTGCCCTTGCTACTGCTGATCTTGGCATTGCAATGGGCGGTGCTGGTACTGATACAGCCATGGAAACAGCTGATATTGTCCTGATGGCAGACAATTTAGAAAAGCTTCCTCATACAATGAAGCTAAGTCGCAAAGCGTTAGCTGTTATCAAACAAAACATTTGGTTTTCTATTATTGTTAAAGTCATTGCCTTAGCCTTTATCTTCCCAGGGTGGCTTACTCTGTGGATTGCCGTCTTAAGCGATACAGGAGCAGCGCTACTTGTTATTTTAAACAGCCTTCGCTTACTCAAAATGAAAAAATAAATGGAATCTATAAGCTTTCCAGCATGCGTTGGAAAGCTTATTTTTTAGGAGGGTTTACGTGAATAACCGCTGGAACCAATTTATTTATAAGTGCTGGGCCCCTTTTTATGATGTCTTTTTTAATAACGGGATGTTTTATCGAGCCAGAAAAAAAGTCTTTCAAGATGTCCCCTTTTCGTCTGAGCAGCGCATTTTATTTGTAGGTGTTGGAACGGGTGCCGATTTAGCTTTTATTCCTCATCAAGTAAATGTAACAGCCATCGACTATTCCAGTGAAATGCTTCAAAAAGCAAAAGATAAATACAAAAACCCGTCTATAACTTTCCACCAAATGGACGCTCAGCAGCTAACATTCGACTCTTTTTCGTTTGATGTTGTTGTAGCAAGCTTAATTCTTAGCGTAGTACCTGATGCAAAGCAAGCTTTAAAAGAAATGACCAGAGTAGTAAAGCCTAAGGGAACGATCCTGATTTTTGATAAATTTGAAACTAAAAAGAAATCCGCGGCTTTTCCTAAAAAAATATTCCGCCTCTTCGTAAAATTACTAGGAACGGATATTGGCCTCTCTTTTGAACATATGCTTGAAGCAAGCCGGGATCAGCTTATCTTGAAGGAAAATTCAAGCGTCATGTTGAAAGGTATGTATCGGAAAATTATTTTGCAGAAAGTTGATGAATGACTTCAAAGACGAATGATGTCTTTTTAACGTGATGGATGTACATATTATTTTCTATCTTTAATTGAAGAAAGGATGAACATTTTGATGATGAAATCAAAGGTCATACCAGTTGTCCTTGCAGCAGGCATGGTGTCCGGCTGTGGAAACGAAAGTAAAGAAAGTTCAGCTAGCAAACATACAGAAACAACACAACATGAAGAACATCAGCCGCACACATTAGGGGATAAACGAGAAGAAACAAAAAATAGTGACACTCTCCCTTCCTTTCTGAGTGACAAGCCCGAAGATATGCAGCTTATTTATGCAGCCGCTGCTAAGCATCAAACCTTACTAGAAAACATTCCTTGCTACTGCGGATGTGGCGAAGAAGCTAATCATCAAAACAACTACGACTGTTTTATCTTTGAAAACAAAGAAAACGGCGCAGTAATGTGGGATGATCACGGAACAAAATGCGGTGTCTGCTTAGAAATAGCGGCTCAAGCTGTAGTAGACTACAGCAAAGGCAAAAGCATCGAAGACATTCGTCAAGAAATTGATCATAAATATAAGGAAGGCTATGCCACGCCTACTCCTACGCCGGAAATATGATGCTTCAGTATAAAAATCATATAAAGACTTTGATTTCTTTATTCAAAGTCTTTTTTTGTCATTTTATTATTGGTTGATAAAATCTCGTTTGACCTCACCTTTTTAAGTCCTTGTAAAACGCCATCATGTAAAAATAACACATTTGGACGTTTATTTACTGAATCCTCAGGGAATATGCTTTCTAACACCCAAATATAACCATGAGAGGAGAAAAAATCTATGAGTAATTCTGTAGAAACAAATCATTCAGCAAAAGTTGAAGGAGCCATTAATTCTATGAGCGAGGAGAAAAAAGAGGATATTCTCTCTAGCTTCGAAGGATTTAAAAGTTATCTAGGGGACAAGGTCTCAAAAGGTGAAAAGTTAGGGATGAATGAGGAACAGCTGGCTAAAACAGCTCAGAAAGTAGCTGATTATCTCGCTAAGCATGAAGAGCCTCGCAATCGAGAGGAAAACCTGCTTCACGAACTGTGGAAAGTTGGAGACAAAGAACAGCAGCATCACCTTGCCCATATGCTTGTAAGATTAGTTCAATAATAAAAAAGATGACACGCTGCCGTGTCATCTTTTTTATTTACAGATATTAAACAGCGGGAATGATAATTTGCTGCCCAATTTGCAGTTTGGTAGGATCTACGCTGGGATTTGCATCCTGCAGCTGCTGAGCAGTCATATTATACTTCTTTGCAATGCTATAGAACGTATCTCCTGCTTGTACAGTATACGTAGTGACAGGAAGAACAATCTGCTGCCCAATTTGCAGTTTGGTAGGATCTACGCCGTTATTTGCATCCTGCAGCTGCTGAACGGTGATATTATACTTCTTTGCAATGCTATAAAACGTATCTCCAGATTGAATGGTATAGAATGTAACGCTAGTAGAAGGTAAGTTTAAATACGCAGCAATTCCACGCGCGTGTGCTTCTCCCACTTCACGAAGAAACGTCGCGTTTTTTAATTTTTCAGCGTCGGCTGTTGTATCGATAAATAAGTTTTCAGTTAAAACAGCAGGCATATTTGTTTCACGCAGTACAGCATAATTAGCTGTTTTTAAACCGCGATCTGCAATCGTTCCAAATTTGCGCATGGTTGGTAAAATCTCTGCATGAAGCTCTTTTTGTAAAAGAGAAGATTGACTTCCCTCTTGTGATGGATAGCGATACGTTTCAAATCCAGTACCTCCGCCGGCATTAATGTGCATTGAAACAAATATATCTGCTCCCCATGCATTAGCTCGGTTCGCTCGATCTGATAATGAAACGAACACATCGGTTGAACGAGTTACTTGAACATCTACTAAATAGTTATGCTCTAAATACGCCCGCGCGTGTAATACAAGCTGCAGCGTAATATCTTTTTCACGCAAATTATTTCCTAAAGCGCCTGAATCTGTACCGCCGTGCCCTGCATCTAGCCATACTTTTTTCATGTGAACCTTTCCTTTCAGCCATAATATGAAAGAACTTGGGGTTAACACCGGCTTTGTCCGATGTTTTATCTCTCATTCTATATATATATGTAAGTGGACAAGAAGGGTTCGTCCTCTTAAAGGTTAGAGAACAATAACTTAAAAAACTGGATTTTACCATAAACATAAAAAATCCGAACGAATTGGATTTATCGTTCGGATCTCCCTTTAACTAACCTATGTCCACGCCTTTTAATAGAGATAAAAAGCAGGTTCGCCATCTTATCTTTTGCTATTTCTCACTAAAAGCAATTTTTAAGCCAATAAGCGTAAAGATAGAGCCTTGCACGAGATTAAGCCGCTTAGACAGCGCCGGAGATTTTCGCAAAAACTCCCCTACTTTCCCTGCAAATAGACTAATTAACGTAAAGATAATCAGCGCTTGAACTAAAAACACAGCTCCATAAACAAGCATTTGCTGTGTGGCGTGTCCGGTTGAATGATTAACAAACTGAGGTAAAAGAGCAAGAAAAAAAAGCGAAACTTTTGGATTTAGCAGGTTCATAATCACTCCTTTTTTATATAGCACCTTGTACTCAATGGCTTCTTTATTTTCAACAGCGAGAGCGGAATCTTTGGCTGTAAACGTCTTATAAGCCAGATATAATAAATAAGCTGCCCCAGCGTATTTGACAATAGCAAATGCTAAAGCTGATTGATAAATAATAGCCGACAGACCCAACGTTGCCGCTGCTATATGACCAAGCAAGCCCGTGCAAAGACCTAATGAAGTCGAAATCCCTGCATATTTACCGTTTGATATGCTTTGTGCTAAAACAAATAAGTTATCAGGACCAGGCATAACCGTAAGCAAAGCGGCTACACCTAAAAAAGAAGTGATTGATACGATATCCATAAGCCGTTCTCCCCCTGCATGATTTTGCCAACCATTATAGCATTTTTTACTATCTAGTATTCAAAAAAAGAAAATTTATCCATAAAAAAAGGATGGGACATAACTAAATCAATCTAATCTAAAGACGAATAAATTGTATACATGAGCTGAGCTGCTTGTTACACCGCTGTTGATTTCCGTGCAAGGCTTCGCTTTCCGCGGGCGGCCGCTGAGCCTCCTCGTCGCTTACGCTCCTGCGGGGTCTCACCTGTTCCGCTTTTCCCGCCGGAGTCTTCGCCTTGTCCTCCAATCAACTGCTAGAAGCAATTGAAAACATGAAATCTATCTTCAACATAACAACAAAAAACACGAACTACCAATTAAAAAATAATTAATAGTTCGCATTTGACTTTAACTGAAATACTTTTGTCCCAGCCTCATTTTTACTACTTATTTAATTTGTTTTTCTATAACTTGCTCTTTAGCCGAGGCAGTCTGTGCTTCCGCTTCTTTCATTTCATTATTAACATGAATTGCTTCTTTTAAATACTCTGTTTTGTACCCGCTTTTAAGTGCCCAAGCATAAAAGAAAAGTGCAACAATTGCAATAAGTCCCATATCCCAGCCGTATTTAATAATATTGAGTCCCCCGAATTTTTCACTTCCTATCCAGGAGATTGTCATCATACATAATAAGTAGACAATCATCCAAACGCCAGCTCGGAAGTTTTGACCAAAGCCTTTCCATTTTGATTTTGCTTGGTAATAAAAATAAATTGGCAAACCAATTAAAATAATAAATAATACCTGTCCAGTTAACGGCCATCTCGCCCAGTAAAGAGTAAGTGAAGCAAAAATAAAGCCAAGAGGCGCTATTACATTTAACCCTTTTATACGTAAAGGTCTATAAAGATCGGTCCCCGTTTTTCTTAACGTCATAGCTGTGATAGGACCAGTAAGATATGAAATTAACGTAGCTACAGAAATAATTTCGGCTAAAATTCCCCAGCCTCTAAATAAAAATAAAAAGATGAATGAGACAAATAGATTAAAAAACATGGCTTGACGAGGAACGCCGTAAAGCGGATGAACTCGTCCTAGTATATTCGGCAAGTATTTATTTTTTTCCATACCATAAATCATGCGTGACGTGGTAGCTGTATACGTAATACCTGTTCCTGATGGCGATACAAACGCATCTGCATATAAAACAATAACAAGCCAGTTAATATTTAGTGCAATCGCTAAATCGGCAAACGGCGAATTAAAGTTCAGATGACTCCATCCTTTTACAATTTCTGAAGGATTTACCGCTCCAATAAACGCAATTTGAAGCAATACATAGATCACGGTTGCAATCAAAATGGATCCTACCACGGCAATTGGAATAGAGCGTCCCGGATTTTTCGCTTCTCCCGCCATGTTAATAGGGCTTTGAAAACCGTTAAAAGCAAACACAATCCCAGACGTAGCAACAGCTGTCAACACGCTTGCCCATCCATTTGGAGCAACGCCTCCTGCAGAGGAAAAGTTTCCGCCGTGAAATCCTGCAAATAAAAGAGCACCAATTGTAAGCCCTGGAATCACAATTTTAAAAACGGTAATAAGTGAATTAGCTTTCGAAAATAAGCCTACCGTCCAATAATTTAAAAGAAAATAAATGATTAATAGCCCTGTAGCAATAGCCAAGCCTTTTCCAGTAAGAATCCCGTTTTCTACTAAACTCCCTGTCCATTTCGCCCACTCCCACGGCCATGAACTCATGTACTGAACAGAGGCAACCGCTTCAACAGGAATAACGGATACAATGGCAATCCAGTTTGCCCAAGCCGCAATAAAGCCAAGAAATGAGCCGTGCGAGTACTGCGTATACTTAACCATACCTCCTGCTTCTGGAAACATCGATCCTAGTTCACTGTAAGAAAGAGCTATAAATAAAATAACAACCATTCCAATAATCCAAGAAGCAATTGCTGCAGGGCCTGCAATTTGAGCAGCTCTCCATGCCCCAAACAGCCATCCTGATCCAATAATAGATCCAAGGCCGACCATCATGAGAGAAAACGTTCCCATTTTTCTATGTAAGTTATTCATGTATCTAACACCTTTCTTCTATATATTCTGAGAAGTGAGTTATTAAGCGCTTTCATTAAATTTAAAAAATAAAATTCATTTTGATCTCTAAAAATGCTGCTTAAAAGTACTAACCAAAAGCTTTTACATTCATTCACCCGTCCCCCTTCTTCATTTATTATTTGCTATTATATCATCATCAAGTTAAAAAAGTACGCGTTTTGAATAAAAAATATTTTTATTTTTAGAATTTTGTGCGTTTTACCAATTAAAAGTGCGCGTTTTGAACACTAACATTTATAAAAACAGCCTTTTCATTAAAGTGATATACAAACGATTTTGCTGCAATAACCAGAAAAAAAGCAGGATAAAATGAAGCGCTCATTTTACCCTGCTTTTTTAAATTATTTTACAACAGCTAACACTGTTTCTTTGAAGCTGTTATAAACATACGACCAAAGAGCCGGTTCTTCTTTATATCTTGTTCGTAACACAGAAAAGACTTCTTTTTGCTTTTCTTCAAACGAAGGATCTTCTTTTGAAGGAAGTTCGGCGCGAAGCTCATCCACGATTTGCTGAACTTGAGGAGCACGAGGACCCCATTTACCTAGTAAATTTCCTTCATTATTAAAAATTAAAATAATCGGAATAGCACGGCCGCCGTTTGTTAAGTGACGATCAATTAATTCGGTGTCCGCATCGCGCAGTGCAACACGCACATCGATACCGGCAGCTTCAGCTACTTTACGAATGATTGGGTTAATCATCATCGCATCTCCGCACCAATCTTCAGTAATTGCTAAGAAGTGAAGCTTGTGAGCTTTTAATTTGTCAGCCAGTCCATCTTTAGGAAGCTGAAATTGTTCATAAACAGCTAAACTTTCCTCTTTTAATGTACTCATGTCGTTCATATATGTTTGAATTGATTTTCCTTCTTCAAAATACTGTTGTTCTGTTTTCATCAAGATCCCTCTTTCTTTTTTGTATACGAATAGATGAGATATCCAATCTCGTTTTCGTCTTTTCTATACGCACTACTAGTATAGCTTTTAAGCACCATGAATCAAAATATAAAAGTCTGCGTGCTCATTTTGATCATGTTTTTTTATTCTGCGACGGAATTCATAAAACTTCAATTTAAAAACAGCACATTGAGATGTTATAAAAAAAGAGAATGGGGTACATGTACACTATCAATGTAACAAATTTTAAATCTTTGTGAATATTTGAGAATGTTTATTGTGTAACCGTCATCTTTTGATTATGATAATGATATGTTAGCTACTTGACTAAATATGGAGGATGAGGCGAATATGAATCAATCCCCGCATGAAAAGCGAAAAAAACGCAAACAGTTTGTAGAACGTTTAAGACTAAAAGGAATCAAAATAGAGCTGACAAAACCGCGCTCTCACTTTTCTTCACTATCCTTACTAAAATCATAACTCGTAGCCACCTTTTTCTAAAGCGGAACGGTATCGAATTTCAACTATCTATGCTAATGCTTACATATCATTTCAAAAAGAACAGCTTCTAAATGCTGTTCTTTTTTGATGTTTCTTTATATTTCTGCTCTGTCAAAAAAATTATAAACCTTTTTCTTTATTTTTCCCTTTTTTCTACCTAGGGCTTTCCGCTCCCTTCCATATGGTATTCTCAAAATATATAGTTCTATAAATACCTTAAATTACCACTATATTCAAGGTATATATAATATAAGTATATATTGTAAATTTATAACTCTTACTATATAATCTTGTAGAAAACGTAAAAAAAAGGAGAAAATTGATGAAAAAACTGGGGACAATTTTATTATCATTTCTGCTGTTTGTTGGCGTATTTCCAACGTCTTCATTCGCAGCCGCGTCAACATTTGACGCAGACTTCAACAAATATTTAAAATCGGTAAGCCAAACGCGAGGTTTTGAAGTAACCAAAGACGACGTTGAATATTCACTTTCACTGTATGACGATAGTCTTGAAAACTACGATACAATCGCAGATTTAGAAGATTTTTTAGGTGAACCGATTGCAGCTGACTTACATAATGTGCAAGATTTGTATGCAGATTTTGACTTAGACAAAACAAGCTTAAATGCGTTATTAAAAGAGAACGGCCAAAGCTTAGACGACTATGTGTACCTAGATGATTTATACGATGATGTCGGCTTCTATCTAGAAGGCGATGACTGGTATGAAGATGATGAGTCATATGACGAAGAAGACACTTCTTACGATGATGAATTAAGTGAAGAAGATTTAAGCGGCTTACTATCATTTATGCAGTCTGAATTAGGCTTAACTTCAGAAGAGTTAAATCGAATTGAAGCACATTTTACATCGTTAGAAGATGAGCTTTCAAATGAAGCAACGCTTAACCGCTTAGATCAATTAGGCGAGCGCTTAGCGGCATTCGAAGATTTTGATACAGCAACAGAATTATCTGCTGATCAAATCGCTGAATTAATGTCTATTTATAAAGAAATGCTATCAATCTTCCATTTAGACGCTAAATTTTCACTTGTACAAGGCGGAAATGAAAGACCGCTTTCTCTTACTGATTTAATCAACTTAGAAGAATTAAAAAATGCAAGTCTAAAAATTTCTCTTTATACAACAGACGGTGAATTTTTAGCAGACATGGTGATCACAGGCGATATGTTTAATTCTGATATCATCACAGATACAGGAAAAGAAGTAGAAAAATCTGCTGAAGCTGTAGCAAAACCAGCTCAAGCGCAAAAACCAGCAGTAGAAAAGAAACAAGAACCGGAGAAGCAACAAACGAATAGCGCTGTACAAAAAACCGTTAAAGGCGGAAAACTTCCGGAAACGGCTTCTAATTATGTAACAAATACATTAATTGGATTAGTGCTTGTAGCCGCTGGCTTTGTTCTTTTCCGCAAAGTGAGACGCGCATAAAATGGAACCAAGAAAAACAAGAAGAACAATCAATCGTAAAAAGCGGTTGATTGTTCTTTCCCTTTTAGCCGCTGTCATCTGCTTTGGTCTTTGGTTTACAACAACAAACGCCTATAAATTTGCAAGAGGCTATTTGGCATTTAAAACAATGGATACAGAAGAACCAGCCGCAGCTTCAGTTTCTAAAAGCAAGGACTCATCAACAGCAGACTCTTCTGCTGAAGCTTCTTCTGTTGAACCAAAAAAAGCGGTACACTCTCGTACTGCTAGCTCAGAAAAAAAGCCGAAAGTGTCAAATGTGTCTTATCCGAAACAGCCAAAAATCGGTGATTTAATGGGAGAACTATATATTCCTAAATTAAATGCGAAGCTGCCAATTTATCACGGTACGAACGAAGATGAATTAGAAAAAGGCGTCGGTCATTTTGCGGGAAGCGTGCTGCCTGGTCAAAACGACAATTCTGTTCTATCAGGACATCGCGATACGGTTTTTCGTAAGCTTGGCGACGTGGGTGAAGGCGATTCGCTTGTGGTAAGTACAGCAGCAGGCACCTTCACATACAAAGTAAACAAAGTACGAATTGTGGATGCGGATGACCGGACCGTTATTGTGCCAAAACCTAGAGCCACTTTAACCGTCAGCACCTGTTATCCATTTAACTACGTTGGTTCAGCACCTGAACGCTATATTTTAGTCGCTCACCTTGTTGCATCAACTACAAAATAAAAAAGCTGCCCTTAAAGAGGCAGCTTTTTTTAATGAATAGATTTCATTAGTAAATCAAACCATATTTTCAACGAAGTCGCCGTAATAACGACTGCTAAGATCACTTGCAGCGACGCTACCTTCGTCTTTTGCCCGACAAAAGCGCCAATCGGAGCTGCTAGTAAGCTTGCTCCAATAATCATAAGCGCCGGAAGCAAAAGGACTTGATGTGTCATTACTTTACCGAATGTTGTTCCCATAGACGAAATAAACGTCACGGCTAATGAGCTTGCAATCGTTACGCGCACAGGAATTTTTAACACGGTAATCATAATAGGAACAAGTAAAAATGCGCCTCCTGCTCCGACAATCCCCCCGCAAATTCCAACTAAAAACGCCAGGGCTGCTGCCAAAGGTTTTGAAAACGTCACTTCGAATGAATCGGCCGCTGGATTATTTTTTTTGGGCATAAACATTAATCCTGCAGCAATTGTTGCCATCACGCCGTAAATGAAATTGATCATTCCTTCTGAAAACGAGTTTGATAGCGTTGAACCAATGAGACTACCAACTAAGACACTGACGCCCATATATAAAATTAACGGTTTATTCAAATAGCCGCCCTTTTTATAAGCAAGAGCTCCTGAAACGGAGGCAAACAGCGACTGCACAGCTCCTATACCAGCTACTTCGTGCGCGCTGAATATTCCCACTCCTACAAGAGGCGGAACAAATAGCAACAGCGGGTACAAAACAACTGACCCTCCAATTCCAAGCATACCTGCTAAAAATGACCCGAAAAACCCGAGTGCAAATACCGTTATTAATAGTTGTACATCCATGTTTTTACCACCTGCTTTTATCAATCCAATATCATGTTTGTTAGAAAGTATGTATACATACAACGCCTTATCTCTTCTTCCATTGTATCACTGTATATGCTTCTTTTCTGTAAAAATATTGATAAAAGTGCTTTCAATTATTAATTTTTTTAATCATTAAAATCCTATCGACTTTATGCGTTATTTACGTTTAGCTCAAACTTCCTCGTTCTCGGCTCTGCTACTTGTGGTAGAATAAAGAAAAACTAGATGTTAGAACTGCCTACACGCTACGCTTATCTCAGCAGGCCCATCATCACAGGAGGCTTTCGTATGTTTGAATACAAAATTGATGACGAAGTTAGTTTGCATTTAATTGAATCAACTGACGCTTTCCCCTTGCTTTCTCTTATTAACGAGTCAAGACCTTACCTAAAAGAATGGCTCCCATGGGTAGATAGCATGCAAAGTATTGCTGACTATGATGAACTCATCCCTGAATGGAGAGCTCAATACTATAATAACCAAGGGTTCCAGGCGATCATTCGGTACTACGGAGAAATCGCCGGAATGATTGGTTTCCACGGAATTAATTGGGGAAATAAAAGTACAAGTCTCGGCTATTGGATTGGACATGATTTCCAAGGAAAAGGCATTATGACAAGAGCAGTACACGGATGCCTGAATTATGCATTTAATACGTTAAACCTTCATCGAGTCGAAATACGCTGCGGCATTAATAATGAAAAAAGCAAAGCCATCCCTACGCGTCTAGGTTTTACGGAAGAAGGCATTTGCAGAGAAGGTGAATATCTATATGACCACTACCACGATCTTGTAATTTATGGCATGTTAAAACACGAGTGGAAGCAAGCTCCTTATGCTCCGTGGCTTCTTTCTTAAAAAGCAGGATCATTTGTACAAGCTATCGTTTAAATAGGGTATAGTAAAAAGATTAAAAGAAGCTGGGACAACAATATGTGAGTTGAAGAGAAATCCGAACGAGGTTGATTCTTAATGAAGAATCAACCTCGTTCGGATTTTTTATTGTGATGCTGAACACAGGTTTCATTCAATGCAGGTGATACCAGCTGTTGATTGGAGGGCAAGACGAAGACTCCTGCGGGAAAAGCGGAATAGATGAGACCCCGCAGGGGAGAAGCGACGAGGAGGCTCATCGGCCGCCCGCGGAAAGCGAAGTCTTGTACGGAAATCAACAGCGGTGTAACAAGCGGTTCAGCTCATGTATCCAATTTGTTCGCCTTTTGATTGGAGCGATTTCGTTATGTTTCAACCTATTTTTTAATTAAAATATTGAAGCTGTTCGCGGCGAAGCTTATCTTTTTGTTTGTCCGAAATTGAGTAGTCGTAGTTATAAATAGCTCCTTCCCAATCTCCATACATTGGATTTGGAAACACAATTAGCTTTTGACCAAATGCTTCTTTTTGTTCTTCTACAAGCTTATTTCGATCGTTCATCGACTTTTTATCAAAGCCGCTAAAATCAGATAAGTTATCACCAAACAGCAGGACTACATTATGATTCGTCGCTACTTTTTGACGGCGCGTTTCTTTTCCTTCGTCTTTTGGACCTGTCAACAGCACATGGTCTTTGGTTGCTTGAGGAATATGTAAATTCTTTAGGTTTTTAATTGTTGCCTCAAGCTGAGAAGTTGTACGGCCTGAAATGTAGTAAATATCTACACCTTTTTGATCTGCATACGTCAAGAAATCGACAGCACCTGGCACTGCTTTCGCTTTTGCTGCTTGCACCCATTCATCCCACTTATAAGGGAATCCTTTACCCGTTTTGATGGCTGAAGCTTGAAATGGGCTATTATCAAGCACGGTTTCATCTAAATCCAAAATAATGGCAGGCTTTTTATCGGTACTTTTTGCAAGCGTCTTATCTAAACGAAGCTTCCCTGTATTATAGCCTTGGTAATACAAAGCTTTCATCTCGCCGGATGTCTGGTACCAAGCGTCCGCCATAATTTGCTGATCAGCTAGATTTTGAACGGGTTCTTTTTTCTCAGCAGAAACCTCTTTTTCCTGCTGAGGGGCACATGCTGTAAGCGAAAAAGCAAGTACAGCCACCCCTGTCAACGCTGATAATTTCTTATTCATTTTGCATCCACTTCCATCTCTACATATTTTCATGCTAATAATGTTATATATTACCTCAATCAAACAAAAAATCAACACAAATACGAATAATATTTTAATTAATAATTAAAATAGTTCGTTTTAACTGATATTCCTTCCCTTTTTTTGACCATTATCCAAATATTTGTTTATACATTTTCCAAAATCCGTTTTTCTCATTCTTTCTTTTTAATTTTTTTTTAGAAACATATCGGCTTATCACTCATTTGCTCCAGAAGAACTCAATAAATCTGAATTATCTAACTTTTTATCTTGTGTTAGATTCTCTCACAAAAGTGCTTTTTTTTGAAAAGATATATAGTAAAATAGATTTTGTGAATTAAAAGACGGTGTTTTCTATCGAAAGTATTGTATAAATATACAAAAGGGGATGGAGATATGAATCACGTAAAACAATGGGGATGGATTACCTTTGGCTGCTTATGCGTTGCCATCGGAATTCAATTTTTAACCGCTTCTAACCTCGTTATTGGCGGAACGGCAGGACTTGGCATTGTGCTGCAGCATTTAACCGGTATTTCATTTGGGGTATTGTTCTTTATCATCAATCTACCGTTTTATTTTATGGCTCTTACACAAATTGGACTGCAGTTTACGATAAAAAGCTTCATCAGCGTTAGCTTGATGTCAGTGATGTCCGATTTATTAGCTGCCAACTTTTCATTTGCACTTCCGCATCCGCTTGTAGCCGCGGTTATGGGCGGCATTATCGTCGGCATTGGACTAATCTTTTTGTTTCGTCACGGCTCTTCTCTTGGCGGAATCAACATGCTATGCGTGTTTCTTGATAAGAGGTTTGGCATTAATCCAGGTAAAACAATGCTTTTGACAGATGTGTTGATTGTAGGCTCTGCAACAGTGGTATTCGGCGTAGTTCAAGTTCTTTATTCATTAATCGGTATCTTCATCATGACAGGACTGCTTGGACGCTATCACAAACGCTCGCCAATCGAACGAACTGGTGAACATATCGAAGAAGAAGCCAAGCAACAAACGGCTTCAACTATGTAAAAAAACCGTGCGGAAATGATCCCGCACGGTTTTTTTACGCTTATTCTGCTACTTTTACAAGCTGTTTTCCTAAGTTTGCTCCTTTGAATAACCCAAGGAACGCTTCAGGTACATTTTCAAAACCTTCTACAACGTTTTCGCTGTACTTGATTTTCCCTTGCTGCACCCATTCGCCTAACTGCTTAATGCCTTCAGGGAATTTGTCAGCATAGTCGGCTACGATAAACCCTTTCATTAGCGCACTGTTAATTAATAAAGGTGTTTGAACACGTGGTCCAACATCTTGTTTTTCTAAGTTATACAGTGAAATTTGGCCGCAAAGTGGAATGCGCGCAAATTTATTTAATAAGCTAACAACTGCATCTGAAATCTCTCCGCCGACGTTTTCAAAGTAAACATCAACTCCATTAGGACACGCTTCTTTCAATGCTTCTTTCACATTTCCTTTTTTATAATTAATCACTTCATCAAATCCGAGCTCATCTTTTAAATAAGCAATTTTATCTTCAGAACCTGCGATGCCGACAACACGTGCGCCTTTAATTTTAGCGATTTGACCAACAACAGATCCAACAGCACCTGCTGCACCGGAAACGACTACTGTTTCGCCTTCTTTTGGCTGACCGATTTCAAGCAGTCCAAAGTAAGCTGTGAGACCAGGCATACCAAGAACGCCGATAGCCGTTGTAATTGGCGCTAGCTCTGGATCAACTTTCTGTAAGTTTTTTGCTTCTGCGGCTGAATAGCGTTTCCAAGGAAGCATACCTGTCACGATATCGCCTTCTTTAAAGCGATCTGATTTTGATTCCGTTACGCGTGCTACAATGCCGCCTGCAAGCGGTGCGTTTAGCTCAAATGGAGGAACATATGATTTTGTATCGTTCATGCGTCCTCTCATATACGGATCAACAGAAAGGTAAAGTGTTTGAACAAGTACCTCGCCTTCTTTCGCTGTAGGCATTTCAATTTTTTCGTATTTAAACGTATCTTTTGTTGGCATTCCCTTTGGGCGTTCTGCTAATAAAATTTGTTCATTCATCGATATCGCTCCTTTTTATTTCTCTGTTTTTTGTAAAATGTGCTAAACTTACCTTTGTTATTTTAAATTATATATTGTGCACAATGCAAAAAATATGATTGTGCAATAACACCGAAGGAGAAAAAGACATGGAGCTAATGCGCTGTAAAGAAAATGTTGTTAAAAAACTAAACGAGTTTGTTGAAGTAACTCCCCCCGTTATTTTGTTTAAAAAAGGCAATATGTATCCGATTAAAATGGATATCAACTATAACTGGATTGCCACGGATGAACAAGGTCATGAGCATATTGTCGCTTCAAACACAAAGAACGTGCAGGACGACTACTGGTTTAGCTACCATTTTGACTTATATTAAGGAGTTTCCCGGATTTACTCTTCATAAACGTTATATAAATAAAGTGTTGTATTAGTAAAAACAGCGCCAGAATTCTGGCGCTGTTTTTATGTAGTAATCGCAATTGTACGGGTGGTCGTTTGAACGGTCACCCCAGTTGAAGAACGGACAAAAAATTCCATTCTGACTGAGTACGTGTATGTACCAATTGATGCTACTGTATCTACCCATGTAAAAGAAAGAACATTTTGCTGAGTGAATGATAGTGTTAAAACGGCTGCAGCTCCTTGCTGTAAATTCTGTGAAAACAAAAGCTGAGAATTTCTATATACTCTAAGTGTTACCCCGTATTGATAACTAGTTAATCCAAGAGGAATGTTTGCTTCAACTGTAGCAAATCCATCTATCTTCATCTTCTGATTGTTTTTTTTGGTCTCAGCATTTACTGTTAAAATGCTCGTTTCAGAACCGTAAGTCAACGACTGCACGTTTTGAGACTGCGATGAAAATATATTCAGCTGGCTTTGAATCAAGTCTCCCATTACTTTCCCTCCCTTTATTTATATGGAATATACGGTAATAAAGTATATACTTACCTTTTGGTTTACATGACTAAGAGTTCAAAGACCTCCTTAAACCAGCTTGTTAAAACTATTTCTTAATTCACAAAAGCTGGCTACTGTAATGTTCCATTTTCTGCATCGATATCTACTTAAGATTATGTTACAATCACGGTAAAGTAATTTATGATTGATAGAATAAAAGCTAGAGCTTGAAAAATTCGAGGTGGATTATGCAAGGTAAAGTTGTATATAAAGAAGGATTTTCAGTGATAGGCATAGCAAAAAACGGAGAGTATCAAAAAGAGAATCTTTTGAAGCAAATACTTAAAGAAAAAGAAATGATTACTTCTTCAAAAGAACCTCATATGATTACAGGCATTTGCATGGCTCCGAAAAGAGAAAATTATTTTTATATTGCAGGTACAGAAGTGGCTGATACGGCTTGTATTCCAAGCGGTATGAGCGTTCATACGTTTCCTTCGTTTACATACCTGCAGTTTAAACACAGAGGTCCCATTACATCGCTTGGGTCGACGTATAACAGCATCTGGAATGAATGGCTGCCGAACTCTCCTTACAGCATGATTGAAGGTCCTGCTCTTGAAATTGTAAATACAGCTATACACGGCAATTTATATAGTGATACATATGAAATGGATATTTATATTCCCATAAAGCTTGGACATTAAAAAAGGTGAACTTACGTTCACCTTTTTCCTATTTTTGCAGCTGTTTATATAAATGATAAAGAGTAAAAACGCACTCTGGATGACGCTCTTTATGGTTAAAAAAGCCATGGGGAAACATGAGTGAAAGATTCCCTTTTTCAATTCCGGTCACATACTTGTTTTCCATAAGCGGATATTCTTTCACAACCCAGCGCGCTTCATCAATCGTAGACGTAACCACCTCACCAAAGTATACGCCCATACACTCTTCGAATTCTTCTTTTGTTATTGAAAAACAGTCAAAGCGATCGCCGTCTTCTAGATCATAGTAAAGAAGCTCTAATATTTTCAAACTTTCATCTGTAAAATCAACGGTGAATTCAGCTACCGCTTTGCTTATTTCATGAATATGATTCATGCACTGTTCGCGCACTTGATGATAGTAATAGCTAGCTTCAAACTGATGTTCACACGTCACTAGCGATTCTCCGTATGATGCTGTTAGATCATGATGCTTGCTCATGCTGACACCTCCACGCTAAGCTTATGGAGCAAGTATAACATTAACCAAGCTACTATTGAGCATCTTCCATTAACAACCTATTCGCGGCAATATTAGGTTCACTTCTTACTCATTATTCTGCCGTACACAAATCCTCCGCTAACAAGAAGAATACCGCTAATTAATACGCTGCTTAAAAAGATTTGCGAATGCATCAAGTGATTATACATCATCCACACGCTCATTTCGTCATCTCCTTTTGGCCTTTTTTAACTAGTATCCCCGATTTTCTTGCCGCACATGCCGGCATTTTCATCATTTTTTCATCAAGCCTCTATATAGTTAAAGCCGTGAAGCCAACTATCTTTTTTCATCGTTTTACTCCTTAAAAAGCCTGCTTATGACTCTAAAGCAGGCTTTTTTTATAGGTTGAAACAAGTAATTAAGCCGTCTATCCCCACTAATTGTGCATAGTAAGGTATAATTAAAGATAGTTTCACTTTTCTAAAGTGAGAAATACATAGGAGACATCAAAGGAGACATGCAAATGACAGAACTCGAAAAAGCGAAAATTCAGCACCGAAAGCTGTCCAAGGGGCAGGTATTTGGTAGGGCTATCGCCATTGCGATCGGTGCCCTGCTCATGGCCACAGGACTTGAAATCTTCCTTGTTCCAAACCACGTTGTTGACGGAGGAATTACCGGTATTTCCATCATGCTTTCGCATATTACCGGCGTAAATCTAGGAATCTTTCTTTTTGTACTAAATCTTCCGTTTGTATTTATCGGGTACAAGCAAATGGGAAAAACATTTGCCCTTTCCACTATTTTTGGCATACTGGTTGTATCCATCTTAACTTCTATGTTTCACCATGTCCCCGCGTTTACCGCAGACGTTCTTCTTGCTACCGTTTTTGGAGGGATTATTCTCGGAATTGGAATTGGACTCGTAATTCGCTACGGCGGAGCGCTTGACGGTACGGAGATACTTGCTATTTTAATCAGTAAAAAAATTCCGTTTTCTGTGGGAGAAATTGTAATGTTTTTCAACTTCTTCATTTTAGGAGCAGCGGGATTTGTGTTCACGTGGGACCGCGCCATGTATTCCATCCTTGCGTACATCATTGCGGCTAAAGCCATTGATACAGTTGTAGAAGGATTGGAAGAATCAAAATCAGCTTGGATTATTAGTGATCATTCTGATGACATCGGCGATGCGATTAATGCGCGTCTAGGTCGAGGCGTTACCTATTTGCACGGTGAAGGTGCTTATACGGGCGATGATAAAAAGGTGATTTTCTGCATCATTACGCGCCTTGAAGAATCAAAGCTAAAAACCATTGTTGAAGATTTTGACCCTACTGCCTTTTTAGCCGTTGCAGATATTACCGAAGTCCGCGGCGGACGCTTTAAAAAACGAAACATTCACTAAAAAAAACGCGCAGAAAGCATGATGCTTTCTGGGCGTTTTTATGTAAAAGAGACTTTTTGAACCCGCTTAAACCATTCATAACAAAGAAGTACAATTAAACATAAGTCGATTAAATCGCCTCCGTAATACATCAGCATAGCCCCTTGCTGCGCCTCTTCTACCGAGACGTGCATAGGCGGGTGAGCGTACACATATTTTGATAAAATACCGTGAGCGGCAAGAGCAAGACCCAATACGAACGCTCGGTGCGTAAAAGCTTTTTGATGCGGCGAAGGATCAATTGAAATCATCGATACGGTGAATAAATAGCCGGCTAAAAATACGTGAATATGTACAGCGACATGCACGAAAAAAGAGTGATGCATCATGCCATACAGACTTGTTGTATAAAGAATCCAAAGTCCTCCTACGTTAAGAACAGAAGCTGTCACCGGACTGCTGATGAACCGAACAAACCGCCCTTTTAAAAATTTTGACACCTTTCTAGCTGCATGAACCGGAAGCGTGCGAAGCAGCAGTGTAAAAGGTGCTCCTAACGCCATTAAAAGCGGAGCTAGCATACCTAAAAGCAAATGCCCTGTCATATGCGCGGTAAAGTCCATATGAGCACGAGCTGCGAGCGGTCCTGCTACAGAAGATATGGCGCATAAAATACCAAGTGTCCAGCTGGACGTCCTATATAATGACCATTTTCTATACGTTGCATTTGAAGACGTTACAGCCCACACGTATAAAAAAAAGGCAGCGACAAAAGGCAGGGCTAATAAAAGCTGAGATAGTACTTCATATTTAATCATGATGTGCACCTTGTTTACGTGTAAACC
Organism: Priestia sp. HNGD-A6; assembly: GCF_045784335.1. Taxonomy (NCBI): domain Bacteria; kingdom Bacillati; phylum Bacillota; class Bacilli; order Caryophanales; family Bacillaceae; genus Priestia; species Priestia sp. HNGD-A6. Next base: position 4,729,073 of record NZ_CP138621.1, on the reverse strand, counting down.
ATGTTAACATGATGCCAATAAGCAGCATCAAACATGCAAGTACATTCCACGTAATGTCGTAAGGTGCAATCTTCACTCCGTACCGAATTTGGTGAAGGCCCATAAGCTTATGCTGAACGGTCCCGTCATAAAGCTGAAACGCCCCCGCTCCAAGCAATACTCCTCCTATCCACCTTTTCACCCACCAGCCGCCCCGGCGCCTTAGATCTGCCACCATAAAAAGTGATGCGATTGTAGCGAACCAGCTGAACGCATGAAACAAACCATCCGACACTAAACCAGCGGCCGTTGTGGACTTATCATAAAAATGATGCCAATGAAGCAGCTGATGAAACACTGCTTCATCAATAAAAGCAACTAACCCTACGCCAAACAAAAAGCCTGACCAGCTATTTCGAGCGCGGTGAACCACGCGCTGATTTGCAGTTGCTTCGTGCTTCTTTTCCATATATATATCCCTCCCTGCCAGTTCTTTAAGTTTATATCGATTCTAATGAACGTATACCCTATTAAAGAGAAATGAATCTATAATATGGAAAAATAGGAGCTATAACCTAACCTCGTTTTCATTATCTTTTCACCATAAAGGTATAGGATAGTATTTACGAAGCCAATTAGCATATTTTTTCATAGTTTTACTCCCTTTCTAATGACCTGTTTCCCCAAAGCAGGTCTTTTTTATATCCCGCTTCTCTTTTCACCATTTTTTCACCATAAAGGTATAGGATAGTACTTGCGAAGCCAATTAGCATATTTTTTTCATAGTTTTACTCCTTTTGAAGACCTGCTTCCCCAGAGCAGGTCTTTTTTTATATCCAGTTTCTTTTTTCATCATTTTTTCACCATAAAAGTATAAGATAGTACTTGCGAAGCCAATTAACATATTTTTTCATAGTTTTACTCCCTTTCTAATGACCTGTTTCCCCAAAACAGGTCTTTTTTATATCCTGCTTCTCTTTTCATCGTTTTTTCACCATAAAGGTATAGGATAGTACTTGCGAAGCCAATTAGCATATTTTTTTCATAGTTTTACTCCTTTGTGAAGACCTGCTTCCCCAGAGCAGGTCTTTTTTTGTTTGATGTTTCTTTTCACTGTTTTTTCACTATTGGGCGGTAAGATAGTACATGTAAAGCCAATTAGCATATTTTTTCATAGTTTTACTCCCTTTCTAGTGACCTGTTTCCCCAAAACAGGTCTTTTTTTATTTTTTCTAAAAGCTTCCATCTTTTCACCGTTTTTTCACTTTTCTTTTGTATACTAAGTTTGTCAAAGCAATTTCATCATTTTTCATAAATGACCCCTATTTATTCCCCGCTTTTTGTGAGCGGGGCTTTTTTTATAAGAAAAGCATATTTTTTAAAAAAGCTTTTCTCTTTTCACCGTTTTTTCACTTTTCTTTTATATACTGTTCTTGTCAAAACAATTTCATCATTTTTCATAGATGTACCCTATTTGCACCCGCTTCTTGTAAGCGGGACTTTTTTTGTTTTCAGATAAAAAAAGCTTAACCCGGAGGTTAAGCTTTTTTCATCTGCTTGCGAAGAACAAGCATCATAATCGTAATAATGGTAAACGCAATAAACGCTAAAAAAGGAATGGTGATAAATCCAAGCCAGTTAATATATTGACCTGAGCAAGGAACACCGCTTGTACACGTTTCAAATGCTTTAAGAGCCGGTATCTTCTGCAGGCAATAATGATAGCCTGAAAGCGCCATACCAATCACCGAAAACGGCAGGACGTATTTGTAGATGAACGTATCATTCCGGTACACGGCTACGCCTAGCACAATCGCGAGCGGATACATTAAAATTCGCTGATACCAGCAAAGTTCGCACGGGATGAAGTGAAGAACTTCACTAAACGTCAAGCTTCCAAGCATCGCGATAAGCGCTGTAATCCACCCGAAAACCAAAGACTTGTTCATTATTTGTTCTCCTTAGCCGCATCTTTGACCATTTGATCAAAGTCATCGATTGTTTTTCCTTCGAATTTTTTGCCGCCTACATAAATGGTTGGTGTACCTGTGATGCCTAAGTCATTGGCTGTCTTCATATCTTGATTAAACGCATCTTTTCCTTTTCCGTCTTTAAATGCACTCGCTACTTTTTTCGCATCGGCATCGCTTGACACTTCTTTCAGCGTATCTTCTAAGTAGGATTCCGTTAAGACATCTTTCTTTTCGTCCGCTGCGTTTTGCTTTTTATAAAGAAGTTCATGGAATTTCCAAAATGTATCGTTTCCAAGCTCTTTGTATACCGTTTCGGCGAATTCTGCTGCACGAGAGGAGTCGTTGTTGATAAATGCATAGTTCATAAAGTAGAATTTCACTTTACCTGTATCCACATAATCTTTTTGAATCAGCGGGAAAAAGGATTCCGTGAAGTTTTTGCAAGCCGGGCATTTGTAATCTCCAAACTCTACCACTTCTACCGGAGCTGACTCTTTTCCAAGATACGGCTGATTATCATATGTAAGAGCGGCCTTTTCATCTCCTCCGCCCTTTGACATATTCGAAAGGACGATTAACCCTAAAATACAGACCGCAATAATTCCAATCACCCAAAAAATCCACTTGCTTGAGGATGTTTGCTGATTGGGCGTTACTTTTTTCTTTTTCTTTGCTTTTGACACAATCTCATCTCCTTCTTTTCTTTCTCTCTTACAAACTTACAAAGCTGTTAGAGCTGTAAAAATCAGCGCACACAAAATAAAAAACACGTATAGCGACGTCAGCGTTAAAATAACAGGAGGCTGCATCGGCATTTTCGTTTCCGGATTTAAAATATATTGAATGCGATAATTAACAGACGTATCAGCAAACGATACGTGCGCACACGAGAGACTTGTCTGTCCCGTTTTCACCATTTTTAAAAGCGCGCTGCCGATGTGAGCAGGCGTGCCATTTTTCACAATGGCATCTTGATCAGCCAGCACTTCACGCATAACTTTGAAGCGTTTATGGCTCCATTTAATAAATGGAATATACCATAATGCAGAGGCAAGCGTACTTAGCAAAAACGTTTTGAGCGGGTCTTTGTTTGCAACGTGCGACTGCTCGTGATAAATAACGGCTTCGAGTTCATTTTCATCAAGCACCGACAGCAACCCTGTAGACAGGACGATATGCGGTGTAAACAGCCCCATCGTTAAGGCAATGGGCTGATCTGTTGTTAAGACCGTTAAATCCTTTCCGTACGCTTTTTGCAGGTCAGCCGTTGTTGTTTCATCTCGCAGCTTCGTAATCATTTTACGGACTTTCCGCATTTGAATCACTTGCTTTACAGCTTTAATGAACAGTACAAACATCGTGTGAAAAATAACGGCATTCAGCATGTATTCAATAAAAAACAAGCCGAAAAAGTGGGCTACTTTGTTACAAAGTAAAATTAAGTTAAACGATAAATTCCATCCAAACAGCAAATGCAGCACATACATCCCCATTTGCATAAGCAACGTCACGGCAATAAAAAAGCACAGGTTAAAAATAAGCTTAGAACGCTTTAGTATTCCTTGATTCATTGATTATTCATCCTTTTTTAACTGTTTGACTTTTGATTCGAGCATACTTAACAGTGAATCATCGACTTCTTCTAGCGCATCAAGCATATGAGTAACAGCAAGCGAGCCAAATTCATCGATCAATTCGTGCGTTAACTCTTTCGACTGAGCGTCGATAAATTCCTCTTTAGAAAGAATCGGCTGATACATCGACGTACGTCCTTTTAAACGCTTTTGCAACACGCCTTTTTCCACCAATCGATTCATAACGGTCATAACGGTGTTGAAGTTAACTGTTTTTTCTTTCTCAAGCACGTGCTGCACGTCTTTAATGGACATTTCACTTCCGTTCCATAAAGCCGTCATAATTTTTGCTTCAAGCGGGCCAAAAAAGCGATTAAGGCCGGTTTCGTTAAATTTGAATTTTTCAATTTTCATATTCGACACCTCACACTACTAATTGTAGTGTGAGGTGTCAAATCCGTCAACTTTTCCATGACAACCGCCTTACAATTGTCATAATCACTTTTTTACTTCATCGGTTAAATGCTGAATGGACAGCACAACTGTATCGAGCTTGGCTTCGATTCGGTGAAGTAAATAAAGCGTCACCACAATAGGAAACCCAACGTCTGAAACAAGCGTAAACCACTCTGCCATCTTCCTCTCTCCTTTTAAAAAAGCCCTTCGCACCTAAGTGGAAGGACTTTCATTTTTAAATCGTAAATTCGGTTACATTTCGCTCGACAATTTGGGCGCCTTTTCTGGCAACGAGCGCTCCGCCGCTTGAAGTAAAGACATCGCTTGCGATCAGCGCGTTCATTGCTGCTGTGATGGCTGCTGCGTCTAACGTATCTTTTGGTGATTCAATCGATAGGCTTACTGCTTTTTGTGACTCATTCAAAAACTGCATCGTTAAAGTTTTCATACTCTACCTCTTTTCTTATTTTAAAAGTGAAAACGTGACAACTTCGTTGATTTCAACAAGCGGCAGCGACTGCAGGCTGGCAATGGTTTCGCTTGCTGTAATGAGTGCATCTGCAGAACTTCCCGGCTGAATGTTCATATAGGATTTTGTCTTTAAATCGGGTTTTCCATCCTCTTTTATTCCTTGTTCTAATACTAAGCGAAGCTGGCTTGAATGCTGAATTTTTTCTGCCATCTTTTATTCCCCCTTTCACTTTATATATAGAAATGGAAATAGGAAAGAGGGATGATGGAAACACAAAAATTTTTGGTTTATAATGGGAGATAGTCTGAGTTAGAAAGAGGCTTTGGTAATGAGAAAGTGGAGCTTTTTATTTTTTGTTCTAGCATTCATGCATCCAGCTTCAGCACTTGCTGATGACGGTGCAGATGAAAAAAAGCTTGGTCCGTTTTACTACACGGTTTCTCATGATTATAGTCGAGAAAAATGGGATGTAGGGGTGTTAAATCAGCAAGACAAAACGAACATTCCTGAGACTGATTTGAACGATGAAACGCTAAAACTGTTTCAAAGCACGGTTGATGATTTAGCAGAGCTCGCGATTCGATTTGCTGCTATGAGCGTACTGCTTGTATGTTCACTCGTTGTTTTTACGTACTTTCGCATTCAAAAAAAACGCCCTTTTCTCCGCTTGTTTTTTATTTTTTCAAGCGTTGGCTTTCTATTTTGCGTCTATACATCATTGGAGTTATTTAAAAAAACTGAACAAGCAAAATCTTTATTTTACTTACTATGACTTGAAACCCCAAAAAAACCAGCCGATCGGCTGGTTTTTTCATGCATTTCTTACGGTTATGTAGTTCTGTTCATACGTCATTTCTTCCGTTTGCTTTTGCTGCTCCAAATGGTAATAAGCAGCGCATACTCCTCCTAGACCAGCAAGTGCTAGGACAATTAGAAGTATGGATGTCGCTTTTTTCATTACTTTTTCTCCCCTTATGTTTAACCCTACCTAGCAACGGCAGCTGTAAAAAAGAGTCCCCTTTCTCTTCTTTACTTGCTCATTACTTACGAAAGATATTATCATACTTTTTTTCATTTTTGTCATTTTTTTAGCTATTGTCAAAAAATTGTATATTTTATACTCGGTTTAACGAATGTTTAAGAAAGTCCATGGACTGGTTTTTTGAAAGCCCAAACGCCGTTACGATATAATCAACGTAGGCAAGAAGCTCGACGTTTCCCCCTAGTTTTGTTGTTTTAAATGATTGATTAAACCGATACTGCTTTTTATCTGAAAAGACGAGCCCTTCTTCTTCTAGAAATGTTTGAAACTGCTGATGCGGAAAGTAAAGCACATCATTTCGAACGTTCTCTAAATCAATTACAATAATCATGTCTTCGAGCTCAGTTTTTAATTCCATCATACAATCGATGTATCCGCCGATGCAGCTGATTAAAGATGTAAGAAAAAAGGGTCCGTTTATATATTGAAACTGCTCAAAAATCGTCTCATCAATGTAGCTTGAAATGCTGGATTTCAGCACGTCATGAATTTGTTTTGGTTCTTCCATATACGGAATAGGAATGTGAAACTTAGCTGATCCGTTATAAAACTGCTCCCACGCAATTGTTTTATCATATGCATCAATTACATCTGTGCTTCGAAAAATGATGGATTCCGCTGAATAAGAAGCTTTGACAAACGGTGTATGCAGCATCACCGTACTCTCATCGTCCAAACGATAGTGTTTTGGTTCGCTAGACTTGCTTAAAATATATTGCTTTAACCGTTCTTCTTCCATTTGTTCAATTAAATGCAAATCATATATTGGCAGCACGTACATATTACACATCCCGTAATGAATATAGCTTTTCCCGTGCATCGGCCACTTTCTGTTATAGATAGACAGTTCTTTTGTGCAAAATTCCTCTATTCGCTGCGTTTGATCCTCCGATTTTTGATAAAGACGATCTAAATGATAGCGATCATCGATTTCCGTAACCGGAGATGTGCCGCTTCCAATTCTTCTGTAAATTTTCCCGTAAGACATGTACGGAGGGTTCGGACCTTCGGGAATCCAAATAACAAAAACACCTTGCCCGGGGTGATCTTCAGGTGATAAAAAGCGCGTAACGATACGAGGAATGGGATTGGTGACATCTTTCAGCATATTATTAATAAACAGCTCATATTCCTTGCGCTCGAGCAGGTTAATGGAATGGTCGTCTTCATCTACGCCAAAAATAAGCCACCCTCCTTTTTCATTGGCAAACGAAGCGATGATATTTGGGATTTTCCGTTTGACCGTTGAGCTTACTTCGCGCTTGAACTCAAGCTGATAGCCTTCTTCTAAATGTTTTTCCATCATGCGCTGCACATCTGAAAACTCAATTTCTCCAATTGTTTTTTTCTTTCCTTCTTCGCTTATAAATGGTGAATAAAACGATTCTTCGTTCACTTGTCTTCCCCCTCCTCACCACTTCTATTTAACTTATCCATATGATGAGAAGTAAAAAGACAGTCATATTTCTTTGATTTTTTTCAAAAAACAAAATTTTTACCAAATTCATCCTGTTTTATATTATGATAGAAAAAGAGGTGAATAACATGATTGAAGCAATATTTTTAGACCGAGACGGAACGATTGGAGGCAGTAATGACATTCAATATCCAGGTGATTTTCAGCTGTTCCCCCAAGCAAAGCAAGCGATTAAAGACATAAAAAAACAAAACATTCCGCTGTTTTCCTTCACAAATCAGCCCGATGTTGCAAAAGGAAAGGTAAATAAATCACAGTTTATCTCTGAACTTTTAGCTTTTGGATTTGATGATGTTTACCTTTGTCCTCATGAAGATTCAGACGCCTGTTCGTGCCGCAAACCAAACCCCGGCATGCTGTTAAAAGCAGCGGAGGAGCACAGCTTAAATTTGGCTAACTGCATCGTGATTGGCGACCGGTGGAAAGACCTAGTAGCGGCCAGTGCAGCAGGCGCTCACTGCATTTTAGTGTTAACAGGTGCCGGGCATGACACGTTACATGAACGAGAAAAGTGGGCTGATGTACAACCAACTCTTATTGCAGCCGATATACAGAAAGCTGTTGAATTTATCTTTACATCACTGAGTTCACAGCCGATACTATCGCATTCACATACTCGTTGAACAGCTGCTCATCCTGTAATAATTGTTCATACTGCGGAGTGGTGATTTCAAGCTGCAGTCCTTTATTCCGCTGATTGTCGTTGGCGATATTTCGAGGTGAAACGCCTTTTAAATGTACGGGCGTTTCACTGATCGGAAAATTCGAAAGTGCTTGACGCACCGCTTTTTCTAACTTTTCGTCTCTTCCTCCAATATAAGTTGTACAGACATCGCTATAGGCACCGTGAAGAGAAATTGTGATCTCTGATTTTTTCACAAGATGACGCGCCATTTCTTCATCGTAGTTTGCAGACGTAACATGTAATTCAAACGGATTTTCTGTTTTCAGCGTTTTAAATACGTACACCGTTGCGTTCAGCTTTTCTGCTATTTTTTCCGCTACTTCTTCTGTCCCAATTTCCATCGTTCCTCCGTGAATCGCAAGCACGACAATTTCTCTCCGGCGAATGACACACTCTATTTCGTAATCGATTCCGGCTCGTTCACACTGAGATAATTCTTGAAAACTTTGATACACATCCCTCATCTGTTTCTTCACACCTTTCTTTTATCTTTCATATACCCAGGCTTTAATTTTCCTTTTTCTTCATATAGTAAAAGTAGTAAACGGATTAACCCTTTGTTTACGCGTTCATTTTTGTTTTTATACTTTATATTTTAGTGTGCACAAAAATTTTTTTTGAAATTCGAAATAAAAGTATTGCCAAACAAACCGTCCAGACGGTAAAGTATTCTAGGGAAAATCAAAAAGGAGGAAATTCATGTGTCTACATATGATGATATATTGCTTGCGGCCACTCAGGTTGTGCAGCGTGACGGCGTTGGAAATTTGACGCTTGAAAAAGTAGCAAAAGAAGCCGGTGTTAGTAAAGGCGGCTTGTTGTACCACTTCTCATCAAAAGATGAATTGATTCAGCAAATGCTGTATTCAGTCACCAAGAAATATGATGACGGACTAAACGTACAAGTTGAACATGACAATTCTCCTGGCAAATGGAGCCGGGCTTATCTCGCTGAGACCCTTCATGACCTTCAGCGTGAACAAGCGATGAGCGCAGGGTTGCTTGCAGGTATTGCAACGAATCCTGAACTTCTGCAGCACCTTCAAAAACACTACGAAAAGTGGCAGCACCATATTGAACAAGATGGCATTGACCCTGTCCTTGCTACCATTGTGCGCTTAGCAGCCGATGGATTATGGTTCAGCCAAATGTTTGGGCTCGCACCCGTGGATCCAGACATGCAAAAACAGATTCAACAACAACTTCGGAAATTAACAGAGGAGGGTTTTCGATGAAAGCCTATTTATTTTTAGCAATTGCAATTAGTTCAGAGTTATTTGGTACATCTATGTTAAAAGCATCAAACGGATTTACAAAATTTTGGCCTAGTCTTGGTGTTTTATTAGGATTTGGTCTTGCTTTCTATGCGCTTTCCACATCGCTTCAGCACATTCCGCTCAGCGTTGCATACGCCATTTGGTCTGGTGTAGGAACTGCTGTGACAGCTGTGATTGGTGTAGTCATTTGGAAAGAAAGCGGCAGTCTTACGATGGTATTTGGCATCGTATTAATCATTGCAGGAGTCATTCTTTTAAATTTAAAATCAGTGGCTCATTAAAAAAAGAGCCAGTAAATACTGACTCTTAAGCAAAGGAGGAAAATCGACTGTCTACTTATGAAAGTAGTATGTATCGTTTTCCTTTTTTTATACTCTTTTATAGATTAAACGGATCTAGGAATTTAACAGATGGATATTTGTCCTGGAACAAACGCCATACAAAATCGTTTTCAAACATAAGAACAGCATGCTTATCACGATCTTCTACTAGCATCACGCGAGAATCTAGCATGCGATCTTCAATTGTTGCTTTGTCTACCCATTTTGCAATGTTGTGAGACATGCGTGTGAATTCAAGATCGACATTGTACTCACCTTTCATACGATGTTCAAATACTTGGAACTGAAGTTCACCGACTGCTCCTAAAATATAATCTCCAAAGAACGGCGTACGGTAAAGCTGTACCGCCCCTTCTTGTACAAGCTGATTAATTCCTTTTTCAAAGTGCTTGGATTTCATTGCGTTTTTCGCACGAACTTTTACAAACAGTTCAGGCGGGAACTTTGGAAGAGCGTCGAATTCGAATACTTTTCCCTCTCCTACAATGGTATCGCCAATTTGATACGTACCTGAGTCATACAAGCCAATGATATCCCCTGGATACGCTGTGTCTACTGTTTCACGGCTTGATGCCAAGAACTGATGAGACTGCGCTAGCTTCATTTTGCGGTTCGTTCTTGCTAATGTTACGTTCATTCCACGCTCGAATTTTCCTGAACATACGCGTACGAACGCAATGCGGTCGCGGTGAGCTGGGTTCATGTTCGCTTGAATTTTAAAGATGAAACCTGAGAAGTTTTCATCGGTAGGCTGAACGGTGCCATTCGTTGATTCACGAGGCTGCGGCGGTGATGTTAATTGTAAAAATGAATTAAAGAAAGACTGTACGCCGAAGTTCGCAATCGCACTTCCGAAGAAAACAGGCGTTAATAAGCCTTGCTTTACTTTTTCAATTGAAAAATCATTACCTGCTTCGTCTAATAGAGATAAATCATCCACTAAGCCTGGTAAATACATTTCATCGACGTGTTTTTTAATTTCATCGTCGATATTTTCACCGTCAAAGTCTGCAAAATAAGACTCTTTGTTTCCTTGATACACTTCAATTTGCTTTGAAAAACGGTCATACGTTCCTTGGAATCGTTTCCCCATGCCAATTGGCCACGTTACAGGGTATGATTCGATACCAAGTACATCTTCAATTTCTTCAAGCAGCTCAAGCGGCTCTTTTCCTTCACGGTCTAATTTATTGATAAACGTTAGGATGGGAATACCGCGCATACGACAAACTTTAAAAAGCTTAAGCGTTTGTGCTTCAATTCCTTTTGTTCCGTCAATAACCATGACCGCACTATCTACAGCTGTTAAGGTACGATACGTATCCTCACTGAAGTCTTCGTGTCCTGGTGTATCCAAGATGTTAATAAAGTGATCTTTATACTCAAACTGCATAACACTTGATGTAACTGAAATTCCACGCTGTTTTTCAATTTCCATCCAGTCAGATGTAGCAAACTTGCCTGATTTTTTTCCTTTAACCGTTCCGGCTGAACGAATCATTCCGCCCAGTAACAGCATTTTTTCTGTTAACGTTGTTTTCCCGGCATCCGGGTGAGAAATAATGGCGAATGTACGACGTGAATCGACCATCGTTTCTTGAAGTTGGTTGCTCATACGTTTTAAAATCCTTTCTGCTCTACAATTCCTATTTTCATCATTTCATTATACGCTTTTTTTATACTGCGTGACTAGTTTTTTTCATATTTGAATACTTCTGCAAAATCAAAGAAATCGTCAACAAGGTGTAAAAAGCGAACAAGAAAAGACCCCTTTTATAAAAGGGGCCTTCTCCCAGTTTAGTTTAACGACCGACCAGAGAAACGTTCTGCTGATCGGCTTAAACTTTATAAAAAAAATTACTTTTGAACGTTAGCAGCTTGTGGTCCACGGTTGCCTTCAACGATTTCAAATGTAACTTCTTGACCTTCTTCTAAAGTTTTGAAACCTTCGCCTTGGATAGCAGAGAAATGAACGAATACATCGTCTTGTCCTTCTACTTCGATGAAACCGAAACCTTTTTCAGCGTTGAACCATTTTACTTTACCTTGTAACATATCTCTTTTCCTCCTTGTGTGACAATCCACACATTGTGTATTACTCTATTCCTGCTCTTACAATAAGTCAAGACGAACACTTCGAACTATCCTTACCGAACAAAAATAAGCACCTTTATTGTAACAAATCCTCCAAAAAATTTCAAAGGAATTTGCACATTCTTTTTGTTCGCTTCTATCCCTTACCTACAGCCTTTCTAGCCCTTTTTAAGCAGCCGAATATGAACGAATTATCCGCACTTCCTCTTGATGTTTTTTCTTGTATAACGATCCTTTAAATGGATAACGCTATAGAGATAGATACTCTTTCTATTTATGAGAAAGCAGGTGACATCACAACCTATGGAAGACATTCTCATGTCCCTTCTTAGGACCTTTGTTTCTTTTATTATCTTAAGCATTACAACTTTCCTGATTGGAAAACAAATTAACACCCATAACAATCATTTTACGTTTGCGATGTCCATCATTATTGGGTCGTTCATCGCAAATATGGGATTTGATTTAAAATTAAAATTTCTGCCGATGTTCGCTTCTTTTGCTTTTCTTGTGGCTATTCATTTTCTTTTAGCATCAACAGCTCTAAAAAGCAGGCGCTTGCGAAAATGGATTACAGGACGCCCGACGGTTATTATGGAAAAAGGAAAGCTTCTTGAAGCAAATATGAAAAAAGTCAAATATTCCATTGACGACTTGAATCAGCATTTACGAGAACTAGGAACGTTCAACATTGCTGAAGTAGAATTTGCTGTTTTAGAAGTAAGCGGAAAACTGTCGGTATTAAAGAAAACTGCTTATCAAAACATTGCCAAACAGGACGTTTTGTCTAAGCCGTTTAAAGAAATGAATTTACCGGTAGAACTCATCATGGACGGAGAAATTATTCATAAAAATTTAACACCTCAATATACCGAACAATGGATCAACCTTGAGCTTTCAAATCGTCAGCTTCAGTTGAACCAAGTGCTGTATGCAGTTGTGTCAACAAACGGCATGCTCTATGTAGATGAGTATAAAGATCAGCTGTCCGCTCCTACAGACAGAGAATAAGGTTGAGACATAACTAAACGAGTTTAATTCTCCATAAAGAATCAAACTCGTTCGGATAAAATACGTTTGTCCCAGTTTTACTGCGCCATTTCTTCAACTGTTCCTTCTTTTAAGCCATAATAGTTCCGCTCAAATCGCTTTATTTCTTGATCATAGCGGCGTACTTTTGCATCGGCTAGCTGGCGGCTTTGTTTTGTTTCTTCAAGCAGCTCGACCTGCTGATTAATTTGAAAAATAGTCGTCGTCAGCTCGTCTTGATAATCATAAATTTCATTTTGAATATCCACGCATACGGGCAAGCGATTTGCTAAAATAAAGTCCGTCATTTGCATAAGCACTTTTTTACGCTCTACTTCTTTCACTTTGCTTTTGACAGCTCGTTCTGCAGAACGGAACGTCAGCCTTACTTTAGAGAAGAAGTCACCTTTAATCGAAAGCTTGCGCTGCAGTTCTTCTACATCCTGTTTTAATGATTCATGCTCTTCAATCATTTTTTGAAGCACAAGCCCTCCGTTTAACGATGTGAGCTCCATTTCATCAAGCTGATGGCGAATGGCTGTTTTGAGCGTTTCAATTTGTTTCACCGTCTTTTTCTCCGTAGCGCGGAGCTGCTTAACATACTGCTCTGTTTTATAAATAAAGTTGTCTAACCGTTCACGATCAAACAGTGACTGCTCTTTCTTTTTTACATAATCTTGATACGTTGTGTGTACAGATGACCACTTGATCAATAGAGACTGATAATTCAACAGCTCATCCTGATGCTCAAGCTTGTACGTCCACATCAGCTGAACAACTACTAATAACAGTGGTAAAAACGTTCCAGCTTCTTTGCGTTTTGCAATAATTTCATGACTTTCAAAGCTCGCCATTAAAAAAAGCGGCGCATTCATACTAAATAGCAGTGCTGGCGGGTAATTAACGGGAATAAAGATACTCATTACGGTTGCCATAAGGCCTGAAATAGCAGGGTATGCGTGCGGAGGAAGCTGTTTGTATAGCTCGATTGTCCCTTTTTTTTGCAGCAGTTTCACAAGCGCTGCCTGCTGATAGTCTCCTAATACATCAATCATTCTTTCTTGATACATGGGAGGAAGCTGCTCAATCCAATTCATCAGCTGCTGCTGAAACACAGCTTGCTGACGATTTGTAGCAATCATGTATTGCGAATCAATTAGATGAAAGAACAGTCGGATTTGATGGCGCATCACGTCTTCTAGCGTATGACAGCGTGCAATTGAAAACAGCTCATTGTATTTAGATACAAGCAAATTTCCAATGTTATCGCTTAACTCGTACAGCTCGCCATTTGTTGTAGCATGAGAAACGGGAAGTTCAAAAAACTTCGCCATTTCAAGCAAAATATGCAGATGCATGTCTACTTCAGGCTGTTTTTCAAGCAATTTCATTTCTTCTACCAATGATGCTTGAAAATCCGTATGCTCCGTTTGCTGATACCGTGCTGACATTTCCGTATAAATGCGGTGGTCACATAACACATAAGCAGCTCTTAGGATATCGCCTTTAGACGTAAGCAACCCATACAATAACTGTTGTCCGTTCATCTTCACACCGTCCTTCATTAAATTTTCTTACTATAGCTTTCTATCATTTTATACTTTTTCTATAAATTCGATGCAATAGTTCAAATTTCCTGTTATCTTTCTTCTTGCTTTCTTAATACGAAGAGTGCCGTCCAACATGACATCAGTGCAGGCGGGATCATCCAAGTCATATATCGCCACTCACCCGTCACAAGCGCCATAATGAGAAAGATGAGCGGAAAACCTATTAGTACTATGATAACACGTGCTCGGCTTACCGATTTTTTCATCGTGCATCGCCCCTTCTGTTCGTCCCTTATTCTTATAATACCCTTTCGCTTCTATAGCATTAAACACCTTTATAAACCGTTCGTACATTTCCTTGTTTTCTAGACAGTCTATGACATAAGTTTTAAAAAAGAACAGAGGATACCTCTTACTTTGATGAATCGCGTAAGCAGCTTTTATGTTTTGACAAGCTAAATCGAGAAAAATGTGTTATGGTAAAAGAAAATTTCGTTTTTACTACCTACATTGAAACGAAAGGGTTGATCGTATGAACATTTTTTTGATTGGCGCAAGCGGCAGGACCGGACAGGAAGTAATCAAGCAAGCGATTAAAAACGGACATTATGTAAAAGCTTTTGTGCGAAATCCATCTAAGCTTAAGATAACGCATGCGAACGTACACATCATACAAGGCGACGTGCTGGATTATTATGAAGTGTGTCAGGCTATGCGAGGGTCTGATGCAGTCATTTCTTGTCTGGGAACCGAAAATCTAGGGCATTCTACCCTTTTAGTAGAAACGACAAATCTGCTGATTCAATGTATGAACGAAAACGGAATTCAGCGTATCGCCTACACGGCTTCAGCCGGAATCGACGGAGAAATTCCAGGCATGACGGGCTGGCTTGCTCAGCGTATTTTAAAAAATGTGCTTCGCGACCATCACGAAGCCGTGAAGCTCTTGAAGGTAAGCGGACTCGACTGGACCGTTGCTCGGCCAATGGGTCTAACGAGCGGTTCGTTAACCACGTATTATCGTATAGGAGAAGCTAGCATACCAGAAAACGGACGCAACATCAGCCGTTCTGATGTCGCTCATTTTCTCCTTCAAGCCGTAGAAAACAACAGGCACATAAAAAAATCACTAAGTCTTTCGTATTAAGTGTTCTAAAGGAGTGTTGATAGTGAACCTATCAAAAATTTTTCTAAAAATAAGTCTTGTACTTTTAATGGCATGCGTCTTTATTGAAGGTAATTTTCAAGTGGCGCTTGGCATCTTTGCTGCTGTTTGCATGCTTGTCATCATTTTTGCCAAGCCTCTTTCAAAATCGCTGCTTCCTGCTAATAAAAAAACAGGAAAAAAAGACCGCGAAACATTAATGATGGTCATTGGTGTCATCATTTTTATTTCAGGAAGCTTTTTTATTGCGTAGTAGCATTATAAACATCCACATTTTTAATCATATAAAGGGCTGTGCTGTAAGTCGAATATTCGCCTTATGGCGCAGCCTTTTTAGCTTTCATGAGGTCTCTTTCAGCAATAGCTTCTGTACCATTCCATTATTTAAGCAAATTACCTGCCAAACCCTCTTATGCTTTTTTTCATCAACTCACATAATATATGTAGAAGATATCGTAAGACAAGCGTCAAAAGAAAGAGGAGGAAGATAAATGAAATGCCCCCATTGCGCTTATTCTAATCCGGAAGGGGTAAAATTCTGCTTAAATTGCGGCCATGAAATCGTGGACCACGATGAAAACTACAGCATATTCTACTTGTTTGCCCATCGTGTTGATAAAATTCCAAGAAATGAACGTTCGGTTGAACCTAAATTTCGAAATATATTCTCTCGAGTCTTCCGACAGCACAGTGAAATGGAAGCTGAACGGCTTTTTATTGTAGGAACAGGGCTTACGACTCCTAAAATAGAAGAGGTTGTAAATACATGGCCAAAGCCTTGGCTTTTTGCAAGGGTCTTTCTTATTGCGCTTGTCGCATACTTAGGACTATATCTAGGCGTAAGCTTATTCGAAAACATCAACTTTATACCCGGTCTTATTGTAGTCGGTGCTTTTGCAGTGCCATTTACTACGCTCATTTTCTTTTGGGAAATGAACGCTCCGCAGAATATTGCTATTTACAAAATTGTTTATGTCGTTTTTATTGGCGGAATCCTCTCACTTTTATTAGCACTTGTGTTTTATGATATTCTTGGAAATAACACAAACGTGATCGTGATTGGAATATGTGAGGAACTGGCTAAAGTTATCGCTGTTATTTATTTTGTACGCAATCTTAAATATAGATATATCCTTAACGGACTTCTCTTAGGAGCTGCAATAGGAGCTGGTTTTGCTGCTTTTGAAACCGCTGGCTATGCTTTGCGAGCACTTCTTTCCGGCAGCTTTCACATGCTCTATTCTACAATACTCTGGCGCAGTATTTTTGCTCCTGGAGGACATGTGGCTTGGGCTGCCTTGACTGGCGCTGCCATCTGCATCGTGCAAGGAGATAAGAAATTTCAGTGGAGCATGTTGATAAAACCAAAATTTTTCGGTGTATTTTTGCTTGTCGTTTTTATGCACGCTCTTTGGGACTCACCTGTACTAGGTATTTTCCCAGCTGGACATACGATTTTAACGGTTATATTATGGATTTTGGTATTCAGTATGATTCGTATTGGGCTAAAAGAAATCGCGGATAAAAAGCTGGAGTTGACCTATTACAAAGAAAAGCCTACACCCTCATAGGAAATGTTCAGCTTGCGTTTAGCTGCTCGTTTTAACTTTTTATTACCTTTATGTTTCATTTTGAAAATTGTTGTTACAAATTGTAAAAAACAGTATTCAAATTACCTGGACATGGTATGATAACCTAAATAACATGAAAGGGTGACTTGGTGGATGAACCTAACTGAAATTAAGCATATGATAGCAAATTTAGTAAATTATAGAGATAGCGACATTACTCATACTCTTGCCAATAGGTTTACACTAAGTTATTCAAAACAATTAAACAGTTTTCAAATCTGCGATGTTGAAAACGATATCATTTATCGTTATGAAGAATCAGAAACAACTGCGTTAGCTCTGTTTAACATGATCCATACTCTTCCCAAGACCATTTACAGACATACTAATTCGTTTGAACAAGTTTAAAGCAGGCAAAAAAGCTCATTTATTAACTAACATGAGCTTTTTTCTAGTTTTTGTCTATTTCAGTTATTTATAACCTTCTTCAAAAGAAGAATATCCTTTTTAATTGCCCGTCTAATCTCTTCAGCTTTACAGCGTTTGTATTCTTGTACTAAGCGATAGAGCTCTCTTTTAAATAAAAATTCATCTTGTTGACTACTCATAGCAGCATGCCCCTTATTAGCTTTCTATCACAAGTGATTAAAGAAAGTATTCCCTTTTCTTCTTATAAAAAACAAGTAAATTCACAAATAGATGTAAAACAACCGCTTATCCCGAGTTTATGTAAACGGCGGGATGTTCTTGCATTCAGAGGAACGACAGCTGAAGAAACATAAAAAAACATTGACTACTAGCTCTCAGTCAATGTTTTTTATTTGCTTTAGCTCTAATTCATTAAAGCTAATTTGCATATTTTTATGCGTTCATGTCTCCAAGACCTGGAGCGTGCTCATTTGGCATTTCAGATAAATGAGGGACTGGAAAAGCTTCCGGTGGAGGTGTTACGCTTAGGTCTCCGCCATTTCTGCTTGGCGTCTGCCCTTGGAATATTTCTCCCATTCGATGCGGATCTAATCTAAAATCAAATTGCGTGTTATGATAGCCCATTTCGACAAATTTTCTGCATTCAGGATATTTGTTGATATCGTAATTTGGAACAGGAAAAAGCTTGCCCCAGTCCACGCCCAATGTTTCGAGAGCTTTTGCAAACGCATTTTGATGAGCATTATCTCGAACAATTAAGAAACCTAGCGTTTCTCTTAACGTTTGGTTAGAACTCATTTCGTATATTCTTGTTTTTTGTAAAACACCGGTTGATTCTAATACAACGTTATTGAGCAAATCAGCTACTAAATTTCCGTGATTATAAACCCATGATCCGTTCCATGGATTTCCGCCTGCATCCACTGGCAGTGAGCTTTGAGCGCCCATGATATAGTGATGAGGATTAGCGTGTTTTACGGCTTCATCAAGAGGAGCCTGATCTGAACCTTGACTTCCTACGCCGGCTCCGCCGGATTCATCTAACAATGCATTGATGGTATTTTGAACGAGTTCTACGTGAGCTATTTCTTCTAAAAAAACGCCTTTCATTAAATCTCGGTACTGCGTTTCTTTTCCTCTGAAGTTAGAGCTTTGGAAGAAATATTGCATCATCGTTCGCATTTCACCAAACTGACCGCCTAAGGCTTCTTGCAGTACCTTCGCAGCCGCAGGATCGGGCTTATCCGGTTTAATGCCATTAATTAATCCTTCTTTGTAATAATACATATGAAACACTCCTTTTATTGACATTGCTTGTTTTTTGAACTAACTTATGTAGAGTTTTGTCCGCTATAGGATTTTTCACTGTTTCTTTTCTCCCTAACATATTCTAGCGTGCCGTCTTTCTCATATCTGCACATAACTACTGTTTCCATATGCGACCTTTTTATTCTGGGTAGCTAAAGTACAACTTCATTGAAACATGTGGATAACACCTTTTGTTATAAGCAAAAAACTGCTCGTAGCGGTCTTTTTACAGTCACGGAACCCTGAATACTTTAAATGCAAAAAAAGAGCTGGTCAAACCCAGCTCTTTTTTTCTATTACTTCTCTATTCCTGCTTTGATTTCTTTAATCATGCCTGCCATTGACTCAAGGCCTCCTCCAGATAAATACCAAAGACCTGGATCAAGATACACAACGTGATTGTTTTTCACTGCATTGACTTCTTTTACATACTCATTTTCAACAATTTGTTTAGCGGATGATTTTTCACCAATTGCTGCGCCGCGGTCAACCACGAATAAGTAGTCCGGGTTTTGCTTAACTAAATATTCATATGCAATGCTTTGACCGTGCTTAGCCGATGGATCTAGGCTGTCGTCTGCTGCTTTGATACCAAATACATCATGAATTAATCCGTATTTAGACCCTGGACCAAATGCTGTCATTTTGCTGTCATTTGCCATCATTACAAGCGCTTTTTTATCTAGTTTGTCCGCTTGTTTTTTCAAATCTGCAATTTGCTTATCAATTGCTGCTAGCTCTTTTTTCGCTTGATCTTCTTTATCAAAAATTTGTCCTAGTACTTTTGTGTTTTCTTTAAATGACTTCATATAGTGCTGGTTGTCCGTATCGATATAGATCGTCGGCGCAATTTTTGAAAATTCATCAAATGAATCTGCTTGGCGGCCTTGAATAATAATTAAGTCTGGCTTTAGTTCTGCAATCTTTTCGAAATCAGGTTCTTTTAAGCCACCTACATTCGCATACTTATCATCTTGATACTTTGATAAATACTCAGGAATCGCTTGTTTTGGCAAGCCCGCTACTTCAACGCCTAGTTTATCTAGCGTATCAAGTGCACCCATGCTGAATACTACAACTTTTTTAGGATTTTTCTCAATTTTAATTCCGTCTTTATTGAACTGATCGGTTACCGTTACCGTTTCTTTTTGCTTACTTTCTCCACCTGTTGTTTCTTTTGCTCCTTGATTACCGCAAGCGGCCACAACAATCGCCGTTAAGACTGCTACAAACATTACTAACACTTTTTTCACTTTTGTCACCTCATGAATAAATTTTATGAAAAATAAACGCAAATACGCTGTCCGCCAACCGTTTCGATTGGAATATCCATATCGTATATATCCTTTAATACAGATGTTTGAATGATGGTTTCTGTTGGGCCTTCACGGATCACTTCACCGTTTTTAAGCGCCACGATGTAATCCGAATAGACAGACGCAAAATTAATATCGTGAATGACAATCACAATGGTTTTGCCTAAGTCTTCTACGAGACGTTTCAACAGCTTCATAATTTCAACAGAATGCTTCATATCTAAGTTATTGAGCGGTTCATCTAAGAAGATATACTCCGTGTCCTGTGCGATGACCATAGCGATAAAAGCTCGCTGACACTGTCCTCCGCTCAGTTCATCTAAGTATTTATCTTGAATACTTTCAAGCTTCATATAACTCAGCGCCTGATCAACCGCTTGTTCATCGCTTTTTGTTAACCGGCCTTTTGAATAAGGAAACCGGCCAAAATTTACGAGTTCACGTACGCTAAGTCTGATATTCAGCTGATTGGACTGTTTTAAAATGCTCATTTTTTTGGCTAAATCCGAGCTGTCAATATTCTCTATATTTTTTCCTTCTATTGATATTGATCCTGAGTCGGCTTTAATAAGACGGCTCATAATGGAAAGCAGCGTACTTTTCCCTGCTCCGTTTGGGCCGATAAATGACGTGATTTTTCCTTTTGGAATCACCACAGATGTTTTTTCTAAAACGGTTTTTTCTCCGTATTTTTTACTGACATTTGTTACTTCTACCATGATCTATTCTCCTTTAGCAGCAAATAAATAAAGTAAATTCCGCCGGCAAAGTCAATGATGACGCTCAGCGTGGTGCTGAAGGTGAACACTTTTTCAACAATAAATTCTCCTCCGACGAGGGCTATAACACTAAGCAGCAGTGATCCCATCATAAGATAGGTGTGCTTGTACGTTTTGAACAGCTCTCTCGCAAGGTTCACAACAAGCAGTCCAAGAAAGGTAATCGGCCCAACTAAAGCTGTAGCCACTGAGACAAAAATGGCGATCACAATCAGCATTTTTTTGACAAGCCTGTCATAATCAATACCTAAATTTACCGCATGTTCTCTTCCTAACGACAGAACATCAAAAATGGAGGTAAAACGCCATACGTAAATGCCAAGCAGGATAAAAATAACCGCTGCTATGTATAGCAAATCAGTATTGACATTGTTAAAGCTTGCAAATGATTTATCTTGTACAATTTGAAATTCATTCGGATCAATCAGCATTTCCATAAATGAAGACATGCTTTTAAATAACGTGCCGAACACAATTCCAACCAGTAAAACAAAGAAAATATTCTTACCGGCTTTTTTGAATATCAGTATGTAAAGCAAGACCGAAAAGATAATCATCAGCGAAACGCAAAGAAGAAAGTTAAGATTTTTGTTCATGATGACAATATTCGTCGAGCCAAAGATGTACACAATAAACGTTTGCAGAAATAAATACAGTGAATCCAGTCCTAGAATACTAGGAGTTAGAATTCGATTATTGGTAATCGTTTGAAAGATAACGGATGAAAACGCAATCGCTCCTCCGGTTAAAACAATCGCAGCGACTTTTTCAATTCTTCGCGGCAGCGTGTACTGCCAGTAGCCTAAATCATAGCTGATAAACAGCGCAGCCGACAAAATAGCCAGCGCGGCGAGAATAATAATTTTATATTTGTTATGCATAACGACCTCTCCTTATCAGCATAAAAAGAAAGATCGCACTTCCTATTACACCGACCATTAACCCAATAGAAACTTCATAAGGGAAAATAATGACTCTGCCTAAAATATCGCACGCAAGTACGAATACAGCTCCAAGCACCGCTGTATGAGGCAGGCTTTTTCGCAAATGATCTCCACGGTAAATCGATACGATATTTGGGATGATTAATCCTAAAAAAGGCAGCATGCCAACGGTCAAAATCGTAATCGACGTAATAAGCGAAACAATGACTAATCCAATGTTTACGATTTGTTTGTATTTCACGCCTAAATTGATTGAAAAGCTTTCTCCCATACCAGCAACCGTGAACTTATCTGCGTAAAGATAAGCAATTATTAAGAGCGGTATACTCAGGTATAAAAGTTCATATCGCCCTTTGACTACTAGCGAAAAGTCGCCTTGCAGCCATGAAGAAAGGTTTTGAATCAAATCGTATTTGTAAGCGATGAAGGTAGCTAGGGAACTTACGATACTGCCGAGCATTAAACCAACTAGTGGAATATAAATCGTATCGTTAAATTTAATTCTGTCTAGTATTCTCATAAACAATAGATTGCCCGCAAGTGAGAAAATGAAAGCAATGCTCATTTTTAATAGAGGACTTGCTGAAGCAAATACTAGTAGAGAAATCAACACACCAAGTCTTGCCCAGTCCATCGTTCCTGCAGTTGTTGGAGAGACAAACTTATTTCGCGTAATTTGCTGCATAATTAATCCGCAAATACTAAGGCTCATTCCCGCCATAATAATACTCAAAAGCCTAGGAAAACGACTAAAAAACAGCGTTTGGCTTTCTTCTTTTGTTAAATGAAACAGATCCATCGCTGACAGGTCTTGTACTCCTACAAAAAGAGACGAAACCGCTAGTACAGCAAACACAAGAATTAACTGATAAAACTTCAACTTTCCTTGCTCCTTTCTTTCATCTAGAAGTCTAGTTATCTCCTCCTCTATATCATATGTAAATGATTATCATTATCAATTGACTACCCCTATAATACCATTATTCTCTAAATAATCAATGGTTTTCTTAAAATTAAAGCAAAAAAATGTCTTAACAGATGGATCTGTTAAGACATTTTAAGGTTCAATTAAACTTAAGAAGAGCTGTTTCTCTCTTCATACATAAGAGATTAAAACATACCTAACTCGCCCTCATTTAAAGACGAATAATAGGAATAAATGATCTGGACTGCTTGTTTCACCGCTGTTGATTTCCGTGCAAGGCCTCGCTTTCCGCGGGCGGCCGATAAGCCTCCTCTTTGCATGGGCTCCTGCGGGGTCTCATTTGTTCCGTTTTCTCCCCAGGAGTCTTCTCCTTACCCTCCAATCAACAGCTAGAAGTACCTCTACATATACGAAACCTACGTTCACCATAACAAAAAAATCCAAACTATCAATATTAATAGTTTGGATTTTGCTTTAACCAAGATACTTTTGTAACAGACTCTTTGTATGAATATTACATATATATGAAATATATGTTTATATTTGAAAGAAATCTACTTATTTTGCAAATACATGGTTTCCGATAACTGCCGTTACTTGCTGCGTTGCAACCCATTGGCTTTCAGCGATTTTCGGATTATAGAAAAACAGCGCATCGTTTTCATGCGGGTTTGATAATGCTTCGCTTACCGCTCGTTTTGATTCTTCTGATGCAGGTTGATTAATTGCTCCGTTTGCTACTGGTGAAAATTGATACACGCCGTTTCCTAGCTGCTGATAAATAACGTCGTGAATGCTATTTGGGAATTCCGGTGAAGCTACACGGTTTAATACCACAATTGCTACCGCTACTTTTCCTTGGTACGGCTCACCTTTTGCTTCTGCCTCTACTAATCTAGCTAGTAAATCTTGATCTTGTGCAGAAGCCGATGTAGACGGAGCAGTTTGTGCCGGCGCCGGTGCTTCTCCTTGAAGTTTTAATGTTTGTCCGATGGTAATGATATCACTTTGTAAACCGTTAACAGCTTTTAACTGATCCACAGTCATGCCGTTTTGTGTTGCAATATGATATAACGTTTCGCCTTGTGCTACTGTATGTACAGATGTTGCCGGACTAGCGGCAGATTGTGCTTGTCCCTGGTCAGGAATCGTTAATGTTTCTCCAACGTAAATCATGTCGTTTTGGCGGTTATTAGCGCCTTTCAGCTCATCTACCGTAACCCCATTTTGTTGGCCAAGCCCCCACAAGGTATCTCCTTTTACGACTTTGTGCGAAGCTGCTGCTGATGCTGTTCCTTGACTTGCTAGAAATGCTACAGACGCTGCAGAAGCAACTGCCCATTTTTTTACACGTTTTTTACTCACAAAAACTACCTCCTAAAATTTGAACCTGTTATTACCTTAGCACATAGATTCGCCTTTTCATTAAAAAAAACAGTAACATTTGTTCTAATTGGATTAAGTTTCTTACAGTGCCATTCATTATGTTACAACTTTTACATGACCCTTAAAGAATATGTAGAAATATGACGATTTCATTGCGAAACGCGCTTTTTATCTGTTTACTTACATTCCTCTTTCTGTAAAAAACTTGATTTAATTATGATTAATCGCAGAGATTAAAAGGAAAACAGCAGTCAAATAGAGAAATAGTGTAACTATTGAGGAATGATTCAGCGCTTCTTTGTCAATTTACGTTTGTTTATTAATAAAG
The DNA here is from genome assembly GCF_045784335.1 of Priestia sp. HNGD-A6. Taxonomy (NCBI): domain Bacteria; kingdom Bacillati; phylum Bacillota; class Bacilli; order Caryophanales; family Bacillaceae; genus Priestia; species Priestia sp. HNGD-A6. The sequence goes on along the minus strand of NZ_CP138621.1, from coordinate 4,704,973 downwards.
GAGGTCCATTTGGATGTGTGCAAATAAAATGTATGTAACGTATAATACGGAAAAACCGGCTATTACGATTCAAGGAGCTTTTTATCATACGGGAGGAACGCAGGAAGAGTTTTTGCGGGAATTCAAGTACTGGCTTGAATCTCACGGCTGGTCATTTATGGGCGTAACAAATGAAACGACCATGACAACGGCGAACAAAGAGTTAAAAGAAACGATGGAACAGCATAAAATAGAAGGCAAAAAAGTTCAAAGACTAGAAGATTTATAACGATTGCTTCTATGACCCTTCACACATGTCCAAACGCCAATATGTAAAAAAGCCTTTAGATGAGCTAAAGGCTTTTTTACATTAACGAGAAAGGGCGACCACCTTCTGATTTTCTACTCTCTCTTCAACAGGCTTTCTCATTTCTTTTTCCGTCCATACGCCAATGCGTTTTTGTCTTTTCCCAAGAGGCTGTTTTTCACATGCATAGCAAATTTCTGAAATATCATCAAAATGAGCTAACGACATCTTTATCCCTCCTTTTCTAAATATACACAGGCAAGTTAGTATGTTTCTTCCCTTATTTTCCAAAGCTAAACTGCTTCATCTTATATTTAAACAATTTATAAACAAACGGAATAAATAATTTCTACTTCATTATCATTTAGATTGTTTTATTTAGATATATACGGGTAAACAAAAACTACCCCACCTCACACCCTGAAGTTTGAAACTGTCACGTAAAAAAGCTGCTTTCTATACATTGCATGTATAGAAAGCAGCTTTTTTATGTAGCTAGAAAAAACGCATTGATGCATCAGCTATAACAACAGGCAACCCGCCCTTTATTTTCTAGCAGTTCATTTTTTGTAGCGGTGAATAGTATGCATGGATTCATTAAAATCTTTCATTAGACGATAAGGCTTGCTCACTAACCTTATCGGAATTCCAGTTAAAAATCTATTTATATCTTTTTTATATTCTTTTGATACTCGGTTAGGTTTAGTAGAGACACGCTTGTAGACCTCTTTATAGAACTCTTTCAAAACATCAACTTTAAATACCATTGTACGCCTACATTCTTGACACTCTACGCGTACAATTTTGCCGTTAATATAGTAAACGTGGTGAGGAAGCTCTTCTTTGCAACTGTTACAATATAAACCGGCTTCCATTTGCGTATCTTTCACACTTCCTCCCTCCCCTGATTTACATTATTTATATAGTTCATTTCTACGACTGAACAAGTACTTTTATTTCATTACCTGATAGAACGGCTTCGAATCCTTGACGCCAATAATCTAGAGGCACAATTTTAGTGATCATTTTCTCTGTATTAATTTTCTTCTCTTCAAGAAGTTTCAAAGCAATATGCCAAGAACTTGGTTTCTGAGAACGCGTGCCGATATATGTAATTTCTCTTTGAATGATAGATTCTTGATCTAAAAGGTTTAATTTTTCGGAGAAAATCCCTACTTGTACAAACGTTCCTTTTTTCTTAACCAGAGGCAAGCCTTGGTTTAACGCCTGAACAGCACCTGAACACTCAAATAATTTGTCAACACCGTATCCGTCTGTATAGGTCAGCACCATTTCTTCTAAGCTTTCTTTTTGGATATCTACCGCTACGTCAACTCCTAAGGACTTAGCTAGCTCCAATCGCTTCTGATCTTTTGTAATACCTGCTAATATAACAAACGCGCCTTGTGCTTTTACAACTTGTGCTTGCAGTAAACCAATGGGTCCTGGACCAAAAATTAATACTTTATCTTCTTTTTTAACAACTGTCTTTTCTAAAGCTGCATGGACGCAGCAAGCTAGAGGCTCAGTTAAAGCAGCTGCTTTTAAGTCGACTGTATCCGGCAGCACATGGACACTTTCTTCACGTGAAATAACATATTCAGCAAAGCTGCCGTTTATTTGTGTACCTATTCCTTTTCGATGAGCGCACAGATTATAGTCTTTTTCTAAGCAGTACTCACACTCTCCGCACGTCACAAATGTTGTTTCACTCGTTACTTTATCGCCAACTTTTACTTTTGTTACATCTTCTCCTACCTCAACGACTATACCGGAAAACTCATGCCCGAGCACAACCGGCGTCTGGGAATTTTTATATTGACCTGTAAACGTGTGGATATCCGTACCGCATATTCCGGTATACGCTACTTTAATCTTCACTTGGTTTTTCTGAACTTCTGATTCAGGGATTGTTTTTAACAGCATATTATCGTAGCCTGGCTCTACCTTCATGACTGCCTTCATTTTTTTCACTCCTTATTTGGAATTATTAATACTTTTCCATAAGCTTCTTCTCGATTAATAATCATATTAAATGCTTTTTGCGTGTCTTCTAACTTGAAGCGATGAGAAATTAACTCTTTTAATCTAATCTTTCCATTTAAAACAAAGTCAACGCTTGTTTCCCATTCTTTCCCAGGGAACGGTGCAGAATAAGAGTTCCAGAAACCTTGTAACGTAAGCTCTTTTCTAAAAATACTCTCAAATGCTGCTTCAGATAAACACACATCTGAATAAGCAATACCTAAATATCCAACTTTCCCTTTTTTACGAGTAACGAGCAGGCACTGCTCTTGAGTGACAGGGGAACCTGCGCATTCGAGTGCAAGATCCACCCCTCTCCCTTTTGTGTATTCATTAATTTTTTCAAAGACATTTTCATAACGGGCATGAATCACTTTTTCGCAACCCATGGCCCTTGCTTCTGCAAGCTTTTCACTAGAAATATCGATGGCAATGATTTCTTTTACACCTGCAATTTTCAGCCATTGAATCGCCAGCATACCAATGACTCCTGCTCCAAAGACCGCTGCGGTGTCTCCTATTTGCGGATGAATATTAAGTACTCCATGAAGCGCTACTGCTAAAGGTTCTATCATCGCTGCTTCTTCAAAGTCCATCTCTCCTACTTGTATAACATTAGAAGCTGGAATATTGACATACTGAGCAAATCCACCAAATGCTTGAGCACCAATCATTCCGTAGTTTTCGCATAACGAATACTGTCCTTTTTGGCAATATTCACATGCGTTGCACGGTTTAAACGGAATAGCAGCTACTCTGTCCCCAACGTTCAAATCTGTTACTTTTGCCCCTTTTTCAACGATATATCCAGCAAACTCATGACCCATAATGGCAGGCAACGGATACTTCCATCTGCTTGTCATTTTGTGTGTATCTGATCCGCATATTCCTGCTGCCATTACTTTTATTTTGACTTCATTCGCTCGGCAGGAATCAATGCCAATATCTTGATAAATAATTTCATTTTTTTCATGCAGCACGGCCGCTTTCATTGCCTTACCTCCTGTTTATGCCTATTTTAAAAAATAGAAGCCCACAGCTGAGAGAACTTAAGAATAAGCCAGTTAAATAAGTTTCCTCCCATGTCTAAACTTGAAATTCGTGTTGCACCTTCCGGCATCGAAAACTGAGCTCCTGATAACATTTGCGTATGCACATCTGCGAAATTCGTTGCCATGTAAAGTGATAGCGCTACCATAACGGTGCCCGAAATAAGAGAGTGTATAATATTTCCTCTTAATGAGCCCACAACAAAAGCTACATAGAAAGGAATGGTAGCCAAATCCCCAAACGGCAATACTTTATTCCCAGGCAGAATGACAGCTAAAAGTAATGTAATGGGGACAAGTAATAGTGCTGTAGCCATAACGGATGGATGTCCTACTGCAAGAGCGGCGTCTAATCCAATATATATTTCACGATCACCATATCGTTTTTGAAGAAAAGAACGAGCTGCTTCAGAAATTGGAATAAGTCCTTCCATTAAGATTTTAACCATTCTAGGCATCAAAAGCATAACCGCTCCCATTGAAATACCTACCTGAAAAACTTTACCGAGGTCATAGCCTGCTAATATACCGATTACACATCCTAAGATTAACCCCATCATCATTGGTTCACCGAAAATACCAAAACGTTTTTGAATAGATTCGGGATCTGCATTCAACCTTTTAATCCCTGGAATCCTTGATACACCCATACCTACCAAAATACCAATTGGTCCAAACGCAGCTGTAGAGCCCGTAGGAAGAGAAATTCCTTCTAACCCGTAAAATTTTTGAACCATTGGCGCCGTCTTATCTGCTACAAATAAAACAGCAATTTCATACAGAACGGTACACAATATTGCAAACCACCAGCTTCCTGTGACGACGTATCCTGTTGCACCAGCAGCGATAAAGTGCCAGTAGTTCCAAATATCAATATCAAGCGTCTTAGTCAGTTTTAATAAAAGCAAAATAATATTTACAAACAAGCAAACAGGAATTAGTATAGCTGCAACGGGAGATGCCCAAGATATTGCAGCGGCAGAAGGCCATCCTGTATCAATAACAGTTAGGTTTAGACCAAATCGTTCAACCATTGCTTGTGCTGCTGGTCCTAAGTTTTTTACAAGTAAATCAATAACTAAGTTGATCCCGACAAAACCGATTCCTATTGTAATTCCGGATTTAAACGCTTTTTTTGCACCTGTTTTAAATAACAGGCCTAAGATAAAAATGGCAATTGGTAAAATAACTGTAGGTCCTAGATTTAATACTGCCTGCACACCTGATAGAAGTTTATCCATATCCATCCCTCATTTTTCTTTGTCATTTTCTAAAATGGAGGCAACACGTGATACCTATGCTTGTAAATGCGTCAGAATTTTTTGATCCAGTGCTTCCATACCAATTCCCGTGATATAGGAGGTTGCGCTTAATGCTGGAATGCTGTACGTTGTAGGTAAAATCGTTGTCGATACAATTAAATCTGCTCCTTCTTGACGAGAGGCTACCTCAGCGATCTTACACTGCACAACTTCCGCGTTAATCCCGTTGTCTTTTAATAGATTTTCTACTCGTTCACACACCACTGTTGATGTTGCAATTCCTGCTCCGCAAGCTACTAATACCGTATATTTTTTCATTCTACTCATCTCCCGATTTATTATTTTTAATTTTCTGACTAATCAATTTGCAACTGGTTTATTTAAGGCATCTATTATTTTTTGGTCCAGTGCTTCCATGCCAATCCCTGTGATATAGGAGGTTGCGCTTAATGCCGGAATGCTATATGTTGTAGGTAAAATCGTTGTCGATACAATTAAATCTGCTCCTTCTTGGCGAGAAGCTACTTCGGCAATTTTACACTGCACAACTTCTGCGTTAATGCTGTTGTCTTTTAATAAATTTTCTACTCGTTCACACACCACTGTTGATGTTGCAATTCCCGCTCCGCACGCTACTAATACCATATACTTTTTCATTTTACTTCTCCCCTTTTGTAATAATATTTTCAACTCCGTTAAAAATAGCTTGAACGTCCCTTTGATTTTCAGCCTGTAATAATTGCTCTATTTTTTGCTGATCTTGAATTGTTTGCATCAGCTCCTGAAGTACTGTTAACTGGGTGTGAGGCTGGTTTAAACCTAATAGAAGCACAATGCGCACATCCACTTTTTTTGTATTGTCATCCATTAAATAAAACGATACAGGTTTTTGTAAGGTAACCAAACTAATAAATTGTTCAAAAACGTGCTCTGGATCTGTATGAGGGATTGCTACGCTGTAATCGCCTATTTTAAGACCTGTCGGAAAAGATGCTTCTCTTTCTTTAATTTTTGTCAGAAAATTTTCACTGACATACCCTTTGCCAAATGCCTCTTTGTACACCATTTCAAAGATATCGGTTTGATCTTTACATACACTATTTAACTTCAGTAACTCTTCTTTTAAAAAAGGCTGTAATGTCACGATTGTATCCTCCTTGCTATACATTCTGTACCATGATTAGATAGAGTGCGTTTTAATTATTTCATAGATTTTGTATTTTTCATTTAACCGTTTCATCTCATTTATTACCCCGTTCATTTCCGCTAATTTCATCAGCTGCAGCATAGCGTTTAAATGTTTCTTTTTATCAATAGCTGCGATAACAACAATAAAATGAACTTTTTGCTCTCCGCATAATAAGCCTTCTTTTAACTTAAGTAAGCTCATGCCTACTGCTTGAACACCGTCCTCAGGGCTTGCGTGAGGTATTGCAACATTAAGTCTTAGTACAATATGTGGAGACATAGACGGATATTGTTCCTGCATTTTATCAATATAAGCTTCAGTAATAATACCTTTATGTAAAAGCGGGGCAGCGGCTATTGAAATAGCTTCCTTCCAGCTTTCCACTTGATCGCGCAGCACAATTGTTTCAGGTGTAATTAAATCTGCTAAACTGTATTCTTGATTTTTACTTGTTTCGTTTAATACTTGGAGAGAAAAATAATCTTGCAGTGCTTTTTGAAGTTGAGACTTCTGATCAACTTTTGCGTATTTTTCAATGACACTTATTAACTGTTCAATGTTCACCACGGATGTATTTAAACCGAATATGGTTTGAATGACTCGCTGCCGAAGCTGGAGCTTTTGAAAATCGGAAATAAATTGTTCCACAATAAATAAATGTTTAGAAGTCTGGACAGGAACAGGAGAAAATACCATATCAAATTCAGCTTTTGATTGATCAAATTCTCGAATCGAAAGAGCTTCGTAGAAATAAAACTCTGGAAATAAATCGCGCAGCGTGTGCTCCATCAAATGTGAAATGGATACCCCGTTAGGACAAACAACCACCGCTCTCTTTTTCAGCTGTATCGTTTCGCCACTGTTAATTAAATGTCCGCCAATAAAAACGGTAATGAACATCACTTCGCTTTCAGGAATAGGGCAGCCAATATAAGTTTCAAAAGGCTTTAATGAATCTTTTACAATGTAGTGAATGGCTTCAAACTCTTCACTAACTTTTTCAATTATTGAATAGTTAGTAGTTAGCTGATATTTAATGCGGTAGTAAGCTGGTTTCATATGCAGCACTAATTTTTGAAGCAGCTTCTCTTTTTCTTTAAAAGTAATACATGCTTTTTTCTCAAATAACGCAAGGCTTTTTTTTAATGAAGATTTTAATTCAAGAGTTTCTTCATCTCTTAAAAATTGGGAGGATAGAACGTTAGAAGTAAGCAATTGTAATGTAATAAATAAACGTTCTTCCTTTGGGATACAAGCAGCATCTTCAATTAAAATTTCGGCAGCCTCAAACTCTTTTGTATCCGACAGTTCTTCATAGTCGATATGATAAGAATCTTTAATTAAGTTTCCTTTTTTAATTCGTTTTAACAAAATAGCTATTGTATATGGAAGAAGTTTTATTTTTTGATCGATAAATTGAAGTGCTAAACGCTTTTCTACTTTTTCCATTTGCTCTTTTAATCTCTTAATTTCTTCTCTTGAAATTCCTGTATATGCCTGAATATACGTCTCGCCTTGATACATGTCATATACGGTCCGGAGTACTTCAATAAGCAGCTTCCTTTTATTCCACTCACTTCCTACTATGTCGTATCCGTGCATTCGCGAATAAATAATTTCAAGATGATAACCATTTACAATTCTCTGTGTATATTTCATATCTCTTAATACCGTATTCTTACTCACTGATAGCGAGCTGGAGAAATGAAGTAAAGATAATTCTTCCTCGCTGCTTAATAGCATTAGCAAAACCAATTGAGCTCTTTCTTTTTCAGACGGAATATAACTTCCAGCAGAGTGTTCGACTTTTTCAGTAAACAGTTCCATTAGAAGAGGATCAATAATAAATTTCCCCCCGTTCGTTCGCTGAATTTTTGGGTAGTTATTACTCTTTAACCAGTCATTAATTTTTGTAAAACTGTAGCTAATCTGCCTCCGTGAAAGATGATATTTTCTCTCTAATTCTGAATTGGAAATACCTGGATTGTTAACCACTCGTTTTAAAATTAAATTGCTCCTTTCATCTAGATGCATCAATTGCTCCCCCCTTGCTTAAATTTATTCTATCACTGATCTTCACCAAAATGTTTACGCTTTCATTACCACTTCTGGTCGAATTGTTGTGCAACTTGATGGTTAACTCTTCCTTACCATTGTAGACATTTCTCTAGTACTCAGAAAGAAAAAGAAAAACTGTTTTTGACTACGAATTTTGTGTCAAAGGGAATAAAAAAACCCGACTGTTTAGTCAGGTTTTTTGTAGATATCGATTTTTATTGGCGCTCTCCTATTCCAAATACTTCTGCTACGTGATTTTGTAATTTATGCTTGTAGTGATCAATGTTTGGATGTTTAACTACATCGTGAATAGAGTATGTTGGAAGTGGACTCATACCGACGTACTGATTCATTTTATGCAAATGCATAATGGCTTCGTCTAAACTTTTTCCTTCATAGAAAGCTTCGTCATTGTTAAAAATCGCTCCCGGCGCATTCCATGTAAGAGAAAACATGTATTGTTTCCTCGTTAATAAGCCGCCTCGCCCGTATTGATTGGAACCTTTAAAGAAAATGTTATCCATATACACGCGATCAATATATTGCTTAAACTTTCCGGGAATGCTGAACCATTAAATAGGCGTCTGCATAATCACAACATCAGCCCATAGCCACTTTTCAATTTCTTCTTCTAATTCGTAGCCTTTATCAACTACCGTTGTTTTAATGTCAAATTGATCAGCGAGTAAATGCTGCATTTCATTAAAAATCGTCTGATTCAACTCTCCTTTTGACTTTTTATAATACTCGTGTCCATTAATGATTAATACGTTTTTCATGCTGACCTGCTCCTTTCCAAAATCCTTACTTCTTTATCTTCATATATCTGTGTACCCATAAAAACTGCTTATCTATCAGTACTACCTCTTACTTTGAAGTAACAAAAGGTCTAATTTACTGATTCCTTAGAAGATGTTTAACTTGTATAAAGCAAATCGTTTTTTTTAAAATCAGTTCTTTTAACCCAACAAAAAAAGCTGGCGAATTAAATTTCGCCAGCCTTTTTCCCTTTTTTTATTTCGGTTCGCCCACTTCATTTAACGGATAGTAGCGAAACTGCACTTTTCCGATCACTGATTTTTGTGGAATGAAGCCAAATGCTCGTCCATCATGACTTACAGGACGGTTGTCACCCATTACAAACAGTGAATTTTTCGGCACTTTCACTTTGCCATCAGTTGCGGGCAGCGTTTGAAGCGTAAAATCTTCCGTGAATTTTTCATTAGGTGCAAGAGATTTTTTAGATTCTTTTAAATACGGCTCTTTATAAGCTTTTCCGTTAATATACAGAACGTCGTTTTTCATTTCTACCGTATCTCCTGGCAGTCCAATTACACGTTTAATATAATTTTCATCTGCATCCGGTGCATGAAATACAATCATATCAAAGCGATCAACATCACTGATTTTATTTAAAATAACGCGATTTGAATCTTCAAACGTTGGATACATCGATTCACCGTGAACCGTAGTTGGCGCAAATAAAAAATGGCGAACTCCCACTACAATAACCAATGCAATAACAATGGACTTAATCCATGAAAACACTTCTTTTTTTACGTTATTTTTGCTCATTTCAAAACATCCCTTACGTCAAAATATACTTTCATCATAGCATCAAATAGAGGGAAAGTATAATAATAACCGAATAATCTTATTTATTACTCCCCGTTTATCACTGTGCCTTGATGGAAAAACAAGCGCCACTTTTCTTCTCTTTTTCGCCAAATAGAACTGCGAAGCGTCTTTTTTTCTGCCGTATGGTTCATAAGATGATAGGTAGTTAATACGCAGTCAGGAGACAATACGTCTACATGAAAATGAGAGATCTCAAATACATCTGGCGAAAGTACATGATTGTGATTGTAATCTTTTCGTTTCCATACCCTTCCTGAACTGCCAAACTCCACGTAACCATCTGCAAGAATGTTTGAAAGCTCTTTAGCAGAGGTTCGTATCTCTGATTTTAAGTGGCTGCATTCCAACTCATAAAATGTTCGGGTGATATTCGCTTTTTCCACGTTCACAGTCTCCTCTCATTCTTTCTTACATTTATTATAAAGGAATACTGCCGTTTTGCCTTAAACAAATAATACTCCTATCTCAAATAGACAGGAGTATTGTTTGTTTAGCTAACGCTATAGCCTCTCTTCTTACCCGCAATCCAATCGCTAATCATTTTCACGACAATTCCCATGACGAATACGGTAAGAAATGAATAAAACATCGACCAGTTCAGCAATTGGTACAAATACAGCGCTTTGAATATCGGAATGCCTATAAAAGCAATAACGGCAGACGTAATAATATGTGCGATAAAGAAAAATTTCCATTTGCTGAAAAATTGGTAGACGAGTGCGATACTTACCGGAATAATAGCAAAGTCAACCGTATTGAAGCGATCGGTAAATGGAAGCATCTGGTGAGGATAGCACCACAGATTAAAAAATTTACCGAATTCATCTACCAAGCCGACTATATCAAAGCTGATAAAAAAAACGAGAAGCATAAAAAAGAGATGCTGTCTATCAATAAAAAAGTAAAAAAGCAGCAGGAAAAGTGCATTTATCACTACTATGAGCCACCACTGAAAACTAAAAAGATCTTGATGAACCCAATAAGAAAATTCTTTTTCGTTTAAGACTTGTTGCATCATTTTAATCATTTCAAACATAGAAATCCCTCCTATCTTAGAAAGTCTTTCCATGAGGGTTTCACTTCAAACTAAAATAAAACATCGCACACAGTGCTTTTGCACCTCCTCCTTCTTCAAAAGCAGATTGTACCTACTTAGAGATTTCTATCTGTCTAGTAAAAATTTTTGTAAGAGCGCTCTTTTCATCTCAGAACCTATTGACTATTATTTTCATTTCATACAAAATTAACAATTGTGCATGGTTTACATGTTAATACGAGCAAAAAGATACTGTTTTGCAACATTAAAGGAGGAACAACATGAACATCGGTACGATTAAAAGAGAAGCTAAAGCTTCTTTAAAGAATCGCTGGGGACTTGCGATTCTACTGACGGTGGTGACGTACGGAGTATATACGCTTCTGCCTATTCCATTTGAAATTGTGGCAAGCGGAGGCTATGACAATTGGATGAAAGATGAATCTGATTCCGCTTCATGGATTTCAACTGCCTTTGCTATTGTCTTCTCGCCTCTTCTGATGGCGAACTACTGGGCATTTTTAGGTCTAGCACGAGGTGAATCTGTTCAATTGGGGCACTTGTTTAAAACATTCCAAGACTTTGGCCTTTATGTAAAGTCATTAGGAATTTATGTACTTATGACTCTTTATGTGATGCTGTGGTCGCTGCTTTTACTGATTCCTGGAATTATTAAAGCACTGGCATATTCACAAACGTACTATATTTGTAAAGACAATCCTACTTACTCGATGAATCAAGCGATTACAGAAAGCCGCAGGTTGATGAATGGTTATAAAGGACAGTACTTCCTGCTGCTGCTAAGCTTTCTTGGCTGGTTTTTATTAAGTATTATTACAGTAGGAATCGGCTTTTTATGGTCTATTCCATACCTTTCTGCTTCACTTGCTCGTTTTTATGAAAATTTGTTAAACGAACGTTCATCGCATGCTGAATAATAAAAAAATCCTCTTCATCGTGAAGAGGATTTTTTTATAAGAACACGGTTTGCATAAGTGAAGCTCTTATGTCATAAAGCTTACTAAGAGTATAGAAGAAAGGCAGGGGCTTATATGTATACTACAAGTGAGATATGTCAGCAGTTTGGGCAGATTTTAAACGCTAAAAGCAAAGTTAGTCCAACAGGATGCTCAGTGTCGCTTAAAAGAAGCTTTCAGGCTTCTGTTCAAGGGCGGAAAAGCAGCTCTGTCGTTCCTGTTGGCGTATCATTTGAGGCGATAGACGCGCAGGGAAACGCGTTAAACTTGGCTGAGATTGCTATTTTACAAGAAGAAATCCCTCGTTTTACAGAAGCTGCTGCGCGGCAAGGTCTTATCGTAAGCGCTTTGCATAACCATTGGCTTTTTACAGAACCGGTCCTTATGTATCTTCATATTCAATCTGTAGAGCCTCCTTTACATTTTGCGAAAAAAATGGCTTTTTGTTTTACAACGCTCAAGAGTCTTCCCATTCCGGCAAAGGAATAATTTATTAAACACGTCTCTTGGGTACATTAGAGAGGTGAGAGATGTTTTTTACACCTATAGATTACTAATATAGCTAAAGGAAACGTCCTTACCTTTTAAGTCATTAACAAAAGGGAGCTATGTATTGTTGAGAAGCTGCATAAAAACAAAAGCCCAGCACTTTCCTACAAGTGTTGGGCTTTTGTTTTACCTATTTTTCCGTATATCTTTTTCAATTTTCCGCAATGCTTTTTTTGATCCTCGCTGCAGATCATGCTGCTCTTTTCGATCTTTATAGCTAATAAATAATGAATCGAGGTCATAGCCTTCGGGATATAATTCAGCAGCTTTGATTTCAAGAGCTACTCGTTTAACGTTTACTTCAATTAACTCATTTTGATAGAGTACGACTATATTGTTTGTGTTATCTTTAGACTTATACACAATCGCATGATTTTCATAATCTAACAGCTTGACTCGATCTCCCATTTGGTATTCAACACGGTCTTTTTTCTTTTCCTTCAAAATAGTTGGTTTTTTTATTTTATTTTCTCTGACAACTTCTGTATCATACGATTTGCTTTCCATATAGAACTTTGCTTTTTGTAAAATCTCTTCTTCTACCTTCATCTTCTTTGAAATCCAAAGCGCATTGCTTTCTCCAGATGTGCCAATTAACAGCTGATACAGCGGTTCTAATGTTTTACTGTTGAACTGCATCGCGGCATTCATAAAGTCAGGATGAATTTCTGAGAAACGCTTAATTTCTCCGTAATGCGTAGTCGCGACCGTTATGCAGCCCATATGATAAAACTTCTCTAAAATTGCAATCGCAAGTGCAGCTCCTTCATTCGGTTCGGTGCCGCTGCCAATTTCATCAAATAGGAGCAGCGTATTGTTCGTTGCTTTTTGCAAAATAGCCGATATATTTTTCATGTGTGAGGAAAAGGTGCTCAGCGCATTTTCAATACTTTGGTTGTCGCCGATATCGACAAAAATATGCTCAAACAATGCAATTTCTGTTCCTTCATCAGCTGTAATATGAAATCCTAACATTGTAGCGAGTGTCAGTAGCCCAATCGTTTTTAAGACAACAGTTTTTCCTCCTGCGTTAGGTCCCGTAATAATTAAGCTTCGATAATTCTTGCCAATTTCGAAGTGAAGCGGAACAATTTTACCAGTTAACAGCGGGTGATATGCGCCTTTTAAATGAATATATCCATAATCATTAATTTTAGGTTCAATTCCATCTGCCTGTTTACTGTATTTTGCTTTGGCAAACACCATGTCGTATTGGCTAATTAGCTCTAAATTAATATGAATATCAGCTAGCTTCTCTAACACTAAACCTGTTAAAGACGCTAAAATTTGATATTCTTCTACCTCTTCTTCTGCTTTCAAAATCGCTAGTTCCGCATTCAGCTTTGTAATAGACGCCGGCTCTATGAACACTGTTGACCCTTTAGAAGATGTTTCAACAATCGTTCCTCCAACATGATTTTTATAGGATGCCTTGATCGGAATCGTATAGCGGTCTCCTTTTTTACTGATGAAGAAGTCTTGAATATACTCTTTGTTTTTACCGTTTCGTAAAAATTTTGCAAGCTGTTCTGAAATCTTAGCTTCCGTTCCTTCTATATGTCTTCTGATACGCTTGAGCTCTTTGCTTGCCGCAGCGTCTACTTTTCCAGCTTTAATCGCAAAATTAATTTCCTCTTCTATACTTGTCAGTTCTTTCATCGAATGGGCATAGGAACTTAAGAGCGAAGCAAAAAATTCTTTATCCACCATATATTGTTTTACTTTTCTACAGCCTTTTAAAAAATCGGATACGCGCATTAGCTCTTCGGGCTCTAAAATCATGCCTTTTTCAAGCTTTTCGATGACTCTTCCTATACCTGAGACACCTGACAGGGGAAGTGATTTCTCAGCATCTAGAAGTCTTCGTGCTTCCGTTGTTTCTTTAAGTCGGTTTTTTACTGTTTTAAGAGATGTGCTCGGCTGAAGTTTATCCATTAATTGTTTTCCCAGCTCACTTACGCAGTGAGCTTTTACGATTTCTTTTAATTGATGATACTGCAATTTTTCAAATGTCATCGTATTCATGGTTTTTCTCCTCACTATGATTTGTCATCACATATGAAGATACCTATTTATTAGAAGGCAATGAAAAAGGTAAACAAAAAAAGCTGTGGTGATCCCACAGCTTTTTGCGTTCATAAGGTGTCTAAACACATATCACGAAAGAAAGCTCTGTAAAAACAGACGCCTTTTTCGCGACAAATGCCGAACCCTTTATAAAGCATTGTAGGTATCTTCATAGGCAGTGAAATAAATCCATAAGCAAATAAAAGGTACCTTTACTCTCAAAAAAATACCCGTCTTGCTTATTTAATTTATTTCATTCAATTGTTCCTATTTAGATACTACTCCGCTCATAAAAGCACCTCATCTATATTTTAGTTTTCATTGGCTTCTAATTTACACTCTTATCATACTATATGAAAAAGCGTGCGTAAAGGAGACAGTAAAAAAGCTCAAGAGCATAACTTGAGCTTTCATGAAAAAAGAAAAAAACGAAGCAGCGCCATCATTCCAACTCCGCTAATAACGGTGAGAGATAAACTTTTTGTTTTCAGCGCAATCAGTAAGGTCGGAATGACTACGATGATGACGGGCCAGTTAATTTTCACACTGTCATTTGTTTGAATGATAAAGTTCTGTACAACAAGTGCTGTTAAAATACAAATAGGAATATAGGACAGCCATTTTAATACGGGTTCTGGCAGCGCGATGTTACGCACAACTAAAAACGGAACAATACGAGGAACTACGGTAACAAGGGCACACCCTAAAATAATGATAAGTGTTGAATAGTGGATACTCATTTATCCGTCACCACCCCAATCGTCGCTACAATAATCGTTGAAATTAAGACAGCTACATGTGAAGGTACCAAAAAAGACAGCACAATCATAATAATCGCCATATAAAGAATTAAACGTAAATAATGATTAAGTTTTGAAGGTAACACGCTTTCGATTTGTAAAACAAGCAGAGCTAAAAACATAGCCGTTAAGGCAAAATCAAATCCAAAGGCTTCCGGGTCAGATAGCAAATGCCCAAAAATGGCTCCCATCGTACAGGCGATAATCCAGCTGACGTAAGCCGTTATATTTAATCCGTTCATCCAGCGGTCATTAATTGGCTCCCCTTTTGCAATTTTATTTGAAGACACTCCAAATGATTCATCCGTCAGAAGTGCTCCAATTCCGACGTTTTTTAATAACGAATATTTTGTAAATTTAGGCGCAACCGTAGCACTCAAAAGAAAATGTCGTAAGTTAACGATGAATGTTGTGAGAATAATAGCTGAAATTGAACTGTTTGCAACCATCAGTGCACAAATAATAAACTGAGCAGCCCCGGCATACACGAGCGCTGATAATAAAGTAACTTCCATAACGGAAAGATGCGAGGACACGCCGACAATCCCGGCGGCAAGCCCTATGCTTATGTAACCGAGTAGCGTAGGGACACAGTCCTTGGCCCCTTGTCTGAACGTTAGATCCACTTTTTCTCTCTGCTGTACTGCTTTTTCTGCGATCACCGTACTCCCTCCTTTTCTGCTATATTATACATCTATACGTTATATTAAACAACGGTATGTTATACTATCTTTATAATCATTAAAGGAGTACAACAATGGACGCGATTCAAGATATTATTGCTAAAAATCTTGTTAAACTACGAAAAAATCGAAATTTGACGCTTGATCAAGTTTCTGAATTAACAGGTGTGAGCAAAGCAATGCTTGCACAAATTGAAAAAGGTAAATCCAGTCCGACAGTTACTACGCTTTGGAAGATTGCGAACGGCCTTCAAGTCTCTTTTTCTGTATTTATAAAAGAAGACACTCCGGATGTGCAGAAAGTAAGCATAAAACAGCTAGATCCCATCACGGACAACAAAGGTGATTACTTAGTATATTCTTTTTTTCCTTATCACCCGGAAAAAAAGTTTGAAATTTACATTGTCACATTAAAGCCCGGATGCGTGCATGAAGCAAAAACTCACTTAGGAGATGAATACTTACTTATTAAAGAAGGAGAATTAACGGTTCGTTTTGAAAGTGAAGAACATGAATTAGTCTCAGGAGACGCTCTGCATTTTTCAGGAAATACCTCTCACAGCTATATCAATTCATCTGTAGAAGAAGCAAGCTTTTTTTTACTTATGCACTATCCCGAATCATGAAAAAAGAGCGTACGGATCATCCGTACGCTCTTTTTTTATTAAGCTGCGTGGGCTTGTTCTTTTTTCATTTTTTTGTTTTTCATGTATCCAATACTTACAACTGCAATCGTTAAGATAACTTGAACAGCAAGATGTAAAGCTGTACTTGGAACAAATCCACCAATAATTTTATCTTCAACAATCATTTTTCCAGCAGACCATGCGAGCATCGCCGCTCCAGCGTAAATGATAATCGGAAATTTTTCCATTGCTTTCATAATAAAGCTGCTTCCCCAAATAATAATCGGAATTGAAATTAATACACCAATCATAATTGGAACAAATTCATGAGCTACACCAGCTAGAGCTAATACGTTATCTAATGACATGACCGCATCTGCGATAATAATCGTTTTAACCGCACTCCATACCGTTGCTCCACCTTGAGGGTTATCGCCGTGTTCGTGATTATCGGCTAATAATTTATACGCGATCCAGACTAGCATCAAGCCGCCGACCGCTCCGATTAATGGAATTTTTAATAATGGGACAATAATAGCCGCAAATAATAATCGAAGACCAATCGCGCCGCCTGTTCCAATTAAAATCGCTCTTTTTTGTAAGTCTTTTGGTACGTTACGAGCCGCCATTGCAATCACAATCGCGTTATCTCCGCTTAAAATTAAATCAAGAAAAATAATTTGCAGCAAACCTTGCACTGATACGCCAATTAGTTCCTCCATAGTTACCTCCACCTTCTCTTTTTATGTAACGTTTCTCCTCTAAATGTCCGAGCCTTTTCCTCCTTTTTTATAATTGAATACAAAAAAGACCCTTACCAAATAAGCGGTAAAGGTCTTGCTAACAACATAATGTCGCCAACAAAGCCGAGAGATAATCTCTGTAATGACGACTTTGCTGTTAAAGCTACTCCCCTTTAGGAGATACGTTCAATTATTTGTTTGTATTTACACCATTCATACTATAGCATCTCCTACATTCTGTCAATCATTTTTTATGTAAAACGATTGTCAACGCTTTCTCTTTCAATCAATTCATAGTTTGAAAGTGTAAGCTTTTCAACTTCTTCGCCGTTAACTAGCTTGATAATTCGCTGTGCTCCCATTTGACCCGCTTCTTTATAGTAATATTTTACGGTTGTTAAGCTCGGATGAATCACACCTGTAATTTCATAGCCTCCAAAGCCCGTAATGGATACATCTTCAGGAACGCGCAGTCCGTTTAAATAAGCTGCCTTTAACGTACCAAGCGCAATGTTATCGGTCGCACATACAATCATGGACGGGTTAAATTCTTTCATCACTGCCGTAGCTGCTCCGATTGCATCGCTCATGTTAAAGCTTGTTTCATAACAGCGGATCTCGCAATCGCTGTCTTTAAGACCTTGCTTTACCCCTTCTTTTCTCTTTACACCTACAGCTATGTCTTTTTCAGTTACGCCTAAAAAAGCAATTTTTTTATGCCCTTTTTCCCCTATGTACCTTCCAATGTCGCATGCAGCCTCGTAATCTTGGTGAATTAAACTGTGAACTTCTTTATGCTCTTGTCCAATTAGCAAAACGGGAATTGAAATCGTACGGAACGCTTCCAAATGAGCTTTTGTAATCTGAACGGCAAGCAAAATAATACCGGCTACCTTCTGCTTAGCCAGCGTATAAATATTTTCAATTTCTCTTTCTAAATCTTGATTAGAATTGGAAACAATCATTTGGTAGTGGTGGTCTCTAAGTTCTTGGTCAATACCATCTAATGTGCGGGAAGTCGCAAAAGAACCCATGCGAGGAACAATGACACCGATGATATTTGTTTTTTTTGCTTTTAAGCTTTGAGCAAAAGCATTTGGGCTATAGTTTGTTTCTTTAATAATTCCTTCAATTTTTCGTTTCGTCGCATCGCTCACAGATCCTCCGTTAAGGTAGCGGGATACAGTGCTTTTTGCTACTCCTGCAAGCCGAGCGATATCTGCAATAGTTGTCATTCTCTCATCTCCGTATTTTGTTGCTGCTTCTTTCACAGTATACACGAATATCGCGTGTATATTAAGTAACTGCTTTACTTTTTGATTCATAAGCGGTATGATAACCTAAACATGGATAATCATTATCCACATTGTACACATATGGCAGGAGATGATGTTTTTGCATATGAAAACAGGCGTTGAGCAATCGGTGTATGCCATTTTGCTGCTTACGTTTTTACCTGAAAAAGCTGTGCTGCCAGGAGATGTTATCAGCACTCAGCTTGGGGGTTCGCCTACGTATTTTCAAAAGCTTCTTCGCAAGCTGGTTAGCGCTGATTTACTTGCTTCCGTTCCTGGTAGCAAAGGTGGATTTCGCTTAAAGAAAACACCGGAAGAAATTCGTATTTATGACGTATACGTAGCCATTGAAGGCAAGCAGTCTCTTTATTCATCAAGCGGTATTTTTCACGATATGCTTAATTTAAAAGACAAAGATATTTGCTTATTATCCGATTTAATGGAAGAAGCCGAATCTTCGTGGCAGTCCATTTTAAAACGGCAAACCATTGCCACGCTTACAAATGAAATTCATAAAAAATGTCCAAAAGAAAACCTGGATAAGCTAAAAGCAACTGTAGAAGAAAAAATGGTGCTGTAGCACCCAAAGGAGATTATCATGGAAAACTTAAATAGATATTTTGATTTATTCGATCAATCACGTACAAGCGAACAAGCATTTGAAGAATTGGTGAGCCTTTTTTCAGACGATATCGTATTTGTCTTAAACGGCCACGAAAAGCAAGGCATTGAAAACTGGAAGCTGTTTGTGAAAATGGTTTTTAAAGAAAATGCTGATATTAAGCATATGTTCGAAGGCTGGAAAGCAGTTGAAGGTACGGACATGTTTGAAACGCCTTGGGCAGTATGCGGAAAACGTGCATCTGGCAGCGTATTTACTCAAACAGGAAAAGATATTGCTAAGCTAGATAAAAACGGGAAGATCAGTTATTTAGAAAACGTACCTGATGACACAAACATGTTTGATACGTATAAAAATTAATATGGAGAAAAGAAGGGCTATATAGGCCCTTCTTTTTTTACGGTGCAAACCCTTCTTGAGAAAGATAAATCATCGAAGAAGGATAAAATTTTTCAAAATAACGAATGGCTTTGATATGAATGTCTTTGTCATACCAGTCTAGGAAACCGTGCTGATCAAATAGTTCTGGCATCCCTAGCCTTTTAGACGTTTTGCCTAAGGAACCGTCTCCTAAGTACAAGGTATCAATGCAAATTCGGTCCATCATTCCTTTTATTTTCTCAGGAAATTCAGGCGTGAAAGGAAGCATTGGAGCAATGGCTACTTGCGTTGAAATTCCGCTTTCTTTTACTTCTTTCAACGCATTCATACGAAGTTTCATCCCCGGAGCATAAGGAGAAAAAATTTGTTTTACATCTTCTCGGTCCGTTTCAACAGTCATCGATACGCGAAGATCACACACTTTTTGAAGTTCTAAAAGCAAATCAATATCTCTCGTCACAAGGGGAGACCTGGTTTGAACCAATAAAAAATCAGGTGGATGATTGATCATCGTTTCTAAAAGGGCGCGCGTGATGCCTGCTTTACGCTCAGCCGGCTGATAGGGGTCTGTCGCTGAAGACATAAAAATGCGCATCGGCTGCTCTTTTTTTCGCAGTTTTTGTATTTCTTTTTGATAGACTTCAGCTGCGTTGACTTTCAGCTCTAACCACGTCCCCCACTCCATTTCTTTAAAACGCTGAATTGGCAGTTCTCGCACGTAGCAAAATTTGCAGGAGAATGTACATCCAGCATACGGATTTAAACTATGAGTATAACCGGATGCCAAAAAGCCGGTCGCTTTTGTTAAAATACTTTTCGAAACCACGTCTTTTTGGTTCATCTTTCTCACCTCTTTGTCCAATAAGTATATCAAGTTCACAAATGAAAAAACTACTTTCCACATGGAAAGTAGCCCTCTATGTTTTCAACTCATCAACTTTGATTTTCTTTTTTTTCACTTGTCGTTTCAAGTAAAGAGGTTAAATATGAATTTAACTCAAATTGGTCCTTTTCAATAAAATCAGATAATACCGGCTGCTCTTCTTTTCTCATCTTTCTCCACTCCCTTTGTTTTTTATGTATGTGTTTTCATTCATCAATGGATAAAAGTAATGTACTTAACTCTACCCGTATTAAAACAAAAATAATCATGGTATTTTATACTATTTTTTAATTTATGCACGTTTTATTTGTATATTTTTTACAATGTAACGTAAATTAATAGCAAGATTAGTAAACGTATAAACTTGATTAACAGCTCACTTCATAGAAGGAGGAATGACAAACATGAATCATGAACAAAAATCTACGCTGTCTCCTGTTTCACAAGAGCAGCAAAGCCCCGATACTCAACTAACGGAAAAAGAAGAGCGTATGCCGGAGTATACGCATACTTCGCTTAATCCAGACTCATAGAACAAAAAGAGAAATGCCTCGGCATTTCTCTTTTTGTTCTATACTTTTCTTCATTAATCATGACGTTGAGACAAATAAAGGTAAAGATAATGAACATGGCGAATGAGTACCATTATCTATTAATGACAAAGGAGAACGAGCATGAAGAAAAAAGTGATGGGAGCAGTTTATGCTCTTTTAACGCTGTTCATTTTAAGTGCCTGCAGTACCGAAGACGTTGTGACAAATAATTCAGATCCAAAAGTTTCTGTTTCTACTACAGTTAAACCGCTGACGAAAAAAGAATTTAGTGAAGTTGGAACATCAGGGTTAACAGGCCCTTCTAAAAAAGATTTTCACAAAGTACATATGACTCTTACTTTACGCGGTACGAACTACCTGTCGGATATTCAAGTTAAGCTACCTAACTATAAAGAAGCTTTTAATAACATGAAAGACGATCAGCAAACAAGATATTGGTTTGGCAGCGGTGCAGATGAAGAGCAAGAAAACAAAAACATCTATACAAGGGAATTTGTCCTTTATACGAAAGGCTTAACCGATAAGCAAATCAAAGATATTTTAGCAGCAGCTAAGGTAAAGACGTCCTGGGTGGTAAAGGATACAAAAGCGAAGGATCAATCCGAATTTGCAGCTGGTAAAAACATAAAATTTGAAGCAAAATGAGACATGCACCAATTAGCAAAAGCCCTCTTTATGAAAAGAGGGCTTTCTCTTATTATATGAAGAAGAATTACCTTGTCACCTGCAGCTAACGGTTTGGATTTGAGGCCAGACTCTCAAAGCGCAGCATATCTTCTAAGCTATCTACCCGTTATAAACGCTAGCGCATGTTCCAGGCTTTGGCTCATAGTAGCAATGATTTTTGTATTGACCAGAAGCGGGTTGACCGTACCATGTTGGAGGGCATGGAGCGGATGGATTAAAGTACCACAGTGCATATTTCCCCGGGTGTTCTCTCCAATAATCCAAATTCTTTTTGGCTAACCTTTTTTCAACACCTCTTGCTCGTTGATAAAATACATTTCCTTTTTGAACAGCCTCGAACGAATAGTTGCCTCCCTGCACCTGATAAATAACTTGCGGAACGGATCTTAAATTCTTGAAATCTAAACAGTTTGCTTTAAGGCGATTTACAATGACATTTCCAACATACAGCATGCCTTGTTTTCCTTCGCCTTCAGCTTCTGCTCTCATCATCCTTGCCATTAAAGCAACGTCTGAATCTCGATAATTTACTCTTGGCATTTTTTCACCCCAAAAATATACTATGAAAAAAAGCCGGTCTTGATGTCATTGTCCCTAAAATAACAGTAATTGAATGCTCCGCAAAAGGCTTATCCTCTTTTGTAATACAGCTGAGCAATTTGTCCGTACTGCTTCATATTAGTGAGCTTGAAGTTCATTTCTGGAATTCCTGGCTTAAACAATGGAATACCATCTCCAAGCAAAACGGGAATAACCGATATAATAAATTCATCCACCCTCTTTGCTTTTAAGAAATCAGCGAGAATATCAGCACCTCCCACCAGCCATATTTTTTTCGTATCTTGATTGAGGTTGTGGAGAAATGACGCCACGCTTTCGTTTATAAACTCCACATACTGATCTTTTCCTTGAGCTGAGCGGCTAAACACGTAGCACTTTTTATCGAGATACGGAAACTCGGGTGTGAGCTTCAGCACGTGATCGTACGTAGCCTTTCCCATAACGACCGCATCACACGTTTGATAAAACGCTTCGTAGCCGTTGTCTCCCTCTCCTTCTACACTTTCTAGCCAGTCAATTTCTCCGTTTTCTCTTGCGATATACCCGTCTAAGCTTGCGGCAATATATACGACGATTTTTTTCTTCATTCCCTTTTCTCCTTTCAACTTTACTGTTTCTGTATGATATCATCTTAATACGACACTTTTTGTCATATTAAAAGAAAAAAGGTGAAAATAAATGGCTAAGTCTAGACGGCTTGTTGATATGCTTATGTTTATTAATACAAAAAGAACGTTTACGGCAAAAGAACTAGCGGAGGAATTTGGCCTTTCTGTACGGACCGTTCAGCGCTATTTGCTGGACTTAAGTGAATTAGGACTGCCTCTTTACAGTGAAAAAGGACGGAGCGGTGGTTACAGAGTGTTAAAAAACCGTATTCTCCCTCCTATCTTGTTTACGGAAGAAGAAGCTATTTCGATCTTTTTTGCTTATCAAGCTCTGCAGTATTATCATGACCTTCCGTTTGATGCAGAAATTCATGCGGCTCTTCAAAAATTTTATGTGTACCTGTCTGAAGAAACGAAGAAAAAAGTAGATAAAATAAGTGCTCATATTGCGTTTTGGAATCCTAAAAGAAACTTAGACACTCCTTATTTAAAAGAGCTGCTAGAAGCAAGCCTTACAGGAAAATATATTAAATTTCTTTATGATTCAAAGACGGGTCAAACAAGAAAAGAAGTCAAACCCCTTGGCATTTATGCTCATAACGGCTTGTGGTACTGCCCTGCTTATTCCTGCGATAAGCAAAAAGTATTATTGTTTCGAGCAGATCGTATTCACTCGTTAAAAGTTTTAGAAAAAGACGAAAAGATGTCTCTTACGTTAAAAGAATGGCTTGAGACAGAACCGGTAAACTCACAGCCGATTTCGTTAAAAGTAACCTTGACGCACGAAGGCGTTCGTCAGTGTAAAGGCGTTCCGTGGCTTGAAAATCATGTGAAGGTAGCGGAAGACGGGGGCGGCTATATCGATACGATAACTGATGGAAATGAATTAAACTACATGGCTTCTTTTTTCTATAACTTAGGTGCTCATGCTTTAATTGAAGAACCTCAGGAGCTAATTGAAAAAATTTGCTGTCACGCAGAAGAAACGCTAAGGCGCTATAAATGAGGTGGGTTTAGTCATGTCTCAATCTGGCTATAAAAAATAACCTCCGCTAAATAGCGGAGGTTATTTTTTATTTACCCAGCCCACACGTCTTTTGCGTATCGGCCCTTTTCTTCTAGCTGCTGCAGCCATAAGCGAGCGTCTGCTTCACTTACTTCATGAACATCAGCATAGCTTTTAATAAGCGTTGCTTCAACGTCAGGTGCCATTTGGCTTCCGTCTCCGCAAATATAGAAGTGCGCTCCTTGATCAAGAAGTTCAATCAATTTCGTGCCGTCTTGTTTCATAACATGCTGAACGTATGTTTTCGGCTGATTTGGTACGCGTGAAAAAGCGGTATGAAGCGTAATGACACCTTCATTTTGTGCGTTTTCAAGCTCTTCTTGATACAGATAGTCTTCATGAGGTGAACGGCAGCCAAAGTATAAATGCGCTTCTCCAAGCGACTGTCCTTGTTCTTTTAACTGCTTGCGAGCCTGCACAAAGCCTCTAAACGGCGCGACGCCTGTTCCTGGTCCGACCATGATAATCGGTGTTTCAGGATCTTTTGGCAGCGTAAAGCCTGACTGCGGTGTGGAAACAAAGCACGTAATTGTATCTCCTTCTTGCAGCTCAGCAAGATAGTTCGACGCAATTCCTTTATATTCTCCATATCCGCTCCACGCCTCTCCTGAGACGACGCTAACCGTGATGCTTGCTTGTTTTTCATCGACGCGAGGTGATGAAGAAATGGAGTAATAGCGCGGACGCATGCTTGGAAGAAGAGCGATAAATTCGCTGAATTCCATTTCACACGCCGGATATTTTTCAAGCAGTTCAAGCATTGTCAAGCGTTTTGCCAGCACCTTTTCTTTGTACGGTTGCTTTTCAAGCAAGGCTTCAAGCTCCACTTTATGCGGCGGGCAGACCGTTTTAGCAGCCATTGCGCGAAGCTGTGTGCGCGTAACAGGATCTTGAAGCTCCACATATTGCAGAAGCTCTTCTACTGATACGGTTTTACCGAGTGGCAAATGTGCTAATTTTTCTTCTTCAGCTTCCAAACGGATTTGCTGTGATGCATCTAGACCGAACCGTGTCGTTACACGATTTACTATTCCTTCATAGTTGCGAGGAATAATACCTAAATGATCTCCTTCTTGATAAGAAACTTCTTTTGGAAGCTCAATTTCAAGATGACGCGTGCTTCGTTCACTGCCTGGTTTTTGTAGTTCTTTGCTTGCTACAACGTTCGCCGAAAAAGCACCGTGCATTTTCGCAAGCGGCATGTCCGCAGCGCTGTCGACAAATTGAAGTGAAAGCGTAGATTTATTATCTTCACTGTTTTCTATGTCGAGGTTAAAGTAAGCTGCTACGTCACTCCACATATGTTCACGCCATTCTTCGTATGTGCCTTCAAAGTCGTCGCTTGCATCTGCTTCGCCGCGTTCAGCTATGTTTTCTGCCCCTTTAGCTGCAAGCGTTTCATCGATAAAAGCAGGCACTTTTTGATACGTAGTAGCCCAGTTTTTATCGCCGCATCCAAATACGGAGTAGCGAACGCCTTCGACTTCATCAGCAGACGCTTGGTCTAACCAGTCGACAAACTGCTTTGCGTTATCAGGCGGATGTCCGTTATAAGAAGCCGTTACAATTAAAACAGCTCCTTCACGCGGAAGATTTCCTGCATGGGAATCAAGCGTTGCAACCTGAGGTGCGAATCCTTTGCTCATCGCAATATCTGCTAAATCCCTCGCCGTTCCTTCAGCTGTTCCCATATTTGAACCGTATAACACAAGCAGCGGCGTATTATGAGCGTTCTCTACCTTTTTGCATGCTTTTTTAGCAGGCTGTTCCGTGCTAGGTGAAGGAATGCCACCAAGCGGAATTTTTTTTGATTTTGCTTTTACAACAAAGCCTTCAGGTTTTAACGTTAAAGTTTCTTTAATATCCATCTCGTAGTTTGTATGATCTTCAAAATCAAAATGTTTTAGCATCATACCAAGTACAAGCGTTGCTTCATGAAGAGCGAACTGCTGACCGATACACGCACGCTGACCGTTTCCAAACGGTTTAAACGCATGCTGCGGAATCGCGCTTGGATTTTCAAAACGCTCTGGGCGGAACTCTTCCACATCGTCTCCCCAAATCGTTTTATCACGGTGAAGCTGAGGAATTAGAACCATCAGTTCATCGCCTTTTTCTAACGGATATTCTCCTCCAAGCACCGTATCCTCTTTTGCATATAGAGAAAATGCAGGAGCTGTCGGCCATAAGCGCAGCGCTTCGTTTAAGACCATGCCGACGTATTTAAGCTGTTTCACTTGTTTATAGCTTGGAACAGGATCTACTAAAACTCGTGCTGCTTCTGCTGCTGCTTTTTGTAATACATGTGGATTTTTCACTAAGAAATACAGCGCAAATGATAAAAGACCACTTGTTGTTTCGTGTCCCGCAATTAAGAACGTAATAATTTGATAGCGAATGTTCTCATCATCAAGCGGCTCACCTGTTTCTGGGTCTTTTCCGTTTAGCATATGCGTTAATAAATCATCGCTTTGTTCACCGCTTGCCTTGCGATCTGCGATAATTTTATCTACTAGATCGTTCATCACCTTAATATCTTCTTGAAACTGACGCTTATTTTCATCGTAGGCAGGATCATCTGGATTTGCTCGCTGCAGCTTGTTCATCGCTTCGTCCAGTGCACGAACCATACTTGTAATAAACGGGTGCGGCTGATCGCGATAAAAGCTGTTAAAGCGGTAATTAAAGCCGCAAAGACCGATTGTATCAAGCGTTAAGCGCGTCATATCTTCCGGTACTTCAATATGCTCATCTGCATTTAGACGCTCCCACTTTTGAATAAGCTGCACGGCGATATCGACCATCATCGCGTGATAGCCTTTCATCGCTTGCTGACTGAAGCTTGGAAGTAAGATATTATGCGCTTTTTTCCAGTTTTTTTCGTGCGTCCAGCTTGTAAATAAACCGTCTCCTGCAAAATCACGCACAAATTTAAGCGCTTGACTTAAGTTTTTATCAAAGCGGGATTCATCGCATGCTTCTTTAATTAGACGCTGACTGGATAAGTAGCGCGTCACACGTCCAGGCGCTTCAAATTTAAAGATTTCCCCTAATTCATCTGCAATTTTCATCAGCGTTTGAATCGGTTTATCTGTGTTTAATAACGGTAAGTTTTTAAGCTCTCCAAATGTTTTTGGCTGAGGCATTTCTTTAATTGTCATGTTATCCCTCTTTCACTTGTTAAGTTTCATGATTGTCTGCTAAGTGCTGCCCACAGACTCTCTTCTACGCCGGCAAGAAGTTCATCAGTTAAAGATAAATAGTCATTTTCAATCATTTCATATACTTCCATAAAGCTTCCAAATAAAATAGCAATGAGCGCATTTTCAGGAAGGTTTCTAATAATGCCTTGCTTTTGTCCTTCTCTGAAGAACGTGCAAACAAATTCCACCAGCTTTTGATAGGCTAAGCGACTCTCTTCTGTTAAAAAAGCTCCTTGACTATGAGTTTTAATAAAGCCAAGCGCACGAGGATGATTTTTAGTGAATGTCACCATACCTTCAAAGATATGATGAAATCCATCTCGATATCCTTCTCTTTCGTTAGCCAGGCCGCTTTCAATACACTGTAAAAACTCGTTTACATGCTGTTGAAATAATTCATTTACAAGGCTTTCTTTATTTTTAAAGTAGCGATAAATTGTTCCTGCTCCTACTTTGGCATTTTCTGCAATCATTGGCATCGTTGTTGCATCAAATCCTCTTTCTGCAAACAGCAGAAGCGAAGCAGAAAAAATCGCTTTTTGTTTTGTTGGAGTAGATTCCACTTTATCACCTCTTTCCAAAGACGGAATGAACGTTCATTCCGCTACAATTACAAGTATAAAAAACTGCTTCTTAATAGTAAAAAGATAACCAGACAAGTGGAAAGAAAAGGTTCTTTCAATCTAATTTTATACCATTTAAAGGTAAATAATGGAGTCTTTCAGAATATTTTATGCTTACAGAAAATTAGTCCACTTATCCCCTTGATTAACATAATTTAACACAACCTATTAAAGGAAGAAGTTTAAAGGAAAAGTAAGGTGGAAATAGAAAAGGGTTACACAAGGCGTAAAGGAGGATTAAAAATGAACCAAGCAAGAGTGATAGAATACGAAGAAATGCTTCGCTCAGCCATGCTTTCTAATAACGTAGAGTTATTAGAAGAATTACTTTCAGATGAGCTTATTTTTGTGAATCACTTTGGGCAATGGTTGTCAAAAGAGCAAGATATAAATGCTCATCGTTCAAAAAGTCTTGATATAGCGGGCATCGAAGTGTTGGAACAAGAAATTAAAATGTTTCAAGAACTTGCCGTTACGGTTACAAAAGTAGCGTTAAATGGGTCGCTGGCAACTGGTGAATCTATTGGAGGCGAATACTGCTATACGCGAATTTGGAAAGATGTTGAAGGAACATTAAAGGTTGTTTCTTGTCACTGCAGTTCTAGCGCATAATCAACGCTGCCATAATAAAAAACATCCCTCCTTTCATTTGCATTCGCAAAGAGGGATGTTTTTTGCTAGTTAAAAGATTTTCTTCCTGTCTCTGTCATCTTTTAAAATCTCCACGGCCTCACGGAAACGCTGTGAATGAACAATCTCTCTTTCTCGTAAAAATCGTAAGCTGTCGTTTAAATCAGGATCATCTGATATATCAATTAACCATTGATATGTAGCTCTTGCTTTTTCTTCTGCCGCTATGTCTTCATAAAGATCTGCAATCGGATCTCCTTTTGCCTGTATATACGTAGCGGTAAACGGAACGCCAGCAGCATTATTGTAATAAAGTGCACTATCATGGTTTACATAGTGTTCTGTCAATCCAGCTGCCTTCAGCTGCTCCGGCGTTGCATCTTTTGTTAGCTTATAAATCATCGTCGCAATCATTTCAAGATGAGCAAACTCTTCTGTCCCGATATCGTTTAGCAGTCCAACAACTTTATCGGGAATGGTATAGCGCTGATTCAAATAACGAAGTGCAGCTGCAAGTTCTCCGTCCGCTCCCCCGTACTGTTCCATTAAATATTTGGCAAGCGTTGGATTACACGTACTTACTTTAACTGGATACTGCAATTTCTTTTCATACACCCACATATAGTCCCCGCCTTTATCTGCTTATATTTGCCATGGCCAAGGGCTTGTTCCCCAGCTCCACTTCCCGTCGGTATAGCTGTTTCCATACTGCTGGAGCGGCCCGTACTTTGTTTCAAAGTTTCTTTTTAACTGCATAGCCTGCTGCGCGTATTCGTTAAACTGCTGCATAGCCTGCTGGTCATTTGGATGGGTATCTAAATACAGCGTTAATTCTACAAGTGCAAAATCAATCGCCTGTATTTCTTCTAAATCCTGATAGTACTCCGGAGGTAGTTTTTTCATTCTTCATCCCTCTTCTTATCTTTGTATGGATTTTCATAGTAGTCCCAAAAAGCCGGCCACAGCGTTCCTTTTTTTAGCGCTTCTTTCGGTGAAAACTGCTGCAGATTCGCGGGCTGAAATCCCATGTATAATTGAGGCGGCGTAGAATAATATTTAACTCCTATCGGCCGGCACGGATCATAGATACTGTGGAAAGGTTGATAGGTCTTAACCGGTGTAAACATCTTTTTTGGATTGTTATCCATGAAAAGTCCTCCTCTAAAAACACACTCTGTTTTATCCTATTCAGTTTTTATCGAGTTCATGAAGGAATTCATTCCCGACTTAAGAACCAAACTTTTCTTCATAAAAAAGACCTATGTAAAAAAAGCTATAGTTGCCCAATCCCTTTAGGCAGCTTTCTCATACTTTATAAAATAGTGATTAAGAAAATAGAGGTGCTTAAAAAATGGACATTAATTACATGGATTTTTATTTTTACCCAGCACGATTTCCTGGACCTCAACTCCCGCCCGGTCCACCTAGACCACCAGGCGGTTTACCTACACCTGACCCGCAGCAAGCTCCAACTTCCCCTCCGCCGGCATTTATTCCAGCTCAGCAAACGGCAACTCCATTTGCTGTTGACCCAGGAGCCATTTCTCTTTGTCTATTCCGCAATACGTTCATATGGCTTAGAAACGGCTCTAGCTTCTGGTATTTCCCTATTTTTGTAGGACCGCGATCGGTTGCAGGATTTAGATGGAACGGACGTTTTTGGACCATTTTCGGTGTCGATACACGACAAATTGTTTCGTTTACGTGTTTTTAAACGTTAAGAAAAGAGATTGAGATATAGCTAAATCAATACAATTTAAAGACGATAAAATGAATACATGAACTAGTATCGGTGGCTTGTTACACTGCTGTTGATTTCCGTGCATGGCTTCGCTTTCCGCGGGCGGCCGGTGAGCCTCCTCGTCGCTTGCGCTTCTACGGGGTCTCACCTGTTCCGCTTTTCCCGCAGGAGTCTTCGCCTTGCCCTCCAATCAACAGCTAGAAATAACTGAATAAATATACGAAGGCTATGTTCACCATACTAATAAAAAATCCGAACGAGTTTGATTCTCCATCAAGAATCAAACTCATTCGGATCTTCCTTCAACTAACATATTTTTATCCCAGCCTCTTTTTTGCTTACTAGCTACTATTACACGATTGTTCTTATTCCAAAACCAATCAGCAGCACTCCGCTGCATCTCTGAAAAGCTTTTTGAAACATCGGTTTTTTAAGCCATTTTTTCACGTAATCTACTACATACACTAAGATTAAAAACCAACTTACCGCTATGAGGGTAAGAATAAAACCAAGCATAAGCAGCTGCTGATTCGTGTGAGCATCCAAGTTGATAAACTGTGGCATGAATGTAATATAAACCAATACCGTTTTAGGGTTAAGAAAATTACTAAGAGCTCCCTGTATGTATGATTCTTTATAGGCGTGATTAGATGAAGGCTTAACAGCTTTTTCTTCTTCTGAAATGTGCTCCAATGAGAGCGTATTTTTTGTCAGAAATACCCTGATACCTAAGTAAAATAAATACGCGGCACCTATATATTTAATGGTGTTGAACAGATACACCGACTGCGCGATAGCAACAGACAAGCCAAGCACAGCAATTAACGTCCAAAACGTGAGGCCTGTAGCCATGCCGAGTATGGTAAAACGTCCTGCTTTTGCTCCGTGATGAAGCGTATTTTTCATGATAAGAATCGTATCAGCACCAGGTATCATTGACATAACCAGCGCCATCAGCATATAAGCAGCTAAATGATCCACAGCTCTTCTCTCCTTTTTAAGCTATTACTAGCATTCTGTTTTCTTTTCACTTTCAAAGATTTTCATGTATTGTTTTGGCGTTAGCCCCACCTGACTTTTAAAAAATCGAGTCAAATGACTTTGATCACTGAATCCAGTTAAAAAGGAGACGTCAATCGGTTTTTGTCCCTGTTCTAGAAGCTTTTTAGCCTGATTGATTCGAACTGTTTCTAAATAGCTGTATGGAGAGATTCCTTTTTGCTTTGTAAAAGAGCGCAGCAGCCGGTATTTGCTCCATCCAATTAGCTGACTTAATTCATCCAGCGTGATCTTGTTTGTATAGTTGTCTTCCAAATAGCTGCAGATTGTTTTGATTTCATAAGACGTGTCAGCAGCTGACGAAAAAAAGGAAAGGTTTGAATGATCGTGCATGAGTTCTTCTAGCAAATATAAAAATAACTCTTCTTTCTTAAACTCATGTTCACCATTTAAAATTTGCAAATGAAGCTCTTTTAAACTAGAGACAGCCTCACTTCTTTGTACCACATTGCTGTTAAAACGCGGAAGACTTTCACTGCCGTTAATGTCAAAAACAGCTTTTTTCATCGCGTCTGGCGTTACGTTAATACAGCGATAATCAAGTGTTTTGCCGTCTATTTGTTCACAGCTATGAACATCATACGGATTAAACAGCAGCAAATCGCCTGGATTAATGATGTATTCTTTGCCTTGGCAAATTAAATGACGCTGACCTTCTTCAATAAATCCAATCACATAATACTCGTGAAAATGAGCAGGAAACTTTTGCATAATTCCTTTAAAACGGTAAGCTTCAATATGTAAATCAGCGTCAACGTGCGCTGTCCGAATTTCTTTTGCCATTAATAAATCACTCCTTGTCACATCTTAAGCTTTTTAACCATACCATTGACTCGAGAATTTTTCTTGTATGATATTGCAGATAAGATTTTCTTTATTCACTTTATCCACTCACCCCTAAGAGTGATTTCTCTTCTTTCCTCTAGTAATTTTCCGCTCAAATGATAAAATATAGACACATTTTATGGATGAAAGAAGGGATACCGTGAAATATAGACAAATTAAATGGCTGATTTTGCTTCTTCCAACTCTGACCATCGCACTTTGGGAGTATGTTCGCCATGCCTTTTTGCTCCCTTACATCTCAATGGACATGGGAAATGTTCTTTCTCCGCTGCTTGTCTTTTTTGTAACGCTTGTGTTTGTCCGCTATTTATTTTCTATTTTAGAAAAAATGCAAGAGGAACTAAGGCAAGAAAAAGAAAAGAAAGCTGCGCTTATTGAGCGTGAAAAATTAGCTCGTGAACTGCATGACGGCATTGCGCAGTCGCTGTTTCTCCTATCTGTTAAAATGAACAAGTTTGGAAGAAAAAACAACTTAGAGCAGGATCCTGATTTTATCCGAATGAAGCAAACTCTGCAGCATGTTCATGACGATACGCGCCAAGCGATTACAAATTTAAAGCACTCTCCTTCAGACTCTTCAGAAAGCTGGACTGAAAGCATTCATCAATACGTCGATGATTTAACACATACTCATTTACTAGATGTCAATTTAGATTGGAGACTGTCAGAAACAACGCTTTCGAGAAAAGAAAAAAATGAGCTGTTTGCCTGTGTGAAAGAAGCTGCTATGAACGTCATTAAACATGCAAAAACAAATAAAATCTGGATTACAGCCGGTGAAACGGCAGGCGGATGGATTTGTGAAATTACAGATTTCGGTATAGGTTTCACCTCTGAATCTCTTAAGGCCGGTCTTGGCCTGCAAATTATGAAAGATCGTGCCAAAGATATGAACTGGGACTTTTCCATTCAACGAAAACAGAACCAGACCATTGTTAGTATTAAAAAGGAGGTTACGTAAATGCAGCCGTTTCGTATTTTGATTGTAGATGATCACGCTCACGCAAGAGAAGGCATTCGCGATATTTTAGAAGAATATGAAGATTTTATGATTGTTGGCGAAGGAACCAACGGGCAGGAAGCAATCGAACTAACCGAAAAATTAATGCCTGACATTGTGCTAATGGATATTAAAATGCCTGTGATGAATGGATTAGAAGCCACAAAACAAATTAAGCTTCAGTTTCCGTATGTTAAAATTGTGGTCATCACGGTTTCAGACGATATTACGGATTTGTTTGATGCGCTGAAAAAAGGCGCCCAGGGCTATTTGTTAAAAAACCTGCAGTCTGAAGTGTGGTACGACTATTTGCGTGCGTTCGCTTTAGATGAAGTTCCTATGTCAAAAGAAATTGCGTTTCAAATTTTAAAAGAGTTTCCGCAGGAAACATCGATTACAAAGCCAGACACTCCCCTTTCTGCACGGGAGCTTGAAGTGCTTCA
Source organism: Priestia sp. HNGD-A6 (assembly GCF_045784335.1). Taxonomy (NCBI): domain Bacteria; kingdom Bacillati; phylum Bacillota; class Bacilli; order Caryophanales; family Bacillaceae; genus Priestia; species Priestia sp. HNGD-A6. The sequence goes on along the minus strand of NZ_CP138621.1, from coordinate 4,671,783 downwards.
ATTAGTGGCTAAAGGGCTGTCAAACCGCGATATCTCGGCGCAGTTATTTATTTCTGAACACACGGTAAAAAGCCATTTGAAAAATATTTTAAGTAAGCTTCATTTAGAAAACCGCGTGCAGCTGACAAGCTATGCGTTTCAAAATGGCTTAATGAACTAACAGCTTTCACGAGCTGTTTTTTTATTACCCCCTTCCTCTTATAAACCCCAACAATCACTCTCAGGGGTGATGGCTAATTCTCCCTTTCCTTCTATAATAAAAGCACGTTAGTTAGTAAAAAGGAGGAAAAAACGATGCAGGAAAAGCGCGAAGAATCAGCAAGTACAACGAAAAAAAGCACGGCGCGTTCTCAAGGTCTATACAAAGCCATATGGCGCTGGCATTTTTATGCAGGTTTAATGTTTACTCCGTTTCTTCTTATATTAGCTGTTACGGGCGGGATGTATTTATTCAAGCCTCAAATTGAAGAAAAACTGTATCACGACTTCTATCATGTACAAGCTCAGTCACAGTCCGTATCCCCTTCAGCACAAGTACAGGCTGTAAAGGAAAAGTATCCAGACGCTGATGTGTTGACGTATAAGCCCAGTGATCGCTCTACTCGTTCTTCAGAAGTAGGAATTTCATTAAAAGACCATACATATACGATGTTTGTTAACCCTCACAATGGTCACATCATAGGAAAAGTAGATGATTCCAGTCGCTTGATGAATCAAATTGAAGAATTTCACGGAGAGCTGATGGCGGGAACAGCAGGTGATCGTATCGTAGAACTTGCGGCCTGCTGGGCAATTGTCTTAATTGTAACCGGCGCTTTTTTATGGTGGCCGCGCAAAAAAGACAAAATAAAAGGCGTGCTGATTCCTCGTTTTTCAAAAGGTAAAAATGTACTGATACGTGACCTTCATGCAGTACCGGCCTTTTGGATTTCAGCCGGGATGCTTTTTCTTGTACTAACGGGACTTCCGTGGTCAGGACTGTGGGGCAATGCGTTTCAGCAAGTCGCCACAAACGCAGGTGTTGGGTATCCTCCGTCTGTTTGGGTAGGCAGTGCTCCTACTTCAACCGTGCAAACAAAAGATGTTGCGGACGTGCCTTGGGGAGCTGAAACGTTAGAAGTGCCAAGCTCCACAGCTTCACAATATACAAAAGTATCGCTTGATGACATTGTAGGTATTGCAAGAGAACAGCATATGCACGACGGCTACACCATTTCTATTCCGCACGACGCTCAAGGTGTGTATACGCTCTCCGTTTTTTCACCAAGAGCTCAAGATGAAGCAACCATTCACCTTGATCAATATACCGGAGCTGTGTTAGCCGATTATCGGTACGACAACTATGGATTTATGGGCAAATTGATTGCGCTTGGTATTACGCTTCATAAAGGCACACAGTTTGGATTTATCAATCAGCTTATGGGCCTTATTATTTGTATCGGAATTGCTGGTATCGCTATCAGCGGAGCCTTACTGTGGTGGAAACGAAAACCAGCTAAAAACATGGGGGCTCCTAAAGTTCCTGAAGGAAATGCAATGCGAATCGTGACGTGTATAATCGTCGTGTTTGGTATCCTCTTTCCTTTAGTCGGACTGTCTTTGATTATCGTGTGGCTTTTAGATTTTTTTGTTATCAAACGAATTCCAGCATTGAAGCGATTTTTAAACGCATGATTGATGAAACGATGTGAGGTGCAGTGACAATGAATAAATGGAAAATGTCCGGACTAGTCATACTCAGTACGCTTGTGCTTTCCGCGTGCTCTGTAAACAGTGACGCAGACCAGCTCTACAAGCAGCAAAAGCCTCTGTCGGCGCATGTGATGCTTCCTGAAAATATAGAGCCACAGAGCACACAGGTACTAAAAGTGCACGTAATGCAAGAAAATAAAACGGTGGATGGTGCCAAAATCGTTCAGTTTAACGTGTGGAAAAAAGATGCTCCCGGTAAAGTTGAAACAATAAAGGCACATTATGACGGCAGTATGTATAAAGCAAAAGCTGCCTTTAATGAGGATGGTATTTACTATATTAAAACCGATATTAATGCTCGCGGTGAGCACATTCTTCCTACTCAGCAAGTCGCAGTAGGCAAATTATCAAAAGAAGAGTTACGTTCACTGCAGCCAGCTGAAAAAGAAACGCATCATCACCACTCTCATCATTAGACATAAGCTCACGTTCAGCAGCTGAACGTGAGCTTATGTTGGTCTTATGAATTCTAGCTAGTTCCATTATATGTTTTTACATTTTTTTCTTATTACTTTACAATAAGAGTGATAAACGTTTTATAAAGGAGTTTTACAGGTTGAAAAAAATTGTTTCTGGTATTTTAATTTTAGTAATAGCCGTTATTGTTATGATTGAAGGAAATCCGTTAGAGCAGAACTCTTCAACGAATCCCTCCTACGATGAAGTAATTACCTTCCCTGCTGATCGTTACCCTGAAACTGCAGCGCACATTCAACATGCAATCGATAAAGGAAAATCGGCTGTTTGTACAATCGATCGAGACGGTGCTGAAGAAAACCGCCGTGAGTCTTTAAAAGGCATTCCGACTAAAAGCGGCTATGACCGAGATGAGTTTCCGATGGCCTTTTGTGAAGAAGGCGGAAGCGGCGCAGATATTGAATATGTAAAGCCTTCAGACAACCGAGGCGCCGGGTCTTGGATTTCACATCAAGTAGATGAGTTTCCAGACGGTACGAAGGTTTTAATTGAAGTGAAGTAAAAAGAATGGTCATTGCGACCATTCTTTTTTTATGTTGAAAGCCTGTATAAGAAAAAGAATAAAAAAGGAAGAATTGTTCTTGCCTAAAGATACCCTTCACTTTTAAAATAAAAATGTATGTTATACATATATGCATCATCGTTTTATAGGAGGAATGAGTTTCTTGGACAATCTATGGCAGCAGTTACTTCCTGCCTCATGGCAATTAACTTTATTTATTTTCTTTTTTGTCTATATCTTGCGCTACAAACAAGAGAATAAATTCAGCATGCAGCTTCACGTGCTGCTTAAGTTTCTTTATGCCGTTATTTTAATTTTAAATGCGGTGTTGTTTTTAGTGGAAAGTCAGCGCAATTTTCTTTTTTATGCAACGCTTTTCATGAGTATCCTGACAATTATTTTGATGGAGTTCACGCTTTCTGCAAAAAAACAGAACGAGCTTGATTTTATTTCAGCCGTTTCTTGCTGTGTTCTTCCGATTTTTATTTCTTTACTTGAACTTAGTTAATGAACCAAAGGCCTCTGGTGATTCAGAGGCCTTTTTATGTTATTGATCTTTGTTGTTACGATCCATCATATCTTTTGGATCTTCTACAATATCTTCCGGATCACGGTTGTTGTCTTTTTCATCATCTTTATAGATGTTGTCATTTTTATCTACACCAGGTACGTTATTGTTGTTATTCATATTGTCTAAACCCGTGTTGACAAACGCCACGTATACTTTGTCAATTTTACTATCTGCTTCTCTCACGCGGTCCGCAATTTTTTGTTCAAAATCAGTTGAAACTTCATGATAAGTATCGCCGTTATACGTTACGGTGTTCACCTTGCCGTTATCATTGTTGTCCGCTGCGTCATTTCCAGCTAGGTCTACTGTTACATAGGCGTTGTTATTATCACGAAGCACATATGCATCATCAACTTCCTTCATATCTTCTACATTTTGCGCTGCTTCAACTGACTTGGTCGGCTGATCGGTATTATCCATTGGGATATTGTTATCAACTCCGTCGTTTGTAGAAGTGTTGCGTAAATCATTTTGAGTATTGTCCATTGCGTTATTGTCTTTATTTCCTCCGCACGCAGCTAGGCCTGAAAGGAAAAGAACCGAAGAAGCAATGATAAGTCCTTTTTTCATTTTTTCCATCTCCTTAAATATAGTTTGCAGTCGTATTATGCTTAATTATTGCAAAACTATTCAAAAGAGACGGAGAAGTGACACACCATTTTTCTAAACATACCTAACACTGCTGGCAATACTAAGAGGAATTTTCAAGGTTGCAACTTTATTTATTCTCCTAACAGCTTTCGGACAGCTATTGACAGCGTGTTTATATGACGCTCTACGTTTGTCTCCTCTGCAGCTTGTTTCTGTCCATCTACGTTGTAGACCAGAGCTGGATTTTGCGTAATTCCGTTGATCGCTGTAGCCATAAAAGCTAGCAGATCATCTGTTGGTACAGCCGGAGAAAAATTTTTTACTTCTATTTGTTCCGTAATAAAGTCGTGAAGCTTTTTTTGAATATATTTAAGGTTCGATACTTCAACTAGCTGATCTTCAATTTTCATAAAACGCTGAGGGTCTTTTGAATACAATGCTACTAGTTCAAAGTAAATTTCTCCTCCTGCTGTCATCGATTCTTGGATATGCTCTCCAATATACATAATGAAATCATGCAGCATTTCAAAGGAGTCTTTCTTTGTCTGAAGCAGGGCTTCAATTTTATCTTTTACTTTATAGCTGACGCTTTCTTGATTAAGAAGTCCGACAAATACTTCATCAAGGTTTGAAAAATATTTGTACACGCCTCCTTGACTCATTCCAGCTTCCAAAACGATATCTCGCATGGCTACATCATGCACCGGTTTGCTCTTGCATACTCTTTTGGCTGCTTCTAAAATCTCTTGCTTCTTTTTTTCAGCGTATCCTTCCCTTACTTTTGGCATTTTTTTCACGCTCGCTTACTTTTTATTTATTCCCGAATGTCTCGAGTGTATTAATAATCACCTGAGCTGCTTTTTCGGCTCCTTTTTCAGCTCGGATTTGTTTTCCGATTTCTTGTGCTTTGGATTGAATTTCATTAACTTGTGTATAGGAAATAGCTGTGGATAATTTTTCAGCCGTCAATTCTTTTCTCGGAATGGCTTTTGCTCCAGCTCCCAGCTCATAAATTTTTCTTCCCCAAGCGAATTGGTCATTTCCATAAGGAATAATAACACTTGGAACGCCAGCTCGAAGGCCTTCGGCTGTTGTTCCCGCTCCTCCATGATGAACAACGGCAGACATTTTAGGAAACAGCCACTCATGAGGGATATCTTTTACAAAGAAAATGTCTTCTGCTATCCCCTCCGTGTGATTCATTCCACTTCCTCCTGTATTGATGATACCTCGTTTCCCTGCAAGTTTTAAGGCTTTAATCACTAAAGCAGTCGTTTCGTCTGCGTTTTTTTTATCCCCAACACTTCCAAACCCAATATAAACCGGCGGTTCTCCAGCCTTTAAAAATCTTTCCAGCCTCTCTTCCGGCTGATAGCTATGATCACTGTCCATAAACCAATTTCCGTAGGAATGAACGTGTTCAGGCCAATCTTTAGATACGGAAAATACGGCGGGACTTGATGAAACAATGGTTGGGTTAGCTGCTGTACGCTGCTTTGGGTACGGACATAAAAAATCGTTAGGTCCTTCTCCATGCTGCTGAACCCAATATTTTTTTAAAGGACCACTTACTACCTTCCAAAATCCCCATTCAAAAATACGGTGCGTCAGCTTGTTATATGTTTTTCCAAACCGTGGTCGATCATAAAAGATCAACGCTGGATAATCTTTTGTTGGTGTCATTGGAAAAGGGCTCGCTAGAATGCTTGGTATATTCATCTCTTTAGCAGCAAAATAACCAATTGCCGCACCTGGATGATATACAATTGCATCGGCTCCTTTGCATGCTTTGTGCAAATCTTCTTGTATATTAATCATCATACCCATCATCTTTTCATTTTTTAAGCTTGAAAAAAATTTGAGAGGATTGTCTGCATTAATTGCGTCGTCAGCTGCTCCGCTCTCTATAATTTTAGAAACATCTCCTCGAAGCATGGCATATTCAAACCCGTACGATTCTATGAAGTTTTGGTAAGCTTCTGAAGCGGCAATTCGTACACGGTATCCTTTCTTTTTTAGCTCTAATCCTAAAGCCATAAAAGGCTGGGTGTCTCCTCGAGTTCCTGTTGTTAACATCGTAATAAGCATCATTTCAGCCTCCTTATATTAAAACGACAACTATGTCGTTTTAATATAATGTACCCTTCTCCGATTAATTCGTCAATAAAAAACGACAATATTGTCGTTTTTTATTACTATCCTTTATTTTCCTAAGGCTCTTTTCGTAAAGATTGTTGCTTTTAATTATAACCAGGAAAAATTTACTCTTTATAGTAGTGTATAAAGAGAGGTTCATTCAGCTAACGGACAGTAATGTTGAATAAGATAGGATTTACTTATCCTTAAATAAAATTTTTTCAAAACATCATAAAAGGAAGTGTGTACTATTGGGTAGTGAAAGTAAACTCACTATTTCTCCATTAAATAATGACTTAATAGAGGATATCAATATAACAAATGATTATTTTAAGCTATATGGTAGAGTTGTCCCCAGTTTACAATCAGGCAAGTGGTCTTATAAAGAAGTTCTTTTTGATGAAGCTAGAGAAACACGTTTTCCAGATGACAAACTTGATTGGAACCAATATATAAACCAAGAGGATAAATCTTTGTTTTTAGCTTATATGAATACTACTTGCATAGGACAGATTAGAATAAGTAAGGATTGGAATCGCTTCTGTTATATTGAAAACATTGCTACTAAAAAAGATTATAGAGGCAGTGGAGTCGGAAAGTTGCTTTTAAATAAAGCAGAAGAGTGGGCAAAACAAAGAAAACTTATAGGAATGTCCTTGGAAGCACAAGATGATAATCTTGGTGCATGTAGATTTTATGTGAAACAAGGGTTTATACTAGGTGGAGTTGACACACTAAAGCAGTCATATAATCCTACTATTGAAACCACTTTATATTGGTATAAGTTATTTAAGTAACAGGTACTTTAGCGGAAAGAACCTTTCCTAAAGATAAAACCGCTCTTTATAAAAAATGAAAAAGATGCTTCGCGTTTTAAGCGAAGCATCTTTTTCTATTGCAGTTATGAATGCTTACCTACTTTTTAAGTCAAACTGCTCGTGAAGCAGCTAATTTCTCGATTGGGGCTTGTTCAATGTCTGCTGCTGAAATATGCAGCAACTTTTCTAAAATAGCCGTTATGCCCTCATTTGTTTCATTACTTTTTTTGCAGTCATTAATATGCTGGTTTAATTGCTTTTTATAAGCCTCGGTATGAATGAGCCACTGACTTAAAAGCTCTTTTGTTGCCGTTCTTTCGTCTTCGCTTTTAGCTCCAAATAAGCTCTCCATATCAGGTTCTTGAATAATTAGCTTACTAAAATCTTCGCTTACTGCAAGCCAAAAATAGTTTTTTTCGTATTCGTAATATCTGTGTTCTTTTAATAAAAAGTAGCCAATTTCAAATTCAATGCGATAGAGCGGCTGATTAACTTTCGGCGCATGAAGGCTTTTAAAGTTAATATGCTCTGCATCGTCTACATAAACTTCTGAACCGTATTGGGTTTTAATAATTTTAGCGTCTACTGTATTCATGATGTTTACCTCTTTAAGGATATTATGAGAGAACGCGTGCATTCTTTTTCTAGAATGCGCACGTTCTTTATCTTTTACTTAGTTTTGAACAGCGTTTTTCCAATCAGCCGCAAACTTTTCAATTCCTTGTTCGGTTAAAGGATGTTTGACAAGCTGCTCGATTACTGAATATGGAATAGTTGCAATATGAGCTCCGGCAAGGGCTACGCGTGTAACGTGATCCGGATGTCTTACAGAAGCCGCAATGATTTGAGAGTCGATATTTTGAATGCGGAACAGCTCGGCAATTTTAGCCACAAGCTGCACGCCGTCTTCTGAAATATCATCAAGGCGACCAAGGAACGGAGATACATATGTTGCACCTGCACGAGCTGCTAAAAGCGCTTGGTTTACAGTGAAAATAAGCGTTACGTTTGTTTTTACACCTTTTTTAGCAAGGTAGCGAGTCGCTTCTAATCCAGCAATTGTCATTGGAAGCTTAATCGTAATGTTTTGATCCCCGCCGTTAATTTTGATTAGTTCTTCTGCTTGGGCAATCATGTCTTCTGCTGTTTCGGCATCCGGCGTCACTTCTGCTGAAACGGATTCTACTTCTGGAACGGTTTTTAAAATTTCTTCAATACGATCTTCAAATTTTACGCCTTCTTTTGCAACAAGAGAAGGGTTTGTTGTGACGCCAGATAAAACGCCCACTTTGTATGCTTTTTTAATATCGTCAAGGTTTGCAGTATCAATAAAAAATTTCATTTTTTCATTCCTCCATTAGTTTTTTTACTATACCCACTATTTCACTTGTTATTTCTTTTCCACAGCATGACCGCCAAACTCGTTTCGAAGCGCGGAAACTACCTTTCCTGTAAAGGTATCATCTTCAAGCGAGCGATAGCGCATCAGTAAAGACATCGCAATAACCGGCGTAGCTGTTTGAAGGTCTAGAGCCGTTTCTACCGTCCATTTCCCTTCACCAGAAGAGTTCATAACTCCTTTGATGTCATCTAGCTTAGCATCTTTAGAGAATGCATTTTCGGTTAATTCCATGAGCCATGAACGAATAACAGATCCATTGTTCCACACTCTCGCCACTTTTTCGTAATCGTAGTCGAACTGGCTTTTTTCAAGAACTTCAAATCCTTCTCCGATTGCAGCCATCATGCCGTATTCAATCCCGTTATGAACCATTTTTAAAAAGTGCCCGCTGCCTGCTTCTCCAGCGTATAGATATCCGTTTTCTACTGCTGTATCGCGGAAAATAGGTTCAACAATTTCCCACGCTTCACGATCTCCGCCGATCATATAGCAAGCGCCGTTACGAGCGCCTTCCATTCCGCCGGATGTTCCAACGTCCATAAAGTGGATTTTGTTTTCTTTTAACTCGTTATAGCGTCGAATAGACTCTTTGTAATGAGAGTTTCCGGCTTCAATAACGATATCTCCTTCAGCTAAAAGAGGCGTCACTTCACTAATAACAGAATCAACAACGGTATGAGGAACCATCAGCCATACAACTCTTGGTGTTTCGAGTGACTGAACAAGCTCCTGTAAGCTTGATACTCCTGAAGCACCGTACCCTTTCATTTGTTCAACTGCGTTTGAATTTACGTCAAATGCTACAACGTCATGACGCTGATCCAGTAAGTTTTGTCCTAAGTTAATCCCCATTTTCCCTAAACCAACTAATCCTACTTTCATGTGAACCGCTCCTTCTATTTATCTTTTTATCTTCTTATTTAAGCCTTTAGTAATTCATTTGCCTGTGCTACTACGTTTTCTTCTGTAAATCCAAACAGATTCATCACATCAGCTCCGGTTCCTGAAGCACCAAATGTGTCAACTGCTAAAACTTTTCCTTTTGGCCCTACAAAGCGTTCCCAGCCAAGTGAAATTCCCATTTCTAGAGAGATTCGTTTTGAAACAGATTCAGGCAAGACGCGATCTTGATACTCTTTTGACTGCTTGTTAAACAGCTCCCAGCTAGGCATCGCTACAACTCGTACGGATGTACCTTCACGTTCTAGCTGAGCTTTTGCACTGACCGCTAGTGCTACTTCAGAACCTGTGGCGATGAAAATCATCTCCGGGTTATCGTTTGTTTCGGTTAATACGTAAGCACCTTTAGCTAGGTCGTTGATATTTTGTTTTGTTTCTTCAAATACAGGCAAGTTTTGACGGCTAAGCACTAAGGCTATAGGACCTTCCGCTTGCTGAAGCGCATAAGCCCAAGCGCTTGCTGTTTCGTTTGCATCAGACGGACGGATTACGGTAAGCCCTGGAATTGCACGAAGAGAAGCTAAATGTTCAACCGGCTCATGAGTTGGTCCATCTTCTCCTACTGCTATGGAATCATGAGTAAACACATATGTGACCGGCAGCTTTTGCAGTGCAGCTAAACGAATCGCTGGACGCAAGTAATCATTAAAAACAAAGAATGTGCTGACAAACGGCTTCACACCGCCGTGAAGGGCCATTCCATTACCGGCCGCTCCCATTGCATGTTCACGTACGCCGAAATAAATATTTCGATTACCGAAATATCCGGGTGCGTAAGGGCCTTCTTCTTTAATGTCCGTCATCGTGGAATGCGATAAATCAGCACTGCCTCCAAAAATAGATGGCACAGATTTAGTGAAATAATTAATCGCTTCCCCGCTTGCAACACGAGTCGACATCGCTTTTTCTGATGAGAATGTTAAAATATCATTCACTTCAATTAACGCTTCGCCCGTAATGGCACGCTCTAATTCATCAGCCAGCATAGGGTATTCTTTTTGGTAAGAAGCAAACAGTTCGTTCCACTCTGCTTCTGCTTTCATCCCTTTTTCTTCTAGCTTTTCAAAATGAGCTTTTACTTCTTCTGGAACATAGAAGTTTTCTTCCGTTTTCCAGCCGTAGGCTTGTTTTGTTGCTTTTGCTTCTTCTTCTCCAAGGGGATTGCCGTGTGCTTTATTTGTTCCCGCTACTTTTGGACTTCCGTAGCCAATAATTGTTCTCACTTCAATGAGCGTTGGCTGTTCCGTGTTCTGTTTCGCTTTTTCGATGGCGCTTGTGATTTCATCCACGTCATTTCCATCTTCTACACGTAAATACTGCCAGTTTGCAGATTCCGCTCTTTTTTGGATATTTTCGCTAAATGAAAGATTTAATTCCCCGTCTAACGAAATATCGTTGGAGTCATATAAAGCAATAAGTTTACCAAGCTTCATATGGCCAGCCATTGACATCGCTTCATAAGAAATGCCTTCCATTAAGTCACCATCGCCTACTAACGTATACGTATAGTGATCAATAACAGAGAAATTTGGTTTATTAAATTTTGCTGCTAAGTGGGCTTCTGCCATTGCCATTCCGACTGCATTTGCAATTCCTTGACCTAAAGGACCTGTTGTTGCTTCTACGCCATCCGTATGGCCAAATTCAGGATGACCCGGTGTTTTACTATTTAGCTTGCGGAAGCTTTTTAAATCCTCTACTGATACATTGTATCCGCTTAAATGCAGCATGCTATACAGTAAGCTTGAGCCATGACCGGCTGATAAGATAAAACGATCTCGGTTAAACCAGCTTGAATTTGCCGGATTATGCTGTAAGTGATTCGCCCACAGCGCATAGGTCATCGGAGCCGCTCCCATCGGAAGTCCAGGGTGTCCTGAATTAGCTGCGTTCACCGCGTCAATTGACAGGGTGCGAATCGTATTAACTGCGAGTGTATCTATGTTGGTACTCATGTGTCATCCTTCTTTCAATTTGTTTGTATTAAACTGGCTGTACTTCTCGTGATTGACTTGCTGTTTCTTCATCCAACCACCATTTAAAACCGTCTTTTTCTAAAAGCTCATTTGATGCGTCAGGGCCGTGTGAACCAGCAGCATATTTGTGAAGCGGCACTGTATTTTCCTGAAATGCTTCAAGAAGCGGCTGAACCCATTCCCAAGCTAGCTCTACTTCTTTCCAATGAGCAAAAAATGTAGAATCTCCGGCGCATGCATCTGCAATAAGGCGTTCATATGCTTCCGGCGCTCCTTCTTGCTGACCTGAAAAATTAATTTGTACAGGCTCAATATGACCATGATTAAATGGATTTTTGCTGTTTAACTGCAGCGTAATATTTTCGTGCGGGTTAATTTCAATGATCAACAGATTTGGAGATGTTGTTTCTCCTTTGTCTAAGTACAACTCTTTTAGCGAGTCTTTGAATTCAATAACAATTCGCGTCGCTTTTTCCGCCATTCTTTTCCCTGTACGAATGTAGAAAGGAACGCCTTTCCAAAGCGAATTATCGATATATAGTCTGGCTGCTAAAAACGTGTCCGTCTGAGAAGATGGTGATACACCGGGCTCATTTATGTAGCTCGGCACTGAAGCCCCGTTTATTTTTCCAGCCTCATATTGACCGCGAACAACGTCTAGATCCATATCTTCTTTTACAAGCGGACGAAGCGCTTTTAACACATTTATTTTTTCGTTTCGAATATCATCAGCGCTAATGCGGGCCGGTAAGTGCATAGCCGTCATCATCAGCATTTGCAGCATATGATTTTGAACCATATCTCGAATGGCTCCTGAATGGTCATAATAGCTTGCTCTTTCCTCTACGCCGACCGTTTCACTTGCTGTAATTTGTATATTCGCAATATGTTCGTTATTCCATAATGATTGAAGAATAGGATTAGCGAATTCCAGCGCTTCTAAATTTTGTACCATCGACTTGCCAAGATAGTGGTCAATGCGGTAAATCTCTTCTTCTTTAAACGCTTTGCTTAAGTTTTCGTTTAATTGACGAGCTGACTGTAGATCATGACCAAACGGTTTTTCAATAATTAACCGTTTCCAACCTTTTGTAGCACCTAAGCCACTGTCTTTAATATGCTCGGCAATCGTACCAAAAAATTCTGGTGCAACGGATAGATAAAACATTCGGTTGCTTGGAATGTTTCGTTCCTCTTCGCGTGCTTCTACTAGATTTAACAACTTTTTATAATCTTCAGCATTCGTTGCATCCAATGGGCTGTAGCGAAAAGCTGAAAGAAAATGCTGCATAAGAGATGAATCTTTTTCGACGCGACGTGAAAAAGTATGAATAGACTCTTTTACTTTTTCCTGAAAGTCAGCGTCGGACATCTCCCTTCTGCCTAGTCCTACAACAGAAATTGATTTAGGGATTTTCCCGTCTACAAATAAATTATAGAGTGCAGGATAAATTTTGCGTTTCGCTAAATCACCTGTTGAACCGAATAAAACAAAAGTCATCGCTTCCATATCTCTTCCTCCTGTTAGGAAAAATATAATCTTTAAAAAGTAACTTTTCTTTCATTCGTTACTTTATGTAACCTATCTTATTCCTGAAATATTTTTTCGTCAAGATATAAAACTCATAAAAAATCATTTCAATTTTCTTTTGTTCTTTAAACCTTATAGCCGCTTATCTTAGATAATTTATGGAAAAATAATGAAAATACTTTTTAGTTGAATTTAAAAAATAAAACTGTTTTAATGGATTTGATAGAATTGTATGAAAGCAAAAACGCACATAATGTCTACATATGTGTCAGTGAAAATATCAAAAGGTGGAAGTAATATGGAAGCTCAGCTAATGAAGACGTTTGAAGACTTATCTGTTTTTTACATAGAAAAATCGTAAAACCATTTAAGGGAGAAAGAAAGTTTGACCTCTTTCTTTTAAGCTGCACGCACGTCTTTAATGCGTAGCTACAGCAAGAAGTATAACCATCATATAGAGACTAAAAACAGCCAGTAAAACAAGAACGGTATAGACTAATTTTTTACCTGTTTTGCCTAAAAAGTAGATGTTTACTAAACTAAAATACACGCCTGCTGCGCATAAAACGAATGCAAGAAATTCCTTGCACTCACTGGGCTTCATTTGAAAATCTGGATTATAATAAATTCCGAGGTTGTTACTAATAGCGAACGGAACAGTCCACCATCTGATTAAAACCCCTATAAACATAAATATTCCGATTACATTTAGCGTAAATTGCAGCGTTCTCTCCTTTTTCACGCTTCTTTTTGCAGATTCTTTAAAGTTTACCCGCATGCATTTCCCCCCTGATGTTTTTAACACAGTAACTGTTTTGAACAGATCTATATAAACGTTCCTTCTTCTAATTTTATACACGCTAGGTCTTACAGATGACATGATTGATATAAGAAAAGCTTCTTCCAGTTATAAAGGAAGAAGCCTTAAATAATGAGACTATATTAATCAATGCTTTCGTTCACCTCTGTATTCTTTTCTATTACAGCTCTTACTACGATGACTTTCCCATTCTCTTCGCAGAATGCCCATTTTAATGCTGTCAAAATAGTTTCCATTTACAATACGTGCTTCTCTAATTCACGCTTCTCTTAACAACACTTTTTCTCCTATTAGTTTTATCATGAGAGGCATCACCCCTTGATTTATAATAACGACGCAGAGTAACTCACCCTGCCCCACATGTAAAACACCGAGAGTGAATGCTCCCGGTGCTTTTTCTTTTCCCTTTATTTATGATCCACGTTTTCCATAACTGCAAAATAGTTACCTTCACTGTCTGAAAAATTAAAGACTTTTCCTGAAGGCATCGATACCATTTCTCCCACCGTTACGCCTTTAGCCGTTAAATCGCTGTATAATTCATCCACATTTTCTGTAAAAAACAGAAGCGAAGGAGTTCCGACGTTTAATTCTGGCTGCATTTTTGCTATTAGCTGTTTGTTATGAAGGATAATGGTTGTTTCAGCACCCGCTGCCGGCGCTAGCTCAATCCACTTCATGCCTTGTTCATTATTTTGTTCGGACATAACCTGAAATCCCATTTTTTCTGTCCAAAACTTTACCGCTTGATCTTGATCGTTTACATACACCATAATTTGACCGATTTTTTTAATCATTGCTTTCACTCCTTCGATATAGATGAAATAATTTCTTTTGCTACTGTATCTGCCGACTTTTCCTTTGTGTAAATTGTTTGCTTTGCCAGCAGCTCATTTGACGGATGCGTTACAAAATGTTTGTTAAGCTTAAAAACATCTTCATCATCCGTTATTTGCTGCAGTCTTTGATGTAATAGTTGTATGGACTCTTCTTTATCAGCACTGGGAAGCAATAAAAATAGAGACTGATAAGGTTTTAATATCTTTTCTACTTGCTGAAACAGTCCCATGTCTTCGTAGACCGAGTGACCGGCGCCAAAATCAATGACCGCATGCCTGTAATCTTCTAGTATTCTTTTAACGGCATAGGCTTCAAACGGCTTCCAATAGGCGTACATACCCTGAAACCCTTGTTTTTGTCGAATGTCCTGCTGTGTTTCTTTGCTGAAACCTATTTCCTCGTAGTAAGAAAATCGTACTTCGTCCATTGAGCACTGAGGAATACTTAGTTTTTGCGCTACTTTTTCACCAACCGTCGTTTTACCCACGCATATAGGTCCAATGAGAATAATAGGGGGTTGCATAGGCTCTCTCCTTATTTCACTTCCAATACAAACGCGTACGATGCATCTCCATTAGATACATTTTTTTGACTTTCATCCATCCACCACACTGAATATGAGTAGTAGTAGGTGCCTGCTTCAGAAGGTGCTTTCAGCTTATTTTTCTTCAGTGGTATTTCCATTTCATGGTTGTTTTGTATTTGTGCCATATGCTTTTCGTTGGGCTGTCGTTTATACTCGATAACAAGCGATAGCGATTCATTTGCTTTTACTTTAATAGGCTTTTCGTTTTTTAATAATTCCAAAGGGCCTGCTTTATCCACACACGTGTTTTTCCAGCAGTAAGTGCCAACTTTTGTGTCATAAAGATGGTTGCTTGCTTCAAGATACGCTTTTGGCGGAGATTCTTCAAGAACTCCACTGCTTGAACATCCTGTAAAGCTTGCCATGACAAGTCCAAACGCGGCTGTCTTCCATGTTCTCATTATTTCATCACCTTTTTATTATTTCTTCATGGCTTTTTCATTTCCTGTGTCTTATTTTCTTCTTTCCTAAATAGCATTGTCTTATGAGCTGAACTGCTTGAGACACCGCCGTTGATTTCCGTGCAAGACTTCGCTTTCCGCGGGCGGCCGCTGAGCCTCCTCGTCGCTTACGCTCCTGTGGGGTCTCATCTGTTCCGCTTTTCCCGCAGGAGTCTTCGTCTTTCCCTCCAATCAACTGCTAGAAGGAACAAAACAGATAAAACGATAGGCACTATCACAAAAAAACGAACCGCTCATCAAACATGTTGATGAATAGTTCGTTTTTCACTTCGTCTAACATACTTTTGTCCCAGCCTCTTTTTTAAACTTGCACGCTATCTGATTCCACTAATTTCCCATCTTCCATCCACACAACGCGGTCACATAAATCCAACATTCTTTGGTCATGGGTAACCATTACAGCCGCTTTTCCCCTTAGCTTCACTTCATCTGCAAGCATTTGAACGACCGCTCTTCCTCGCTCTGAATCCAAGCTTGCCGTCGGCTCGTCTGCGAAGATAATTTCAGGGTTATTCATCCACGCTCTTGCAATCGCTACCCGCTGGCGCTCTCCGCCGGATAGACTTTCAGGATAGTGATGTTTTCGATGGGCAAGCCCGAGCTTTTCAAGCAAATCATCCGCTCTTTTTTTTGCTTCTTTGTTTCGGTTTCCTTCTAGTTCCGTGACAAGAAGCAGCTGATCGCGAACCGTTAAATACGGGATTAAATTAGCTGATTGAAAGATAAAGCCAATTTTTTTAAGACGAATGCTGTTCATTTGCGCTGAAGACATGTTATTAATCTCGTCTCCGTCAATAATCACGCGTCCACTAGACGGTGAAAGCAGCGCGCCAGCAATGGATAAAAAGGTACTTTTCCCAGAACCAGAAGGACCGACAATCGCCACAAGCTCTCCCGCTTTTACACGCAGCGATAGATCATTTAACACATCTACAGCGTTTTCTCCGTCTCCAAACGACTTGCTAACACTCTCTAAAACTAATTTTTCTTCACTCATTAAACAGCCCTCCCAATCGCTTCAACCGCATCTACTTTTGCTACGCGATACAGCGATAATAATGAACTCAGTACAGAAACAGCTACAAACAGCGCTGAACACCCTGCGATTAGCGATACGTCTAAGTGAAACGGCATCGAATCCGGCAATACGGCTGCTACTCCGTACGTCAATCCAATACTAATAGCAAGACTGCATAAAGTTAAGACAACCACTTGAGATAAAATCGTTCGCGCTAAATAGCTTGTTTTTGCTCCTATCGCTTTTAACACGCCAAACTGATTCATTTTTTGAAGCGTCATCACGTAGAAGAAAACGGCTAGCACAAAAGCGCCAATGATAAACAAAAATGCGACCATCATTAAAAGCGAGCCTTGTTCTTCTTGATAACCTGGAATTCCTTTTAACGCTTCATCTTTACTAATCACGTCAATGTCAGACTCCTTTTTTTGAAGAGCATGTGCTTTTTTATCGTTCATGTTTAACACCACTGCATTAAACGCACCTGTGTTTTCAATTGTTTTCCACTCTTTAAGATTAATATGAATAACAGGCGCGTGACTAAACGACTGATTTTTTGTAAAACCAACAATTCTAAAGCTTTTTCCTGAAGCCGTATCTTTTATCGTATCACCTAGCTTTACTCCTTCTTCTTTTAGCGAAGAGTCCGCCACGGCTTCATGTTTCGCATCGTCCGTAATCATCTTCCCTTCTGTTACGTTCGGAGCTAAAAAGCCGCTTGTGCTTATGGCAAAAAACGAGGCGTCTATTTTTTTCGCTTTTCCATCATTTATAACGGCTGTCATCATCACACCAAGCGGCTCAGCTTTTTTCTTTCCACTTAGTTGTTGAATATCTTCTGTTTTGTTTATGGATAAAACAGAGCGCGTCAGGCGCTGATCCGCTTCTTTTTGAAGTACAACGTAATTTCCTTTCATTTCTTGAACAGCTGAAGCATTGTCAGAGGAAAGCCCCTTTGCTAAGCCCGATACAAAAAGTACAAGCCATACAATTAACACCATAATCACGCCAATGAGTAAGTAGCGCAGCTTCGCATGTTTTAATTCACGTAAAGCCAAAAACATCTTTCTTTCATCTCCTTTTTTCATTCTATTTAAAGTATAAAAACAGAAAATGAATGGAAGATGAACGGCTCATTACATTTTCGGAAGATAGACGTGAAAAGTGCTGCCTTTTCCTTTTTCGCTTTCAACGTGAATGGAACCTCCGTGCATGTCGACGATTTGCTTCACAATCGCTAAACCAAGACCGCTGCTTCCTTCCGTCCGGCTTCTTGCTTTGTCTTCCTTATAAAAACGATTAAAAATATGCGGTAGGCTTTCTTTTGACATGCCGATTCCCGTATCTTGAAACTCCACGTGGCAATACGTATCTTCCATACCAACGCGAAGAGACAGCGTTCCTCCTTCTTCCGTGAACTTTACGCTGTTAGTAATCAAATTTGTCCACACTTGATGAAGCAGTTTTTGATCGCCTGAAATCATCGTTGAAGGAAAATCCATTTCAATGGCTAATTCTTTTTCACGCCAGCTCCACTCCGTCATAAACAGCACTTGCTTGATTTGAGTTGCAACGTCAAACGTGCTTTTTTCGATATGCTCACTTTCTTTATCAAGTGAAGCAAGCGTAAGCAGCTGTTTGCTGAGGGACGACATGCGCCGGCTTTCTTCTTCAATAATAGACAGATACTCATTTCTTTGTTCATCTGAAAGGTCAGCAGAACGGAGCGTTTTCGAAAACCCTTGAATGGACGCCAGCGGAGACTGAATTTCATGTGACACGTTCGATACAAATTCCTGGCGCATCTCTTCAAGCTGCTCTAAACTTTTAGCCATTTCGGAAAAATGTGAAGCAAGCGCGCCGATTTCATCTCGGCGCTTTACGTACAGCTCAACGTTGTATTTTCCTTTCGCCACTTGCTTTGTTGCTTCCGTTAGCTTGACGATTGGTTTTACTAAATAACGCGTGCTAATAAGTACAAACAAAATACTTAATACAATCATCAGCAGTAAAATGACCGAGAAAAAAATGCGCATTTCCCCGAACTGCAGCTGAATATCAGGGCGAATAAACAGCGCTTGCTGCTTGTTACCCTCTCCTTTTAACGGCACGCCGATGGTATTAGCTAACACATTATCAAAAAACCCCGTCACAAACACCTGTGAAGGAAAGTTTGCAATTCCGTGATACATTTTGCCTTCTAACACTTGTTTGACAGCACTCTTTTCTAAGTGCTGGTTTCTAAACTCTCGTCCGTAAAACGTCTCATGTCCAGTGCTGTCCACTACATATATTTGATAGCCAAGTTTACTAATATGCTGTAAATAAGACTGTTGATCTACGCCTCTATTGCTTTCGTAAAAGCTCGCAATGTCTTTTGCCATACGCGTAAGCTTTTGATCGTTATAAGGCTTTAAGCTGTACTGATAATAAACGTTTGCTAAAATAAACGCTAGGAGACTGCTAAATACCATTACAGCAATGGTTGTCAGGACAATCCGCAAATAGAGCGTCTTCATTTTGCCGTCACCTCAAGCTTATAGCCGACGCCTCGAACCGTCGTAATGACAAAATCATCGGTATGTCCAAACCTTTCGCGCAGCCTTTTTACGTGTACATCGATTGTGCGGTTATCTCCGTTAAAATCCGCTCCCCATATCAGATGAATTAATTCTTCTCTTGTGAAAATTCTTCCTGGATAGTTCGCGAGCTGAGCTAATAATTCAAATTCTTTCATTGGAAGAATGAACAGTCGTCCGCTGCAGTGCACTTCATAGCTTTTTCGGTCAATAGAGGTGCTGTTCAGCACGATCATCTTTTCATTTACCACTTCGTATCGGCGAAGCAGTGCTTTGATTCGGAAAATCAATTCTTTTGGTTCAAACGGCTTTGTCACATAGTCATCCGTTCCTGCTAAAAAGCCTTTTTCTTTGTCTTCGAGCTGATCTTTTGCTGTTAATAAAATAATGGGAAAATCATAGTAGCTGCGTATTTCTTCGCAAACTTCATATCCGTCTTTATGGGGCATCATAATATCGACAACCGCTAAATGAATGTGCTGCTTAGCAAGCAGACCCGAAGCTTCTTCCCCGTCTTTTGCTTCATGCACCATATAGCCTTCAAGCTGCAAATAGTGACGAACCAATTGCCGCATATGCTCATCGTCATCCGCCAGTAAAATGTGAATCATTTTTTCTGCCACTCCTTTTATCAACCATTCAAAATGGCGGCCTTTTGGCCGCCATCATTTATTCTTTCAGTATCTATCTGTTTACTAGTGTAACCAAACGTAGTAGTCCTATTGCGTTTTTATTAGGATAAGGACTTATTATGAACAGCAGATGAACAGCTTGTTACAAAATCCATTCACCGCGCGCAATCATCTCTACTTTTCCGCCTACTTTAATGTGAAAAGCCTCTCCATCATAACTAGCTTTTACATACAGCAGTGAAGGTCTTCCTATTTCGTATCCTTGTTCTACACATATGTCAATAGCTTGCTGATTAAAATAACCGTATTTGACTAAATATGCTGCTAAACAGCCGTTGGCGCTGCCGGTTGCCGCATCTTCTGGAACGCCGTAATAATCAGCAAAATCTCGCACATTTACGTGATGATCTTGGTGATAGGTTTCCGGCGAAAAGACCATAATTGCTTTTGCTTCCGTGTTTTCTATCAGCTTGAAATATTTTTCTTTGTCTACATTTATCTCTTTAGCAGCTTCTAATGATGTTAAAGGGACAAGAATGACCGGCAGACCCGTGGATACTTCTTGAACGGGAAAACGCATATCGATATAAGTTTCATCAAGGTTTAACACGTCCGCCACCTGCTTTTTATCTAACACTTTCCCAAACGTCGGCTGACCTTGTGTCATCCACAGTACATCTTTTTGTTCATCGTATGTAACAGGCGTAGGACCTGCTTTATAATGAAGAGTAAGCTCCTCTGTATCTTTTTCTTCTAGTTCTTCTCGGATAACATAAGCGGTACCGAGCGTCGGATGGCCTGCAAATGGCACTTCTTCAGTAGGCGTAAAAATCCGTACATCATATTCTCCTTTTACAGAAACCGACGTAATAAACGTCGTTTCAGAGAAATTAATTTCTTTAGCCATTTGCTGCATCTCTTTGTCTGAAAGTCTTCCGGCGTCTTTAAAAACGGCGAGCTGATTTCCCGTATATTTTCTCTGTGCAAATACATCAACAATGGAATACTGAATAGTTTTCATTCCTGTGTTCCTTTCTAACGCAAATTTTTATGTACAAAATGGGTCATTACTTTTTTCTTTAAAGCCTCATATTGCTCCTCATTCGTATCCATAAACGCTTCTTCCCGACTGGATAAAATGTCTGCGTAATGGAGAGGCTCACGAAATTGTTCTTGTGTAAAATCATAGCGCTGTTCATCAAGCTGATTATAAAAATGCCAGCCTTCTTTACAAGGAGTTTTTAAAATAGCTCCTCCTTTGATATCTTGAACGACAAGAGCTGTCACTCCGCACTGTCCTTTGGCAGGATTGTCAGCCGTCCACTTCGTGCTTGAATGAATTGACCACGATTGCTGCAGGGCTCTCTTTAAACGATTCACGTTGAGCAGCTCCTTTTTCTTCAAATCTACCATATTCTTCTTTTTTATGAAAGTTCCCATTAAAAAATACACAGCGCAAATATTCTTACTTTAAAAATAATTTAAGGAAGAATAGAAAAATACTAGAAATAATGTATAATAATAGAGTCATTTTAGATGATAGATTATAACCAATGAAAGGTGTTTTAAATGGAAGAACAAGCAGTAAATGAACTCCTGTCTTTTGAAGAAGAGCATAAAGTAGTTCGAACAAATACGTCTTATTATGATTTAAAATGGGGAAAAACAGCCAATCCAGCTAAAAGCAACACGTGGAACTGGGCAGCCTTTTTTCTGACAAGCGCTTGGTTTGCATACCGAAAAATGTATAAGCACTTTTTTATTTTAACGCTTATTGAAGTAGTTTGGTTTTCCCTTTTGTGCTTTGTAGACATACCAGAGTGGTCCGATGCAATTGTGTTCGGCGGTGCTTCACTTATTACAGGGCTATGTGCCAACCGCTGGTATTATAAGCACGTTAAAAACGTGTTAGCTCGAGCCGAAGCTCAGCCGGAGCAGCGGAAAGAAGCTTATTCGCAAATAAAAGGCGGCACTCATATCGGAATTGCTATTGGTTTAAGTATCTTAGCGCTTGTGATTACGTTTGGAGTCGGAGCGGGATTATCATATTTACCAACAAAAACGAATATTAAAGATGTAGTTCGCTACGGCGATGAAGCACCCACGCTTGAAACGTATACTGACCATCCAAAATGGAGCTACATCAAGCAAGAAGGCCGTCATCACGTTGTACAATTTACCGGCTACGATTATACAGAAAAAGAGCATGTGCGCATTGTGTTTAACGTTTATTTGGATAAACAAATTTACGAGTGGGACAAAATTTACATCAACGGCAAAAAGTTAAATAAAAAAGATGCGGAAGACTATGAATACTGGATTGAAGACAGTTCAGCATATTAAAAAGGTCAGCAAAAAAGAAAGGATGAGTGCTTGCTCTCCTTTCTTTTTTGTTTTATCTTAAAGCGTCAAAGGCAGCTTAACCGTCACTACTGTCCCATTCTCATCACTTTCAATTGCAAGCTTACCGTTATGCTCATTGATGATCGTTTTACAAATAGAAAGCCCTAACCCCATGCCTGTTCCATCTTTTGTTGAGAAAAATGGATTTCCTACTTTATTAATAATAGATAGCGGAATCCCAGAGCCGGTATCTTGAATGTCAATAAGAGCCCAACCTTCCCATTCTTTGATAATAAGATTTACTTCCCCGCGTTTCTTTTTCTCCATTGCTTCAATAGCGTTTTTCAAAAGATTCATAAACACTTGTCTCATTTGAGCAGGATCGATTGATACAAGCGGAATGGCTCCTTCTATTCTTACGTTCATTTCGACATTATACAGCGCAGCTTCACTTTTCAAGAAAGCAACGGTATCATGAATAACTTCTACAATCGATACGATTTCTTTTTTGGGCGCTGTTGGCTGCGTGACAAGCAAGAAGTTGTTAATGAGTTCATTCATACGATCCAGTTCATCAAGAACAATTTTTTGAAAAGGTTCTGCCTGTTCATTTTCATTAAATAAAAATTGAATAAAGCCGCGCACCGACTGCATCGGGTTTCGAATCTCATGCGCTAACCCTGCTGCTAGCTGTCCTACGAGTGCCAGCTTATCAAGCTGCAGAATTTTCTCTTCAATTTTCGGCAAAACAGCCGCTTGATTTTTATAAATAATATGAGACAAAATACCAGCCAGACGGTTTAACCCTTGAATTTCACTTTCGCTAAACTGATAAGGATCCGGATCGACCGCACATAAGGTACCAAACATTCTCCCGTCTTCTAGCACAATAGGTGTTCCTAAATAAGAACCTACCCGGGCACCATCAATGATGGCTAAATTAGACGTTCTAACATCGCGTTTTGTATTGGGAATAACAAGGGGTTCATCACACGTGACTAAGTTGCATACCGCAAGCTCTAGCGGCAGCATCAGTCCATCCTCTACAAGGCTTCCCCCTTCTTTATTAAAGGCTTTCATAACTGAAAATTGTTCGTCGAAAATCCCTACAAACAGCGTCCTGCTTCCGACTACTTCGCTAGCCATCTGCAATACATCCCAAACGGCTTTTTCATTGATGTTCCTCTCTTCCATTACCTTAGTCACCTACTATTTAAATATAGACTGTTCTATTCTCTTATTCTCATTATAAATTTTAAATGTAAAAACGTATATCAAAATTTTAAGAACTCGTTATTTCTTCTATTTCATCATTAGGGTTAAGGATAGCCAAGACTTGATGATCTTCCCATATGCCATTAATATTTACATTTTTTCTAGCGATTCCTTCTCTATGAAATCCTGCTTTTTCGAGTACGCGCTGAGAAGGCACATTACGTGGCATGACGCCGGCTTCAATGCGGTGAAGATGCAGCTCTTCAAACGCATAGTCAACAAGTGCTTTTACGGCTTCTGTTGCGTACCCTTTCCCATTATGATGGTGATCTAAAAAATAGCCGATAATTGCGCTTTGTAAAGATCCCCGCATCACTTGAAAAAGACTAATGGTGCCAATTAATTTATTATTCTCTTTTTGAAAAAGACCAAAATAGTATTCTTGATCGTTTTTTCTGTTCTCTTCATGGCGCTTAATTTGTTCTACTTGGCCTTCTAACGTATAAAAAGAATCCTCTCGAATCATAGAAAACTGTTCAAAAAAGCCGCGATTGTCATTTTGCAGCCGAAAGCTGTTCTGCGCATCGCTGACAGTTAACGGGCGTAAATAAAGAGCGTGACCATCTATCATACTATGTCTCTCCTCTACTTCAAGAAATGTATGTATGTAAAAAAAGAAGGCTTTTTTAAAAACCTTCCATTTTCTCACATATTAAACTTTTCTTGTTTGAATGTAAAGTTCTAAATCACTGCTTTTCTTCGTTGTAATATGTTCTGCTATGATTTTAGCTAGCACCATATTATACACCGTTCCGTTATCCCCATATCCGCTTAGAAAGTAACAGTTAGGCATTTCTTCATATATTCCGATAAGGGGAAGGCCGTCATGAGTGCCTCCGTAATAAGCGCTTATGTAATAATCAGCCTCGACTTGAATATGAGGAAAAAGCTTATTGAACTCTTTTAAAAGTTTGTCTCTTTTATGAATGAGTTTGGCATCACGTTCTTGCGGCACAATCGTGTTTTCATCAAGACCTCCTATAATGACTCGGTTATCGGAAGTGGTTCTCATGTAAATATACGGTCGAGCGGTTTCCCAAATTAAATTTCGGTTTTTCCATCCTGTAAAATCTTTTACAGGATTCGTAACGATAGCATAGGAACTTGTGAGTACAGCTTTTTTCTCTCTCTTAAATTCTTGATTTTCATAGCCTCCTGCCATAATGACATATTTAGCTTTGATTTGTGATTTATTTTTGGTGAAAAACACCGCTTCATCTTTTTCTAACTTTTGACCGACAATTTCCGTTTCTTCAAACACCCGAATCCCATGCTGTTTTCCATACTCCAACAGACCAAGTGTAAAACTGTAAGGGTTCAGCTCTGCATCATTTTTAATAAGCATTGCCATTCGTTTTTTAAATCCATAGTCTTTTTCAATTTGTTCTTCTGATAAGATTTCAGCTTCAAATCCATGCTTTTGCATATAAAAATAGTCTTTATTTATCTTCGGGATATCTTCTTCATAACTTGCGTAATACAAGCTGTCTCTTCTTATAAATTGTGCATTAATCGGAAGCTTTTTAGCTGCTTCCTCAATATCTGTAATGGCCTGTTCGCACAACTTATAATGACGGACTGTTCTTTCTTCTCCAAACGTGTTGACTAATTCGTAAAACAATTTATCTCCTAAATATTGAATAAGAGAGGTATTTACAATTGTACTTCCATGCCCTGCTTTACGTTTATCAACAACCACAACATCAAGCCCCTGCTCACATAAATAGTAAGCACACTGTGCACCTGAACTTCCTCCTCCGATAATGAGAACATCGCACTCAATATCTTCCTCTAGAGACGGGTATACAGGCGGCTTCGCTACTGTTGTCTGCCAATAAGGTTTCCCAGATAATAAATCCATGCAAACGCCTCCTTTCCTCTCTCTATTATGCCCAATATCAGCTAATTTTTGCATGCAACAGGAAAGGTATTGATAAACATCATGTCGTAATCTTCTGCTTTAGACATAGACCTCCAGTAAGTGCGTAAATATATAACTTCTTTCCTACATAAAAAACTCCACGCAAAAACCACCTGGAAAATCACCAGATGGTTTTTTACATTAAGTGGGATGCACGCTCTGATTAACTGTGGATGGACATAAAGCCTTACGCTCCAAAACAGATTTCTTTATAGAAAAGAATGAGGTGAAAAATACTTCTTTTAGGATTCTTCTTTTATTTACGTTTAACAGCAGCCGCCGAAGCCATAGCCGTAACCGCCATAGCCACCGTAAGGATAACCACCGTAGCCGTAACCGCCATAGCCATATGGTGATAACAGTGAACCTGCTACTAGCCCTCCTGCTAATC
Organism: Priestia sp. HNGD-A6; assembly: GCF_045784335.1. Taxonomy (NCBI): domain Bacteria; kingdom Bacillati; phylum Bacillota; class Bacilli; order Caryophanales; family Bacillaceae; genus Priestia; species Priestia sp. HNGD-A6. Next base: position 4,646,201 of record NZ_CP138621.1, on the reverse strand, counting down.
CTCCTAAAAATGGACCTCCAAAACCATAGCCAAATGGTCTGCCAAAACCATAGCCAAACGGGCGTCCGAAGCCAAACGGGCGTCCGAAGCCAAACGGTCTGCCAATAAACCTTTCATCTGCGTGTTGAAGTTGATGATGATCTTGAGAATACATAGTAGGTAAAAAATGCATTTCTGAATTCATAAGAGAAACCTCCGTTTTTTTGTTTTTGCTTTCACCCATGAATATGCATTTACCTATTCGCTGTCTTGGGCAAATATCTTGGTTATGCTGAAAATAAGGGAAAAGAATTACGAAAAAAAAGCAAATGACTAGGTGTATATGAAAATGAGCTTGATTTCTCTTTAGTACCTAATACATACAAAAAGAAACGGACCCTGACTTAGAATGTTATAAGGAACGTACTAACGTGTTTATTTCATCGTAAAAAACAAGAAGCCGAAGAAAAAATTCTTCGGCTTCTCCTTCATTATTATGTACGCAGGCTAAGGAGGAAGTGGTATTAGCCTGCTTCGTTATAACATGGGGGCTCATATATGAGATCTTGGGATGATTCATCCTATGTAGGAAGTGCAAAAAAGTACCGTGTCCATCTTATTTTCTTATCTTTTTTTATTTTCATTGAAATCGTTGGATATTTTTGGAGCACTTTTGCATTTCAGGCATATGTTAAAAATGTACTCAGAACTTGGAGGTGAACTATATGGGCTTCTATGGTGGCTGTGGTTATGGCGGTTACGGTTACGGCGGTGGCGGCTGCGGATTTGGCAGTGGCTTTGCTTTGATCATCGTATTATTCATTTTATTAATCATCATCGGCTGTGCTTGCTGGGGAGGATTTGGCGGTTGCTAATCATTAGAAATAATGATGAACAGCTTCATTTTCACTAATTTTTTACCAAAAGCTAGCTTTCCACTTTATTATGAAAAAGCAGTGTCCACATAATGGGCACTGTTTTTAAGTGTGCTCATAATGAGACTCACCACTGAGAAAAAACAACATGCTTTTTAATTTACCGTTCCTTGTTTACGCCTTTTCATTACCTTATTTTCCTTGTTCATACTTCCCTTTCTTCTACATATTAATAGATAAAAAGATTAATTAAAAAGAGAGCCACTCTGCAGCTCTCTTCCCGCTTTATGTACAAAATTATACAAACGATTTTTTCAAGACGACCCGCTGATCATTTACAGTATAGCCGTTTCTTTCATAAAAAGCCTGTGCAGCTCCTCCAGTCGCCGTCAAGAGATACAAGCTGTCGATATCGTGTCTTTGAAGTTCGTTCTCAAACCGGCTTAAGATAGCTGAACCGTATCCTTTTCCCTGCACGCTTGCGCTGACGCAAAGCTCGGCCACGTAAAAGGTCATACCGCTGTATGATTTTTTCGCGTGACCTGCAATCATGCCAATTAAATTTCCTTTGTCATAAAATAAATAGCCGATAAATTTAGGCGTGTTCAGTAAATCAGTCAGCCTTTCTTTAGCTGATTTTTCCGTCCATGGTTCACCCCAAGGCTTTTTTGTAAATACATCTAGATACAAGTCAATGCACTGCTGCATATTCTCTGCAGTGAAAGGTACTACTTTTTCGATCATTTTTACGCTTCCTTTTTTGTTTAGTTTGAAGGCTTATTAACAATTCGCTCGTACATTTCCGGCAGGTGCTTGATTTTATAATCAATCGTCTCAAGCTTGTGATGAATTTCTTCAATTTCTTTTAGCACTGCTTTTTTATGATCCATCAGCATTTGAAGACTTTTATCAAGCACGGCATTCTCAAGCGTACAGTTTTCAATAAGCGTCCGAATGTCCTTGATTTGCATACCCGTGCTTTTTAAACAGCAAATTAAATCAATCCATTCAATATCTTGTTCTTTAAAAATACGATTCCCTGACGCTGTACGATCTAAAAATGGAAAAAGCCCTTCTTTATCATAATAGCGAATGGTATAAATTGTCACGTTCAATTTTTTTGCCACTTGTGAAATGGTATACGTCATACTGCTTCCTCCTATACCTTAAACTTCTCAGAAAAACATGATGAGTTTGTCTTGACCTCTAGTTATCTCGAGGATTTATTCTTTTATAGTCTTCTTCATTGCGCACTTTATGCTGCAGACTTTTTGTACAAGCAGCAACATACATTCAAATCAGAAAGGATGAATACGATGAATACTGCTCACATGATGCTTACCATTGTAATTGGTGGTTTTATTGCCTTTTTGTTAGGTCTTGGCGTCACAAAAATAATTGAGCTTCTGCTAAATCTTTTTCTAGCTTAACCAGTAGTTACTTATCGTAAAACGCAGGTAACTCCGTTCCATATCCGAACGGAGTTACCTGCTTTATTTTAAGAACTGCAGCGCTTAAGGTACCATGTTGCCAGCGGCTTTATAAATATCGTACCACTCTTGGCGCGTTAACTTGATTTCTGAACCTTTACTTGCATCTTTCATACGTTGAATATTTGTCGTACCAAGCACTACTTGGATGTTTGCAGGATGCGTTGTAATCCACGCAACGGCAATCGCTGTGTTTGTCACGCTATATTTATTTGCGATGCGATCAATCACTTCGTTTAGCTTTCCAAATTTCTCTTTATCACCTAAGAAAGGTCCTTCAAAAAATCCGTTTTGGAATGGTGACCATGCTTGAAGCGTGATTTCATTTAAACGGCAATATTCAAGCACGCTGCTGTCACGGTTCACAGCTTGGTCGATACCCATATTTAACGAAATACCAGAGTCTATGATTGGCGTATGTGCGATGCTGAACTGCACTTGGTTTACGACAAGTTTTTGGTTGATGTATTTTTCAAGCAGCTGAATTTGCGCTGGGTTGTGGTTCGACACACCAAAGTGACGTACCTTTCCGCTGCTTTGAAGTTCATTAAATGCTTCTGCTACTTCTTCAGGGTCCATTAGTGGATCTGGACGATGCAGTAATAAAAGATCTAAGTAATCTGTTTTTAAACGCTCTAAGCTGCCGTTAACAGAGTCTATGATATGCTTCTTTGAAAAGTCATAGTAATTTTCCGCTGCGTTAATGCCGCATTTGCTTTGAATCACCATTTTTTCACGAAGACTTGGGTTCATTTGTATAGCATTTGCAAAATATTCTTCGCATTGTCCTACATAATCAGGACCGTAAATATCAGCATGATCAAAAAAGTTAATTTCTTCTTCCATCGCTGTGCGGATTAGCTTCTCTGCTTCCGGTAAAGAAAGCTCTGTTAAACGCATATTTCCCATAATTAAATTTGATACGTGTAAGTCAGTATTAGCAATTGTATGATACTTCATATAAAGCCCCTCCTTGAAATGATACTACTACAAGATAAACCATAGAGTTAACTCTAGGTCAAGCAGAAAGAATAAAAGATTTTATAAGCAGCGACGATAAAACACCCTATCTTTTTTGGTAAAAAGATGAAATACTAGGTTGTGGTGTGATAAAAATCACTGCCGCTTTGCATTTCATTTAGTAGTATATGTTACGTTCTTTTCTTCCTTTTTATCGAAGCTTATTTCATACCAACACATTAATCTATCAGGCAAAGGAGCTTATCAATCACTATGCAGAAAACGAAAGCAAAACGATTTGAAATACAGTATTCCGTTCTAAAAGATGAAGCCAAAATCAAAGGAACTTTTGTGATAGAATCTGCTAAAAACCGAGATGACGCATCAAGACTTGCTAAATTAAATGTCTCTACAAAAGAAAGAGTGTTTATTCAATATGTAAAGATTTTAAAAGTTAAACGAGTTTCTACAGATTCGGCGGCAAAGTGACATTGGTTTGCTTCTTCTTTTAGCAAGCCCCCATTTATGCTGAAAGTGTCGTCTCAGAAGATACTTGTTTCGTTCGTGTGAGTAATAGAACTAATCCAATAATACAAGCTGTGCCCATCCATTGATAAAAACCAAAAGGCTCTTTCAGCCAAACAACGGTTGTGATAACAGCGGCTAAAGGTTCTAAACTTCCAAGCAAACTCGTTTCTTTAGGTGAAAGACTTTGCAGACTTTCTACATAAAACCAAAAAGCAAGCATCGTGCCAAAAATAATGACAAATAAAATATATCCCCAGGTTATTGGTGATAAGCTTGATGCTTCCCAAGGAGGATGAATAAAGCTCATTACGCTTCCCCCAATTACCATTGACCAGCCAACGATGACAAGCGAACTGTACTTTTTGATCAGCGGAACTGCATACAGCGTATAAAAAGCAGCTGCTACGCCTGACAGCACTCCCCAAACAACGGCAGATACAGGAACAGACAGCTGAGAAATAGAGCCGTTTGTTAATAAAAAAAAGCAGCCCCCCAGTGCCAGCAGAACAGTGATGACGTCTTGTCGCGTAAATATAGACTGCTTGCGCAAAAGCAAATAAATGATAATCATCACCGGTGATAAATACTGTAGCAGCGTAGCTACTGCTGCATTTCCATGCTTAATAGAAGCCATATACGTATACTGAACGGCGAGCATACCAGCTATGGCAAAAACGACGAGCTGAAAAGCTGACTTTCGGTTCTTCCATACTCCAAGTACGTGAGAATGATTCCTTTTTATACATGAAATCATTAGCAGCAAAAAACCCGCAGTGAGCAGCCGTACTGAAACAAGCCAGTCTACACTGATTTCAAATTCTTGAAAAAGCTTTTGAGCAACCGTTCCTCCCATCCCCCAACATATAGCTCCCGTTGTTACAAAAAAGAACCCTTTTTTTCTGCTGAGATCGTTCATCTTTCATCCCTCACTTTTATTATAAGAATAGTGTTATAATAAATGAAAAACGGGGCAGAAAATACGCATATTGCATTAAAAAATATAAATATATTGAGGTGTCCATGTATGCCAGCAGCGCATTTTAAAATTGATGAAAACTTAAAAGAGCTAACGACCCATCGCACTGTTGAGCTGCCAGTGGCATGTTATCAAACAACAATCAGTGATCACATAAACGGCTACATCCCTCTTCACTGGCATGATGAGCTTCAATTTGTATTGGTTATAAAAGGTAATGCGTCTTTTCAAATAAATGAAAAAACAGTGACTGTAAAACAAGGCTACGGACTGTTTATTAACAGCGAATGTCTTCATATGGCTGAAGACATACACAAATCTGGCTGCGTGTACATTTGCTTAAATGTTTCTCCTCATTTTCTTGTGCCGCAAGAGCTTTTCACAAATTACGTTTATCCCTACATTCATGCAACGAATCTATCACATTTATTCATCAGTCCAAAGCAAGCGTGGGGGAATAACGTGTTAGATTCTATACATAAGATATACACATGGATCCATAAGCAGCCGCTCCACTATGAAATAGAGATTGCCTCTGAACTCAGCATACTTTGGAAAAATGTAATTCTTAACGGGCTGCAGCTAAAATACAACGAAAAAGAAATGATCAAAAATCAGCGGATGAAGCAAATGCTGAATTGGATTCATTTGCACTTTGCTGAAAAGATTACGCTTGATGATATTGCCAAAGCGGGACAATTAAGCCGTTCTGAATGCTGTCGATATTTCAAGAAAATGTTAAAAAAATCGCCTTTGACCTATGTATTAAACTATCGAATTCAGCAAAGCTTAGTTATGCTGCAGCAAGCAGAAGCAAATGTGACGGACGTCGCCTATCAAGTAGGATTTAATAGTACAAGCTATTTTATTAATCAGTTTCGAAAAGAAATGAAGATGACTCCGCTCATGTATCGAAAAAAGAAGCTGCATATCTCATCACATCACTAAAAAACGGCGGGGCACTCACCCCGCCGTTTTTTATGAACTCTTTTTACTCGTTGATTTTGCATCAGAAATCTTCCCTAAGAAGAATCCGTCTACTTCTGCTATTTTTCCTCTCCAAAAGATCTTTCCTTTTGAAGGAGTAGACTTACTGTCTCCACAGTAGATCTTTGTATTTTTTAAATGAATAAAATGGGCTTCTGCTTCTCCGTTTGATTCGCTCGCTTCGCTTGCTAAAGAGAATTGTTCGCTTAGCGCCTGAGCCACTTCACTGCCTTCTTCAAACGTTTCGCTTAAGTAATCAAAGTATTCTTTTGCTGAAATCATGGTACCGGAAATCACAGCGCCGTTTACATTTAATGAAATATCAAGTGAAAAGCCGTGTTTATTAGAAGCTTTCACAAAGTATTCAAGCGTATTGTCTTTAGTTGAAAAAGAAGGGCCTGTACTCATGTATTTCTTTCCTCCTTTACGTCTTAGGCTGTTGTATCGTCTTCACTAGAAAGAGATGTTGCGTCATCATCTTCTTCATCCGTGTTTTTCTTTGCTTTTGTATTTTTTGATTTTTTAGCTGTTGACTTTTTTGGTTTCGCTTCCTTTTTTTCTTCTTCACTTTCCTCTTCTTCGTCTTCTTCTTCTGTTTTTACTTTTTTATTTTTTTTGTTTGAACGAGAATCTTCCTCTTCTTCCTCGCTGTCTTCGTCACTTTCACTTTCTTCTTCCTCTTCTTGCTCCTCTTCTTTTTTGTTCTTTTTACGAGGCTTAGATGTTTCTTCTTCGTTTTCATCGTCCTGCTCGTTTTCCTCGTTCTCATCGTTCTCTTCTTCGTCGGAATCTGTATCTTCCGCTTCTTCGTCTTGATTTTTATTGAGGCTAAGCTCAACAAGCATGTTCATTTTTTCTTCAAGCTGTGATAAACGGTCTTGAAGAGTTTGATTTTCTTCTTTTAACTCATCGTACTCTTGAACGTTATCGTCTTCTGTTTCGCTACTAGAAGAATTTACGTTTTCTTCATCATCTTTTGATTTATCTTTTTTAAACAAGCTTCCCGCAGATGTTTTCAGGCTGGCCACGCTGCTTTTTGATTTTTCTTTTACCTTTGTTCCTAAATCAGATGCTTTGCTTTTTAATTCGTCTGTATCAATGCGGTCAAGGAGACTTTTTCGATTTTCAGGAGTCGATACATATCCAATCGTTGCACCGATGATGCCTCCTGCTACCGCTCGTTTGATTGGCCCGCTGCTTGTTGTTTTGCTTGCTTTTGAATCGGTCTTTTCTTTTGAACCGTTTTCCTTGTTTTTGTTTTCCTTGTTTTCTACCTGTTCGTTATTTAATTTAGTTTCAGTTGCCATTGTAAATCCCTCCATTTTTTAAGTAGCGTACAGTTTTTAACGTTCTGTTTCTATTTTTTCTTCAAGCGTTTTTAACCGCTCATGCAGCATTTTATTTTCTTCTTCGAGCGCTTTACTATTGGCTCCTTTTGAACTGAGATAGGGATCATTTTCCCACCAGTCCATGCCGATTTCTTTTGCTTTATCAACCGAAGCCACAATCAAGCGGATCTTTATCGTTAATAGCTCGACATCTGCAATTCCTACGGTGATGTCCCCCGCTATGACGACTCCTTTATCCAAAATCTTTTCGAGCACATCTACAATCGTACTTGACTGCATATTATGTTCGACTGCCATACTGTTCCTCCCACTGACCGCTTAAAGCAGGCTGCCTAGCGGTCCAAGATCAATATTTAAATCTTCTGCGTCCAGACCGAACACCTCTTTCAACTCGTCCATTTTTTCTTCTAAGTTCATTAGTGCAATTCCTAAGTTTTCAATTTGTTCGTCCGTCAACGTTCCACCCTCCACCCGCCTCATGGCATGACGTTCAACGATTTGCCTCAATAGTTCAATAACTGTCATCACAAGCTGCGCTAAGCCTTGTTCAGCTTTATCAGGATCCAAGTGGATTCGTCCATTTGCTTGGCTGACCGGTTGCATCCAGTAATTCCTCCTTTTGTTTATCAAATTGTTCAGAAGTGATGGGTTTGCGATTTCCTTCTTTTGCTTGCACCAACGTTTCAACCGAAGAAATTAGCACCCGCAAATCCAAATACACTAAATCGACGCCGGCTATGGAAATGATTAAGTCTCCTTTAATGGCGACTCCTTTATCTAAAATGACATCTAAAATATCAATAAGAGCAATATCTTTATTCTCCATGGATTGTTTAAGAGACATAATGTTAATTCCTCACTTTACGCAAAGCTCGAGAAATGATAGGGCGGCCATGGTCCCGTCACTTCAAATTTCCAGCCTTTATTTTCAAGCTTTTGCTGAAGCTCTTCTATTTCGTTTACAAACTTAGTGATCTGGAGAGACGGGAGAAGAAACACACTGTTCCACGCCATTTGTTCAGCCGCGCCCGTTACGTCCTTGCTCCAATTCTTTTTAACAGAGTCATAAAGCGACAGTTCTTTTAGCTTGTCATGTATCTCTTCACACACTTTGTTTTTGTGAAGCTCTAATTCTCTTTCAATCAGCTGATCTATTTTTTTCTTTTCAAAAAACTGTCTTCCTGGTGACAATTCACTAATTTCTTCTTTTTTTGCTTTCACGCTTTCATTCGTCTCGCTGATTCCTTTTTTAAGCTCTGTATCATCACAGTAAATCTTCACGTTCCACTCTTCATTTCCTTGAAGCAGCGTCAGTGAATTCTCTAGCTTTTCTTTGTTAAGCTCAATAGCTGCCTGCAGACTTTCTTTACTTTTATAAATGGTGCAAAATTTTAATGGAATGATCGTAAATTCTTCGTACAAAGCGGCTACCGTTTCGTGATGATGAAATGCTTTTTCCTGCAGCCAGCTCATATCCTGCTCCATTTTTTCTTTAATCACTTCTTCTGAATAGGCGTCAGCATCCAGCTTAGAAACGACAGCCGTCACCTGATCAATCGTTATTGGGTACAGTGAATGTTCTCCGTCAAACCCTTTATAAGATGGAAACGGCTCTCTGGCTGCTGCTTCTTTTGTTGGAATTAAACCGTATAAATACAGTAATTCTCCCATCTAGGATTCCTCATTTCTTTTTTTTGTCAGTTCTTCCCATTGTTCAATTTCTCTGCGTTTCGCGATTTCGTACCTCATTAACAATTCATCTTCTTTTTCTTGAAACGCTTCTTCCGGAATTTCACCAAGCTCAAACATCATTTGAAGCTGAATGAGTTTTTGCTGAATCGTCGGAAGGTCATATAGCTGTTTATCAGCTTCTTCCTGTACTTTTTCGCCGATTTTTACTACAAGGTTAATAGGTGCGGTTACTAATTTGTGAAGCACGTTATTTCTCTTCTACTTTTAGGCGAATGTTCACAAAATTATAAGCAGGCCAAGGACCGCTGTAATGAAAATCGGCTTTGTCTTTCCAGTTTTCATGCGCTTCATTCACTTTTTCATCAAACGTCGCTTCATCTTCTCGGTTAATTAAGAAAGAAGCGTTTAAAAGCATTGTTTCGCCCGTTGGCTCATTTGCTTTTGCTGCTTCCGCTGCTTCTTCAAGCGGAGAGAACACATCTGTCTTGACTTCTTTTTGCAGGGAAGTAAACATCTTTTGAGCCATTCCTCCAAGCTGAATACGCTCATAATAACCGGCTGCTTCTGATTTTCCTTTTACGGATGCTGATACTTTTTCAAGTTCAGGATTTTCGTTTACTTTTTTCTCGAGCCATTCTTTTTTTCCAATTACTTTTAAACCAACTTCAATTTTTCCTTTGATCGCTGGAAACAGCTTTTCAAACTGCGGATAAAGGTTTTCTAAAAGAACTTTTACGTCTTCTTTTGATTTGAATACATTCCCAAAGCTGATTGGAATAACCGTATCATTTTTGTCCATAATCGCTGCTACTGCGTGTTGATGCATTAATAGATTTTGGCGATTAGGATGATAAATTTTCATCGGCACTTCAGCTGCTACCATCGCCGCGTCTTTGTAGCGAATCAAAAACGTTTCAGCTTTTGTTCCTTCTACTTCTACCGATCCAAAATCTTCGTCTTTATCCGTTTGAATGGCGCTAAAAATATAAATGCCCGTTTCGTTTGTTTCACTCATGTTTTCAAGCTCCTTTACTTTTCTTCAGTGTCTATATTCTTACACTCTTCTAAAATGATTTTTTCGGCTTTGCTTTTTGCATTTTTCTCATCTAAACATTTGGTAAGCGGATGATGCAGAATATCCATACATAACGTTTGAAAATCTTCATCATCTCCATCGATAGCAATGTCTTGCTGCGTAGCAAGGGTAGCGATCATAAGCGAAGCCCGCAGGCTAAGCCCGCTGCTGTTTTCGTCTCCAGAGCGGTTTCTCACATTTGCTACGAGCGTTACAATTGTGCGCGCTTCGTCTTCTTCTACATCCGTTTTCTCCGTTAAAATCGCTGTCTCTCTGTCGATGTCTTTATAATCAATAAACATAGTAATTAACCTGTCAAGAAGCGCATCTTGCGTATCATATACGCCAGCATACTCAGCTGGGTTGCTTGTGAAGATGACGCGGAAATCGGGGTGCACGCGTACAAAAGGATCGGTCATTTTCACTCCATACAGCGGCAGCACGCCTTCTTCTAATATTGATAGAAAGATATTATTCGTCGCAGGCTTAGACCGAGTAAATTCGTCGTAAATCAGCGTATAGCCGTTTTTTACGGCTTCAAGCAACCGTCCATCCTGCCAGTTTTCACTTACTTGTTCATCTTTTTTATAAACAGAACGAACATACTGGTCGATTACTTTTTTGCTCGTATAGCCCGTAAAATCGCCAATTAAATCTTTGTTGTTGAGCTCGTGATTCCCGTGCATCAGCATCACAGGACGCTTTCTCTTTTTAGCAAGCGCTCGCGCTAAAGAGGTTTTACCTCCGCCGGCAGGACCTGTAAAATGAATGGAATAGCCGGATTTTAAATAGCTCAGCGCTCTTGAAAGAACCTCTTTTGTCTCGTCATCTTGTATAAAAGCTCCACTGCCTTTTTTCCTTTTGTCTGTTAAGACGGTCATTTTTACGTTCCTCCTGCCATCTTATCGTTTATGCTTCAATGCCAATGGCGCTTCTATATCTGACGTCGAGTCGTTTGAATGAAATGACTTCTTTTTCTTTATTTAAAAAGCACTCGTATGTTCCAAGCATTTCATCTTTGGCGTATTTTTTCATATATTCTCGTTCTTCAATGACTTCAACAATAACTCTCCAGCCTTCATCTTCAGTAACTTCCACCGAGGTAATTTTATGAGGAGGAGCTACGTTTTCAGCAAAAAAGTCGTTCACGGCTTGCATAATTTTTTTAATTTCCATCTTTAGTAGCCTCCAATAGTTAGATCTAAAAGCTGGAACCACCCTCAAAAAGGAAGGTTCCATACCACTTCATATTAAATACTAAAACGCGGCTGCCCTTCACTTGAATTTGAACGTTCAGGAAGGCCGTTTTCTTCTACGTCGTCACGAAGAAGACCCACTGCTTCTGCATAGCGTAACCATGTATCAACACTGGCAATAACCACTCGTGCTTCAATTGTTAAAATTTCAATTCCTACAACAGACACTCTTGCAAACGCATCAATAACAATTCCTTTATCTAAAATACGGTCAATGACTTCTGCTAAACTTGAACTATTAGTACTTTTTTGAATAGACATATCCCATTTCTCCTTTCGCTTATGATCCCATTGTTTTTAAATCTGTAGATGATTTAATATCATTGGAACTTTTAATCTTAGTAGAGCTTTTAATATCCGTTGCTTTTTTAATCTGATTTACGCCTTTTATTTTCCGCTTGTTTTTTGACTTATCTTTATCGTCTGAAGAAGAAACTTTTTCTTGAAAGTCTTCTCCAGCTTCTTTCACATCGCTAAGCTTATCTTTTACTGATAATAAGACGTCTTGAAGCTTTTCTTTTGCGTCTTCTCCTTTGCCGTGTACCTTTTGGGCATTTTTTTCTTTCGTTTCCTGCAGTTTTTCTGACGCTTCATCCGCTTTTTCCTGCAGTTTCCCTTCGGTTTTTTCGACAAACTTTTCTTTCGCTTTTTCTTTAACCTTTTCTTCTACTTTTTCCTTAACAGGTTCAGGCGTGTGCTCCACTATTTTTTTTCCTGCTTTTAAGGCTGCTTTCTCCACATCTTTTTTATCCATGAAATTCCCCTTCAGGACGGATATCTTACTTCTTCGCGTCCATGAGTTTGTTTAGCATCTCTTCAATGCGCTGCAGCTGATCGTTCATATTTTTATTTTCTTCTTTTAGCTCTTCATACTGAGACGTTTCCATTTCTGCGCTTGCGCTGACTTCTTCCTGTGAATCTCCCTGTTCATTTGATGTTTCTTCTTTTTTCTTTTTAGGTGCCAGCAGTTTGCTTAAATTGTCTTTTTCAAGATAGCCTGTAGCCGTCTGTCTTAACGCTCCCATCGCTTGCTGCGTTAAAATATCCTGTGCGTTTCTTCTTAACTCTTGTCCTGTCGCACGTACAATTTCTGATTGTCCTAAGCGACTGAGTACTTTTTTACTCGTTTGCGGACTTGAAAGAAGTCCAATTCCCGCTCCTACTACGCCTCCTAAAATGGCAAGATTCAAAGAGTTTTGCGTTTTTTCTTCCTGCTGCTGATTTTCTTGTTTTTCACTTTGTACATTCTTATCAGTTGTTGACATATTTCATCCTCTTTTCTCTTATTATTATTTATTTAATGAATTTTCTTACGATTAAAAGACTTAAAAGCTAAACCCTGCTCCTCGCTCCTCTGTTCGACCAGGCAGCCCTTCTTCCTCTACTTTGTCGGTTAATAACCCGACCGCTTCCGCGTAGCGAAGCCACGTATCGACACTTGCAATAACGACTCGTGCTTCAATTGTTAAAATTTCAATTCCTACGAGTGATACTCGAGCAAAAGCATCGATGACAATTCCTTTGTCTAGAATTCGATCAATCACTTCTGCTAAACTTGAACTGTCTGTACTTTTTTGAATACTCATTTTTTAGCAGCTCCTTTCGAGATTTAACTAAATGAATGATGCTACTAAACAACCTGCTTAACTTTTTTTAGTAAACATACTTTTGAAATATACTTTTTAGCCCTCTTTCAAACATGAATAATTTGCTAAAAATTAATTCATGAAAAATAATTAGAAAATTATTCTACTTCGTATAATAGTTTACAGTTAATTTATGGATGTATTTTGCGCGTAAATCCCGTTGTTAAAGCTTTTATCGAAACTCAAATTCCAAAATAAAACAATAAATAAATTATTGTTACAATAATATTACATTATAATTTAAGGCATATTATCTTTCAGGTTACCCTCAAATACTTTGATATTTTTAACTATTATGGAATATTATTGTGCATGTAGTTCTTTTAAATAAAACCAGCGCATAAAAAAAGCTGCCGCACTGCGACAGCTTTCTCCTATACATAATAAGTTCTATAAAACCATTCCGGTTAAAGGCGCTTTCGGGTTTCCATCATGATCTGAGTCTTCTTTGTCTACTAAAACAAGCAGGCTGCCTTCTTTGACTGACTCATTATAGTGCTCGGCCTGCTGTTTTGGAATTCCCATACCGACTAAAATACCAGACAGACCTCCTACACTCGCACCAGCTGCTGCACCTGTTAATGTAGCTACAATCGGACCAGCCGCTACAATTGGGCCTATTCCCGGGATTGCAAGAGCTCCGGCACCTGCTAATATTCCGGTCAAGCTCCCTAACGTACCTCCGGTAAGCGCTCCAGTTGCTGCCCCTTCTGCTTTTGTATTCGTTTCTTTCTGAACTTTTTTGGTCTTTTTATGTTTACCGATGATAGATATTTCTTCTGATGCGTATCCTTCTTTTTTTAAATTCTCTACAGCATGAATTGCTTCTTGTTCCGTTTCATATACCCCCACAACATTCTTTGCTTTTGCTTCCATACTATCTCCTCCTCATTAATGTTGTGTGTACCCGGGAGTATGGCTTTGAAACGTTTTAGAGGATAAGAGGTCTTCTCTATTCTTAAATAAGTAGCCCTGCATCACTTTTCATTTAGTGACTTTCTTCTCTTCTTACCGAACAGCTTTGCACAACAAAACCCTAAGAAAATAGGCGTTCTTAGGGTTTTGACTTAAGCCGTTGCCGGATTCTTTTTCACAAATTTCATAAACAATCCGCGAACTAAAGGTCCCATAATGAGAAGCTGAAGCGGATAGGCTACGATAAAGTTTTTCATAACGATAAATGCATAGCTTAAAAGAATCGGCTCTCCGTCTAAACCTTTCGTAAGTGACATCGTAATTAATCCATATACAGACATGGAAAGCACCATTCCAATAACCATGCATGATGATAAAATCAACACGACTTTTAACTGTTTAGACTTATCAAACGGCAGTGAAAATGCTACTTTTTTTGCTACGGGACCTACTAAGAAAGTTTCGACAGCCATGGCAACTACAAATGTGATAACCAAGTTTAAAATACCTTCTGCAAGTGTGATATGCCCGATGACATCATTTATGAACATGTTATACATCGTCATCACAAGCACCATCCCTCCGCACATCATCATTCCAAAATACATACTTTCTTTTTTAGTTGTGGGCATATTCCTCATCCTTTTCATGTTTTTTACTTGGCTTAGTATAGCTTTTTATCTTCCTTCTTCGTAAGTGAACAATTTGTGAACATTCATCTAAAAAAAAGCCCTGTGACCGTAAAACAGTCACAGGGCTTTTTTTTAGACTTAAGCGGCTGGTGCTTTTTTTTAAGGAGGGCTGAGTATGGAAAATTACTCTAGTCTACATCGTTAATAAATGTTTGGAGACTTAACAAAAAACCCCCGCTCTATGAGCTAAAGCGGGGGTTGGTTTTATAGAGATTCCGTGTGGGATGCAGGCGGAATTGGCGTTTGGGTTCGAAATACTTTTTCCCATTTCGAGACGACGATACAGGCAATGGCGTGGCCTGGAACGTTAACTCCTGTTCTGGCCATATCCATGATGCGGTCCACTCCTGCAATGATTGCGACTCCTTCAGCCGGCAGACCTACTGCGTTGGCTGTAGCTAAAAGCACAACAAGTGAACCTGACGGGACAGCCGCAATTCCTTTACTTGTCATTACGAGTATAAGCATCATAAATAATTGCTGAGTTAAGGGCATGTCAATATTAAAAGCCTGTGCTAAAAAGACGCATGAAACGGATAAATACAAAGTAGATCCATCACAGTTTAACGACAGGCCGGACGGAATAACAAACGACACCACTCGTTTAGGACATCCGTACTTTTCCATACGCTCCATCAGCTGTGGCAGCACCGTCTCTGTACTTGTTGTTGAAAACGCAATAAGAAACAAGTCCCAAATCATTTTGAAGACTTCAAAATAGTTGAATTTGAACAAAAACCCAACAAGCGGAAATAAAACAAATAAAATAATAAAAAGGCCTAAAAAGACGGTTCCAATTAGCTTCAGCATCGGAAGCAGAAGGACAATGCCGTATTGCCCCACAGATGCAGCCATTAGCGCTAGTACACCAAGAGGCGCTGTGACCATCACAATTTGCGTTAATTTAAACATAATTTTAGCGGTTGATTCAAAAAATTTCATTGCAGGTTCGGATGCTTTCCCAACTCCTGAGGCGGCAACACCGAATAAAATAGCAAAGAAAATCACGGCCAGCAAATCATTTTTTGCCATCACATCTACGATATTCGTTGGAATGATGTTTAAAATCATTTGTTTAAAGTCCACGACCTTGTCGGTATACTGAGACAATTCACCGATATCTTTTTTAACAAGATGAGAAAGATCGAGGCCTACTCCGGGCTTTAGCAAATTCACTAACAGCAGACCAATCCCTAATACGATGGTAGTAATAATTTCAAACCAAATAATCGTCTTTAACCCTAGACTCCCCATCTGTTTCATACTGCCGCTTCCCGCAGCACCTATGACGATGGTTGAAAAGACAATCGGCACTACAATCATTTTAATGAGCCGGATAAACCCGTCTCCTACCGGTCTTAAAGCCATCCCGAAGTCCGGAAAAAAGTGCCCGATAACAGCTCCAATTACTAATGCAATTAAAATTTGAAACGCTAAAAATTTTTTCACATTTCTCCCTCCCCTTTGTCTTCATGAAACGGACATCAGTTCCATTAATATCCAAGTTCTCAGACACTTTAAGTAAATTCGGGACATTTAGCTAAATTCCTTCTAAAATAGACAAAACGGTCTATATATTTCACTTTGTCCGTTAAGATACATAGAAAAAAGCCAGGATGAAAGTCTTCTTCATCCTGGCTTTTTTATCGTTATGCTTTTTTCACAAACTGAGATTTTAGGCTCATCGCTCCAAATCCATCAATCTTGCAGTCAATGTTATGATCGCCTTCTACTAAACGAATGCTTTTTACTTTCGTTCCGATTTTTACAACCGATGAGCTTCCTTTTACTTTTAAGTCTTTGATGACAGTAACTGAATCTCCGTCTTTTAAAGCATTACCGTTTGCATCTTTTACAGTAAGCTGTTCTTCCGTGCTTTCTGCTTTTTCATCTTGACCCCATTCATGCGCACACTCCGGGCAGATGAACAGGTTTCCATCTTCATATGTATACTGTGATTGACAGCTTGGGCAATTAGGTACATTCATTTTCTTTTCCTCCAGCAGCAGCCCGTAACCAATGGTACGATCACGAGATTACGTTTTTTATCTGTTTTATACTGTCACATTTTTATACGTTTAACAAGCTTTTCTATTTTCTCTATGCTGATGTTTTCTTTTCCAAATAAGTGAGCCGATAAACAGAACAAAACCCGCTCCAAAGACAAGAAGCTGATCTAAATAAAGGTCACCTGTCTTTACATACCGTATAATAAATAATCCTCCAAACATGAGCATCAGCATACATGAAAACCGAATGAGGTATGAATTGATTTCCATTTTTCATTCCTCCTTTTTGTAAGACTTTTTTGTTACGAACAAAACGCGAACCATATGCCGAATGTAACTGCGTATAACGGCAAAATGACGGCTAGTTTTTGCTTCCACCCTTTAAAAAAAGAAGAATTATGAGGTGCAAACCAAAGCTCTAACGTACCGTATACCAGCAGTGCTCCCGCTGCTAGTATCGCCATCACAGTCTCTCCTAGGTCCATAGCTATTCCTCACTTTCATTCTACGCGCTTGAAACTAAACGCTGCGTCTATAATCAGTGTCATTATTATAAAAGAACTTCTAATACTCTTTTTAAACATACAATAATTACCATTATATCATAATAAAAGCACTTTTGAGACTTTTTATACATGTAAATTATTGTATAATGAAAAGTAGACACAGAGAAAAAAGGGGAGGATTTTTTGAAGAGAACTCAGCTTATTTTTGTTATTACCCTGCTTATTGAAGGGGGATTAACCTATGCGTGCTCATCATTTTTATCCGTTCGCTTTATTGAGCTTATGTTTTTTAGCGGACTTTTGTTTTCAGTTTTAACTTTTTGGTTTTCAAGCAGCGGAAGCAACAGCGCTCATTCTCACTATAACACTCACTCCATGAGGTTAATGTCTGGAGCTAATGTCGAACATAATCCGTTTCGTTTGCGCTGGACGGCTTATTTTCTTGCTTCTTTAAGCTTTACGGGAGTTGGCCTGATTTTTTTCATTCTGTTGCTGACGGACGTTATTCCTCCAGTAAGCTAAAAAACCTGCTCTTCACAGAGAGCAGGCACTTACGAGAACAGCTTGAGAAGCAGGCATTTTCGCCTTACTTTATTCGCAACAGCTTGAGTCACATGATCTTTTAAAGGCCGAGTCAATATTCGTTTCAGCGGATGTTTTAGCATTCGTTTGCTAATGGGAACTTTAAAAATGATGCTGAGAACGACTGTTGCAAAAACCGATAGCAGCAAGACCGCAAAAGGCTTTTTTTGAAACCATCTCGAAAAGATAAGCATCATTACATAAATAAGTGCTGACCACCCCAAATGCCAGCCGTGTCTAAATGTAATCCCCTTACACCTCAGACCAAGCCATTCTACAAATGAAGCTGTACATACCCATTTTACGATATATTTTACCTGTTTAAGAAGTGTAGACGGATAAGTAGCTAAGAACGACAAAATCATGAGAGGTGTAATAAACATAAGGTGTAAAATACGCAGTACTTTTAATGAAAGATGAGAAGATTTAAAATCCCAAAGCAACTTATCGTTACATAAAAAGTAATAAAGAATATTAAAAAAGCTCACGTATAAAACCCCAGCATATAGCTCGTGAATTTTTTTCCACGTTTTCTTCTGGATATTTTGAAAAATCAGCCATAGAAGGACAGAAATATGCACCTTTGTTCACCTCTCTAACGTCGTTTTTAGAACCAATGTTATTTTATTTTATTTTCATTTCGTCCTGCTTCTTTTCAATTTTCCGAATCCATCCAATCAGCAGCCGGTTAAGGTAGGATTTTAACGTTACGCTAATAAAGGTGTGGTACCACATCCAGCCTGTTTTCCATTCGATGAGCTTCGTTCGTTTTTCAGCCCATAATTCAATAAAAAACATGGGAATCGTAAAAAGTACAATTTTATATAAAATCTTTAACCCTTTATCGTGATACGTAGCCTGATTAATCATAACGGATATGCTAGGATACAGTAAAAAGTCGAACAACACATTAATTCTAAACTGTTTTTTCAGTAAGCGAGTTGGATATCGAAGAAGGCCGTGAGAGACAATAAATTTATCAATAATACCATTTGTTAAGGCATTAAATGCATAAGCCAGCAGCCAGTCTTTGATCGGTGGTTTTCTAAATAGAAAAGGGAGCATTCCCAGCCCTATAATCAGCATTGTACGTAAAAAATTCACTTCAAATTTTTTATTTCTCATAACCTTTTCGCTCCTTTCACCAAGTGTTGTTAGTATACCTTCGTGTCGATTGGCAGCTTAAGACGGTTGTTCTAATCCCGTTCTCTTTACGTACGTACATGTTTGTTTTAGTTTTCAGTTTTTTGAAGAGATTTATACATATGGTTGAGACATGAAAAAAGCCCGACTCTAATCAGTACGGGCTTCTTTCTTGATCTATTTTGTTCTTACCATCCAGCTACACAACCATCCGTTCGTGATTCACTTCCTCCGCATAGCACGCCGCTTTCAGGGTCTCTCCAAATAATCTGTCCGCGCCCAAATGCCATCGAATCCACGGCTACTTCAATTTTATGTCCTTTTCGTTCAAGCGCTTGTGCTACGTGTGAAGGAAAAGTCGGCTCAACAAGCACCGTTTTATCTTTTTTCCACTGCCATCTTGGCGCATCTAAAGCGGCTTGAGGATGAAGGTGAAAGTCAATCGTATTCATGACAACTTGCATATGTCCCTGCGGCTGCATA
Organism: Priestia sp. HNGD-A6; assembly: GCF_045784335.1. Lineage (NCBI taxonomy): Bacteria > Bacillati > Bacillota > Bacilli > Caryophanales > Bacillaceae > Priestia > Priestia sp. HNGD-A6. The sequence goes on along the minus strand of NZ_CP138621.1, from coordinate 4,627,058 downwards.
AAACCTCCCATCACGCCAAAGGGGCCTACAGGTTCATTATTTTTAGTCAGAAAACCTGGAATAATGGTATGAAACGTTTTTTTAGTAGGAGCAAGACAGTTATCGTGATTAGGGTCCATTGAAAAATTGTGACCGCGGTTTTGCAGAGCAATTCCCGTTTCTGGCACAACAATTCCAGAACCAAAGCCCATATAATTACTTTGAATAAATGAAACCATATTTCCTTCTTCATCAGCCGTTGCTAAATACACTGTTCCGCTTCCGACAGGTTCTCCTGCTTCAGGCTGCAGAGCATGTTCTTCTATAAGGCTGCGGCGATAGCTTGCATATGTATCAGACAGCAGTTCCCTGACAGGTACGTTCATTTTCGCTTCTTCGGTAATGTATTTTGCTCCGTCCGCAAACGCAAGCTTTATCGCTTCGATTTGTTTATGATACGTATCGACGGCGTCTTTTTCTTGAAGCTCAAAGCCTTTTACGATATTTAATGCCAGTAACGCAATAAGCCCTTGTCCGTTCGGAGGGATTTCCCAAACATCATATCCACGGTAGTGAGCGGAAATAGGATTTACCCACTCCGGTTCGTAAGCTGCCAAATCTTCTTTTGATAAAAAGCCGCCATATTTTTTGCTGAATGCATCCATACGTTCTGCAAGCTCACCTTTATAAAAGGCTTCTGCATTTGTCTCACCAATGAGCTGAAGCGTATGAGCATGATCAGTAGATGACCACATCTCTCCTGCTTTTGGTGCTCGTCCATTCGGCGCAAACGTTTGAAACCACGATTCAAATTCTTCGCTTGTATGTACTCGTTTAAACGTATCGTACGCTTGTTTCCATTGTTTAGCGAGTGTAGGCGCTAACGGAAATCCTTCTTTAGCATATTGAATAGCAGGCTCCAGCACTTGAGAAAGAGGCAGTTTACCAAATCGCTTTGATAAAGCAGCCCAACCAGCCGGAGCACCGGGAACCGTAACGGGCATCATTCCGTACTTAGGAATTTCTTTGTATCCTTTTTCCTTCAGCGCATCAATGGAAATAGACTGCGGAGAAGGTCCGCTCGCGTTTAGTCCATACAGCTGATTATTCGTCCAAACAAGCGCAAACGCGTCTCCTCCGATCCCATTAGAAGCCGGCTCTAATACGGTAAGACTTGCCGCTGTCGCGATCGCTGCATCAATAGCATTGCCTCCTTTTTTTAAGGTATCAAGACCTGCCTGCGCTGCAAGCGGCTGAGATGTGGATATCATTCCTTTCTTTGCATAAACCGGCACTCGGTAAGATGGATATGGATGATAATGCGGATCATAGTTCATAAAAGCTCCTCCTCTTTTACACTTCTTAATTTATTTTAATTTTCTAAATAATTTAACTTCTTTATTTTACCATATTTATAGCCCAGCGCCTTTCTTTTTATCTCAGAATGACATGACTTCATTTACCTAAAATTGGTATACTGATAGAGTAAAAGAATCGTCAAGGAGGATGATCTATGAAAAAAGTAAAAGCTGCCCTTCCACTCGCTGTTTCTTTAGCTCTCGGCCTTCAAGTACTTCCTATGTCCACTTCAACCATTCAAGCTGAAGCAGCGGCGAATGCTGCTCATCACTCAGCAAAAGTTGAAGTCAAACGAGCTAATTCATTTCTAACCAATCTATCGAACGGAAAAATAAAAGAAGCTACGCGCTACTTTTCCCGCAGCCTGCAGGCAAAAATGAGTGAAGATAACCTAAAAACGTGGTGGTCATCTTTAACCGCTCAGCTTGGTGCTGTAAAAAAGATTGGTACAGCTGTACAAGGCGAAGTCAATACCGTTCATCGAAATATAGACATTCCCATTAAATTTGAACACGCATCAGCTACTTTAACCGTTCGGTTTAGTCAAAATCGTCAAATTGATGACTGGCGAATTGTACCGGACGAGCGCCAGTTTTCATTTTCCACACCGCCTTATGACACCTCTAAGAACTACAGTGAAAAACAGCTTTCAATCGGCAAAGCACCTTACGAACTTCCAGCAACGCTCACTCTTCCAATACGTTCAAAGCATCAAAATGTCCCCGTTGTCATTTTAGTTCACGGATCAGGTCCTTCTGATCAAGATGAAACCTTTATGAGCTTAAAGCCGTTTCGAGATCTGGCTTCAGGACTGGCTTCTCAAGGAATCACCGTTTTACGCTACAACAAGCGTACATACGAACATACAGCTAAAATGTCCGGTGAAAGTAAGATAAGCGTTGACGATGAAACAACTGATGATGCCGTACTCGCAGTCAAAGCAATGGCGAAACAAAAAGGCATCGACAGCCGTAACATTTTTATACTAGGACACAGTCAAGGCGGCATGATGATGCCTCGAATTTTAAATCAAACGCCTGATAAAAGCGTGCGGGGCTCTGTTTTACTTGCTGCACCGAGCCGCACACTTCCAGAGTTAATGCTTGAACAATTTGCCTATCTTGTATCGCTGAATCAGCTTCCGAAAGAGCAGCTTTCTTTTTTCCAGCAGCAGTTTGCCATTTTACAAGACCCAAGCTTTTCGCCAGCTCAGCCGCCAAAAGAATTTTTGCTTGGCACGCCTTATTTTTGGTATGACTTAGCTCACTGGCACCCCGCAGAAATTGCAAAATCTCAGAAAACGCCGCTGCTTCTTTTACAAGGAGCGCGTGATTATCAAGTAACGACCGAAGATTTTGAAGGCTGGAAGCAAAGCTTGTCTCAGCGTTCCAACGCTTCTTTTAAGCTTTATCCAAAGCTCAACCACTTTTTCACAGAAGGAACTGGTGAAAAAAGCACGCCCGATGAATATTCTGTTTCAGCCAACATTCCTTCTTATGTCATTGATGATATTGTGAAATGGGTTCGTGAAACGCAAAAGTAAAGAAAAAAGAGCGGCTTTGTCCGCTCTTTTTTGTCTATTTTCTATTTAAGATGATATGCGACTGATCAGAAGAAGCGGTGGATTTTCTTCCTTTTCCCCAGCCTACAGCTTCTCGGTAACTTCCGAGCAGGTGATGATTAATTAGGTGCTGTTCATCTACTTCTGCAGTTTGTTCAGCTAAAGGCGTCACGTACAAAGCATCTACCGGACAATACAGTTCACACATAAAGCAAGTTTGACAATCGGATTGACGAGCTATGGAAGGAGCTCCTCCCATGCGAGAGCGATCAAAAACATTTGTTGGACAAACGGATACACAAAGATTGCAGTTAATACACCGGTCTTCACTAAGGAGCTCAATCATTAAATAACCCCCTTTACGTGATTAGAAGACTTTGTTCCTAAGGGTCTCGCCCAGACTTCTTGCACGCCTCCGCTTAGAATCCGGTAGTGCTGTTTGGAATCCATAAATGGAAAATCGTCACGCCGGTGCATCCCTCTCGTTTCTTTTCTTTCTAATGCACTTGTATACATCCATCGCGCCGTTGCAGTCATTGACGCAAGCTCTCGACTTCTCACGATGTTTCTTTCTTTATCATACACTCCGTTCTTCAACTCATTCCACACCGCATTTAACCTCGTCAAAGAATCTTGCAATCTTGCTTCTGAACGAAACCAGTTTCGATCATATGGAAAGACTTCGCGCTGAACCGATGCTATCATTTCTTTCGTATCAGCTGAATCAGAAGAAGCTACTGACTTTGTGATTCCTGACGCTTCTGATAAGCCTTTGGCATGTCGACTTGCAGTATTTCTCCCTTGCTTAACAGCAAATGCTGCCGCTGCTTTTCCTGACCAGCAGCCTGAAGAGATAGCCCATGCTGCATTATGGCTGCCTCCTCCGGTAAATCCTCCGCAGATTAATTCGCGTGTTGCCGCATCTCCGGCTGCATATAACCCTGGAATGTCGGTTCTACACGTTTCGTCTATAATGTGAATACCGCCTGTTCCTCTAACGGTTCCTTCAAAACGCAGAGTGATTGGAAACATTTGAGTAAAGGGATTCATATGAAGACGATCAAACGACAAAAAGAAATTTGGCTGTGATAAGCGCATTGCTTTTTGAATACGTTCATCCGCTTTATCCAGCCTTGCATAAACAGGCTGGGTCATTAACGTTCTGGCTATGATGGAACGCCCTTTATGAGAACCGGCTCCTTCAATCACTGTACCGTCTTCATAATAAAATGTAGCCCATTTATAAAATGCTGATTTTGTGATTGGAGAAAAAGCTGGCGAAATTGAATAAGCATTTGAAAACTCCATGCCGGAAAGCGACGCACCTGCTTCTGTAGCTAATAAGTAACCGTCTCCTGTTAAAACATTTGTACCGAGTGCTCCGCTCAGAAATGCACAGCCTCCAGTTGCAATCACAACTGCAGCAGCCTCCACTCTCCATGTTTCTTTCGTTTGATTATTGATTCCGCAAGCACCTGCCACACCGTGTTCATCTGCAAGAAGCTCCAGTGCCGGGCTATGATCTAAAATCTGTACGCCTGCTTTTTGAAGCTGACGCCGCATTAGCCTCATATATTCAGGCCCTTGAAGTGTCGTTCGCTGAGAAATTCCTTTTTCATCTACAGGAAACGGATAGCCAAAATGAGCTAATTCATTTACTTGTTCAAACGTACAATCAAGCACTCGTTTCATCCAGCTTCTTTCAGCTAAATATCCCCCCAGCTCTTCTCTGCTTTTCATTGCTTCCAGCTGTTCATCAGAAGTAGGTTTCACATACCAAACTCCTGTACCCGAAGGCGCAGTTGCTCCGCTCGTTCCGCAATATCCTTTATCAACAAGTACAGCTTTTGCACCTTCTTTAACTGCTTGCAGAGCTGCCCATGCACCGGCAGGGCCTCCTCCAATAATTAATACATCTGTATGAAAATGAAAGTCGGCAGTCATATACGGATCCCCCTCTTAAAATGTTTGCGCTCTCAAAAACCTTATTAAGAAAAACCTTGCTTATTATCCACTCGACTATTTTGCTCATCGCTAAATCTATACCAACTATTCCGTTCCAGAATCCAACTCTTCCATAACACCCATTCAATATAAAAAGGAGACCAGTCCATTTGTTTCACCACAATGGTCTGGCCTCCAGTTGCCTAGTAGGCGCTTTTTCGTACAGTATCATCAATACCAAGTAATTCACTTTGTTTAATTATATATTAAAAGTTTATGCTACGATTGTCAATGATTATGTTATTCTTAGAATTTATTTGAATCGTTTGTATCTCGTATTGACAACTCTATGAATTTTTTGGTAAATTAATCTCACTAAACATATAGGATTTAAAAACCGACCAGACAACTGGAGGCTCTCATTCTTTTTAATAGATGAGAGTCTTTTTTGTTTCTTTGGTTAAGGGTTTTAATACGATAAGGAGGTCAAGTATGGCAAGTGCTCAACCACACGTAATTCAATCCCGTCAAGACATTATCAACTTTGTTAATTCAAATCCAGTTACCTCTAAAAGCTGGAAAATCATTTTAGTAGCTTTAGGGGGCATTTTTGTCGATGCCTACGACTTTACCAGTCTCGGAATTGGAGCTGATCAATTAAAGGAACAATTTAACCTTTCTCCTGCCGGCCTTGGAAGCCTTACAGCTATTATGGCCTTTGGCGCTTTGCTAGGAGCTACTGTAGGAGGATATTACACGGACAAATTCGGCCGCAACAAAATGTTTTTAATCGATTTATTTTTCATGGTATTCTCTGCTCTTGGCGCTGCTTTAGCGACTGATTTAGTTTGGTTATTTATCTTTCGGTTTTTAATGGGCGTAGGGGTAGGACTAGATGTTCCGGTAGCGCTCAGCTTTATTGCTGAGTTTAGTAATTTAAAGAAAAAAGGCCAATACGTGAACTTGTGGTGTCCCCTGTGGTACGTGGCCGCAACTGTTACTGGACTTGTTGTTCTTCCTTTTTACCTGCTCGGGCAGCACGAAGACATTTGGCGTTGGTCGGTAGGATTTGGAGCTGTTGCTGCACTAATCGTGTTAATTTTGCGCTACCGCTACATGGATGAAAGTCCAATGTGGGCGGCTCATCATCTTCCGCTTAAAGAAGCTGTCAAGGTGTTAGAAAAAACCTATGACATACAAGTCACGGTGGCTAAAAACGCAAAAGAAGAACCAGTATCTCGTTCAAAAAAACTGTCTTACAAAGCTATTTTCCAAGGAAAGTATCGGGCTCGGACATTTCTAGCTTCCATCATTACGGCTACTCAAAGTATGCAGTATTTTGCAGTTGGCTTCTATATTCCAACCATCTCCACGCTTATTTTGGGCAAAGGAATGATTTATGCAATTATCGGTACTCTTTTCTTTAATTTATTTGGGATTATTGGCGGCTTTACACAATCACGGCTAACTGAACAAGTTGGCATAAGAAAACTTGCGATTACAGGCTATATCATTTGTTCTTTAAGCTTGGTCCTGATGGGACTAACAGGTGATACTCATTTTATTGCGCTGCCCATTTTATTTATTGCTTTATTTATTTTTGGTCAATCTTTTGGCCCGGGAGCGCAAGGGATGACAATGGCCACTCTTTCTTACCCTACTGAACTGCGAGGGCTAGGCTCTGGATGGGGGCAAGGAACAACGCGTATCGGCAGCATTTTAGGTTTTTACTTATTCCCGGTTGTCCTTTCGATTGGCGGAATTTATACAACATTTCTCGTCCTTACAATCGTTCCCGTTATTGGTCTGATCGCGACGTTTCTTATTAAGTGGGAGCCTATTGGCACAGATGTCGAAAAAGAAGAAGAACAAGGATTTGAAATCAATAAAAGCTTTAGTGAAAAAAGTGAGGTCTATCACTAACTATCATTCTAGTAAAACAGGCGAAACGCAAAACACCTTCAAGTATAGTGTACTTGAAGGTGTTTTTTTCTTTAAAGATCGATAAAAAAATCCTCGTAAAAAGCTATGCAAAGCGCCCCATCACTACTGTATTATAGTACTTCTCGTCTGACAGCACCTTGTCATTTTTTAATACTCCTTCTACTTCGAATCCGAACTTTTCATATAAATCAATGGCTTTTTTATTCGTTTCTAACACATTCAGCGTCATTTTCTTCATGCTCGCGCTCTCTGCCCACAGTATGGATTGCTGCAAAAAACCTTTGCCAATTCCGTATCCCCAATATTCTTTTGCGACACATACACCAAACTCTACTTTATGAGCCAATCGCTTCAACTCATTACCTTCACATCTTGAAAATCCGACAATTTCATTATGTACAACCGCTACTAAAAATAAGTTTCGTTTACTTTCTGTGTCACGTCGAATAAGTTTTCCAAAGTCGGATTCGTCCATATACCCTTCTCCTGATTCACGATCTAAGTTTTCCGTTTCTCCATCTAGCTGAACTCTTAGGTGAGACAGTTCGTTTGCATCGTTAATGTGAGCTGAACGGATGATGTACCGAAGTCCTTTTACATGGTAAATCTGCTGGTTGATGACCATCTTATACCTCCACACGTATTTCTTTCATTCAATCTATCAATTAGTTTTAATTTCCTTTATTATAAATATTATACATAAAGAAATGAAAGAGAGTTGAAGGAATTGCTTTGGTTATTGCTTTTGATTCTATACGGCATTTACAAGTTGTATAAATCAAGGAGACCGCTAACGAAGTTTGATCATTTTTACGAGAGAGCGTTTGAGCTGGAAGAGAAAAAGCGCTATGGAGATGCGCTTGATATACGTAACCAAGGAATTGAACTCCATACCCTTACCGATTTAGAACGAGCTGATTTACATTTAGCGAACGGGCGTATGCTTTTAAAACTAAAGCAATATGAAGAATCAACGAAACACTACGATGCATCATTTAAACTCGCAAAATACGAAAAATTTCCTTACTCAGAGGGATTCGACGAAGTTATTGAAGCCTACTTGTATGCGGGGCGTAAAGAAGATGCGCTGATAATAACCAATGACATGTTAAAACGGCAAAGCTATGATCAAAAATTTAAGAAGCTCGAGCCTTTAAAAGAAAAGCTTCTTTCATACGAAGACTCATGGTAAAATTAAACAAATGAAAGCGTATTATTAAGAGCGATTGAGGTGAGCATAGTGGTCATAACGATTATTGTAGGAGTGCTGGGTTTAATTGGTTTAATTGCAGCAGGATTTGCGACGAATTATAAAGATACGAAGTAAGGATACATAAAAAAGAACAAGAACCAAATAGGTTCTTGTTCTTTTTTTAACGAGCCAACAGCTTTTCAGTAACGCACAAAAACATCTTTACTCCGACTTCAAGCGAGGCTTCATCTATTGTAAACTTCGGATGATGATGAGGGTATACGATGTCATGTTCTTCATTTCGGGCTCCGATGTTAAAAAAAGCTCCTTCCGTTTCCTGCAGGTAAGCTGAAAAATCTTCTCCTCCCATTTTAGGAGACAGTGTCTTTACACGGTCTTTTCCGTATTCTTCAATGGCTGTTTCTTCAATTAACCTTGTAATTTCTTCAGAGTTAATGACAGGGTGATAGCCTTTTTCATACGTAAACGTGTACTCTGCACCGTAGGCTTCTGTTAGTCCTTTTACAATCCGGTCGATTTGTGCCGGAACTTTTTCTCGCAGAGCCGCGTCAAAGCTTCGAACGGTACCGTTCAGCTGCACTTTATCAGGAAGTACGTTGTACGTAGTTCCTCCGTGGAATTGTGTAACCGATACGACTAATTTATCGATTGGATTCGTCGTTCTTGAAACAATCGTTTGAAGGTTTGTCACAATTTGCGCTCCTACAACGATGGCGTCAACTGCTTCATGAGGCGCTGCGGCGTGCCCTCCTTTTCCTTTAATCGATATATTAAACGTGTCAGGCGAAGCCATCATAGGACCTGCAAGCACGCCGATTTCTCCGACCGGAAGACCAGAATTCAAGTGCGTACCAATTACATAATCCACACCTTCCATCACGCCTTCTTTCACAAGCTCCTGCGCTCCCCCAGGCAGCAGCTCTTCTGCGTGTTGAAAAATTAAGCGAATTTCTCCTTTAAATTCATTTCCTAACTGAGAAAGCACAGAAGCTACTCCTAGCAAAATAGCCGTGTGACCGTCATGTCCGCATGCATGCATCACGCCTTTATGAACCGAAGCAAATGAAAACGTATTTTCTTCTTCAATCGGCAGCGCGTCCATATCCGCTCGAATCGCAACTACTTTTCCCTCTTCTTTCCCTATTAATCTAGCTACCACGCTTGTTGGTGTAGGACGCGTAATGATAAAGCTTTCAAACGAACGAAGCGTATCTTCAACAAACTGAGCCGTTCGGTGCTCTTGAAACGATAATTCAGGATAGCGATGAAAATGTCTTCTCCACTCAATTACCTGCTTCTTTAAGCTTTCTGTGACGCTGTATTCACCGATTGATTTAACTGTCATATACAAACTCCCCCTTTGTTTGACTATATCGATTGGCTGGAACGGAAAGGTTCAAATTCCCGCGCAGCGTACTGCTTTCGTATGAAGTGTCGTAAAGACCACGCTCTTGTAAAATAGGCACTACTTTTTCCACAAATTGATTAAACGTCTCGCTCATAAAAGGACGAAGCACAAATCCATCCGCTGCTTCTTGCTCATGCCATTTTTGCATTTCATCCGCTACGTGCTCTGGCGTTCCTGAAAACGGCGAACGCGGCAATATTGTTTCAAGCGCCACTTGTCTTAACGTTAACTTTCGAGCAGCCGCCGCTTGTTTAATTTTATTTGTCGTGCTTTGAAAGGCATTTGCTCCGATATCCCCTAACTCTGGAAACGGTGCGTCTACGTCAAATTGATGAAAGTCATAATCATCAAAAAAACGAGCTAAATATGTAATGGCATGATCAATTGGAATTAAAGCAGCAAGCTCTCCATATCTTCTTTCTACATCTTCCTCGCTATCTCCTATAATTAAATCAATACTTGGAAAAATGAGAAGCTCTTCGGGATTTTTTGCTCTATTTTTCATATCTTGATAGAATGCCTGCGCCTCTTCTAGTGTATGTGCATTTGTGTAAATCGCATCCGCATTTTCCGCTCCGAAACCTCTTCCCCTTTCTGATGAGCCAGCTTGAAACACAACCGGATGTCCTTGCTTTGAACGAGCAATATTTAAAGGCCCTTCAACTTGAAAATGCTTGCCTTTAAACCCAAGCGTATGCATTTTTTTCGGATCAAAAAACTGACCGGTTTCTTTTTGATAGATAAAAGCATCGTCTTCCCACGAATCCCACAGCCCTTTTACTACGTCGAGATGCTCTTTTGCCATTTCGTATCGTTCGCTGTGAACAGGAAGATATCCTCTGCTGTGATTACGCGCTGCCCCTTCTTGCGGAGAAGTAACTAAGTTCCATCCTGCTCGGCCACCGCTGATATGATCAAGAGACATCAGCTGACGAGCGATTGTAAAAGGCTCACTGAAACTTGTTGAAACCGTTCCAACTAGTCCGATGTGACTCGTAGAAGCAGCAAGAGCTGACAGCAGCGTAATTGGCTCAAAACGATTTAAAAAGTGAGGAATAGACTTTTCAGATATGGCTAATCCATCCGCAATAAAGACAAAGCTGAAAAGTCCTTTTTCTAATATACGCGCTTGTTTCTTATAAAACTCAATATTAATGCTCGCATCAGGCTCTACGTCCGGATGTCTCCATCCATCCGTCGTATTTCCAAGTCCTTTAATATTTGCTCCTAGCTTTAGCTTTCTTTTTTTACTCAACGTATACTTCCTCCTTTTCACGACAAATAAAAAGAGATGCTTTGATTGTTCAAAGCATCTCCAGTCGTCTGGTCGATTATTTTTAAACGGCTATTTATTTAGAGAAAATAGCTGCTGACCTCTCATTTATTTAGCATATTTGAATAGTATACTCACTATTCCTATAAGTCAAGTTTGTTTTTGATTGAAATAGATGATTTCTTCCTTCTTTAGTTAAACTTAATTACGATTTCATTTCTTTTAAATTCCTTAAAACTCACTTTGACTATCGGAATAACCGGTGATATAACTATATGTACATTCAGCATCCATACCGCCTGTCAGGCTACTGAAGGCTCTTATTTTCTCTTCAACTTGAAGAGGGATAAGAGCCTTTGGCATTTAAGGAGATGAATGTTTTCCCCAGCTCATTTATTTTCACTACTTAACTAAGGAGGCGTTACATATGAGTTTACAATTTGCTTATTGGGCCCCGAATGTAAGCGGAGGCCTTGTCATTTCCAACATTCCTCAAAAAACAGAGTGGTCATTTGAAGCAAACAGCCGGTACGCACAAATTGCCGAGCAGGTAGGCTTTGATTACGTTCTCTTGCAAACTAGATTTTTTGCAAGCTACGGCGCTGAAAATCAACTAGAAGCTGCGACTCTCGCTTCTGCACTGGCCGCCACTACTAAAAAAATCAACATTATTACAGCGGTTCTTCCGGGGTTATGGCATCCCGGCGTATTTGCTAAAATCATTTCGACTATTGATCATATCAGCAGCGGGCGCGTCTCTGTGAACGTGGTAAGCGGCTGGTTTAAAGGCGAATTTAACGGCTACGGCGAACCGTGGCTAGATCATGATGAGCGCTACCGCCGTTCTGAAGAGTTTATTAACGTGCTTCGAGAACTATGGAAAAACGAAACGACTACGTTCAAAGGAGACTTTTACCGATTAAATGACGCACCTTTAAAACCAAAGCCTCTTCAGCCGCCGAAAATATTTCAAGGAGGAAACTCTAAAGCTGCGCGTGAAATGGCAGGCCGGGTGTCAGACGTCTATTTCATGAACGGCAACTCGATCGAAAACTTAAAAAATCAAATTGAAGACGTAAAAGCAAACGCAAACGGCCGTGATGTTCAATTTGGCGTAAACGGGTTTGTCATTGTCCGTGAAACAGAAGAAGAAGCAAAACAAGTGCTAAAAGAAATTGTTCTACAAGCAGATAAAGAAGCCGTTGAAGGGTTTGAAAGTCAAGTGAAATTTGCGGGCAAAGCTTCTCCTCAAGGTGAAGGCATGTGGGCAAACTCTTCGTTTGAAAACTTAGTTCAGTATAATGATGGTTTCCGAACTGGCCTTATCGGAACAGCCGAACAAGTCGCCAATCAAATTATCGAACTGAAAAAAATCGGTGTGGATATTATTTTGACAGGCTTTTTACATTATGAAGAAGAAATCAAAACGTTTGGCGAAACCATTATTCCGCTCGTAAGACAAAAAGAACAGGAACTAAAAGAAAAAGCGGGTGCATTATAAATAGTTTATCGTAACGAACATTAAAATTTTTGGAGGTATGTTATGTCAATCGAAGTTTCTGAAGGTCCTGTATACAATCAATCAACGCGCGCTTATTACGCATCTATCCGAAAGAAAATTGCTTCTCTTGTAGATGAAGTGATCCGGCCTAATGCAGCCCGTACAGATGAAGAAGGCGTTTTTCCACGAGAAAATTTAGAAGCGCTTATTAAAGCAGGCTGGGGAAATATTCTTGTACCAAAAGCATACAGCGGCTTAGAACTTGATCACGTGGCTTTTGCGATTGTAGCTGAGGAAATTGCAAAAGCTTGTGCTTCTACTGCTTTAGTTTACGTGATGCATGTCGGAGCGATTCAAACTATTACGCTGTACGGAAACGACGATCAAAAGAAACGCTGGTTAAAACCCATTGACCAAGGGCTGATTGGTACGTACTCTACAAGTGAAAAAGCCTCAGGAGGACACTGGTGGTACAACTTCAGTCAAGCGCAGTGAAATGGTGAAGATTATGTAGTTAATGCTGACAAATCGTTTACTACGAGCGCCGGGCAAGCTGATTTTTATATCGTCCAAACACGCAGTCCTGAAGCACAAGAAGCAACGGATATTAGCTTTTTTATTGTAGACGGGAAATCAGACGGCATTACTGCAAGTCCATGGGAAGCTCTGGGCGTTCGCGGTAATCACAGCGGTCCGATTTCTTATAAAAATGTACACGTGCCAAAAGAAGATCTTCTAGGCAGTGAAGAAACAGGTAAAGAAATCGTCTTAAACGGCGTTTCCCCTATTTATTTAATTGGCCTTGGTTCTGCTTGGCTTGGCGTAGCGGAACATGCGCTAGAGCTTGCGGTTAACCACGCAACGCGAACGATTCATCGCGATTTTAATAACCAGCTTAGCGACTATCAAGTCATTCGCCAGCAGATTGCCGAAGCAAAAGTGCTCATTGAAAGCACAAAACCATGGCAAATTGACTTGGCAGAACAACTTGATATTTTACAAGCGGAACAAAAAGCACAGGGTGTTCTTACCCTTCCGCTGACTGAATTTAAAGTTCATGCTTCAGAAGTAGCTAACAAAGCGACGCGAATTGCCTTGGATGTAAGCGGCGGATACGGCTATAAAAAAGGCCCTATTGAACGTTTGTTCCGCGATGCCAGAGCGGGCATTGCTATGGGCCCTTCTAATAATATTGCCAGAGAATGGATCGGAAAGAATCTTGTAGGACTTCCGCTTGAACTTTGGATTAAAGGCGGAGAGTAACGTTTAATATCGTAAAAAAGAGGATCTTTTAAAGAGATTCTCTTTTTTACTTTTTTAACGTAACGACTACGCTCCCTATTTTATGTCCGGTTTCTACATACTCATGAGCTTCTGGAATTTGTTCTAAAGAGTAGCATCTATCAATCACTGATTTTATCTGCCCTTCTTCCATCAGCTTTTTAAGAAGCAATAAATCTTTCGTCTGCACTTTGGCAATTCCTTGCCCTTCGACCGAAACAAAGCGTCCATTTAAGGCTAACGCTTCCTTGGACTGGTTTTTTGTGATTTTCCCAACGGCATCAAAGATAAGATCGTATTTTTCTTCTTTTTCAGTAAAATTTTCGTATTGGTAGTCGATGACGCGGGCTGCTCCTAAAGACTTTACTAGTTCACTATTTTTAGCACTGCACACGCCTGTCACTTCAGCTCCGTAATAGTTAGCAAGCTGTACAGCGGCAGTTCCTACTGCACCTGAAGCACCGTAGATAAGCACTTTTTGACCAGCTTGAATGTTTCCTTTTCTAAAAAAATGCAGAGCCGTCGTGCCGCCAAAAGAAATAGAGGCGGCTTCTTCACAGGTTACATTCTCTGGCTTTACGGCTATTGTCCCCTTTTTTGGTAAGCAGATATATTCCGCATATCCTCCGAACTTCATACCAGTCATCGCAAACAGCTGGTCGCCTTTTTTGAACCGCGTTACGTTCTTTCCGACGTCCTCTACTTCTCCGGCCAGCTCTACGCCTAGTATTGATTTTCTAGGCTTCCGTAATCCTAAAACTATTCGCATTGGAAGCCACAACAGCAGTGGACTGTTAAAGCTCCTCACTCTGCAGTCGCCCGATGTGACCGTGGTGGCATGAATTTTTATCAGTATTTCATTCTCTTTTGGAATAGGATTTTCCACTTCTTCAAGCTGAAGAACATCTGGTTTACCATACTTTGTACATACCATTGCTTTCATAACAGCTCTCCTTTTTTCACTAGAGTTCAATATATGTTTATAAACTATGCTCGTCGAAAGCTATTCTTTCACATTTTATAAAGAACGCCGGTGAATCTACTGTCACATATGGTAAATAAAAGGATATTGCTATAAAATAAGTATAAAAACAGAAAGCGTGGTACGTGTTATTGTTTAAACTTCTTTTAATTGAAGATGATGTAACGCTGTTTAACGAACTGAAAGAGCGGTTGGAGCAATGGTCATATGATGTTTATGGCATCCGTGATTTCAGTAACGCTATGCAGGAGTTTAGCGAGGTAAAACCTGATTTAGTGATTATGGATATTCAGCTGCCGAAGTATGACGGATTCCACTGGTGCAGAATGATTCGCTCTCACTCGAAAATCCCTATTATATTCCTATCTTCACGAGATCATCCTTCTGATATGGTCATGTCTATGCAGTTTGGAGCCGACGACTTTGTGCAAAAGCCGTTTCATTTTGATGTGCTTGTAGCAAAAATACAAGCCCTTCTCCGCCGCGTGTATAATTACAGCGTTGAACAAGTAAGCCTTCTTTCGTGGCAAGGCGCAACGATTGATTACGAAAAAAATAAAGTATCAACGGAATCTAAAGCTATTGAGTTAACCAAAAATGAAATCTTTATTTTAAAATGCTTAATATATAAAAAGAATACGATTGTAAGCCGAGATGAGCTGATTAATAGTTTGTGGGAAGATAAACGGTTTATCAGTGATAATACCCTAACGGTAAACGTCAATCGCCTGCGAAAAAAGTTAGATGAAATTGGACTGGGAAGCTTTATTGAAACAAAAGTCGGTCAAGGCTACGTAGCGATTGAAGAGGAACGCTATGATTAAACTCTTTATTCGCGAGCGTCTAAGCTGGATTCTTTTCTTTTTTATGATGCATCTTTTAATGCTTTTTATCGCTTATATTGATGAATCCATTCCTCTGTCTTCGATTCTTTATATCGTGTTTTTATCATCGATTATCTTTCTTATTTTTTGCGTCTTCCGCTATCAGAAAGAAACGAAATTTTACCAAGGGTTAAAAGATGAAGAGGATTTCTTTGATTCTTCTACTCTTTCTCATCCGCTGCGCCCCTTTGAAAAGATTGTTCAGCAAAATCTGATGCAACAATTAGAACAGGCGAAAAAAGATGCGGTGCAAACCCAGCTGCACGTGACGCAGGAAAAAGATGAAATGTTAGCTTGGATTCACGAAATTAAAACGCCGTTAACTGCAATGCATTTAATAATTGAACGCTTAGAAAATCGAGAAGTTAAAGCAAACTTGACGTTCGAGTGGCTCCGTATTCACTTTTTACTTGATCAACAGCTGCATCAAAAGCGCATTTTCTTTATCGAAAATGATATGTATATTGAACATCTGGATTTAGAGTCCCTTATTTTCACTGAAATCAAAACGCTGCAAGCTTGGTGTATGCAAAAAAATATTGGGTTTGATGTGGACATACAGGCAGAACGTGTACTGTGTGACGCAAAGTGGCTTTCGTTTATTATGAGACAGCTCTTAACAAACGCAGTCAAGTACAGTGAAGCATCTGACGTGATGATTAGAAGCTACAAGCACCATGGTCAAGTGTACGTCGAGATAAAAGACAGCGGACGCGGCATTTCTCCTCAAGATATGCCGCGCATTTTTGAGAAAGGTTTTACCTCCACTACTCAGCATGAAGACAGCCGTGCCACAGGTATGGGTTTGTATCTCGCTCAAAAAGCTGCGCACGCTCTTTCTATTCACATTGGCGTGCAGTCAGCTCTTAACGAAGGCACGACGTTTACACTTGCCTTTCCTAAATCAAATGATTTTGTTGATATGAAAAGCATGTGACAAAAATGTCACATGCTTTCGTCATTTGTTCGGTGAATCAAAGGAAAACGCAAGGCTCTTTTTTTATAATAAACGTATCAGATTAAAGGAGTGAGTACATATGAACATATTAGAAGCTACTAATATTCATAAAAGCTACGGAAATAAATTTAATAAACAAGAAGTATTAAAAGGTGTAGATATTACGATTATGAAAGGAGAATTTGTAGGAATTATGGGGGCTTCCGGCTCAGGTAAAACGACGCTTCTTAACGTGCTTTCCTCGATTGATAAAATCAACGGCGGAACCATCAAAATTGAAGGAAATGAAATTAGCAGAATGAAAGAAAAGCAGTTAGCAAACTTTCGAAAAACACATTTAGGCTTTATTTTTCAAGACTATAACTTACTGGATACACTGACAGTCAAAGAAAATATCCTCTTGCCGCTTTCTGTTGTCAAAACTCCTTCAGCAGTAGCTCACAAAAAATTTGACGCGCTAGCCAAACAGCTTGGCATCTATGAGCTCAAAGATAAATATCCAAATGAAATTTCGGGCGGACAAAAACAGCGTACCTCTGCCGCAAGAGCCTTTATTCATGAACCAAGCATGATTTTTGCTGACGAACCAACCGGTGCACTTGACTCAAAAGCAGCCAGCGATTTGTTAAACAAACTGACCGAGCTTAATGATAAAAGAAGCGCAACGATTGTGATGGTAACGCATGACCCAGTGGCAGCCAGCTACTGTAGTAAAGTCATTTTTATAAAAGACGGACAAATTTATACGCAGCTGTATAAAGGCGACCAAACGCGAAAAGACTTCTTTGAAGATATTATGAAAACTCAAGGCGTACTAGGCGGAGTCCAAGATGAATATTAATCAGCTCGTTTTCCGCAACTTCAAAAAGAATGTAAAAAATTATTATTTGTACGTTTTTGCACTGGTTTTCAGCGCAGCTTTATATTTTGCTTTTGTCACGCTTCAGTATGATCCTGCTCTTGATGCAACCAAAGGCTCCATTAAAGGAGGCGCAGCCGTTCGGGCCGCTTCTGTTTTACTTGTAGCCATTGTTTCTATCTTTCTATTATATGCAAACACGATATTTATCAAACGGCGCAGTAAAGAAATTGGCTTATTTCAGCTAATTGGCATGACAAAAACAAGAATTTTTCGTATCTTGACGGCTGAAAATTTTATGCTGTACTTTAGCTCATTGATTGTCGGCATTTTAATCGGATTTTCATTTTCAAAAGTAATCATCATGATTTTATTTAAAATCACCGATACAAAAGGCATTGCCAAGCTTCACTTTTCAGAAGAAGCCTTGATTCAAACGCTGATTGTGTTCGGCGTCATCTATTTGTTAATCATGACGATGAACTATCTTTTTATTAAAAGACAGACCATTTTAGCCCTATTCCGAGTTACTTCATCGACAGAAGGCAAAACGAAAAAAATTAGTATATTTGAAATTATTATTGGAATTCTTGGCATGATCTTTATTGTTTCCGGCTACTATATTTCTGCTAAATTGTTTGACGGATCTTTTACAAGCATGAATGCTTTGTCAATCGCCATGTTATCTATTTTAGCTTCAGTTATCATAGGTACTTACTTGTTTTATAAAGGCTCGATTCGATTTTTATTAAATCTTATGCGTAAAAGCAAAAAAGGCTATTTATCGATTAACGATGTATTATCTCTTTCTTCCATTATGTTTCGGATGAAATCAAACGCACTGTTGCTGACGGTTATTACAACCGTATCGGCTCTTGCTATCGGTTTTCTATGTTTGAGCTACATTTCCTATTACTCTGCTGAAAAGTCGGCTGGAGACTATGTACCTAACGATTTTTCGATCAATAATACAAAAGACGCTGCTTCGTTTAAAGCCGCGCTGGATCAAAAGAAGATAGCATATACGGAAAAAAAGATTGACGTCATCCAAGTAAAAGCAAACGTAAAAAGCATCTTAGAACATGAACTAAAAAGTCCAATGGTCGACTCATCTGCTATGACGATTCCGATGATTAGTGAAAAATCAGTTAATGGCTTAAATCTAGCTCAAAACGAAACCTTGTTTACCGGGTATAATAATATGCTTCAAAAAACAATGGCATTTAAAGATTCGGGACAAATTGAGTTAAAAGGAAAGCAAAAAGTAATTCCACAAAAATTTGTAGGATTAAATCGAGAATTTCTTCTACCTATTTATTTTACCGGGGGCGGTTTGCCTACTGCCATTGTAGACACTCACGTATTTAATGAGCTTAAAAAGGATGCGGACCCTTCTATTCAAAAAGAATCGTCTATCTACACTGGAATAGACATATCAAATGAAGATAACATACAAAAAGCAAATGAGCTTTTCGGAGAAATGAAATTTAGCAATAACAGCTTAAATGATTCCCGTATGGATATGATGGGGAGCCAAAAGCAGACTATGGGTCTAATTATGTTCATTGTTGCTTTTCTAGGACTGGCCTTTTTAATCACGTCAGGGTGCATTCTTTACTTCAAGCAAATGGACGAAAGTGAAGATGAAAAGCCAAACTATACCATTCTTAGAAAGCTAGGTTTTACCGAAAAAGACTTACTAAACGGAATAAAAATTAAGCAGCTCTTTAACTTCGGCATTCCGTTAATCGTAGGGTTGCTTCACAGCTATTTTGCCGTACAATCCGGCTGGTTCTGGTTTGGAACAGAGCTTTGGACACCAATGATTATCGTCATGATTGTCTATACGGCGCTGTACTCTATTTTTGGTATTTTATCTGTTCTTTACTATAAAAAAATTATTAAAGAAGCTCTTTAAAGATAAAAAGCACAAGCTATAGCTTGTGCTTTTTATCTTTACATGCCATTAATTGCTGGCATTTTCTTTATTTCCCTGACTGGCTGCATGTAAAAAACCTTCTAGTCGCTTTTTGACAAACGGCCACTCGTCGTCAATTACACTGAAAATAACCGAATCTCGTACGTATCCATCAGGTAAAACCATGTGTTTTCTGGTGATGCCTTCTTGCGTGGCACCCAAGCGTTTAATAGCCGCTCTAGACCGCTTGTTTCGCACATCCGTTTTGAACTGAACGCGGTGAAACTTCAGCTCTTCAAAACAGTATTTTAATAATAAATACTTACACTCCGTGTTGACTCGCGTTCGCCACACGGATGGATGATACCACGTCCACCCTATTTCTACGCTTTTGTTAGGAAGTGATATATCTAAAAATCTTGTGCTTCCTACAATCGAATGTGACTCTATATCAAACACAGCAAAAGGCAGCTCTCTTCCTTCCTGCTTTGCTGTTAAAGCACTTTCAATCAGCTGTTTCATATCACTTAGACGATGAACTTTTACCGGGAGATGCTCCCAAATTTCTTTCGGTTTTGCAGCTTCATAGAGTCCTTGCTCATGCATTTTTTCAAGGGGCACTAGCTTTACCGCTGTTCCTACAAGTTCAACTGACTTTAGCATAACCTCACTCCTTTTTGATACGTTTAAAGAAAATGTTAATACAGGTATATGTACTGAAAAAGGGTCAGTTTCTGCTTATTGCAAGGTATCACTTTCAGCGTGTATAGCTAGTGATCAGCTAAGTGCTTTTCGAGAAAGTCACTTACTGTTTGGAAGGCTTCGTCCGCTGATTCTTTATTAAAGGTTTGTGAAAAAGGATTCATAAACCCGTGAAATCCATAAAACTTTTTGATTTCCAAAAGCGGCTCTCTTTTTTGCTCTAGTGAGTTTATTAAACAGTCTACATCAAATGTTTGCTCTTCAGCGGGAAAAATAAGAAGAGTTGGACACACAGGACGTCTATTTATATAGTCTCTGATGCGCGATCCGTAACAGCCAATCACAAAGTCACACAAATTGTTTTCACTGCATAGCCACGATATTGTGGCTCCTACACTAAATCCCATGATCCCTACTTCTTCATATTCTTGTTTTAGCTGAATTAACATGTTAGTAATTTGTTTTGAACCCTCGTCAATCCCAATGTTTTGAACAAAGTTCTGATAAGCAATTGCTTCTTCTTCATAACTATAAGGAATGTCTCTAGATAATAAGTGAGGGCAGATAATATCTGCCCCTAACTTAGACAATTCCTGTTTTACAAACTTCATATGATCGTTCACACCGTATATTTCATGAATTAATAAAATGGCTTTATTTGATTTTTTCATTTCTTTTATAAAACAGTCGTTTCTCTCGCCAGTTCACGGTGCAATACGTCTCCCATGCGCTTCATGCCTTCTACGATTTGCTCCGCAGACATATTCGAATAATTCAAGCGCAGCGCGTTGTTTCTTGTACCATTTGGAAAGAAAGGAGTTCCCGGCACGCAGGCTACGTTATTTTTTAGACATTCTGAAAAGATATGTGCTGAATCGATTCCTTTGGGCAGTTCCACCCAAATAAACAATCCGCCTTCTGGCTTACTGTAAGACAAATTCTCCGGGAAAAATTCTTCAATGCACGATAACATTTGCGTACATCGCTCTTTGTATACGGCTTTGATTTTTTGAATGTGCTCTTCGATATCGTAAAGCTCCATGTACTTAGCCGTTACGCGCTGAGCAAAGCTGTCCGTATGCAAGTCAGCCACTTGCTTAAACGCTACGTACTTATCAATGAAAGCTTCATCTGCGCACACCCAGCCGATTCGAAGACCTGGCGCAAAAATTTTAGAGAATGTGCTGATATAAATAACTCTGCCTTCTGTATCAAAATGCTTAACCGGCGGCAGCGTTTCTCCTGCAAATCGAACGCCTCCGTACGGATTGTCTTCTACAATCAGCACGTCGTATGCATTCGCAAGCTCGATCATTCGCTGACGTCTTTCTCGCGTTAAGGTGCGTCCTGTAGGGTTTTGAAAATCTGGAATTGTATAGATAAATTTAGCATGCGGATTTTCTTGAAGTTTTTTCTCCAGCTCTTCCATAATCATTCCGTCTTCGTCCATATCTACTTCTACAAACGTTGCATTGTAAGATTTGAAGACGTTGATGGCTGCTAGGTACGTTGGACTTTCACAGATTACCACGTCTCCGTCATCAAGAAAAAGTCTTCCTGTAAGATCGATTGCCTGCTGAGATCCGGACGTAATTAAAATGTTTGAAACAGCAGACTCGATGCCGATATGCTTCATTCGTGTCGAAATGGCTTCTCGTAAAGGAATATACCCTTCAGTTGTACTATATTGAAGCGAAGCGGCTCCGTCTTCATTTAATACGGCGCGGCACGCATCGTTCATTGCTTCAACGGGAAACAGTTCCGGAGCTGGAAGTCCTCCTGCAAACGAAATCACTTCTGGTCGTTCCGTTACTTTTAAAATTTCGCGCGTTTCAGAGGATTTTACAAGACTAGCTCGTTGGGCAAATTTATCTTTCATTGATGATCATTCCTTTTTTAGATTTTAAACTTTTGCAGTGACTCAAACTTTCAATGGCAAAACTAATTATTCGAATAGTCAGAAAAATTAAGACGGATGCTTCTATTCATGAGATTATGCAGCTTTTACAGCTTGAAAGATGCCTTTTTAACAGACAACTAGCATGTGCGTCCTCTCTGACTCTCCCTTTCTCCTTTCAATATATATTTTCTTATTCCCTATCTGTAATACAATTCAAAGGTCGTACGATAAATGTGGCCTTATATTTAATGTATGTTAAAAAGGATAACATAAAATTCAAATAAATAAACAATAAATTCTACAAATTCTTAATTTTTTATACAAATATATTTATTTCAGTAAACCATTATGTAAGATTCCTTTCCCTTTTCATTGACCTGCCGTATAAAACTCGTTATAATCCTTATTAACTCGATAAGATTTAAAGGTTTTAGTACAGGAGTGATGAAAAGTGAAATGGTTTCATTTTCTGTTTAATGAACGATGCCCAAAATGTAAGCAAGTGTTAAATACATCAAAATCTAATGCACTTCACGCGACTGTAGTGAAAGTGTGTCCGTCTAACCACTATCAAAAAGAATTTCACCCTGCGCTTGAAACGTATGTAGAAAGTAATGGAACAATATAAAAAAAGCTATGGGAATCCATAGCTTTTTTATAGTAGCCCCCACCAAATCTTAATTGCCGTTGCTAAAATCAAACCGGCAAGGATCCACTGAAGCACTTTTGTATTCATTTTCTGACCAACTTTTGCACCGACTGGAGAGGCAATTAAACTTGCCGCAACTAAAATAAGTGCCGGTATAAATGGGACTTGATGGGTCACCAGCTTTCCAACCGTTGAACCAATGGAAGAAATAAAGGTAACGGCTAGTGAAGTTGCGATGGTTATTCGAGTTGGAATTTTAAGCACCACAAGCATCACAGGAACTAAAATAAAGGCTCCCCCTGCTCCTAACACTCCTGCTACGGCTCCAATAAGCAGTGATAAAATAGAAGCTAGTCCTTTATTGAATTGAAGTTCGCCTTCTTTTATCTTATCTACATTTTTCTTTGGAATAAACATCATCATAACCGCAATAAGAGCTAAAACTCCATATACAACATTTAATCCTTGTTCACTCATATAATGTGAGAGGTAGCTTCCAAGCATGCTCCCAATTAGAATATTGCTGCCCATGTATAAAATTAATGATTTGTTTAAAAATCCGCTTTTTCGATACGCCCATACGCCGCCTAATGTCGCAAAGAATACTTGAATGGCTCCTGCACCTGAGACGTGATGAGCCGTTAATGCTTCTACTCCTACTAATGGAGGAATATACAACAGCATCGGATAATTAATAACAGACCCGCCAATACCGACCATACCGGAAATGAACGACCCAATAAATCCAATAAGAAAAAGCGTGATGATAAATGTAAGATCCATCTATAGTCGCTCCGTTTCATATAAGGAAAGGGTACCTTTTACAAGAGATACCCTTTTCGTCTATTATTTCTTATCCTTTTTTAATCCAAAATTTAAGAACGTCGCCTTCTTCTGTATGAAGAAGCTCGTGACCGCCAGATTTTGCCCAGGCTGCAAGGTCATTTTTTGCCCCTTTATCCGTTGCGTGAATTTCTAATACTTGACCTGCTTCTAGTTCATTCATTGCTTTTTTTGTTTTAACAATCGGCATTGGACATGCCATCCCTTTTGCATCTAGTACTTTAGTTGATTCCATTTCTCTCTCTCCTTTGTTTAGGTTTTAGCGAATCGCACAGCGGTTTGGTCCAATTTCCATTTCACGCTGTTTTTCTTCATCTGGGCTTACTTTTCCCATGTTGGTTTCACGAATTTCTTGATACGCATTTGGCTGCGGCGGTAAATTATCTGTTACTAAGTGTCTGAACTCTGCTTCGTCTTCAATATTTAATCCGTGATTTTTTGCAAACAACGTACCTAACTTTTCAGCTACGCTGCCGTTGTCATTTAGCTCATCAATAATCATAAAATGAGCTGGCAATACGATTAACTCATCTGACAATGCTTTATAACGTGTATAAAGCGTTTCTCTCAAATCGCCTACCCAGTCTTCAGCCATACCAGCTAAATCAGGACGTCCAATTGAATCGATGAACAAAATATCACCTGAAAGCAAATATTGATCGTCTATGATAAATGAAGTTGACCCAATCGTATGACCCGGTGAATAAAGAGGCTGAATCGTAATCGTTGTGTTACCAATTACGACATCGCTGCCTTCTTCTAAAGCCTTGTAGTCAAAAATCACTTCTTGTGCATCTTTTGGAGGCAGCCAGTACGCTGCATTTGTTGCTTCCGCAATGACTCTTCCTCCTGAAATGTGATCTGCATGAAGGTGCGTATCAAACACGTGCTTAACAGTGACACCAAGTTCTTTGGCAAAGTCGATGTACACATCTGCCATACGCGTCGCGTCAATAATAGCAGCTTCCCCGTTTGATACAATCATATAAGATAAGCATCCTTTACCGATACGAACAAACTGATAAATTTCTCCGCCGTCTTTTAAATCGCCAACTTTAACAGGCTCTAAGTACTCACTCCACGCTTTCATACCGCCTTTTAGGTACGATACGGTAAGACCAGCTTCTGAAAGCATGTCAGCTACCATCACGGATGAACCTTCTTTAGCACAGACAACTAACACTTCTTTATCAGAAGGGATTTTTTCTAAGATTTCTTCTACTCCGTCTAAAAGATCGAAGTATGGAACATTTAAATGCTGAAATTGATGACCTTCAATTTTCCAATCGCTGAAATCACTTTCGTTACGAACGTCTAAGATAAATAGCGGTTCTTTATTGATAATTTTAGATGTAACTTCTTTTGCAGTAAGCACATGCACTGTCATATTAAAATACCTCCTTAGGTATATAAACTATCAAAATTTTTTAATTCGCTATGTTCAATTGATTATTCTACTTTACCCGTCCAGTCACGCATACCGGGAACCACGTTAATTAAATGTTTAAATCCTTGCTTTTTCATTGTTTGGCCTGCCATTTCACTTCGTCTTCCAGAGTGGCAAATAATATAAATTTCATCTTCTTTATTTAACTCATTGAAACGTTTTTCTACTTCACCAAGCGGAATATGAACCACGCCTGGAATATGAGCTTCATCGTATTCTTCTACTTCACGAACGTCTAAAATATGAAGATGTTCATCATTCTCTACTTTTTTCGCAAATTCTTCTAATGAAATTTCAGGAATTGGCGTTACGTTTTCTTCAGCTCCGCCTTTACGAAGAAAGTGGTGAAGAACGTCACCTGCTGCCTCGGTACCTAAATACTCATGACCTGTGCTTTTTGCCCACGCTTGTAAGTCCGCGGTAGAGCCTTTATCCGTTGCTTGAATTTCTAGCACTTGACCTGCTTCTAATTCATTCATTTTCTTCTTTGTTCTTACGATTGGCATTGGACATGCTAACCCTTTTGCATCTAATACGAAGTTTGCTTGCATCATTTCTTTTTCCTCCTTGGTTTAAATACTGGTAGGGGTATATTTTTATCTAAAAAAATTAGACCGTTTCCCCTTTCCACTCCATCATGCCGCCGGTCATATTCGTTACACTGTAGCCTTTCTGCTCAAGAAAACGAGCTGCCATTCCGCTTCTGCCACCAGAACGACAGACAACAATATAATTCTTTGCTTTATCTAACTCATGCATACGGAATTCCAATAAAGGAAGCGGAATATTTAACGCGTTTGGTATTTTACCTGTTTTTACTTCCTCTACTTCACGCACGTCTAAAATGTGAATTTGTTCTTGCTTTTTTACTAAGTGTTCTACTTCTTGTGCTGCTATTGTCTTCACTCTGCGTCTCCTCCTTCTTGATTTATCTCCACGTATTCATGCCGCCTTTAACGTTGGTAATGGATATAAAACCTTGCTTTTTCAACAGCTTACTTGCTTTCATACTTCTCATTCCGCTTTGACAAATAACGACTACTTCTCTGCCTTTTGAAAGCTGACCTGTTTGCGCTGGCAATTCTGATAAAGGAATGTTTCGAAACCCTTTAATATGTTTGGTACGAAATTCATGTGGTGTTCGCACATCGATAAACTGGTTATCTTTATTTTTTAACTTTGCTTTTAACTCCGTTGTGGCTATTTGCTGAATACCTTTTACTGTTGCAAAACGCTGATACAAAAACCACAGCAGAAAAACGATAATAAGCGCATTGATAATCATATTAACCCTCGCTTCATGAGCTATCTTTTAGATGAATAAGTTTACGTTTCCGTCTTCTGCGTCGGCTAAATACGCCGCTACGCCTGCATATTCAATATTATCTAGCAGCTCTTTTTCCTGTAACCCTAGAAGATCCATCGTCATTGTACAAGCTACTAGCTTAACGTCTTGTTCCTGTGCCATTTCGATAAGCTGCGGCAGCGTTAGGGCATTATGCTTTTTCATGACATTTTTAATCATTTTAGGTCCCATACCTGCAAAGTTCATTTTAGATAAGCCCATTTTATCCGCACCGCGCGGCATCATTTTGCCAAACATCTTTTCTAAAAATCCTTTTTTCACCGGCACCATTTCTTCTTTACGAAGCGCATTCAATCCCCAAAACGTATGGAATATCGTCACTTCATGGTCATAAGCAGCCGCTCCGTTAGCAATAATATAAGCTGCCATCGCTTTGTCATAATCACCGCTAAATAATACAATTGTTGTTCGTTTCTTTTGCTCAGTCATGTTGTTCCTCCTATTACCCTATGGGGTATATTTAATTCTAAAAAAATTAGCTCTTTTGAATGTAAAAGATAAATGTGCTTCCTTCTTCTTTAAAATCAATAAGCTCGTGTCCTGTTGATTTTGCCCAAGCTGTTAGATCACTTTTAGCACCTTTATCTGTCGTTTGCACTTCTAATACTTGGCCTGTTGTTAAAGTATCCATTGCCTTTTTTGTTTTTACGATTGGCATTGGACACGCTAATCCTTTTGCATCTAAAACTTGATCAATTTTCATAATGATTATCTCTCCTTTTATATACATATACCTGTAAGGGTATATTATATTAAATAATGATATTCGTCAACCTTAAATAAGGTGACAACGATTAACGACTTTTCACTAACAGCTGTACAGCTTCTTTCACTAACCCTTCCGTTGGCTCTCCTTGCTCCAGGCTTTCTCTGACGCACTGTTCAAGATTACTGCTCACAATAACTCCCATTGTGCGATCAATGGCACTTCTTGCAGCAGATAATTGAGTCACGACGTCTCGGCAGTCTTTTCCTTGTTCCATCATGCTAAGCACGCCTTTTAACTGCCCTTCGATTCGGCGCAGCCGATTTTTCACTTGTTGGTTATACTCCATAATCGAATACCCCTTTCTTTCCTTTACGTTGACACTTACACGCTGCTAACTCATAGCTGCGCACTTGAAAACCTCTTTTTCGTAAGAACCGTACGCCTAAATTTAATTCCACTCTATCTCCAGCAATCAGATGAACGCTTCCCTGTGGAATTTCTGAATAAAAGCGTTTGAGATACGCATACGGAATAACTATACTAATCGAATCATGAACTTCATGATAATGACGAATATCTACAACCGTTCGCCCAAGTTCTTTTGCTTCAGATTCCCGTATGCACTGTATTCCTTTAACTGGATAATAACGTCTGTATGCAATAAATAAAGTAGCAAGCAACAATACTGCTATATAGAGCATAACAATCACCGCCTTGCTATTGAATTGATGTTGTTTACACGCTTTATATTATACCCCTATAGGTATATTGTCAAGCGAGAAAATTATATTTAATTTTACTTATTTACATGAATCCTTTCATACGAATCAATCCACTTTATACACCTTAGGAATCATGAATGTTTTCTTTAATCTCCTTTACTGTGTGTACCCCCTCCCCTATAGACCAAACAGACTTTTCCGTTTTCATGCATCACCTGGGCTCATATAAATGACTAAAAAATAAGCTTACTGCACCATTCACCATCTGCGCACAAAAGGTCCAGTTCTCCTTGGGAACTGGACCTTTTGTGGTAAAAAGCTGATTAGCTTTGATGATAAATATTATGCCATTGATTCCACGAACTGTGTGGATGCTGCTGGTGCCACTGATTCCATGGCACATATGGATTTTGCTGATGCCACTGATTCCACGAACCGTGCGGATACTGCTGATGCCACTGATTCCAAGGTGTGTATGGATGTTGTTGATGCCATTGATTCCATGTGCCGTGCGGATACTGTTTGTGCCACTGCTCCCAAGGGACATGAGGATGTTGCTGATGCCATTGATTCCACGTGCCTTGAGGATGCTGATGATGCCATTGTTCCCATGGAATATAATGTTGCTGTCCTTGATGCATATTTCGTCAACTCCTTTTCCTTTGCCACATCATATGTTCTTTTTAGAATTTAGAGCTTATCTATTTTAAAATATAGGCGTTTGATTAATTATGAATTAAATTACGTATTTCTTCTCTTTACTTATAGGCATGAGCTCTTGTTTTACAAGTGGAAGCACGTATTTATCTAGAAGTATAGAATGAATATTTCTTTAAGGGATCTGTGTTTTTTGGGATGCATTTGTCTTCCCATGAAAAAAACACCTTCTCATTCGAGAAGGTGTTTTGCAATTAACCTACAATATTATAGCCAGCGTCTACGTGTACGATTTCTCCTGTTACGCCGCGTGAAAGGTGGCTCAGTAATACAACCGTCATGTCGCCAACTTCTGCTTGCGTTACGTTACGCTTAAGAGGTGCTTTTTCTTCAACTTTGTGAAGAATTTGGTTAAAGTCAGAAATGCCTTTTGCTGCAAGCGTACGAATTGGGCCTGCTGAAATCGCATTTACGCGGATATTGTCTTTTCCTAAGTCTAATGCTAAGTATTTTACTGAAGACTCAAGTGCTGCTTTCGCTACGCCCATTACATTATAGCCTTCAACTGCACGTTCTGCACCAAGATAGCTCATTGCTACAAGAGAACCGCCTTCTGTCATAAGAGGTTTTGCTGCTTTCGCTACAGCGATAAATGAATAAGCGCTTGTGTCTTGAGCAAATGCATATCCGCTTCTTGACGTATTAATAAACTCGCCGTTTAGATCTTCTGAATGAGCAAACGCAACAGAGTGAATCACTCCGTGAACTGTACCTGCTTCTTCTCCGATTTTTTTGAACGCTGCTTCAATGCTTTCGTCACTGTTTACGTCACATTCAGCAATTAATGATGCTTGAATTTCATTTTTTTCTAAAAGCTTGTTCAATTTTCCTAGTGAACGTTCTTTACGGTATGTAAAAATTAAGTTTGCTCCTACTTGATGAAGGGCTTTTGCAACACCCCAAGCAATACTTCGGTCGTTGGCAACTCCCATAATCACAATGTTCTTGTTCTTTAATTGTAATAAATCTTCCATAATATCCTCCAAAAAAAATTAGTCATCAATGATGACTAATAGGTAATTGTATAGCTTTATTATAGCACAAAGATGCGCTTAGTTCCTAAGAGTCTTATGAATTAACCGATTTTACTCTATAAATAATCTCCTATTTATCCGAATCCTGCAGCCATGCTTGCGTTGTTTCAGCAAATTTTTTGGCTGCAGGTGAAAGATGATAACGAGTAGCTAGACCAATCGAACGGTAGCTATCCACTTGAAACGGAATCGCACGCAGCTCTTGCGGGATTGAATCCAAAAGCATTTCAGGTAAAATACTAATGCCTAAGTGATACGTAATCATCGATAGGATAGCACTTTCATCCATTAATTCAAAGCGAATTTCAGGCTGAACCCCCTGTTCTTCAAACAATTGCTTAATATCATGATATCCGCCGTATGTCGGCATAATAAACGGTTCTTTCTCTAAATCTTTAAAGGAAACGTTTTTTTGATGATACAAAGCACTTTGATTTGATACGACACACAGCAGCGGGTCTTTTTTTAAAGAAATAATATGAAATTGACTTGAATGCGTAATGTTAATAAAGCCGCAGTCTATTTCTCCGCTTAGCAGCCACTGTTCAATTTCAAGGTAGTCGCCTTCCTTGAGCTGAATTTGAATCTCAGGGTAGTTTTTTTCCATCAGCTGAATAATTTCAGGAAGCCATTTGGTCGACACGCTTTTAAAAATACCGATTTTAATGGTTCCTTTTGCAAGGCCTAAGAGACTGGCTGCTTCTTGATGAACTTTTTCATTTTCTTGCAGCACTTTCCGAATGGCAAGAAGCATCGTTTCGCCTTCTGTTGTTAAGGTAATACCTGATCTGTTTCGATTCACAAGCGGAAATCCAAATTCTGTTTCGAGATTTGTAATGGCATGGCTGACCGCTGACTGCGTTAGCGCCATCGCATCTGCCGCTTTTGTAAAGCTTTGCAATTCCACTACTTTGTTTAAAATTTCATATTTCACTAAGCTCATTTTATCCCACCCCAACATGAATTTAATTCACGTTCATCATTATAAAGATTCATTTTATTAATATCAAATTCCTTTGTATACTGTGGGTACATGATAAAAAATGGAGGGCTGAACGTGAGTTACCGCACACGAGCAAATATGATGATGATTGGGGTAAACGTATTTTGGGGTATGTCGTACGTGTTTATGAAAATGGGGCTGAGTTCACTCGGATCATTTACCATTATTGCGCTTAGATGTTTGATTGCTTTTTTCATTGCCGGGCTGTTTTTTCATAAGCCTTTACGGCAAATCACGCGCAAAACGATTTTATCATCCGCTATTTTAGGCTTTTTACTGTTTTCCGTTTTTGCATTTGTCACGTTTGGCGTCAGCATGACGTCTGCTTCAAACGCTGGATTTCTTGTCAGTTTAACGGTCATTTTTGTTCCGTTGCTCAACTGCTTGTTAGTGAAGAAGCTTCCTTCTTGGCCGATTGGGCTCGGAATCATCACTACCCTAACCGGTATAGGTGTGTTAACTTTAAAGCACTCCTTTCATATGAATACGGGTGATGTACTTTGCATCGGAACCGCACTATGTTATGCCATTCATATTACCTTGACCGGCACGTTTACGAAAAATGAAAACCCAATTGCACTCGGCATTTTACAGCTAGGGTTTGCTGGATTATTTGCACTGATTTGCAGCTTTTTATTTGAACACCCCAGCATTCCAACTACGTTATCATCATGGATTGCGATTTTAGGTCTTGGCGTTCTTTGCAGCGCGATTGGATTCATTTGTCAAGCCATTGCGCAGCGCTATACAACTCCTACTCACACAGGACTTATTTTTGCAACAGAGCCTATTTTTGCTGCGCTGTTTGCCGTTCTCTTTTTGCATGAGCTGTTTACGCTTAAAGACCTTGTTGGTTCTATTATTTTGATTGCGGGGATTTTAATTGCTCAATTAGACGATTTGCTATTTAAAAAAAGAGTTCATTACCAAGAGACTTTGCCAAAGTAAAAGCCGCTAGATAAGAACCTAGCGGCTTTTGTTATGAAGCTAAGATATAAGATTTCTTATAGCAGCCCCAACACTATTTCCACTTTTCTTTTAATAGATGCTAGTATTTTTTAAACTATATTGCTATTCTAGATGAAAATAGGTCTAGGAGAACGACTGTGAAGCTTATTAAACGAATACTTGCAACTATTGCTTCATCGATATGCGGCGGTGCGGTTTGCATTGAAATATTTGAATTAAATTCCCTTGGCTATACAAGTATAGTAGATTATTTATCGACTTTGCTTATTGGTGTGTATCTTACCGCTCCATTTATTATTATAGTAGGCATCCCTTGTTCAATAGCTATAGCAAACATCATGAAATACATAACTTCATTTCAAATATTAATTGAACTAATCCTATATCTTCTTTTCGGTATAGTGGGAGCACTCGCCGTATTAACTTTATTTTTGCTAAGTGACGGAATATCGGCTTTTAGTCTCTTTCCGCGAATCCTTATTGTAACGTTGAGCTGTTCACTGCCGTTTGGGCTATCATCTATCTTGATAAACAAGCTATCTAAAAAGACGGTCTATTATACATAGACCGTCTTTTTAGATGTTTTGCTACAGACACATCGCTATCGTTCATTACACTAACCGATATGATTTTGCATAATAGCACAACTTACACCCCATATGTATAAAACTTTTTATCTACGTTCATCACCGGAAAATTGGCAGGCAGCTTTTCTTTCTCTATACTTTGAAAGCCATTTTTCTCATAAAATCGATGCGCAGCCCTATATTGTAACGTCGTTCCTAAGTATATTCTTTCCACTTCCCTCTCTTTTGCCCACGCGATGGCTGTATGCAATAAACGGTGAGCTGTTTTGAAGGTGGCTCCTCTATAAGGTTTGGCTACAAACATTTTCCGTAGCGCTACTTGACGGTGTCCAATGTCTATTAAAGCTACGCTTCCTACTGCTTTTTCGTTGCAAACAGCAACCCAAAAGTTTCCGTTGCCCTGTTGATAAAAGCTTTCGATTTTAAATAAATCGGGCTGATTTTTCTCCGTTATTGGAATGTGATATTCTTGCTGCTGAATAGGAAGAATTAAGTCCACTACTTCTTGTTGATACTTACTAGCATATGGCTGAATGATGATACTTTCACTCAAAACCTCCACCGCCTCTAATCAGTTTACTCCACCTTATTTTTGACTGTTTTTAATACTGCACAACCTATGTTCATTATAAAACCAATTACGGCACCTGCAAGAATCGATATCACACCTACAGCGATAAAATCGCCTTTAGTCGGCTGAAATAAATTCATGGAAAGCAGACCAAATATAAAAAGCATTGGAATAAGGTAGCTCAGCATCTTTTTCAACTTAGCACCTCATTTCCTTATCTCTATAAACCCTGTAACCATTTTATCGTATATTAATTTCCTATTTATTACAATCTTTATCTTCTTTCATGTTTTTATCGAAGAAATGAAAAAAAAGTGCCTGCCTCTCGTTCCTTAGTAATTGAGAGACGGGCACTTTTTTATAAAACATGACTCGTTGCTTGTAAAAAGAACTGAGACTGTTCGTAGTTATATGTCACTTTTGAAAAGTCAAACGGCTGGCCGTTCGCTAAATGAAAAAGTGTTTCAATAAATAATTTAGGATCGCCTTCTTTTAATCCTAAGTACTTTGCTTCTTCTTCGTTCAGCTTGCCGACGTGAAGATATAGATCAGAAAACCCGATTTTTAAGCCAAGGCCTTCTTTAATGTAATGAAAAATAGACTGAGAAACAATTTCGTTATTTAAGTACGTAACGATGGACTTATTATAAAACGATTCTTCTAGACACAGCGTCTGGCCGTTAATATACCGTACTCTTTTGACATAATAGACGTCACTATTTTCTTCTATGTTTAAATTTAACGCCGCTTCTTGCGTCGGCTTTCGTACATCTAGCTCAATCACTTCCGAAGTTAACTGAAAATCTTCAAGTTCACTCGTAAATCCTTGATTGGAAAGCAAGCCAATATATCCTTTCCGTTTATGACGACGGACAAAAATGCCGCTTCCTCTCACTTGAAAAACCACGCCTTTTTTTTCTAATAGATCTAAGGCCTTTGTTACTGTACTTTTACTCGCCTCAAATTGTGCCATCAGCGTTTCTAATACCGGCAGCTTGTCTCCTTGCTGAAGCTTGTGTTCTTCAATATAGGTTTCAATTTCAATTGCAATTTGTTGGTATTTGATCATAGCTATACCTCTTTACTGAATTTGTCTCAAGAATAACACGATTATACCATAATCTAACTCCATCCCATAAACTTAAATTATTTATTGATTATTATTTTATTTGGGTATTGATAAATTGTATCGATACAATTATACTGAAAGCGTATACTCAACAAGGGGGTTGAACATATGGGAGGGAAAATTAGAGATTATCACAAGCTTGCAGCAGATATTTTAGATGCAGTAGGCGGCGAAGAAAATATCGTAAGCGCTACACGCTGTGCTACGAGGCTGCGAATTGTATTAAAGCGCTCGAAGCCAGAAGCCAAACGTAAGGTGTCTTCTATGGCTGGTGTCATTACGGTTGTTGAAAACAGCGGGCAGTTTCAGGTCGTTATTGGACAGCACGTAGGAGACGTTTATGAAGAGTTTGCTAGTTTAGTAAATTTGGATACAGCAGAGGAGCAAACTGAAAACAAAGGCACGATTTTAAACCGTGTGATTGCTACAATGTCCGCTGTGTTTGCACCGTTTGTATACATCTTAGCAGCGGCAGGAATTTTACAGGGCTCGTTAATCTTAATTAATTTGTTTTCGGATAGCTTTGCCAAAACGGGCACCTATCAAGTATTAAGCTTTATTTCGTGGGCACCGTTTGTTTTTTTACCTATCTTTATTGCCATCACAGCATCCAAGCATTTTAAAACCAACACCTACATCGCAGTGGCGTGCTGTGCCGCATTAGTCAGTCCAACATGGGCAGAAATGGCGGCCAAAATTGCCGACGGAAGCAGCATTTCGTTTTTCGGTCTTCCCTTATCCGAAACAATCTATACTTCTTCTGTTTTACCGCCTTTATTTTTAGTATGGATTTTGTCTTACCTTGAAAGGTTCCTAAACAAGAGCATTCATGAAGTGGTTAGACCGCTGTTTGTTCCGTTTTTATGTATGGTGATTATGGTTCCTATAACGATTTTACTCATTGGCCCCGTTACAACGATGGGAGCTAACGGAATCGCTCACGGCTATAACTTTTTAGCTGAAAACGTACCTGCCTTAGCTGGAGCAATCATTGGCGGCTTCTGGCAAATTGTTGTTATCTTTGGAGTACATTGGGGAATTACGCCGATGGTGCTTGCAAACTTTGATTTAAACGGCAGAGATTCATTTCAAGCGTATCAAACAATTGCCGTAGTTGCTCAAGTTGGAGCGGTGCTTGGGGTTATTTTAAAAGCAAAAAGCCAAGAAGCACGTAAAGTAAGCGTATCAGCCGGAATAACAGGATTATTTGGTATTACAGAGCCAGCTATCTACGGCGTAAACTTACGTTTTAAAAAGCCGTTTATCTTTGGATGCGTTTCAGGTGCTATTGGTGCCGTTGTAGCAAGTTTCTTTCACCCATATTACTTTGCTTACGCAGGATTGCCTGGACCGTTGACCATTGTAAACGGTATTAGCCAAGACTATCCGATGTCAATCTGGGGAATTTTAATTGGATGTGCT
Organism: Priestia sp. HNGD-A6; assembly: GCF_045784335.1. Taxonomy (NCBI): domain Bacteria; kingdom Bacillati; phylum Bacillota; class Bacilli; order Caryophanales; family Bacillaceae; genus Priestia; species Priestia sp. HNGD-A6. Next base: position 4,592,224 of record NZ_CP138621.1, on the reverse strand, counting down.
ATTGCGATTATTCTTCCAGTTGTGCTTATTCAAGTATTTGGCTACGGAGAAGACGCAGCAAAAGAAGCTGCAGCTGCTCCTTTAAACGAAGTAGCTGTCAGCAACCCGAACGAAAATGAAGAAACAATCAGCGCACCGTTTAGCGGGAAAGTTATCCCACTTTCTAGCGTACCGGACGAAGTATTCAGCTCAGGTGCGATGGGAGAAGGATTAGCGATTGATCCTTCAGATAACAAGCTTTATGCACCTTTTGACGGAACTGTAGTCATGGTAGCACCAACGAAGCATGCTATCGGCCTTCGTTCAGAATACGGCGTTGAGCTGCTTGTTCATATTGGATTAGATACCGTTACGTTAGACGGCAAGCCGTTTACCCTGCACGTAGAAGACGGTGTAAAGTTTAAAAAAGGCGATTTACTAATTGAATTTGATAAAGAATTTATTGAAACACAAGGGTTACAAACGATTACACCGGTTATTATCACAAATTCAAACGCTTACCGAGAAGTAATCGTTGAAGATGTTGAAAATAGCGGACTAAATCAAACATTATTTACCGTAGTGAAATAAGGAGGAACTAACAATGACAAAGATGCCAAAAGATTTTTTATGGGGCGGCGCATTAGCAGCTCATCAATTTGAAGGTGGATGGAATCAAGGCGGAAAAGGACCGAGCGTAGTAGACGTTATGACTGCAGGTGCGCACGGTGTACCGCGACAAATCACTGAAGCAGTGGAAGAAGATAAATTCTATCCAAATCACGAAGCGATTGATTTTTATCACCGCTACAAAGAAGATATCGCACTGTTTGCAGAAATGGGCTTAAAATGTTTGCGAACGTCTATCGGCTGGAGCCGTATTTTCCCTAAAGGCGATGAAGCTGAGCCAAACGAAGAAGGACTAAAATTTTACGACGATGTATTTGATGAACTGTTAAAGCACGGGATTGAACCGGTTATTACGCTGTCTCACTTTGAAATGCCTCTGCATTTAGCTCGAGAATATGGCGGATTTAGAAGTCGAAAAGTGGTAGATTGCTTTGTGAAATTCGCTGAAGTTTGTTTCGACCGCTATAAAGACAAAGTCACGTACTGGATGACGTTTAATGAAATCAACAACAAAATGGACGTAAACAATCCTCTATTCTTATGGACGAACTCAGGCGTTTCTGTAAAGCCTGGTGAAAATGCAAAAGAAGTGATGTATCAAGCAGGACATCATGAACTTTTAGCAAGCGCTCTTGCCGTATCAAAAGGAAAAGAAATCAATCCAAATTTCCAAATCGGAGCAATGGTGTCACATGTGCCAATCTATCCGTATTCTTCAAACCCTGAGGATGTGATGTTAGCAGAAGAAACAATGAGACAGCGCTACTTCTTCCCTGACGTTCAAGTTCGCGGCTATTACCCGAGCTACGCGTTAAAAGAATTTGAACGAGAAGGCTATCACATTCCGTTTGAAGAAGGTGACGAAGAAATTTTACGAGACGGAAAAGTAGATTATTTAGGCTTCAGCTATTACATGTCCACAACGGTTAAAAGCGACGTTGAAGCTGATAATACGGGTGATATCGTAAACGGCGGATTGCCAAACGGCGTAGCAAACCCTTATATCAAATCAAGCGATTGGGGCTGGTCGATCGATCCAACGGGCTTGCGCTATACATTAAATCGCTTCTACGACCGCTATCAAATTCCGCTATTCATTGTAGAAAACGGATTTGGCGCCATCGATACGGTTGAAGCAGACGGTTCCATTCATGACGCATCGCGAATTGAATATTTAAAATCGCACATCGAAGCGTTAGAAAAAGCTGTAACGTACGATGGTGTTGATTTAATGGGCTACACGCCGTGGGGAATTATTGATATTGTTTCCTTTACAACAGGCGAAATGAAAAAACGATACGGGATGATTTATGTCGACCGTGACAACGAAGGAAACGGATCGATGGAGCGCTACAAAAAAGATTCCTTTAACTGGTATAAACATGTAATTGAAACAAACGGTGAAGAACTATAAGAAATCAGAAAAGCCGGTTTCCTGCGTGAAGACACAGGAAACCGGCCTTTTTAAATGTAAAAATAAATGCAAATACGTTATCTCGGTTTATCTACTAGCTGCGTTTGCGCAATTTCTGTTTGCTTAATTCCCGCTCGTTGAATTTCATCAGCAAACGATTCATGTTTCAGCGTTTTGATTACCTTTTCGCTTCCATCTCGAAGAGTATACACTCTAAATTCATACATACTCTGCCCTCTCCTTTAAGCTATGATTGATGCAATACATTAGATGCGCTTCTGTTCAAAGCAACTCCTAATAGAGGTTACTTTTTACTCTTCTTTACTTTACCCACTTTTTAGGAAACTAGACAAAGAGATTTACTCTGACGCGATAAAAGAAAAAGCCTTTGCCGTAAGCAAAGACTTTTATCTATTGAATATTATTGTTCAAAGATGGTTCCTTTTTTGAACTTTGAGTGTTTAAAAGCAAATTTCGTTAAAAGAATATACGCAACTCCTGCGACTACTACTCCTATAATCCAGCCTAAATCAACTTCAATAAACGCAGCGCCTGCACCGATGAGCATCGCAAGCAAAGCGCATGGATTGTAGCCGGAAAATGGCCCTTTTTCTTGATACAATTCCTCTACATTCACTTTTTGCTTCCGTAAAATATAGTAATCGACTAGTAAGATAGAAACAATCGGCCCTAAAAAAGCAGAGTAAATCAAAATGAACAAACCAAGACCTGCAGCTGATGAATCTTGAACAAGCACCCAAGGGAACGAGCAAAAGGCAAGCAGCCCGGTAATCGTAACCGCTACTTTATAGTTTGCTTTTGTCAGCAGCGTAATGACATACGTAGGCGGAATAATGTTTGCCACCATGTTTACGGCAATCACGCCAATCACAATAAATGCTGATACAGCAACAGTGATATACGAATTATCGACTACAACCGCGAACGCTTTAACTGGATTGGAAATACCCGTAGCAGAAGCAAGCATAGCCCCGATTGTAAGAACAAATCCGTAGGCTACTAGAATTGGTGTAAAATATAAAAATCCGCGTTTCTTGTCGCTAATGCCTGGCTTTAGCTCTCTGGAGTAATCGGCTGCGCTTAGAAAAATCGCCGCATAATTACCCATAAACATCATGATGAAAGAAAAGAACGGAAGTCCCCACGAGCCTTTTGTATGTACCCACTTCTCCCCTACTACTTCACTATGAGACGTTAAAAGAACACCAAATACATACACAAGACCAAGCAATATAATGATCGACGCAAGCATCTCTACCCATTTAACCGCGTGGAAGCTGTACAGCGAAAGAACAATTTGCAGCAGTTGAATGATAATAAAACAAAGAACAAGATTGTCAAAAGACCCTTTGCTCACAATTTTACCAATTTCGTTTAAAGCTGTACCCCCTGTCCAGCTTTGGAAACCATACCAAATGATAGCTGGAATACCTCGTAAAAGAGACGATATAACGGAGCCTTTTATGCCAAAAGACATTCGAAGCTGCATCACATACGGTATACCCGTCTTATAGCCAATTCGATCGTTTAACACAAAAAAAGTAGAAATAATACCAATAGCAATAATGGCTGCCACAAACGTTTGAAAAAGATTTAATACCGCTGTACCCGCAATTACTAAGCTCGCACCAAGCGTCATATTTCCTAAATTAACGCCGTCTCCAATCCACATAAACATATAGGACAGCGGAGTTAGCTTTCGATCACTTTCCGCTTTTGGCTTTAGTGACGGATCAAGACCCCTATCTTGATGAGAATGTACCTCTTCTATGACGGTACTTGTTGCATTTGTAGACACTATACACTCAACTCCTTTTTTATGGTGCTTACACGCCCTAAACTAACATCTAATGTAAGTTAACTTAACATGTACATAGTGTATACGAATCGCAGTGCAAGTTCATCATTATTTATGTGAATTTTCTGATATTAATTTGTGCAACTTGACTAATTGTTGACCTCAGTTCGTAACAAACAAAAGTTGATAACAAAAAATCCAAGCGCTTACAATAAGCGCTTGGATGAGTCACTCAGTATTTATTTTTCACAGGCAATGTAGTCTTTATCTCGATCTAGCTTTGTATTGGCATCATACAATGCTTTTGATACGTACGGTTTGTACTTTGTTTTGCCGCCTTTATTCTTTACATTAGCCGCACGAGCTACGCCGCCTTTGTAGTCTTTGTTTAATTCGGTACAGTTTTTGTAAGATTTAGCTGCCGCATCTACGTTTGAAACCGTGCCAAAAGATACGCTTGTTAATAAACCGAAAAATAGAACAATTGGAAAAATCTTTTTCATAACAGATACTTCCTTCCTATATTTTGTCTCATTAATAATAGAATGTTCTATCAATCTTTTCAATCTTTTTTTTACATTTAAACTACTATTATCCAATTTTTTTATTTATAAGTAGCTTTAAGAGCCTTGACCGCTTGTTTAGCCGCTTCTGCAATCAGTTCATCATGATACTCCGCATCTTTTTCCGTACGATCGGAAAGGATCGCAAGAACAATTGGATCTCCATTTGGCGGCCAAAGAATGGCAATATCATTTCGCGTCGCGTAAGAGCCTGCGCCTGTCTTATCAGCTACTTCCCAGCTTTTTGGCACGCCCGCTCGTATCAAGGCATCCCCTGTCGTATTTCGTTTCATCCAATCCGTTAAAAGTGCACGTTTGTCTTCAGGAAGTGCCTGTCCAAGTACATACGTTTGAAGACTTGTAGCCAGTGCTCTTGCTGTACTTGTATCATGAGTTTCTCCTGGATTCACTTCATTTAAATCCGGCTCAAAGCGCTCAGGCAGCGTCACTTCGTCTCCTATGTTTTCTAAAGCTTCTTTAAACCCGTCCGGTCCGCCCAGCTGCTGCAGAATTAAGTTCCCTGCCGTATTGTCGCTATAGCGAAGCGATGCATCCGCGAGTTCTTTAAGGGTCATGCCTGTATCCACGTGTTTTTCTGTAATAGGGTTATAGTTCACAAGGTCATCGCGCGTATAAAAGATTCGTTCGTTGAGATCTTCAATTGATTTCTGCTGTAAAAGTGCACCGACAGCAAGAGCCTTATGGGTAGACGTATAAGCAAAACGCTCGTCCGGATGATACGTTACCGTTTTGTTTGTACCGGTATCTAAAGCAAAAACGCCAAGATTCGCATCATATTTTTCTTCAAGCTTAGCAAACTCTCGATCACTTTTCGTTTCTTGTTTTTGACACTTCACCGTTTCAGCCTGTACTCCGCTGCTTGAAAAGCCTACAACCGCCGCGCATGATAGAGCCAGTGCAGGCATCATTTTTTTAAGCTTTGAAGTGTAAAACATCTCTTTCCATCTCTTCATTACCTTTCAACACCTTTCCAAAAAGTATTTAGTATGTAGTCTCTTAGGTAGAGGTTACCAACAATTCTATTTTATCAATTGTTTACTCTCACAAACATGATAGTTTTATCACATTTATATAATAAAGTACCCGATAATGAAGAATAACTAGCATACCACCTATTAATAAATTTAAAATACCGGCGGCGTAACGGAAAATAAAATAACGGCTTTCTCATCAAACGGATTGTCCCATTTGTGCTTAAGATGCGAAGGGATTTTGACGCTATCTTCTTTTTCTAGCACGTATACTTCCTCGTCCAAATACACTTTAATTTTCCCTTCTAAAACGTATGCCACTTCCTCCCCTTTATGTGCTAAAGGAGTATCAGATGAAGACATCATGGGAGGGACTTCCATAATCGCCGTAGCTAGATTTCCAGTAAAATCTGGTGATACTAGCGAATACGTTAACTCTTTTACCTTCATCGTTTTACGTTCATTCGACCTTACAACTAAATGGGAGGTATTTATTTCTTCGAGTAAAAAGCTGAATGTAGGCACGTCGAGGCATTTAGCTAACATTTTTAGCGTTGAAATAGACGGATTAGCTAACCCTCGTTCAATTTGACTTAGCATAGACGGCGTGATATCCGCTAATTTTGCTAATTCACGACTGCTTAGTCCCTTTTCTTTTCGAAATTTCTCTACTTTTTTTCCAATATCTATGTTTTCCATGATGATTCCTCCGTAAAAGATGTTTAATTATATTTAATTTTATTAAATTAAACTTAATAAACAGCGTTACTTATGTTAAATTATATTTAATAAATAAATTATAATTTAATACTATCACAGCGAGGAGGAAGAAAAAAATGAACGACATCTTGACCTTTTTGGTTCTTACATTGTTTGTTATTATGAGCCCTGGTATCGATACGGCTCTTATCACGAAACGAACGATGGCAGACGGACAAACGGGCGGCTATAAAATGGCTTTAGGCTTAGCGAGCGGCTCTTTAGTTCATACGCTCGCCGCCACGTTTGGTTTATCGGCTCTTCTCCTTCAGTCAGCTCTTGCATTTGAAATCGTAAAATACGCAGGAGCCCTTTACTTAATGTACTTAGGCATCTCTGCCTTCCTTTCTAAAAAAAGCAATGCATCTTCTTCTGAAAAAGAGGAGCAGTCAAAAGAAACGTCCGCTTTTCGTCAAGGCCTTGTCTCAAACGTTCTTAATCCAAAAGTAGCGGTGTTTTTCTTAACTTTTTTACCTCAATTTGTTCAAAGCGATCAAAACGTAACGCTTCAATTGCTTCTTATGGGAATAACGTATACGATCCTTGCGATCACGTGGTTTTTCGTATTCGTCTTTTTTATTAACTATTTAAGAAAATGGCTTACAACACCTAGCGTGCAGCGCTTTATGGATAAAGCAACGGGCGTCGTGTTAATCGGATTTGGATTAAAGCTCGCTTTTGAAAAACATAAATAACAAAAGTATGTTAGTTGAAGAAAGTTCCGAATGAGTTTGATTTTTGATGGAGAATCAAACTCATTCGGATTTTTTTATTAGTAGGGTAAATGCAGGTGCTTCTAGCCGTTGATTGAAAGGCAAGGCGAAGACTCATGCAGGAAAAGCGGAATAGATGAGACCCCGCAGGAGCGCAAGCGACGAGGAGGCTCAGCGGCGAGGAGGCTCAGCGGCCGCCTGGGGAAAGCGAAGTCTTGCACGGAAATCAACAGGCGTGTAACAAGCAATTCATACTCGATCATTTATCTCAATTGTTATTTATGCACGTCAGGTTCATAGAGATAGAGTTTAAGATCAAGTCTTCCCTCCGAAGAAACGAGTATTCCTTCCGCTTCGAGTGAAAGTTTTTGGACAACATGCATTTCTTCGTCTTTAAATCCAATTTCTCCTTTAGAATTGATCACTCGGTGCCAAGGAAGATTATGTTTCTTACTCATTGAGTGGAGTACTCGTACAACTTGCCTTGCACCTCGAGGGCTTCCAGCCAGGCGGGCAATTTGTCCGTATGTCATGACTTTCCCGCGAGGAATTTGTTTAATAAGGGCTACTGCTCGCTCTGTAAAACTCATGCTGTCCCTCCTTTTATTGTTTAGTACAACATTACCATAATTAATAAACCGTGAAGTAATCACTCGATTTTTCTTCAGCAACATTATAAGATAATACATAAGAAGTACGCTCATCATTGTGCAACATTCTTCAGGTAAATGCTTGTATTTCCTATTCTTCAACTAGCAAATCTTTGCGCGAGTGGCAGCTTATCCCTTATTTATGACACTGTGATTATAAAAACGTTACAGAAATCAACACAGCAAAGTACGTAGAAGCGTTACGTGATAAGATAAACAGTAGATACTAGTACAATTTCAAATTGATGCTGACGAATAAGTAATCATTTAAAAAGTGGTGAGAAAATGACAAAATGGCTTAGTGTAAAAGAATTATCTGAAGAAACGAGTATTCCTACTTCAACTATCAGAAGATACATAGATAAATTCGAAGATTTCTTTATACAAAAAGAAGATCATCGACCAAAACAATATGAAGCTGCAGCTGCGACCGTTTTACTGAAAATTAAGCAGCTTTATGATGAAGGCTGTCAAGCAGAAGAAATCAATGAAGCGCTGCAAAAAGAATTCTCTTTGACTACAAGCGAGGATCAAGCTGCCGTGTCTCTTGACGAAGACAAAGAGGACACAGCAGAAGCAGCTGACCAGCCCGAGGCCGATGACCAGCAGCCGACACCTCCCGAACAGCCGGTACAGCCTTCACCCCAACAAGAGCCTGATACAAAACAAATTCTTCAGGAAAAAGATAAGCAGCTTATTCAATCTTTGCGTAAAAGTCTGCGTGAACAGCAGGCCATTTCAGAATTAGTAGAAGCTTCAAAAGAAAGCAGCGTAGTAGGTAAAAAGAGATCGATTTTAAAACGATTATTCCAACGAAAAAAGGACTAAGTTTATAAACAAGCCTAGGCCATGAAGCATCTTTATTTCTGATCATTAAATTTATGTAAAACAAAGTTTCTAAACTGTTGAACAGCCGGTGATAGATATCTTCCTTCAATCCATGCTAGTCCAATGACTCGGTGGCAGTTGGCCTTAGCTAATGGGATTTTCACTATTTTGCTTTGATCGATTCCGTGTAAATCTGGAAGGATAGAAATCCCTAAGCCGGCTCCTACTAGTCCCGCTACGGTATCAGCTTCCTCTCCTTCAAACATGATGTGAGGCATTCTTCCTGACTCTTCAAATAACTGCTCAAACGTAAGACGAAGAGAAAAGCCTTCTTTTAAGTGAATAAATGATTCCTCAGCAATTTCTTCTAGTGTAATACATTCACGATCAGCATACCGGTGATTTTTCGGTACGATTACAAACAGCTCTTCACTCCAAAGATGCTGCCATTTAATGAACGATTTCTTTTCCATCGGCGCAATCAAACAAAGATCCAGTTCGCCGAGCTCCAGCTGTTCAAGAAGCACGTGCGAAGGACTTTGCCTCAGCTGAAAATTCACCTTAGGATATAAACTACGAAACGAAGCGATTAAATCTGGAATCAAATCCGTGCTGAGTGTATGTAAAAATCCAAGTGATACCTGCCCTTTTTCAGGATCTAGCAGCGCTTGAATTTCCTCTTGTCCTTTATCAAATTCTTTCATTATGTTATCTACACGCTTTAAAAAAACTTTACCATATTGATTTAATATAATGGAACGTCCTTGCCGGTCAAATAGCGGTGCTCCTACTTCCTCTTCAAAACGAGCGATTGAACGACTGAGCGCAGGCTGCGTAATTAACAGCTCTTCTGCCGCGCGCGTCATATGCTGCGTACGTGCTAGCGTTTGAAAATATTTAAACTGCTGCCACTCCACTTTGTACCATCTCCTTATTAACCGTTCTATCCATTACATAGATGTATGAAAAATATGATTATAATGAATTATACATTATAAATAGAGGATGCTAGTATAAAATATGGAAACGTACTTGAGGATATTTCAGTAAAAACAGCCTTTCTTATTCAGCCAGTTTTAGAAAATGACAATTGCCGAATAAATAAGCAACACGCACATTATTACATTTATTTTTTTATCATATTTTGCAAATAGTTTTTTAAATACAGAACCAAATGCAGTCCACAGTAGCAATGCGGTGCACCCTATAAATATCGTTAGACACACCAAAAAGAGTACAGCTGGTTTTGAATTAGTATAAGGGAGCACAAAAGTTGTCATGGCCGTTAAAAAATACAAAATACTTTTTACATTGAGAATTTGAAAAAACAGCCCCGAAAAAAAAGAAGAATGTGTACAGGAATCATCCTCTTTTTTCTTCTTAGAAAAAGCCATTTGCCATGCTAGGTAAACTAAATAGGCCGCACCAACGATCTTAAAGTAAGGTTCTACCATTGGTATCCACTGATACAGACTTGTTGCTAATAATGCGGTTACTACACCTAGAATAATAAACCCCAACATAATTCCACCGCTGAAGCGTAGGGATCTTCTGAATCCAAACCTTCTCCCTTCGTTCATTACCAAGATATTACTTGGACCTGGAGTAAAAGATGTAATAATTAAATAGGAAAGGAATGCTGTAAAATTCATATAGTTAATTTCTCCTCTTACTAAAAAATTGTTGAATGAGTTACGTGCTTCATTGTAATATAAGCCTATCTATTGGTAAAATTGAAATAACAAATAACTACTATCGTTTTTTTAAATAGATAAGAGGAGTTTATGACCAATGGAGATACGACAATTTACTACGTTTCGAACGATTATCGATGTGGGGAGTTATACAAATGCGGCTCTAAAATTAGGCTATACTCAGTCAACTATCACTTCTCATATTAAAGCATTAGAACGCGAAGTTGGCGGAGAGTTATTCACTTATACTAAACGAGAGTTAAAATTGACTGCTCTAGGAAAAGAATTAATACCTTTAACCGACGAACTGTTATATACGTATAAACGTATATCCCATCTAAAAATTCATAATAAGGTCAGCGGCGAGCTGAAAATTGCTGCACCTGAGTCGCTAACTATTTCAAGATTAGGACCTATTCTAAAAAAATATTCAACTAAGTATCCCGATGTTAAGGTTATATTAAGCAATGGAACTTGCGGGCAAAATCAAACAGATCTTATGAGCGGAGATGTTGATGTTGCGTTTATGGTTTGGCCAAAATTAGAAGCAGATAATTTCATTCATCATGAGTTGCATAAAGAAGAAATTGTTTTAATTACAAGCCCGGATAAAAATCAGCACTTTGATGATTATAAAACCGATGGAACTACTGACTTCTTTATAACAAACGAAGAGGGATGCAGTTATCGTTCGATGTTTGAAAAGTATGTGGCTGCTCATAAACTGCCTAAATTTCAAACAATGGAGCTATGGAGTTTAGAAGCAATCAAACAGTCGGTAATGAGCGGATTAGGGTTTTCTGTACTTCCTTATATCACCGTAAAAAATGAGGTTGAAAAAGGATTATTAAACATTCTTGAACACAATGAACAATTTGAGCCCTTTTACTCGCATCTACTCGTCAAGTCAAAAAAGTGGCAATCCCCTGCTGTTGAAAAATTTATTGAGTTAACTCTAGAATCCGTATAAACACAGCCTCGATAAAAATTAATAAACTTTTTTGCATACAAAACTGCCCCTCCAGTTGTCAGTCATTCTAATTAGAGGGGCCAGTTTTTTTATCACAGCACATACTCGAAACCAAGTTAAAAGTAGTAAATTTCTAGATGAATACAAGCCGTTTTTATATAATGATACGTGGAACGAACTGATGCCAATCTATGACCTAAGTTTACTGTCTACTTGCTATCAATAGTGTTCGTGTTAGCTATAGATGTATTATGGCAAGGCTATTTTTATTAAAAACCTGACTGCAAAACACATTCTTTCTTGTATGTACCCCTTTAAAGTAAACTTTTTTAGAGTTTAACTCGTTCTACTAACTGCAGCAACTCATCATTAGGTCCGTGAAATAAAATCATACGTCCGCCTTCGAGCGTTGGCTGAGGCTCAGATGATAAAAATTCAATTCCTTTGCTCTTATAATGTTGAATCGCCTTATTTATATCCTCTACTGTAAAGGCAAGATGGTTAACAATCCCGCTTTTGGTATACTCGCCAATCGGATCAATATCTCGAATGAGCTCAATTTCAATACCCGGCTGTTCTTCAAGATACAAAAAAGCCATCTCTCTTTTTTCGGTAGAGCCTTGAAGGCGAACTTTAAAACCAAACATATCCCCGTAGTAGTGAATCGTCTCATCCATATTTCCAACAATAATTGCTGTATGTTCCATTTTCTTAATCATCGATATTCTCCCTTTCCCCATATTTAGTAGGTACAAGTAAACTATACCGCAATTCAGGCAATATGTATTTCCATATACCTTGAGTCCTCATACTATGGTTGAAAAATAACAAACAAAAAAACAAACCCCATTGGTTTGTTTTGGTTACATAATTATAGTTAGACTCTGTTTCAACAACGTTCGATAAGCCATGTTTTGTACCTTTGTACTGCAAACGATTTTAATCTCGTACTCAGGCGGTAATCATCTATCTACGATTACGCATGTAACCGTCCGTCTCTCCGTTAAATTCCTTCAAGACAATTCCCCTACCATTGTTTGGGTTTCTCGCTCGTGGGGTTTACCGCGTTCCACCTTTGCTGTTTCCAGCAAAGCTTCGTCACTGTGGCACTTTCAGGGATACTCGACCCTATCCGAGGACTTAGGTGGTTTTTCCCGCCGTCAGCTAAGCTATAAGCCAAGCTGCCCTAGCTTATTTTTTCACTAGGCACGAACACTACGGGCATTTCAGCACCGTGCGAGCATGGACTTTCCTCTACATCAAATGATGCAGCGATTACCTGAACGTTGTTTCAGATCGTGTATGAGTAGTATATGCGTTTTAATAAGCCAAATCAAATGTAACTTTTGGAACGGATTCCAATTCAATTTTTACAGCAAATTAAATAAAATAACTTGTTTCTGTACACTCTTTTTAGTAGATGAATCACCCGCAAATTCAAGAAATATTCTCTTCAGCCATTTCTACGAGGGATACTTTGTTTCTTTGTAGAATATTCTATACACCACACAAAAAGATGACAGAGGTGATGAAACATGAACGCTGATTTAAAATTTGATTTTCATACCCATCACGACCGATGCGGACATGCTCGCGGAACGATTCGAGATTATATAGAGGCGTCTATTGATAAAGGCCTTGATATTATTGGGATTTCGGATCATTCTCCTTATTTTGCAAGCGAAGAAGAGCAGCCGTATCCTCACATTGCGATGGAAAAAAGCGCATTCTCCGGATATGTAGCTGAGATTTTGAAACTAAAAGAAGAATATAAAGAGAAAATTGAAGTGCTGTTAGGCGTGGAGTCTGATTTCTTTCCTGAGCATGCGGGAATATATCAAAGCCACTATGAAAAATATCCGTTTGACTACATAATCGGCTCTGTCCATCAAGTTGATGAAATCAGTATCTTTCATAAAACGCGCTGGGAAGGACTTTCTCAAAAAGAAAAACAGCGCACGAAAGAAACGTATTATCAATTGATCCAAGAGTCCGCCCGAAGCAGAATGTTTCAGATTCTTGGCCATATTGATGCCATGAAAGGATTCTATCCCTCCTTTTCTTCTATCGAGACAGCTGTAATCGATCAGACGCTATAAGTGATTTCGGCACATGACATTGCTATAGAAGTGAATACATCAGGCAAAACCAAAGACTGCGGAGGCTGGTATCCTGCAGACGATATTTTAGAAATAGCCCTGCACTACGGGGTACACATTACATTTGGTTCCGATGCTCATGACCCAGGGCGTATTGGCGACGACTTTGAATTAGTAAAAAAGCGTCTTAAAGAAATCGGTTTTACGGATTGGGTCTTTTTTAGACAGAAAAAAATGCAGATGACACCTTTATAAAACTTAAATAGAACTCCAATAAAAATATGCTTGAAGACACGGAGATGAAGGACATCTCGTGTTTTCAGGCATGTGTTTTTCACTGAGAAACTTTGACTTTTGTAGATGAAGATAAATCTTCTCCGTTTGTTTCAATTACTTGTTGTTTAGGCACCATTTTTTCATCGTCTTGAACTACCCTTGTATTCCCTGCACTACTAATTTCCTACATAAAATATCCACATTTCATTTCAACTGTGCTACATTTAACTAAAAATGCTTTCTTGATGAGGGATACAATTGTGAATTTAGATTTAACAGCTTATATAACGCTTATCTGCACGTCAGGTGTTCTTAATCTATACTTATGTTTTTACGTATTTATTAAGCGTCACCACTACGCTAACATTGCGCATTTATTTATTCTTCATACAGGTTTCACCACCATTTATTGTATGGGTGCGGCGTTTAGCTTACTATCCGTTAACCTCGGAGAAATGAAATTTTGGACCGTTATTCAATACGTGGGCATGCCTTTTTCGCCTCCTGCAGGACTGCTGTTTGTTATGCAGTATGTCGGCATAAAGGTAAGAAAAAAACATATTTTTACCCTTTTTATCATTCCATTTATTAGTTTGATTATGGTCGCAACAAATGACTGGCATCACCTTCATTACCGCGTGTTTGAAATTGATCCCGTTCTAGGTGCTCCTTACGTTCATCAAGAAATTGGGCCATGGTACACAATTCACGGCATGTTCATCTTTTCGTCTATGTTCGTTGCTTTTTTGCTCGCCGTTTACCGCTGGAAAGAAACAGCCAAAGCTTACCGCCTGCAGTTAATTTCATTAATGGTCGGTCAATTAGTCCCTATCGTCACCGCTTTTATCTATTTAATGGGCTTTACGCCGCAGGGAATTGATCCAGTTCCTATGGTTTTATGGGTCTCTTCATTTTTATATTTATGGTCCATTAACTCATCGCGTATGTTTACAGTTATGCCCGTTGCGAAAGACGCGATATTTAACAGCATCAATGACGGCGTTGTCGTGCTCGATGAAAGCTACAGATTAATTGAATTTAATCTAGCGTCTAAAAACATGTTTCCGCAGCTAAAAAAGTCGATGCTTGGAAAACATTTTGCTGATGTTTGGGTGACGCTGTCCGGCCGTTCGTTTCCTTTTGCATTAGAAAATACAAAAAGCAGTCATGAACTGGAGCTTTTTTCTGAAGATCAATCTTCGTATACGTATCAAGTTCGCACTTCTCCTTTGCAGTATGCTAACAACAGTCACGGCTTGCTGCTTATTTTTACAGATATCACGGAGCTAAAAAGACTTCAGCTAAAGCTTGAAAATCAAGCTTATTACGATGAGCTGACGCAAATTTATAATCGCAGGGCATTTTTTCAGCACAGCAAGCAAGCGTTCGATGAAGCAAAAAAGTCCGCATCTTCTTTTACACTTCTTTTACTTGATATTGATTATTTTAAAAAAGTGAACGACACGTATGGTCATTATGCCGGCGATCAGGTGCTTGTACATGTCGTAAAAGCCTGCGAGTCCGCATTGCCGCAAGGAGCCCTTTTTGCTCGGTACGGCGGTGAAGAATTTGTACTCGCGCTAAAGGGCCATACTTTATCTGAAGGCGAAACGCTTGCTGACCAAATTCGCCGTCACGTCGAGACTCAGCCCTTACTGATTAATGAAAAAACCATTTCTGTTACGCTAAGTCTTGGAGTAGCACAAGCGGAAAAACAAGAAAATGAAACGTTAGATGAGCTGTTGAATAAAGCAGATATCGCCCTGTACGCTGCCAAACAACATGGACGCAACCAAGTATGTGTATATAAAGAAATAAAAGAAATCTTAAAAAGAACCTAAACAGCACTGTTTCGGTTCTTTTTGCTTTTGACTAATATTCTTTCATTTATCAAGTAAAAGTGCTAAAAGACTTGATTTTGTTTATGTATTTGAAAACAGCTCATCCTATAAACTAGAGGTAGATCAAAAAAAGGAGAGATAGAGATGAAGATTACACACATTCGAAATGCTACTTTACTTGTTGAATACGGGGGAAAAACGTTTTTAATTGATCCTATGTTAGCGGAAAAAGGCACGTACCCTCCCTTTCCAAATTCGATCAGACAAGATCAAAACAATCCTTTAGTAAGCTTACCTTTATCCGTTGAAGAGATTATTGATGGTATTGATGCCGTCATTCTCACTCACCTTCATTTGGACCATTTTGACGATGCCGCTAAGCAGGCGTTGCCAAACGATATCAAAATGTTCGTTCAAAATGAAGAAGATGCCGCAGTAGTAAGAGCTGATGGTTTTAAAAATGTAGAAGTACTAACAAAGAACACGGTCTTTGAAGACATCCAATTATCCAAAACAAAAGGTGAACACGGAAGAGGAGAAATTTTAAAGCGTACTGGTTTAGTATGCGGCGTTGTTTTTAAACACAAGAGCGAAAAAACGCTTTATGTAGCTGGAGATACGGTATGGTATTCCGCTGTTGAAGAAGAAATCAACACCCATCAACCGGATGTCATTGTCGTAAACGGCGGCGATAATCAGTTTTTAGAAGGCGGTTCTCTTGTGATGGGGAAAGAAGATATTTACGAAGTGCACAAAGCGGCCCCTCATGCTACGATTCTTTCTGTCCATATGGAAGCTGTCAATCACTGGACCCTATCAAGAGAAGAATTAAAAAGCTTTATCAAAGAAAAAGACATGACATCTCACGTCTTAGTTCCAGATGATGGCGAGTTTTATACTTTTTAAGAGAGAAGATGAGACAAAAGTATTTAAGTTGAAGAAAGGTCCGAAAGAGTTTGATTCTTGAGTGGGAATCAAATACGTTCGGATCTTTTCATTGATGTAGTTATGTCTCCCTCTCTCTTTTATAGCTCTTTAATTTATCAAGTAGTCGTAGTAGTAGCAACTGCTGAAGTGCTCGCAATAACCGCTAGCATAGCTGCTTGCTGAGCTTGAATAATCGTTTCGATCGTTGTATAGATGCCCGTTTCGACCACTCTAGAATCCTTCAGTTTTTCACTGATAACCAAATTAACCCCCAGCATAACATTGACGTCTTTCTGCCATTTAAAAAGTTTATCTGCATTTAACTGCTTCACTACTTCATGGATAAGTTCAATTTCAGTTTCTGGTTTTTCAAACAGTGCTAATAAGCCAATTACCGGATAATGCATCGCTTTTACTTTCATGCCTGCCGATTCACAGGCTTCTTTTACTGATACGCATCTTTCAATAAGAGTATCTGCATCTAAATTTTTATCGATTGAAAGAATATGACTTAAAAATTGAAGGTCATTTCCTTTTTTAAATCCATGCTGCGCCAATGTTGTATAGAAGTGTTCAATTTCATGCATGAGATCATCAGTAGACTCGCTCGTTTCAGCTAATAAAACGGCAAGAGGTACATCGCCGCTTGACGTAAGGAAAAGATGCTTCTTTTTCATGCCTTGATAAATTTCTGCGGATCTTCGGACCATTTCTTTATGACTTCGGCTTGACTCATTCGACAGCATAGCCGAAGCCGCAATGTACGTAAAAGCGCCTCTCGTAAATCCGCCTTGTATCAATTGATCATATACGTCAAGAAACTCATGAAACGTTTCTTTTGGATTCTCATAGCGAGTATCAAGCATAGCTGCTATTGTAAACCGCTGTGATGATTTTAACGTAGAAAACATCCCTACTTGATTTTTAATATAGTCGCTTAACTCGAGATAATCCTGAAGCTCGAGCGATTTACCTTTCACTGCATACATAGAAGCGATAGCCATAAACTGCTTGTGATCTGCCGCTTTCCATTTGAGCTCATTTTTTAAGCTGATATAAAAACCTCTATACTGATTTATTTTTTGTTGAATATTCTCTGGCACCATCTCAACACGTCCTTTATTAGGTGTTAGCTTATATACGTAACACTTCAACAAAAGTTTCAATATTTGGTAAATGTTCTGCGCATTTATTGCAAAAAAAAAAGACCTCGGAATATTCCGAGGTCTTTTTTTTCAGTTCTATTTATTAACCTCTTCCCGCTTGAAAAGAAGGATATTTTGTCATACCGCCATCCGCAAATAATGTAATACCTGTTACATAGCTTGCTTGTGATGATGCTAAGAATGCTGCAACTGACGCGATTTCTTCCGGGTTACCGATGTAGCCCATTGGAATCATACTTTCTACGTCTGCACGCTGTTCTGGATCAGCGAATTTTTCAGCGTTAATTGGTGTATCAATTGCCCCAGGTCCAATGTTATTCACGCGGATTCCTTTTGGTGCATATTCAAGAGCCAATGTTTCCGTCATTAGCTTCATGCCGCCTTTACTTGCTGCATAGTGAACAAATAATGGCCAAGGAATCATTTCGTGAACGCTAGACATGTTAATAACGTTTCCTTTGATATTATTTTCAACAAAATATTTAATCGCTTCGCGGCTGCCTAAAAACGCGCCCGTTAAGTTTGTATCAATTACTTGATTCCAGTTTTCTAATGATAATTCATGAGAAGGAACCGGGTTTTCAACACCAGCATTATTAATCATAACGTCTAATGTGCCAAATTCTTTAACAGCTGTCTCTACAAGGTTCACAACGTCTTCTTCTTTTGTTACGTCGCCTCGAACAATAATTGCTTGACCGCCAGCTTGTTCAATTTCTTTTTTCACTTCTAGCGCTTCATCTTCATTGCTGCGGTAGTTTACAACTACTTTTGACTGCTCTTGACCAAAACGAACGGCCATTGCGCGACCCAATCCTTTTGATCCACCTGTTACAACTACTACTTTACCTTTTAAATCTGTATACATCTTGAAGTCCTCCTACTTTTCCTGCGTGATATGTCTTGTTATACTGTACTAATTATAGATACAGTTTAAGTTTTAAAAAGAGAATAAACATTTTTCTATCTCTTCTTTCTCAAACTGTCATTCATTTAAAAAGTAACAAATTCACTTTTGTTTCTTTTCGTTACTTATCGTAACCAAGAGAAATAAAGTAGTCAAACTTTTTGTTTGATCATTTTTATCATTTCTTTTTTCCTTACTCTCTTTGTAGTTGTTTGTTCCCTGGAGAATGAGTCTTCACACTTCCAATTCACACCACTTCAAAAGTTTAAACTTTTTCCCTTGCAATTCTTAAATCAATGTATTATATTGTTGATGTATCAATTATTGATATGTCAAACAATTGTCCACAATCAAAAATATGGAAATGACAATAAATATGTTTAACGCCTAAAAAGAAAGGAATAATGACTATGACTACAAAAGACTTTAACGAAATTGCTTTAAAACGTCGTTCAATTAAAAAATATGATCCTTCAGTAAAAATTAGCCGTGAGGAAATGGAGGAAATTCTTACAGAAGCTATGCGCGCTCCTTCTTCTGTTAATATGCAGCCGTGGCGCTTTGTTGTAATTGAAACACCGGAAGGAAAAGAAAAGCTAGCTGAACTTGCGAAATTTAACAGTGAACAAGTTCATACATCTTCAGCTGTTATTGCCGTGTTTGGTGATATGAATAACGTTGAATATGCAGATGAGATTTTCGGCAAGGCCGTAGAGCTTGGCTATATGCCTCAAGACATTAAAGAACAGCAGCTAAATTTCTTTAAGCCGATTTACGAAAACATGCCAAAAGCAGATATGAAAGACATCGTGCTGATCGATTCAGGTCTTGTGTCTATGCAGCTTATGCTTGTAGCTCGTGCTCACGGGTATGATACAAATCCAATCGGCGGATACGAAAAACACTTAATCGCAGAAGCATTCGGTCTAGATAAAGAACGTTATCTTCCAATTATGCTTATCTCAATCGGAAAAGCAGCAAGCGAAGGCCATGCTTCTTACCGTCTACCGGTCAATACGGTTACGACTTGGAAATAAGCAGCTAGTTCTATTCAATAAGTAAAGAGCTAAAAATGTGAAGTAAAAGGAGACTTTCTGATGAATAACTATCAAGAACTTACAAAAAAACAGCTTTCATTCTTTAATAGCGGTAAAACAAAAGACGTTGCATTCCGTATCGAAACGCTAAAGAAATTGAGAGAACTTGTTGTCCGACATGAAGACGACATTTTAAAAGCAGTAAAAGCTGATCTTAACAAACCAGAAATGGAAGCAAAACGTGCAGAAGTTGGTCTTGTACTAAGCGAAATCGACTTTGCAGTTGAGAATCTTGCAGAATGGGCATCGCCAAAAGAAGTAGAAACACCATCTACTCACGCTGGAGCAAAAAGCTACATTTATCAAGATCCATACGGTTTAGCTCTAGTGATTGCACCTTGGAACTATCCGTTCCAACTTGCTGTATCACCAGTAGTAGGCGCGATTGCTGCAGGTAACTGCGTGGTGTTAAAGCCTTCTGAATTAACACCTCATACGTCAAGCCTTCTTGCTAAGATGTTTAATGAAAACTTTCCTGAAGAATACTTGACTGTAGTCGAAGGTGAAGTGGAAACAAGCACGGCTTTACTAAAAGAAAACTTTGATTACATCTTCTTTACAGGAAGTACAATGGTCGGCAAAATTGTAGCAGAAGCTGCAGCTAAACATTTAACGCCTGTTACGCTAGAACTAGGCGGAAAAAGTCCTACAATTGTACACGAAGATGCTAATATTGAAGAAGCAGCTAAACGTATTGCGCGCGGTAAATTTGCAAATGCTGGCCAAACGTGCGTAGCGCCAGACTACATTCTTGTTCAGCGAAATGTAAAAGACGAGCTGCTAGCTAACCTAAAACAAGTCGTAACAAACACGTACGGCGAAGATGTTTCACAAAATCTAGACTTCCCTCACGTAGTGAGCGAAAAGCATTTTGATCGTCTTAACAGCTTCTTAACAAACGGAGATATCGTTTTTGGAGGCAAAACGGACCGTTCTCGTCTGTTTATTGAACCAACTGTTCTTGACAACATCTCATGGGAAGACAGTGTGATGCAAGATGAAATCTTTGGACCAATTCTTCCAATCATCGTATACGATGAAATCTCAGAAGTAATCCAAGCAATCGTAAAACGTCCAAAACCATTGGCACTTTATCTTTTCTCTGAAGATGAAGCAGTCCAAGATCACATCTTAAACAGCGTGTCATTTGGCGGCGGTTCTATTAACGATACAATTAATCACATGACATCTCACTACCTTCCATTTGGCGGCGTTGGTGACAGCGGAATGGGTGCGTATCACGGAAAAGCAAGCTTTGATACATTTTCACATGCTAAAAGCATCTTAAAACGTTCAAATAAATAAAGAAAAAGCCGAAGTCAGCGTCTGACTTCGGCTTTTTTTATTCTTTCATTTGTTTGGCGATTTGTTCATACTGCTCTTCTTTTTTTGTGGAAACCGCTAAATCGCAAAGAATATGTAAAAAATATTTTTTATCTTGAACAAATAAATACTCTTCTTCAAAGCCTTTAGAAATGTATACGGCAAACTCCCAGATGTCGTCATAATAAGCTGGCCCAATGGCCTCAGCGAGATTTCCAAGCGTTTTGAGCAGCTCCATCGTAATGATAATATTCCGTCTCGCATAGTGCCGGATATTAGCAAATCCATCATATAAAAAGTCCTCAAACTTTTTGTCAGGGATCACCATTCGTATCACGCCTTTATCATCAACTAAGTAAGAAGAAAATTGACTCGCGGCACAAATTTCCCGAAGAATATCGCTAATTTGGTGAATGGAGTTAACCGCCGTTTTGAAGTCATCATTTCCTAGTGATTTAATTGCCATCTCGACAAACTTGGTAATAATATACGTCGTGTCTTGAATATCAGTCTGGGATTTCCCTACATGGATATATTGGTGAAAAACGGTGCAATCCATTTCATCGTGCTCCGTCGAATCTCTATGCCAATAATAAAACAATACGGTTCCGCTGAGCACATAATCCCCTACTTCACGCTCCATTTTTATCACTAAATTATGCTCTTTGGCACAGTGAATCAATTGGCTGTAGTTCAACGTTTGAATATAGCCAGATGTTTGAATACATACCGGCTTTTTCTCTCCTTGTGGAAAGGAAAATTGTTCGCTATGACTAGACTGCGTTCGATGAATCTCCAGTTCCTCGCGAATCGTTGTCTTAATCGCTTTTATGGACGCTGTTTTCATCGATTGAGTCATATGATTTACTTGCAGCCACTTAACAGAATGATTAATGAAGTAGACAAACGTGCCCGCACTAAAAACAGAAAGGGCTGTCGTCACAAACGGAATCGCAAAATATCCGTCTACTTGAGAGCTGTTTAAAAAAAGAAAGACAAAAAGTGTATACAAAAAACTCCCTATAAAAATACCTAAAATTCGCTGAGTAGACTTAGAAGAAGCAAAGTTTTTTAACACGCGAGGAGAAAACTGAGCTGCAAATGATGTAAACACAACAAGCATTAAGTTAAAGGTAAATGTGGTGATCGATAAAATCCCGGGCATAATCGTACTCACTAACGTATTCGTTAAATCCATGTTGATTGAAAAAAATGAAGGGACCTTCTCTCCTACTTTGCAATAATAGTCAAGAAACAGCGTCAGTGCAGCTAAAAGAACAGAAAAGAAAGCATAAATTAAGGGACTAAACCAGATTTGACTAGTTAACTCATCTTTAAACGCGCGAGGAGAAAGCTGTTTCCTTGCCGCTATCCATCTAAATGTATTCATATAAAACCTTCCTTTTTATTTGTAAATCTCTAACTTTTTTCTTAGTTCCCTAATTTTTTTTGATTATGCTTATACAATAGAAAAAATCTATTTTTTAAGATATAGGCACACAAAGCAAAAAAGAGGTTGAGATACCCCTAATTATTTCATCTAAATGAGTACAAATAGAATACATGAGCTGAACCGCTCATGACGCGGCCGGTGAGCCTTTCCCCCCAGGAGTCTTCGTCTTGCCCTCCAATCAACTGCTAGAAGTAACTGAATGAAGATATGAAAGCTAGGTTCACCATACAAACAAAAAATCCGAACGCGTTGAATTCTCAATCAAGAATCCATCACGTTCGGATTTTCTTTCAACTAACCTAATTTTATCTCAGCCTCTTTTAACTCTTATCTTTTTACCAGCCTCGGCTCGCTCCGCCGCCTCCGGAGCTGCCGCCTCCCCCTCCGCGAGGACCGCTTCCACTGCCGCCACCTCCGCCGCCTCTTCCTCCAAACATGACAAGGAAGTTTAGCAGAAATTGAGTGATGGCTCCTTTAAAAAAGACAAAGTCAAGGATAAGCAAGCCCACAATAACAGCTGCAATCAGCAGCGTTTGAAGGGTTGTGAAATGAACACCGCTATCAGAAGAAGCGGATGCTTTTGGCACTTTTTGTTCAAAATCTTTTCCTAAATCATACTCTTTTACGACTTGGTTATAAACAGCTTTATATGTAGTTTCTAGCGCCGTATCGTATTTGCCGTTTTTTAAGTTAGGAATAGCATAAGAGTCAATGATTTCTCCAGATTTGATATCGGTGATAGCTCCTTCTAACCCATACCCTACTTCGATTCGGATTTTTTGTTCTTTTTTAGCGAGCAAAATAAGAACGCCATTGTTCAGCTTTTTATCACCGAGTTTGTACTTTCGAAACGCTTCATTTGCGTACTCTTCTACATCCGAATCACCTAATGAATTCACCGTAAGAATCGCTACTTGAGCTTTCGTTTCATCATCTAACTTTCTGCCCATTTGATTGATATCCGCTTTTTCCTGGTCATTTAACAGATGAGCAAAATCTTGAACGTAAATATCGCCTACCGGATTTGGGATATCAGGTGCAGCAAAAGCAACGCTTACCGTATTACATAAAAGAGATAATAATAAAGCAAACGAAGCAAGAAATTTCATCACTTATCGCTCCCGAAATCAACTTTCGGCGCTTGTTTTTCTTCATTTGTTACTTCAAAATATGATTTTTCATCAAACCCAAACGTGCGCGCAAACATGTTTTTAGGAAATCCCTTAACGGATTTATTATATTTTGCAACTTCATCATTATAGTCTTTACGCGCTACAGCGAGTCGATTTTCCGTTCCTTCTAAGCTATCCATCAAGCTTCTGAAGTTTTCATTTGCTTTTAAATCCGGATACTTTTCAACCACTACAAGCAGGCGATTTAACGCGCCGCTTAATTGCTGATCTGCATCAGCTTTATCTTCAGGCGTTTTCGCTCCCGCTAGCTGCGCTCTTGCCTGAGTGACTGAATCAATTGCTTCCTGTTCATGCTTAGCGTAGCCTTTTACCGTTTCCACTAAGTTAGGAATTAAATCAGATCGTCTTTTTAGTTGGTTATCCACTTGGGAAAATTTATTATCTACATCTTCCTCTGCGCTAACGAGGCCATTGTAAGAGCTTATTCCGTAAATTACAATAAGCACTAACACAACAATCGTAGCGATCAAACCTTTGTTTCTCAATGTATTACCTCTTTTCTTCATAAAAATTATGTATCTATTTACTAGTACGAATCATACTCTAAAAAGATTCATTTTTTTCCAATTTTATTTATGATGACCACATGTTTTAACGATCACTCTCTCTATAAGTTGAAATACTTTTATACTACTCTCACCGCAAACTCCTCATTTCTCAAACACGTTTCTCTATCTAGTCTTTCTATAACCTAATACATGTAATCCTTATCCATTTTATCTTATTTCATACATCTAAAAAAGGAATGACTAAGAACCATTCCTTTTTCTACTTAAGACCAACCTTCAATCTTGTATGCGACTCTGTGAAATTCAGGAACCGTTACAAATTGATAGTCGTTCTTTATTAAATACTTAATGAGTTTTGGCAATGAAGCAACAATATGGTCCCGCGCTCCGCTGCCATATCGATCTCCGTCGTGCATGACGATAAGATTCTTTTCTTGTAGATTTTTAATCGTATGTTTGCATATGGCCAGTGGATCTTCTTCACGCCAATCCTGGCTATCTATATTCCATAGAACAGACGTCATTCCCAATTCTTTAATAGCAGCAAGAGCTGTATCATTTATCAAACTGTAAGGTGGACGAAACAGCTTGGGAGAATAACCGATGATTTTCTCTATTTGAGCATTTGTAGAAGTGATTTCTTTCCACAATTCATACTTAGAAAGAGTTGTAATATCAGGATGACTCCACGTATGATTTCCAATTACGTGCTTGTCTCTATGAATACGTTGGATCAGCTTTGAAAATCTTTCTACTTCCGAACCAACGACAAAAAAGGTCGCACGTACATTATATCTTTTTAGAATTTTTAAAATGGCAGCCGTGTAAGCTGAGGGGCCATCATCAAACGTTAACGCAACATACTTTGGTGAATTTTGATTCATGTTTTCTCCCCTTATATAAAATAGATATAGAAATAAACCCCTCAATTTGTGGGTGTAAGCTGAGGGGCTTTTACGACGAGATAATTTTTAAGAGATGATATTATATCTTTTTCTTCATATAATAGTGCTATAGGTAATAGATTTGTTCAAAAGAACTCGCCAAGTACTCAAATCCACGAGGGCGCAGTGTTTCGAACTGCTGAATAATTTTTATTCTTTCCTCTGATCCTCCTGGGAGATCGTAAAGTTTCGTCACGGGCTGTCCACTATTTAAATATTCAATGATTCTATACAGCATGACGCGAAAAGCATGTTTAAATTCCTTATATTCATCAGGAAAACGCTGCTCCAGCGCTTTATATTCAACTAATGTTTTATGCATATGCATAAACGGAAGCTCTTTCCATTCGAGAGATAGAATAAGAACGTCTATATTCGGATGTTTTTTCACAAAACGATAGTGATTGCCCCATTGCTCTTTCACTTTTCGCTTCGATATCCCATGTTCCTGATGATAAGCAACTGTTGAAGGATCTAAAACAAATTGTGCACCATTTTTATACAATCGATATCCAAGCTCCCAGTCTTCTGCCCCGTAGCCAACAAACGTTTCATCAAAAAGACCAGATTTTTTTAAGTTCCCTTTTCTCACTGATACGTTTCCACTTAAAAATGCAATATAAGGTAGCGTAAATCCCTCAAGTCGCTCTCCGAAATGTTTTAGCCCGCTGTTAAGGAAATAGCGATTAGGAAATGATAAACGTTGAAAACGGTTTGTATCAATGTCTTCTTTTGTTACAAGAGGATAAGGAACGTTTGAATGCCACTTCGTCTGTTCATAGTTTTCATACAATCTTCTATACTCAGGATCCCCGCCGACCAGTTCTTTTAAGTGCGCCATTTGATCTTCATTATAGTCTGGCATAATAAACGTGTAGACTCCTTCATAATGCATAGCTCCAGTAACCACAAGATCGGATTCATGCACATGATGTTTATAGTGATTTTCAATAAAAGCAGGAGGAGCTAGCATCTCCCCATCTAAAAAGATTAAAAGATCTCCTTCAGCATGGTTAATTCCTATATTGCGCACAGATGAGCGCCCTTTATTTTGTTTCATGCGGATATACTTAAATTTGAACGGGACATCAGCTTCTTTTAAAATGTTAGGTGTGTTGTCAGAAGAAGCGTCATCCACTAGAATGACTTCATACTGAGCGTGGGGAAACGTTTGTTTAGATAAACCGTAAAGCGAAAGAGAGGTTTGGTGGTATTTATTATAAGTAGGCATAATAATACTCACTTTAATAGGTTGTTTATGATTATTTTTTATACTCATACTATATAATGAATGGTCTGCTTTATTTATTTTATTTTTGGTCTCTTTTAAGGGATTTGGACTCTTTTTTTTCTTTTTAATATAGTATTTTCCATCGGAACGGTTGTAATAGGAATCATATAATTCTATTTTAATCATCCTTTCTTTGTTTTTCCTCTATATACTATTCAATAAATGACGGGGTGCTTGTACAATATATAAATTTTTTTAGAAAAGGCGTATATAATAGATTCACGAACTTTAGTAGATCATTCTATTGAATTAGAAACACATTCTTTTATCATAAATAAGTGTTCTACTTCTCAGCATAAAAAAGCTGCTTATAACTTCATGTGTTATAAGCAGCTCTCTTTTATAGCTGATTTCCATATACCCCATCAATATTCGCAACAGCCGTTTGATCAAATATATCTGCATCCATATTTGTATTTTTCATTCGCGCACAAGCAGCTGAAATGTCTCCATAGGTTGAGTTGATTCCAACAGATTTAACATCCGCTGTGTGTCCGTTGTGAAGAACTTCTCCAAAATTCATCGATCCGTTTCTTGCCATACCATTAATTCTCGTGTTACAGATGTTAATAACTCCTGCCATGACCATACCACCTTTTCTTAAAATGAATTCGTACATCGTATGTTGTGACAAGCCTATGTGTGAAAAGTTTTTATAAAACAAAAGGCAAGGTACAAACATTAGTGAATTTATTCATTTCACCCTGCTTCACCCAAAGTTTCCACATGTTTTTACGCTTTTTCTGTTACAATAAATGCATAAGTTATTTTTCATCCATATTGTTTGAAGGAGGATACGTAATATGGACGAACCAAAAGATATTCAACCTAAAGTAGAAAAAAGTTTCGAACTGATTGGCAAGAAGTGGACAGGATTAATCATCTATGTGCTTATGAGCGGTCCTAAACGCTTTAGTGAATTAAATGAAAGTATACCAGCTTTAAGCAGAAGGCTGTTGACAGAACGGATTAAAGAGCTTGAAGACCACGGAATCGTTGTCCGAAATGTCATTCCCGACCGCCCTATTCGTTCTGAATATTCGCTGACTCAAAAAGGAACAGAGTTAGGTAAAATACTAGGACCAATTAGCCAGTGGGCAGAAAGCTGGGTCCAAGATTAATAAAACTACTCCATAGAAAGGATGAGCATCATGGCAAATGTTCTCTATATTACTGCACACCCTTTAGCTGAAGACGAATCGCTTAGCATGGCTGTAGGGAAAGAATTTATTGACGTGTATAAGCAAACCCATCCAGAAGATGATGTGGTTCATTTAGATTTATATCAAGCAGATATTCCATACTTAGATGCAGACGTATTTAACGGATGGAAAAAGCTTCGTTCTCACTCCTCCATCCAGGATTTATCAACGGATGAACGATTAAAAGTGGGACGGTTAGCCGAACTAGGCGGACAGTTCGTACTCGCTGACAAATATATTTTTGTCACGCCAATGTGGAATTTTTCCGTTCCTGCGATCATGAAAACGTACATTGATGCGATTACCGTGTCAGGTAAAACCTTTACATATACAAAAGAAGGCGCTCAAGGATTGCTTAAAGGAAAAAAAGCACTTCACATTCAGTCCCGCGGAGACGTGTATTCAGAAGGCCCTGAAATGGCAAGAGAAATGGGCCACCGCTATTTAGAAATCATGATGGACTTCTTTGGTATTGAAGCGTTCGAAAGCATCATTATTGAAGGGCAGGTAAAATTTCCGGATCAAATTCCGCAAATTAAAGAAAAAGCACTTCAAAAAGCGCATTCAATGGCCAAAACATTTTAAATGCAATAAGAATCAAAAAGACTTCGAAGCAGATCGAGGTCTTTTTCTTTACTCTCCCCTCCCTTATATTTCCCTTGAAATAATGATCACCTTCCTGCTCGTTTTACGCTGAAAATAGGTTTAAAGAAAAGATGAAACGCTGTTAGTTTTTGTTACTATTAATAACGTATGAAACAAAAATACATAATTTTTCTTTTTCTTTTTTTAATTATCTACGTTCGAAAAAGATAGTTCCTCTAAATAAATAACGTTTAAATTTACCTTTCAAACTGAAAAAAATCCCTTACTCTTAAAGGATTCAGCCATAAAACCCAAAAGCGTAATACTCTTAAAAATGTTTGTGAACATGATAAAACCAAATAAAAAACCTTTGACTAAATTCGTTACTTAAGTTACTATTAATAACGTAGTAGATGTTTTCGAACACATTATCTTTAATTCATAAAACAACATTTATATATTGAAAACAGAAAGGTGAAAAGAATTATGGCAAAAGTATTATATATTACAGCAAACCCTAACGATGCTACGCAATCATTCAGTATGGCTGCGGGAGATGCATTTATTAATGAGTATAAAGAAGTAAACCCAACGGATGAGATTGTTCACGTTAACTTATATCAAGAGCATATCCCTCACATCGACGGCGATGTATTCAGCGGATGGGGCAAACTTGGAAGCGGCGCAGAATTTGATACACTTACTTCTGAAGAACAGCGCAAAGTTGCTCGCTTAAACGAGTTAAGTGACCAATTTGCTCAAGCAGACAAATATGTATTTGTTACACCAATGTGGAACTTTTCATTCCCTCCAGTGATGAAAGCATACTTAGATGCTGTAGCAGTAGCTGGAAAATCATTTAAATACACTGCAGAAGGTTCTGTAGGTCTATTAACAGATAAAAAAGCATTCCATATTCAAGCAAACGGCGGTATCTACTCTCGCGGCCCTGCTGGTGAACTAGAAATGGGTCACCGCTATATGCGCATTATGATGAACTTCTTCGGGGTTCCTTCTATCGGAAGCCTATTTGTAGAAGGACAGGCTGCAATGCCAGATAAAGCACAAGAAATTAAAGAAGACGGTATTGCTCGCGCTAAAGAAGCTGCACGTACGTTCTAATAGCAAATATAGGCACAAAAAAAGGAACATCTCCCCATGTTCCTTTTTTTGTGCTTACAATTATATCTTTGCTTCCCCGCGCAGCAGCGAATAAACATATGTATCAAACGGGATATTGTTTTGATATAGGTACTCTCTTAACGTCCCTTCTTTTTTAAATCCTACTGTGCTTAACAAAGCGATAGATCCGCTATTTTGCGTAAATACAATCGCTCCTATGCGATTGTATTGAAGTTTGTGGAAGCCATAAGAAATCGCTTCATGAACGGCTTCCGTTGCGTATCCTTTGTTCCAGTGCTCAGGAAAAAGAGCATAGCTTATATTTGCTTTTTTATGCTCTGAAGACCACTCTTGAAACCCTATTGTGCCAATCAGCTTTTCGTTTCCTTTTAGCTGAATCCCCCATTTAATCAACTGCTTTTCTTCGTAGCCTTTGGAAAAATTCTCAATGATCCCTTTCACTTGGTCAATCGATTCTAAAGATTTTTGCCCGTAATAGCGCAGCACGTCTTCATCAGAAAAGCATTCTAAAATCTCACCCGCATCATTTTCTACAATTTTTCTTAATATCAGCCGTTTTGTCTCTAATTCCGGAAACATTTTCTTCCCTCTTTTCTGTGCAGCTTATCTATCTACGGTAAACCATACTATTCTCCTCTCAACTAGCAATATCCTGCTAAAACCTCACCCGGGAGGGCCCATTTCCTATCCAAATAGTCGATTTACAGCAGAGATAGTGGTATTTTATATAGTGGGCATACGTTGCTTTTTATCAATACAGAGGCGGTGAACGCAGAAATGAACCAAGATAAAGAATTGCTGTCCACGATACACGCTCTTCAAAAAGAGCTGCAGCAAGAAAAAGAAAACCGTGCGTATATGCAAAAAGATATGGACGAGCTAAGAAGCGCTTTATTACAATCAGAACAAGTAAAACAAAACTTAATCGATCAGCTAGAAAAGAAAGTTGATTTGATTTTAACGTTGATTCAAAAAGGAGACGCATAAAGGAATGGATTTTTTTAAAAACAGCAAAATACTATACACCATTGTAGCACTTGTGATTGCTCTCATCGCTGTATTTACCAACAATTCACCTATTTCCCTCATTCAGCAGCATGAAAATTCAAGCAGCACATCCAGCAGTACATCGGACACTACATCAAGCAACGAATGCTCTGCAGAGACTCAAAGCGACAGGTTATTTACCGGCAAAGAGCTTGTCTTACAAGAAGGAAATGATAAATACGGATATTGCCACATTGTCGCGCATATGCAAAAACCAGGAGCGGACAATTACCATGGTAAAAGCCAATTTAGCAAGTATTTAAATGAAAACCAAGCCATGTCTATTGCCGAAGAAGTCATTAACGAAGGTGAAGACGGCACCAATAATAAATCTGGCAATTACGTTAAAGAAAAATATATTAGTTCTTTAAACCAAGAAGTTAGAGTTGTGTATACCGACTACAGAGGCAAGGACTACGACTATAGTGTAACGACCATGTATCCAATAGGTCATTAACACTAATATATACAATGAAAAAAGCAGGCTCACGCCTGCTTTTTTCATTGTACCTCTTCTCATTATCTACAGCTCTAAAAAGTTAATAATTGATTTAAAGTCTATTTGATATGTAAAAAATCCAAATTTAGGCTGTGAAATTTTAGAGATATGACAGTAGCACTTTTACCTCTTGGACATATTCTAAGTATAAAAAAGAAACAGCCCTTTGCTTCTTTTTTAAGAAAGAGGTTTAAAAATGAGTAACAAATATAAAGTCAGAAAAAACGTATTACATCTTACAGACACCGAAAAAAGAGATTTTATTCGTGCCGTGCTAATACTAAAGGAAAAAGGAATATATGACCGCTATGTAGCCTGGCATGGTGCAGCAGGTAAATTTCATACGCCTCCGGGCAGCGATCGAAATGCAGCACATATGAGTTCTGCTTTTTTGCCGTGGCATCGTGAATACCTTTTGCAATTCGAACGTGACCTCCAGTCGATCAATCCAGAAGTAACCCTTCCTTATTGGGAATGGGAAACGGATGCACAGCTGCAGGATCCATCACAATCACCAATTTGGAGCGCAGGTTTTATGGGCGGAAATGGAAATCCCAAAAAGGATTTTATCGTCGATACCGGGCCATTTGCAGCTGGGCGCTGGACGACGATCGATGAACAAGGAAATCCTTCCGGAGGGTTAAAACGTAATTTTGGAGCAACGAAAGAGGCGCCTACACTCCCTACTCGAGATGATGTTCTCAAAGCTTTAAAAATAACTCAATATGATACGCCGCCTTGGGATATGACCAGCCAAAACAGCTTTCGTAATCAGCTTGAAGGATTTATTAACGGGCCACAGCTTCATAATCGTGTACACCGTTGGGTTGGCGGACAGATGGGCGTTGTCCCTACTGCTCCGAATGATCCTGTCTTCTTTTTACACCACGCAAATGTGGATCGTATTTGGGCTGTATGGCAAATGGTTCATCGCAATCAAAACTATCTGCCGATGAAAAACGGGCCATTTGGTCAAAACTTTAGAGATCCGATGTATCCTTGGAATACAACCCCTGAAGACGTTATGAACCATCGAAAGCTTGGGTACGTATACGATATAGAATTAAGAAAATCAAAACGTTCCTCATAACCAGTTCTAGAAACAGCGTTATACAATTTAGAACAGGTAACCCCCTTCCCTTCTGACATAACTTATAAGGCCACAAGCATTGTAAAAC
Organism: Priestia sp. HNGD-A6; assembly: GCF_045784335.1. Classification (NCBI taxonomy): domain Bacteria; kingdom Bacillati; phylum Bacillota; class Bacilli; order Caryophanales; family Bacillaceae; genus Priestia; species Priestia sp. HNGD-A6. Next base: position 4,560,533 of record NZ_CP138621.1, on the reverse strand, counting down.
TAACTGCTACATTTCCATTCACCATAAAATATAGTTAATCAACCATAATTGGGCTGTGAATAAGCTTCATATGAGGACCTTCGAACATATGAATAAGTTATCAAAGCTTTATAAAAGTTTTATAAATGAAGGGAAGATATTAAAATGCACAATAACGTAAACGCACCTTTTAGTTCTAATGAAAATATGCCGTTCTCACCTGCTATGGCTCACCACGCCTATACTGCTCCTGCTTATGACCATATGATTCCACACTGCGGATACACAATGCCGGACTATGGATATATGGTTCCTGAATGTGGATATGGCGTTCCTCATCATGGATGTAATGGTTTTGCCATTATCATCGTACTGTTTATTTTACTCATTATTATTGGTGCATGTGGTTGCGGTTTCTGGCAAGATGAGTGTTAACCTAAAAAACTCCAGTATAAATACTGGAGTTTTTTCATGTCTCAATAGCCACAAACCTTATAGCGTTTCATCCAAATCTAGCGGTCTCAGCTTCGCTTCAATTTCTTTGCGCTTCGGCTCTAAAAATGGGGGCAGCGCTAGTGTTTGACCCATCGTTTCAAGCGGTTCATCGGTCGCAAATCCAGGTGTGTCCGTTGATAATTCAAATAAAATGCCGTTTGGTTCTCTGAAATAAAGTGCTTTGAAATAGTATCGTTCTACTTTACCGGAATTCGGCAGACTGTTTTCATTTAGTCGAGTTGCCCACTTATTGTATTCTTCTTCATTTGGAACACGGAAGGCAACGTGATGAACGCCACCGCGCCCTAAGCGAACTTTCGGCAAATCGGGTCTCGTTTCAATATGAACTTCGGCTCCGCTTCCGCCTTCACCCGTTGCATAAACCAAAATATCCTTTTGATTTTCTGCAAAAGATGGATAAGAACCCACATAGCGAAATCCCATAATGTTTGTCAGAACATCGACTGTTGGTTCTGCCGTGCCCACCGTTAGCGTGACCGGTCCTAAGCCGATAATGGCATGTTCTAACGGAATGTCTTCGCGCTTCCACGGCACGCCTGCTCTTACCCCTTTTTCACCGTTGTCCGCAACAAGAAGCAAACGTGTACCTTCATAATCTTTAAATGCTAATGTATCACGATTAGCTCGTTTAGCTATTTCTTCATATTCCACTCCGTGCTGCTCGAAGCGTTCTTTCCAAAAGTGTAGAGAATCCGTACTTTTAACGCGAAGCGACACAGTCGAAATATCAGATGCACCTTCATGCGTTCTTGCAAGCCCTGGAATATCAAAAAACGTTACTTCCGTTCCTGGGGTCCCTTCTCCATCTGCATAAAATAAGTGGTAAGACTGAGTGTTATCTTGATTCACCGTTTTTTTTACTAATCGCATGCCTAAAACTTTAGTGAAAAACTGATAGTTTTTCTCAGCTTTCCCTGTCAAAATAGATACGTGATGCAACCCTAACAATTCCATCTGCTCCGCCTCTTTTCATAATGTATAAATTTTCTAACTTCCTTTAAAATTATCTTTAATTTAATTATCTTTAATTAAAGATAATTTTAAAGGATATACAGCCTGTTTGTCAATAACAAGAAAATGTTGTGAACATAAAAAAGAAACTAAACACATAGTTAGTTTCTCTTTATCTTCCCTTTAACAAACTGCTGATCTTTTCCAACAGCGGTTACTTCTTAAGCACGCGCTGCACATTTTGCTTCATCAGCTCCGCAATTTTTGTTTCATTTTCACGAGACGTCTGCTCTAATTTTTCTATGACTAACTGCTGTCTCTCTGCTGAATGATTTTGACTTATCTTTTGCTTGCCTTCCATTTTAATAATATCGATCTTAAATCCAACGATTCCTTTGCTTAAACCATTCATATAAGCAGGGTCAACGTCATTTAGTGTATATGTACTGCTCGGGCTTTCATACTTCGCTACCATCTTGCTCAGCAGTCCAAGCAGCTCTTTAGGTTCTTCAATCATTTTCATCGTGCCATACACGTGAACAGCTTCGTAATTCCATGTCGGCACAGCTTGATTCGTTTCATACCAAGACGGTGAAATATAGCAGTGAGGCCCTTGAAACACAATCAAAATTTCTTGATTTTCAGCATCTTTCCACTGCTGATTCGGACGAGCGAAATGCCCGTATAAAGCTTTTTCTTTCGGATCTAACATCAGAGGCAAATGAGTAGCATAAGGCTTTTCATTATGATATGAAAACAAAGTGGCAAATCCATTGTCTTCAATAAAATCATACATGATTTGTTCATCATTTACTTTAAAATACTTTGGAATATACATCGGCGCTTCTCCTTTATCTTTTATGTAGTAAAGAATATAATAATACAGGCGTTTGCAACAGCGTCAGTTATAAACTTTTTATGGAGGTCAGCAAACATTTAATCGTTTATGAATCGATTTTTTAAGAAGCTTATGCTACACTGCTGTGATGTAAACCGCTGATTTTTAATATGTATTTATTTAGCACATGATGCAATTAGATAGTTGTTGGTTAAGCAAAGCGTTGGGGATCAAAAAAAGAAGAGCCCGTTTAAAACAGCTCCTTTTTCTCGCTTATCTATACAATTGAGGATTTTTTTCTCGTTTGATAGGTCCGCCTTTGGCTACATGCCACACAATGACGCAATCCGTCAAGCGATCGTATACGTCGTCTTCTAAATACGGATCTTCTGCTGAAGTAAGCAAGGTGTGAACATCGGCTTTTATTTCGGCTAGCATAGCTGCGCTGAATACGTCCGGGTCATTTAATACGTCTAGTATATATAGCACCAGCATCTCAAACCCGCTGTCCCAATTGGCATTTCCGTTTCCTTGAGCTTCACAGCGAAGCTTTTCAATGGCTCGGAGGACCTCTCCTTCTACAATATCCGACTGCCCATTTCTCGGGACATAGTTTACCCATAGTTCTTTTGCTTCGTCAAAATATTTCATTCTCTACTCCTTTCTTCAGAAATCTATTCCTTATTGTTTCTTTGATTCATCGTCGTTCCAAAAACAACCCCTAATGAGGTCCCAATCGCAATACCAAACCCCATATTATCCTTCAACATTCCAAGAGAAGCCCCCATCACAACGCCCAGACCTAATCCCATTCCTAGATAATTTGCCTTTTTCTTTTCTTCAGACAAACAGCCACTCCTTTTTCTACTATTTTATTGATACCTTTTATACGTAAAAACCTCGCTAAAAGTTTCATAAAAATGGAAAAAACAGTCGCTGTAACTGCTTTTTAAATGATGAGCTGATAAACGGCCTCTCCGAGCAGCAAAATCGACGTAAACATGCAGATTACACCGAATACATACATTGTTTTGCGTGCAGAAAAATACAAACAACTCAACAGGGAAAGGTATCCAAACCTTAAGAAAAGGGCATTTTAAAAGTAACGAAATTTTGCTTACTTAAAAAGGATGGATTACATTGACACCAAACCAACAGGAATATCTAAAAAAAATACATAGCATACAAGAAAATCTAGCCAAAACGTGGGCTGAATACTGGCAGCAATACTCCACTCCAGGCTCTTGGCAGTTTTGGGTGACCTTGAGTGCTTTTATTTTGCCTTTAGTCATTCTCTTCTTTTTAATTGATCGAAAAAAAGCCTTTCATTTAGGGTTTTATGGATTTAACGTGCACGTTTGGTTTCACTATAGTGATACAGCCGGAGTTTATAACGGGCTGTGGACGTATCCTTACCAAATCAACACAATCATACCCGTAAGCTTTAGCCTAGATGCTTCGCTTATTCCTGTCTCTTTTATGCTGCTTTACCAATGGACAATTAACCATCATAAAAATTACTATTTATACGCAACGATTCTTTGCTTATTTTTTGCTTTTATTTTCAAACCGTTATTAACAGGGATTGGCTTTTTCCAGCTGCATGAATGGGCTACTTACCGTCATTTATTTGTATTTTATCTTGGTGTGATAGTGCTATCAAAATGGATTACCAATCTTTTTCTTTATTTTGAAAAACAGAATTGAATATGTTGCGTGCATGTAAAAAAACGTAAGCTTCTTTAAAAAGACCTTACGTTTTTTGTAGTGGCTTTATTTGCTCGCTGTCTGCTTCCTCAAAAGATAGCACGCTTTTTTCATCTCATAGTATCTCTTTTGCAGACAGCCCATTTTGATTGTGTGAATTTAGAACATGTTGCATCTAGCAATAATAAAACTTTTGTTAGGAAAGAAAATCTCGCTTTTCCTAAGCTTTACTTAAATTAGCGTTGTATAAGTCCATTAAACTGCTTAAATCATCTAACAGCGGGCAGTGGCCTACACCTTTCATAATTTTTAACGTTGCATTTTCCCCTATGCCTTTCGCGATGTCAGATGCATCTCTTGTTGAAACCATCTTATCTTCATCTCCTTGAATAACCATAGTAGGAATCGTGATTTTTTCCACCTCTCCTGTCCCTTGAACAACACCATTAAAGTCGTTTGAAATATTAAATCTCATGAGTGCGTAATTGATATCAATTAAGTTGCGCTGCTTGATCGTTCCTTCTAAATACTTTTCAAATTGATCAGCAGACGGCTTATTTTTTGTATATAAAAATTGACGCAGCATCATTTTTAAAAACCATGTGTTTTTTGTTTCTTTCGCGTTTTCTACCATTCTAAATGCTTCTTTTACTTCTTCTTTGGTTTGTATAAAGTTGTTAGGAATAGGCAGTTCTAGGAACGTTCTTCTTGGAATGGGATAGCCTTTGATGTTGACGGAGCTTAATAGAATTAAATTCTTGGCATCATTCGGATGATCAATCACATATTGCATAGCAACTGCTCCTCCTAATGACCACCCGCTTATTGTAAAAGCAGACAACTTTAAAGCATCCGCAAACAGTTTGACATCATCTGATAAGTCTTTGATTGTGTGGATAGGTGTATGGTAAGTGGAGTCTCCAAACCCTCTTAGGTCGATGGCATAAGCTGTGATATGTTCTGGAAGTTCGTTCATTAACACATCCCAGTTAAGGGAAGAATTCATGTTTCCGTGAATTAACAAAAGCACCTCTTTTCCGCCTTTTTTCATTCGGTAATTTACTGTTTCTCCATTTGATAATTCTACTTTTGCTTGTCCTAAAGCACATACGGTCATCGCTATTTTCCTCTTTTCTTATATAATTAGAACGATCGCTAGCATTTATTTTTCAATACCCTATTTATCAAGATTTAAGCAGTTAGAAAGAAGTTGTGCAAAAGCCAAAACAATTCTATGTCATTCTATTTGCTAAAAAAGACAGCCAAATACGCGATTTGGCTGCCTTTTTATAATGAAGAAATATACGAATGAGCAACAAGGCCATTACTTTTTCGGGGCGTCTAATGCTTGATAGGCAAGCTGATATTTCCCGCCTTCAGCCACTTCTGCATGGTATAAAGCTTTAAGAGCAAAGTTTTTTTCTAGACTGTGCTCTTTCATCAAACCGTTCAGCTTACCTTGCAGTTCCTGATTGTCTTTAATGAGCTGCTTCATCTGTGATTTTAAATATTTCATGGTGTTTTCCGCTCCTTTCACTTGATAAACCTTCATCAAGTATATCACTTAAGGATAGGATAATGGTAAAACAAGTTACGATTGAGCGATTAAATTTGTACCGCTCTATTCTTTAAGCGCGCTACAAGCGGAACAACGATGATACCGGCTATCACAACTTGCATCACATTTCCTGGTACAGAGCCAAGCGGAACGATCCAGTTACCATAAAGAATCACTTCAGCAAAATAGTAGCCGACGACTTTTACAATCAGCGCAGCAACAACTGCCAGTGTGTTGACAAGTGCTCTTTTACCAGGTGCTTTTTCAGAGATAAGACCTGCTAAAAAGCCCATGGCCCCTACAATAATAAACGTAAACGGCGCCCATGCTGTCCAGCCGGAGATCAGATCGAATAACCCCATTCCAAAAGCGCCGGCGATGGCTCCTGTTTTTTTACCGTAAATAAAGGCCGCTATAAAAAGAGGAACGTTGCCTAAATGGATGAGGCCTCCGTTACCCATAATAGGAAGCTTGATGTTGATAAACATTGTCGCTACAAACGTCAGTGCGATAAAAAGCGCATGCATGGATAAAGCTTTAATTTTTGTGGATTCTCTTGGTGAGTATGTTGAATTCATCTGTTGACCTCTTTCTTTTTTTACTACTATCATACTCCTAATTGGACACTTAATAAATATGTAAAACTATTTATTTAGTAAGGTATATCATTCTAGCAGCACACAAGAATCCTCCAAATTCAAAAATTGCCCTATCCCTTCTTTAAAAAATAAAGCTGACTCTGCTTCTTTTAGCAGACTGCGGCGCCTAATTTTTGTTATGGCAAAGTGTCTGTTCGGACATAATATGAGCAAATCGTTCTTTTTCAAGAGTTGACGAAGGCTGATAAATATGAGAAGTTATATGTTTGTAGAAATGAATGGAATAACTTAGAATTCCAGCGGAACCTGTTACTATAATTGTACTGATATTGACCAAGTCCGTTCAGATTGTGGCAGTCATAATTTTTACATACAGCAAGCAAGTTATAGGAGGAGCAAGAATGGATAATAACGATATTTTAATTAGATTACGATATGCCTTGGATTTAAAAAATACAGAAATGGTAGAGATCTTTAATCTTGGCGGAGAAGATGTAACCAAAGAAGACGTATTAAAAATCCTTACGAGAACACCGGATGAAGAAGACGAGGATGCAGTTCATGAGGACGATCATATACCGTGCACGAACAGTATGTTAGATTCTTTTTTAAACGGTTTTATTACCTTTAAAAGAGGACAACAAGATCCTAAACCAGGGCAAGCACCTCCAGCGCCGGTTCAGAGCAATCAAAATATGTATAATGTCTTATTAAAGAAAGTGAAAATCGCTTTATCCCTAACAAGCGAAGAGATGTTAGAAGTATTTGACGACGGTGGAATACGTGTATCTAAAGCAGAATTAGGTGCTTTATTACGAAAAAAAGGCCATAAAAATTACAAACCGTGCAAAGAGAATTTTGCTCGAAAATTCCTAAGAGGCTTAACCGTACAATATAGAGGATAACATGATACACACTTTTTCAAATCAGAGTATCCATTATGAAATACGATATAAAAACCGAAGTTCTTTTGCAATCAAAGTAGACGGATACGGAACGGTCGAAGTCCTTGCTCCTAAAGGAACCTCTACTGAACAAGTACGTATGTTATTAGAGAACAACTGGGCATTGATTCAGCAAAAAATAAATGAAATGAAAGATAGAACGCATGGACCCAAGAAAAAAGTCTATGAACACGGAGAAAGCTTTTTATATGTAGGAAAAAACTATCCGATACAGATTCATCACGATTCGACCATTACAAAGGATTCTGTAGTGTTTGAAGCGAACACGCTTCAGATTTATGTCAATCAGCACGACGATGAAGCGATAAAACAAGCGCTCAAACGTTTTTACTATCAACAATGTAAAGCGCTCGTAACCAAAAGTGTCTCCTCCTATCAAAAACATTTTAAAACAAAGCCGCGATCCATCTCGATTTCCGATAGTAAAAAAGCGTGGGGCACGTGTGATTCTAAGCGTCAGCTAACCTTCAACTGGCGGCTGGCAATGGCACCGCAGCACGTCATTGATTACGTAGTCGTTCATGAAATGTGCCACATGGTTCACATGAATCATGATCGTTCCTTTTGGCGTCTTGTCGGGAAAATTATGCCCGATTATCGTGAACAAGAGCACTGGCTGGAAATGTCGAGCTGGGAAATGACGGTGTAGTACCGCTAAATAAAAAAGAGCAGACGCCCAGGGGCATACTGCTCTTTTTTTTAGCTTTAACTATAGCGATATTTTCGTAAATCTTTTAAAATCGAAATTTCTTTTAACAATTCCTCTCCAACGTTTGTTTCTAAAACCATTTTTCTTTCTAGTTCTTTATCAACTAATCGCTTTACGGATAAGACGTCCGTTCCTTCTAATAAAATCTCTTCTTTTGAATTAAAGTGTTTGTGAGCGACTAGCTGCATGCCGTAAGAATTATATAATAATGTATATCCAGCGATACCTGTTGTGGATTGATACGCTTTTGAAAAACCGCCGTCAATAACAATCATCTTTCCATTTGCTTTGACCGGGTTTTCTCCTTCGATTTCTTTGACAGGCGTATGACCATTAATAATATGACCGTGATCAGGATTCAAATTAAATTCTGCGAGAATGTTTTGGCAGACTTCCTCATTTTCCCGTAAATAGTAGTATGGATTTTTCTTCTCTTTATGCGTTGCTTTATCACTGATAAAATATCGTTCAAACGTCGTCATGGCACGTTTCCCAAAGAGTGATGAATATTCTCCTGTCCATAGGTACCAGACCATGTCTGTTGCCAAATCATCCGTTTCTTCAGGATGTGCAAAAGCCTCTTGTAAATAATGTTCAAACACATCAAGCAAGTTACGGCCTGCATACGTTTTATCTTCTATCGTCATTTTTTCCATGTTTCCTTCTTCATCTAAAGGAATGCAGCCGTGTATTAATAAGTTTCCGTTATATTTCAAATAAAGGCTGCCTTTTTTCATAAGAAACTTCATATGTCTCGCCAGCTTTTCCGAATGCTGCACGGAAAGCAGCAGTCTTTCCATTACCTGCTCTTCTTCTTCTAATAGCTTATCAGGCTGCGCCGGATCCACCGTTGCAAAGCAGCTGTTTTCTAGCGGATACGTGTTTCCGTATATCGTAATTTCATTTTTATCATAATCAATTTTTTCAAGCAGCAGCCTTTCTGACATATTAAAGAAAGGACGTCTTTTTATAATCGGACTTTCAAGCTTGAACTGAATCATCGCAATGGCCTGATGAATTTTCGTAATTTGTAGTCGCTCGTGATCGGATAGTTTGTCACTCGAGCTTACTTTTGGTCTAAAAGCAGGATTATCATCATAATATTTCTCCGCCAAGTTAAGCAGCGGTCTCAGGTTAATGCCATATACGTCTTCAATAATATCTAGATTGTCGTATCTCGCGCAGATCCGAATAATATTGGCAAGACACACTTTCGAGCCCGCAAAAGCGCCTAGCCATAGCACATCGTGGTTTCCCCACTGAATATCAACGGAGTGATAGTTAATCAGCGTATCCATAATTTTATCCGGTTCAGGTCCACGATCATAAATATCCCCTACTACGTGCAGATGGTCCACAACCAACCTTTGCGTCGTATAAGCTAGCCCTATAATAAGCTTATCGGCTTGCCCTAAAGAAATAATCTGCTGAACAATCTTTGTATAGTACTGTTCTTTATTTGTAAATTCATCCGTTTTATATAGCAGCTCTTCAATAATGTACACAAATTGATCCGGCAACGCTTTACGCAGTTTAGAGCGCGTGTATTTAGAAGAAGCGTACGAGATGAGATTAAGCATACGATCGATGATTTCTTTATACCATTCATATAGTTCTCGTTTGTTTCGAAACTGCGCTTTAATCAACGGTAATTTTTCTTCAGGATAATACACTAATGTCGCAAATTCATTGATTTCTTTGTCAGATAATACATTTTTAAAAAGGTCTTTGATTTTCTCTTTTACATTTCCTGAACCATTTCGCAGCACGTGCTGAAAAGCTTGATACTCGCCGTGTAAATCACTGACAAAATGTTCAGTCCCCTTTGGCAGATGAAGAATAGCTTCAAGGTTAATAATTTCGGTTACCACTTTTTCTTCCGTATCATACTTTTGTGCAAGTAAATCTAGATATTTTGTGTTCAAAACTATGTATCCCCTTTCAACGTTCACCATTTAGTACAATCACTCATCAAGCTTGTGATTATGATGTTAAATACCTTTTATTTAACTCTTCTCTTTTCTCTCCACGCCTCACCCCTTTATTTTAACCTATTTTACGTATGGGTAAAATGGTATAAAGTCTATTTGTCTATAAAGATTAACCGGTCTTGCCCGCTTGAAGAGGAGAGCTAGCCCATAGCATAAAAAAACCTGCTGATCTTAGTCAGCAGGTTCGATACATATGAAAGAAGCGCACATAATTAAGAAAGTTTACTCCGACCTCTACACAATAACAGAGTTTTTCTTCCCTCGCTGTGAGAAAACGCACAGCGCCAAGTCCTTGGTGGTGGTACGATAAAGATGACCTTTCTGAGACAGGAAAAGTCATCCTTTGTATGATATAAGAATCATCATTCTGTTGAATCTCTGTTCTTCTACGTTCAGAGATTTTTTCTGTTGGCTTTGTTAAATACAGCACGAGAGGAAAGTGAATACAAATACATATGGTACACGTAGGCTATCTGAGTCTGCTGTTTGACGGCGGAAGAAGTTGTATGTGGCTTTTTTCAGTAACAAGTGCTTCTATTATAATATGGAACGCTGTTGTCAAATTTCCAAAGAAGAAATACAAAGGAAAAATCATTACGTGAATGTCTTCAGGTACCCTATCTACTTTAACTCTGACCGTCTCATTTTTTGAGCATATCCGATTTTAAAACCCTCCGCTCAGCAAGTGGATTTTACGATAAGAAAAAGCAGCGGATGTAAAACATCACGCTGCTTTTTCTTATCTCTACACGCCTAAGTAAAAAAGGATATGGTAGAGTGTTCTTACGATGTATTGATGATGTTAGTGAATATTATTCTTTCGGAAATTACCGCCTTTAACTTCGGCTACGTCATATACCGTAACAAAAGCCGTCGGGTCAATTTCATTGATAATTTCTTTCATTTTGCTTTCTTCCAAGCGGTTGATTACACATGTGATTTCCTTGAATTTCTCATGAGAGTATCCGCCGTAAGCTTCTTTATATGTAGCGCTTCGACCTAAACGATCACGTATTGTCTCTACCATTAACGCAGGCTGAGAAGTGATAATCTGGAAGGTTTTCGATCCGCTTAGACCTACTTCTACGATGTGAATAACTTTGGATGCAATAAAGTATGCAATTGCAGAAAGAATCGCGCCTTGCAGACCAAATACTAATGAAACAAAAATAAAGACAAACGCATTTAAGAACAAAATAAGATCACTTGTTCCAAACGGCAATTTTCGAGAAAGCAGTACAGCTAGCATATCGATGCCATCTAGCGCGCCGCCATTACGCAGTGCGATTCCCATTCCAAAACCAAGGATAATACCGCCGACAACGGTTACGAGTAGTGTATCTCCTTCAATAATCGCTGGAGTGTGATGCATGAGGCTTGTACCGACAGCTAGTGAGACGATTCCGAGGATGGAAAATATAGCAAAACTTTTCCCGATTTGTTGATACCCTAACCATACAAAAGGAATGTTAATAACGGCAATTAGAACACCTAGTGGTAATCCAAATAGGTTTGACGCAACGATACTAATGCCTGTTACCCCTCCATCTGAGACGTGGTTTGGAATTAAGACAGTTTCTAAGCCGTAAGCTGCAATAATCCCTCCGATAATGACCATTAGTGCTCGGAAAGCAATTTTTAGCCGCTTAGGCCTGTGGTGTTTTTTAGTTGTGTTCATATAATTCCTCGCTTTTAAATGTTTTTTACTATTTAAGTGTACCACAAACATTCTCTTTATTTGAACTGAGGAGGCTTACGTATCGTTTTTTAGCTCACATAGTGCAAAATAGACAAAGGAGAACTTCTAGCTGTACAAACTCTATCCTTGCAATACGTCATCATTTCTGTTAAGTTTAAGGAGAATTATTTTTGTTCGGTAAAGATTGATAAGTTACATAACTTTCGTCTGTAGATTTGAGCAAGGATAGTAACACAATGTGTGCGTGTCACACTAGGAGGCAACAATTATGGAACAAGGTAAAGTAAAATGGTTTAACGCAGAAAAAGGTTTTGGATTCATCGAACGCGAAAATGGAGACGATGTATTTGTACATTTCTCAGCAATCCAAAGCGAAGGCTTCAAATCTTTAGACGAAGGTCAAGCAGTTACATTTGAAGTAGAACAAGGTCAACGCGGCCCTCAAGCTACTAACGTTCAAAAAGCGTAATCCGTCATAAATAGAAAAAGACAGACTCCATGGAGTCTGTCTTTTTCATTACTTTGAAAATGTAATAATAAAACCCTATCCACTGAGGAATAGGGCTTATTAATACAAAAATAGTAATCGGTAATACAAATGGTAAACTCAGTATAGCATAGTATTGGCGGAATCCAAACTATAAATCAATATTTCTTCATGAATAATTATGATTCGTGCTTCATTAACTCTTCTTCAAAGAAAAATGTACTGGGATATTTATCAACTGTATAAGAATATCTTTTCATATTTTTCACATAATGACTTTTTAAGATGATCACTACTTCATTAGATGCTTTTATACTTACTGTTTCTCCATTAGCAAATAAGCTTATACTCATATCCTTCATCCTCTCTCATATCAAAACCAATCAAATTTTTAACTTTATTTATCGGGAAATATAATGTGCAGCTTATATTTGAGACGTTATCAGCATTCTGATAGTCAGCAACCTTTTCCAACGGCTAGTCCAATGAAGGTTAGTTATATTTGATACCTTAATACCTGCTCCTAAAGCCTATCGTTCTACAGCTATAAGGCATTCTTTTCTATTTATTTACGACACAGGATATAGGTAGCTCTTCTTTACTGGCTTTTGTCTCCAATGTCTATACTTATGTTTAAAGTAACCTTTTTAAAATCATTTCTTTTTTAATGATTAAAATCCAAAGCAAAAAGACCCCTATGTGGAGTCTTTTTACGTTGGATTAATTATGCTACTTTATGAACGTTAGCAGCTTGTGCTCCGCGTTGACCTTGTTCAATGTCAAACGTTACTTTTTGACCTTCTTCTAACGATTTAAAGCCTTCACCTTGAATAGAGCTGAAATGTACGAATACATCGTCTCCGCCTTCAACTTCGATAAAGCCGAAGCCTTTGTCTGCATTAAACCATTTCACTGTACCTTGTTCCATAATAGTGCCTCCTGGTGTGGAATACTCCACGGTTGTATTACTACCCTTGTCCAACCATACTATCTTAAGATAAAAAATTCTATTGAAGAGATTTCTCTTCTCTCAATCCTATACCGAACAAAAATAATTAATTTAATCGTAACATACGGAACCGCAGATAGCAAATACAGGAAATGGAATAAATCATCGAACGATAAAAAGAGCCTTCTCTTTGTAGCTCTATACAAAGAGAAGGCTCTTTTTGAGTGTTCCTATTTTACGCAGCAGTGAATGTAGCAGCTGCTTATTATTTACTTTATTTTTCTGTTTGCTCTGTGTGCCACCATAATGAATCTTTTGGATTTTCAACCGCTTCATTGTACTCAGACTTAGAAGCAACTGTAGGGTATGAACCTTTCAGTGATTTTCCTGCAGTGTTCGCGAACAGGAACAAGATTACGAAAAATCCGATGATGCTCACAATCGTTAAATAGAATGCTGGAGCTAAATGATTGCCCGTTGCGTGAACTAACCATGTCGCAACTAATGGCGTCGTTCCACCAAAGATAGAAACTGAAACATTAAACGTAATCGCTAATGTTCGGTAGCGAATATCTGTGTAGAACATCGTTGGCAGCGTTCCTGGCATTGTTCCTTCATACGTAGCAAGTAAAACACCTAGAATTAGAATACCGATTGAAATAAAAACCAAACCATTTAAGTTGATTAAATAGAACGAAAAGGCTGACAGTAAGCTCAATCCGCCTAGACCGATTAAGAAAACTTTCTTGTTTCCGATTTTGTCGCTCAGTTTTCCAAACATAAGAGCAAGCGGCACCATTAAAATCATAACTGCCGTAATTAATACCGTACCAACTGTGTTTGATAAACCAATAATTTCATTCAAATAAGAAGGCATGTACGATAATAGCATATAGTTTGTAATGTTAAAGAAAGCCACGGCTACGAAACAAACAAACACATCTTTTTTGTGATTTTTTAAAATAGAGAGGAAGCTTTCTTCTTCAACTTCGTCTTCGTTGGAAAGTTCATTTTCAAAAATAGGTGTTTCCCCTAAACTTCTTCGTAAATAAAAACCAATAAGTCCTAAAGGCAATCCTAATAAGAAGGGAATTCTCCAGCCCCATGAGGCCATCTGTTTATCCGAGAGAACAAAAAACAGTAAGCTGGCTAGCAGTGAAGCAAGAATATAGCCGACAAGTGTACCGATTTCTAGTCCACTTCCAAGCACATTTCGCTTATTGTCTGGAGACGATTCTGCAATATACACCATCGCACCAGCATATTCACCACCAGTTGAAAAACCTTGAATGATTCGTGCAATTAATAAAAGGATGGGTGCCCATATACCGATTTGATCATATGTAGGTAACAACCCAATGAGTAATGTGGAAAAGGCCATTAAAATAATGGTGGTGGTTAAAACGACTTTCCTTCCTAACTTGTCTCCAATTTTACCGAATATAACACCGCCTAATGGACGCATTAAAAAGGCAATCGCAAATGTGGCAAATGTGAACACTAATTTGAGCTGATCATTTTCAACTGCACTAAAAAAGTTTTGACTAATAATAACGGCTAAATATGAATACAAGCCAAAGTCAAACCATTCCATCGCGTTTCCTACTCCTGTAGCAAAGACGCTTTTTTTAGCTTTGTCAATATCTACGACGTTAATTTTTTTCTTGTTAAACTTCATTTCATCACGTCACCTCCGCGGTATACGATTATACAAGACTGAGTAGTAAAGTCAAATTTGACTCACTGTATTTCACATGCAAATGTGTTGGAACACTACTTATTTTTAAGTAAAAAACGAAAACTATTCATGTGATGTTAAATATTAAAAAAGGTTATGGCTAAAGGGTTTGAAGCCAAAAAAAGCTGAGGAAGAAACATTAATAAATAAATGAATTAAAACCAAAATAAACTTTTTTTATTTCAACGTACAATTCGTTGCTACTAAAAAAACGTTTTTTGCCTAAAAATAGGGATCGCTTTTGATGGAATTACAATCGCCGAAATAGTAACTAGTCATTAAAGATAGCGCATTTGGTTTACAATGTTCTTGGTAGCAATTTCCACTCAGGTTATCTGACAATTATTGTTTCAACCCATTAGATATAAGCTTTATTTTGTAATAGATACACTGTTTCTATTACAAAAATTATGTAGCTTCAAAAATAAATATAAAGCTCGTTCTAACAAGTGCAGCACTGGATGATTCGGTCCATAGAATAAAACTTTAAGAGTTGGCTGGGGTTCTAGGGATAGAAATTCAACTCCTTTCTCCTTATAATCGTTCGTGGCTTCAAGTAGGTCTTCTACTGTAAAAGCAAGCGGGTTTACAATGCGACTTTTGGCATATTCTTCAAGTTGAGTATATGACAAATGAATTCAACTTCCTCACCAAGCTGTTTCTCTGGATGTAAAGATGCCATCTCTCCTTTTTCGAATACCCCCTGAGACAAACTTTAAACCTAAATGTATCCGTATTATATTGAATATAAAGATTCACAACTATAACAATAATTTACATATAATACTTTTTTTACATTTTTTCTATGATAAATGAAAACGTTTTACAAAATGCGGCGTGCTGTTTTTAAGTTTTTATTTTCAAGAAATTACTTTTTATGATAAGTCATATTTCTTTAACTGAAGTCACTTTGATACTTATTGACTCTCCCATATCTTAGAAATATCATAAAATAAAACATACTTTTTCGATAAGAATTACATGTTTTATTATACATAGAACTGGAAGTGATAAAAAAGTTTACTGGTTTTGCACAAAGAAAATATAACTTGGGGTGGAAAATGATGAAAAAAATGACTGGTTTAGTGTTAACAATGACTTTTGCTAGCTTTTTATCGGCATGTGCACTAAATAGTAGCACAGATGAAAAAGCTAATAAGGAAACAACTTCTGCTGTACAGACGGCCGACATTAAACAAATAAAAGATCAGGTAATAAAGGCTTCTAACACAGGAAATATTCCAGCCAAAGCGCTAGAAAGAAAAGATACGTTTATTGCTGGAATGTCAGCTCCCGGAGGCGTCTTTTTGCCTTATTTCTACGACAACGGCTGGGATGGAAACGCAACAAGTCCTATCTTTAGCCCTTTAGTAGATTTAGATAAAAACGGAAAACCCATTCCGATTTTAGCAAAAAGTTGGGAAATCTCAGATGATCAGCTTGTTTATACGTTTCACTTAAAAGATGATTTAAAATTCAGCAACGGCTCCCCTCTTACTGCCGATGACGTAGCTTTTACATTAACACTTCTTCACGATCCAGCTTATGACGGATGGGGTGACTTAGCGACCGCTACAATTAAAGGTGGAAAAGACTATAAAGATGGAAAAGCAAAAACAATAGAAGGAATCAAAGTGGTTGATCCTTTAACAATTAAAATCACAACGGAAAAAGTAAACGCAAAAGCTCTTTTACTGCTAGGCGGTATCGTGCTATCAAAAGATTATTACGGAAAAGACTATACGTACGGCCATTTAGATTATTTAAAAAACCTTTACTCTAAGCCTGTAGGATCCGGCCCTTACAAGCTAGAAAAATATATTCCTGGTCAAGAAATACGCTATGTTGCAAATAAGAACTATTATGACGGCCCGCCTAAAGTAAAGAATTTCATTTATAAAGTAACCACGCCGGAAACAACTTCTCAACTATTTGAAGCAGGCGAAACAGACTATGACCGTTTTCCAGCAGAACCGGAAAGCGTAGAGCAGCTTAAAGAGCTAGGTTTTGCAAATATCAAAGTGACAACCGCTAACTCTTATAGCTACGCGTATATTAACAATACTAAGCCGTATCTAAAAGATAAAGCCGTCAGACAAGCATTGATATACGGCCTTGATCGTCAGAAAATTACCGACGTTACATATAAAGGATACGGCACTGTTGCTAATGTACCTGTTTCTCCTGTCTCGTGGGCATACACAGAAGATGGCATCAACAAATATAAATATGATGTCAAAAAAGCTAAAAAGCTATTAGATGACGCAGGATGGAAAGTTGGAAAAGACGGAATACGAGCTAAAGGTGGCACTAAGCTGAAAATCAGTTATTTAACAAGCAGAAATGACGACGATTTTATTCCAATCGCAAAAGAAAATTACAAGGCGCTCGGCATTCAATTTAACCCAGAAGTATTAGACTTTAATACTCTTTTGACGAAGCTGAATAAAAAAGATTACGACTTAGCTGCTGTTTCTACCCCTATGCTTACTGACCCTGACGATGCAGTCGCAGATTTAGCTTCGACTCACCCTGATAATTCAGCAGGATATTCAAACCCTAAGGTAGATAAATTGTTAGAAGAAAGCGTTGGCACTACGGATATTAACGAACGCAAAAAGATTTACCATGAACTGTATAAAGAATTATCTGATGATCCGCCGGTTATTTTACTGAATTACCGTAAAGTTATTCACGCTAATAATGCACGCATTAGCGGACTTAATCCAGATAATTTTACTGGGATTTCTGCGAGCCTTCCAAACCTTTCAATCAAAGAGTGAAGTCTGCTTTCATGTATAGGTAAAAAATAGTGCCTGGTCCTAGCCGCCGGGCACTTTTAGGGAGGAACACGTATTGAAACAATATATTTTTTATCGATTTTTACAAATGATTCCTATTTTAATTGGCACCTCTTTTCTTATTTTTGTTCTTTTTGCTTTATTGCCCGGGGATTATATCGACTCAAATCCTAAACTGACTCCGGAAAGAGCTCAGGAACTACGAGAATTATATGGACTTGATAAGCCGATTTTAGAAAGATACGTAAGGTGGTTTACAGATTTAGTAAAAGGTGATTTTGGTTTTTCATTAAAGTACCAAGAACCTGTAACGTCATTATTAAATAAATTCATTTGGAACTCATTTCTTATAGCTGCAGTTTCTCTATTTTTCACCTGGACAATCGCTCTATTTACAGGGGTTATTTCAGCTGTAAAACAATATTCTTGGTTCGATGGCTTTGTTACACTTGGTGTTTTTGCTGCTATGTCATTCCCTTCTTTTTTTATTGGTTTATTGCTTATTAAATTTTTTGCTGTTGATTTAGGGATTCTTCCAATTGGAGGGATGATTGATACAGGCAGTAATACAACAAAGCTAGCTTATCTGCTAGAAGTGAGTAAGCACATGGTGCTCCCGGTGGCGATTTTGACACTTCTAAGCGTAGGTTCATTAACTAGATATTTTCGTACCGGAATGCTTGAAGTCATTCGGCAAGATTATATACGAACAGCACGTGCAAAAGGATTAAAAGAACGTTCTATCATTTTTAAGCACGCGTTAAAAAATGCGTTGCTTCCTGCTATTACACTGTTAGCTTTTGAACTGCCCGGGCTATTTTCCGGTGCGATTATCACTGAACAAATTTTCAACTGGCCCGGGGTGGGCAGAATTCAGCTCGAAGCATTAAGCTTTAGGGATTATCCAGTCTTAATGTCTTTTACGATGTTACTTTCTTTCTTAACGATTATAGGTAACTTTTTAGCAGATATTACATATGCAGCGGTCGATCCGCGAATCCGGTTAAAGTAGGCGATTATTGTATGGAAACTTCATTAGTAACAGATCAGCCGCAAAAAGACGCAGTTTCAAAACCAATATCACTATGGAAACAAACGTATATGCGGCTGCGAAAAAATAAATTAGCGATAAGCGGATTATTCTTTTTGCTTGCCATGATTGCTTTTAGTTTTATTGGCCCTTTGTTTTCTCCTTATGTCAACAGTACTGTAAATGTTAATTTAATGAATCATCCGCCAAGCGCAGAGCATTGGTTAGGTACAGATAAGTATGGAAGAGATGTACTCACCCGCTTGATGCTTGCTGGTCAAATTTCTCTCACTGTAGGAATTGCTTCTATGATTCTATCCGTTTTAATTGGCTCTGTTTTAGGAGCTGTTGCTGGTTTTTACCGAGGTATCATTGATCAAGTGCTGATGCGGCTAGCTGACATATTGATGTCTATACCTGGCCTTCCTCTTTTGTTGATCATGGGCGCTATTTTATCAGAATGGAAAACGCCTTCTGAATACCGTATTTATATTATTATGCTAATGCTCAGTTTAATTGGCTGGCCTGGACTTGCAAGGCTTGTTCGCGGCCAAGTTCTTTCACTGCGTGAACAGCCTTTTATTCAAGCCACACAAATATTAGGTTTAAGCGATAAAAGAAAGATTTTTTATCATTTAATCCCTAATATTTTCCCTTTGTTACTGGTCGTTGCTACTTTAAACGTAGCAGGAGCTATTCTAAGTGAGTCTGCTTTAAGCTATTTGGGGCTAGGCGTGACTCCCCCTACACCTTCTTGGGGAAATATGATTGATGCAGCTAATAATTTAGTTGATTTTAAAAAACGACCTTGGCTTTGGATTCCACCAGGCGCTGCCATCTTTTTAACGGTCATTTCTATTAATCTTCTTGGAGACGGTTTAAGAGATGCGCTTGATCCTAAAATGAAAAGGTAGGTAATGAATAGATGAATACACCTTTACTAGAATTAAAAGACTTACACACCTCTTTTCATACGGAAGAAGGTACGGTTACAGCAGTAAACAACGTCAGCTTTTCCATTACCCCTGGTGAAACGGTATGTATCGTTGGTGAATCAGGATGCGGGAAAAGCGTAATGGCTCTATCCATTATGCAGCTACTTTCTGATTCAGGGGAAATTACAGATGGTCAGATTTTATTTAATGGATCCAATCTATTAGAAAAAACAAAAAAAGAGATGAGAAAAATTAGAGGAAAAGACATTGGGATGATTTTTCAAGAACCGATGACATCTCTAAATCCAGTATTCACTATTGGAGACCAAATTACCGAGACTCTATTAGAGCATCTATCTATCAGTAAAGCTGAAGCTTATGATAAAGCCATTGAACTTGTTACGCTTTTAGGGATACCCAATGCTAAAAAAATAGTAAAAAGTTATCCGCACGAGCTAAGCGGCGGTATGCTTCAGCGGATTATGATTGCGATTGCACTCGGGTGCAACCCTAAGCTATTAATTGCCGACGAACCTACTACTGCTCTAGATGTAACGATTCAAGCTCAAATATTAGATCTATTACAAACTATAAAACATGACCTTCGTACATCGATCTTATTTATCACACATGATCTCGGCGTTGTAGCTGAAATGGCTGATACCGTAATGGTGATGTATGCAGGTAAAATCGTAGAAAAAGCACAGGTAGTTGAGCTATTTCAAAATCCAAAACATCCCTATACCAAGGGTCTGCTTCGCTCAAAACCGGTTATCGGCAAACGAACACAAAGGCTGCATTCAATACCAGGGCAAGTACCAAAACTTACAGACCTTACAGAAAGCTGTTATTTCAGCCAGCGCTGTGAACACTGTATGGATATTTGCAAAACAAAAGCGCCTCCCTTCATTTCAGAAAACAATCATTACACAGCCTGCTGGCTTTATAAGGAAGGTAAAGATCAATGAGTGAAACGCTGTTAGAAGTAAACAACTTAAAAAAATTTTACTCCTCCAAATCTACGTTATTTACATCAGCAAATGAACAGGTAAAAGCAGTGGACGGAGTAACATTTTCAATTAAAAAAGGTGACATTTTCGGATTGGTTGGTGAGTCAGGAAGCGGTAAGTCTACTTTAGGAAAAACCATTTTAAGACTTCATAATAAAACAAGCGGAGACGTATTTTTTAAAGGAAAGAATGTTTTTAAGCTGTCAAAAAAAGAGCTGATTCATTACCGTTTGCAGTCACAGCTCGTCTTTCAAGACCCTTTTAGTTCTTTAAATCCTCGAATTAGAATAGGCGAAGCGATTGGAGAAGCGATGATTGAACATAAGTTAGCTTCACGAACTAACGTAAGAGATCACGTCTTGTCGATTATGGAAAAATGCGGTTTATCTCCTTACCATATAGACAGATACCCACACGAATTTTCAGGCGGACAGCGTCAGCGAATTGTCATTGCCAGAGCCATGGCTTTAAATCCTGAATTTCTTGTAACAGATGAACCGGTATCTGCACTGGATGTATCAATTCAAGCTCAAATTATTAATTTGTTTAGTGAACTTCAAGAAAAAGAAAATTTGTCTTATCTGTTTATTTCACATGATTTGAGCGTCGTCGAGCACCTGTGTAACAAGGTTGCTATTATGTATTTAGGAAATATTGTGGAGCAGGCATCAAGAGATGAATTATTCAAAAATCCACTGCACCCTTATACAAAAGCGCTGTTATCTGCCATACCGATACCTGATCCAACCATCAAAAGAGAAAAAATCATTTTGAAAGGTGAAATACCAAGTCCGATTACCCCTCCCTCTGGGTGTAAGTTTAGGACAAGATGCCCGATAGCCCAGAAGAAATGTGCAGATATTCCACCTGACTATAAAGATGTCGGTTCTAGTCACTTTGTAGCGTGTCACTTTGTATAAAGACTCATTAGAAAAGGTTGAGACATAAAGAAATCTCTCCAATTTAAGACGAACAAATGAGATAAATAATTTAGTATGAATCGCTTGTTACACTTCTTTTGATTTTCGTGCAAGACTTCGCTGTCCGCGGGAGTCTTCGTCTTGCCCTCCAATCAAAAGCTAGAAGCAATTGAATACATGAAACCTCTATTCGCCTTAACAATGAAAAAATCCGAACGAGTTTGATTCTCCCTCAAGAATCAAACTCGTTCGGCCCTTCCTTTAACAAAAATACTTTTGCTCCAGTCCCTTCTTGCTGTAGGTGAGAAACTTTTCCCCTAGCTTTCTTTTAAAAGAAATATACTCATACGAGATAAAAGCATAAATTTATCCCCCAACCGTTGAAAACTGATTAACTGGACGCAGCAAACCTAAATTTTAAGTTTACCATTTATAATTTGGACAAGATAAAATTATAAAAATAGATCTCCGATTAGACTGCTTAAAGTCGGAGATCTATTTGGATGTTTCTTATTTTATTTTTTAGTAAGGCTGCCATTTCGCTCTAAAATAGGTACTTCAATATCTACCGTGTTTGGATATTTAACTCCAAGCCCTGTATTTAAAGCCACAACCGTTTCGTTTTCTTTGATCCATCCTTCTTCTCTTAAACGGCGTGCAGCTAAGAATGTAGCAGCACCTTCAGGACAAATGAACGAACCTTCAAGCTGCGCAACCTTTTTTTGTTCCTCCACAATCTTATCTTCGTCCACCGCAATCGCGCATCCATTTGTATTGTAGACTGCTTCTAAAACAAGAAAGTCCCCGATTGCTTTTGGTACGTTGATACCAAAGGCGATGGTTGAAGAATCCGGCCAAAATTCAGATTCTTGTTTTCGTTCATTCCATGCTTTTACAATAGGCGCGCAGTTTTCAGCTTGTACCGCAACTAAACGAGGAAGATCACCTTTAATCCAGCCAAGCTCTTTTAACTCATTTAACGCTTTATAGATTCCAATTAAGCCAACGCCTCCTCCTGTTGGATATAAAATCACATCAGGAAGATTCCAAGAAAACTGTTCAGCAATTTCTAAGCCCATAGTTTTTTTACCTTCGATTCGGTACGGCTCTTTAAGCGTAGAAGCATCATAAAGACCCCATGCTTTAATAGCCTCACCGACAATTTTACCCGCATCGCTGATGAGTCCATCGACTAAGTAAAGGTCAGCTCCAGCGACAGCACACTCATTTCGTGTAATAACAGGCGCATCTTTTGGCATCACAACGGTTGCTTTTATGTCAGCGCGCGAAGAATACAGCGACCAAGCAGCTCCGGCGTTTCCATTTGTAGGCATGGCTAACTGTTCAACGCCAAGTTCTTTTGCTTTTGACACCCCTACAGCGGCGCCTCTAGCTTTAAATGATCCCGTTGGAATAATGCCTTCATCTTTCATATATAAGTTTGGAATGTCCATTTCTTTACCTAGCTTAGGCATTTTTATAAGCGGAGTCATCCCTTCGCCCAATGAAACAACGTTTTCTGGATCTTCTACTGGAAGAAGCTCATGATATCTCCATAAATTTGGTTCCCTGCTTTGAACATCTTCTGGAGTCAAGTTAGGTTTCAATCTCTCTAAATCATACGCTACCAATAGCGGTGAGCCACATTCACATAATTGATGTTTTTCTTTTGGACTATATTCTTTTTTGCATTTAGGACAATATAAGTGAGAAACATAACTAAACGGCATCATACACACTCCTTTAAATTCTGTAAACATAATAACATATATAAAATATAATTTATAGTATTTTTATCAGAATTATAAGGTATGACTTATTCATGGTTTTATAGATCATTAATAAAAGCGTAAAAACCTTAAAATATCAGGGTTTTTACGCTTTTTCTAACACTGCTTATATTACTTTTTTTAACATTAAAACCATCAATTTTAGATAAAAACCCGAAGAATAAACAAAATCCACACTTTACTTATAGGAATAATTGTTTTAGTATGTAAAAAGATATTTTAAGGAGGTATTTTAGGTGAATGCACTTTCGATAGTGAATAAGCATAATAATAGCATGTGTACTTGTCTAATTCTCAAAGGTTACTAAAGCAAAAACAATACTACACTACAAGGAGAATTGGACAGATGGCTGCAAAAAAGAAATTTAAGCTTAATTTAGGATTAAAAGTAATTATCGGATTAATTCTTGGATTGATCGTTGGTTATGTTAGTAAAGAAGTTGGTTTAAAGTTAGAAATAGTAGGAAAAGCGTTTATCCAGCTTATTCAAATGGTGATTGTCCCTCTTGTTTTCCCATTGATTGTATTAGGAATCACAGGGATGCATGATACAAAAAAGCTGGGACGAGTAGCGTTTAAAACGCTTCTCTATTTTGAGATTGTGACTACAGTATTAATTATATTAGGAATACTCATTGCTAAAGTAACAAATGTAGGTGGACATATGCATGTAGGTGCAGTGGATACTTCCTCGTTAGGAAACCTAGCAAAAGGCATCGACTTTGGAGAGTTTTTCTTAAGTATTATTCCAAGCAATATTGTAGAAGCAATGGCACAAGGAAAGCTGTTGCCGATTATTTTCTTTGGTATTTTTGTAGGGTTAGCTCTTACATCACTTGAAGGTAAAGCGAAGCCGGTTATTACATTTTTTGAAGCATGGCTACAAGCTATGTTTAAAGTAGTAGAATACGCGGTATCGTTTGCCCCAGTTGGCGTATTTGGATTTATCTCATTTAGCGTGGCTAAATACGGGATTGGCAGCTTGCTTTCTTTAGGCCAATTTGTAGGTATTACGTATTTATCTTTTGCCATTACGGCATTTGTTGTGTTTCCGATTATCGCACTTATTTTCCGTATCCCTTATAAGGAACTGTTAAAAAGAACCGGAGATTTGATTTTATTAACGTTTACAACGCGCAGTTCAGAGGCTTCTATGCCGCTGCTCATTCATCGATTAGAAAAGTTCGGAGTGTCACGTTCTGTCACTTCTTTTGTATTACCAACCGGCTACTCTTTTAATCTAGATGGAGCTAGCATCTATATCAGTGTAGCAATTATTTTTCTTGCCAATGTATATAACTTACCTCTTAGTCTTGAACAAATTATTGTGATTATTGGTTTATTAATGCTTATGACGAAAGGATTAGCAGGCGTCCCTTCAGCTGTCATCGTTGTACTGTTAGCTGCGGCTAAAGAAATTGGCTTACCTGCAGAAGGAGTCGCTTTATTATTAGCAGTTGATTTCTTTGTAGACATGGGCCGTTCAGCATTAAATGTCGTAGGAAACTCTTTAGCTACGGTCGTCATCGCAAAATCTGAGAAGTCATTTCATTTTAATGCCGAGGATAAATAACCATACCCCCTCATCATTCAAAAACACGATAGTGAGAAAGAAGTGTTAGTTTGTTTAAACAGAAAAAATCTTTTGAAGAACTAGTAAAAGAAAATAAACAAGCATTATTAAAAGATAAAAAAGCAATGGAGAAAATCGAAAAACGTATTGAAAAACGCCATGAAGTGATAAAGCTAACTTAGTACAGTTAGCTTTATCACTTTATTTTGTAATCATATCTTTTAGCAAACTTACTTAATCAAGTAAGGGATTTCTATAGAATATACAGCTTTTATGCATATGTTTAACTTTGTCAAAGTATCTTTTTTATAAGAAATTGACATTTTAGTAAGGTACCTTTATTATTTGATAAGGTACCTTATTTTTATTTCAAATGAATCCTTCCTATCTTATTATAAGGATAAAATTTTTTATGTAGATAAGTGCAGCGTTAAATTAGTAAGGAGGCTTTTATCATGAATGAAAGAGATAACGAATATTTACACGAGCAAGATTTGATTGATCAATTTTTCAGGTTCCAGAGACAGCTGGCAAGATACCAGCGACACTACTTTGTTAATCGAAGAGATGCTGGAGCACTAGGTGATCAGCACCGGGGGCAAGGACGGATATTAAAATTATTAAAATTGCAGCCTAAAACTACACAAAAAGAGCTGTCGTACTTACTGGATATGAGACCTCAGTCAATAGGTGAATTACTTAGTAAGTTAGAAAGAAAAGGTTACATTGTTCGTACGCCATCTGAGAAAGATCGGCGAGTACTTTCCGTTGAGCTAACAGAAGCTGGACTAGAAGCTATCGAGGCTACGGAGGAACAAGACAATAACTCAGGCATCTTTGATGTTCTTTCAGAAGAAGAGCAGGATACTCTTTCACATTTAATGCAAAAGTTAAATACTTATTTAGATGAAGAAATGTTAAAACAAGGTCATGATGAAAATCAAGAATTTCGACGCCATAATGACCTACGAGGATTTGGACCTCACCACAGATTTTTTGGTGGTGATCCAGAGCATGGTCCAAGAAGTTTTGGGCGCGGACCTTGGGGAGACGGTGCTGAATTTAGAACACCGAGATTTAGAAACCGAAATCCCCGAGAGACTAATAGAGATAATAACGAGAAATGATTCACATGCTGTTTAGTGATCATTTCTAATAATTTCACGAGAGGAAACGCAATATGGAAAACATCTCAAATGTTGGAGAACAAGTTTTAAATAATAAAAACAATAAAATACTAGTAATGACTGGATTAATGATTGGAATTATTTTTTCTGAGCTTGATGAAACAGTTGTAAATACAGCCATGCCAACGATTATACGTGATCTTGGCGGATTATCTATGTATGGCTGGGTTGCAGGCATCTATATGCTAGCTCTATCTGCTTTCATGCCTATACTAGGAAAATTAGCCGATTTATTTAGTCGAAAAAAAGTCTACTTCGCTTCTATGGCTTTCTTTATTGGAGGCTCCATTATATGCGGGCTTTCTCATTCAATGATTATGCTTTTAATTGGAAGAGGAATTCAAGGACTTGGCGCGGGTGGCCTCATGCCATTAGCCATGACGATTTCGAGTGATTTGTTCCCTGTTGAACAACGAGCAAAAGTTCAAGCGTTTATGGGACCAGTAATGTTTATCCCTATGCTTTTAGGCCCACTAATGGGAGGCTTTTTTGTAGATCAAGCAAGCTGGCATTGGATTTTCTTCGTGAATATTCCAGTGGGATTAATAGCAGTCATTTTTTTAGCAAGTGGGTTAAAAGAAGTACATGAAAGAAAAAAAGTAACAATTGATTGGGCAGGAGCTATTCTTCTAGTAGCTGCAATCATTTCGTTATTAATTACGCCTGTTTTAGTCGAGAACGAAGGGTATACGTGGAGCTCTCCATTTATCGTTTCGCTACTATATGTAGGCGTGATTTTAATTGGACTGTTTATTTGGGTGGAATCAAAAGTGATTGAACCTATTGTACCGCTGCATCTATTTAGAAATCGTAATATTTTAGTATTGTCACTGCTTGTTTTTACTGTAGGCTGTGGATTGATGGGCTCATTCTCATCTTTCCCTTACTTTGCACAAAATGTATTAGGCCTTACTCCTACAGAATCTGGGTATTTAACTTTGCCCATGATGGTAGGTGCTGTTGCAACCTCAATCGTTTCTGGATTTCTATTAACAAAAGTTCGGTACCGCGAATTATTCGTGATTTCTTTCATTATGCCTGTTATCGGTTTTTATTTATTTTCTAAATTAGATATTAGTACCACTACCCTGCAGGTCATTATTTTCTTTTTTATCACCGGTCTTGGTTTAGGCGTTATGTTCGGTGGAGATAACTTAATTGTTCAAGAATCTGTAGAAAAAGAACACAAAGGAATTGCCTTGGCAACTGTTCCATTGTTTCAGTCTATTGGCGCAACTGTCGGAGTAAGTATGTTTGGGACGCTATTATCTTCCACACTTACGTCAAATCTAAGCAGTTTAGGCGATGAATTGCCTAAAAGTATGGCAAATAATATGAATAGCCTGGCAGCAGGAGGAATTCCAAGTGGACTTACTCCAGAATTATTTATGAAAATTAAAGTTTTATTTATTGAATCGTTTCAGCATATCTATACTTACGCATTTGTACTTACGATCATTGCCTTTGTTTTATGCTTCTTTCTAAAAAAAGAAGTGCTATCTTCAAAATCAGAAGAGTAATAAAAGAGATTCTTGCTGTAGCCAAAGGTGTATTTGTACAACAGTCGTTCCGAAAAATGCAAAAGCCAATTCGAATTTAACACGAATTGGCTTTTTTTATTAATAGATTAAAGGTTTTACCTTAGTTATTTCGGATTTATATTACCATCAATTGTACTCTTGATTGTTCCTTCTTTTTTTAAATAGATTTATTCACACTCTCTTTTTTAAAGACTCCTGTTAAAAGCGCAACGAGTCCTATTAAAAAGAAAATAGGAAACAATAACATCATTAATGCAACTCCTGCAAAACCTTCTTCCTGACTAATTGCAAACAAAATTGAAACGGCCCACGAAAAGAACGGAGCTATGATTAATATAGTTGTTGTTCCCCACACCATATATTTTCTTTTAGCTGTTTTCCCTCGGCTTAGTCCGCTTGCAAACATAAGCCCTACTACTAAAACTGTTAATGCCACTCCAATTGCCATTTCATCACCGCCTTTAGCAGCCAGTTTCTCTTTTACTTTACACCGTTTTTTTTTTTGCCTCTTGGACGGAAATAAATACGCTTGTAGCAACAAGTAAGAGTAAACCTTCTCCTATAATGATTAAACCTTTTATTTGAATGTCTAGAGCATCAAGCCCGCTTATTTTCGCAAAAGCGTAAAAAAGTAAAAATGAACCGAATAACACCGTAACAAAGGAAATAACAAGGGCCACTATTCTTTTTTTAAACGCAATACTTATAAAAAGGATTACCGTAAATACGATACTAATGGCCATACAATTATTAAGAATGAACGACATAAGCATCCCCTTAAACACCTTTTTACTCCATTACTCTTACTCAAACCTAAACCCAATCCCACCATCTACAATAATATTTTGACCCGTAATAAAAGATGCGTCATCCGAAAGAAGCCACTTTACTGCTTTTGCCGCTTCAAGCGGATCACCAATTCTGCCCAG
This sequence comes from Priestia sp. HNGD-A6, assembly GCF_045784335.1. Classification (NCBI taxonomy): domain Bacteria; kingdom Bacillati; phylum Bacillota; class Bacilli; order Caryophanales; family Bacillaceae; genus Priestia; species Priestia sp. HNGD-A6. The sequence goes on along the minus strand of NZ_CP138621.1, from coordinate 4,532,131 downwards.
CGCATTGAGCTTTTGATAGGATTCATTGAGCTTTACTTTTTCCTCTGAAGATAAATCTGAAAATCTTTCTTCTAACATAGGCGTACGAAATGCACCTGGGCACAAAGAGTTAATTCTTATATGTTGATGACCATATTCTTGAGCAACTGATTTTGTTAAAGCGATCACACCGCTTTTCCCAGCCGCATATACGCCTGTCCCTGCTGAACATAAAATAGCGTCCATTGACGACGTATTCACAATGACACCGCTGTTTTGTTTGGTCATTACCTGCAGCTGATATTTCATACAAAGCCATACGCTTTTTAACGTAACGTTTATTAAATGGTCAAAGTCTTCTTCTTTGAATTCATGGGTAGCATTAGAAGCTGCCTCCGTGTTAGCCGCATTATTAAAGCCCACATCAATTCTTCCAAAAGTAGAGTATGTGTGGCTCACAAGGTTTTTGACATCTTGACTATTCGTTACATCCGTTTTGATAAAAAGAGAGTGAGGAGACCACTTTCTTAATCTAGAAAGAGCTTCTTCTCCTTTTTCACTATTTCTAGAAGCAATCACAACATGCATGCCCTCTTTTGCGAGTAATTCCGCTGTTGCTAAGCCAATCCCTGACGTTCCACCCGTAATAATCCCTACTTTTTCTTCAAACATACGTTTCTCCCCTTTTGCGTTTAATAAAATCTCAACAAATTAAATTGAGTAACACTAGCCATAGAAGTTATTCAGCTTTGGGTAGATTAATCCCTGCTTTAAAACACTAAAAAGAGACTGGGACAAAAGGAGATTAGACGAAGTGAAAAATGAGTCATTGATCAATACTTTTGATTCGTGGTTCGTTTGTTTGTGGTAAACATAATTTTCATGTGTGTAGGTTTTTCTAGCAGTTGATTGGAGGGCAAGGCGAAGACTCCTGCGGGAAAAGCGGAACAGGTGAGACCCAGCAGGAGTGTAAGCGACGAGGAGGCTCATCGGCCGCCCGCGGAAAGCGAAGCCTTGCACGGAAATCAACTGCGGTGTCAGAAGCGGTTCAGCTCGTGTATAGTAGTTATTTGTCTTTAGGTTGGGCTGGTTTCGTTACATCTCCACCTCTTTTTAACTAGCTACTAATCTGATGGTGAGAAACAGATAAAGTAGATTTTCGGTTCCATAAATAAAAGGCATATCCGCTTAAAAATAGAAGCAGCGCGTAATTAACAAATAAAGAATCATTTGCGTTGACAGGGCTTGTAAACTGGAGAAAATTATTTAAGCCGTGAAATACAATCGTCACTCCAATCGATTGACCGTTAACGATCAGTAAAGCCAAGACCAACCCAATAACAAATGCAAATAGAATTTGAAAAATTGTATTTGCTACCGATTGACTGCTTAACATATTCAAACTGTGCGTAAAGGCAAATAGGAACGATGATAGAAGAACCGCTACTTTATAGCTTTTTGATAACAGCAAATTCAGCATAAATCCTCTAAATACCATCTCTTCTACAAATGCTATGACTAGAGTTTGGGTAAGCAAAATAAGAACAATATCTGCAATGGAACTTCCGTGTACACCTTTGTTCCCGATGAGGATAATAAGCAAATACAAAAGAAGCGGAGAAAGAACGAGGATTCTTGTTCTAAAGGACATGTTTTGTTGAAAGGAGAAAAAATGCTGCCACTTTTTTGTTTTTGTTAGATAAAAAGCTATTCCTATTGCTAAAGGGACAACTCCTAAAAACTGAAGATAATGTGCAGTAGGATGCGTCATGCTCACGTATGCACCGTTTACCACAAACCAAAAGATAACTAAGATTTCTAGGCCAATAACTTTCCACAAAAGCTTTGACTTGATCATCACTACACTACCTTTCTACTTTAGGTTTCATTGATAACCTATATTCGTTTTAAGGATTTTATATGTTTTCACCTTTTTATCATTCAAGCTCAAAAACCATGTGAGGCAACGCTTCTTCCTTTTAAAATAAGAAGATCGTTCCTCCTTTTTTACTGTGATTACACACGGTACAAAAATGCACAAAATCCTGCCCACGTGACGTAATCACTGAACTCCATTTTTTTACCGCCTCTAACAAGTACATTTACAGCCCAATTCAAAGCACTTCCCTCGGACGTTTTAGCTACATACTTTCTCGCTAAAGCGTATGCTCCCACTCGAAATAAGTAATAGCTGACTAAACATAAAAAAGAGATGGTCATAAAATTTAAATTTAACTCTTTCACTTGGTACACCTCATCGTTTTTGTGTTATTACATAACATTGCTTTTTATTTCTGTTCATAAAAATCTTTTTTGACACCTTTCAAAAGCTTTAAGATTTCTTTATAAAAACAGATAATTAACATTCCAGCGATGTTTGTCACCATCATAATCATAAGATTGCCGATGATGAGACTCAGAAAATTCCCAAAAAACATGAGGCCAATTCCGATATAAAAGCCTGGGTGAAGCAGCTTATCGTCGTCTTCTTTTTCTTCTTCCTGAATGTTTATTCTGTTTTGTAATGCAGCATCCTTTTTAATAAATTCATCAATGGTTGTCTTGTAGATGTCTCCTAGCTTTAAAAGATGCTGAATGTCAGGATAGCCCTGATTATTTTCCCACTTATGTATGTTTTGTACAGGGACACCTACCTGCGTAGCAACCTCTTCTTCTGACATCTTTTGTTCTTCTCTTAATTTTTTTAATTGCTTTCCTAACCTCAACTCATTCACCTCTATAACTATGGCAGCGTATAAACAAAATTTGTTTGCACTACGTTTTCTCGTTTTCTACCATTCTAACATATTGTGGTAAAAAAGAGAGAAACAGTAACGAGACGTATAAACCATAAAACGACAATACTAAAAAATAGTGAGAATTCTCATGTGTAAAAAATGAAAGAATGCACTTTTATCTACAGCCTTTTAGTGTTTATACTAAATAGTGGATTGTACGAACATAGAAATGAAAAAGGAGGCAACATGACGATGGAAATGCTACTGATTTATCTATTTGTTATCGCTCTTATTGGATTCATTATCTGGAGAAAAATGAAAAAGAAAAATAAGCCCATTAAAAAGAATGGACTTGGTATATTAGCTCCTATTTTGTTCATATTAATTGCATTTTCTCTTAGTCTAAGTCAGCTGATACCGGGCCAGTCCTTTCACTTACCACCCTACTGGGAAATGATGATTGCTGGTGTATTAGGTGTGATATTCGGGCTCATTATGCTTAGCCAAACGGACTATGAAATAAGAGAAGATGGCTTTATTTATTCAAAGCCAAATAAAAATTTTAAATATGTGATTATCGCCATTATTTTTATAAGAATGGCTTTGAGCCAGTACTTCAAAGGCTTAGATTCCATAGACTTCGCGGTCTTGACGATGACATTAGCTTTTATTTATATTGTGATTTGGCGAGTTGGCAGCTATTTAAAATTCCGTAAATTAAATGGTGATAATTACAGTGTAAATGCTGGATAATCATCAATATGACTAGTCCTTCTTCCTGTTTGGAAAGAAGGATTTTTTGTCATAGTGAGTAAAAGTCTCGTGTGTTGTGTAAGACAACCTATATATTGTATAATGCAATATGTGTTTTTTATAACAGAAGTCTATCTATAAAAACAGATTATAGTAAAACTGTACCTAATCACCAGCTGTTTGATTTACAGGTATATAATGAAAGGAATCGTCACATGACATTTATCAATTCTGTAACAGGCCCAGTCAGCACGTCAGAACTAGGGCTAACACTAATCCATGAACATATGCGCGTTCGTTCTGAGTCTGTTCACGCACAGTTTCCTCATTTATATGATGAAGAACAAGAAGTGGCAAAAGCAGTCGAACAAGTAACTCGTGCAAAGAAGCTTGGAGTTAAAACAATCTGTGATCCTACGGTGATGGAACAAGGACGCGATATTCGTTTTATTGAGCGAATTGCCCGTGAAACAGATACTCAAATCATCGCAGCCACAGGAATTTATACGTATAACTACATCCCTACTCACTTTCAAACTCGTAGCATTGACTATATGGCAGACCTGTTTGTTCGAGACATTGAAGTCGGCATTCAAAACACATCGATTAAAGCAGGCTTTTTAAAATGCGCTACGGATGCACCTGGCGTAACGGCTGATGTAGAAAAAGTAATGCGCGCTGTCGCAAGAGCTCATAAAAAAACGGGCGTACCAATTATGACTCATTCACATCCTGCAAGCGGCACAGGCTTAAAGCAGCTGGACATCTTACTCGATGAAGGCGCTAATCCAAATCAAATTCTGATTGGACATACGGGAGATACAGATAACCTTGAGTATATTTCAAACATATTAAATCAAGGTGCCTTTATCGGTATGGACCGCTACGGCCTGACAAGAGAATGTTCAACTGAAAATAGAAATGAAACGGTCATTGAATTGGCTAAACAAGGCTATTCAAACCGCATGTTTCTCTCACAAGACTACTGCTGTACAATGGACTGGTTTCCAGAAGGCGTGATTGAAGAACGTTTTCCAAAATGGTCGATGAGCTTTGTATTAGAAGAAGTCGTGCCTGAGTTAAAAAGAAAAGGCGTAACGAAACAGCAGATTCAGCATATGCTTTTTGATAACGCCCGCTGCTGGTTTGAAGGAAAGTAATTAAAATATTATAAAAAAACCCCACTGTGCAAGCTTACAGTGGGGGTTTTCCGCGTATTATTCTACCTTACGTTAACCTGTTTTTCTTAATAATTTCTGCTTTTCTTTGCTCTTTTTTATCATAAAGTGGGCACCCGACAGGCATAATCCAACGGCGATTCCGATCGTCAAGTTTGTAAACACCGTTAGCGAAAATGTCGTAAGTAAAACCAATGAATGAAATGATTTTTCTTTTATCACCTTTGAGAACTGTTCTTTTTTACTGATATTCCACGCTACGACCATCAATACGGGTGCGAGACTCGCAAGCGCCACGTATGAAGCATATGGAGCAAGCACTAGCAGCACAATCAACACAAAGATAGCGTGCGTGATTCCTGCAATTGGAGATGAAGCGCCGTTTTTAATATTGGTAACGGTCCTTGCAATCTCTCCTGCTGCAGGAATACCTGAAAACATCGGCGTTACCATGTTTACGATTCCCTGGCCAATCAGTTCTTTTTTGCTGCTGTGCTTTGACTTTGTCATTTCATCCGCAACGCGAGCTGTCAGCAAAGACTGTAACCCTACAAGTACAGCAATTACAAACGCAGAAGGTAAAAGAGTTACCACCCTCTCCACTGTTATATCTGGAAACGCTGGCGCCGGGAAATGACGAGGTATCTCTCCGTAAATCGAACCAATCGTTTCAAACTGATTTGCAAAGAAAAAAGATGCTAATCCCGTTGATACAATAATTCCAAGTAAATAGGACATTCCCAGCGACTTAGGCGAAAAGTAAAGAACTATTAAAATCGTAGCTAAGCACAATCCTGCTGTAGCGATACTATAGATGTTGATGAAGTGTAAATTACCAAAGATCTCTTTTATATTCAAATGAAAAAATTGAAATTTGTCAATCGCGTGCAGCCCAAGGAAGTTTGGAATTTGTCCGCTGAAGATAATCAGCGCAATTCCTGACTGAAATCCTACAATAATAGAAGACGGAAAATACTTGATTAAAGCTCCTACTTTACATAGCGCAAAGATAATGAGGAGAATCCCTGACATAAAGCCGGCAATTAATAAGTTTTCATAGCCATATTGCAACACAATTCCTAATAAAACAGGAACAAACGCACCCGTAGGTCCCGCGATTTGAAACCTACATCCACCTAAAATAGCAATTAACAATCCTGCTACAATCGTTGTATACAGTCCTGTAACAGGCGATATTCCAGAAGCTATCGCAAATCCTAACCCTAAAGGTATAGCTATAATGCCAACAACAATACCCGATAGTATATCTTTCTTCAAATGCTGCAAGGAGTAATTTCGAAAAACCTCTAGATTCATAAGTGTACATCAGCCTCCATTTTAAGTAGTGAGGTTACCCATTCGTATTTTGGTCATACAACCTTATTTCACTTCCATTCGTTCAAAATAAGGTGGGCTACTCGATTACTTCTATCTTAAAGGAGACAACTTACAAAAAAATAAAGAGGAAATTAGAAGTTTCTTAGACAGTTATTAAAATTTTCTTAAAAATTCTTACTTTTTATTCTTTTAGTTATTTTTTAGATAAAATGCGGTTCTTTGTTGTAAATAAAGCAAGATAACTAGACCCTATAGTAACGATAGAATGAATGGATGTGGACAGGCTGTGTTTAAAAATCTTTAAGTTTAAGTAGACGACACGCCTACCTCCATTCGTTTAACTATATTCGAATTCATAGGAAGCTCGGTTATATAAGGCCAATTAATTACAAACGTGAACACTAAAAGACAGGAGCTTTGAATCATAATTCAAAGCCCCTGTTTTTACTAATAAGATATATAATACCAATTCTTTTGTATCTTTTCTATTTCATCAAACTTCATACCAAAATCGCCCGATGAAGGTTTACGGTTTTTTGGGTCATACACAAAACCCGAGAAATGGCCGAATAGTCCACTGCTTGTAAAGAAAAGTACGGAGATTGCCTTTCCTTTGGTTTCTACTGCAACATCATCTCGACCTCTGGACACACTCGCATACTCTTTCGGTAGATCAATCAGCGATGAGTTGTCGGGTTCATTGGAGAAAGGAATGAGCGATGGGTAGTCGACTCCATCGGCTTTCAAGACGCCACTTTGTATGTGAGCTGCCACTTCTTCTCTTTTCTGCTGATGGAGTTTAAAGTTTATGTCTAAATTAAGCTGCTCAAACGGAATGAAGAACCACAGCACAAAGGTTATCACTTGAATAACTAAAGGTAGCCACTTTCTACTACTAAAGAGATAAATCAATGTCCACAGCGTTAGTAATAAAAAGAAAGGAAGGACAAAGAATAACCATATATATGGACTTACGTATTTCCCTATACGATCATCTAAATCCCATTGAAACAGGGACAATAAAAAAATGAACAAACTGCTACATAACGATAAAAGCAAAGTTAAATGACGTTTCACATATTTCCCTCTCTCTGAAATAATTCTTTTTAACCTTCACTCTTTATCATTCATTATTTACTATAGTTCTGTGAATCCGCTTTAAGAATTCTCTTATTATTCTAGAAAGCCCATTATTGGCGTTATAAAAATACCCAAAAGAATAAGTTTTATAGTGCGGAGGAGCAAAGTTAACGACTACATATTGATTACTTCTAGATAAACCAGCATCTGTTTTAAATGCGTAGTCAAATCCTATATTTATTGCCGTATTATTTTCCAATGTATGACGAATTGTATCTACATTATTGGTAGTAAACAAGATATCACATGGCAGTGAACTAAAACCTTTCATAAATTCCTGAATATACTTGTCGTTATATAAAACAATTGGCTGGTTAATTAACATCTCTTCAGTAATGAGTGTTTGTTTGGCTAATGGCGACTTCTTATTTACTGCAGCTACCATATGACCATCCAATAACTTTTTAAATACCAAGTTCCGATACTTTTTTTCTTCTTTTTCTGTATAAGTAATGAAACCTACATCTACTTCCCCATCTAGAACTTTATCTATAATATACTCGGTGCTATTTTCATAGACAGAAGCCTTTATGTTCGGATATTCTCTTTTAATTTCTGTTATTAAGCGAACGAGAATCTCCATTGGTCCTGGGTAGGTTGCAATCTTTATTTCACCATTCATTGTATTTGTATACGCTTCTGCTTCATCCATAAATTCTTGAATTTTCAATAAAGCAGCGCTGGCCTTTTCAATTAACCTATGACCTTCTTCAGTTGGAATAGATCCTCTTCTGGAACGATGAAAAATCATTATATTTAGTTCTTTCTCTAAATTTTTTATAGATTGGCTTAATGCAGGTAACGTAATATGAAGGTTACCTGCTGCTTCTTTTAGTGAACCCGTTTTATCTATTTCCACTATATGTTTTAATTGTTCAATATTCATAATGCCCTCTTTTTCTTTTAGTTAAGTATTACTTAACAATCGTTAATATTAACTAAATTTACCATAAGTATATCTGGTTGTATACTGATAGATATAGTAAAAGAAATGACACAAGGAGATGGAGTATATGAAGGCGCTAAGATGGCATAATCAAAAAGATATTCGTCTTGAAGAAATAAATGAACCAGTTGTACAGGCTGGTCAGGTAAAAATGAAAGTTAAATGGTGTGGAATTTGCGGTAGTGATTTGCATGAATACTTAGGTGGTCCCATCTTTATTCCAGTTGATAAACCGCACCCTCTCACTAATGAGGTTGCTCCAGTGACGCTTGGACATGAATTCTCAGGTGAAGTAGTAGAGGTTGGAGAAGGTGTAACCCATTATAAAGTTGGTGATCGTGTGGTTGTTGAGCCAATCTTTGCTACACACGGACACCAAGGTGCTTATAACCTAGATGAACAAATGGGATTCTTAGGTTTAGCCGGAGGCGGTGGCGGTCTTAGTGAATATGTCGCAGTAGACGAAGAACTTTTATTCAAACTTCCAGATGATTTATCTTATGAACAAGGTGCTCTAGTAGAACCAGCGGCAGTAGCTCTTTATGCAGTACGTTCAAGTAAAGTGAAAGCCGGAGACAAAGTTGCTGTATTTGGATGTGGACCAATTGGACTTCTTGTCATTGAAGCGTTGAAAGCAGCAGGTGCAACTGATATTTATGCAGTTGAATTATCCCCAGAAAGACAAGCGAAAGCAGAAGAATTAGGAGCCATCATCATTAATCCTGCTGAAGTTGAAGATACGGTAGCCGAAATTGCTAGATTAACTGACGGTGGCGTAGATGTATCATTTGAAGTAACAGGCGTACCTATTGTATTACGTCAAGCCATCCAATCGACAGGAATTGGCGGAGAAACGATTATCGTTAGCATATGGGAAAAAGGAGCAGAAATTCTACCGAATGATATTGTAATTAAAGAACGAACTGTTAAAGGAATCATTGGCTATCGTAACGTGTTCCCAGCAGTATTGTCTCTTATGCAAAAAGGCTACTTCTCAGCCGAAAAGTTAGTAACGAAAAAGATAGCTCTAGACGATGTAATTGAAGAAGGGTTTGAAAGCCTGATTAAAGAAAAAAACCAAGTCAAAATTTTGGTTAAATCGGAACAGCAATAACAATCATCAACAATGAAGATTTCTCTAAGCCACTGATTGTAATTAGTGGCTTTTTATTTCTTTAATCGGGTCCAGCCGAGAGATGTGTAAAATTTCACTAACACAATTTTACAGTTTAGAAGAATGAACGAGTCAACTACATCACGATGCCCATTGATTTAATTACATTTGAATCCATGAGACGTTTGGTTATCTGAATCTCATGCATTACAGAATTGATCACCTAAAAAACGTTTCTAGTCTAGTGTTGACGTACCAATGGGTTAATCGACGAGGACCAGACAGATATAAAATACATATGCCCGCCCTTTTTAACCACCGTAGTAATACTTTAAAAAGTTTAAAATGGATAACAGGATAATCAAAATAACCAAAACTCCTCCTATTAATATCCTTCGTCCTTCTTTTGGGGATTTCTTTTGTTTTTTATGGGCATACAAAATCAGTTTTCGAAAGGCAATGTGCAGTAAAATAACGAAGGCAAACAAACCAATCTTTACAAGGGTAAACAAATTATCACATCCATTTCAACAAACTAAAGACCTAAAAGGCATTCGGCAAACAACTTAGCTATGAAACTTTTTATTTTCTTTGTTCTTTTGATACTCTACAAAAAAGGATACTGGAACTGCTCCAATACCTATACCAATCGAAATAAACAGCGACTGGTTCATCTGAAGACTCGAATTTGCCGCTGTCTTACTATAAATGATAAAACACACAAAGCTTAAAAGGCCTATAGCTAAAGGAATGAGCGCGTGCTTGTACCATTTCATTGTATTAGCCTCCCCTCTTTTTCACCCCACCTAGCTTGATAGTCTCAGCATACGATTTATTTGTCAGCAATTAAGAGATGCACCGATTAATAGCACAATCCTGTTTAGGTAAAATGACTTCCCGCTATAGCGCTGGCTAAAAGAACGATTACGTCTAGCCCTCTTATCATATAGGTTTGGCTTTCACTCAAAGGTTTCCCCTTTCTTTCACTCATAACAGGGTAAAAATAAAAAAGATAAAAAGATAAAAGAAAACCCATACCCGCTGTCACAGCTATGATCATTTCCAAATTATCACATCTCCTTTTTCTTCCTTTTCCTTCTTTTCTTCTTGTTAAACAAGTTTAGCCAAATAGTCAGCGGCGCCTCTCCAGAACATACGAGTCCTGTTGAAATCATACAAAAATAAAAAAGGCAGGATTTCTCCTGCCTTTTTGCATATGTAATTCCTCTTTACTATGTCAACTCAGCGCTTTTAGCGAGCATAAAAGCAGAGATACTAAACAAAACAATCAATAAAGAAGCGGCATGTAACAGTAAAAAAAGAAATTTTTGGCCGCCTTTAATGAAGCACGAATAAATCATTCCTAGGATTGTTACTAAGATTAAAAGTGCTGCTGCTATTTTAATTACTATAGCAAAGAAAGCTCCGGCAAATACAATTGACGGAATAAAACACGCTACAATAATTATGTACAAAATCAGTGTAGCAATAAAAGCGGTTTTTGATACGTTTGAAGCCCGTTTAAACAAATTCCCCATATGATCTCCTTTCACATTTTAAAACTGCATCTTTTACTATAATACATGTGCTTAGAGGACACAATTAACTTTTTTAAAAGTGCCCATCACTTAAGCTTTATCACCAATAATACCGGTTATATTTTTGAGATCTTCTTTGCTTGGTTTATCAAACGTTGTGGCTGTTTTTTTATTTGAACTATTGGTTGATAAATAGCCTTAAAGAACGCTTTGTAGTCTTTACTTCAAAATCAATTCACACTAAAATTCTCTCTTCCGGTAGATAGACAGCGCAATAAAGTAAGAAGCAATATACATTACCATCCCAAAAAGAGTATATAAGATAGGAACATGCAAAGAAGAAGCGATCGGTAAGCTGGATGCTGCTAATATTTCAACTATATACCCAACAACTCCTTGTAAAGCAATCGCAACGAAAAGACCTCCCATTCCACCTCCAAGTACTATTCCGTCAGATTTCTCTGCTCCGAATACATAAAGAAGCGGATAAGCAAGTGCACCGGCAAAAAGGACGATAAATGTACCAAATGAAACGATATTTACTATATTCTCTACTGCACTCTTAGAAATAAGCGAATACATTGAGAAAACACCATAGGACAGGATGGTTCCGATGACGACAATTAAAAAGTAAAAAACATAGTGGCTTTGCACCACATTTTTTCGGCTAATTGGAAGAGTGAGCACGTATTTGTCATAGCCGGTCTTACTTTCTAATTTGATCACTTCAAGCGCGGGCATTGCCATTAACAAAATAATTAACATCGCTATAATACGGTAAAATGAAGGATCCGCAAAATAAAAGATGACCGCAGAAATGACTATGGCAAGCGCTGTGTACGTCAAAAAGCTTCGGTGAATGAGGTAGTAATTCGTTAACAATAGACCTTTCATTTACGTTTCACTCCTTGTTAAAAGCACGCTTAGTTCTTCCATCGACATCGGTTCAGTTACAGTTCCTTCTGGCAGCTGATGCTTATCTGATACGAGTACACGGACAGATTTATCATACGTTCTTTTTGCTACTACTATCTCTTCGGGAAGTACGTTTAGCTGCTCTTCATTCATAACGGCAATTGCGTACTCCTCAAACACTTTCTCTTTTTCTTCATTTAATAAAATTTTTCCGCTTTTAATCACAACAAGATGGCTCGCGATTTTTTCAACGTCGCTCATAATGTGAGATGAAAGCAGTATTCCGCTGTTGCCATCGCTGACAAAAGCTTTTAACTCATCTAATATTTCCTCTCTAGACGAAGGATCAAGTCCTCCTGTCGCTTCATCTAACAGCAATAGTTTAGCACCGTGGGACAGCGCTACTGCTAGAGATAATTTCATCGACATGCCTCGTGAAAACGTATGTATTTTTTTATCTTCCGGCAGTGAAAAAGAATGAATCAGTCGGTAAAAATCAGCTTCTTCCCAAGAATGAAATAGCTTCTTAAAAACGTTGTTTAGCTGTTTTATTGTTAAAGAAACCGGCAGATTAATCGCATCAAACACGACGCCAATGTCTTCTTTAATCGTCGCATCTTTATTCAAATTGTCTTCACCAAATATTTCGACCGTACCGCTATCTCTCGAAATTAATCCTAGTACTGCTTTAAACGTCGTCGATTTCCCCGCTCCGTTATCACCAATAAATCCAACAATCGACCCAGGAGGAACATGAAAAGAAACATCTTTTAAAACCTCATTTCGGCCAAACGATTTTGCCATGTTTCTAACTTCTAAAAGATTTGTCATGTGCTCACTTCACTTTCTCTATTAGTAGTTAGTGTAATCTAATCGCTATGATGATTCGTAATATCACCTTTTTTTTACAAAAATGACGATTCACTACCAATTATAGCTAGTAAACTATAAAAAGTCGATGACGACATAAAGCTTTGTTTCTAACTCATTCATTTTTTATGACCGTAATATGTATGACAACATCTGCCTGTACTATTCTTGCCTTACCTTTTTACCCAAATCACAAATAAAAAAAGGATCTCCCATAAAAGATCCTTTTCCTTCACTATAATTGATGACGCTGCTTTTTTTCTTTTTCACTTAATACGTAGTCTGCTATAAAACCAAGAATAAGTCCAACGGCTACCGGTATCAAACCGCCTTTTGCTTCCATTTGAAAATTTTCCGGTTCATTTACATAAAGCCACTGAACTGAAAGTAACGAAATATGAAAGGTATTGCCAATAAAAAATAAAAGTGCTATCGTGCCAATTGTTACGCCGAATGAAAGAATATATTTTTTCACCGTACTCCTCCTTTCATTAAAAGGCTGCTTCAAGCAAAGCAACCTTTTAATTTATTCATTTTGCTTCAAGCACTGCCTTTTCTTGAAAAACCTTCTTTAATACGAGAGACTGAAAAATCATAAACAAACTGCCTGTCATCCAGTATAAAACGAGACCAGACGGTGAAAATACCCCAAATGAAAGCACCATGACAGGCGAAAGAATTTGAGATAACACTGCGTGCGATCCATTCATTCCTGCTTCATCCTTTTGCATGACTCTTGTCTGCAAATACGTAGCTAATGCCGCAGCGATTGGAAGGATAAAATACGGATCCGCATGTCCTAAGTCAAGCCACAAAAAAGATGATGCGCTAATTTCATCTATTCGTCTAATCGCGTAGTACATAATTGAAAAGACCGGAAGCTGGACAAGTAAAGGAAGGCAGCCCATAAGAGGATTGGCTCCATTTTCTTTAAGCAGTTCCATCATTTTACGCTGATATTGCTGCTGACTCTCAGGATCTTTATTTTTGTACTTCTCTTTTAGCTGTTGAAGCTGAGGCTGTATACGTTTATTGCTCAGCTGATTTTTATATTGAAGAATGTTTAAAGGCGCCAACAGCATACGTACACCAACGGTCACAAGCATGATGGAAAAGCCAACGCTTTGATGAAGCCACGTATTTCCTATAAACAAAATGAGCAGTGAAAAAGGATAAATAAAATAGTGATCCAAAAAGTGCGTGTGCGAACTTTGAATCACGTTTGCTGAATCACAGCCGGCAAGTAGAAAAACGGAAACAGCAATAAAGAAAAGCTTCTTTTTATGTTTTAACATTTATATTCCTCCAGTATTTTTTTAGTTAACCGAAAAAAATACTGGCGAATGCGGACCTTCATCATCTTGTTCACCTATTGCTTCTTGTCTGTGAACAGAATGTATAAATTTAAATTTGTGATACACGCAGCATATGAGATTCTGAGCGCATAACAGATTTACGTTTTGTATGAGATACATGTCTTTTTGCTGCAGGCAAACATGCTTATGTAGCGTTTGAAAGGTAGCTAGTTTAATAGCCGCATGTACAAAAAAGGCCGTCATAATCGCAAATGACACATACAGAAAGGCATCCGGTATAAACAATTCCATTTATTCACATCCTTATGGATTATTGTATCATATTTTCCTTAATTTAGGTTAATTGATTTTATGGCGCAGAATCTGCTATCTCAGTAAATATACTCTACAAAGCTGGTTTTCTTATAGGAAAGTCAAAAGCTACGTTTCTTTTGCACATACCTTCATACGTTTGATGAAACAACGAATAGAACATATACTGGGACACATATAATTCTAAAAATTTCTACTTTTATTAGTAAAAAGGATATTATTCCTTTTTATGGTATAATCAAAAAATATAATTCATAGGGAGTGAATTCATTGGAAACTAATACAAAACCTCAAGTAAACACCAACTCTATTGTTTCTCTAACTCTAGGTATCGTATCTATTTTCATTCCAATCATTGGGTTTATTACAGGGATTATTGGAATTATCTTCTACAAAAAAGCATCTAATCAAATAGCTGCTACGAATCAAAGCGGTAAAGGACTCGCGATTGCCGGTCTGATTTGCAGTATAGTAGGCATGATTTCTCAGCTACTCTTTATATTAGGAATTATTACGTTTATGTTTGGAGGAACAACGGTTGACTATGAATAAAACAGGTCAATTAAAAATGTAAGAAAATCGAGATTTAGATAGGATTATTGAATTTTCTATATGAAAGAATAAAAGCTTGATTTTCGACTATCCGAAAATCAAGCTCTTGAAATTTAAACGTCCACTTATGACTCATTGTTACTACGCCTATAGCTCTTAATATAAATTGCAAAGGAGAATGAAAAATTAAATCTATCGTTGAATCTAGAATAAAAGAAATCATAATTGTTCTACTTACTTTACTACTAGTAATCTCTGTGTTGATCAACTGTTCTAACTATTTTAATAGTTCAGAGATAAAAACTTTGACCTCAAGATGTTATGATAACGGCAGAGAAGCCATAGTAGAAATACATAATCCAATTATTAATGATTATTCTTTTGAATGTAAATAAAAAAGAATCAAAAGTCCTGTAAGGGTTCTAGCTGTAAAACAAACGCTGACAAATGAATCTTAGCGTTTGTTTTGTTTGTCTTTACAAAGTAAATAATTAATTATTTGTTTATAAAAGAGTCTATCGATTTATACTTTATTGCTGATTAGCATGCAAGGTGTTTGTAGACAGTAAATTCTTGCGTCTATAAATACTCAACACAATTCCTATTAAGAATGCATTTAACAGAACCGGCATCCATCCATAGCTAATAAACGGTAAAGACATATTGGTCATAGGAAAGAATCCGACAATCATTCCTACGTGACCAACAAGTTGTACCGTATAGATTATTATAACTCCTACTAGCAGCAGTTTAGTATACGAATCACCAATTCTCTTAGCAATAAGCACTATTCTGACGACAACTAAAGAAAGAACTAGAAAAAGAATAGATGCAAACAGCCACCCATAATAATAAGTAAAGCTTAGAAATACAAAGTTCGTGTCAGCTTGAGGAATCATTTGATCGACAAATGAATGTTTTCCAAACCATCCTGCATCCATAAATAAATGATGAACCTTTGAAAGACCAAAGTACTCTTCTGAATTATAAGGGTTTATAAATGAGAGAACTCTATACTTCTGATAATAAGCAACGGTCATCCATCCAATTATGCCCCAAGCAGCGACTAACGCAAAGCCAGATCCTAAGACAATGGCTATTTTCTTTTTATTTAACTTACTCCACCAAATCATTGTAAAGGTCAAGGTTACATATATAAAGAGGGTTGTAAGGCCACACTGCAAAAAGAAATACAGTGACAGAAGAAATAAAAGAAGGAATTTCCACATTTTAAAGCGATTGCTTTGAAAGAACCCTGCCCATGCCAAAAAGAAAAAAGGAATGGCCATTAAACCTTCAATTTTTAGAGGCCCTACTTTGAAAACAGATTGACCTTCTGTAAATGTGTTAAAATTTGTTGTCAGAAATAATAAAAGTAAGGTACCTAATAAATAGAATAACCACCCTTTAGTGGCTAACTTTCTATAGTCTATAAACATCATAACTAAAGCTAGCATCGCTCCCAAGATAACAAAGACAACCTTATAGGTAGAGAAATGATTGTCGACCATACCATCTTGAGACAGCAGTGGCAAAAACCCTAGAAGCAGAGCGGCAGCAAATAAACTTAGTGTAACCCAGTCTATTTTTGGACGATGAATACGGTTAAGGTTCCGACCAATACTGACAGGGTTTCCCATTTGATGAACGGCCTTTTCTTCTGCTTGATCGTCGCTTATCCCTTTTTGCAGCCAATAGCTTTTTACTTCGTTTAAATGATGATGCAATTCCGCAGAAACAAATGCCTTGGCTTCTTTTGATTTTATTTGTGCCTTCACTTGTTCCAAGAATGAATTTCTTTGTTCACTCATATCCTTCTTCACCCCTCTAGTATTTCTTTAAAACTTATGTGGTTAGATAACGGCTGCTCTTCCACTTTTTTGAGCAGTTTGCGCCCCTTTTGATTTAATTGATAAAATTTTGCTCCGTCTTCTTGCCAGCTGCTCGTCAATACACCTTTTAGCTCTAGTCGATGCAGGATGATATATAAAGACCCTTCGTTTTCTTTAAAATTTAAAATTCCTCGGCTTTGCAGTAAGCTGACTAACTCATAGCCCGTTTTCTCCTGCACAAGCAGCTGCATCATAGCAAGCAGAATTCCTTCTTCGTTATGAGTCTCTTGCTTTATTTTTTCTCGAATACTTTTCTTATGTTTTTCTGTAAATGTTAGCTGAGCAAATACTTCACGATTCATTGTTTTTCTAAGATTTTTAAGACGTTTATCCATGACTCATTCCTCCAGCATTTCTTTTAAAAGTGATTTTGCACGCCTCAGTCTCGTTTTTACTGTATTCGTTCCGGTTTTGGTTAAGAGCGCAATGTCTTTAATTAACAATTCTTCATAGTAAAAGAGGTAAATCACTTCTTTATATTTGGTAGGCAGCTTCATAACGGCTGACATCAGCTCGTGATCTTCTTCGTGTTGAATAACAGCTTCCTCTATGTTTTCTTTTTCACTGATATGATTTGGAAAATAGTCTGTCGCCGGTATGATGTTTTTGTTGTACCAGCTTTTTAAAAAGTCTTTACAGTGGTTAATTGCGATTTGCCATAACCACGTCCGAAACTTGGATCTACCGCTGTACTTGTAAAGATTTTTGTAGCATTTAATAAAAATCTCCTGCGTCAAATCCTCCGCAACTGCTACGCTGTTTACATATGAGTAAGCTAGCTGCAAGATTTCCTGTCCATATCGATCCATAATTTCATCTATCACTAGTTCTTTGTCTTGTACGTGTATCCATTCTACGGTTAGTTCTTTCACTTCTGCCTCTCCTTTCTTGTTCTTAGACGAAGCGTTTTATAAAAAGGTTTTTATATTTTCATTTTTATTTTCTAGATAATTGCATGTACATAAAAAAAGATTCTCTACACGAGAACCTTTTGTTGTACCTCTTATGTATGTGCTATGAAAAAAGATTGCCGATGAAGATAATTAATCCTGTTACTAGGATTAATCCACCGCTAATTATTACTGTCAAAATACTTCTCAGAGCCGATACCCAATTGTTTATTCCAAAGAACCCTGCGATACCAATACAAAATAGAATAATTGCTAAACAAAGATTGATATTCAATAACGCTGGATAATAAAAAGCGATGAAAAAGAAACCAACGCATAGTAGCGTAAAGATAAATGACCAGAAATTAATAATTCGCGCCATCTCACTACCCTCCTCTACCTTTAAAAGTTCCACGTTTAAACACATTCGGAATTGAGTTATTTCAAATCTGTTTTTAAACGCTGCAAGAAAAAATCACACACTTCCATTTGAATACACTGCTTCTTTAAACTGTACAATAAATATTCTAGTTCAAATTCCTGATAAAAGATTTTAGCAACAACCGATTTTAATTCCTCTAAATTTGGTTGTTCTGACGCATATAGTTTATCGAACGGAAGATTAAATTGAGAGAACAGCTGATCATTTTGATACCATTCGAAAATTTCTTCACCTTTTATTCGGCAGCTAAACACACCTAGTATCTTCAAGAATGCCTTCACTTGATTTTCTTCAAATTCATGATCAATCACAAACATAAAAAAAGGATGTTCCTCTGCGTTAATCATGTGCTTCATGAGACTCATTTGATATTTTAATAGCTTCACTTCTTTTACGACATCCAACTTCTTCCCATCTTTCTTTAAAAAATGATCCTACTATACTCTGTGAATTTTACCATAATCTAGTAGTGTCGATAAACCGTTTATAGAAAATTACTTTGTAATGAATGGAATAATAAGGTATATTGTTATAAATGGTAATAATTTCATAAACCGAAAGCGAGGATACATATGGGCCTGTTACTAATTGCGGTTATTATCACGCTATCCATCATTTTAGATTACTTTATTTTTGACTATGACGATAAGCACTGGGGCTGGTTGAAGAAAGCTTCTACACCCGTTAGAAGAAGTGTTATTGGCTGTTACTTGCTTATGTCGTTTGTTATTTATTTTGGTTTGAGCCTTCCGTATATTAAGCCTTTTTTATAAATATTAGTCTGCCTAAACTGGTTAGCCTATAACTCTTATCTAAAGGTTACAGGCTAATCCCCTCATTTCACCACCACTACAAATTGTTTGTCTTCAAATTTGAACATTTCCCCTAATTCATAGATATACTTCTTTTTGTCTAATTTATAATACTTTCCAAAATACAGCGTTTTTAAGTTAATACTCCTATCTAGACTTAAATCTTTTTCATCCGCTTCATCACCGTCTAAGCATGAATATAATTCCATGTGACAGCCCTCTATCAGCTGTTCTTCAATATAAGTAAACAGCTCTCTTATTGATTTAGAATGTGCATCACAAGATAATTCGTAGATATATGGCAAGGTGAATACGTGCTTGATGTCGCTATACCCGTCGGTTAAACGATTAACACTAATACCGTACGCATCTTCTTCTTTTTCATAGATTGTAATTAGCTTCTCCCTCTTTTGATTTCTATTAAAAAGAGAAACTTCAGGTAAAGGCACCAGCGTTTCTTTTGTGCCAAAACTTCCTGTAGGCAATTCATAAGGAGATCCTATATAGTGATGTATCGTCATATTCGTCACTTCTCTTTCTCTTTGCTTATGTAAAATACTATTATTCTATCAATCTTATTAAGATCGGATACAAATAAAAGGAAAATATGTATAATAAAACCAGGAGGTGACAGCATGAAGAAACTACTGCCTTTTCTATTTTTAGCCGCTCTCTATTTGTATGACTCTTCATACAATCATACTGCTTTTTTACATAAACCGTTTGTTTCAGCGTTTTTATATGCAGCAGCTATTTTAGTCTGTGCGCTATTATTTGTAAATGTAAAAAAAGATCGAGCTGTTTAAGCAAGGAGATTACTATGAGCTATAAAATTGTATTTTTTGACGTGGACGGAACTCTTACTCATCACGAAAACGGGACTATTTCCTCCAAAACTCGAGAGATTGTAAAAAGTTTAAAGCACAAAGGATTAAAAATCGTAGCCGCTACCGGAAGGCCTTTATCTCTCTGTGAAGAAATTAGAGAATTAGGTATAGATACGCTCATTACCGCAAACGGAGCGTTTACTGTACACGATGAAAAAGTTATTCATAAGCTGTCCATGGATAAGGACGTTGCGCGCGAAGTCTTTGAATACGCAGCCTCCCAAAATCACGGTCTTTCATTTTACACAAAAGAGCTCAGCGTGAACGGTGTCAAAGATGACAACATTTTAAAAGCACTAAAGGAAACATTATCGCTCAGTGGTTATCCTCAAATGAATGAGCGTATTTATGATGAAGATATTTATTTAATGTGCTTGTATGCCAATGAGGAAACCGCCGAGCACTATGCACAGCGATTTCCTCAGTTACTATTTAAAAGATGGCACCCTTTTGTCGTAAGTGTGCTTCAAGAAGAAATCACAAAATCGGTAGCTATCCTGAAGGTCTTAGACTATTTTAACATCCATCAATCTGAGGCCATCGCATTTGGAGACGGAGAAAATGATATTGATATGCTAGAATTAGCCGGCCTTGGAATTGCGATGGGCAACGGATCTGATAAGTTAAAAAGCGCCGCTGATTTTGTAACGAAGAAATCGGGTGAAGACGGTATTGAATTTGCTCTTAAAAAGTTTAAAGTTCTATAAAAAATCAGCATGCTTGGATAACTCTATCTAAGCATGCTCTTTTACCTCCATAAATTCTTCGGGGTGTAAAGCCTCGGATTGAATGACAATGGCCGCCATGCCTTCTTCACTTCCCGACATATGCCATTCTCCTTTTTCCCACAGTGCCGCTTCTCCGCTTTTAATTGAAATTCGTTTTTGGTCCTCTCCTGTTACCCACCCTTCACCTTCGACGACGATAAAGAGCTGAGTTATAGGCGCTTCGTGATATCCTACCGTTCCTTCTCCTTCTATATACATATAACCAATCGTAGCTGCTTTATTTGTTTGTGTTATTTTTACATAAGTAGCTAAATGCGACTGATATTTTTCTACTTTTTTGCCATGTTCTTTACTGAATTTGTAGATTTTCAATGTGCGTGACCTCTTTATTCGTTAATTTCGAATTCAACCCACCGATTACATATTTTGTTTATTTTTCTCCAAACGTTCTTCGACTATTTTCTTAAACGCATGTGGATCATCTACACGAATGGCGACCTGCTGGTATTTCTTTTTAATTCCCATAAAAAGCGTCGCCTCTACTGGAGATTTTAATGTTAGTAAAAGATCAGGATGAACGGTTTCAAAATCGCGTGCGATAAATTCAATCGTGGTGCTGGGTATTTTTTGTTTCAGGATGTGAGTGTCTTCTATTATTTCTTCAATATCTTTAAAAGAGATTTCCATACGCTTAGCTAAACCAAACGAAATGTATATGCGATCCTCTTCCACTCGTAAAGGGTTAAGCCTTAATGCTTGAATATCTCCTATAAAGAAAATAATGCTATAAATATTAAGGATCAGTAAAACGATTGAAAGAATTATAGACGTATTGTGCAGCAGCCAGTGAAGTCCTAATGTTTCAATAACAATCGCGTGAATAATCATAATTTGAAATGTGATAAAACTTGAGCGTTTATACAGAGTAAACGTATTCTCTTCAGTACTCGGCTGCTTCTTCCACGTTCCAAACGCATAGTAAAACATCAGCATTTCTGAACACAGTACGTGTATAAACGGTTGTTTGGAGAACTTTTCGTTTACAGCCCGCGAAAAGGAAAATAACAGCGGTAAAGAGCTTGATTTGATCCTTCTTAAAATAGGCGGTACGTTTTTGACTAGCATAAATAGCAGTGAAAGTTCAAACAAAATAAGTAGTCCTTCTATGCCAGCTCCTAGCCACATAACCGACTGAAAAGAAGCCAAGTATTCACTCGGAATGATAAAACGCGCAGCAATAAGGCCTGTAGCCATTAATACAATAAAGTATTTTAGACTGAACTTACGCTGCCAAGCTAGAAATAAGAGCGGAGCCACAAGGCTTAAGTCTAAAATAGAACCTACTACTACTCCGTTGAAATTACCAGGCAACGACTGAAGTCCAAAAGAAGAATGATATAACACGTAATTTGAACTTATTACTAACAGCAGTAAAAAAAGAGCGACCAGAGACACCGTTTTTTTATGAAGAACCAAATAACCCACCTCACTTTTAGTTGGTGAAACACAAAGATTCCTGTTACTTCCATTTTACCAATGGAGTTGATTTAAGTCACTTTGTAGCGTGACATTGTGTTATAAAATCCATTTAAAGATATCCACTCTTCTATAGCGATTCTTCTATACAAATAATTTACAATGTAAAAAGAGTTTGACATTTATGGAACTGATGCTACAATAATAAATGTAAAATACTTTTTACATTTATTATAAGGAGGAGTAAGAATGGATTGGGTTAAAATTGTGTATTCATTCATCCTGTTAGTTTGCGGAATTTTGATTTTTGTTTCATCATCTTCTCGAAAAGGTGATGAAAGAAAAAAGTTTATCAGTACGAAGGCTCAATCATACGCATTTGTGGTAGTTATAGGTATGCTGATTTTAGAAGTTATAGAGTCCATTTACCGGACTTTTCAAGGAAAAAGTTCTTATGATGGCATTGGCATTTCGCCGCTAATATTTCTAACGATGATTTCAGTTATATATTTGATAACCTTTCTTACCTACAGAAAAAAATACGGTGATTAAATGAAAGCTCACAAGTAAGAAATAAAGAAATTGAGCTCATATTTTCTGGTGAAACGATAAATATAACCTCACTTTATAATTAGCCTCTAGATGACACCGGACAGTAAATGAGCTTGTTATAAGTGCTTTTTTAAAAAGTAATAACTAGACCTCCTACTGAGGTTTTTTTTATGCACTCTTAAAATAAAACATCTCCCTTAACTAAACTCAGGAGATGATATTATAAACGGTGAGTTCATTAGCGTTTTCTCACTCTCTATTCTGTTTCTCAAGTAAATCAATGATTCTATCATTTTGCTTAACGATTGTTTTTAGCTTTGCTTCTAATGAACACAAAGTAATAAAAACGGCTATAAATCCTATAACGCCATAAAACATAACGGCTTCTCCCTTGTTGCAAAATAATCAGCCATATACGTCTTACATCTCAAAAAAGCTATGTCTTTCCACTTTACACACTCTAAGCGAAAACGTTTGATACCATTCTGTTTTTCCTTTGTGCTGGGCTGCGCGGTGAGCTGAATGTTCTTTCCACATTTTGATTGATTCTAAAGAGTCCCAGTACGAAACGGTAATGCCTAAATCTTGATCTCTGGCACTTTCTATTCCTAAAAAGCCTTTTTGTTTAGATGCAAGCTCCACCATTTTATCTGCCATTATTCCATAACCCTTCTCGCCTTCTGTTCTTTCAGAAGCAAAAATAACGGCATAATAAGGCGGTTCGGGGGTTTTAGCAATTCCACTCATATTGATTTCCTCCTTTAGACGTCATATTAATAGTAAAAAAGTATAAATGCATAATTAATTTTTCTATTACCTTTATCTTCTTTTAGTACTATTTTTATAAATTCCATTATAATACTTTTTTAAGTTTACCTATACAAAATGTAACATTTAATAGTATATAAACATAAATATTCCATTTATATGATATAGTCTTTATAAGTAAGTAATAAACAAAGAGAAATGGAGTTTCAACATGAGGAACATAAGTAAGATAACAACTGGGACCATTACGATAGCTTTGGCGCTTGGATTAATGGGGTGCAGTCACACAACTTCAAACAATGAGAGCATAGATGAAACCGAAGCAAAAAAAGAGCTGGCCATAGAGCTGAAATTTCTGCAAAACGAGTCCGAACGCTTAATTAATAATGACGGAAAGATAGAAGATAAAACGTTTCAAAGCTACAAAAATGATTTTAACCTGCTGTCTGCGTCTATTAATAGTACGTCAAAAGTAGAAACACAAAGTGATAGCGAGCTAAAAAAAAGCATAGCCCACTTAGCAAAAGACGTAGATACTTTAACAGAAAAAGAGTATGTAACATCCTATAAAAAATTCAATTCAAGCAAGACGATCTATGAAGTTACGCTCATGAACAATATGCATGACGTTATAGATGCAACAAAAACTTCGGAAGAAAGCAGTAACGTGTTAGACTCATTTGATGATAAACACTTTCATTCTTCCGAAGCACAAATAAAAAAAGATATGGGGCCTGCGATTAATCATATCAACACCGCATCTAAATATAAAATAGAGCTCATGCAAGACGAAATCCAAAAGCACCGCGATAGTTTCACCAAGCTCCAGCTCGAGCAATTAAAAAAAGCCACTCATAATTTTGATTTGTCTCTTAACGATCAAATTAAATCAATTCAATCCTATAAACCTATAAGTGGAGATTATAATATAAGCAGAAACTTTCGCTATAATTCCTATGATAAATATACAAATGCCTGTGTGTACATTACTGACTTTGAATCTAATTTAGGAATTGCCAAGGCCGGTGATTTTTAAGAAAGCACTAATGCTCAAGATGATAATTTTTCAAAAAAGTCTCCCTAAAAGCAATGTTTTAGGGAGACTTTTTACTGTATCCATTACAAGTACTAATTCTTTATATCTTCTAACGCTCTATAAGCATTTGCTTCTCCTGAACCAAATAAAGCGTCGTGTCCTTTTTTTCCGTAGTCAACAGCTGTTTGCTTAATACGTGCTGTTACTTGAGCGGGTTTATACTCAGGATGAGCTGCTTTAAGAACTCCTGCAATTCCAGCTACTTGAGGAGTTGCCATGGAAGTACCGGCGTTTAACTCATAGGAAGTCCCTAAATAAGTCGGCCATGTACTTAGGATTAAATTGTTTGGATCAGCTGTTGCAGGATCATTAGTTTTTGCATATTTCTCTCCGAAATCTCCTCCTGGAGCCGCCACGTCAATGGCGCTGTTTCCATAATTAGAGTAGAAAGCAAGCTGCTGAGTCGACCATTTTGTGGAAGCCGAAACATTAATTACTCCTGGCATTTGCGCCGGTACGACAGTTGCTGGCCCTTTGACACTTATACCATATGGTTCATACAAGGTATTTAAAAAGTCGTTTACTTCCTTTTTATTATCTAAATTTAAACTTTCGTTTCCACTACCGGCTACGACCGTTACGCCATTTTTCACGGCATACTGAATGGCTCTTTTCCAAAGCAGTGTTTCCGCAATTGATTTATAGCTTTCTCCTTCAATAGTCATCTTGTTATTATTATAGAAACGAAGAGACATATTAATCACATCGACTTTATCATTGGTTGCGGCAATAATTCCGTCTATAATCCAAGCAGGCATTCCAAGAGCTTGCTCTGAATACAGTACGCGATAAGAACGTATTCCAAGTTCTGGTCCTACTCCTTTTACTTTTCCATTCGCTCCAATGATCCCAGCAACATGCGTACCGTGTCCATTGCGATCTTTTATATCTGCGGGATCTCCAGTTTCAGATTCGTCCATTCCAGCCGGAACAAGATTACGTCCACCTAGTATATTATTTTTTAAATCAGGATGAGATGCATCAATACCCGTATCAATTACTCCCACCACTGCTTTATGAGTTGTACTACCGTCTTTATTTTTATATCCGCCTGTTTCTACATCATAAGATTTTCCGCCATTTGTCACTCGTTGAATATCCCACTGAGAGTCCCAATAATTATCTACATTCTGTGAACTGATAATATTAGACTGATAGTTATAAGGACTACCTGATGTTTTGTCCAAGCTTAGAGGAATTTCTCTATTAGCAGCTTCGATCGAAGAATTCCCTTTTAAATTATTAAGAAAAGAAGCCTGTTCAGATTGAGCTTCTATCCCTCCTACTTCAGGAAGCGCTTTAGTCACTTTGCCACCAGCTTTTTGAATAATCTCTTGATAGTTGTCTGGCAATCCATTTTTAAAAGCGATTGTGTATGTGTTACTTACCTTTTGATCTTGACTCTTAGCTTGAGTAGGAACTCCGCCAACAGCAAATATTCCTGCTCCTACTGCCAGTGAAAGCACCGTATGTAGAATTTTCTTTTGCATATGTCTCCTCCTATATATGGAAATATTTATCATATACTATCTTATTACATACTCTTTTAAATTCCAAGTTTTTCTAATAGATTAAGATTATTCAAAATAAAACTGTGGTTATATTTCACAAATAATAACCAAAATAAGGGTTTTAAGAGAGCTTTATAGCTTATTTATAGCGTAAGGAAACCTTATTGTTTGATACATCAACTAATAAAGAGTAAAGTTTTTCTATAATAAAGGTTAAAAGCGAAAGGATGAGTAACATGTTTAAAGACGGTTATGTAAAAGTAAATGATGTAAATCTTCATTATGTAACAAAAGGTGAAGGCGAGCTTATGCTGTTTTTACACGGATTCCCTTACTTTTGGTACACGTGGCACCATCAGTTGGAAGAGTTTTCCAAAGATTATCGCGTGGTAGCTGTAGATATGCGAGGCTATAACTTATCAGATAAGCCAGAAGAAATTTCTTCTTACAGCATGCCTCTTCTCATGGAAGATGTAAAACAGTTAATTGAAGCATTTGGTGAAAAAGAGTGTGTGTTAGTAGCACACGATTGGGGCGGCGCTGTAGCATGGGCATTTGCTTATACGTATCCGCAGTATGTCAAAAAGTTAGTGATGTTCGATGCACCGCATCCTTATACATTTATAAGAGAGCTTGCTGAAAACCCTGCTCAACGAGAAGCAAGCAGCTATATGAGCTTTTTCCAACAGCCAAATTCTCAAGATGAGCTACTCGCAAATAATAGTGAAAAGCTAAGAAACATGCTGACGGAGCCTGGCATCAAAAAAGGCTATTTAACAAAAGAAGAAGAAGCTAAATACGTAGAGGCGTGGAATCAGCCGAATGCGATGAAATCCATGCTTAACTACTACCGTGCGTCTTCTCTTTATCCGTTTGAAGAGCGCGTTCATAAACCTGTTGCCCTTCCGCATAAAGTATTTCACTCTCCGACTTTAATTGTATGGGGAAATGCAGATGAAGCGTTTGAAAACAGTAATTTAGATGGAATTGAAGAGTACGTTCCAAACGTAACGATTCACCGCTTAGACGGTGTAGGGCATGCTCCTCAGCATGAGCAGCCAGAAAAAGTGAATAAATTTATGAGAGAGTTTTTAAGCAAATAAACGAGAGAAAGACTGCAGAATACGGTATACCGCCGTTTTGCAGTCTTTTTTTAAATGCTAAAAGCTGATTTCATCTATTTTTTACATGATTGGTTTATTTTTCAACGTTTTAACAAGTGCATACCGGGTATAAATTTTACTGTACAGATGCAGTCCCCCCAAAGGAACATGTACATTTCTTTCTTACTTACCCTTTTTGGAACTCTCTTTTTTGAGGGTTCTTCTTTATGCGTTTACTTCTTTCCCATCGGAAGAACAATCTTAAATAATGCCCCTCCCGTCTCTTTATTATCGGCTGTGATGCTTCCTCCGTGATTTTTCACAATAGAATGAGCAATATAAAGACCTAGCCCCAAGTTTCCGTGGCCGCTTGTTCTCGACGCATCTTCTCTGTAAAACTTTTTAAACACCTGCTCTTTGTTCGATAACGCAAAGCCGGGACCCGTATCATGTATTTCAAAGATTACTTCGTTATGATGAATGACGGTATTCCACCCTATCTCCCCTCGTTCAGGCGTGTAGCGAATACAGTTTGTAATGATATTATCTAGCACTTGAGAAATACGCTGAGGATCTCCGTAAAATTGACTTAATGCTTCTGCTTCACTAACCGAAGGTAAAAAGGCAATCTCTTTTTTTTGACATAAAAGCTGAAACTCGTCTGCTTTCTCGTGAACAAATGAGATTATATCGATTAGCTCTCTCTTTACGGTAAAGCCCGGATTTTCTATGACAGATACTTCTTGCAGCTGATTTAACAGTTGAATCGAACGCTGTGTATTTGTGTAAATCGTATGTAAATATCGATTAAGCCTCTCCGGGTCTCTTTTGCTTCCTTCTACTAAAATTTCCGTATGTCCATGAATAATCGTAAGAGGCGTTCGTAAATCATGCGCAATCGCAGCCGTCATATCTTTGCGGTCTTCTTCTAGCTGCCACTGCTTAGCTAACGATTGCTTTAATTCTTTTCGCATTTCTTCAAAGGCATGAAGCAGCTGACTTAATTCTTTGGCGTCTTGAGTGACGGACAGCGAAAAATCTAAATTATTATGCTGAATATTTTTAGCTGCGGTCATCAGCTCATTAAAAGGCCGTTCAATTTTTTTGCTAAATCGTCTTCCAAACAAATAAGCAAACAAATAAAAGTAAAGAAACGGGCTGGCTAGCGATACAAATGTGACAAGCGCAACGATCCATTTAATATTCGGATTAGCAGAGGCCATATTTAATTGATACCGTAGCGCAATCGCCCCGTTTACTTCGTCTTTTGAATTAAAAAGCGGATAAACTTTTATAATGTATTTACCTGAGCGGATATTGGTATTGACCTGAGAGTAAAAATCCCGTTTATTTTTTATGTATGAAGTGGACATGGATCCATATACGATTTGCCCTTTTTTATTTATAATTTGATAATCCATTCCTTCTAGCGGAATAACCGATTCTACTTGATTTTTAGCATCTCTTGAAAGGAGCGCATCTTCTTTTTCTTTTACGAACTGAAGAATATCAGGAATTTGTTTTTCATAATAATTTGCGGGATTCAGTGCTCCAGGCATAAGAAACCAGTTTACTGCAATCACAATGCCCCACGTTAAAAGCGTCGCAAGGAGGCTGTACAGTAAGATTAAATGAAACGATAACACAAACTGCGCTTTTAATGTTGCTCGGTTCATCCATTTTTTTATTTTACCCATTTGTAGCCAATTCCCCAAACGGTTGAGATGTAAGGCGTTTCGTCATATTTTAATAGTTTTGCTCTAATTTTCTTTACGTGTTCCGTAATCGTAGACGAATCTCCTTCCGCGTCGTAGCCCCAAACTTTTTCATAAAGCTGCTCGCGTGTAAAAACCTGACCTGGATGAAGAGCCAGAAAATGAATAATCTCAAATTCTCTTGAAGTAAACGGAATTGCTTCATTGCTATGTAAAATTTGATAGCCGTTTAAATCAATGGTTAACTCTCCAAAATGAAGCCTGTTATAGGAGTTACTGTTAATTCTCTGCTCTCGGCGCAGATGGGCATAAATGCGGGCTTTTAGTTCCTTCATGCTAAAAGGCTTAACTAAATAATCATCTCCACCCACTAATAGTCCTTTTACCCGGTCCTGCTCCGTTTGTTTCGCGCTTAAAAAGATAATGGGGCACGATATGCTTTTTCGGATCATTTCACAAAGTGCAAAGCCGTCCATGCCTGGCATCATCACATCCAGCACAATTAAGTCTGGATTTATTTTTAACTTTGTTAACGCTTCTTGCCCTTCGTAAGCAAACACCACCTCATATCCTTCATCTTGGAGCGCATCTTTCATAAATGAAATAATGTCTTTTTCGTCGTCCACTAGTAAAATTGTTTGCTTCATCTCCATCTCACCCTACCCATTCCTTCTTTTTCCATACGAATAGGTTTATTATAAGGCTAATAAGCAAAATTGGAAA
Organism: Priestia sp. HNGD-A6; assembly: GCF_045784335.1. Lineage (NCBI taxonomy): Bacteria > Bacillati > Bacillota > Bacilli > Caryophanales > Bacillaceae > Priestia > Priestia sp. HNGD-A6. The sequence goes on along the minus strand of NZ_CP138621.1, from coordinate 4,502,847 downwards.
TAATAGGTTCACTAAAAATTCAGAGTTTGGCCTGCTTAATTCATGAAAAACAGAATCGGTTACGGAGAAAAAGAAGCTTAGTTTATCTGACACATACACACTTCCAATTAAAGCACCAATGGTTGCGACGTAAGATAAAATGGAATTAGGCATAAGAACACTCAGGATACTCCCGATACTAATAACCGCTATAAAGATGCAAAAACAAATGCCGTAAAATTTCAACGAATATAGTAACGCCCCTAAAGTCCCTAGCGTATGTCCGCCTAAAAACGTCGTTTCATTTACATGAGGCATAACCATTCTTCCAAGACATGTCCCCACTACCCACGTAATACAAAGAATAATAAAAACTAGTAAACATTGAACTGCCCACTTTACAAAAAACAGCTTCAAACGATGATGCGGCCGAATTAATACCATACGTAGCGCTCCGGACGTGTACTCGCCGTTAAAACTATCTGCCACAAACATAGGAATAACAATAAACGTAATCACAAACGATAGGTCTCGAAGAAGCAGTGGTGCTGAATTTAAAGAATCAATTTTTACGTCATGAGCCGCATCAAAAAATGAAATGCCTCCCCTTTGAAAGAAAAAGAACCAAATAAAAGCAAGTAATCCTATGTACACACCTAGTACCACTGCTGTCTTTTTCCGTTTAAACGTTCGCTCTAATTCACTGATAAAAAGTCCTGTCATCATGTCTTCTCTCCTTTTATAGAAACGATTCTTTTTTTCGAATAGCTACATATGTTAAACCGCCAAAAAATAAAATATAAAAACCTAAAACGCCGAAATTCCAGCCTACAAACTGCGGTTTCTCTGCCATCATGACTGTGATCCCCTGCCATTGAATCATCGGTATGGAAGTGAAAAACAGCTGTCCAAAAAACTCTTCACTCATCCACTGCCTAAATCCTCTTAGTAAAGTCGGATACGAAAACGAGATTAGTATAAAAGCAACCCCAATTCCAACAGCTGTAGTGGTCGTTTTACTAATAACAGAGATAAAAAACAGCACACAGCATATTGCAATCGTCGTTAAATAGGCATATCCATAGAATGCAAGATTATATACTAGCGCTTCTTTTATGTTAAAAGTATGACTGTGATAAAATACAAAGTAGCTTTGCGGGTGTTCAAACATTAGAAAGCCTATCGCATAGCTCACACAGAAATACGTGATAAAAAACAGTAAATTAAACAGCAAAATCACTGCGGCCTTTGCGATGATAATTTCTTTAAACGAATACGAGCGGATCATGACCATTCGCAGCTGTCCTGACCGGTACTCTTCAGTAACCACGAGCGTAATAAAAACTAAGAACATGGCATTAAAAACTGTAAATAACATTTCGGCTAAGCTCAGCACAGGAAAGTTTCCCGCAAACGTATACTGTGGTAAATCGACTGTGAGTGCTCCATTTTGTTTTTGGAGATAAGAAGAAGCAACTAACAGCACCACCGGCACTAACAAAAAGGTCAGCCAGGCCACTTTTCGTTTCCAAAGTCTTTCCCACTCCGCTACTAACAGCTCCTTCATTGCGACACCAGCTCTACAAACGCATCTTCAAGATTTTTACCGGATGCTAACTGATCTAAAGCGCCGTCCCACATTAGCTCTCCTTCTCTCATCACCACAATTTGATCACATACTCGCTGTAATTCATCCAGTAAATGACTAGAGATTAGAATCGTTTTGTTATAGTCACGTTTTAAGGTAAAAAGCAGCTCGCGCAGTTCACGTACGCCCATTGGATCTAAGCCGTTGGCTGGCTCATCTAGTATTAATAAGTCCGGGTCGCCTAGGAGTGCTTGAGCAATACCGAGCCTTTGCTTCATCCCAAGAGAATACGTTCGAACTTTATCATTTTCTCTGCCGGTTAATCCCACAATATCAAACACTTCTTTCACTCTTTGCTGCCTTTCTTGCTTTGTTGAAAATGGATGCAATCGAGCTAAATTTGTCAGGTTTTCTTTTCCCGTCATATAAGGAAAAAAGATGGGCGACTCCACAATTGCACCAACGCTTTGCAGCGCTTCTTTTCTTTGTGAAACAATAGGTTTATTAGTAATAAAAACTTCTCCCCCAGTTGGCTTAATCAACCCCGTCAATAAACGAATTAACGTCGTTTTACCAGCTCCGTTTGGCCCTAACAGTCCGCATATTTCTCCTTCCCCAATTTGAAACGATACTTCTTTAACTAAGTGACGACGTCTCACTTTTTTTGAAACGCTCTTTACCTCTAAAATAATATTTTTCATCTTAAATCCCCCCTACACGTAGTATAGGAGGGATTTATAAAGAATTTATAAAGTTTATAAAAATTATCCTACAGGTTTTTTGGCAATGATAAATGCAACAGTCGCAAACAACAGTAAACATACGGATAAAAACAAATAGCCAGCGCCTTCAAACCCTCTTACTTCTACATAGCCAATATAAACAAACACAGCGGCAGCCATAACGGTTAGCATTGAAGGAAGCATTCTAATGACCTTGTTCCATTTCATTTTTCTGAACAGCCAAGTTAACATGAGTATAAGTACACCTGGCAGCAGGGCAATCAGTAAAGGACCGCCTATCATCATACCTATCAACCTCTCTAAATCCTAATCATTCACCTATAATAAAAATAATAAACTTACGGCTCAGAAATTCCATTTGCAATCGCTAATAAAAAAATCAAGCTAGAAAGCAACACAAAAAAGATGCTGTTTGTGATAATGCTAAACCACACGACGCTCGGCTTATTTGTTCGAACTCCTAAAACTAACGCCACAATAAAGCCAATATCTATCGCAAAAAACAGCCACAGCAGAGTGGTCAAATCACCGGTTTCACTTGGAAAAATTGAATTTTGGGGAAGCAGCCGATTTGCAAAAAATACAACAAACGCAGCTGCCAGCAAAATAACGGTTAATAAAATCGGCTTATTTTCTTTGGAAACACTCATTTCAAATACCCTCCTAACTAAAGAAAATAATACCATATAGTACTAAATTGAAATATACAAATTATAAATTCTCAACACCAGAAAGAAAAAGAGGACATAGATTTTATCTACGTCCTCTTTTTTTATTCATCTGGTACATATTCTAAAATGTCACCTGGCTGACAATCTAGCACTGCACAAATGGCTTCCAACGTAGTAAAACGTATGGCCTTCGCTTTTTCAGTTTTTAAGATAGAGAGGTTGCTTTTAGTAATCCCTACTCGATCTGCTAGTTCATTTAAAGATATTTTTCTTTTGGCCATCATGACATCTAAATTGACTCTAATCATCTCTGACCTCCTATATAGTAAGTTCATTTTCTTGGGCAATTGCAACTGCTTTTTTAAAGAAGGCCCCTAAAAGAAGAATAAAAACAGCTGCTATAAACAGAATACCATCTATTGAGTATGAAATAGTAATAGTTCCATGTTTGACATTTAATAAAGGAGCTAACTTAGCTGCTATAAAAAACTTGGGAACTCCAGCTGCAAACGATCCTATTAAAAAGATAATACCTGTTGCAAAAATGGCTTTTGTGTTACTTGAAACAAAGATAATTCCCTTAGCTGCATTTTTAAATAATACTTTAAAATTCCAAAGCATTGCAATCGATAGAAAACAAGAAATCAATAAGGCCAGAACCCAAATTTGGACTAATTTTGTATCGGGACTTTCATTCAGCTTAATATCAAACAATCCTTTTCCTAATGATAAATTAAAAGATGAGTTCTGTAAGATTGAGTCGTCAAAATGAAGATAAATAACCAGCATGCCCATAATACCTGCTACAAAAATATTAAACCAAAATAACGTGTTGACCAGATAAAAAAGAATTCGATAACCATTTGTTCGTTTCATGTAAACATCCTCCATAACTGTTGTTAGGATTAATTTACCATGTATATATAAGGAAATCAACAATTATTTATCGAAAAACAATAATTTTTATATCTTTTTTAATAAATAATAGTCGTTTTAGATAAAAAATAAGAAGTTCTATTGTAATTATATATGGATATATAAAGCTAATTTATATAAGCGATGATCTTAGACATCGCTCATTCTAAATACTCTTCCGCTAAAGAAGGATTTAAATAACGAGCCATTCCGGTTTTCATTTTCCGAAATCCTGCTTTTCTATAAAACTCTTCATTACCTGCTGTAGAAACAAGATGAACGCAGGAAATATCGTCAAGCTGAGCAAGCAAATTTTTTATAACTTTCTGTCCAATTCCTTTGTTTTGATAATGCTCATCAACCACAACATCATAAATCGCAGCATTAAACACACCGTCTGAAAGAGCTCTGCCAAACCCTGCTATGTTATCTTCATCATAAGCAATCGTTACTACGTTGCTTGATTGAAATACTTTTTTAATTTTTTCTTCATTATGGTTCGTCCATCCTACCGAGTGATAAATTTCTTTCATTCTCGACCACTCAACATTTTCTATAGAATTTGAAAAAGAAACCTTCATAGAATCTACTCCTTTTGTTTTTTTATAAACTATTTCTTTTTTCAAAAGCAAAAGTCCTTGGCAGATCATTACGAGTATGTGTATACGATAAAAAATATCATACATGTCAGTAATGATGTATAAACGTTAACTTCTATATTTAATCGCAAAAAAGGTACAAATCATCTGCGATTTGAACCTAAAACAACTATGCTCATTTACTTAATAATTATTATATGAAAAAGCCGTCTTTTTTAGTGACTGTATCACTGAAGGTATTTAGGGTTTGGTTTAGAACCGTGATTAATTTCTTCAAATATATCTGAAGAAGGGTTAGACGATACCTCGTTATGTAAATCTTGCGAAGGTCCATTTGTTTGAGAAAAGGATGACATATATACATTCATTAACTGTTTAAAGTCACCTACAGTCAAAGACTTTGCATCTTCTTGAAGTTCGTACCCTAGCTGTCCATTTGGTTCAATTGTTGCGGTTTTAACATCTTTTATAGTTGATATGCCTGCATTTCGTAATCTCATTTCTAATTGATCGGCGGTTAAACGTAATTTTTTAAGCTGCTTAGTATCTAATTGACCATCATTTACAACGATTTTAGACTTACCTGTCAGAAATTTTTCAAACCCATTAAATTTTAATTGTAAATACTCTAAAACTAAAATAGCAAGAACAAAGATAGCTGCGCCGCCAATCGCTTTTAACATACTTTTTTCAACAATGGGCTGCACGATGATGGTACCTAGAGAAAGCATAACGACCGTTTGAGCGAGCGTCATTTGAGCAATCGATTTTCTCCCCGCTATTCTTAGTAATAATATTCCCGATAAAATCAAGATTACAGATTGCCAGATAAAATTCATACTATCATCCTTTTTATTACCGTTTGCTTTTAGAGTAGGCAACTGAAAGTAAATTATTCATGTATCAAAAATTCCGTTTGCACTTCTCATATCTTAATAAGATTAAAAAACAAAAAGATACCCCTCAGGTATCTTTTTGTTTTGATATTTTTTCTCTGAGTAACACTTACACCGATTGATCAATACAGCGGATTAACCTTGTTTCAATATCTTCTGCCAGTCGTTGAAGCTCTTCATTATGAAGCATATTAATCATTGCCGTAGGTCTAGGCATGCCAATCTTTGTTTCACTTCCATCTTGATATACAACCATTTTACAAGGCAGAAAGTATCCTACTAAAAGGTTTTGCGAAAGAACACGCTGAGCTTCTTTCGGATTGCACACTTCTAATACTGTAAACGGTGTATGAAAGTCCTGCCCTTTTTCCTGTAGCTTTGCAGTTAAATCAAAATTCCACAACACACCGAACCCTTCGCTTTTTAAGTTTTCTTCTAGAGAACTAATCGCTTCTTCTAAGCTTTTCGATGTTTTTACCGTGTAATCAAACATCAAATCTCCTCCTGTTAAATTAAAATGATTTCCTTTTTTAGACGAAACTCGGAGTCGATACTATTCTGCCCCATCCTGTAGCTTTAAACCTGATATCAACGGCAGCAGCCCCAAGTAAAATTACATTGCATGTTTTACACCTTTTTTAACAAGTACCCAGTTCGCTGGATAGCTTGTACAAAAGCCAATAATCATGGCGATTTGCATCATGAACCAAAAGACCGCGCTGTCTGGTTTGGGTGCCTGTGTAAAAAAGACATAATGTGATAAAGCCATCCAGCCAAACATGCCGATTTCAAAGGCAATAAGGGACCACGTATCCGCTTTTAACGCGTTTTTCAACTCTTCTTTTGAGCTATTATCTTTCATACTCATGCCGTAGTATTGAAAAGCAATTCCCGCTATATAAGCGAGAATAAATTCCGCTACGTAATCCGCAAAAAGTACGCTTCCGGCAATCGTCCAGCCTGTTAAAAATACAATCGGTGCACCAATTAAATCTCCAATCGAGCACCCGCTGCTGCAGTGCGTAGTCGATACAAAAACACTTTGCCAAAAAGGCTTTTCACTATGATGGTGCTCGTGATGATCACCCTCATGAGCATCATGGGTATGATCAGAGGAATGATGAGCATGATCGTGTTTTTTTCGATCTTTACGCCCTAATTTAAAGTAAAACCATATCCCGGCGACAGGAAAATATAGCCCCGTAATAGGCCACACAATATTCATCACAAACATCATCTGCGGATGCCTGATCACGTCGATTGTAATAACTAAAAATTGAATAATTCCGATTGCAATAGCGATATAAGAAAGTATTTCTAGCCAGCTCATGTGCTACACTCCTTTAAGATTTATCTATCAACCACATACCCTCCACCCCTATATTTAAACGTAAAAAGAGAGACTGCTCATTACTTAATAAGTTTTACAGTACTCTTATGTTTATTATGTTTACTAAACTAAACTATAGTCTAATGTAATAGAGAGAAGAAAAAATAAGGAGGAATTTTACAATGTCTAACGAAAATTATCAAACTGTTATTCAAACGCTGCATGAATGTATGAGTGCCTGCAACCAATGTTTTGATGCTTGCCTAAAGGAAGAAAATGTAGGGATGATGGTGGACTGTATCCGTTTTGACCGAGAATGTGCAGATATTTGCGGATATTTGGAACAAGCTTTAGAAAGAGGAACGCCTTTCGTTGCCGAACTAGCAGGAGTTTGCGCTGAAATTTGCGAAAAATGCGGTAACGAGTGTAAGAAACACGATCATGACCACTGTCAAAAATGTGCAGAGGCTTGCTTGAAATGCGCGGATGAATGTAGAAAATTAGCTGCATAATCTTTGGAACATAAGAAAGCTAGAACCCTTGAAGCGCATTTCAGGCATTAAGGGTTCTTTTTAGTGATGCGGGAAGAGAGAATCTATAGGCTTTCTAAAAAACGAATAAACTTTTTAAGACTTTGCGAGCGCTGCTTCCCTTTCTTTACTATAAAATCAATTTGAACGTCTTCTGCAAGCTCTTGGTATTCAATTCTTTTCATATCACCACGAGAATTTACTACGCTGGCCGGGACTACACTCATCCCAAGTCCATCGCGGACACCTTGTAAAATCGCTTCTAATGAATCAAATTCCATCATGTTAGCTTTATGTGTATGATGTTCTTTTGAAAACGCTAATAGTCTGTTTCTATAGATGCAGTTTACATCACTATTGATGAGCAGCATTGGTGGGGTTTTTTCTTCTATATCTTCAGACGTATGTGAGATGAGTACCACCTTTTCTGCATAGCGATAAACTCTTTCAAACTGAGCCTCATTATAGATACCGCTAAGAAAAAGTCCGTCAATTTCTCCGTACGAGAGCATTTCTTGTAAGGCTTGTTTTCTATCTGTTTTTATTTTAACTTCAATATTTTGTTGTTCTTTCAGAAAAGATGAGAATAAAGAAGGAATTTTAATAGCGGAAATCGTCTGCGAGGCACCAATAATCAAGGATCTTTTAAACTTATTCGGATTAACTTCTGCTTTAACTTCCTCCATTAAACGTAAAATACGCTGTGCGTAGTCAAACAAAGCTTCCCCTTCGTTTGTTAACGTAACTCCTCGATTCGTACGTATCAATAATTTGGTGTCTAATTCTTCCTCTAGATTTTTAATCCGCTGGCTGATATGCGGCTGCACATACCCTAATACCCCCGCAGCTTTTGATAGTGACTTTGCTTCTGCCACGCATTTGAATATTCGTAAGTCTTGGCTTTCCAATTCTAATTCCTCCGTTGCTATCATTTTAAATGATACCTCTCTTAGTATTACCTATTATATCCTTTTTTTCATCGAAGATATAATAAAAGATGTTAAGAGAAAGGAAGGTTTATAGAAATGATCGACTTTAAAAATAAAGTATTTATTATTACGGGCGGCGGCACTGGCGTAGGTAAAGCAACGGCTTTAAAGCTAGCTGACATGGGTGCGAAACTTGTTATCAACTACAGCAGCTCAGAAACAGAAGCGAAAAAAGTTGTGGAGGAGATTACTGAAAGAGGAGGCATCGCGTTTGCTTTTAAAGCGAACGTAGCCAACGAGCACGAAGTGAATAAAATGATTCATCAAACGATTACACGATTCGGACGGTTAGATGGATTAGTGAATAATGCTAGTATTACAGCTCAAATCCCGATGAATGACTTAGAGTCTGCAACGGATGATGTATGGGACTCTTTATATGATGTAAACGTAAAAGGCATGTTTCACTGTGTAAAAGCAGCCGTTCCACATATAAAAAAACAAAAGTCAGGGGCGATTGTTAATGTAGGAAGCGTTGCGGGTACAACTGGAATCGGCTCATCTATTCCCTATGCCGCAACAAAAGCAGCAATTCATACGATGACAAAATCGTTAGCCATTGCACTGGCACCCCATATTCGAGTAAACTGCATCTCTCCTGGTGCAGTCGACACAAGGTGGTGGGCTGGCAACGAAGATAAAATGTATCAGCTTGCAGGCAATCTACCCCTTCAGCGCATTTCTTCTCCTGAAGATATCGCAGATGCTATTTTTTTTCAGTTAAAGCAAGAGTCTGTGACGGGCCAAGTGTTTACGATTGATAACGGGCAAACTCTTTAAACATACGTGAATATTCCTAAAAAATAACCCCACTACTAGTAAGAAATAGTAGCGGGGTTCTAACAAGGCTACTGATTCAACCTCTCTTTCCCCAGTGAGAACCCTTCAAACAGCCGGCCTCCATGTGGTTCTAACACTTTATCCACCAGTTGAATTACTTTATCTTTATTTCCTGTTTTATAAAAGGTATCAAATGCCTCTACAAACTCTTTACTAAAGCGTTCACTATAGAGATTTAAAGACCGGACAATCCATTTAGAATCCCCGATCCAATGACCATTCGTTCTTAAAACAAATTCATGCGTTATGTAAGCGAGCGTATTGGCTATAAAAAGTGATTCACCTGTATTTGAAGAACCAATTAAATCATCTAAGGCATCGCTTATAAAATACCTTTTTAATCTAATCGTCTCTTCCGACCATTTTTCAGGGCCTTTTTCAAGCAATTGTGCAGCTTCTTTTTTTATAGCCTGCATCACTCCTTTATCCTCTAAAATAATTCCCTCGGAAATCATTCTTGGCAGTGACGGTCTAGCCCTCTTACAGTCGCTTTTAAAAAAGGCTTGATATGAAGTCAGATTATGAGCAAAAACTTCAATTGCCCATCCAAATTCAATGAGGGACTCCCTAAAAGAAGAAGTAAAACTCTCATCAAAAATAACAAGGTCAAGGTCGGACGTGCGCGTAGTTTCTCCTCTCACCACGCTTCCAGCGAGTAATGCGCCTTGACAGTTAGGGTAATGTTCAAGAATGAATTGTGTAGCTGCTTGCAGCGGTTCTAACCTTTTTAGCTCTTTCATCGTATTCCTCCAAAAAACAATATATATGGTTTTTCTGGTTAGAACGTGTAAATTCCTTTAAATTAAAAGCTAAGCGTTTGTTTTAATGCCTCAATAGAAGTTCGAACCCCCGCTTCAACCGACATTGTTAAATCTTCCATTTCTAAAGAAACTTCTTCATCATAGCCCATCATCTTAACAACAGAGAAAAACTCTTTCCACCACTGTAAATCTTGACCACAGCCTACGGCCACGTAATTCCAGGCTCTATTTGCTACATCCGTCACTTCTTTTGTTTCCATCACTCCGTTCACTGCTGATAGATGTCTCTCAAGGCGCACGTCTTTTCCATGAACATGGTGAATGGCCGCTCCTAATTCTCTAGCTGACAAAATAGGATCTGCGCCCATCCAGATTAAGTGGCTTGGATCTAAATTTAATCCTACGATAGGTCCTACCGCATTACGAAGTTTAAATAACGTTTCAGGGTTATAGACTAGTTGAGAGCTGAAGTTTTCAAGAGCGATTTTTTCAATATCGCAGGCTTCAGCTTTCTTAACGAGCTCTTTCCAGTAGGGGATGGCTACTTCATTCCACTGGTAATCTAAAATCTCTTTTAACACTGGAGGCCAGCTTACTGTATACGTAATCCAGTTTGGAATCTTGTCTTCAGGACTTCCGGCTGGTAATCCGCTCATCATGATCACTTTCTTTACACCTAATAACTTTGCCAGTTCAAACGTTTTATCCGTTACTTCCCGATGTTCTCTTCCCAGTTCACCTGGATCTAAAGGATTTCCAGAACAGTTTAACGCACAAAGCTTGATGTTACGCTTTTCTAATGCATGTAAAAATTCACTTCTCTTATCATCACTTTCTACTAATTCATTTAGTTTTAAATGGGGTGCCGGAGACCAACCCCCTGTGGTCATTTCGATTGTATTGATTCCCATCTCTGTGATTACATCTAACATTTCTTCAAAAGGTAAATGTCCCAAACTGTCTGTTACATAAGATAATTTCATTGTCTTCTCCTCCTAAAAATTTCGTCTACAGCTTTTAATCTCAATAAGCTAAAAACACTGATTGTAAACGTTTTTATTTAATTTTAATAAAGTATAGCTATTATTATATAATTCCGAATCTTAATCGTCTTTGCTTTAAGAAGACTACTTTTTATCTTTTCAGGACATTTTTGAACCTTATTAGTTTTATTCCATAAAAATAACTCTCCTCTGCTTGGGACACATGTAAGCAAAGAAGAGTTGGCTAATCTTTATATGCAGTTGTTTTTAATTTTGTATATAGATTACGAAAACGTCCTGGTGAACTGCGCATTGAAGCTGTAAAAACCCGCGTAAAGTAGTGAACATCTGGAAATCCTGTTTCTTGAGCAATATCTCTAATCGATAAATCAGTTGTTTTGAGCAGTATCACAGCTCTTTTAATTCTTTCATTTTGTACATATTCCGAGTAGCTGACACCTAATTCAGTTTTAAAGAGACGAGACAGATGCCGGCTAGATAGGTGTAAATGAGTCGCTGTCTCCGTAAGTTTAATAGAATTGGCTAGATTATCTTTAATGTATAATTTTGCTAGATTAAGGGTTAAAGAAGATGTCTTTTGAACAGCTTTCTGATAATGGTAATTTAAAGGCAAAACAAAAGTATTTATGAGCGAAAGAATAAGAGAATGAGCTAAATTTGTCAGTATTTCTTCAAAAAAGACATCTTCTCCTTTTGCGGCATGGTTCAAAAGAAACTTCCAAATGAATGGAGCCGTTCCATCTTCTTTTACATCTATTACTACTTTAGAACATCGTTTAGCTTCTTCTATTAGCTTGATGCACTTTTCAGTTGATTCTGATTCAACCAGTTCAAAGCCTACATACAAGAGAAAAAGCCCCCTATCGCTTTTTATGTGGTGTAATACGCCGGGCTTTGAAAGAAATAGTGTATTTTCTTTTACCGGATAGGGATGCCCGTCGTCTATATAAATTCCTTTCCCTTCAAGCACGTAACACACCTCAAAGAAAGAATGTTTATGAGAGACATTATCATAGTGCTTGGGCATAACTCCCCAATAATGAACGTGAAAAGACGCTCCGTTTCCTTGTGTACGATGAACACGTTCATTTAAAGAAATTTTCCCCGCGATAAGATTAGCTGTCATATGCTTCACCCCCTTCTTATCTGAAGGAATCTGTAATTTATAAGAAATTTCAGAATTTAAATTCCGTTAAAATGTGAACATGATTGATGACGATGATTAGCCGTTTTATGTCTGACAGCTTAACTAGTTACAGAAGATGGTTTTATTTCTTTAATTGTCTTGACGATAAACACCGGAACAGGCAGCAAGCTGAGTTTTCCTAATGAAGTAATGATGCGAATATACTTCATTTCACCTTCCACATCAATTTCATCTCCGATACTCCAGCATTCCATTGATTTTTGGCTAAGAACAGGAAGAATTTTCAGTGCATCGCCATCAAAGGAGATGTTATCTTTCACCTCTAAAAAAGAAAGATGATCCATTCTTTTATAGTGATGCTTTGGATATGTTCTTTTTTTGAATACTGTTCCCTTAATCCTCACTAAAGTCACCTTCTCTTTTTTATCAGAGTATTCCTTCCGCTTTGCTGTAAACAAGAGAAGACAAAGGTGATGGTCTCTCTTGTTTACTTCTCAGCAAAAAACATCATAGCATGTAAACAGCACTAGTTAATTTTCTTAGCTGAGCCTTCAAGCTGGATAAAATTTTTCACTGTAGCTTTACTTCCGCAAGACTCGCGTACGATTAGTTCATCTTTTAATACAAACTTTTTTTGTTCTAAGGCTTTTCCGCTCATCAATCCAAGCAGTAATTCCATCGCTTTTTTTCCAATTTCATATTTAGGCTGCTCAATTGTTGTAATATGCGGTTCAATGATATCCGACATTTTTGAGTTATCAAATCCGACTACAGCTATATCTTCAGGCACTTTTAACCCGCTGTCTTTTGCGGCTTTTATCGCTCCGATCGCCATTTCATCGTTAAAAACAAATACGGAAGTTGGCCGTTGTTCTAACGATAATAAGCGAATCATTTGATGATAACCGGACTCTAGGCTAAAATCTCCTTCTTGAATAAAAGCGGAATCCACGGGTAAATCGTGGCTAATCATCGCTTGGCGGTATCCTTTTAATCGATCACGGCTTAAGATAACATTCATAGGACCAGTGATATGCGCAATTTTGGTATGCCCAAGGCTTATTAAATGCTCCGTTATTTTTCGCGCCCCGCTAATATTATCAATAGATACGGTAGAAATATCTAAGCCATCAATGTACTCACACGCAAGAACCGTAGGGAACTGTCTGGAGACTTGTTCAATTCTGTCTTTATCCATACGGGCTGTTAGAAGGATCATGCCGTCCGCTTGCTTTTGGAATAATAAATCAACAAACTCTCCTTCTCGCTCAATGTCATTTTCTGTATCTCCTAAAATTACTCGGTAACCGCTGTTAATCGCCGTATGCTGAATTCCTTTAAGAACTTCAGAAAAAAACGGATGAGTAATATCAGGAACAACTACTAAAATGGTTTTTGTTTCTTTTTTTCTAAACTGTCTTGCGATGATATGGGGCTGATAATTTAATTCTTCAATGGCTTTTAAAACTTTTTCCTGCGTTTCTTTGCTTACTAGGTGGGGCTGACTAAGAACTCGCGAGACAGTAGCTGGAGCTACATTAGCTAGTTTGGCCACATCACTCATTTTAACTGACATATGTTCACTCACCTTTATCTGTAGTAATTAACATTTTATAATAAAAAGTTCTATCCGTTTTGCATCTATCTTTATTATACATTACTAGCATAATAAAGCCTCTCTTTATCATCATGATGGAGTCCGGATAGAACAATTAAGGCTATTTTAAACTAGCTATGCCCACAAGTTCTGATCTTCTTTCAAGCATAAACCATGAAAAGTGATGCAAAACATATCTCGTTATGCTTTGCATCACTTCAGTCAATCACGTTAAATGTTTAGGCCTTCTTTAATATTTAATCCTTCTCTAATTGACTTTAACGTTACTTCGTTTGACCATTCCGGTCGATCAGGGTAAGCAAATACAGAGTTTGTTACGATGCCGTCAAATTTAATTTCTCTTAATTTGCGATACAGTGCGTCAAAATCAATTTCTCCTTCACCAGGATTTAAATGCTGGTGAATCGTTACTTTCGCATCAGGTGGATTTACAATATAGCGCAGTCCAAACGCTGCTTTATGGTTAAGAGTATCGGCAATCAGAACGTGTGCAAGCAAATCACCTGCTTCATCAATATGCTTTGCTACATCGCCAATGCCATCGTCATAAAAGAAAGCATGAGGGACAGAATAAACTAATTTAATCCAGTCTTTGTCCAGCGCACGAATCATTGCAATTGCTTCTGTGTTTAACTCAATAAAATCATTTGGATGCGATTGAAGGTTAAGCTTAATTCCTTCTTTTTCAAAAATCGGCATCAGCTCTTCCATCGATTTAACAAAAGCCGCTTCGCTTTCAACAGGGCGGCTCTTGTCGCCGCTGAACTCACTGTTCATTAAATCTACTTCCAGCTCAGAAGTAATTTCGATTGTACGCTTCCAGTTCCTTACTGCCGCTTCACGTTCCTGCTCATTTGGTGAAGACCACTGCTGTACCGGAAGCACAGACGAAATCTTTACCCCCGCATCGGCACAGTATCTTTTTAAGTCTTTTATACGCTGTCTATCAACTTTTGGATATTCATAAAACCAAATAAAATCTTTGCGCGGAGATAACTCTACGTATTCATAGCCTAATCTTGCAACTGTATCAATCGTATCTTTTAAACTTGTATTGTCACGGTAATGTGACGGATCATATGCTAAACGCAATGTAAGGCTCCCCTTTCTTTTATGCACACCAGACGTGTCCATCCCCTAAGTTTTAGTTAAGCTGTTTTGTAAGCAAACCGTTTTTACAATTACAGTTTGCCTGCTGCAGTTAACGTTTTATGGTAGAAATCAGGACGTTCACCTAACGAAATAGGAACAATGTTTCCTGATTTTTTTGCTTCTAAGCAAGCATCTGAAGTAACGGCCGCAACGTAACCGTCCCAAGCAGTAGGTCCATTCACTTCGCCTTTAAGCGTTGAGTTAATCCAGTCTTGCAGCTCTGTATCATAAGAGTCAATGAATCGATCTTTCCAATCTACTAAAATTTCAGTAGATTTTTTTGCTTCACTGCGCAACACGACGCTTGAAGGCTCAGGTAAATTAGCGATTCCTGTTTCTCCTACTACTTGACATTGAATATCATAGCCGTACTGGCAGTTTACAAAAACCTCAGCATCAATTCGAACGCCTTGCTTTGTTTCAAGCAGCACCATAATTGGATCTTGCAGATGTTCAAGTGCCTTGCTCGTTTTTCGCGGTGCCACGATTTGAACAGATACATAATCGTCATTTAATAACCAGCGCAAAACGTCAATTTCATGGATGAACGTATCAACAATTGACATATCGCCCGTGTATGTATCAGGTACCGTAGGATTTCTGTGTGCGCAGTGAACCATTAATGCTTCACCAATTTGCCCGCTTTCAATCACTTTCTTTAAAGCACGATACCCTGTATCGTAGCGGCGCATATAACCAACTTGCACCAACGGCTTGCCGTGTGTAATTTCAGCGTCAACGATTCTTTTACAGCCTTCTGCCGTTGTAGCAAGCGGCTTTTCGCAAAATACAGGTTTTCCGGCTTGAATCGCTGCCAGCACAAACTCCTCGTGCGTCGGCCCCCAAGAAGTCACAACAACTGCATCTACTTCTTCTGATTTAATTAACTCATGTCCATCATCGTAAATAACGGCATCCAAGCTTTGATTTTTTACCACAGCTTTTGCTTGTTCTTGGTTTACATCCGTAACCGCAACGATTTTTCCGCCTGATAACGTGTTTGTAATTCTTCTAATATGATCTTGTCCGATTGCTCCTGTTCCAATAACACCAATTTTCAACACCATAATCTATGGCCTCCTTTAATATGTGAGCTTTAAAAATAGAAATAAATGCTTGGTTCCACGTTTTATTTTGCTTTAAAAACTTTATTTGACGCTTCTTTCTTATCCCATGCCGCTGCAAAAACAGTAGCGGTTAACCCTAAGGCTGCTGCAAAAAAGAAGCCTGCTTTAAGTCCCGTCCAAGAATTTAATATTCCTGCAGCAAAAGGACCTCCGAATATCCCTAACGCATACAGAGCTTGATAGCCTCCCATCGCCGTAGCTCTTTTTTCTGCAGCTATTCTTTCAATAGACATTCCTAGCATAAGAGGAAACACTAATCCTAATGAAAACCCGTTCACGCTTTGAATGATACAAAGCAAAAGTTTATTTTCCGTCATAGGAATCATACAGGTAAAGAATGCAGCCAGAAAAAAAGCGGCCTTCAAGATGCTCCATTTTCCAAAGCGCCAAACAAATAGCTTTTCCATAATAAGAGGAGCAGCCGCATGAGAGATCATAAAGGAAAAGACAATCAAACTCAGCTCGCTCTCTTTAAATCCTGCGCTTAATGCGTACGCAGGAGTAAAACCAAACATGGTCGTGAAAATAAAGCTGTGTGCTAGAATAGACAGCAGCGAAATTTTTAATAGCGACGGCTCTTTTATTACGCTCATTAATTCTTTAAGCTTTATAGGCGATCTCTTTACGTTCTCTTTGGGCTCGTAAATGAAAAGAGAAAGAATAGTGCCTATTACACTCAAGATTGTTCCTATCCAAAACGGAGCATGCCATCCCCACTCACTTACAATGTAACCGCTTAAACTCATACCCAAAAGCTGAGCCAAAACCACTATAAACGAAATGATATTCATAGCACGAGTCGTTTTTTCACGTTCAAAGTAGCTTGAATATAAAATCGTAAAGGCAACCCACGTTGCAGCTGCCAATCCAGCCAAGCAGCGTGATATAAACACGCCTATTAAGCTATCGGTCAACGAAAATAGCAGGCAGCTTGACATGCTGGCTATCATGCCGAAGATAACAAACGGTTTTCTCACTTTCACAAAGTCTGAAAAGATCCCGAGCGGCAAGCGACATAATAGCTGCATGAGTCCATAGCTGCTTAACACTACACCAATAAAGGCATACTTGCCTCCCAGCCCTTCCATATAAGGAGACAAAATAGGTACGTAAATAAACTGTGAGAACCAAAAGATAAATGAAACGGCTGCAAAAAGATACTTACCTTTGACGGTACTTATAGCACTCAACTAATCACTTCCATTTTGTTGCGACGCAAAAACCGACTTTTATTTTTTTATACGATTGTACTACAGGGTACTAGCAAATGTCGCTAGTATCCCATCGTACGATAAGTAAATTCTTAGTAGCGTGCCGTAACCATTTTCTTTCTTGTATAAAACTCTACGCCGTCCGTACCGTTGGCATGAAGATCGCCATAGAAAGAGTCTTTCCAGCCTGAGAATGGGAAGAACGCCATAGGTGCCGGCACCCCTACGTTCACTCCTAGCATGCCTGAATCAATATTTTCACGGAACTCACGTACGCTTGCGCCGCTGTCTGTATAGATACAAGCTCCGTTTGCGAATCGAGAATTATTAGCAATGTCAATTGCTTCTCCTAATGTTTTTACACGCACGATAGAAAGCACCGGTGCAAAGATTTCGTCTTGCCAGATTTTCATTTCTTGTGTAACGTTATCAAAAATAGTGGGTCCAACAAAATAGCCGTTCTCTTTTACCGCGTGATCTTCTCGGCCGTCACGAACTAAGCGAGCTCCTTCTTCTACGCCAGCTTCAATATAGCTAAGCGTACGTTCTTTATGGTTTTCACGAATAACCGGCCCTAAGAAAACATCTTTTTCTAATCCGTTTCCAATGACAATATTGTTTGATTCTTGAACAAGTCGTGAGATTAATTCATCTGCCACGTCTTCTTGCACCGTCACGACAGATGCTGCCATGCAGCGTTCACCTGCTGAACCGAAAGCAGCTCCGATAATTTGTTTTGTTGCTACGTTTAAATCTGCATCGTGTAATACGATTGAGTGGTTTTTAGCACCCGCTAATGCTTGAACACGCTTTAAGTTTTCTGTACCTTTTTTATACACATATTCAGCTACTGGCTGTGAACCTACAAACGAAATTGCTTTCACTAATTTATGTTCAAGAAGGCCGTTTACCACATCATGCGCGCCGTTGACAATGTTTAATACGCCTTTTGGCAATCCAGCTTCTTCAAATAATTCTACTAATCTTGCTGCTAAAAGCGGCGTGCGCTCAGACGGCTTTAATACAAATGTATTACCGCAAGCAATTGCAAGAGGGAACATCCAGCAAGGAACCATCATCGGGAAGTTGAACGGCGTGATCCCGCCAATAACACCGATTGGATAGCGATACATGCCAGACTCAATGCCCGTTGCAATATCAGGAAGCTGTTTTCCCATCATTAACGTAGGAGCACCCGCTGCGAATTCTACACATTCAATTCCGCGCTGTACTTCTCCGCGCGCTTCATTAAAGCTCTTTCCGTTTTCAAGCGTCACAAGCTTCGCTAACTCGTCCCAGTTATCTACTAATAGCTGCTGATATTTAAATAGAATACGTGCACGTTTTGGCACCGCAGTTTTTGCCCATCCTTTGAAGGCTTCATTTGCAGCCTGTACCGCTTGATCTACATCTGCTTTTGTGGAAAGAGGTACCTCTGCAATGACTCCACCCGTTGCAGGATTATAAACTGGTTCTGTCAGACTTGTAGATGAATCCACCCATTCGCCGCCAATATAGTTTTTTACTGTTTTTACTGTTGTTTGTGTCATGTTCATTCTCCTCTCAATTTTTGATTACGCTTGTTGCAGAACTTCTTCGGCTGTATCCATAAACTGCTTAATTTCTTCTACAGTTGGCATTGCATCTGAAGAACTGTGTTTTGAAATAACGATGGAAGCAGAAGCACCGCCAAATCTCATCGCTTCAGGAATTGTAAACCCTTGCATTAACCCGTAGATAAAAGCAGATGCGTAAGAGTCGCCAGCTCCAAATGTTTTAAGCACTTTCGTTTTAAAGATGCCGCCTCGATGAGACTGGCCGTCTTTTGTATAAGCAATCGACCCTTCTCCTCCATGCTTGATTACGACAATCTTAGCATGATGGGAAAACCATCGTTCAGCTGTAACTTGATCATTTGATTCTTCATAATTTAAAAGCTTTTCCATCATATCGAATTCTTCTCGCGTACCGATTATTACGTCTGATTTTTCTGCCGCTAAATTATAGTAGACGGCAGTCTCAGCTTCTGATTCCCACGTATACGGACGGTAGTCCACATCAAAGAATACAACTACGCTATGTTTTCTCGCATATTCAAGAGCAAGAAACACGGCTTCTCTTGAAGGACTTTTAGCAAGAGCAGTTCCAGAGATAAGCAGCGCTTTTGATTGCTTAATATACTCTTCAGAAACTTCTGTTGGATGGAGCTTTAAGTCTGCCACGTTATCACGGTACATCAGGATGCTGCACTCTTCAGGACTTTTAATTTCAGTAAAGGCAAGTCCCGTTACGGCTCCTGTTTGATCAATTACAATGCCTTCAGTGTTAATGTTATTTTGATTTAAATATCTAGTGCTGAACCGCCCCATTTGATCATCTGACACTTTTCCAATAAAGCCTGTCTTCATTCCAAGCCTTGAAAGACCAATGGCGATGTTAGCAGGAGATCCTCCTACGTATTTTGTAAACGTCATCGTTTCTTCCATTGGGCGATTAAATTCATTTGCATTTAAGTCGATGCAAAGCCTTCCTACTGCAAGAAGGTCAAATCGCTTTTGTGAATCAAATGTTAAATAACTCATACTCGCGTCGTCTCCTTACTTTAATGCTAATTTTTCTTCCATAACCCATTCATGATCTTTGCTATTATTAAATTTCCATGTTCGCACAGGACCAGCCATGACGTTTAAATAATAAACTTCATAACCTGGAGGCGCAGATACCGGGTGATACCCTTTAGGAACCAAGACTGCATCTCCATCTTTAATGACCATTGTTTCATCTAGAGATTGATCGTCCGTATATACTCGTTGAATTGCAAATCCATGTCCTGGGTTGACTTTATGGTAATATGTTTCTTCTAAATACGATTCATGCGGCAAGTTGTCTTGATCGTGCTTATGAGGAGGATAGCTTGACCAGTTTCCTTCCGGCGTAAACACTTCCACTACTAGCAGACTATCGGCCGGCTTTTGTTCTGGAAGAATGTTATGGACTTGTCTCGCGATATTTCCTGCTCCGCGATGCTCTACACCTACATCCTGCGGCGTAATTAAACGAGCAGGGTATGTACCTTTTCCAGGTGCTGCGCAAACTGCAATTTCTAAGTCGGTTACAGCTTCTACTTCATAGTGATCATCATTCGATACATATACGGAGTACGGAGGGATTTTTTCAAAGATATTCATTCGCTGTCCGATGTTTTCCCATTTCTCTTCTTTTGTAGAAATGTTGGACTTACCGGTTAAAATCACAATACAAATCTCTTGATTTTCCGTATTTTTTTTTAGCTTTTGGCCTTTTTTTAATGAGTAAACGTCAAAGCCAATGTACTCCCATCCTGCAGATTGTGGGGTGATGCTTAGTACGTTTCCATCACTGTCAGCTGTTTGTGTTGGTACGATTAAATCAGCCATTCCTTTCCACACCTTTCTATTTCTTATTTTTTAACGTGTTTATGCTAGGGACACTCTTTAATCAAGCAAACTGGATATTCTAGCTTTTTAAAAGATTAATATTTTCTTGCCTTTTGTAACTGGCTTTCTTTGCCTTCAAACGCCGTTTGAACGTTTGAGCTTTCAGATACAGCTGCTACTCCTACATGCCACCAAGAATCGTAGCCGTCCGTCATTGTTTTTGGAAGAACTTTAATGTCAATCAGTGTACTAACACTTTGTTTTTTTGAATCTTCAATGGCATATTCAAGTTCTTCCATCGTATACACTTCGTATGTTTTGGCTCCGTACGCAGCTCCAGATTGAGCAAAGTTGATGCGCATAATATCTCCATCAAGCTGCCCCGTCCGCGGGTTACGAACGCGGAACTCTGTGCCGAAGCTTTCAATTCCATTATCCATCTGCAAGTTGTTGATGCAGCCAAAGCCGGAATTATCAAAAAGAACAATATTTATTTTAATTCCTTCTTGAATGCTCGTTACCAGCTCACTATGAAGCATTAAGTAGCTTCCGTCTCCTACCATTGCATACACTTCTTTATCCGGCTCAGCCATCTTAGCGCCTAAGGCAGAAGCAATTTCATAGCCCATACATGAATATCCGTATTCAAGGTGATACGTATTACGTTCATTTGAGATCCACATGCGCTGAAGGTCACCCGGGAGGCTTCCCGCTGCACATGTAATAATAGAATCAGGTGCAATGAGTTCGTTTACTTTACCAAGCACAGTGGTTTGGACAAGTTCGGTGCTTAGGCTATCTTTATACTCCGACAGGCTTTGATCAAAATGCCCTTTAATTTCCGGAATAAATTCTTCGCCTGTGTATGCAATATTTTTTAGTCGAGCCAGCTCTTGATTCCACTCTGATTTGGCTTCTTCAATTTCAGTTTCATAGTCTGATTTATAGCCTTCTAATGCAGACGAAAGAGCTTCAAGACCCACTTTGGCATCCGCGACAATTTTAGTAGCCTCCAATTTTGATGCGTGAAATTCAGAAATGTTAATGGTTAACACATCCGTCTCAGCGTAAAACAGCTTTGAAGAAGTTGTGAAATCTGTAAAACGTGTACCCACGCCAATAATTAAATCCGCTGATTGCGCTATTTTATTAGCAGCGCTATTCCCCGTTACGCCAACTCCTCCTAGATTTAAAGGATGATTGCTTTCAAGACCGCTTTTTCCAGCTTGCGTTTCGCTAAATGGAATATGAAACTTTTCAGCAAATGCAGCAAATGTATCCGCAGCCTCTGAATAACGAACGCCGCCGCCTAAAATAAGAAGAGGCTTTTTCTTTGATTTAATCAGCTCTACTGCATTTCTGATACTTTCTTGCGAAGGCTCGCGGCGTTCAATAAGGTGGGTACGCTCACGGAAGAAACTTTCTGGAAAATCCCACGCTTCCCCTTGTACATCCTGCGGCAGCGCAATTGTAACGGCTCCTGTATCTGCCGGATCTGTTAATACACGCATCGCATTGATCATAGCCGACATCAGCTGTTCCGGACGGCTGACTCGATCCCAGTACTTGCTGACGGACCGGAAAGCATCATTTGTAGAAAGAGATAAATCATGCGTCTGTTCAATTTGTTGAAGAACCGGGTCCGGCTGGCGAGTGGCAAACACATCGCTTGGCAAAAGCAGCACCGGAATATTGTTTGCAGTAGCTGTCGCAGCCGATGTAACCATATTCGCTGAGCCTGGACCAACGGAAGAAGAGCAGGCCATGATTTGCTTTCGATGTTTTTGTTTGGCAAAGGCTACTGCAGCATGAGCCATCCCCTGCTCGTTTCTACCTTGATACACTTCAAGCTCGCCTGGGTTTTCTTGCAGCGCTTGCCCGATCCCCACCACATTTCCATGTCCAAAAATGGTGAATACTCCTTTAATGAAACGCTCTTTTTTCCCATCAAACTCTACATATTGCTGATTTAGAAATTTTACTAAAGCTTGACTAGTTGTTAACCTTATCGTTTTCATATACCTTCCTACCTTATCTTCTGAAATTAATCACCATCAGATTGATTTTTCTACCCTTTTTCACATTTTTAAATGAAATCGATTTCATTTAGTGTAATAAATGAGGTTCTATCCTTTTACTTCCTAGCTCTTTCCTTTGTTTCAGCTGCTATTTAGCGATGAGACAAATACTTTCAGCCCCTGCACTTTTTAACGCTTAAAGATGAAAAAAAGCTCGAAAATTCATCATAAATTCCACTTTCAAATGAAATCGATTTCATTTGGTGTTAAAAAAATATTTTTCAAACTCCATCTTTAACTTCCCCATCATTTTTCCATACTCTGTCTTACCTGTAAAACCAGTTTTATTATACATGTAGCTTCGTTTGATGAAATCGATTTCATCTAATTTTAAAAGCGCTTTCTTATCTATGAACCTAGTTTATAATATTCAGTTTACTTTGTAAACACTTTTTTAAAAATTTTGTTAGTTTATCTTTTTATCTACTGTAATCGCTTTCTAGATAAGCCCGATGTGAAGAAAAAAGAAAAGGCATACTTCTTTTGTATGCCTACTAGCTCTTAGTCTAAGCGTATGTATAATCACTCAAAAACATTTATTCTTCCGCAAGGACAAACGTAATCTCATTTTCTTTTGCATAGTGCTGATAGCTGACGTCCACTTTATCTGTAATTAAATAATCAATTTCATGCAACTGACAATACGTAACCATTGCATACTTGTCAAATTTTGTATGATCTGCTAATAAAAACACTTTCGTACTTCTTTTTATGACAGTTTCTTTAATTTCACTTTCAACGGGCGATGAATTGGTAACTCCATTTGATATGGAAATACCCGTAGAAGCCATAAATACTTTATCAAAGTTGTAGTTTTTTACAGGGTTGGCATGGTTAAAACTTGAAAATGATTGAGTTTCACGTTCAAGGTAGCCGCCTGTAGAAATTACTTTTAACGCATCAAAAGGCAAGGCTTTTACTATAACATCTAAACTATTAGTAACAATCGTGATCGATTTGTCTTTTAGAAATTCAATCATTTCTAACGTAGTGGTTCCTGAATCAATAAAGATCACGTCTCCGTCTTCTACATACTGAGCTGCCGTTTTGGCAATCAAACGCTTTTGAAACTGATTTCTTGTTTGTCTTTCATTAAATGATTCAAGCTTCACATGGTTAACAGCTACGCCGCCATATACTTTTTTTATATGCCCTTCATCCACTAACTTTTGAACGTCGCGTCGAATCGTGTTTTTGGAGACTTCAAACACTGAAACCAAATCATCTAATGAGACAGATTCATGTTCAAAAACATACTCTTGAATTTGTTGAATTCGCTTCGTTTTTAACATTTCTACCTCCCCCGTTTACCTTTCTTTTCGCTTTTTTGTTACTTACTATTATAACCTTTACAAAAGGCATTTTCTAGAAGTGTAACCGCTAAAACAAAGAGAGATTGAGACATGACTACATCAATTCCAGCTAAAGGCAAACAAGTTAGATACATAAGCTAGTAGGGATCGTTTGTTACACCGCTGTTGATTTCCATGCAAGGCTTCGCATTCCGCAGGAGTCTTCGCCTTGCCCTCCAATCATCAGCTAGAAGCAACTCATTGGATTAAAACCCTACCAAAGAAAAAAATCCGAACGAGCTGGATTTTCTATCAAGAATCTCCATTCATCGTTCGGATCTTGCTTCAACTGTAATGTTTTTATTCCAGCCTCTTTTTTATTAAGCTTTATGACTTGTATGAAACTCTCTCATTTTCTCTTTTACAGTCGCCATTACCGCTTGTTTTCCCGGTGTAAGAATGGTTCGGGGATCATACACGTCACTGTCCCTTTCCAACGTGTGACGAACCGCACGCGTCCAGGCCTGAAGGCACTCGGTGTTCACATTAATTTTCGCGTGTCCAAGAGCTATTGCTTTTTGAATTTGATAGTTTGGTATACCGGAACCGCCGTGTAAAACCAGCGGTACATCTGTTAAGTCAGCTATTTCCTTCATTTCATCAAAGCCCAGCTGCGGTTCACCTTGATACTGTCCGTGAACTGATCCTAAAGCGGCCGCCAAAGCATCGACTCCCGTTTCTTTTACAAGACGCAGACATTCACTGGGATCAGCGTACACGATGTTGCCAACAAGTCCGTCTTCCATCCCTCCGACTGTTCCAACTTCGGCTTCAACGGAGACATACTGAGCAGCAGCATAGTCTACTACTTGCTTAGTCATGGCAATATTTTCATCAATTGGGTAATGAGAACCGTCAAACATGACCGAGCTAAATCCAGCGTCGATAGCTTTTTTACATCTTTCTACACTCATACCATGATCTAAGTGAAGCGCAACAGGAACTGTAATATTCATTTCCTCTAACAAGCCTTCCATCATGCCTACAATGGTTTTAAATCCGCCTAAATAGTCCACAAGCCTGTCTGAAACGGCCGCAATGACAGGGGCTTTTTCCTCTTCGGCAGCTTGTAAAATAGCCTGTGCCCACTGCAGGCTGTTAATATTATACTGACCAACCGCATAGTTTCCTTTTTTAGCTGCTTGAAGCATATCTTTCATTGATACTAGTTTTGAAGATACTAACGTCACTGACTGACACTCCTTATCATGAATATGATTTTGTTGTTTGAAAGCTGTAGTATTCCGAGATAGCCTTAATGGTTGTCTCTTTAGCCGTCTTAATTGCTTCTTCCGCGTTTAATTGATAATATTCAGGTCGGAATAGCTCTACAGATACCGCGTCATCATAGCCTTTTTCTTTTAATGTTGAGAAAATAGCATCTAAATTAATTGCTCCTAGACCTGGCCATACTCGGTCTTCGTCTGTTAAGAAGCCAATAGGAAAATCTTCTGTGTCATCAATATGAACAATAAATATTTTAGAAATATCCGCTTGTTTTAAGTCTTCTAGTTTTGATCCCATCGCATGGAAGTGGAAGCAGTCAAGTACTAATCCTACGTTATCTCGGTTCACAGTTTGCACAATGTCATACGCTTGACCAAACGTATTAACCGTACACTGGGGATGACCTACAAACTCAACGGCGATTTTAACTCCGTAAGGTTCAGCCAATTCCGATAATTCATTCAACACTTGTACGCAGCTATTTTTAATCTCTGCTTTTACGATTTTTTGTTCTGTTACTAAAGGAACGGCTACGATATACTGAGCGCCTATCTTTTGAGCGGTTTCTAGCATACTCTTAAACTCTTCTATCACTTCCTGGTACTCTTTTTCACCGCGGTTATTAAAGAAAACTAAAGCGTTCAGCGCTAGCGGCTTAATATGATTTGTATTAAAAAACTGCGCTAAATCATCCATTGAGTGACTTTCTAAATACTCAGGGAGTTTATCCATTGTGCGAATTTCGATATAATCATATCCGTGCTTGTTGCAATACTCAAGGTCCTTTACAAGATTTGAATTTTCTAATGTTGTTGCTTCGTTAAAACATAGTTTCATAATGATTCTCTCCATTCTTTACTTAAATAATTTTATTGTCATTCATGACGTCAGCGTCTTCATTATCATAGCTACGGAACCTTTGTTCCAGTTCTTCAAGTGTAAGCCCTTTTGTTTCCGGCAAAAACTTTTTAACAAATAAAATCGCTCCGATGCCGAGTACAACAAAGACAAAAAACGTAGTGGATAAGCCAATGCTGGCCAATAAAACAGGAAACGTTAAACCTACAAGGAAGTTAATTCCCCACAGACAAAATACGGTAACACCCATCCCTAAGCCTCTTAATCGTAAAGGGAAAATTTCTGAAAGCATTAGCCACGTTACCGGAGATATAGCTCCTTGTTGAAACGCGAGAAACGTAATCGTTAGTGCTAATACGATATATGGAAGTGCCGCAGACCCTTCAAATACAAGAGAAAATATACCAATCAGCAGCAGGGCAGTAGTCGTCCCTACCAATCCTGTTATAAGCATTGGTCTGCGCCCAACTTTACCTAGCAGCCAAATTCCTACAAACGTGGCTAAAACGGAGATGACTCCATTTCCGATATTTCCAATAAGAGCAGCTTCTGTTTGAAAACCTGCGTCTTTTAAAATTTCAGTGCCGTAATACATAATGGAGTTTACGCCGGTAATCTGCTGTACAACAGCAATTCCAATACCAAGGAAAACGACTCTTCGAACCCACGGAGTTGTTAAGTCTTTAAACGTTGCTTTTTCCATTTTTGCCTCTTGTTCGTAAGCGCTCTCAATCTCTTGCAGCTCTGATTTGGCTCTTTTACTTTCCCGTATCTTTTGAAGAACCGTTAGCGCTTCGTTATTTTTCCCTTTTGACACAAGCCAGCGTGGACTTTCTGGTACTCTAAGCATGCCAAAGAATAAAAAGACAGCTGGAATGGCAGCGATTGGCAGCATATATCGCCAAACGTGAGGGTTTTCTCCTAGCATATTTCCGATAATCGCGTTAAACGTAAAGGCAAGAAGTTGACCAGTAACAATCATAAGTTCATTTTGAGTTACCATTTTCCCCCGGCTTTCAGCTGGTGACATTTCTGCTAAATATGTCGGTACGGTAACAGATGCGCCCCCTACAGCAAGTCCTAATAGAAAACGGCAAAGAATCATAACGGCTGCGTTTGGCGAAATTGTACATCCAATTGTGGAAACAAAAAATAGAATGGCAAGATACAGAATCGTTTTACGACGCCCGTTATAATCTGCTAGCCTGCCGCCTACTACAGCACCAAACGCAGCACCAAATAACAGAGCGCTCGTTACAAGACCTTGAGTAAAAGAGTTGAGATTCAATTGATCAGATTCAGACATATAAGGCAGGGCCCCGTTAATAACTCCTGTATCATATCCAAAAAGCAGTCCACCAAACGTAGAAACTAAAATGATCGTACGTAAAAATGAATGTTGATTTCCCTGTTTACCCATGCTAATTCCCCCGTCTTATTTTAAGAATGAATAACTAACTTTTCGTTAATATACTTTCGGGCCATTAAAGCATATTCCAATGGATGTGCAATAGAAGGGTCCTGTTCCGCCTCCACTACAATCCATCCTTTGTAATTGTAATCAACTAACGCTTTATACACGTTTGTAAAATCTACACACCCATCACCCGGCACGGTAAACATACCGGCTAGAAACGACTGTAAAAATGACTTTCCTTCTTTTTTGCACTGCTCCAGCACATTTCTTCTTGCATCTTTAAAGTGAACGTGTTTAATACGATCTATATGTTTATGTAATAGCTCCATATAGTCTCCGTCAGAAACGTAAATATGTCCCGTATCATATAAAAGATGAACATGATTTGCATCCGTTCCTTCCAATAACCGATCAATTTCAGCTAATGTTTGTACACCTGTTCCCATATGGTGATGATAGACAAGACGTAAACCGTATTCTGCTGCGATTTTTCCCAGCTCATTTAATCCTGCACATAAAGCTTCCCATTCTTGATCACTGAAATAAGGTTTTTCAGCGAAAACATTTCTTTCAATCCCTTGAACACTGTAAGTTTGCTCAGATACGACCGCCACATCAGCATGTACTTCCTGCAGATACTGACAATGTTTGTGAAATAAATTTGACGTCTCCTCTATCCCATCACGAATGATAAAACTGCTAAACCATTGACCTGCAATTCTTAAATTTCGCAGCTCAAGCTCTTTGTTTAATATGCTTGGTTCAGGAAAAAAACCTCCCACTTCCGTTCCTTGAAAGCCCGCTACGACGATATCGCTTAACAGATGCTGCAATGTGTTTTCTGCACCAATTTCAGGAATATCATCATTTCTCCACCCGATTGGAGCAATTCCCCACAGAATATTTTCGTTTCCCATTTTGATTCCTCTTTTCCCCTTATTGTGTAATGCTGCCTCACTAGCAACAGATAGTGATAAAACTTACCAATCTTATAACTTTACAAATGAAATCGATTTCATTTGTAAATAAAAAAACTCGTTTGTTATGTGTTGGTTAAATATTGGTTAAGTTTGAATTAATATTAATATTAAAAACGCTTTCAGTCAATAATAAAATTTCAGAATTTTTTATACACTCCAACTGTCTAAAAGCTTGTTCCTTCTAAAAATGC
This sequence comes from Priestia sp. HNGD-A6, assembly GCF_045784335.1. NCBI lineage: Bacteria > Bacillati > Bacillota > Bacilli > Caryophanales > Bacillaceae > Priestia > Priestia sp. HNGD-A6. Next base: position 4,474,228 of record NZ_CP138621.1, on the reverse strand, counting down.
TAGTTATAAAAGATATCATATCCACTTATGTAACCACACAAAAAGCTTTATCTACTGTTACTTCAACAATAGACAAAGCTTTTATGAGCAAAGATATATTTCTTATTTTAATAGTATGATTATTTAGTATGAATTTATGGAATAGATTTATAAAAAATAACCTGCATCTTTTTACAATCAGTTTCCTTTTACTTTTATAATTGCTTCTCCGTAGCTTGTCATTGACGTTTTAAATTCAGTTATGAACTTCTCTACTTTTGAAATAGATTTTTTCATTTTATCGTCCCCTTCGGCTCTTATCTAGCTCTATTATCAACAATTGTCTGCTGTTTGACAAAGTCAGTGGAAACGGAAACATTCCGCATGAAAACGTACACATATCTGTTAAAAGAGGCAAATCTTCTCATTTGCTTAGTATTTCATCATTTTTCTTTCTTTTTTAGGGTCTCTTCTTACGTGTTTTGCCCATCCAACAAAAAGATTTACGAGAACTCTCCTTTAAAATCGGCTTTACACTTCGTTCAAATTCCCTCGTACTAACAACAGGATCACTATGTGCATTAACGGTAGGCTTATCCTTTCTTCCCTTTCCACTTTTTATCCAAATTACCTCTTGCCTTAAAGTTAACTTTAACGTTTAAGCTAGTTTTATAGTTTTTAAAATACAAAAAAGGGGAAACACTATGCTAATTAAAAGAATAACGGTGCAGCTTTCCGGTGGACTTCTAGCTAGACATACAGCTTTGTTTGTAAGCGAAGCGTGTTCGTTTCAAAGTGATATTTTTCTTTCGAAAGATGGAAAATGTGTAAATGGAAAAAGCATCATGAAGGTCATGGCTTTGGCTGTTAAGAAAGGAGATGAAATAACACTGCTGACAAATGGAGTTGATGAACAAGCTGCCGCTCGCACCCTTGAAGAATTTCTTTTAACTAAATAGAGATAAAAAGCTGCTATGCTATCTCTTACTCTCCTTTTTTCATAAAATCATAGAAAACAAATTTTTTTTAAAAAAACTCTTGCTTTAAAGTCGACTTTAACGTTTAAGCTAGGGTTGTAGTTTTAAATACATCAAATGACGAAAGGATTGTGTTTTTACTTATGTGTAATCAACATACAACAACATCACGTGTTCTAAGTGCGCCGCATGCAAAGGCAAAATTCGAGAACACGACAATTGAACGCAGAGAACTGCGAGCAGACGACGTTTTAATTGATATTAAGTTTAGCGGTATCTGTCACTCTGATATTCATAGTGCATTTGATGAGTGGGGCGGCGGGATGTTCCCGATGGTTCCTGGTCACGAAATCGCAGGAGTGGTTGAAGCGGTTGGCGAAAACGTAACAAAATACAAGGTTGGCGATCGCGTAGGCGTTGGATGTTTCGTTGACTCTTGCGGAGAGTGCGAGTACTGTGTGAACGGTGACGAGCAATACTGTACAAAAGGCGTTGTTCAAACGTACAATTCATTGGATTACGACGGAAACCGTACATACGGCGGCTACAGCCAAAAAATCGTCGTAAAAGAAGGATTCGTTGTTCGTATTCCTGATAACTTAAGTATGGATGCAGCAAGTCCGCTTCTATGCGCAGGGATTACAACATTTTCTCCATTAAAGCACTGGAATGCTGGTCCTGGCAAAAAAGTGGCGATCGTGGGAATGGGCGGACTTGGACATGTAGCGATTCAATTTGCACATGCAATGGGTGCTGAAGTGACGGTATTAAGCCGTTCTAACAATAAAAAAGAAGAAGCGCTAAGCTTTGGTGCGGATCATTATTTTGCCACAAGTGATGAAGCGACATTTACTGAATTAGCTGGTCGTTTTGACCTTATCTTAAACACGGTATCGGCTAACTTGAACGTGGATCAATATTTATCTTTACTTCGCGTAGATGGAACGCTTGTTAACGTGGGCGCACCTGCTAACCCAGATCAATACAGCGTATTCTCTCTTATCATGGGACGTCGCAGCATTGCTGGTTCACTTGTAGGCGGCATTCGTGAAACACAAGAAATGCTTGATTTTGCGGCTGAACACGGCGTTGCTCCTATGATTGAAGTCATTGATGCAAATCAAGTAGACGAAGCGTACGAGCGCGTTCTTCGCAGCGACGTTCGCTATCGATTTGTTATTGACATTTCTACACTATAAGTTTTAAAAAAGCGGGCAGCTAATTGGATTAGCTGCCCGCTTTTTATTTCTTTATAAAATAAAAAACAAACGGTAAATTAGGCTTTAGATGAAAGCTCTTCCTGATACTTTTGCTCTAATTTATCATAGTAGTCGATTTTTGTTTCCACTTTTCTAAAAGCTGCGTCCAGCTCTCTTTGTTTTTCCATCATTTTCTCTCTATGCTTTTCAAATATCTGCTTGCGCAAACCGATTGTATCATCACCTTCTTGTGTTAATTCAACAATTTTACGTAATTCTAAAAGGGAAATATCTGTTTTTCGTAAGCAAATAATAAATTCCAGCCACTCGATATCAGACTCGCTAAAAATACGATTTCCGTTTTCGTCTCTTTTTATAAAAGGCAAAAGCCCTTGCTGTTCGTAGTATCGAAGCGTATGCGTAGGCAGCCCTACCTTTGCAGCGGCCTCTTTAATATGATATTCCATTCCACTATACCCTCCATCGCCATTCTTAGTACGGCGTTTGCTTTATGTATCCAAGCTTCCCTTTTTACGGGTGCTTTCAACTCATCTTCTAGGTTTCTACTATACGATATATATAGTAGATTCCGCTATTTTCTTTACTATGAGGTAACTGTATAAATAGTATTATAAACATTAAAGTAAACGTTAAGGCAACTTATAAAGAGCTGCCGTGAAGTCAGCAGCTCTTTTCATTTTTATATAAAATACGATTAATCTGCGGCCATCACTTTACTTAGTTCATTTAATAAATAATCAAGGGTTTGACTGATTCGAACTGTATTACGACTTGTAAGACCTTCTGTAAGTCCTAACATAACCATGTTCTCTCTTGCTGTTTCGATTTCTGTCATTAAGACTTGCATGACAACTCCTTTATACCACTTCACAGCTCATCACCCCTTTTTACTATACATATATCTCATATGCGGCAATCTTAAACCTATCATACAGGTTTTTGGGGGTGAATAGCGAGTTTTAGACCTTCAACAGCTGTATTTTTTATGAAGTAAATATACTAATATACTTATTGAAATAGAAAGTATCACTCCACTTACTACTAGAAGTGAAGAAAAGGCCCACTAAATGGAGGTCTTTTCTTATTTCTTATAAAGCAGTCTAATACAAAGCCTTAGCCTTTAAAATATTCTCGGTAATACGAACCTTTCTCACACTCTATCTCATAGCGCAGCCTCGTTTGCTTTCTGTAAAGCTCTTCGGACAGCTCATTAAATTCACCTTCTGTGATAGATCCATGAATTAAATTGTTGAATAAATTATTAAGATGTTCAGTTAATTCTTGAAGTTTTTTTTCTTTCAATGAACGTCACCCTTTAAAATAATTTTCATCTTCTAAAATTATATCAAATAAAACGTTTTCATACGATATATTTTTTACTGAATTATCGTATTAAAGTGATGAAAGTATTTTTTAACCACCGAAAAACAATCAAAGAGCTCAGAGAAATCATTAATTACATGATTTGGGCAAAAAATAAGTGGATAAAGACCGCGGACAAAAAGGCAAATGGTATCAACCGTTTTGACAAAAGCATAGGATGAAAAGAAAAATGAAACGAGAAAAGGAGAATGAGTATGCACTATGCACCTTATTATCATCAGTGGCAGACCCCAGTGTACTACGGCTGGCAGCCATATAGTTATTATGTGCCGAATCACTATCACACCAGCGAACAGTTTCAGCAAAGAAACGGTAAATTAAAGGACTACGGACCAAGGCCATTTGTGATTAACATTAATGAAGCGTCAAAGCAAAACAATACGTACCGCACTGCTTTATGGACGGGAACACATTTACAAGTGACGTTAATGAGTCTAAAGCCAGGTGAAGATATCGGCTTAGAAATCCACCCTAACGTTGATCAATTCCTGCGTATTGAACAAGGGCAAGGCGTTGTTCAAATGGGCAAAAGTAAAAACAATCTAACCTTTAAACGAAAAGTCTACGATGATGATGCGATATTTATCCCTGCCGGAACGTGGCATGATGTCACCAATATCGGTACCACTCCGCTAAAACTTTACTCCATCTACGCTCCTCCAAACCACCCATTCGGTACAGTTCATGTGACAAAAGCAAACGCTCTGGCTGAAGAACATTAAAAATAAGCAGAGCGTTATGCAGGATTGGAACGCTTTTTCAGGATCAATACTAAGTGAATAGACAGATGTTGACTAAAGAAGCCCGCTAGAAAATCGGTGTACGACCTTTTCTAGCGGGCTTTTTTTAACTTGCTATACATAAAGGATTTTATAGCCAAAGAAAGAATTATAGAATAAACGAACCTTTTTAAACAGCTTAAAATAACTGAAAGGCAAACGGGCGATGAAATTATTTTATAAAATTCCTAAATCAAACGTACATCCTTCCCTTAAACTAGCAAGAAAAGTTCTATATATATCGGTAGAAGCAGTCATTATGACCATGCTTGTGATTAAATCTTTTACTGTGGCTTATGAAAACGACATAAATTTAATTCTCAGACAGCTAAATGAACTAAAAGCTTCGATTGGCGGATTTGGCATAAACGAAGCTCTATTTTGGTTTATGATAAAATGCAGTATTTGTACCATCGTTACATTTGATATTTGCTTATATTTTCGAAAAAAGCTAAAAAGAAACAAAAGAGGTTTATGATTTATACGCTAAAGCTGTTACATCGGACCGCTGTTAATTTCCGTACAAGGCTTCGCTTTCCGCGGGCGGTCGATGAGCCTCCTCGTCGCTTGCGCTCCTGCGGGGTCTCACCTGTTCCGCTTTTCCCGCAGGAGTCTTCGCCTTGCCCTCCAATCAACAGCTAGAAGCATTTAAACACATGAAACCTACATTCAGCATATCAATAAAAAACCGAACAAGTTGGATTCACAATCAAGAATCAAACTCATTCGGACCTTCCTTCACCTAAAATACTTTTTCCCCGGCTTCATGTTTAATAGAAAAATAATAAAAGTAGAGGCATGTTACACCTCTACTTTCTGTTTAGAAATCTACATCGATATCTTCTTGAATAGTTCCGGTCACTTTTTCACTTTTAATTAATTGACCTTCTTTAAATGTTTCTTCTTCATCCGTAACGGGTTTCAGCTGTTTATAAGAAGGAGCTGATGCAGAGCCAAGCTCTTTTTTAAGCAAGTGAATTTCTCCTAACAGCTCGGTTCTCAATGAATGAACTAACGATTGAAAATCTTCTTCGAGGCTGTCTTTCTGCCCGTTTTGTTCCACAAGCTTCGCTACATAATCCTGAAGTTCATTTGACTGCTTAGACTCATACTCCTCACGATTTGCAGCAAAACGTGAATTCATTTCTTGTTTTAGCAAGTCAATTTCGCCCAACAGCTCTTTTCGAAGTGAATGAACGAGCGACTCGACTTCATCTTTTTTATTCATTTTTTGCAAGTCTTGCTGTATGAGTCTCACTATATAGTCCTGCAGCTCGTTTGCCTGCTGTTTTTCTTTTAGAAATGAAGACACTTCTGACGGAATGTCAGCAGTTTCAATTGTAAAACTTGCATGTTCATCTCTATTACTTACGGTCTTTCCCCTTGCTCCCATCATATCTGCTGATAGATTCCCAGCTGTCAGAAACGCATTTGATAATAAGTAAAATGGTGCAGCCACCTGGGAGCTTAGCTGACCGTACCAATCGTCTAGTGCTTCCTTAAGGCGAGTGTGTTGATGACTCATGTATGCTCCCCCTTTTTAAGCGTGAACCGCTGCGTTTGTTTCATGTCTGCTTAAAATTTCAAGACCGTATAAATTTAACTTTCGTGTCTCCGGCAAGAAAAGATGGTTTTCTTCTCTGATTTCTTCCCCGTACATGTTATCAATCTGCTCTGCAATAAACTGTTGAAGGATAGGAGCCAGTCCTCCAATATAAATATATTTATAGACTTTATCTTTTGGCGATGGAAATAGATTTTCAACTTTTGTTAATAAAATTTGCGTGTATTCTCTAAGCGAAGCGTGAATAGGCTCCGTGAGATCGACTTTTTTCCCGCTGTTGCCGTCTCTTTGCTCCATTTTTGCTTTATGGATATTGGCAATAATAAATTCTTCTAATGAACGAACATCATCAAAATACTCAAGCAGCTTTTCATTTCTTAGCTTTTCAATATGCTTCAAATATGAAATATCCGTAAGACACTTCAACGAATTTCTGCTTTTAGGAGCTTGAAGCCCTGCAGGAAGCAGTGCCAGGTCAACCGTACCTCCGCCCAAATCTACAATTAGTGTTTCAAAATGTTTGAATGCATTTGCTTCTTCTCTATCTTGTAATTCAAAATCTTTTTTGATCGCCCAGCGAGCCACTTCGCTTTCAATACGGCATTTGCTCGTTTCAATGTTCACAGTGACCGTTTTTTCTAACCCAGGAGTCAATACCGTTACTGTATGCTCTCCTTGAAAACGTTCGGCCATCTTCTGCTGCATTTCACTGAATTTATTTGTTTTCTTAAGCAGCCAAATCGGAAGCATAGTCGAGAAAAAATTAATCGTCACACGATTATCCTCTTTGTCTTTTCCTTTAAGTATGTTGTAATAAGCAACTGAAGCTAAAAACATCACATAAGGAATATCAGATTCAGTTTTATTATGTAACTTATTAATATGGATATTGCCTAGCACGTGTTTCTCTGCGGCGTCTCCTACTAAATAATACTTTTCAACCCCTTCAATTGTGGTAGAAATCAGTAAATTTTGAAGAAGTAATTCCGGTTCATTTACACTTGAAGGAAAATGACCCTCTGCCTGATCTTTTGTGATTTCTACTACGTTTGTAGGAATTTCATAGTAATAACCATCCACTAGCGTTTGAAAAATTGAGTTACCAAAATCAACGTTTTGACGTTTGATATCCATCCTTGTTTCTCCCCTTTATCTTTTCGTGACAACACTAATAAGTATATATTTTCCTCATTTGTTTGTCTAAGTATTTAAATAATTTATGTTATTCGAAATTGACAATTAATTAATTTTAGACGGCTACTGTAATTGAAAAGCGCTTGAAATGCTTCTTTTTACCAGTACCCCTTTTTACAAAGAATGTAACATGTGAAGCCGTGACTTCCTCTTAAATTTTTCGTAATATAAGCCTTTCTTTTATTTTTTAGAGACACGAGAAAACGAAGAGATGGAAACATAACTGAATCAACCCAATCGAAAGACGAACAAATGAGATAAATGAGTTGGACTGCTTTTTACACCGCTGATGATTTCCGTGCAGGACTTCGCTTTCCGCGGGCGGCCGGTGAGCCTCCTCGTCGCTTATGCTCCTGCGGGGTCTCACCTGTTCTGCTTTTCCCGCAGGAGTCTTCGTCTTGCTCTCCAATCACCAGCTAGAAGCAGTTACATACATGAAACCTACGTTCACCATAACAACAACCATAACAACAAAAAAACCCGAACCATCAATTAAATTAATGGTTCGGATTTAACTTCAACTAACATACTTTGTCTAAGCCTCTTACTTTTTTTATTTATTGAAAAGGCCATTTGTTTGGTTTTCTTTGCGGATTTTCTGGCAGTTTACTGAAGCCTATTTCTTCAAGACCTTTTTCTAACGTCGCTCTTGTTTTGATTGTTCCAAAATCGACGCCTAAATCAACAACGGTTTGCGCAATTTCCGGACGTATTCCGGTAATCATCGTTTTAGTGCCGATAAGCTGTAAAGCTTTTACAATTTGAAAAATATTGTCCGCTACCATCGTATCGACGATCAGAACACCTGAAATATCAAATATTAAATACCTCAGCTGCAGCTGAGCACTTTTTTCTAAGGCTGTTTCCATAATAAGCTGCGAACGATGCGTATCAATTTGTCCAACGATTGGCATCACAGCGATTCCTTCAGAAAGAGGAACGATGGGAACTGATAATTCTTCTAGCGCTGCATAAGCGCGTTTTATGGTTTCGGTATTATGTTCTTCGTAAATTTCGACAAATATATGATTAAGCTGATCAAGCATCGGATCAATTTTTTTACTTACATCAAGCATCGTAATAGGAGCAAACTGCTTCTGCTGCAGCTCTTCTGTAAAAACACCCCATATCACTGTTCGAAACAGCGCGAGTGATTTTAACGTTTGACTCAACGAAAGTCCGTTTTCCACAGCCACTTTTCCTATATCTGTACCCCACTGAATGATTTTCTTTAAAACGACCGAGTGCTCTTCGAATAACGACTCGCCTAAATACTCAATGAGTTCTGCTCTCCATTTTAAAACTTCGCTTTCTTCATGGTAAACAAGCTTCCGCTTATATTCAGAGTCCATCAGATCAGAAAATTGTATCGCTAATTCCTGTTTATTATCGATAATTTTCTTCCCAATATATAACAACTCATCCCTCATTTTTTTCTTTATCTCCTTTAGTTAGCAGAATTAACGATTACATTTTATAACAATAGTTATGTCACAGACAATATAAAAATATAACCGAAATGAAAAAATTGTTAAGCCCTCCCTATTTGCTCTTCCCTACTCTTCTAATCGGTATAACGACCATAAAAATGATTGAGATTTCAGCGTTTGGGTAAAAACCTATTAAGAAATTATTTCTATACTTATAAGGGGGATTTATCAATGAGCAAACATAAAGGAACCGTTAAATCGTTCAACGAATCAAAAAGATCTGGATTTATCACAACCGAGGACGGATCAAAAGAAGTGTTCGTTCACTCCAATGCGATCGACCGTGAGGAATATAAAAACCTGTCAGAAGGACAAAAAGTAGAGTTTGAAATCCAAGAAGGAGCTAAAGGACCCAGCGCTATAAAAGTACATCCAGTTGACTGATAAAGTGACAATTACATACAGGTTATGGGTAGACTGTCCAATGGAATACTCTTCGAATACAAAAACACCTCTTCGACTTTTGTGCGAAAGAGGTGTTTTTTATGTTGTTTACATAAATTTATATAAGCGGTATCTACCTCACTCACGCTTGCTTCGCTAACTTTTCCGTTACGCTGCCAAGCTCTTCAACTAACTCACTTAAAAATTCCGCCGTTTGGTCGATAGTCTGCAGTGATTGCAGCTGACGCACGGAAGCGGAAGAAATACTGCTGCTGCTTGCGGCTGATTGGTTCGCAAAAGAGGTCATCTCGCTGACGGCATGGAGCACCTGCGTAGATCCCGCTGCTATTTGCTGTGCGGAAGCAGCCGTTTGCTGAATTTGTTCATGAACATACGTAGATGCGTCGGCGATTCGATTAAAAACATTTTCCGCTTCGTTGGCTAGTAAAATACCGTTTTTTACATCAGCAGTTCCTGATTGAATAAATGCTACGGCTTGAGACGTTTCTTGCTGAATATGCTGAATGAGTCTTGCTACTTGTTAGGCTGACTGATTGGATTGTTCTGCAAGTTTGCGAACTTCCGCTGCTACGACCGCAAACCCTTTACCATTTTCGCCTGCGCGCGCTGCTTCAATTGCAGCATTTAGCGCCAGTAGATTTGTTTGTGCAGCAATGCCTGAAATCACACTCATAATATCGTTGATTTCTGCAGAACGTTCTTTTAACTGATGAATAACGCTAGCTGCATGCTGAACAGAAGAATCGATTGTATGAATTTGTTGAATGGCTTCTTGAATTTTTTCTTTTCCCTGCACGGCTTCATTTGCTGTTTGATCAGAAGCTTCGCTGACTGCCGCTGAAGCCTCGGCTATTTTGGTTACGCCTTGCGTCATCTCTTCTAGAAACTCACTGCTTTTTTGAGCCATTATTACCTGCTGGTCCGCTCCTGCGGCTAGTTCTTGCATTGAAGCCGTCGTATGATGACTCGCTGCTTGCGATTCTTCTAAGCTTTCCTTTAAGTCAGCAACCGTTTGTCTTACCTGACCATTCGTTTCATGCAGCTTTTTCATCATGTCATAAATAATATGCTGCTTTTGTTTATTTTGCTGCTGAAGCTGTTCTGTGTATTTTTTCTTTGAAGTAATTTGCCAAGCGGTTGCCCCTGATGTAAAAATCAGATAAGCGGCGTGAAGGCAAAGCATCGAAAAGGAATAAGAAGACGTTCCGAAAATAATCGGTGTAAAAAATGGCACGAAAAATCCCACTAGATGCTCGACGACAAAAATACCCGTCATTAACAATAATAGCTTTACATTTTCATAGTAGGAAAGAATGGCTATCACCATAAAAATTGAAAAGTGATACTCAACCATTCCTCCTCCGCCTATAACCGTGCTGATGCTTGAAAACGTGAGCGTTAGCGTCACAAACGCAGGTACTAGCTCATGCTTTTTAACATACAGTACAAGCAGCACACCAAGAAAAACAATAGGAAGCATCAAAAAGATCAATGACACTTCGCCTGGCGCTGAATTATGTTCCATCGACATGCCGGACATCTCCATCGGCCAAATACGATGAATGATATGTATGAGCAGAGAAAGTATCACTGCTCCGCTTGATAAAACAACCATTAACTTATGTTTATTCATATTTATCCCTTTCTATATTAGACAGTACTTTCTTTATCTATAGAATCGGCTACAGATTGGTTTTTTTTATAGAAATTTACGTTATTTTTCCCCTGTCGTTTTCCTTCGTACAGCGCTTGATCCGCCTGTTTTAACAGCTCTTGAAACGATTCTCCGTTTTCTGGATAATAAGCGGCTCCAATGGTCGATGTAGCTGTAAAGATGCAGGATTCAATACTCCATTCTTTTTGAAGCTCTCGGTGAATTCGTTCCATGATCTGCTGGATTTCCTCGCTCCTTTCAATGTGCCGAAGCAAAATAACAAATTCATCCCCTCCGAGGCGATACACTTCGTCACATGTACGAATGCAAGACGTTAAGCGATGTGCGTACTGGATTAAAAATGCATCGCCAATATCATGACCAAATTGATCGTTCACTTCTTTAAAATTATCACAGTCTAAAAACAGCAGGCCAAATCTTTCCTTTTGCTCGATCGCAGCCTGCACTTGTTTTTGCAGCATCATTCGATTCGGCACCCCCGTCAAACTGTCATGAAACGCCTTAAACTTCAGCTGATTTTCTAGTTTTTTTTGCGCAGTAATATCAGTTTGAATCAGCACGTAGCTTGAGATTCGGTGATGAATATCGGTCAGCGGAACAATGGTCTTATGGCTCCACACGATAACGCCTTCTTTTGTTATGCTTTTGACTTGCCCTCTCCAAACCTTTCCTTGGCCAATACTTTCAAGAACCCGAAGATCATAGCTTACATCAAATAACTTGTATGATTGTCCGATTAGCTCTTCTTTTTCATAGCCAAATATCGTACAGAACATATCATTGACATACCTAATCGTTCCATATGGATCCAGGACGCTTACGATTGCGGACTCATCAAGGGCATACTTCATGTTTGCTAAATCTTTCACCGTGTTTTCCAGCTTTATTTCAGCTGTCTTTTCCTTTGTAACGTCCTGAGCAATCAAGTAAATACCCATCCATTCATTTTCCACAATTATGGGCACGTTTGTAACATATAAATAAATCATTCCTTTTTCTTTGTGCCACGCTTGGATTTCTTTGCTGTAGCTTTGGTCGTATATGATGTGATGCAGAGGCAAAGCACGAACATCAATCTTCAGCTCTTCTAGAAGCTGCATGTAAGAACTATTGATGATCTCTTGCGTATCGTAGCCGAACATTTGCTCACAGGCAGGATTTGCTTGAACAATTTTACCGCTTAGATCCATCATACATATGGCGTTTTCATGGTTCATAAAAAGCGACTTATACCGCTCCATACTTTGGGCTAAATCTTTTTTTAACTTTTGGATATTTTTACTCATCACTAATAGGTGCGTACTATTGTCGGTATCATTAAAAATGGGGGTAAGCGTTGTTTCAAACGCTTCAGCTTCATCTGAGAAGGTATTTATGTCATGGTAGGTAACTGGCTTTTTTGTTTCCACCGCTTTTATATAGTAAGGGTAAAGAGAGTGATACGCCCGCTCAGAGAGTACGCTTTCTAGCCGCATGCCCACTTCTCCTTGGTACCGTACAAGCTTAGCAGCCGCTTTATTCATTTTTTTATAATAAAGATGTTGGTTCTTTACTTCCGCCAAAAAAACCAGCTCATTCATTTGATCAAAATAAAATTCAAACATATGATCTTTCAACATGATAGGATGCATCTCCTTCGTTTTTTCACAGATGAACGCCCCCTGTACTTTACACTTCTGTATGAAATACACACTAGATCTTTTCACACACAAACTCAACTTTAAATGTACAAACAGTAGTTCTTTTGTATCATTACCTACCCTCCTTCACAAGAAGGGTAAACATGATGAACAAAAATAAAAGAAATTGAGGCATAACAAACCACTAGAAGCACCTACATACATGAAAGCTATCTTTACCACAACAATAAAAAGATCCGAACGCGTTTGATTCTAAATCAAACGCGTTCGGATCTTCCGTCAACTAAGCTACTTTTATTCCAGCCTCTTTTTTAAACCTATTTAATTCCGTAATATTCTTCAAGAGTAATGCCTTTACTCTTAATCGCCTGCGCCACTGGTTTGCCTACATAGCGCAAATGCCACGGCTCATATTTATAGCCCGTTACCGCGTCTTTCCCTTTTGGATAGCGAATAATAAATCCGTATTCTGCTGCGTGGGCATCGAGCCAACCTGCTTCTTTTGTTCCGCCAAAGCAGTCTTGAGCAGCACATGTGCCGTCTCCTTTTGTTACATCAATTCCAAGACCTGTTTCATGTTCACTCGTGCCTGGCAGTGCGCTATAAGTTGCCGCTTTATCATAACCGTCTCGTTGAACATACGAACTAAAAAGCGCGCTTTGCGTTGCATGTGAACGGTAAGCTGATACGCCAAGAAGCGTAACGCCTTGTTTTTTCGCACCCGCAAATAACTGTGCAATAGCAGCGGCTGCTTCACTGCGCATTTTTTTCTTTTCCGTTTGTTCTTTGAATGTAAACGGAATCGTTGTATATACTAAATCTTTCGGAACGTAGTTTTCCGGAAGCTTGTTTTGTTTATTCACAACAACTTGTATACTTTCAGGGTTCGAAACCACTTTCATCCCAGCTAATGCTCGTACGTATTGACCGCTTACATAGCCAACCTTCCCTTGATACGTAATTTTTAGCCAGCCGTTTGCTGCTTTAGCCGTTACGTCGAGCTGTGTGCCGGCTTTCAGTGTTGCCATAACCGCACCAGAAGTTGAAGCAGCTGTTCGAACATTTAAATTCGCCGTTGCCACATAGACAGAAGCCTCTGGAGCTGGAGCCGGTTCAGAAGAACCCGTTGATTCTTTTACGTACTGCGTGCTCACGTAACCCGTTTTGCCTTGATAGCTTACTTTTAGCCAGCCGTTCGCTGCTTGTGCTGTCGACGTTAGCTGCGTGCCTTGTTTGACCATTACAACAATCGTGCTTGACGTCGATGGAGCGCTTCGAATATTTAAATTTGCCGTTGTTACATAAGTTTTAGTCGTTGAACTCCCTGACTTTTTAACATACTCACTGCTTACGTAGCCCGTTTTGCCTTGATAGCTTACTTTCAGCCAGCCGCTTGCTGCTTGTCCAACTACCGTTAGCTGTGTGCCTTGTTTAACTGTCGCAATAATCGCGTTGGAAGTCGATGGACCGCTTCGAATATTTAAATTCGCCGTGGTTGTATAGGTTTCCGCTGCTGCGCTTGCGACAGTTGGCTCACCCGTAAAATGTAAGGAATGAAGACCTAGAGTTCCAGCTCCTACAAGTGTAAAAGCAAGACCTGTTACCGCTAATTTTTTGTAAAATCTTTGTTTGTTCACTTCTGTCATTTTTTATACCTCATTTGCAAAATATAATAGAAATACATGTTGCCAGTTTAATAGATTAAGTGAAAACAGGATCCGATGTTTAAGCTCAATCTTAAACTAGCCACACTAAATAAAATCATTTGACGTCTAGAGGCTCTGTACATTTGTTCGTTCCAGCTAGCACGTACTTTTAGAATACCGGATAATCGTGTCAAAAGTATATCAAAATATTTCAAACTTGTTTCCAAACTGATACATTTTCAACAAAAATAGAATAATAGAGCAAAAACAGCAAAAAAACCCTTACGTTTACTACCAATGGCTTAGGGTAAAAAACAATTAAAAACAAAGATTGAGATGGTGATAAAATGAACCCGGCAACGGATTTTTCCTCAACTGCGTTTCGAAAACCTCACACATTAAAACAGCATATTTTTGATACGCTTCATTTCTACTACCCCGCTTGTATTGACCAAAAAAACGGCGGGTATATCCATGAATACTACGACGACGGCACCGTCAACAACACGCATTCAAAGCACTTAGTAAGTACGGCGCGCTTTATTTATATCTTCAGTGTAGGGGCTCTTTTAGACGGACCGGATTGGTGCAAAGAAGCAGCTCAGCACGGCATTCGTTTTCTACAAAACAACCATTATGATAGAGAGAACGGCGGGTATTTTTTTGAAATAGCCGATGACGGAGAAGTCAAAGATGATTCTAAACAAGCATATGGCCACGCTTTTGCTCTTTTAGCTTCTTCCATCGCGTGCCAAGCCGGCATTTTAGAAGCAAAAGAAACAATTGAACAGGTCTATGACGTGATGGAAAAGTACTTTTGGGAAGATGCGCACGGCTTTTACCGAGACGAATGGGACGCATCGTGGTCAGCTTCTTCTTTATATCGCGGCCAAAATGCAAACATGCATATGTGTGAAGCGATGCTTTCTGCCTTTGAAGCAACAAGAGATAAAAAATACGTAGACCGGGCATACGCGCTTGCAAAAGGCGTTACTCAGCAGCTTGCTGAACGATCTGGCGGCATGATTTGGGAGCATTATGATACAGACTGGCAGCCGGATTGGGACTACAATAAAAACAATACAAAAGATGAATTTCGTCCGTACGGCTTTATACCAGGACATCAGTTTGAATGGAGCAAGCTGCTTTTATGGCTTGATCGGCACCGTTCGGAAAACTGGATGACAGAACGTGCAAAGTATTTGTTTGATAAGGGATGGAACAGAGGCTGGGATGCTAAGTACGGAGGTCTTTACTTTGCGCTGTCTCCTCAAGAAGAGGTCATTGACCCCGATAAAAACTACTGGGTGATGGCCGAAGCCATTTCTGCGGCTTCACTGCTCGGGGTAAAAACCGGAGACAGCGGATATTGGAAAGCATACGACGCCCTGTTCTCTTACTGTCAGAAACACTTTATCGATCACACATATGGAGGCTGGTATCAGCTGTTAAATCAACAAAACGAACGCTATAACTCGAAAAAAAGCCCGGCTCCTAAAGCCGATTATCACCCTGTGGCTGCTTGCTATCAAACGCTGATAGCACTGAATTCTCTCTAAGATCATAATCATAAAGAAACCGTTTTCTTCCAGATGCGTTTATTTTGTTTATTTAAGG
This sequence comes from Priestia sp. HNGD-A6, assembly GCF_045784335.1. Lineage (NCBI taxonomy): Bacteria > Bacillati > Bacillota > Bacilli > Caryophanales > Bacillaceae > Priestia > Priestia sp. HNGD-A6. Next base: position 4,458,659 of record NZ_CP138621.1, on the reverse strand, counting down.
GAATTTACTTACTAACAATCAATGTTTCTACATTTCAGCAAAAGCACGACTATATATATGTAAGGAGTGAGGGCGATGTATTTTTACGCGTTAGCACAAGGAACAGATTCTGGAGATCCAGTAACACTGCATCATGAGAAAAAATTTTCAAAAAAAGAATTTTTAGAGATGTTTAATGAAGCGTTAGATGAGCTTGATACGCATCCAGCTCCAAGCGAGGTCGGCGAATACCTTTGCCGTGCATACGGATTTCAAGAAATTGAAATCGAGACGGGTGTTGTCTGCTACTGCGCTCCTTTTAGAAAGCTAGACGACTCGGATATTATAGAAGACCGCACGTACATGGACGCCACGACAGGAACATTAAAATACAACTAATCAAAAAGAAAGGTTGGATGCGTGTGAAGACCGTACAGAACATTTATCGAACGAGTGAAGCTGTACCAGAATCGGGCGCTTACATTTGTGCGGAAGGTGAAATTAAACTCTTTCAAAAAGATGATCTTTTTACACCTTGCCCGCACACACGTGAATCAACGACGTGGAAGCCCGTAGATGACGCCTTTTCAACCGGAGAAGTGGTTCCGCAAACTGGGCGCTATACCGACGAAAACGGCAATCAAGTAAAGCTAAAAGAAAACGATTTATTCCCAAGATGCCTTCGTTCAGGTGAGCCTACGACGTGGAGGCGAGGATACCAAACAACAAAGAGGCTGAGATTTAGCCCAAGTGAAAAACGAACCACTCATTAATATATTTGATGAGTGGTTCGTTTTTTTGTGATGGTGAATATAGTTTGATCTGTTTTGTTCCTTCTAGCAGTCCAGCTCATGTATCTCATTTGTTCGTCTTTAGGTTGGATTCATTTAGTTATGTCTCAACCTCTTTTATTAAAGCTTATTTAAAAAATGAGTTCTTTTTTCTTCCTTTTAAGAGATCGCCCGTCCACCCTTTCATTCGTAAATAGAGATAAATGGCAATGGTCGAAAGCACAATTAAAATGAGTGCATAGATATAGCCAAACTTCAAATCAAGCTCCGGCATCCCTTTAAAGTTCATTCCCCAAAGGGCTCCAAAAGCCGTTAAAGGCGTACTGATGGCTGTCAGCAGCGTTAAAGCTTTCATAATCTCATTTCCTCTGTGAGTAGACACAACTTCTTCTAATTTAATTAACGCGTCAAATTCTTTTTGATATTGTTCAATTAGCGTGAGGCCAATTTCTATTTTTTTACACATCCGCTGATATTGAATCGTTTGGTTAATTTTTTTATGAAACGCTTCTTCGATTCCCATGGTAACTTCTCGAACAGAACTGATTAAATTTGTCCATATAAGCAGGTCATAGCGCGCTTTATGAATGTCATCTAACACGTCGATGTTATTATTATGGCGCACTTCCCACAGAAGCTCTCTGAAATGACTTTCAAACTGATCAAACCCATTTAAGTGCTTTTTCATAATTTCACCTAAAAGAATAAAAAAACTTTCCGCCGTATTAGCAGACTGCTTCATGCGTTCAATCATTCGTTCATGGTTGGTTTGTTCGAGGATTTTCAAATCCAGTCCCGCGGTTATAATAAACTCCTCGGTAATATAAAAATGAAACGAATCGTAATCCCTTTGATCAAATGACTTCTTATGATAAATGAGTGAACCATAAATGAGCTCACTTTCTCCTATTACATCTACTTGAATATGATTAGAGTTTTTCTTTTGAAGCTGATGGCAAAACCATTCATCTCTTGGATACTGATAGTCTTTGATTATATCAGCTATTCCATCGGCTTCTTCTAAATCAAACTGATACCATTTCCACTGATCGCTCGTCACGGTATTCATACTTTCCCTCTTTCCCCTTTTATTAAAATTTTTCCCTATATACAATCACTTAAAACCTCACACGCAAAATAAACATACATTTCATATCCATCTTTATAAAAAAGATGCTATAATAAATACGTTGCGCACCTGCGCATGTTTTATCAGTTTGAGAGGAGAATAACAGTGAAGAAAGATATCGCTTTACGTTCTTATCTGCTAGAAAGCGCACCAACTATGACGGAAGAATGGTATGAATCTTTGGATAAAACATCTTCTGAAGGCGTATATACCTCTAATGACCCTGACGTCATTCAACGCTTAAAAGCGCAAAACTATGAATTTCATTTATATATTAGCAACGTCTTTATAGAAGATGAAAAAAGCTTTTTTGAATCTTTTAACACGTGGCTAAATAAAGTTGCCAAAGACCAACAGCATCTCAGAACCCCCATTCAAAGTATTATTAAAGAATTTATGAACGTCCGCAAACAATACTGCGAGTATATTCGCCGATTTGCAGAACTTCATGATGACATCACTCAGCAGCATATCGATATGTGGAATGAAAAAGTAGTACGGGTATTTGATATTATTATTTTGAAATTCATCACAGAAGCGCAGGAATATGCCTCAAACCGCCTTCGCTCTCAGCAGGAAATGATTCATGAATTAAGTTCACCTGTTATTGTGATTAAAAAAGACGTGGCTCTTTTACCATTAGTCGGCGATATTGATACGGCAAGAGCCAAAATGATCCTAGAAAGCACGTTAAAACAGTGTGCCGAGAAGCAAATCTCTCATTTGTATATTGATTTGTCAGGCGTGGTGATGATCGATACAATGGTCGCGCACGAGCTGTTTCAGCTGATAAATGCGCTTGATTTAATTGGCGTTAAATCGATTTTATCGGGCATTCGTCCTGAATTAGCTACTACTGCGATGCAGCTTGGTTTAAGTTTTGACCATATACGAATTAAATCGAATCTTGCTCAGGCATTAGAAGATGATTCAAAAATTGTCATTGCTTCTAATGCTCATTAATATAGAAACACAGATAAAAAAACAGCCCGAGAAGGCTGTTTTTTATTTTCGATGATGAATGTTTTCAGAACCCGATTCATCTTTTGTTTTCGTTTTATTTTTCTCTTCTTTTTGTTCAAGTCTTATATCTTCCATTGGCATAGGATCCACTGTTTCTTCTTCTTTAAAACGTTCAAACAACGTTTCGTCTTGATCTGTTACACGCTGCTCCGTTTCATCTCGTTTTTTTGGTGTATTTGAAATAGATCTTTTCTGGCGCTCTCCCATCGTTTTCTCCTCCTTTATAATAGGTGAAGCAATTATGTGTTCATGAAATCTCCGCCGTTGACATGAAGCGTTTGACCCGTCATATAAGATGAATCATTTGAAGCTAGCAGCACATAACAGCCCACGTGCTCCACAGGATGTCCAGGTCTGCCCATTGGTGTATCTGTACCGAATTCTCCTACTTTATCGCCTGAGAAAGTAGACGGAATAAGCGGTGTCCAGATTGGTCCCGGCGCTACGCCGTTCACGCGAATACCATCTTTGACAAGCGCTTGCGCCATACTACGCGTAAAGCCGTTGATTGCACCTTTTGTCGCCGTATAATCGATCAGCTGAGGATTCCCGCGGTAAGGATTAATGGACGTTGTATTAATGATGGCACTGCCTTTTCCTAAATAATCAAGCGCTTTTTTCGTAAAATAAAAGTATGAATAAAAGTTCGTTTTGAACGTTCGTTCAAGCTGTTCACTCGTAATTTCTTTGATGCTTTCTTTTGGATGCTGCTCTCCTGCATTGTTCACAAGGATATCAAGCTTTCCAAGCTCACTCACCGTTTTTTCTACCGCTTCGTTACAGAATGATTCGTCTCCTACGTCTCCTGCAATCAGCAAGCATCTTACACCTTCTTCTTCAATGCGGGCTTTTGTTTCCTCGGCGTCGCTATGTTCGTTTAAGTAAACGATGGCTACGTCCGCTCCTTCTTTCGCATAAGCAATGGATACAGCTCGTCCAATTCCGCTGTCTCCTCCGGTAACCAGCGCTACTTTTCCTTTTAATTTTCCTGTACCAATGTAATTGTCATCCTCATAAATAGGGAGAGGATTCATCTCACTTTCGATACCCGGCTGGCGGTCTTGCGTTTGCTCGGGCTGGCCTTGTGTTTGTTGATCTTGTAAATTCATTTTAATCTCCTCCTATTTTTGATGGAACTTTTTAGTATAGTCTAGGTTTAGCCTTCTGTTTTGAAGTTCAAACATCTTTTTTTGAAAATTTATGATGTTTCTATTCTCTTTTACTATCTGAGAAAATTCATAGAAAACAAGTTTAAAGTTGGAAACAAAGGCTACATGATGAGTAGAAGATGTATTTCGGAAATATCTTTTATCAGGAGGTTTGGTTCGTGTATGAAACACATTCAAGTAGCAGAAAACCAAGAGGAGGCAGTCTGCGTCATCCGTTCTTTTTTAAAGAAAGGATTTACAAGCAAAGAGATTTATCTGCTGGCCTACGATAAAGAATGGGCTCAGCATTTAACGGAGGCAACACATACAAAAAAGTACAGAATGGCAGAGCAAGGTATTTTTGAAACGGCGGTCAATATGCTTCTTTCAAGAGAAGATGAGCTTCTTTCAAAGATGGCTTCACTCGGCTTATCTAACAGGGAGGCAAACCGGTATATAGAAGAGATGAGACAAGGTCATGTCGTGGTTGTTGGCGCACAGAGTCAATTCATTCCCTACTAAAACAGCTGAAACGTTTTCTATTAGCTTATAAGGGTATTTAGTAAAATAAACCATTTTTTATCAAGAAAGGAAGTTATGATAATGTTAAACTACTTGGGCATTCAGATAGGCTCTCTTTACTTTCCTACTAGTATTCTTCTTATTACACTTCTTGTATTAGCCGGCTTTTTTATTTATTTCTTTTCTAGAAGAAGAAAAAACCGACAGCAGTCACGTGATCATAATGAAAAAGCGTGAAGCCAAGCTCCACGCTTTTTCATTATTTACGGGATTCTTTTTGCAAAGGCGATTTTTCAATGGAACGCGTAAACCGGTAAACATCAAGTTCTTGTCCTACTTCTGAAGGCAAATAACCAAACGTTGTGAAGCTGTCCACAGATTCTGGCTCAAGCGATAGAGACAATAAATTGTTTTGCGGCTGAGACGTTAAAAAGACGTAGCTTCCTTTTGGGAACGTCACCGTTTTTGACTTGACGATTGTTTGCACGTCCACATTTGGTTTATTTTCGTAGACTTCATTTTCAATGCGGCTGCTGACATTATACGCTTCTACTGAAAGAGCCGTTTCTTTCGTTAACTTGAAGCCTTTTACGCCTTGTCCCTTCAGTTTTTCTGCTAACTCTTCATGTCCCGGTTTTAAAAGGTAAGCAGTCGGACGTTCGCGGACAAGCGTCGGTGTTGCTTTCTTTGCACTGTAGTACGTCACAGGAATTTCTTTAACAGACGCGCTTTCTACATCGACCATTTCTAACGTAGAGTTTGGTATTTTTTTATTTTCACTGTTCACCACAATTGGATCATGATCATTTGCATTTTTTCCTTTTTTGACAAGCGCCGCTTTTTCTTTGGCAATCAGCGCTTTAATTTGTTTGGCGTGATTGGCTGTTTGTGTAATCAGCTTTTCTTGTGTAGCAATTTGCGCACTCACTCGCCGAGGAAAATCTTCTCGACCAATGCCGATTCCTCTGCTTTCGACTAAAAATGAAAACGATGGATACAAGCCTAGTGAGTTTCGCCCGATTCGCGGTTCAACTGAGCCTTCTTCTACTTCCAGCTGCCCTTGTTTATTCACTTGAGACGTATAGTATACTTCTCCTGAATATCCTTGCTTTTCAATGGCTGTAAGCGTACTGTTCACAAAAAGCTCATCCGACACGTCGCGAATGTTCTGCGGAATATTTAAGTTTCGACCGGACTGCAGTAAAATATCGTGATACTTCCACACGCCTTCTTTACCGATATTTTTAAATCCGCTGCTGTAAGGCGTATATTCATGAGCGTCGATGACGACTTCTGGTGAAAAACGGTTAAATTCAGCTCGTACGCTCTGTACTTCCGGGCTTTCAAGCTTTATGTAGTCGCGGTTTCCGTCTAAATTATTTGCTAGCTGACGTTTAAATGCATAAGATCCGTCAGGATTAATGCGCGGCACAATGACAATGTTGACTTTATTTAACACATCTTTTCCAAAGTCTTGTGTCAAACGCGTTGCAACGGCGAGTACGGATTCACCGCTTGCCGGTTCATTACCATGAATTTGACTTTGAAGCCAAATCGTTGGCTTTTTAGATGTCTTCCCATCGGCAAACTTCTTTTCCTTTGAAAAATATAGAGCCGGAATGTCTCGCCCTTGCTGTGATTTACCGATAATCTTTAGCTTTACGTACGGACTTTTACGAGCAAGCGTTTGAACATAGCTCATCATTTCTTCTTGAGTCGTAAATGCGTCTTGCCCTTTCAGAAATGCCGGCGTTGCTTCATCCACCTTTATTTCTGGATAAAGCGCTTTAATTTTTTCCGGCTGACTGTAGTCTTTTCCGTAGTAAGGCATCTCAGCTTGTACCGCAAGCGGCGACAACAATAATCCAATTGACAAAATCGCCGGCACGGCCGTTCGTTTTACAGTTTTTTTCATTCATTTACTCCTCCCCATCCCCTTGATTAGACATTTTAAATTTTTAAAATATTTAAAATGTTACATAAATAATTATACCGTTTAAGGAAATAACTTCAAGATAAGGGAGCTGAACCTTTTTGACTATTTTTAATGTATCAAATGAGTGCATTTATATAAAAAAAGGATTGAGACATAGCAGAATCAATTCAATCTGAAGACAAATAATCTGGATTAACAATTCGGACTTCTTGTTCAACCGCAGTTGATTTCCGTGCAAGGCTTCGCTTTCCGCGGGCGGCCGATGAGCCTCCTCGTCGCTTGCGCTCCTGCGGGGTCTCACCTGTCCCGCTTTTCCCGCAGGAGTCTTCACCTTACCCTCCAAGCAACAGCTAGAAGCAACTAAACAAATGAAATCTATGTTCACCCTAACAAAAAAACGAACCACTAATCAAACATGTTGATCAATGATTCATTTTTCCCTTCGGCTAAAATACATTTGGTCCAGCCTCTCTTTTATGTATGAACTGCTATAAACTTTAGCCCTTCATTGAGCCCCACTGTCCGTAATTTAGCTGCACATACTCCATGCAGCTATTGATCATCTCTTTACAGATTCTAACGTCTCTAAATCATATCGCCCAATTTCTTTGTTATTTCTTGTAATGACGAGCTTTCCATGCCTCGCCACCTTTTGGAGGTTTTTTAATTTCTGATCGGACGGAGCGAGAGGCATTTCTTTGTTTTTAACAGTCGCGCCCAGATCGTAGTGCACATCGACCTTTCCTTTTTTCATATAGTTAAACTCTTCAATAAAAACTCTCTCCATAAGGAAAGAGCTACTCTATCACAAAGTCCGCTTCTGCTTTTACTACTCCGTTTACAATAACAGAAAGCGTATGCGTACCGCTGTAATGTTTTCTTGTACTTAAATCTTTAAATGCATGCTTTTTTATGACGGTAAGCGTTTGGCCTGCTTTTGCTTGAACATTTTTTAGCATAAACACCTTTTGAGTGCGGTTTCCTTTTGCTTTTACGTAATGAATTCCATACTCTATGCGAAGCGGCATGGTTTTTTCCACGGATAGCTCAAATGAAAAGTCAATGCTATCACCGATTGTAATCGTATGTGGATGTAAGCCAAGACCTGTGACAATTACGCCTGGGTCATCTCCATAGCCAAAAAGAGACAGAGCTTCAGCATCTCCTTTTTTCAGCAGTGAACGGCACGCGTGTTTAACAATCCAGTCGGTTTTAGCGTCTTTTCCGTACCAGCTTTTCATCACATCAAGCATCCAATCTTTTTCTATGTACGAAATATCGTTTAAATGATTGGCTACGCTTTTGCGGACATAGAGCGATTCATCTCGTTTTAACTGCTCTAAAATCGGCAGCGTTTGTTTTGGATCCTGCTTTAACGCAGGTACTGATTGTCCCCACGGAAGTCTAGGTCGGCTCCCTTCGCTTGCTAATCTGCGAATATGATGGTTTTCATCTCCTGCCCACTCAATCATTTGTTCAAGCATTCGGTTTTTATCTTGAATTAAAAACGGACGCACCCCAAATTCTGATGTGGAAAACGGCGTAAAAAACGCGAGTGCTTTTATGGAAGCTTCCCAATCGTTTAATCCGTATAGTTCCACGTAATCTGGAAAAACCGTGCCTTGAAGCCCTCCTACCGTTGGAGCCGCTTTATATAAAATATGAAGCGCTTCTTCATAATCATCTGGCAGCACTTCATGCATGGAAAGCGTAATTCTTCTCATGCGCTCTTTCAGCGCTAAGTCTTCCCAGTCCTGTTGAAAAACCAGCTCATGAAACGCTTTTTGATCAAATGAGCTCATTTCACGTGAAAAAGTGTCGCTTAAGTGCGTAATCAACGCTTCATTAAATACGCTTTTACGTAACTCTTCAGCCATACCTATCCCTCTTTTCCAGGCAGTATTTTATCTTCCTTTGAATAAAGCGCCCGCTCGTACATGCCTTTTTTAAAAATTTGCATAAACAGCTGCTTGTTTTTGACTTCTTTGAATCCGTACTGACTGTACAAACCGTGAGCATCTTTTGTCGCTAGTAAAATTTTTCGTACGTGTTGAATCGGCTCATAGCGAATCATTTCTTGTACCAATGCTTTTCCAAGGCCGTTGCCTCGCGCGTGCGGAAGAATAAACACATCCGCCAAGTAAGCAAACGTCGCAAAATCTGAAATGATCCGTCCAAACCCTACTTGTTTATCGCACTCATCATAGACGCCAAAACAAACGGAATGTTCAATAGATGTTTGAACAAGATGAAGCGGAATTCCTTTTGCCCAGTATGATTCATGATGAAGGTACGAGTAGATAACATCTATATCAAGCTTTTCTTTATCTGTATGTATGGTAAACTGATGATTTTCTTTCATGCTGTATCCTCCTTGCTTCTCTATCATAGCACAAATGTTCGCCATAGAAAAAAGCCTTTTATAGAGAAAAGGCTTTTTTCGTTAGTATGATATTTTTTTAGAAACGGAAGGATTTTTTCGATAGCGTCTTCCCACTATGTAAATAAGCGGACTGCCAATAATCGTTGGCAAAAACCAATATGAAAGGGCCGGAAGTTTATTTAACAGCGGAATACTGTCTCCAATATTCACAAGCAGCGCGGTAAGCGCTCCGATATAAGACCCCAGCATCCCGCGAATATGATGCTGAAGCCAGCTCTTCCATTTTTGCTTGCGTGCTAAGTACCCGTATACCGCTAATCCGTATGAAAACACCGCAATATAAAATAAATAGGCAATTTCATTCCATTTCCAAATCGCTAACATGATAGCTGTAGCGGCTAGGGCTGCGTAAACACCGTGGTACACTTCTCCCCATTTGGTATGCCCTCCTTTTTTCTTAGCCGCTAGCATGGACACCGCTCCTGAAAGCAAACAAATCATTCCGAGTCCAATATGGATACTCAATATAACTTCAAATAAATCCAATACGCTCTCTCCTTTTACGTACTTCTCTCTTATATCTTCGGCTAGCGCACTTAGTTTTTAACAAAATATCCCTATTTCCTTTCCAACTCTTTACTTACATGATGCATATGCTTCACGTTAAAAAGCGCATACTAGCTGTAGAAAAGGAGGCGGATAGGCAGTGGAAAAAGCTCGAATTAGCGGATGGCAGCTGTTTGTGTTAATTACGCTCTTTGAGATTGGCAGCGCCTTTTTAGTCGGCTTAGCAATGGACTCTAAGCAAGATGCTTGGATTGCTATTTTAGTTGGTATGATCAGCAGCTATGCACTTATTTTTATGTATTCTCGCTTGCACCGCTATTATCCGGATTTAGCCCTGACGGAGTATATCGAAAAATTATTGGAAAAGTGCCGGGACGCATACTTGCTTTTCTTTACATATTATATTTTGCGAATGGAGCCGCGCGGGTGCTGCGCGATTTTGGCGCGATGCTTCTTACGTTCGTCTATCCCGATACGCCGCTTTTTATAGTGAACGCTTTACTGATGCTCGGAATTATCTATACCGTTCGCCAAGGAATTGAAGTAATGGCACGTTCGGCGGAACTGCTGTTTTTCTTCATTTACGTACTCGCCGTTGCTGGCTTTATTCTTATTTTTGTTTCCGGCCTCATTGATTTTACAAGCCTGCGGCCGATTCTTGAAAAAGGCATCGCTCCGGTGCTTCGCGTTGCTTACAGCCAAACGCTTTATTTTCCTTTTGGTGAAGTGATTGTATTTGCAATGATTTTCCCGTATACAAAAAATGTGAAAAAGACCGCTCTGATTGTATTCAGCGCAATCACGTTAAACGGTGTTAATCTTATGATCACAATGATTGTGAATATAGGTGTGCTGGGCGTTACCTTAACATCGAGGTCTGCTTTTCCGCTTTTAAGCACCGTTCAAAGCATTCAATTTGTAGGGTTTTTAGAGCGGCTTGATGTATTTTTTATGGTGGCTTTAATCACTGGCGGTTTCTTTAAAATCGGTCTGTTTTTCTACGCCACTGTGCTGGGCCTTTCCCACGTGTTTGAGCTTAAAAACCCGTCACCGCTTGTATTTCCAATCGGCTTGGTCATTTTGTTTTATTCATTGTCTCTTGCTCAAAACTATTTCGAACATGTCTATGAAGGTTTAAAAATTATTCCGTTCACTTTACATCTTCCGTTTCAAATTGTCATTCCTGCTTTTTTACTCGTGATCGCCTTTTTAAGAAATCGAAAACAAGTACAGTCCGTCACTGTGAAAAAGACCGCAGAAAATTCGTAGTATGTCCATTTCTCTATTGGATTTAATCTCCTAAAATTATACAATATAGTCAAGAAGCCAAAAGGAGAACCAATATGATTGGATTAATTCTTTCTATTTTAGTATTTAACGTTCTTGCTTTTAAAACAAACAAGCGCTTCACAGCAAATCAAGTTGTACACATTTGGATGTTCACCATTGCTGCTCAGCACATCTTTGACGTCTTTATTAATTTCAAATTTCACGGCTACTGGTATTTTACACAAGAGACGGACTGGCAAGGTATTTTTGCTTATACTGTTCTCATTCCGCCTGTAAACATGCTTTTTCTTACCTACTATCCCCTTGCCGGGAACCTCACAAAAAAAGCCACCTATATTTTATTTTGGTCGGTTGCTGTTTTACTTTATGAAGTAGTGGCTCTTCTCCCTGCTCCTTGGGGTTATTTTCACTACGGATGGTGGACGTGGTGGTATTCGCTCCTCTTAAATCCGCTGTTGTTTTGGATGGTGGTGCAGTATTACCGGTGGGTGTGTAAAATTGAAAAAAGAGCGATCACTTAAAAATAGAATAGCCTTTGGATCAGCACATCATCATTTTCAGGACCTGCAATAAAATGAGTGTCTGCTTCTCCGCTGGCTATTCTTTTTTATTTAAAAACGTCTTTAGACAAGGAAACTTGCTTTTCTTTTTCTTTTCCAACTAACGACACAAGGAATCCTGCTATTCCGGCTATACATAGAACCACTAATAGACCAGTAGTGCCTACTAACAAGCTCACCGCAGCAGACGCTAACATCCCTCCAATATAGCGAAAAGTAGAATAAATGCCCGATGCAGTGCCTGATTGCTCTTTTTTGACGGATTGGATATTCATAGCCTGCATAGATGAAACACCGATTCCTGCTCCCACTCCTCCTACTAATAAAGATACAATGGTATAAGAAATGGAGGCACTTGCTAAGTGGAAATAAAGCATCGCCGCAAGCAGTGAAATAAGAAATGATAACCGTATCGGATGTTCTTTCCCTACCTTTTCCGCTAACAATCCTCCTAGCCAAGAAGAAATAGACATGGCTAATGAAAAAAAGAAAAGAAGCAAACCAATTAAACGAATATCATACTGCTTCTCTAGCAAAAGAGGAACAAACAAAATAGTACTATACATCATAAAATTGCTGCATAGAATAGAAAGATTTGAAGAAAAAAAGGGACGAACCTTAAAAAGCTTAAAATCAATCAGCGGCTCTTGGACTTTGCGTTCTTGCACAATGAAAAGAACGATAGACGCTATGCATATAAAAATAGTCCACGCATTAAACAAATCACGGTGCGTCAGCATTAGCGTAAAGCTCGTCATGCTCACTCCAAGCAATAAAGCGCCCCCTATATCCAGCATTTTTGCTTTTTGTTTTACGTTAGACGGCACGTATATAAATGAACAAATCAGCGATAGAACAGCAAAAGGAACGTTAAACCAAAAAATCGACGTCCATCCAAGATACTTAATTAAAAAAGCACCTAATACAGGCCCTACAGCTGCTCCTAGCCCCATTGATAATCCAAATAACCCAAGCGTTCTTCCAAGCTTTTCTTTTGGTAAACTGTGTCTCATAATCGCTGTTGCATTAGGAGTAGCCAGTGCACCTCCTAATGCTTGCAGCGTTCGAAAAACGGTGAGCGAAAGTAAGTTATATGAAAACACACAGGCGGCAGATCCCACTAGAAAAATAATCATTCCAGCTACGAACATCGTTTTATTTCCATATAAATCCCCAAGTTTCCCCGCAATGGGCTGAGCAACTGCCATCACAATTAAATAAATAGTTACCACTACTGATACATGTACGATGGAAAGATGAAGCGCTTTTGCAATAGACGGTAAGCCTACCGCAATCATAGTGGAATTAACGGGAATTAAAAAAGTTCCCGTTAAAATAGAAAAGATAATCAAAGACGGCTTACTGCTGTTCAATCGTCACCACTCCGTTAGTTCCGTCTACGGTAACAACATCTTCGTCTTTTAGTAGATCCACGGCTACTTTTGTGCCAAGAACCGCTGGAAGTTTATATTCACGAGCCACTGTTCCTGCATGAGATAAAATTCCTCCTGCATTGGTTACAATCGCGCCAGCAAGCGAAAATAACGTGGTCCAAGCAGGTGCTGTTGTTTCACACACAAGAACATCTCCTTGTTTAAGCTTAGAAAATTGACTTGGATCTGAAATGATTTTTACCACTCCCGTATAAACACCTCTTGAAGCGGCACTTCCTTTAAAGATTTTTTGCGTTTCATCTACTTCTGGAGGCCCCATTTTCCCGAATACCCGCTCTAATAAAGGATCTTCTCCTGTTTGAGGAGGCGTTCCATAAGCAGGCGGCGTTTTTTTATGACGATTTTCTTTAAACTCCTGCTTTCTATTGGCGATAAGTTCATGAGATGCCACGGGTTTTTTTAATACCTCCAGCAATTCATCGTAATAAAAATGAAAAATATCTTGAGGCTGATGAATCACTTGGTGATCAGCTAAAAGAGTTCCTACATTCAGCAGAAAAAGTCTTGCTGTAGCAGGCAGCATCGCATCGATATAAAAATGATGATCTTCATCCAACCCCCATGCGTCCAAAGCCCATCCATAAAACAGCTTAAACTGCTCTTTTTCTTCGCACTCCGGCATGTTTGCGAGTACATCACGGTAGCTTTCTTCTCTCTTTTTTACGACGTCTTCATAATTTTTCTTGAAGTCGTAATCTTTACGCACATAGCCAGCAATAATCGATAGCGCATGTAAAGGATTTTCTACCCACGTCTCATCAATAAACTCGTGCGAATTTGCAGAACGATAGCCATACTCATTTAAAAAGCTTTGCAGATTCTTTAAAAATTCTCTGCCTTCAGCTGTGCCTAATAGATTTGCTTCTATTTCTTCTGACCTTTGTTCCGTAAAAGCTTGTTTTAACGGGCCGGAACGCTTTACCGTGTCAGTTAGTTCCCACAGTGCTTGATCCGTTTCAAGTGACTTGTTCATCACGCCTTCCAGCAGATCATATACGTAGGCGGTATTCGCGTCTCCCGTCAAGTTTCCATATAGCTCTTCTAAAATCATTCCTAAATCACTTCTTGGCATGACAATTTCAAAGTGGAGCTGCCAAGCTTTTTTATAAAAATTATGCAGCTCTTTTACTTTTTTCCCTGCTTCTTTTAAAGATAAAGGACGTTCCGCATTTCTTTTGACTTTCGTATAAAAAGGTAAAAACACCTCATTAACGTACTCGTATAATCTAGGTTTAAGTCGAGGCAACAGCGGCTTCACTGCTTTTTGGTGCTCCTTTAAGCGATCATTTACGTCACCGGGAAACGGGATATTTTGCTGATACATTTTTCCATCAGCTAATTTCACTACAAATTGAGCAATAGGCAGTTTTAACGTTTCAAAACCTTGCTTTGTCCCATACGTCATTGCCGGAAGCTGAAAAGAAGCGTATAAAGGGCTTAGTGCATGTGCGATATGTAAATTATCTTGTACCCAAAACCCCGTTTGTTTTTCTTCCTCACTTAAAAATAGGTCGTTTTGAAATGCAGATAATACGTTCATTTGATTTCCCCTTTCCTTTTCATTATGTAGTAACCGGTCTTACTTGAAGCAGATAAATATCTTCATCTTTTATGGCAAATTCAATGTCTACAGCGTACTGGCAATACTCCTCTACTTGATTCGTTAGACGAAGCAGCTGTAGTGCTGTTTCATCTGATATAGAAAATTCATTTTTTTCTTTATTCGTTGTCATCGCTTTTGTTATTCCTGTAAAACCTGACACTAGCTTATATTCTTTTAATCCTAGTTCTTTCATTATATTCCTTGTCTGTTTATGAATAATAAATAAATCCGGCGTAACACCACCTGATACGATTCCTTCTCCTAAGCCGTACGCCACGTTAATGACCACTTCATCTTCACTTTCTGTAATAGGATTTACGCTAAAAATTACTCCCGATACATCGGCTTCAACCATTCCTTGTACAAGGACACCCATCTGGGGATTAGAAAGCGAAATTTCCTTATCTTCGGCATACGCTTGAACCATGGATGAAAAGTAAGAAGCCCAGCATCTTTTTATACTTGCCAAAAGTTCTTCGCTGTTTCTTACATTTAATATCGTTTCATACTGTCCGGCAAAAGACGCATTTTCCAAATCTTCAAGTGCGGAAGAAGATCTTACGGCTACGGCTTTTATACCAGCACCTTGAACGTTAGCATACGAAGAAACAATTTCTTTTTGCAGAGCTGCAGAAAACGTACCGCTTTGAATCTTCTTTTCTATGACGCTGCTATCTTCTGTTTTTATTTCTATTTGGTTAAATGTTAAAAAGGAAAGTAATGCGTGAGATGTCAAAACAAATCCTTTAGGGATATGAGAAACGTGCTGAATCATTTTTGAAAGATTGTAAGCTTTTGAACCTACTGCTTGAAGTTCTGCATAACATGCTTTTTCTAAAGAGACGATATGCAATTACTTCACCTCCTTTCATTTACGTCAAAAGATCATCAAATACAGCGATAAAATTCCACTTAAATCCATGGTGGAGTTTTATAAAATTAACCTAATTTTAAATATCTTTACAAAAAAATCACAAACCACATTCACTAGAATATGATTTGTGATCTTTTTTATAACTAACACATTTGAAATTCGTATTGTTTTGACAAATTAAACTGTATCTCTATCCTTCTTCTCCCTCACGAACTCCACCACAGGCCCGACAATAATACAAATCCCTGCGATAATCAGCCAGCCAAACGCCAAAAGAGTATAATTAGATATTTTCTCCTTTCACACACAAAAAAGCCGGCACATTTGCACCGGCTTAAGCATAAATTTTCGTTTTCATCGTGTGCTATTTCCTCACATGAATGGTCTGAGTAATAAAAAACGACAGCCACTCGGGCTGTCGTTTTTTTATTATTGAGATACCATTACTTTTTGGCGAACGTGCTCTAAGTGATCACGGACCGCTTCTGCTGCTTCTTCTGGCTCTCCATTTTTAATCGCTTCAAAAATGCGTTCATGGTCAGCATCCGTTTGCTTGCGATTTTCTTTTTGGCTTTTATTTAATGAATAAGCAAGCGCTTTTCGATATAAATGCCCTAAATCTTCTACAGCATGAAGAAGGAATGAATTATGAGCTGCTTTCACGATATCATGGTGAAAACGATAGTCTGCTTCATGTCCAATCTCTTCACTGTTATGAACCGTCTTTTTAAATGCTTCTAACGATTCTTTAATTTCAATCAGTTCTTCATCTGTGCGGCGCAGCGCGGCTAAGCTTGCTGCCTGCGACTCAATGATAATACGCATTTCAATTAATTCAAGAACCTGATCTGCTTCAACCATTTCAAACGTCATTGGATCAAGCATGCCCACTAAGTTTACACGCTTTACGTAGCTTCCTCCGCCTTGTCTTGATTCAATCAATCCACTGGCAGAAAGAACGCTTAGCGCTTCACGAATCGGTGCGCGGCTCACTCCAAACATTTTTGACAGTTCATGTTCCGACGGTAAACGAGACTCTGGCGGGAACGTTTTCTCTTTAATCATCTTCTTTAATTGATCAAGCACTTGACTAGATACTTTTTTACGCTCAATAGGTACAAACATACTTCTATTCCTCCTCCAAGTAATTATCTCTCTCTCTTTTTTTAGTGTTCATCGGACCCAGATTAACTATGTGTATTCCGATTTATGTAAACGCTTCAATCTTTGTATTACAAGTATACATTATTTCAATTCAAATGTGTTGATAAAATTTTACTATTATTGTTATTATACCATGAAAACAAGTTATAAATGAATAACGATTCATGGTTTTTTGATATAATACCACTATCTTACATATAATCCGTATACAATCATAATCGCCGCATCCGCTAGCGCATGACTGATGATGGCCCCTTTGATACCATATCGCTCTCTTATATACGCCCACATCATACCTGCTGAAAAGACGCCTATTACCGAGATCATATTAAACGGAAATACGAAAACAGGAAGGATAATGAATACGTGATAAAGCGTATAAAAGCTTGATGTAACAGTGCTCGAAGCAAGTACAGAAACATGCTTTTTCACTTTATTTTGTATATACACCCGCCAATACATTTCTTCTAAAACAGGATTAATAAAAATCAAAACGACGGCTAAAACGGCAACTTTCCACCCGCTAAATCCCCATATTTGCAAAACCGCTTGCATATCTTTCACATGAAAGATTTTACCAGAAAAAAGCAGGCTGCTTCCAATTATCGCAGCAGCACATAGAATTCCGCTGAGAGTTCCCACATACAGAGATTTCTTTGTAAGCGCTACCTTAAAGTTAATTTTATTATTCGCATATAAAATCATAAACATCCAGCCGTAAAAGCAAACAAATGTTACCAACACATTTTGGATAAGCCACAAACCGAAAAAAACAAAGATTGTAGGCATGAACAGCAAAAACAAAAATTTTATCACGTTTATGGCGCACCTTCTTTAAAAGCCGCTTTTCTTTTACCAAGTAAACCTTTCGTCTTCAAAAGGTTTACTATCTTTTATCTTATAAAAGTCCAGTGTTATTTTCAATTATTTTTTAATTCTTGCTCCAGCTCGCGAAGACTTTCTGCCAGCTTTTTCTTTTCTTCTTCAAAGTGAGCATCGTCTTTAAAAGCTGAAGCTAAAGGCGCTGCCTCTTCATTTTCTCTTAGCCAATCCGGCGTCAATTCTTTGCGAACTACACGCTTTTTATTGACGTAGGAAATCGGCTTTTCAGTCTGGTGACTCGCTAGCGTACGCTGTGATGTTACATAATGCTTATGAAAAAGATGCTGTTTGATATAAGCAAACGCTCGAATCGTATCACCGCTGTATTTAGGCTCGTAGTGATCGAATGCTTCATGCAGTCCTGATAGCGCCGTTTCTAGTGGTATTTCGCTTTTTGCGACTTCGTACATATGCTTCAAGTCATTCGCTGAAGGATACATCCCTCGGTTTCTTCTAGCAATAAAAGCGACTTCCAACGTTTGGGCGTAAGCGTCATGCGCGTCTTCTTCTCTTTTTATTTGATTTGTATTTTCTGCTGTAGTCTCTGTTAATGACGCTTTCACTGTGACCGGCTCCGCTGCTTCAATTTGACTAGCCCTTTCTGTCAAATTGACATCTTCGAGCTCTTCAAATTCATCGCTTGGCATAAGCTTTTCTAATTGCTCATAATCAATTCGGTACCAAACCGTGTTGTTAAATTTAGAGCGGTTGTATTTTCCTTTTATAATTAACCCTTCTTTTTCAAGCTTTGAAATGATGCGTTGAATCGTTGAAAGCGACCAAAACGGAAACTGCTGCAGCCACTGCTGATTGGTATTGTATACCCACGTATATCCGTCCTGCACGTTCACGCTTTTTTCAAGCCAGTAGTGAAGCTGCTGAAGAAACAGCGCTCCGTTCACTCCTACTTTGACTGCAAGCGCCGGCAGTACAAGTAACGGCTGATCTTTTAATAATAATTTACTCATTACGTCATCTCCTTTGTTATGTAAAATAGCTACTATATATATACAAAGAAAACGGAAAAACGGGGATATCACCTTTAAATTTATGTTAAAATATAGAAAAAAAAAAAAAAAAACGAGGTGAGAAGATGATACGTCAAGGGAGAATTGGTGACGAAGCGGGCATTGCCCACGTACACGTAGAAAGCTGGAAATCGACTTATAAAGGACTTGTTCCGGATTCTTTTTTACATTCGTTGAACGCTGAAAAGCGAAAAGCCGTCTGGAAAAAGCAGCTGGAATCAAATTCTGTTTTCGTTGCAGAAGAAAACGGTCAAATCGTAGGCTTTGCTTCTTATGGTAAAGAAAGAACCAACAAGCATCCTTCCTATACCGGAGAACTGTATGCCATGTATTTACTCACAGAGCATCAGCGAAAAGGAATTGGCAAAGCGCTTATGCATAAAATAGCGCAAGAGCTTGTAGACCGTGATATACATACGATGCTCACATGGGCTTTTGAACAAAACGGCGCCTGTCAATTTTATGAAGCGCTTGGCGGAAAAAGAATCGATCGCGCCGACGTTATCATTGATGGTACATCTCTATCTGAAGTGGCTTTTGGGTGGGACACACTTGAAAATTTGTAGGACAACTCTCTGGACAGATTTTTTTCTTCACGGTAAACTGTTTAGTTGGTATAAAAAGAAAGGATGACTTACCGTGACGAATTCTACTTATCGAAACATTATTTTGCTCGTTCTTTGCGTAACAGCAGGTATCGTCGATGTAATTGGCTACTTAAGCCTTGGCCATATCTTTACTGCAAATATGACGGGAAACATCGTGCTGCTTGGGTTAGCAATCGGAAACTCGCTTGAAACAACTGTTTTTCATTCCCTCACAGCTTTAGGAGGTTTTATTGTAGGAGTTGTAGGAGCTGCAATCCTAGTTGGAAACAAAGAAAAAACGTTTTGGCCTAAAGCCGTAACGATTGCCCTTGGAATAGAAGGATTGATTTTACTTGTTTTTGCACTTTTATCTTCGTTTTCTCCTTCTTTACACTTAACTTACTTATTTATTTTCTTATTAAGCTCAGCAATGGGTCTTCAAACAACGGCTGCTCGAAAGCTTGGCGTAGCCGGAATTTCTACAACTGTATTAACAGGGACGCTTGCTAACTTCTTTGAAGACGTAACGGCACGTTTTCGCAGCCCTCGCTACCGCAAAACGTTTAACACCGATGCGATTCTTCGCGCGCTGTCTCTTGTGCTTTACTGCTTTGGCGCTGTTATCGCCGCACTTGCAGAGCCAGCTTATAAATTTGAAATTATTTGGCTGCCAATTGTGATTCTATTAGCCATTATCATTTTTGTCAGCACGAAGTTTCGTTCTGATTCAGAAAACAAATAATAATAAAAAACCCGTTTCAATAAAGAAACGGGTCTTTTATTTTCCGGATAGTGCCCCTAACACGCCAAAAATAATGGCGACCACAGGTCCTACAATAAATAGTCCAATTAAAATTGATCGTATAGCTTCCCATAGAAACCATAAAGGGCCTTGCCTGGACTCTGCTTTTTCCACTCTTTCCTCTAGGTGTTCGACTCTTTGCTGAAGCTTCGCTAATTCCTGCGTAACATCTATTTGTTCGCTCATCGCTCAAGCTCCTTTTTTACTCTACATTACCATATACTTCCTTACCAAAACTACTATTTATTTGTGATCACTTCAATGCCGATTTCGCGATAAGCATTTAACACGGTTTCGTTCACATGTTCTTCTGTAATGAGCCAATCTAGGGAGTTGGCTGAGCTGAACGTGTACGTTGAAGACGTATTGAGTTTTTTAGCTGTTACAATAGCCGCTACTTCACTCGCACTTTTTATCATTTGACTTTTGATGTGCATTTCTTCAAGCAAAGGAATGCTCATACCGATTTTAGGATCGATTGCGTATACGCCTAAAAAACAAAGATCCGCTCGAATTTGCTTAAGCGTATCAACCACGCTTTGTCCTACTGTGACCATCGATTCTTTTCGAAACGTTCCTCCAAGAGAAACAACTTCTACAAAGTCATGTTCCGCTAGTGCAACGGTAATTAACGGACTGTTTGTAATAACCGTAACGTTTAAATTCTTTGGAAAAGCTTTGACGAGCTGAATATTTGTTGTACTTCCGTCCATCAAGAGCACCTGCCCGTCTTTAATTAACGGAAGCGCCGCAACGGCAAGTGAATGCTTAACATCCATCAATTCACGTTTACGCTCTTTGTAATCAACCGCAGACGTGGAACGCGGAAGCGCTCCTCCGTGTACGCGCTGCAGCAGACCAAGCGCGTCCATTTCCCGCAGATCTCTGCGGATTGTATCTTCTGAAACGTTCAGCGTTTGGCTAAGCGTCGTAGCTACAATGCGCCCTTCTTTTTCAAGCAAATTCATAATTTGTTTGCGTCTTTCTTGTTTTAACATTGCTTGTTCACCTGTTTTCTTTCTGCTTTTTACTTTATTATACTTGTTTCTTTTGTAAAAACAATGTAAAAACGCTTGATTATCAGTGTTTTTTCGTTTATTGTAGAATAAACAAGATAAAACATGCAAAAACAAGTAATAATAGTCAAAGGGAGAGATAGTTTATGAAGATGATTTTTACAGACTTAGATGGAACTCTTTTAAATAGCAGCAGTGAAATTAGCACAATTAATGCAGAAGCAATTAAAAAAGCGCAAAAACACGGAGTTGAAGTCGTGGTTGCTACGGGGCGCGCTTATTTCGACGTGCAGGAAATTTTAAAAAAAGCTGAGCTTTCCAACCTTTGGGTGATTGCCGCAAACGGAGCGACTATTCATGACCCGGACGGACAGCTCAGACATTCTGTTCCAATTGATGCCCATCACGTAAAAGAAGCGCTTCAGTGGCTGGATGCAAACGAATTTTATTATGAAGTGTTTGCTGAACATGCCATTTATACGCCAAACTCAGGCCGTGAGCTGCTGGCCATTGAAATTGACCGAGTAAAAAGCGCCAATAAAAACGTGGACGAAGAAATACTTCATCACGCTGCCGCTAAGCAGTACAGCCAAACGGGATTTGCCTTTGTTGCATCGTATGAAGATATTTTAAATACAAACGCTGAGCTTTATAACGTATTGGCTTTTTCATTTGATGATGAAAAACGAAAAAAAGGCTGGGATCACTTTAGCAAGCAGCACGACATGACCCTTGTCTCTTCCGCTGATCATAACTTTGAACTCGAACACAAAGATGCGTCAAAAGGAAACGCATTAAACTACGTTGTAAAAGAGGTTGGCGCTTCTCTTCACGATACCATTGCCATTGGAGACAGCTTTAACGACGTATCGATGCTGCAAAGAGCTGGAAAAGGAATCGCTATGGCAAATGCGCATGCAGAAATTAAAGCACTAGCTGATGACGTTACATTAACAAACGATGAAAACGGAGTAGCTTCCGTTATTGAAAACGTGTTAGAAACGCAGCTAAAAGCACATTAAAAAAACGCTTGGCGTATGCCAAGCGTTTTTAAATGGTCATGCGATAAAGACCGACAAACCAGCTGAATAGCGCAACGAAAAACAGCAGCCACGCGCTGGTTTTCTTTCTTTTTTGCCATTCAATTGCTCCTAAAACTAGCATCGTTAAGCCTAGAAGTATATTTAAAAGCGAAAGGAACTGGTCATTGTGAGTGAGCATCATATAAAGAGCCAGTCCAACGGTAATAATTGAAAAAATAAGCTGTAATGCTTTTAACAAAAAATCTCTCCTTACTTGTAGTTCACTTCTTCATTCACGCACGTCACTAAAGGCTTTTTCTCAAGACCTAAAAGCAGGTTCTGTACGGCTAGATCTGCCATACGATTGCGCGTCTCGTACGTAGCGCTTCCAATATGCGGCGTTACTAGCACATTTGAAAGCTGCAGCAGCTTGTGATCTGCCGGAAGCGGCTCTGGGTCTGTTACGTCCAGTGCGGCATACGCAATTTCTTCATTTTTCAGCGCTTCGTACAGTGCTTCCGTGTCCACTAATCCTCCGCGCGCTGCGTTTACAAAATACGCGCTGTTTTTCATAGCTTTAAATTCCGCTTCTCCAAACATGCCTTTGCTTTGATCTGAAAGCGGTACTAAGCATACGATACAGTCAGCTGTGTGAAGCAGTTCTTCAAACGAAAGATATACGGCATCAAGCTCTTTTTCGGCTTCATGCTTGCGGCTTCGGTTGTGGTAAACGATGTTCATCCCCGATGCCTTTGCTCGTCTGGCAACGGCGCTTCCGATATCGCCCATTCCAACAATACCAAGCGTTTTTCCAAATAAATCAACGCCAAATACCGTTTCCCAGTTTCCTTGTTTCACTTTTTCATAGCCTTCATGAATGCGGCGAGCTGCTGACAATAAGAGACCAAACGTTAAGTCTGCCGTTGCTTCTACTAGCACTCCTGGCGTATTGCTAAACGGCACGCCTTTTTTGGTACACGCTTCGACATCTACACTGTCATACCCGACACCCGATTGAGAAATAACGCGCAGATTCGGTGCTGCTTCTAACAATTCTTCATCTACTGTAATGTGGCCGATATTAAAAAAGCCGTCAGCATTACGAAGCCAGTCGCGCAGCGTTTCTTGTGGAATCTTCCCTTCTCCTTCCCACATTTGAATATCGCAGTGTTCCGCTAGCTTTTCGTAAGCGTTTGGCCACGTCTTTCCAGACATAACAACTTTGTATTTCGCCATGTTGATCTCTCCTTTTCCTTGTTCACTCATATGTATGAATAGTAACTAGCTATCCTATCATAAGACTACTATAAAGATGAAACTTTTTCCATTCAGGAACCGTATTTATAGTAAGGGGGAATACGAATGTTTGAAGATGAAATGATATTTGAAGATGACCCGTCCGGAGATGACATTGTTTTTGAAGGTGATGCTGA
Organism: Priestia sp. HNGD-A6; assembly: GCF_045784335.1. Lineage (NCBI taxonomy): Bacteria > Bacillati > Bacillota > Bacilli > Caryophanales > Bacillaceae > Priestia > Priestia sp. HNGD-A6. The sequence goes on along the minus strand of NZ_CP138621.1, from coordinate 4,435,466 downwards.
CCTAAGCGGAGGCGCTTTTTTTCCAGACGATGCGTTATTTAACGGAATGCCTACGTTTGTTATGCTATTTTTTTTTATTGTTATTGGTATTTTCTTATTTTCTATTTTTAAAGGAATCAGCACGTGGAGCAAAAATGAGCAGTCTCCCCGTCTATCTGTAAAAGCAAAAATTACGGGCAAACGGACAAACGTCCAGCACCACAACAGTCACGCTCACGAACATCACCACTCTCATACGTCTACAACTTACTACGTAACCTTTCAATTTGAAAGCACCGACCGCTCTGAATTTACTGTTTCAGGCAGCCAGTACGGCAAGCTTGCAGAAGGAGACGAAGGAATACTGACGTTTCAAGGAACTCGTTTTTTGGATTTTCAAAGAAATCTCAGTGAAGAACATACAGATGCTTAGCTTATGACCTCGTGCTTTTAGAGGTCTTTTTTACTGGAGTGAGGCATTTATACAGCAAACGACCTATTTGTGCCCTTTTTACACTGTAGAAGAACGTTAATCCGTATAAAAACATACCGTGTAACACATTCATTTAAGCAGGCAGGTGATTTTATGTATTCTCCTTATTCAGGAAGCGGCATCTACTACGGACATTACGGAGAGGCCCCTCATTCGCACCCTATTCAAACAATACTGACGCAATACTGGCACGAAACCCACTATCCAGGCCCACACAAAAAATATGTTCACGTGTATTATCTCAACCCATCTTCTCTTCATTATTATCCAGCCTATCGAACATTTTTGTAAAAAATTGGTTATTTTCAGACTTTTATATTGTAAAATTAATCCATATACTTTTTATTTGGAAAGGAGGTTAAAAAACAGTGCATAATTCGACAGCAAAAAATAGTGTGGCAATCACCACTTTGCTTTCTGCACTATTTTTCTGCTCTATCATAGTTCTTGCTTCGCTTTCACCTCTAGCAGATTCAGGTCCAAACGTTAATACGTTCGGTTCAGTAGGAATGTGGTTATCTCTTGGCATGATTCTATTTTTATATTTGCTGCCTTTAGCTTTTTATATGATAGGAATCAACTTCTTAAAATTTGTGATGGCCGCTTTTTGTAGTATTGGACTTTTAATCGCTGCTAGTACTCTATTACTGATGCCGGCTCTGTTTTTATTTGGACTGGAAGATTTCTCAGGAAACTTAGCTTCCATCATAGGTGTAATGATTTCTTGTTTGGGCTTACTGATTACGAATATTGTATGGTTAGTTGCTGCGTTTAAAAGACCGTCAACCACCGTGCAGGAAAGCGTTTAAAATGGTGAAGAGATGGCATACTAATTTTTCAGTTAAAGACGAATAAAATGGAGAGATGAGCTGAACCGCTTGTTACACCGCTGTTGATTTCCGTGCAAGACTTCGCTTTCCGCGGGCGGCCGGTGAGCCTCCTCGTAGCTTACGCTCCTGTGGGGTCTCACCTGTTCCGCTTTCCCCGCAGGAGTCTTCGTCTTGCCCTCCAATCACCAGCTAGAAGCAGCCACATACATGAAACTATCAATAAAAAATCCGAACGAATTTCATTCTCTATTAAGGTTCTCCATTCATCGTTCGGATCTTCCTTCAACTAAAATACGTTTATCCCAGCCGCTTTTTATAGCTCGGTAGGCAAGTAGTGCAAATACATATCCAAGCAGTCTTCGTGCTGAGACAACACGTCCATTGTTTCTTTGCGGGATTTTGTATAAATAGTCGCATAGTCTACTTCACCCTGTGCAGGATTTACTGGAAAAGCCAGTTTTTCTTTTTTTAGCGAAAAGTCGGCTTGCACTTCTTCTTTATTTCCTCTCGCGTCTAATCGAATCCATTTCTTTTCACTTTTGATGTAGACAGCATTTAACGCATGAATACAGTAGCCTGTGTCTATCGTATCCCCAAGGATTAATCTTTGATAACAAAAGCCTGTCGGAATCCCTTCTGCACGCAGCAAAGCGGCTAGTAGATTAGATTTGCTGTAACAAATTCCTTCCTTTTCTTTTAAAGCCTCTGAAGCCGTTTTCGTGATGATTCTGCTTTGAATATCCCATGAATGAGAAACTTTATCTCTCACAAACTCGTACGCTTTTTTTATGTACGCTATTGGAGAATAAGGCGAGCCGCTTTTGAGTTCACGTACCTTTTGTTGAATCAAAGAATGTGTAAAATTCACTTCAGGAAGTTCTTGCGTGTAGTCTTCTTTTTCCAACGATTCACAAATTAACTTCATTTACTTTTTTCCTCCTCTTATCTTCACTGTATGTTTTTTTATTCATAATATTGAATTTTATTACATATTTTTGTATAATGAAAGACCACTTAAACGGAAAACGATAGTAGATACGAGATTGAAAGAGGTTTTGTTTTTGGTGACGTTATTTTTAACAAATGTGCTGCTCGGTCTTTCGATTGCCCTTCCCGTTGGTACGGTAACGATTGAAATGACGAAGCAAGGTTTAAAAAATGGTTTTCTTCACGGCTGGGTTGTGGGACTTGGAGGCATGACGGTTGATTTGTTGCTAATTGTGCTTCTTTACTCTGGACTGGCTTCTTTTTTGTCTGCTCCTTTTATCCAGCTTGTTATGTGGCTTGTAGGGGCACTTTTTTTACTTTATATTGGCTATAACAGCATTAGACACGCGGATCATGATATAACGGCTCCTGGAGAACACGTAAAAAAGTCGTTTGCCTCTTCTTATGTGAACGGAATCTTTGTTGCGATTTCTCCGAGCAATCTCATTTTTTGGCTGAGCGTATTTGGAACGGTGCTGACAAATTCGCTTCAAGCCTCTCACTCGTTTCATTTCCTAGTGATTGCTGCCGGAATATTAACGGGAATTTTAATTCATGACCTGGGCTTAATGACAATTGTCTCTGGAACTAGAAAAGTGCTGAATCAGCTTTATATCAAATGGGTTTCTATTGCGGCTGGATGTATCTTAATTGGCTTTTCATGCTATTTTCTCTACCAGTTTATTGGGAATCTGGGCATGTACTTTTAATGTTTCTACATATTTTATGACTTACTATATCCCCTCTTTATCTAGTATAAAGAGGGAATTTTTATAATCTATCAGGGACTATCAGACAAAAAGTTCACAATTTCGTCACATTTCTATTGATTTTTTTCTCTTTTTATACGAAAATATAAAAAAGGGAGGAAATATCATGAAAATCAAAAAAGCACTTCGCATCTTCATTGGATCAAACGTCCTTGTATTATTAACATTTGGCCTTCTTCCAGCACTGTTAGTTAACCCTGATATTGACCTAATTCAATCATTTATTAATTATATAGGCAAGGATTAATTCCACTTGAAATAGTCAAAATTTTCAATCTGTTATTTTTATAAAAAAAGACAGCGCAGGCTGTCTTTTTTAGTAGGTTTTTTATTTAGTTGAAAACAGCTTTTTCACATCTACTTTTTGATCTTTAACAATCGTATACGTGGCCTGCTTTTTATCTTTAAAATTAAATGCTTTTATGTAGTCATTATCGTAAATCGTTAAGCCGTACGCATCTTTTCCGTTTTCAACGATTTTTACCCAGTAAGACTGGTCAAACTTTGGATCGAGTTCCTTGCTTTTTTTCACTTCTACTTTTGCCAAAGAATGTACGATTTGCTTTATCTCTTTTTTATCATCTACTACACGTTTTCCTTCATCCGTATCTATTTCAATACGCGTAACGTTTGCTTCATCTACTTTTATGACGTCTTTTAACTGATAGGCTTTCCCGGTATATGTAAAATAAAATACGATGATAAATAAAAGTGCAGCTATAATAATCGTTCTTTTTTTCAAAAGGAACCTCCTTTTCTACATCACGCTGCATTCAGGTGATACACCTTTTTATTCCTCCTGTTCCGCATCCTTTTAGTACAATGCTGCTTCCTACAAGTAAACTATAGATTAATCCCGGAACAGGAAGTATTAACGTTATCATCAACAGTAACATGCCCGTACTTGTAAGAGCTACTCCTGCAGCTCGATTTTTCATTCATTTCACCGCCATCTCTTGGTGAATTTTTTATATGAAGCAATAGAAATAGTATTAATCTTCTACCTACTTATGTATTGTTCGCTTATAGGTCAGAATCGTCAACACGCCTACTAGGAAGATCGTTGCTTCACATTACCTTTTTTTAACTAACTTATGATTTATGAAATAAAAACAGCTCATCTACTGTTGCTCCCAGTTCTTGGGCCAGCTGGAAAGCCAGCGCTAAGCTTGGATCATACTTATTGTTTTCAATTGCGTTAATCGTTTGTCTCGATACGCCGCATACTTTCGCCAATTCATCTTGAGACATCCGCTTGACTTTACGCAGTTCTTTAATTCGGTTTTCCACCATTCATCACTCATCTCTAAAATGTAAAAAACTTTTTACACCCATATCTTATATTATCTTCCTTGTTACTGTCAAATATGTTTGACAAAGTAGCGTCTTTTACATAACTGAAATAGAGATTGAAACAAAAGTAGGTTAGTTGAAGGACAAGGCGAACGAGTTTGGTTAAGAATTCACCTCTTGCTAATTTTTTTATGCGTATGATGAACGTAGGTTTCGTGTATGTAGGTGCTTCTAGCTGATGATTGGAGGGCAAGGCGAAGACTCCTGCGGGAAAAAGCGGAACAGGTGAGACCCCGCAGGAGCGCAAGCGACGAGGAGGCTCAGCGGCCGCCCGCGGAAAGCGAAGCCTTGCACCGAAATCATTAGCGGTGTAACAAGCAATTCATAGTAGTAACATTAAAGCTCCTTACTCATATTAAACCACTGCACGCCTGCATGCTGGGACTGCGCAACTCCTTGATTCACATATCCATTTTTTTCGTAAAACGGAATCAATTCTTCTTTACACGTTAAAGTCACCGTTACGCGCTGTTTGTTCCGCGCTTGTTTTTCAAACTCTTTTAGCAGCATACTGGCAATTCCTTTGTGATGATGCTTGGGATTTACAACGATACCCAAAATACTTTGATAACCGCCTGTCTCAGGGTTCGAAATCGTTTTTTCAAACAAATCATCCGTAATAAACGGAGCTGAAATAACGGGTCCGTTCACATATCCGATTATTTCTTCATTTTCTTCGGCGATGATAAACGTATCAGGAATGGTTTTAATTCGCGTGATAAATGCATCTTTTGAGGCAGCTTCTTCAGGTGTAAACCCTTTGTTTTCTAATGTAATTAATTGGTTTAAATCTTTTTCATCCACTTGTCTTATAATCATTGAAACGATTCCTTTCATTATGTATTTCTCTTTTTTCTCTAAAAGCTTCTATTATATATAACTATCTCTTTCTACTATATATAAAAATGCCCAAACAAAAAAGGATTGACCTCTGCATCATACAGAATTCAACCCTACTTCGCTTTTTAATGAACGTCTTGATTATTTGATAAATGCCCCAAACGGCTTGCCCACTGGAAGCACAACTCGACCGTAGTGAGTATTTAATACAGCCGCTGCAGATCCATAGAATGAAAACAGAGCAATTAATAGCTCTGACACTGCTGCTAGTAAGTGCGTGTATTCATATGCCACACCAAATGTACTTAGCGATAATCCAATAAATAAGAAATCAATTAATACAAAAATAATAAATAATACTTTATGAGTGCCCATTGCTCCAATCGTCATAAAAACGCTGAAAATTAAGTAGCCGACAAAAGCAAATGCGAGCTGCTTCGGATCCGCTTCTTTTGCGAGCGCTTCTCCAAATGCGCCAAGCTGAATAAGCCATGTCATCGCTACACCTAGCCAAAATAAACCGAAGGCACCAAAAGCCGTTGCGCCGAAGGTATTATTATGTTTGAAATCTTGCATAGACGCAATTAGCTGCCCTATTCCGCCTAAAAAAATTGCCCATGGCAATACCAATGAAACACCATCGGTTACCCCAAGCTTTTGAAACGATGCAACAAGTGTCACCATGGCAAGTCCGAATAGGCCTAGCGCTGATGGATCCGCTGTTACAATTTTAACGTGCTGCGTGCTGTTGTTACTCATGTTGTACCTCCCTGATTTTAAAAACACCTTTAAAAAGATACAAAAATCTACGGGAAGTGTCAATGGATATTTTTGGCCTTTAAAAAACCCATAAGACCAAGCAGTGTAGCGTTTACACTGCTTGGTCTTGACTTTCTTGTTATTAAGCGTTTTGTAATAAATTTTTTCTTGTTTGTTTTGCAGACTCAACCATCACTTTTAAAGCTTCCACCGTCTCGCTGATTCCTCTTGTTTTAAGACCGCAGTCGGGATTAATCCAAAACAATGCAGGATCAAGCACTTTTAGAGCGCGGTCAATGTTTCGTGTCAGCTCTTCAAGCTTCGGTACGCGCGGACTGTGGATATCATATACGCCAAGTCCAATTCCCTGGTTATACGTATGTTTTTCAAACGCATAAATTAATTCACCGTGGCTTTTGGACGTTTCAATGGAAATGACGTCGGCATCAAGCGCTTTGATCGCATCAATAATCTCTTCGAACTCTGAATAGCACATATGCGTGTGAATTTGCGTCTCGTTTTGCACCGATACCGTGGCTAATTTGAACGCATACACCGCGGCGTTCAAGTAGCTTTCCCAGTTTTCTCGTTTTAACGGCAGTCCTTCACGCAGCGCCGGTTCATCTACTTGAATCATTGAGATGCCCTGACTTTCAAGTGCTTCCACTTCTTTTCTAAGAGCAAGCGCAATTTGATTTGCCACGTCGTAGCGCGGGATATCATCACGCACAAATGACCAGTTTAAAATTGTAATTGGCCCCGTCAGCATTCCTTTAACAGGCTTATTGGTTAGAGACTGTGCGTAGACCGTTTCTTTGATCGTCATCGCCTGCTCGTACGAGACATCTCCGTAAATAAGCGGCGGCTTCACGCAGCGAGAACCGTATGATTGCACCCAGCCAAACTTTGTAAATTGAAAACCTCCTAATTTTTCACCGAAGTATTCAACCATGTCCGTGCGCTCAAACTCTCCGTGCACAAGGACATCTAAGCCGATGTTTTCTTGAATTTCAATCCATTTTTTGATTTCAGCGTTAATGTACGCTTCATACGCTTTGTCGCTTAACTCTCCTTTACGCCACTTCAGACGCTCTTTTCGCACTTCTTTTGTTTGCGGAAAGCTTCCAATTGTTGTCGTTGGAAGAAGCGGCAGTTGAAATGCTTCTTGCTGAACGCGTTGACGTACGTCAAACGGCGCTTGGCGCTCTGCTTTATAGCTGTCCAGCTGCTTCAGCTCTTTTTGCACGTCTTGATGATTTCGAAAAGATGATCCATTTAATGCTTGAATCGCTTTTTTGCTTACACTTATTTCTTTTTCTATTGCTTCTTTTCCTTGCTGCACCGCTTTTGTTAAAAGCGTGATTTCCTTTAGCTTTTCATCTGCAAAAGACAGCGCGTTTTTTAGAATTGGCTCAATGGTTTTTTCGCTTTTCACCGTGACAGGAACATGTAATAAACTTGATGAAGGCTGCAGAATCAAACGGTCTTTTGATACAGCTTCTTCAATTTCACTGATTGTTAAAAGCTGTTCGTCCAAGTTTTCACGCCAAATGTTTCGTCCGTCAATCACTCCTGCTGCCAGCACTTTATCAGTCGGAAACCCATATTTATTAAGCGCCGTGAGATTTTCTCCTCGGTCATGTACAAAATCCAATCCAATTCCGTGAACAGGAAGAGACACAACTTCTTTGTAGTAATCAACGCTGTCAAAATACGTTTGCAAAATGACTTTTACATTCGGTGCCGCTTTTTTCAAAGCTTCATAGACTTCTTTATACAGTGCCAGGTCTTCTTTTGATAGCGTTGTAGCTAAAACCGGCTCATCTATTTGTACCCACTCTACTCCTTCTGCCTGAAGCTCAGCTAAAATAGTCGCATAAAGAGGAACAAATTGTTCAACTACTTTTTTAAACTCACTTTTTTTATATCCTTTTGACAGCTTCACAAATGTTACTGGACCTAAAATAACGGGTTTGCCTTTGATATTCAGCTTTTGTTTTGCTTCTTTGTAAAATTGAAGCGGGCGATTTTCTACAAGTGCCGGCGTACATTCCTCAAGCTCGGGTACGATGTAGTGATAATTTGTGTTAAACCATTTTGTCATCGTAGAAGCTACCGCACCTTTTGTTCCTCGCGCGATGTCAAAATACGTTTCAAGCGATACCGGGCCTCCGCTATATTCAAAGCGCTTTGGCACCAAACCAAACATAGCCGCTGTATCTAACACGTGATCGTATAAGCTAAAATCGCCGACTGGAATTAATTCAATTCCTGCGTCACGCTGTTTTTTCAGATGTCCTAGACGAAGAGCTTCAATTTCCTGAAGAAAGATATCTTTCTCTAGCTTTCCTGCCCAAAACTGCTCAAGCGCTTTTTTCCATTCTCGTTTTTCACCAATTCTTGGATAACCTACATTTGAACTTTTTACACTGCTCATTTTTTCCACTCCCTGTATATTTTTTTATCGCTAAACTAAAAAATCTCCCTTTTCGAAATGAAAAGAGAGATGATACGCATACTTAACTAAAGTTGAGATAGCCTGTTTTTCTCAACACGTATTCCTCACTCCTCTCTATATCCCGTAGAGCTTAAGTGCATACAACAGGCAGGTCTCCTGACTTAGGTTCATCGCTTCCTATCCCTTCCCATTTCAACATGAAACAGTGGTTAATAAGTTGCTCCCCATTACAGTGGCGGGACCGCGCCGGCTTTTCACCGGTCTTCCCTTTTAAGCTGCGTACATTCGTTACACAGCACCTGATGCATTTCTATGAAATTGTTCATTCAAAACACCTTTACATAAAATAAAAAGCCTCTCTATTATGAATAGAGAGGCATAGTATCTATGAAATCCTCTCTTATTTTTCAAAGCTGTACGCTTTGCAGGATGTAGCACCTTTTTAACAAGATTGTTAAATGGTTGCCGGGCTTCACAGGGCCAGTCCCTCCGCCTCTCTCAATAAGAGTTTTAATTGTTTATAATATTTTGAATGTAGAGTCATCTTAACACCTTACATTTATGTTGTCAAAAGAAATTTCAAAAAAATTAGTTTTCAGGAGGCGTTGACGCTAATTTTTGCCTTAATAATTTGTAATCATCTTTTCGATGTGTTTCGATCAAGTCTTTTGCTCCTTGATGATACCCTGAAGAATAAATGTACTCTACCGCCGTTTCGATAAGCATTCTCTTTTCTTCCGCACATTCTCGGTCCATTAGGGGGAACAGTCTACCTAAAAGGTCATTTAAATCTTCCTTAATAAAACGATTGAGTCCTTCTTGCATCTTTTCGTTTGCCATGATAGCTCCTCCATTTGCTGTGTATGTTTTAAGCCTCTATAAACACGCATTTCACTGTGAATGTTAAGATAAAGTTAAGTCATTAAACAGTATATCAAGTGAATGTTTTTCTTCAATTACATATGTAATACAAATATATGACAAATATAGAGAATATATCATCATTCACTATCTATTATAACGCTTGGCTTAGCCTTCTGCTACAAGGTTTCGTACGGTTTTCCAAAAGAGGTTGAGACATAACGAAGTGAATCCAATCTAAAGGCAAATGGGATTCATGAGCTGAATCGCTTGTGACACCGCAGTTGATTTCCGTACAAGACTTCGCTTTCCGCGGGCGGTCGCTGAGCCTCCTCGTCGCATAAGCTCCTGTGGGGTCTCACCTGTTCCGCTTTTCCCGCAGGAGTCTTCGTCTTGTGCTCCAATCACCTGCTAGAAAGACCTATACACATGAAATCTACGTTTACCCTAATAAAAAAATGAACCACTAATCAAGCATCTTGATCAATGGTTCATTTTTCATTTCGCCTAAAACCCTTTTTTCCCAGCCTCTTTTTTTTGAACCTTGCTTTCTACTTTCTTGTTTTTACAAACAACTTCTTCGAGGTCGTCCAAAATCCTTCCAAAGAAGAGGTCCTAAAATGTCGTACCGGCTAACAAAAAACTCCGTAAAATTATAATTATTTAAAATTAAAGGCGGTTCAAAGTCAAGGGGAGCACCCGCGCCTCCTGATAATACAAAATCAGTACCTCTTCCAAGCGTAAACGACCCGTTTCTGTTTTTTCTAATAAACTGCTCGTCATACGCATGCACGTGGCTGACTAACACTTTTTTCACGCGATGTTCTTGAATTAAATCAAAAAATTCTTGACTTTGAGGAGTCGTTACAGGAAAACCTCCCAGGTCTGACCACCGGCCAATATTTGGCTGCGCATGCATGGCTACAACGGTATTACGAGGAGCATCCTCTAGCTGCTGCTCTAAATAATTCAGCTCTCTATCTGTAAATCCATATATTTTATTCTTGGGACTGATGATATTATTTAATGCGATGCACCGGAAGTTAAAGACAGGAATATCAATGACCCAGTGCACTTTTCCGATAGTGGCTCTGAAGTTTTCGAGGTTGCTTTCTTCAAGGTTTAATTCATCATGATTCCCTACGCATACAAACACGGGAATGTTTGGTGCTATTTTTTCGACAACCTTAACAAAGTGCTCCAAATACCTCTTTTCTCCTGTATACACGGTGTCTCCCCCATGAATAATAAACAGCGGATTCAATTCCACCGCCTTTTTTAACACAAGCTCAAATTCACCGCTCATCGTGTAACAATTATCGTTTGGTCCGTCACCTCTGCTGTCGCCCATAAAAACAAAGTTGAATGGATCTCTCGGATTTAATTGTTTAATTCTTTGCTTTAATAACTTTTCAGAACGTTCATGAAGCGTCAAATTCATCAACTAGTTAATCCTCCTATTACTAAATAAAATTGGTTAAAAGTAAACAAGCTTACTTATTTATATGGAAATTTGCTGATGAAGGTCACTATCTTCTTGTAAGAAGAACGCACATTTAAATGAGTTTCCATAGCCTACCTATTCTTTCATTTTGTTAAGCACGGATAGGACAACATAAAAGCTAGAATCTCAGTATCTATTAATAAGAGCTGGAGCATAATCCAAAGACGAGCAAAGGCCGACATGAGCTGAACCGCTTGTTGCCCCGCAGTTGATCTCCGTGCAAGGCTTCGCTTTCCGCGGGCGGCCGATGAGCCTCCTCGTCGCTTGTGCGACTGCGGGGTCTCATCTGTTCCGCTTTTCCCGCAGGAGTCTTCGCCTTGCTCTCCAATCAACTGCTAGAAGAAATGAAACAGCTGAAACCTGCGTTCACCATAAAAAACGAACCACTAATCAAACACTTTGATTAGTGGTTCGTTTTTCACTTCAGCTAACATATTTTTATCTCAGCACCTTACATTTGAAACATTTACGACAATTAAACATATTTATTACGCTCAACTGGACTTAACGAATTTCTTTCAGAACGAGCTGCCATGTCTGTTTCAATTTGCTCTAGGCTGCGCCCTTTAGTTTCGACAACTACAAAGCGTATGAAGAATAATCCGAGAATACAAATGATCCCAAACGTTGAAAAGATCACACCTAAGCTAAACTGATCGGCTAAAATAGGAAACACAAGCCCTACTGCAAGCGATCCTGTCCAGTTAAAGGCAGATGAAATACCAGCACCGATTCCGCGTACAGAAAGCGGGAAAATTTCTCCTACAATGATCCACGTAAGCGGCGCCCAAGAAAACGCATAGCACAGGATAAAGCAGCAAAGTGCAATTAACGTAACCCAGTTCACGACGGATTCATTAACGCCTACTGCTCCAAGAATAGCCGGGGTAAAAAAGGAAAGAGCCATTCCCGCTCCGCCAACCGTAAGAATAGTACGGCGATTAAATTTATCAACAAACTGCAGAAAAATAAGTGTTGTCACAACGAAGATTACCCCAACAATAACCGTAAAACCAGCAGCTACCTGCGGCGCTAAACCAACTTGACGGGCAATGCTTGTTGCATAATAAACAATCGAGTTTGAGCCTTGAATTTGCTGAAAAGTTGCCATTCCGACACCGATAATTAATGCTAAACGAAACTTTTTATGAAACAGCTGTTTAATGCCTGATTGTTCATGCACAGCTACGCTTTGAATTTCAGATACTTCAGCTTCGACTTCCGCTGCTGAGGAACGAAGCGTGCGCAGCACTTCACGCGCTTTATCTGCCATTCCGTTTTTAATTAAGTAGCGAGGTGACTCCGGAAGCTTGATCATCCCGATGCATAAAACGATCGCAAAAATACCGGCGCTGCCAAGCATTAATCGCCAGCTGTTTGGAACCGGCTCAAAAATAAAGGCTACGATATAGCTTAATAATAATCCAATTACAATCATTAGCTGATTTAAACCTGAAAGCTTCCCGCGAATATGAGCGGGTGCGATTTCTGACATATAGGCAGGAACTAAAGAAGAAGCCGTTCCCACTGCTGTACCTAAAAAGATGCGCGCAATCGTTAACGTAATTTCCTCTGGTGCAATCGCTGAACCGATGGAGCCTAACAGAAAAATGATAGAGGAAATTAAAATTAACTTTCTTCGTCCATACTTATCACCTAATAATCCGCTTAAAATAGAACCGATAATGGCTCCGCCCATTAGCGATGAAACCACAATCCCCAGCCAGAGCGGACTTAAATGAAACGCTTCACGGATATGACCTTCTGCACCAGCAATAATCCCAATATCATAACCGAATAAAATACCGGCAAATGAGCCGAAGAAGAAGATAAACTTACTTGATACTTTACTCATGATTATATCCCCTTTGTATTGTCTTAGTTTTTCTTCCTGCCACACTTATTTAAAACGCTTTCATTTATTTCTAAAAACGGCGTTCTTTTACTGACGCTATATTTTCACTTCCAAGGAAGCAGCGCTCCCTTGGAAGTAATGATGCTTACTTAATAATGACGTACTCTAAATTCACAAGCTTTGCATAGCTCACAATTTGATCCGTCGTTAAATTTAATGAAAGAACTGTATGATGGCCTCCTCCGTTTTCAATCCACGCCTTAACGCCGTCTTGGAAGTTCGGCTTAATGTTCCAAAGCACGCGTGCCACAGGAAGATGTGGAGCTGGAACTTCCGGCTCAAATGCCGATACTTCGTTAATTAACAGCTTGTAATGCGTGCCGAAGTCAGCCATAGAAACGACTACGCCTTCTCCTTGTTTACCGTCAAACACTAAGCGGGCCGGATCTTCGCGGTTACCGATACCTAGCGGAGAAACGATTAGTTTTGGCTTGTTTACTGCTAGCGTCGGGTCTACTTCAAGCATGTGTGATTGAAGCACTGACTCACGTCCGGGAGCCAATTCATACGTGTAGTCTTCCATAAAGCCCGTTGACTGATTATGGCTCATCACTTTAAGCAGGCGGTCAAGCGCCGCTGTTTTCCAGTCTCCTTCACCAGCAAAGCCGTATCCCTGTGCCATCAGGCGCTGTACCGCTAGACCAGGAAGCTGTTTCATGCCGTATAGATCTTCAAAGTTAGTCGTAAAAGCGCTGTAGCCGCCTTCGTCTAGAAAACGTTTAATCGCAATTTCATAGCTTGCCTGTACTTTTACGCTAGATTCCCAGTCTTCTGCAGAATAATCCCCGTAAACAAATTCATACGCGTCGGCATATTCAGCAAATAAATTATTGATTTCTTCTTCCGTAACGGCATTGACATATTGAACAAGGTCACCGATTCCAAAGTAGTCAACCGTCCATCCAAATTGAATTTGCGCTTCGATTTTATCTCCTTCTGTCACTCCCACGTTGCGCATATTGTCACCGAAACGCGCAACTTTAATGTTGAAGCTTTCGTTATAAGCAGCGGCTACGTCCATCCACTGTGCAATTTGCTGCTGTACTTCGGGGCGCTCCCAGTAGCCTACTACGATTTTATTTTTCTTGTTCAAACGCGCGTTGATAAAGCCGTATTCACGATCACCGTGAGCGGACTGATTCAAGTTCATAAAATCCATATCAATTGTTTCCCAAGGAATGCTTTCGTTAAATTGTGTTGCCAAATGAAGCAGCGGTTTTTGCAGTAACTTGGTACCGCGAATCCACATTTTTGCAGGCGAGAACGTATGCATCCATGTGATCACCCCGGCAACTTCATCTCGGTAATTCACTTCTTTCATCATGCTTGTAATCGTATCAGCACTCACAGCTAAATCTTGCAGCACAAGCGGATAAGGTAAGATACCGCTTTCATTTAAAGCATCAGTCATACTTTGCGCGTGTGCTTTTACTTCTGCTAGCGCTTCTTTTCCGTAAAGATGCTGTGAACCAACAATAAACCAAAATTCTTTTTGAGTCGTTTTTAACATGATAATCCCCTTTTCTGTATGTAAGTCTTTTAATTCCCTTGCCCGTAATACGCATTTTGTCCGTGTTTTCGTAAATAATGTTTGTCTAATATACGCTGCGGCAGCTCTTCAGCCAGCCCGTTTAATTTTTGTGTAAAGAAGTTCATCTTGGATACTTCGTCTAATACGACGCTGTTCATTACCGCCGTTTTGGCATCTTTTCCCCACGTAAACGGCCCGTGTCCTTGAAGTAAAATACCAGGAACCGCTAGCACATCTAAACCGCGCTTTTCAAACGTTTCAATGATTACCTTGCCCGTTTCCACTTCATATCCGTCATTCACTTCTTTTTCTGTCAAAAAGCGCGCGCACGGTACGGAACCATAAAAGGTATCGGCATGAGTCGTTCCCATTGCCTGCACATCAAGCCCTGCTTGAGCCCAAATGGTCGCCCACGTTGAATGCGTATGAGCAATACCGCCAATTTCGGGATAGTGTTTATATAGTACAGCATGTGTCAGCGTATCAGACGACGGGTTAAGCTCACCTTCTACCACGCGGCCATCTAAATCGACGACGACCATGTCTTGTGCCGTCATTTTTTCATACGTCACCCCGCTTGGTTTAATCACAAACAAACCGCTGTCTCGATCAACTGCACTTACATTTCCCCACGTGTACTTGACCAGTCCGTGTTTTGGCAAATCGAGGTTTGCTTGAAATACTTCTTCTTTTAATTTATCTAGCACAGTAACTCCTCCCGTTCTTCGCTGTGATGCTCGGCAGCTGTTTTTTCAATCACTAGCCCTTTTTTATATCTTTTAATAAATGCTTCAAACCCTTTTACATCGAGCTCGTCAGGGTAGATTTCCTGTGCGGTCACTTCTTTAAAGACTTTATCATCCAAGAAATCTTCTAAACTTTCATTCTCACTTTTATTGAGCATGTAAGAAGAAAGAATAGCCATGCCCCACGCGCCGCCTTCTCCCGCTGTGTCCATGACGGAAACCGGGGTATTAATTGCCGCTGCCATCATTTTTTGACCCACTACCGGCGTTTTAAATAATCCTCCGTGCGCTAAAATACTGTGAATCTTTACGTTTTCTTCTTTGACTAAAAGATCCATTCCTATTTTTAAAGCGCCAAAAGCTGTAAAAAGATGTGTACGCATAAAGTTTGCTAGATTAAACTTGCTTTTTGCTGAACGGACAAATAGCGGACGTCCACTTTCTACTCCGGTAATATTTTCACCTGAGAAATAGCCGTAGCTAAGCAAGCCCCCTCCATCAGGATCAGCATCTAACGCTTTATTTAACATCACTTGGAATAATTTATCCGACTCTACTTTTTGCCCCATCGCCTCCGAAAATTCACGAAACAATCCGAGCCAAGCGTTTAAGTCGCTTGAGCAGTTATTCGCATGAACCATGGCAACTGGACTGCCGTTTGGCGTGGTAACCAAATCAATTTCCGGATAGACTTTTGAAAGCTTTTTATCTAGTACAATCATCGCAAAAACGGACGTGCCTACTGAAACATTTCCCGTGCGTTTTCTTACGCTGTTTGTCGCCACCATTCCCGTTCCTGCATCTCCTTCTGGAGGACAAAACGGAATGCCCGGCTGCAAATTTTTTGATTGATCTAAAATGCTAGCTCCTATCGCTGTTAATATGCCTGCTTGCTCGCCTGAAGTATGAACTGCAGGCAGAATATCTGTTAGTTGCCACGGATATCCTTTGTAAGAAATAAGCTCATCAAACTGCTTCATCATCGCTTCGCTGTAATTTTTTGTGCGTTCATCAATCGGAAACATCCCTGAAGCATCTCCAATGCCAAGCGCCTTACTGCCTGTCAGCAGCCATTGAATATAGCCGGCTAGCGTTGTTATGTAATGGATGCGCGGCAGGTGTTTTTCTTGATTGATAATGGCCTGATACAGATGCGCAATGCTCCATCGTTCAGGAATATTAAAGTTAAAATGTTCAGTTAATTCTTTTGCTGCTTCGCTTGTTGTTGCATTACGCCACGTTCGAAACGGAACAAGCAGCTCACCCGTTTTATCAAACGCCATATATCCGTGCATCATAGCTGAAACACCGATAGAGCCAACTGTTCGAATGGTGATTCCGTAGCTTCGTTCCACTTCTTGCTTCATTTCACGGTAAGCACTTTGCAAACCTGTAATAATATCAAGTAAGTTGTACGTCCAAAAACCGTCTTCCAAGAGATTTTCCCATTCATAACTGCCTGATGCGATCGTTTCAAAATTTTCGTCAATCAGCACCGCTTTAATACGAGTAGATCCAAGTTCAATTCCAAGGGACGTTTTTCCTTTAGCAATTGCTTGTTTTATGGTTTCTTGAGTTGTTTTCACGTTTAATCTCCTTTCTGATAGCTATAAAGATACCTATAGCAGCAAGGAAGCGCTTTCCGTTTTGTGTAACGCTGTTTGAATTTGTTAACAACTTAAGTATATTTATTTGTACGTACATTTGTCAATAATAAAATTATATATGCACACAAATACTCAAAACACCCTACTATTCTCTTCTTAAACTTTTAAAAAATCGGTATTCAACCCTTAAATCATTTTCCTTTTGATTAAAAATTACGGAAATCTTTTCATTTATTCACGTTCATGATAAAATATGTCCATACAAATTTTTCACATAAAAAAAGTTGAATGTATACAACTACGAAAGAAGTGAAAACATGAAACCAAAATATCAGGTGATTATTGAGGATATAAAAAGCAAAATTCTTTCAGGCGATTACAGCATTGGCGAGCAAATCCCGACTGAATCGGTCATGCAAGAAACGTATGGTGTCAGCAGACATACGGTTCGAAAAGCGATTTTAGAGCTGTCGAATGAAGGATTTTTAAGAAGCGAAAAAGGGTCTGGCACCTATGTAAGCAATCAGTATCAATCCAAAGCGAGCGGGGCTTCTGCCAACAAAACGATCGGCGTTATTACCACGTATATTTCCGACTATATTTTCCCTTCGATCATTCGTGGAATTGAAAGCAGATTAAATAAAGATAATTATTCGCTGCTGCTGGCTAGCACGAATAATGATGTGGAACAAGAAAAAAAAGCGCTGGAAATGATGCTTTCCTACGGAGTAGACGGCTTAATTGTTGAGCCTACAAAAAGTAATTTGTACAATCCAAACATCTCGTATTATTTATCATTCAAAGAACAAGACGTTCCATTTACGATGATTAACGCCTACTACGAAGAATTAGAGGTTCCGTTTTTTTGTTTAGATGACGTTCAGTCAAGCTACCTTGCCACAAATGAATTAATTTCAAAAGGACATACACAAATTGGACTCATTGCCAAAATGGATGACTTGCAAGGAAAATACCGAATGAAAGGCTACATAAAAGCGCTCGGTGATGCAAAACTCCGCTTTCAGCCTGAGCATATTTTGTCTTTTAACACCGAAACAAAGCTCGATTTGTACGCTAATTTAAAAGAGTTTCTTACTGAAAATCAAGACGAAATGACCGCTCTTGTCTGCTATAACGATGAAGTAGGGTTAGAAGTCGTAAATGTATGCAGACAGCTTGGCATTTCCATTCCGGACAAGTTGTCAATTATTGGTCAAGACAATTCGTACATCGCTAAAAATGCGACGATTAATTTAACAACGTTAACCCATCCGCAGGAACAAATGGGACGCGATGCGGCGGATTGGATCATTAAAAAGCTGCAGGGCAAAAAAGAGTTACCAAACGAAACTTACTATCAGCCTGTGTTAGTTGAAGGCGAAACGATTAAAGAACTAACTGCAAAGCGTGATGAAGTTCGTTAAGAGAAGGCTTCTTTAGAGGTCTATAAAACTTCTTATAAGATAAGGGGATGCACATTATTGCATCCCCTTCTTTATGTAACGATTCATTTTATAACGGAGCCTGAACGATGATATATACTCCTTTTTCTATCCTTTGTTTCGCTTGCTCTATTGCTCTTTTAGCGGTAAGTGATAGCTGAGATACAGGAGCCGCCCCATCTGAACCAATAACAAGAGGATCAACCCAGCGCATTTTTGTCGTTTGGTAAACATCATAACAAGACGCAGTTCCTGTTTCTACTTTGCTGTCAAAAAGAGCAGATAACATCCCTTCAATGCTGCTATCTCCAGCGTTTTTCAGCAACCTAATCACATCGTCATCCTGCTTTAAAAAATCTTCCATAGACACTATATCTTTCTGCAAAGCAAGCTTGATAATTTCCGTCAGCTGATAATTCCCAAACATATTGAGCGGATTCATAAAAAAGCCAATGACTTCTTTGTAGTAAGCATCCACAAACCACTCTGCCGCTGATAAATTACTGCACGCCATTTGTCCATTAAATCCGACAAGCTGATCCAAAAACGCATGCACTTCTTGTAAAGTAATCTCGCCGCATACGTACAAATCCCTCAGTGTATAATCCACGCGGTCAGCGCATAAGCGCGGAGCGTTCTGTTCAAGCAGCGTCCACTCGCTTTCATCAAGTAAGATATCTCGCCAGTTTAAACCGGCGCTCGTTAAAATAGAAGGAATAGACGACCCGGTCACAATTTGTTCGTAAATCATTTCATGATAATTTTCTTCTTTTTGTTCCAAAACATAGTCAATTACATGAGAAAATGCCGTATGTGAAACGTCATGTAATAAAGCCGCTATTTGCTCTTCCAAAGAGCCTCCTAGCCTATGTACAAGCATCATCGCACCAATGGAATGATCATATCGAGTAGTATTCCATTTTTCATTTACGAACCGGCTCGCTCCGCCTTGGTAAATTCCTTTTAAACGCTGTACGGGGTCACTTTGAATCAGTTCTAAAAGAACGCCTTCTGCTTCAAAATTGCCGTACAGTTCATCATAAAGTGTAAGCATATCCTTCTCTCCCTTTCCTAGCTTATTATGTTTAATCCTAAGGTCAAGACACAATGCTGTAAAGCCGCATTGTGATAGTAACCTATTTTTTGTAACAAAATGTTCAATTTTCTTGCCGTCACACTCATAAAAAATCACTCATTGGGATGATTTTATTTTATAACTTAAGTGATAAAGTTTTATGGAGAAATTTATTTACTAGTAGAAAGTAAGATAAAAAGGAGATATTTATGAAAAAGCTTAGTATGCTGCTGCTCATTTTAGTCATTGCCGTAGTCGGCTGTTCAAAAGGAAACGAGCAAAAATCACAGGAAGTTAAAGGAACAATTGAAGTCCCTCAAACCATTAAAGCAAATGAAAAAACAGCTATTAACGTGCTCGTTACACAAGGAGACAAAAAGATAGAAAATGCAGATGCCGTACAAATCCAAGTCGAAAAAGAAGGCTATATTAATCAAGAAATGATCGATGCAAAACATCAGGATAACGGCGCATACAGCACCGACTATACGTTTAAAGACGACGGCGAATATACGATTACCGCTCATGTGACGATAAAAGGCGACATGAAAATGTTTACGAAAAAAGTGACGGTTGGCGAGAAAGAATAAATAGCCTATCAAAAAGCGACCTCTGCTTGTCAAAGGTCGCTTTTATTATTTCTTTGATTCTTTAATACGGTCAAGATACTGCTTCGCATGAAGCAGACCAAGATTTTTTTCTTTTCGTATGTATTTAATAGCCTGAACGTCACTTCGGCCATTCATCATCATCAAATTGACTCTGTTTTCAAAAGCCTCGTCTTTCTCTATTTCTAGCTGCTTCCACTCTTTCTCTAAATCACGTTTAGGTGTTTTGAGCAGGAATACGACTAGTATAACAAGAACGCTACTTGTGGTGATATAAAGCCACAGCCACTCGAGAAACCAGCTGTTAATCACATTGATTATGATGAGAACAGTGAAGCAAGAATACAGCCTTGTTTGATACTTACTCCTCTTGTTTGAATCTATTTTATTAAAAAATATCCCCACCGTCAGCCTCCTTTTAGCATTTCATTGGCGCTTTTTTCTATTAATCTCTTTTGTGCATTAAGCAAATCTATATCATACAAATTACCATTTAACCTAACAAATAGCAATCAAGTTCACCCTATCATACTCTTTATCTCATTGACTACTCATAAAAAATACAGGACTTTTCGCAAAGCCCTGCACATTTATTTCATATTTAAATAAGGTTAAACATTTTTACGACTTGAGCAACCGCAAACGTAACACCAATCGCAATCGCCGTTGGAATCGCAAAAGCAAGAAACGTCCACTTAACATTTTTGGTTTCTTTATAAATGTTCACAAGCGTTGTTCCGCACGGAAAATGCAGAAGCGAAAACAGCATCATGTTAAGAGCCGTTAGCCACGTCCAGTGGTGATCAAGGAAAATTTGTTTGAGTCTTGTTGCATCTTCAATTTCAATTAATGATCCTGTTGATAAATACGCCATTAGTAAAACTGGTACAACAATTTCATTAGCCGGCAAGCCAATAATAAAAGCAGCTAGTATATACCCGTCTAACCCTAGCGTCTTGGCAAACGGATCAAGAAACTGAACGAAGTGCATTAAAATACTCGTATCGCCAATATAGATATTAGCCAATACCCACGTTAACACCGCTGCGGGTGCTGCAACAATAATCGCGCGTTTTAACACAAACAGCGATTTATCCAGCGTCGCGCGCACAATTGTATCTACAAATTTTGGCTTTCGGTAAGGCGGGAGCTCTAGCGTATAGTGTGTTGGTACTCCGCGCAGCGCCGTTTTAGACAGGGCCCATGATACAAACAGCGTCACAACAATTCCAAATAACACCGTTCCCACTACAACAAGCGCTGTTACGAAAGTTTTAGCACTCCCTGTAAAGCCTGTTGCCATAAATAAAGAAGCTAATAAAATCAGCGTAGGCCATCTGCCGTTACATGGAACAAAGTTATTCGTTAAAATCGCCATCATACGTTCACGCGGCGATTCAATAATACGCGTTGACATAATCGCTGCGGCGTTACATCCAAACCCCATTGCCATCGTCAGGGACTGCTTGCCGTGTGCACCTGCTCGTTTGAACAAACGATCCATATTAAACGCGACGCGAGGCAAGTAGCCGTAGTTTTCTAAAAGGGCAAACACCGGGAAAAAGATGGCCATCGGAGGCAGCATCACGCTAATGACCCATCCCGTACCGCGAAACAGTCCTAATACAAGAATTCCGTGCAGCCATTCTGGTGCATGCATCGCTTGAAAGAAAGCAGTTAAATATCCTTCCGCCCAGCCAAAACCTTGTGCAATTAATCCGGAAGGAACGTTTGCTCCGGCTATGGTGATATAAAAGATCACCGATAAAATACCAAGCATAATCGGAAAGCCCCAAATTGGCGAAGTGAAGACTTTATCCAATTTCTCCGTGCGCTGAAGCTTTGAGCGGTCTTCGTATACAACGGCTTTTTTACATATTTGCTGTGACGACTGATAAATGCTTGCCACCATATTTGAACGATGATCTTTTTCTTTTGCCTGCTGCGCATAGCGCGTTAGCTGTTCCATCGCTAATGAGTTTTCAGGAGTTAACGGATTTCCCATATGCGCTGTTCCTCCTTTCTGTGTGGCTGATATCTTGCTGCTGATGCTGCTGAATCGTTTCTAAAAACGACGTATCTCCATCAAGAACTCGTAAAGCAATCCAGCGGAGAGGAAATTGATTTCCCACAATAGAAGCAACTTGAGGTTCTAGCTCCTTTAGCGAAGCTTCAATTTCTTTTGTGTACTGCACCTGATAAGGAGTAAGCTTTACTTCCCCGCGTACGACTCCTTCAATCGCATCCAGTAAATTCGTAATTCCTTTTTTATTGCGAGCTGATATAGGCACAACCGGTACGCCTAGCGATTCAGCCAGCTTTTTTTCGTTAATCACAATTCCTTTTTTCTTTGCTTCATCCATTAAGTTCACACAAATCACGACGTTTTCCGTCATTTCCATTACCTGCAGGGCTAGATTAAGATTTCGTTCCATCGCAGTTGCATCGACCACCACAACCGTCACGTCAGGTCTTTCAAATAAAATATAATCGCGCGCTACTTCTTCGTCCGCCGAGTTTGAATAAAGTGAATACGTTCCAGGCAGATCGACGATTGTGTAGAGCTGCTCGTGATGTTCAAACGTCCCTTCTGCTTTGGCCACGGTTTTTCCCGTCCAGTTTCCCGTGTGCTGCTTAAGACCGGTTAATCCGTTAAATAACGTGCTTTTTCCTGTGTTCGGATTTCCTGCTAATGCAATGCGATACTCACTCAACGTCGTCACCTACTTTTTTCACATAAATTTTTGAACTTTCTTCTTTTCTGAGACCAATCGTTGTATGACTGACTTGATAAGCAACAGGATCACCTAACGGGCTTTTTTGAAGCACTTTGATGATGGCTCCTGGAATAAACCCTAAATCTAACAAGCGGCGCTTTAAGGCACCTTCGATTTCAATTCGCTCTAGCTGCACCGTTTCACCTGTCGTAAATGTAGACAGCGGAGAATTTTTTACACTAGCCATCTATTTTTCACCCCTTCTTGTTTTTTATACAAGGTTATATTTTTTTCATTAGACCAACTTTTAAGGTAAAAAAATATACTCGTTGATTTGTAATAGGCTATTCTGCTTAAGCAGAAAAGTGAACCTGTCTGCATCAATTATTTAAAAATTTTAGTTTTCACTTATAATAATACCGAAAGTTTACCACAGGAAACTTTTTTAGTCCAGGGTAAATAACTGACTTTTTTCTTCTTTTTACTGAAGGCATAAAGTGGTAAGTGCTGGTCTATTTTTTCTAATAAAAGTAAGTCGAAAAATAATTACGTAAAAAGGAATTATTAAAAGTAAAAAAATGTAAAGTTGTGCTATACTGGTGAATGAGCTTTTTTGGAAAATAAAGTATGTATTAGTTTTAAAACCTACAAAATCACTTTAGGGGGCTTTTATGAAAAAGTTCAAAAGAGTTAGCGCAGTTGTTTTAGGTTTGGCTTTGTTATTCTCACCGCTTGCTCCGCAAACAGTTGCAGAAGCAAAAGTCGTGTGGGGGAATCAGGAACTGGTTAAAGGGCAAATAGGACGCGTTACCGTTTTAAAGAACACGAATCTTTACAACATTAAAAACAACAAGTTAGTAGCGGCTAGAAAAGTGACAAAAGGGCAAGTATTCCGCGTGTATTCTGAGTCCAGCAAATTTGGTGGTCTGTATGGGGTATCAAAGGGTACCTATGCTCAGAAGTCATCAAGTATTAAGTATGAAAAAGCACCTAGTGACAAAATTCAAGCATTAGGAGTAACGGTTACGAAGAAATCTTTAGCAAGCAACATTAGCTATCCGCAGGTGTCCGGCCTTATCAATAAACCATTTGAAGCTAGCTATAATCGAAAATTTTTAAACATTGCGAAAGAAGCACAAAAAGAACACAACGAGCTAAAAGAACAGGAAAAGGAAGACCGTAAAAACGGCTGGGCACCAGGTCCTTATTCTCGTAATATGACATACTCTGTACCTTACAACCAAGATAATATTTTAAGTGTTGCTATTACGAATGATGCGTACGCTGGCGGCGCTCACGGCAACGCTTGGATTGATACTTATAATTACGATTTGTTGAAAGCTCGACAAATTAGCTTAAAAGATATTATTAACAACAACACTAAGTTGAATAAAGTTAATAACTATATTCGCAATGAAATGATTGCTCGCAATAAAAAAGGTGCTCAGTTCTGGGTTAATGAATTTAAGTCTGTAAACTTAAAAGAAGATCAGTTTTACTACACAAGTAGCGGCATTGCCATTATATTTGGTGAGTATGAGTACGGCCCTTATTCTAACGGCATTCATACGTTTAAAATCCCGTCCAGCGTTTATAAGTAAGATAATCGTATAAAACAAAAAAGAAGCTTACGAATCATCAGTTCATAAGCTTCTTTTTCTTTTTTTCTGCAAAATAAGCAGAGCAAAAAAGAAAGGTTATTCCTAATCCCCTTCCCTTTTACCATCATTTTTTCGGATATTGCAGAAAATCAAATTATACAGCCATGGAAGAACTCAGGGCTGCCTACATTACGCTGCTGATAGCCGAGGAAAACTGCTTTTCGAGGTATTTTTATAGGGTTTGAAAAAGTGAAATGGTCAGAACTAACGTCAGCAAGGAGCCTGCGGATGTTAACATCATTATTTTTCGGTTACTCTGATTCTTTTCAGGTTTTAAAAACTCTTGAATGGCTGCAAACCAGATAACAAAAGTGATTAAAGAAAGTATCCCCATAGACATACGAGCATCTCCATCCTTATATGTATTTAAATTTTTTAACATATTTAATCAACAAACTTTCCCGACCGAGTTGCGAAAATAAATGTTACTCTCTACTTAATATTAACATAAAATTCCATAATTTTTTAATGTGTGATGTAAAAACCGCAGCATTTTAGAAAATAAGCTATTTATAAAACGCTCATTTGAACTAAAAATGAACATAAAGCTGTCTCTGGCTATTCTCCACTTTACAAATGATATACTTATTTATAGAAAAACCTCTCAGATCTCACCCAGTACTTACCCTACCCTCAGAGGAAGAAAGTGTACATTGTTAGGAGGAAACGAAATGATTAAGAAACTAGACCATTTTGTACTAACGGTAAAAGACGTTGAAAGAACCATTCACTTTTATACGGTTATCTTAGGCATGCAAAAAGAAACGTTCGGAGAAGGAAGAATAGCGCTTCGGTTTGGCGAACAAAAAATAAACTTACATCAAGCGGGCCATGAATTTGAGCCTAAAGCAAATCACCCTCTTCCAGGTTCCGCTGATTTATGTTTTATTACAGAAGAAAAGATCGAAAGCATAATCCATCATTTACAAAAACATAATGTAGAAATTGAAGAAGGACCGGTCAAACGAACAGGTGCTTTAGGTCCGATCGTTTCTGTCTACATAAGAGATCCTGATTACAATTTGATTGAGGTGTCGAACTACGTAGATTAAAGTGTTCTTATGAAAAAAAAGAGAATGCACAAGGCATTCTCTTTTTAAATGGCTATATAAGGTACTACTCTTTAGACTTGCCTACCTCTACTTTTTTCGTAAACATTTTCATGTCACCATCTACCGTAACATGAGCGGTAATCATATATTCGCCGTCTTCTTTAAACGTATAGTCCGTGCTGTAGACGCCTTTTCCTTCGTGCGGTGCTTTTGTCATTTCTTGATTGATGTAGCCTTCTTTTTCAACTTGGAACTGTACGTCGTCCGCGTTTTCTACTTTTTTATCTCCTTGTGTCACAAGGACTTTAAGCTTGACTTGTTCATTTGCTTGAATGGATTCCGGTACTTCAATCGTTCCTTTTACTTCTTTTGAACGTGAATCATTTCCTTTTGAACATCCTACTATAGCTATCATTAAAACAAATAATACGATGGTGAGTTTTTTCATTATGTTGTTCTCCTTTGTTATGTAAATGTGACGTCTTCCTGCAATTTCATATTATACTCATTTATCCGGTAAAAAGAGAAAAATTGCTTATTGTCCACATAAAGTTCTTATTTCTACAGTAGCTTTTACATCTTTTCATTTCTCTAATCGTCATTTCCTTCACAAAAAAGCTGAAGAAGCGTATTGCCTTCTCCAGCTTTACCTTTATCTCTGCGGTTCTTCTAGGGTATAAGCAGACAGTGCGTTTTCGACCCATCGTACAAAATCTTTGCTTGCTCCCCAGTCAATATTTAATACTCCTTCTGCGCTTCCTGAAGGAATACACTTAACTTTGTTTGGACCCGACACATTTTCTAGAATAATGGTTAGTGATCCTCTGCCGCCGGTGCGGAAAAAATAGCGTTCAAACACAAGTGTGCACAGCTGCTTGCCGTCTCCAAGGTCATAATATTCTTTGTATAATAAGTCACTTTCCGAATTATTTGCGTTCACAAGCTTTTTTGCTCCATCAAAAGGAAGCAGCGTCGTTTTAAATTCAATTACCTTTCCCATCACTCAAGCCCCTTTCTATCGCAACAGATACCTA
This sequence comes from Priestia sp. HNGD-A6, assembly GCF_045784335.1. Taxonomy (NCBI): domain Bacteria; kingdom Bacillati; phylum Bacillota; class Bacilli; order Caryophanales; family Bacillaceae; genus Priestia; species Priestia sp. HNGD-A6. The sequence continues at coordinate 4,409,244 of NZ_CP138621.1, read as the reverse complement.
CTACTTCTCTTTTTCCCTCTAAAAAACCTGCCGCTTCTCTTTATGTACAATATGGTACAATAGAAAAGAAAAAGAATTGTTTGAACGGAAAAAGGAGCACACAACCTCAATGAATACACGAGATGAACTTATCCAAGATGTGGTTTCAACGATGCGAAACCAAACGAAAAAAATGCAGCTGTCGGTTATTCCCACTTTAAAATCATATATTCCTTTAAATGAATTTTTAGCGCTTCACATGCTGTATAAAGAAGGCAATCATATCGTTTCTGAGATTGCCGAGCATATGCACATTTCAAACAGCAGCATGACGTGCATCAGCGACCGTCTGATGGAAAGAGAATTTGTCACGCGCGTACGCAGTCAAAAAGACCGCCGCGTTGTCTACTTATCCATTACGGATAAAGGAAAAGCGTTTGCAGAAGAAATGGAAAAAGTGCTCACTAAAGAATACGGTGAAAAGCTTAGTCATTTTACGGATGAAGAATTACAAACGTTTCTTCGCTTGTTAAATAAAATGGATATTTAATAAAAAACCAGAGGCCCGCTAAGCAGGCCTCTGGTTTTTATTTGTGTTAGTTGTTGTTTACCTTCAAATTAAAGGCGTCCGAGGTTAAATCTTTTGAACTGTCGTTTTCGTAATCACTTACATACGGAACAAATCGAAGCATAACTACTCCCTTGTCGTTTCTGTACTCATCGTCCCTCTCTAGCACTGTGTCTGTTCCTCCTCCACTGCCGCTTTCAGAAAGATCTCTTCCATTTTGGTCTTTTATTTTTACACCAATGTCCGTTCCGCCTCGGATGCTTCCGTTTGATGATGTAAACGTATAGTGCATTTTAATCGAAACAGGCGATACGCGAACTTCTTTAATAGACAGTACGCCTTCTATTCCCTTTTCGCTAATCGGAATTTCCTTGTTTAACGGATACACTTTAGTATCAGCAATAATTTTTGAGCCGTTTACGCTGGTGTGTACGGTCCAATTCCCTTTAATTTCTCCGTACGAATCCCGGTAGTTCCCGCTTTTCGTCTGACCAGGATTCTTTTCAAATTCGAGGCTTGTGAACTGCGCGCTGATTTGATAGTTTTTATTCGGATCAATATGATCTAGCACGCTGTAGCCTTTCACATCGATTTTCCCGTCTCCGTTCGTGTCCGCTTGCGTTAATTTTAAAGTGTACAGATAGTCCCAGCTTCCGTCTTTGTTTTTGATTGGTTCCTCTCTAATACTTGAAGCAGAATCAAAAAACGACATATTACCAATTTTCACGCGCAGCTCTCCCGGTCGAATTGGGGTGTTTCGGTTAAGACCTAGTGCCGTTCTTCTAAATTCATCTGCGCTAATGGTTAACCCAAGCAGCACCTGTCCGTCATCAAGCATCATTTCATTTACTTTTACTTGAATGCCTTGGTCCGTTGCCGTTTCATTTACCGCTTTTTTATAGCTGCTCAAACTGCCTTCAGGCTTGTTCATAAGCAGCTCAATTTGCTGACCGAGTTGCTGACTGATTCGCACAGCCGATGCCCATACCGTTTCGTTTTTCATCATCACAGGCGTCACAGCAAGCAGCAGCACTGCAGCGGCAATCAGCGGACGCACTTTTTTCCGCACCGGCTTTATTTCACGTTTTAAACGTTTTTTCATTCGTTTTTTCTCTCTTTCCGTTAGCTCGATTTCTTCATATTCATCAACATCTATAGACGATCCGTTTAATAAGTCGTACTGATTTTTCATCTTTGTCCCTCCTTATTTCTTATTTAAAAATGGCTTTTAATTTTTTTCGTCCGCGCGACAGCCGGTTGTATAAATTGCTGATGGTGGTCTCTTGTTTTTTCGCAATTTGCTTCAGCTCGATTTCCTGTAAGTAATACGCTTTAAACAGCTCGCGGTCTCCTTCACTTAAGTGACCTAAAAGTTCTTCCAAGTCGTCCCCTCGAACGTTATGAACTCCTGATGTTTCACCAAATTCCGCTTCATTAAGCGATTCGTGCTGCGTTTTTATGTATTTGCGCTGATAGTCAATGGCTTTGTACTTTGCAACAGCTGCAACCCAGTTTTTAAACGTATTTTTCTCCGAATCAAAGCGGTGAATATGATGCCATACCGCTAATAATACGTCGTTTATACACTCTTCTTCATAGCTTTTTAACGTGCCTAAATGCTTGCGGACGATGGCCGTAATTAATCCTCCGTACTGATCAATTAACAGCTCCAGCCCTTTTTCTTTTTTACGCATTATACATGCAACAATCCAGTCATCTTCCATGACATTGCTCCTTTCTCCTTGCTTTTACATCTATTAATACGCATTCTTTTTACAAAACCTATCAATCTTCCTAAATTAAATAAAAAATAAGCTTGTTCAGCATTTCTCTCGCTGGTAAAATAAGCTAAAACCTTTGAAGGAGGCCGCTATGATTATCTATCCTTTTCTTACATCCAACCCAACCATCGGCGTAACCGCACCGTCTTCTGGTGTACCGAAGCCTCTTCATGGCATGTTTTCTTTATCGTGTGAACGAATGAAAGAAAAAGGTTTTTCTGTTATACCCGGAGAAACCGTGTGGACGCAGCACAAAGCAAAATCTGCTTCTCCTAAAAAACGTGCGAATGAGCTTCAAGGCATGATTGCTGATAAAAACATTGATATCATTATCCCGCCTTGGGGAGGCGAGCTGCTGATTGAAATTCTTGAATACCTCGACTTTACAAAATGGAAAACAAAATGGGTGCTTGGCTATTCTGACACCAGCGTTCTTTTGCTGGCTATTACACTTAATACGGGAATCGCAACGGCTCATGGAACGAACTTTGTGGATTTACGCGGAGAGTACTGGGATCCAACGACTGCGATGTGGCAGCAGGTATTAACGACCAAAGAAGGCGAAAGCGTAGCTCAAGTTTCTTCTGATTCCTATCAAACAGAATGGCAGCACGATAGCCCGTCACCATGCGTGTTTCATTTAACGGAACAAACGGCTTGGAAACATACAGAGTCACGTGACGTTCACCTCGAAGGGCGCTTGCTTGGAGGATGTATCGACGTGATCAGACACTTAGCGGGCACTCCTTTTGGAGATGTAAAAGCTTTTCGAGAAAAACATATTCCTTTAGAACCGGTCATTTGGTACTTTGACAACTGTGAACTGGCGACAGCTGACCTTCGCCGTTCGCTTCTTCAGCTTAAGCTAGCGGGCTGGTTTGATAACTGCTCGGGCATTTTATTTGGCAGAAGCATCGCTAATGAGCCCGTTGATTCCTACACGGCTGAAGACGTGTATCATGACCTCGCCTCTGACTTACATATTCCAGTTATCTATGACATCGACTGCGGCCACCTTCCTCCTCAGCTCACGCTTATTAACGGCGCGTATGCGAGTGTTAACGTAGAGAAGAATAAAGGCACAGTTGTTCAATACTTTACGTAAAAAAAGAGGCTTGTATATAAGTAGTTTATTTAATTGAAGAAAAATTCGAACGAACTTGATTCCTGATGGAGAATCCAATTCTTTCGGATTTTTTTATGAGTATGGTGCACGTAGGTTTGTTTCATATATATAGGTGCTTCTAATGGTTGATTGGAGGGCAAGACGAAGACTCCTGCGGGAAAAGCGGAACAAGTGAGACCCCGCAGGAGCGTTCGCGACGAGGAGGCTCACCGGCCGCCCGCGGAAAGCGAAGTCTTGCACGGAAATCAACCGCGGTTCATTTCGTCGTTTCACAATTTTGTTTTACATATCTGTCATCAGTAATATAAACGTCCCAAACAAGAAAAAAGTTGCACCAAACCACGAGTGATAGTGCTCTTTTTGTTTTCTTTCAAACTTCCATTCTTCAAATCCTCGAATTACGTACAGGAAAAAAAAGAAAAGAAACATAAAAACGGAGGTATAGGCTGGAGGTATAACAAAGATCAGCACTAAAAACGCAGCAATCATTACCATTTCAAGTGTGATAAACAGCGGACGCCTTCCCTTAAAGCTTCTCCAATAGCTTTTTTTCATCTTTGTATTCAGCTTCTTTCGCATGGCAAGATCTAGAAAGATATAAACGACTGCCAGAATCAGCAAATACACAAGCGTCATTTCCGTCCCTCCTTCCGACTTAAAATATCCTTATACTTCCATTTTAAAGGACTTTCCATAAATTTCAAGTCTCTAAAAAACTTTATCCAACTTATTAGTGCAAGCATTCATATATTTAAAAATCGCTAATATATTGACTAATGTACAGGTTAAATTCTCTGTATAAACTCACCTAGAGGGGGACATCAAGTTATGAGAATAAAAGAAGTGAAGCAAGGTGCACTCACAGCGCTGAAAAACCGCTGGGGATTCGCCGTACTGCTTACGTTCGTTACGTATCTAATTGCTGCCGGTATTCCAGGACTTATTGACTTTCTTGTTAACGGATTTCCAAGCGGGTCTGAAACCGAATACTCTCAGTCTACCTTAGCTAATATTGTATCCCTGCTGCTCGTACCGCTCTTTTTCTCTTACTACTGGGTACTATTGCGCCTGGTGCGAGGAGAAAGTGTACGTGTAGGAAACGTGTTTGATTCATTTTCATCTGCAGGATTATACTTTAGAACCCTCGGACTTTACTTGCTAACGATTATTTATACCGTGCTGTGGAGTATTTTACTAATCATTCCCGGCATCATCAAAAGCCTTGCCTATTCACAGGCTTACTACGTATTCCGCGATAACCCAGATTATTCAGTGAACCAGTCTATTACTGAAAGCAGAAGGTTAATGAACGGCTACAAGTGGACCTACTTTTTACTCGTTTTAAGCTTTATCGGCTGGGGAATTTTAAGCTTGATCACGCTTGGTATCGGGTTATTATGGCTTGTTCCGTACGTAACGACTTCGCTTGGCGTCTTTTATGAAAAGCTAAAAGCAAATGAGACAGAAGTTGCTGAATAGAAGAAAAACCGTATTCGAGTTGCGAATACGGTTTTTTATGGATAGCTTTACGCTGCCTGATCTCCTCCATCAGAGGGCTTTAACTTTTGAGTCTTCGCTTTTTTATTCACTAAATAAATACTGATAATAATAAGCACTAGCCCTACAAGAAGTGACGACGTAAACGGTTCGTCCAAAAAGAGCGTACCAATGACAATTGAAATAATGGGCACAAGAAAATTAAAGGATGCCACTTTGCTGGCCTCGCCTTTACTGATTAAATAAAAATAAATGAGCCACGCAACAGCAACAGAAAACAGTGCTAAAAATAAAAGCAGCAGCATAAATGATGAATTCCACACCATATGAGACCATCCTTCCACTCCGCTGCCGGTCGCTGTCATAACCACTCCGCCGACAAGACTTTGAATGGTAATAAGCCAAATGCCATCTACGCTGTCACTAATACGTTTGATATAGACAGTTCCAATCGCCCAGCTCAGTGCCGTAAGCACAGCAAGAATAATTCCAACGGCTGAAGCATTAGCAGATAATTCTCCCATGCTGATGGTAGCTACACCTACAAAACCAAGAAGCAAGCCACCTATCTTGACAGCGTTCATGCTTTCTCCAATCCACATCCATGCAATGATGCCGATGAGCACCGGCTGCAAGTAGACAATCACGCTGAAGACCCCTGCTGGCATAAACATAAGTCCAATCGTTTGCAGACCGTAGAATAAGATTGAATTAAATAGACCTGATACCATATATTTACGCCAGTTCTGCTTCCAGTGAAGCTGTTTAGATCTTGGCAGTGCGACTGCTAATAAGATGATTCCCGCACTTAATGACCGCAGTCCAGATAACAAAATAGGCGATGAATAGCCAAGCGCCAGCTTCGACATCGGCCACGTTAATCCCCAAATCAGTACAAGAGCAGCTAAAAGAATTCCATTAATAAAAGATGATGACTGTTTCATACAACAACCACTCCTACATATATGAATGTAAATGATTCACGCGTTCATTACTCCTTGTATACTACGCTTCTTTTTCACTCGCTTCAACTGGATGCTTTTGATGTAATTTATGTATAGCAGTTAGTAACTGAGTTTCTTTTATGACAGCGTATCTTTCTTCTCTATGTGTTCATTTAGAAAAAAATAAAATGCGTCGCTAGGGAACAATATCACTTTTTACCTATAGCTTTTATACATCCTAAAAGCCTTGAAGCCATTCAGCTGCTGGGTTTCTGCTCCCCTTTTTCATTTAGCTGACATATTTTCTAATAAATCTATGAATCTCCTAAACATTTCTACCTAGATGAATTGTCAGAATTATTACAGAGAAGGTGACAATTCTACTTATATCGCCCTTTAATATTAAAACTATGTTACAAAATGTCGTAATTTGGAATTAGATGTTTACTTTTCCTTTCAGGATTGATAGACTCACAGTTGTGAATAAAACAAGTTATGGAAAGGGAGAAAGAACATGCTAAAGAAAGCAAATCGTACAGTTATGAATATGGGGTTAGCAGCATTACTTGTTCCCGCTGCCCTAACATTTAGCACAACTTCAGCAAGTGCAAATGACGGAGGCGCTGCACCAGCACCCGTACAAGAAAAGGTAACGCCAAGCGTACCTCAACAACAAGCAACTACTACTAATCAAAAAGTCATCGTAAACGTGAGTGCGTTAAATATTCGTCAAGGAGCTAGCTTTTCATCTCCAGTTGTTGGAACGGCAACACAAGGCCAAGAGTTTGCTATTTTAAAAGAAGCAAACGGCTTAGTTGAAATTGCACCAAACAAATGGATTTCAAAAAGCTCAAGCTACGTAACAATTGCATCAGGTAAACCAAGCGCAAGCCAAGTAAAAGGTGTAAGCACATCAACTCCTTCTACTTCTACTTCTACAGCATCTACATCTGCAGCAAAAGAAACTAGCACACCAGCACCTGCTCCAACAACAAGCACGGCTTCTGGAAGCACAGTAAATGTTGCACGTAGTTTAGTAGGATCACCTTACCAATGGGCAGGAAACACACCAAGCGGATTTGACTGCTCAGGCTTTATCGCATACGTGTTCAACCATAGCGGTCACAGCATTTCACGTACAAGCGTAGCCAACTACTGGAACATGGCGACAAAAATTTCGTCTCCACAACCAGGCGATCTAGTATTCTTCCAAAACACATACACAAGCGGCCCATCTCACATGGGAATCTACATCGGAAATGGCCAAATGATTCACGCTGGTTCACACGGTGTAGCTGTAGCTGACCTGGATGTTTCTTACTATCAAGATCATTTCTTAGGATACGGACGCTTCTAAGAAAAAAATGCCCTCCAATCGTTAGATACGTTCTAACGATTGGAGGGCATTTACTTTTTATCGCTGCGCGACAGAAAGCGCCTTTTCAATCCGCGTTTGAAATTTATTTTTCCAGTCTTCCGCAAGCTCAGCCACTTCTAAAGCCCGCTGCATTCCTTCTACATCTTTTGAATGATGGAAATATAAATCAAGCGTGAACCACACGGATACTTGGTCCGGATGAGCTTGAATTAATTTCACTTCCGCGTCTTTCGTAATCGTACCTTCTTTCAGCACGCGGCAAAGATAGCCGGTATAGCTTGTCTCAATCATTCGTTTTAAAATCCCTTTAACGCCCGTTCTCTTTGTAATCGTGTCGCATGGATTTCGCCCTTGCGTCACTTGAATAACGGCGTCTCCCACTTGATAAACGTCTCCAATGCATACGTCTTTTTCAACCATGCCCGCTAAGACAAGATTTTCTCCAAACGCAGACATGGGCAGCTCCGTATCAAACTCTTCGTTCCATTTTTTGTAGTGCTCATACGGATACACGCACACCGCACGATCCGGTCCGCCGTGATACCTTAAGTCCGCTACGCCGTCGCCTTGAAACCCTTCTTTTGCTAAAAACGTTTCGTCTACTTGCTTTTTGCATATACCTGTCCGCATTTCTTTGTCAGAGCCGTATGCCATTTGTTCGGGCATGCCGGTTGCTAAATGAATCAGCTTTCTCTCAGGTGTTGTCATTATGTTTACACCTCTTTTATCATTTTTACTAGTTTACCACATTTATAGAGCGTTTTATTTACTGGATGTACTCATGAGCTGTCTCAGCGGTTTCCACTTAAGTCCTAGTGCATAATTAATAGCGGTAGCTGCGACAAATCCAAGCAGCACTCCCGAAACGGTCGGCATAAATAAAGATGGAAACACGGCTACGCACGCTAGTGTTACCACAAAATTTCCTGTATACGACCATTTTGGATGCTTTGAAAAAAATGTTTGAATACTATTCATTGTTAACTCCTTTATGCGATTGCTTTATAATCCCTCATGAATATTCTACCATTAAAAAGGAAAAGTTTCTCTAAAACGACGTATTATAGGTCATTTTGTCTCTTTTTTACTTCTCATGCTGTAATTCCAAGAACCGGAAGTATCATAAATTTTTAAAAATATTTCACAATTATATTAAAAATATCTTCATTTCCCCTTTTTCTTTTGTTCAAAATGATTTAAGATAGTAGAGGCTGTCGAAATATAAGTTATTATGTCAGTTCTGCATGTTTTTTTACATATTAGCACATAGTAAATATTATTTTACAATTACGTCATTTTTTATAATGGCCTAAAAAATTTTGCCCATTTTTAACAAAATTGGCGTAGAAGTTCCGTTTTTGTATAAAATAGAGGCCGATTTACATAGTCATTTCTATGCACGTCCCTCTTTTATAAATATAGAATACATGTAAGGAGAAAAGTAAATGTCAATTTTAATGGGAATTATCGGGATTGTAATTATCTTAGCAGTTGCATTCCTCATGTCAAACGACAGGAAACTTATCAACTATAAAGGCATCGCAGTTATGCTTGTCATCCAGCTTGCTATCTCTGCTTTTATGATGAATACATCGATTGGTCGCAAGGTGCTTGACTTTATCACAAGTGTATTTACAAAGATCTTATCATTTGGTAACGACGGAATTTCGTTCGTGTTTGGAGATCTTGCAGGAAAAGGCATTTTCTTTATCCAAACGTTAGTTATGATTGTATTCGTTTCAGCATTATTAAGTATTTTAAACTACTCTCGTATTTTACCCTTTGGGATCAAATATATTGGAGGACTTGTTTCAAAAATTACCGGACTTCCCCAAATTGAAAGCTTCACAGCCGTGAATGCGATGATCTTTGGTGATACAACGGCGCTAATTGCGGTGAAAAACCACATCGGAGGTTTAACACCAAACCGTTTATTTATCGTTACAACAACATCTTTAGTATCCGTTTCTTGTTCAATTCTTGGTGCATACATGCAGATGATTCCGGCTGAGTACGTATTAATTGCCCTTCCGCTAAACGTATTCTCTGGCTTAATCGTTTCTTCTATCGTTGCACCAGTAAAAGTAGAAGATGAAAACGAAGTCGATATTAAAGCGCCTGCTAAGCAAGGCACGCTGTTTGAAGCAATCGGTGACGGTGCCCTAGACGGCGGACGCGTTGCGTTAATCGTAGCAGCTATGCTTGTAACGTACGTTGGTCTTTTAGCATTAGTGAACTACGTATTAAACGGCGTAATCGGATTAACGGTTCAAGACATTTTAGGCTATATCTTCTACCCAATTGCCTTTATCATGGGTATCCCGGCAGACGAACTGATGAGAGCCGGCGGCGTAATGGGAACAAAAGTAGTGGCAAACGAATTCGTTGCGATGCTTGACTTCCAAAAAATGATGCCTCACCTTTCTGAAAAAACAGTCGGTATCGTATCAGCTTACTTAATCTCATTTGCAAACTTCAGCTCAATCGGGATCGTTCTTGGTACGATCCAAGCAATCAACGGCGAACAAGCTTCACGCGTTGCGAAATTCGGCTTGAAGATGCTGTTAGTCGCTACAATGGGATCGATTTTAACAGGGATTATGGTTGGATTGTTTATTTAATGAGGAAAGCACTCACGTTGGTGAGTGCTTTTTTAGCTTTTATATCTATTTTTAATTCATATCAACAATAGAAGTAACGCGGTAGTTATCATTGTAGCTGACGTTTACTACGTATTGCTTCGATTCGCCTTCTTTCACCTTTCCCGTTACCTCTATATACTCAAAACCACGGTCCGCAAAATCTGCTTTTTCCACCACTAAGTCTTTATGTCTTTTTTCTTTAAAGTATGTAACGGCTGCCTGCTCTGCCTTATGGAACATTTGATCATTTTGTTTTTGCTCCATTTGTTTTTCTCTAGAATGATCTATGTAAATCCCTCCTCCTAAGAGTAGGAGTATAAGAACTGAACAAAAAATGAGAGCTTTTTTCATTATTTTTCTCCTTCTTTATATGGTTACAGACTGCATTCTCAATATCCATATAAGAGATTTTCACCTTTTACGGAGATTTTGAAGTAAGCTGAATTGCGATTGGGGCATTGCCTACTTCCCTTATCTAGACATTCATTGGATTAATACACTTTATCAAGATTTATCTCTTCCAAGCTAATCACTCTTTTCTAATTGCCTATTATTAAATTATCACACATAAGAGTAAATAAAGGTTAGAATTTAATTATCCTATTTATCATTTTGCAAACCTTATCATACATCATAATTTTAAAAACTGAAATAGCTAATAATATGATTTTTCGGTGAGTTTTGTTTCTATTTTTTATGAATCACCCTGTTTTTTTCTAAAGGTCACTGTAGACACTGGTAGTCTACGTATCGTTTAAACCTTAATGAATACGGTCTTTGGGATTTAAAAATAAAGACTAGTATTAGCTGGGGCACTATTTCGTTGGTAATAGTTTGCATAGAGGGTTTTAAAAAAGATAATTATGTTTGAGGGGGAACTGATGAATAAATTACATGGTAAATTATACAGTAAGTAATGATACGAAAAGAAAAATTGAAAAAGTTAAGTATTATGGACTCAGATATATTTCGAGTGCAAATGATCGTACAAGGAATGTAATTCAAATTGTTCAATTTCACTAACAAGGCAACCAAATATATAGCTGCCTTGTTTAACTCCATATCTTCAAAAATATAAAATCACTATTTGTCTTTTAAAAAGCTTTACACCTTTATACGTCTAAAACGTCGTTTTTATCCTTAGGTTGCTTGAAAGGTTTGTTAAATATACTGAGATACATTGCTACTGTGCTAATGGAAATTATTAATATTATTGAGATAATTACAGATGTATCTAATAATAAAATAAACCCTAATCCTGCTATGGAAGTAATAGTTGAAAGTATTGTCCATGTTGAAAATGTTTCTTTCATACTTAACCCGAAATATTCTTTAATCATCCAAAATCCTGCATCATTAACATGTGAGCATATTGAGCTTCCCGCTCCAGTTGCAAGAGTTACTAAGGCTAAATTAGCATCGTATTGAGACAGCATTGGAATAACTAATCCTGCAGTGGATATAGCGGCAACTGTGGCTGATCCTAAAGAGATACGTAATAATGCAGCAACTACCCAAGCAAGTATGATAGGTGACATTGAAGTTCCTTTAAACAATTCTGCTACATAATCTCCTACACCACCATCAATTAGTACTTGCTTGAAGGCACCCCCGCCTCCAATAATTAATAGCATCATACCAATTGCAGCAATTGATGATGCACAGGAGTTCATAACTTCTTTTATAGGAGTATTTCTTGCTATTCCCATTGTATAAAATGCAAGAATTAAAGATATCAACATTGCAGATGAAGGGTTTCCTATAAGACGAATTATTTCAATCGTTGTATCATCTTCAAATCCTACTGATTTTTGAATCATATCAAGAATTGTAGATATAGACATTAATAAAACAGGAAACATTGCAGTTAATACGCTTATGCCGAAACCTGGTGTTTCGTTAAGTTTGAACGTTTTTTGTTCACCTAAAGAAGCTATATTACCCGTCTTCTTGAATGCATCAGGTACGATTTTTTTAGCCATCTTAGTATATAGAGGACCTGCTATAATGACGGTTGGTATTGCAACAATAATACCGTAGAGTAAAACTAATCCAATGTCAGCACCATACTCACCAGCTATGACTGTTGGTCCTGGGTGTGGGGGAAGGAAACTATGAGTTGCTAATAAAGCTGCAGCCATAGGAATACCTAAGTGCAAGATAGAGGCTCTTAATTCTTTCGCAATCGAAAATACAATTGGGATTAATAAAACTAATCCTACTTCAAAAAATAAAGCTATACCTACAATAAACGAAGCAACTACAACAGCCCACTGAATTCTTTTTTCTCCAAATTTGTTAATTAGAGTCATGGCGATACGCTGAGCTCCCCCGGCGTCAGCAATTAATCTACCAAGCATTGCACCAAGTCCAAATATTAAAGCTATATGACCAAGTGTACCTCCTAATCCAGCTTCAATTGATGTGACAACCTTTTCCATAGGCATTCCAAGTGCTAAAGATACAATAAAAGATAAAATTATTAATGAAACAAATGTATTTAATTTAAATCCAGTAATCAAAATTAGCAACAAGATAATCCCAATCGCTACTATAAATAACGGCATGATATACCTCCAAAAAATAATTAAAATATTTTCACTTGCTTGCTCCACTTACTGAAACACTGACGCTATATTTTAATTAGTAAGTAACTCTAGGACGCTTATTCTATTTTGTTTACTAGTCATAAAGTACAATTGTTTGAAAAAACGCCCTTTAGTAAACGCTTTCAATTAAGACCTTAAATATCTTTAAAATTAATAGGTTAATTCTGGACTAGTGTTTTTTCTTTGTCTAATGCTTCTACCCCTGCTTTTAGAACCTCAATAATTCGATCTGTGTCATAGATATTTCCACGCCACGTTCCTCCACTAACTGATTGAAGCGCAGCCCACAAACGAGTATCATCTGGAAGACCCGGATCCGGTTTTAGCTCTGGATGAAGGTCACGTTCTTGCAAGACTTTAGTTGCTTTTTCTAAAGAAAGTCTTGTATTCTCAGTTCCAACAAAATTAACTGAACCCACTAATTGATTACGGTCAATAATGATTTCAATTATGTCTCCATCACGTAATCTTCCAATTGGTCCCCCAGCTAATGCCTCAGGTCCAATATGCCCGATACAGGCACCAGTAGAAACACCAGAGAAACGCGCGTCTGTAATTAAGGAAACATGTTTTCCAAAAGACAAATGTTTTAAGGCCGATGTTAATTGATATGTTTCCTCCATTCCGGTTCCTGAAGGACCACCGCCCATAACTACCATTATATCTCCTGCTTCTATGCCTCCTGTTTTAATCGATTTTATGGCTGCTTTTTCTGAAGTAAAGACCTTTGCTTTTCCTCTATGTCGATATACCCCGTCTTCTCCTACCACAGATGGATCAATAGAAGTTGATTTAATTACTGATCCTTCAGGGGCGATATTTCCTTTCGGGAATGTAACTGTGGAAGTTAGACCTTTTTCTTTTGCTTTGGCTGGATCCATAATAATATCATCAGGATTGATTCCATCAGCCTCTAACAATTGTTTTTTCATCATTGCACGTCTTTCTGATTTTTCCCACCAATCTAGGTTTGAACCAAGAGTTTCTCCAGTAACTGTTAGCACATCTTCATGCAAGACACCTAATTTTCTCAAATGAAGCATTACCTCCGGTACTCCACCTGCTAAGAATACCTTAACAGTTGTATGACCTACAGGACCATTTGGTAGTACATCGACTAAACGAGGAACTTTTTTATTGATTCTAGTCCAATCTTCAACGCTAGGTATCTTACAATTAGCTGCATGAGCAATTGCTGGAATATGAAGTAATAAATTTGTTGAACCCCCGAAAGCTGCATGAATTACCATAGCATTCTCTATAGCTTTATCTGTAATTATATCTTTGGTGGAAATCTTTTTCTTCTCCATTTCTAAAGCCGCACGTGCTGATTGCTTAGCCATCTCCATCCATACTGACTGGCCTGAAGGTGCTAGTGCCGAGTGGGGTAAAGCCATTCCAATTGCTTCTGCAACAACTTGAGAGGTACCAGCTGTCCCAAGAAATTGACATCCTCCTCCCGGTGTAGCACAAGCACGACATCCGAGATCAGCAGCTTCTTGCAAAGTAATTTCGTTATTTGCGTATCTTGCCCCAATTGTTTGAATCTTGCCTGCATCTTCTCCATTTGTAGGTGGAAGAGTAACACCTCCAGGAACAATGATAGTTGGCAAGTCATGCATTGATGCCAGAGCTACCATCATTGCTGGAAGACCTTTATCACATGTAGCTACTCCGATAATTGCTCTGCGAGTAGGCAATGAACGAATTAATCTTCGATAAACTATAGCCGCATCATTTCGAAAAGGCAGTGAGTCAAACATACCAGTAGTTCCTTGGGAGCGGCCATCACATGGATCACTTACGAAACCTGCAAAGGGCACGCCGCCTTGTCTACTAATCTCTTGGGCTGATGCCTTCATTAATAAACCTATTTCCCAGTGCCCAGTATGATAGCCTAATGCAATTGGAGTACCATCATGATTCCTGATTCCACCTTGAGTACCGAGAATTAGAACTTGTTTTCCCAGTAGATTTGAAGGTGCCCAGCCCATACCAACATTTTGGGATAATCCAAAAAGGTCACCACTTGGTGAGTCTAACAACATTTCGGGTGTAAGTGGGAGTGAACCATCTGCTCCCTTCGAATGAGTTTGAATTTTATAAAGAGATACATCCTCTTTGCCAAATATCGATTGCAATGACATATGTATTCCTCCATTAATAATTTTTTTTTTTTTAAAATATATGTTTTGCTGCTCATACCCTCCTTTATTAACTAGAGAATATAAGTTTCTTGAAAAACACTTTTTATTAATAATTGGTAAAATTTTTTTCTGCCCCTAATACTTGACCTAGTATTTGTTTTACTTGTTCTTTTTTTTCTTCACTAAGTTCACGAGCCGGAGCTATCATGTTTGTAGAAACTTTTATCCCTCTTAAGGAAAGAGCTTCTTTAATCACACTTACAAAAGGCTTATCTATTTGATATAAGGATAATAAACTTGATAACAGACGATGAGCTTCAATTGCGCGGGCATAGTCTTTTTCCATAAAAGATTGATAAATATTTATGGAAATCTCTGGTGCAAAATTAGCAGTACCAGGAATGGAGCCATCTCCGCCAAGAGATAACGTATTTAAAAAGTGATCATCGTATCCTGAGAAAACAGCGAAATCAGGATAGGTAGCCTTTACAG
Source organism: Priestia sp. HNGD-A6 (assembly GCF_045784335.1). Taxonomy (NCBI): domain Bacteria; kingdom Bacillati; phylum Bacillota; class Bacilli; order Caryophanales; family Bacillaceae; genus Priestia; species Priestia sp. HNGD-A6. The sequence continues at coordinate 4,394,081 of NZ_CP138621.1, read as the reverse complement.
TCAAGATCATTTCCCTTGTATGAGCAACTGCATCAACAGTTTCTTTAATACCTACAATGTTGGGATAAGATTCGACTAACTTAAGAACAAATTCCGGAGATAAATCTTGGCCTGTTAATGCTGGAAAATTATATAAAAGGGTGGGCATATTTACTTTTTCAGCAATTTGGGCAAAATGCTGAAAAAGATTATCCTCGGATAAAGGCCAATAATATGGGTTAATGACTACGATTCCATCCGCCCCTATTTCTTTGGCATGCATACTTAGTGAGATAGTCCCTTTTGTACTTGGAGTACCAGTGCCAATTAGAACTGGCAGACGTCCATTTACATATTCCACTGCAAATTCCGCTACTTTTTTCCTTAAAGAAACTGACATTTGACTGAATTCTCCACCTGATCCTAAAAAAAACAGCCCATTCACTTTAGAATCAATTAGAAAATCAATTAAATTTTTCATTCCTTTTTCATCTAAACATTCATTTTGATCTACTATTGTAGAGACAGGCGGAATTACCCCATGAAACCTTGTTATTTTTCTCATTATATTTCCATCCTTTTAAAATTTAATAAAAACAAATTTTTTAAGCTCATATAAAAACTCAACTTAATTATTTAAATATAATTTTGTTGTATTTTGGCAAAAAGATATAGGAGATTGCTATATCTTCTATTTGTTAAGAGGTAACTTTCTTCTAGTAAAGGATCTCTTTAGATACGTGTAGTAGCTAGAATTGTTTCTTTTTAAATGCTTTAATTAACCTAATAAAAATTTAGTTATTATTGGCTAAGCAATATTATTATAAATCTTTGCTTAGCCTTATTAATATCACATCGTTTATAATCATTTTATTATTCTACTCTCTCTTGAATAGGGTTTTTCACTAAAAACCAATAACAAAATGCTGCACATCCTGCAATAATACCACCGGATATGAAGGCAAGAGAGTAAGATCCAGTCTTATCTACAATTAAACCTGCTATAAAGGGTGAAAGTGCTCCTCCAAAATAACCTCCAAAGTTTTGTATAGCGCCTACAGATGCAACCATAGAAGGAGGGGCAATATCTCCGGCAAGCGCCCAAGCACTTCCTGTAATTGCCGAAATAAAACAAAGTGCCAGTGTGAATAAAGTTATTTTCATAGTAAGACTATCCACAAAAGGAACAAAAATCACCACAATAGCAGCTAATATAGCACAGATGCTAATTAGCGCACGTTTTGCCTTAACTGGAGACGTTATACCCTTATCTACTAGCTTTTTTGTAAGATACCCTCCAAAAATAGCACCAAATATTCCACCCACCCACGGGATACTTGCATAAATGCCTAGCTCTTGAAGGGTAACTCCATGCACTTCAACGAGATACAGAGGAAGAAAGACTAAGAAGATATTCCAAATCCAAATGGTACAGAAGAATCCTAAAATCATTCCCCAAACAGTTTTGTATTTAAATAACGATCTCCATTTAATCTTTGAATTTACTAGGTTTTCCTCAAAGCCAGCACCCTCTGATTGAATATATTCAAATTCTTCTTTAGAAAGTTTTCTGCTATGTTCAGGGTTTTTATAAAAAATCCAAAAAGCAATACTAAATAACACTCCTGCAATACCGGTAATATAAAATAATGATCTCCATCCAAAAGCCAACATGATTGCGACTAAAAGAGGAGGAGCAATAGCCGGACCCCATTTCGATGACGAATCCCAGAGGCCTGTTGCAAATCCTCTTTCTTTTTTTGGAAACCAGTAAGATGTTATTTTTGCACCTGTTGGCCAGCAAGGGGCTTCACCAGCCCCTAGAAGTAACCTTACAATAATAAATGAAGGTAGCTTACTGAAGAGCCCCATCATAAATGTAGCTCCACTCCACCACAAGACTGCAATTGAATATATCTTTTTTGTACCAAAACGATCAATTAGCCAACCAGCAGGAAGTTGCATTAAAGCATAAGACCATGAAAAAACTGTACCTAAAAGTCCTATATCTGTTTTTGTTAAATTTAACTCTTTCATCATTTGCGGAGCAGCAATAGATAGATTTGCCCTATCTAGGTAGTTGATAAACCCACCTATGATTAACCAGATTACAACCGTCCATCTCCAATTTTTTTTGGGTGCAGCAGAAAGCACGGGCTCTTTAGTTTCAATTTGCATTTATTTATCTCCTAATCAATTAAAATAGATGAAAATAAAGGAAGTGATAGTTATGCACCTCCTTATCATTATTTGATTTCATACATTGATTAAAAATGGAATTACGGTTTTACAAATACGGTTTTAATAGAAGTAAAAAATTCAATTGCAGCTTGCCCTTGCTCACGAGAATGAGAGCTAGATTGTTTCATTCCTCCGAATGGTGCTTGCAATTCTACTCCAGCAGATTCCGCATTGATACGCACAAGGCCAGCATCCATCTCACTTACGAATGAAAGCATACGCCCAATTGATTTCGTAAAAATGGAAGCACTCAGTCCAAACTTTACATCATTTGCAACATCCAGTGCTTCTTCTAACGTTTCAACCTTCATAAGTGCAAGTACTGGACCGAAAATTTCCTCTTGAGCAATAGTCATTCCACTAGTCACATTTTCAAATATAGTAGGCTCCACATAAAAACCATCAGCCAGCTCTCCTTCATCTAGACGCTTACCACCATAAGCTAACGAAGCCCCTTCTTCAACACCTTTTTCTACGTAGGCGAGTACTGTGTTAAGCTGGTCTTCACTTGCACAAGGTCCCATCCAAACATCTTTTTCAAGGCCGTTCCCAACTTTTATTTCTTTCACTTTATCAATCAGCTTTTCTTTAAACTCTTCATAAATTTTACTTTGTATAATTACCCGACTCGTAGCTGTACATTTTTGGCCAGTGGAACGCAAACCTCCACTAATAGTTGCCTCTACTGCTTGTTCAATATCAGCATCGTTAGCAACGATAACTGGATTTTTCCCTCCCATCTCTAATTGATATTTTGCACCACGTTTTAGTGCACCCAAACCAACTTGTTTACCAACTGCATCGGATCCTGTAAATGTAATTCCTTTAATATCTGGATGATCAATAATGCCTTGTCCAATAACAGAACCAGAACCCGTTACCATATTAACCACGCCACTTGGCAAACCTGCCTCTGCAAAACATTCCATAACTTTTGCAGCAGTAACTGCTGCTTCTCGAGCTGGCTTCAATATGATAGCGTTTCCATATATAAGCGCGGGAGCAATCTTCCAAATAGGAATAGCTACTGGAAAGTTCCAAGGTGTAATAACACCCACTACCCCAAGGGGAGCTCGAGTCGTGTACATAAATGCTTCAGAGTCTGTTGAAGGTAAAACATCTCCTATCTTTCTTAGACCCTCTCCTGCATAATAGCGTAGAATTGCAACGCCTCTTGCAGTTTCACCTTTTGCTTCTGAGAATGTTTTTCCCATCTCGCAGGTCATTGTCTTTGCTATTTCATCTAAGCGCTGCTCAAGCATATTCGCTACTTTATATAAATACTGACCACGATCGGCCCCCGATAGTTTGCTCCAAGCAATTTGAGCTTTTTTAGCAGAATTGACAGCCCTATCTAAATCTTCTTTTCCAGAGTGCTGTACATACCCCACTACTTCATTCCGGTTGGCTGGATTAATGCTGCTATCAACTCTCTTAACAGAACCAGGTACCCACTCGCCAGCAACATAATTTAAATACATTTTTTCTTCCGTTTTTATACTCATCGTATTTTCCTCCATATATCTAAATTAAAAGTTATTTAATTCTTAAATTTCTGATATTTAAAAATAGAAAAGTAGTTTAATAATTAAGTTTGAATTTATTTAATTAGACCGAAATTTTATTTGGTAACGTTACACTATTTTTTAATATACCAATACTGGGAATTTCAATTTCAATCTGATCACCCTCTAATAATGTAAAGTCATTTGGTGGTACAATACATGTGCCCGTTAATAGTACGGTCCCATCAAAAATTTCATTATCACGAGCTAAGAAGGAAACCAATTCTTCAAATTTTCTTTTTAATTGACGCGTACTAGCTGTTCCTTCTACTACAAGGTTTTCATGGCGATAAATACGACATGTAATATCAAAGTTATATGGATCTTTTACGGATTCCGCGAGAAGAATAGCTGGTCCAATAGAACAAGAGTGCTTCCACATTTTTGCCTGTGGAAGATAAAGCGGATTTTCTCCCTCAATATCACGGCAGCTCATGTCGTTTCCAATTGTATAACCAAGGATTTCGCCTTCCTGACTAATAATCAAACCGAGTTCTGGTTCAGGAATTTGCCATTTAGAGTCACTACGAATATAGACTTCCTGATTAGGTCCAACTGTGCGAGCAGCTGTAGATTTAAAGAAAATTTCTGGACGTTCTGCGTCATATACTTTGTCGTAAAATGTGGTAGCGTCTAAATTTCCATCTGTAGCTTCATAGTTTCTGGCATCTCGGCTCCGTTCGTAAGTAACTCCCGAAGCCCATACTTCTTGGGCAATAATAGGTACAAGTAGTGAAAGCTCTTCAATAGATTGTGGGATAGGCTTTGACTCAGAAATCATATTTTGAACAAAAGAAAGGGGAGAAATGTTTTGTGCGTGCGCTTGGTGGATTAGTTGCATAAACCCTTCCTGCTCGAGGGGGTAAACTATTCCCTCTGATGTAAGGGCTGCCAAAATGGGTTTTAAATCTTCACTCAAATATCGAATAATACGCATAGAAAAACCTCCATTTGTTTTATAATATAAAACCTAGTTTTTTAATATAGACAAAAGAGAAGGGACCCTCTTTATTAAATCGGTATCCCATGTCCCATCTGCTCGGATAATTCGGAAGCTGCTTGTTTCAGTTGTTGAACGAAAATACCTAACTGGATGTCATCTACTCCTGCTATAAGTGTAGAAAGGCTTATAGCAGCTATAACTTGATTGTCGTGGTTTCGAATAGGTGCTGCAATACAACGAACACCAGGTTCATTTTCCTGATTATCAACTGCATAGCCCTGACTTTGAACTTTTTCAAGTTCCTGCAAAAATTCAAATTCGTTTGTAATAGTGAATTCAGTTTGCTTAGTGTACTCATATCCAGCTAAAATTTTTTCTATTTCATCTCTTTCTTTAAAAGCTATTAGAGCTTTTCCTACTGCAGAACAGTGAAGTGGAATTCTTTTTCCTATTCGGGAATAAAGAATAACCGCCAACGGACCTTCTACTTTATCAATATATGTTCCTGCTTTACCATCTAAGATGACTAAATGTGTAGTTTGTCCTGTTTTTGTTGATAAGTCTATCAGATATTTTTTAGCTAATTGTCTAATATCTAAAGACTGAATAACATAGTTTCCTCTTTCGAAAAGTTTCATCCCTAGCCCATACTTTCCATTCTCGAGGTTTTGACTAATATAGCCACGTTGTTGAAGTGTTTTCAATAATGAATGAACAGTACTTTTATGAAGACCCATCTGATCACTTATATCTGTTATCTTTAATTCTGTTGTATGTTCATCAAAGAGGTCCAGAATACGAAGGGCGCGATCTACTGATTGAATAATAGGCATGGAGTTCCACCCTTTTGTTTTATATTATAAAACTTGTTTTTATTATTACAAACAATTTTATAATATAACTATAATACCTATTATTCAGAAAAGTCAAATGATTTTTTTAACTTAACCATAATATAAAAGTCTATACCTCAAACTGAAATTAGGAGTTAGCATTTCATGAACACCTTTTAACCAAATTCTCATAGTAATTCTTAAAAGAATGTGTACAAAATAGAACAGGAACATTTAAACAAAACCTAGCATATTTCATTTCATAGAAGAATAACAGAACTCATTACTGGAATAAAACGATTGAAGCATTAATTGTAACAAAATAAAAAAGTGTAACTGACCATAGCCAATCTTTTTATGAATACGATATTATCTTATATCTCTCTTTATATTTGTCCTCAAATTTTCTAACTTGATTTTCTGTATAAAAATGTGCTACTTTATATTCCTCATTATTATAGGCTTCTGCAATTCTAAGAGGTTGTTTAACATCTTTTGGATAGTAAGTTGGCATTATTGTAGATATACGATTATAAGTCAGAATGCCTGTCTCTTTGCTTTTTTCACGATTTAATACATAAAGCCCTTTAAATATCGCTTCAAAGCGTCCAGAAGAAGTTTTAGCATATGCAAATATTGCAATCTTCTGATTCAGCTGATACATTCTTTTCTGAAAGTAGGCTTCGTTCTCTTCTGGAATTGTATTATATTCAATAAACAGTTCTTCATTTTCAAGAAGTTGATTGTTCCACGTTTCATTAGGGAAAAATTTTAACCTTTTAATATCTGTATCTTCTTCAAACTTGTGTGGTGCTCCGCTTTTTTGAATTCCGTGAGCATAGCCAGCTCCAAACACATTGCAACAGTCTGCAACTAACCGTAAAGAAACATTGTCATCAGCATCTATATATCCTTGTTCAATATAAGTATTTGGATCGTATTCCTTCTCCACATCCCATGGAATAAACCATTTTTCCTTTGTTAGCAGATTAATTTTTTCTACTATCTGGTCAATCTTTTCGTGAATCTTTTCAAAAGATTGAGTAGCATCTATTCTAATAAATTCACAATCTAACGCATTTACAATATCGTTTTTTCTAATTTCATCCATTGTTTGATTTATATCGTTCTTATGATGGGCTTCATCAATCTCAATAGCCAAATTAAACTGTGGAAAATATAAATCAATTAATCCGTATTCGACCTTTTGGTTTTTATTTGAACGTACTACATACTGTTGAGTATTTATTTTTATATCGTAATTATCAAGCAAATGCCAGATCCTTGTAATGATATAATTCTCATCGTTTTTTTTATTTGTTTTCGCTAATTGTCTTTTAATATAGTCATATTTGTTCATTACTTTTCTAGATCCTCTCTTTTTACTCTGCTGTAGCACTATAAAAATGAATGCCTAAATAACCATATCCAAACGAGGAAGGGAGTGCAACTCTTTTGATGAACCCTCTACTGGGCCTCGCCTTTGTAATTCATCCCTCTTGTTGCTATAAGTTTTTGCTAAGTATTTTGATATACATACGTACAAACTATTTTTAATATCTATATATTGGAAAAATAATTTATATATACTAAATTTAACCATAAAAAACATATCAAGGCTTAATTTCAGGATAATAAGTCCCGATTAATGTATATTAAGCAGTTTGATCTAACCTATTATAAAAATAAGGAAATTTGATATTGTAATATAACTATTTATATGTAAAGATTAAACATGCATTATAAATACATAATAAATGCATGTTTAATGGTACAGGAGGAAATGCACTAAAATGAAAAATTTTTTTAAGATTGGCTGTTTAGGATTTATTATTCTTATTGCACTTATTGTAGTAATTGCTGTCGTAGCATCAGGTGGAGACGATAGTGGTTCTGGATCTAATTCTAACTCTTCAAAATCAGAAGAACAAAAAGCTCATAAAGTGGGAGACACTTTTACAGTAGATGATAAAGCGGAAGTTTCTGTAACAAAAGTAGAGGAAAGAGAACAAGTTGGAAACCAATATGCAAATAAAAAAGCTTCTGAAGGCGGTACACTTGTTGCTATTCAATGGACTGTTAAAAACATCTCTGACAAACCATTAGGTGCTTTTTCAACCCCAACAATTAACCTCGTTGATGAAAAAGGTACAAAATATGACGCTGATATTGATGCAACATCAAATTATGCAGTTGAAACTAACATTGATGACTCTAAGATTGCAAGTGATTTAAATCCGGGTATTAAAGTTACAGATGTTGACGTATTTGAGGTTTCAAAAGATAGTTATGCAAAAGGTAAATGGTACATTGAAATAAACGGAAGTAAAGTTCAAATTAAATAATACTTTTCCATACAGTAAAAGCTCACTAAACGTTCAACATTTAGTGAGCTTTTACTCTTTATACTATTATCCTTACCCGTGACAGAGTATATATTGGGAAACGGCCCCTTTTTCTGCAGAGAATGTTGAGTATTAAGGGGATGTTATATACTTACTTTAGGCAGATGCAATTTGTGTACCAAAATTATAAATAGAGTCCCTTAATGTAAATAGATGCGATATTCTTAGCAATTTGTTCGACAGGGTGCTCATATTCATTACGAACAATTTCCCAAAGATACATTTCATTAGTGAAAAACCACCCTCTTGCTACTAGCTCGTTATGTACATCTTTACGTATAGAAAGGTGATTACATGGTAAACCTTCGATACATATGGCGTCCCTTTTTAAAGTATGGACAGATGATAAAATTAGAAGAAAACACCACGATCTATTATCAAGGAGAAGTCGGTAAAGGATTTTATTATTTAGATAAAGGAAGTGTAAAGATTACTCTCTTAACTGAGAAAGGAGCAGAACGTACGGTTAACTATGTACCTGAAGGCATGTTATTAGGGGAAAACGGTATTAACAAAGAGCCTTATTTAACAACGGCGGTAACCACAGCTCCATCCGTTTTATATTATTTTACTAATGAAGCAACGTTAAAAATATACGGGGAGGAACCGAAAGCAGTCATTCTCTTTACAAATTCTCTGCTTTATAAGTTTAGACTACTAGCAGAAATTATTACGTTTCTTAACCTCCCCATTGAACAACAGATGGCTCATTATTTATTAAAGCTCGTAAAAGAAAATGAGGAATTTCCCTTTAATCAAACATCCTTTGCCCGTTACGTTGGGACTTCCCGTATTACTGTGAATAAAATCATTCAAAAATGGAGTAAAGAAAACTGGATTGAGCTTTCTAATCAAAATATCTATATTAAAAACATCAGTAAACTTAAAGACATAAGGGATCAAAACAGCAAAAATATAGGCGATTTAGATATGCTGATGCTGCCATTAATGTGATTATAAGTATGCTTGTGATGGTGCTTCGCACATAGAAGGTATGGCGGAAAATACAGGGCAAATGAAAATATAATTGAATAACAAAAAAACGAACCACGAATCAAATATGTTGATCAACGGTTCGTTTTTCACTTGGGCTAAAAATACTTTTCTCCGCCTCTTTCACCCTTTTAATATGCATGTGTAACTAATACAAAAATGAAAAATAAAGACCAAACAGTTCCGAAAACCATAAGCGAGATACGCAAAAGTTTCTCTGCTGAAACCCTAAATATTTTTCCGATGATATCAAAGAAGATTTCTGCTATCCAAATATCCGGAGCGGAACTAATTTCATCATACGGACGCTTCCATCCCCCATAAATAAAGAGGAACCCTACTAAAATCATACAACAAATAATAACAACTGCCATTTAAGTCCTTCTTTCTTTTATCTTTAATTGTATATGTTATATATATTGTTATAGATACAGCTTACTTATCAAGCACTATTTTGTCACCAGTCTGTGCAAATGTCTGAATCGCATCCAATGGCTGATGAAATTAAACGGCATCATGGAAGTTTGGGGTTTGACTTTTATGTTCAAATATATCGTTTGCTAACGCATGATAGGCGTTTTCAACGTAATCTTTTGGATGATTGTTTTTTTGCTGAAAAATATATTTATTCTAAGTTTAACCTCATATCACAAATCATGTTTCCCAGAGTACCACTACGATTTATTGTGTTTCATCCCACTCAAGACGTACCTCTGAATCGCCTTGCCATATATACATATGCCTTTATTTCAAAGTTAAGGTTAATTCTCTTTCTGTAAACACTTGTTTAGCAATAAAAATAGCATTTAACACTCTAGGAAAGCCAGTGTATGGAATACAGTGAGTAATGGCTTCTACTATTTCATGTGGTGTGAGACCTACATTAAGCGCAGTATTAATATGAACATTTAATTGTGGTTCACACCCTCCTTGTGTCGTGAGCGAGCTTATTGTAACTAGTTGTTTTTGCTGTAGGTTAAGCCCTTCTCTTGTATAAATATCTCCAAAGGCAAATTCAATGACATATTTCCCAATGTCAGGAGCAATGTCTTTTAATGATTCAATTACTCGTTTTCCTCCCTCTCCATCTACCTCCATTAACGTTTTCCAACCATTTTCGTAACGTTCATTCATCAACTGAATCTCTCCTTACAACTGAGTTATTTTATTTACAAGTTAGATATTACGCTTTAGAGCGCGCTCTAAAGCAAGCATTTTATTTCTCATGTTATAATAATTAATATGGAAAATTTACTCAGTATTCAACAAGTAGCAAGTATGACCGGTCTTTCTACACATACTTTGCGTTATTACGAAAAAATTGGGTTAATAAAAAATGTGCAAAGAGACCAAACCGGATATCGACAATATACAGACGTTGATCTAGCTTGGATTCAGTTTTTAATTCGTTTACGTGTTACAGGAATGCCTATGCTTAAAATGAAGCAGTTTTCTGATTTGCGACAGAAAGGAGATTCTACTATTACGGCAAGAAAGGAATTGTTAGAGGAACATTATAAAGATGTCTTAGGCAAGATAGAGGAACTAGAGTTAAATTCGCAGAGAATTGAAGAAAAAATTGCGCACTATAAAAAATTAGAGATAGCGGAGAAACAACAATCTTAATAACTATAAAAAAGACCTTGAAACAAATCTTTCAAGGTCTTTCTTATAGTAACTAATATAACATTAAACAAAAAACGCTGAATTTATATATGTAGCAGATTTGAAATATTCCCACCTAACACTCTTTCTGCAACTTCTCCACTAGTTGCATTTGAAAAATTTGCGTGTCTTGAATCCCGGCTTTTTGGAGCCCCTGTTTAAAGGATTTTACTTTTTTAGTTTTAATAATTAACAAATCTATACGAACTCCACTCCTCATAAAATGGGATTGATTTTGCTTTACTTACTTTCATTAATAATAGAGATATTAAGAGAAAACTCCTCAAAACTTACTTGTCCCAAGGCAAGCTTCATACTTTCAACAAATATACGTTCATTTTTAGTTAGTTCACGCTTTGCTTCCTTTTCAATCCATTCATGCTCAACGTCTAAAATATCTAACACATGCTTTTGTTTTGAAAAAGCCTCATAGTATCTTAATCCAAACTTTCTTTGGGAAACGGCATTAATATGAATGCCATCTGGATTTGCTGTTAAGCCTTTTGATGTTACAAAATAACAATTTTTTTCAGCATGGGCAACTTTAGATAATATCTGATTTATTTGTTTATATTCTACGGCGCTTTTTCCAAATCCGACTTCTCCAAGGTAATGTCCCAACTCACCAATAATAATCGGGATATCTGGTGCATTCAATTCTTCTCTCAAGTGTTTAAATAACGAAAGCAATTTATCTTCATACGTCTTATAACGTTCTCCGTAACTGTCGCTTTCTCCTTGATGCCACAGAATTCCCACTAACTCACTTGTTTCCATTGCGAATTTCGCTTCAGAAATCGCGTGTCTGGTTAATAGTCCGTCAATTGTCCACTCATCAATTGAGCTTCCCCCCTCGGCACATGGTATTAACCCAATGGACTCGCCCGGATGATCCTCTGTCCAAGCTTGAGCAAAAGAGGCTGCCGGCCCAACACCAGATATGTGACGATCAAAATTAAGTGGTTCTGCCATCGTTTGCCACCTGCCGTTTCGTAACATATGTATATGCTCATTATAAATCGGCGGTACGTCCCCAATAAATCCTCTGCCTGCCATATTTGATTGTCCAATTAGTAATACAGATTTCATAGAAATACCTTCTTTCTTTGCCATGTTAATCACTTTTTTCTAATTTGCTCGTGCTTATACTTATAGAATTAGTTACACTCTGATATATAGCTTAATTAATGGCTTCAAGAGCTTGTTTCAAATAATCCATTTCAGAGGTTATATCATCTATTTTTTGGTTTAACTGACTTACTTTATTAAGAGTATTCTGTGCGTCTAATAAATTAATTTCTAACATCAAACGGCTTGCTTCGCTCTCAAGTTCCAATCTCTTTGCAAATAATACCTCGTGCTTTTTTATAATTTCCGATTTTAAATTCTTACTATTGGTTTCTTTCATACTTCTACCTCACTAACTTGTAATAACAGTATTTTATTGAGCTGTAAATTTCCCTATATAATTTAATAATTACCTACAGGGAAGTTTATGACATATTTAAAGTTGCCTTTTTCACTTACAGGAAAACCGCATTTACATAAGATAAATAATAAGAACCAATTAAAATAAAGTCCATTATTCAGTTTCCTTGGATGGCATTCATAAGTTCTTGGTGTTGACATTCAGATACATAATGAGCGCTCAAAAGCTTCTCTAACTGTTAAAAATAAATACAACATTCCAAAATAAGGGAAAATTTAAATCGTTTGGTTTTTTTTGCAGGAAAAGAAAGCGCAGTATATAAAGATAACAGTATGCATCAAAAAGTGTTGAGAACATTTTATCATCATTTTCTATCAGCACGAGAGCAATAATTTGAGAAAAGAGCTTATATCAGTCCGTGTCTTAAGTATGCCTATTATATAGAATGGGTTACTTAGTAAATAAGGGAAGGTGATTTATATGTTAGGGGAAGAAGATTTAAAAGTAAATTGTATATCAGCTGCTATAGGTTTACTAATCCAACATAATATCATCACTCACCAGGAACTGGACAAACTAACTAAAACAAATTATCACGTTTTTTATCATTTTCTCATGGATAAGCTAATTGAAGAAGAGTTTAGTAAGGATAGGGTTGTACAAACATAAGTGCTTCAACAAAGAAAGAAGCGCAAGATCCAAAGCAGGAATCTCCTATTTCAAATGTAATTCTTATAGGGCTCCTTACATATTAGACATATATAATATGTAAGGGCTTTCTTACCCAACAAAGCCTCCTATAGTTTAAATGTATTTCTTCACAGTCTATCATTTTAAAAGTCATTTTATCAAAGGAGACCTGCCAATATTGTTACAAAAAAGTCCTCTCCTCGTTTCAGGAAAGGAACGTATATTTCAGTGAATTTTATAAGCTACTTCCAAGTCTGATCTAGTTTATCTGAATAGAAATGTAAGGCTTTTTTATAACTTAGTATTTCATTGTCATTTGTCGTACTTATTAAGCATTTCAGTAACAGTTCCATCGCTTTGCTATGTTCTTTTAAATTGTATAAGGTCATGGAATAAAACACTTTAATTACATGATTATCTGGGAATAATTCTATTCCTTTTAAAAATGTCTCTTTTGACTTTTCATACTCCCCCAAGGCTCTATATGTGCTGCCCAATCCTAATACTGCACCTTCCATATCTTTAGGAGGTAATCCTATCTTTATGGCATTTTCGTAAAAGGGCACTGCCTTTTCTTCTTCTCCTAATACATCAAAGCTCCAAGCACATTGATAGTTATATAAAGCATTGTCTGGACATTCCTTAACTAATTCACTTAGCAATTCGTTAGATTCTTTGTGATTTCCATTCTTTCGTAACGCTAATGCTTTATCTAGTTTGTTATTCATCACTTAAATCTCCAACCCTTCTTTTTCCCCCTATTTATCTCTTAACACCCTTCCATATCCAGAAATTCAGCGTATTCGTACACTTTATCCCAATCTATTTCTTATTTTAACTATCCTTGATGTTTAATTTTTAAAGGCTAACCCATTGGTCTGCAAAGCTTCTCTAAGTTTAGGTAAAGAAGCTGGCCCCATACCGTGAAATTGTAATATCTCTTTTTCACTAAATGTTGATAGCTGCTGCAAAGAAGTTATCCCGTTGCTTTCTAATGCTCGTCTTGCTGGTGCTGATAGCACTGAAAGAAATCCATTGTCAGGTTTGTTTTCTTGCTCACAGGTTGGGCAAGTCGGACAGTTACTGCTTTTATAATATTTGTGTCCTTTATGACAGATTCTTAGATTTTCCTTTTGGGTTTTCATTTTTATTCTCTCCTTTTCACAAGAGTTTTTTAGCTTTTATCCCCTGCCACTTCTTCAATGGATGGTTTGTGAAGGAACAAAACATCCTACGTATAGTAAGCTAATTATTAGTCTCGTTTCAGATAGCGCAGCTCCATTACAAATCATGCTAACACCTTACATGTTTGCGTTTGAAACCAAGTCGTCCTCTATCTATATCCTTTTGAATGTTTTCACACGCAAGAAGAATACTACTTTTTTTCTTATCCTTCTTAACTTCGACTGGACCTACTGTCTTTGCCGTTTCAAGCGCCTTTTCATGAAGTGGCAAATATGAAACACCAACTGTATAGATAAAATTATTCATAGCCGATTTCGTTCGATCTGGAGAATCGTGAATCGTATTTTCCACTTGATTAAGCATCTCGGCAATCTTGCTTGTGCTAAATTCATCGTCAGGACGATTACCCAAAAGCCAGCAGTAGCAACTCCAACCTGCCGACATTTTCAATTCTTCATCGCTTGCCACCCATCTATCAGCAACAGCTTGCACAAAATCGGTTTCTGACAAAGTTACCGCAACTACATAATCAGATAGCATGTAAAAATACGCTTTATCGATCCAACGCTCAAAATCCTCCGCAGTCATCTCTGTTGGGTCTGCAATGATACCAGCAAAATACATAGCATCATAATTGCCAGACGCATAAAGCTGCTCAGCTAAAGCCTGATTTTTCTTGATTTTCTTTGCAATCGGCTTCATTTTTCCTGTTGCCACTCCAAAAAGTGGATCGTGTGCACCATTGTTTATGTAAGTCTTTTTAATTCGTTCCGTACCAAGCGCTTCAAGTTCTTTCATAACCATTTCAAAATCCATCTTTCTGTACCCTCCTTCTTCTCCGTTCATAATCTGCTTTTTATTTCCGCCAAAAAGTTGAACAGTCTTCCTTATCTAAAATATTAAACTCGATTATTTTTTTTAGTAATTCATAGTTTACCCGCTCAGTCCATAGAATTCGAAACAGACCTTTGGTAGCGCTATATCCAGCCTGAGCGATGTCATGATTAAAGTGCGCAATGCCTGTTTCTTCAGGTGAAACGCTCAAATGATGTTTTGCTGAGGAAAAACCGATGATAAATGTTCCATGATCAGTAAACATTGGAGTATTCCATTTAATTTGTGGTTCCAAATTCGGGAAAGTATTAGCAACCCAAGCCAAAACCTCCTCTGTTCGGTCACGGTGGTCAGGGCTATCTATACGCGCTAAATATTCTGCAAAAACTTCCATAGCATCTTCTCCTCAAATAAATTTTTTTAATCTACTCTACTTTTACACAAAGCGAACATCAGTCAGTTCACTTAGCCCTATTTCATTTTTAACTCAAATACATTAACAATTTATATTCGCCATGTTTTAAATAAAATGTACTAATCATTTAATCCTTTTCCATTAAGAATGTTTGGAATGCATTTTTCAACTCTTGATGCTCGAGTCTTAGATTGTTTTGCCGCAGAAAAATGAAGAATATATGCTCTTTGCCGTCCTGGAGTCAATGTAGTAAAAGCATCTTTTAGAGCAGGTATTTCATCAAATTTATGCTGTAGCTCTTCAGGAATAATGAGTTCTTCAGGCTTTTTAGCTTTGACTTTTAATCCGGCTTTTTCCACCTCAATGGCCTCATAAATATAAGCTTTCAACATAGCCTCCTTTTCAACTATTTCTTGCACATTGGTAAACCGAATTTGTCGTGCCCCTTGTACATTCTCCGTTTGTTGAATTAGAATACCATGAGAATCTTGTAACAGAGAACCTTTAGGAAACAGCAGCGCACAGTATTCTTTAAAACCATGTATTAAAACAATGTTTTTTTTCTCAAATGTATAACAAGGATTCATCCACTTAAAATCTTCGGTCAACTCACAGTCAAGAACAATCTTTCTCAACGTCTCATATTCTTCTTTCCACTTTTTAGCTTTAGTTAAAAATTCATCAACCTTAGGATTCATTTTACTATTTGTCATCAAGGAACACTCCTCTTCAATTTTTTAACCTGTCGCTCTCGCAATGGTATAGTCAACCTTCAATTCATTTAATGGTGTTACTATTCTTCAAATGTAGGAAATGCCCTTCTTCAATTGACTTGATAGTTATTAAAATTATAAACACTTCAAGCAGGAAGTTAGGATTTATTTTATCTTGAATATGGTCTTTCTATGATCCTGCTTTATACGTTTCAAGCGCAGCTCTATTTTTCTATCTAACATTTTATGTGCGGTTTGGAAAGTTACACATATGAACAGTAAGATAATAGCAATAATTATAGCCTCTGGCACTTGAAAGCAAAAACATAATACTGCTAAAAGAAAAGATATAGTACAAGTAAAGTTGATTATCCATTTTTTATTTCTATGAGCTTGAAGACTTTTTTCAAGCAGCTGCTTTTGTCCTTCTTCCCTTTTTATATCTTCTGAATTATTGAGTGTAGAGTTCAATGTTATTCTCCTTAGAAAACTAATTTTATATATTGGTTACCTTTTCCTTTTAAGATGATGGTATAGTTGGGTGTTCTTAAAGGGAAAGCCAAATTTAATTAATCGTTTTGGCAAGCGCATGGGCTTCTTTTACGCTGATTACAATATCCTCCAACAAGCTCATCTTCTCCTCTTCTTCAACGTTTGCGTTTAATAGAAAAAAAGAAAGCATGGAATACCTTAATGTCGATACATATAATGACTCTGTTTGGTAGCTGCTCATAATCAATCCAAAAAATCTATCAAAAAGAACATTCGTTCTCTATATTATAAAAGAACAAACGTTCCCTTTTCAATAAAAACTCTAAACTTTTCCCGAATTATTCCTATGAATAACGTCAAATTTATTATTTTATAAAAAAAGAAACATTTTATATACCTAGAGAAAGATATCGAGATAACGAAAAAAACATAAGAAAATCTTCTAAAAGCGAAATTTCAGAATGAAATAATCAACAAAATTTGCCATAATAAGTGAAGTAAGGAGGTGTATTATGTTTCGATTGTATGGAGCCTTAATTGGGCTTAGTTTCATATGGGGTTTATCTTTTGTATTTATGAAGTGGCTGCTTCCCTCAGCTGGAATATGGGGAATTGTATTTTTTCGTTGTTTAGCAGGTGCCATCATCTTGCTTCCGTTTCTTTGGTGGAAGCGTAGAAACGTTAAGGAGAAACTCCCCTGGAAGGCATTGATTGTTGTTGGTATATTTAACTGTGGTTTGGCTTGGGGATTAATTTCCTTAAGCGAAACTGAGATAAACAGTACAACTGCCTCTATTCTAAATGCGACTACTCCAATCTGGACAGGTCTTATCGGATTTATTCTTTTTTCTTATCGACTTACCGGACGTCAGTGGATCGGTATTCTTATCGGGTTTTTCGGGATACTCGTCCTTATGGATTTTCAATTTGGTCAAATTTTCGGGAAAGGATTTGTCGGAATTGGAACAATGCTTGTTGCTTGTATCTGCTATGGGCTTGCTGGGCAGTTAACAAAGCGGTTTTTGTCTGGCGTGAGCGTATTAACTATAACAACCTTCACCTTACTAATAGGTGCTATCATCGGTTTAATTGGAATGTTGTTTACTGAACCATTCAAATCAGATTTGTTGATTCATCCACTTCCGCTTCTGGCAATTGTGGGTCTCGGCTGTTTTGGCTCAGGATTGGGTCAGTTAATCTATTTTTATATCAATAAAAATGGTGGCCCTGAATTAGCAGCGACGGTTACTTATCTGATCCCTGCCTCGGCCATGGTATGGGGTTATTTGCTACTAGGAGAGACGATTACTCCAAACGTAATCGTTGGACTACTTATTATCTTTGCTGGCGTTTATCTTTCATCTAGGAAATCAAAAGGTAAAACTCCGCATGTCACTCTTGTTAGTAATAAACAAAATTAAGTAAGTAGATTTTACAATGTGAGTCTTTAAAGTTATCTATAAGAGAGGAATTAAAAAACTGAAGGACTACAGAATATGATATATTTCAAATGAAATTCATCATATGTGATGATAAGACGTAATTCTAGTTGTTCAATTTTGTTTAAAAGGCAGCCTTCTATTTGGCTGCCTTTTTTAGCTACAATAATGAGCACAAATGTCAAAACAATAAGTATCATTTTTTTTCTTTTTCTCTGTCTTCCTGTGCTAAATTACTCACATTCGTTCCCACTCTTAACAGCATTATATTACGATTGGAATATTTTTAACTCACAGTATAAAAAAAAGAAGCAGGGAACTTCCCCTGCCTCTTCTCCCTTTGTTATATGTTTTTGTTATTTATCTGCACTGCAAAATGAATGTGGAAAGTGTAGAAGGAAATACAGTAAAAAATAGAGACTCTCAGATTAGATACTGGACTGCATGTCTAACTTTTAAACAATAAAATTCCCCATAAGAAAACGTAAAAGTATAAAGTATTTATGCCCTCTTTATAAGGCATACTTCTAAAGAGAGGAGCAGTGATTAATATGCATTATAGTAAAAGAAATCAAGAACCTCCGATTCAAGAGGAAACAGAAATTTGGGAATGTACAGTAGAAGAGTGTAAAGGCTGGATGAGAAAAGACTTCTCTTACGACAGTCATCAGAAATGTCCTTTGTGTAAAAGTCAGATGGAAGCTAAAAAACGGCTTATTGATAAAATCCCCCGTAATCCGCATAAAAAATAATATAAACCTATGCTTTCTAAAAGATTAAACACTATCTATCCATAAAAAAAGCTTGGTTCATCTTTGCTTTCTATTTCTATTGTATGTTATAACTAATTAACCTTGTATCGATCGTCTTGTCTAAAACCCAGGTTTTTTTAAAGCCTGGGTTTTTCTATTGAACCAATAGTATGCTAATTATGAGACCATAAAAAAAAGACCCCTTCATAGGAGTCTTTTTTTTATCACTTTTGATTATGCTTTGTGAACGTTAGCAGCTTGTGCTCCGCGTTGACCTTGCTCGATATCAAAAGTAACTTTTTGACCTTCTTCTAATGATTTGAAACCTTCACCTTGAATAGCACTGAAATGAACGAATACATCTTCTCCGCCTTCAACTTCGATGAAACCGAAACCTTTGTCTGCATTAAACCATTTTACTGTACCTTGTGTCATAATGTTGCCTCCTGCTGTGGAATACTCCACAAATGTATTACTAATCTTGCCCAAACATACTATTTCAAGATAAAAACTTCTACTTAGGGTTTTTTCTTTTCTCAATATACCGAACAAAAATAAGTTATCTGTAGTGTAACACATAGTAGGATTGATAGCAAACAAGAAAAATATCCCCTTCAAAAAGTTCTACCTATTCATCTTTCCCCTACCAAGACTTATGGTAGGCATATGTAGCATAGCTTATAAATGCTCGAGCGTATTGAATATGTATATATCTCCATTTATTATAGCTATTCATGATAATTCACTATTTAACCTTTCTTATAAATAAAGGATATATGTAATCCAAAAAACACCTGTTAACTTTACTGAATTATAAAGAGGCTGTTGGGATATTCTATTTAGGGAAGAAGGAAAACAAGTTATTGATTACAACTAATCATTACAAAGCTTCTTACATTTGGGATGAGGTGTCTACAGCAGGCATATTTCAGAAAACCTTATTGTAAATCGATGTATGTTTGATTCATAAGGGGATGGTAGTCATGAACGTAGTAAGAATATATATAATGGGTAGACAATAATATTCATTTATCACTATACAAATGAGGTGTTTGTCCCAGACCAAGAACGATTTCGTTCACATTGTATATTTTTTTAGCTCAATGCTTAAATGAGGTGTTTGTTAAAGAGAATATACTTTTTCAAGTGACTGTTTCATTAGGCAATGGAATTACGTAAATGAGGTGTTCCTTAAAGATCATATGCTGCATTAAAAGCTGATTTTTCCTTCTTCACATGACGGGATGCATAATCGTTTGCATCTCGTTTTTGTTATACATAATATCTAAGGTATACTGGTTTATTTGTATGTAAGGCTTCCATTAAGGTGTACAGAGTTTTCTTTAATTGTATCCATTTCAATGGATGGTTTATGAAGGAACAAAATGAGGTTAAGCGGTTTAATCAATGTTCGCTTTGTATAGTGATTCAAAACAAAAAAATAGCCAACGTAAAAAGCCACTTGTATAAAACAAGTGGCCTTTTGCTACTTTAGATATGAGACTTTTATTTCTCTACACAAAGATTGCTCTGAGTTTGTTTAGTCTGTTTTCGTTTAGATAGAACGTTGTCGGCAACGATTACTACGACAGAAACGGCAAGAGCAAAAGCCCCAATCCAAGGAATATAATTCAACAAGCCATTTTTGACAGCAACACCGCCGATACCAGCTCCAGCTGCCATTCCAAGTTGTCCAAAAGCACTGTGTAAACTAAGCACAATGCTTGCTGCAGCAGGAGCAAGGCTTATAAGCTGAAATTGTATTGGCGCGCCGGAAGACCAAGCTGAAAGAGCCCAGAAAATAAGCAATACATAGAAAAGAAAAGCAAATTGACCGATAAACGGGAATAGCAGTAGTGCAATAGCATGGAGTAATATTCCTCCAGTTAATGTACGAAATGATCCCCACTTATCTGTACTAAAACCTCCTAATTTGGATCCAATAGCGCTAGCAATACCAAATATAAAGAGAGCTGTAGTTACCCCTTGATTGCTCATTCCGAATGTATTTAAGAAATACGGTGAAATGTACGTAAATACAATGGAATATGAACCTAACCATAGAAACGTGATGAGCAAGTATGCTGAGATACGTGGTTTCATAAGAAATTTAAACTGCTCACGCAAAGGTACAGGTTCTTCAGCAACTGTTTTTGGTATAGTAAACGACGCTAAGGCGGCGAAAAGTAATCCTACTAAACCAAGCCCAATGAATATTACATTCCAATCATAATGCGAAGCCACAACTCTTCCTATAGGTACACCTACAACCAAAGCAGTACTTTGCCCCGTAACAACTGTAGCAATCGCACCTCCCTGCTTTCCTCGAGCTGCTAAAACTGCAGCAAGGGTTAGAAGCGTAACTTGAATAACGCCGGCACTAAGCGCAGAGATGATTCTAGCTGCCATTAGCATTTCATAACCTGTTATAATCGCAATAAGAATATTGATGACAGAGAAAACGGTTAAAGCATAGACGAGAAGCTTTTTTCGTTCCAGTCGAGCAGTCATAGCAATTAGAAAAGGTGTCCCTGCACCAAAAGCTATTGAGAACACGGTAATTAGCTGTCCTGCAGATGAAACTGAAATGTTATTGGCCTCAGCAATTCTGTCTAAGATTCCAGCAATAACATATTCTGATGTACCATTAAGAAAACTAATGGCAGCTAATAAATAAATTTTCCATATATTTGACAAAATAAATCACACCTTTTGTTTTTATATTTCGATATTTCTAGAAATACAGATTTAAGTTCGTAAATTAACCGAGTGTTTGAAAAGTTAACTGTAAAGAGCTGATCTTTGCGCGTAGACAAAGTGACCTTTACAGTTTCTTAAAAAATGTTTTATAAAGGTGACACACCATGAATTTAACGCGCTTATGATAACGATAAGTGATTTGCTTTAGCCTTTTTATCTAAAGTACCAGTAATGGATATACTCAGAATTTAGATGAGGATACCTATTAAGCACTTTAGCCATAATCCAGACAAGAAAAATCATACCTCTTATTTCTATATTTCCTTAAGTATAGAAATATAGAAATAAGAGAAATTACTCCATCACATATGGAGCATACTTTCCAATTAACTCACGGTCTAGGCTGTAATATATATATGTGCCTTCTTTGTACGTACTCAGAAGTCCGCAATCAGTTAATTGTTTTAAGTGATGGGATAGAGTTGATCCAGCAATTGATTCAAGTTTTGTCCCAATATCCGAACAACATAAATTTGCTTCATTAGCAAGCAAACGAGCAATTTTTAATCGTGTTGGTTCACCGAGTGCTTTATATATTTTTATCGCTTGCTGTAACTTCGAGTTATTCTCCATTGTTAGCACCCCGCTTTCCTAAATCAATTAGATACATCATATGAGTACAAGCTAACATTACAGTAGCAAATACACTATTGAGATCTCATCTGCTAAAGCCAAATGCACTTTAAAAATAAAATCCTCAAAACAGTACTATAAGCACAAATGAAAATAATTTATTACAATCGCTAATCCTAATTATCTTCGGTTAATTTCTTGAAGTTCAATTCTCT
Organism: Priestia sp. HNGD-A6; assembly: GCF_045784335.1. Classification (NCBI taxonomy): domain Bacteria; kingdom Bacillati; phylum Bacillota; class Bacilli; order Caryophanales; family Bacillaceae; genus Priestia; species Priestia sp. HNGD-A6. The sequence goes on along the minus strand of NZ_CP138621.1, from coordinate 4,371,960 downwards.
TTCATGATACATTGGATTCTAATACAAATGAAATGCATATTAATTATACAGGAGATAACAAAATTGATATGAACAAATCACAAATTGAACTTATTGTCCGAATATCAGAAACAGGAAGTTTTACAAAAGCCGGTGAAGAACTACATATGACACAACCTGCAGTAAGTCGTGCTGTAGCAACAATTGAATCGCAACTAGGAACGAAGTTAATCAAGAGAGATAAGAAGAATGGATTATCTTTTACAGATGTAGGAGAGCGCGTATTACTTACTTTTAGAACAATCCTGAGTGAATTACAAAAAGTAGATGAATTAATTGTGGCTGAACAGGGGTTAGAAATTGGGAAGGTACACATTGGCGCTTACCGAACTGCTTGTACTAGGTTTATTCCTAAGATCATACGTACAATGGAAAGTCAGTATCCTGGTATAGAAATCAAACTTTCGGAAGGTAGTGTAGATCAAGTCAAAGAGTGGTTACGTTCCAAATGCATTGATGTAGGAATTATTATTCCTCCTGATAAAGATTTTGATACCGTACCTTTAATGAAAGATCAACTGATTGTACTTATGCACTCAAGCAATCCTTTATCTCAGAAAGAAACAATAAGTATTCCTGACCTACAAGGTGAAGATATACTAATTGGAAAATGCGGTTATGAGGTACAGATTCATGCTTTATTCAACGAGTATAACTTGACTCCTAAAGTACGATTTGAAATGGATTATATAGAGACAGGATTAAGTATGATACAAGAAGGGTTAGGAATTACCATTACAACGAAACAAAATATTTGGTGGTTGCCAGACCAAGTCGTTTTTCGTGAGTTAAAACCAGATACGTTTAGAGATATCAATATAGCAGTGCTAGATATGAAAGATACCTCCAAAGCAACAGATGCCTTTATTCAAACAGCTCTCACTCTTTTTGCTCAAGAAGATGCTTAAATAGCACTTAAAGAAACATGTGTTGCTATTTAGTGCATATAAAAAAGACAGCCGGTTGATTCAAAAAGTGGCTGTCTTTTTTATTTCTACTCTTTTTAATCGTTGTTAATCAAACAAAAGGATGATGGAAGAATCCTTATAGGATCCTGATTAGAGAAAGGAATATTCAGTAAAACCGCTTATTGTATACCGTTATATACCTTGTTTAACAATGTCTTTAGTTGAGTATTTTCTTCATCACTTAACTGACGCGTGACGAAGAGGTGAGCGTCTTTAACTAAAGGTAAAAGAGTTTTCTTTAACTCTTCCCCCTTTTCTGTAAGAAACAGATAGTGTAAGCGACGATCTCGTTCACTGTACATTCTTTTTATGAGTCCTTTTTCCTCCATCGCATAAATCATGTCTACAATAGTTGTTTGTTTCTTATCAATTGCTTCTGCTAGTTCTGTTTGGGTTATCCCTTTTTGAGAGTCTAGAACACTAATGATGCTCCATCGTACTGGAGTCATGCCATAAGGTTTGAGCTTTTTCTTGAAATAGTTCATTGCTCTTACATCTGTACGATGAATAAGATGGCTTGTTAAATCATGTAAATCCATAACTTCACCTCAGAAAGATAGAAAAATATGTATTAAGAATTGAGTCAGATAAGTCTTTATTAGTAGGCGATACCCACACGTGATTCTATATAATCGCTACTATTTATCTGACCAAATGTATTCATGGGACCCCCCTCTTGCACCCAGTAATATCACTCTATACTTTAAAAGTTGTTATATCCGCTTTTTCAAAAGTTAAAATAAAAACCACGATTTACTTCGTAGTTTTTATTTCACAGGTAGACCCTCTGCTTTACCCCTAGCTGATTTTGTGATTTTCCATCCTAATAAGATGGCAATGAACCCTATAATTATAAGAAGATATAACGTCGGAACAAAACTTCCTAGATAATCATGAAGAAATCCAATTATGAACGGGCCGACTGCACCGATCATATATCCGATTGCTTGAGTCATTGCTGACCAAGTACTTGCTTCCATAGGGGAAGATGCCATATCTAATGGTAACAACAAAGTTAGCGACACAAGACCACCGGCACCAACTCCTAAACATATACTTGAAACAATAGGTGTTACGTTTGTAAAACATAAAAGGGATAAACCAATTATTATACTTAAGGTAAAGGCTGTAATCCAAAACCTTCTGCTCGGTAGCACTTTTAAAAGATTAGGTAATAAAAAAGTAGCTGGTAGCTGTGCAATCATAGCGATTGTCCCTACAAGACCACCAAATGCTGGTGTCCACCCTTTTTCCTCTACAATGGCTGGTAGCCATGCTGAAAAACAATAAAACAACAGAGTTACAATCCCTACAAAAGAAGTTAATAGCCAGGCTTTTTTATTTTTTAACGGTAAAGAAACCTTCGTCTTTTGTGAAAAATTACTCGCAGGAATACGAGATTGTTTTATCACCACAAGCCAAAGTGGAATAGCGAGTAGCGCAAGAATACTCCAAAATGCTAATCCATTTTTCCATGAATGATTGAACCAGTGTTGAAGTGGTGTCGTTAGCCCAATAGAAATAGATGCACCTACTACCATTGAAGTAGAGTATATGCCTATCATCGATGCTGCCTTGTCTGGAAAATGACTTTTAATGAAACCAGAAAGCAAAGGGCTTACAACACCAATTCCTGCACCAATTAATAAAGCCGTTATTAACAGGTAAATTGAGGAATTTGTAAAGGCCCTTAGAAACGTTGCAATACCTATGCAAGTTATAGCAAAAGTAATCATCTTCTCTGGTTGATAGCGATTTGCTAAACGACCAGCAAATAACGAACAAAAACCAAAACATACCAAAGGAATGGAAGTGAGCAAACTAGCTAAAGTTGAACTCATACCTAAATCCTTCGTTATTCCATGCAAGACTGGGCTAACTGAAGTTAGACCCGGTCTAAGGTTAAATGCAGCTAGTATAAGTGCAAATAGAAACAATTTATGACGATTGACCATACTAATTACCTCCGGTTGATTTCTTGAAGTTTAATTCTCTTTTATGGTACATTAGGTTCCAACATAAATAAAATGCATATTAATTATATGGAATATAACAAAATTGATATGACAAAATCACAAATTCAACTTATTGTTCAGATATCGAAAACCGGAAGTTTTACAAAAGGCGGTGAAGAACTACATATGACACAGCCTTAAGTATGGTACAAGAAGGATTAGGAATTACGATTACAACGAAAAAAACTACTTGTTACTGCCAGAACAAGTAGTTTCTCGAGAGTTAAAGCCGAACACGTTCAGAGAAATTAATATAGCAGTGCTAGGAAAGGTACATCAAAAGAAACGGATGCCTTTATCCAAACGGCTCGTGCCCTGTGTACTGATGAAGATGCTTAGATATTTTTATCACTTACCTAATAAAGGAATGCTCCTATTAATGCTCCCCATTATCCGGCTTTACCTCTAGTTTCTTCGACATTATAAACTCACTCATATGTTGAAAACCATATAACAGGAGTTGTCTAACAGTCAAAATGGTTACGTACTGAAAAGGATTAATTTTCTTAAGCTTAAAGATGCTGCCCTTTTTTAATTTAGGTACAACTACAAATGTAAATGTAGTATGAATCATAAAGTTTACAGCTATATACAGAGGCAATTTACGGTATGTGGATTTAAGCACCCACATGGATACAGTAAAAAAGGGCCCCCATGTCCACACATCTTCACCAGGAATTTTCGGATGTATACTTTGTTTAAAAGACCAAAAATTCTTTCTTTTAGCATAAGAATTAAGGTATTTAGTTACCATACAAATAGCAATGGACGCTGGAAGAAAACGTTTAAAATCTTTGCCTTTCATAAATGAAAAGCTGGACCAACAAGTGATAACTAACAGTATTAAAAATAGTCTATTCTTTTTCATGATTTTATACACCTCTCTATTTTAAGGTGTACATCTATTCTAAAATTACACAACGAATTATCTTAAGAGCATGCTGTCTAAGAATTATAATATATAATCGGTAAAAATTTGAACAAACTATTGACGATGTTTTCTTGTACATGTTGCCTCATAGTGATATACCCAATACTTCCTGGAATTTTCAATTTTTTCTTACCAGGTACTTCTAAGGATACTGTCTCTCCACTTGGATATATTAATTCTTGTGGAGGTGATAGTAATGGAAAACAAATACTCTAACAAGACAGCTTCAGGAACAGATGTACAACACGTGAAGCAAAAGAATGCTCAAGCATCTTCTGGCAAATACGGTACGGAATTTGCTAGCGAGACTGACGTACAACACGTTAAACGTCAAAACGCTCAAGCAAACAAAAACCAAAAATAATGTTAAAAGGGTTCTTTCATGCTCGTTGAAAGAACCCTTTGTGATACAAGGTTATTCTTCGGGAAGTAATAAAATCTTCCCTAACTTCCCTTTATTTTTAAAATAAACTTGGGCTTCTTTTGCTTTGTCTAAAGGGAAAATTTTATCGATAACTGGTTTAATTTCCCCCTCAGAAATGGCCTTAAGCATATCTTTAAACTCTGCTCTCGTTCTTAACACAGATCCATACATTGTAATATGTTTTAGATACAATGTTCTAAAATCAAAGTTTGTATGCTGACCACCTGCAGAACCTGAAATGCAAAATTTCCCTCCGTTTTTTAAAACTTGAAGAGATATGGAAAACAAAGCATCTCCTACAACATCTAGAACGGAATCGACCGGACCTCCGTTCAGTTCTAAAATGTCTTCTGAAAGAGTATCAGATTTATATGATAATACGTGCGTCGCTCCCAATTCCTTAATTCTTTCTTGATTCTCTAAGTCCCCCGTGATTGCAATAACTTTAGCACCAAAGACTTTAGAGGCAATCTGTACATTTAATGATCCCACACCACCATTTGCTCCAGTTACTATAACTGTCTCACCTGGTTGAGCTTGAATTTGGTTGACCATGTGCCAAGCAGTTAACCCACTTACCGAAAAAACAGCACTTTCTGAATAGCTTGATAGGGGCATGTCAAAGCAAAGTTCAGCAGGCCAGACCACATATTCAGCATAACCACCATCGTATTCTGAACCTATAAAAGACATATCATCAGAAATATGTTCGTACCCTTCTTCTCCACTAGATATAAAAGGGAATAACACAACACCTTTTCCCACTATAGACTCGTCTACTAACTTTCCTGCTTTTACTACTTTTCCCGTTATATCAGATCCTGGTGTACGTGGAAACTGGACTCCTTCCGGTCGCCATCCAGATTTTGAGTCAGTACCGTAAGCACCCTCTCTCATCCAAATTTCTGTATTGTTAATAGCACAGGCCTTCACTTTTATAAGAACTTCATTTTCTTTGGGTTCAGGTATAGGAATTTCTACTAGGCTTAATTTACTTACGTCTCCATAACCTGTTACTTGTACAGCTTTCATAGAACAGTCCCCTTCTTTTTTACGAATATAGTTTTTAATATATTTCATACGGCTGCTTATAGTTTAGAAGCATTCCAAGAAATACAAGCTACAGTTATATTATCAGTAGGAAAACATACGGACATTAGCCAATTTAAAGATATTCCATCCAATTTCATTATACGTAATTATGTACCTCAGTTAGAAATACTAGAACAAGCCGATGTTTTTATTACTCATGGTGGAATGAATAGTACGAGTGAAGGACTTTATTTTGGTGTTCCTCCTGTGGTTATGCCTGTTGTGGGGGATCAGCTAATAGTAGCTAATCGGATTGAAGAATTAGGAGCTAGTCTACAACTTAATCGTCAAGAATTAGACGCTACTACATTACGAAACAAAACAGAACAAGTGCTATCAAACGCTTCATTTAAAGAAAAGAGCTTGGAAATTGGAAAATCCTTGAGGAATTCTGGAGGATACAAAAAGGCAGTGGAAGCCATTTTAGAATTTAAAAAGAATGCAAAAATAGAGGATCTTATTTAATTCTAACATTTAAATCAGTCTGGAAATAAAGAATTAATAAATATTGAAAAGAAGTCTCCATGGAAGACTTCTTTTTTATCACTGCCTATAAGCTGTTTTATTTTAATTAAAAAGTAAAAGCTACTGAACAGGGGTCAGTAGCTTTTTAACGAAGCATGTTGTTAACTCAACAAGTAATGAGGATTTCCAAACAGAAGCTTCACAGCGTCATAAATAGTCTCCCCTAAAAATTATTTGTTATTACCCATTAAAGAATTAGCTGATCAGTATGATGTAAGTACTCGTACCATTCAATCAAAGATTAAGAAATTAGGCTATGAATGGGACAGTAAGGAAAGTATTTATCGCTATGTTGGAGAAGAATCAGAGCCTTTAGATGTTGATTTTAGTACCCTTATCTCTAAAAACAGTAAAATGCCAGCAGAACAAAAGCTAGCTACTAGCGAAGTAGCAGCTAGTACAAGCTATGTTGATGAAAGTGAAAGTACGAGCACTAGCTCTTCAAAAGCTAGCACAGTAGATGCAATTGATTTGTTGCTGCAAAGTCCAAAAGACCGTTCAAAACGAGTCTATCGAGGTTTTTATTTTGATGATGATGTGTTAAGTATTATTGATCGAGTCCCAAAAAGTTATAAATCCGAATTAGTGAATGAAGCTCTGAGAAAAGTGTTTAAGGAAAAAGGATTATTAGACTAAAAAGAAAAGCAGGCTTAAAGGCACTTATATGGTTATGAAATGCGTATTATCTTCTGTGAAGGTTCTTGATGTAGGTTTTGAAACTGTTGAACGGCCTCTGTCATAGATTCCGTATTTAATTTCTTTAAGATGCTTTTTCTTTGATTTTTTATAGTGCTTTCTTCTTTATGGAGAAGGTTTTGTATTTCTGAAATAGAATGACCATCAATAGCAAGAGCAAAGACTTCTTGTTCTGCTTTAGTAAACTGGTTCATAAATACTTTCTCTTTTAGGATTTTGCATTCTTCTTCAACATTCTTCTTCTACATTCTTCAGTCGAACAACTTCATTAACTAAAGAGGTGTTATGTTAACTAGATATGTATGCAGTATTCATGTTATTAAATAAGCTTATAAGGATTACCATGCTTGAGATCCAAACGAACAGATCCGTTTGGATTTAAATAATATTAATACTGCATTGAATTTACCGATATTATAAAACATTTCCTGGAACAGTTTAACACTAACCAAATAAACTGTTTCTATTAAACCATTTTGATGTTATTTGGCAGAAGTAAATAAAGCTAATACTTCTTGCTTACTCGTGTTTGTTTTACACTATATAATGAAAACAATTAATTGACTATTTTTATGATGAAAAGGTTGGAGCAGGAAATTCATCAATTTTGATACGAAGTAAACTATAAGGTTTCTCTCGAAAGTCTTTTCCATAATGAAATCTAGGCTGCCGATGTAATTGGTTCACAATGACATACAAATATTGATCCGGACCGATTGAAAAAGTATCCGGCCACAAAATTCTCGGATCATGTGCGATAGTTTCCATTATGCCATTTGGAAATATCTTACGAATACTGTTGTTTTCGTAATCTCCAGCATAAACAGCTCCCTTTGCATCGGTGATCATTCCATCAGAAGCACCTTTTTCTCCCCAATACTCCACATGATAAATTAAATCTTTATCTGGTATAGTTCGGTTCCTTAGAACTTCTGTTGGAATCGAGAAAAGATGACGACTGGTTAGTGGACAAAAAAATAAAACTTTGCCATCGGGAGAAATCGCTATTCCATCAGAAGCCAATCTAAATGGGGAAGTTGAGCCATCTATGTTTCTATTCATCAAAATTTCACCTTCTACCTTCGGTAAAAAATAGGGATCGGGTGAAGTTGATTTTGCTCCATTTAACCGTCTAAACGCGTTTCCATTTGATAAATCTACGACAATAATAGCTCCTGGTCCTTTTGAAGAAGAATCTGTTATATAGGCATAACCTGCTTTTCCAACACGAAAATCAAAACGGACATCATTCAGATAAGTTGTAGGTAGAACAACATCTTCTGTAAAGGTATATACTTTTCTTATTGTATTGGTTTCTAAATCAACAGCGACTAATTTCGCTCCCCCTTTAATAGGTTCAGAAAAATTGGGTGCTGCTGTATCTAATATCCAAAGCGTTCCCCTTCCATCAGCGACTACACTTTGGACACTGATGAAAGTCATTGTGATATTTTCGGAGTTAACCAAATTGGTTTGTAAATTGGGATAAGACTGCAATTTATCTTGAACAATTTCCGCCACTGTAAATTTAACATCGTCTCCCCATTTCGGAAAGCAAATGAAAATACGACCGGTTTCTGAAACAGTAACACCTGTAGGCATAGCCCCATAAAATGCATAAACTAGTTCTAAATTACCGAAATATTTTTCACTAGGTAACATAGGTTTCATAATACCCTCCTCAAACATTCAAACGGGATATCTCATATATATGATCTATATTTTTTCTAATGCATGTTTCTTAATAAGGTTTTCTATACGAAAAGATGATTGAATTGATTGTTTTCGAAATTTAATAAGTCTCTCAGAAGAAAGGAAACATTTTAATTTAAAGGTCTCCAGATGAAGTAGAATTCAATTAGCAGTTACTGAAGTTCAATGTTCCCGTATCAACGGTAAGCTGTTATAAATAAGAAATTAGGAAAATTTTCTTTTTTAACTTTATGAAGAAATGTATTTAAGCTAAACCGCCTCTTTAGCAATTTAAGTCCCCTACTCTTTTATCATAGCTTTGCTTTTTAAAGAAATTTCGTATAAAGTGATGATTACCTAGAATACTGTATCAGTCAGTGGTTTAATAACATTTCGGAGGGAAAATGCCAATGAATACAAAAGAGTTAAGAAATATCCATGCACTCGTAACAGGTGCTTCAAGCGGCCTAGGATTTTCCATGGCCGAGGCTTTGCTTCAAGGTGGCGCCACGGTGGCGTTAGCTTCTAGAGGTGGAACTAAATTGGATCAAGCAGTAGAGAAATTAAAGCGCGAGGGTTATCCTGCTGTTGGAATCCCTTTAGATGTTCGATCAGAACAATCCGTCAATAACGCGGTCGAATGGGTGAAAAGAGAATGGGGGAAACTCGATGTTCTCGTCAATAATGCGGGAATTGGGATGAGGACAGTAAACCCGCGTTTTTTAGTCGAGCCTCAGCCATTTTTCAAAGTAACACCAGAGGGGTTTCGAGATTTAATTGACATCAATCTCACAGGATATTTTTTAGTAGCTCGAGGGTTTGCTCCTTTAATGATGGAACAAGGTCATGGGCGAATGATTAATATTTCTATGAACCATGAGACTATGAAAAGAAAGGGTTTTGTACCTTATGGACCATCGAGGGCAGCTACTGAATCACTCTCATATATAATGGCCGAAGATTTAAAGGAATATGGAATTATGGTGAATATGCTTTTACCGGGTGGTGCCACTACTACCGGGATGATTCCGGACGAAGTTCGAAAAGAGATTGAATCAAAATTCCAGCTATTAGATCCAAAGGTTATGGCCGAGCCGATTGTTTTTTTAGCCTCAGCTGCTGCAGAGGGAATCACAGGTAAAAGAATAATTGCCACCGATTTTCAAGACTGGCTTCTTAAAAGAAAATAAGTTTTTAATCACAGGGGCGGATCCTTTCCTCTTTGAAAAAGTAGAGCTGTCCCTATGATTATTCTTTTATATTTTATAGAATGTCCAGCTCCAGCACGGGTATCAGCCAATCCGTCAAGAAGACTAAAGAGCAAACCTTCTCGCCAGCTTGTCTAGAGTCACGGTGACCGTTCCTATTTCAAATAAGTGAGAAAGCGATTGTACATATTAAGCATTTGCCACCCGTTAGTTTAAGTGAAAATGTTCATAACCAGGAAACAATTTTATATCAAAATAGAACCTTGCTTATTCACTGTTTACTAATCTAATTATGGAATTTCCTTAGTATAACCTTCTGCATTAAAGATAAACTATCTTTGTGGAGGTGCTAAACATTGGGTCGAAAATTTGAAATAAACCTTATAAAATTCCTTTATCTCTTTGGTATTAGTTCTTTTATATATTTAATAAAAAAACCACTTGCAAAGGAATGGCTCCTTGTTTTCTTTATAAAAAGTTACTATGCATCATTGGTCGATAATCTGATTGTAAAAAGAGGCTATGTTCAATATCCCACCCGATTTCCAAGACAAGTTAAAACAAGCGTGTTGTTTGATTACATACTTTTCCCAATTACTTGTGTCTTTTATAATCAACTAACTAAGGATTCCCGCATCATTCAGTGCCTTTTAAAAGTTCTGTATTTCAGTATACCTATGACTATTGCTGAGCTATGGTTAGAAAAAAATACACGCCTTATTAAATATAAAAATGGATGGAATTGGAGAACTACTTTTTATTCTCTCTCCTTTTCCTTATTATTGGTTAGATTTACAATGTCTGTTATAAGACGTATTTTTAATAATGAGTACGATTTATCTTAGATAGTGCTTGTTAATCAACAAAAAGAGGCAAAAAAATATAGGAACATTTGAAGAATGATTAAATCTGCCTATTTGTTTCAATTATTCGCAATTTGCTCTCTACATTAACTTAAATATCCTACTGATTTTCTGTTAATAAGAAACAAAAACGGTCAGTTGTATGGAGAATTTTTTTTAATGCGTTAAAGGTATCAATAGTTTCTTTAGTCACTTCGATAATTTTGTATGTAGTTACAATTCGATTGTTTCTTTTATCAGTTGATACAGCAAGTAGTCTTGATATTATAATTAAGGTTACTGTGCCTATTCTATCTTTAGCTACAATCTTAGAGTTTATTTATTCTTTCTTTATCATCAATAGAAGAAACACGTCAAAAAATTGAGCTTTACTCTACAAGAGCAAATAGGTAATTGCTTTATTAAATGTGGAGGAGATCGCTGACTAAGAATTAGAGCAGCAGCGCTAAGAAAGAAGAGTTATTTATTAATTTTGCATATGAACAACCTTAATACAATGGATACTTTATTTCTGCAATTATCTCGTTTGATTCATACACTTTAGGCAGAGATTCTTTAAATGGGAGTATAAAATAACTCATGCATTGCTAACATCTCTAAAGAATTCACCTGTTAACTTGTCCATTAGGAAAATAAAAAAATCCATAAAATTATTTGAATTTCATGGACTTTTTTATTATATTTGCTATATGACATCTACTCACTTAAGTACTTGGTTAAAACAGTATAAAAGCCTGTCTGCCATATTGATTGTCCTTACTTTCAACCGACTTGTTTCTCAGGTGAATAACTGCTCTTGTTTTGTTTTTTTTCACCTGGTAATTTCATAAATATCATCAAAATAGCACTAACAAAATACAAACCAGCAAATATCCACATGACTCCGTGTACACCCATGCTACCAATGAATGTTCCTACAATTGCAGGTGCAATAAAGTAAGACATTCCAGCCCCAAAACTTACAATAGCCATAGCTGAGCCTTTCTTTTCGGGTGCTAATGAACTTACTAGAGCAGAGAGTGGTACATAACCACATAGAACGATTCCAAAAATTATGCCTACCACAGTTAATGCCCAGAAATTATGCCCGAACATTTGAGGAGTATAAAGCATAACCAGAGTCATTACACCGCAACCGACACTGCCAATCCACATAATTGTCTTTCGCCAACCTAACCATTTGTCACTGATATAAGGAATGACTAAGTTAAAAGAGATATTGGCCACCCACATAGTTCCCCATACTTGTAACCATTCTTCTGTACTGTATCCATATTCAGAGGACAAGTATAGAGGGAAAAAGATTGGAAGAGCACCTACGCCGGTGGAGTTTATTATACGAACAACTCCGCCTATTGCGATTTTTGGCTTTTCAATACAAATAGTTAGTCCACTGAGTAAACTTTTCAATTTTTCCTTGCCGTTACCCTCACGTTCATGTACTTGGCCTTTTACAACAACAACTCCAATTAATCCACCGATTAACACCCATACGACCGCACTCCACATTAATCCGATATATCCGATTTTCGGAATCATATAAGCTGGAAAATAACTTCCAAAAACATAAAGACCGCCACTCCATGCTGCCCAAAATAGCCCTATTGCCGTAGCTAAAATACGTTCAGGACTGCGATACGTAACCCAAACTAAAAACGAATAGCAAAATAAAGGATAACCAAATCCTCGAATAGCATAAGTCGGTAACATAACTGCATAATTATGCGGTTTTAGACCATATTCAATAAAAAGAATTTGACCTACTAACCAGATAACCAAGCCTGCTATCATAACCTTTCTTGGTCCCCATGCTTCTGTAAGGACACCCGAAAAGTAGGAGGCGATTGCTAATATAGCTCCGTATGCTGCAAAGAGAGTAGAAGATTGTTGAACGGTTAAGCCATGTTCAATAAGATACGGTGAAAGCCAACCATGTTCGAGACCATCTCCTACCATAAAAATTAGAGTTGCGATATAGCCCCAAATCATAGCTGATGGAAGACCTTTGGTGTTTTGCTCTCTTTTTGAAATCGCATTCATTTTAATCACCTCAAAATTATATATTTAACAATGCTGATAGTCACATTTACTCATTAGATGGTTCTCTTCAATGGTTAATGATAAATACCCGGCTGGGTATTTATCATTAATTATATAGAAAATATACTGTTACGCCCACCACATTTCAGTTAATTGTTCTTTAAATTGTGCGCCTTTTAATAAAGAGACGGCCTTACTTAATCCTTCATCTAACGAAGCTAGCATATCTTCATGTTCAATGGATATCACATAGTCATATCCTACCGCACGAAGCGCACTCACCATATCTTTCCATACTTTTTCGTTTTGCCCATATCCTACGGATCTAAATGTCCACGAACGATTCAAAGTATCACTGTAATGTTTTGTATCTAATACCCCATTACCACTAATATTTGCCTGATCCAAATACGTATCTTTTGCATGAAAATGAAAAATAGCCTCTTCTCGACCAAGTTTTTTAATGGCTTCTACTGGATTAATTCCTTGCCAAATCAAATGGCTTGGATCAAAATTAGCTCCAATACTTGGCCCAGCATGCTCTCTTAATTTCAAGAGAGTTTCAGGGTTATACACAACAAAACCCGGGTGCATTTCAAGTGCAATTTGATGGATACCGTGTGACTCTGCAAATTTCACTTCCTCTTTCCAATAAGGAATGACTACTTCATTCCATTGCCAATCTAGGATTTCTGTATATTCCGGCGGCCAAGAGCAGGTTACCCAGTTCGGATTTTTGGCACCTGGGTGGTCACCTGGGCACCCAGAAAATCCGTTAATCACCGGCACTTCTAAACGTTCAGCTAATAAAACTGTTTTTCTCCACACGTCATGAGCCTTTTTGGCAACCATCTTATTTGGATGCAGTAAATTGCCATGACAACTTAGACCACTTATTGTAAGTCCTCTACTTGTAAGGGCAGCTTGAAATGTTTTTAATTTCTCTGATTTCTCTAGTAATTCATCCGGATTACAATGACTGTTTCCTGGATAATTGCCTGTGCCCAATTCAACGGCCTCTACACCCATTTCACATAGTTTGTCCAGCATCTCTTCAAAAGGCAAGTTTTGATAAAGAACTGTAAACACCCCTAATTTCATACACGTACCTCCTGCTTTACCTTCACTTTCATCCATTTTTGTTGTTCATGACTTGCTAAAATGGCGTCGGTAATGCACATGGACATATGTCCATCTTCAAATGTCGCGAAAGTGGCTTTATCACTTAAAGGATTTTTACCTTCTCGAATAAAGGTATAGAAATTCAACAATCCATTTTTTAATGCATCTGGCCAGCCTTCATTATGGCCCCCAGGATGATGAATGGACGATTTTGCTTCCGGATTAAATAAAGTAGGATCTGCAAGGAGAGTTTGATTTGGTTGATCTCGATAGCCAATCCACAGCTTTTCTGGTTCTTCTTGATTCCAAAAAGCAGAATTTTGACTGCAAGCGATTTCGAAGCTTAGCCTATTTTTTCGCCCTGCACTTACTTGAGACACAGTAAATAAGCCTTTTACCCCGTCTTCAAAACGTACAAGAACAGATGCATAGTCTTCTGTGTTAATCGGAACATCTTCATATGCTTCTTCTTGTCCTTTTTGTCCCCCAAAAGTAGATCCTTGAGAAGTAGATTTTTTTCTTACTGGTATAACAGTTGCTAAATCAGCAAAAACTTCGACGATTTTTTTACCTGTTACATATTGAACTGTATCACACCAATGAGAACCGATATCCGCTACCGCTCGTGATTTCCCTCCGACTTCAGGAGCTAAGCGCCAATTAAAGTCTGTTTCGAACAATAACCAGTCTTGTAAATAACTTCCGTGCACTAAGTTGACTTTCCCTAACTCACCGTTTCTGATCATCGTTTCTAATTGCTTTACAATCGGAAATTGGCGATAGTTAAAGTTTACGCCATGTACGACCTGGTGCTCTTTAGCTAATTTCAATAGCTCGGCTGATTCTTCACTAGACATAGCTAATGGTTTCTCCGATAACACATGTTTGCCTGCTTGAATAATTTCTTTATTAATTTGAAAGTGAAGGTGATTAGGTGTACAGTTATGAACAACTTGAATCTCGCTGTCTTTTAACATGTCACGATAATCTCCATAAGCTTTCGGAATTCCAAGTTCAACCGCTTTTTGTTCTGCTACTTCCTGCCCATGTTCTGCTAATCCAACTACTTCTACAAAACCGAGTCTTCTGATAGCCTCAATATGAGTAGGTCCAATAAACCCTGTCCCAATAACTCCAACTTTTATTTTTTCCATTTCTTTCTCCACCTTAATAAACTGTATTTTCCATAATTTCTTTTACTCACGTAGTAGCTAAAAAGAGAATTAAACCTTTATAGCCGCTTGCTGACTTGTCTCTATTGATCCGAATCACAAATCAACAACTCTATTTCTAATAAAGGCTAGTCTACTAGGACTAGCCTCTACTAAACTATTATTTAAGCTTTCACTAAATTTTCTGTAAGATTAACCCACACACCTTTTTCAGCTGATTCAAGGATAGCATCTGAAATAACGGCGATTTGATAACCGTCTTCAAAATCTGGTGATACGCTTGTATCTTCAGCGATTGATTTGAGGAAATCATATGTTTCAATAATTTTTGTTTCTCCGTACCCAATTCCTAATGCTGGGATTGGCCATAGACCTTCTCCATATGGATGTGCAGGTCCTGTATAAACCGTTCTGAATCCGCGGCTATCACTTGGATCATCGGAGAAACATACTTGAAGCTCATCACGGCGTTCATAATTAAAGTATAATGAACCTTTCTCTCCGTGAATTTCAAATGTTAAGAAGTTGTTGCGACCCCAGGCATTACGGGTCGCTTCAATACTTCCTACTGCGCCGTTATCAAATTTAATTAAAGTTGAAAACTCATCGTCTACATCAACTTTACCTTTTGGTACATCAGCTTCTGCTTTTACAGTTCCTAGTTTATCTACAGCACCACTTTGAATCGGTCTTTCACCAACCCATGTCTTTGCAACAGCCATTACCTCTGAAATGTCACCCACAAGATATCTTGCGTAGTCAATCACATGTGTTCCGATATCACCTAATGCACCTGAACCAGCTCGTTCTTTTTGGAAGCGCCATGATAAAGGCGAGTTAGGATCCGCAGACCAGTCTTGCAGGTATGTGCCTCGGAAGTTTAAAATTTTCCCGATTCTTCCTTCCTCAATATATTTTTTTGCTAGAGCAACGGCTGGTGTTCTGCGATAGTTAAATGCGACCATATGTTTAACACCTGCTTCTTTTACTGCGTCAAGCATTGTTTTTGCTTCTGCTGCAGTTCGTGCTAACGGTTTTTCTGAAATGATATGTTTACCTGCTTTGGCAGCTGCAATGGCAATTTCTGCATGAGAGTCATTTGGTGTTACAATATCAATAATATCAATTTCAGGATCTTCTACTACCTTTCTCCAATCAGATGAATAGTTTTCAAATCCTAAACGTTCCGCTGCATCTTTTGCTAACTCTTCAGTCACATCAACGACTGTGTGTCGTTGAGGAACTGCTGGTGCCGGCCAAAAAAACATTGGCATACCTGCGTAAGCGAGTGCATGCGCCTTTCCCATAAATCCTCCGCCAATCATACCTACGTTTAACTTTTTCATTTTTGTTCTCCTCCTATGAAAGTAGTCTATTTATTCGGATCTACTATCTTTTAAATAACATTTTCTATATCGTTATGGTAAATTAGACTTCAAGTTTCTAATATATTATCTCTGCTCCTTTCTTCTTGACCTTAAGCCTTATTTGCCTTTTCAAAACTTAATAAGAAGTTAAAGCTGATTTCTGCTCCTTTTTTCGGATCATTATAGCTATCTAATTCTACTGTAAGCCATTCATCATATCCAATTTCATCCAGAAGTTGGATCATCTGATCAAACTTTTGATGTCCTTCTCCTAAAGGAAGAAATTCTCCATTATAATAATCTTTGAAATGAATATATTTAATGCGATCTGCATATTTTTTAATTACTTCTACTGGATTCCCTCCACCTGCTTCGATATGCGCTGTATCCGGACATAAATTAATCGTTGTTAGTGCCATTAACTTGTCCAGCTGGTCTGGGGCCTCTACGTTTGTTCCTAAATGCGGGTGATAACTTGGAATAAGGTTATATTTCTCTGCAATTACTACTACTCGATTAAGAGCATTGCCTAAATCAGTGTAATCGCTTTCTAAAATACCGTTCGTACGGATAGCTCCTCCGCCAATTACTAGATGCTGCGCCCCTAGTTCAGAAGCAAGAGCTGCAACCTCTTCAATTTTTAATAATTCTTCTTCCAAAATATCCGGGAAAATAAAATTCCCTCCAGTGTAAACTCCAATAAAGTCTAAAGAGTAACGGTTCAGCAATGCTCTAAATTCTTCTTTTCTATCTTTAAATTCCATTAGATTTCCGTCAAACATTTCAAATCCTTTATATCCAACTTCTGCAATATCCTTTAAAGCTTCTTTTGTTGATCCATTTGCAAGGTAATAAAGGTCTTTTATCGAAGTGACTCCGGCAGGATGCCCTACTACCCCGCCCCACGTATTTGTCTGATATCCTAGTTTCATGGTTTCTCCCCTATCTTTAAAGATTCCTTATGAGTACATGGTGTATTAATACTGGGATTTCATCACCTCCCTAAATTAATTTAGATAAGAAATAATTGAACCAAGACACATGTAATCGATTACAAAGTATTCTAGAAAAAGATTATATTTTTTAATTTATTATAAGAAGAAGGTGTCTTTACTACCTGTACTTGTGATTGATTGTACTTATCAAAAATATAAACTAAAAATCCCTTTTTAATCGGATATTAAATAATTCTTTTTCCAACCATTTGTAATCGATTACATCTTAATTTTAAAAAACAAGAAGGTTTAAATCATCAGATACATTTTCAAAAGAACTCTTATTCCCTTATGAAAGATGTGTTGAGCATGAATCACGTATGATAAGCTGATCTTCCATTAAATATTGATGTCTTTCAATTTCTTCCTTATTCATCAACTTTATAAGTAATTTCATTGCCATCGTGCCCATCTCAAAAGCTGGCTGTGAGATGGTTGTAAGAGCCGGTTTGAAAATAGATGAAAATTTTATATCATCAAATCCTACTACGGAAATATCATGTGGAACACTTAATCCTTTTAAAGAAATAGCATTTATAGCTCCAAATGCCATCTCATCATTTGCTGCAAACACGGCTGTTGGAGGATGATTAAGACCCAAAAATTGATTCATTATATTAAAACCGCTTTCATAAGAAAAATCACCCTCCTGCACTAGAATGGACTCAGTTGTCAGGTTGTATCGTGTCATTGTCTGATTAAATCCTTTTAATCGATCCTGGCCTATCACTCCGCCTAGGGGACCTGATATAAATCCTATCCTTTTATGCCCTAACTTAACCAAATATTCTGTTGCTTTTTGAGCCCCGCTGATATTATTAATAGAAACGGTGGGGATGGCTGAACCTTCTATATATTCACATGCCAAAACTACAGGATATTTGAGAGCCATTTCCTCAATGTTCTTCGATTCCATTCTCGCCGTTAGTAAAACCATTCCATCAGCTTTTTTTTGGAGAAGTATATTTAAATACCCGTTTTCTCTTTCCAAATCATTGCCCGTATCCCCAAGCAGAACTTGATATCCTTTTATGACGGCTACAGACTCAATTCCTCTTAATACCTTAGAAAAAAAAGGATTTGTTATATCAGGTACAATGACTAGAATGGTTTTGGTTTCTAATGTTCTTAACTGGCGAGCTAATGCATTTGGCTGATAGTTTAATTCTTTAATTACTTGTAATACTTTCTCAGTCGTTTCTTCCGTTACAGTGTTAGGTTTACTTAGCACTCTTGACACTGTAGCAGTTGAAACATTTGCTTTTTTTGCTACATCTATTATTCGCACCATTTTACGACTCTCTTTTCTTGTTCTTCTCTATAACAGAATTGTAATCGCATACAAAAATATTGTCTAATTGGATTCAGACAACATTTTCTGAGGTTCAAACTCTTTAAAAATCCTTTTAAGCGTCGTTTTTATCCATATAAACAAAAAAACAACAAATTAAAAAAACTCAGCACTTATTGCTGAGCTCCCTGTTTTATAATAATTTGTACCTTTGCAGATTGTCTACTTTATGCTTGGAAATCCTTGCAGTTTCCTTATAATCTTTAAAATAGGCTTTATACATTTGACCCGTTGCTTCGATTCTTGTTAAAAGTTCCACATTTATAATATAAGATCTATGAGATATCATAAACCTAGAATCAACGGCACCTTCTAAGTTAGTTAAAGCTTCATTTGTCTCGAATTTACCATTTTTAGTATGAATGACAGATTTCCGATCAAGTCTTTCAATAAAGATAATTTCTTCTAATGGAATAAAAATTATATTTTTCTGCTGTTTAATCATTAAATCCTTTTTAAATGAATGTTCTTTATCGACTAGTGAAATAGACACTTGGGAGGCTCTCTCTAAAGCACCATATAAACGATTTCTATCAATTGGCTTTAAAATATAGTCTACTGCCTTTACGTTAAATGCCTCAAGTGCATAATTATCATGACCAGTAATAAAAATAACTTGTAAAGCCGGGAAAAGTTCTTTACATGCTTTAACTGCTTCCATCCCATTCAATAAGGGCATTCCAATATCGACTAAAGCAAGATCCGGTTTTTCTTTCGTAACATAGTGTATCAATTCTTCACCGTTGGCGGCCTCTCCAACAATTTTATATTTGGATAAACTCCCAATAAAGTACCTTAACAATTTTCTTGAGGTAACATCATCGTCTGCGATCAATACTTTCATCTTGTTGTTCCCCCTTTTCCCTAGCGTTTCTTGATTTCGCAACACTTTGAATAATATCTGGAGCATCTTCATTATAAACGAGCTGCCAAGCATCAATTACATTTTCTTTCATTACTTTTAGAGACGGAACGGCTACATAGGGTGGCGCTTGTTTTCCAAGTAGGGCATACCCTGCTAGAATCGCTTCGGCGACTCCTTGCTGGTATGGTAGCTGGGCACCTAGTCCTTTAATAGGTCCATCCTGTGCAATTTCCAAGGCGACGTTCATACCCAAATCCATTGTCGTAATGACTAAATTGCTTTTTTTTGCAGTACGAGTTGCCCTCAAAGCTCCTTCAGCCGGGACATCCCATACAACAAAAATACCATTTAAATCCTGATGTTCAGCAATCATACCGGATGCCACTTTTTCTCCATCATTCGAATCAGTAATTCCCCTGCGATCGACAATTTGAATATCAGGGTACCTTTCCTTTATCGTTTTTTCAAATGCTTCCGTTCTTTGTTTGGTTGCAAAAAAATCAGCATCATGATAAATAATCCCGACCTTACCTTTTCTATCTAATTTCTCAGCCATGATATTAGCCGATTCAATGCCATTTCCATAATTGTCAGCAGAAACAATACTTACATAATCTTTCCCATGCTGCAAACCATTCGGTGTATTGTCCATAAACACCAGCTTTACACCAGCTTGGGCTGCTTTTTGATACACACTTGCAGTCAATTCTGGATCAACTGGAATGCTCACCAGGATATCCGGTTTTTTGGCTAAAATGCTTTCAATGTCGGCTACTTGCTTTTTCCATTTAAATTCTGCATTTGTCACGGCTACTACCTCAATGCCCATTTTCTCAAAAGTAGTTTGCATTCCTTCCAATTGGGACCTTGACCAATCACTTCCAGTATAATGCATAGCAATAGCAGCCTTATATTTCTTTTTCTTAATTTTTTTTAGCTCTTTCAAAGATAACCGCAGTGTTTTTGCTGAGGCAGCTTCCTCGCCATGTGGTCCTGTACTTAAAATTTTATGATCTGGAATATTTTGATTAATTGTATTGTTTAGCGTTTCACTTAGGATTGTCAAAAACTCTTGTACATGAATGGGCTTTGTTAAATAGTTATCAAATCCTTTATCCAATGTATATTGAATATCCTTTGGCATTGCATTTGCACTTACAGCGATGACAGCAATATCTTTCGTTTCTTTGCCTGCTTTTAAAATTTCAAATACTTCATATCCATTAATATCTGGGAGGTTAATATCAAGAAGAACCAAATCTATTTTTTCGTTTGCTACAATTTCTATTCCTTCTTTTCCTGTACGAGCTGATAAGAGCGTATAGGAAGGCTGCGATTTAATGATGTTACTTACTAAGTGCAAGTTGGATTCGTTATCTTCAATATATAGCAAACGATAGTTATCTTCCTTCCTATTATTTGTTGGAGGAAATTCAGTTTGTTCACCCCATTGTATGACAGTCTTTGAATCATTTGGAAGAGGAAGGCTAAAACAAAACTCACTTCCTGTTCCTTTATTGCTTGTTACATTAATATCCCCACCCATTAGATGCACCAGCTGTTTAACTAAAGATAACCCAATCCCTGTACCTTCTTCTTTTGTATTTTCAATTCGATAAAATGGAACAAACACTTTAGTATATTCCTCTACAGAAAAACCTACACCTGTATCTACGATATGAATGTACTGCTTATTCTCTTGTAAACGACAGAAAACGATGACTTTTCCATTTTCTTGATTGTATTTAATAGCATTATCAAGTAGATTCAGCAATATTTGTTTAAGACGTATAGGATCAGCAAGAACCATCATATCTTCCCATTGATCCAGTTGGCTATAAATACTAATATTCTTCTTCTTAGCCAATGGTTGTACAATATTGATACATTCCTTGATGACAGTTAAAAGATGAACTTCCTCTACAGAAATCTTTAAATTTCCTGTTTCTATTCTTGACACGTCTAAAATATCATTAATTAAACTTAATAAATGGCTTCCTCCGCTTAAAATCTCCTGTACAAAATCACGCTGTTGTTTATTTAAAGATTCATCCATCTCCAATAATTGAGCAAAACCCAGAATTCCATTCAGCGGCGTACGCAGTTCATGACTCATCTTAGACAAAAAACTTGATTTGGCCATGTTCACTTTTTCAGCCTCTTCTTTTGCCTGAATAATAACTCTTTCCATTTTTTTTTGTTCTGTGATATCCTCAAACTCCCATAAGTAGCCTACAAAATCATTTTCCTCATTTAAAGGAAAACAATTGCAGCGTAGTGTCATACCTGTATCTATTTTAATCTCTTTTGTAGTTCTCGTTTGTTTTTCTGTATTTTCCAGCTTAATTTTATTAATTTCTTTATCAAAAAGGTAATGTAAATCCGAAGCGTGCATCCCAACATGACAATCAATTTCACCCTTCAACTGGAAAAGTTCGTAAAATTTCCTATTTAAGAGCCTTATTTTTTTATTGCAATCTGTTACTGCAATCCCACTATCTAACCAATCAATCAAACTACGCTGGAATGCATAGGAATTCATTAATTTTTGTTCTTGTTCTTTTTGAAAAATGTCCTCTCCCATAATCTTTTTGTTAGTAATGTCCACACAAGTTCCGACTACTTCAGCTACTTTATCCTTATGAAATAAAGGTCTTAAATAAATTACATAATAAATACCTCTAAATTTACCTTCATATTCAATGTACTGTCCTTCCCACGCTTTTTTGTAATAACTGTTTAGTAAATTGGCAGTGTCAATATCATCCCAATACAAATCATGAAGCGTCTTTCCGACGATATCCTCTCGATTAACCCCCAATGTATACAGTAATTCTCCCTCGGCAAAAGTATGAATAAACTCGTTACTTTTTTGTACAAACTTAAAAACCATCCCGGTATCAGTAAAGCCTGGTTGTGCAATATATCTGGAATCCTTCATTCGTTTCGCCCCTAGTTAGTTAAAAAAATATAATATGGATTCTATATGATGAATCGCTTACTTTATGTTCTTTATGGTGCTTAAAGATTAATTTGAAACCAATTATTCATTTGTAATAATTATTGTAATCGCTTTACAAATTATACTTTTCTTATTATAAGCTTCACTATATTGATTAGTCTAACAATACTTACCCATGGGGCTGCCACACCTTTATTAAAGAAGGAAGAGATCAAAACAGAGAGTCGTCTTTTTGACATTACTAAAGGGAAAGATATTTATGTCGTTAATCCTTCTATGGAGCTGTATATAAAGACTTCCAATTATAAATGCATTTTTCTTCATCTGTTTCTTCTGCTTTTGACGGATCGCCAAAGCCCCAGTAAACTCGTTTCACATGTAGAAAAGTTACAGATCAATGCTCTACTGCGTGTCCGCATAGTGTCACAACTAAAGCAGATTATTAAGAATTTCAGGATTGATTACATCAGATGTTTGGTTTGAGATATTGATTCCTACTTCTTTTATTGTTTTTACGGCATTAGGATTTAAAGCATGAACTTCAAGTCCAGCACTTTTTACCTCCCACTATTTCCCTTGATACTTTTTAGCCTAACCTTCTTTCATGCCATATTTAAATCAAAAAGTTTGATGTAATTAAAAGAGTTCTTGTTTGACTAACCTATCTGTTAGCTAACAAGAAAAAAGACCACAAAAGCGTTTAGCCCCAGATAATTCCAATTAATTTTCCGGATTATATGTACATTATAACTACTTAATATAATTCACCTATAAAAACATTATAGAATGTTTCCTCCTATATTCGGAATAATAACATTGTATTTACGTAAAAAGGAGGGTAATCAGAAATGGATATTCAAAAATTAGCCGATCATGAGTCATTGGATCTACATGAAGTTATTAATTTTAAAACCCTTTGCTTAGCGAAATCAAAACTAATGCAAGGACTTGTATTTGATGATGATTTGAGAGCATTAATGAAAAAAGATGTTGAACAATCGATACAAGCGCTGGAAGAATTACAGGCAGTTTATCAACGTGCACCTTTTGAAGCCCCTGTTCCTCAAAACCGGCCAACACCAATAATCAATTGAAAAGGAGGTAAATTCAGTGAATCATGACTATTTAGATCCTATAAACTCGCTACACGTACCAGAGCTCGCAGATACCACATTTGCGATGGACTTTCTTCTTCGTGCCAAGGAAGGTGTTCGCAATATCGCAGTCGCATTAACGGAGTCCGCATCACCTGATGTTAGAACCCTCTTACGAGAACAGTTAATGCAAGGGATTGCCATGCACCAAGAAATTACAGAACTAATGATCAGTAAGAAATGGTTCCATCCATACGAATTAAGTGAACAATATCAACTAGACCAACTCTCTGCCAACAATACATTGATGATTGGCAAAATGAATCTATTTCCTGTTGAGACCAATAGAAAAGGTCTGTTTGACCGAACACCTGATGAACACTAACACTGGAGGATATCTATCATGAAGGCAGTAACGTATCAAGGTATTAAAAATGTTGTAGTCAAAGAAGTTCCAGATCCAAAGATTGAAAAACGAGATGACATGATTATTAAAGTAACCAGTACGGCTATATGTGGGTCTGATTTACATTTAATTCATGGCATGATTCCTAACCTGCAAGAAAACTATGTGATTGGCCATGAACCAATGGGAATCGTCGAAGAAGTTGGTCCAGATGTGACGAAGGTAAAAAAGGGAGATCGTGTCATTATTCCTTTTAATATAGCATGCGGTGAATGTCTTTACTGTAAAAACCATTTAGAAAGCCAATGTGATAATTCCAATGATAATGGTGATATGGGTGCCTATTTCGGATATTCTGGTACGACGGGTGGCTATCCAGGTGGGCAAGCTGAATATTTAAGAGTACCGTTTGCTAACTTTACTCATTTCAAAATTCCAGAGACTTGTGAAGAACCAGATGAAAAGTTAGCAGTTATTGCCGATGCAATGACTACTGGTTATTGGAGTGTTGACAATGCAGGCGTAAAGGGTGGCGACACAGTTATTGTTCTTGGCTGTGGTCCGGTTGGTCTTTTTGCTCAAAAATTCTGTTGGCTAAAAGGAGCAAAGCGTGTCATTGCCGTAGATTATGTAGATTATCGTTTGCAACACGCCAAACGTACCAACAAAGTTGAAATTGTAAATTTCGCACATTTTGAAAATGCAGGAATGCATTTGAAAGAAATGACGAAGGGCGGCGCTGATGTTGTCATTGATGCAGTTGGTATGGACGGTAAAATGACTGATATGGAGTTCCTTGCGAGTGGAATGAAACTGCAGGGCGGAGCATTTGGTGCGTTCATCATGGCTTCACAAGCAGTACGTAAAGGCGGGACAATCCAAGTTACAGGCGTTTACGGTGGCAAATATAATGGATTCCCAATGGGAGATATTATGAACCGAAACGTCAATATTCGCTCTGGACAAGCACCTGTGATTCACTATATGCCATATATGTTTGAATTAGTTTCGACCGGAAAAATTGATCCAGGAGATGTCGTGAGTCATGTACTTCCACTTAGTGAAGCAAAGCGTGGCTATGAGATTTTTGACACCAAAATGGATAATTGTATAAAAGTCTTGTTAAAACCTTGAGGAAGGAGGTAGAAAAAATGAATTACGCTTTACATGAAGTTCTTGAGGTCCATGAAATGGCTGCATTTAAGACCAATTGCTTGACTAAGTCCAAAACGATGAGAGGATTAGTTACAGATCAGCAATTAAAAGATATTATGCAGCAAGACATAGATGTATCTACGAGACAATTACAAGAATATGCTTCTATCCTTTCCAACGCTAAGCAGTAAAATAGGAGATGAATACACATGAATCCAATTATTGAAAATTTAACTGGCATGAATGCCCTATCGGATCAAGTGGTTGCAATGGATTTATTAATTGCAGCTAAAAGTGGAGTTAGAAATTATGCCATGGCAGTTACGGAGGCAGGAACACCTGAAATTAAAGAAATGCTCACTCACCATTTAGTGGAAGCTCTTGATATGCATGAACAAATATCTGCATATATGGTAGAAAAAGGATGGTACCATGTTTGGGATACAAATGAACAAATTAGTTTAGATTTAAATAATATCGATACAGCGTTGAACTTACCCACTCTATAAAAATAAAATAGGAGCAGTTTAACATTACCAACTTAAACTGTTCCTGACAATCCATATATATCTTAAAAAAGTTCTGAAGGGACTTGTAATGTTTACAGGGTATGAAGAATAAAAACAATATAAAAGGCAAGCCTAAGAAAAGGAGACTATAAATGGGAACAATTAAACCAATTAAGATAGGCTTAAAAAAATCGAATCCTGATAGAAAATTGACGGCTCCAGAAATGGGAAAACTCTGGGCAACCTATATGGGTAATAGCATGTGTAATTGTATTTTAAATTATTTTCTACAACATGTTGAAGATCAAGACATAAAAAAGCTAGTAGAACATGCGAAAAGACTAACTGAAGAATTTCAAAGTAGCGTCAAAGAGATATTTATCAAAGAAAATATACCTATTCCACATGGCTTTACAGAGGAAGACGTTAATCTAGGTGCTCCAAGATTATTTGAAGATGAATTTTATGTATATTATTTAAAGTATGCAGGAAAAGCAGGACTTAGCATTTATAGTATCGCTATACCTTTAATATATAGAGAAGATGTACGTAATTTCTTAACTTACTGTATGAACTCGACCATGGAATTAATGGAAGAAATTAAAACCATTTTAATGGATAAAAGCCTTATTATTGCCCCACCCATTATTCCAGCTCCAGAACAAGTGAAAATTGCCAGTACTGATTATTTGAGTGGTTTTGTTGGAGATGTTCGTCCTCTACACGCGTTAGAAATTGCTCATTTATACGATAATATTGAAAATAACGTAACAAGCAAAGCTTTAATCATGGCTTTTAGTCAAGTTGCCAAAAACCAAAAAGTTAGAGACATATTTGTAAAAGGAAAAGACCTTACCCATAAAGCAGTTGAACATTACATAGAAAAACTTCATCGTGAGAACTTACCTGCTCCAGAATTTATTGACCATTTAGTCACAACTTCAACTTTCGCACCTTTTTCGGATAAACTAATGCTGTTTCATAAGGTCGATATGTTTTCCATGAAAATAAGAGCATTTGGGAATTCACTAGCTGTAAATGGCAGACATGATTTAGCGTTACTTTATGGGAGATCTTTAATGAATATAGCAAATTTTGTTAAGGATGCATCAAATATTATGATGGAAAATGGATGGATGGAAATTCCACCAGAGGCTGTAGATAGAGAAAATTTAGCTTCAAAATAGTATTAGTGAAAATAACAAAAACCCCTTATGGAAGGTTGTTTTGCATGTAATTTCCGATAAGCCGTTTTATGTTAACTAACTAAGGTCTATTTAAGTTGATAATGTATTAAAAAAACAAAAGAAACTATCTCATCCTTAATAGTTTCTTTTGCCCCGCGGATTAGGATATTAGATAGATACCTCGCGGTGTCTTGGATAGTTTGCTCAAATGTTGGAATAGCTACGCAGTCTTAAGAATTATAGCAGGAAATATTATGTTTCTGCTCTTATTTACTTGGTTTGATTACTACTGCCAGCTGCTAATGCTAGCGATAATACAGCAGAAGTTGTTAAAACCTTTTTCATACATGCACCTTCAACTCTCTAATAATCATTTTTTACTTATTATTCTTTGACTACTGTGAGTAAAAGGTAGAAATTTTGTATATTTTATCATGCTTTTTTTATTCATAAACCTCACAACTCCCTAACCTAATAATCTTATTCTTGTACGGCCTCAAATCCTCTTTTATAGGTGAAAAAAAGAGCATAAATCCGTTGGTCTCCAACAAAATTTATGCTCTTTCTCTAATAGAATTTTTAAGAATTCACTTTTCATCTCGTCACAAATAATTTCAGATGTATGATTCCTATAAAACTACAAACGGCCTTACACAATATCTCGATTCAATTTTTCATCTTTAACCACTTTAATTCTTTCCACTTTTCCTACAAGGAAGATGTACGAAAGTGCTCCTAAAAGGGCCAATGCCGCTATGAATACTAGCGCTGGAGCAAAGTTTCCTCCTTTAGCTAAGAAACCAATAACAATCGGAACGATGATAGAAGCTAAACCTCCGATAAAGTTAAAAACTCCGCCTGTTAAACCGACTAAGTGTTTAGGCGCTAGCGTTGAGACAAAGACCCATGTAATAGAAGCCAGACCATTTCCAAAGAATGCAATAGCCATAAACATGATAATGAGAGATGTGCTATTTACATAATTGGCTCCGATAATTGAAGTTGATAAAAGCAGTCCTACGATAATAGGTGTTTTTCTTGCAATACCTAGTGATACTCCTTTTTTCACTAAGGCGTCCGATACAAAGCCAGATAATAGTACCCCTACAAACGCTGCTAAAAACGGCGCTGATGCTAAGAACCCTGATTTTAAGAAATCTAACCCTCTGTATTCCACAAGGTACGTTGGAAACCAGGTAAGGAAGAACCATAAAGTAGAGTTGACGGCAAACTGTCCTAAGTAGATGCCCCATAGCTTTCTGTGAGAAAAGGCTTCTTTAAGATTTCCCCATTCGAACTTTGCTCTTTCTCCTTTCGTATCCGCAGCTTTAACTAAGCCTCCACCTTCTTCGATATGCTGTAACTCTGCTTTATTTACTTTGCTATGCTGAGAAGGATCACGATAAAAGATGTACCATATAATGCCCCATGCTATACCGATAACCCCTGTAGTAATAAACAGACCTCTCCACCCTAAAAAGTGCTGAATGGTCACCAATGTAGGTGTTAAAAATGCTAGCCCTGCAAACTGTCCTGAAGTATAAAAAGCAATTGCTGATGCTCTTTCCTGATTTGGAAACCAGCTAGTAACTACTTTATTATTGGTCGGAAAAGCCGGTGCTTCGAACGCTCCTGTCGCTAGACGCAGACCAAAAAGACTCACAAATCCCTTGGTAAATCCTTGTAATAATGTAACAATAGACCAGGTGATTAAGCTAACGGCATACGTAACACGAGCACCAAAACGGTCAGCCATTACCCCTCCTGGTATTTGCAAAGCAGCATAAGCCCATCCAAAGGCTGAAAATATAAGGCCCAGTTCTACTGATGATAGCTTTAAATCCTTGGACATGGCCGTGGCGGCTACAGAAATATTACTTCGATCCATATAGTTGATGATAACGCTTACGAAAATAAATGCTAAAACACGAAATCTAACGCGAGTCGGCTTTTCGCTATACCCCTTCATTCCCTTATCCCCCTGTATATGACTAGTTTAAAAAGAAGATCTGACTGACGGTCATTTGTCAATCAGATCTCCCGTACTAAAATGGTTTCCCCTTTACCATTCCGCTACAGAACCGTCTTTATGACGCCATACTGGATTACGCCAATTATGACCAATATCAGCCATTTTTCTAACATGGTCTTCATTAATCTCAATACCTAAGCCAGGTCCATCTGGAATCTTTACGAATCCTTCTTCATATTTAAATACGTGATTATCAACAATATAATCTAGTAAATCACTGCCTTGGTTATAGTGAATGCCTAAGCTTTGTTCTTGAATAAATGCGTTGTGGCACGTTGCATCTACTTGAAGACAAGCTGCTAATGCAATAGGTCCTAACGGGCAATGAGGTGCAGCCGCTACATCAAAGGCTTCAGCCATTGAAATAATTTTCTTACACTCTGTAATTCCTCCCGCATGTGATAAATCCGGCTGAATAATATCAACGTATCCGTCCGTTAAGAGCTTTTTAAACTCCCATTTTGAAAACATTCTTTCTCCTGTCGCAATAGGAATGGATACGTGATTGGCAATTTCTCTTAGCGCCTCATTGTTTTCGGGCAAAACCGGCTCCTCGATAAACATTGGACGATAGACCTCTAATTCTTTAGCTAAAATTTTTGCCATTGGCTTATGTACTCGTCCGTGAAAATCAATACCTATTCCTACATAAGGCCCCACTGCTTCTCTGACAGCAGCGATACGTTCTACTACTTGATCAATTTTTTCATATGAATCTACGTATTGAAGCTCTTCTGTTCCATTCATTTTTACTGCTGTAAATCCTTGTGAGACAACTTCTCTGGCTGCTTCGCCTACGTCTGAAGGTCGGTCTCCTCCAATCCACGAATACACTTTAATGGATTCTCTTGCTTTTCCGCCTAATAGTTGATGCACAGGAGCATCGTAATATTTTCCTTTTATGTCCCACAGAGCTTGATCAATCCCTGATATGGCACTCATTAAAATAGGTCCGCCTCGATAGAAGCCTCCTCGGTACATAACGTTCCAATGATCTTCAATATTTAATGGATCTTTGCCAATAAGATATTCCATTAGCTCGTCTACTGCAGCTTTAACGGTAGAGGCTCTTCCTTCAATAACAGGTTCTCCCCACCCAACAATTCCTTCGTCCGTTTCTATTTTTAAAAATAACCAGCGTGGCGGCACTTGAAACAATTCATAATTAGTAATTTTCATGTACTTTTTCCCCTTTCGTTATACCATTAACTGCGGCTACGTATGCTTTAGCCTTTTGTGTTAGCTCCTGCAGGTATGCATGAGTAATTTCACGATTTGTATCAACTAAAGAACTTCCAATCCCAAATCCTACAGCACCTGCTTCTTCAAATTCTTGAATATTATCTAAGCTCACTCCTCCTGTTGGAAGAAGTGGAATATGGGGAAGCGGCCCTCGAATATCTTTAATATAGCTAGCACCCAGCCTAGCAGGAAAGACTTTTATAATATCTCCGCCATTTTCATATGCCGTTAAAATTTCAGTAGGTGAAAAAGCACCTGGAATACTCACCGCACCGTATCTTTTTGTTAGTTTAATCGTTTCAATATTAACCGTTGGAGAAAGGATAAACTTTGCTCCTGCTAAAATAGCTGAACGTGCTGTTTCAGGGTCAAGCACTGTACCTGCTCCTACTAACACTTGATCACCCAGCTCTGCAGAAACCTCTTTAATGGCTGAAAGTGCGTCCGGCGAATTTAGAGTAATTTCGATATTTTTTACACCGCCGTCATTAAGCGCAGAAGCAATTTTCACTACATCCTGCGGTTTGGCTCCTCTAATAATCGCAACGATTTTATGCTCTAATAAATGTGATAAACTATCCGTCATGGGTAAGCCCCTTTCTTTTATCGTATAACGTCTTCTTTTGTAATCGCATTCATAAATTCGTAAAGCTCTTTCTTATCAGGCAAGCCTTCAATATCACCCTCTACGGTTACAACCATAGCTCCTATAGCACACCCTCTTCTAACTGTTTCTTTTAAAGAGGATTTATCTATTAATCCCGACAGTATCCCAGCGGCGAACCCATCACCAGCTCCTACTGGATCTATCACTCTAGCAACTTTAAAGCCTTCTACGTAAGCGGATTCATTTTCAGTCGAATAATAAGCTCCTTCCTCACCTAGCTTCATAATGACTAGCTCTGCACCTAATTGATGAAACGCTGATGCAATGTCTTCAGGGTTATCCTTCTCAAATAAAAACTGACCTTCGTTCACTCCTGGTAAGATAATATCCGCATATGTAGCCATTTTAATGAGTGTTTGACGCGCAGTTTCTTCATCCCAAAGTGTCTTGCGTAAATTCGGATCAAACACTATTTTTACACCATTTTTTTTAGCAGCTTTTATCGCTTGAAAAACAGCTTCATGGCAGGAGTCGCTCAGCGCAGGTGTTATTCCTGTCACGTATAAATATTTGGCAGAAGAGATATACTCTTCATTCATATCATGCGGATTCATAAAGCTTGCTGCTGAACCTTGTCTGTAATAAAAGACTTTACTGTTCATTTCATTTGTTTTTTGCTTTAAAAAAAGACCCGTAGGAGCATGATCATCAAATATCACATGTCTTACATCTATTCCTTCTCCTTTAATACTTGAAAGAATCCGCTCTCCTAGCTCATCTTTTCCTAACCGGCTAACCCATCCCGTTTGATAACCGAGTTTTGACAGGGCAATTAA
The DNA here is from genome assembly GCF_045784335.1 of Priestia sp. HNGD-A6. NCBI lineage: Bacteria > Bacillati > Bacillota > Bacilli > Caryophanales > Bacillaceae > Priestia > Priestia sp. HNGD-A6. The sequence continues at coordinate 4,340,565 of NZ_CP138621.1, read as the reverse complement.
CGTATTGCTTTCTGCCCCTGCAATTTTCGAAGAAAAATCTTTAGCGTATCGCATCTTTCCATTCGAGTGTGGGGTAAACAGAATCATTGTTTCCCCCATGCTTATCACATCCATTTTACCCCTCTTTTCATTTATCTCTTCGCCTCTTCATATCCAGCAATAAAAGATATATTAGTCGCTGTTTGAAGCAACCTTTCTACTATAAAGTCCTTATGCTTCAGCATTCTTTCCTTAGGACCAGCTACGCTAATAGCAGCTTGAATGCTTCCCTTTGCTCCAAATACAGGTGCAGCAAGGCAAAACAACCCTTCCTCATTTTCTTCATCATCAATTGCATAGCCCATTTGAATAAAAGAGTCTAAATTGTCGTTAAGAACTGTTTTATCTGTAATTGTATAGTCCGTAATAGGCAGCAGCTCCGTATGTTCAAGCAGCTGTTCTCGCTGATCTTTAGGAAGAAAAGCTAAAAAGGTTTTTCCTAATCCGGTACAATAGAGCGGCTTTCGATTACCAGGCTGAGCTGTTGTTCTAATAGAGCGATTATTATCAATCTTAACAACATAGACCAACTCTCCATCTGACAGCAAGGCCATAAACACCGTTTCCTGAACATCCTCCATCAGCTTCTTTAAATACGGTTTTCCCTCAGAAGAAATATCCAATGATTCCATAGCCGCTGTTCCAATTTGAATTAGCTTTGGCCCTAGCTTATACCTTTTTAATGAGTCCTGATTTAAATACCCTTCATTATGAAGAGTTCCCACAAGATTAAACGTACTGCTTTGCGGAAGCGAAAGTAAATCGCTAACCTCTTTTACTGTTAATCCCTCGGGATGTTGAGCGATCAATTCAAATACCCTTAATACACGTTCTGCTGATTTTACTGACATGAAGAAATCCTCTCTAAATCACATATGTGATTTTAAATTTTATATATGATTTACTGATTTAAATATTATCATAGCCAGATCATTAATTCAAAATATTTTTACAAATTAAACAAAAATACTTATGACAGAAACTGATTAACTCAGCAGCAACTTGTAGATAAGGTTGGTATTACAAGACAGACTGTTAGCCTCATAGAAAAAGGACAATATAACCCGTCGTTAAAGCTTTGCTTGCAAATTTGCTACGTCGTTGAAGAAACATTGGACGAATTATTTTGGATAGATAAGGAGTTATTTTGAATGAAAAAGATAGTTGATGAAAGGCTTACCTTTTTAAATTTGCAGCATATTAAAATTACATATTTGGAGGCATTATTTTTGTATGTGGTCTTATACCCATGAACTATGTGTACCGGTTAAGAAAAAACAACAAAATGAATGGGAAGATGATGAATAAAAGAAGACCTTGTTCCAGGTCTTCTTTATTTCTACCGATAATTCACATTACGACAACTAGAAGTAATCCCTGTTTTATGCTATCAATACTTTATATTAAAATTCCGATGATTCCATATACCTTGGGTAGCTTGCTCAGTTTATAAAATTCACCCTAATTTGCGTTTGAATTCTTTACTAGCGAAGAAGTAAGCGATGACCATGATACCGAGGCACCAGGCAATGGCACTCCAGATATCGTTGCCAACAGATCCTTCATACAAGAGTGCACGAATCGTATTCACGATTGAAGTCACGGGCTGGTTTTCGGCGAATGCACGAACAGCTTTAAGCATCGTTTCAGTGGGAACAAAGGCGGAACTAATAAAAGGTAGGAAGATCAGTGGGTACGAGTAGCCTGTGGCTCCTTCCATAGATTTCGCTGTCAGTCCTGGAATAATGGCCAACCATGTCAGGGCTAGCGTAAACAGCCCGAGTATCCCGGCTACCGCGAACCAATCTAGGATATCAGCGCTGGAACGGAAACCCATCAAGAGCGCGACGAAGATAACTATCACGATAGTAAGCGCATTGGAAACAAAAGATGTCAACACGTGAGCCCATAATACCGAAGAGCGTTTAATAGGCATGGTGATGAAACGGGCCATCAGTCCACTTTTTACATCATTAAATAGCCGCACGGAAGTGTAAGCGACGCCGGATGCGATAGCCATCAGCAAGATTCCCGGTAATAAATAATTGACGTAATTGGCTGTTCCTGTATTTATAGCGCCACCAAATACGTAGACAAACAGTAGCATCATCATAATCGGCGTAATTGCCACCGTAATAATCGTATCCGGGCTGCGCATAATCGTGCGCATCAAACGTCCTAGTAATACACCTGTATTGTTTTTCATTTACATTTCCTCCTTTTTGCCGATAATCGCGAGGAAGATTTCCTCCAATGTTGGCTGTTTCTCAATGTATTCCACTTTTGCTGGGGGGAACATCTCTTTAAGTTCGGTAAGGGTACCGGTTTTGATGATTTTTCCGCCATGTAGGATGGCTATACGGTCTGCCAGTTGTTCAGCTTCCTCCAGGTACTGAGTCGTGAGCAAGATGGTCGTACCACCGCCAGCAAGCTCTTTGATGGTGTTCCAGACTTCGATCCGGGCTTCCGGATCAAGTCCGGTCGTCGGTTCGTCGAGAAAAATAACGGCTGGCGCCCCAATCAGACTCATAGCTATATCAAGTCGGCGCTTCATTCCACCGGAATATTGATCCGCCCGGCAATTAGCTGCATCGGTCAAGCTGAATCTTGCAAGGAGATTGTCAGCTACTTCATTAGGATTAGATACCCCTCGCAATTTGGCGATCATTATCAGGTTTTCCTTCCCAGTAAGCATGCCGTCTAACGCTGCGAACTGCCCCGTTAGGCTGATGTTCTGGCGGACGTCAGCCGGTTGACGTTGGACGTCAAATCCGCAAATACTCACTTCGCCGCTATCAGCCTTTATCAGCGTTGAAAGAATATTAACTGTCGTCGTCTTCCCTGATCCATTTGAGCCCAGCAGTGCAAAAATTTCACCGCGCTGTACCTCAACATTCACCCCTTTTAAAACGTCTTTGTCTTTAAAGGACTTTTTTAACTCTTTTACAAAAATCGCTGTATTTCTCATACGTTTTTCCTCCTTTTAAAAGCTCCACAAGCTTGCTTGCTAGAACTGTCATGCTGTAGCTAAGCTGAGCGTCTCGTAGAGCTAGGTTTTTGACATCTCACTATTTAGTCTGACTGATATTCTGTATCACTTAGTACTTAGTTTAAAAAATGACTGAATAGCGAAAGCAACTAGCTATTCAGTCGATGTTATTGATTAAATTTATTTTTTCCTAATCGTTCCTTAATACTCTGATTCAAATCTTCACGATACTTAACCATATAAGTTTTAGCATTTGCCACTAATTCGTCAGCAAAGGAAGCCACATCGTCTCCAGTAATTTCGAGCACCTGTCTACCTTCTGCAGCACCTACTTCGAATAAATCAATTAATTCATACTGCATGTGTAGCATATCCATTCCGTTGCCCGATGAGAAATTCCACATGTAGTTTTGAATTTTTTTAAATACAAACTGATAGTCTTCTGGCAAAGCTTCAACCCGTGCCATCATCATTTTATACTCTTTTTTACCACCAATCATTTTTTTGAATATTTCCAACATGTCATTTTTCCTCCTTTTTATAAAGCTTCATAAGCTGCTTTAAGAATATCCGGCGTTCTATCCTATGAAGCTAGTTTGACTTCAAGACGTTGATTTTTGATGATACAAAATCCCACCTTTTCCAAAACAACTCAAGCTCCTTGTAGCCCGCCTCATTAAGCGAGTAAAATTTGCGGGGTGGGCCCATATCCGATGGTTTTTTTTCTATATTCACAAGTTTTTTCTTTTCTAATCGTACGAGAATAGTGTAGACCGTCCCTTCTACGACCTCGATAAATCCAAGCTCGTTCAGGCGGCGTGTAATCTCATAGCCATAGGTTTCATGGCGGCTGATAATTTCTAACACACAGCCTTCCAGCGAACCCTTCAGCATTTCAGTTAAATTTTCGATCTTCAGAACCTCCTCTATATCGTCTGACTTATATTCTGTATTACTTAGTACCAAGCCAATTTTTACTTAATAACTTTTAAAATTAAGCTATTAAGTAATACTTAGTATATGTAGATTGTAATACTTAGTACCGGGCATTTCAACTATTTTTTAAAATATTTTCAAATGTAGATATATTCAGGGATAATACTAAGAACCAAAAAAACTTATGAAAAGAATCCATAGGTTCTTTTCATAAGTTTTTTCCGTTACAGATACCTTTACAGTTTTTCCGTATAACCTCTTAAATTTCGAATTAAAAAAGAGATCCCCGTCAGTAAACAATTAAGAAACAAATATTTAGTCAGGTAGTGTTGAAAACTGTATGTGAAGTAGAAGTATAAGAAGAACACAAAACTAAAATAGAAAATAAATTTTAAATATCTTTTTAAAACAGCGTTATGAGGAGAATTCACGTTGACTACTCCTTTTAAAGTCATATAATAAAATTATTTTTTCAACCTATATTGGTATTGGAACGTTTTTCTGTGTCATTTTATAAAACAATTAGAAAAATGATAGGTAATGTAGCAAGGCTTAAGGAGGTACTAATTAACGTTGCGCTTGATACAAACTCCGGCTCTGTATTAAATTGCAGCGCGTACATAGTTGTATTAGCAGCTGTGGGCATAGCAGCCATAATAATCATTATTTGTTTCACCATCTCATCCACAGGTAGCAGAAGCGTTAGTATATAAGCGATAAATGGTGAGATTACAAGCTTGATAGCTAATGACCATGAAACTTTTGCTTTGGCTAAATTTCTAATTGATATTTTAGCTAGCTGCATTCCAAGTACAATCATGATGGTGGGAATAGCTGCACCCGCTACTAAATCAACCGCTTCTTTTACAGAGTTGCTTAATGGAATATGAAGAAACTGAAATATAGCTCCTAAAAGTCCCCCATACACAATTGGTATCCGTCGAACTGCGTCAATGGCTGATTTTATACCATTTCCCTGTGGACTTCCTTTAGCTGCATAGTAAACTCCGACTGTACACATGACCAATTGCTGTATGACCATTAGAATGATGGCAGAGTCTAAGCCTGTCACGCCGAAAAGTAATAAAACAACAGGTGTACCGTAGTTTCCATTATTCATAAATGAGGACGCTAATATCATTCCACAGGTTTCTGAAGTAGAATATTGCTGGAAATAAGCAATAATATAGACGATAGCAATTAATGCAAAGCAAAGGGCAAATGTGTATAACGTAAGATATAAGTAATCAATCGTAAATTTGGTTGTGTAAAATGTTTTGAACACTAGAACTGGAGACATCAAATAAAGTGCCATTGTTGAAATCGTTTTGGTATCAAATCCTATTTTCTTTTGTCCAATAAATCCAAGTGCAAAAATCCCGAAAATAGGAAGGAGGATTGTTAGGAACTCCATGTTTGTTCACCTTCGTCATTTTTTCTTTGTTATTTTCCAAATGAAAGACCTAGAAAATTAAAAATCTAGGTCTTTCATTTAAACTAATACATTATAAATTTAGAACAATGATACGTTCTTCCGTCATTTCTTCAATTGCATATTTTGGCCCTTCTTTTCCGTTACCGCTCTTTTTCACACCGCCATATGGCATATGATCAACACGATACGCTGAAGCATCATTTACAATTAATCCGCCTACTTCGATTTCACGAGCTGCCTTCATAGCAAATTGTAAGTCATTCGTAAAAAGGCCTGCCTGTAACCCATAGTCAGAATCATTTACTTTTGAAATCACTTCATCAATCTCGTCATATTGAGCAATAGCTACTACTGGCCCGAATACTTCTTGACGACAAACTTTCATCTCATCATTTACATTAGTCAAAATTGTAGGAAGATAAAAAGCACCTTCACGCTTTCCTCCTAGTTCAATTTTTGCCCCTTCTTCCACTGCTTCTTTTACCCATTCTTCCACTCGCTCTGCTTCTTTAAGACGAATCATAGGTCCAATATCCGTTTGCTCATCCATTGGATTACCGACTACTAACTTTTCTGTTTTTTCTTTTAGCTTATTAACAAAAGCAGTATAAATATTCGTATGAACATAAATTCGTTGAACGGAAATACAAACTTGTCCTGCGTTATTAAAGCTTTTTTGAGAAATTAAAGATGCAGCTTTTTCTAAATCAGCGTCTTTATGTACGACAGTAGCCGAATTATTTCCTAGTTCAAGTGAAACTTTACGTAAACCCGCCTTAGATCGGATAAGTTCTCCTACTCTTGGGCTTCCTGTGAACGTAAACATATTAACATCTTGGTTTTCTAATAACCATTCACCAATTTCTGCTCCATCTCCAGTCAATACTTGAAGGCGCCCTTTTGGCAAGCCTGCTTCTTCCATTAACTCAGCGAGCTTGAGCGCACAAATTGGAGTAACTTCAGCGGGTTTTAATACTACGCTATTCCCAGCTGCGATTGCCGGTCCAAGTTTATGACAAACTAGATTGATAGGTACATTAAACGGTGTGATAGCTGCAACAACTCCAACCGGGACTTTTACTGTAAAAGCCATCCGATTTTCTGAGCCTTGAGCCGATTCAACAGGCACACCTTCTCCATGAATACGCTTTGCCTCTTCCGCTGAAATTTGTAAAGTTGTAGCTGCGCGCTCAACTTCTCCGCGAGATTCACGAATAGATTTTCCAACTTCAGTAGCCAAAATTTCAGCAAATTCTTCTTGACGGCTTAGTAATAGCTCAGCCGCTTTCATTAATACCTCGTAGCGTTCATATGGTGAAAAAGTGTTTTTTAATGCCTCTTTCGCGCTGGCCACAGCTTTATTTACATCGTCTTTTGTAGCTACTGAGATTTCAGCTGCAGGCTGCTGCGTATATTTATTTAAGACTTCCATTTTTTCTGCTGTTGTTTCCCATTCCCCATTTACATATAAACCATATTGTTTGACTTGAGTTAAACTTGTCATTATCTCCACATCCCCAATTGTATTAGCGTTTTATCTTGTAAGCTCAATATTGTAATGATATTTGTCACTGCGATATTTTGTTACCGTAAATTCGAGTGGCTTATCATCAAAACCGTAACTTACTCGTGTCATTTCAAGTAAAGCTTCTCCGCCTCGTATGCCTAACAGATCGGCTTCATAAATCGTTGCATTAATCGCAGATATCTTCTCTTTAGCTCGTTTTAAAAAGATTTCATTCTCTTCTAGCACTTCATAAAATTTTGCACGGTTTAAATCTTGTTCAACTAGTATTTTCCCAATATGCGTAGGCCAGCAAGAACGTTCAATGGCAATAGGTACTTCATCGGCAAAACGAATTCGTTCAATAACTAAAACCTCTTCTCCAGCGTCCAATTCCAGCATGGAAGTTTCATAATATAAATCTTTTTTAAAATCAGTACGAATCAGCTTTGAATTCGGTGTTAATCCTTTTTCTGCTACTTCTTCTGCTAGTCCTTTAAGCTTGCCTAAGCTGCCGCCGATAAGAGGCTGAGGCTTTACAATTGTTCCTCTGCCTTGTTTTTTTTCCAGCAGCCCGTCCTGTACTAACATGGAAATAGCTTGTCTTAAGGTAGTACGGCTTACATCAAACTCTTGCATTAATTCCTGTTCTGTTGGAATTAACGTATTGGGCTTCCAAATTTTCTCTTGTATACGTTTAATTAAGACATCTTTTACTTGAAGATAAAGCGCGATATTTTTATTAGAACCTATTGTATCTTTCATATTCTCAAACTCCTTTTAAGTTAGCGTTTGGTATTATTATATAGTATTGGCTAACTTTTACTGTAGCAGAGAAGTACGATTTTCTTAGATATAGACCTTTGTTTCTAGATTAAGCATACGTCCTAGTTCAATTAGGTGTTCTGTCACATCACCATACACTAGTGCAAAGTGAGGTTCGTACCCCGCGTGCATAAGTTCATAAAGTGTGTCTGATGCATTTGTCGCCAGTTCCACTTCTACAGACGTACCTGTAAAAGGCTGCTCTACATCTAAGGCATCTCCTTTCACCACTAGAAGGCGATACCCATCAGGCGTATGACTTACCCTGAAGATCGTTACTTCTCCTGCTTTTAATCCAAAATCCATCGCAAAACCAATTTTTCTGTTAGGATGTACCCCTGCTGTTGCTCCAGTAGAAGGGTTGGCAAGCGAATATGCTCCTGCACCGCAGTGCCAAAAAACAACTGAGTTTTTTTCTTCGTCTATGTGAACTAAATCCCCTAGGTAAGGTGCGTTTCCGCCTGCTAACTCACGCAGGATAAACATTGAGATTGATCCGTGAATATCCGACTCACAGGATGTCACCATTCCGTCTTCCGTAAACTGAGATAAAGTTGAGCACGGAGCAGCTCCTAAATCATTAAAGAAATCTGGCCAACATCGCATAGCTAATGCATCTAACTTTTCACGTTGAATGTGCTTTTTAATATATGTGGAAAATTGAGCGAATTTAGTAACGGTTTCATCGTTTCGATTTAGACCAATCACCTGCTTTTCTGCCCGCTCAACTTCCCCTATCCATTCGTGTTCTGGAAGCTTTACGCACTCTTTAAACGCTTCTTGTAAATCCATCTTATGAAGAGTTACGCCAAGTGCGTTTTTTAATTCATCTTCGTTAGCTTGTGAAAAGAAGAATCCCGGCGGATAATCTCCCACTACCCCAATTTTTAATTCATTTAATGCTTTTAACACGCGCATAACGTTAATTTGTCTTAATAGACGATCCTGCAAGGCTTTCTCATCTGGATTTCCAAATACAAATGCAAACGGATGCTGATGATTACGCAGCACATTACTGGTGCTATTTCCGCCTGTTAGAGAGTTTAAACGTAAACGTCCCCCTACACTTGGCTCACGTACGGACCAAACAATTACAGGCTGTTTAAAATACTCCAATATCTTAACCATAAATTCACCGTCAGCAAACGTAACGCTTTGATATAAGACGGTATCAATCTTATTCCCTTTAATTGAATCAAGAAATCCCTGTAATTCTTCAACTGAAGTTATAATTTGCTCCGGCGCGATAAGAGTACTGCAGTTGCCGTTCAGCCACTCCATACTTTTTTGACGATACATTTCAGCCGCTTCAATATCAAATGTTTTTCTACCTATAGGCACATATAAAACTGTTGTATTTTGCATATAGAGTTCCCCTTGTCGTAAAACTATTTGTTATAATCATTTTAAAATACATCATTACCTTTATCAACACTATTGTTTGACTACATTTCTTATATAAATAGCTCTTAAATTAGATGTGAAGTAGTTTAGAAAACAACTCACTCCATATAGATTTTTTACGGTAAAATACAGGTGGATAACCTAATGGCGCTTGAACAGTAACCGATCCTCCTGTGTGCTCTTCACCGCTCCATACATGGACCCACTGATCTTCTGGTAAATATACTTCCCACTCTGTTTGATTTTCTTGATGAACCGGCGCAACAAGTACATCTTCACCAAATAAATATTGGTATTGAATATCATATGTTTTTTCATCTTCTTCATAGTGCATAAACAAAGGTCGCTGAACAGGAATTCCGCGTCGCGCATTTTCTTCTACAAGTGATCTAATATAAGGTGCCATCGTTACATAAACATTAGACATTCTTGCTAAATGCTCTAGTGCTTCTTCATCACCGTCAAACTGAAAACAATCATCAGGACGGTTTCCTTCATGTGTTCTCATCATAGGCGTGAAGGCTCCCATTTCTGCCCATCTCATCAGAAGCTCTTTTGAACGTTTATTACCATGTAGACTTGTGTACCCTCCAATATCACTATGGTGTAAGCCACAGCCACTCATTCCTGATGATAAAGCTGCAGGAATAACAGAAGCCAAACCATCATCCAGCGACCAATCTACACTTTGATCTCCGCCCCAAAGAAGCGTACAGTATTTTTGTATGCCCGTATATCCGGCACGCATAAAGTATACAATTTCACCAAGTTTCCCTGCTTCTGATACCGCTTCATAGTTCGCTTTTGCCCACATTGTCGGCCAAGCATTATGCATAATCTTAGCGTCGACTCCATTTTTGAGCACAACGTCAGTTGGTAAGTATTCGCCAAAGTCGGCCATCCATCCGTCTAATCCAAAATCAATCATGTTCTCTTTAATAACTTGTTTATACCATTCGGTAGCCTCTTCGTTAGTAAAATCAACAACTCCGCAATAAAATTCACCGAAATCCACTAAATACGTATTTCCTTCCGTATTTAATGCTAAGTACCCTTTATCTTCAGCTTCCTTATATAAATCACCTTCAATGGCTACATATGGATTAATGTAACCTAGAAAACGAATATCATTTTCTTTCCACTCTGCAATCTTTTTATCTAGCTCCGGGTATTCATTCTCGTTCCATTTCCAATTCCACATTAAACGTTTGCCGAAAGAAGTAATACGTTTGCCCTGCCAATCTTGGCACCATACTCCAGATACTTTCATACCTTTTGCTAAAACTTTTTCTAATTTTTGTTCAACAACATCTGTACCACCTTGAATACCTAAAACCACGCCGTTATATACCCAGTCTGGTAGCTCGGGCTGTCTTCCGAATAAACCGGTAATTTTTTCAACTAATTCAAGGTACGTATCCGCCGTTTCAAACAGCATATATTTAGGTACTTCCCAAACCTGCAGTTCATGGAACGCCTCATTGCGAAAATCAAAGTCCGCGTATGCCGTTGTTTCTACATGACAATAGTACTTTTTACTAGATACATATGTAGGTTGAGGAAAATTGGTATTATAGTAATCTCCTCCAGCCTTATCAATTACATCAGCTTGCCATGTTACATATGTTTGTTTATTTCTCCCTACACCCGGCTCAGATGTCCATAAAGGAAAATTTTTTCCTCTCATATTAAAGTGAGAAAGTTGTTCTCCGCATCCATAGACTTTTTCCTGTTCATCTGCAGCTACTCGTAACCAAAAGCGGTTAATGTTCGCATCGTGCTTTTGGTATTCTACTTTTAGACGATTCTCTTCTTCCTTAACTATAAGAGACAGCATAGTATCTCCATTTTTAAAGCTGGAGAAATCAATTTTATATGCCCCTTCTACTTCTTCAACATTCGCGTAGCGAAGAGCTGTACGTTCAGTCACATAATCTTTAATATCAAAGTTCCCTCTATACATTTCAATCGTTTCTTCTCCATAACCAACAAACAGCATTGGCTTTTGTATTGTATGCTGAAGAAGAACTACACCGTTAAGAGCAACCTCAAATCCATCTTGTAAGATCTCCACATTTACCCCTTTAGTTACGTTTAAGGTACCTGACATTTTTATCTCTCCCATCAATTAATAGAGCTTAGTCTTTTGTCTAACATTCATGCGCTCTATTGATAAACTTTAATATTTTCTCCTTTTATACCGGGATGTGCGCCTTTATTAATTAATTGCTCTCTTTCAGGATGAGCAATTAACCATTTATTTTTCATAAACAATAACTCATCTTCTTTTGTTCTTTTTTGAATATTAGTTGATAACGGATCATTTGTTCCTTTAGGTAAAATGACGACTGCTTTAAACCCTTCGTTATTGACCTTACAAGGAGCAAAATGTAATGTCGTACCATACAATTCAACTGCTGTTCCTTCAGGTACAAAGAAAGCGATTACATCACTTGAATTAAAAAAGTTATTTTCAACTCCCTGTACCTTACCTAATAAAAGAACCATATCCGTTATAGCGATATTAATTTCACTGCTTTTATGATACTCAAGACCATTTAAGGTTGAATTAGGACCATTACAATATCCAATTTGAATAGGCATCTCACCATAAAAAGCTTCTTGAAGCTGATCTTTAATAATGGTGTTTTCCATCTCAGTAACGGATGCTACATATACATTCTGATCTTGAGGAATAGTTAAACTATCCATATATGTTTCTAGTTCACTGAAATTGTATTCATTAATTACCTTTCCATAAGGCTTAAATTTGCTGTCCTCTATATGATAAAAAGGTACATGTTTATTTAAGTCTTTCATGTATTGAAAGCTGCTCAACGTTTTCTTCTCTCCTTTTGCTATATAAAAAGCCCCTCCAAGAAGATAATAAGATTCTAAGAGGCGCCTTTTATAAAATACATATGTTTATTTTAAGACAGGAGCTTCTGTGACTGTATTATCCCAAGCGTTGCGGAATTTGTTTAAACCATAGTCTGTGAACGCATGCTGGAAGCTTTCTTTATATACATCAAATCCGCAAGTCACAATATGCGCACCAGCTTTTGCCGCATCTACAATTTGTTTACCATTACGTAAAGCAGCAACAATGATTTCTGTGTTGTAATCGTAGTTTTTATAGATATTCACAATATCCTGAATGTATTGAGTTGTATCATCCCCGCTATTTTCTTTCCAGCCGACAAATGGAGATACAAATTTAGCTCCAATTCTTGCAGGCTGAAGTGCTTGTGATGGCGAGAAGACAAGAGTGACGTTAGTAGAAATACCTTGTTTTTCAAATTCCTTTGCTGCAATTAAGCCAGGCTCTGTGCATGGAATTTTAATAACAAAGTTTGACGACAGCTTAGCAATCTTTGTCCCTTCTTCTACCATATCTCTAGCATTATCCAAATGAGGATTGATTTCCACTGAAATCGGGAAATTTTCGACTCCTTTAAACTCACTTGCAAATTCATCTAGAACCGTTAAAAATGGTTTACCGCTGTTCATAATATGACGAGGGTTTGTTGTAACTCCATCAATTGCCCAGTTTTCATACGCGTAACGAATTTCCTCTAAAATTGCACTATCTAAAAAATACTTCATCTTTATACCTCCAGTTAAGTGACTATTACCCCTAAAAGATAATGACCTTTATATAATTTGTAATAACCTTTGTATTTATAATATGAAAACGCCACCAATATTTCAAGTACTTTTTGCTAGATTATTAAATTAATTTTGTATTTCGTTCATTTTACCTATCATCTTACATTGGTATTCTATTTTTACTTTTAGCAAGATCCGCTACGATTTTATTGTATTTTTCATCTGAAAGTTTATAAAAGAAAAACATGACAATAATCGTTGCAATGGCTAATGCACTTGGATAAATAAACATTAACCCTCTGATTCCCTCCAGTACATTTGCACTTTGCACCGCGTTTGGAACGTAACCCACAATTCCTAACACAACCCCAGGAATAAAGCCTGCAAGCGCTTGAGAAAGTTTACGGAAGAACGTAAAGAAAGAATACACAACACCTTCAGATCGATTTCCAGTCTTCCATTCGCCATACTCTACAGCATCAGAAACTAATGCCCAGTTTAAACTGTTTACAAATGAGCTTCCGAAGAAAGCAAAGCAAGCTAATGTAATAAAAATCACTGCGTTATCTGCAAAAACATAAGCTAAAATATCTCCTACAGCCCAAATCGCGCACCCTAATATGTACGTAGATTTCTTTCCAATTTTTTTAACCATGAAAGGAACCATTGCTACGCCGATAAATACACAGCCGATACTAAAAAAGCCCATATAAGGAACGATTGCTACATTTTTTAAAACGTACTGACAAAAATAGACTTGTACAGCAAGCTTGACGTTAAAAGCTGAAAAGGTAAACAAATTAACTAAACAAAGAATGAGTAAAGGCGTATTCTTAAAAAGCCCTTTATAGCTATCAGTCAGCTTTACATTTGTATTTTGGGGTTTTTCATACACATATCTTTCTTTTACATTGGCATAACAATAGACTTGTAATAAAACGCCCAAAAATGCAAAAATAGATACAGCCACTAAATAACCAGTAGATTGATTGTTAAACATTAAGACAATCGGCATAAACCCTACAGTTGTAATAAGAAGACCTAAATTTGAGCCTGCTTGTCTAAATGATGCCATTTCTGCTCGTTCAACAGGATCTTTTGTCATCGCAGGTACCATTGATCCATAAGGAATATTTGAAATGCTATAAATCGTTCCAAATGCCATATACGTTACATATGCCCATATAATCTTTCCGGTTATTGAAAAATCAGGATTAGTAAAGCTGACTATCGTTATCAAAGCAAGCGGTATTGCAGCATAGAGAAAGAATGGTCTAAATTTGCCTTTAGGGCCTATCTTCTTACGGTTATCAATCCAAGTACCTACTGTAATATCAGCGAACGCATCCCATATTTTCGTAATTAAAAATACTAAACCTGCTGTTGCAGAAGGCAAGCCTAACGCGTCGGTATAAAACTTCAGCAAATAAATTTGACCCAAGTCTAACATAAAGTTATTTCCTACATCTCCCAATCCATAAGCAACCTTCTCTTTAAGTCTTAGTTTCTTAGGCGTATTAATTGAATGTTCTACATTTTGAACCAATGGCTGTTCCATAAGTTCTCCCCCTTTGATTAACACATTTTGAGACTTCACATTAAACATGCATCACGTAGGAGATTACAATTTTGATAGACTTCAAAATTATAATCTCCTCTAGGCCGATACTAAAATCACCTCCCTCTTCATAACATCACAACGTTTTAAAAAAAGTTACTACCTTTTTATTTATAATATGAAAACGCATACAAATTATCAAGTGTTTTTTTATTTTATTTTTAAAAAAAGAGGAACGATAATACTAAAAATTAGAATGGATGGATCAGAACCAATCAAAAACCCACTATCTATTCGACCCAATAAGCCCTAATGATTATAAGAATGTAACTGTTACATACAAGGAATATTAAATATCTAGATATACTAGCAGCCTTTAGATTTACCAATCTAAAAGCTGCTTTGATTGTTGAAACAGGTATTATGTAAACTGATTTTGTATATGATATTCATGATTTTTTAACTCAATTCTGATATATAATCAGATAGGAACAAAATTATAATTGAGTCCATCTGAATAGAGGTTAGAAATTGAAAAAACGATATATAGTGTGTTTGACTGCATTAAGCTCTCTTCTAGTTATAGGATTTGTTTGGTGGTTTCTTTTTGCGCCTAGTTATCTACGATTTGCTCCAAAGGGAGAATATATTTCTCAAAGTACATCTCCTAACGGTGATTACATAGTGAAGATTTATCGTTCGAGTGGTGGAGCGACTACACCTTTTGCTATTAGAGGAGAAGTGACTTATACCAATAAAGTTTTTAATAAAAAGAAAAACATCTATTGGAATTACCCTCAGGAAACAGCCAAAGTTAAATGGGTAAATAACAAAACAGTTAACATTAGTGGTCATATATTGAACGTTACAAAAGATACGTTTAATGCTAATGATGTAGATAATTAAATTCTACTCTTAAACAACAAAAAGCTCTTATGAAAGAGCTTTTTGTTGTTTAACTACTTATAGGGTGATTATGGTAACTACAAATTTATGAAGGATGAGTCTTACTAAGCAAATTTTTTATTTATCGTTATATTGTTTTATAACTGTAACTATAACTGCCAGTAACAGAACAATTGCGCTATTTATAAGTAAATAGTATCCAACTTGTAAACCATAAAATATGGCAAAAGCGTCGCTAATGATCAACAGTGCTAATATACCGCCTAATGCCCCAAATAAAGCGGCCAGTATCAATATTGTAAAAGCAGCAGCGTATAGACTTTTCTTTTTTTTGTAGGAGATAAATCCAACGATATTTGAAATAATAAGAAAGAAGCCGATAAGTATTAAGAAAAAGGTAGCCATTTTCTTTAATTCTCCTCTACGGACTATTAATTGGTTAAAATCCCCAATACCTAATATCACTTTAACATAACATTCTATGTGAAAGTTTTGCTTCTTATAACAGGTTTGATATTCATCCAAAAGAAGATGACTTACATTTTAAGATCTTTCTTTATATTTTTCCTTATAGTTAAACTGGCTAAGCGTTTACGCGCTGATTCCATAGGACCCATGTTAAAATAACGAAGCCACAAAACAGCAAATAGCATTTGAAACAAACAGATTAGTATCCAAACAAAAATGACGAAGAATGAACGTGGGTGTCCACCCCACCCAAGGCCCCATCCATAAAATAAAATGGAGCTTAAAACATTCTGTAATACATAGCAACTTAAAGACATCTTCCCTACTTTCTCTAAAACGCTCCATAACGAAAAGGCCTGAAATTTTTCAATTAGAAAACTAATGGCTCCCATGTATCCAATTGATAAAATAGGGGCAAATACGTACCTTACTGGAAAATCAAAGTATCCCCCAGGAACAAATAATAATAGGTTTAGAGGTAGCCCAACTAAAAGTCCTGCCTTCATCATCCTCTTTCTGATATTAATACCCTTGGAGTTATTGTCAAAAGCCCCTATTCTCACTAGTAAAACACCAATTAAAAACATACATATATTAAATGGAATGACGAAAATGGCTTCTGTGCGCAGCTCCCAAAAATGAAGAAGTCGATACTGAATTTGATTCATCCATGATCCATGTTGATAAAGGTTTAGCACTTCTTTTGGGACAGCGACTAGCTCATCTCCTATGGAGTTAGTTAGCGCACCTAAGAACACGAGCAATATAAAGAAAAGATGAATTGCCGCTGCACTAATCATTGTTATTCTTATCATCGTCTTCCACATTTTTACGATAAACGATACGACAATAGCAGTTACGGCATAAGACATTAAAATATCGTACTCTAAAACAAAAATAAAGTGCAAAAGTCCTTCCATTAATAAAATCAAAGACAGCCATATGTATCTTCCTGGCCACGTCTGATTTAATCGTTTTGATTGCTGATATTTCAGTTCTAAACCCACACCAAACATAATAGCTAAGAGGCCAAGTAATTTTCCATTAATTAAGGATAGAAAAAGGACTCTCAAAAAATCGTCTCCTGATAACCACCATTGATTATGGTTAAAAGTAAATATATAATTTATATCTCCAAGATAGGCAAACAGCCAAATGTTTGTTCCCAATGTTCCCAGAATCGCTAGTCCTCTTAATATATCTAAAGAGCGAATTCGTTTTTTATTCTCCACTTCTCATGCCCCCATTCGTTACTTTTATTCTAATAACGTTCCGAATACATTTTTAAAAAGGATTGTTTATTTTGGCTACTCTCCTTCTTGATATGTCATAGTTCAACTATATTAGATTACGTCACCTTCAACCCTTATTTTTAAATGAATGAATTATTTTTAGTGCAATAAAGAGAGCATAGATACGTTTTGAGAAGTGCGAAGGCTGCCTGCTTTAACCCAAAAGACATACTGGCGTACGCAGAGTACTAATTACAAAAAAAGAAACCCTAGTATTTTTAAGGTTTCTTTCTGATATTCCACTCTAAGCGACAATTGAAGATAAATTAAAATGCTTTTACTGCAATATAACGTTTTGTAATTCATATTCTAAAAGCTGGCATCTAGCTTTTAGAAAGTTCGTTTATCTCCCTTTCAATAAGAGCTACTGAAAGTTCGAATGCTTGTATCCTTCTTTTAGCTAAGGTTATTTGAGATTTATATCTATCAGCATTTTCTTTAGCTTCAAACGTTTTTACTGTCTGTCTGAGTTTATGTAAAGTTGAATCAATTTGACGTTTTGCTTCAACTAATTCAGGCACATCGAATTTCATTGGAGTCCCTCCTTTTTATCATTTTTATCGGTAAGATGTCTTTCTTTAAAAAGATGATTTATCAGTAGAGGTACTGTTATCTATATTTTTTATGTTGTACACGAGTAAAAATCTAAAAGCACTTATCATACCAAATATAATACCAAATACAGTGAACACAAACTTACCACTTAAAACTTCTCCTAACAATATACCCTATAAACTAGTTTTTGTTTATCTATAGAAATTGAAAGGTTTCTTTAAAAGAATTCGGTTTCTTTGAGGTGTTGAGAGGTAACATTAATTTTTATTGAGATGCTCAGCTGTTTCAAAATAGCCTCTGCGTAAGGGTCACACTAAATAATCCATTCAAAATTCTTCAACACAATAAAATTTGTCATACAAATTTTGATTTCCGTCTTTACAATTAAAAAAGTTTGTGATATACTTCACATGTAAGGATGTTCATAACGAACTAACAAACTCTTGAATGTAAAGTAGAAAAAGCTATTTCACTCCGATGCCAATACGATTGAAATAGCTTTTTTTATGCTCTTATTTTGAGAACCCCCACCATTTCTGCTGCTATGGCCTTCTATGAAGTTTATTAATCTTGTTAAAAAATCATCTAAGTAAACCTTTAATTGTTAAATTAAAGGTTTATTTCTATATATTGTGTTATACTCTTAAACATGTATTACGGTTGTAGAGGAGTTTTAAATTGAAACAGAAAGAGATTTTTTCGTGGATCAAATCCATCATTATTGCTTGTATCCTGGCTTTTGTGGTGAGAGAGTATATCTTTACGCCTATAGTAGTAGACGGCGAATCGATGATGCCTACTTTAAAAGATAGTGAACATATTATTCTTAATGAAGTGGGCAAAAATAACCCCGATAATATAAAAAGATTTGATATTATCGTTTTTCATGCTACAAAGGAAAAAGACTATATTAAAAGAGTAATTGGTTTACCAGGTGATCATATAGAATATCGCAATGACACGCTATATATAAACGGAAAAAAATATGAAGAGCCTTATTTGGATCAATACAAAAAAGAAATAGTAACAGGCCCGTTAACCGAGGATTTTAAACTTGAGGATTTTACAGGCAACAAAACAGTTCCAGAAGGCCAATTATTTGTTATGGGAGATAATAGAATGTACAGCTTAGACAGCAGATCACCTCAAGTAGGAACAATCTCCGTAGACAAAATCGTAGGAAAAGCAAAATTAGCTTATTGGCCTTTAAAAGAATTTCAATGGATGAAGTAACATATTTAAAAGCTCCCTCACCACAGGGAGCTTTTTCTATTAAAAACAAACTAAAAAGTAATAATATTTATCTATTTTGCCTCTATTATTGCTTCCCCACTATACTCAGTGCTGCAGCTGCTTTTGGCCACCCCACGTAAAAAGCCATATGAGTTATTAGTGCAATAATTTCTTTTTCAGTCACTCCATTCTTTTTTGCCAGCTGCAGATGAAAAGGCATTTGTTCAGTGTTGCCAATACTGATTAAAGCAGAAAGTGTACTCAAACTTCTTTCTTTTGGTGTTAAAGTTGGGTCTCCCCACACTTCTCCAAATAAGATATGTTCTCCATATTTCACAAAGTCCGGAGCAAGATCTCTCATGTCGTTCAGCAGCTTAGAATCAATACCGTTATTCATATTTATTGTGCCTCCTTTTGATTAACCATTTGTGCGATTCCTTGCCCAAATGACCAGTTTTCAAGGGTTGTTTCGTTTACTGTAATAAAGATATTGTTTGTAGAAAGGTCTAAGTCAGTGTGAAGTCCCTCTGCAATGGACTGATATAGCCTCTTTTTCTGCTCGATAGTTCTCCCCTGCCCACATGTAATGGAGATATAAATCATTGGATCCGTTCTTTTTTCTCCATTTTCTAAGAGGTACTGTGAGTCATAGAAAAAATGCTGAGATGGATACGGTAAAAACAGTTGAAAATAATCTTCTTTTGGGATGTGAAAATGTTGGATTAACGACTGATGAATATGATTGCTTACTTTTTTTAATTCCTTATTATTTAGTTGATGTTCTGGATAATAAACGTTCACAAATGGCATCTATCATCTTCCTTTCTATATTTAGTTTACTTCCAATATCTTCATTTGTATAATTGAAAATATATCGCATAAGTATCGTAAAATCCGATAGAGATGGGGTTAGAAAGTGGAAATTAAAGAATTAACGACGTTTAAAACAATTGTGGCAGAAGGAACGTTTTCACTTGCAGCACAAAAATTAAACTATGCCCAGTCTACCGTCACTGCTCATATTAAAAAGCTAGAAAAAGACCTTGGATTTCTTTTGTTTGAACGAGGCTGGGAAGCAACATTAACAAAGGAAGGTACGTTATTTGTAGAAGAAGTAGATAGCTTGTTGAAGCACTGGGAGTATTCCATATCTCAAGCGCAGCGTATAAGCAAAGAAGAAAAAGGAACGATCAAAATAGGCTTATCAGAATCGATTGCTCAAAAGCTGATGCCAGCTATATTAAGCTATTTACATGATGAAAAACCGTACATACATTGCGATTTCACTATTGGAAACACGGCTCTTTTATCAGAACTACTACATCAAGATAAATTGGACTTTGCTGTTTGTGGAGAGAATACAAACCTTTCCGGCGTATCTTTCACCCCGCTTGATAAAGAACACATTCAATTTATTGTTAATACCCCTGATCACCCGTTATTAAAGCAAAAATCAGTTGAAATAGCCGATATTATTGGCTATCCCATTTTAATAGGAGAAAATAGCTGTTATTACTATCAATCCGTCAATCATTTTTTAGCAGAGAATAATTTAGCCTTTAAAACCGTTTACAGCTGTAGTGCCCTACACCTTGTTCCAGAAATGATGTTTGGACATGCCGTGGGAATTATCCCTAGAGGAACTAGTTTGAAGCCAACTAATATCCCGTTTAAAGTACAAAGGTTTGACCCCGAAATGCCTATAGGGCTATTAATTTCTACTGAAAAAAGAACTTATTTGAGTCAGACAAAAAAGAGTATTATAGAGGTAATTAAATCTTGGTTTTTAAATTAATTAACCCTTTATTGATTTTCCAAGAGAGCTAAATCAATAAAATTTCATATATGAGCTTGTTGTAATAAGGATTTTTAAAAGCAAGGAGGAGTATATAAGTGCAAATAAAAAAACATGAAAGACAGTTATTTTATGCCGGATGTCAATTCGTAGATATAGAAAATCAAGAACATGAAAACGTCTTGCCTCTGCTTATTATGTATCCTACATACAAAGAAGAAAAAGTTGAAAAGATGGGACCTTACACGATAAGCGCTGCGCAAGATGCTCCGCTTTCAGATGGATTATTTCCTTTGGTCATTATTTCTCATGGAGATGGAAGCACGCCTCTTGCTTATCGAACCATTGCTCAATTTTTAGCACGTAATGGTTTTATTGTAGGGGTACCTCAGCATCCGTTTAATAATCGAGAAAATAATACGCTATCTGGAACAATAGACAATTTAAAAAATCGGCCTACTCATATACGTACTGTAATCGATTGGTTTTTAAAAGAAAATTCCTTTTCTCCATCCATTCATTCAAATAATATTTCTCTTATTGGCCATTCAATGGGAGGATATACGGCTCTTGCTGTAGCAGGTGGAGTTCCCACTTCTTTTCCTTCTGAATCTCCTGATCAAAAGCCTTATTGTTTATCTGTTGATCATGATAAGCGGGTTCAATCACTTATTCTTTTAGCGCCAGCCGCCGGATGGTTTAGAGAAAGAGGAGCGCTTCAAGACGTGAATATACCTATTTTAATGATTACAGGAGAAAAGGATACGATTACTCCTTCTTTTCACGGGGGATTTGTGTTAAATGGGGTTCCTGATGCGGAAAAAGTTCAGTATATCGTTGTAGAAAATGGAGGACATTTTTCATTTCTCAGTCCATTTCCGGACTTTATGAAATCTCCTACCTTCCTCCCTTCTCAGGATCCGGAAGGCTTTAATCGCAAAGAGTTTCATGAGGACCTGCAAAACACTATATTGGACTTTTTATTACATTCTTTTTAATAGATTAGTCACTTGTACCCCCTTTTCTTTTGAAGCAATTATATCTAGGAAGAAAAGTTAAAAAACATAACACACACTCTTATTAATCTGTAATAATTAAGAAATAGAGATATATAGAAAAAGTGCTGCTTATTGAATTGATATTTTTGCTCTTTTACAAAACAAAAGGGGGATTTACAATATGGCTTTAAAAAAAGATCAGCTAACCGGACATGTATTTTTGGCTAAACTTATTACACAGTACGCAATGATTCATGAAAAAACGGTAGGCCCCGTAGCTGAAGAATATATTAAACAAATTGGTATTCGTACTGGAGAGTGGATGGAAGACTTTTATAGCGATAAGCATGAAAAGTGGACGGTAGAGGAATATGCAGAAGTTATAATTGACCTTAAAAATTCAATTGGAGGTCACTTTGAAATTGTTTCCGTTCATCCAGACCATGTGGTTGTAAGCGCTACCCAATGTCCATTTGGTGACGTCGTACAGGATGCTCCTCATTTATGTAAGATGACGTCTAGTGTGTTTGGAGGAATTGCAGCTCGTAAATTTGGCTATGGAAAAGTGAGCTTGCGCCAGCGTATTGCTCTTGGTCATCTAATGTGTGAAGTTGCTATATATTTTACAAAGCACAGTGAAGAAAATGGAGATGTGTATGAAGATCTTCCTATTACGCCTTCTTATGGTAACCCTTTCAATTGGGAAGAGGAAACGATTCATATGCTTAATCAAGAACTTCGAAGAAGTGATGAAATGATTGAAACTCTTCTTGCAGAATTAGAAGAATTACGTAAATAGTATTGTATTACCACACTTAACTATGAAGACATTTTGTTCTAGTTAGAGAAGCAAAACAAGATGTAGAAAACAAAGAGCAGCCTTTAATTAAAGGTTTGCTCTTTGTTTTTACCACTCATTTCAATTATTATGGTAAACAGAAGAAAATAAAGTAAAAGTTATTATAGCTATTTAGGGATTTTATTTGTAACCTTATGCTTATGAATCAGATGCGTCACCCTAAAGAATCCTTGAAGCGGTCAGAATGCCTTTGTTAATTGCATGAACTGATAATGAATGGATTGACGATACTACTTCAAGCTCTTGTCTATCATTTTTTATTTCTCAACTTTTTTGTAAGGCACTGCATGACTTTCTTGCTTGCGTATACTGGCCAAGATCATTATCAGTAACACTAAACCAATACCAACCATAATGGTAGTTTTTCCACCGAAATGAGCTAGCCCACTCAAGAATAGTCCCACTATACCGAAGTCTGAATCTGAAAATGTAGCATTTGATAGACCCAAATCTCCCAACACGGGTATTAATAGAATTGGCATGAAACTGATTAAAAGGCCGTTCACAAATGATCCTAAAATCGCACCGCGTACACCACCCATTGCATTTCCAAACACCCCTGCAGCTGCACCGGTAAAGAAGTGAGGTACTACACCTGGCAAAATAATGATTCCTCCTGATAAAACTAGTATTAACATACTAACAATGCCGCCTAAAAAACTTGAAAAGAAACCAATTAATACAGCGTTTGGTGCATAAGTATAGATGATTGGAACATCTAATGCTGGCTTTGAATTTGGCACAATTTTAGAAGATATCCCTTTAAATGCTGGTACAATTTCAGCTAATACCAATCGTACACCAGCTAAAATGACGAAAACGCCGGCAGAAAACATTCCTGCTTGAAGTACCGCAAATAAAATATAGTTTTTTCCGTCACTTAATTTTCCTTCGACATAACCAGGCCCCGCAAAAAGAGCGACAATAACGTAGAAAATCGCCATAGTTAATGCAATACTAACCGTACTGTCTCGTAAGAAGCCGAGCCCTTTTGGAAAGTTAATTTTTTCTGTTGATACAATCTCTTTCTTTCCCTTTACAGCCATCCCCACGAGACCACCAACTGCAAAACCAACTGCTCCAGAATGTCCTAGTGCCACATTATCATTACCTGTTAGTTTACGAATAAAAGGCTGAACGAGGGCTGGAGAAAGCGTCATAAAAATTCCCACTGTTAAAGCACCAAAAAGAATTAATGAAAACGATGTAAAACCACTTACGGATAAAATGATGGCAATCATACATGACATGTACAAAGTGATATGTCCTGTCAGAAAAATATATTTAAATCGTGTAAAACGAGCAATCAGCAGGTTTACAATCATACCAAAAAACATAATTAATGCGGTCGAAGAACCATATTTACTCAGTGCAATCGCAACGATGGCTTCATTATTTGGAACGACACCGTTTACGTTAAATGCTGCTTTGAACATTTCTCCAAATGGAGCAAGGGCTTGTTGAAGAATCCCTGCACCTGCTGTAATAACCAGGAACCCAACAAACGTTTTTGTTGTTCCTTTTAGTGTATCTGAAAGATTTTTCTTTTGTGCAAGTAGACCTACTAGAGCAATTATGGCTACTAAAACTGAGGGTTCACTCAGAACGTTAACTAATACATTTAACACCTGATTCATCGCTATCACCTCTCAGTTTCTTTACAGTAGATTTTTTTCTTGCAGAACCCCTGTTAATTTAGCGCGTAATTCTTCTAAATCAATAATATTATCCAAAATTACGACGTTTCCTAAGCTTGCCCCGCCCTCCGCAATATCTTTTGCAAGGAAGAACACGTCTGCATCCTCTGGTGTTGCAGAACCTAAATCAGAATGATTTACTTCTACGCCGCTTACTCCCATCTCATTCAACAACTGTTGAATATTCATTTCCACCATAAAACTTGTTCCTAATCCTGATCCGCATACTGTTAAAATTTTCATTATTCATCTTCTCCTTTTTTTCGCATCATAGCTATAATTTCAGCTGAAGTTTCAGCTTCTTTTAAACGTTTTAATGAGTCTTCATTTACTAAAAATGAGGTCAATTCTGACAGTGCTTTTAAATGTAATTTGTTATCAATGGCTGCTAGACAGATAAACAAGTCAATTGCATGTTCTTCTTGGTTCAGTAACAAAACTGGTTTCTTCATTCGTAAAAGGGACATACCAAGCTCTTGTACACCTTGTTCTGGCCGGGCATGAGGAATAGCAATTCCTTTCCCTATATGAATAAAAGCTCCCATTTCTAAAACTCTATCAATCATTGCTTGAGTATAGGCTGAGGTAATATAATGCTGTTCCTCCAAAGGTTTTGCTGCTAGTTGGATTGCTTCTTCCCACTCTAGAGAAGCGTCAGAGAATTGAATCTTATCCTCTGTTAAAAGTTCAGAAAGCATAGGGGCGTAACTCCTTTCACGTGTATGGCTCTGTCTTAAATGTTTCGTTAAATCTTCATAAAGCGCTTTTTCATTTTTAATAGTTGCATATTTTCGTATGGTCGCCATTAACTTATCCATTGGGATAGTTGATTGAACCGGCAAATTGAAATCAGCTGCCACGGCCTGCTGCAAATAGTTTTCCTCTAGCGCTGTTAATAATGGACGTGTTAAATAAACAGGCTTGGATGATTCCAAATAAATAGTTGAAAAAATCATATCGTAACTGTCTGGTGACAGTTTTTCGATTTCTGCAGCCGAATATGATTCTGTAAAATGCAATTTTGGAAACAATTGTCGTAATTGCGTTCGTAGCATCATCGAGGAACTAATCCCGTTTGGGCAAACGATTGTGGCTCTATACACTTTAGGTTTAGCCTCCAGTTTTCGAACATGCCCACCGAATAAAATCGTAAAATACCCTATCTCTTCATCTGAAATCCATTTTCCCGTATATTCAGAAAGCGGCTTCAACGCCTGTTTAACAAATTCAAAGAGTACACCGTGCTCTGTTTTAATTGTGTCAATCAACGGATTTGATAATGGCACTTCACAGATGATTCTAAAATAGGCTGGTACCAAATGTTTATATAAGAGCGATTTTAAAATATGCCTTTCCTTAAATGGTACTAATATTAAGCGCTCTACTTCTGAAATAATAGTACTCGATACAAGGTCAAGCTTTTCATCAATATGGAGCTCGTCTATATTCTGCATAGCAGATAACAATTGAACCGTTAGATAGATAACCTCTGCTTCAGCCACTTCATCAAATAAATAAGCTGATAGCTCTTCCCCCATTTTTAGTAAGGGCTGTTCTTTCATTAATTTAGTTTGCTTGATTGGTAGAATCAGTTTATGATGCCCAGACCTGCACTGTAGAAATAAGAGTTCATAAACTAGCTGATCTAGCCGGTTACTAACAAAATCAATCCGATATTTTTTAGCTAAATCATTTACGTTCTCTCTAATTGCCGAACCCGTATTTTCATAATTCCAACTATTAAGAACCTGCTTCATCCCTGAAATGCCCATTGGCAATTGCAAAAGTGTTCCAATACAAATAGTTGCAAATCGACGCTTAAGCCTCTCTTCTCCCTCTAGATGAAAGCCATCTGTCCGGTTATAAGATAACTGAATGCCTTCTTTCTCACAATACGAACGAAGCTTTTTAATATCCGCTAGTGCTGTATTCCTGCTTACCTGCAGAAAAGACTGATAATGTATATTTGCTATCGGCTCTTTTCTTATATACGTGTATAAATAAATTAAGTATATCCGCTCAGTCTCTTGAAAAACTGACTGCTGACGGTTAAGCGATGTGCCTTCTAGTTTCCAATAATTTTTAATTCTTTCATCAACCTTAAATTCTACATCAATCACTTGAATTTCCGGTAAATCTAAATTGCTTAATGCATTGTTCAACTTATCAAGCGTATAAGCAAATTGTCGAGGTGATAAATTTATTTGAAGTCTCAACTCCGGAATTGATAACTTCGGGTAATTAATCATCTGCTCAAGCAGCTGCAATGATTTATGATCAAACATCTTATTATCCTCCTCATGTTTATTATAAAATAGAAGTGTTAGCGATTACATAACTGTTCAATCCAATCTTTGTTGTCATTTTAGAATAGCTGTTGGACTGAAGGTTATATTTCCCATTTAAAAGTTTAACATAAGCTCTCGCACCACAGAATGGCAAACGTTTATTATTTGATTTTTATCTTTTAAAGCTATAGCAAAGCAATTTAAATGGCCTCCCTTACTATAGTACGCTTTTCTATCGGCGTAAAAAAACAAAAAAGAAGTGACCCTTTGGTCACTTCTTCTGTTCATTAACTATTTTCCGAGCTGTTTTTACTTATCAAACATTCACTTACATTCAGTCTCGTAAAAATGACACCAGCGCTTCGTTAAATTCGTGTGCATGCGTTGCATTTAAGCCGTGCGGACCGCCTTTTATTAAGGCTAACTTAGAACCAGAAATAGCTTCATGCGTTCGCTTTCCGCTATATTCAAATGGAACGATCTCGTCTGCATCACCGTGAATAATAAGAGTCGGTATTGTAAACTTAGCTAAATCGGCTCTGAAATCCGTTTTGCTGAAAGCAGCTATACAGTCTAGCGTCCCTTTAGGTGATGCAGCTGCTGCAATATCCCGGTTGTACAGTCGAAATGGTTCGCTGACTAAGCCCTTTCCGTCTTTAGCTCCAAAAAATGTTTTTGTAAAATCATCAAGAAAAGCTAAACGATCATTTTTTACGCCGTTTTCAAATTCTTGAATGCCTGCATCATCCAATGCTCCTTCAGGATGATCCTCTGACTTGTAAAGAAATGGTGGTACGGCTCCTGCAAATACGGCTTTTTCTACTCTATCTGTGCCGTATGTTCCTACATAACGGGCTACTTCTCCGCCACCCATTGAAAACCCAACTAGTGTCACATTTTTTAAATCCAAATGTTCTAGCAGCTGATGTAAATCAGCAGCGAATGTATCATAATCGTAGCCGTTCCATGGCTGAGAAGACTTGCCGAATCCTCGGCGGTCATACGTGATGACTCTGTGTCCAGCCTCAATAAGAGCCGGAACTTGATATTCCCAAGAACGTCCGCTTAGTGGCCAGCCGTGAATTAAGACAACCGGCTTTCCTGTGCCATGATCCTCGTAGTATAGTTCAATAGGTGCTTCATTTTCTGTTCCTACCGTAATCTTTGCCATTTCGCTACCTCCATTATATAGTCGTTCTTTATTTGGTTAAGTGGTCGTAAACCTAGCGTAGATCATAAAAAAGATCGCTAATTCTCCTATGATGACAGTGCTGGGAACAATCAGTATTAAGTTAACAATAAAAAATACCGCTAAAATCCCTAAAAACATTCCCAAGTGATACACTTTCAAACGATGTTGTTCAAATCTATATTGGTGAAAAACAAGAGTGGTTGCCATGAAATAAAGCAGCACGGATCCGAATACAAAATATAAGCTGAATGTGTACTGAACTTCATGTAAAAACATGAGCTTAATTGATGCTGCAATCATGCTTAGAGACATGAGGATAAGTAAGTGTCCGTAAATAATCGTTTGTCCGGCTCTTTGAATAGACTTGTTTACTTTCTTTTCTACATTCTCAAAGTACTGCCACCACATAGCAATAATCAGGACAAATGAAATAACCGAAAATAAAATGGTATTCCAGTCCCCTTTTTGTGGCTGTATCACAGCAAGAATGCTGACAACGGATTCTCCAAACAGGATTAATGTTAACAAAGCAAAACGCTCTAATAAATGAGCGGTGTTGGTCGGTAATTTTGCCAGTCTATTATGCCCTAAAACAGGTAAAATCATATCAACTGCAATCCCTGTATACAACACGGCGTAGCGAATCCATGAATCAAAAAGAAGCGAAAGAAGCGAGATAAAGATCCCAATTCCAAAGCATGTACCTAAAAATACAGCAACTTTTTTTCGTTCATCTCGTTCAAATTTTTGAACAATAAGATACTGAAGAGCGGTTAACGCTCTTAGTCCAATATAGCCAATCAAAAAAGACACGTAATATTGATCAAAATCTACGGACAGGCTTGAGATCATGATAAGAACAAACAGCATTTGAAGAATCATAAAGATGCGCTGATGCAAAAAATCTTGTCCAAACCGATTGATAAACATCGTTTGTCCGGTCCACGCCCACCATATAGGAATAAAAATTAGTACAAACTTTAACAAATACTCTCCATGAATATACCCTTGTTCAACGTGAAGCAAAACATGCGTAGCAGTAGCAACAGCCGCCACAAATAACAAATCATAAAAAAGCTCCAGCCACGTAACTTTTTTTTCTTCCACTACTCCGCATCCCTTCCTATCATTTATAAGCTGTAGTGAATGTATTTTATTTTATATACAAGAGATGCATACTTCATGACAGGCAGCGTAGTAAAAGATAGATGAGCCGACTGTTCATCAGTCGGCTCATCTATCTAACAATTGCTCTTATGTCGTTACATTTTCTCCGTCACATAAATGCTCCATAGATGCCATTCTACTTTCATGTCTTATATGTAAAGAGAACGACCGATGCCAAAATGAAGCTCCGCTACGTTAAACGCCCTGCTTGCTGAAATCGCGCTGAGCTCCTCTATAGCTGCCCATTAAGTTTTGATAACCAGGAAGATGACTAGAAATTAAATTACCAAAACCTTCAACGTCGTTGCGCCAGTCACGCTGCAGCTCGCACGCTACGCTAAACCAGTTCATAAGCTGCGCGCCGCCGTGAGCCATACGCGTTAATGCCGCATCTGCGACTTGCTTATTGAACGTCCCGGAAGCGTCTGTCACAACAAACACTTCGTAGCCTGCTTTAATGGCAGAAAGCGCAGGAAAAGCAACGCAGACGTCTGTCACTACACCGGCGATAATCAGCTGTTTTTTCCCGGTCGCTTTAATGGCTTTAACAAACTCTTCGTTGTCCCACGCGTTAATTTGTCCAGGACGAGCTATTTTTGGCGCGTCAGGAAACAAATCAACGAGTTCCCCCATTAGCGGGCCGTTGGGTCCATTTTCAAAGCTAGTTGTTAAAATAACCGGTAAATCAAAGAATTTAGCCGTATCACCAAGAGCCAATACGTTGTTTTTAAATTCATCAACACCATAATCACGTACAAGGCCGGAAATAAGACCCGTTTGGTGGTCAACTAAAAGCACGGCAGCATCATCTTTTGAAAGGCGAGAGTAAAGATCAGACATTTTATCATCCTCCTTAAATTAAGGCAAGTAAGGACACGTACCTTTTCCATTCCTTACAAGCGGTCTATCATTTGAACGGTTTTTTGGATTTCATTTATGATCTGTTGAGTAAAACATGTATAGAAAGAAAAGTTATTTCTGAGGTGAAGGTTCGTGAGGTGTGTTCTCTTTCTTAATCTAGAACAGGAACAGGCGCTTGATCAATCCAATGAATGAACTGCTGTAAGTAGCGCTGAAGATAGCGTTTTGTTGACTCATCAGTTAGTACCTTTTGCTGAGCATCAACTTTTTCATGAACTTGCGAAATCAGCATTTTTTGAAATGGTAAAACATGAACTTGCATAGCTTCTAGTATTTCTCTCGTTTGCTTTTGAGCAAAAGCCGTACCGAAGCCTCCTGGAGTTGCTCCAATGAGACCAACTGGTTTTCTGTTTAAAACAGAAGAAGTCCGAGGCCTTGATGCCCAGTCCAAAGCATTTTTTAATACCCCTGTAATTCCGGAATTGTACTCTGGACTTACAATGATAACACCATCAACATCTTGAATCGCAGCTCTAAAGGATGCGACAGATTCTGGTGATCCGTCAGCTTCTAAGTCTTCATTAAAAAAAGGCAGGCTGCTTATTTCAATCCAGCGATATTGAGCTGAGTCATCTAATGTAGTCAATGACTCAGCAATCATTCGGTTATACGAATTCTTTCGTAAACTTCCACAAATAAGACCAATGGTTTTTGTCATCTATTCACCTCCTCACTTGGAATTAATTTCATATTACCACGGTGTTTCAAATATAGATATTAGTTTTATATATAGATAAATTAATTCCTTCTTTGTACCTAATTTAGAATTGAACTAGCATTTTACTATTACTAAAAGAATTCCTTTAGTCTAATTCTCTCACTTCAAAAGGAATCAAAGCTCTTTCAATTTGATCTCGATGAGTTTCATACTGTTCAGGCAGCATGAGCTTTTCTCCCATTGTTTTAAGTGACTCATCATGTGCAAAGCCTGGAGGATCTGTTGCAATTTCAAATAGAATTTCTCCGTGTTCTTTAAAGTAAATCGCATTAAAGTAATTTCGATCTCGAACAGCCGTCACTCCGTATCCGCTATCGGCTACGTATTTCTGCCATTCTAACTGATCTTCATCATCTTTTGCTCGCCATGCAATATGGTGAACCGTTCCAACGCCCATTTGCCCGCGTCCAATGGTTGTTAATTTTAAATCGATGATATTTCCAATGTCAGCTGATGATTGAAAACGTATAAAATCTCCTTCTTGCCCTACTTTTTGTAGACCCATTACGTTTTCTAATAATTGAGCTGTTTCATCAGGTCGAACGGATAATAGCGTAGCGCCTCCGAATCCTTTAATAGCAACATCTGAATTAATTTCACCAGCTTGCCACGTATTCTTTTCACCTTCTTCTCTTTCCACAATCTCTAGATGCAAACCATGAGGATCGTCAAACTCTAAATACTGCTCTCCAAATCGCTCCATCTTTGTAGCTGGAACTCCAAACTTAGCTAATCGCTGTTCCCAAAAGCCCATCGCACCTTTTGGAACCACATAGGAAGTTACGCCAACTTGCCCGTCGCCTATTTTTCCTTGTCGTGCATTTGCCCACGGAAAGAATGTGATAATCGTTCCAGGTTTTCCGCCTTCATTCCCAAAGTAAAGGTGATACGTTCCTGGATCATCAAAGTTTACCGTTTGTTTGACCAAGCGTAACCCTAACACGCCCGTATAGAAATCAACATTTTCCTGAGGATGACCTACAATCGCCGTGATATGATGAATACCCGCTGTTTTTTTACTCATTACTACCATCTCCTTCGATACATTTTTCGTCATATGTTTCGTTATCCCTCTTAAAATTACAACTATTTATCGTAAATATCTCGAATTCGAGATATTAGTCAAAAAATAAAAGCACCTTGCTTATTCCAACCCATTTTCTCTTTTAGAAAATAAAAGTATCTAGTGCATAATAACCTGGTCCTGCAATTGCTACACCGATCGCTACAACTAAAAGCATAAGGTTATATTCATACCCGTTTTGTGTTGCCCAGTATCCATTTGGACCGTGTACTTTCACAATCGCCATAACCATTGTTCCGGCAATCAAAAGTGCTCCAAGCGGCGTAAGAAGTCCTGCAGCAAATAAAGCTCCACCTACTAGCTCAGATAAACCAGCCATTAACGCCATTCTAACGCCTGGCTTCATTCCGATAGATTCAAACCATCCGCCCGTTCCTTTTAAGCCGTGACCGCCGAACCATCCAAATAATTTCTGAGTTCCATGTGCCATAAAAGATAATCCAATGACCAAACGTATTAACAACAAACCAATACTCACCATTTTTATTCCTCCTATTTTTTCATTACTTTAAAATCTCGAATTAAAATATCTTGAATTAAGGATAATTATAAAATCATATGCTCCTGCTGTCAACATAAATTTTTATATTTTTTGCAGCTAGTTAAAACGCTTAACGGCTTATTAAAAACATATTCATGATTTTATGTGGATATGAGCATGGAAGTGGAAAATATAACGGCTGAACTTTGCTGTTCTTATTAAAAGTGGAATGGTTTTTGAAACGCAACTATACTTAATGATTCTGAGCCAAATTGAGACCCTTTTTTGTATCAAAACTTATCTCAAGACCTATAAACAGAAGCGTATACATAAATAAAAGAAGCACCCCCCTCTCACCAGAGTTTGCTCCTTCTATTTGGACACATAGAGAATACCCAACTGTTAGATAGTACTCGTGTATATAACTAACGAAAGTCTTTTTCTACTTTCAAATATTTAAGACCTTTTATTAAATAAGCTCAGACACTCGGAGCCATTTTCATTTTAGTTCTTTAAAGCCAACTGCACTTTACACTAAATTATAGTTTAACTCTTACCTCCGTACCGTCAGTAGCTTTGACATCTACTAGTACCATTCCCTTATGTTTCTTCAGTTCCTTAACAATAGGCTTTAGCACACTTTTATCTATTAGCGGAAAAGTAAAGTTCAGCTCTTTTCTTTTAAAATGTTCTTTTGTCCATTTATCTATATGCTTCTGGATAAATTTCGAAAAAGCAACGCTAATAGCAATGTTTAAAAGAGCATATGGAATTGGGATACTAAACCGAGCTTCTTTGGTTTTCACTTTTACATGAATCATAAGCGCACCGTTACTCAATGATGACTGAAACGGTATCTCCGTTCGCCGATTTAATATCAACAATCTGGCCATCTAACTCGTTTTCAATTGCTTCAACAATCAGGTTTATGTCTATATCTTTTACATATTTTTCTGATTGAGGAATACTTGCTGCGATGCTGTGTCCAGCCATTAATACCAGCTTGACAAGCTTTATTGGCAAATTAACCTTCACATTATCATTTTCAGTTGAAACAATTCGAATTTTTAACGTTTTATCTAAATACGCATTCGGTTTCTTCAAAAGCTTATTGCCTGTTTCTTCTTTTTCTTTTAACACTTGAATCAGTTCTGATCCCTTTTCTGCATCAATTTTTCCTTCTTGAACCATTGTTAACACTTTTGTAATTTCCTCTTTCATAGACAATCCCCCTATTCTTCTTTTAAGAGCTTGATGGCTTCTTCTGCTGTAATTTCACCATTTTCTAACATAGACACAACTTTTTTCTCGTCTACTTCGTTTTTCTTTTTTTCTACATATCCAAGAGATGAAATGATGTCAGTCAGCTTGCCTCGGACGGTTGGGTACGAGACGCCCAGTTCTTTCTCAACTTCTTTGATATTTCCTCTGCACGTTAAAAACACTTCTACAAAATGAAGCTGATCACTCGATAAAGATGCCAGCTTAGATAATTCAAACTCATTTTCAATCGTCGTGTGACAATGGCTGCACTGCAGCTTTGTAATTTTTAACGTTTCACTGCAGACAGGACAATTTGTAAGTACTTTATAAGCCATAATCAAATCTCCTTCTTTTAGTTAATTTGATTATACAACAATTATTTAATATTAAAAACAATAAAATTAAATAATTTTATATTAAAAATTAAATATATTAACTTTAATTTTAAAAATATTGATAAATCGTTCTAAAACCAAAATAATAAGAGCCCAGATTCTTCACATCTAAAAAAGTAAACACAAGATAAAAATGTTTATTTTTGGAAAAATATGTTGTAAAATACACTTGGTACTATAAAATTATTTTTGGTACCAAATGGAGGTTTTTTATGAAAGAAAGGATTACACAAGAAGCTATTTTTTTAATTCAGCAAAAAGGTTTGTCTTTTACTATTAGCGATTTGGCTAAGAATTTAGGAACGAGCAAACGAACCATGTACCAACATTTCAACTCCAAAGACGACATCATTGACTCGATAATCGAAAATCTCATCCTACAGATCAAGAACAAAGAAGAAGAAATCTTCCATGATGAAAGTCTAAGTTTACCGGAAAAGATTACTCAAGTTCTTATATGTGTTCCTGAAGAGTTTAGCACAATGGACATTCGCCTATTAGCAGATTTAAAACGGCTTCACTATAATCAATGGGTTAAGATAGATGACTTTCTAAAGCAAGAGTGGGATCTAGTGGTAAAACTTATGGAAGAAGGCATAGAAACCGGAGTTATACGTGAAATTAATTTACAACTGTTTGTAGAGCTATACTTGGGCGCAATCAACCAAATTTATCAGCCAAACTTTTCGCTAAAAACTAACTTAACAATGAGTGAAATATTAAAATCTGTTATGGATATTCTTTTGAATGGCATTTCTATAAAAAAATAAGGTGGCGAAAAGATGTGCATTGGATTTATCTATGTTTAGCTATTCTTTTTGAAGTAGCTGGTACAACGTCCATGAAATTATCAGACGGTTTTACTAAAGTTATACCAAGTGTGCTACTTATACTTTTTTATATTTGTAGTTTGTACTTTTTAACGTTAACTTTAAAAAGTTTAGAGGTTTCAATCGCTTACGCTATTTGGTCAGGGATGGGGATTATAATTATTACGTTAATTGGATTTATGTACTTTAATGAAAGTGTAAGCCTGCTAAAAATTGTTGCTATAGCTCTCATTATTATAGGCGTGGTAACATTAAATATGACGGGTGAAAAAGAAGGTGATACTAGTAAATCTACTTTAGGCGAACACATGAGGTAAAAAAATGAGATATTTAAAACTTTTTTTTCTTGTCACAGATATTGGGTTTATTATCTATTGGATTGTTACTTACTTTGAATTGATACCCAAAAGTGCAGCCTTCAAAGATTATGATAACCCCATAGTGATAGCCTGGAACTGGTCGTTCTTCCCTCTAGATATTCTTATTTCATTCACTGGATTGTTTAGCCTATATTTATACAGGTTGCGTAGAGAATCATGGAAAGGATACGCTTTAATTTCTCTAGTGTTAACATTTTGCTCAGGGCTACAGGCTATTGCATATTGGGCATTTATTAAAGATTTCGATTTCACATGGTGGGCTTTTAATTTGTACTTGATGGTTTACCCCCTTTTCTTTATAAAGCTACTTATAAAAGATAACGGCAATCAAAAAAGCAACCTTTCCTTATAATGAACGTTTTAAAAATTGTAAGAATTAATGAATAGCAGCATTCACTAATAAAAGAGGTAAGATTGGCTTAACCTTACCTCTTGGAACTTGCTCTTTTATGGTGCAATATCTTCTAATACCTTTTCACGTGTTTCAATCATCTTAAACGCCATAAATGCACCTACTGCAGCTACACAAGCAAACAGAACAAAAACAGAGGTAATTCCCTTAGCTCCTAACACAAAGCCAAGTATTGTAGGAGCAATAGCCGAAGCTAGTCGCAGCCATGCTGTTGCAAACGCGATTCCAAGTACTCTCATACGTGTTGGATAAATTTCTGGCGTATAGAGATAGAGAAGAACTGTAATGGTTCCCATAACGCCGTATGCTGCTGAACCTAAATACATAACACTTTCAGCAGATTTGGCACCGTTAAACCAAAGCGTTGTTAAAAGTAATCCTACAACTAGAAAAGCAATAGTTGCCCATCTTTTACGTCCAACTCTATCAATAAGTAAAGCGCACGCAAATACAGCTACTGTTTGAATCACATTCGTTAATGACGCTGCATGTAGAGATTCCTTCAATGGAAGGTTATACACTGTTTTATATAAACTTGGAAGCCAGTTGTTAAGTCCATTCGCAACAAAGTAAGAAGAAAACCAAAGTGTCCAGACAATGAGCGTTCTACTCCGGTAAAAAGGAGAAAACAATTCTTTCCAATCGCCTTTTACTACAGCTTGAGGTGCACTAATTTTTGCTTCTATACGTTTATCTGTACTCGATTCAATCTCTTCAATTACTCGTTCTGCTTCGTCAAACCTGCCCTTTGAAATTAGCCAACGAGGCGATTCACGCAGCTTAAAGAAAAATAAAAAAACAATTAACCCGCCGATACCCCCAATCAAAAACATCCACTTCCATCCAAAGCTAGGTACAACTAAAGCACCAATCTGTGCAGATATCATCAACCCAAGAGGGAAAATCATTTCATATAGCATAAAAAAACGTCCGCGCCCTTGTGCAACTGAAAGTTCATTTATATAAGCTGCGGCAACAGGAACTTCACCACCTACTCCGATACCTTGTACAAACCGTAACCACAGTAGCGCATGAAAATTACCTGCAAATGCACAAGCAATACTCATGATTGACATTAAAAAAATGGTCCATTTAGCACTATAGACACGTCCAAATCGTTCCGCCAACCACCCAAAGAAGATAGCTCCAATTGCTTGTCCAAGATATCCAGAACCGATAAGAATACCGATTTGACCAGGGGTTAAATTCCATATTCCAATTAACACGGGTAAAACGAATGCCAGAGATAACGCGTCAAAAGCATCAAAAAACGTGGCTGAACCCATAATTACGCGCGGTTTAATATGCCAACGTGAAAAGGGAACGCTTTCTATCCGTGTAAGCAGTTCGGTAGCACGATTAGACAAACCAATTTCTTCGTGATCATAGTTGATATTCTTAGTGGGTTCTGAAGAATTTCTGTTCAATTCTGTATTCATACATAAATCCTCCTTAATAGCAATTCCCTCAAATCGGAATGACAATCACCCTAAGATACGTGAAACAAAACTTATTAAATCAGAAATTAAATGAAAGGGTTTACAGTTAAAGGCAGCAAATAGTAGACTCTAAAATCTTTTTAGAGCCTAGGTATGAATCTTAGTTATGTTTTGGACTATCGGTTGTAGATCTGTTAATATACTCCATATTGAATACGACATCTTTTTTTCGAATCTGTTTTCCTTCGAGCATATTCATCAGTATCGAGGTTGCTCTTTGACCAATACCTAATAAATCGACATGCACTGTAGATAAAGCAGGCGTAATAAAATCTGAAATTGGAACATCATCTGCACCAACCACTGATAAATCTTTGGGTACAGATAGTCCAAGCATATTGGCTGCCTTAATAACCCCGATGGCTAAATAATCAGATGAGCAAACGACCCCTGTAATGTTGCTATGTTTCTTTAAAAATGTCGCTACTTCTGTTGTTGCTTTTAAAGCGTCAAACTCATCAATCTCAAATACGTTTTCAGAAGAAAAAGGTAAACCTAGTTCATCCATTCTCTTTTTATATCCATTTAAACACCTGACACTATGCATGGAACTCATCGGCCCATTTACTATTCCGATATTCCGATGTCCTAGCTGATAAAGAGCATCCACTGCTTGTTTGATACCATCTTCATCATCCGGTCGCACGCATGGGAAAGGAGACCCTTCTAAATAGCTCCCTACTACGACAATCGGTAATCGGATACTTTCTAACCATTCTAGACTTAGCTCCTCATTTCTAGGTGCAAAAAGAATAACCCCATCTACAGCTTGAGTTTCAAGCAACCTCTTCTGTTGAGAAGAGGTAAATGACATCATCATATTATAGTCTGTTTGGTCGATTCCTTTCGCTATTCCTTCTAAAACGGTTGAAAAAAATGGATTGTTCAAAATAAATGATCCTCGTGGAACCACAACTGCAATATTTCCTGTGTTTTGTTTAACAAGTCCTCTAGCTCCTAAATTAGGACGATAATCTAATTCTTCCATTACTTTACGAATTCGCTCTGCGGTTTTCGCTCCAACACCAGGTTTATTTGTCAATACTCGTGAGACAGAAGCTGTTGACACACCAGCTTTAAGTGCCACGTCCTTAATACTTACGCTCATAGTACATACCTCCGTGGGTCAAGTATATCTATCTATTATAAACGAGTCCCACCTAAATACTAAAGAATAGTGGTTGCAATCTTGCAACCACTATCTACAATGTTTATTACGCTTTCACTTCATCTTTTAATAATCCGACTTTTAGTAAGCCTTGACGAATTTCTTCTACTTCCTCTTCTTTTAAAGGTAATACTGGACGTCTCGCTAATGAACTACTAATTAATCCACGTTGATACATCGCTTCTTTCATACGCAAGTGAGAAGTAGAAGAAGGTTCATCCATTTTATATACAGCCTGCTTTAATTCAAAGATACGGTCATACACAGCATTCGCAGCCGTTAAGTCTTGATCTTTCACACATTTCACTAATTCCGCGATTAAACCTGGCACAAAACAACCAAATCCAACTAATGCACCGTCGATTCCTTGAACTAAAGTAGGTAACAAGTATTCATCATGACACGTTAACAGTGAGACATCAAGCGCATTCTTTTTTAGAGCTCGAATATCTACTTCATATTGTGCAATATCTCGTTGTCCGACTTTAATAGACACAACGTTTGGAATCGCAGCCATTTCTAATAATTGGCTGGTTGTATACGAAGTTTTTGTCCAAGTTGGATATTGGTGAACAACGATTGAGATGTTGATCGCTTCTGCCACGTCTTTAAAAAACTGTACTGGTGATTCTTCTTGCATTCCAAATCGCAGCCAAGAATGTGGAGGCATAAGAAGGATCCCACTTCCTCCAGCTTTTTCTACAGCTTGCGCGTGTTGGATAGCTTCGATTGTTCCCTCTGCTGAAACACCAGAGATAACAGGAATACGTCCTTTTAATTCATCAGCTGCAATTCTTACAGCTTCTGCACGTTCTTCAGGTAGTAAAGTCATGATTTCCCCTGTGTGACCATTTACTACAATTCCATTAACCCCTTCGTGACCTGCAACCCAGCGAACTAAAGAACGAAAGCCCTCTTCATCAATCGAATAATCGTCCTTAAATGGGATAAGAACTGCTGGAAATACGCCACTCCATTTTACTTTGTTTTTCATTAAAAACATCCCCTTTGTTGTTTTAATTTTTAACTTTAAACTTATAGTAAACGTTTACGTAATTAATCATAAAATGTAAACGTTTAATTGTCAATATAATTTTTATTTTCTGATAAATAAAGATAAAAACTGCTTTTAATCGTTAAAAAATCCAGCAAAAATATAATTATCACAGAATAATTTAGTAGTAAACGTTTACTATCACGAAAAACTCATACAAATCCGTTTAAGCAGCATAGTAATTCGTATATGCTCCAAGCCCTAAAAAGAGTAAAAACAAGATTGAATAAAAAAAGAGAAGGATAAACTCCTTCTCTTACACTACATAATTGTTTTTAAACTATCATTCAACCACTCTATTTATCCTGCAATTTGAGCCCTAGTAAAAGTCCCATTTATATTTCCTTCTACAACGATACTATGTCCTGCAAACATATCTCCATCAGAAAAATAAAAATCAAAATCACCTTCTGGATAAACGGATATAGTGTCTAAACTCATAAAATCCATAAACATTTCTTCTGTAATTTCCTCTATTTCATCCTCTTCCTGTAGCCAATCGTTTGCTAAATCGACCAGTTCCGCTGCGGCATACATTCTAATTTTCCGGCTCCATTTATCCTGCTCCCCAAAAAGTGTGTGTGCTGTCTTCAGCGCAGATTTCATCATACTTTCATCTTCATGCCAGTCGAAATACAGCTCGCACTGTTCATTCTCCCAAGCAATGTTTCTTTCAAAAACTTTAATACCCTTTTCAAGTGTAAACTTGCCAAATATCTCATCATGATAATAAACCGGCTTTACTGATTCTTTTACTATCGTTTCTAACTCTCCGTCTTCATACTCTGGTTCCAGAATGTTAACGAGCATCATTGAATCCGTTCCCGTACGTACTTGTAGCTTTACAACGGTATTACTTTGCAGTAGATTCATTGCTTTCTCCACTTCTTCCTCGTCCACTAACCATCTAAGCTGTATCTCTTCTTTCTTGACTACTTCATTTTCCTCTAAACTTTTCCATGCAATTAAATCAATTGATGCTGTCCATAAAGTCTCTTCACTGGACATTCCAGCACCAATTCCTACTGAACCTGTAACCGCTGCTATGTCAATTACGTCTTCTGAGAACTCTTTTTCAAATGTCTTTTTTTCATTGAATTCACTCATTTAATATACATTCCCCTCTTTAACTGCTGTTGAAAAATTCGCCCTAAATATATAGTCACAAACTGATATGTTAATTCTCTGCTTTTATCTCTTTATAGCGGTCCACCTTCAAAACCAATAGGCCATCCGCTTCTGTTGAACTTTACTTTATATTGAAATACATTGGGATAATCGCCGTAAACAAAAGCTAAAGAACATCCTGCAAGAATATGTCCGTCAAAATTTAAAAGCTGCCCAAAACTTACAGCGGACAGATAATAGACACTAAATTTTTGTGCAGAAATGAACTGCTTTAAATACTCGAATGACCTTTTAAGATAGATATGTAATTGTTTCAATATACAATCCGCCATTTCAACAAATTCCTCATATGGCTTTTCACTATTTCCCTCTATCGTAATTTCAACTTCTTCCCATTCTCCTATATCCGTACTCCAAAACCATCGCCTTGTAACTGGGACTTCAGCTTCATTTTCATCAAGTGGTTGAGATAGGACAAGTTCTTCATACCCATTTTGTTTGAAGTTAGAGATTGTATAGGTTCGTTCAGAGAACTTAAGATCACTCATTTATTCCTCCTCCCTTCTATGCTTTTACTACTTATGTAGAAATATGTTTTTAGGTTTCTACGTTTAATTTTAGTATTATACAAAGCAGACATCAATTGGATTACTCAGCCTCTTTCAATAAAAACTCTTACGTTTTTCTAATTACTGTTACTATAATAAGAAAGAAGCACATTACCTATAAATTATAAGTTGGAGGGCTAACCAATAAATAAGAAAATCGCTAATATTATCGTCTTTTTTGTGTGGTTCCTTTTCTTGTTCCTTCTATGGATCATCTTCTCTTTTTCTAACGGGCAAGATGGCCAATGGTGGTCCATGTATCATTTGAACGCGAATCAATATGGTCCTTGGGCTTTAGAGATTTCTTATATAAAGATTAGTGTTGCTGCGGTTATTTCGTTAGTAATAGCCTATATCGCGAGTTTTGGATTCAAAAGAAAGAAAGAAGATCAACTGAGGTGCTACTTAATAAAAGAGGATTTCTAACGTAGCTTTTATATTTTAGGGAGAAATGCAAAATCACTTATATAAGAATTCACACACATATAATTCTAGTTGTTTGAATTGAGGTTACAGTTCTTCCTGTAACCTCTTTTACAATTCCTTACCTGCAATTATCTTTTATATAAGTGTCATATGAGGTATTTTTTAATTTCCACAAGTTTGATCATGGGAAGCAGCCTTTCTAATTCCTGTTCCCCATTGGTTACCAACACTACCTTATTTTTAAACATAACGTTTATATCTCTTTTATTATCAAGCTCTGGAGAATTACCATATTTGCTTGTTCATTCCTTTTGTTTGGTCTTCTTCACTATCTTTTTTAAGTAGATTTCCTAAACCTAAAAGAACTCAGTTAACAGCTAGGGGAGAAGCTGGATTATAACAACAGATAATTTCAGAAAAAATTTTATGATTTTGTAATTTCACGAAAGTTTCTCTTGCCTCCCTTTCTGTTTTAAATTCAAACATGATAATATTATTTTCTCTTGAATAAGCATTGATTACAGTAACCACCCACATTAAAAACCCCCTAGGGTTGTTACAATTAAATTTGATTCTGATAAATGAATATCTCTAGCATTCTTATGAGTAACTGTTATACCTGTAGACTTATTTGGAATGAACCCCTTTTCTAACCAAATAGAACCGCTTTGAAAATTCCATGTTCCCAAGTAAATCTCCCCGTCTCTTACTATTGATATAATAGATTAGTTTATTTAATTGTTTACAGCAGCATCTTCTTTACATGCTTTGATAACATCCAACCAATGATCTGGCTTTTGTCCTTTAAACTTTTCTTTTAAATTAAATGAAGCCAATGTTTCTAACTTACTTTTTGCCGCTCTAGACATAACAGAATTTAAATTAGAGGCCTCTAGCATTTGAATAGAGCCGTCTAACTCAATTGATCTTCTTAATGCATGTATAGAGGTTCCAGTTACCAATCGGTTCATTGTTTCTCTAAAGCTCTTACTATCTAAAGTTTCACTAATAGAATCTAAGACTAATTGTTCTACGTTAAATTCATGAGAAGCTTCTAATAACTCTAGATAAAGAGCAACTACACCTTTCATATAAATGCTGCGAATTAGCTTTACAGCAGAGGCATCACCAGGTTTTTCACTTACTTTAGTTATGTCCATACTGTACGGAGTCATTAAAGAAATCAGTCGATCTACACCATTACCACTTGCTGAAATAGGAACCTTATGTTTATAAACTGGCAGGGGACCTAGCATTGCGGCATCCACAAAGAATGCATTCTTCTCTTGTATATTTATATCAATTTTTTGTTTTACGATGGGAGTGGAAGCTGATACATCTACATAGATACAACCTTTCTTTATAAATGGTTTTAGCATCTCACTAACTTCAAGTGCTTTATCTGCGGGTACTGCTACTATTACTATATCTACTTGTTTTAGAACTTCTTCGGGTCTATAAAGAAGTTCTACTTGAGCTTGAGCAGCT
Organism: Priestia sp. HNGD-A6; assembly: GCF_045784335.1. NCBI lineage: Bacteria > Bacillati > Bacillota > Bacilli > Caryophanales > Bacillaceae > Priestia > Priestia sp. HNGD-A6. Next base: position 4,297,961 of record NZ_CP138621.1, on the reverse strand, counting down.
CGTTCTTTAATTTGTGGACCATATGTAGGATGGTCTATCATAACATCATGAGCAAAAATGGTTTCTAAACCTTCGCCTTTTAAGCCAACTGATAACTCAAAGGCCGCCTCTCCAAATCCAATAAAACCTAATTTCACTTTAAAGCTCTCCCTTCTGTTTATAATCCATATGCTTTCATCTGTTCTCTTAACCATGAAGGCTGAATGTTACCTCCAGATTCACCTTGCAGACGCGCTCTTTCAAATGCTTCGATCGTTTCTAAACGTGTTTTCTCATACTCTAGTTTTTTTTCCGCTTTAAAAAGAACCTCTTCAATCTTTTCTTTTGGAACTACAACAACTCCGTCATCATCACCTATAATTAGATCTCCTGGAATAACAGCTACGCCTCCACAAGAAATAGGTTTATGTAACTCACCTGGACCATCTTTAAGAGGACCATTCGGAATAAATCCTTTTGAGAAAATAGGATATCCTGATTGACTAAGGGTCTCTTTGTCCCGAACTGCCCCATCTATAATAATCCCCTCAAGTCCAATAGCTTTAGCTGCAGCTGCCATTAATTCTCCAAGGTAAGCATTTGCCGTATGCCCCTTTCCATCTACAACTAGTACATATCCTTCTGTACCATCATAGATTGCCTGATGAAGAAATAAGTTATCTCCAGGTCTTAAACTTACAGTTAGAGCGGTTCCAACTACCTTCATTCCTGTAGATACAGGCTTAATTTTATAATCCATTGAACCTGTACACCCCATTGCATCGGATATAAGAGTTGTATTAAGAAGGTTTGCTCTCTTAATAATGTCTTCAGATAATACTGGTGCTAAATTACTCACTGATATACACTCCTCTTCGATTTTAATATATTCTAATCAATGCTCTACTCAGGATAACGCTTACAAAATTAAATTAATAAAATTAGATATTGCCCCCCTATTCGCAGAATATCTACAGTTTATTTGCTGCATTTTTGAAAAAGATAGAAAAACGTCGTAAAAAATAAATAAAGTAATAAAAATTACTACATTTTTTATTTAAGTAATATTTATTACTATAATCTTAAATGTATCTTATCACCGGTGCCTAATAAAGTAAATCTATTTTTATAAATAAAGCACAGGAAAAACATATCCTAAGCTTTATTGCTTAGGAGAAACATTTTTACATAAAAAAGTAAACATGCTAAAATTCAAGTAAGTATTGTGATAAATACTTTTTATATGCTTAAAAAAATAAAATTTACAATATAATCTGTTTAATTGGAGCGAAGGTATGGAAAATCCAATATTAAAATTAAAAGATAATATCTCACAACTAACAGAAACTCAACGGAGAGTAGCAGACTATATCCTTAAAAATCCTGTCGATGTAGCTTTTTTAACGGTTGATCAATTGGCTTTGACAGTAAAAACTAGTACGACCACGATAATGAGATTAGCTTTTAGTCTAGGCTATTCTGGATATGCAGAGTTTCAAAAAGGACTTCAGGAGCTTTTACGTAACAATGCTGCTCCTCAAATCAGATTAGAAACAAATTTGAAGGGCTTAGATGAGAGTGATTTGTGGATGCGATGTGCAGAAAGTCAATTCAATAACATTCAATCAACAGTAGAAATGATTTCTACAGAGAGCCTAAATAAAGCGTTAGAAATGATTGTCTCTGCAGACCGAATATTTTGTACAAGCGTTAGAAGTGGTTTACCCGTGGCACAGCATCTATCTTTTGGGCTTAATCGACTACTCGGAAACTGTGAGCTAATTGTCTCTGACTTAAGTGATTGGGTGGATAAAGGAATTACTTTAACTTCCAAAGATTTAGTTATTGCAACCTCCTTTCCAAGGTACGCTAGAAGAACTGTTGAGTTTGTAACAGCTGCCAAAAGTAACGATGCCAAGGTCATTTCAATTACCGACAGTTATTCTTCTCCTTTAGTTAAGTACTCAGATTTAGTACTGACTTGTAGCTCGAGTAGTATCGCTTTTCATAATTCACCTATAGCGTCGCTACTTGTGGCCGATTATCTTGTAAGTGCGATAGCTATAAATTATCCCGAAAAGACAAAGGATCGTCTCGATAAAATCACTTCAGTCCTTACAAAAATTAATTATCATTACACTGATTAAATTTACGAATGTGGTAAAAGCATGAAATATCGAATGTATAAAATAATTCGATATTTTATGTTTTTACCATTTTTTTATTTTTTCAGTTAAGTCTAATACTTCCCTTTCACTTTTCATTTCTATAAAAAAACATTTACTTTTCATTAGAAGCCATGATAGTATACTTTTAAATAGTCACAATTATTACAACAATTAAATAAAAAGTAATAATTATTACTTCAAACGATGGGTTGTAATAATGAATATAGTTAGTTCTGTAAAATCATTTTTAGATATCATCCGGAGATATCTGACTGCTCCCCTACTAAGATATTACAAAGTGACTATAAGTTTATTAATCCTAACACTGGTATTTTGCTTGTTAACACGCAAATGATGAGAGCACTACCTTTGGTTCTAAGCAATCATCAACAAAAGGTTTTAGTAAAGGAGTGATTAGTTCAAGAAACACGAGAATAGAAAATAATCTATTAATGATTCTATATATACAGTGGGCTTATGGGGGATTTCACGCCAGATTTTTTGTAAACCCTTACATTCGTTCTGATAACAGGTTTTAAACCAATAATATGTAAAAAAAGCCAATTCATTTCTACTAATGAATGATTGTGAAAAGCAGCTTTATAATAAAGAATGATAGTTAGATAGTTTCATGAGAATTTAAAAAGTATGACATTAAAGATAAACAAGAGGGAAAATGAAGGAAAGTTCTAGAGGGGGTATAATATGTTAACATTTTTAGGTTTTTCGATGATTGTAGTATTTATGTATTTAATCATGAGTAAGCGTTTGTCTGCCTTCAGTGCATTAACAGTGGTTCCTATTGTTTTTGCTTTATTGGGCGGCTTCACTGATTTAGGACCAATGATGATGAAGGGTCTTGAAACCATTGCTCCGACAGCAATTATGATTATCTTTGCCATTCTCTATTTCGGGGTGTTAATTGATACAGGATTATTTGATCCTTTAGTAGCGAAGATTATAAAGATGGTTGGCGGTGATCCTCTAAAAATTGTAATGGGTACTGCAGTACTTTCTTTAATAGTTGCTTTAGATGGTGACGGTACCATTACATATCTAATTGTAGTAACTGCATTTCTCCCACTATACGATCGATTAGGTATGAATAAACTTATTCTAGCCTGTATTCCTGCGTTAGCAATGGGTATTATGAATTTGACTCCCTGGGGTGGTCCTGCTGTGCAAGCTACGGCTGCTGTAAAAGCAGATGTAACAGACTTACTATTACCACTTATTCCTTCTATGATTGCAGGAACTATCTGGATTTTAGGGGTTTCTTATTTCCTTGGACGACGCGAGCGTAAAAGACTTGGAGTTATCAATATAGATACAGAATTTAATAATGAAATTGCTGCAGCTCTTGATGTAGGAATGGATGCATCAATAAAGCGTCCAAAATTATTTTGGTTTAACTTAGCTTTAACACTTTTACTTCTTATTGCTTTAGTTCTAGGGTTCTTACCATTACCAGCTTTGTTTATGATTGGATTTGCTATCGTGATGATTGTTAATTACCCAAATTTACAAGATCAAAAGGAACGCTTGCATGCTCATGCAGGAAATATATTAACGGTGGTTTCCATGATATTTGCTGCAGGTATATTTACTGGAATTATAGATGGAACAGGTATTGTTAAAGCTATGGCGGATACTTTAATAGCCGTTATTCCTGATGCTCTTGGCCCAAAATTAACAGTAATTGTTGCCCTTATAAGTATGCCATTCACATTTTTTATGGCAAATGCTCCCTTCTATTTCGGGATTATTCCTATTATGTCTGAAACGGCTGCTCACTTTGGCATCCCTCCACTAGAAATTGGTCAAGCTTCTTTACTAGGGCAACCCTTGCATCTATTAAGTCCACTTCAAGGTTCTATCTATGTCTTAGTAGGACTCCTTGGCATTGATATAGGCGACCATATTCGCTTTGCTGCCAAGTATGCCATTGGAACAGCGTTAGTTATGACGATTGTGGCTGTATTATTTGGAATACTATCTACATGAATGATTTATGGGAACATAAAAAAGAGAGAGCTGATTCTTCAAAACAGCTCTCTTCTATATATTTAACTTTAAATTACATTAAAGATTGAAATATAACATAAGCAAATCACTAATCAATCATGACTGATACAGTATCTCCGTTTGTCAATTTGATCTCAACAATTTGGACATCAAATTCATGTTCAATTGCTTGAATAATAAGGGGATGTCTATATCCACGAAATTTAAAAATGGTGCCTACGTAATCCCACTTAAGGTTTTAAATCAACTCCATCTTTTCACCTTTTCAAATAAATACTGCACTCCATATAACAAATATGCTTTGTAATGAAGGTAGATAAAAAATTGAAAATGACTTAATCGGTTTAGACTTACAATTTTCAACCTTTTAAGAACATCAATAAAGTAAAAAGCAAAGATTCCATCAGCTATAATATTCAATAATATAAACTTCTTAAAGTTTCCATACGAAGATTTAAGCAGCCACATTGAAAGTGGCATATAAGGCCCAATGCTAAAAGGAAGTTCATCTTTTATAAACGAATCTTTTTTGTCATAAAACCTCCACCACTTCCTCTGATGCCCATACAAATGATTAATAATTTCTAAGATAATAATAAAAATTCCAGCTACTGAATAACGTCTTATGCTGCGTTTTCCTATAAACAACAATGACAACCACGGAATCGCTATTATAGATAGATTAAATCCTAAGTGTTTCCTTGATATCATAAGTGAACTCACCTCAATGTACTTTATCTAGTTCTTCTTATAGTGTCCGCCTATTACAAAAAAAAACACAAACCATCTATAATGGTCTGTGTTTTTTTATTAATGCGCCTTCTGTTCAACATTGACTCTCTTGATAAAGAACGAGATAACCAATCCAACAATTGAAACAATAATCGCAAAGACGAACGCATGTTGAACACCGTTGGTAAAGGCAAGAACTTGGTTTAATGGATCCATTTTATCTGATACCGTCTCAAGGAAGCTCCTTGAACCTGATGACAGAATCGAGATTCCAACAGCTGTTCCAATTGCGCCAGAAACCTGCTGCAAGGTGTTCATAATCGCTGTTCCATGCGGGTACAGCTCCGGTGGAAGCTGGTTTAACCCGTTTGTTTGAGCCGGCATCATAATCATCGAAATGGCGATCATAAGTGCAATGTGCAACCCAACGATAAACCCTGTTGACGTTTCCAGCGTTACGGTTGAGAAACCATACATGGTGCCGGCTACAATCACAAGACCAGGGATAACTAACCATTTAGGACCAAAACGGTCGAATAATCCCCCCATAACCGGTGAAAGAATTCCGTTAATCACTCCTCCAGGAAGAAGCATTAGGCCAGCGGTAAAGGTTGATAAAGCTAGTGATGTTTGTAAGTATAAAGGTAAAATCATCATCGCAGACAGCAGTACCATCATGCAGACTAGAATTAATAAAAGGCCAATTGTGAACATTGGATACTTAAAGGCTTTAAGGTCTAACATTGGTTCTTTCATCTTCGTTTGGCGAATAGAAAACGCAACTAACGCAATAGTTCCAATCACAAGAGTTAGAATAACCTGTAGACTTCCCCAGCCCCCGCCTTCTCCGGCACTGCTAAATCCGAATACGATTCCTCCAAAACCTATTGTTGAAAGAACAACAGAAATCATATCGACTTTTGGCTTTGTTGGTGTGGTAACGTTCTGCATAAAGAAAGCTCCAAACACTAAAGCAGCAAATAACAGTGGAAGTGAAATCCAAAAAATCCAGTGCCACGTTAATGTTTTTAAAATTAAGCCTGATACAGTTGGTCCAACAGCTGGCGCAAACATTATAACAAGGCCGATGATCCCCATTGACTTTCCACGTTTATGCGGCGGGATAATAACAAGAATTGTGTTAAACATAAGCGGTAACAGTAAAGCAGTGCCCACCGCTTGCACGACACGGGCAATCATCAGTACCCCAAACGTTGGTGCAATAGCGGCAATAAATGTTCCAACGATGGAGCAAATTAGAGATGCTATAAAAAGCTGTCTGGTCGTAAAGCGCTGAAGAATAAAACCTGAAATAGGTACCAAAATTCCTAACGTTAACAGATACCCTGTTGTCAGCCACTGTGCGGTTGTTTCGTGAATACCAAAGCCTGAAATTAGCTCCTTTAACGCCATATTTAAGGCTGTTTCACTAAATAAACCAATAAACCCGGCAATAAGAAACGACGTAATAATCGGCAGCACTTTGATGTTAGAGCTTTCGGCTGCTGTTTGTTGATTACTCATATTAAATTGTCTTCCTCTCTTTTACGTACTCTTTTTGGTGAATTTTTTCTATCTCAATGATAAGTTGATTAGCAGACAAACGATACATACCGATATAAAGATTAGTAATAAGTTTAAGACATTGTGCTGATTAAGCTTTTTCCTTCTCTTCTCTTTTGACCGGATTGCTTTTTGTCTTCTAAATTCGTTTCTTTCCACAGATACCTCTCTCTCCATTTCATTTCTAAATTACGTATGTAAACTGTTTCCCATTTATGTATATGCTTTTTCAATAAGCAAGATAGAACTAAAAAATGAAAAGAGGAAAGGCACATATTTATACCATTCCCCTGCACAAAGGAAAAATGAATTTCCACTTTGTATCCAGGAATATTGTAACACAGCTATAAGCACTGTTTCTATCTAAAATATACTAAATAATGATATCTATATACCTATGAATAACTAATAGTTCTGAACAGAATGATTGAATTCAGTGTCTCCATTTTAAGATATGTTCATTTTCCGTTTGAAGCAGCTTCGTCATATAAACGATTTGTCCCGTATGATAGGCATAATGTTCAACGGCATATAAGATAACACTTAAGCATGACTGTACTTTACTTGGTTCTGGAATTAAGGTACTTGTTGTAGAGGGCATTTGTATGGATTTTTCTAAATCGTTAAAATCAAAATTCCCGATAACTTCTTTACTTTGTTGTCGTGTAAGGATTAAATTTTCTATCAGCTGATCAGCGTTCATTACTCTGTTGTCAGTAAACTCTTTAGATCGCTGTCTAATAAAAGGCTTACCACCAATTATGCTGGCGATAAATGCATATTCGCTGCCGGCAAGATGTAAACACAAGTTTCCAATACTATTCGTTTCTTGACGGAACTTTTTCCAAATGTCATCATCTTCTAGTCTACTAATACAAGTTTGAATTATATTCAATTGTGTATCAAGGGATTCAATACTTTCTTTTATGAAGGAATTCATCTAGGTTCTCCTATTGGTTTTTTATTCTATTTTATAAATAATTATACATATATCCACCTATATTTGCACTGTATTTTTTGTATTAGTTATTAATTTACATAAAACATACCTGTAAAGCGTACATGTAGAAATGAAAAGAGCAAACTCCCTTGCACGTGAGTTTGCTCTTTCTCTTCTTCATTCAAATTTCTTAAGTTTAACTTATTGTCCTATATCCTTCATCCTTTTAAGAGCTTTTCTATATTCTTGATCTCTCATATGCAGCATTTTATCAGGAGAAGGTTTAGGCTGGCCAAACTTTTTCAAAGCTTCTCTATACTCGCTGTCACCAATGACTCCATTCGAAACAATCTCTTTAGACGAACGCTCAAAAACGGGAGTAGCTTTTTTACTGTGAACCTCTTCGGTACTCAGTTTTTCTTTATTTTTTTCTTTATCATGCGGCTTATGAGCCAGCTTGTGTCCTTTACCTGTTAGAAACATCAAAAACGAGAGAATGAATACCACAATGCTCAATACACACGAAAACGTAGAAAAGGTATGATACGTAATGATTTCAGATTTTACATGTAGAGACTGAGTAAAATTTCCTTTACTAGCAACCTGGCTCTCTGCACTTACCGTCGCAAGGTTATCTTTATACACCTTTGCAAAAACAATACTGCTGATTACAGGAATGACTGCAGATACTGTAACTCTTATAAATTGAACCGTGACCATTCGAGGGACTAAACTTGGTAGTGGTCCGCCTAAAGCAGCACCCATAAGACCTGCAGCGACTGTGAATCCTACTCCTGTGATTAAAGCAGCGAAGTTACTAACAAAGAGAAAAGCTGAAGCATGACCGTCCACATACATCCACTGTATGTTTACTCCCATAATAATGACGGCTCCTATAATACCTAATACGCCCGGCCCGACTTTATCATATAATACGGCACTTAATATGGCCGCAATTACTATCCCTGCAAAAAGTCCGATATAGATCAGTGACATCTCTCCTTTATCAAAACCAGATCCACTTTTAAGCAATCCTTGTAGAGATAAAAGAGTGAGACTCATACTAATATTTCCTATAACAGCGATTAAGATAGCGAGAGCTGGTTTTCGAGAAGCCACTAATCGAAAGGGAATTAAAGGATTTTTAATATGCCATTCTGCTATAAATAAAAAACATAAAAAAATGATGCTTCCTACTATGCCTATCCATACATAAGTAGATGCCCATCCTGATTTTTGGAGATTAAGTAATGTAAACGTAATAAATGCAGTAACCATAAACATTAACGCTACACCGATGATGTCAAATGGTGCATGATGTTTTTGCTGTTGCTTGGCATAATCATTTGTTAAAAATTTGTAGCTAAAACCTATTCCCAGTAAGGAAAGTACGGCCGCTATATAAAATAACCATCTCCAGTGCCCGTAGCTGTTCACTAACACTCCGAGAAAAATACCCACAACGCTAGAGCCATAAAATCCGCCAATAAGAATCAGTAATGCCAAGTTCCGTTTCTGAATCGGAAAAGAAAGAACCAGCATTGGAATCATCATCATAAGTGCTAAACCCGTTCCTGTCCCTTGTAAAAAACGACCAATTCCCATTCCTAAAAAGCTGTTAGAAGCAATACTTACGATAGCTCCTATAAGAAACAAACACATCGAAAGAACATAATTCCTTCTCTCCCCTAACTTGTGTCGCAGGATAGGTCCAAACGGAATACAAAATGCAAAGCTTATAACCCCTATTAAAACCGGTGTTATTGAAATATAAGATTGATTGTGAAACGTTTGTTGGAGAATTTCACGTATAGAATTTAATGACGTGTTTAACATTAAACCAGGACCGATAGCTAAAACTGCCAGTAAGGAAATCCCCCAGTGTTTTTCTATTTTCATACCACAATTCCTTTCTGCCTTTCATGATTGTAAAATATCTTTATTTGAACAAACTAAAAAATAAAGCTTCAGTAAGGAAGCTTTATTTTATTTTCTAAACCTGCCACTCGAATTGGCCCTAGAAGGGTTAAACGGGTTAATTTTTCAGCCATAAATGCAGGGCTAAATTTCATATCGCTTTCTAACCAAGAACAAATGACACCTATATGAGCTGATGTGATATAGCTAATGAGGATATCTTTAGGAATATCCAGTCCATCCTCTGCTTCTCCAATTGAAGAAATTAGCTCTCCGTACACTCTCTTCTTTACAATTTCCGTCATATGACTTCTGAATTGAGGCAATCCTCGGTCACTTAGCATGACTTTAAAATAATCAGCGTGTTCGTAGATGAATTCAAAAAGCTTTAAAAAAGAAACAGACTCATCTTTTTCTTCTACTTCTGAGGAAGCCTCGTTATTTTGTTTAGGCTTTACCTGCTCTATTAGTTCTTCTAAAACTTCATTCATGATCTGAACAAGAAAGTCTTGCTTATCTTGATAGCGTAAATAAAATGTTCCTCGCGTTAATTCCGCTTTTTCCGTAATTTCTTGAATCGTAATGGACGTGACATCTTTCTCTTTAAGAAGTTCGACTAAAGCGTCTCTTAAGTATTTATTTGTTCTTTTTATCCTAGGATCTACTTTTGTTTTTTTAGACATAGTTGATCTCCTTGTATCACTTTTATTAAGACATACGATGGACTATTTAAACTATCCTGTATCATCAGCATATATTCTATACATAATGTAAACTAATGAACATCATGTATATTAAGTCTCACAAAGTATTGCCAATCTGTCAATATCAAAAATTGGGTAGGGTTAAAACATTCCATCATTAGAGATGGATTGCTTGAACTCAAGAGTGAAATCTTTTTTAAAAACGTTCAAAAGAAATGGTATTAGAAATGAAGGAATAGTAAAAATTGATATTATGGAGGTGTTTTCTTATGAAAAAGTTTGAAGTAACGTTTCATTTAATCAATGGTGAAATCAGTCATATAGTTGAAACTAAATCACTTATTCGTGCAAAGAACTACATACAATATAGATTTGAAGATAAAAGTAAAGTATTGGACTTAGCAAATGACTTGGTACTCGTTAAAAGCAGCGTTCAATACTTTACCGTAGCTGAAAAAGAATAAGTAATGATATAAAAGGGATAAATGATCGAGTATGAATGGCTTGTTACACCGCTGTTAATTTCCATGCAAGGCTTCGCTTTTCGCAGGCGGCAAGTGAGCCCGCAGGAGTCTTGGCCTCGCTATCCAATTAACGGCTACAAGCACCTACATTCACCCTCATAATAAAAAAGATCCGAACGGTTTATCGTTCGGATCTTCAGCTCTTTTCTAGCTATTTTTTCACCCAGTTGTCATTACTATCCTTTTTGTACTTTGTTTTTACCGCATTCCACGCAACTTTATGCGCCGTAGCTTCTTCTTTGTATTCGTTACTGGCAGAATTAAATGCTTCTTTATAAATTTCCTGAGCATGATGAGGAAGGTTACCTTTTACTCCATCAGGCAGTTCTTTTAATGAATTGTAGGGCATATAGTATTCCTCCTTGAAAACGTCTTTTACTACTGATTTACCTGTTCTTAATGAGTATAAACATTTAATAAACTCTGAAAACGAATATCTTTTAAGCTAATCATATTAACTGTGATTCTCATAATTTTGAAAACCCTTGCTAATTGTAGCAAGGGCTTCTTTTTGATGAGTTTCTTCCATCAACAATATATGGAACTAAAGTATATATCTTTTCAAAAGAGATCCTGAATAAAAACAAAAAATAAAACGCTTTCATTTTTTTATTTTATTAACTCATTTCCTTTGTTACAATGAAATTATAGGGATTATAGCAGAAGGGCAGATGGGACATATGAGTACAAATCTATTGATCATTTTAGGAGTTATATTTCTGACAACAGTTGCTATCACTATTTTAATTAAGATTCCTGAAGAGGAATAAACTACATCATAAAGTAAAATCCCCTAGACATTTTTATGGACTAGGGGTATTTGTATATACTTAGTATTAAAAAGTATATACAAAAATTAAGTTTTTTTAGTTCTTAAGAGGGAAAACGACTTTAATTTCTGTTCCTACGTGTTCTCTGCTCTGTATGTGAATTTCCCCTTTATGAAGGTCAACAATATTTTTAGCAATGGCTAATCCCAGGCCACTTCCTCCTGAATCCCGTTTGCGTGCCTTGTCCACTCTATAAAATCGTTCAAAAACATGCGCTTGATCCTCTTCTGGTATCCCAATTCCGTAATCTTTTATTCGAAGAATCCCTTTCTGTTGACCACTTTCTAAAAAGACTTCAATTGCACCCGTACTGTACTTTATGGCGTTATCTAAAAAGATAATGATAACCTGTTTCAGCTTCAATTCATCTCCATTAATAAAGATCGACTGGGGATTTTTATGCAAAACAATAGGCCGATCATAAACTTGCTTAAACTGATTGATAAGAGTTGTACAGAGAGCAACAAGATCAACTGGTTTCATATCAACAGATTCGGCGTCCTCTAATTCAGCTAAACTTAACAATGTTTTAGTTAAACTTTTCATTCTATTTGTTTCTATATAAATCGCCTCAGTTGCTTCTTTGGCTATTTTTTCATCTCGTGTGCCGTGTCTTCTAAGAATCGTAATAAAGCTGCTAATAATAGTTAAAGGTGTTTTTAATTCATGAGAAGCATCGGAAATAAATTGTCTTTGCTTATTTGAATTTTCCTCCAATTTACCAATCATACGATTAAATGTAGCGGCCATTTTGTACACTTCATCTTTTGTTTCAGTTTGTATGTTAATTTTTTTTAAGGTTCCACTTTGCTCAATATCTTCCATTGTGGAGATCATAGATACAATAGGCTTCATAATGATGGCTGATAACCATCTGCCAGCTAAAAAAGAAAGAAGAACAGAAATAGCCGTGACCGTCCCCATTATGGATAAAATAATGTCTTTGCGGCTTTCTAGCCCAGATAACCGTTCACTTATTTCTAGTGTCCCTACTACTTTTTGATTTTGCTGAATAGGTACATGAACTACTAAGTTTTGATGTTCTTGAAAAGGTCTAAGTTCAAAGTTTTTTTCTGACGAAAAAGCAGGATGAATTTTCTTAACAAGGGTGTTATCATTACTGACCTGATCAATCACTTTAGAGTCGGGTCCTACAATTCGAATAAAAGAGTGAGTAGACATGTACGAATTCAAAAGATTTTTGTCTAATGTTAAGGTGTCGGAAATATGATATTTCTTCAGCATTTCATTCGCGTTTTTTGAAACTAAATGGGCCTCCATATTAACGGTCGTTTTCATAAACAAGAAAAATACAATCGTATTGACTATAAGTAAGCTAGCTAACAGAGAGACCGTAATAAACAAATTAACTTTGGTAGTGATTTTCATGTTGATCCTTCCTCATCACATAGCCTACTCCTCGAATAGTTTGAATTAAGGGAGATGGATTACCTTCTTCTAGTTTCTTTCTTAAATGTCCGATGTACACATCTACCACGTTAGTTTCTCCTTCATAATCATAGCCCCAAACGGTTAAAAGAATATTCTCCCTGCTTAGTACGATATTTTGATTTTTTAGTAAGTGAACAAGCAAATCATATTCTTTCGGCGTTAATATAATCGCCTTGTTTTTTCTAAGTACATCTCTAGTTTCTAAATTTACAGATAAATCTTCTATAGATAAATGAACATCTTTTTTTTCAGTAACATCCTGAACGATCGCTCTATGACGAAGACTATTACGTACTCTAGCTAAAACTTCTTCTATTTCAAACGGCTTGGTGATGTAATCATTCGCCCCATGATCTAGCCCCATCACTTTATCCAGCGTGGTGTCGCGAGCTGTCAAAAGAATAATGGGCAAGTAGATATCTTTTTTTCTAATTCTTCGAAGAACTTCAATTCCATTTAATCCTGGAAGCATAACGTCTAATAAAATCAAATTAATATTGTTATTCAAGGCGGCTTCTAAGCCGGTTTTCCCTTCGTGTTCCACGATTACTTCGTATCCTTCATGCTCAAGCTCAATTTGAAGGGCCCTCGCAATCATTACTTCGTCTTCAACGATTAAAATGCATTTTTTCATCGATATTCTCCTCTCTCAACTAGACTAAAAAAAACATTTCCTTGAGGAAAGAATGCCCTTTTCTATTTAGCTAACGAACTACATTCATAAAAACAACAAAATATAACCGGAATAATCTATATAAGTAAGATGGAATAAAATCCATAATTCGCCCTTCTTTCCTATACACATGTTTATCTAAAACCGAGTGGATAATCCCACTCTGAATCTAACTGGAGATAGGACATTAAAGAGATCTACTTAGTTTTACTGTAGCACTGATTTTAGAAAACAAAGGCTTTTTCATGAATTTTTAATGTTATCTTTAATGTTTTTTTAATTACAAGCCCTAGACTTAAAGAGTCCTATTTGAAAACGCTTTATGAAACGAATTGTTTTTCTAATCAATAGGTTAAGGAGTTGATAACAAATTTATGTAACAGAAAGGAAAACATAGGTATGCATGAATCGATTAAAGGATTAGTACAATCTAGAGTCTTCATAAGCCTTTTTAACCTTCTAGAGTATTCGCACAATGGAATAAATGAGTGGAAACATCTGATAAGACAGGCTTTAGGAAATTTTTCTGTACAAAGATAATAAAGCAGGAGGAGTAAATATATGCTCAAAAAACTCGTAGAAGGAACTATGCAACGAGCTATCTTAATGATTGTATGTGTCGTGATTATTTTAGCTTGGGGTGGTATTTCAGCTTTTCAAATGCAACGAGATTATCTTCCAGGCATCAATAATACAACACTTACTGTAAGCATGCGTCTACCTATGTATCAAGCTGAACAAGTAAAACAATTGGTTACAGACAAATTAGAAAGTGCTGCAAGAACGACAGACGGATTACAAGATATTGAAACGAGCTCATATGATGGCGGCTTATTTATGAGTCTCTATTTCCCAATGAATACGGATATGAAGCAAGCAGAAAGCGATGTAAATAAAGCTTTGGCTAACGCTGATATACCGCCAGCCATTACATCAACGCCTCTTGTTACAAGAGTTACAACCAGTTCTTTTCCTATACTTACGTATAACTTAACGAGTGATAAGCTGGATGAAAACCAATTGAAATCAACCGTTCAACAAGATATCGTCCAACAATTAAAAACAGTGCCTGGAGTATCTGATGTCTCCACATTTGGCGGGGCAAAAGATGGATATGTTTTGACAGTAGGAATGAAGGATTTAGCGAAAAATAATTTAACGATGGATGACTTGAATAAAGCACTATCTCTATCCGTTCCATCATTACCTAAAGGGATTGTACTGCAAAATCAGCTATCGATTCCCGTTACCTTTGAGGGATGGACGTTAAATGAACAGCAAATGAAAAACATTAAAATTAAAAATGCAGACGGTAATTCCATCCCTCTTTCAGCAGTTGCAAGCATTTCACATGCGTTAAATGATGTAAAAACAGTTGCTAGAATAGATGGTAAACCAAGCGTTCAATTAAATGTCATTAAAACGCCATCTGCCAATATTACAGACGTAGCGAAACATGTAAAAGAACGGGTACATGGACTGCAGCTTGTTAAAGATGGATCTGTGTCATTAACACCGCAGTTGGATCGTGAAAAAGAATTAAACGATTCGTTAAATGGGTTAATTCGAGAAGGCTTACTCGGATGTTTATTCTCCATGGTTTGCGTATTTTTCTTTTTCCGAAATGTGCGATCTACGCTGCTTATAGCCATTTCGCTGCCCATTTCATTGTTAGCAACAGCTGCTATTTTAAAAACAATGGGCATTACGCTTAATATCTTAACCGTTTCAGGACTAATTGTTGCCATGGGACGTATTGTAGATGATTCAATCGTTATCATTGATAATATGTATCGCAGGAGAGAAAAGTCTCAAAATAAAGCGCTGCTGCCACTTTTAAGTGCTTCTGTTCATGAAATGATTCCAGCTATTCTTGGTTCAACACTTACCACTATCGCTGTTTATATTCCAATAGCTTTTGTAGGAGGAATTGTAAGCGCCTCTTATAGCGGGTTTGCTTGGTCCGTTGTGATTGCGTTAATCATTTCATTTTTTGTTGCCATGCTGGTGATTCCTACACTTGCCTTTATGGGGTGGAAAGGAGCACCATCATGGCAGAAAGCTGTTTCTCTTGAACCTATGATGAAGCCCGTTTTGGCATCGGCACTAAAGCATAAGAAACTCGTCGTGCTCATTTCGGCTTTACTTTTTATTTTTGCAGCTTCTTATTCCGCTTTCCTTCCTGTTTCATTTTTGCCAAGTGCCAAAACAGGTCAAGTTGCAATTAAAGTAGAATTGCCTCAAGGAAGCACTCTACAACAAGTCGATGCTGAGGTTCAAAAAGTGGAACAAAATCTACAAAAAAATGGCAAAGTAAAGTCTTATTCATCGACGTTTGGTGCAACCAGTACGCCGCAAAGTGATGACGTGTTCGATCAAGGCGGTGGTTTTTTACAAAAACCAAATGTAGCCAATCTTTCAGTAGTACTACAGAATGAGAAAGAAATAGATACAGTGATTACGCAGTTAGCTTCTACTCTTCCTAAGCTTTCGAAAAATGTAGCTTATACCGTAACGAGCCAAAATATTTCTGGTGATGATTCGCAAATGAAGATCATGTTTGCCGGCTCCGACCAGGCTACCTTAGACAGAACAGCTGAAAAAGCACGAAAAGAATTATCTACAATAGATGGCTTAAGTGTAGACGGAAAAATTGATCTAACAAACGGCCAACCAAAATACAAAATTACGTTTAACCAGCAGGCTATTATTCAAAAAGGAGTTCAGCTTTCTGACATAATGACCGTGATTAATCGATATATGACACAGACAAAAGACGCAACTCTCGTAGTAAATCATATGAGTCTTCCCGTTGATGTATATGCAGATCAAACGTCTTCTGATCAGCTCAATGTTCAAATGAATACGAGTCCAGAAGATGTGATGAAGTCTCTTGGAAATGAAACGTTCTCGGGCAAAGGCGGAAAAATTGTTAAACTTAATGAGCTAGCATCGATTACAAAAGACCCGACGTCTTCTACTATTAGTGAAAGAAATGGACAACCGTTTTCTTTAGTAACAGCTCAAATTACATCTAATGATATCAGCAAAGTATCTAAACAAGTGGATAAAAAACTTCAAGGTATGAACCTTTCAAATGGTGTAACCTATTCGATGGGAGGTATAACAGAACAAGTAAAAAGCATGATTTTTGACATGTCCGTTGCCGTTGCCTTTTCTATTTTATTCGTGTTGTTAATCACATCAACACTGTTTAAAGGCTGGAGAG
This sequence comes from Priestia sp. HNGD-A6, assembly GCF_045784335.1. Lineage (NCBI taxonomy): Bacteria > Bacillati > Bacillota > Bacilli > Caryophanales > Bacillaceae > Priestia > Priestia sp. HNGD-A6. The sequence goes on along the minus strand of NZ_CP138621.1, from coordinate 4,281,225 downwards.
CGCCTTTCTCTGTCTTGCTAAGTATCCCGCTTGCATTAAGTGGCGTTGTGATAGCTCTTGTAATTTTTGGAGGCGAATGGAACTTGGCTGCATTGATCGGGGTGCTGATGCTTACAGGAATCGTTGTAACTAATGGGATTGTGTTGATTGATAAAATTGAACGCAACCGTAAAAGTGGAATGGATATACAACAAGCCGTTATTTCTGGCAGTCTCTCTCGAGTTCGCCCAATTTTAATCACGGCTGCTACAACAATCTTAACGCTGTTGCCACTTGCCTTTTCGCATCAAGCAGATACGGTAATTTCTCAAACGTTAGGAATTGTAGTAATTGGAGGAATGATTACATCTACTTGTAATAGCTTCCTAGTGATTCCAATCATTTATCAATGGCTCCATAAAAAGCAGGTAAACAAAGACGTTAATTCGAATAAAGTCACTCAACAAATATAAAAATAAGCGAAGGAACATACAGTGAATTTGTATGTTCCTTTATTTGTCTTCAAAATAGAAGAGGAAACAAGAAAGGTCTGCTTTTATTTCTATCGAAAAATTACATTATGATACATACGTCTTTATAAGGATTTTAATATATAATTAAGACTAAAAAAGAATAATTTCAGAAAGGGGAAAATGTGTGAAACGTAGTCGATTGTTGGTTTTATCGTTAATTAGTAGTTTGTTAGTTATTTCAGTATCGTTATTCCAGTGGGATCTCGTTGATATAATAACGGAATTTTTAATGTTGCCTGTTTGGTTATTTGTCTATGCCTTCTTTATCATCATAACTGTATGGGCATTGATTCACCTTTTTAAAAATAGAAAGTGGCAGCCCGTTGTTATTCAGCTCATCACTATCGCATTATGGTTCTTCTTTCCCTTTACTCAAGTCAACTTGGATTTGAACTTTAAAATCCATCAAGAGAAGAGAGAAGAAGCTGCGGCTAAAATAGAAAATGGCGTGATTAAACCTAACGTCCCCGATAGTCCATCACTTATTCAATTGCCAAAAGAGTATACCCAATTGTCTAAAGGCGGAGGCGACATTGAAGTAGAAACAAAAGGAAAGTCGACATCCATTCTTTTCTTTACGTACCGCGGGATGCTAGACAATTTCTCAGGATTTGTTTATGATCCAAACGATCATAAGCCTTCAAAAAGCGATTTTGACGGAGATTTTAAACAGATAGAAAAAGTACATAAGAACTGGTATTACGTATCTTCTTATTAAAAATAGATCCTACTTAAAAACTGGCCTCCAATCGTTAGACACTGTCTGACAATTGGGGCCGGTTTTTAATTTTCATTCTTTAATTCAAGCTCTCTACTTCAGAATGCCGTTTTTTATCTACACGGTCAAAGTAAGCTTGTTCAAGAATTTGCATATAATCAGCCTCGGTAATTAAGCGGACGTTACTTGGCGTTGAGTTGTTTTGCATAGCCAACTTTACAATGCTCGGAAAGTCTTCTTTCTTTACACCCTCTAGCTCTTTTAATTTAGGAATGTTTAATGATTCTGTTAATTCTATAATTCCTTGAATTAATTTTTCAACAGCTGTTTCATCTGAATCTGAATCTTTGGCAAAATTCATATACCTTGCTAATGTAGCATGCAGCTGCTTATTCTCCATAGAATTAAATTTTAATACATATGGTAAAAATACTGCGTTAGCAACTCCATGCGGGGTATCATAAAGTCCTCCAAGCGCTTCTGCTAAGCAGTGTACCGAAGCAACATCTGCAGATCCGAAACACAAGCCAGCTAAGAGACTTCCTTCCAGCATATCTTGACGAGCCGCTTCATTTTTACCATCTCGGAAAACGATAGGTAATGCCGAAACAATCGTTCTCATTGCTTGAGCTCCAAGCGCTTGTGAAATAGGATTTGTTACTTTACACGTATAACCTTCAATCGCATGAACGAGGGCATCAATGCCAGTCGCAGCCGTAACAGAAGGCGGAAGACTTAATGTTAGTTCAGGATCAAGAATCGCCAAGACAGGTCTTAATGTACTATGTTTGAGCGTCATTTTCCGATGTGTAGATGCCTCGGTAATAACGGCAGAACGAGTAACCTCTGAGCCCGTACCTGAAGTAGTTGGAATACAAATAACTGGTGCAATGTTTGAATACAGAAGTCGGCCGTCTGCATAGTCAGATGGTTCCCCGACGTTTGGGCCGCACAGCGCAATAGCTTTTCCTGTATCCATCGCACTCCCGCCACCAATGGCAACAACTGCATCCGCACTAAAGTCACGAAATAACTTAGCACCTTCCAAGCAATTCGTATCTCGAGGGTTTTGTTCAATTGAATCAAATACCAGCACTCGATAACCAGCTGCCTCCAGGGCAGTTACAATTGGTGAAACTAATCCTGCACGAACCACACCAGGGTCACTCACGACTAAAATTGATGAACCAATATTTAAAGATGTCAGCATTTCTGGTAATTCTCTAGCTTTGCCCATTCCTACCTCAATTTGAGTAGAACAAAAATAGTTATAAGATTTCATTTATATCCCTCCCGTTGTCTAAAATCAAATACATACCTTAAGAAGTACTAGTTTTTAAAATTTCATCATGGCCGGTAAGCTTACTTATTCCACTCTGAAGCTAATATACCCATAAAATATGTATCTACGTATTTCCCATCCACATAGGCATGGTTTCTTAATTTTCCTTCGGTAACAAAACCAATTTTTTCATACAATGCAATGGCCTGTTCGTTTATTCCTCTTGTGGTTAAATAGATTTTATTTAGACGAAGCTGTTTAAACCCTAAATCAATCATTTGCTCCATAGCCATTCGACCATATCCGTGACCTCTAGATTCTGAAGATAGGAGAATTCCTATACTAGCTCTTCCATGTCCATGGTCTATATCCTTCAGAAATACCCATCCAACTAATTCTTTTTTATCGTTTTCAATTCCTAAAATTAAATCGTTGTTCATTCTTTTCTTTTCTACTTCTTGTACCACCTCTTCATAAGTTAAAGGTGTTCTGCCTATCACTCGTATTGCCCGTTCATCATTTAACCATTTATGTAAGTATTGAATGTGAGTAGTTTCAAATGGTGTAAGATATATTCTTTTTGTACTCATTGATTTATCTTCTCCTTTTAAAAAGAGTTAACCACAAATTACAATTCATTCCATAAATATCGCTGACAAAGGTAAATGTGTATTTCTACTTACGATATACAACAGCCAAATTAAAATAAGTAGGTGCATAATTGAATGAAGCCATTAATCTGTTTAAATAGAACATTTTTGTATATACTTCTAAAATCAATAAAAAAACCCTCTCTTACATTTTACGTATAGTTAATCTTTGTCTTTAATTAAGGTTAATTCATCGGTTTGAGCTATTAAATCAATTATCTTATTTCCTTTTTCATAATAAGTCGAGGCCCATTCTCGATCCCTTTCCTTCCACCCTTTTGATTTAATCACTAATTTATATCCTGACGGGATGCCGTTTTCTTCAGAAGCTTTAGACCAATCATATATAGCTGCACGTTTTTTTCCTTTTACTAACTTTGCATTTTTAGGGACAGGGAAACCGAAAAACTTATCAGATGGGATATAGGAAAAGAATGTAACAAAATAAAAAATCGCTGCTCCTATTAGTAGAATTGCTGAAACAGTCGTCACGGCTTTTTTCAACTTATTGCCCTTCTTTCAATGACATTTTTACAATGAGATAGATCTTATTGCATTAAGATTTCTGTTGTTTTAGATTTAAGCACCTTTTTGTACATTCGTCTTATAGAGCTTTTTCAACCAGGAATAAAGAATACATTCGCTAATTATAAAGAGAAGAACGCTTATAAATGTAGTTGCTAGAAACTCAAAGATATTGAGAATAGACATAGAGTGGCCCCACCACCAATATCTAAAATTTGTTCCGAATAAAACGAGATGGATAAAGAGAGAAATTGCTTGAACTTCTCCTACTGATCTATCGGATTTCGTAATAAGTATTTTTCCAATAAAGAAACTTATTATAAAAGATAGAACAATAAATACAAAATAAAGAGAACTAGCTAATAAGGCTTCTTGCGGTGAATACATTGTAACCCTCCTTTTATATACATTATTTTACCATTAATTATAATTAAAGGAAGTTAACTTTTAAGGATTTGCACCTTAAAAAATATTTAAATAGAAAAAGAATTTTTTGTAGCATTGTTGACACATTGTTTCTCAAAAAACAGGATCAATTTTTCTCTAATCTAAGGTTGGTCCTTCTAATAAACCCCATTATGTTAATCCGATGTAATAGAAGAAGGATTTTTACTTTTTAAGGTAGAATAGTTCCTTAAAGAATCATAAAGGAGTTGATTTCATGTCTAAACAAACAAAAGATAGAAAAGAAATAAAGCTTTTGGATTCTCAACTTTACTTATGTGAGGAAATTAGAAAGCTGTTGAGGAAAAAAGAAAAAAGAAGTCTAGCCTTTGAACAAGAGTATACAGAACATGATATATTACACATTGCTTTAAACAGATTAATGAGTGAGCTAATCTCTAGACATTAAAAATTTCATCTATTATATTTGATATTATTCGAAATAGATACGTTTAATATAAAAAATAGACAGAATATTTAATTAATATCTTTACTTTGTAAACGTTTTCGTTTATACTAAGTATAGGTTGGATGGCATGAGTGGCTGTCATAGTATTTAGCGTAGGCGGGGCTGATATGAGGGAACAGGGCATAAAAGAAATGTCCTTTTTTTGTTTGGGCAACATTTGTTAGAAACTAGGAAATGTTATAAAACTTCTTTCAAACGCTTTTTTTTGTTTCATATGCCCTATCCAGTCTAGAAATTGAAAAAGACCACCTCTTCCCAGTTACAAGAGGTAGCATTTTTTAAAATTGAATGAACAGTAGTCATTAAATAATGCTTTATTGCTTCTTGAGTAAGTTGCTTAACTTAAGAAATGGTATTCACAGACAACATATTAACCGCTTTTTCCAACAGTAAAATATCTTCTTCAACCATTCTTTTCATATCATCGAGATCAAGTTGAATATATTCTTCTTTTAAACGTTCTAATTCCCTGACGAACAGGGATCCCGTATAGTACCTATAATTTGTCACTACTATTTATCCCCTTTGTATGCTCTTAATAGATGTAATTCCCCTTTATTCAGATTAACAACCAATAAATGCAAAATTTTTTAAAAAAATCCTTCCCTGATGTAGGCAAAGGATTTTTAACTTGATCAGAATAGGAAAAATATGTTATTAACGTGGCCAGATTTTTAGTTTCATATACATACAACGTTTTATCGTTCTACTTTGATGTTAAATCAAATTTATCTTCTTTCCCATTCCATTTTATTGTCACGTGATAAGGAGCGTTGCTGCTTTGAGTCGAACACCCGCTGCAGCTTCCATTTAAATTAATTTTCCCTTCTGTCTCGTCATCTGTACCTGATAATTTGCTTGTTTCCCCTTCAACAACATAAGAAACTTTTCCTACTTTCTCCTTGTCTTTTCCTTTATAGATGATACTGCCTTGCCCATTTTCAGTATTCTCTCCTTTATTTAAAAGATATAAAGCTTTCCAATGATCTCCTTCACCTTCGAAACGCACACTTTCTTCTTTGGTACCACAGCTACCCAATACTAATAAAAAAATAGATATAAGTCCTAAAAACAAAAACTTCCTTTTCAATTTAAATCCTCCTACACGATAAAAAAGCACCCCAATATCCTATTAGGTGATTTTTTGTTAGTATCTGTTCTTTTTTTCAAGTAATTTAATTAATCTATCATTTTGTTTCACTATCGTTCTTAGCTTAGCTTCTAACGAACATAAAGTGATAAAGACGGCTATAAATCCTATAATGACAAAAAACATATTAGCTGATATCCCCCATACATCATTTTATTTTCAGAACAATATCTATATAATAACATTTTTTCTATATTTTATATCTTTGTATCTTAATTAACACAATAAATAAAAGGAATAGGAAAGTGTTCTCTTAAAGGAAACCTTCAGGGCCGCCATTTAAACGTTCTAGCTATACCAAAATACAGAATGAATATGCCTTCACCCGCGAACTCAACAGCTTTCCTTTATAATAAATACCCTTTCTCTAGCTAATAATAAGTAAGTAAAATATGTATATACTATAAACTAACACCATTCTTAAAAGTCTGACGTTTTCGAACATCTACCTATAATTCAGCAATGTTTCCATCTAAATCATGGTTTCTCTTCTTCTATTAAAGGGAATTAAACCCTAAAAGTGAACCTTAAAAGGAGACCATCATGGTTACAATTGAATCAATTATCATAGGTATTGTTTTTATCCTCATTCAACTATACGCATTAACGATTGTCGAACGTTCTCCAATCGGGGAGCAAAAGCTGCTCTCATTATCAGGCGGTGTAGCTATTGCTTATGTATTTATTTATATCTTACCGACGCTTCATAAGAAACAAGAAGAGTTTGGAGGATCGCTAGCCCTTGATACTGAACTATATTTTCTTGGTCTTCTCGGCTTACTCGTCTATTTTTCAGTGTATTCATTTGCTCAAACAAAAGCAGCCACTCACCTAACGGAACTGACCGTTTATATGGTACAGGCTAGTTTTTTTATGATTTATTCTTTTATCATTTCTTATGTCGTGTTTTCAACCGATGTTAAGCGAGTTGAATCAGTATTCTACGGACTGGCTATCAGCCTTCATTTTATCGGGTGGTCTTACCATCTAGGAAAAAAACATCCGCGCTTACACAAAAATAGAGGTCGCTATATGCTTGCCGGAGCAACTTTTCTTGGGTCCATTCTGGGCGTTTTCGGTCCCTCATCAGGACTGCTTATTGAGTCGATGATTGCTTTTAGTTCAGGTGCAATGTTATTTAACGTCATCAGTAAAGAGCTCCCTTTTGAAAAACATGCGCATTTGCCAACCTTTTTAATCTCATCTCTTGTCTACGCGGCTACAATGATTTCGTTAAAAGCTTTTTTCAATTGGTAGCTGCGTGCGCGTGTTTATACAAAATAAAAAGAGCAGCCTTTAAGGCTGCTCTTTTAAAGTATGGTTTTTATTACTAGATATACTGCAGCAATCGATGCAAGAACGATAAGCACATTTAAAATACGATGTTGAGTAGCTAAGTGGCCCCGCTTCATTTCTGCACGAGTCAATGGTTTATTTTCATCGTGATTTCCACTCACTCTGTTACATCTCCTATCCTGTTTAGGTATTGGTTCTGCCAATTTAAGTAATAAGCTGATCTTTGTCAGCTGCTTCTTCCTTTTTTATCTTCCCTCTACATAAGATATAGAAAACACTAAACATAACAATCGACCAAATAAGGTTAGCTCCTGGCTCAGTGTTAGCTACCTTAAACAAACTCGGTATAGACCCGAAAACAGAATCATCCGTTGTAAGGAACAGAGCGAGAAACATGTTGTTGGCTGCGTGTGCGCCAATGGTAATTTCTAAGCTTTTTGTTTTAACCGCGATATATGTAAGAGCAAAACCAGCTACAATATAATCTAGTCCCACCAATATAATGGATTTATTCATTTCGGGATTAGCAAAATGACCTATTGAAAACATTAGTCCCACAATAATCGCAAGTAAAATTGGACGCTTCACTTTCTTACCCACCCATTGAAGAAGAAGACCTCTAAAAAACAGCTCCTCGGTTGTTGTTTGAATAGGTACTAATAAAAGCGTGATCAGTACTAACAGGGCATACTCTTTTAAACTTACATGATTCCATGAATAATCCGAGTGGTTAAACACGACATCAATTAATTGTGAAACGATTAGTAACAGACTAAAAGCTCCAAAAGACCATATTACTTTCTTCCAGTTCACACGTTTGTTAGCAGTGATTAGTGATTTCATTTTTCGTTTGTGAATAAAACGAATCCCGATCCATAAACCAAAAATCCAGCATATGTACATAATATGAGACAACAGAAAATCAAGATTAGCATTGATTCCTACAGCTAATCCGGTATCAAAATCAACATATGATTTTCCACTTTCATCAGCTGCAACCATTATCATTTCAGCAATAATATAAATAATGGATCCTAACAGCATAAACACAGAAGCAAGGACTGTTGTACTTACATAACGCTTCCAGCTATTTTTTCCTTCTTCCACATTTAAATAGTTTTTCATTTTATTCTTACTCCCTCAGCCTTCTCTTCTCAACTACATCGTTCTTCTCTACTTCGTTGTTGTCTAGGCAATGTAAAAATCTATTAGGACCCGAAGTCCTGCAATTATGTTAACTACCGCCTACTTTTTACCTGTGAAGATAAGGGAAGAGACTGACAACATTAAGAAATTACAACTCTACCCATTACCTCTTTATATAAAATTTAGCACCTTAAAAGCCGTCAAAAAACAGCTTCTTCTAAAAGAAGACTCGACACTAAGTCATCGTTAACCTTTATATCCTGCTCATACGTGCCCGCATACACATAATTTTGAAGAAAATACTTGCTACTCAAGAATATATATCCTAGAACAACTAAAATAAATATTTTTTTCAACATTGTCCTCACCTTTTTATCTAAAGTTTTCCCCTCGCGGCTGCTTCCACAATCGCTAAGGGCTTATCCATAAATAGCTTTTCATTTTTTAAAATTAGCTACCATTCTGTCTAACACCGCAAAAATGTATATAAGTTACAATTATATTACATTATTATTACAAATGTAACAATTACATTATAACTAAGAAAATGAGGATAATCAATATGAAGTGTTTAGTAAAGCAAATAAAATTGCTAGATTAATATGATGCGTGTAAATAAATCCAAAACATGTTGGAAAAGACGTTTGTTATTAAACAGGAATATTTAAAGAACAAAAAAAGCAAACTCCCTACCGTTAGGAGTTTGCTTCTTTTATTCAAGAGTTTTTATAACCTCTCTCATCTTGACACTCTTCTAAAGGAGTGATTAGATATATATGTTAACTTTTTAAAAATTAAAGTTAACTAATTTTATTGTCGGTGGTGAGAGTGTATTGTATTGGGAAGAAGATATTAAGAGAGAACTTGCCTATTTAGATGAGATTTTTCAAAAAAGGCACCTTGTTACTACAGAATTTACTGAACAACCATGGCTTACAGTCAATGGACGTAAAATGTTAAACCTTGCCTCTAATAACTATTTAGGCTATGCAGGAGATAGTGGACTGAAGAAAACAATGAGTGATGCTGTGATGACGTATGGAGTAGGAGCAACAGCTTCACGCTTAATAGTAGGAAATCACTTCCTTTACGAGAAAGCAGAAAGAGCCCTTGTTAATTGGAAAAAAGCTGAGGCAGGACTTATTATCAATAGTGGTTATAATGCAAACCTAGGAATCATCTCAGCCTTGGTTCCGCGTAATGGCTTCATCTTCAGCGATAAGTTAAATCATGCAAGTATCATTGACGGGGCCCTACTGAGCCGTGCAAAACTTCAACGCTATCGCCATAACGATATGAACCACCTAGAAAATTTATTAAAAAAAGTTCCCTTAGAGTCACGGAAGTTAGTTGTAACAGATACTGTTTTCAGCATGGATGGCGATTTCGCCAAGCTCAAGGAGCTTGTTAAATTAAAAGAGCAATATAACGCCCTACTAATGGTTGATGAGGCTCATGCAAGCGGTGTATACGGAAAAAATGGTGAAGGATACGCACATTTTCTTAATCTGCAAGATAAAATTGATATTCAAATGGGAACGTTTAGTAAAGCGCTAGGGTCATTTGGAGCTTATGTTACGGGAAAACAGTGGCTCATAGATTATTTGAAAAATAGAATGCGAGGACTCATTTATTCAACTGCTCTTCCCCCTGCTATACTCGGTGCAATAACGGCTGCAATTGAAAAGGTGCAACAAGACACAGAGCGCCGCGCACTTCTTCATAAACATGCACTATTTTTTAGGAAGGCACTTACATACGAAGGATTTAACACATGTAATAGTCAATCTCAGATCATTCCAATTTTAACGGGAGAAAACAAAAGAACAATGCAGTTTGCAGAGCGTTTACAGAAAGAAGAAATTGCTGCTATTGCAGTTAGGCCTCCTACTGTTCCTGAAAATAAAGCAAGAATTCGTTTTACTGTAACAGCAGATCATACGCGAGAAGATTTAGATTGGGCCATAAAGAGAATTTCTCTAATTGGAAAAGAAATGAGTGTGATTCAATGAAACCATCCACTATTATAATATTTCCCGGATGGGGAATGGAAAAAGCAGCGTTTCAACCAATCATAAAATCATTGTCTACTATATGTAACGTTTTGTGTACAGACTGGAGAGGTGTAAAAGAACTAAGTAACTTTAGAGAACGAGCAATCCAATTGCTTATTTCTACTCCAGGCACTGTTTATTTAATGGGTTGGTCATTAGGTTCTCTTGTAACGCTTGAACTTGCAAATTTATACCCTAACAAGATAGAAGGACTCATATTAATTAGCGGAACTAGTCGCTTTACAAACGGCATGCATAATACATTTGGATGGGAGCAACGCATTGTTGAACGTATGAAAAAACAACTACAGCGTAATAAAGAAGAAACCCTTACTTCATTTTATAACGCTATGTTCACTAAATCTGAAAAAGAAGAAGAATTTCATCATCAATTTATAGAAGTTGTTCAGCGTGATTATCAAGGAGACAGTATGTACTCCCTCCTTACAGGGCTGGATTATTTACTCCAAAAAGATGTTAGAATGCAACTCAATCAAATTCAAACTCCTTGTTTGTTGATCCATGGAAAAGATGATCAAATATGTTTACCTGAGTCTTCTTCTTTCATAGCTGAAAGAATTGGTGGAAAAGCGCAGCTGTGTATCCTAGAAAAAGCTGGCCATATTCCTTTTTTTACAAAGCCTCAGCACTGTACACAACTTATAGAAAAATTTCTCGAAAAGGAGCTCATTTATGATTAATAAGCAACTTTTAAAGAAAAGGTTCAATAATCATGCTAAAACTTATGATGCTTATGCCGATGTACAAAAAAGCATGGCAAACCAATTAATAGATCAGCTTTCCACCAATTTCTTTAACGAGGAAATAGCTATTCTTGAAATTGGCTGCGGCACGGGTTATTTAACACAATTATTGTGCAAAAAATTCCCTAAGGCTGCTATTACAGCAGTTGATTTGTCATCAGGAATGATTGAGTTAGCAAAGGAAAAAGTAAGGGAAGATCGAATTTCTTTCATATGCGGAGATATCGAGGAACTAAGTATAGAAAGACATTATGACCTTATTATTTCGAATGCAACATTTCAGTGGTTTAATAGTCTTCATACGACAATTAAAAAATTGTATAAACAACTTAAGCCTACAGGCAGCCTGCTATTTTCAACCTTTGGTAACCGTACGTTTCAAGAGCTTCATTCATGCTACAGCCATGTGAAACAAAAGCTTGGTCTTTTCAGTAACAGTTCACCTGGCCAATCGTTTTTTTCTCTTGAAGAGTTGTCTCAAATTTGTGAACAAGCATTAGTTCCATTGAGAGAGCATCCATTTAAACTATCAAAAACGGAGGAGCTAGAGGTTCAATACTTTCCGACGGTTAAGGCATTTTTCACATCAATAAAAAAGATTGGAGCAAGTAACAGTAACGAGGAAAGCTACTGTCAGCGCCCTTCCTTTTTTCGTGAATTAATCAACCTATACGAAAATAATCATCGTGACGAACATGGCGTGAAAGTAACCTATCATTGCTTAATGTTTAATATTACAAAAACGAACTAATAGCCAATCCAGCCCTGGCTACTCTCTAGAAGTGATGACTTGCCGCCAGTAAAAAAGGGTACTCTTCTATTTAGAAAAGTACCCTTAAATAATCAATTAGATTTAATTAACTTACTGTTTTTTAGAAACTAACTCAATAACATTTGTTATACCTTGCTCATTGTACCCTGTGTTTAATAACTGTATTTGATTATGTTCAGATAAATTTGTAAAAATGATTGGTGTAACAAGTGATTTAGCATTTTCTTTAATGTAGTTTAGGTCTATTTTTAAAAGCGGGGTTCCTTGTGTAACCTTTTCTCCCTCTTTAATTAGACATGTAAACCCTTTCCCATTCAAGTTCACTGTTTCTAACCCTATGTGAATTAATAACTCTAAACCTTGATCTGTTTTTAGACCTATGGCATGTTTTGTAGGAAAGATGCTAACAACCTCCCCATTGATAGGAGAAATAAGCGTATTATTAGTTGGTTCGATGGCAAAACCGTCTCCCATCATCCTTGAAGAAAAAACGGCATCAGGGACTTCTTCTAGAGGCACAATATATCCATCAAACGGAAGTTTGAATGCGCTTCCTAAAGTTGTATCGTTCATTTCTTTTTTCTCACCTGTTGCAGCAACTTCAGCTTTTGTCTTCGCTTCAGGTACTTCTTTGTTATTAGAGCCTTCTGTAATAGCCTCTTTTGGTATGCCAAATAAATATGTGCAGATGAATCCTCCAGCATATCCTGCAAGTAAGCCGATGATATATTTCAGCCATAAACCATGAGCAATTAATGGAATTAAAGCTAGGCCAGATGGGCCGATAGCAATGGAACCAACGTTTCCGAACATTCCAATTACAGCTCCTCCAATTCCTCCACCGATACAAGCCGTAATGAATGGGCGTCCTAATGGAAGAATAACTCCATAAATAAGTGGTTCTCCAATACCTAATATTCCGACAGGAAGAGCCCCTTTAATAATGGTAACAAGTGATTTATTTTTATGGCAACGAACCCAAAGTGCTAAAGTTGCACCTACTTGTCCAGCACCAGACATTGCAAGAATCGGAAGCAAGATGGTCATACCAGCTGTGTTAATCATTTCAATATGAATAGGGATTAATACTTGATGCAGACCTAGCATCACCAATGGTAAAAATGCCACTCCTAGTACAAAACCTGCAAAAACCCCTCCACGTTCAAGTGTCCAATCTATTCCGCCAATTAAATTACTAGAAATTAGACCTGCAAAAGGCATAATAAAGAAAATCGTTAACAATCCGACAATCAGAAGAGCAATTGTAGGTGTAACAATAATATCGATTGCATCAGGAATAAATCGACGTAAGAATTTTTCTAAAAATGAAAGTAACCATACAGCAATCAAAACTCCGATAACCCCGCCTTGCCCAGGCGTTAGAGGCTGATCGGTAAAGATATTCATAATAGGAAATTCTTCTGTAACTCCCGTTAAAAGGGTGATACCTCCGATAACTCCACCTAGGGCTGGAGTAGCTCCAAACTCTTTTGTTGCGTTAATACCTACATAAATAACTAAATAGCTGAAGATTGCATTTTTGATCACATTAAGGATCGTAACGTATTGTTGCCAAGTATCTTTATCAAGATCTCCTGCAGTTATGCTATTGGCTAAAATAGAGGCAATACCAGCTATTAAACCTGCACCTACGAATGCTGGGATTAAAGGTATGAAAATGCTCCCAACTTTTCGCAAAAAATTTTTGAATGGCGTATTGTTTTTCTTTTTTAGCTCAGACTTCATATCTGCACCTTTTGACGTCAAATCTTCAGATGAAGGAGCTGCAGGATCTTCTTGAAGTACAATACCAAATTGTTCAGCAACTTTCGTAACTACTCCTGGTCCTAGAATAATTTGATACGTATCATCATCGACAACCCCTACCACTCCTTTCACTTGTTTTATACTCGCTTCATCGATTCTATTATGATTCACTGGGGTGACACGGAGTCTTGTCATACAGTGTGTATAATTCGCTATATTAGAACTGCCTCCAAGAGCTTGAAGCAGTTCTTTAGCTGTTTGATGATGTTTACTCATAGTTGTTCCCATCTCCCTTATAGTTTCGCTACTTAATTCACGATTGCTTGACGGATAAACCCTTGTGTTTGTTCTAAACGATGTAAAGATTCCTCATATGAAAGTCCTGTTAAAATCATGACTATAGCAAGCTTAGAATTACAATTTGCTTTTGCTAAGTACTCTTCTGCCGTATCATACGTGCATGAAGTTGCTTCCATCACAATTCGTTTTGCGCGTTCTACGAGCTTTTCATTAGTCAGCTGAACGTCTACCATTAGATTTCCATACACTTTTCCGATACCTACCATAGAAGCTGTCGAAAGCATGTTACAAACCAATTTTTGTGCTGTTCCGGCTTTCAAGCGAGTAGAACCTGTTAATACTTCAGGACCATTTACTACTTCAATTGCAATGTTTGCTACTTTTCCAATATCAGAGCCCTTATTACAGCTAACTGCTATTGTTTGAGCTTCAATTGAGTTAGCATATTCTAATGCTCCAATGACATAAGGTGTACGACCGCTTGCTGCAATCCCTACAACAATGTCTACCTTAGTAAGTCGAATGTTTTGTAAGTCTTCCATGCCTAACTCTTTACTATCTTCTGCTCCTTCTACTGCTTTGATAAAAGCTTTTTCTCCGCCGGCAATTAAGCCTATTACTTCATCTGGGTTTGTACCAAATGTAGGCGGACACTCAACAGCATCAAGCAAGCCGATGCGGCCACTGGTTCCTGCACCTATATAAATAAGGCGCCCTCCTTGTTTCTTAGCTTCTATAATAGCTTCTACAGCTTTCGCAATAGAAGGCAGTTCTTTTTTTATCGCACTCGCAACTTTTTCATCTTCTTCATTCATGGTTGTAAGAAAATCTAAAACGGACATTTCATCCAGATTCATTGTTTTTTCATTACGAGTCTCAGTAGTTAAATGTTCAAGCATTACTTATCCATCCTATCTTTGTTTTTGTTTGAAATCGTTCTCAAGTACAGAATAACGTCTTTGAAATTAAATTTCAACAATTATTTTAAAATCTTAAAATTTAATTTCAAATACTATAGTAATATGTGACTTTGAACAAGCATCATATGCCTGAATTTTAGTAAATAAGAAAACTCTCGCCGTATAAATATCAAGCATGGCTTATATCAATAATGACTCCTTCCCTCCTGCAGCAAGGATTTTTTCACAAACGTTCCTATTAAAATCATTATTTTCATCCCTATATAGAGACTACCTTATGTTAAATGGGTAAAAAAGCGAAATGATTTCCATTTTTTAGAACAGAATAGTTCCTTAAAATGTTATAAAGGAACCCAACTCATGTCTAAACAAATGGAAGATATAAACGAAATAAAGATTTTAGATTCCCAAGTTCACTTATGTGAGGAGATTAGAAAATTGTTAAGAGAAAAAGCAACAAGGATCTCATAAAAATAATGCGTTTATCTATTTATTCTTCGTGCGGACAAATGATTGGATATTTCAAACTCAAATTACTAATAATACCGTTACATGTCTTTGGCGTAAAAGGAGCTACGTAACGATGAAACTGAAAAGAATAGTAAGCATCACCTTTTTATCAAGCGTTATCTTATTTTCGGGATCTTTATCATTTGTCAATGCATCAGTAAATGATTCTAAAATGACTGTAAAACATTCAGTGAAAGAAGAGTTGCCCAATATAAAGATTTTGGCCACTGGAGGTACGATTGCAGGTTCTTCTGAGAGCAGCACAGACACAACTGGATATGAATCAGGAGCCCTTGATATTAAAACCATCATTAAAGCTGTTCCTGAGTTAAAAAAACTAGCGAATGTAAGCGGAGAACAAGTTGTAAATATCGGAAGTCAAAATATAGATAACACCATTCTGTTAAAGTTAGCAAAACGAATTAATACACTATTAGCGTCTAAGGACGTTGACGGGATTGTCGTGACACACGGATCTGATACGATGGAGGAAACGGCTTATTTTCTAAACTTAGTAGTAAAAAGTGAAAAACCTGTAATTGTGGTTGGTTCAATGAGACCAGCTACCGCTATAAGTGCAGATGGGCCGCTAAACTTGTATAATGCGGTGAAAATTGCTTCTACAAAAGAAGCACGAAATACCGGTGTTTTAGTAGCGCTTAACGATCGAATTGGCGCAGCTCGTTATATAACGAAAACACATACAACGGCAGTAGATACGTTTAAATCCACCGAACAAGGATATGTAGGAGAAATAGCTGGAGATCAGGTAATATTTTATAACAAACCAACTCGCAAGCATACAACACAATCAATATTCGATGTATCAAAATTAGATAAGCTTCCTCAAGTAGATATCATATATGGATATCAAAATGATTCTAGGAACTTTTATGACACAGCCGTAAAAGCTGGAACAAAAGGAATAGTCGTTGCAGGAGTAGGAAATGGACTGCTATCGGATGCTGCCCTAACAGGTGCTAAAGATGCGGTAAAAAAAGGCGTAGTTATTGTTAGATCTAGCCGCGTAGGAAGCGGGGTTGTGACACATGAAGAATCAGATGATAAAGATACGTTTGTTACATCTGATTCATTAAATCCACAAAAAGCCCGTATTCTTTTAATGCTTGCTTTAACAAAAATAAAGGACCCTAAAAAGATTCAAGAATATTTTAATGAGTATTAATTAAAAATATCTTTCCTCCTCTATTTTGGTGCTTTAAGAACAATCGGTAACAAAAGTATAAACAGGCCGAGACACCACCACTAGCATACTTTTGTCTCAGCCTGTTTTCATAAGAAGAAACATCAGCAGGTCCCTTATTCATTTCCCCAATTCTTACTTTCCATAATTAAATGATGAGATGCTTTGTCTAGCACACGCCATACCAAGGTCTTACCTTCTATATCTTTTAACTCGATAATGCCTTCTAGCTTATTGGTATTCACATGGACACGCTTCTCATCTATTCTTTGCGCACTTTTTAATCTCGTTCCAAATGTTGCAGGACTTTCTTCCGTTAGCTTTACAATTACATCTATCATACGTTTGTCAGAAATATAGTTTTCGCTGTTTTCATAGTTTTGATCAGCAGGTTTAATAGCGTGTTCTAACCCAGTTTCATACTGACACCAATCAACAATTAAAAAAAGCGCAAATACTAAAGACACTGTTAGTAATAAGCCATACACAACATTTCGTTTCATTTACTTTTGCTCCTTTCGCAGGAATAGGTTGTATCAGAAAATAGTATCGTTTCATTTAAAGAAATATTCCTTTTTTAGCATAAAAGAAGATATATTTTTTCTAGACCTTCCATGCTCAAATTACAAGAACCAAGAGAGATTTGTATACGGCTCATTTTTAGCTGCCATTATTACTTTACTTCACCATAAACTAAATTAAAAAAGGTTCCACTCATCAACGTTCAATGAGTGAAACCTTTTTTTGATTATCTGCTGCTAGCTGTGCCTCTGCTTTTTTGCAGATGAGCTTTGTGCGTAGAGCTAACAGGCTACTTTGTTACAGAAATACTGCCGTTATGAGTGGCTAGTTTAATAATATTCTTTCCTTTTCCAATAACAGCGTCCCTATCATATTTATTCAAGATATCGACTTTTCCATTATCGACAGAAACGTTAAATTGAACGTTACTTGGTTCTTTTTCCGTTGTAATCTCAACTTTTCCATTGTGCGTTTTAAAGTCAATATCTCGATCAAGTTCTTCTGTTTCAAGAGTGATACTTCCGTTATGGGTTTCACCTTCTAAACTACCTTCCACGTTACTCAGCGTTATTTTTCCGTTATTTCCTTTTGCTTGAACTGTTTTGGCTGCAGCATTTTTTATGCTCGTAAGTCCATTGTGTACGCTGGTGGTCAGGTTTTGTGAATCAATGTCCTCTAATTCTACACGTCCATTGTTTGCACGGACAGAAACATCTGCTGCGCGTAATTTTTTAACAGACACATATCCGTTGTTACTGGAAATCCCCAATGAATTATACTGTTTTTCAGGCAGATAAACGTTGATGGATAGCGGTTTTAATACACTAACAATGTCAAAATTGACCCAGCTGCGCTGCTGTTCATTATAGGAGATAAAAAGCGTTGAATTTTTAACGTCAGTAGTGAAGTCTCTTTTTATATTAGGAGATGTTTCGCCTTTTAATGTTACTTTGATATTATCACCTTTGATAGGATACACGTGAACACGAGTATTATCCGTATCAATGTTTACCTTGGATACTTGATTGCTGTTAATAACTTTTTCTTTTGAAATAGGTTCAGGATCAATAGCACGATAAGTAAGGAGGCCTCCTATAATCCCAACAAGGATGAGAATGCCTGCAAGAACGGAGAGTTTCTTTTTATTCAGCACGTTTTAAACCGCCTTTCACCAGTGATACATTGTATTTCAGATAACGTACAAAGCCTTTTATAGCTAGCTTCGTTACAACAAACATACCTAGCATAATAAAATATCCAATTCCGCAAAATGCTAACGACATAAATAAATTAAAGAGAAAAAAGCCGCTCCAATGTACAATAGCCTCACCGAGAACTAGAATAGGTGATAGCAAGAAACATAGACCTATGGCCCAAGCTGATAAAATAAAGCCAGCTAATGCAACGGCCGGACCAAGAACAATTACTACATTAAAAAAAGCTAAACCAATTACGGCCCAAGTGGCTCTCAAAATATTTTGAGTTGTTGCCTTAGCTGTTGCTTGCTCAACGTGATAATCTGCCAGCAATTCTTTGGCTATTTGATTCGGGGATCCTAGCGACGCTACAATTTCTTCTTCTGTTTTTCCTTCTTCTAAGCCAATGGAAAAATGTTCTTCATAATCTTGCAAAATATCCTCTCGTTCTTTTGAGGACAATGGTTTTAATGATTCATTCAATTGCTGTAAAAATTTACTCTTCGACATTGTTCACACCTTCTTTAATTAATTGATTAACACCTCTTGAAAACTCATTCCATTCATCGATAAGTTCGTATAAATACTCCCTGCCTTTATCGGTAAGCTGATAATATTTCCTTGAAGGACCTTCTGTAGATTCCTTTAAATACGTTGTAAAATATTCTTCTTTTGTTAATCGGCGCAGAAGAGGATATACCGACCCTTCTGATATTTCAATTTGATCGGAGATTTTTTGAACTAATTCATATCCATAGCGGTCTTTCTTATCCAGTAATACAAGGACACAAAGCTCTAAAACTCCTTTTTTAAATTGCACGTTCACTGTTCTTCACCCTTTTCTTTTCACAGTCCACTACTGTTTATTGTATAGTACTGATTTATAATAACTTCCTAATAATTACAATATATCACCAGCTATTGTTTATTGCAAGGTACTGTTTAATATTTTTTAAATTTTAATCATTTTACAGTCGTAAGACATTTTTTATAAAGCAAGGTTCAACCTTCTTTTTCTAATTAGCTTATATATGAAATTATTTTTAACGTGGCCAAAAGAAAAAGCAGCCTATAACTATAGACTACTCAGCAGCGAACATTCTAGGCTATTTTTCTTTTGCCTGTTTGATAAATAAAAAGAAAACCGTTATTAAAATAAAATAATTTAGAGGATTTTTAAAGATATTACCGTCTAAAGCCAATTGTAATAAGATCCATAAAGCGAAGATAACTAATACGGCTGGTATTGTAAGTTTGTTCATACATTGCTCATCCTTCGTCTCAGAGTAATACAGTAATCATGACTCTCAATACTTTTTATACTGTAAAAATTAAATCCGCAAATAGTTTTGAAAGTATATTGATTGAATTCCTGTAAGAATATCACTTTTTAAGATAAAATTTAACAGTTTCCGCCACGATTGATAGAAATGGATCAATTTCATTTGATTTTTTTGTAATAAGTTCAAGAAAAAAGTAACCGTTATTTTACATTTTCTAATAATAAAAACAGTCAATTTTATGACTGTTTTAAGTAGAATGCTATCAAAAATTTCATTTCCTAGGTGGTGTATCATCTTTATAAAAAATGCAGTTCTTATAGATTCGTTTTTTATTCCCCCTACTGAAAAAACGTCCATAAATCAATGCTGGCTGTTCATATCAGTACTTTTGATAATCCACATTTAATTATGAAGCCAGTCACTTGCATCCGTACCCTATATGGTTATTTTCGCGTTGATATATCATCGTATTCATTCTTTACTTTGAGTAGATCTTCTTTGCTCAACCTTCTTCTCCTGATAGCGCTGATAGAACCAAATAGCAATAGCTAGCCAGCAGCCGCTAGCAAAATAGCCTCCAATAACATCGCTAGGATAATGCACGCCTAAGTAAATACGACTAATACCTATTGCTAGAATCATTGTAGTGCTAATAACGATTAAAAGTGTACGTCCCCAGCGAGTAGAAATATGACGCCAGAGCAAAAATGAAAGGACGCCGTAAACAGCAAAAGCACTCATAGCATGCCCACTTGGAAAGCTATAACCATTGATTTCGATTAATCGATGGAAATCAGGACGTGCACGATGAAAAAATAGTTTTAGCAGCTCATTGAGGATTGGAGAACCTACAATAATCGCGATAAATAAAATAAGCTCCGTTCGATGTTTTAATACTTTATAGAGAAAAAACAAACTAAAGAGAGAAATCACTGCAACAGATGGCGTAGAGCCAATAAAAGTAAAGCATTTCATAATAGTCGTTAGCCCAGGAGTTTCGACCCCTTGAATTAGCGATATAATAGACCGATCAAATGCGACAATTTTTGATCCATTAATTAAAAGAGCCATCCCACTAAAACAAATAAGGGACAACAAGCTTAACATAAAAGCAATTGTAAATTGAAACTTCAACTTCATACTAGACACCTCTACTTTCTGTGCTTTATCAAGCTACTTTTGATGAAATGTGATAAAGTCTTTTTACTTCTAGATTTTGATGCTTCTTTGCTTTTGAAGTTAGGAGTATTAAAAATAAAGATCTTGTTTTATATGCACATTTATAGAGAATTAGTAAACAGAGGCAATACAGCCGTTACATTTGTTCCTTCGCCCTCTTTACTCTCGATGTTAATCGTACCATGGTACTTTTCAATCCATCGTTTGGCTATAGCCAGTCCTAAGCCAAGCCCTCCTTGTTTTCTGCTTCTTGCCTTATCCACTCGGTAAAATCTATTTAAAATATAAGGTATATCCTCTTCTGGAATTCCAATTCCTTTATCCATTATTTTAAGGGATACCTTTTCATTGATGAGAGAACAGTCTATAACTACCTCTTTCTCTTCCTTCTTAGAATATTTGACTGCATTATCTAACAAAATGATTAATATTTGTTCTAGATGGCGAGAAGAAATATTCACGTACAGATTTTCATGTGAGTGTCTTATTTTAAACTCATAGTTGTTATACAGTACTTCAAAATTCCTTACAACATGTTGAACAGTGGCCAATACGTTAATAGGTTCAACATCTACAGGATTTATCAGACTATTTTCAGCTCGGGATAGCTCCAATAATTCTTGCACAAGATTCGTTAAACGCTCTACTTCTTTCAGACTGGATTTCAAGGATTTATCTAATACTGCTGCATCATTTTTCCCCCAGCGATTTAACAATGTCAAATGTCCTTGGATAATGGCTAACGGAGTTCTTAATTCATGTGAAGCATCCTCTACAAACTGTTTTTGCTGTAAAAAAGAGTCTTCGAGGCTATCCATCAACTCATTAAATAAACTGCCTAATTGAGCAAATTCATCGTTTTTTTCATTAACTGGAACACGTTCTTCAAGGCCATTTGTTTTTATTTTTTTCATCGTCAATGTTAACGCTTGAACGTTAGATAGTATTTTCTTTGCTAGAATGGTTCCACCTAGAATACTAAAGATTAGTGAGCCTATCCCTGCAGCAAGCATTAATAAAAAAATCTTGTCCATAAAAGCATCAGACATCTCCATATTTCTAACAATTTCAACCGTTCCAGTGAAGTTGTCGGTGACAATTGGAGAACGAAGAACGAGTAGACGTTCATCGTGGTTTCGAATCACTTTATACTCTTTGTGCTTCACCGCCTTCGGTTGCTGCCAATTTGGTGAAACATTGTTTGAGGTA
Source organism: Priestia sp. HNGD-A6 (assembly GCF_045784335.1). Lineage (NCBI taxonomy): Bacteria > Bacillati > Bacillota > Bacilli > Caryophanales > Bacillaceae > Priestia > Priestia sp. HNGD-A6. The sequence continues at coordinate 4,259,353 of NZ_CP138621.1, read as the reverse complement.
CTGGTTATAATGTTCCCTTTCCTATCAAGAACACGAATCAACTGATTCTTTTCATTAATTTTCGATAAGTATCCTTCACTGTTTTCAATTTGTTTTAAGGATAAAGGTTCATCATCAGATTGAATAAAAGCGAGAACCTCGTTTAATTGATGAATACCATTTTGCTTCTCATAATTTAAAATACCGTTATCAATCACAATGTATTGAAAGAGGTTATAAGAGAGAAAAAGAAAAAATAAAAACATGGAAGACCATAACGTTATCTTCCATCTTATAGGTAAATCTTTTATACAATTTATCCACTTTCTCATTTAAACATCACGCATCACGTACCCAACCCCTCTGATGGTTTGAATATATAACTCTTTGTCCTCCGCACTTAATTTATTTCTTAAATATCTAACATATACATCGACAACATTCGTTTCAACAACTGAATCGTACCCCCACACTTGCTCTAAAAGTATGTCTCTCGTTAATACTTTGTTAATGTTACGCATAAAAATGGCTAGGAGTTCAAATTCTTTATTCGTGAGTTCAATTAGTTTTTTTTCTTTTATCACTGTTCTTGATTCCAAATCAAGTTCAATATCTTTAAATGTTAATAGTAGCTTCTGATTCAGCATGTTGTTGTTTTCTTGACGTCTAAAAATGACTCGCATTCTTGCAAATAATTCTTCAATTGCAAATGGTTTGGACAAATAATCGTCAGCTCCATTATCAAGCCCCATTACCCTGTCCATGACACTATCCTTAGCTGTGAGCATAATAACAGGAGTATCCTTAGTTGTTCTTAGTCTTCTGCATACCTCAATTCCATTTAATCCAGGCATCATTAAATCCAATAATATAATATCGTACTTCTGCTTGGTTGCTTTATCTAAACCAGTACGACCATCGTAAGCTACGTCAACTAAATATCCTTCATATTTTAGTTCTAATTCTAAAAATTCTACTAATCCTTCTTCATCCTCTACAATTAGTACCTTTTGCATATAAAGTACTCTCCTTTGTCTAAAAATTAAAAACGTAAAAACTGCTTCTACAAATGAATATGAGTACTAGTACTATATCCCTCCATTTTGAAAGATAATAAGAAGAAATATGAAATAAGTTTTCTATGACTTTCTTCTTTATAGGCTTTTCTTCAATTTATCAAATAAAAATTAGATTTGAATAAAAAAGAGATTAAGAATAAATGAATTTATTTCTTAATCTTCTTTAATGAATCATATAAAGTTGCTTTCCTTGTTTCTTTAACTTTCTTTAATGGTGTATCCTATGCCTCGAACAGTCTCAATGAGTGAGGGACTAAATCCTTCTTCAATTTTCTTTCTCAAATAACTTATATAAACATCAAGTATATTTGTATCTCCTTCGTATTCATATCCCCATACATTTAGTAAGATTCCTTCACGAGTAACCGTCTTATTTTTATGGATGACTAAGTAAATTAATAAATCATACTCTTTCGGGGTTAAGCTGATTTTTTGCCCAGCCCTAGTTACTTCTCTTGATTCAGTATTTATAACCATATCTTCAATTAATAATAACGAGTCTTTTTCTACCTTATTCCTAATAACAAGGTGCTTATAACGTAGTAAAGAACGTATCCGAGCCAGCAATTCTTCAGTTTTAAATGGTTTAGTTATATAATCATTTGCGCCATGATCTAACCCCAGTATTTTGTCTAGAGTTGAGTTGCGAGCTGTCAAAAGAATAATAGGCACGTAATTTTCTCTCTTTCTTACTTTACGCAAGACCTCTATACCACTCATTTCCGGTAGCATAATGTCAAGTAAAATTAAATCAAACATATTTGATAAGGCCATTTCGAGACCATCTCTTCCATTGTTTTTAATTTTCACTTGGTAACCTTCATGTTCAAGTTCCATTTTTAATATATTGCCTATTTCTACTTCATCTTCCACAATTAAAATACTTTCTTTCATCTAACTAACCTCTCTTTTCAATCTCTATATTTTTGCTTTGCATATCGATCGCTCTTTCCAATAATAAAGAGAAGTGTATAGCTATCACAAACCAACATCTCAGTGGACAATAGGAAATTTTAAGTGCTGAACATAAAAACGTAAGATAAAAGACTTCTATTAGAATGTGATATTAAATTCACTACCCATTGTTCTTTGCTTTAATAACAACTACTTCACTAATATCATTAAAGTTGGATGAGGGTTTTACAACGGCCAATTGCGTTAGTCCATATTCATCAGGCTTTACTTTGATGACTTTTCCTAAGGCTAATTTCCCTTGAAAGATTGAACTGATAGGAGAGGTTTGAACTTTATCTCCTACATTAACCTCAGCCTCACTAGGGATTTTTCTAATAATTAAATTACCTTTTTTATCATCGTAGCCTTCTAATGTTCCATTCACGCTTTTCCTATCCTTTAACATTACCGCCATACGATTTGTCCTAAGGTTTGAGCTAATTAGTTCTACGATAGAGGTTGACGAAAAAACTTTGGATACCTTCCCAATGACGCCATTTGTACCTAGCACATTCATATCTATTTTTAACCCCTGCTTCTTTCCTTTATCAATTGTTAATTCATTGTTCCAGTTGTTCGTTGAGCGGCCAATTACGGTAGCTGTTACAGGATTATAGGTTTTTACCTGATCTTCTGCTTTTAAAATTTTTTTTAAGACTTTATTTTCATATTCCAACTTATAAGCATTTGCTTCCTCTTGGTTTTCAGTGGCTAGCTTACTCTTTAAGATAGAGTTTTCTTTGTAAGTGGAAAATAATTGACTCACTTGTTGAGGTTCACTCCAAGAAAGCTTGTCTAAAGAAAGTAAGCTACCTTTGTACAAGGTTCCAACAAAAATAAGTCCTCCTACAGTAAGAATCCCTCCTATCAAAATATATGTATGTCTTTTCTTCTTTCTTTGAAAACGTATCAAAATGGCACCTTCCTACCAATAGTCATGCTATTTATAATCTTACTAGCTGTTTCTTAAAAATTTCTTAAGTATTATCATCTTTGACCTCTTAACAACTATTCAACGTTCTCCTTCTTTTAATGAATTGTACTTATTTTCTAGTTTCAAAAGCTGAAGGCATAACGTTATGTTTAAAAAACTTGGCTCACATAATTTAAATTTAATACGGTGTAATGAAATTTAAATGAAATTAAAATGAGAATTCGATAAAAAATAAATATTTTATTTTTATAAAAACATAATGGTGCAACAGAGTTGATAAAACATTTAATTAAAACATTAATAAAAAGTTTTTTATAAAAATCTCATTAAATTCTTATTTATTTTTCATTTTGATTTTAGAAAAAGACTGTACAGTTTGAATTACAGCGATGAAGCTTTTAAAAAATTTCTTTAAGAAAAACGTTAGGCAAGTGTGCCGTTTATTTAAGAGAATAAACAGTTAGCACAAGAAGGAGAGAAAAATTAAAAATGCAAACATCTTCGCCAATGAATAAAATTGCACAAATTACCCTTGTTTTTTGGATTATGAAGATTTCTGCTACGACACTGGGTGAAACCGCAGGTGACTTGTTAGCACAAACATTAGGAGTTGGATATGCAGTTAGTACGCTGATCTTTTTTAGCATATTTTTAATTACACTTGTAGCTCAACTAAGCTCTAAGAGGTATATTCCGGCCCTTTATTGGACTGTTATTCTGTCAACTAGCGTAGCTGGCACAACTATGTCTGATTTTATGGATCGTACACTGGCATTAGGTTACGCAAAAGGCTCGATGATATTAATCACTATATTGTTGTCGATATTTGCATACTGGTATTTTAGCGAGCGTTCATTAAATATCAACTATATTAGAAACCGCAAGGCTGAAATACTTTATTGGATTGCCATCCTTTTCTCAAACACATTAGGTACAGCTTTAGGAGATTTTTTGTCTGATACGTCTGGCCTTGGATATATAGGTGGAGCTATTTTAATTGGCAGCTTACTAGCATTCATTGTTATATGTAACTTCTATACAAAGATTTCTCGTGTATTTTTATTTTGGGTAGCATTCGTTTTGACTCGCCCTTTCGGAGCAACATTTGGAGATCTTTTGACAAAGCCACATGAAAAAGGTGGTTTAGACTTAGGTACGGCAGGCTCTTCTCTAGTCCTAGCCTCCATTCTTATTGCCTTTATGATTCATACGACATTTAAACAAAATAACGTAAGCTCAGAACAAGCGCTGTAGATTTCTTTTTTTATTTAATACATTACAAAACCCATAAAAAGAAAAAATCTAACGAAGTGACTAATTGCATGAACCACCTCTTTTTCACACATACTCGTAAGGAGGTGGTGTTTATGGTTAATCAGTTAGAAGTTCTTACCCAGCGTGTTAATGATAAACAATATGATTACTGGCTTCATCATGATTTATTTAGTGCTCAATGGTGGCTAATTATCATTTTAAGTGCGCTTTTCTATTCGTTTTTTATCTCCTCATTGACCGACAACGAATAATATTTATTCTCTTAGTATTTTTCATTAGTTTTGTTTTAGTTGGTACTGTGGATGAACTCGGAAAGTTCTTTGGCGTATGGAGCTACCCTCATCAATTATTGGTCTTTACTGATCGTTTTCATTCCGTTGATTTTGCAGTTATCCCGGTTATACTTACATTAGTTTACCAATTCTTTAGCAAATGGAAGATTTATTGGATTGCTTCTCTTATTGCTTCAGCTTTTATCGCTTTTATTGGAGTGCCTATATTTACTTTTTTCCATATTCTATGGAGCATATTAATTACAGACACAAAAAAAGCTCACCTTAAAAGGTCAGCCTAAATAGGGGAGTTCTATAGAAAATGTTGTATTGCATTACTGATATTTATACTAGCATCTAATAGTGAAAAATTGGTGAAATGTTCGTCTCACTTATCTTTTTAAAAATTTCTTCTTTGAAAAATGAAGTCTACGTTTTAAGCTCTCACTATAAAAGCGTGAACTCGTGATAGGCTACGCTTTTATACATCTATATTCCATTAAGATCTATGAAAGTTAACCGGTCTCTAATCATCGCTTACTCGTTCAAGCCTGCTATTTTTAGGTACGTCTCTTTTATCTTCAATCGCTCCCTGTAAAGGAAGCTAAAAGAACTGTAAAATATATGGACGAAAAAGCTAATCATTACCTTGATATTATTAACGGTTTATCGCCAGATGACACTAACCCTGGCGAATGGAAGTTAATACATCCTAATAAAACATCCTAAGGCTCTTAACATCACCTCCATACCCGCAGTAAAAAGACTTATCTACCATACCGTATAGATAAGTCTTTTTACTCCATTTGTTTGAACTAGACCGACGCGCTGTCAGTTTAGAGTTTGTGAAAATTCCCCCTGCAGTTCTTTTAAAAACGCATCAGCTGCAGCTGAAAGAACATGATGCTTTTTCCACACAATATTTAAACCTGATTCAAGTCTTGGCTGTAACGGTCTGAAAAAAAGGTTGCTATTAGTAGACGTATTGACTATTTTATCAAGTGTTATGGCATACCCAATGCCTTCTTCAACCATAATGGCCGCATTATATGCAAGATTGTATGTAGTAACGATGTTTAATTTATGAAAGTCTTCGCCAAACCAATCCGAAAATTCATTTTTTGAAAATGTCTGCTTCATGGCCTGTCGTGAACAGATTAGTGGAGCGTTTAATAAATCCGCAGCTTGAATGCTTTCTTTGAGGGCAAGAGAACTGTCTCTTCTCATCACAACGCCCCAAACATCTTTGGCAGGGATATTAAGATAATTGTATTTTGAAATATCAGCCGGTTGAATTAAAATGCCAAAGTCAAGCAGCCCCTTGTCAAGCCGTTCCGTTATATCTTCTTCGTTTCCGCTGTAGAGGTGATATCGTATATTGGAATAACGTACCTGCACATCTTTTGCGACTCGTGCAATATGTTTCATTGCTTCTGTCTCCCCGCCCCCTATATAAATATCACCACCTATTGTTTCTTCCATGGAACTAAACTCCGCCTCCAATTTATCGACCATATTAACAATTTCCTCTGCCCTGTTTCGCAGAAGCATTCCTTCATCTGTCAAAATGATACTGTGACTGCTGCGAATAAATATTTTTTTGCCCAACTCTTGTTCAAGATCTTTTAATTGCCTAGACAGTGTGGGCTGTGTCACATGCAAAACATCAGCGGCCTTCGTGATGTTTCCTTCTCTTGCAACCGTAAGAAAATACCGCAAAACTCGAATTTCTATATCCCTCTCCTCCTTTCATAAGCTTTAGTATATACACTCTAGAAATGCTTATCAAACATATCATGATATAAGATATAAGTATTTTTTATATTTGGAAGAAGCCGTTAGAATAAACAACAAAGAAGTTCATATCACACCATCAACATCTTTAATAATTCAATGTGGAAAGGAGCTTAAGATGAAAAAAATGTTATATCTGCCTTCTATCTTAGTAATAAGCGCTGCACTCGCTGCTTGCGGCAACAATCATTCTTCTGCAACCGACCATAATGCCAGTAAGCATTCAAACCGAGTACCAGAACAAATAGAAGAAGATAGTATTTCAAATACAAAAATAAAGTTAACGTTCAACAACAAAGAAGTGTTTGTTAGGATGTACGATAACCCAGCAAGTAAGGGTTTTCTAGTTCAACTGCCTTTAACCGTAACGTTTGAAGATTATATAGGTAAAGAGAAAGTTAGTATTTTACAAAAAAGATTATCTATAGATGATGTACAAGCCGAAGACCTATCCAAAAAAGGAGACTTTGCTTATTACGCTCCTTGGGGAAATGTAGCTATTTTTTACAAAGGTCTTGAGGATGCTACAAACGACCTTATCATACTAGGTCAAATTGAATCAGGAAAAGAAAATGTTGAAAATGTTGATGGTGATTTTACAGGTAGAATTGAAAAAGTGACTAAGTAAAAACATGACAATACACCTTTAAACAACCCGATTTACAGCCACTAGAACACAACATTTTTTAGAAAGAAGGATCTTTATTTTATGTCTAAACAAACTAAGCTACTTATATTTGTCTTAACTTTAGGAGCTTTCGGTATTATCAATACCGAAATGGGCGTTATAGGGATATTACCCTACATTGCGGATCACTTTCATATCAGTGTATCAAAAGCAGGATGGCTGGTGAGTCTCTTTGCGCTTACCGTGTCAATATCCGGTCCAACGATGCCGTTATTATTTTCGGGAGTCAATCGCAAGAAGGCAATGCTGCTTGTACTTGGTATTTTCATTTTAAGTAACATTATCTCTATCTTTACTTCTAATTTTGCTATTGCCATCATTGCGCGTGTGATTCCAGCTATTTTTCATCCAATTTATTTTTCAGCAGCTTTTACAATGGCAGCGAACTCAGTCAGCAAGGAAGAGGCTCCAAAAGCTGTTTCAAAAGTCTTTATTGGCGTATCTGCAGGTATGGTACTTGGTGTGCCGATCGCAAGTTTTCTTGCAAGTACAGTCTCGTTTCAACTATCCATGACGTTTTTTACTGTTATTAACGCGATAGTATTTATTGCTACGTGGGCATTTTTCCCTTCTATGCCTGTTACAGAAAGACTTTCATACGGAGCAGAGCTAAGCGTATTAAAAAAACCTGTTACTTGGCTTTCTATTATTGCCGTCCTTTTACTGAATTCAGCAGTATTTGGGGTATATAGCTATCTTGCTGAGTATCTTAAAAGCGTTACGAACCTCTCTGGACAATTAATTAGTTTCATGCTGGTTCTGTACGGTGTGGCAAATATTATCGGAAACATTATCGCAGGGAAATTACTTACGAAAAATGCCATTAAAACGGTAGTCGTTTTTCCTTTCGCATTGGGAATCGTTTACATCATTTTATTCTTCATCGGACAGTTTACTTGGCCTATGGCTATCATGACTTTAGTTTGGGGAATATTTGCTGGTATAGGAACGAATATTAATCAATATTGGATTTCATCAGCAGCTCCAGAAGCCCCTGATTTCGCGAATGGATTATTTTTAGCATCCGTTAACTTAGGAACAACCATTGGCACAGCCGTAGGTGGACTATTTATATCAGGAATGGGTATACAATACGTTGTACTAGTGGGCATCTTGTCATTAGTATTGAGCGCAGTATTTATTTTACCAAGAAGTTATATGAAACGTCCTGTAAGTCAACTTTCAAAATAAGACATCAACGCAACTTTCTTTCGGGATCCCTAGTAGGATCCCTTTGTTTTCTTTTATTACATCTATGAAAAACTGAAATCTATTCTAGTCAATGCTTACAGAATTAATAAATAAAAAATGGAGGACTTGAAATGGAAAAACATACTAAAGTTGCACTCGTCACCGGAGGAAATCGCGGTATTGGCTATGAACTAGTGAGACAATTGGCGATGAAAGGTTTTAAGGTCATTTTGACGAGCCGAAATTCAGAAACCGGACATAAAGCCGTGCAAAAACTTAAAGACTCTCGTCTTGATGTTTCATTTTTGACAATGGATATAAACAATCAAACAAGTATCGGTCAAGCTGCGGCTAAAGTAAGTGAGCAATATGGACGATTGAATGTGCTAATTAATAACGCGGGCATATATTTAGATAAAAATCAAAAGTTAGTAGATATGGATCCTTCTGTTCTAGAGAAAACGCTAGAAACGAATTTCTTCGGTGCTTACCACGTAATCCGTTCCTTTATGCCTCTTATGGAACAGCAAGCCTACGGAAGAATTATTAATGTTTCATCAGAATATGGCGCAATGAGTGAAATGTCATCTCCAGGAGTGGGCGCTTATAAGTTATCCAAGCTTATTCTAAATGGCTTAACGCAGTTAATAGCTGCAGAAAGCACCAAAGATATCAAAATTAACGCGGTCGATCCGGGATGGGTAAGCTCAGATATGGGTGGACCATCAGCTCCAAGAACGCCGCAGCAAGCTGCTCGTTCTATTCTTTGGTTAGCAACGATTGGACCCGAAGGACCTTCCGGAGGCTTTTTTAAAGACGGAAAACAAATCGATTGGTGAACTTTTATAGCGTTAAGGCTATTTCCTATGACATCTTGAATTTATAATAAAAACCCTACGGATTATTAGGAATAATCCGTAGGGTTTTGCTTCTAAGATACATACGATCTATTATTTTATGTTGTTATATTCCTCATCCGTTACTGGTTCTAACCATTCCGGCGTACCGGCAGTGATGGCAATGTGTTCAAACCAGCTGTCTTTTGCAGCACCATGCCAATGTTTGACACCATCATGCGTCACAATAACATCTCCAGCTTTTAAGAATTGTGCAGGTTTTCCTTCTTCTTGGTACCAACCTTCGCCACCCGTTACTAATAGAAGCTGAAATCCATCACGATGAATATGCCAGTTATTGCGGCATCCAGGTTCAAAGGTTACATTTCCAACTCCAACGTTCACTTTAGGATCTGCGATTAAGGTTTGAAGATAGCTTTGTCCAACAAAAAATTGTGCATATGCTTCATTCTTTTCACCTACTGGAAAAATAAAGCCATTTTTTACTTCTTCATGTTTTGCCATTTTGATTCCTCCAATAATATCATTCATAATTGTATCTCTTGGCTCATTCATTGCTATAAAAAGTCCTTGCTCACCTGTTTATTTTAATTTTCCGCCAAATACCGGGAAGTAGCTGTGCTCACCATAATCTTGAATAGGTTCGACATTTTTCAAAATTTCCATATCTGCATCGCTGATCACAAAGTCAAGCTTTTCATTGATTCTCATATGATCTGGATTTGCCGTCTTAGGAATGACTGCAAGACCAAGCTGAATATCATAGCGCAGGCAAAGTTGAGCAACAGACACTCCGTATTTATCAGCTATTACCTTCACTTCTTTATTATCAAGAACCGCACCGTGCGCAATTGGTGAATATGCTTCTACCAAGATGCCATTCTTCTGGCAGAACTCAATTAACTCCAAAGGCGTATTGCTCACATGTGCCAATATTTGATTGACCATAGGCTTGATTTCACAGCTAGAAAGAATATTCTCTATATCATCCTGAAGGAAGTTAGAAAGGCCGATTGCCTTTACCTTCCCTGCCTTATAAGCATCCTCCATTGCTTTCCATGCCTCTTTGTTTTCTTCGAAGTAACGTTTCTCTTCTCTAAACTCCGTCCAAGGCTGTGGACTGTGGATAATTAGAAGATCAATGTAATCCAACCCCAACTTTGTTAAAGACTCATCAATGGAATTCGCAACTTCGTCATAAGTTTTTGCTTCTGCTGCAACCTTTGTTGTAATAAAAAGCTCTTCTCTTGCAACACCGGATGAACGGATTCCTTCGCCTATGCCAGCTTCATTCATATAAGCTTGTGCCGTATCAATATGGCGATACCCGCTAGATACCGCATCGCGCACTGCCTGAGCTGCCTGTTCGTCATCAAGCAGCCACGTACCAAGACCTAATAGTGGAATTTCTACACCGTTTGATAATTTATACGTTTCGTTAAACATGTTTTTTATCTCCTTTGAATTGTTTATTTTTCTATACGTTAAAAGTATCTATCTGCCTGTTAAAAGTAAATCAATATTGATTGATTAATCAACATCTGTCTATAATTATAAAAGCAAATAAAATCCTTTCAATCGTTAATTGAAGGCGATTCGTTGATTACTCAACAAATGAAGAGGTATTGTTGAATATCTTTTAAAAAAAGTGAGGTTTTTAAAATGGCGAAAGTGGATAGAAGAATACTAAAGAGCCAAGAGGCTATAAAAAACGCAGTGACTGAATTAATGACCCAAAAACGATTTGATGACATTACCATTCAGGATATTGCTGACAAAGCAAACGTTAATCGAGGCACGATTTATCTTCACTATATGGATAAATATGATTTATTAGATAAGATGATTGAAGAACATATGAACAACCTCGAAGAACTATGTCATTCGGCTGCTGATATGACGTTCCAAGAAGGAAATTATGTTTGGTTTGAATATTTTGAGCGTCACCATCTCTTCTTTTCAACCATGTTAGAAAGTAAAGGCGCTCATTATTTCCGCAGCCGTTTTCTCGAGTTAGTCATCCAAGAGTATGGTCCTGAAGTTGATACAACTGAAGGAGAAAACAAAGGGTTGCGTAAAGAGGTTGTTATTCAGTTCTTTGCCTCGGCCGTTGTAGGGACAGTAGAATGGTGGTTTAAAAACGGGATGCACGTTCCAACCGATGTAATAGCCGAGCAAACTGGCATATTGTTAGATCGGAATTTAGAATAATTTAACCCGTTTTACACGTACACATAAATGAAAATTCCCGCGCAGTGTAAAAATGGTAGAAAACATCCTTATTATAAGATCTTTTTAGAAAGCTGAGTTAGAGATGCTATGACTTGCAGTCAGATGAAGAGATCATCTCAACATAAAAGAACAGCACTAAACCTGCTGAGTATCCATAGGTTTAGTGCTGCTCGAACATTTTGTTTTTTAAAAAACAGATATTGATTTTTACAGAAAGATTCATTTCTATCGGGAATAACTCTTTATTTTTTAGTTAATTTATAAACAATGTTTAGCTAGTAAAAATTAATCCAACTTTTTTATAATTTTTGCGGGGTTCCCTCCCACTACTACATTATCTGGAACATCTTTTATCACAACAGATCCGGAAGCGATTACAGCATTATGTCCAATTGTAACGCCTGGATTGATGACAGCCCGTCCTCCAATCCATACATTGTCTCCAATTGTGACAGGCTTGGTATATTCAACTTCTGTAATTCGCTGTTCTGCATCCACAGGATGAGTATTCGTATAAATATGTACGCCTGGAGCCATCATACAGTTCTTCCCTATCGTAATTCGTCCTCCATCTAAAAGTGTGCAGTCAAAGTTCGCATAAAAATTTTCTCCTACATGAATGTTGTATCCATAGTCACATCGAAAGTTGGATTCAAGGTAGATACGTTCTCCAGTTGAACCGAATAGTTTTTTTATTAACTCTGTACGCTTTTCATAATCCGTCTCATCTGTACCGTTAAACGAACGAACGAGCCTTCTTGCATCTTCCCGGTCCTTTACTAATTCTTGGTCTGCTGGAAAATACAGCTCGCCATCCACCATTTTTTCTTTTTCAGTTTTCATTTATCTGCTCTCCATTCTTGTTCTTACATTTTTCACTAGATTGAATTCGTTTACATTTTATCATGATAATAGACTTAAAAATAAGATTTTTATAGGTCTGAGTCAACAGTTTGAAGACAAGAAACGTAAGAAATCACGTTACTCTTTTACCACGCGCACAGCTGCTGATTACTTTGAGTATGTTTCCTTAATAATTGAAACAGACACAGCTCCCGTAACAAGTAAAATACCTGAAATTAAAATCATCCCTGTCATAGACGATCCGATTGCTGGGAACAAAGCAAAACTCAAGCAAGAAGCTATAATTTGCGGTAAACAAATACTGCCATTAAATAATCCTAGGTATGTTCCCATATTCTTTCCTGACAAGGCATTGGTAAGCATAGTAAACGGAAACGTCATCATAGCAGCCCAAGCGATGCCAATTAAAATAAATGAAGCAATCAGCGTCCATTGATTGTGAATAAAAAAGACAGATCCAAAACCAATACCACCTAACAGTAAACTAAAGGCATATGCTGGCTTACGTTTGTTGTTGGCTACGCGGGACAAAACTAGTGACCAAATGACTGCGGCAATCGACTGTACAGCTGATAAAATGCCGAACCAGTTGCCAGCTGCTTGATAGCCTGAGCTAGACGGCTGATTCGTATACCAAACGTTTTCAGCGACTGCACCTGTACCGTATGTCCATAAATATTGAAAGCCCATCCAGCAGAAAAATTGAACAAGTGTGACCGTCCAAAAAACTTTTGGAGCGTTGCGAAGCAGTTTAAAAACGTTTACATTTTCTTTTGTAGCTTCATCTGGAATACCATGGTATGCTGCAAATTCTGCAGGTGAATATTCTTTTACTTTAAGTATTGTAAATAAACTACAAATAATTAACACAACGGCTCCAACATAAAATGAAATAACAACTGATTGTGGTACTACCCCTTTTGGTGCACTATTTGATACGCCTAATACCGTTAAAACAAAAGGGAAAATACAGGCTAGCACAGCACCGCTGTTTGATAGAAAACTTTGAATAGAATAGGCAAAACCTTTTTGCTCTTCATTGACCATGTCTCCAACCATCATCTTAAATGGCTGCATGGCTACATTTGATGATACGTCCATAAACAAAATAGTGATGGCGCCAAAAGTCATAGCAGCCACCGCACTAAAACCAAAACTGCCGGCGTTTGGCAGCAAACACATAACAATTACGGCTACAATTGCGCCAATCAGTAGATAGGGGATACGACGGCCAAGCCTTGGCATCCAGGTACGATCTGAAAAATAACCAACTAAGGGCTGAACCACTAAACCGGCCAACGGCGGTAAAATAAAGAAAAAGCCTAATGTAGTTGGATCAGCACCGATTGTTTGAAATATGCGTCCCATATTTGAACTCTGTAATGAGAATGCCATTTGTACACCTAAAAATCCAAAACTAATTAACCATATGGTACTGATCGGTAGATAAGGTAAGTTTGGCTGAACGCTTTTTTCACTGGTTTCAACGATTCTTTCTTCTAACATAACTGCCTCCTATGATTCAATTAATAGCCGCAAAAGATAAAGTGCTACGACATTCGTTGTGAACGTTTTCAAAACAACGATGAATACTGTAAATGTTAGTGTCTTTGGCTGGCTGTTTTCTATTTTGCTAGATTACCTCAGGAATACGGCATAACTAATAGTCCTGTCTAAAAATGCTGTTTGAGTATGTAAGAATTTTCACTATCTGCTCATCCGTAAGCTGCTGACTATCGCTTATACCTTCTTAAAAGTTTCATAAAATCTAATTATTAAAAACATTAGAATACTTTTATTTGAACATTATATACTAAACTAATAATTTAATGCAATCGTTTGCACAAATTATTTTTTAAATATTTAAAGACCTTCGAATCTCGTGACACTATGCGTACATACTCATTATCATTGCTTTAATATTTCTAAGTCAAAGGAGGCTTTACTCTTGAAATCTTATAAAAAACCCAAAGAATATACGTATTCCTTGGGTTTGAGTTCCTTTAATCCACTTAATTTCCTTCTGGAGCAATCCATAATAGAACAGAGATTATCTGTAATATAACTTTAACTGAAGGTTTTTGTAACCATAAGGATTATAAAGAAGATAACCGCGAAGAAAAATCCTTGACTGACAGGTCTAGTAGTCTTTTTATCTAAGGATTTTCGGGTAAATAGCTTGAAGAACAATGGAAACAGAATCCCTCCAATGATTGCTGTAATTAGTGCTTTAACTAACATCCGATACTCCTTTCTAAAAACTGTTAATATCCGTATATAGCTGGTTCAGTAGAGAAAACAACATCGCTCCATTTCCCGGGCAAATATTTTGGTAACCAATAGGAATGTTTAAGAATTGATCCCTTTAGCTATCACACTATTTTCTTACGTAAAAGGTTTTACAATTGAAAGCATAATAAACATGATAATCGCAAACAAAGCTCCCTGAAAAACAAAGTTTATTGGCCTATAAGTAGCTTCATTTGCTTTTAGAAAATACTTTGACCATCTTGTATGCATGATTACTTTTGCACATAGGCTAAATAACCCCCCCCAATGATTGAGGCAACTGCTGTTTTTAAGATATAAATTCACTCCTTTCTAAAACAATTAGAGGATACCCATAACTTAACATAAACACCTAAATCATACAAAAAAACCATAGAGTCGAAAACGTATGGTAATCGCCCGTAAACCATTCGTTTACAGACGAAACTGTGAATTAGACTACGAAATTTTGTGAAAAACCGCTCATTTCCTTACTACTAACATCTTTATCTATATTACTCATATTTAATAAACCCTCTAAAAGAAAATAATAGCCAATGTTAATGTTTGTATGACTACAAGTACAAAAACAGGCTTTAAGGTTCCTTAAAGCCTGTCCACTTACCTTTCTTCCTTAAAATCTTTTTTTATATTCCAAAACGTTTGTTTTAATTCGTTATAAAAAAGCATAATTGCAAACCCTAGTATCGAAACACAGAATGAAAATTTACCCAAGTCAAAAAATATTCCTATAAATACAATGATAATCCCTATGACGAACCCTGGAGTAGCTGGCTCCTCTTCCTCTCCATCTATTGCAATTTTCTTTTGAAACTTCTGATCTCCCTTAATCAATTCATCCAGCGTCACATTATAAAGCTCACTTAACTTAATAAGGTTCTCAATATCCGGATACCCTTTATTATTTTCCCACTTATAGACGGCTTGTCTAGATACATTCATTTCCCCAGCTAAGTCTTCCCTGGACATCTTTTTTTCTTCCCTTAACTTCTGCAGCTGTTCCCCTAAATTCACTCTCATCACCTCTAAGGCTTAGCTTACAATAAATATGTAAAAAATTCCATAAACGCTTAGTAACAAGCTGTAAACCATTGGTTAACGCGGCTAATACAAAGCGTAATCACTGGACATGTACAAATTCAACACAGAAAAAAAGCTAGCATAAAGCTAACTTTTTTAAGTTAGAGATAAAGGCAGGCTAATAATTAGCAACCGCCAAATCCTCCCCAACAAGCACAGCCAATAATGATTAATAAGATAAACAGCACGATAATTAAAGCAAAACCACTGCCACCGCCGTAACCGCAGCCGCCGCCATAACCATAGCCACAACCTCCGCCATAACCGCCAAAGAACATAAACTCCACCTCCTTCTTCTTCATACATTTAGCATATGATAAAAAACGAAATGTGCTCCACGAAGTGGATAGACTACGTTTTATACCACTATAAAAAAAACAATAACCTTTTAGTTTCTTTTACATACAATGAAGCATCCTCAGATCCCATATATGAGTTGTACACCCTCTGCAATAGAGTGTTTGAATTCCGCCCAATCAGTTCTATTGCGTATAAAAGCACTCCCTCACAACCTCGAATAAAAAAGTCTTTCTCAAATTAGAGAAAGACTTTTTTATTGTTATTAACAGCCAAATCCGCGACCGTAACAGCTGCATCCAATAATGACAAGAAGAATAAACAGAACAACTAATAAAGCAAAACCAGAACCAGCTCCACCATAACTAGACATACAAACACTTCCTTTCGTGATATTTAACTAAAGGAAAAAACTTTAAACTTACATGGGTTAAGGTATTATATGTAGACACAGCTCATATCGATTGGATTTTGGTCTAAAATGGGCTATTTTGTTTAACGATAGCTAAATAACATCCTAAATGTCACATAGTAAAAACCCTTCATTGTTAAAATGAAGGAGCTTTTTTGGCTATCAGCACCAAGGACGAGGTCTAGGAGGACAGCTTGGAGCACAAAAATGTTGGTGCGTTTCCTGACATACAACGGATTCTGTATGCGGGAATGAGTGCATATATTTATAATTTTTTTGATAAACATTTGTAGTATGACTCGGATGCACCACTGGCACAAACACATCTTGACCAGTAAAAGATGTATTTTGTTTAACTGGGTCATACTGAGCAGGCATGGTTTGAGGAGGCATTTGACCACAAGGTTTAGCTTGAGGATAACCGCAGTTACCTTGCTGAGGATACATAGCCCCGTGATAACCACCGTAATTAGAGTGCTGATAAGGATAGTTGTTTCTCATATTAAAAATCTTCTCCTTTCTGTTAGTAGACTCCTATTACTGTATGTGAAACAACCATAGAATGTTTGGACAAATACCTAAAAAAGACCCTAAATAGTTAGGGTCTTTTTTACTAAGAGAAAAAATGTCTATCCTTAGTAACATAGCTATGATACTAAGAAATAAAAGGTTTTTTAATGCCCATTATTCCTCAAGATTAACATCCATCGCTCCGTTATCAATATTATTTAAAATGGTTTTGTTTTTATCGTCTAATTCATTACGTAAAAGTGAATTACGCGTCGCTTCGTATAAATCGTAGCTTCTTTCATCAACTGGAGAATTATGATCTTCACATATCATTTTTTCTGATTCTTTGGATTGACCTCCCATATCAGTCACCTCCTCTGTATAGTATGTGAGTTGATTAGAAAAAACATAAGAGCTTTATCTGGCTACTGTTAGGTAAGGTTTAATCAACGGTTAGCTGTTTCTGTATATTTTGTTTACATATGACCTTAGGTGGACACAACCGTTTCTTGAGCGTGCTTTTGAATGATTTCTGGAACTTCCAGCAGTGAATGAACGGTTATCATTTTACCTTTTGGCGCAATATCAATTTCAACTTGGTTATAGCTCCACTCCAGTTCAGAAGGTACATGAATCGCATGTATCCCAACTTCTACTGCCGGTCTTATATCGGTTTTTAATGAATTGCCAATCATCCAAGTCTTTTTTGGATCGTACTTAATTTGGTTTAGTATCTCTTTTAATGCAGATTTATCTTTTTGTTCAGAAATGAATACCCTTTTTTCAAAATATTTAGCTAGCTCTAGCTGAACAATTTTTCTACCTTGGTTTTCCTCGTCTCCACCTGTGTGTAAGTAGAGATTATGTCCTTGTTCTTTAAGCTTATCTAATACTTCATACATATTTGGCAGAGGCTCTATCGGTACTTCAAATACACTTTGGCCAATTTTTTTGACTCTTTCGACTCTCTCGTCATGGATATCTTGATGATTTTGTTCACTAAAAAATAAATAAGTAGCTACTAATGATTCTGGAAAACGGGAAGAGTGAAGGCCATACTTTTCGATACTTTTTAAATCTATCTCTAACTGCTTTTGTTTTATTTCTTCCTTAGTCAGATTCTCAAACCACTCCTGCAATTGAGCCACAAAAGCATTTATGGTGTCTCTAAAATATTTATTACAGTGAACAAGCGTATCGTCTAAATTAAAAAGTAAGGTTTGCTTCTGCATTTCGTGAAATCCTTTCTACAATGGATGTACAGACAATATATATAAAAATACTAACCGCTTTACCTATCCACGCCTAAAACCAAGATGAATTTTCCAATACCTTAGGCACAAGCAATTGATTACTACACTGAAATGAAAATATTTAGTGGAAAGATCCTTCTAACATATAAAATAGAAGGATCTTTTTATAAAATAAAACGCTGCAGAATATTCCTGCTAATAAATATAACGTTCAAAATGTTCTCTATTCATATTTGTTTTGAACGTAGAGGTACTCAGTCCTGAACGATTTATTAGCGGTTGGCTACCTTCGTCTTCTTTAGGTATATTCATTTCAAGACCTTGTATAGTGAAAGGATCATACATATACGTTGTTCGTTCAGTTTCTGTATGCGACATTAACTTCACCTCTATTAATAGCCCTCATTTTTTTAAATCATGTTAACTCGTTTACAGCAAATCCTCTAATAAAAATAGCTACGTTTCATAGTTCTTTTCGCTAAAAAAGATCCGCCGATTTCTACTTTTTTTATTACGTTGTAATTTCTTGTGGCTCTTCGCCTTCAAGGTCAGTAAAGAAATTTTCTAAGGATTCCCTTGGGTCAAGAGCACGTCCGTCTTCTTCGACAATACGGTTAAGCGTAGGGTCATTATTGCTATCTTTATTTTTATAGTTGTTATAATCAACTCTTTCTGCAATTCCTGAATTATCAACGTCTTTAAAGTCTTTCTTTGGCATTAAAACACCTCCTGTCCCTATTGTTTGAAAATTTGAAGATAAAATAAGTGGAAGGTTAAGTTATATTTTTATTTCTCGGGAATTAATTAGATACTTGTTGCAAAGAGACATGTAAAACATGCTTAATTGTTTTATGAAATGGGGAAACTAAAGCGCCAAAACTTACTTTGCTGAGGAGGAATATAAGTGGAAGGAAACCCTAGCACAAGACAGTTTCAAGATGATCTAAAGCAGTATCAAATGCCAGATTCAGTAAAAAAACAAAAATCTGGAACTTATCGAGTTGGATTTGAATCAAACACTGGAATTGAAAAATTACAGAATCAGCAAGAAGGCAAAGAAAAGAAATAAGCTTGATCAATTTATGCTTTTACATGACGAGGAGGGTATCCCATGGATCAACAAAAAATGTTAGCAAATGAATTAAGTAACATGCTTACAGAAAATAAGCTGCCGATTACAATTGAAGAAGATATCCATGAAATCTGCAGAGGTTTACAATCAGGTGAAATCAGCGTGAATGATTTGAAGGAAAAAGATCCTTTTGTTGTAAATGCAGTTCAAGAAGCAATGGATAGAATCAATAAACCTAACTCTTAAAACAGATATAAAAAGCAATCCTTTGAGGCAGCTTTTTGAATATTGATTGTTTTCATCAAGCAAAAGACTAACTCTTTATAGAGTTAGTCTTTTTTCCTTCAAATAATATACCCATGAACATGAAAAAAGAATGACAAACGAATTGTCATTCTCCCTCCTACACATGGCAAGCGTTTAGTTTTTAGTCACAAGGAAATGAAACATCTAATCCCACTTTTTACAGTGTCGGTTGTTTCTAAAAATTAGTATGTCATCATAACAAGGAAATACACATCCATTATTTACCACGAATACATCTCTTCCACAATAGGAAACTTAAGAAAAACAAGGAGGTGACACAACATGGCAAACAACAACAGCAATAACAATGAATTATTAGTATACGGTGCTGAACAAGCAATCGATCAAATGAAATATGAAATCGCGAGCGAATTTGGTGTAAACCTTGGTGCTGATACAACTGCACGTGCAAATGGATCAGTAGGTGGCGAAATCACAAAACGTCTTGTACAAATGTCTGAGCAACAACTGGGCGGCGGACGTTTCTAAGACAACTTTATAATCGATGGCTGAAGGAAGAATGGATCTCCATTCTTCCTTTTTGTACGAATAAAAAAAGAAGGAGAGATTATATGCAGCAAAATCAATCGGCTAACGAAAATGCTGGTTTTACTGAAAAATCAACAGCTTCTGCAACAAATGCACAACAAGTAAAACAAGAAATCCAAAGAGACGTAAATGAAGGACAAGGTGCAATGACTTCTCGAGAAGCAGGCGCAATGCGCGATTAAAAAAACGCTTTAAGCAGTTTTTGATCACACACTCTTTGTATAAGAACCTATAAAAGTACCTCAATTAACCGAGGTACTTTTAGCAGTCTACTCTATTTCGACGCGGGAGATACTGTGACTTCGGTTGTGTTTCATCAGGTCCATACTGGTGAAACACAAAGGCAAACGGTCTAATCCCCAATATATAAAAGGCGAGCCTGCCTTGTCCACCTGAAAAATAATTAGTTTGTATTTTGTCCGTCGCCATTCAGCCCTTCTTTTATGTACCCGTTAACCTGACTATTTGAAAGCAACCCAATATATCCAATGCCATAAAGTTGAATATATTTCTATATCTTGAACAAACGAATCAAGACGCCATGAAGCATCTAACCACCTCTTTATTAACATAATACCAATTGTTAGAAACAACATGTAAAAAAAGGTCTCTATCGAAAAATAAAGAGCTTTTTCTTATCAACGAATTCTCTATTTTGACAAAGATTAAGTGTATATCAATGGATTGCATAAAATAAGTAAACAAGACCATATTAAATATGAATGATAGGTATAAAAAGTATATTTCCTTCCAAACCATAGGAGATCGTATATGAATAATTATAAAAATGACAATACTGCAAGACGCTACATTGCTCATGTCAGTATATTTGGAACGACGCAAATCCATTTAAGAAACCCCTATATTATCGCTTGGTGGTCAGCAGCTTTTCCAGGATTTGGACACTTGCTACTATCTAAATACCTTCGCGGCTTTGTGTTATTTGTATGGGAAGTCGTCATAAACCTTAAATCTAATGTGAATTTAGCTATGATTTATTCTTTTCAAGGAAACATTGATATGGCCAAAGACGTGCTTAATACAAGGTGGCTTCTTATTTATATTCCCGTTTATATTTTTGCTATATGGGATAGTTACCGAACAACCGTTGATTTAAATAGAATATACGTGTTAGCTGAACGAGAAAACCACCGGTTCAATACCTTTAGCCTAGGAGCTATGGAAATAAACTATTTAGATAAACGGAATCCCGTCCTATCCGTTTTTTGGTCCTTGGTGATGCCAGGTCTAGGGCAACTCTATATTCATCGCATCATCGGTGCTTTCTTTGTTATCGTTTGGGCAGTCGTTTTCTTTTATTATTCTCACCTGCTTGAAGGAATTTCTCTTCTATTTTTAGGAGAAATAAAACACGCTACCTCCGTTTTAAATAAAGAATGGCTGTTATTTTTCCCTTCCCTATATGGTTTTGCTACCTTCGACTCCTATATAAATACGGTTGAGAATAATAAACTTGCTGAAAGAGAACAAAAAATCTTCTTCGAAAAAATGTATCAACATCCAAGCTTTTGTATTGCGAAAGGAAAAAAGGTGGAGTGAAAACATGCAGGTCTTTTCTACATTTGAATACTCCAGTTACATAGAGTTAGCTGTTTCGGAGCTAGAGAGAAAAGGGATAAAGAAAGAAGATATATTTATTGTTCCTCTTAATAATCGAACAGAAAATCGCCGGATTTTTGATAGCCTTCATCGAGCAGATGGAGTTTCTCTTATTGATTTAGGAATGGCTTTAGCCACAGCCTTTTCCGTCATTGGTGCAAGCATTGGTTTTAAACTAAGCTGGGGGCCCATCTACTGGGGACTAATTAGTGCTTTTATCGGATTTATCTTAGGACTAGGAATTAAACTATTTATGTTTAAAGTAATCAAGAAAAATCAACGCCTTTTACGCGGCAAACATTCGGAAGTTATACTCATTGTGGATTGTCATACTGTGGACGCCGGAGTGGTTGAACAAACCTTGTGGGAAAACCTTGCCTTAGGTGTTTCAAAAGTCAGATCTGATGGCTTATAAAAATAAGTCATCACCCAGCGAGATACAGGATGAATGAATCACTATTTCAATTTTAGTAATAACTTCCTTAACGCATTGAGGGAGTTTCTCTGTTTTTAAGCTGTATATTCTTTAATTAACATAATGTCATGTTATTAGAACCAAAAAAGCTTTTAAAAAGAGCTTTTTTAGTTCTAACATATGTTAAATGCCTTTCTACCATCCTTTTTGATTTCTTAATGTCGTAATATGAGCAATATGATGCTTTCCATGCCAAGCGTAAGTGGCTATTAATTGCTCAATCGTCACTTTCCCATTTTCAGGATGGTGGATCATTTTCTTCAAATCTTTTTCATCAAGTGAGTTTAAAACTTTATGAAGACGCTTATGTAAAGCTGAAAAAAGTTGAAGAGAAACTTCTATCGGTAAATCATTATCAGGCAGAGTGGACCAAGCTACTTCATCATAGGCCTTAATAGTAGGTGCTTGCTCTGTTAAGCCTAATTTAAAACGAGTATAAGCATTCATATGTGAGTCAGCTAAATGATGGACAACTTGACTTAATTTCCAACCGCCTTCTCGATAAGGCGTAGCTAACTGCTCGTTTGTCAGCCCTTCTACAGCATAAGCTAATTGCTTTGGTGCATCTCCAATGTCATGAATCCAACCTTGAATATCTTCTTTCTGAATATTTTCCTTCACGGTAAATTTTCCAATAGGATATTGATTAAACATACTTCTTCCTCCCTTTCTAATTTTGTTACTATCTATTATATCAATTTTAAATATAAATAAATTCAAATATTCAGAATTAAATATAGGTGAAAAATTATAATTTATAAATATGGTGTGTACTTTCAGTTACCCTCATGTACCTTCTACGCAGTACAAAGACCTGCCTTTGCTATAATTCATGATAATTCCCCCCCTAAATTAGGCCGTTTTTAATAAAAACAATAAACATATAGAAAAACTTGCCGTAAAATTAAGTTGAGGTGAGTAAAATGAGCAGTGATTATAAAAGCTATTTCTACAAAAAGTTCTTTTTAATATATTTTATTACCCTTTCATTATTTATTATCGTTGATATTATAGAATCAGGAAGAATTACACTTTTTTCTTTTGCAGACAGCTGGAATTTCATTTTGTATCAAATTGGTTTTTGTTTAATTGCTATTGGCTTTTTTAGTGCCTTCCTTGCAACCTTATTATGGAAAATAAAAAAAGTTAAATAAATACGTCATAGCTCCCCACAGAAATAACAAAAGACCTTCAGCTATTAGAAGATCTTTTTTGGAGAGTTGCTTTAAGCGCTTATAATCTTGAGTGAGAATCATTGGTTTGCCTAATCACTTTTTCCACGATGTACTGATATCCATATAAAACAACGGCTAAAACCGTAGTCATCCCCCAGTACATGCTTGGCGACATCTTTTTCATTTTAAATATGCCCACTTTTTTCAAAGCGCCGCCAAAAGGGAAAATATTAAACTAGTCTAACACCGTATTGGCAAGTATGTATTTTAGAAAAGAGCCGTACGTTAGCTTAAATATCCAAAGCGTTCCTATTAAGTGCGGACCTAAAATATAAGTAAAATCTATAGGTGCTTTAGGAAATAAAGGATTATTATTTCTAAACCATTTTTTCTGATTGGCAATGACGGTAAACACAATGATGAATAAGTTAGCGAAAGTAGCTACAGGCAAAAAACGGACAAATGATTTTGTTCCTATAAAAGGCACGGTTAACCATGGAAAGATTAGCACGCTTAAAGAAATGATCAATTTTCTTTTATACTTACGCATGAATTGTCTCCTCAAACTTTATTTTCGTAAATATTATTACCTAAAATTGAAAATTCATGTAATATACCACAACGATTCCAGGCATAGAGAATGTTCTCTTTGCTTTTTCTTGTTTTATGCTAATTATCGATTTGGATCACATGCATAACTCTCCATACAGTCAAGCCAATGCCTTATCACTAGATATATTTTCAGCCAAAAGTAAGCTTTCTTCACTGCTTTGTCTAGTAGTTACCAATTGGCACAGAAGTATATTCACGTCTTGTAAAAGTCTAGCTAATGTCTTATCTAGGCACTATCCAGAAGTTACAGAAGATGAAACAGAGCGGATACGAAAAAACTTCATTTTAAGGAATAGAGATTTTAATTAAAAATTCATATTAAATATAAAAACAAGATGTATACGATATACGAACTTAATCAACATAATGTACTAACTTAAAACATAAGGAAGAGACGCCACTTGCTTTAAATGGCGTCTCTTCTTTTAGAATATTTGAGTAAAAGCTACAATTAAAATCGTAATCCCGCTGATTAACGTTCCAAATTGACCTAATGTAAACTTCCCAATTTGAACATTTGCTGCTTTTTGCCCCACCATTACTCCTAGCCATACCGTTATAAAACTACCAAATGCTGATGTGAGCGAAATAGCTAAAGGTGATAAACCAAGTAAACCCGCTCCTAGACCGTTTGTAAGTGCATTGGCTGAAAGTGCAACACCTAGCACACTGCTTTCAACCCAGCCAATATATCGTACGTTTTCTTGACCACTACTATCTAATTCATCAATTCCATTATTTTTTTGGGAACCAACTAATAAAATAATTCGAATTCCAATTAGCGTTAATAATACGACGGCTACAATAACATGGAACACCCCTGGTAAAATCGTTGAAAGCCATCGGCCAAACATAATCCCGGTCATGCTAAAGAGGAAACAAATAGCTGCTATTAATAAATTCGAAAGCCATTTTATCCTGATTTTTCGTACTCCATAAGATATTCCTACACCAAAGTTATCTATACTTGATGATAGAGCAAAACCTAAAATGAATAACCATTCCATTTTGTATTCTCCTTTTGATGATAATATTGAGGAAATTTGCTCACTTGTTGCATATATTGTTGATAAACCTTCAATAAAATGAGTACTGCGCGTTGAAAAATATAAAGAGGTGAATCGCAATGTCAAACATCCAAAATGACCAAAGCCTTGGTCTGTTATTAAGGTCTTTATTAAAGGAAAATGCTTTATCTATGCGGAAACTAAGCTCACTTACGGGGATTGATACGGCAACTATTTCACGGATTATAAATGGCAAGCAGCAAGCAAATCTACATCATTTAAAGCAATTTGCACACTATTTAAATAAGCCTCTTGAAGCATTGATTGATCCTGCTGAAGCTGTTTCAAACCATACAGAAAATGAACTAGAAACAGGCATTCATTACTCCATCGATAAAATTCAAGAAATACTTAAATCTTTTAATATAGCAGATACCAACTTTACGATTGAGCGTGTAAAACAAGAACTAACAAAATATAAGCAATATGCACAGACAGACGAAGGACACAGCATGATCATAAATAACTTTCAATCCAAAATAGAGCAAGTAGGAAGCGTTGGTACTTTCATCGACCAATTAAAGCAAATGTATCTTGAATATTGTAGCGAAGAAACCTCAGCCGCCAAGCGCTCTATATTGGGAAGTGCGCTATTGTATTTTATTTTGCCTACCGATATTATTCCAGACTACGTCTTTCCAATCGGTTATTTAGACGATGCAATAGCTGTACAACTAGTGATGAATCAACTTATGGAATAAAAACTGAGTTTTATTAAGGGAACTGAACGCGGCATGCCGCTATTTATTGTGAAAATGGAACTTTTTCTGAACCATGACGATGAGCAGGTAAATACTCTATTGCCTTCTTTAATTTAGATAATTCCTTTGGCACAACCTTTTTAATAATTTTTTCTTTTTTACATGGCTCACATGACTCATGGTTGCATCTATGTGCACACATACCTAAAGGGATTTTCTCTCCTACAAATGGATCTATATAGACTCCATTTTCAAATAACTTACTCTTAATAAGATATTCATTTTGCAATCTGCAGCAATTAACGCAATAGTACATTTGTTTTCACTCTCTTTCTTATACTTGATTTTGAAACATCTTATGAGAACTCATCAACAGAAGTGCTTGTTCCTACATGAAAAGTTGAAAAAATCTCAACAGGCGTTGATGAATACTCAACACACGTTACTTCCAAACATATAGTTTAATCATGACATCACTACGAGTGTCATAATTTGAGGGGGGATAATGATGAAAGCAAGAGGAATCGCTAACGCCGTAATTGGTATTTGGTTTGTTATGACCCCGTGGATGCTTGGGTTTTCATATAATGCAGGGGCTACGTCAGCAAGTATTGTATTTGGAACCCTTCAAGTGATTATGTCTTTTTGGGGAGTTACTAAACCCGGATGGAATTCATGGCAAAATTGGATTTCACTCATTACCGGATTATGGTTTATTCTTTTTCCCTTTATTTATTCATTAACAGACGGGGTGCTTTGGTCTAGCGTCATACTTGGGTTAATGACCGTATTACTTAGTTTATGGAGCTTAAACTCTAAAGCAAGATTAAAATTAAAAGCTGTAAGTTAAAAAGCGAATAATATTCCAGTGTTTGCTTAAACTACTCAAGATACCGCAACGTATCGACTATGTGAGAAATAATTCTCCTAGCAGAAAAGCTCCCTACGGAAATAGGGAGCTTTTTCTGCTTTTTATGTAAGGGCGGTACATATTTATTTAGTCAACGTAATGTAGTTGATAGAAAGCTCTAAAGTAGCAAAGGTAGATCACATTTGCAATCTACCTTTGCTCTCCATTACGGAGTCATCATTACTTTTTTAACACGGGTATCCATATTTCACTTTTAAAGGTTGGCGACGTTACATTTTTATGTTCATTCCATAAGATTTCCGGTCCTTCTACTTGTTCATAAGTTGAGGCCGGAAACCATTCTGAATAAATTCGTCCCCATACATCTTGTAATGTGTCAGGAAATGGTCCGACTGCTTCGAATACAGCCCATGTTCCAGCTAGCACTTCGAGTTGTACTAAATGATCGGGACAATCCTTAGTTGTGGCTACACCGATATAATGGTCCAGCTGCCCTTTTTCCTCCATTCTCCCTTCAGAAAAGTTCACAGATGCACTAAGCAAACCTAATGGTGTAACATTAGAAAGTTCTTTTAATTCACGTATTGTTTCATCGTTCAAGCTTTCCCACATAGCAGCAATCTTTGGATTGACTCCATGAAAGATTATTGGAACTCTTTCTTTAATACCGACTATATGAAAGTCTTCTTTTTTTTTCAACGCGATAATTCATCTCATTTCCCCCTTTAATTGATAACTGAAAGGTCATTTTTGGAAATGCTTTAAGTGAACTGCCGCTCTTTTTAGCTTCGAAAGGAGTTATACCATGCAAATTTTGAAAAGCTCTTGTAAACGAATCTGGTGAGCTGTAATTGTACTTGATCGCAACATCAATGACTTTGATGTTACTATCTTTAAGTTCAAATGCTGCAAGTGTAAGTCGTCTTCGGCGAATATATTCTGATAAAGTAATACCTGCAAGAAAAGAAAACATTCTTTTAAAGTGATACTCAGAGCAAAGAGCCAGTCTTGCTACTTCTCTAAAATCGATATCATTGGTTAAATTCTCCTCAATATAGTCTAAAGCTCTATTCATATTTCTAAGCAAATCCATTTATATGACCTCCCTTATTATCAGAATAGCAAGATTTGAATAGAGCTATCCTACATTTCATGCACAGTTATGCAGGCTTTTTTCTTCTGTTCATAAGTTTTCACAAACTTAAACAAGCTATTCAAGATGCAATTTTAGTTAACATAATAACTTTCGAAAACAATAAATAAAGAGCCTTAAAGTATAAGGCTCTTTATTTGTTCTCTATTCACCTGTGTTTTTATGAGCAAATCCCAACCAAAATAGCAATTACACTGCATCTGTCATTACATATAAATGGGATGGCGCAATTTTGTTTTCTAAAATTACGTATGGATGGCATTTCATTAAAGCGAGCTTAAGAACTTCTGGTACTCTCTCTTCATCATAAGCGCATACTAAATACAATCCGCCTTCATTTACTAATTTATCGGCTTCATTCTCAAACTCTTCTAGAATAGGTATAATTCCTTCTTGCTGTCCCCATTCTACATGAGCCCATATTTGAAAAGATGTATTGTTTTTATAGAAAGGATCTAAGTGTCTAGAAAGGTGTTCAAAGATTATGGCAGGCTGAAAACTTCCACTTGAACAGTAATAATCAAAATTATTAATAGTATGTATATAGGTTAATTGATCTTTAGTTAGAATTCCCTCTAATTTTTCAAAAATTAATGGAATTAATCTTTCACTTTCTATAACTAAAGTATGTCTCTTCTGTTCAATACCCGAAACAATATAAGACACAAGATTGTCTAAGTAACTTTTCATATCGTCAATATTGTAGTAAATATGAACGCTTTCATTATTCTGTATTAATTGAGCAAACTGATTTTTCAAATATGTACGCTCCCTTATATAAAATCAACCTAAATTTTAAGCCTTTTAAAATAGTAAATTATCTATTCATTAGAACAATTCTACGCTTTGCATTCTTGTCTGTCAAAGCTAGATGTTTTCCCCTTTGTTTTAGAGTGTACGGCTGCTTTTAGAACAGTGTATCCATATCGATTGCAAAGGGTATAACATTTGCGGCAATTATTCTGGTGCCTTGACTAAAGAATACTATACCCCTTTTCAAATACGATTAAACCCTAACAAGAAATAATGACAGAATTAAGTTTACTTATCCTTTCAAATAAAAAGCTGTTATTTTTTTAATGTTATAGGTACACAAATATCACAATAATCAATCTCATTGTTGTCACCATAATATCGTTCAAAGATTGGCCTCGGATCAACTTCATAACCCGCTTCTAACAAGGCAGAAAAAATGGTAGCCCACGCTTTTTGAATTTCTTCTGCAGTATGCTTAACTTTGTATATTGCATACTGTCCCCCTACTAATTGATCTTCACTAAAATCATCGTCAACGTGATATTCACTAGAAATGACGATACCGGCATCATAGCGACAATTCTCAGGAGCTGTTTCTTCAGGATTGTCCCGTGCGATGCTCAGAATTATTGAATCTTTAGTAAACAATCCCTTCTTTTTAGCCAAACGTTTTAACTTCTCCATCACTTTAACATTATGAGGACCATATGGCCCAACTTGTCTCACATATGCAATTCGGTAATTTGGTAAAGTATCAATCTTCATATTCATCTCACTCTGCCCCTTTTTCATCAATATTTACTACAATGAAAAGGTTATCACTATTTAAAAAGATAATCACTTAATTTTTCAAAAATTTACCATTTATATAAACACAGTTTATATAAGCGCGGTTCTAAGCATAAAAAAGGAGCTCAAGAACTATCGAACTAGTCCTTGAGCTCCTCCTTTTACCCAATGTTCTGGGATTGCTAAAGCAGACGGCAACTTTGTATGTACATTTCCCTTTGCCGCATTCACCTGTGCCTGAGTAAGAAAAATACTTCCTGTCAGGTCGGCACCGCTCAAATCAGCATCCCTAAAGTCTGCACCAATAAGATCAGTTAATCGGAGATCAGCAGCTCTAAGATCAGCAGCTATAAATAACGCTCCCTTTAAATTAGCTCCTCTAAAATTAGCTCTTCTTAGCTTAGCACCGATATAGTCACTACTACGCTTGAATTTCTTTCCCAACTTTTTATTAGATGTTTTAGGACGCACCAATTCACTTGTACGTACAAGCAAGTCCTTCACTTTCATTCGATGTTCATGTACATCAATTTTTAAAATATCCTCTGGGCTTTGTTTGATCAGGCTTTCAGTTTCTTCAAAAGAAATTTTCAAATCATTGTGAATTGGTTTTGTAGCTTGAAATTGGAGTGCCCCACTTAAATACCACAGCATTTCATGCAGTTGCTGAACAATAGGAAATACCTGAAACATTTCTTTAGCCCTTGTTTTGTTAGCTCTCCAATCATTTCCTATATATATAACTTGAGAAACTCTTTGACCTGCACCAAAACATTCATACCCCACACAGCCTTTGAATCCCGTAGTGATAAGGTTTTTATGAATGGAACATGAATAGTTTGACTGTAAATGACGACAAGGGGTCGCGCCATCTTTATTAAATGCGAAATCAGCAGATTGTGCATAAGGTAAAGCTACGCAGCACAAACCAAAACAACTTGAACAGTTGGAACGTAAATTATCTCGAATATCATTATTTATTTCTAATTTATTAGACAAAACAACCATTCCTCTCATGTTAATAGCGACAAAAAGGAAAATAAAGTTAATTTCACCTTATATTTAATGTGTAAAATACAGATTTTTTTTAGTGAATTCTTTCGTAACCCTTAAAGAAAGTTAACTATTTACAGTACCTTCTATTGCTAATAAATACATTATGCTATCAATCCCAAGCCCTGTATCTATAAGCACAGCTTTATTTTCTCCGATAAGCAAAAAAGAATGGACTTTTTCCCAATGCCTATATTCGCTAATGGCATAAGTTTTATCATCAATCGTTTGCACTGTAAACCAAGAATCTTTAATCATATAACAGGTAGTGACTTACTACTCAGTTCTATATTTATACGATTATGTCCTCTCAAAACCTTCAATTATTCAGAAAATAGAATGTATGCCATATGCTGCTTCTAAGTATTAAAAAGAGCATCTAATCACCACATTAGATGCTCTTTCTTTTTCCCTTTGTTTATTCATTAACAGACAAGGTATTTTCGTCTAGCTGTTTTAAATAATTACGAAAACGAATTTTCGGATTTAATTCTGTATTTGTAATATGCTTTACATAGCGAATTGAACTTTGACTAATATCATAGTCACTAATTTTATTGGAACGATATTCTACAAAAGGAGGAAGGTAGGTCATGCCAACTAAACTAGCAGATGCCTGGAACGGCTTTGTTATTTCGCTTACTGAAAATAAATTATACCCACCCGCTTGATAAGAATGTTCAGGCGAACCGATGGAAATAGCCAGCACCCACTCCTTTCCCGTCAGCTTCGTTCCACCAGGACCATGAGCCCATCCAAAGGTAAACACTTCATCAAACCACTGTTTTAAAAGTGGCGGACTGCTGTACCAGTACAATGGAAACTGAAAAACAATACGATCATGAGCAAGAAGCAGCTGCTGTTCAAACTTCACATCAATGGGTTGATCACAATATGTTTCATACAGATCATGAACCGTTACATCCGTTTGATTCAAAGCTGATTCCTTCCATTTTTTATTTACTCGAGAAGATTCAATATGTGGATGTGCAATGAGTACTAATGTTTTCATATATAGACCTCCTTGTTATTTTTGGTATGATTATATTGTATATTTTGTAATAAATTAGAGGAAGTACGCACATTAATTAAACATAGTATAAAACTGTATACTACAGGGAGTGAAAATGGATGAGAAACCAAAAAGTAGGCTTTGACTATTCCCCCAGTAAAGTCGGGTGCCCGGTCGAAACCACATTAGACGTAATAGGTGGAAAATGGAAAGGAATTATACTTTATCATCTCATTGATGGAAAGAAACGTTTTAATGAGTTCCGAAAACTATATCCTGCCATTACACAGCGCATGCTGACTTTACAATTAAGAGAGTTAGAAAAAGACGGGATTGTTCACCGTGAAATCTATAAAGAAATCCCCCCAAAAGTAGAGTACTCCCTAACCGAATTCGGAAGATCTCTCGAACCAATCATTTTGCTTATGAAAGACTGGGGAGAAACGCATAAGAACAGAATTATTAATGCGAGAGCAATAGAAAAAGAAGAAATTTAAATATAAATTATATTTATTAATAGATTCGTGTACTTTAGATATGGCCTCCTATACACGAGTAGTTACTGTAATGTAATAAGCTAAAAAAGTGCTTGGATAAATATTATCCAAGCACTTAAAAAATTAATTATGTATGACTTTTCTTTTTAATTTGTACACCTGTATAAATAGAATTACCTGTTAATATTGCGGTTCCTAGAAGCCAGCCCACCGTAGGAGAATACTCGAATACATCTTTCAAAGCCATCCCTAAAGAAATGGCTGCTATTCCTAGCATTAATAAAAATACAGTAATGCTTTGCTGTTTTTGCATATATACCACCTCAGATGCTTTTCTTCTAATCTAATCATTGTTTTCCTGGTTGCTCTTTTTTCCCTACAATCCAAGCTAAAGATAAAATTGAAACAGTTACAACTACTGCCGTCAACATCCCTATATCCCCCTCTTATTCCTTATAATTACATTGTAACATACTTTTAGAACAGTGCTTACACATGCTTATTCTATCTAGACTTTGTTGCTTTAAAAGTATAATCGGTACAAAAAAGCCCTATTTTTAGGGCTTTTCATTTTAATACATATAAAGCGTACCTCTCTTCATTAGAAAATCCAAGTTTACTAGCTAATACTTTTGACGCTTCATTATTATTATCGCAATCCCAAGCAGGCATAACGCTCTTTTCTAAACACTTTTTTATAAACTCTTGACCTACTATTCTTCCCAGTCCCTGTCCTCTATAGCTAGGATTAGTCACAATATCGATTTCAGCTATTGTTCCACTATGAAAGATCGACACACATTCAGCGACAATATTTTCTTTATGGATAACACAAACGCCTAATCCGTTTTTCAGAAAATGACTTTCTGATCCCCAGTAATCCACTA
The DNA here is from genome assembly GCF_045784335.1 of Priestia sp. HNGD-A6. Taxonomy (NCBI): domain Bacteria; kingdom Bacillati; phylum Bacillota; class Bacilli; order Caryophanales; family Bacillaceae; genus Priestia; species Priestia sp. HNGD-A6. The sequence goes on along the minus strand of NZ_CP138621.1, from coordinate 4,226,798 downwards.
TATATGATTCATTAAAATTCTTACTTTTTCTTAAAGCGTCGGAGTTAAAATCTTTTAACTCATAAAGATCGGGAAGATTATACTGAGAAGGAACTTTTGAAGGAACAAATCTATACTTAGAACGCATCATTTTCTTTAGGTAAGGTTGGAAAGTCTCGTCAAAAAAAGCCTCCCAGTCGGCCGATGGAGTAAAAACAGTAAAACGTTTTTCCTTACCATAAACATTCTCAACGAAGTAACGATAGAGAGAATTATTAAACACTAAGTCATTTCCTTGACCAAATACGTAATAGTCGCCTGCACGTATTCTAAGAAATCCTGATGTTGGCTTCATACTATTATTTACGTACACAGATCCTTCAATCACATGATTAACGACAGAAAAAGCAAATGTAGGAGTCTTAAATGATGCTTTTAAAATGTTGTGTATCTTATGATAATCTTTTGGTTCTAAACAATGCATTTGATCTCCCTCCTTAATAAAGTATTTGTTTATCTATTTCTTTCTAGTTAACACAAAACATGTCCTAGGCTATTTAAAAAATTAACTGCCGCTATCCTTCTTTAGTAAGTACATAAGAAGGATGTTGCAACCCCGTAGGTTTATAAAACTCATCATGCGTGTATTTAAACCCTAATTTATTAAGTAATTTTGCAGAGCCTCTATTTTTAGGATTATGCCCCGCAAATAAACTGTTTACCTCAAGGTTAGTAAAAGAGTAATCTATGACTGCTTGACTTGCTTCTTGAGCTATTCCCTTTCCCCAATAAGCACGTTTTAAGTGTATGCCAAACTCTAGAGTTTTACCTTGAATATTGTAAGGTCGCACACCGCAGCAACCTACATGTTCGTTCGTTTGGAGTAAAAAAACAGGCCAGTACTGAATGTTATGTTGACGATACATATCTATTTCTCTATCAAGTCTATTTCGTACTTCCTCGACAGACATTTTTCCATTTGCCACAATAAATTTCGTTACGTTTTCATCTCGCCAAAGAGAGTTTGCATATTTAACATCATCACTATGCCAAATGGAAAATCCTAACCTTTTCGTTTTCAAGAAATACTCTCTCATATACGTATCCTCTTCTCTTTTTACGTTTATATATTTGTTAATTAATACCACACAAGATTATTTTACTGTAAACTGAATACTATACTTTTTAGATTTACCAATATCTAATTTATTAAAATATCGTAAATCAACATTTTAATAGGAGGAACTTATGATATCACTTCATAGAAATTTAAAATTGCGTGATTTAGAAATCTTCCATGTATCAAGAAATGGAAGAATTATATCTTATGTAGTTATTGAAGACACTCGAAATCCATTTACAGAAGAAGATAAAAAACTAGATCCATTATGTTATATGGATGCAGAAGATATTGACGCGATTTTAAACGTTTTTAGGATTTCGATCATTAATGATGAAAAATTAAACGAAGAAGATTCAGACCTTATAACGTCGTTCTTTTCAGACTTTGTTAATAATACAAATTTAACAAACTTTATTATTAAGGAATACATTCAAGAAGATTTGTATGATCATGAAGTTAATCTAAAGTTCTTCAATAAAATATTAAAAAACGTAGGCTCAAATTATAGTATTGAAGAATTTGATGAAATCAACTGGATTTATTTATCTCAGGATTAAGACCGTGTACACAAACCACCCTCTTAGGCACACAGCAAAAAAGAGAACCCTTAGGGAAGTAAGAGTTCTGAAAAAGTCACTTTTATAGAATATGCAGCTTTTTATACATCCTTCATTTAGTTGATTTTTCATTAGGAGGACCAATTAAATCGATGAATTAAAAGTGCACCTCTTATTCATATGTTAGAACACATCAAAAGTATTATTTATATTTTAAAATATGTTATAGTTTAATTCCAATAATCGTTCATACTTGAATACGTGTGAATGAACCCTTGTAAAAAGCAGCCTCGCTTGCCAATGCCGAGGCTGCTTTTTCTTATTTCTTAAGGACTTTTGTCTTAAAAATGGATGTATGTCCTGCGAACAAATACTTAGAAATCACATATTATAGTGTATCTTCTAATTGAAGGAGGTATGCAATTATAGAAAACTTGGTTAGTTATATTAAAGAATTAGGCTTTCCAGTTGCGCTATCTTTTTACTTACTCGTGCGCATTGAAAGCAAATTAGATCGAATTACAGAACTGCTTCAAATTCTTATTGAAAAAAAGGACAAGCAATAAGCAGACTTCTGCTTTTATACCCAAAGCGAACTTGTACCTTCTTTTTCAAGATGCAGCACATCCACTTCTATTCCCTTATCGTATCCATGCTCTCCACCCGGAAGAACAACCAGCGCGTTTGCTGCAGCTAATGACGAAATAGCGCCTGACTTGTCCATGCCAACAGGCGTTACTAAGAGCCTTCCCCCTTCGTCTGTCATTTCTCCCCGTACCATTCTTGTGAATGCATTAGGCTCTTTAAAACGGCCGTTTAACACCGCTTTTGTTTTATGTAAATGAGGCGCCGGTGAATGTAAAAAGCTGCGAACAATCGGACGTACAAACAGTTCAAACCCGACATAGCAAGCAGATGGGTTTCCTGATAATCCAAACAGCAGCTGTCCGTTTCGTTCTGCGACTGTTGTGACGCTTCCCGGTCGCATCGCAATTTTGTTAAACAGCACATTGGCACCAAGCTTTTCATAAATAGCCGGCAAATAATCATAGTCACCAACGGATACCCCGCCGGTTGTCAGTAAAATATCCACTTCTTCAAGTGCTTTTTCTACCGCTTCATAGCAGCGGTCAAAATCATCTTCAAGCTTCCCTAAATATTTCGGAATTCCCCCGCTTCTTACGATTTGCGCAAGTGCCATATAAGAGTTGCTGTTGCGGATTTTTCCTGGCTCTAGCGGCTCGTTTACATCAAGCAGTTCACTTCCCGTTGTTAACACGCCAACCACCGGCTGCTTCACCACGGCTACATCCGCATAGCCAAACGTAGCTAAAAAAGCCGTGACGCCCGGATTAATGCGCGTTCCTTTTGAAACGAGCACGTCTCCTTTTTTTGTTTCTTCTCCTTTTAACGCAATGTGTTCCCACTTTGAAGCCCGCCTGCTTAACGCCATATACGTTTTGCCTTCTTTTTCATACGACTTCGTTACTTCAAGCATCACAACCGCATCACATGAATGAGGCACTTGCGCTCCTGTCATAATGCGCACTGCTTGAAACGGCTTTACTTCTTCTCCAAAAACAGAGCCAGCGCCGATTTCACCTACAACTTCGAACTCTACAGAATGTTCATTTGATACTTCTACGCAGTCTTGTGCTCGAACCGCAAAGCCGTCATAAAGCGATTTATTAAAATGAGGCACGTTTTGGTCGGCAATAATATCTTCTCCTAAATAGCGCCCGTAGCTTTCGGTGATCGATACGCGTTCGATGCTGCCTTTTCTTTTATATGTCATAATTTTTTCAATTGCTTCAGGAATTGAAATAGGTGTTCTGCTTTCTAACATACATTCTTCACTTCCTTTATGTCTGTTCACTTTTTACGCTATGGTGTAAAATCATAGCATATCTCACTATTTCTATCATACAACAAAATTTACTGAAAAAGGATGAAAACACCGATGTCTTCTTTTACACATTTTAATGACCAAGGCCGTGCCAATATGGTCGATATTAGCGAAAAATCTATCACTCGCCGCGTTGCAACAGCTCGTTCAAGCATACTCGTTAACAAAGAAATTCACGAAGCCATTGTAGAACATAAAATCGGAAAAGGCGATGTGCTTGCTGTGGCACAAGTAGCAGGGATTATGGCAGCAAAACGCACGTCTGACATTATTCCGATGTGTCACCCTCTTTTATTAAAAGGCGTAAACCTTTCATTTGACTGGGATACAAGCAATGACAAGTATCGTTTATTAATAGAAGCAACTGTTAAAACGGAAGGCTCAACGGGCGTTGAAATGGAAGCTTTAACTGCCGCTTCTGCCTGCGCTCTAACCGTTTATGATATGTGCAAAGCCATTGATAAAGGCATGATTATCGGCGAAACATATCTGCTTGAAAAATCAGGCGGCAAAAACGGTGACTACAAGCGTACGGAAGCGTAAAGGAGGTACATAATGAGCGCACATGAACATAAATCCAAAGCAACTCAGCCCGTTCGCTGCAAAGTCATTACGGTATCCGATACACGTACAAAAGAAACCGATAAAAGCGGCGCGCTAATGATCCAACTTCTGAAAGAACACGAGATGCAGGTCGCTTCCTATGAAATTGTAAAAGACGATCAAACGTCGATTCAACAAGCGATACTTGCCGGATGCAGTGCTGAGGACATTGACGTTGTTCTCACAAACGGCGGCACCGGCATTACAAAACGAGACGTCACAATTGAAGCCGTTCAAGCGCTGATTCATAAAGAAATCGTCGGGTTTGGCGAGCTGTTTCGCATGCTGAGCTACACCGAAGACATTGGCAGCGCAGCGATTATGAGCCGGGCAATTGCCGGGACGATTAACGAAAAAGCCGTTTTTTCTACACCAGGATCAAGCGGTGCTGTTCGCCTAGCTATGACCAAACTGATTTTGCCTGAACTTCGCCACGTTGTGTGGGAATTAAACCGCCAGCGCTAACAAAATGCCTATGCGCAAGCATAGGCATTTTCATTAATCATAGTCTTTATGTACCCACTCATCTTCTGGAATGCCTAAATCTTCTCCAGAAAAACGCTCTTCTTTAAACGGATCTCCTCTAAGATGAAAGCCGTTTTGCTCCCAAAAGCCCGGATGGTTTTCACCAATAGCTTCAAAGCCCCGAAGCCATTTGACACTTTTCCAAAAGTACAAATGCGGCACAACCAATCGCAGCGGATATCCATGCTTAGGTGTAAGCGGCTCTCCGTTAAAGGAATGAGCGAGAAGAATATCGTCTCTCAGTAAATCTTTTACTTCAATATTTGACGTATAGTCATTATCTCCGTGCAGCATGATGTATTTACTTTTCAACTCCACGCCAACTGCTTTTAAAAAGTCTGCAAACAGCACGCCCGTAAATTCATTATCAAGTCTTGTCCATCTCGTTACGCAGTGAATATCACATTTAACCGTTGTTTGAGGCATGTTCAATATATCTTGATACGAAAGCATCACTTCTTTGTCTACCAACCCAAACACGCGAAGCGTCCACTCCTCTAAGTTATAATCCGGCACATCGCCTTCGTGTAAAATGGGAAAGCGCTCTGTTACTACCTGACCCGGAGGCACTCGTCCTTCATACTTTGGATCAATTTCCGGTGTTTTCATTCGTTTAATACGGTCTGCTTTGTTCAAATTATCACCTCGTTGTTTTTTGTACATAAAAAGCCCTTCCTTAAATAAATAAGGAAGAGCTTTGTTTCAGCTTCTTCCTTATCTCTAAGAGCGATACACTCTTAAGGATTTGGCACCATTCTGTCATAGACAGCGGTTGCCGGGTTTCACAGGGCCAGTCCCTCCACCTCTCTTGATAAGGAAACAAATTGTATTTGTTTTATGTAATAAAGTCAGTATTAAGCTTTTTGTCATAATTGTCAATATTATTTTTCTTTTCCGCACAAAAAACTTTAAAAACAGATAGAGTTATAAGGTTTTAGTCTACTAAGTATGTAAAGCCTTTACCCTTCTCCATCAATCATCGTATACTTCCTAGCAAAGCGCTTGTAGTAAATTTGCTCATCCTCTTGTCCATTGTTAAAAACAAGTCGGTTATGATCAATATCTTTCTCTTTTAACACATAGCCTTTTTCATTCATCAGTTGAATATATTCATCTAAATGTCCTTTTTTCACCATATAGTAAAGAACATTATCTGAATCCGTAGTCTTTGCTACATCTTGACTTCCCACTTCTAACTTGAATACGGCTGTTGCTGTTTGAATGGGACGGTAGTCTCCAAACACCTTTTCCCAGTTTAGTAGCAGCAGCGCGCCGAAGATTATGATACATCCTCCAGCGGCTACGGTTAGTACAAATCGTTTTGACACTTCTTTCTCTCCTTTACATTCTTTTTCTTCTATTTAACACAACAGATTGCCCTAAACTTGTTTTGACGCCAAGCCCTAGATACACAGCAGCACCTAAAGCTATTGAAATACAAGACGTGCTACTCGCAAGTGAAGATGCAGACAGCTTATTTTCCAGAAAATAGTGAGAAGCATAATTGCCAATAAGCACAGCGGCTGACATCACACTTACTAATAAAACAGGAGTCAACGCGGCTTTTCCTAGTGATTGAACTCGGTAAGAAATGGATTTTTCAATTAAATAAAAGTTATAGATAACCGATACACCATATCCTCCGTACGTCGCGACAACAGGTCCAATTTCTTTTAAGCTTGAAACCAACAGTACGTTTAATACTATCTTCACAACAATACCTAAGCCCAAGCCAAAAATTAATTTCTTTTGCTGATTAATTCCTTGAAGAATCGCGGCTGTTACGGTAAAAAGAGCAAATAAAATGGCAGCAGGCGCATACCATTGTAAAACAACTCCACCGATTTCAGGACTGTTTTTCGCTCCAAAGATCATCATATATACCGGCTTACCCAATAAACAAAGCCCCACCGCAGAAGGAAGAGTAAAAAACAACAGCAGCTGCAGCGTTTTTGTAATCTTTCCTTTTACTTCTCGTAAATTTCCTTGCACAAAAGAAGATGTAATACCCGGAATCAGCGACATGCTGAAGGCAGTTGCTAGCGATACCGGCACCATTACTAAAATTTGCGCTAACCCAATGACAGAGTTAATCGTTTCAGCTTTAGCTTGTCCATACCCTATTGATTGAAAAAGCATGTTAATCGTAAACGTATCAATATTTTGATAGATTGGAATAGCTAAACCAACTAATACAAACGGAACAGCGTACGTCACAAGCTCTTTGAACATTAAAGAGAACGGAACAGATTTATTATTCTTTCCGCTATCCACTTCCTTCATAATCAGCCGCTTGCGTTTTAGATACGTCGCACCGAGAATCCCTATACCCCCTAAGCCTCCAATAAACGCTCCAAACGTACCAATTCCAACAGCTTTTGTCATCGTGCTATGAAAGAGATGAATAACAGCGTATGCTCCTGCTAAAATAAACAGCACACGCACTATTTGTTCAATAATTGTACTTAGCGCGGATGGTCCCATGGACTGGTTACCTTGAAAGTAGCCTCGTAATAGACTCATAGGCGGGATAATAATTAAAGCAAAGCTCACCATTCGAATCACGTATACCACGTCTTTTTGACTATTTCCTGAGGAATCTTTTCCGTTAATCACTAGCTCAGCGAGCGAAGGCGCCATGGTATAGAGGACTAAAAATCCTATTATGCCTGTTATCGTCATTAATAGAAGGCCTGCTTTTAATAGATCTTGCCCTGCCCTGTAGTTTCCAAGACCGTTATATTTCGATACATACTTCGAAACAGCAAGCGGAAGACCCATTGTCGATAAGCTTAGCATCAAGGTATATGGACCGTATGCATACTTATAAAGCGCGTAACCTGACGTTCCGACTAGCGCTGTAAACGGAATAATATAAATAAAACCCAAAATCTTTGTTAGCAAAGAAGACGCTGTTAACAAAAGCGTACCTCTCATCAAATTTTTTTCCATACATCAAAACTCCAGAAATAGATATTATATTTTTAACAAATACTTGATTTATTGTATCATAATTACAATTATTATCCAGTTTTTTATAAAGCATTAGAACTTTCTTCATATTACGTTTTTTTACCTAATAAAGGAATATAAACCACTCTTTTCACCTATGATAAATGAATCGTTTTTTGCTTTTTGCTTTACCTGACGTTTACATTCTAAAAGACGTGTTACATTATATATATCAGTTACCAACTCAACTAAGACTCCTTGACTATTCTGGCCTACCTTCTCTTTTAGGTAGACTGAGATTGCTAAATCTTTATATATAGGAGGAAAAAATCATGAAAATGAAACAACGACTATCAAAAGCGGCTGCTGCTGCGACGATTACAGGAATTGCTGCGTTTGGATTTGCTCCCGTCGCTCAGCTTGATACTCCAGCCCACGCAGCTACATCTCAAGAAACAAGCAGTCAAAGTCAAACAGCTGTAAAAAACATTAACGAAATTTATAACGCCGCGGTGAAAGGTGAAGTGCCGCGATTAACAGCAGACTTAAAAATTGGCAAAAGCCTGCGTCAAGATGTTCGAGATCAGTTCGGTCCTCCGCCTGAAGGTTCATCAAATAACTTTGACTACTATCATGCGGAAATGGGTCACCCTGGATATGCATTTGGCTATGACCAAAATAATGTCATTAACGAAATCCGCTATTTTGGTACAAATGTAGAGCGTCAAACAAATTTAGGATCCATCACGCAAGCTAACTTAAAGAAAGAATTAGGTCAGCCAAACTTTACAAGCAAAGTAAAAGGTGATGGTACGACTCAAACGAGATACACGTATCACGCCGGCGCCTATGATCTTGAATTTATTTTTGATGATAGCAAAACGTTAAATCACGTAAATTTAGTTAAAAAACCTTAAGTAATAGAAAAAGTAGCAGGCAGCCTGCTACTTTTTTTCATGAAATAAAACTAATGCGGAATCAGCTACGTGTTCATACCCAATCTCCATGTAAATCTTGTTAGACGTAGGGTTTGTCGTGTCCGTGTATAGACTTGTTGTTTGAAAACCGCTGTCTAGCATAAGCTGAGAAAGCGTGGACACACAGCTTGATGCATAGCTTTTTTTACGTTCTTCCCGCGGCGTATACACAAAGTTAATCGTAACGTTGTGGGTTGTCGGACGCGTAGCATTAGCAATTGACACATACTTCCCGTTCACTTCCCATAAAAATAGCCGTTCTGCTTTAATAAAAGCTTCGCCTGTTTTGACAGCTTGCTCTTTTGATACAGGCTCTCCAATGACGCCCATAAACTCCCAAATCCATTCCGTCACGAGCGGAAGATGCTCCAACTTTGCTTTTATCAGCACTCCGTCAGCGTCCGCAGCTTTTTTCACTTTGTCTAACCGATAAATGCGCTGATCCATTTTTAACGAAGCTTCTTGATTTTTTAGCGCTGCTAGTTTTTGAGAAAGATATACAACCGTTTGCTTTTCTCCAACTAAGCCCGGTACGGCGGTCTCTTGTAACAGTTCCGCTACTTCGTTCAGCTCATCATTCGTTAGCTTCTGTATTTGAGACAGGATGATTTGCTGAGGATGGGTTTGCAGCAACACAAGCGCAGCACGATTGTCTTTTAAAATAATGCCCATAAAATTCGGTTTGCTGTTTTCATGTAAGCTGTGTAAAATGCCAAGCGCTAAGTTATGAAGAACTTCATTTTTCGCTAAAAACGGCTCGACTTGGTTTTTAAATTCCTGGACTTCCCTGTATCTATGTAATTGGATCATGTTCTTTCTACCTCCGCAAATGCTCTTACCGGAAATGTTCCGGCTCCTTTTATTTTAGGAGGCACGGCGTAAAATAAAAAGGACCCCGTTAGTTGATCTAAGCGACATAAGTGTTCAGCAATCACAATGCCCGCTCCTAACAGCAGCGTATGAGCTGGTCTTGCTTTTCCTTTTGTGTCGTCAATATTCATCGAATCAATTCCGACAAGAGCGGGCTGTTGAGATACTAAATAAGCCGCCGCGCTTTCTGTTAAGTATGGATGGTTTTCTAGATAATCGTCTTTATTCCAGTAGCGATCCCATCCCGTGTGAATTAATACCGCTTTGCCTTTTACGTCTATATGGTGAAAATGAGATTCATCAATAGCCGTTAAAGTCGGGTCGATTGAAACTACTATTCCTTCCAGTCCGGCTGTTTTATCAATAGCCGTTTGAGCCAAATCCGCTCCGTTTTTATATCTGTGAAACGGCACGTCAATATACGTACCGGTATTCGTGACCATTTCAATTTTACCAATTTGAAATTCAGTCCCTGGTTCGTACAGCTTTTTAGACTCTTCTCGGCTTAAATAGTCGCAAATAATCGGTGCCGGCAAGCCTTTATGCGTGATAACTCCGTCTTCAATGACGTGGCTTAAATCAATATACGTTCTTTTTTTCATACTACCACCTACTTTTTTCAATATTCAGTAAAAATAGTCTAACATAAAAAAGCTCTTCCTAGTTTCCTAGAAAGAGTTTTTTTTAGAGAACGTTATTAACTTGATAAACATACATCGTACGCATGCTTTGTATAAACAAATCCTTCAAAAATAAGACGGGCCGTACGCACTACTTTGATTCCATTAACCTGTCCTTCTTTTAGATCTACACTGGTTTCCATAATTCCCATTGGATGAGCAAGTCGAACCGTATCGCCTTTTAGTTGAACCATTTCTGACAGAAGCGTGCCTTTTGTATAGATAGCCGCCGTTGTACAAATTGCTCCTGTAATCGCAAGCGTTTGATGCGGTTTTTGCATCGACATCATGCGAATTAATACGTCCATTTGAGAAGCAGCTTTTTCTCTGCCAGTCCCGTCGCGGTGGTCCATCGGAGGAGCAATAATCGTCATTTTTGGAACCGCTGGTGATAGTTTAGTTGCTTTGTCTTGAGGTGCGAGCCCCGCTTTTTCCGCTGCAATGGAGCGAATTTCTTCAAATAGCTTCAGCTGTTTGTCCGTGTATTCATGCGGAAGTTCTGTTCCTTTTAGGCCAATATCCGCTGCTTTAACAAATACAAGCGGATTTCCTACATCAACAATTGATGCTTTTACTGTTCCGATAGATGTTTGCAGAAGATCAATAGCGTTCCCGGTCGGAAGCAGTTTTCCGGTAACGGCTCCTTCTCCGTTTTCAAACGAAAGGTAAATAGGTGAACCCGTACCTGGCACTCCAGGAATCATACATTCCCCTTCTGTTTTCACTTTCCCGTTTTCTACTTCTACTTCCGCTACGATTACTTTTTTAGTATTCGTATTATAAATCCGCACTTTGGTCACCGGTTCCACAGCTTGTACAAGTCCTTGTTCAATTGCGTAAGGCCCCACTGCTGAGGAGATATTGCCGCAGTTTCCTTTAAAATCAACGAGAGATTCGCTGATGCTGACCTGCGCAAACGTGTAATCTACGTCAGCTTCTTCTAAATCTGATTTTTTTATAATCGCAATTTTACTTGTCAGCGAATTGGCTCCGCCTAACCCGTCAATTTGACGTTGATCCGGACTTCCCATTATATCTAGCAAAAACGGTTCCCAATCCGATTTGTTCACAGGCATTTCTTCATGATTGATAAAGACCCCTTTACTCGTTCCACCTCTCATAACCGTTACAGGAATACGCGTCATCTTAATCACCTTTCTCCCCTACTAACAAACGCCGAGGCGTTCATCAAACCATTTTATTTTTTTACTATTTAGAACCGGTTCATTTGCCATTTATCGTATAATAGAGGTGGTCATAAGTAAAATACATAAAATTTATTGTCTTTTTAAAAATTTTTTTATAATCTAAATACAAGGGGGAATTGGGATGGATCAAAAAGATTGGATATTAATTAAAACGCTTCACGAAGAAAAGAACATTACGCGAACGGCTGAAAGGCTCTACGTATCGCAGCCTTCTTTAAGCTACCGGCTTAAAAATCTTGAAGAAGAATTTGGCGTGACGCTTTTTTTCAAAACGAAAAAAGGAATTGAGTTTACATCTGAAGGTGAGCATCTTGTTCGCTATGCAGAAAACATGTGGAAGCAGCTGCAAGAAACAAAAGACAGCATGCGTAATATGAGCGAAACCGTTACAGGCACGCTTCGCTTAGGGGTATCGAGTAACTTTGCGCAGCATAAGCTTCCAAAGATTTTAAAGCAGTTTTCTCTTCACTATCCAAACGTACAGTTCAGTGTGAATACAGGCTGGAGTACGCAAGTTATGAATCTATTAGACTCTTCGCGTGTGCACGTTGGTATTTTGCGAGGCAATTACCCGTGGAACGGAGAAAAATCACTGCTGACGAAAGAGCGGCTTTGCTTAATTTCAAAAAAAGAGATTGCGATCGATGACTTGCCGAGCCTGCCTTATATTAACTATAAAACGGATACGTCGCTAAAAGATCTCATTCAAGACTGGTGGCATGACAAGTTTTCAGAGCCTCCGTTTGTGGCAATGGAAGTTGACCGGCAAGAAACGGCCAAAGAAATGGTTAAAAATGATTTGGGCTTTGCGATTTTACCTGAAATTTGTCTTCACTCCAGCGACAATTTATATACATACGGACTTTCATACCGAGATGAATCACCTTTACTTCGAAACACGTGGCTCATGTATGATCCTTCTTATTTGAATCTAGCGGTCGTGAAAGCATTTATTGACTTTTTAAAGCTAAGTGAAAAATAAAGCAAAAGCTAAAAAGTTTGCGTCTTGGAAGAAACTTTCTTTTAGACCAAGCTTTTTTCTAGACTACCATTATAAATTTTTTTTATGAACTTTCTAAAAAAACCTATATTTCCTTTATTTTTCAAAATGTACTAACATGAAAACAAGAAACATCAGCGGGGGTAAAGAGCGGCTTTAAAAATTCTTAATAATCAAACTACGGCTCATACATGGGGATGAGAGATGTTAGTCACGTTTTTTTACTCTAAAAGTAAACGCTTTCAAAGAAAAGAGGGAAAATAAAGGAGGTTGTTTGAATGCTAGCACTACTAGGTTTTACAATGATTATTGTCTTTACGTATCTCATTATGTCAAAAAGGATGTCTCCTATCGTAGCTTTAATGGTCATTCCGCTTCTTTTTGCGGTGATTGGAGGGTTTGGCAAAGGCGTCGGAGACATGATGCTAGAAGGGTTAAAACAAGTAGCTCCGTCAGCTGCGATGCTGCTGTTTGCCATTTTATACTTCGGCGTTATGATTGATGCCGGCCTGTTTGATCCATTAATTAAGCAGCTGTTAAAAATCGTAAAAGGCGATCCGCTCAAAATCGTGATTGGAACCGCTCTTCTATCGCTTTTAGTTGCACTAGACGGAGACGGTACAACTACTTATATGATTACGGTTTCTGCTCTTCTTCCACTGTATAAACGTCTGAATATGAGCCCGTTAGTGTTAACGACGGTTGCGATGCTTTCTCTTAGTATTATGAGCAGCATGACGCCTTGGGGAGGCCCTGCTACTCGTGCGATTGTCGCCCTTCATCTCGATGCATCAGAGTTCTTTATTCCACTTCTTCCAACGTTAATTGGCGGAGCTTTGTGGGTGATTTTTACAGGCTATATTCTTGGAAAAAAAGAGCGCAGACGACTTGGTGCTATTGACATCGAGCAGTTTGAATTAAAAAGCTCGCTTGCTTTTGCTGAAGACGCGTCTTTAACTTCTCAAGAAGATATTACGCAGCCTAAAAAAATCTGGATTAACTTAGCCTTAACCATTGCACTTATGGTCGTATTAGTTTCTGGTATTTGGTCCGTTTCTGTTTTATTTATGATTGGTTTTGCGCTTGCTCTTATGATTAACTATCCAAAACTTGAGGATCAAAAAGAACGTTTAATGGCTCATGCAGGCAACGCGTTAACCGTTGCAGCCCTTGTCTTTGCAGCGGGTATTTTTACAGGAATACTCTCCGGCACTAAAATGGTGGACGAAATGGCAAGCCTGTTAATTCATTTAGTTCCTGATTCACTCGGTTCGTTTTTACCAACAATCGTTGCTTTAACAAGCATGCCGTTTACATTTGTGATGAGTAACGACGCCTATTACTTTGGTGTTTTACCAATCTTCGCTGAAACAGCTGCTTCCTATGGAATTGATCCAATGGAAATTGCGCGAGCTTCAGTACTCGGACAACCTGTTCATCTATTAAGTCCACTCGTTGCCTCTACTTTCTTACTTGTAGGTATGGTAGGTGTTGATCTTGGTGAACATCAGCGCTTTGCATTTAAATGGGCCGTTTTAACGTCTCTTGTTCTCATTGTCCTTGCTATTGTCACAGGCGCACTTACGCTATTTTAATAGGAAATAAAAGCTGCTATAGCTTTTTATTAATAAATTCTACATGATAGGTGGAGGTACTTCTAAAATGTATGTGATTACGTGTTATGTCAGAAAAGATGAAATAAAAATGTACGAGTTTGATAGTAAAGAAGAAGCGCTTTCTCAGCTCAAAAAGCTGAAAGGCTGCAGTATTCTTTCAGAAGTTGCTTACTTTAATGATTCATCGGTTATTCCGATAGCTATTTAATTATGCACCACTCAACCCTATAGGTACAAATTTGATAAGCTTCCTTTCGCTCAAAAGGAAGCTTCTTTTTTATGTTCTTCTCAAGCTCCGGCCCTTTTCTCTCATCAACGTTTTGTTACGTCTGGCTCGTTTTGTTTCCTTGCTTCAATCATATGAATAATTCGATTAGTATGTGGAGTTAATGCTGTACATTTTTGATAGAAGGCTCCGTCTACAACAAGCAGCTCTTCGTCCATCCCGCAAAACTTGCAGCGAAGCTCTTGCGGTCCCCTGTAGGATGTGTGATAGACGCTATCGTTAAAGATGGTGTAAAAAGTATCTCGTTGCTGCGCGTCGTAAAAGCCATATTCTTTATTACTGTCATCACGGTAGTTAACTCCATAGTTCCGTTCAAATTCTTCTTGAGTAAACCCATCCTGCAAAAGTTCATTTTGTACTAGTTCTCTTAAACAATCCTCTATTTCTTCATCGTTAAATGAACAATTATGCGCGTAAACATCCAGTTCTTCAGTGCTGTTCTCTTTTACCATCACTTCACTGCCGCAAATCTTACAGGGGTGTTTAGGACGCTGTTGATCAAAGTAAGAGAGAGTTTGTACCTTTTCCACTGCTATTTCATCGCTCACCTTTTTAAATTTAATCATCACATTTTCTGTTTGACTAACGTTTTCGTTATACAACATCACTTCATATTCATCTATATTCTTTCCGTTTTCTTTTCGACTCGAATGCTCCATTACTTCATACGAAGAAATGGTAAAAAACTCGTTAAAATTCACCACTAGCATGCATCCTTCCAAAAAATTTGCGTTCTCTATGTACCTGCTCTATACTACCATTTTTTCAAAGGCTCGCACCACTAAACGAACTTCTTTTAAATTCATGCATGTATAGCAGTTCACTATAACTCCCAAATATCCGATCAGTTGGCTATTTCACATTCACATCAAATAAATAAGTTGCCTTTCCATGAGGCCATTTACCCGATACTTCGTAAAGATAGTAACCGTTCTTTGAAGACACTTCAATATGATTATCCGTTATTTTAATTTTTTCTTTTTGATTATTTTTGTTTAGTTGATAAATTGTAAGTTTTGGATTGTTTTTTAGTAGAATTGTAACTTTGGTATCTTTCTCTAGCGTGAGGTCATCAAATTCTTTAGCAACCTCTTTTGGTGAGTAAGAATCCGTTTTGGTTATGTGCGCACCATCGTCACCGTTCCATTCATATTCTCCTACTCGCATTTCATACTCTTTGTCATTAACCATAATGCTTCCTGACACTGGAACTTGTTCATCATTAGGTGTAGATACATTGACCTGTTCTTGGTTGCAACCAACTAGTAAGAAAAAGAATAACGATGTAAGAACTACTTTATTCATACTTCCCCTCCTCTTAAGACTCGCTCTTCTCCTCATCTTATTTTTCATCACAAATATATAATACCAAAAATATCCATAAGAGAAACCATGAAAAATCGTCACAATTATGAGTTACATCAATCTGTTTGGTTACAACGCCTTATGCATATTCTTTTACTATGCGGCATACGTAACACTAACCCTTTTATAAGGAGGATTCCATGAATACGTATGTAATCATCAGTATTGGCGTTGTTGCCAGCGCATTTTTATTTCGTAAATATCGAAAGCAAGTCGTTGAAATATATACAATCAGTGAATTTATTCATGCTAAAAACGGCGCGGTCGCTACAGGCTCCACGTGGCTTGAAAAGTTTTTGAAAGAACCTTACGCTACCGGACCAAACTATGAAAAAACAGAGGATGACGTTAGCGAGGATGGAGAAGGGGATGGCGGAGAATAACTAAAACAAAAAAAAGAGATTGTGATATAACTACATCACTCCCATCTAAAGATCAACAGATTGGATACATGAGGTGGACTGCTTATTATACCGCTGTTGATTTCCGTGCAAGGCTTCGCTTTCCGCCGGCGGCCGCTGAGCCTCCTCGTCGCTTCCGCTCCTGCGGGGTCTCACCTATTCCGCTTCTCCCGCAGGAGTCTCCGCCTTGCCCTCCAATCAACAGCTAGAAGCATCTAAATGGATGACACCTACGCTCATCCTACCAATAAAAAATCCGAACGAAGTTGATTCTCCATCAAGAATCTTCACCGTTCGGATCGCCCTTCAGTTAGAACACTTTTGTCCCAGCCTATTTCTTATTAATCATCGCTGCCTAAAATACCAAAAAAGCGAAGCAAGTTGATGAATAGATTAATAAAGTCTAAATAAAGAGATAGTGCCAGCAGTGGAACAAGCTCTTCTGTAATTTCACCATGCTTCATTTTGTTAAAATCATATAGTACGTAAAGTGAGAAAACGATGGTACCAATCACTGAGAATGCCATGAGTCCAGGCGTTGTTAAGGGACTAAACAGCGAGAAAATACTGATGCACACTAGTGCTAACAGCGCCACTAATAAAAAGCTGCCTAAAAACCCTAGATCTTTTTTTGTTTTTGCGCCAATTACACCCATCACCGTAAAAATAACGAACGTGCTTCCAAACGCATAAAGAACGACTTGCGCCCCCGCTACTGATGTATAGTAGCTGACAATCGGAAACAGCGTGATGCCTGATATAAATGAAAAAGCATATGTAAAGCCATATCCTACGCTTTTTTTCTTTCGTAACATAAATGCCGCAACCAGCATCACAAGTTCAGCAATCGCTAAAGGAAGAAAATAAGCCGGCGGCACATATTGACCTACGTATAAGCCAACTGTGGAAATAAATAACGAAAAAATAAATGTGACTAATACTTTTTGAAACAGAGACCGCTGCTCTACTCCAATCACTTCTTGCATGTGTAAAACCTTCTTTCTAAAATCTGTTATATTTTATATAATACCTACCTTTTCAAGAAAAATAAAGATAATACTAAGGTCTTTTTTCTTATTTCTATAGACAAGCAAGCATAGACGCTGCCGTCTATGCTTCCTTATCACCTCTTTATTTCGGCAACAGAATACCATCAATAATTCCGTAAGTCATTGCTTCTTCAGCGCTCATAAAATAATCTCGTTCCGTATCGTTTGCCACTTTTTCAACCGGCTGCCCCGTTCGTTTTGATATGATTTCATTAATATGCTGCTTCAATTTTAAAATCCGCCGGGCGCTAATTTCAATTTCAGTCGCCTGCCCTCTAGCCCCTCCTAGCGGCTGATGAATCATCACTTCACTATTTGGAAGTGCATAGCGCTTTCCTTTTGCTCCTGCTAGGAGAAGCAGTGCGCCAAAAGAAGCGGCCATGCCCGTGCAAATCGTTTGAACGTCCGGCTCGATGTACTGCATCGTATCATAAATCGCAAACCCTGCTGAAGTCGAACCTCCGGGGCTGTTAATATAGAGTGAAATATCTTTTTTAGGATCATCTGCCGCAAGAAACAGCAGCTGCGCGACCACGCTGTTGGCAATATGATCATTGATTTCATCACCAATTAAAATAATTCGGTCTTTTAAGAGCCTTGAATAAATATCATACGAACGTTCACCGCGGTTGCTTTGTTCAATTACATATGGAATGGTACTCATATATATCCTCCCTATCACACGTAATATGGCTATGCAGCCATGCAGAGAGTGCATGTCGGAGTATACGTTGGTTTTTGAATGACGCTTTTTAAGGAAGGCAACTCCCGAATCAAAAGTGCTGGGTCCTGCGCTTCTAACGTTTTATAAAACAGTTCTGACAGCTTTTTACGCTCTCTTTCATTCCAAAAAGAATCTGTAGAAAACGGCTCACTGTCTTTTTCTAACCGCTGCTTAGCACGATGTAAATTGCTTTTCACCGCTGTTTCTGACGTTTGTAAAATCGAAGCGATCTCTTTCAGCTGATAGCGAAAGCCTTCTTTTAAGAAAAAGATAACCGCTTGCTTCGGCGTAAATTGACTAAGCAGCAGTTCGACCGAGTGTCCCTTACTATCAAACGCATGCTTGTCGGCTTGTTGTTCCAAAGCTTTTTCTTCGACTATTCCTTCACGCTTTCGTTTTCGCAGCAGGTCGATCCAGTGGTGGTACGCAATTTTATTTAACAGCGCAGAAGACAAATTGTGCTCTTCGCCTTTATATCGCTGAGCTTTTAAAAACGTTTCTTGCGCGATATCATCTCCGTCCCACACATTTTGTGCTAAAAAGCGGCAGTACTGCTGCAGTTTTGGGTAATGCTCGTTCCAGCAAGCCTCATCAAAGCTTTCTGTTTGTTTTTCAATTTTTTTTGAATGTGACATGGTTTTCACTCCTTTTGCACTCTCTATTTACTAAACGATTAAAGGAAGTTCAAAAGATACGGGGAATCAAACTTTTTTATACATTATACGCTTAAGCAGCCATTTTTTTGTATTATAATGAAGATACTTTTATCTGAGGAGTCTAAAATAATATGCGAAGAAGACGATTATACGGCAAAAAGAAAAAGAACAAACTTCACTATAAAGACTTAACTTGTGAACACCCTCTGCCCGCTTTGCCTATGAATTATACAAGTGAAGCTCCTTTTTACTATTATGAGGCGTCAGAAGACGAAAAACAAAACGACTTTGAACTATATTCAGAGATTTGTATCATGAATCAAGAACATTTTTTCGTCAGAGGCTGCGTTGAAATTCCCGTTCTTAATGAAGAAGACCCTTTCATTTGGAACATTTGGGTTTCTTTAAGCGAAGAAAATTTTCATCGAATGATAAATTTATGGGAAAGTGACGAAAGAGAACATGAACCGCCTTATTTCGGCTGGTTTTCAGTTTCAATTCCAGGCTATCCTGAAACGTTAAATTTAAAAACAAATGTGCATACAAGACCTGTTGGAACGAGACCTCTCATTGAATTAGAACCAACCGACCATCCTTTAGCCATCGAGCAGCGGGAAGGGATAACGCTAGAGCGAATCAAAGACATACAAAAACAATTGGCTACCTATTAAAAAACCAAGACAGCCCCAGACTGTCTTAGTTTTTTACCTTTATGGCATGCGCTTTGCTCCGTAATATTTAGGCGCCCAGTAGCTGTCTACTTTATAGTTTGTAATTTTCACGCCCTCAGATGTGGATACGTGAACGACATAGTCATTTCCAATATAGATAGATGGAATAAGTGAACTTCCTTCAAAAAAGACGAGATCTCCCGGCTTCAAGTCAGATTGTGAAATGGTTTCTCCTGCTTCCCACTGCTGACTTGCATAGCGCGGAATGTCTTTTCCAGCTGCTTCTTTATAAATGTATTGAACAAAACCAGCTGTATCAAAGCCTGTAGAAGGACTTGTCCCACCTTGTGCGTAAGGTACTTCTCCTACATATTTAAGAGATTCCGTCACAAATGGATTGTCTTTTGACAGCGATAAGTCATCGTAGCGCCTTGCTCCGGCGTACTTAGACGTCCAGTAGCTGCTTGTTAGGTAATCAACCGTCACATTTTCGCTGCGCTTGGCGTGAATAAACTGATTGCCGCCTGCGTAAATGCCTACGTGTGAAATCCCTTCACGATACGTGTCTTTAAAAAAGATAACGTCTCCTGGCTTTAAATCTGCCCGTGCAACTTCTTCTCCAACTTGCCACTGCTGATCGGTTGATCGCGGAAGGTAGACGTCCGATGCATGTTGAAATACATAGGCAACAAATGCGGAACAGTCAAAACCGTCTGTTGGCGACTCGCCTCCAAATACATATGGCGTGCCGAGATGTTTTAATGCTTCTGCAATGACTTCATTATCTTTTGCAATTTCCGGTGCTCCTGTAATGTGCTTTGCTTTGGCGAAATGTGATGACCAATAGGCACTGCTTGAAATGTTTTTCACCACGACTTTTCCGTCTGAGGAAGATGCATAAATCATCTCATCGTCTCCGATATAAATAGCGGCTACGTTCACTTCACCGTTTTCATTAGTGTCAAAAAACAATACATCACCCGCTTGCAGCTCGTTTTTATCAACGTCTGTCCCAAGCTCTGACTGTTCTTTCACGGAACGAGGCAGCGTTGTATCCAGCGCTTGCTTAAACACATATTGAACGAAGCCAGAGCTGTCAAACCCTTCGCTTAGCGTCTCTCCTCCAGATGTATAATCGGCTCCTTCATACGTTTTTGCTTTATCAGCAATCACGTTTTCATCTGTAGCAGCCTGTACTTGCACAACTTTTTCTGCAGGAAAAGCGCCTTCATAAAAAGTGGCAAGACTAAGCCCTAACGCTGTGACCATAAGAGGTTTCATTACTTTCATGTTTGTTCTCCTTTGTTTTTTATTTCATCCAAGAAGTTTTATATGTAAATGGTTCCCCTGTTAAAGTATGGTGCAGATGGATAGGAATTGGCTAGTACCTTTTGACTTAAATATGCTTCCCTTCCAAAGTCCTGTAAAAAATCCATAAAAAAACTCGGCGCATATTACGCCGAGCTTTTTTATTTCATGCCCACCTGGATATTTGCTGCTTTTTGTTTTTGACGTAAATTTGCAATCCACTTGTAGTAAAGTGTAATCAAAAGAACAAAAATACCAAGCGCAAAGTACAATTTTGAATAGCCTAAAGCACCTGCTACAATTCCTAATACAAACGAACCAACTGCAATTCCGCTATCATAAAACGTAAAGAACGTGGCAGTTGCATATGCGCTTCGGTGAGCAGGCGCTGCTTGAATCGCCAGCGTTTGGAAGCTAGGAAGCAGCGTTCCGTAGCCTAGTCCTACTAATGCACCTGAAAACAGCAGCATCCAAGAAGAATGCGTAAAGCTTAAGCTAAATAGACCAATCGCAAAGACAACGCATGATGGAATAATCACGATGTTTGGACCAGATTTATCGAATAGTCTTCCGGTAAACGGTCGTGAAATCAGCATCGCAGCTGCGAACACAACAAAGAAAAAGCTTGCTGTTTTAATTAATCCAAGCGACTGTGCGTACACAGAAATAAACGAAATAATACTTGCATACGAAAAAGAAACGAGAATACCTACAGATGAAATCGGCATGGATTTCTTTTCAAACAAGTCGCTCAGTGAAAATGATTTCTTCACTGGCGAAGCAGCGTTTTCTTGAAGATTTTTGACCATCATTCCACACAGCCAACCAACGAGCATAATCACGCCAAATACAAGGAAAATAATGTTGTATGCCATGTATTGATGAAGCGTTAATGCTAAAAACGGCCCTGCAACTACAGCTAAGTTCATTGACATTCCGAAGTAGCCAAGCCCTTCTCCTCGTCGTTTAGCGGGAACTAAATCCGCTGCAATCGCTCCGGTGACGGTTGTCGCTAAGCTGAATGAAATTCCTTGAAAGAAGCGCAGTAATAAAAGCACGTTAAAATGGTGGATAAACATATATAAGAAGGAAGAAAGCGCAAAAATGAGGGTACTAAATACAAGCGTTTTTTTCTTTCCAATGTTTTCAATGACTTTCCCTGAAAACGGTCTAACAATAATCGCAGATAATAAAAAGATGGTAACAACAAGCCCTGCCTGCGTACTCGTGCCGTCCAAGGCGTCTAATACATAAATCGGCAGCAGCGTCAGCAATGCATAAAACACGACAAAAATAAAAAAGTTGGTAATCGCAATGCTGATAAAGCTTTTAGTCCAGATTGGCTCCTGCTGGTTCGTCATTCATTTCACCCTTTTCTGTAGATTTACAAATTTTCTTTAATAACGAAATAAGCTGATTCTGTTCGCTGTCGGATAAAGCAATCAGCAAATTTTCTTCTAAACGTTCAATTTCTTGCTGAATTTCTGGAAGCTTTTTCTTCGCTTGAGGAGACAAATAAACGATGCGCTCTCGTTTATCACTGCCTGCTTTTCGAACGATCCATCCGCTTTTTTCAAGCCTTGTTAACGTGCGGGTAACCGTTGGCGCTTCGACATTTAAATACTGCCAAATCTCCGTTTGCGTCATCGAGCCGAATCGCTTTAAACAAAATAAAATCGAATACTGTGAGCTGTATAGCCCGTACGCTTTTAACACTTCATTTACTTCTTTAATAGACAATCTCGACTTTTGATGAAGCTCATGAAACACCAAGTTATTCACTTTTCTCACCTCACCTTTTCATTTTATTTACCTAGGTAACTAATTGCTCTTTTATTAGTATATGTGCTGCTAGTTGATGTGTAAAGGCGGCCAAAAAGAGTAAAAATCAGCTGTTTTCTCTCATTTTCTACTAATGATTTACGCTTACACTTCTGTTTTCTTATTCTTTCGTATCACGAAACTTTTTGTATAGATTTACATGCACCTGCAAACTCTGTTAAAGAAGACGAAACAATATGCGGGAGGCTGGTATATGTTTTCACTGCGCGGCGATGCTCATAAAGTCTACCTTAAACTGAAAAAAGCGGCTCATCAAAATCAAAACGCAGCAGATATTGATGAATTAGCGGAAGTGGAAGAAATCCGGCAGCTTTACCTTACGCTAGAAAGCGCTACTTTGCGAAAAGTGTATTACCGAATGACCAAAGAAAAAAACGGCTCCGGCGTCATCCCTATCCTTGTTTCTGCCTTGCCTTGGCTCTTTTTTTTATTTTCGCAGCGGCTGCAGCAATTTTTATTTAAAGACGGCAGCTGGCTTTGGATTATTTTTGTCGTGCTGTATGTTTTTATTCTCATTCCAAGCGTGTTTCTTCATTTCCGTGAACAATCGTGGGCTTCTGTTCATATTGAAATTATTCAAGACATTTTAAAAGATCGTGAAAAAGAGCCGAAACCCCTTTGAGGTCCGGCTGTTTTTTGCCTATTATGAAATAGCTTGTCTGCTTTCTACGTCTCGACCTAACTTTCTTTTGATACGCTGCAGCGCGTTGTCAATTGACTTGACGTGCGTGTTTAATTCTTTCGAAATTTCAGCGTATGAATGGCCGTCCATATACAGCGTCAGCGCTTTTCTTTCCAATTCACTAAGTGTTTCCGCAATTTTTAACTCGCGGTCTTCCACTTTTTCTTGATGAATCAGCACCGCTTCCGGATTAGCAATTTGATCTCCAGGAATCATATCCATCAGCGTATAGTTTGATTCTTCATCATACAGAGGCTTGTCCAATGAAATGTACGAATTTAACGGACCGTGCTTTTGACGAGTAGCCGTTTTAATCGCCGTAATAATTTGTCTTGTGATACATAACTCCGCAAACCCTTTAAAAGATGTTAGCTTGTCTTCGTTAAAGTCGCGAATTGCTTTGTACAGTCCAATCATTCCTTCTTGGACGATGTCTTCTTTTTCAGCACCAATCAAAAAGTATTTTCTTGCTTTTCCCCTTACAAGATTTTGATACTTGTTGATTAAATACTCTAATGATTTTTCGTCTCCGCTGTGAACCATTTCAACCAAAACATGATCTTCTAACATAGCATAATTTTGAACTTTTTCAATTACGATGCCTACGCTCACTCATATCCCCCCGTTACACTTAGTTGAGTTTTGATGTGTTCTAAACTGATGCATGATCTACTTACTACGACGCTACTGCAATACGGTCCAGAAACGTAAAAAGCGTACAGGTAAACTGTCGCTTTCCTCTCTCACTTTATGCTCCCCTGCATCTTTCTATAATCTATTATAAAGAAGTATAACCGATAAAAATCAAAAAGGTTGTCGAAATATGAAAGTGTTTGCAAAAAAAATCAATTTTTATAGAAAATTCACACAAATCACTTTATTATTTCATATAGTGACAGCAATCTGTCAAAAAAGCAATAAAAAAATACTTCCATATTAAATAAACTTACTCAAGCAGAGTAAGTCGAAGTTGCAGATGATACTGCATATATAGGATTAGTTGCCTTCCGGCTTATCAGCATTTTTTGTTCCCTTGCTTTTATAAGGCTTTGCATTTTTCTTCTTTTTTGCACTCGCCTGCCAGCGGTTCCACCCTTTTTTGCCGGTGCCTCGCCCCGTGCCGCCTTTACCTTTTGCTTTACTCATACGTATTCCTCCGTTACCTGCGTGTTTGCTACAATAAAAAAAGACCCCGTCCAAAGTCGGAGTCTTTTTTGGATTGCATAAAATTATGCTTTTACAACGTTAGCAGCTTGTGCACCGCGTTGACCTTGCTCGATGTCGAAAGTCACTTTTTGACCTTCGTCTAAAGATTTGAATCCGTCGCCTTGAATTGCGCTGAAATGTACGAATACATCTTCTCCGCCTTCAATTTCGATGAAACCGAAACCTTTTTCTGCATTAAACCATTTTACTGTACCTTCAGTCATACTATTTCCTCCAGTGGTGGAATTACTCCACACATATATTACTACCCTTGCTCAATCGTACTATTTCCAGATAAAAATTTCTAATGAAGAATATTTCTCTTCTTTCAATTTCATACCGAACAAAAATAATTAACCTTAGTGTAACATATCAATTTAGAAATAGCAAGTTCCTGTTCTAAGACAGGCTTTATCCTAATTATGTATCTGTTAAAACCCTCTGTATAAGCTTTGAGGCTACTAGCATTTCTGGATTGTGATACGGCATAACGTTTTTTCATTCAGCAATATGCATCATCTGCAAAAAAATAAATATTTCATATCCTGCTTTCTAAGAAACCATGACACTTATAAATGGACATGGACATTTTTTATCAATTTATTTTCCACTCTCTTTCCTCCCACGCAATAAAATATCCATTAATTACAAAAAAAGATAATAATAGTATATAATGATACGTGATTTATAGCTAAGGAGGAACAACATGATTCGTGAACGATCACTTTTGATAAAAGGACTCATCTTTTTACTAGCTGTTTTTATTTTAAACGTCCCTTTCCCTAATTCAACACCGCTCAGTCATTCTGTCTTTTCTTTTTTAGGTCTTCCCATTTATGGAAATGAAGAAACAATGACGGGATTCTATTATGCTAACAATGCTTGGGCAATCATACTTTTAATAAGTCTTTTTTTACTTTATAAAAGTTTAAACCGTCATCGTTTAAAACTAACGATTTTAGCTGCATTCATCGTTACTTCCGGCCCTGGGTTTATGATTGAAGTCATGCAAAAGACCGTGTTAACAGGAATGTATGCCGTTTCTTACGATGCTGAAAACAGCAGTTGCACATTCGAGACTAATAAAAGAGAAACCATATTAACGGGAAACTGCAAGCTTTCCTTTGAAAATCACCGTTCAAAGCCTGTTACGTTTGAAGTGGCAATTGATAAGCGCGCTTTTTTTAAAGATGAACAGCCTTTTTTACAAATGATGAATAAGCCTAAACTTCATACCATTACGCTAGAATCAAAGGGGTATCAAACTGTAGAAATTACTTCATCTGTCAAAGTAGCTGATTTACCCTCTAAACTCTATATCGGAGAAATGAACGGCTTTCACGTAAACATTTATCAAAACGGGAAAAAGCGTTATTTATAAGCATTGAAAAAAGCCCTTATAGGGCTTTTTAAATGAGTGAATTACCAGCCAAGGCCTCCGCCGTAGCAGCTGCAGCCGATGATTACTAATAAAATAAATAATACAACTAATAAAGCAAAACCAGATCCATATCCACATCCAGCGTTTCCAGACATACGAACACTTCCTTTTCTTTAGTTACTCTTTCCTCAAGAAAAACGCCGCTTGCATTTCGCTTGAGTTGGATTATCTTATGCCTGAACACGCCGATTTGACTCTGGTTTTTTCTTTTTTCTTTTTCCTTCTTGCCATGCACCTCATTAGTAAAAAAAGAAAATGCTTTTCAGCCTCTCTTACAAAATCATTTATTTCACTAGCTTACGTCTTTCAGAAGACCGTACTTCCGTGCGCTTTCCGATACCTAGTACATAGTAGCTCAGCACGACAATAGCTAAAAAGATAATCCCGACAATCAGCGATATGCGCGTTTCATCATTAAACCACATACCTACAAGCACCATAAGTAAAAACGCGATGGTTACGTAGTTCGTCACAGGAGCAAAAGGCATTTTAAATGGATGCTGATCCATCGCCGCTCCTTTTGCTTTTCGAAAACGAATTTGACTGATAAGAATGACAAACCATGGAATCATACCTGGAAGCACGCTCGCGCTGTACACGTACACAAAAACATTTGGCGGAGCAATATAATTTAAGACAACGCCCGCAGCTAACCCAATCATTACCGCAACGGTACTATAAATAGGTACACCGTTTCGAGAAACCTTTGTAAAAAACGCTGGAGCCTGTCCGTTTACGCCTAACGTATAAAGCATGCGTCCTGCGCTGAAAATTCCGCTGTTACATCCAGACATTGCCGCTGTGATGACCACAAAATTAATGATCCCCGCAGCTGCCGTAATCCCTACTTTCGCAAATGTAGAAACAAACGGACTGCCGAGTGAGTCAAGCTCATTCCACGGATATACCGTTACAATGATAAAAATGGCACCGATATAAAAGATTAATATACGCCAAATCAAGCTTTGAATCGCGCTTGTTAACGTTTTTTTAGGATCTTTGGCTTCTCCTGCTGTAATTCCAATAAGCTCTACTCCTTGATAGGCAGCAATCACAAGCGACAGCGCAAAGAAAAAGCCGGACCATCCGCCTGTAAAGAAACCTCCGTTTGCCCACAAATTCGATAGTCCAAGCGCTTCTCCCCCGTTTCCAAGACCGAAGAAAACAAGGCCAAGACCGGCAATAATCATGAGCAC
The DNA here is from genome assembly GCF_045784335.1 of Priestia sp. HNGD-A6. Classification (NCBI taxonomy): domain Bacteria; kingdom Bacillati; phylum Bacillota; class Bacilli; order Caryophanales; family Bacillaceae; genus Priestia; species Priestia sp. HNGD-A6. The sequence goes on along the minus strand of NZ_CP138621.1, from coordinate 4,199,975 downwards.
AATCGTCACGATTTTAATCATTGCAAACCAAAATTCAAACTCTCCAAAAGATTTCACTGAGATTAAATTTGCCGCACCGAGAATGATCATGGCGACAATTCCCGGAACCCACGCCGGCAAATGCGGGAACCAGTACTGCATATAAGCTCCGACGGCAATAATTTCTGCCATGCCGACAATCACCCACTGAAACCAGTTGCTCCAAGCCGTAATGTAACCAGCTAACGGGTGAATATATTTATGACCAAATGTCGCAAATGAACCCGTACTTGGCTCTAAGTAAAGCATTTCACCCATTGCACGCATAATAAAGAAAATAAAAACGCCGCAAATAGCATACGCAAGCAGGACGGATGGCCCCGTCCATTCAATGGTGCTTGCTGAACCCATAAATAACCCTACCCCGATCGTTCCTCCAAGAGCAATCATTTGAATATGACGAGATTCAAGCCCTCTTTTTAACTCTTTGTTTGCCAATTTACTTCCCCCTAGCCCCTCGTGATGATTTTCTCTTCTATTTAAGAGATTCTTTTATTTCCCTGTCCTGATAGGGAATGATCATCTTTTTTCTTTTTCATAAAGAAGTACGAACATACCACAAATACAGCAATCAGCAGCGTGAGATAAAACTGAGTGCGAAGCGAATCAATAAATGCCATCGCAATAAAGATGCTTGTGATCGCCGCAATTGTTCCATACGTTAAATAAGGAAACAGCCACATTCTGATTTTTAAAGCTTCTGGCTTTTCTTTTTCGTATTTCTTTCTCATGCGAAGCTGTGAAAAAGCAATAACAAGGTACACAAGAAGCGCTACGCCTCCAGATGCATTTACTAAAAATAAAAAGATTTTATCAGGTGAAAGATAGTTAAACCCAACGCTGATGTAAGAAATCACGGTACATCCTACAATGGCATTAAACGGAATGCCTTTTTTATTCACTTTCAAAAACATACGCGGCGCGTCTCCTTTTTGCGCCATTGAGTACAGCATACGAGAACTCGTATATAGACCTGAATTTAAGCAAGAAAGAACGGCAGTCAGTACGATAAAGTTCATGATTTGAGCAGCTGCCGGAACGTTTACCAGCTCTAATATCGAAACAAACGGACTTTTCATCAAGCTTGAAGAATCCCAAGGAAGGATCGTTACTAAGATTAAAATAGACCCAAGATAAAAAATTAAAATACGATAAATAACGGTATTTGTTGCGATGGTGATCGCTCGCTCAGGCTGAGCCGATTCTCCAGCCGCTGTTGCGACAATTTCGGTTCCCATAAAGGAAAACATGACAATCGCCACTCCTAAAAAGACGGAGCTGATTCCATTTGGAAGAAATCCTCCTCTATGAAGAAGGTTCGACGCTCCCGGAGACTCTACTCCCGGTATTAAACCGAGGATAATCGCTCCCCCTAAAAGTAAAAACAGCACTAAACTAACTACTTTAATAAGCGAAAACCAGTATTCAAATTCACCAAATGATTTAACAGAGTATAAGTTCGTTAAAGTTAATAAAAATGTCAGGAGCAGACTGACACCCCAAGACGGTAGAGATGGAAACCAGTATTGAATAATTGTTGAGCCGGCAATCGCTTCAACAGCAATAACAATTACCCAGAAAAACCAGTATAGCCAGCCGATTGTGTAGCCAGCCCACGGTCCAAGCGCTTCTCTGGCATATGTCGCGAACGAACCGCTTGAAGGATTAGCCGTAGACATTTCCCCCAGCATTCGCATCACTAAGATCACCAGCAAACCGGCAAACGCGTACGAAAAGATGGAACCAGGACCTGCTGCGTTAATGAGCGATCCGCTTCCAATGAACAAACCGGCACCAATGATTCCTCCTAAAGAAATCATGGTTATGTGTCGAATTTTTAATTCTTTTTTTAACTCAGGCGGTTGATGACTCATATTAAAATCCTCCTCATAGAAACCGTCATTTAAAGAATTACACGTTCTTCGCATCGCGCGTTAAATATGTAAGCCCTTACAATATCGTGGACAAATAACTGCCGTTTTCCTACCCTCCTTCTATCTGTGCATGCAAATGAAGCCTTCACTTGACGAAAAAGATAGCTTCATTCGGCAAAAATTACTTTTCGAATTATATGATAATTTATATTGAACAACTTTGTCTATTGTTTTTTTGAAAGGAAGATCATTTTAATTTACTACCGATAAACTCTTTCCGCTATCGTAATTCTTTACTTCAAAACATCTTTTCTTTCACTTTACCGACACTCCTTTCTTTTCATTTTGTTCAAAATCACTATAAAAACCATAGATTCATTGGATATTTAAACAAAAGTGTTTATTTTTAATTTTTTTTGAACATTTTTGTTAAAAAACTATGTACAAAACGATAATAAGGTGATTATAATACAGGTATAGGGTGTTGGAATATTAATTATGTTTAAAATTTTCTAAAAAAAGGGGTAATGAAAATGAACACAATGAATATCAACGAAATCAAACAATACAAACACGAGCCTTTCACAGATTTTACGACTGCACAAAACAAAGATGCGTTTGAATCTGCATTAGAACTTGTACAATCAGAGCTTGGAAAGGACTATCCTCTTGTAATTGGCGGAGAATTCATTACAACAGAAGATCAAATTCAGTCCATTAACCCAGCAAATAAAGCAGAAGTTATCGGACGCGTGTCAAAAGCAGATCAAGACCTGGCTGAAAAAGCAATGCAAGCAGCACTTTCTACATTTAATACATGGAAAAAAGAAGCGCCGGAAGCTCGCGCTGACATTCTTTTCCGCGCAGCGGACATCATTCGCCGCCGCAAGCATGAATTTTCAGCTTACCTTGTAAAAGAAGCAGGAAAGCCGTGGAATGAAGCAGATGCTGATACAGCAGAAGCAATTGACTTCCTTGAATACTACGCTCGCCAAATGGTGCAGCTAAAAGACGGCGCGCCTGTTGAGAGCCGCGAAGGTGAAGAAAATAAATTTAACTACATTCCACTTGGTGTCGGCGTTATTATTTCACCGTTTAACTTCCCGCTAGCGATCATGGCTGGAACAGCAGCAGCAGCAATCGTAGCAGGAAATACGGTTTTATTAAAACCGGCTAACAACACACCCGTTATCGCAGCAAAATTTGTAGAAGTAATGAAAGAAGCTGGCCTTCCAGACGGCGTACTAAACTACGTGCCGGGAAGCGGAAGCGAAATTGGCGACTATTTAGTAGATCATCCAAAAACACGATTCGTTTCATTTACAGGTTCTCGTGAAGTAGGCTGCCGCATCTATGAACGCGCAGCAAAAGTACAGCCTGGTCAAATCTGGCTAAAACGCGTTATTGCTGAAATGGGCGGAAAAGACACGGTTGTTGTAGATAAAGATGCTGATTTAGATTTAGCTGCTTCTTCTATTGTGTATTCAGCGTTTGGCTTCTCTGGACAAAAGTGTTCAGCGGGCTCTCGTGCAGTTGTTCATCAAGACGTATACGATATCGTTCTTGAAAAAGCAGTTGCGCTGACAAAAACATTAACAATGGGCAGCCCTGAAGATGTAAACACGTATATGGGACCTGTTATTGATCAAGCTTCTTTCAACAAAATTACAAAGTACATTGAAATCGGTAAAGAAGAAGGCCGTTTAATGACGGGCGGAGAAGCAGATGATTCAAAAGGCTACTTCATCCAGCCTACGATTATTGCAGATGTAGATGAAAAAGCACGTTTAATGCAAGAAGAAATCTTCGGCCCAGTCGTAGCATTCTGCAAAGCGCGCGACTTCGATCATATGATGGAAATTGCGAACAACACTGACTACGGTTTAACAGGTGCCCTTCTTTCAAATACGCCTGAACACATTGAGCGTGCGAAAGAAGAGTTCCACGTTGGAAACCTTTATTTCAACCGCGGTTGTACAGGTGCCATCGTTGGGTACCAGCCGTTTGGCGGATTTAATATGTCAGGAACAGATTCAAAAGCTGGCGGTCCTGATTACTTGATTCTGCACTTACAAGCAAAAACAACAAGCACAACGCTTTAATACTCAGTAGAGCAGCCCTAGGCTGCTCTATCTTAAAACAACAAGGAATTTTTTCTATAGGGGGAGATATTTATGTTAGCAGAGGTATCTAAAAATGTGTTTCTTCACGCTTCCCAAAATAAAGCGCTAAACAAAGCGGCGAAAAAATGGGGTCTTCGCTTTGGTGCAGCTCAAGTGGTAGCTGGTGACACAATTGAACATGCGATCAAAAAAGTACGGGAATTGAATGAAAAAGGGCTTGTTTGTACGCTTGATCATTTAGGGGAATTTGTTTCAAGCAGAGAAGAAGCTATCGAAGCAACTCAATATAACATCAGAACACTAGAAGCTATGGGCCAAGCCGGTGTAACGTGCAACTTATCTGTCAAAATGACGCAGCTTGGTTTGGATATTGACCGCAGCTTTTGCGTTGAGAACATGCGCCGCATTCTTGAAACGGCGAAAAAATACGATAACTTTGTTCGAATCGACATGGAAGACTATGCTCACTGTCAAATAACGCTAGATATTTTACGAGAGCTTCGCGAGACGTTTGATAATGTTGGAACGGTTATTCAAGCTTACCTATTCCGCGCTGAACAAGATGTAAAAGAGCTAAAAGGCATTCCTCTTCGATTGGTAAAAGGCGCGTATCAAGAATCACCAACCGTGGCGTTTCAAGACAAAGCCCAAATTGATGAGAACTATATGCGAATTATCGAAGAGCATTTGCTCAGTGGAACATACACGGCTATTGCATCTCACGACCACAACATTATTGCAAAAGTAAAAGAGTTCGCTCACAAAAATAACATCCCGCGCACGCAGTTTGAATTTCAAATGCTGTACGGATTCCGAACAGATATGCAGCTTAGCCTTGCAAAAGAAGGCTATACAATGCGCGTATACGTTCCATTTGGCAACGACTGGTTTGGCTACTTTATGCGCCGCTTAGCCGAAAGACCGCAAAACGTCGCATTTGCTTTAAAAGGATTCTTTTCTAAATAAGCAATCTATTCAGTAAGTACCATAATGAAAACGCTATCATTTCTTTGTACCCTTTGCGGATGCTTCTGCAAAGGGATTTTTTATACGATTTCTCTTCCCTTTCAGTATGTATTGCGATAAAATATAAATACGAACAAACGTTCTTTTCATTATAAACAAAAAGGAGAATACACATGAATCCTCTATCAAAATTAGAACTGCCTCCTAAGCTAGAACCTTACCGAAAAGAAATCGAAAAAACATGTAAACCTTATATCCACATCCATACGGTTATGAACAGTCCAAAATTATATGACAGCAAGTTCGGCGGCAACCCTTACCTGCCTCTAGAAGCAAATCATCCTCTCGACTCCGAGGGCAAGCCTATGTTAATGATGGCACAAATCAATTTTTCTGACGTGCCTCCCTATGAAAATATGCCTTCTCAAGGCATGCTTCAATTTTTCATTTGTGGAGCTGATAACAAAAACACCGGTGATGTGTATGGTCTGGATTTTGACCAACCCACGTCTCAAAAAGACTTTCGCGTCGTTTTCTACGAAGATGTAACAACTGACGAAAACAAATTAACAACCGATTTTACGTATCTAGAAGACGTTGACCGAGATATGTTTCCTATTCCTCAAGAAGTAGGCCTACAGTTTGAAATAAAAAGTGAACCCGTGTCTCCTACTGACTATCGATATAATGATATGGAATCAGATTTATTTGATGATGAAGAAATGGAAGAGATCTACTGGGATGAGCTTACGGGCGAGTATCATAAAATGGGCGGATACGCTTTTTTCACTCAAAGCGATCCTCGAGACTACGATGAAGCGCTGCGCGCATATAACGTTCTGCTTCTTCAATTCGCCATGGACGACGAAGCGGATATTATGTTTGGTGATGCGGGAGTGGCCAATTTCTTCATTAAAGAAGAAGACCTTCGCAACCGTAACTTTAAAGATGTTTTGTACAACTGGGACTGCTGTTAAAAAAACACCCTCTTAGAAAAATATCTAGGAGGGCGTTTTTTTACATTATTATTATTTACTACTCAGCCTGTTTTTCCAGCCCTTGCAGCATTCAGCGTTTCTTTAAACTGCTGTAGCGCTTTTACATCTGCAAATGCGCTTGTAGGAATAACGTATCCGCTCATTGCACTAACAAGAATAAAGATATGTTCATCGGTTTCTCTAATTTGAGTGATGCTTGACCAAGGAGTCTTCACTTCTCCTTTTAAGCTTTTCTCTACCAAGCCATCTTCCGTAACCATCATAGTATGCTCACCTGTCAGACTGCTGTTATCTCCTTCATTTATTACCTTTATAATGTTCTTTTTAATACTTCCGTAAAAATATTTCGGATAAAATAAAAACCAAAGAACCGCAAGCAGCGCAAATGCTACGAACATGCCAAGTAAAAACTCTCCTTCAACCCACGAAACAAGCAAAGGAATGAGAAGAAAAATAAGCGACATCCATCGCTGAACTTTCAGCACTTTTTGTACTCTTTCCGAATGTTGAGCATGATGCATATTAAAAGCCACATAATCATCTTTTGTTAACGTATAGTGATATTCCATATTAATCTCCAATTCTTCTAAATAACAACAAAATAAAATATACCTCATTTGGTGTTATATGTATATAAAATAATAAGTTTTTCTTATGAAATACATCAACTTTTTATCATTTATTTACAGATATACATCACGTAAACTTAACTAGTACTCTACTATTTAAGGAGGAATGTTTATGGCTTTTACACTGACGCATATTGATCATATTCAGCTAGCTGCACCACCGAATTCAGAAAGCGAAGCACGACACTTTTTCGGAACTGTTCTTGGATTAACAGAAGTCGAAAAGCCGGAAAGTCTAAAAAAGCGCGGCGGCGTGTGGTTTGAATTCGGTTCTTATCAGCTGCATATTGGTGTGGAACCTGCCTTTTCACCCGCTAAAAAAGCGCATCCAGGCTTTCACGTTAAAAATCTACCTGCGTTCAAAGATCATCTGAGTAGCTTTGGTATTTCTTTTATAGAAGACAAAAACATTCCCGGTACTGAAAGAATTTACGTGGATGATCCATTTGGGAACCGTATGGAGTTCTTAGAAAGAAAAAACCTTCCTTTTCCCAGCTGAAATTCGGACAAAAAGACTGTGACAAACGTATTTTAGTTGAAGGAAGATCCGAACAATTATTCGTTCGGATTTTTTTATTGGTGTGATGAACGTAGGTTTCATGCATGTAGATACTTCTAGCGGTTGACTGGAAGGCAAGACGAAGACTCCTGCGGGGAAAGCGGAACAGGTGAGACCCCGCAGGAGCGTGCGCGACAAGGAGGCTCACCGGCCGTCCGCGGAAAGCGAAGTCTTGCATGGAAATCAACCGCGGTGTCAAAAGCGTTCCATACTAGCTCCTTTACCTCATTTGTTCGTCTTTAGATTAGATGCCTCAATCTCGTTGTTTTCGCCCTTCTTTTTGCTTTTCTTTCCACAGCATGTACACCAACAGCCCTAGTACACAAAATGCCACGCCAAACATTGTTAAAGGAAATAACAGTGTATTAATAAAATGATGATAAACCCATGAATCGTTCATCTAACCAGCTCCAATACGCACCGTTTTTTTATAGTATGCCCTACTATAACCTTTTTTATATTGTGTTAAATATCATGGTTTCTATCATATTTCTTTTTCTTTTTAATAGAGTAAATAGTAGATACATAACATTCTCCTCTTAGAGTTCTTATTCGCTGATTTCAAATTTTATTAGAGGAGGTTTACTCTATGAAAAAAAAGTTCACTGAAAAGCCTAAAAAGCTTTTTTGGATTCTTTCTTATAAATCATTAATTATCGCTATACTATTTGTTCTGTTAACATCTGCCGCTATTTTTACCGTCACGTATTCAACTCTTCAGCATACGCTGCGCTCGAACGTTGTCTATCAAGCGCTATCAAATTATAAAGCTCAAAGCTTGTTCTACTTCATGCATACGGAAAACCATCATTTCTCCCATGCCTTTGAAGAAGACTTCTCCCCGCCTCCTCTTTCTTCTGTCGCCCTGCAGCTTGCGACGAATATTCGCGTGGCGGATACAAGAAGTCTATTTGGATCAGAACTGCCCGGCTTTTCTATTTTTGATTCTCATATTCTGTTAGCCGGTGAAGGAACGGATTATACCACGATTCCTCATGAATCGGCTCCTCCTCTCGAAAGCATTTCTGGAGAGCGTGATTTGGATCCTGCTGAAAGCAAAACGTACGAAGAAAGCAAAAAACAGTCTCAAACACAGGCTAAGCAAAGCACGGGAGACAGAAAAGTTGTGTACATCTACCACACGCACAGCTGGGAATCTTATTTCCCTTTACTTGGTATGCCAGGTGAAGCGAACGAAAATAAAGCAGTAGATAACAAAACCAACATCACGCTCGTTGGTCAAATGCTAGGAATGGAATTAAAAGCAGACGGAATCGGATCGGAAGTAGATACAACCAACATGACGCAAAAGCTGAATGAAAAAGGCTGGGGTACAGGACGAGCCTATGCGATGTCTCGAAGCGTGGTGGAAACAGCTCTTCAGCAAAACCAAGACGTCGATTATTTAATTGATATTCATCGTGATTCACTACGTCAAGAAAAAACAACGGCTACTATCAACGGCAAATCGTACGCTAAAATAATGATTGTATTAGGTGAAGCGAATCCGAAATTTGATGAAAATGTAAAAATGGCTAAAGCGATTCATGAAAAGCTAGAGGAAAAATATCCAGGCCTTAGCCGCGGAGTATTAAGCAAAAAGAAAACAAGCGGCAATAACGGTCTGTATAATCAAGACTTATCCGACCGCTCCATTTTAATTGAAGTAGGCGGCGTCGATAACAATATGGAAGAACTCACAAATACCGTCAAAGCCTTTTCTGATGTGTTCAGCGAGTATTATTGGCAAGCTGAAAAAGTGAATGCGCAGTAAACAAAAACTAGCTACCCCAGGTAGCTAGTTTTTGTTTTTATGAGAGTCACGCTTCTCCTTTTCTTCACACGCAAAGCAGACAATCTTCCCTTCAACAACCACACCGTTCAAAAATCCCTCTAAACAGTACACGTTCTTTTGACATATCGTGCAGATTCCAACGTACTCTTTCACGACTTTCACACTCCTTACATACGATTAAAAACCATAAAAAAAAGCTCTATTAAAGAGCTTCTTTCCGTACATAGGATTTTCCTTCATTTCAACAAACGGCTCATTTCCTCAGGAGAAAGCGGCTTATCAAATAGATAGCCTTGACCGATATGACAGCCTTGTTCCGTCACAAACTGCAGCTGTTCTTCGTTTTCGATTCCTTCTGCGGTTAGGGCAAAATTAAGTTTTTTCCCCATTTGAATAATCGTTTCCACCAGCACTTTTCCAACTTCATCTAAGTCATCAATAAATGATTTATCAATTTTTAACGTATTGATTGGCAAGTGTTTAAGATAGCTGAGAGAAGAGTAGCACGTTCCGAAATCATCCATCGCCACTTTTATCCCTAGACTCCGCAGGCGGTTTAGCACTTTTTTCGATTCTTGACTGTTTTGAATAACGCTTTCGGTGATTTCAAGTTCTAGAAAGTGCGGCTCAAGGCCCGTTTTCTTCAAAATTTGTTCCATGTCCGTTACAAATCGTGAGGACTTCAGCTGAATAGGTGACACGTTCACCCCTATTTTACTCGCTTTTAAATTTATCTCCGTCCATGCTTTCATTTGCTGACATGCTTCTTCTAATACCCATTTGCCAACCGGTACAATCAAACCAACTTCTTCTAAAATAGGCAAAAATTCATTTGGATAGACAGTACCAAATTTTGCGCTATTCCAGCGGATAAGCGCTTCTGCCCCTATGACATCAGACGTTTTCAAATCGATTAACGGCTGATAAACGAGCTGAAACTCATTTCTTTCTAACGCATACTTTAACTCATTCTCCATGCTAATCGTTTTAATGATTTTTTCATTTGATGAAGAAGAACTCATTTCATATGTGTTTCGCCCATTTCGTTTTGCTACATACATCGCAATATCTGCTTGCTTAATTAACCTGTCAATTAGTTCATCTGCGTCTTTTGGAATAATATGCTGCTGACATTCCTTTGAAAATAGGCTGATGCCAACGCTTGTAGAGGTTAGCACTTTGTCTCCGTCTATATAAAAAGGAAGCGACATTTCTTTTACAATCTGCTCGGTCATTTTTTCAATTTCCTCAACAGTTTTTAGTGTATGAAGCACTAAAATAAACTCATCGCCCCCGTGCCGCGAGATAAAATCAGAGGACGGAATACATTTTTTTAATCTTTCTGCTACGCGCCTCAGCAGCACATCGCCGTGATGATGGCCAAGCGTATCATTTATTGATTTGAAGCGGTCTAAATCTAAAAATAAAATAGCCATCAGTTCTGGAGATTGTCCATCTAAAAGCAGCTTTTTCAGCTGCTTGTTTAACCAGTAGCGGTTAGGTAAATTAGTTAACGGATCATAATAAGCCATTTGCTTAATTTTTTCTTCATATGCTTTTCGCTTTGTAATATCATTGCGAATTGATACGTACTGATACGGTTTTCCTTGTTCATCTAAAAATGGAACAATGGTTGTATCCACCCAGTAATACGAACCGTCTTTTGCCTTGTTTTTTATTTCTCCGTGCCAGACCTTACCTGAGCTGATCGTACTCCATAACTCTTTAAAAAACCGTTTTGAGTGATGTTTCGAATTAATAATACGATGATCTTGACCGAGAAGCTCATGTCTTTCATACTTAGAAATTTCACAGAATTTATCGTTCACGTGATTGATGAATCCGCGACTATCTGTAATCGCTACAATCGATGATTCATTTAACGCAAGTTCAATATCATTTAGTTTTTTCAGCGCTTCTTTAAATTTATATTCAAAATGCCTGTTTTCCATATCCTATACACCTTTATCAAAATTTTAATGATAAAACAAAACCCATGACGAAATGATAGAGAGGAATCGTGAATAATGAATACAATTTAATTAGCAATGGACAGCGAATTAGTTTGTCCGATTGCCTTACATTCGTAAAATAGTAAGCGTACAATTGCCGCTTTTCCTCTTTACACCTTTACAAACTTCTTACACACAGTTTGTAAAAGGATTGATAGATAGTTTCGTTTATCCATATCTGTTATCACAACTTTTCTATGGTAACATTAAAATGATTTTTATAGAAATGAAAGTGTACTTTCTTCACGTAATTGACATACCTTTTGATGGTAAACAGAAAAAAGCCTCTGCTTTAGACAGAGGCTTTTTTCACTTTCTTCTCATGAGCTCGTACGCGTCAGCCACGGAAGAATAAGATATTGAAAGGTTTTGTTGTACACAACAATCCGGTTAAGGTAATACGGATCGTTGTCTTTTGTAATAACATGAGGGGCTAAAATAGCTGCTTGGTGAAAACCAGCATCTTTCACAATCTTAGCTACGTCATCATTTGTATTGCCGTATGGATAGGCAAAGTAAACGGGGGCTATTCCTAAATGGTTCTTAATCGTTTCTTTGCTTTTTCGTAAATCACGAGCAAACGCGCTGTATTTAGCAGGCGTCAGAAATAAAGGCTTGTCTTCTTCTAAACGGTGCATATCATATGTATGCGAACCGATTGTCGCAAGGCCGCTGTCTTTCATTTCTTTTAGCTGACTCCATGAAGCCATATTTAAATTTTGAAAGTCCTCTGCTCCCACTTGTCCTGCGATTACATATAGCGTAAACGGAATGTTTTCCTTTTTCAAAATTGGAAAAGCGTTTTGATACACGGTACGGTCAATATCGTCAAATGAAATCCATACGCAGCGTTTTGGAAACGTGCCTTTTTGCTGATACGTTTCAATATCTTTTGGCGTAACAAACGTAGCGTCAAGTTCCTTCAGCTTTTTTAACTGTTGTTCAAAATCATTGCTGTAGACGCTGTACTCTGTCAGTTCGTCAGACTTTGTAACTGAGCTGACAATTCGATTAAACCAATTATGCTTGCGCACGCGATGATAATTTAAGCCTAAGCATCCGTTCGTCTCAAGCGCTGGCTCCACGGTCGTTGTTGCTTTCGCCTTATCTTCCCAGTTCACTACTTTAAAGAAAATAAAACCAACTACCGCTGCCGCAATTAAAAGAAAGAATACATATTTCTTCATGCGTGCTTCCTCTCCTCAGTATGTTTTAACGGATTAACATCAAACTCGATGTACTGTGCACGCTGAAGCTCTTGAATTTGATCCTTCGATAAAAGCTCAAGACGCTCTAAATCTTTAATACTCGTATACGCCGGCTCTTTTCGTCGGTTTAAGCTTCCAAATCTCTTTTTGTTGTAGAATCTCCATAAAAACAGAGCCAGGAAAAAGAAGCAAAAAATAGCGAGTCCAATTACTAAAAACGTTCGAATTTCGCCGTTCGTCGTTTTGAACGCAATTTTTAATACCCCGCTGTAACGGTCATTTACGCCGATAACAGCTGAAAGGAAAAACCAAAGAACAATGGCACAATACAGCCAAAAAACAGATGAAACAATGATGCTTATCACGAATCGAGCAAGAGGCTGCTTGGCTTGAATCATGATTTGCTCTTCGTTAAGCCGCGGTCTGGACTGCTCCATGTGGCATAGCCTCCTTTCACTCTAGATCTGATAGCACGAGGAAATGCGCCCACTACCACAATCGTATTGACAATCCAGTAAAGCGCTGGGTACCATGCAGCCCATACGTAATACCGCTTCACGTTGTCGTATTTCGAATCAATTTTCAGCGCAATAAACAGCTGAATTAAGCTCATAAACACAAGGGAAAATGACGTAAACGTAAACCAAAACAGTATGTCTTGAGGACTGCTCGCGGTAACAAGCAGCATGATTGTCACAAACAGCCATGCGAATGACCAAAGAGTACTGATCCACTGCTCTAGGTATACAAGCCAAATTCTGCGCTGCTTCCATTTTAATAACACTTTCCAGTGGCGAAGCATTACCTCTTGCCCGCCTTGAGCCCAACGTACTCGCTGCTTCCAAATTCCCTTTAAGGTTTCGGGCACAAGCATCCAGCACAATGCCCGCGGTTCATAGCGGATATCCCAAAAGCGCTGCTGCAGCTTCCAGCTTACGGCGATATCTTCCGTAATCATGTCACGATCCCACAGCCCGACGTCCACAAGTGCTTTCTTTCGAAAAGCCACTACTACGCCTGAGACCGTCATTACTTTTCCTAAAATTCGCTGTGTTCGTTTAATAGAACCGATAATAGAAGAATACTCAACTAGCTGAATGCGACTCAGCAGCGTATTACGGTTTCGAATGCGCGGATTTCCGGTAACGGCTCCCAGCCGTTCCCCTTTATGAAGAAAATGATGGATTAGATAATACGGAGCGTCTTGATCTAAAATAGCGTCTGAATCTAAGCAGATTAAAAACTCAGCTTTAGATGCGTGCGCACCTAAATGCAACGCATTGGCTTTTCCTTTATTTTCATAAAGCTGAATCACACGAACTTCAGGGTGATTCCTGCTGATTTCCTTTAAAATATCAGCTGTTCCATCGGTGCTTCCATCGTTAATAAGAATGATTTCTTTAGACGGATAATCTAACGCCAAAAGGTGCTTAAGCGTTTCTTCAATCGTTTCTTCTTCATTATAGCAAGGCACTAAAAAGCTCACTAACGGCCAATCAACTGTTGAAAAATCAACTTTGGGATCTCGGTCGCGATAGCGTATGTAAATAAGCGTGCCCGCAATCCAAAATAAAGACATAATAAATGGATACCAGAAAACAAAGCTCGCGAGCTTTTCAAATCCAGGTATTAATACGTGTTGCATATTCATTTTTCTGACTCCTTCACACCAATTAAAATTGCACAGAGTGACAATTTTATCACTAAATTGGTTAAATAGAACATAGTAATTTTAACCATCTAAAAAAAGAGTCTTTTAAACTACGTTTATTCCTATATTATAAGACCCCTTTATGTAAGTAAGAAGCACCAATAAAGGATGGGCAAGTTACCTACTCAAAGAAGTGACATATAGTATCACTGTAGATTTCTTTCACCATAAAAAACGTGAGGGTTGCAGCTAGTATATGAAAGAAATTCTTTCCTTAAGGAGGAATAACAAATATGAACGAACAAATTCAAAAGCTGCTCAATAACTTAATTCAACTTGAACACGTCTCTTCGACTTTATACCTAGCTATGTCTAACTATATGAATCGATTAAACTATAAAGGAATGGGCAGTTGGCTGCGTCTGCAGTCTGAAGAAGAACGCACTCATATGCTAAAACTTATTGACTACTTAGTTGACCGCGGCGGCACGGTTGAATTAAGTTCTTTACCTGCTCAGCCAAGTGAGTTTGGAACACCGTTAGAAACGTTTCAAAAAGTATTGGAGCATGAAAAGTTCGTCACAAATTCTTATCGTCAAGCGTTTCAATTTATCAGCCAAGCGAACGATCCTCAAACCCTAGTCATCGTGCAGGACTTTTTGAGAGAACAAGTCGATGAAGAAGCTCAGGCTCAGACAATTGTAGACCGCTTAAAAATTGCTCAAAATAACCCTGCAGCTATTTTTATACTCGATCAAGAACTAGGACAGCGAAAAGCTGCGCCGGCGGCGGGCGGAGCAGCTGCGCAAGGTTAAACGCGCAGAAGAGCACCGAACAATGTACAAAAACAATAACACGCCTCCCGTTTCCTTGCTTCGAGTTGGGATTCATCACGGCTATTACGGCTATCCGCCCAATGTGTACGACGCCATTCAAAGGCTTATGAATCAATATATGCATCAGCTTCACTATCATCGTCCTCAGTACGTTCACGTGTACTACGTGCACCCTTCTCTTATTCACTACTACCTTCACTGAGTGGAGGAAAACAGGAATTTTGTTTCATGAAGAAATTCACCGCTTTTCCACCTAATTCAGGAATTCCAATCAAAAATATGGATATTTATGCTAATATAAAATTTGTTAATCATATAAAGAAATAATATTAGCGGGGTGTCATATGGATAATCAATACGTTGTAGGATGGGGAACGCTGGCTCTAATTAATGCCGGATTAGCGCAAGGTAAAAATCGAACCGGTCTGAACTGGTTCTTATTATCTCTTGCTTTAGGACCGCTTGCTACCTTCATCTTACTGCTGGTTGAAAAACGATAAAATTAGCTCAAAGCTCATTACATTGAGCTTTTTTCTTTATTCTTCAACTATAACTGCTCTCCGAAACAAGTAAAAAAAGCACTGCTTGAAATTTTTTTCTAGGCTTAATATGCATAAATCTATTCATCATTCAGACTGAGTTCCGCGGCATTTTTTGATTAAAAACCTACATCTACTCTTTAGAAATAGGGTATTGGCCCTTTTTAAGCCTTTTTTTCTTTCTCTTCTTGCAATAAAACCAAAAGAAAGAAGAACGCTTTTATTCTATGCTTTTTCAATTATAGATTAACTTGTTTTCTTCAGATGATTACCATTTACACGGGAAAGCTGTGCATCTACTGAATGAGGTCAAACTTCCTGTATTTCTCAATCTGTAGGATGAATAAATACTCATTTTCTTCATTTGACAAAGAAATAAATGCTGTGTAATTTAAGTAACATACCCCATCTAAACTGTTTTTAGAAAGGATTAAGTAGCAAGATGCGTACAAAAAAAGAAGAGTGTATAATTGATGAAATGGGAAGAGTATCCCTTCCTTCTTTGTTTATGCAACTAACGAAACTCGAGACGAACGACAAAGTTCTTTTACGGAGCTGTGATGATTGGATTATTATTGATCATCATGATGAAAATGTCCCCGTTCCTTCTCATATCTTCATTCGAACAATTGACCATATGGGTAGAATAGTCATTCCAAGATCCCTGCGAGATGACTATGAACTTAAGCCATTTGATTATGTAGAACTATACGTAGTACAACAGCAAATTGTTATGAAAAAAAGAGACGAAAAAACGATAGCGCTTTCACAAAAACCTGTGGCGCCTCCTCCTTATTATGCAACATTAACCGGACGGCAGATTCAGCTCACTTCTGAACTTTTAACGTCAGTCGAATTGGATGCAAACATGGAGGTTCAATTTTTTATTAACCAAAAAAATAACATTGTGATTCAAAAATACGAAATGAATTTCGGTGAAAAAACGACTTTAATATTTACGGCTCAATCTCGAAAAATTGATGAACGTTTTCGACTTACCATTCCTAAAAAGCTGCGAGATGATTTCTCCATCCACTCAGGTACGATGTTAAAAATCAAGACAGGTAATAAGCAGCTAATTTTAGAAAAAGTGGAAAATGAAAAAGAGATTAGCAGCGTATTATCTCAGCAAATAGACGCAGCAATTGTTGAAAAATTACCGAAATAAGAACGACGCCAAAAACAAATGGTTTCCTACGGATTCAAAGCAAAAGCTAAGAGTTACGCATAGACTGACCCTTTCTATACTCAACTCTTAGCTTTTAGACTTATCTTCCATAAACGTGTACAAGCCGGTTACTCCACATGATAGCACTATCTCCAAAATAATACACCCTTTCCATATCCCTCAAAATTATTGTAACTAATTTGAATATATGACTATAATAAGGTACTTTGGACAGAGGAGGCTGATTTAGTTGAAGATCTCAACAGGAGCTGAATTTTACGATAATGACGAGACGTTTTTGGCCTATACAAAACGCCGGCAGCAAAAAGAAAATGCCAACGATACGATTGAAAAACCGGCCATTTTACAGCTTCTAGGTGATGTTGCAAATGCAAACGTTTTAGACTTAGGGTGCGGAAACGCTGGATTTGGTGCGGAGCTTCTTGCACAAGGCTGTTTCTCTTATACCGGAGTAGACGGCTCTATCAATATGATAAATGCAGCTCAGCAACAGCTTTCAAACTATCCAAATGCAGAAGTGATCCATGAACCGATGGAGCACTATACTCCGCCCCGTGACAAATATGATTTAGTTACCGCAAGACTGTCTCTTCACTATATGGAAGACTTAGCTTCCATGTTCATCAAAGTGAATCAAGCACTCAAACCTGAAGGAAGATTTATTTTTTCTGTGGAACACCCAGTCATTACTTCCACTTTGCAGCCTTCCGCTCTCCACACAAACTGGACGGTGGATAACTACTTTTCAATGGGATTCCGTCAGCAGCACTGGATGGGCGGATACGTTCAAAAGTATCATCGCACGCTTGAAGAGTACTTTTCTTTGATGCAGCAAAGCGGATTCACCGTTACAAATTTAAAAGAAGCATGTCCTCAAAAAGAACATTTTGACAGCGCTGAGACTTACGAGCGTCGAATGCGGATTCCTTTGTTTTTACTGATGAGCGGTGTGAAGGATAGATAAATAAAAGAGATTGAGACATAACTCAATGGATTCAATCTAAAGACGAACAAACAGAATTAACAATCTAGCATGGATGGCTACACCGCTGTTGATTTCCGTGTAAGGCTTCGCTTTCCGCGGGAGTCTTCGCCTTGTCCTCCAATCAACCGCTAGAAGCACCTACATACATGAAATCTGCGTTCACCCTAACCATGAAAAAATCCGAACGAGTTAGATTCCCATTAAGAATCTTCACCGTTCGGATTTTCTTTTAACTAAAATACTTTTGTTCTAGCCTCTCTCGTACCTTTAAAACCGCTTTTTGTTTAAACTTAGCGTATGTTATTTATTCACGCTCACGTTATAAAATACAGGTCCTAAGTTAAAATCATAGCCTTTTACATGTGTAGACACGGCGTTAATATTGACTTTATGACCAATTAACGTAAACGGAAGCTCATCCCATACGTATTTCTGCGTAGCATCAATGGCTGGTCTCGCATCTTTTACAGAAGCAGCCGCTTTAATTTTATCTAAGTACTTTGTTGATTTCTCAACAGGAGCGCCCCCTGACGTCCAAAATCCTTGGAAAATGGTTGAACGCGCCGCCCAGTCTACCGGGTAAATATCCCATGCTTTAGGATCATTTACTTTATCTGTAAACGTTGCCCAGTCATACACTTCTAGCTTTACTTTTACACCGATTTTTTCAAGCTCTTGCTGGACGATAACAGCCGTATTGTACTGATCTTGATAATCGCGTGAAGTTAAAAGACGCAGTTCCTGCCCGCTGTATCCAGCTCTTTTCAAATAGCTTTTTGCTTTCTTTTCATCATGCTGATTGTACTCTTCTTTTCCTGCTTCACTGTAATAGTTAGGAAACTTTTTATTTACAATCGATGAAGTCAGTTCATAATAATCGGAATCGCCGTATGAACTTGATAAAATATCTTTTGCATTAATCGTGGCATTTACAGCTTTTCTAGCATTTAAATCGCTAAAGAACCCTTCTTGCGTGTTATAAAATAAACCAATAAATCCTCCTGGAGCCAGCTTGTTCTTAACGTTTTGCGTACTTTCAATTTGTGCCGCATTGTCGCTTGAAACACCTAAGGCAATATCAAACTGTCCAGCTGTAATGCCTGAAATTCTAGTAGATTCATCGCTTAAAAAACTAATTTTAATTTCATCTACGTGAGGAGTCTTTTTAATTTTTCGTCCTTTTGAAGAATAATCTTTAAATCTCTCTAGCGTGATATATTGATTCTTTTTCCATTCCTTCACTTTAAATGGCCCTGTGCCAACGAACTCAGTAGCTCCTTCAGCAGGTGCTTTTTCGATAATTTCTTTTGGAAAAATAGCGGCTGCCGGAATTGGATCTGCTAGCAGTGCCAGCGTATTCACGTTCGGTGTTTTCAAATGAAGCTCAACCGTATAGTCTCCTGTTCTTTTAACTTGTGCACCAACAAAGTTTGTTTTGCCAAGTGAAGACAGCTTAATCCAGCGGTTAATCGAAGCTTCTACATCGTCCGCCGTCATTTCCTTTCCGTTATGAAACTTTACGCCTTTTCGCAGCTGAAACGTGTAGACTTTTTTATCATCGCTTATATCAATTTTTTCTGCTAAATCAGGCTCTACATTGCCTTTACTATCAAAAATAACAAGTCCTTCGTAAATATTTCGCGCCGCATCTTTAACTGAAGAATTTCCAGTAATCTGAGAATCTAAAGTTGTTGGCTCGCTTTGAAACGCAATGTTTAGCGTACCTCCGTCTTTTTGGGCGGCACTGGTGCTTTTATCGCCTGAGCTGGCTTGATTATTGCTGCACCCGGCAACAAATAAAGCAATCACAATAAATAATAACCATTTCACCTTAACCTGTTTCAACGTCATTCCCCCAATAATTAAAATCACTTTTTAAAACCCACTATTTTTGTAAGGTTAGTAGGAATATAAACCATCCTACCACCTTTCCATTTGTTTGTGAAATTAGCAAAATTAAACTGTTTCTTTGCAATTACTGATTCAATTTGTCTTGTTTCAATTCTCAATTCTTAGTATGTTTATAAGTAAAGTATTTTATCTAAAGGAGGATATTATGAACTCTGCCATCCGTCTTCATACTAAAGAACATATTGCAACGATTGAACACTACAAACAAGCTTTATCTCTTCTATCATGGGACGCAAAAACATCCGCTCCTCTTAACAGTCAAAAGCAGCATGCAACCACTCAAGGCACGCTTTCCAAAGAGCTTTATTTGCTGCAAACAGATCCAGCCTTTGCAAAAGAATTGCAGCATCTTCAGGAACAAAATCTAAGTCAACTACAGCAAAAACAAGTACAGCACTATTGGAACATCTATCAAAAACTTTCCGCTGTACCACTGGAAGACTATCATCAATTTTCTGTTTTAAAAGCTTCTACTCATGCTCTTTGGTCACAGGCTAGAGAGCAAAATAACTTTAAGCTCGTTGAAGACAACCTGCAGCAGCTGATTCATATGCATAAAAGATTTGCGGAGTACCGTAATCCTCACCTCGCTCCTTACGAACAGCTTTTAGAAGAATATGAGCCTGAAATTTCTAGTGAAACCATCGATTCGCTTTTTCAACAAATTAAAGGTGCTATTCTTCCTTTGCTGACAAAAATCAAACGCTCCTCGGTTACACATGATACATCGTTTCTCCACGAATCGTTTTCGGTCGAAAATCAGCAAAAGCTCGGAAAACACCTGCTAACTGCGATTGGCTATAACTTTAAGTCGGGACAAATAGGCACCACTACCCACCCGTTTAGTGCAGGCATTCACCCTCACGATGCAAGGCTTGCAGTAAGATACGACGAACACAATGTAAAACTGGCAGCTTTTATGTTTTTACATGAAGGCGGA
The DNA here is from genome assembly GCF_045784335.1 of Priestia sp. HNGD-A6. Taxonomy (NCBI): domain Bacteria; kingdom Bacillati; phylum Bacillota; class Bacilli; order Caryophanales; family Bacillaceae; genus Priestia; species Priestia sp. HNGD-A6. Next base: position 4,179,721 of record NZ_CP138621.1, on the reverse strand, counting down.
CATTCTATTTATAATCAGCAAATTAGCTCTAAGTTGCTTGACACAGGGTTAGACGCATACACGTCTATGGGACTGCATGAATCTCAATCTCTTTTTTGGGAACGCATCATCGGAAAACATGAAGGGTTTTGGAGAAATCACGCTCACTTATTCAAAGAGTTAGAACCTGCGATCTACGGTAATATTTCATTTGAAACTCTTTACTTTGCCTTAAATGAAGTCACACCTTCTCTTATTCGTTTGCAAGCAGATGACCTTACGTATCTGCTGCATATTATCATTCGCTACGAGCTAGAAAGAGATTTATTCGCTGACAAGCTTCGCGTCTCGGATCTTCCTTCCGCATGGAATACAAAATATGAAGCGTACTTAGGAATCAAACCAGAAACGGACATTGACGGAGTATTGCAGGACGGCCACTGGTACGGAGGAGCGTTTGGCTACTTCCCTTCCTACAATCTAGGATTTATTTATGCAGCTCAGCTACAAGAAGCCCTAATCAATGACCATCCTGACTTTGATAAAATCATTTCGAGTCAAAATCTATCGCTTATAGCAGACTGGCAAAAACAGCATATTCACCAGTATGGAAAACTAAAGACGCCAAAAGAGATATTAACTGGTCTTTCTATAGATAGAATTGATGCTCAGCCGTTAATTAATTATTTGACGAAAAAGTATGAAGAGTTGTATAAACTTTAAATTTACCAATCCATTTATTTTATAAAATTTTGATAGCGTAAATACAGTAACCCCCTATAGACATGACGAAAAAAGCATCAAAGCCTTTTGTTAGAGAAACAAAAGCTTTGATGCTTTTTTAAATAAAGATTTACTTAGCGTTTGTGCTGATATAATGTTTAATTACTTCATAAACATAGTCTTGGCAAGCGGCTGCTGTATTTGGATTATATTTTCCACCGTTTACTTTGTTGTTAGATAACACTCTGATACCCAAGAATGGAACGTCGTAGCTTCCTGCAATTTGTGCTGCCGCTGCGCCTTCCATTTCTTCTACAGACGTCCCGTACTTAGTATGGAACCACTTAATTCGATCCACTTCGTTATTCCATGTGTCTGCTGATCCTATCGTTCCTTCAACCACTTTTCCTTTTTTATATGTATCTTTTACTGCATTTGCAGCCGCAAGTAACTTCTTATCTCCTTCATAATAACGAGCTTTTTCAGCATCAGGATCTTCTCCAGCGCTTCCTTCAGAAGCCATTAAATCCATCGGCTTCCACGCAGTAGGATCCATTCCTTCGCCTTCTTTTTTATCTTCTGTTTTTAAAGAGCCTATATTCGTTGTTCGCTTTCCTAATACAATATCAAACACGTTCAGGTTTTCATCATGCCCGCCCGATGTTCCTTGGTTGATAATTGCTTTAGGATGGTATTTTTCTATAGCTATCGCTGTAGCAGCTGCCGTGTTTTCCATTCCTTTTCCCGTTTTAACCACAATGACCGGATAATTGTCGACAGTTCCTTTGTAAAAAACAAAATTCCCTGACTTTTCTTCTTTTACATTTTCTAATTTTTTAGCGAATTTCTGCGCTTCTATCGGCATCGGTCCTTGCACAATAATAGGCTGCTGCTTCTGTTTATCTCCGGCTTCTTTTTTTGAAGCTGAATTACACCCGGCAAGTATAGATAGCAGTAAAACCATACCAATAGTAAATAAAGCCCCTGTTTTTAACATCTTGTTTTTCATAGATCGTTACTTTCACTCCATTTCGTTTTGCTGTTTCATACACTCGATGATTGGACAAAAGAAAAAAACCTAGAGCATGTTTCATGGTCTACGTTTTTTAGAGTCAAAGTATAAGAAATTAAGTACGGAATACAGCTTCTGTCTGGATAAACCGAACATTTTTATACTTTAACTCGTAGTCCAGTTCTTTGAATGGGAACCAGGTAGAGACACTTAGACCATATTTCCAAGCATATACGAGCAATATTTTTCACTTTCTAAATGTATCAAATACAAAATGGTTATTCAATATAAAAAACGAATATTTTAATATTATTTATTTAAATTGTTCGTATTTAACCATTTCTTACTAAATATATGACAAATCCCTATCTCAAAACAAAAAAAGAGGCTGAGACATAACAAGATGAATCCAATTTAAAGACGCACAAATGGCATACATGAGCTGAACCGCTTGTGATAGTTGATTTCCATGCAAGACTTCGCTTTCCGCGGGAGGCCGCTGAGCCTCCTCGTCACTTGCGTTCCTGCGGGGTCTCACCTGTTCCGCTTTCCCCGCAGGAGTCTTCGTCTTGCCCTTCAATCAACTGCTAGAAGGATTTAAACAGATGAAACCTACGTTCACCTAACAAAAAAAGAACCACTAATCAAAGATTTTGATCAATGGTTCGTTTTTCACTTCGTCTAAAATACTTTTGTCCCAGACTCTTTTTCTACTTACTATTTACCGTTCTACCTTCATTTAACGTTTATTGGCAGCGGTGCATGAGACGCTACAAGCTGCTGTTCACGCATTTCTTCCCAGAAGGCTGCCGGAATTACCGTGTTTAATGCCGCTTTGTCTTCTGCAATACGCTCTGGACGACTGGCGCCAGGAATAACGGCAGCAACCGCTGGATTAGCAAGCGAGAACTGTACAGCAGCAGCCTTAATGCTGATCTGATGACGATCTGCAATGGCTTTGATTTTTTCTACTTTTGCCATAATGTCTGAAGACGCTTTTTGATATTCAAAGTGTGTACCTCCAGCAAGAACGCCTGAGCTGTATGGTCCGCCGACAACGATGTCCATATTATGCTTTACAGCTTCGGGCATCACTCGCTGCAGCGCACGTTCATGATCTAACAGCGTGTATCGGCCAGCTAGCAGCGATACATCGGGATTTGCTTCTTCCAATTCCAGCATAATTTCGATTGGTTCCACTCGGTTTACTCCAAGTCCCCATCCTTTTATAACTCCTTCTTCGCGCAAACGTGTAAGCACACGAAATGCGCCCGTTCGAGCAGATTCAAATTGTCCTACCCACTCATCTCCATAAAAATCTTGCGCAACATCATGAATATACACAAAGTCTAAGCGATCTGTTTTTAAACGGTTTAAGCTTTGCTCAATTGAACGAAGAGTTGCATCAGCGCTATAGTCATTAATAATTTTATTTTTACGGCCGAATTCAAAAAGCCCGCCTTTTTCTCCCATATCACGTGAAGATGTATCTTCCAATTCATCTGAAATGACGCGACCTACCTTTGTACTTAGCACATACTCATCGCGATTTCTTTTTGATAGTGCTTCACCAAGTCGCATTTCTGCTAAGCCAGCTCCGTAAAGAGGGGCTGCGTCAAAGTAACGGATGCCGCTTTCCCAAGCAGCATCAACCGTTGCGATGGCCTCTTCTTCTGGAATATTGCGATACATATTGCCTAGTGGTGCTGTTCCAAAACCTAGTTTTCCCTGCAGTATCTCTCTCATATGAATAAAACCTCCTGAAATTTTTATAACTCTATTTTAGAATTTGATTCGTATAATCAATTTATTAAATGTCTTATTATTCCCTGACAAAATTCATTATGAAGCATGGAAACACGAAAAAAAAGTACGCACTTTAAAGTAATATGGGAACTAAAAAGTAACCTACTAAGATGCAAATGAGCTTTTTAGACTCTTTTTTCTTTATACCCTTTCTACTTCTTACTCATGCAAACAAACATTTTGCATACAATAAGCAGAAAGCTACTTTATAAATGAGGTGAGAATTTTGAGAGATGAATACTTCAAAAAAATTGAAGATAAGCTCGATAAGCTCGATGAAATGGACGATTCCACAATGAAAGAAGAACAAAAAGATGAGTATTTTCAAAGTTTGCTAGATGATATGGATGATTTGTTAAAAGACATGCGCCAGAGAGAAAAAGACTCCGACCATCTTGTCAGTGAACATATGAAAACGGTTAATGACATATTTGATAACGCAATCAAAAACTTAAAAAAAGACCGAAATTAGCGTTACCATGCTTCTCCTTCTTTTAAATATACTGATTTTTCTGTTTTTTTTAATATAAAAACATAGAATTTCATATGTAAAAATGGTATTTTCAGTATACGCAAACTGTAGGAGTGAAAAGAGGAATGAAAAACGGTCACTTTAAAGAACGAGTAAAAACAAAGGAAGAGCTTCGACGTATAGTCGGCGCGCCTAACAAATTGGCGCATCAAAAAATAATTCCTTATTTAGATCGACACTGCCGGGAATTTATTAAACATTCCCCTTTTGTCATCATCGCTACAGCTGATCATAAAGGAATTTGCGACAGCTCTCCACGAGGTGATCATGCTGGTTTTGTACAAGTCGTCGATGAGAAAAGGCTGTTGATTCCAGAGAGGCGCGGCAATCAAAAAGTAGATTCATTGGAAAATATTTTATCTAATCCTCAAATAGGGCTGCTTTTTTTAATTCCAGGCATAGAAGAAACGCTGCGTATTAACGGCAAAGCTTGCATTGTAAAAGAAAAAGCGCTGCTTGAAACAATGGCGGTTCAAAATAAAACTCCGCTGCTCGCTATCGGCGTCCAAGTACAAGAGTGCTTTCTCCACTGCAGCAAAGCGTTCAAGCGATCAAAACTGTGGAACCCAGAATCTTGGGAAAGAGTCGAAACGCTTCCTTCTGCAGCTAAAATAGTCGCAGAACACGCAGGCTTTTCCACTCTAGAAAGCCTCAACAATCCCGAAGGAAGCAAAACTTAGCACCTTTATGAAAAAAAGCCGCTATAATGCGGCTTTTGTCATTTTACCATCAAAAAAAGTATACCTCCAGCAATGATCAGAACGGGTAACAAAGCAAGAAGCACGCCCTTTTTCGAAGCTCCTATGTATTCATGATCACCATAGGCGCGACCTGCTCTCAAATCGACTTTCACCTGAGATTCTTCTTTTTTATGTTCTTTTTTCATCCTCTTTGCCTCCTAGCGGCATTTGAGCGTCGATTTGCTTGATATGATGCTCCAAATGAGCGATATAATCTTTAGCCAACCATTCAAGCGAAACGAACTTTCCATCTCCTAGTTCGAATTGATACATATGCTTTTCTATTGGTATATGCAAAAGAACGGAAGCAATTTGCTTATTTAAGCTGCTCCATAGGGCAACTACTTCTTCCATGGACGTATCTTGATAGTGCTGCAGTTCTACCCATTCATCTTGTTTGTAAGGTATCAGTACACAAGGATTTTTTTCATGCTGCACGTTGATAAAGCGCTGTAAATTGTGAATGGCTGAGTCACATAAGTGCCCCACAATTTCTTTTGGTGACCATTTCTTAGGAGCAGGACGGTTTGACGTCTCTGCTTCAGAGAGTACTTCAAGCTTTTTAGGAAGCTTTATCACCCATTCATTTAACTGAACAATCGTCGTTTCCATGTTCATTTCTCCTTTAAACACGTTTTTTTCAAAAACCTTCCCCATATAATATTCATCGACTGCATTTCCATCTACAACGAGTGAACATACTTTTTTCCCTTCTATTTTAAAACCCATCTTTTTATACAGCGAAATGGCCGGTTCATTGTGAGTCATCACCGTTAGCTCTACTCGTTTAATGCCGCTCTGCGCTGCCCATTTCTCCATTTCTTCAAACAACGCAGTGCCGATACCTCGGTTTCCATAAGAATGAAGCACGCCAACAGCTAAGTATGCGCTGTGTTTTTTTCGGTTAACGCTTCCGCCAATCACAGATAAATGCCCAACAAGCTGTCCGTCTTGTTCCGCCACTAAAATGGTTGAGTTCGGCATCTTTAAAAAAGTTGTAATCATTTTTTTCTGCTGTTCAAGCGTAGTCGCACGCTCATTTTCCTCATACAGCATATAGGCGGTTTCTTTATCAAGCTTTTTATTTAACGTTAAAAAAGCGGCTGCATCAGAAGATGAAATTTCTCGAATCACGTTTACCCCTGCTTTCGTAAATAGTAGTTAACTAGAAAAAAACGTTAAAAAGCGGATGATATCATGACACACGAGGTGAACGTTTTCCTAGAAACGCAGTGAAGATGAAGCATATACTAAAAGCGACGGCTGAGACGAAAAAGCCAAGCATCCATCCTAAAGCTCGCATAAACGTATCTTCATTGGGATACAGAGGTTTAACGCTTAGCCACTGGCTCACCATAATCAATGCCAATATTAAATAAAAGCTGCTTCCTGTTAAAGCCATTTTAAGACGGTTTTTAAATGACCCTGTCCACGCTGTACTAAAAGCGCTCCACGTGAAAATACTTACAATCGTCGCTAAAAACATAAGAACAAGATGTAAATAAGGGATATCTGTAAACATAAGAAGATAGAGTAAAAATATCGTAGTGCCAAAATATAAAGCATTAATGCCAAACAAATAGCCTCCGCTCAGCCAGTGGTTTTGAAACCACTTTTTCTTGCTGAGACGTTCTACCACTCCGCTGGGAACCCACAGCGTACGCGAAAAAATAATCATCACCAGCATAAGTACCATGCCGGCCAAAAAGAATGTTGACACCTTTTCATCAGCCTTTCTATTCAAAATAAATATGGTTAATTATACTATTAATAACAAAATTAAACTATTGTTTTCTTTACTAATGAAGAGGCTGAGGCAAACGTATTTTATTAGTGGTAGGGAAATTTGAACGATGCATTGAGATTCTTGGTAGAGAATTAAATTCGTTCGGATTTTTTATGGATAGGCTGAATGTAAGTTTTATGTAGGTAGCTGCTTCTAGCTGTTGATTGGAGGGCAAGGCGAAGACTCCTGCGGGAAAAGCGGAACAGGTGAGACCCCGCAGAAGCGTAAGCGACGAGGAGGCTCACCGGCCGCCCGCGGAAAGCGAAGCCTTGCACGGAAATTAACAGCGGTGTCACAAACAATTCATATGAGCTCATTTATCCTATTTGTTCGTCTTTCAATGGGAGTAATTTAGAGATGTCTTAATCTCTATTTACATTCTTCCTCCAGTAAACGGATTGATTTCCCCTGTTAAATCACGTCCTGCTTTCTTTTCTTCGTAAGCGATGCGCTTGCCAATCGCAATTTTATTCCAAATTAGTGGAACCCAAATACACGCTCCGAAAAAAATCATCCAAAAAAGTTCTCCCATTTCCTCCATCCTTTCATTTTCTGCTTTTATTTTGAAGACAATAAGAAACGCGTATACGGTTTTTATTCCTGATTTGAATCACTCATGCCGTATGAAAAGAAATAAACCAGGACTGATAAAGCCATTCCGTAAGCGGTCCAAGCCGCTAGTAAAATGGCGTACTGATGATTGATAAAAAACAATCCGCTTGAAATCAGCAGCAGTATAAAACTAATCCATTTTATTTTTTTTATTACTCTATCCCTTTTACAGTAAGTTTCTTATTGTCTACTTGTTATTACGGACAAAATGTATAAAAGTTCCATTTTTTAAAAAATAACCGAAAAAGAATTTGATAAAACGTTCAACTATCGATTATCATATACCTTAAAGTAAGCTTTGCGATTCATAAGTGGGAGTGAACAATCTTGTCTTATAGCATGAAAGAAATGAATGAAAAAACCGGGCTTTCCGCACCAACTTTGCGCTATTATGAAAAAGAAGGAATCCTTCCTTTTGTAGAACGTGATGAAAATGGAAAGCGCCTCTATAACGATACGAATATTGAGTGGATCCGTTTTATCTTAGCTCTGCGCTCAACTGGCATGCCGCTTGCAGAAATAAAGCGCTATGTAGAGCTCTATAAACAAGGGGAAAGCACGATTAAAGAACGAAAAAACATGATGCTTCAGCACAAAGAAGCGGTAGAAGAAGAAATGGCCAAAACTTTTAAATACCTCGAGCAAATTAACTACAAGTTGGCTTTGTACGACTCACTAGAAGCAAGGTTAGAGCAAAAAGAAATTAAAATATAAACACAAAAGTCCGCAGGTGCACCTGCGGACTTTTTATTAATACAGTGAATTTACGGTGTTTAGCAGTTCTTCTGACCATGTCCAATCGCTGATTTCAACTGCATCTTTTACGTGGTGCAATTTACTAGCTCCGATAATGCTTGATGTCACAGCGGGCTGATTTAGCACCCATGAAAGAGCAAACTGAGACAAGCTTACTTCATGTTGTTCTGCTAACTTGCGATACTGCTCCACCAGCTGAAAGTTTCGGTCAGTAAAGTAGTTTCGCAGTAGCTTTTCACCATGTGCAGCACGACTTTCTGGCGGCACGTCATTTGGTGTTTTATATTTGCCTGAAAGCATGCCGCGCGCTAACGGACTGTATACCATAACGCCTACACCTTCGGATTGACTAAACGGCAGCAGCTCTTGTTCAATTTCACGAGAGAGAAGATTGTACTGAGGCTGAACGGAAATAAATTTTTCAAGATTCATGTTGTCACTAATATGATGAGACTTTGCGATTTGCCACGCGGCATAATTGGAGCAGCCGATATAACGAACTTTGCCTTGACGAACTAAATCATCTAGCGTGCGAAGCGTTTCTTCCATAGGTGTATGGTGATCAAAAAGATGAACTTGATAAAGATCGATGTAGTCCGTCTGCAGTCGTCGCAGCTGATTATCAACTTCTCTCATAATATGTGTGCGTGAAAGACCTTTATCATTTTTGCCTTTTCCTACGGCAATGCCGACTTTTGTTGCAAGCACAACATCATCTCGTTTTCCTTTTAACGCGCGTCCAATAATTTCTTCAGATTCCCCTGTGCCATATCTAAACTCTTCATCCTGCCCTTTTCCGTAATAGTTGGCTGTGTCAATGAAGTTAATTCCGTTTTCAATGGCGCTATGTAAAATAGCTGCCGACGCTTTTTCGTCAATCCATCGTCCAAAAGCCATGGTACCTAGACATAAATTTGATACTTCCAGACCTGTTGTTCCAAGCTTTCGATATTGCATCGATACCCTCTCCTTTTTATTTCTGTTTATAGTCACTATTATCATACACCTTAATGTCCACTTTAAGACAAGCCTCAAGCATGCGTACATATACAAAAAACGGCTAGGAACAGGCAGTGCTTCTAGCCGTTTTTTGGTTCATTTTCTGCTTATTTTTTGTAATTCGCTTCTTCATTAGACATAATATGGTAAGATAAATCATAGCTTACTCGTTATCGAAACTACATTAAGCTGCCGCTGTTAAAATCACGGCGATTCCATTAAAACAAGCGTGAATGATCATACTCGGAAGCAGCGACTTTGTTTTTTCGTACACCCACGCAAACACGAGACCTGATAAAAAGTTAACGGGCAAGGTATTGTACGTTGGAATATGCACTAGCATAAAGATAAACGAACTTCCCACTAATCCAAATATAATCCCTCCTTTACGTTTCAGCCACGTATAAAAAAAACCTCGGTAAATAATCTCTTCATAAAAAGGTGAGATCACAGCGGCTGAAACAAAAGCAAGTATAAATGAAAACAGCGACAGGTCATGCTGTAAACTGGCTGTTTTTTTATTTTCATAGGTCATACCAAACCATTCCATGAGTACAACAATTGCCACACTTCCTAAGATCAGCACAAAAAGCCAAAAAAGAATGAGCGGCCAGTGCCGTTTTGAAAACGATTGAAAACCAATTTTTCTATCACCATCCTGCACCATCAGCCAATACAGAGCTGATAAAAACACAGTTGCCATAACAAATCCAGTAGCTGTTCCAGCATAGAGCTCACTTTTAAATAGCGACTGGAAAACGTGCTGCAATGCTCCTTCAATGAAAACAGGAACACCAATAAACGTAACGACTAGCATAATTACAAATGATTTTATTGTCCATAATCCTTGATTTTGTTGTTTCAATTTACTTCGCCTCCCTTTTACCTATATTCAGTGTAAAAGGTGACGTAACGTTACCTGCAAGCATTTTTTTGGAGGGATTAAACATGATTTATTTTTCTACGGGGCAAGCCGCTAAAAAATTAGGACTCACGGTGCGTACGCTTCGTTACTACGATCAAATCGGATTGCTTCATCCATCGTCAAAAGCTGAAAATGGAAAACGCTCCTACTCAGAAACGGACTTAGTCACACTAGAGAAAATTACCCTGTTAAAAAACTTAGCCGTTCCTTTGCGAGATATTGAACTTATTCTTCATCAAGTAAGTATTGATGAACTTTTAGCGATTCATCAGCAAAAACTTCAGCAAAAAGCTTCAGAAATTCAGCGAGCTTTAGAACACACCCACACTCTTCGCAACAGTATAAAAATAGAAGGTGAACTAAACTGGAAGCAGCTCCTTCCTTTAGTTCACAATCAGCCTACTACACAAAGCAGCTGGACTGACCTGCTTTCAATAGAAGAAAGTGAGATTCTGCAGCGTGATATGCCTAAACTGGAGAATGAGAGTGCTGATAAATGGATCAGCATCATTAAACGAATTCAGCTGTGTTTAAAGCATCAGCGTTCACCACAGTCTGAAGATGGCCAGCTGATTGCGGCGGATATACTGCTTTTATCAAGTGAGCTATTTGGCCCCCATACCGATTTAGAGAAAGCCTTTTGGGATATTCGCAAATCTCCTGAGGCATCCAGTTCACTTAATCTCTATCCTATTGACAGCGAAGTCCTTCAATTTATTGAAGATGCGATTATTTTTTACGAACAACACATAAAGGAATGAAAGTATTGAAAAAAGAAAAGCTGTTTGCTAATTCTTCTTATAAAAAATTATTTATTTCAAGTACTGCGGCAAGCTTCGGAGATTTATTTGATATGTTTGCGGTGATGACGCTTTTTGCATACGTGTGGCACGCAAATTCCCTCTGGATTACGCTTATTCCTGTCGCGTACGCTTTGCCTAGCATCCTGCTAAGTCAAGCAGCTGGAAATTTAGCAGACCGCTACAATAAAGTACAGCTGATGTTTCTGTCTGAACTAGTCCGTCTTCTGTTTACATGTCTGTTATTTTTCACAAATGAACCGCTTTTGGCACTAGGGGTGCTGACGCTGCGCTCTATGAGTTCTGTTATGAAAGTGCCCGCACAGCTCGCTTACGTTCGAGAAGTGGTCAAAGAAGACCAGCTGCTGCAGGCCTCTACTTTACAAAACATTATGTTTCAAATTGCCAAAGTTGTGGGACCGTTTCTCGGAGCCGCCGCGCTGACGTTTACAACACCTAAAGCATGTATTTTAGTTAACGCCGCAGCTTGTATGATTTCTATCGGCGTGCTGTTTTCACTTAAAAAAGCAGGTAAAAATATTCAAGGGCAAGCTGCTCGTTCTTCCCATCAACCGAAAGAAACGTACTCAAACGGCTGGAAACTCGTTTTTCAGCACCCGATTCTTTTACGTGTCGTTGTTTTGTTTCACGTTTCATACTTTGTCGTCATGCTTGTTGATGCTCAAATTAGCATCTTTCTTCGAGATGTGCTCCCTCATAACCCGGAAATGCTCGGCTGGCTGCTTTCTGGAATCGGGCTGGGAGCGCTAGCAACAGGAGTGTATCTTAATCGAAAAAAACAGGTTCACCATCCATTTAGACTTTTATCACTTGGACTGCTTCTATTTGGAGGTTCTTTATTTTTTATTAGCTGCTTTAACCCAGCCGTTATGTCGCGCTATTTTATTTTGATTGCTGCACCTATCGGTGGCGCCGGAGTTGGACTTAATTTGCTGCTGTTTAACTATATCGTTCAAAAGTACAGTGACAAAGAGCATCTAGGGAAAGTGTACGGATTCATTAACACCTTAACGAGCGCCGTTTTACTTACTGCTCCTGTTCTTGGAGGCATGGTCGTAAAGCTTGCAGGTGCTCAGACGACTTTTTTAACGGCGGCAATCATCGTAGTAGTCGTTGGATTTGTGAGTATGGTGATGCCGCTGCGTGATAAACCGGAAAGAAACGTTCAGATTGACGCATAAAAAATATCTTTCCTTATTCCCCTGCAGCTGGCTGGATTTTAGGGACACTGCTTTTGCTAGGAAACTCTTTTTATACGAGAAGATACTTACATAGAAGAACAGCCAAAAAGTAAATATCAGTCCGGAGCCGTATATACAAACCTTCATTCGGTTATGGTAAAATAGATAAGCAAAAACTGGATGTAAGGAGATTTTTAGTTTGAAAACGGGATTAATATCTGGCATTATATCTTTAATTATTGTGATTATCATTTCTATTACAGCAGGCAACTGGCAGTATATTTACTATATTTCAGGCCCTCTTGGCATATTACTTACGGCAATTGCACTCGTAACCTTACTGGATACATTTCGATTTGAAACGAGAGGACCTTACTTTACCCCGGTCCGGCAGCGAGAGGATACAGAATGGATGAAACGTTTTATTATTGCAGCTGTTCCTCATTTAGTTGCTTCTTGTATTTGTATTTTATTTTTATAGAGCTCAAAAAAAGGTTAAAACATAACGAAATGAAGCTAACCTAAAGACGAATAAATGAGATGCATGAGCTGAACCGCTTGTTACACCGCAGTTGATTTCCGTGCAAGGCTTCGCTTTCCGCGGGCGGCTGCTGAGCCTCCTCGTCGCTTGGATCCTGCGGGGTCTCACCTCTTCTGCTTGTCCCGCAGGAGTCTTCGCCTTGCCCTCCAATCAACTGCTAGAAGGAACGAAACAGATAAAACTATATTCACCATCGTAAAAAAAACGAACCACTAATCAAACATGTTAATTAGTGGTTCGTTTTTCACTTGCGCTAAAGTACTTTTGTCACAGCTTCTTTTCTCATTTACGAAATGCCGCGCGACATACCGTAATAATCAATACGGTAGTCCACAGATCCCTCTGCAAATACATTTACAGCTGATTTAGAATCTTTTTTCGGGAATACGCGGGAAGTGAAGACAATTTTACCGCCGTTTATATAAATTTCGACAATGCTTTTGTCGACAAATACGCGAACATCTACTTCATTTGACGCCGTCCATTTTTCAGAGCGAACGACACCGTATTCCGTTGCATATTGATGGTGGAATGAAGAGCGGTCGAGTCTCACTTCTTGCTTTTCTGTATCAAACACAAGGCGAAGCTCTTCTTCTTTACTATTAAACAGCTCTAAACCAAACTGTTTGGCCCCTATCTCGCGGAACGTCATATTGATTTCATAGGCATTGTTTGTTGCTTCATCAATAATCACTTCTTCATTTTTTAGCGTGCCTCTAAAATGAACCGCTTGATCTCGAAGCTTATTTAACTCTTCTACAGGCTTTTGAACAAGTTCATTACCTTCAAGGGAAAGCTCACGAGGAAGCGTTAATGCATGGGCCCATCCGTATTCGTCTGATGGATAGTCAACGTCCGGGTTTCCAATCCATGCAAATAGCAAGCGACGTCCGCTTTCATCTTGAAACGTTTGCGGTGCATAAAAGTCAAATCCTTTATCAATTTCACGGTAATACTCCATTTCAAACGTTAAACTTTCCACATCAAAGGTTCCCACCGCGTAAATCACATTATAAATATTATGAAAATCGTGGCCCTCCGCTTTGATTCCCTGCGGTGAAAAGACAAACACATCTTTTCCGTCCAGTTTAAAGTAATCCGGGCACTCCCACATATATCCAAAGTCAGGAAGCGATGTTTGAACTTCGCCTTTAAATGACCACTGAAGCGCATCGCTTGATTCATACACAATTAATGCGCCCGTTTCGTTTTCACGCTGAGCGCCCAGCAGCATATAATATGTATCATTTTCTTTCCATACTTTCGGATCGCGCACATGTCCTGTATACCCATCAGGAACGCCTCGTACCGCTGGATTGTGCATGTATTTTTCTACACTTCCATCCCTTTTTAGCATCGCGATACATTGATTAGCTGAGCGTGAGCCGTCTTCGTATTTTACATTCCCCGTATAAAACAGCAGCCCTTGACCATCTTTTTTGATAGCGCCGCCTGAGTATGCGCCGTGCGATTCATATTCTTCCGTTGGTGTTAGGGCAACCGGAAGGCGTTCCCACGTTACTAAATCCGTAGATTTCACATGAGCCCAGTGCTTCATTCCATGCATCGCACCGTACGGATACCACTGATAAAACACGTGATATTCACCGTTTAATTGAATCAATCCGTTTGGATCATTCATCAGCCCGTACTGTGGATGAATATGATAAATCGGCTGCCAGCTGTCTTTGATTGCTTTGTCTTTTAATGCTTCTAACTCTCCAGATTTTGCTTCTAAAATCGTTCTGTACTTCGATTCAGCCATTTCTTCAATCCCTCCAGCATCTAAAAAAAGAGAACGTATTCTCCTTGCACTCTATGATATAAAATTTCAAGTGAAAATGCTACCAAAGAACGAATGTTGTCGTTTTCTTGTGTCGGATTTTATAGATAAGTTTTTTTCTGTTTTTATAGCAGAAAAGAAGGTTTTTCTGTCAGGTGGTTGAATACTATATACAATCAAATTTCACCAGCCTGTACGAGCGTCCGACGGCACTTGCAGATTTTTTTAGCGAATCATTTGCGTTTTGCAGGAAGTATTCAACAAAATGGTAAACCCTTCATATTACATATTATAAAAGGAGGAAATGTCATGACAAAAGAAAACGTAAAAGAAACAGTGGGTAAAGAAACAAAAGGTGGAAGCAAAGAGTTATTAGTCGGCACTTTAGTAGGCAGCGTAGTGGGTGTAACAACAGCTTTACTAGTAGCGCCAAAGTCAGGAAAAGAGCTACGTGCTTCTATTCAAGACGGAGCGAATCAAGCACTTGCTAAAACAGGTCAAGTGAAAGAAACGGTATATGCAAAAGGCCAAGATCTCAAACAGCGCACGGCTCGTCTTTCACAAAAAGTCTCCGAACAATCTTCGCAAGTTGTCAACAAAGTGAAATCTCTACGCACTGCTAAAGAACAGCCGCTTGCAGAAACGGCTGCAGCAGAAGAGCTTGAAACGACAGAAATCGTTCAAGATCCTGTTCTTGAAGCTGAAGCGGTGCAAGAAGAATTAAATACAATTACGCAAGAAGTAAGTGACTTAGAACAATCTGTCGATGAAACAAGACGTTAATAACGAGCTGTAGAGATATCTCTACAGCTTTTATGTATATTCGCTATCCTTCTTTCCACCCTTCAAAAAAATAGCCTCCATACGGACACGGCTCTGATTCCGGCAGTTCTTCATAACGCTGTCCGCTGTAATACTTCGCCAGCACAATCTTAGGCTTAAAAGCCGCTACCCCTTCACTGTCTTCTTGCTCCGCTCCGCGTTCTCTCATCAAACAAAAAATATCCATTCCCGCAAACTCTCCGTACCCTTGATAGCACGACTCATAATAAACTTTACCAGGTGTCACCAAATAACACTCCCGCTGCCACGACGGCTGCTTACTGTAGACACTCGCAATACTTATTCCACTCACTGCACACTTCCAGCTGCAAATTCCAACCATATAACGCCTCCAACGACTTAATTAGTCTATTCATCTACAACTTTTGATGAAATCAAACGTCCTGAGAAATGTACAGCATTTTATCGTCGACCAAAAACCTACGCTACCAGATTCCCTGACCCCTTGAATTCCCCCAAAAAGGTCCACCTATGCGGAAGTTGGCAGCCCGCAAGGGAGGGCAACTTCCGCTTAGGTCTAGCTCTGTCTCCTTGGCTGCTCTTTAGCCAAGGAGACAGAGCTACATCGATAAAAATAAAAGATAAAAAAGGTCTGATAAATCGACCATTTCTGGTGATTATCAGACCTCAAGTTTTTCTGCATTTGAGCGGCTTATTTGCTGTTCAAGCGATTTAGCCAGCAGGACAATTTCATGATCTACATATTTTGTTTTGATTTCTTCAATTTCCATTAATGTTTTAGAAAAGCTTTCTGCATTATTTCCCTGTCTGTGCTGCACATCTTTAAAGAAATCAAGCAGTGCCTCGTTAGACTGCGTTGGACGGCTAAAATCAATCGTGTACATTTTGTACCCCAGTGTTAAATTTGTTGTAGTTGTCATAATTATTTCCCCCATTCTTCCTATAGTGATATATCTTCTACTCTTTACCCTTTAATTCCTTCTTTTTAACCTAAATTAATTATTTTTTTCAAAAAAACTTCCCATTATAAGAAAAAACACCCTTATAACAAGGATGTTAGAGTATTCTTCCCTTCGGTACAATTCCAGATGCAAAGTCATCTTTAAACTTAAAGCTAGCAGAATTGTTTTCCTCTAGAAAATGTATTTCCCATTTAAAGACGGGATATTCAGGCTTGTACATTTCGACTTTCTGATTAGGATTTTCTTCTAATCTTGCAATTACTCGTTTGAGTCCTTCATATGCAATCCACCAGTCGCTTCCGGTTTCATCGGTAATAAAACAAATAGAACCGTCAATTAAATGAAGGTTTTGCTTGATATCATCAGCATTGGTAAAATACGCATTTCCAAACGTTTGAAGACAACGATCGCAATAACCTGCTTTGCCTCCATCTTTATAAATCCAGTGTGCGATTGGCTCACTGCAGTCTTTACACGTATTCGTCACTTCTTGAAGAAATGTCTTGCCGCTCCACTGTTCTTTTTCATTTTCAAACACGGTCCATACTAAATAATCCTCCGTTTGCTCTGAAATAAAAAGGCGAAACGGCTCGTCTCGATGCCAAAAATGAATATTCTGTTCGTCTGATTCTTCAAAGTCTATGACAAAATTATCTCGTTCTAATATATGTCGAATAACATTGGTTAAAAAGGTAACATCCATACAAGGACCTCCCGTACTAAGCATAGCTTCTAGTAATATAGCGTTTATGAGTTAAAACATATCACGCGCGCTGAAATAACGTCAATGATTACCTCTTGCTTTCTCCGAAAACTGGAAAAGAAATGGTCAAACGCGCTATAATGGTAGTCATGTTAAAACGGAAAGGAGATTTTATGAAGTTTACCGTTCAATCAGCTGCACTTTTTCTTCTCTTTTTTATTTGTTTAAGCGGCTGTTCTGATAACGCCGAGCAGTCAAAAAAGCCGGCCGGCTATTTAGTTCAAGGGCGCATTTTACAAGTGAAACAGAATGAAATTCTTATTGCAAACGTCATTCCGCGAGATACTGCGCTTGACTATACAACAAAAGAAATACTCGGTTCTAGCGATGTACAGCCTATTTATGTAAAAGTTTCGGATGATCAAACATACAAAAAAGGACAGCTCGTTAAAGCATGGCTCAAAAAAGACAAAAGCGTTCAGTATTCTGTTCCCGCAAAAGGCGAGGCTGTAGAAGTCAACATTTTAAAACAGCCGTAGAAAAGCTCCTGTTACAGGAGCTTCCTTCGCGTCAGCGGACGTTCGGTCCGATTCATTTTATGCTGTTCAAAATCCCACTTTTCTAAAAAGCGCTTGGCTGATATATAACCAGATTCATATAAAAACTCGATTTCTTCTTCCTTTAAGGCAAAATCCGTTGCCGTAATCACACCCGTTGGAATTTGTACGGTTCGTTCTTTTGTCTCCGCGTTCAAATACCGCAAATCGTGAGCTTGCAGCATCGTTGTAAACATGCTTTTAAATAAATGGACAGGTGTTGGAATAATAGCAGCTGTATCAATTTCTTCTTTTACAAATCGAAAACCAAACGTCGGGAAACGCGGATGCTCCGTATCAAACAGCCAAATCGGAAAATTGCTTAAAAGCGCTCCATCGACAATGTATGACCTCTTGAACCCTTTGGATTTCCAAATGACGGGACGAAAGAAAAAAGGAATGGACGCACTCATCATCACGGCTTGTGAAATCTTCATATCGCTTGGCTGCATTCCGTATCGGGGCAAATCGTCAGGGAGCACAAGCATCTGTCCGTTCGAAATATCTGAGGCAATAATTTTCAGCTTATCTGCAGGCAAATCTGCAAACGTTTCGATTCCTTTTTCACGCAGCAGACCGTACACCCATTTTTCCAAATAATCATTTTTATAAAAACCTAAATGAACCATCAGTTCAATCAAGTTGCCAATGAGAGGAATTCGGTTAATGATCGTTTTTCCGCGAAACTTGGCATAGTCCATGTTTTGAAGCTCCTTGCGAATTTCCCCGCTTTTATAGCCGCTCGCCAAAAGTGCCGCAATCAACGCTCCGGCTGACGTACCTGCTAGACGCTGCCATTCTACATTGCTTTCTTCCATCGCTTCAATCGCACCGGTGAATGCGATTCCTCGAACTCCTCCCCCTTCAAACACAGCATCTGCTTTCACATTTTCCCCCTCCTATACAACTCTCTAGTTTTTATATACCCTTTTTTATATTCAGATTTTCGCTACTCCATACCTTTTATTTTTTTAACAAAAAAAGACTGTTTCTTTGATCGAAACAGTCTTTTCTTTACAGTCGCTTTATTACCATTCGGTAGTAATTCATTGTCAGCCAGTAGAAAATGAAATAAATAACCCCGTATACTGCATCCGCTATTAAAACAGGGACTATTAGACTTTCACCAGTTAGATTCGTAATGACCTTCAGCGCAAATAGACTGTGCAAGATGCCAATTACTAAAGGCAAACCAAACGTAAACAGCTGCTGCTTTCGAACGGCGCTCATCATTTGAGACACTGAAAACCCAAGCTTACGCAGTACTTCAAATCTTTTGCGCTCTTGTTCGGCTTCTGAGATTTGTTTAAAGTAAATAATACTGCCCGTTGCCATCAAAAAGACGAGCCCTAAAAATCCTCCAATAAAAATAAACAATCCTTTACTCATTAAGCCTGTCTGAAACAAATCATAGTATGAAGTACGGCTTTCCCCAGCTTCTTTTGCGATTTGATGATAGTTCTTAGTAAGTTCACTTTGTTTGTTTCCATCACCTGTATTAAATACGTACACCGCTTGCTTTTGTCCAGACTTTGAAAGTTTGATAAACGTGTCGTGATTGACTACAAACTGATAGCCGGCACTCTCAGAATCAAGAATAAGCGAAGGTTCTGATTTAATGACTTTTAAAGCAAGCTCTTCTGATTCCTTCAGCGGCACAGCTGCGGTTTTACCTGTACTAGGTTTAAACACTTTTCCTTTTGCCATCGAATCAAAAATAACGGTTTCATTTGCGCTTAGCGCAGGAACCGAAACGCCATTTTTCCGCACTTCTTCTTCATCTAAAAAGCTGATTCGCTCACCATCTCCGTAATAACCGGATGTAATAAATCGAAAGTCTGATAAATCAGCGGAGTGCTTGACGATATGATACACATACTGATTTGATTGGATATCCAACTCATGCAGTACATCTATAAAGTCTTGCGCTGCGTTTTTGCTGTGCAGCGTATAGTCATAAGGCTGCATGCTTCTGGCATCGGCTTTTGTGTTATAGTATGAGGAATACGTCACACCAACTGCTACAAGTGTAGTAGCCGACAAAATCGTAATTAATGTTAACACTCGTGCATTTGCTTTAATGCGATACATCATCGTAGAAACGCTTAGCATATTTGCAAACGAATAATATCGGCTTGCATGCTCTCGGTAAAGTCCCATCAGCCACTCAATTGTGGCTTTAAAAAGTAAAAATGTACCGAAAATGACCGAGAACAGTACAACGGCTACAATTAGAAAAAAATTAGGCGTCACAATGTTTCCCGATGAAAGGTAGTACCCATAGCCAATGAGTAAGATACCCAGTACTCCCACTGCAATTGAGCGTTTCGAATTCATTTTATTTACGCGTTCACTTTTGCTTTCTGCTTGAAACAGATCTAATAGCGTATAGCGGTACATAATAAAATAGCCTTGAAACGAGATAAAAATGGTAACAATCAAAAACACTACGGCTGTTTTTAAAACCGCTTGAAGAGAAAATGTGAGCGTAATAGAAAGCGACAGCCCCATAAGCTTTAGTAAAAACAGCACAAACAGCCTTGAAAACACGGTACCTAGTAAAATACCGACCACCAAAGAAAAAATCCCCAGCAGCATATTCTCGTAGAAAATCATTTTCCCAATCGTACGTTTTTCAATACCGACTAAATGATACAGTCCGAGCTCTCTCTTACGCTGTCTGATAAAAAATGAGTTTGTGTACCAAATAAAGACAACAATAAAAGTAAGCAGAACGTAATTTGAAGCATTAAAAATGCCCTGCAGCCTCATCTCTTCTCCAATCACTTTTGAAATCGATTGGTCGTACTGAAGCGTAGCAAACACATAGTACACAACAATACTAAAAATCATTGAAAAGAAATAAAGGCTGTACCGACTAATATTTTTGCGCATATTCTTTTTAACAAGATCAAATACGGTCATAGCCTTCACCGCCTAATGCGCCTTGAATGTTCATAATTCGTTTGAAAAATTCTTGTCTCGTTTGTTCGCCTTTAAACAGCTCCGTGTAAATTTGTCCGTCTTTAATAAACAGCACGCGGCTGCAGTAGCTTGAAGCCAGCGGATCATGCGTCACCATAATAATGGTGGCACGGTCTTCTTGATTTAACTGGGACATCTTTTCAAGCAGGCTTGAAGCGGCCTTGGAATCAAGAGCTCCGGTAGGTTCATCGGCGAAAATAACGGCTGGATTCGTAATCATTGCTCTCGCTGCTGCAACGCGCTGTTTTTGTCCACCAGAAATCTCATACGGGTACTTACCCGCCAGCTCATAGATGCCTAGTCGCGTTGCGGTGTCTTTCAGCTTCGCTTCCATTTCTTTCTTAGACATTTTTGTAACCGTAAGCGGCAGAAGAATATTTTCTTTTACTGTTAACGTATCCAGTAAATTATAATCTTGAAAAATAAATCCTAGATGATTGCGTCTGAAAGCAGACAGCTTCTTATCTTTCATGAGCGCTACGTTTTCTCCTTGTATCCATACCTCGCCATCTGTGGGACGGTCAATCGTTGAAAGAATGTTCATCAGCGTCGTTTTTCCCGCTCCAGATGGTCCCATAATACCGACAAACTCTCCTTCTTCGATTGTAAAATCAATTCCTTTTAGCGCTTCGTATACGTTTCCTCTTGATCCAAACGTTTTGGTTACATTTTTCCCTTCAAGGACAATACTCATTTCCCTTCCTCCTTTCGTTCTTTTGTAGGCCACACGCTTTTCACCCGCTGCGGCAGCTCATTTTTTGTTATAATGTCATATTTCCGAACTTCGTTACCTCGAACAAAAAGGTCAATAACCGTTCCTTCTTTTAACTGTTTAATCGTCGTAAACGTTTGAAACGTTGTTTGTCCTTTTTCGTTTATTACTGAAATGGTATATTGAACTCGTCCATAGTCGTCCACTTTTTTTGCTTCTTTTGGGATGATCCCGTATTGATGCTCCGTTGCGGCGTTTTGATAAATCTTTATTCCTCCTATACATGCTCCCACAATAAAAATCAGGGCTAAAAGGCTAATCCACTTTCGCTTCATGTACGTTCCCTCCTTGTGTATAGCTCTATCTTACTTCGTAACAAGGAAAGATTCGTTTGAAGCAGATGACAATCTCGGCTTTCAACCTTACATTTTTGAAAGGTTATCAAAAGAATTCGGTTTGTAGAAGGTCAAAATTACCGTGGTTCCTTCGTGTAAAAGTGAATGTACCTCTATTCGATGGCCAAGAGCATCTGTAATTTTTTTTGAAAAATACAGCCCTAGCCCCGTAGCTCCTTTCGATTTTCTTCCGACATTTCCTGTAAATCCTTTTTCAAATACGCGCGGAAGGTCTTGTGGTGGAATGCCCTCCCCTTGGTCAACGATAAATAACTTCACATACTTCGGCGTTTCTTCACTAAAAAAAGAAAGCTTTCCTTCTAGAGGGCTATATTTAATAGCGTTAGACAGCACTTGCCTCACAACAAACTGCATCCACTTTGGGTCAGTGTGCACTAACGTATCTAGATTCTTTTCATCAATATGCAGTCTTTTCTCAATACACCATTTCGAGAAATACGCAACGTTTGGAAAAACAAGTTCGCTTAGCGACACTGCGTGCACCTGGTAATCTTTTTCTAAGTGACGCAGACGTGCGGCATATAAATTCTGATCTACTAACCCATCAATTTTCATCCATTCATCTTCAATATCCTTAAGCCAAGGCCATTTATAAAGCTCTGTACGACGAGCGTTAATAAGCAGCTTCATAGCAGTAAGCGGCGTTTTGATTTCGTGAACCCACGTCGTTATATATTCCTCTTGCTCTCTCTGCTGTACGTGAAGAGCGTGAGTTTGTCTGCGATAGACACGATCTATACGCTGCAGCAGACTCAGCATGTCTTCATCTGCTTTCGTTCGCACGTATGAATGTATTTCTTGTAAATCGTACGCGTCATTCTGCAGCATTAAACTTAATCTTTTTATAAATCTTCTTTCTTTTACTCCTCTCCATAAAAGAAAGAGAATTAGCATACATAGCGTTAAAAGATTCAAGTACCAAAACGAAGTAGACGATACCTTAATATCATACTCGAGAAGCAGCAGAGCATCGATTACACTCAGCCATAAAAGAACGAATAGAATCCAGCTTAGCCTTTCTCTTAAAAAACTTTTCCACATTTTAATTCACCAGATATCCTTGACCTTTTTTGGTAACGATTTGATCATTCAGCCCGATTTCTTCCAGCTTGGTACGAATGCGTGTGATGTTGACTGAAAGCGTATTGTCACTTACAAATTTCTCATCTTCCCATAATCTTCGCATAAGCTCTTCTCGCGATACAATCTTGCCTCGCTCTTCCAAAAGAAGCCGTAAAATAAAAAATTCATTTTTCGTTAAATGAACTTCTCGATCGTTATAATGCAAACTTCCTTTTTTTAAGTCTAGCACCGCACCGTTCCACTCGATAACGTCTGAAATCGTGTCTCCATACGAATACGTTCTGCGCAGAAGTGCCTGCACTTTAGCAATAAGAACATCCAAGTTAAACGGCTTTTGGATATAGTCATCCGCCCCAACATTCATTGCCATAACAATGTCCATTGGATGTTCACGAGACGACAGAAATACGATAGGAGTTTTTGAAACTGTACGTATTTGCTGACACCAGTAAAACCCGTCATATACAGGTAAATTCACGTCTAAAATGACCAATTCTGGGCTTTCTGCAATAAATACTTCCATTACCTTTTGAAAATCTTCTACTCTAGCCACTTCAAATGACCACTGTTCGAATTTTTCTTTCACTAATTCATATATTTTGCTATCGTCTTCTACAATTAAAATTTTCATACCTTCACCTCTGTATTCTCCTATGTATTATGTATACCCGACTGTTGAGGGTTTTCTTAAAAGTTCATCTAACCCATTAGCATGACGGCAATTTTCTTAAAAATAAACTTTTTATGTCTGTAAAATGAAGAATGAACGAGTATTATCGTAGTGTAAACTTGTGCATGATACAAGTATCTCTGTTTAAATACTACAAAATAATGACAATATCGTTAATAAGTAATCTTTAAACTCCATTAAATGCTCATTTTTTGTTACTATAGTATATAAGATGAAAACTTAAACTAATTTGACATGTGGATATGTAAAAAGGAGCTAGTTATCAATGAGTGTACCCAACAAATTACGCGACAACGCAATGGTGATGTTAAAAGAGACAAGCCGAACATTTTTTATTCCAATTAGCCACTTGCCGGCAGAATTGCAAGACGCAGTAGGATCTGCTTACTTATGTATGAGGGCAATTGATGAAATTGAAGATCACCCTGAGCTAGAAGCCGGTGTAAAAAGCCGCTTGCTTTACGCCATTAGTGACCTGTTAAAAAAGTCTTTTAACGAAGACGACTACATGGCATTAGTAGGTCCTTATCAAGCTGATTTACCTGACGTAACGCTTCAGCTCGGCAACTGGATTGCGCTTTGTCCGACTGGAGTTGCAGATCAAGTATTAGATGCAACTTCTATTATGGCCAAAGGAATGGCCGATTGGGTAGAAAAAGACTGGCATATTCAAAATGAAGCGGATTTAGATGACTATACGTTCTATGTAGCTGGTCTAGTAGGCGTGATGCTTAACGACATTTGGAAATGGTATGACGGCACGGAGACAGACAAAGAATTAGCCATTGCATTTGGACGCGGCTTGCAGTCTGTAAATATTCTGCGCAATACCTCGGAAGATTCAGAGCGTGGAGTCAGCTTCTTCCCTAACAACTGGAGCAGAGAAGATATGTTTGCCTATGCTCGCCGAAATCTGTCACTAGGAAAGAAATATTTAGAAGATGTCAAATCGCTTCCGATTCTTCATTTCTGTAAAATTCCGTTAGCGCTTGCCGATGGAACGTTAAACGCCTTAATGAAAGGAAAAGAAAAAATGACGCGTGACGATGTAAATAAAACGGTAAGTGAAGTTGTGGATATGTAAAAGCAAAAGCACGGAGCCCATTGGTTCCGTGCTTTTTATATTTCTACCTGCAGACTTTCATATAAAGCAGTGATTTCCCCTTGAATAATGGGGTAGCGTTTCAGGGTCGGAACACTTGAAAGCTTTGGCGCTCGCTTTTGCTCTGCTGCTGCGGCTAGCTGAGCAAACGTTTCTTGAAGCTCTCGCTTTTCCGTTTCTGACAGCTCATATCCTTCATACGACGCAAGAAGCATATAACCTAACTGCTGCGTAGCGACAACTGCCGGCCACAGTCCTTCAAGCTTGACGGCCGTTTTAGAATATTCTCCAATCACATTATCATAAAGCGCCCGAAGATTAACTAGTTCCCCTTGAAGCTTATTTCTTTCTTGTTTAATTCTTTCTTCATCTTGTTCAGTGCTTAGCATTTCTAAAAATTGTCCTTCTTTTCGAATGACATCTCCAAGTAAATACGGCAGACGAAGCGAAGAAGCTCGTTTAAAAACTAATACCGTACCGACCACTCCAATAACAGAACCAATAACAATATCAATCACTCGAGCGGACGTAAAGTAGCTAATCGCTTTGTCCGGATGACCGCTTTCAGCAATTAAAAGAGCATTCGGTGTGATAAAAAGCGTACCGAGCGCGTAGTTTTTAACAATCACAATTTCAATCGTTGACTGAAGCACAAAGACAATGAGCGCAATGACAATTCCCGTTGGTTCAAGCATGAGAATCCCGGTTCCAATTAAAATACCTAAAATGGTTCCGACAGAGCGTTGAATACCTCGCTGAACCGTTGCACGAACGGTTGCCCCAAGCATCACTCCTGCACACGTGAGAGGAATCCAGTAAGACCTTGGAATGTCTGTCGTGTAGGCAACAGCTGCGGCGATAATCATAATAATTCCGTAGCGCAAAGCGTTTTTAAGTACATACGAACGTTTGTGAAAAGCAGCTTTTAACCGTGCTTTTACGCTGCCTTGTGAAAATTGAATATACTCCGTTTCTTTTAATTCCTTCATTTGAAGAACGTCGTTTACATCTAGTAACAATGTGCGCAGCTCTTCTTTGATGGACAGCTCTTCAATTTCTTCTCGCACGTCTCGAATTTTTTTATGTTTTTTTAACGTGGCCATTTCGGATGCGAACGTTTCAATTACCGCTTGTGCTTTTTTCGAAACAGCCGGATTAAAATCATTCGCAGCGGCCATCACAAAAATAAACAGCCCTTCAGCTTTTTGGTTTAATAAAAACAGGCGGTGAGAAAACGATGATTTTTTTCGATTAATTTTCGCTTGCTTCATTGCTGTTTCCGCTGCTCGAAGCTCTACAACCGTTTTGTGCTGCTCAGCGTGAAACGATTCCGTGCCAAGTGATCCAACAAATGAAGCTAGCTGCCTATAAGCTTTCGCCACAGCGGCCGTTTCAGGCCCGCGCGGATTAATAAGCCAGCCGCTCATGCTAATACACCAAGATAGTGCTCCTCCTAAAAAAACGAGACCTGCATGCAAAAAAACTGCCTGTAAATTCGGAGCTGGAATGCTTGTACTCACTGCAAATGAAAGGACAAAAAACATCGCGGAGGGTCCCGGAATTTTTAAAGCTCCGAAGATATAAACCGATACGGCTCCAATCACACCAAATAAAATAGTTTTCATCCACTCCACGTCAGCAAATAACGAGCCTAGCGTAAAGCACAGCGTAACGCCAAGCAAAGCTAAAAATAACTTAACGGCACGCTGCGCGTAAGGTTCATCTTTTGTATACAAATATGTAAAGCCGCCAATACTTGCAATGAGTCCGTACTGCAAATGATCAAACAAAATTCCTATTAAAATCGGCAAACTTGAAGACAAGCCCGAGCTGATTCCTCTTACCCACGGAGAAGAAGCGTGGTTAAAGCGAAAAGCAGCTTTGATTCCCGGCGCTTTTGGAGAAGCCTCAATTTTATGATGAATTTCCGTATGATTATATGTTGGTGACTTTTTGTCATCACTCACCTTGACCTCCTCCTTTCTCTTCATATATCTTTCCTGTTCTTAAAACGAGATAAACCTAAAAAAGCGCTGTTCCTATCCGTATTGTGTTTAGGAACAGCGCTTTTTATCCTTATGAGCAGCGTACAGTAAAAACAAAAAGCAGATGAAACGAATGTCTCATCTGCTTTTTACTAACAGCTCTACTGCTTCTTTTACTAAGTTTTCGGTATTCTCGCCTTTTTCAATGCTTTCTCTTACGCATTGTTCAAGGTTTGTGCTGACAATAACACCCATCGTGCGATCAATTGCGCTTCTGGCTGCTGAGAGCTGTGTCACGATGTCGCGGCAGTCTTTTCCTTGTTCCATCATATTCAAGACGCCTTTTAACTGACCTTCAATTCGTTTCAAGCGATTTTTAACTTGCTTATCATATTCCATCATACTACTACCTCCGCTCATGCATGATTGCGTTTCTTGCTTTTAAGCTATACGCAAGAAGTAAATGTATACACAACTTTATACCTATTAGGGTATGATGTCAAGTAAAGGAAGTTGACTCTTTTTTTCACCTAGGACTCACCCACATGCAAATAGACACTTCACACTGCATTTAATCTGAATCGTAAGTAGATAAACATCAGAAAGTATAACTCTCAGAATATTATGGGGGCTTTTTACATCTTACAGACAAGACAAAATGATCATTTTTACATAATTGTTAATACTTGTTTACACCGTATTTATTGTCCTGTAATCTAAACTTAGCAATCTGAGAGTATAGTTAAGCTGTAAAAACGACTACACTGGAGGTTTGAGATGAGTACATACGGGAAAAAATTAATGGCAAGTCTATTCATTATCATTGCATGCGTTTTAGGGTTTATAGGACATGCAGCGTTTTTAGCTCCTGAAAAAACGGAAGCCGAAGTAAACTATGATGCAACGCTTTATTTTCCACTGGACCGATATCCTGAAACGGGTGATCATATTCGCGACGCGATTGCCGCTGGTCACTCTTCCGTTTGCACAATTGATCGCGACGGTGCTGAAGCGAATCGGGAAGAATCGCTGAAAGGATACCCAACAAAAACAGGATATGACCGCGACGAATGGCCAATGGCTATGTGCGAAGAAGGCGGAGCGGGAGCTGATATTCGCTATATTTCACCTTCTGATAACCGCGGAGCGGGCTCATGGGTTGGAAATCAATTAGAACAATACCCAGATGGTACACGCGTACAATTTATCGTGCAATAATAGCTGAACAAGCTTTACTTTGAAGAGGTGAAAAGATGAAAACAAAATGGAAAGAACAAGAGCTAACGATGTCATATCATCAGTTTACGCTGTTTCAAAAAGGACAGCCAAAGCCCCATCACGACTGGAGTGATGAAGATATTCAAAAAGGATATGTCGCAGATGATAAAGCCATTTCGTTTGAAGCCGTGTCGAACACAAAAGCCATTGTCGAAGTGTGGGTAAACGAAACTCCAGACGCATCACAAGCTGAAAAGACGACTCGCCTTCCATTTCACGTCGAAAGCGATGGCATTGAAATCAAAAGCGTCCTATCTGAAGCCTTAAGCTATGATATTCCAAAAGGATATTATTACGTTACATGCCTGACCATTCCTCTTCAAGAAAAAACAAACTCAGGCCTTTATTTAGTGAAGTATTTGCTGCATTTTGAAAGTCAATAAAAAAAGACGACCTACTGTAGACAGTTCAGGTAATATACAACACTAATAACTCATAAAAAGCTCAGAGCGATATATAGCTCTGAGCTTTTTGGTGCAAGATACTAAAATATCCATCCGTTAAAGACCATGCCTAAATTAATAATAAAATGAAAAACTACGGCTGGGTATATGCTTTTCGTCTTTAAAACGACAAATGTATAGAAAAGTCCACCAAAAGAAAAAAGTAAACTTGTTACCACAGGAATTCCTATTGATATGTGCAAAAGACCGAATCCAATACTCGTAATAAAAACAGCGTAAAAAGTCGATAGACTGCTTTTTAAATGAGATAACATAATTCCTCTCCAAAGCACCTCTTCTAAAATTGCATTTATAATTGAGAATACTATACCGTATATGACGAATGATTTTGTATAGCTTATATCTTCAGCGAATAGTAAAGGTACAAAAATTGTAGCCGAACCAATTAGACCAAACAGTAAAAAATACGTTAGTTTAATTGAATGATGTGGCATCACTATACGTTTCTGCCAGTCTGGTAATGATGCAAAAAGAAATACCTTTTGCTTGGACAATAAAATTGAAAGCAATAGTCCACCTATGATAAACAAAAGTAAAACTCTGTTTACAATGATTTTCATCTCTTTAGATAGATCCCATTCAATGAAATAATTGCTTCCTACTTGAAACATACATGTCCCTACTAAAAAGAATAGAAACAGAGAAACAGTTGAACGGTATTTAGAGGTTAAAGCGTAGATAAAAAGCAAGCCTATGATGGGCAACATTCCTGCAGCAAATAACTTATAAGAAATAAGAATAATACCCGAGAAAAATAAACTTATCAAAGAGGTGAGTAATACATTTATTCGTAAATATTGGATATAAAAATCCTCCTTTCACTGTCTTTCTAATTCGTTTTATAGTAGTGGAAACTTAATCAAACAATTTTTATTTTGGCAATGAACAGGAGCTGACTCCATATAAATAAAAAATCGAGGGTAAAACCTTTGCGATTTCACCCTCGATTTTTCGTACTACTATTTCAGACACTCAAGACACTGACCGTTCTCTGTTTATTTACCGTTGTATTCATAAGTTTCTTTATTTGATATAAACGGGCTAATTTCACCAAGTGAGAACAGGTGGAGCTCATGCATCGCTCTTGTGCATGCTGTATAAAATAAATTTCTCTCATATTCATCCTGATAACATTCACTCGAGGCATTGTAAATGATGACTGCATCAAACTCAATTCCTTTTGCTAAGTAGGCTGGCAGGACAAGCATGCCTTTTTCAAATGAACTTGTTTCTTTTGTCAGCAGCCTTGCAGACATCGAATCAGGCAGTGCTTGGAATGCTTCTCGGCTTTCTTCAGCAGTTTTGGCAATCACAGCAATTGTTTTATAGTTTTGCTGCTTCAATTCATTAATTTTGTTTATAATTGCGTCATGCAGATCTTTGACGTTACCTGCAGCCGTCAGGGTCGGCTTCGCTCCGTCTCGATTAAACGGATCGATTAAATGGCCGTTTGCCACCATATCCCTTGAAAACTCGACAATTTGACGCGTTGATCGATAGCTTCTTGTAAGAGTCAGCGTTTCTGCTTCTTTCTCTTCGTACAGTTCGCTTGAAAGAATGGTCGGTGCGTTCAAGGCGTGCGCATAAATCGCTTGATTCAAGTCTCCAAGCAGCGTCATTCTAGCATGCGGAAACAGCTCTTTTAAAAACGCTAGCTGAAACGGTGAATAATCTTGTGCTTCATCAATAAACAAATAGCGAATGACAGGATTGGCTTTTCGCCCTTCAATTTGATCTTTTATATACAAGTAAGGCGTTACATCTTCATAAGACAGCTTCATGTTCATAACTCTTTCCACCGTGTTTTTAGCTGTTTCGTCCCATCCTTCTACATGTGAAAAAAGGTGATGTCTTTCAAACAGCTGCATATAGATACGACGAATGTCGATGAATTTAAGCTGCTTGATGGCCTGCTTAATAAATTTCATTTTCTTAGCTACAACGGCTTTGGCTAAATACGCTTGTTCCCGGTCAAAGTCATCAAATGAGCTTTCGGTATAGCCTTCCTTTTTCTGCAGGTGCTGATAGGCCTCGACATAATCTTCTTTTTCTAAAAGCTGAATTTCTTCTTGAACCCAATCTTTTTTACGTTCAAGTTTTTCAAGCTGGTTGATGAGCTTAAGCGCCCACTCGGCTACGAGCTGCATTCTGTTAGGAATGGAAATTCCCGTATCAAGCGAATAGAAATAAGATAACAAACGCCGAGCAGATAACACGATTTCGCCGCGAAACTTAATGTTTTTAAAAATGATGTCTTTAGTAGACAGCTCTTCGATATACGCATCTACCTGCTTTTTAAATTCACGGCTTGCTTTGTAGCGGATTTCCTGCATTTTTTGTTTTTTTGCCGCAGCATCTTTTTCCGTTAATAAATATTCAATTTGAACGAACAAATCCTCCACGTCAAACTCGTTTCCTAACCGTCCGTCGGCATATTGCTGAAACGTTGTTTGTTTCATATTGTCTTCTCCAAGCTCCGGAAGAACAGTTGAGACGTAGCTGTTAAAAAGCGGATTTGGCGAAAACAGCATCATATTTTCTGCAGTCAGCTGCTTTCGATGATGATAGAGAAGATAAGCCACCCGCTGAAGAGCTGCAGACGTTTTACCGCTCCCTGCTACTCCTTGGACGATCAGCACTTTATTTTTTTCATTTCGAATAATTTGGTTTTGTTCTTTTTGAATGGTCGCTACAATACTTTTCATTTGACTGCTTGCGTTGTGTCCGAGCACTTCTTGAAGCAGCTCGTCTCGAATGGTAATTCCTGTATCAAACATGCTTTTAATTACGCTATTTTCGATAATAAACTGACGCTTTAGCTTCATCTCGCCTTTTATCGCTTCACCTGGCGTTTCGTACTGCGCTTTTCCCGGTGAATAATCATAATAAAGACTCGAAATAGGCGCACGCCAATCATAAATTAAAAACTCTTCATCTTTTTGATCCATTAAAGAGCCCACGCCCACATAAATAGCTTCCGCTTCTTTTTCACCATTCTCTATAAAATCAAAACGTCCAAAATAAGGGGATTGCGTTAGCTTTTTTAATGTTTTTAATTGATCATACGCTTGTCTATGGGTAATTTCACGTTCAGCTAAAAGTTCTGCCTGCTGCTTAATGCTCGTAAATGTCTCAATCACGTCATCCGGCTCATCCATATTAACCGTGACATCGTCCCAAAACGTGCTTCGCAAATCGACAATTTCGCCTTTTACGCTTCCTACGCTTTTGCCTATTTTTTCAGCTTTTTGGCTGATTTCTTCGACTACCCAATCAACTCGCTGCTGTTCTTCTGTTAAATTTTTATCTTTCACTTATCCACACCCCTTACACACGTTACCCGATAACAAAACTTGTTACCGGGTAAAAGCGATCATTGTTTATTTTTTCAGAGTCTACATACTTCCCTACTGAGTTCGTAAATCCCTGCTATGTAACCATATTATGTCTTAATTTCCACCGTTAGTATACTGAAAAATAATGAGCTCCACAACAAAAAGGGCTGAGAAAGTCTCAAGCCCCTTATCTTTATAAGTTGTTTCTCTACTTATTAGCTATTACTGTTTCCAAAAAGTTAGCAGATGAATGATGGCTGACACCACTTCTACCCCTTGAAACGCCAGTAAACCTGCTGCTGCCGCTGTAAACAATCCGACTACCGCTTCTTTAAAAATGAATGGCATTGATACCAGCTCCTTTGCTTATTTAAAATAAGTAGATTTGTTATCATTCTACTCCTTTTTTCAGAATTTTCAATACCTTTTTATCAACAAAATGAAATAAAAACGCTTTCACTTTATAAAAATAAAGTGAAAGCGTTTTTTAAGCTTCCTTTTCTAATGCGTTCAGCGCAAGCGAATAGTCCAACCCTTTTCCTTTTTGCACAATATGCTGCACTTTACCCATGTTGCATGCTTCTTGCGCACTAACGGTCATACCGTTTGTTAACTTCAGCTGCACAGGTTCTTCTGCAATTCGTACGTCGCATGCTAAAGCTAACTCATACCCTCCGCCAAACGTAAAGTTTGTAAGAAGCGCAATCGTTTGTTTGGAGCTGCATGAAATGCGCTGAAAAATCGCTCGAGCTGTTACTGCATGAATCGGCTGATAAAGCCTTCCTGTTTCTTCACGCAGGAAAGAAGTTGTTCTATGATCGCCGTTCATTTTATAGTACTCTCCCATAAATACAATAGATCCAACCGACGCATCGTGCTGCAGCTCATTCATCGTTTCTTGCAGCTCATACATAACTTCACTGTTCAAACGATTAAGCATCGACTGATTCATTCGTACAACCGCCACGTGATTTCTTTTTTCTACTTTGATAAATCTTTTCATCGTTCCTCCGCCCTTTCCCCTGTCGTCCTTTATAAATAAAGCGCTTTCAAAATATTTCGCTTTTTAATAGAAAAATTATTTTCATAGTTTCATCATACAACAAACTCATAATTATTTCCATTACTTTTTTAATTTTCCGTCAATAATTCCATGAATCATTTCCATGTTTTTATCAAATAAGACGTGCTATAGTATAGACAGCACAAATGCAGCTGGACTCACGGATAAAAGGAGTAATCACTATGAAATACGACTTAACAAAATGGGAGCCTCACGGCTATTCTTGCCCTGTGGAAGCAGCCGTTGATGTAGTCGGAGGCAAATGGAAAAGCGTCATTTTATATCAATTATCGAAGGAACGCCGGCGCTTTAATGAACTGCGCAGACTCATTCCAGGCGTGACGCAGCGAATGCTGACGCTGCAGCTTCGTGAACTTGAGCGGGACGGAATTATCCACCGCGAAGTCTACAAACAAGTTCCGCCTAAAGTAGAATATTATTTAACGCCTTTTGGAGAAACTCTCATTCCTATTATCGAGCTGATGTTTAAATGGGGATATGATCATACGGATAAAATTGCTGAAGCGAGAATTCAGGCAGAGAAAGAGTAAAAAGCACGCAAAGCGTGCTTTTTTTATACATGTTTACGAATCAATAATTCTTCTAACCCGTACACAAACGTGCTTTCAATCGGCTTTAACTCAAATGCCGGGCTCCAGTCCATATGCGGATAGCGATCAATCAGCTCAGCCAGCATAATCTTTGCTTCGATTCGAGCAAGCGGTGCTCCTAAGCAAAAATGAATCCCTCTTCCAAATGCCATATGCACATTTGGTTTTCGGTCGATTTTAAATACATCTGGGTCTTCAAAGTACTGCGCGTCTCGGTGCGCGGATCCCATCCATGGAATAACGTGTTCGCCCGCTTTTAGTTTTTGACCGGCAAGAGTCACATCTTTTTTTACGATTCGGTGAAGAGCCTGAACGGGTGAACGATAGCGAAGAACTTCTTCGATCGCAGAAGGCAAAAGCTCTTTCTCACGTTTGAGATGTTCAAAAGAAGCCTTATCTTCCATTAAACAATAAATCGTATTTGAAATTAAGTTCGTAGTTGTTTCGTTTCCTGCAATCAGCAGCAAAATAGAAAAACCGACAATCTCTTCATCCGTTAGCTGTTTCCCTTCTTCTTTTGCCTGAAGAAGCACGGAAATAATATCATCTCCTGGCTGCGTCCGTTTTTCTTCAATGATTCGATAAAAATAAGTTTCTAACTCATCGTTTGCTTTCATTTTCTCTTGCTGCAATTTTTCGAGCGTTTCACGTTCATTATTCGATGGACCCGCTACGATAATATCCGACCAGTCTTTAAACTGGCGCTGATCTTCTATCGGGACGCCTAAAATATCGGCAATTACCATAACCGGAAGCGGATAGGAAAGATGCTCAACTATATCAATATCTTCAAGATGCTCAACTTCTTGTAATAATTCAGCGGTAATGCGCGCAATTTTAGGCTCCCATGCTTTCATTGCTTTAGGCGTAAAAGCTTTATTAACAAGCGCTCTCATTTCAGCATGCTTAGGCGGATCAATATTAATTAGGCTTGTTCCTAGAGCAGTTTGTCTTTGGTTTTGTGGAGGTCTTCGATCAGAAGAAAAAATATTTTTTTGTTCTAGCACTTCTTTGACTCCAGCATAGTGAAAAACATCCCATACCTGCCTTTCTTCGTCCCATTGCACAGGCGCGCTGTTTCTCATCTCTTCATACCATGAAAAAGGATTAAAGCGCTCTTCTTTTGATTGAATCGTATTCACTTGACGGACGATTCCGTTTTCTCTTTCGGTTTTCATGTTAAAACCTCCCCGTATCGTTCAAATAGACTGACTATGTAGTCATCTATGACCAAATAGTACCATATATACGAATTTCCTTAAAAATGATAGCTGTATATTTTAGTAAAAATGAATCGATAGAAGTATATATTTTACAAAAAAGGGTAGGCGCATAGCGCCTACCCTTTTTAAGAATAATGTTCTTCTGGCTTTTGTAATCGGTTGTCTAACGCGTACGCGCCGCTTCCTGCTAGAATCACATGAAGCGAAACAGCAAAAAGGGCAATCTCAAGCTCATAGCCGCCTGTAAAACCAGCACCGCTTTTCGCTGTGAAAATAGCGCCAATCATCACGATCGCAAACAGAACACCTATTAAGCGCGTTTGAAACCCAAGAATCATAGCAGCTCCTCCTACGAATTCAATAACAGCAACTGCGTAAGCGAAAAACGCGGGAATCCCCATGCTGTGGAAAAAACCGACCGTATTATCAATACCGCTTTGAAATTTGCCAAGTCCATGAATAAAAAACGTTAGTCCTAACATAAGACGAAGTAAAAACGTTCCAAGCTGATAGCTTTTCATTTCTTTTCCTCCTTTTTTACTTTTGTCTGCACATGTAACAATTTTAGTTACAACTGTGAACAAATTCAAGAGGTTAGAACAGAAAAACAAGATATCAGCAAATTTCTTTACCTCATTTTAAACATTTTTTTGAAAATAAGACCATGCTTCCTGCTCAGTCACGCTGAAGATAAGATAGAAATGCAAAAATATGATCCTGAATAATGAGTTCTGCCGTAGCAGAATGGCTCTTTAATGATAAGTGTTCAGAATATCGAAATCGGTTAAATTTATTTACATCAACATGGTGAACGGCCTGCACATGAAAACCCCCTACTATGGCTTTTACTTGGGCAAAAGGCGGTACAGCAAGAGATTCGGGCTCAATTTTCTCGAGGCACTCTCTGCTTATGGCATGAGGAACAGCTGTCATGGAGCTCATTAATAAATCTTTTCTTCCTATTGTCTCGTTCAACACGTACTTCCACCCCTGGACCACATGCGTGAGCTTTTCTTCATCTTCACATATGTTTAAAGCTACATCGACACCGCTCGCTACCGCTGCAGCAAACGGATACAACTCCTGAGCTGAAAGAACAAAGTCCCCGTCTATGAAGAGAAGAATATCTCCCGTTGCTGCAAGTGCTCCTGCAGCTCTTCCGCAATCATGCCCTAACCGCTCATCGTAAACAATAGTTTTAACACCCTGTTCTTTGGCATACTTCTCCGACTGATCCGTAGAGCCGTTAATCACAACAATAATTTCTAACGGTTCAAGTTTTCTTGCTTCTGCAATCACTTGTTTGAGTGTTTGTTCTTCGTTGCAAACCGGAATAATAACAGAAAGCTGTTTACCTCCATAAAAAGAAGATAATCTCCCCCAGCCGTGCTCAACAACTGGAAGAGGCTGTGCGAGCATATCCACTCGCCTTTTACGGTGTGACGCAAACGTATAATATGTTTGAAGAAGCTGCTGGTAGGATTGAATTCGTTCTCTGCTACGCAGCGGCCGATCAAACGGACGAAAGCTTCCCTTTCCCTGCGTTTCGATCGTAATA
Organism: Priestia sp. HNGD-A6; assembly: GCF_045784335.1. Taxonomy (NCBI): domain Bacteria; kingdom Bacillati; phylum Bacillota; class Bacilli; order Caryophanales; family Bacillaceae; genus Priestia; species Priestia sp. HNGD-A6. The sequence goes on along the minus strand of NZ_CP138621.1, from coordinate 4,143,954 downwards.
TGCGAGCTTACACGATACTGTGTTAAGAACGTCACAAATAAAGAAAGAGGCGGCAACTCCCAGTGGTTCTTTAATACGCTTACTAGCACACCGTAAGGCGCTTTTAAACAAGCGTTGGCACGATGAGGCTTTCCAAGTGCATGATGCAGAACCGTACTCCACGTCAGCTCGCTGCGGTTAAAAGCATTCATCTTTGTTTTTTCCCACTTGTTTAGCACCACATCGCTATGTTCAAATAACAGCGGCTGAACAAAACGCTCAAGCTCGGAAGCCGAAAGAATAATATCGCCGTCTACAAATAAGACGGCATCTCCTTTAGCAGCCTTTGCCCCTTCCATTCTCGCTTCATGTGGAGAAAGGCGTTTTTCTACTACTTTTACCGTACATCCCTCTTCTTTCGCTATTTTAACTGAAGCATCGGTACAGCCGTTTGCAACTACGATAATCTCAAGCACGTTCACTTTTTTAATTTGTTTAAGCACGTTTTTTAACATTTCTTCTTCATTGTAAACGGGCAGAACGACAGAAAGAGTATTCATTGATATCCCCCCTAAAAAAAGAACCACTGAACAATTCAGCGGTTTCATTCATTTAAAATACCTCTTGTATCCACAACTTTTTTTGCGTATTTTACAATTGACCAATCGATTTGACTGTGATCGGTTAATACAAGTACAATATCGCTTTTTTCAACTTCTTCTTTTGTCAGCGGTACAGAAAAATAAGTTTGCTTATTTAATATAGCGGAGTCAATGTAAGGGTCATGATACGTCAGCTCATATCCTTTTGCTAAAAGACCTTCACATACCGTCAGCGCCGGCGATTCACGCATATCATTTACATCTTTTTTATACGCCATGCCTACAACAAACACTCGTTTCTCATTTGCTGCCAGCTGCTTTTCAACACGTCTAATTACTTTATTTGGCATTTCTTCATTAATATGATGAGCAGCTTCAATAAGTTCGCTCGTTAACCCATTTTGCTTTAGTTTCCATAAAAAATAAAGCGGATCAACGGGTATGCAGTGCCCTCCAATTCCGGGTCCTGGATAATACGGTGTGAACCCAAACGGCTTAGTAGATGCCGCCTGTAATACCTCATGAAAATCAATCCCTAATTCCTCGCACAATTCATTTGTTTCATTCACCAACGAAATATTGACAAGGCGCTGAATGTTTTCAAACAGCTTGCACATTTCCGCTACTTTTGGAGAAGAAACAGGTACGACTTGCTGAAAAATACTTTCATAAAACGTCTGCACGTGATAAAGGCAGTCTTTGCTGTAGCCGCTAATTACTTTTGGAATATGCTCAATATCGTATGATTTGTTTGCCGGATCAACTCGTTCTGGAGAATAAGCTAGATAAAAATCTTTACCTGCCTGTAAGTTGGAATCTTTCAAAATAGGCAACACGACTTCTTCAAGCGTGCCTGGGTAAGTAGAGCTTTCATAAATAACGGTTTGCCCTTTTACCATCTGTTCTTTTAAGAATGCAGATGCGCTAATGACTGGTCCTAGATCGGGGTTATGATTTTCTGTAATAGGAGTTGGCACGGTCACAACTACATAATCGCATGCTTGAAATGCAGAGATACCTTTTTGTAACTCATATGCTTCAAAATTTTTCTCGCTTTGAATCACATCACTATGCACATCTGGAATATAGCTTTTCCCTTGTTTTAGCGCCTCAATTTTTCGTGCGTCAATATCAAGACCAACGACGCTATAGTTTTTCTTTGCAAATAAAAGAGCAAGCGGCAATCCAACATAGCCAAGACCAATAACAGCAACTTTTTTATTCATTCTTCAACACCTCAAACAAGATATCATGTCTTCGTATGTCCGGAAGAAACTCGCCTCTTTCACTTGTTTGGCTAATATAGTATGCAAGGGCCTCAACATAATCTCCTAGAATACGCTGCGTTGATGCCGCCAAACCTTTGACTTTCATGTGCTCCTTTCGAACCCGGTTCGTTCGCGCCACATCAACAAAATGAACGGGCTGAACCATAAAGCCGTACATAATACTTTTTAATTGAAATAAAGGCGGAATAATAAGAGATTCGTAGCCAACCTTCTCCATTACATTTCGTTTAATGGCATGGGGAATAGCCGTCGTTGTATTAATTGTTAAATCAGGACGTTTACAGATAAGGTTCAGAAAATATTTGGCAGTACTTACCGAGTGAATAGGATGCACTTCATCCAGCAGACACTCTAAATTATTAAGCGCTACATCAATGCCTTGGTCAGCTGCTTCTAAATACCGTCGTAAATCTTCCGCGGAAATCACAATGTCTCCATCTATGAACAAGCAAATCTCACCGCTGCTGTACATCGCACCGATTGCTCGAGGGACGTTATGCCCAAGCCGCTGCTTGTAATGAAGAACAGTAGCACCCGCTTCAATTGCTCGCTTAACCGTCACTTCATCGGCTCCGTTGGCAACCACGATGATTTCTTCCACTCCTGCTTTTTTCACTTCTTGGATCACGCTTGCAATCGTTTCTTTTTCTTCACCTACTGGAATAACGGCGCTGTACTTAACGCCTGTTTTCCGTTTCACATTCGGTGTATAAGCCGAAACAACTTCCCGGTTTCGATCGCCGTCTGTTAGTCCGCCTCTTATTCCTTTTTCTTCAATAAGATGAGCTAACGCTTTAATGTGATCTCCAATGATATAGTTAGTGGAAATAGGAAAAGGGGAATTGGTAGGAATGGTTTTATGAGTGTTTCGAATCTTGTTTGTATAAATAACGTCTGAAGAACACGGTGCAACAATTGACATTCCTTTTAAAAGAGCAATCGTATGAGCGAGGGGCGGATGAGCTAAATTCTCGTATCCGATTTTAGCTGCTGATGTTTTTTTGATGGCATGAGGAATAGCTGTTAAGGCTTGAACAGATAAATCTTCACGCTGTAAGCACAAGTTCAGCATATATTTGGCAACAGAAACAGGATGAGGACGCACCTTTCGTTTCATAATCCATGTAAGATTATTTAAAGCGATATCATGACCGGTTTCTATAGCTTGAGTATATTTCATCAGCTCCTCATGAGGAACCGCTATATCTCCGTCCAAAAAAAGCAAAATATCTCCTTTTGCTTTTTTAGCCCCAATGGCTCTTCCGATATTAATACCAAGAGCTTCTTCATAATAAACAACGCGGCATCCTGCATCCTCGGCTATTTCCTTTGTTGTATCACTGGATCCATTTACGACGACAATAATCTCAAACGGCTTCATTTTTTGAACTTCTTTAATGACAGGTAACAAAGAATCGGCCTCGTTACAGGCTGGAATAATCACTGATACTTTCAAACTCACTCAACTCCGCTAAAAATTCGAACATACGTAATGGATACTAGTGGAATGGTTACATCCGTTGGCTCACCATATGAGCTTGATGTACGTACAACAGCAGCTGCGTCCGTAACAGCAAGCAGTGTTCCATTAATAACGTCAATAGCTGTGATGATTTGCACAAATGAACCCACATTTTCTCTTAATGCATCTTGAAACATACTTTTCTCTCCTTTCGTTTAAGCACTTTGAATGGTGACGATGCTTGTAAATGGCAGTAATACCGTTGATGTGGAAGACTCTATCAATTCTAAATAGTTATCCCCAACAAACGTCACGACGCCCTCAAGCGGACCAGCCGTTGTTTCAATTACAACTTCTTGTCCGATATACTGCTTGGCAATTTCTTTAAAAGGTGATTCTTGAGCTTCTTTAATAATACTGATCACATACTCTTTAAACGTGTCGGAATAAACAACGTCTTCTACTGCTTTTTTTGTGTTTTCCTGAATAAATTCAGCAAATCGATTTGAAAACAACAGGTATTTTATCTTTTCTACATAGCGACGGTAACAACAAAAAAACATAAAGTTTGTTCCTCCTTTTTATAATGTTATCCCTTCAAATTACCTACAACAATTGACTTAACCTAAGAGATTACTTTATCAATATATACAAGCTCTGTCGTAAAGGTGACAGAACTTTTGTCGTATTTTCATACAAATACGCACATGACTAGCCCATTTTACACAGGATCCTTGTTACCTAGTCCTGTTGAAACGAAAACAAAAAAAGACAAAGCCTTTAAGCTTTGCCTTGTTTATTTATTAAATTATGAATCAGTTGACTGCAATACGCTTTGCTCCTATATAGCGCTCTTTCCAATAGCTTGAATTTTTATCGCTAATTGTAACGCCTTTAGAAGACGATGCGTTAATAAACTGTCCGTCTCCAAGATAAATGCCTGCATGAGAAGGACCTTCTTTGTACGTTTCAAAGAAAACAAGATCTCCTACCTGCGGTTCACTTACATTTTCACCTGCTTTATAGATATCTTCAACCGTTCTTGGAATATCAACGCCTACGCTTTCTTTATATACATACTGAAGATATCCGCTGCAGTCAAATCCCGAAGGTGTAGTGCCGCCCCATTTGTACGGGGTGCCCATTAAGGATTTTGCTTTGCTGATTACTTTATCCGTATTCACTTCTGATTCGCCTTCTACAACGCCGCCTTTACCTAATGCATTGTATGTATTCTCTCCAACAATTCCATCTGCTTCTAGGTTATGTTTCTCTTGAAAAGCCATAACCGCTTTTTTTGTTTCATAATTAAAATAACGCGATACTTCGCCTTTTAAAAATCCTTTATCTTTTAACACCGTTTTAACTTGTTCAACATCATCATTTGTCATCCCTTGTTTTAAAACCGTGTCGCCAAACGCAGCATGTCCCATTGCCGGACTTGCAAATAAAGCTCCTCCTACAAGAAGCGCCGATAGCATTTTTTTCATTTCGTTTCCTCCCCGAATCATGTTTTAAGCACCGTACAACCATAACATCTGCGGATAACAATTCAATTAATAGAAGATAACAATTTGATAACAATCTTTTTAAACAGCCTCAACTCTTAGACGTAAAACGCCGAAATATAAGAAGAAGAGAAAAACAACTATTCTAGCAAATAAAGGTGATAAACATGAATTGGTTTAAACGAAACAACGTGCACCCCGAAGCCGCGGCTGTCGAATCCATCACTGTAAAGCTTCATGTATCGGACCCGATGATAAAAAAGCAGATTAACATGATTTCCTTAACGGCAGAGGATCTCGAACGCATTGCCAGATTTCAAGTTCACGCGCTGAACGCCATCGAAGAAATCGTGAATGATTTTTATAAAGCTATTGGCGAACAGGCTCATTTGGTTGCGATTATCGAAAAGCACAGCAGCGTCCATGCATTAAAACAAACGTTAAAACAGCACATCTTAGAAATGTTTGATGGACAAATAGACGACGCTTTTGTGGTAAAACGTCAAAAAATTTCCAAGATGCACGTTAAAATTGGACTTGAGCCAAACTGGTATTTGTGCGCATTTCAAAATTTATTTACGTCGCTTCTTTCAGTATGTGAACGTACGATGGAATCAAAAGAAGAATGTCTAGCTTTTATCGCAAGTATGACAAAGCTTATTAGTCTAGAACAGCAAATTGTGTTAAAAGCCTATGAGCTTGAATATGACGAGCAGCGCGCTGGACTTCAGACTCAAAAAGAGAAAATTCAGCTAGAAATCTCTCGTACATCATCTATCCTTTCTTCGTTATCTGAAGAAACGAAGAAATTTATGAATCAAATGCACAATCAGTCTTCTGACGTCGTTTCTTATGCAAACAAAAGCTCCCAATTGGCAGAAGTCATTGAGAAAGAATCCGTTACGAGTCAAGCAAAATTAAAAGAAGAACAAAACATGCTTGGAAGCATACAAAAAAATACGTCGCTCATTCAAAACAAAATGAAAACGCTCGAACATACATCACAGCAAATCCATCAAATCGTTTCGATTGTTACTTCTATTGCGGAGCAAACGAATTTATTGGCATTAAACGCTTCGATTGAGTCTGCTCGAGCAGGTGAGCATGGAAAAGGATTTGCAGTGGTGGCACAGGAAGTACGGAAGCTTGCAGAAGAAACGAAGAAATCGATTTCTAATATTTCTACTTTTATCGGAGACATTCAAAAACAAATCGAAAGCGTTTCGGCGTTAGGTGGAGAAGTCGCTACATTAACAAAAGATACAGCTGACAATATGAACAACATTACTTCTTTTTTCACGAACGTCCTTAGCATAACAACCGAGAACAAACAGCAAACAGTTCTAACAAAAAAAGAGCTTGATAAAATCGCTGACGCAATGAAGCAGCTATCTCTGCGGATTGAGAAGATGGCCCATTCCTCAGAAGAACTTGAACGGTTAACTGAAAAAAGTTGATATGCAAAAAAGCCTTCTCAGCTTGCACAAGAAGGCTTTTTTATTTTTTCAAGCTAGCGGGCTCTTGAGAAGAACGTTCGATGAACTGGACAAAATCATCTCCGTATATGCTTCGAATCAGAGCCGTCAGCTCAACAAAGTCAGGCAGCTCTCCGTAAACATCTCGCAGCGGCATCGCTCCTTGAAACAAAGGATTTTCAAGAGGGTTATAATCCTCGATCGTTTTTAAAAACATCTTTTTTCCTTCTTCTGTGAGCTGCACGTATGTATTCCGCTTATCTTTCTCATTTTTAGAAAGGGTAAGATAGCCCCGCAGGTGCAATTTTTTTGCAAAGTTAAAAGCTGTGGATAAATGCATGACGCCTAGCTTTGAAATGTCGGTCATCGACGCAATTTCCAGCTGATAAGCAATCCCTAAAATGTGATGCTCATTAATGCTCAGATCGTACGGCTTAACCCACTGTTCCCAATCCTTTTCAGTAGACTTCCAAAGAGCTTTGCTTACTTGCATCACAAGCTGATTAAACAGCATGGCATCTTTAATCGTATCTTGATTTAACGTGCGTTTCACCTCTTCACTTCCTCTCTAGAAATGCAACCGTTCACATCATTTGTCCCTAAGACTTTATAAATAAAAAGAATGAAAATATATACAGAATATTATACATGATTGCTTATATATTTCAACTTATTTTGCATAAAAATAAATTTAAACGTTTCTTTATGTAAAAAACCAAGCGTGAACGTTCAGTGTTCACGCCTGGTTTTTAATGAATATACCGTTTACCAACTAGAAGGTTTGAAATAACGTCCGTTGGAATTTCAAACTCAATGTTTCCCATATATCCTGGAGCGACTTTGTATTTATCGAATACAATTCTAAGCTTGTGATCTTTTGTAATGTAGAAGCTTTGATTTTCAGCAATCTCTTTAAAAGGATCCATATCTTCTTCAGTCAGCCAATAGATTTTGCCTTCTTCATGCTTCATTTGATCTTTCATTTGCTGTTTAATATTTTCACTAATGACCTTTATATAGCTTTTATCTTTGAACAAACTTGGAAGCGTAACGAGCACTTCGTGTTTTTTATCAATCGTGTCGTACTGATTAACGCTCGACGTTGAAGCTCTCGATTCTTCCACATATCGATGAACCACAAGCAAATCATCGGTATCTGTCATAATATCATAGCCGCTACTGACAGCCACGTTTCCTTTCTCTTCTTTTCGTAATGTTTTCATCTCTTTTTTAAACTGTTCATACAGCTGTTCATTTTCTTTTATATACTTTTCATTTAAGTTTGTTTGAAGACCTTTGTTTTCCAAGCCTGAAATCGATGGTGTTTTCACGTCAATACGAGAATGCTTTTCTTCTTGTTTTAGTTCCTCAAATGTAATTACTTCTACTACTTTTCCCAGTACAGGAATTTTTGCCATTGCATTTGCCGCATCTGGACTTACATTCACCGTTGTGATAAAAATCATCGCTGCTGCCGCAATCGAGCTCGGCCAAATATAGAATTTCTTTTTACGAGGGTGTGAAGAAAGTGCCTGTGCAACAACACCATCTAATTCGTCTGGAATAGGAATGTCATGATACTGCTTCTTTAACTTTTCTATTTTTTCATTCATTGTTCTAAGTCCTCCTCCGTCATCGTAATCCGCAACAGGTTCAACGCTCTGTATAGCCTTGTCTTGACCGTATTTACATTTTCCTCAATGATTTCCGCAATTTCGTCCATTTTTAAATCTTCGAAAAACCGCAGAATAATAATCGTCTTATATTTAACCGGCAGCTGATCCATTGCTTGCTTTAAATCAATATCTTCATACTGATCTTCACGTCCGCTGCTCAGATACTCAAGCTCTTCATCGCCCATAAGCGTTAAACGTTTATGCTTACGCAGGAAATCGATTGCCGTTCGTACAACAATTTTATAAAGCCAGCTTTTAATCGATTGAATATCTTTGATACTGTCTATTGAAATGAGTGCTTTTTTAATCGATTCTTGCACAATATCAAGCGCATCTTCTTGATTTTTTACATAGCTAAAAGCAAGCCGGTAAAAATCTGCTTTATGCTCGGTTATGCATGCTACGAGCATCTGATGTGCATCGTGTTTTTTCATTGTCTTTCATACCCCTTCTATTTTCTCTTGCTGAAGTACATCTATAAGGTAGACGGAATGAGTAGAAAAATAGTTTGGTTTTTTTAAAAAAAAGTAAAACTAAATGATGGTCTCATGCGTCTATTAGGTAGATATATACAAAAAGGGGAATATTACTACATGAAAACCATGGGCTACAAACGTATTTTGACACTGCTTGGATGCTGTATTTTGTTTCTTGGTACAGCAGGGTATATCGTCAAAGCAAACAGTACAGAGAAAAAAACGGCAAGTATTCAAACAGATCAAACCTATCCAGACGTTGAAATTCAAACGCTAGTTAAGGACCTTACCGACGGAGGCTATGCCATTAGCTACCCTTCCTTTGGTAAAAAAGAAATTGATCAATCCATTCAAGCTTACGTAACAGATCAAGTGGCACACTATGAAAAAAAGCTGAAGAAGCAGTCAAAAAAGAAAAAATCTGAATTAACGATTACATATAAAATCGTCCATTACAGCAAGCAAACGCTAAGCATTGTCTTTGATGAATATGAATCTATAAATGGAGAGAAAGGAACGTCTTCTCTCAAAACCTTTACATTTGACCTGCCTGCTCAAAAACAAATGACGTTAAAAGATTTATTTAACGAGAATGCAAACTATTTAGATCGCCTTTCGGCTATTTCATATGCTGAATTAAAAAAACAAATGAAAAAAGCTGATTTTGACCCGGGCCTTCAAAAAGGAACTCAGGCAGCCAATCAAAATTTCAGTCAGTTTGCGCTGCTTGAAAACAGTATTGTGATCTACTTTAAGCCTTATCAGCTAGGTGCTGAACAAACGAAAACCAAAACAATCGCTATCCAAAAAGATTTATTTAAAGACATGCTGAGTGATGCTTACAAAGACGAAGCAGCAAATAAAAATAAAGTCAAAGAAACGCCTCCAAAACATATCGTTAACGAAATACCGCAGCAAGGAGCGCCTATTGATCCAACTAAAAAAGTCGTTGCGATGACCTTTGATGATGGACCTAACCCTGCATCTACCAATGTGATTTTAGATGGATTAAAAGAAGTGAACGGACACGCTACCTTTTTTGTGTTAGGAAGCCGCGTTCAATATTATCCTGAAGCAATCGAACGTATGGTGAAGGAAGGCAACGAAGTCGGAAATCACTCTTGGGACCACCCTCAGCTCACACGTTTAAATGAAGCGCAGGTCAAACACCAAATAGGCGATACCCAAGCGCTTATTAAACAAGTGAGCGGCTATGAACCAATGCATGTACGTCCTCCTTATGGAGCTGTGAACGCAAATGTAAGACGTTATGTCGGAAATGTTGGCGTGACTCTATGGGATATCGATCCTGAAGACTGGAAATATCGAAACGTTCCTCACTCCGTTCAAGCAGTTATGAGCCAAGTCGGAGACGGAAAAGTTATTTTAATGCATGATATTTACCAAACAAGTGCCGAAGCAGCAGTTGAAATTATGAAGCAGCTTCACGCACAAGGATATCAGCTTGTTACGATTTCACAGCTAGAACAAGTAAAAAAAGAGCGGGAACAGCTGCACTTGCAGTAGAGGATCGCAGACGAATGCGCTGCAGCCATTAGGATGGCTGTAGCGCTTTTGTTTTTTTTATGCGATGTTTAATAAAGGCTATACAGAGCAGCGTAAGCGGAATCACTACGTGAAAAGGGATAAAAAGTAGCACCGGCATAATCGTTAAGCCTTCTTTTAAATGCTCTTGAAAATTACTTGCAATCGTCAGAGAAAAAAATAAAATCACCGTGCCAACAGGATATGTCAGCGCAGAAGGTCGTTTTACCTTAAACAGCGTGGAAAGCCCCACAATTACCGCGTAAAAAACGAATCGACGTGGCAATATCAAAGCGCGAATAATAATCTTCAGGAGACTGAAAAAACTGAATGAAGACAGCAGGTGCAATCAGCACGAATGGCGTTCCGTCTACAAAAATCGCAATACGCCCTTCTAAGAGATTTCCTGCAACGATATCGGGACGCTCCGTGTGATACATTGTAGGAAAAGTAGTGTACGTTTGGTCTTCAATAAGCTCCTCTACATAGCCTGATTCTAAAATGCTATCGATATTAATTTGGTTAAGACGCTGCTTTACTTCTTTTACGATTTTGTCATTGGCAATCCCATTAATGTACATCATTGAAACGTCTGTCTGCGTTACTTTCCCAATCTTCATCGTTTCTACCCATAAGTCAGGCGATTTGATAATTCGCCTGACCATGGGCATGTTTTTAGCAATCGATTCCGTGAACCCTTCCTTAGAACCCCGAACGACAAGCTGTGTAGTCGGTTCTTGAATTGAACGCCACTCCCCGCCTTTCGTACCTGCACTCATCGCATGGTTGTTTCCATCTATCAAGATAAGCGTGTCTCCTGACATCAAGGCGGGAAACACTTCACTCCACGTATGTAAAATCGCAACGTCTCCAATTCCTACTACATCTTCTTTTAATAACGTAAAGGCGTTTTGAGGTGTTATTGGTTCGGAAAACACGTCATCTTTCATCATGGTGTCTACTAAAAGCTCTTGGATAGACTGATTGTCTACAATTCCGTCTATATAGATAACAGCGGCTTGAATGGCTGCCCTTTCCCCAATTTTTATATAGCGGATCACCATATCCGAGCTGTTCCCCGTTCGCTTTTTTATGTTAGCTATATTACCTTCAAGCGACTGCATCAGCAGTTCTTGTTCCTCTGGTAGCGAACCCTCTGTTTCCTTTTTATTGTCTTTGCTTTTTTTATTTTTAAATAAAGAAGGCACGATTAAAAACACCTTTCTTTTCTTTTTTTTAGCTTTTTCCAAATAAATGCTTTGTATGCAATTTTTAATAGAGCAATCAAAGCGTAAGACCAAAAAAATAACAAAAACTATCAGTAGAATGTTTTTAAGAAAAAAATAAAAACGGAGAGTGAGACATATGAAAATCGTTTGGATATCAGCTTTACTGTTAGGATGCTTAATGGGATTTTCTATCAGCGTGGATATGATGCAAGGATTTAGTTTTTCCATGGCCTTGCAAAATGCCTACAGTCCGTTTCGTGTTATGGAGTTTGCTGAATTATTTGTCCTTTTTTTCCTTTTGTTCTGTTTTGTAGTTGAAGTATTTTACCGCTCATTTAAAGTAAAAAAAGCAAAACAGCAGCAAAAATAAAACTCCGTAAAAAACACATATTTCTCCTTTTTACCACCTATTCTCCTTTCCATTTAAATGTTATAATTTTCATAATTGGAGAAACTTTTACACGCCTTTCTTCATGGAAAGCTGTACGCTTAAACTACAAAATAAATATTAACTTTGAACTAAAAGGTGAAGAAATGATGAAAAAAAAATTAGCCGTTATTAGTACAGCTTGCTTACTTATTCTTGCAAGTGACCCCATCTCTTCTTATGCTACTCCTGATTCCCCGGATTCCTCTTCCGATGTTTTGGACCAGTCAACGGACGTGGATACAACTGAAGATGTAAAAGCTATTTTTGACTCTCTTTATCAAGAAGGCTATTCGCTCGGAGAAGAAGATGGATACGCACAGAAAAAATTCGAGCAGTTCGATCAAACAACAGGGCTGGACAAATCTTCTGAAGAATTCACATGGTTTATGATGGGGTATTCGGTAGGATATAAAAAAGGACAGCAGCAAAAAGAGGAAGAGCTCAAGACTGAACAAGAAAATGAAATGGCTGCCGGCGAAGAGGAAGGCTATCAGCAAGGCGTCCTTGATTACAAACATGCTACTATTCAATCAGAAATCGACCCCTTCCCTTCTAAGTCATCCGACTGGAATAAAGGTTATGTTCAAGGCTACAAAAAAGCTATTTCTTTAATGGACCTATCTGTTAAAGCAAAAAAAGAAGGCTATGAACAAGGTCTTGAAAATGATTCGATGAGTGTTCCCAGCATGTATGATGATGAGGATGTCACACGTCAGGCTTTTACAGAAGGCTTTGAAACCGCTCAAGCCGAAGTACTGAATCAGCAAAAAAAGCAGTTTGAAAAGCAAGGCTACGTACAAGGCTATCACGACCTTCCACTCGAAGTACCTGCAGAAGCAGAGGGCGAATTGCAAACAGCCTTTGAACAAGGATATGAAAAAGGACAAAAACAAAAACAAAAAGACGTAAAAGCAGATGGATACGACTCAGCTTTCACTTATCAGACCTATAGAGCGCCTAAAAGTCTTCAGGATAAGCCTCAACTAGAAAAATGGTACAAAGCAGGTTTTTATTCGAATAAAGATGTGAAATCTTTACAGCAAAAAGCTTATAAAGACGGCTGGAAACTAGGAAAAGAAATGAGCGTTCCGAAAAAATACAAGCAAAATAAAGCTGCGGTGGCGATGTACAAGAAATATTTTGAACAAGGCCAAAAAAAGCAGGATAAAACAGTGAGTCATATCCTGCTCGGCAGCGGTATCGTTCTTACACTGCTTGCCCTTATCACGCTATGGAGACTTCGCCGCCGTAAAAATGAAGAGACAACACTAGATAGCTAAAGACAAGTACATAAAAAACCCGGAAAATCATGATTTTCCGGGTTTTTATGTTAAATAATCATTCGTTTATTTTCCGCAAGCTGAACTTCTTGCTCCTGTTTTGACTGATTTTGTTTTCGAATTTTCAAATAATAATAAACATAACAGCCTATAAAGAAGATACCTCCGCAGTATAACGCCATTCGCTGCTCAGGATCAAACGCAAGACTGATCATAACAATACAGTTCGTAATAAGCGCTACGATAGGCAGAACCGGATAAAGAGGTGTTCTAAATTTCAGATCTTCTACTTTTCCACCTTTAGCCACGTAAGCACGACGGAACGCAAGCAGTGAAGCTGTAATCGCAATCCAGCCAATTTGAGCGCCAAGTCCAGCGAGTGAAATCAGCCATACGAAAACGGTTTTAGCTGCCACTACGCTTGAAAGCAGCGAAAAACATGAAATCACAAGCGTAATTAATAGTGCATTAAACGGTACACCTCTTTTGTTGACTTTTCCAAGCGCAGGACTTGCCATTCCTTCTCTTGAAAGAGAATAAAGCATACGTGTAGCCGCGTAAAACCCAGAGTTTGCGACTGAAAGAAGAGCTGTTAAAATGATAAAGTTCATAATATCCGCCGCGTAAGGTACACCTACACTATCTAACACAACAACAAACGGGCTTTCTACAACGCCTGCTTTTTCACGAGGAATCATGCTTGCTAAGACAAACACGGATAAGACGAAAAAGAAAAGCGTACGCCAAACCGTTTGTTTGATCGCTTTTGGAATTGTTTTTTCCGGATTTTCACTTTCTCCCGCCGCAATTCCAATCAATTCTGTTCCTTGAAACGAAAAGTTCACCGTAATCATTGTAATCAGCAAAGCCGTTACTCCGTTTGGAAACAGCCCTTCGGCAAAGAAGTTTGATAGAAGCGGTGCTTCCTGTCCGCTTTTCATATCAATAAGTCCAAACATTGCCGCTCCACCTACCACAATGAACATAATGATGGCGAAAATTTTAACGCTTGAAAACCAAAATTCTGTTTCACCAAATGCTTTGGCTGAAAGTGCATTTAGTGAAAAAATTAACGCTCCAAAAATGGCGCACCATAACCAAACGGGCGAGCCAGGGAACCATCTTTGCATTAATTGTCCGGCAGCTAAAAACTCAAGTGCCACCGTTACTGCCCATCCTAGCCAGTACAGCCATCCAATCGCAAAACCGGTTGCAGGGCCGATAAATTTAGTGGAGTACGTTTGAAACGATCCTGCAACTGGCATAGCAACGGATAATTCTCCAAGACACAGCATCGTTAGATACATAATGATCCCTCCTACTAAGTAGGAAATCATTGCTCCCATCGGACCTGCTTCATTGATGGTATAACCTGACCCAAGGAAAAAACCGGTACCAATACATCCCCCTAGTGATATCATAAAAAGATGCCTTGTTTTCATCGTTCTTTTTAATTCTCCTGGCTGTCCCTGTGGAATATTCATCCCATTTCCTCCCTTTGCTGCACAAAAATGAAATCGCTTTCATTTTTTTAGGTTTATTTTGTTTTTATAGCCGCTTATTACGCAGCTCTTCCTGACTGAAGTCAATTGATGCCGGATGATTTTCAAATGGCGCCACCCCCGTAGCGAGGATGGCAGCCGCTTAGTCCTGTATGACCGTTTCTTGGATCATAACAGATTTTCTCCACACGATACCTGTAAGTAGCTTTTTCTTATAAAAGCTTATCACCAAACAATGAACTCATTAACGCAACCGCTACTTCTGCAGTTTTGTTATGCTGATCTAAAATGGGGTTCACTTCTACAAATTCAGCAGATGTCACCATGTCTGCTTCCGCTAACATTTCCATTGCTAAATGACTTTCTCGGTAGCTGATGCCGCCTTTTACAGGTGTACCTACGCCTGGTGCATCATCTGGATCTAAGCCGTCTAAGTCCAGCGACAGGTGCACACCGTCTGTACCGCTTAAATAATCAATCGTTTCTTTCATCACTTGCGTCATACCTAAACGATCAATTTCATGCATCGTATACACTTTAATTCCTTTTTCTTTAATTAACTCTTTTTCACCATCATCCAACGAGCGTGCACCGATAATAACTAGATTTTCAGGTTTAATTTTTGGTGTATACCCTCCAATATTTAAAAGTACAGGATGTCCTATACCCAGGCTCACCGCTAACGGCATGCCGTGAATGTTGCCCGATGGAGATGTTTCAGCGGTGTTTAAATCACCATGAGCATCATACCAAATAACGCCTAAATTTTCTGAACCTTTCGCCACTCCTGCAAGCGTTCCAATTGCAATACTGTGATCTCCGCCTAATATTAACGGAAAGCGGTCTTGCTCTTTCACTTCTTCAACTCTTGCAGCAAGCTGTTCATTTCCGCTGGCTACAGCCGCTAAGTTTTTCAAATTCGCGTTTTTATCCACGTCTGCCCGTTCTTTAATCTCTACTTTAATATCGCCTTCATCATGTACGGTATAGCCAAGAGCTTCTAAGCGTGTATTCATGCCCGCATAGCGGATTGCGCTCGGCCCCATGTCTACGCCCCTTCTTGTTTGCCCGTAATCCATTGGTACACCGATAATTGAAATTTCTTTTTTCATTTTCTATACCTCCGTTGCATGTTAGTCTGTGTGAAGTAAACATAGGCGTTTATTTAACTATGTATTTTTTCATTGATACAGCCCCTCATCTATTTCTTATGCAAAAATGATGCCAACTTTGTTTGTAGCATTCTATCAGTCTTTTTATCACAGTTTTTCTTACACATGCCAAAAAAACTGTCGATTTCTACAACTTTTTGGCAAACTACGCAAATTTTTTTGTCGTTTGGTTTAAAATCGCCAATTTTATTTGCTTTCTTAAAAAGGAGTGAGCCAATATATAAATGAAACCTACGTTTACCATCGCAATAAAAAATCCGAACGCTTTAGATTCTCTATCAAGAATCAAACGCGTTCGGATCTTCCTTCAACTAAGCTACTTTTATCCCATTTAATTTGTAATAACGTCTCCGTCTTCATCATCGCCGGTATCGTTTTCACCAGGATCTTTTTCTAATGAGACTACTTTCTTTTCTTCATCCCATTTCACTTTGTAGCCAAGTGATTTGGCTACTTTGATAACCGATAAATAGGAGTGGTGATTTGGCTTATACAGCTTTAAATCACTCGAATCAATGACGCCTAATCCTAGCAGCAAGCGGTCGGACTGAACGTAAGGCTTTCCATCAATCAGTTTTACTTGCTTATCAGTAAATGGATACACGGCACGGTTGACTTCGACCGTAAACTCTCCTTTTTTCTCTTCTTTAATTGGTTTTGGCTGTTTGGATACATATTTAATTGCGTCTACTCCTAATACCGTGCCTTGGCGCGTATTATCAGCACCTCCGTACATTTTCCCCGTTTCATAGTCATAGATAACCGCTTGGACATTTCCAATATGCTCTGGCTTTTCTTCAAACGCATGTCCTTTAGCCATCATTTCAAGGAGTGTATCTTGGCTAAAGCCAGGTTCCCATCTTACGGTTGGATAGCCGCTTGAATAAATACGAGGCGTTAAAATCGCTTTTTGAATTGGCATCTTATGGTCAATAACATTCATAATCGTTTCTGCTACAGACGCAATAATGGTTGGGCCTCCCGGTGAACCAATTGCCATGAACGGCTTTCCGTCTTTTAACAGCATCGTTGGAGACATGCTGCTTCGAGGACGTTTTTTAGGCTCAACCTGGTTCACGCCTCCCGGAGTGGCATCAAAATCCGTCATTTCATTGTTGAGCATAAATCCGTAGTCAGGAACCATAATTCCTGAACCAAAAACTTGTTCAATGGTAGTCGTGTAAGAAACCATGTTTCCCCATTTGTCTACAACAGAGAAATGAGTCGTTTGGCCGATTGGATTTTCTTCCGTTACCGTTGCTTTATTTGGATTTTCTTTTCCTTCATATTTCCAAGGGTCTCCTTCTTTAACATTAGGCGTTGCTTTATTTGGATTAATTAATTTACGACGTTCTTTAATATAATCTTCATCTAACAGGCCTTTTTTCGGCACTTCGTAAAAGTCTTCATCTGCCATATACGCCGCGCGGTCTGCAAAAGCTAAGTGCATCGCTTCCGTTAAATGCTGCAAATACTGTGGCGTATTGGAACCCATTTTTTCTACATCATAACCTTCCATTAGCTTTAAAATTTGCTGCACGGTTAATCCGCCGGAGCTAGGAGGAGCCGCACTAACCACATCGTAGCCTCGGTAAGTTGTTTTGACCGGCTCGCGTTCTTTTACAACATAATTTTTTAAATCATCCATGGTCATGCTTCCACCGCGTTTTTGAACTTCTTTAACAAGTGCTTTTCCAATTTCTCCTTTATAAAGAGCGTCTGACCCTTCTTTTTGAATAAGCTTTAATGTTTTCGCAAGATCAGGCTGAACAAGCTTATCTCCTTCTTTTAACGGCTTGCCATTCGGTACAAATACATTACCGGCCGTTTGGTATCTTTCAAGCTTGTCCGCATTTTCATCGATATACTGAGCCATCGACCAATTCACTTTAATTCCTTGTTCCGCTTGAGTAATAGCAGGTTTAATAACATCTGATAAGTCCATTGTTCCATAATCTTCAAGGGCTGTTTCTACTCCTTTTAACGTGCCCGGAACTCCAACTGCTTTTCCTGTTATGTGACGCTTACTGAAAGGAATGACTTTTCCTTTTGAATCTAAAAACAGCTTAGGCGTGACATCAGCCGGTGCCATTTCACGGCTGTCTAGCATCGTAATTTTATCTTTCTTTTTTTCATAAATCATCATAAAACCGCCGCCGCCGATACCAGACATCATCGGTTCCACAACGTTTAGAGATAGTTGAATGGCCGCTGCCGCATCTACAGCGTTTCCGCCTTCAGCTAACACTTTCCTCCCCGCTTCAGCAGCCAGCGGGTGAGATGCCGCTACAATTCCTTGTGTAGCACCCCGTTTCATTGAATGGTCGACACCCGGAACTTCAGCAGCAGCTGGTGTGACAACTAAACATAAACTAAATAACGTAATAGCCAACATCTTCATAACCTTCATCTGGGTCTCCTCCTTCAAATGCATTATTTCACATCGCCTGAGACGATGGATTTCACGAAGAATAAATTGGTTTATTATGATATTTTTTACATATGCGTATAAATAAAAAGCAAAGTAAATCATACCTTTGCTTTTTTAGTTAATCGCATGTTTAACTTTTCTCTCTATTCATTTACAATTATCTATATTTTCTAACAATTTATCCATAGGCTGATAGTTTCTTACTATTTTTGGAACTATGTAGACTGAACGCTCTAATAATGTAGAAAATCTAGCAGTTAAGAAGTCGTTCGACTTACATGCACTTCTTAAATTTTTTATAAATATTCTTATTGTTATATAAAAAGCAATCCTTTATGAAAATCAGCATACGTTTTCTGAAAATCAAAAATAAAACAGGACTTTAGATTCATCGTCCTGTTTGGAGCATGTTTTCGACTTTTTTAATGTCCGCGTGCGTAGGATTGATTTCCCGAGCATAGGCGATTTGTTCTTTCGCTTTTTCCATTTCTTTTAATTGAATATAGGTTTTGGCGAGTTCGAGCGGCAGCATAATCCCTTCAAAACCAAGATCTTGCGCCTTCTGCAAATAAAACAGCGATTTTTCGTAATTCCCTCCAAACATAAGCGGAGTTTCCCGATATTTTATTCCTCGAACGAAGTGCGCCAAGCTTGAAGATGGATTTAATGTTAATGCCTGATGAAGAGCCCGGTCCATTTCTAAGTTCAATACCATTTTTTCAAAGATAATTGATTCTTCGATTTGCTTTGCTAAACAAACGGCTAAGTAACAGTACAAATCAGATGCTTGAGGTTTTTTCTTCATTTCTTGTTGAATTTCGCGCTTAATCTCTTTCCACTTTCCCTCTTCTAGCTGATTCATGACGTATTGTGCATGTATTCCCACCTGTTTGCCCTCCTTTTCCTCTTTATCATAAAGGATTTCTGCGCAAATGAAAAAAGTAAGTGTTCTTCATTCTTCACAAAAAACGTTACCATTAAAAAATAGGCAAATTTCTCAATCACTTAACCCAATTAGTACATAGGATATAGAGACTTTTATTAAAGGAGGTTACACATATGGGCGCAAAAGGCGGTTTTGGTTTTTCATTTATCGTTGTTTTATTTATCCTATTAGTAATCGTAGGGTGTTCTTGCTACTACTAATTTCTAGAGAGGATGAACATCATTCATCCTCTCCTATTTCAAAAAAAACCATGCTTTCGCATGGCTACATACCGATTAGATGAATGAGTAGAGGAACTCATTGTTCGGCAATATTGAAGAAATTTTTGGTTTTTACTTCCGCCTAGTATGCCCTTTTTGACGGGGGCTATGCGCAAATAAAGTTAACGTTTAAAAGCGAAAGCCAGACGCACCTACAATAACAAGTAAAACAAATAACACAACGATTAACGCAAAATTTTGTTTTCCCACGTACCATCCCTCACTTCCTGTTATCTGCTTTTAGTGTATGCAACAGCTTGGCAAAATGTTTAGGACAGGGGTGCGGATTTTTCCAATGAGAAAAACCTTCAAATTTCGCCAAAAAAAGTGAATCATATTTTTGTTTCTTTCGTTATATATAGTAAGAGATTTTTTTACTATAAAAAAGGAGGGGCTTTAATGCGCCGACATTCCAAATTGCCCATTGTTCTTGTTTTTGCCTTCTTTTTATTCATCGCAACTGTTTTGTGCGTAACCTCTTATATGTCTTGAACGTATAAATAATATAAAAAAATCGCCTCATCGAAGGCGATTTTTCTATCCTAGCATTATATCTTCGTTTGGATAGCGAACGGCTTCACGCTTTTGCTTAGATAATGAAAACGCAAGCGTTAATGGCCCCACTTTTCCTAAAAACATGATAAAGATAATAATCACGCGTCCAAAGTACGAAAGTTCAGGAGTCGCTCCCATCGATAAACCTACTGTTCCAAACGCAGAAACAACTTCAAACATAATTTTTACAAACGGCAGGTTTTCCGAAATATTTAACAGGAAGATGGCCCCAAACACAAACATAATTGAAATCATCGTAATGGCTAGTGCCTTAAACACATGAAGAGGAAGAAGTCGTCTCTTTAGCAGCACAATATCTTCCCTGCTTCGTAAAAATGCCCATACAGAAAAGACAATCACCACAAACGTCGTGAGTTTGATACCCCCTCCTGTTGACGCACTCCCTGCACCAATGAACATCAATAAAACCATTAAAAACACCGTTGCGTCATGCAAATGAGCTAAATCAATTGTATTAAAGCCAGCGGTTCTTGTTGTTACCGCTTGAAAATAAGAAGCCCATACTTTGTCTCCTAATGATAAATTTCCGAGCGTATGCGAATTGCTGTACTCTAAGAAAAAAATAAAAAGCATGGCAATCACGTTAATGGCGAACGTGCTGATAATCATAATTTTTGAATGCAGCGTTAGTTTTTTATACGATTTTTTCACCCACATATCAGCAAGGACGGTAAACCCTAACCCACCAATAATAAAGAGAAAAGAAATCGTGATGTTAATAATAGGATCTCCTACATACTGAACTAAGTTATCAGACAGTAGTCCGAACCCTGCGTTATTAAAAGCCGAAATCGAATGAAACAAGCTAAAGAACAGCCCCTTAGACCATCCGAATTCCGGAACCCAGCGTATCGCTAAAAAGATCAGTGCAACAAACTCAATTAAAAATGAAAAGATGAACAACCTTTTAACTAGCAGCACAACTCCACCGACGCTCGTCTGATTTAATGCCTGCTGAACGAGCATACGCTCTTTAAATCCAATTTTTTTACCTAGCATCATAAAAATCAGCACGGCAAATGACATAATGCCAAGACCGCCTATTTGAATTAACAGCATAATAATGGTTTGACCGATGACGGTAAAACGCGTACCTGTATCTACGACGGCTAAGCCGGTCACTGTCATAGCGGAAGTAGATGTAAAAAGGGCGTCTACCCACCGGATTGGCTCAGTAGTAGAAAAAGGCATCATCAATAGAAGAGCACCAATAATAATTCCTCCGCCAAAAATGGAAACAAGAAGCTGCGGAGGAGTTAGTTTAATGATTTGTTTTTTCATGAGTTAAACTCCTTCTTCTTCAAAACGGTTTAAATCGCGATTATGTCCGATAACAATCAGCATATCTCCTTGTTCAATTATTTCATGCGCGGTAGGCGAAATCACCATTTCCCCGTCTTTTCGCTGAAAGCCGATAATATTGCAGCCGTACTTGGCACGGATATTTAAATCAAACAGCGTTTTATTATGAAGCTTTTTAGAAGCGACAATTTCGACAATACTATAATCCTTTGACAGTTCAATGTAATCAATGATTTTTTCTGACACCACGTGATGAGCAATACGCTTCGCAATATCGCGCTCAGGGTGAATGACTTTGTCCGCTCCTATTTTCTCCAGCACTTTTTGATGATACATATTCACCGCTTTTACCCATACTTGCTTAACGCCCATATCTTTTAAAAGCATCGTTGCAAGCACGCTTGCTTCGATATCGTCTCCAAACGAAATAAGAGCATGATCAACGTTACGAATGCCTAGCCCTTTTAAGCTAGCTTCATCAATTGCGTTCGCTTGCACGACATATGTAGCTGAGTTGCTATATTTCTTTACTACCTCCTGATTGCGGTCGATAGCGAGCACATCCACATCCAAATTAGCAAACTCTTCAACCAAACTGCCTCCAAAACGACCTAATCCCAATACAGCAAACTGTTTTTTCATAATGTATTTATTCCTTTCTTCAACTGCTGTGTGTTCTCTTAGCTTATACTTTTTCTAAAAAATTACATGTTTTTCTTAAAAAAAGCGCAAAAAAACACAGGAAGGCTCCTGTGTTTTTTCACACTCTTCCCCCTCAAAACGCTTGCGAAGTTAGCTGTCGGGTTCGGGTTTTAAGAGTAACCCTACCTTTTTAAGGATTCACCCCGGAGCACAATATGTGCGTAAATAATGGGTCCTCCGCTCCGTAATGGATTAAGCGATTTTTATTCAAATGTCTATGATCTATTTTTTAGAATAATCGATTCGATTCATGATACGTTTCACTTCACGAAAGCTATCTTACTCCTGTGGATTTTGTCTGTCAAGATATTTTTAGGGAAGACATCACTTGCGCTGCAAACTGCAAAAATCATATAAATCTAAACTGACAATCAGTTTGTGAAATTGATCAAACAAATTAATAACAGCCAAAAGCTCTAATAGCTGCGTATCACTGTAAAATTTCTTTAATTGATCCATATCAGCATCCGTCAAATCCCTTGGACGCACTCGGTATACATCTATAAATCGAAACAGCAGTCGATCTTTTTCTTCCAGCTCTTTTTCTCTTAACACTTTTTGATTAAGCGTCTTATCGCCTACATATGACATGCTCATACACGTCTCACAGCCGTTAACACCTGCTAGATAAAGCCTGATTTTTTCCTTAGTCTCTCTTTTTACTATATCACTGTTCCAAAGCTTGTCGTATAGCTCATCATACAACCTTTTTACATCTGGAATTAAGTTCAGTGCTTTTTCAAAATTTGTTCCCTCTTCGTTTGTTAACAAAACTCTTGCCATTTTTTACTCACTCCTTTTTAATTATTATAGTAAGAAAAATGGAGATTTCAGATAACAAATAAAACATATTATCTGCTATTACTAATCAAATGAAACATTAATATGAAAGAAGGTTTTCAATTGAAAATTGATGAAATTGATTTATCGATTTTGCAGGCACTGCAGCAAAACAGCCGTCTTTCCTTAAGAGAGCTAGGAAAACAAATTAACCTGTCTCCTCCTTCAGTGGCAGAGCGAGTAAGACAGCTAGAGAGCTTTGGTATTATAAAAGGATATACAATCGATATTGATTATGAAAAGCTGCAGTTGCCCGTCTCGTGTTTTATTGAAGTAACCATGAAAAACGGAGAGCACGAGCGTTTTAAACGATTTATTTCTCAGTATCCCTATGCTTTATTCTGTGAACGCATCGCCGGACAGGCTTGCTTCATTACAAAGCTTCAGCTTCCTCACCTGCACGTACTCGAGCAATTTATTAACGAAATTACACCTTATGCCAAAACGATTTCACACATCGCCCTTTCTCACGTGGAGATGTCTTCTGCATTATTGAGTCATTTAAAAGATGAAAAGTGATTGAAACATACGTTCACCGTACTAACGAAAAGATCCGAACGATTCATCGTTCGGATCTTCTTTCCACTAAACTACTTCTGTCCTAGCCTCTTTTATTCGTCCAAAAGCATAAAAAATAACCCTCCAAAGCTGGAGGGTATAAATTTTCCGAATAATGAAAGTTTTACAACTTCATTCTATCAGGTACCGACATTTCTGTCTACTTAAAAATGTAAAAGAGCTCTCTATTAATAGAAAGCTCTTTTACCTGCTTGTTTTTTGAAAACAATCAATCTATATAAAAGGGAACTACCTAAGGTTGAAAGTCACGTGAAACCTTGGCAGTTGATCCTGGATATACCGGTTGATATGATTCAAAACAAGTTCTTTCATCATTTCTTCTTTGACTTCTGATTCCGTTTTTTTATCTTTTTGTTTTAAAATAAGAATATAATAGACTTTACCCATTTTAATGGGCTTACTACACTCTCCGATGTGCTGTTTTTTTAAAACATCTATAAAAGAGGGAGATAGACTTGAAAGCTTTAGATTATCATCATTCTCTATTTTGCTGATGGTCTGGACATCAGCATATTTTTTTTGAACGTCTTGAAGCGATGTTCCTTTTTGCAGCTCAGCCGCAACGGTCTCGGCATCATGTAAAGTTGTAAAAGTTAGCTGCGAAAAAGATACGCGCGTTACATCATTCTCAATACGTGTATAGTAAGCGTCTAGTTCATCAGACGTAATTTGTTTACGGAAATATTCTTCTAATTTAAACTGATTTATTAGCTGTTTAGTTACATCGCTAGAACGAATGTGCAAGACTTCATAGCCTTGTTTTCTTGTATCTTCGTCATATGAACGTTTGATTTGTTTCCACATATCCTCGACTTTTTTCTGTACCCTGTCACTTGTCTTTAGATGCGAAATTAAGATTTTTTGCATGACAAGCTGCCGCAACAACTCTTTGCGGTAGCTTGTATCATTTAGCGGAGCATCGGGATTTAAGAACCCTTCAACTGCTAAAAAACGATTGAATTCAGCTCCTGTCACCTTTCCTCCTTCATACGCTGCCACTTCTTTAGCAGAAGATAGCTGACTAATTTCTACAGAAGGAAACATCGTGTTTGAATGCTTCCCTCCGCAGCCTGTTAAAAATCCGAACGCTGTTAATACTGCTAGCAGCAGCTTTAACGGTGCTGAACTCATCCATTGTTATCCTGCTGCTCTGAAAGCTTCAGAGAAATAGTTTGTTTTTTTCCATTTCGGTACACGTCTAATTTTACCGTGTCTCCTACTTTGCGTTTTGTGTATAGATATTGACGTAAATCACTGGATGTTTTGACTTCATTTCCATCGATGGCAACAATCACGTCTTTTGATTGTAAACCAGCATCAGAAGCAGAAGAGAATGGTTCAACCGTCGTTACGACAACTCCTTCAGACGTATCGCTTGTTAGGCCTAGCTGATCTTGTTTTGTTGCAGCTGAAAGCTGACCTACATCTTGAAGACCTACCCCCATATATGGACGCGTTATTTTTCCGTTTTTCATCAGCTGTTCAATTGTTGGCTGCACTTCATCACTTGGAAGAGCAAAGCCGATTCCTTCTACATTGTCTTCTGAAATTTTCATACTGTTGATACCAACTACTTCACCGGAAGAATTGATCAAGGCACCGCCGCTGTTTCCTGGATTAATCGCCGCATCCGTTTGAATTGCATCTACGTTCCAATTCTCTGAAATAGGGACAGAGCGTTTTGCTGCGCTCACGATACCTTGTGTGACCGTGCGAGAAAATTGTTCACCAAGAGGGTTTCCGATTGCAAGAACCGTTTCACCCGCCACTAAATCTGATGATTTTCCGAACTTCGCCACTTGTTCAACATTTTTGTCGGACATTTCAAGCACCGCTAAATCCGTTAGCGCGTCAGCTCCGACAATTTTAGCTTTTTCTTTTTGTCCGTTTGAAAGTGACACTTCTACTTCGCTTGCGCCGTCAATAACGTGGTTATTAGTCACAACGTAGGCTTTTCCATTTTCTTTTTTGAAAATAACACCGGAACCCGTTCCCGCTTCTTGCGTTTGGGTATCTCCAGAAAATGGATTTGTTTGCTGTTGAATATTGTTCACGCCTACAACAGCAGCTGATACTTTATTTACAACTGAAACAAGATCTGACTGATTCACGGTTGTGCTTACTGTTCGAGGCGTTGTGCTCGTTGTTGTTGCCGTTTGAGTCTGCGTTGTTTGATTCGCTGTTTGCGTATCCGCTGAATCCATTAACCCTAGCTGCGGAGCGCCGTATAGCACAATTCCTCCCCCTAGCACTGCTCCCGCGATGGAAGATGCGATCACTGGAAATAAGCGTCTTTTTGGAGGCTGTGATGATGACGCAGGCTGATACTGATCATAGCGCCGCTGGCGGTTTTCATATTCTTCTTTTCGTTCTTCCTCTCTTTCATAATCACGTGGATCCATGAAAATCACTCCTTTTAACGTAGCAAATTTTATGTTATCTATACTATAAAATAAAAGTTTGGGATAAGTATCAAAACAATATGTGAAATTGTGAAAAATTTCTTTATAACAGCAAACACGTAGTATAATAGCGGGTACATAAACCTTTAAAAAAACGCGCATAGATGGCGCAATATGCTTTATTTACCTTAATTTTCATATATTCAGAGGAAGGTGTCAAATTTGAGCTTTACACTATATTTAGTAGAGGATGAACAAAATTTAAACGAAGTTTTAACCCTTTACCTTCAAAAAGAAGGCTGGGACGTTCGCTCATTTTTTAACGGCACGGACGCAAAAGAAATGATTGCAACTCCTCCGCACCTGTGGATTTTAGATATTATGCTGCCTGATATTGACGGGTATCAGCTCATTCGCGAAATCAAGCAGCAAACGCCACATGTGCCTGTTATTTTCATTTCAGCACGCGATGCCGATATTGACCGGGTTCTTGGACTTGAAATGGGCAGCGACGACTATTTATCAAAGCCTTTTTTACCTCGTGAACTAGTTATTCGAGCAAACAAACTGCTAAACCTCGTATATGGTTCCAATCAAAAGAAAACCGATACCATTACGCTGACTCCTTATGAAATCGATTTACATACGCGTACAGTCAGTGAAAATGGAAAGCCGATTGATTTGACGTCTAAAGAATTTGATTTTCTTGTCACTATCTCAAAAGACCTTGGACAGGCTTTTTCAAGGGAGCAGCTGTTGAATCTCATTTGGGGAGAAGATTATTTCGGCACAGACCGAGTGGTGGATGATTTAGTGAGGCGCGTGCGTAAAAAAATGCCGCAAGCACGAATTGAAACGATTTACGGATACGGATACCGGATGATGAAAGCATGAAAAACAAGTCGCTTGCATTTCAAATTTGGCTCGTCATCTCGGGTATTTTACTGCTCATTTCAATTTTGCTCGCTATTTTATTCCCAACGACGCTTAGGCAGTTCTTCACGAATGAAATTTATACCACTATTGAAAATGAACAGCATATTTTAAAAGAATACGGCCTGCCAAGCCGCTCAGGTGAATACTACTTTAGCAATGAAGACAGTGAACCAACGCTTGGCAATCGAACCGTGGATCATATTTTATTGCCTGAACATGCGGATATCTCTTATTTTTCATCACGGGTGTTGCCTCAAGACTTTTTGAGAAAAGCACAGGAAGATGCAATCAGTCAGCGGAAAATCGTCGCTCGCTATGAAAAAGATCTCGGCAACCGGACGCTTTTTTATGTGATTCGAAAAGTAAGCGTAAACGGACAGCCTGCTTTTTTACTTTCATTTTCGTGGGATACGTATCGCAACGCGCTCACTTCTACTCTTTTTAAACAGCTGCTTCTTGTCATTTCAATTGTATTTCTATTCAGCTGGCTTCCATCTATTTGGCTATCAAGATACTTAAGCAAGCCGCTTGTATCGCTTGAAAAAGATGTAAAAAAAATCGCCGAACAAAATTGGCATGAACCTGTTACAGTCAACCGTTCCGATGAAATCGGCAAGCTAGGCGCGTCCATCGAGCAAATGCGCAAAAGGCTCGTATCTAAAGATGAAGCACAGCAAACGCTCCTTCAAAATATTTCACATGATTTAAAAACACCGGTAATGGTTATTCAAAGCTACGCTCAGTCGATTCAAGACGGCATTTATCCAAAAGGTGATTTATCCCAAACGGTAAAAGTCATTGAAGATGAATCCAAAAATCTTGAGAAAAAAATCCGCGATTTGCTTTACTTAACCAAGCTTGACTATATGTCCACTCACCAGCTTGCACAAGACGACTTTGATTTTACTGCACTACTTCATGAAGTAGTGGATCGCTTGCGGTGGAGGCGCCCTGAAATACAGTGGGAATTTGACGACGTAAATGCAACGATTAAAGGAGACAAAGAGCTGTGGACAAAAGTCCTTGAAAATGTACTCGACAATCAGCTGCGCTATGCTGATACGAAGGTTTCACTTTCACTTGCTAAACACCAAACGAACGTTCAATGTACCATCAGCAACGATGGTCCGCCGATTGATCAAAGCGTGCTTCAACACTTGTTTGAACCGTTTAAAAAAGGAGCAAACGGTGAATTCGGTATTGGCCTAAGTATCGTAAAGCGTATTGTTACGATGCACGATGCAGCCATTACGGCTGAAAACACAGACGCCGGAGTGACGTTTTCACTTACTATTCCTATATAAACTAAAAAAGCAAGGGAGTCGACTCCCTTGCTTTTTTATGAAAAAACCGATGTATATGCATAAAGAGCTGGTGAACCCCCGGAGTGAATGAACACCACATTCTCATCTTTTTTAAAATAACCTTTTCGAATTAAATCAATCAGGCCGGCCATCGCTTTTCCCGTATACACAGGATCCAATAAAATTCCTTCCGTACCGGCCACAAGTTTGACTGCTTCCACCATCTCTTCTGTTGGAACAGCATAGCCTGGACCGACATATTCATCCATACAAACAATATCTTCTTTTTTAAAAGGCGTTTTGCTATGTAAATGATCATAAAGTTCACTCGTCAGCTTGGCAACTTTCATTTCTTGCTCTTCTTTAGCACGACTCACATTCATTCCAATAACAGACACCCCGCTTTGAAGGCCTTGAAAGCCTGCCACTAGCCCTGCATGCATGCCTCCGCTTCCGCTTGTGCAAACTACGTGGCTAAGCTTTATTTGTTGCTCATAGCTTTGCATAAGCAGCTCCTGTGCGCAGGCAGCGTAGCCTGTTGCACCGATAACATTTGAACCTCCTACGGGGATTAGGTACGGCTTATGACCTTTTTCACTTAGCTCGCGCGCTACTTTTTCCATTTCCGCTGTCAAATCCGAACCTTCAGCGACAAACCGCATGTCATGAGCGCCTAATAAATGATAAAGAAAATAGTTTCCCGTCGGCTGATCACTTGCTTTATTTTCCCCTTCTTCTAATACGAGCACGCATTTCATTTGCTCTTTTACGGCAGCAGCAAGCGTCAAACGACAGTGATTGGATTGTATCGCACCGCACGTTACAAGCACGTCTGCCCCTTTTGCTTTTGCATCAGCTACTAGATATTCAAGCTTACGCGTCTTATTTCCGCCCCCTGTCAGTCCAAGCATATCATCGCGCTTCATATAAATTGAAGGTCCGTTTAACTGCTGAGATAAAACCGATAGCTTTTCTAAAGGTGTAGGGGAATCCGTATATTTTCTTCTAGAAAATTGCGTTAAGTTCATGCTCTCATCCTCTCTTTCATATTTGTTCTATTTTACCATATAGAAGCTTTTGAAGAGCTTTTTACGAAAGGGCTTTCTATAACTTGTATACATAAGAACAAGTAGTCAACATACATTAAACCATATAAACAGTTTGAAGGAGTGTTTTCAATGAGTGAAAAAGCAGTACTTTGCAGCGTCTCACGAGTAGTCAAATCACAGCACATTTTTCCAAATGACCTAAACAATCACCACACCCTTTTTGGCGGCAAAATTGTCGCTGACATGGACATGACGGCTTCTCTTTCAGCAGCTAAACATTCCAGAAAGTCGTGTGTTACAGCTTCCATTGATCATGTTGACTTTATCGAGCCCGTCACAGAAGAAGATTTTATTTCATATGAGGCATTCGTTGTTGTCACAGGAAAAAGTTCCATGATTATTTTTGTTAAAGTCATTGCCGAAAATTTGTTAACGGGCATTAAACGTATTGCTGCTACTTCTTTTCTTACCTTCGTCGCATTAGAAAATGGGAAGCCTGCTCCCGTTCCCCAAGTTATTGCTCAAACTGAAGAAGAAAAAAGCCTTCAAAAAGTAGCTCTTGAACGAAAAGAGTCCAAAAAAACGCAGGTTGAGCACAGCAAAGCAATTGCGCGCATCTTATCTAAATCTTTGCGCAGCAGTAATTAAGCTCTTCATCTAAAAAGCAGCTGTCTGCTTTTTAGACGAAGTTTTTTAGATTTCACATTGTTATTTAATATGATATGCGATATATTGGTTTTATGAAAAATAACATTCAACCTCTCAAACGACTTTCCCTACGGGAGGAAGTCTATCAAACACTTAAACACAATATCGTTATGCTTGAATTTCAGCCGGAACAAAAGCTTCAGGATAAAGAACTGGCTGAGCAATTTGGAGTTAGCCGCACTCCTGTTCGAGAAGCATTAAAAAGGCTCGAAGATGAAGGCCTTGTACAAACGACACCTGGTTCTTCTACAAAAGTGGCTCCATTAAACCTTGAGGAGGCAAAACAATCCTTTATTGTCGTCGCAGCTCTTCATGCACTTGCTGCTAAGCTGGCTTGTACTTCATTGCAAGAAGAAGATATGGGCGAACTAATCAAACATAATCAATCTCTAGAACATGCAATCAAAACACGAAATGTACTGAAAGCAATCGAAGCGGATGAAGCATTTCATTCCGTTTTTTTAAACCGGGCGAATAATTTAGAGCTAGAACGTGTTGTAAAACAAACAAGCGCCAAAATTCAACGTCTGGAAATCGCTCGCTTTTCTTCTCTTGCTAGCCTTTCTTCCGTTGATCAGCACAAAGAAATCATAAATGCTTGCCGTCAAAAAGATTCCGCACTGACATCACAGCTTGTCGAAACAAACTGGCTGACACTAGGTGAAGCGCTGACAAGTGAGGAGGAAGCAAAGTGAAGCCTCTTTTATTAGGCGTTGCTGCATCATTCTTTTTTGCTTTTACATTCGTTTTAAATCGAGCGATGGATTTATCTGGAGGCAGCTGGGCGTGGAGCGCATCTCTGCGCTATTTTTTTATGGTACCTCTTTTGCTTATGCTTGTTTATTTTTGGGGTGGCATCAAACCTGTGGTGGCAGAAATAAAAGCCCAGCCGCAAAAATGGCTGCTATGGAGCACGGTCGGATTTGGCTTATTTTACGCTCCTCTTTGTTTTGCTTCCGCCTACGGTCCCGGCTGGCTTATTGCAGGAACTTGGCAAATCACGATTTTATCGGGGTCTCTCCTAGCTCCTTTGTTTTACAAGGAAGGAAAAAAGCGAGGAGCCATTCCTTTCAAGCAGCTAGGTTTTTCGTTTATTATTTTAATAGGAGTTGTGCTCATGCAGCTTGAGCATGCGACTGAACTGTCGGCGGCTACTGCCTTGCTTTGTACGATTCCCATTTTAATTGCGTCTTTTGCGTATCCGCTTGGCAACCGTAAGATGAT
Organism: Priestia sp. HNGD-A6; assembly: GCF_045784335.1. NCBI lineage: Bacteria > Bacillati > Bacillota > Bacilli > Caryophanales > Bacillaceae > Priestia > Priestia sp. HNGD-A6. The sequence continues at coordinate 4,113,070 of NZ_CP138621.1, read as the reverse complement.
GGAGCTGTCGTCGCTTAATACGTTTCAGCGCGTGCTTGGAATGACGCTTTCAAGCCTGCCGTTTTGGATTATTCTTTCTGTCTATGCCTACTTGGCCGATGGACTACCAAAACCAACTCAGATGTATCAAAGCAGTTTAGTTGCTTTACTTTCAGGAGTGTGTGCAACGATTTTATTTTTTGCGGCAACTGACCTTGTGAAAAAAGATTCTCACAAGTTAGGTGCAGTTGAAGCTACACAATCGATGGAAGTTTTATTTGCCCTGCTAGGAGAGGTCTTCCTTCTATCAAGTCCTTTGCCATCGATTCTTTCTTGGGTTGGAATGGGAGTTATCGTAGCAGGCATGGTGCTTCACAGCTACCAAACGAGTCATAAAAAAGCTATACCTCAAAAAGAATTGACCTACTAATTAATAACAAAAAAGAGCGTCTCAGTCGGCGCTCTTTTTGTTTATACAACAGATCTTCTTTCTAAATTGAAGACATTAACCTGCTCAGCATCAAAGCGGCTTAGCAACGAATCTACTCCGTACTCAAGTGCAAAAGCACGTTCATTTTCTGAAATCGGAACGGCCTGCAGGAACGTTACTTTTTTATCAGATAGTTCAATCGTTGAAAAATTATCCCATAAAAACGGCGGAATCAGCAAAATGTGCTGCATATGAAAGCTGTCATCAAGGACTGCAATAACGTCTTTATAAATAGCTCCTGGGAAAATGGAGACATGAGATTTCATCATATGGAAAATACAGTTTGCTAAAATAGCAGAATAAATACCGAACTCCTCATGACAAGCCCCAACGATTTCAATTCGAAGCGGGATCCCTCCAACTGTATAACCTGTCGGACATTGATGTCCACCGAGCGTTGCATACGCGGTTACGTCTTGACGCGGATGATTTTCACATGCCACAACGTGAATACCATGCTTTTTTCGTTCATCTGAATAATCTTCAATTCGGTCCTTTTGACCAAATACATCTATTGCTTTATGTATAATTAATTCTTCATCTTTTGTAAAATTACTCATAAAAAACCTCCTTGCTTGCGACCTTAAAAAGTCCCCTACTGTACAGCATATACTACCGCACTCGCTTACGATATAGTTTTTAGAAAATGTGATAGAAATGTTATCGTTTCGTAACATACTATGAAATTGTCTCAAGAAGCAAACAAGAAACCTTAACCAATTTTTTCTTTTCCCATAAAAAAAATAGAGCCTGCACCATGGCAGCCTCTATTTTTTATGACATTATTATGAAATAATTTGTAATTCTTTTTGGTACTTCGTTAACGTTTCGTATCCATCTTTTGTGATGATCACATCATCTTCAATACGCACGCCTCCGAGTCCTGGAATATAGATACCCGGTTCAATCGTATACACCATGCCTTCTTGAAGCACATCATCATTGTTGCGGCTCATTGAAGGAAACTCATGCACGCTGATACCAAGGCCATGACCAAGACGATGCAAGAAATACTCTCCATACCCTGCTTCTGTAATAATATTGCGTGCTACCATGTCCAAGTCGCCAATGCGAGTGCCAGGCTTGGAAGCTTCAAGAGCTGCCTGCTCGGCGCGCTGTACCGTTTCATAGATTTCTTTTTGCTTATCATTAATCGACTTGTACGCGACTGTACGCGTAATATCTGAACAGTATCCATCTAGCACTACACCTAAATCGAAGAGAACCATATCTCCTGGCTTTAACGTGCGAAGACCTGGGTTCCCGTGCGCTTCTCCCGTTTTTTCACCAAATAACACCATCGTTGAAAACGACATCTCACGAATTCCTTTTCGCTTTAGCTCGTATTCAATTTTAGCCAGAACATCCATTTCCGTAACGCCTTCTTTTAAGGCAGCTACGCCTACTTCCACGCCAAAATCAGCTAATGCAGCTGCCTTTTGCAGAATCTCAACTTCACGCTCATCTTTAATTAAACGCAGCTGATTTAATTTCTCTTCTGCTCCGACTAGCTCAGCATTTGGATATAAATTAAGCAGTTCTTCAGCTCTCGCATACAGCAGCTGCTCTTTCTCTACAGCAACTTTTTTCACATCCATTACGTTTCGTTTATGTAAAGCTTCTTTAATAAGTTCCCAAGGATTTTGATGGTCTTCATATCCGATCACATCAAATTTCCAGCCGGCTTCTTTTGCTTGACCCACTTCCATTGATGGACAAACAAGCATCGGCTCCGCTTCATTAAATAAAAATAAACCAAGCAGACGCTCATGCGGATCCGTGTGAAATCCAGTTAAATAAAATACGTTTTCAGTTGACGAAATAAAGGCCGTTTCTACATTCTTTTCCTTCAGCCATGATACGACTTTTTGCAAACGTGCTTCCATTAAAAAAACCCCTTTCATTGTGCAATATTACTATTATAACATAGTTATTTAGCAATATTGTACAATGAATAGAGGTTAAGACAAAGCCGCGTGAAGAGTAGTAAGCTGCTCTTTAATCGCTTTTCGCTGAATACTTACTTTCATCAGCCAGCCATTTTCTCCGTATCTATAAATAAATTCGTACGTACCTTTAGAAAAATATTCTTTTACCAGCATGTCTCGGTTTTCAACAAATCCCGGATCTCCAATAAAATAGCTACCTTCTTCAAGCGGGAGCTCATGAACTTTTTTTTCTAGCTGCTTCTCTTCGTCTTCGTCATCATCTATCACAATGTGAAGACCACCTTCATCACGTACAACGTCAAATTCACCGTTTTGTTCAAGCTCAAGCACCGGTACCACTTGTCCATTTACCGTTAGCAGCTGCTTGGTTCCTTCAAGGACCTGGGACCAATGATCATCGTATAAAGTAGAAGAATAAAAAATATAGCCCTGAGATTTATATAATAAAAGCAGCTGTTCAAAATGATTTTTCACTTGTTCTTTATCAAATAGAATAACAAAATGCTTTCGATAGAAAAAACTTGTAAAAGGCAGAATAGACGATTGATTAAGCTCTCTAATTATTTCAGCACTATCCTTACCTGAAATAATAGCTCCGGTCAATTCCCCCGCGCCATAAGGTTTCCAATGACTTAACGCCGCTTCTGGAATCAGCACAAGGTTCGAAGATGACACATATATACTCATTCGCTTCACTCCTTTTTTCTGCACTTAGACCTATATTTAATTCTCAACAAACAGAGACTTTTCTCTTATACCCTTCTTAAAAGACAGAACTTTTTCCCTAACTATGATAGATTATAACAAATATCCTCGAAAAAAATAACCTTTATTTCCTCTTTCTTCTATTTGTACACTTCTCTTATTTTAGCTGTCTTCGCAGATTTACTAGTGAACGTACTTGCTAATCTAATTCCTTAGTGTTAATTTTATTATGTCGTTTTATAATTTTTTGCATAATTGGTTTTAGACAAAAAAGTATTAATATTTTTGAATGCGATGGTGAGACATTTGGAAGAACGTACAGAACGTAAACAACATAAAAGAAAAAAGCAAAGAAAAAAGAAACGCTTTAGAAAGCTACTTCTTTTCTTTCTCATTCTTGTAATCGCCGCTGGTGCATATGTGTATTATCAATACCAACAAGGATTAGCAGAAGCAGACGGAGCTTTTGGGAAAGATGGACAGTTTGATTTTAATGGTGCAAGTGCCAATTTAGATAGCATGAATGTGCTGCTTCTCGGAATTGACTCTCGCGGTGAAGAACATTCGCGTGCCGATACAATCATGATTGCTCATTATGACAAAGACAGCAATCAGCCTAAAATTGTTTCTTTGATGCGTGATTCATATGTGGATATTCCTGGACATGGCAAAAACAAATTAAATTCAGCCTATGCATTTGGCGGGCCCGAATTAATGCGTAAGACAATTAAAGAAAATTTCGGCGTAGATGTAAACTATTATGCCGTTGTTGATTTTAAAGGTTTTTCTAAAGTTGCCGATACGATTGCCCCTGAGGGAATTACGGTTACCGTGCCACACGAAATGTCGTCAGGAATTGGCATGACGCTAAAACCTGGAAAACAAACTCTTCACGGAGATAAATTACTAGGATACGTGCGATTCCGCCATGATAGCCAAAGTGATTTCGGGCGCGTGAAGCGTCAACAAGAAGTGATTGGTAAATTAATGGATGAAGCTCTTCAAGTAAAGACACTGGCGAAAGCTCCTAAGCTGTGGGGTGTCATTGATCCATATGTGGATACAAATATTCCGCCAAAAACATTTATTGTGATAGGAAAAGATTTTTTAGTTGGAAATCAGCCAGATTTAAAATCTCTTCGTTTACCGGTTGAAGGTTCCTATTCAAATGAACGAATATCCGGTATTGGTGCTGTTTTAAGCATCGACCTTGAAGAAAACAAACAAGCGTTACAGTCATTTTTAAATTAGGAAAAGGTGTCCATTAGAGGACACCTTTTTTTATACTATTCAAAAAAACTTCTGTTTTTCCTCCCTATCCTTCAAAAAATTTTCAGATTCGACAAAAAATGGAGATAAAATGGAGTTGTTTTCTAGAAAACAGCTGTTTCTTTGGAGTTCTATTTTTTCTCCTGTATGCGTATATGAAAAGAGAAGGACTTCTTTTTTATATTTTTTAGTCAAGGAGATGAAATGATGAAATTATATGGTTTTCAATCTGAAGAAGAGCGTTCCTTTCTTCATTCTACCTATAAAGTAAACCCATTGCTTTCTCATACTGGAGATGTCAAAATCAGCTTTTTATCTTTTCAAGAAAATGATTATACCCCCCGTCAAGAAGCTACGATTCCACAGCTTCTTTTAGTCGTTCACGGGGAAGGCTGGGTAGATGGCGATAACGGACTGAAAATTTATATCAAACAAGGTGAATCAGCATTTTGGAGAGCTGGGGAATCTTTTGAAGTCGGGAGTCTAACGGCTATGACAGGACTACTGATTGAAGGATTAGATATTGCTCCTCAAAAGCTGCTTACTTCTTTCTCACGAACAAACGCAAATTAAAAAGCCGCTTTGACGCGGCTTTTTTTATTATCTTAGTAATTGAGCGTAGCTTTCTGCGCTATCTTGAATAACTTTGTCACTCAGGTCACCGCCTGCTCCTTGAAATAAAAATGGAGTTTGGAACTTCATACCTGTTAAATTTGCCATAGCTTGGAAAGGAAGAAGCAGATGATTCATTGGGTAACGGTTGTATCCCCCTTCTTGATAAGCTTCTGCAGGGCCTCCTGTCGAAGTAGCTACGACAAACTCTTTTCCCTGAAGTTTAGTACCTTTGCTTCCATAAGCCCATCCGTATGTTAAAACAACATCTTGCCACTCTTTTAAGAGTGCTGGTGAGCTGTACCAGTAAAATGGAAATTGAAAAACAATACGATCGAATTGAACAGCTAACTCCTGCTCTTTTTCTACATCAATTTTGAAATCGGGATAGTTTGCGTATAAATCATGAACGTACACATCCTCCTCTTTTTTTACTCGCTCTGCCCACGCTTTATTAATACGAGAAGATGCTAGATTTGGATGCGCTAAAATAACCAGTGTTTTCATTTGGATACTCTCCTTCTGATGTCTGTGCTTGCTTTTTTCTTTTCTATTTTTTACGCTTGCCTCTCACGTCTTGTTCACTCATTCTTTCCTTTTCCTTCAGGAAATCCGAGTTCGTTTACACTTATAAATTACCAGTATTATCATTCTGCTTCAATAAAATTGACTTTGCTTTTATCACCTTTAATTTTTTTATGTACCCAAAACGGAAGATAAAGGACAAGAAAGCTAAGAATCATGATTCCTTCAATCCATACTAAATACCAAGGATGAGGTCCAAGAACATCTAGCAAGGAAGCGTGCTCTGGCTTTTTCATCATGTATAAATAATTCGCACCGAGTAAACGATTCATGACATAGATAAAACCTCCGTACAGATTAACAAATACTACGCTTACCCATAAAGAACGAAGCGTCGGCTCATATCTGCAGGCAGCAATTAGCATACAGCAAGCAAGTACCACACCGCCATGCGATACATAGAACTGCACATAGCGAAACTGGGCATACGCATAGCCGCCAAGGTCTGGGGTAATCATCGCTTGAACAGAGCTGCTGATTCCTGCGAAGTACACAAAATAAAAAAGAAATCTGCTTTTGGTTATCAGCATAACAGCAGCCAGCAGCACGACTATATCACTCAGCTGAAGAGGCAAAGAAGTTTCAACGGACCACTGATGACATCCGATTTCCCAAGCCTGGTAGGCCGTTTCTGAAGCAATTAGAACGAGTGAAAGCAAAACGAACGCAAACCTCTTTTTTCGCAGCTGCTTTCGACACAAAAAAATAACTGTTCCTATGATCACGATAATGGCTAAAGTTACAAGGTGTTCAACTGAAAAAAGCTGAAAAGAATGTTGTACAGGATGACACGCAAAAAATGAATTCATAACGGCGCCTCCTCTCCATCAGAAAACAAATTTGGTACCTTTAGCTTGTTCATAAGACCTCATTTTCATTAACGCTTCTCTCACATTAAAAAGAGATTGAAACATAACGAAATCACGCCTAAAAAAAGATCCGAACGATAAATCGTTCGGATCTTTTTGTCTTCATTTTTATTTTTTAATTAATCCTTTTTTCACTAAGAATTGATGAGCGACTTCTTCAGCCGTTTTTCCTTTTGCGTTTACTTGATAGTTCATTTCACGCATTTCGTCGTCACTGATTTTACCACCCAGTTGATTTAAGATTTTTTTCAGTTCAGGGTGCTCTTTTAGCGTATCTTCACGAAGCACAGGCGCTCCTTGATACGGTGGGAAGAACTGCTGGTCGTCTTTTAAGACTTTTAAACCAAACTGTTTGATTTCAGGATCCGTTGCATAAGCATCAAGCATGTTAATATCGCCTTTTTCTACAGCGCGATAGCGAAGCTTCGGCTCCATCGTCTTAATATTCGGGAAGGTAAGGCCATATTCTTTTTGAAGGCCTACGTAGCCGTCTTCACGATCTTTAAACTCAAGCGTAAATCCTGCTTTTACTTTATCTGTTGCATTTGCCAAATCTGAAATGGTCGTTAGATTATTTTCTTTAGCAAATTCTTTTGTAACGGTCAATGTGTACGTATTATTAAACTTCATTGGATCTAAATAGACAAGCCCGAATTTCTTTTGAAATCCTTCTTTTGCCTGCTTGTACACCTGTGTTTCATCTTTGCTGTCCGGCTGTTCCTTTAGATGCGTCACAATGGCTGTCCCCGTATATTCAGGGTACAAATCAATTTCCTTGTTACGCAGAGCCTCAAATACAAATACTGTTTTTCCAAGCGACGAACGAAGATTTACTTTCATATCGGTTTGATCTTCAATTAATTCTTTGTACATATTAATTAAAATATCTTGTTCTGCGCCAATTTTCCCTCCGATAACAAGGTCTGGTTTTGTTGCGCTCATTGCTGCAAACGGAGAAACAAGAATAAGTATTAATACGATGATCATGATGAACGAGCGTTTTTTGGACCCTTTTTTAGCAGAGTGTTCAATCGTTCGCAGAATTCCATCAAAAATAAGCGCTAATAATGCTGCTGGAACGGCTCCTAATAAAATCAAACTATTATCGCTTCGGTCAATACCAAGCAAAATTAAGCTTCCGAGTCCGCCTGCTCCGATAAGAGCCACGATTGTCGCTGTACCAATAATGAGTACCATCGCTGTGCGAATTCCGGCCATAATGACAGGAAGCGCTAGAGGAAGTTCTACTTTGATTAATCGTCTCCACGAGTTCATCCCCATGGCTTTGGATGCTTCAATTAAAGATGGGTCCACTTCTTTAATTCCGGTATATGTATTTCGTACAATAGGAAGAAGCGAATATAAAAACAGTGCAATAACCGCGGGAAAGGTTCCAATTCCGACAAGAGGAATCAGTAATCCTAATAAAGCGAGTGAGGGAATGGTTTGCAGTACGGCTGTTACGCCAATGATCGGTTCAGCAATGCGGTCATGCCTCGTTAAGTACAGTCCAAGCGGCACTGAAATTAATACGGCGATCACAAGAGCCAGTACTGAAATTTGAATGTGTTCAAGAAGAGCTTGAAACAGGGCATCTCCTCGTTGATCTAATAATGTGCTTAGTGCATTCATTACAGCGTTCCTCCTTCTTTCGTTTTATCAGAAAGAAACGCTAATAGAGTTTTGCGCGTTACAACGCCAATGCGTTTGCTCCCTTTTTTCACAGCTATTGCTTCATGGTCGTAAAGGGCGTCCATTGCCTGCTGAACAGTGGCGGTTGAAGCTAGCTCTTCAGTAGGTTCTACGTCTGGCTGTTCACTTTCTTTGACAAACATATCCAATGTCTCAAATAAAGTATTTCCTTGATTTCCAATAAATGTTTTTACAAACTCATTTTTAGGCTTTTGAATGAATTCCTCCGGGGTGCCAACTTGAACAATTTCCCCATCTTTCATCAGGCAGATACGATCTCCAAGCGTCATGGCTTCGCTCATATCATGCGTAACAAACACAAATGTTTTTTTGATTTTTTCTTTTAAGCTAATAACATCTTGTTGAAGCTGTTCGCGGCTTAACGGATCGAGGGCGCTAAAGGGTTCGTCCATTAAAATAACGGGGGGATCAGCTGCGAGGGCACGTGCTACACCTACACGTTGCTGCTGGCCACCTGAGAGCTCAGACGGCTTTCGGTTTCGATATTGCTTTGGGTCTAGTCCTACCAAGGTAAGCAGTTCATCAATACGCGTTTTGATTTTGTTTTTCTTCCAATGCTTCATCTCCGGTACAATGGCTATATTCTCAGCAATGGTCATGTGAGGAAAAAGAGCAATCTGCTGTAGCACATAACCAATGTTCCAGCGTAGCTCATGTATGTTGTGGTCCGATACGAGCTTATCTTTTATGTATAGTTCTCCTTCGGTAATATCATGAAGACGGTTAATCATTTTTAAGGTGGTTGTTTTCCCACATCCACTCGGACCAATTAAAACGAAAAACTCTCCTTCTTTTATTTCTAGATTAATATTTTTCACGGCGGTCGTACCGTCTGGATATTGCTTTGACACATTCTTAAACGTAATCAAATTATCGTTCACACTCCCTGTTGAAATTTAACCCCTAGTTTCGTGTACCCAATACTTAGAGGCAATAAACATTCTTTTAAGAATATTTCTAAATATGATTCATAAGACATAGTGGAAAAGATACACATGTTTTCTAACAGCCTCCTAATAAGGCTATCAAACTGTTAAAGTTTTCACAAGGCGGGGAAGAATAATTCGGAGAATAAATTTAAAGCCAATTCAAATAAAAAAACCTTCTTTCAACAAGAAAGAAGGTTTTTGAGTATGCTAGCGACAGGGATCGAACCTGCGACCTCTTGCTTACCATGCAAGTGCTCTACCTACTGAGCTACACCAGCGTCTTGGAAAATTATATCACGTTTAAATTTATTTAGGAAGCGCTTTTTTAAATTTTTTTATTGGTATATTCTCTAATTGGCGTCTTCTGAAATTCGCACTTTCTACAAAGTTCCATATTTTATGTTAGAACTTCTCACATAAATTGTGTGAATTTTCTTTTTTTATATTACCCTTAGTAAAAGAGCTTACAAAAGAAAGGAAGAAAATAGATGGAACAACAACCAACCATGACCAAATCAAAAACGGCAACTCCCTACCCAAGAGACTGCACGTTCAGCCTGGAAGATTGGACGACGCTCGCTAAGTATTGGTACCCCGTCGCACGCTGCAGTGATGTAACTGAGAAACCAACGTCTGTAAAACTGCTAGATGTAAATCTAGTTCTATACCGCACCACACACAAAGTTGTAGCGGCACGCGATTTATGCGTTCACCGAGGGACCCCGCTTAGCATGGGCTGGGTGGAAGATGATGAAATTGTCTGTCCTTACCACGGCTTCCGCTACGCAACGGACGGCGCATGCACGTCGATTCCAGCTCACCCTGACGCCAACATTTCTCCCCGCCTCTGTATGGCCGTCTATCCAGTTATTGAACGATTTGGATTAGTTTGGACTTCCCTGACAGGAGAACAAGATAACCTGCCTTACTTCAATGCGTGGGAAGACCCTGATTTTCAGCAAATTGTTTGTCCGAGCTTTGATATCATGGGTTCAGCCGGTCGTCAAATGGAAGGCTTTTTAGACGTAGCTCATTTTGCTTGGGTTCACACGGACACATTTGGTGATCGAAACAACGCCTTTGTGCCTAAATATAAAGTAAGCGATACAGACTATGGGCTTCATGTAGAATATACGAGCACCGTGAGCAATTATTCCAAAGAACAGCAGCATTTAAATCCACCTGATTTTAAATGGCTTCGCGTCTTTGATGTTTATCCGCCGTTTACAGCTACGCTAAAAGTATACTTCCCAGAAGGCGCAGAGCTGTGGATTATGAATGCAGTCTCTCCTATTTCAGCCCGCGAAACACGTTTATTCGCGCCAATCGCTCGAAACTTTGACAAAGATTCTCCCGTTGAAGGTGTGTATGACTTTAACCTTCGCGTCTTTGACGAAGACCGTGAAATGGTTGAAAATCAAAAACCTGAAGACTTGCCTTTAGACCTGCAGATGGAAGCGCATATTATGGCTGATCAAACGTCTATCGGCTACCGGAAATTATTAAAGAAAATGGGCTTAAGCTTTAGATATACAAGCTGAAAAAATCCCCGCTGTCTCAGCGGGGATTTCTTTTTTATTTAGCAAACTGCTCGCGTCCTGCTTTTTCCTTTATCATTTCATCTTCACTTGCCGGCGTTGCTCGTTTCATAAACAATGAAAGAATTAAGGCAACCACCACTAGGACTACAGAGATAGCAAACGCATCGTTAATCCCTTGTACCATTGCCTGCATCCCAATCTGCTCTTTCATTTGAGCTGCCCCGGCTGCGGTTGCATTAGCTGCTCCTGCTCCGCTCATTGCATCTTGAGCGAGCTCTTTTGCATGAGTAGCTGTACGGTTTGACATCACCGTTACTAAAAGAGCCGAACCAATAGCTCCCGATACTTGTTGAAGCGTATTGTTCATGGCAGTACCATGCGGATTAAAGCGCTGCGGCAGCTGATTTAATCCGTTTGTCATAACCGGCATCATCACCATAGACATTCCGAACATGCGAAGCGTGTAAAGCGTAATGAGCGTTGTATACGTCGTATCAAGCTCTAAGTTACTGAAGAAATACGTCGTAACAGCTGTAATCGTTAGACCCGTTACAGCCAATGCACGCGCTCCGAATTTATCAAATAATTTTCCGGTAATCGGTGACATTACACCCATTAGCAGCGCACCTGGAAGCATTAGTAATCCTGAATGAAGCGGAGAGATGCCTCGTACCGTTTGAACATAAATTGGCATTAGCAGCATGGCTGAGAATAATGCCATTGTGATCACCATCGAAATCGTTGATGATAAAGCAAACATTGGATATTTAAAAATGCGGAATTCAAGCATCGGTGTTTTAAGCTTGAACTGACGTGTAATAAATAAAATCAGCGCCACAGCTCCTACGATAATGGTACCGTATACTTCCACAGAATCCCAGCCTTTATCCCCTGCTGAGCTAAACCCGTATAGAAGTCCGCCAAATCCAATTGTAGATAGCAAAAGGGATAAAAAATCCAAATTGATTTCCACTTTTTCTTTTTTGTCTTTTAATAGGAAGAAAGCGCCTATTAATACAATGGCTGCGATTGGCGTAACAAGGTGGAACAGCATTCTCCACTCATAGTGTTCAATTAGCCATCCTGATAATGTAGGACCAATTGCCGGAGCAAAAATCATAACTAAACCGAAAATCCCCATCGCAGCTCCGCGTTTTTCTAATGGAAAACTTGTGAGCAATACGTTCATTAAAAGCGGCATCATAATAGCTGCGCCTGACGCTTGAATAATACGAGCGGTTAACAACACAGAAAATACGGGCGAAGCACCTGCAAGTATTGTTCCTGCTGTAAATAAAGTCATCGCCGTTAAAAATAAGCCTCTGACAGAATAGCGCTGAATTAAAAAAGCGGTAGTTGGAATCATAATACCATTCACTAACATATAACCAGTAGAAAGCCACTGGACAGTTGACGTTGTCACATCTAAGTCTTTCATAATAGACGGCAGCGCCACATTTAATAACGTTTCATTCAATAATGAGATAAAAGCGCCAATTAACAAAATAGCAATTATGCCATAAGGCGGCTTTTCCATTTGATTTATCGATCGACTCATTATTGTACCTCCTTATACTTTAGGTTCATTTTTTTAGACACGTGTTCTACATAGAGTATATTATACTGTGAGTTCAATTTATGCAAGTGAAAAATCTTACGTTCACGTTCTTTACTTTCTCAACTTTTTTAGTCCTATAATCCTTTTATACCAATATATTGTCGTGATATCGTTCAGTTTTCTGAAAAGAACATTTGTGTAAACGCTTTAAATCATGTATCATAAAGTTGGACCATGAGTCTAATTTTATATTTAGGTGATAATAATGAATAACCGAAAACAGCAAGTTGTAAAAAATGCACACCATCTCTTCGTTGAAAAAGGATTTCAAGCTACGTCTATTCAAGACATCATTGATTATAGCGGCATTTCAAAAGGAACATTCTACAACTATTTTTCTTCAAAAAATGAATTATTAATCGCTGTTTTTACATGGCTTCATACGACCATTGAACAAGAGCGGAATCAGCTGCTGGTTGGTAAAAGTCTGACCGATGTAGATGTATTTATTAAACAGATCGATGCACAGATGAAAAACCATCACAAACATAAATTTTTTACATTACTTGAAGAAGTATTTGTTTCCAATGACCCTGATTTAAAAGCATACATAAAAAAAACCCAGTTTATTGAAGTAAACTGGTTCTACAAACGGTTCATTGATTTATTTGGTCAAGAAAAGAAACCTTACCTGCTAGATTGTGCAATTATGTTTCTTGGCATGCTTCATCGCAACTTTCACTATAACTTTATGGTCAATGGTACAAAGACTGATCCCCATGAGATTATAACTTACAGCGTTAAGCGTCTGCTTCCTCTTGTAGACGAAGTAGCAAGTTCAGGAGACATTTTGCTCGATCCGCAAACGATCAAAGAATGGCTTCCATCTTGCCCAAATACTAAAAATCAAATAGAACAGGATATTTCCGCAGCACTTATCGATTTAAAAAAGCAAGTTCACAAACAATTTACGGATGAATTCGAACGTCAAAAATGCACAGAGCTTATTAGTTTTATTGAAGAAGAGCTGTTTAAACAATCAAATCCCCGCAAGTTTGTTGTGGATAGTGCCCTTCATTCATTAAAGCAGCTGCCTGTTAACAACAGTAAAACGAACCTAGAGGAACTGCAAACGATGATTGATCAGTATGTGAGTGAACTTCAATCAACAGCTAGAAGCAACTAAACATATGAAATTCACGCTCACCATAACAACAAAAAACGAACGATTATGATTTTTTAATTAATCGTTCGTTTTTTTGTAATTCCAACTAAAATACTTTTATCCCAGCCTCTTTTTTATTTTCCTCCAGTAAACGAAATTCCTTTAATGAAATATTTGTTAAAAAACGCATAAATGAGCAAAATTGGAAGTGTAAAAACCATGGAAGCTGCCATAATATAGTTCCAATAACTGATATACTGACCTTTAAATGTGTTAAGGCCTAAAGTCAACGTGAACATATTTTCATCAGACATCACAATTAAAGGCTTCATAAAATCATTCCAAAACCCCATAAATACAAAAATCGTTTGTGCTGCTAAGGCAGGTTTTGCAAGTGGAAGGACTATTTTGAAGAATGTTCCAAACTTCGATAACCCATCCAACTCCGCTGCTTCTTCAAGCTCTTTTGGGAAATTAATAAAAAATTGACGCATCATAAATATAAAAGTCGCATTTACCATTCCCGGTACAATCATTCCCTGATAGGTATTTAACCAGCCTAACTCTTTTAAAATTAAAAAATTAGGAATCATCGTTACTTGTCCAGGAATCATAAGCACCGCTAAAATAATAATAAATAAACTTTTCTTTCCCGGGAAACTGAGGCGTGCAAGGGCATAACCAGCCATTGAGTTAAATAGCAAATTCAGAGCTGTTCCTACTACGGCAATAAATAAGCTATTAAACATCCAGCGAGGGAACAGCTTTTGTTCCACAAAAATTTGTTTATAGTTGTCTAGCTTAAAGTGTTTCGGAATAAAGTTCACCGTACCTGACACAATTTCTTCTAGCGTTTTAAAAGAAGCGGACAGCGCCCAAATAAATGGAATCAGAGTAATCAGCGCGTATATGCTTAAAATCGTATATAAAATGAGGACTCCTGTTTTTTTCTTCATCTTTTTCTCCCCCCCTTAGTACATACTTTCTTCTTTTGAAAACTTTCTCTGAATAACCGTTGCCACCAAAATCACGAGCGCCAGCATAAAGGCTAGTGCTGCAGCATACCCCATAGTACCTAAATTTTTAAATGCATATTGATAAATAAGCAGAACAACAGTCAGAGTCGAGTTATTAGGACCTCCTGAACCTCCTGAGAAAATAAACGATTGATCAAATAACTGAAACGTACCAATCAGTCCCATGATCACTACGAATGATGTAACCGGTCGCAGATTCGGAACTGTAATATGCCAAAATCGTTGAAATACATTAGCCCCATCTAACTGAGCTGCTTCATAAAGCGAATCTGGTACGTCTTGCAAAGCTGCCAAATAAATAACCATAAAAAATGGAGCTGTTGCCCAGATGTTCATAATCATAATGGCAATCAAAGCGACCTGAGGATCTCCAAGCCAATTGTAAGTTGGAAGACCAACAAACTTTAAAAACTCGTTCACAATTCCATTTTGATTGTACATCCACATAAAAATAAGCGTTAATACAGCCGATGATGTAAGTGTAGGTAAAAAATAAATAATGCGAAAAACTTTTTCTGCTTTTAGCCCTGCATTTAATGTGGCAGCCAGTATAAGTGCCAATGCGGTTTGTACCGGTACAACAATTACTACATACTTCACCGTATTCCAAAGAGCAATTTTAGCTTTCTCATCTTCAAGAACCTTCATGTAGTTCTCAAGCCCTCGAAAATGGAACTCAGTTCCTCCCAGCAATTGAACTTTATGTAAAGACAAAAAGATGGCATAAAAAATAGGTGCAATAACAAACAGCAATAGTACAAACAGTGTAGGCGTCATAAAAGCATATCCTTGCCCTACATCACGAGGTTTGTACGTTCGTATTTTTCCGTTTTTCATTTCCTCCACTCCCCCGCCGAGCCTTATTCGTAAATACTAATCTCTTGATTTGCCTGCTTTTGTGCTTTTTTCAAAGCTGTCTCTAAATCACTTTGTCCCAAAAAGGCGCTTAAAAACTGGTTATTAAAGTTATTCATGATAATAGGCAAATACGGACCATCTTGCCAGACAGTTGCATAAGCAGCTCCTTTTACTAATGGACCTCGTTTTTCGTCTTCAGCAAAACCAAGCTTATCCGCTACGGATTTTCTTGTTGGCAATGCATAACCCTTGCTTGTCCAAGTTTCCATTCCTTCTTTCCCGGTTAAGTACTGAATGAGCTCCCAAGATGCTTTTTTCTTTTTTGAGTCAGCATTCATTACATACGCGACCGTAAATGCCATCGTATTTTTATGACCGTTTATTGTCGGAACTTCCGCTGTACCGTAATCAAGTTTTGGGAAGGACTCCTGTAAAAATGGAATCATCCAATTCCCTTCAATCACCATAGCTACTTTTTGTTGTGCAAACATGTCCGTACCTGAATTTGCGCCTACATCAGAGGGCTGTACAGACGTTTTATCTTTTAAATGCTGATCGATGAGCGGCTGAAGAGAATCCACGACTTCTTTCGTAGCAAAGTTTGCCTTATTGCTCTTTACAATGTCTCCTCCGTTTGCCTGCGCCATGTAGAAGATACGCGCTAATTCCGGCGTAACACCAAACGCTTGAATCCCTTTCTTTTTAAATACTTTTGAAACTTCTTTAAACTCATCCCATGTTTTTGGTACTTCTACTCCTGCTTCTTTAAATAGCTTTTTGTTGTAAAATAAGCCTAATGTGGAGTAATCTTTTGGAAAACCATAAGTCTCTCCATTTTTTTGAAACGCTTTCAATAATGGTTTCTCAAAATCCTGAACATCAAAATCAGATTTTACATAAGAATTTAAAGGTTCTAAAACCCCTGTATTAATAAGACCCGGCGCTTCAAGTGCATCAAGATAAAAAACATCTGGACCATTTCCACCTATTAAACGCGTTTTTAGAATATCCATGTATTGATCAGTGATTACTTCATGCTTCACATGAATTGATGGATGGAGTTTTTCAAAGTCTTGAATAGTTTGATTAAGCAGCTTCGTCTCTGTTGGGTTGCCTCCCCAGCCGGCTAATACAATTTCGACTTGACCATTTTCCCCGGAAACTTCTTGTACATTTGAACATCCAGTTAAAGCTGCTCCAGCCACTGCCAGAACCAAACTTAAAGCGAGTATCCACTTCTTCATTAGCTGTCTCCTTTCATTTCATTGACCTGCGGCTTATTAATTGACGCTTAATAAGCCGCGGTCGAAGTAACATTAACCTACATAATTTCTTACCTTACATTGAGATAGAAGCTCGTATTTTGTCGTATTTTCTTTCACGTAAATAATAGTTTCGCTTTCTTCTTTTTTAACCGTTAATGAAAGTTTCCCACTGCCAATCACAAGGTTTTCTACAGAGATTTCATTCATATCGTCTATGAGCAAAGGATTTATCTGTATAGTACCTGCTGTACTATCAGGAAACAGTCTTAGCATCGCCTGTACGAAAGCTAAAGGCGTTCCGGCTGCCCAAGCTTGAGGTGAGCAGGCAACGGGATATTTGACAGGCTTGCCAAGGTTACTTGAATAGCCGCAGAATAACTCTGGAAGGCGGTCGTATTCAAAATGCTCAGCTGCATCAACCAGCCCTTTTATCACTTTATTGACTTCTGTTTGCTTGTTCGCTTTACTCAAACCGAGAACAATTAAACTATTATCGTGCGGCCAAATGCTCCCGTCATGATAACTCATTGGATTATAACCCGCTTCTCCTTCTGCCATTGTACGAATTCCATATCCCGAAAACATAGATTCTGATACTAGCCTTTCCGCTACTTTGTTCAGCTTCTCCTCATCCATCATCTCGGCTAAAAGTACATGACCTGGATTTGACGTAATCGTTCCTACTTGATGTTTATGTTCATCAAGTGCAATGGCATAGAATGACACGTCTTCCATCCAAAAGGCTTCATTGAACTTTTTACGCAGCAGCTCAGCTTCTTCACGTAAACTATTTGCTTCATTTGTTTTGTTTAACTGATCATACAAAGAAGCAATACCCATTTTCGCTTGATATACGTAGCCTTGTACTTCCACTAAAGCAATAGGAGTTTTTGCATATTCACCGCTGCGATGGACAACAGAATCCCCTGAGTCTTTCCATCCTTGGTTAGCAATTCCTTTACTTGATTCTTGATGGTATTCAAGAAATAAATCACCGTCTCGATCTCCATATTCATTGATCCATGTCAAAGCTCCATCGACAGTCATTTGCATTTCTTTTACAAACTCGAAGTCTCCCGTCCACTTCACATATTCCGTTAACAAAATCAAAAATAATGGTGTCGCGTCAACTGTTCCGTAATATGGAGTAAAAGGTATTTGATTTGTGTTGGCTAGTTCTCCGTAACGTATTTCATGCATAATTTTACCCGGCTGTTCATCACGCCATGGATCATTTGCCGTTCCTTGATATGCTGCCATAGTACGTAGCGTTCCTTTTGCTACTTCCGGATTAAAAGCCAGCATTTGAAGCGCTGCAATTAGACTATCCCTTCCAAATGGCACACCAAACCAAGGCAATCCAGCTACAGGAAAAGCACCGAATCCTACATCCGTTAGCAGTACGCGCAGGTCGTTAAGTCCTCTTGTAATAAGGCGCTGCATTGTCGGATGATCGGTTGTCACTTTTGTAGAAGATTTTTCCCACTTTTTATATGACTGCGTTAGTAAACTAAATGCTTCACCAGCTGATAAAATATTTTCATTGATGTCTTCGCCCATTTGCGGCTGAACCATTAATGTAATTTCTTCTTCTTCCTGATGGTTCAGTTCGAAAGAAAACATAACCTCTCCTTGTTCATACACGTGTGAGGCTTTTTTATCCCAAGAAATCCATGTCGAACGCTTGATATCATCTGATCCTTCGTATGTATATATTAAACTGCTTTCCCCTTTTATTTGCCCTGTTCGTTTTCCGACATTTCCAGTTTGAAAACCTCTTACGATAAACATATCGTTAAAATCGACATCTGCTTGGATACTTAATGTAAAAGCAATTTTTTTAGGAAAATAACTTTTCAATTTTATTTTTTCATAGAAAACACCCTCATATATAAAGCGTTTTCTTTCTATTTCTACAGACTCTCGCCACAGCGATAGTTCTCCTTCTTTTTCCATATGCGGATTAGTAAGAAGAATTGTGGCTAACAGGTTTTCGTCGGCACTTGAGGACAATAACACAGGATCTGTACCGTTAATTTTCAAATGAAATTTGCTCAAAAAACGCGTATCTTTCATATATAGCCCTAAACCATACTGATGGTTTTCAGTGATATTTCCTGCTTGATCTGTTAGTAAAAATAAGTCATTTTCTTTAATCACACGGTAATCCATTTCCATCCCCCTAAATTTTACCGAAACGTTTTGGAAAAACGAAGCACAAAACCGAAACGTTTCGGTTTTTACATTATATAAAAACCACTAGCCGTGGTTTTTAGCTGTTGATTCTCGAATAATCAGCTGTGTATCAAGATAACGCTTCATATTTGTTTCTTTCCCTTCTAGCATCTCAATTAGTAAATCTGCAGCTTCATAGCCAATCTGATATACTTCCTGCCCTACAGTCGTCAAATTTGGAGACGAGTAAGAAGCAAGAACAATATTATCATATCCGACAATCGAAACGTCTTTTGGTACATCAAGGCCAAGTTCTTTGCATGCTTTTAATGCTCCCAGTGCCATTAAATCACTTGCACAAAAAATAGCGGTGAGCTCTTTATACTTATTTAAAAGCTCACTGGCAGCTTTCTCTGCTTTCTTTTCTTCAAACTTTCCGCTTACAACCCATTCAGACCGAAACGACAAACCGCATTCTTTGAGGGCTTGTCTGTATCCATTGAGACGTTCTTGGCTGACAAATGCGTCTTCATGTCCGTTAATCATCCCAATATTCTGATGGCCAAGACTCGCTAAATGTTCAACCGCTTTTTTAGCTCCCAAAGCATTATCGGTGGTGACATAGCCTACTGAACTAGAATGGACGGGAATATCAACTAAAACACAAGGAATATCGCTTTCTACTACTTCTTTTAAATAAGGATCTTCTTTTTTGATGCCCTGAATAATTGCCCCGTCCACTCTTCGCTCTCGACAAAGCTGAGTATACGTTTTTTCTCGCTGCATCATCGTGTTTGTATTAAATAAAATCAAGTCATACCCCAAAGTAGATGCACGCTCATTTACACCGCACAATACTTCAAACGTGAAATTATCTTTTACGCTCTCTCTGCTGATGCCTGAAACTAGTAGTCCAATTGTCTTTGACTTTTGCATAACCAATCCTCGAGCTAACGTATTGGGGCTATAGTCCAGCTCTCTTGCTACGGCTGCAATCTTTTGCCTTGTTTTTTCATTTACATCTGAATAACCATTTAAAGCCCGAGACACCGTTGTTACAGATACGCCGGCAACTCGCGCTATATCTTTAATCGTTGTCAATCAAAATTCCTCCAAAACGTTTCGGATAACTTTAAATAGATTGTAACGCTTTCATTTCTTAAATTCAATACTTTTTTAATAATCAGTTTACTTTTATCTATTTTTAAAATTTTTGCATATAAAAAGAGCAGCCCTAAAGCTGCTCTTTACTCACAAAGGGGAAATTGAAGTGAAAAGCACGTTTCTTTTCCTTTTACGCTAGACACACTTACTTTTCCCTTCATATAATGAATAATACTGAAAGATACCATCGTTCCAAGCCCCGTACCTTTTTCTTTTGTTGTAAAATACGGTTCGCCTAACCGGTTGATTTGTTCTTGCGTCATACCGCAGCCTGTATCCATAATATCAACGATCACAACTCCGCCTTCTTTTCCTACTTTAATAGTTAACGTGCCTCCGTTTTGCATGGCTTCAATACTATTTTTAAATAAGTTGATTAGACACTGCTGAAGCTTTCTTCTTTCTCCCATTACGAAGAACTTCACTTCTTCATCGAATGTAAAATCAATCGCGACTCCGTTCATATTGGCAAGAGGCGTCATAATATGGGTGACGTGATGAATTTCTTCTGACATATTCATTTTTTCATTTCGTTCTGGAGCGGAATTGGCAAATAGCAAGTAATCATCAATGATTTCTTTTGCGCGGTCTAGTTCATTAATAGCAATCGAAATGTAGCGTTTTTTAGCAGGTTCTTTTTCATCTTCTTGCAGCATTTGCATAAATCCTCTGCTTGCAGTTAGAGGATTTCGCACCTCATGAGAGATGCTGGCGGCTAAATGACTGACAATTTCTAGCTTTTCTGCTTTCATCAGGCGCTGCAGCACTAATAAATTTGCCCGTATCGCTTCCCACAGTATGGTAATCACAAACATGCCTGCCACATCTAAAACAGCGAACTGAACCCACACGCTAATAGGAATGCTTGTTACGTGTAAGATGAAAATAGATACAAGCATAGCTAATAAAGAACCAATTACACTAAGACAGGTGCTCACGATAATTCTATTTTTTAATGAGAAATGTAAAAAGTATTTTGTTATGAAAAATAAAGGAATGGATAAAATCGGAAGAGCAATTAATGTTGATAAAAACCCTACATCGTACCCGCCAATTAGCAAGCGCAGCAGTAAAATAAAGACAAAAAGCAAGCTTCCTAGCGGCCAGCCTCCATATAACGTTCCTAAAATATAAGGAATTCTTCGTAAATCCATTCGATAGTCATCCGGGACATAAGCTCCGTTAACCGGAAACAAAAGGCAAAAGGTAATAGCTAAAATCGGAAATACCGCGATATAGTGATCTTTCCACCAATGAACTTTTTTAGCATACTTGATCAAATAAAACATCTGCACTAAAAACAGCGCCAATAAAATAAATAAAAAATTAATTAACAAATCTTTCGTAACAAAACTCATGCATTCACCGGTCTTTCAAATGAGATAAAAATAAACTCTTTTATTGCATTTACATTTGTAACACAAATTAGAGCGTAATCATAGATAAATAAACGTATTCTATTTACTTTTTTATAACTTCCTATGACTTTATCGTCCGTTCCCTAAAATAGTGAAGACTAAGAAAACCTTTTCAACTTCACTAAAAATATTCAGAATTTTATTTACATATGAGTTACAATGCTCTATAATCAGATCAATGTACTTGGTTTTGAGAGTAGGAGGACAAAATATGGAACTATCAATTACCTTAATGGGATTATTCGTTGGAACCCTTGTAGGCTTAACGGGGGTTGGAGGTGCCGCTTTATTAACACCTTTACTGATTGTACTCGGCATTAACCCTTCCATTGCCGTAGGAACAGATCTTGTCTACAATTCTATCACAAAATTATTCGGAGTCGCTCAGCACTACAAACAGCGAACCATTAACTTTAAATTAGCAAAATATTTAGCTTTCGGAAGTATTCCGAGCGCTGTGCTGGCTATTGTCACACTTCATGCATTCCCATCTTTTCACGAGCATCAAGAAACGATTATTAAGCACGCTCTCGGGTACGTCATGACGCTGGTTGCCATCTCAATTATCTTTCGCGTCTTTTTTGATAAATTAATTCGCCCAAATCGGTTTCAGGAAATGGACTTAAATCAGAAAAAAGGATTAACAATCGGAATTGGCGTAGTCTTTGGGTTCATTGTCGGACTAACATCGATTGGTTCTGGCTCATTATTTGCCATTGCAATGCTGTACTTATTTAAGTTAAAAACATCTGAGCTGGTTGGTACTGATATTGCACATGCGTTTCTTCTCGTTACGGTGGCTGGTATTTTAAATGCAAGCTTTGGAAGCGTTGATTATATGTTGACTGCTAACCTATTAACTGGATCTATTCCGGGTGTGTTACTCGGAAGCCGTTTATCAACGAAAGTGCCTTCAAGACCGCTTCAAGCCATTATGGCGACCATCATTTTAATTAGCGGAATTAAACTAATTTAATAAATAAAAAGCACATGCCTTTGCATGTGCTTTTTATTAGTTTTTTTAAAGATCTACATTAAAAATAATAATGTTTTAAACCACCCTCTTCCCTTCTTATACACTTCAACTAATATCTTTATTGAATTTTAGTCAAAGAGACCAATGACACCTCAAACAACCTTACGTTAAAATGTAAAAAAACATAACATCTATTGTAACATCAAAAAAATTGTACGACGAAGGGAGAACACATGACACAAACAGCGGCAAAAAGTAAGAAAAAACCTTTTTATAAAGGTCTTTTCTTTCAAATTATGATGGCAATTGTACTTGGCGTAGCCGTAGGATATCTATGGCCAAGCTTTGGAAATGCTGTGAAACCGATTGGAGACGGTTTTATTAAGCTCATCAAAATGCTGATTGCTCCTCTTATCTTTGGGGTAGTCGTTGTCGGAATTGCCAAGGTTGGAAACATTAAAACAGTTGGGCGTATCGGTGGAAAAACCATTCTTTACTTCGAAATTGTCACAACATTCGCTCTACTTATCGGTCTATTAGTAGCAAACGTAATGAACCCCGGCGCCGGTATGAATGTTGATCCTTCAAGCTTAAGCACAACTGAAGTGGACGCGAAGACAAACGGCTCCGAACTTCCGAGCGAAGGTGATTTTTTTCTTAATATGATTCCAGACAGTGCAGTTGGTGCTTTTTCAAACAACTCCATGCTTCAAGTGCTTTTAATTTCGTGTTTGTTCGGAATCGCTCTTGTCCATATAGGTGGAAAAACAGCGGAGACCCTTCTACACGTATTAGAAAAAGTAAATGATGTGTTATTTAAAATTATGGGATACATCATGAAGTTAACGGCTCTTGCCACGTTTAGCGCCATGGCATTTGCGGTTAGTCAGTACGGTCTTGGAACACTTGCTGCATTTGGAAAGCTATTTATCGCTATGACAATTGCTTGTCTAGCATTTGTTCTTGTTTTAGCTGTTATTTTACGAACCTATTTAAAATTAAGCTTGTGGAAAGTTATTCTATATATACGAGAAGAAATTATGCTGGCATTTGCTACGGGTTCTACTGAAGCCGTTATGCCGCAGCTCATGGATAAATTTGAACAAGCAGGATGCAACAAAGCAGTCGTTGGCCTTGTTGTGCCTACGGGCTATTCGTTTAATCTAGACGGTGCTTCTATCTACCTGTCTCTTGCTCTCGTCTTTTTAGCACAAGCAACGGGCGTGGACTTGAGCCTCACTGATCAGCTTTTAATGCTTGGTGTTCTTCTTCTTACGTCTAAAGGAATGGCTGGCATTCCAGGATCAGCTTTTGTTGCTCTTTCTGCTACCGCAGCAGCAACTGGATCCATTCCGGTAGCTGCCGTTGCTCTGATGCTTGCTCCTGATCGCTTTATGGGTAATTACCGGACCACAGTTAATATTATTGGTTATGCGGTAGCTGCTTTTATTATCGCACGATGGGAAAATTTATTGGACCTACAAAAAGCCAATGATGTGCTGGACGGAAAAATTACGTATCAGCCCAAAAATGCTGAAATTCCTCTCCCTGAGAGTATTCCAGCAGCCAATGAAAAAGCATTTTAATAAAAAAAATTCCTGGCCGAGACAAGTCTATTTTGCTTGTTTTTCGGGCAGGAATTTAATTGTTACATGAAAGGCCTTTTGCTGAAATTTATTTTCTTCCAGTATTTTATATACCATTTGTTTAATCGTTTCTTGCGTTTTGGCATCAGCTGAAACGGAAGGCTCCATATACACATCCAGCTCTACTCTGTCTTTTGAATAAAGGGAAGAATTCACACCCCTTGATTCATAGCCCGCTTCAGTTAAACCGCTGCTGATTTTATGCCAAATATCCAGTTTGTCCATTTGTTTAATAACAGGCTTTGCTTCTTCGTACACTTGTGCTTGCTGAGTCTTGGAAACTTCTTCTTTTTTAATAAAAACTGCATATCCTGAACCTACTACTAAAAACGTCATGATAGCAAATGCTCGCATTCTTTTCATTCTCTCACCTCATTTAGAGATATAGATTATAAATATGCGAATAATTGCTACAGTATGACGGCTTGTATCTCTACTTCTTTTCCATTATACTCAGCAGTCGTTTAGAACCGGCGTGCACTTCTTCTATCATACTGTCAAACAGCTCTTGCACCGTTGGAATACTATCAATCAGTCCAACGACTTGGCCTGCCCATCCATAGCCTTCATCGATTTTATTTTCATAAATATACCGGCAGTTTGCCCCTCCGCTAATGACGTCTTTTAACTCTTCGTACCTCTCTCCTTGCTCCTCACGCTTAATAATGTCAAGAGTATAGTGGGACTTCAATACGCGTCCAGGTGCCCCGAACGAACGTTTAATAACCACGGTATCCGTTTCTTTTGCTTCCACAATAGCTTGTTTATACGCATCATGGGCATCTACACATTCTTTTGTCGCGATAAAACGTGTTCCCATTTCTATCCCTTCAGCGCTTAATGATAACGCTGCCAATAATCCTTGTCCGTTTCCAATCCCTCCGCTTGCCAAGACCGGAATTGACACAGCCGCAGCTACTCGAGGAATTAATACCATTGTGCCTAGATCCTCACGTCCAATATGCCCTCCGGCTTCTTGCCCTACTGCCATGACAGCATCTGCTCCTAGCTTCTCAGCTTTTTGAGCTTGACGTACGTTGGCTACCAGCACGAGCGTTTTAATTCCCGTTCCTTTTAATCTTTCAAAAATAGGTGCGGGATTTGCTCCTGTTATGGAAATAACCGGAACACCTTCTTCTACTGCTGCGTCGAGAAGTTCTTTATAAGAACCTTCTGTTTGACCTCCAACAGCAAAATTAACGCCAAAAGGACGCTCAGTTAAAGAACGTACTTTCTTAACTTCAGCTCGAAGTTTCTCAGGTGTTCGGAGCGTCATAGCTGTAATTTGTCCAAGCCCGCCTGCATTTGAGACAGCAGCCGCAAGTTCTGCGTACGCTAGATACGCAAGACCTCCTTGTACAATTGGATATTGAATTCCTAATAAATCTGTTACCCGTGTTTTCATCTATGTATCCCCTCTCCTTTTTTTGTATTTATGAATACTTATTCATAATCATAACAAGAAAATAACGGATTTCCTACGAAAAAATTCCAACATTTCTGTTTGCTTCAACTTTTGATAGGGTACACATTTTGTAATGATTATTAACTGAAGATCAAGGAGGAAGACAAGTATGACAAAAAAGCACCCTGTAAATGAAAAAAGCAAGCAAGAACAGCTCGAGCAGTTTAAAACAGACGATCGAAACCAAGCACTCACAACCAATCAAGGGTTAAAGCTTTCCGAAGATGAATTTTCTTTAAAAGCAGGCGAACGTGGTCCAACCCTTATGGAAGACTTTCATTTCCGTGAAAAAATGACGCATTTTGACCACGAGCGCATTCCTGAACGCATCGTTCATGCACGAGGCTTCGCTGCTCACGGAGAATTTGAGCTGTATGACTCGCTCAGTGAATATACAAAAGCTAAATTTTTACAGAATCCGTCTGTAAAAACACCTGTATTTGTCCGTTTTTCTACTGTAGCAGGTTCTAAAGGTTCAGCTGAAACGGTTCGCGACGCACGTGGTTTTGCAACAAAATTTTATACAGAAGAAGGAAACTATGACTTAGTTGGAAATAACATTCCCGTGTTCTTTATCCAAGATGCGATTAAATTCCCGGATTTAATTCACGCTGTTAAGCCTGAGCCACACAACGAAATGCCTCAGGCGGCTTCAGCACATGATACGTTTTGGGATTTTGTCGCTAATAACCAAGAGTCTGCCCACATGGTCATGTGGACAATGTCAGACCGTGCAATTCCTCGCAGCTTGCGTATGATGGAAGGCTTCGGCGTACATACTTTTCGCTTAGTTAATGCAGAAGGAAAAGCTCATTTTGTCAAATTCCACTGGAAGCCTGTGCTCGGCACGCATTCCCTTGTTTGGGACGAGGCTCAAACAATTTCTGGGAAAGACCCTGATTTTCATCGCCGCGATTTATGGGAGTCAATTGAAAACGGAGACTATCCTGAATATGAGCTAGGGCTTCAAATCATAGCTGAGGAAGATGAATTTAAATTCGACTTTGACATTCTCGATCCAACTAAGCTTTGGCCAGAAGAAGACATTCCCGTCAAATTGGTTGGAAAAATGACCTTAAATCGAAATGTAGACAACGTATTTGCGGAAACAGAACAAGTCGCATTCCATCCGGGGCATGTAGTACCGGGAATTGATTTTTCCAATGATCCTCTCTTACAAGGAAGATTGTTTTCATACACGGATACCCAGCTTATTCGTCTTGGCGGTCCGAATTTTCACGAACTTCCAATCAACCGTCCAGTATGCCCGTTTCATAACAATCAACGCGACGGTTACGGACGTCAAACGATTAACAAAGGGCCTGTCAGCTATCACAGAAACTCTCTTGCAGCCAATACCCCGGCTCCTGTACCAGAGTCAGAGGGCGGTTATGCTCACTATCAAGAAAAAGTGGAAGGAAGAAAAGTTCGAAGCCGAAGCGAAAGTTTTAAAGACCACTTTTCACAGGCAACGCTATTTTGGAATAGCATGAGCGACCCTGAAAAAGAGCATATTATCAGTGCTTTCAGCTTTGAGCTTGGAAAAGTGAAAAGCAAGTCTGTTCAGCAACAGGTTGTTGATATGTTTGCCAACGTCAGTACAGTGCTAGCTAAACAAGTGGCACAAGCGATTGGTGCAACGCCTCCATCAGGAGAAGACGCGCTAGTGACCAAGTCATCTCCAGCTCTTAGTCAGGAACAGACGATTAAAAAGCCAAATACGCGTAAAGTAGCTGTCATTGTAGCTAATGACTTTAGCGGTGACCTACCACAAGTGTTAAACAGTTTAAAACAACAGGGCATTCAGCCTGAAATTGTAAGCACAACCCTCCAAAACGTAAAAGGAACAGACGGGTCAGAACTTGAAGTACAGCACACGTTCTTAACAAGTGATTCTGTCTTATTCGATGCGGTTTATGTTGTCGGAAGTTCGTCAGCTGATGAGAAGTTTCGTAAAGAAGCACTGACGTTTGCTCAAGAAGCATTCGAGCATTTTAAACCAATTGGCGCCACAGATGAAGGTGTTAAGTGGCTAAAAGCTGCTGGCTTAGATAGTAGTCCCGGTGTCGTAACTGGAGATTCTACACGTTTTACAGATGAATTTGTTGAAGCTGTTTCAGCTCACCGCCACTGGAATCGTCACGTTATATAAATGACACAAAAGATAGGGATCTTCCCTATCTTTTTTACATGGAGTCACAGCAATTGAAGAAAAGCCGATTTTTTGCTTATACTAGATAATGCACCTTAGATTTTCAGGAGGCAGAAAAAAGACATGCTCACAAACAAATCATCTTACTTTTTACAATTAACGAAACGATTCAAAAAAGCTGCAACGGCAAATTCAGTTATCCTTGGAATTTTGTTAGCTATTGTGGGAGGTTTTCTTGATGCTTATACGTATATAAGCAGAAACGGAGTATTTGCAAATGCACAAAGTGGAAATATCGTTTTATTAGGTGTAAAGGCAGCACAAGGTCAATGGACAGAAGCTTTTCTTCATATTCCGCCTATTTTAGCCTTTATCCTAGGCGTTGCTGTAACCGAAACATTTAAGCAGCCGCGATTTGTATCTGTACTCCCTGATACTTCTCGTATCGTATTGCTTTTAGAAATTGTCGTACTCATTATTGTTGGGTTTTTACCACCTAGTGTTCCTAATATGTTGGTTACAGTAACAATTTCATTTGTTGCTGCTCTTCAAGTTTCTTCATTTAGAACTTTGATAAAATGGTCATATAATACAACAATGACAACTGGAAACCTTCGTACTGCTTCTCAAGCAGCATACTATGCTATATTCAAACGCGACGAAAATGCTGCTTATCAGTGCCTTCGTTTTACGGCCATTATCCTCTCTTTTTTAAGTGGTGCATTGTTAGGCTCTATTTCTACTTTCACCCTCGGAACAAAAGCAATTTGGCTAGCTTCTGCTATTCTTTTTCTCGCTTTTGTCATTTTAAATTCAGAATCTCAAAAAAGCCTTTGAAGTCAATGATTTCAAAGGCTTTTTTATTAAACTGATTTTCTAAATGCCATAACATGCAAATCTTTTACCGGATAAAAATCGTTATCAGGAAAACGAACGTAACCTCTTTTAGTGTATAGCTTAATGGCATGTTCCATTGAATGATCTGTATGTAAACCTAAATAAGAACACCCTAGCTCCCGAGATTTTTTTTCACACGCTTCAAGAAGCGCATTGGCGACTCCTTTTCGGCGATGAGATGGAGCAACTGCCAGCAGACGAATTTCAGCCCATGGAAATGGTTTTAATAACCCTCCATATACATCCGTATTCGGCGGATAAAACAAAACGCTTCCTGCCATTTCTCCATCGATTTCAGCTACCATGCATTCAAATTTCTTTTCTTCACTCAGGGTATGTAAAATTCCCTTTCGATATCTTTTCCAGTGTGCTTCCGATTTTACAGCTGCATATTGCTCATAAGCAGCAAGCGTTACTGTTTCAATAGATGATGTTTCTTCTTCTCTAGCTTTTCGAACGATCAATTTTTTCTCCTCCATTTACCTTCTTCGTTAATTCTTATTGTCTATGGTGAAGAATGTTTATGCAACACATTTGCATTACGAAACAGCTTCCTTTGCATATATTTAATCCGTGTATTATCGTTTCTGAAGCAGTCTTTGTGCTGAAACTCTGCTTGTCTTCATATACATATAAAGAGATTCATAGACAAGGATGAGACAGCATGTACAAAAAATTAATTGCAATTGGAATTGGCAGTGTGTTTGTTAGTATCGGAATTAACGTTTTTATTCTTCCGCTTCAGCTTGTAACAGGAGGCATTACGGGAATTAGCTTAATCATTAATTATTTACTTGGCTATAAAGTAGGCGTGATGATTTTTTGCTTAAACTTGCCGATTTACCTTCTCGCTCTAGGTTTTAACCGCTCTTATTTTTTAAATGCTATCTATGGCATGGTTCTCTCAGCCGTTATGATTGATTTGCTGTTTCCGCTTCACGGGATTTTTCATCTTCCCATTATCTTAAGCGCTTGCCTTGGAGGCATTTTTAACGGAATCGGAACCGGCATCATGCTCCGGCAGCACGCAAGTCAAGGCGGGGTCGACTTATTTTCTCTGATACTTGCGAAATGGTTATCGTTAAACCCTGGCATCATCATTTTAGTGATTGACGCATCTATTATTATTTCAGGTATTTTACTGCTTCAAAACGATACAGCTATTTATTCATTATTCATTGTTGTATGCTCTGGTATAGTGACCAGTTTAATCACGTCATTCAAACGCATCATCGTCTATGTATAAAGAAAAGCCTCGAGACATGCGTCTCGAGGCTTTTCTTTATTTGTCATTTAAGAATTCTTGCAGCGCTTCTTTATTTTTATCTAAATCAATATCAAGCACCATACCAACGCCGCTATACGTTTTGTTTTCAAATGATCCGTCTAAAGGCAGTCGCAGGCTTTGAACGTCTTTCATGTTTCCTGTTACCACATCTTTAGCTAGAAGCATCATGCTTTTTGTATCTAAATTTGTATCGATGTAAGGATCCATTACGCCGAGAAGCTTCGGTATTTTAAACACGCTGTTTAGGCTTGCTACTTCATCTTTGAGCTTTAAAACGACTTCTTGCTGACGCTGAACGCGTCCAAAATCACTCATGTTATCATGGCGAAAACGTACGTAGCCAAGCAGCTGTTCACCGTGTAAAACTTGGGTACCTTTGTGAAGCGTCATACCAATTCCCGAAGACATATCGTGAGGCACGGTTACTTCAATGCCATCAGGCGCAATCGTATCTACAATTTTTGAAAATCCTTCGAAGTCCACAACTGCATAATAGTTAATATCAATATCAAAATTTTGTTTGATCGTTTGACGCAGCAGCTCAGGACCTCCGAACGCGTAAGCAGCATTCAGCTTTTGCTTGCCGTGTCCTGGAATATCCACGTACATATCCCTCATAAGAGAAACAATTTTCGGGTGTTTGCTTTTAGAATCGTAGTGAGCAATTAAAATAGAGTCTGTACGAGAATGCTTTTCACCGCGCGAGTCACTTCCTAACAGCAGCATATTTACTTCTCCGTTATTCGGGAGACTGCCTTGAAACTGTTCAAATGTCGTGCCGTCATCCGCAAATTTACCATCGCTTGCTATCGATAGCCCTTGCTTATATTGGAAATAGCTGTATATGCCCCCAACGATAATAAAAAGGAACAACAAAGCAAAGAACACTCTGCCCCATCGAACTCTTCTTCTTCTTTTGCGTCTTGTTCGCTCCACGTTTCTGTCACCAGCTTTCTTTTTCAATGAAGTTCTCATAAAACAAGCAAGTAGCTAAGCTTTTAAAAAGCTCCTCTACTTGCTTGTTTGGATTGTATGGTGTGAAAGCTTACATTATTTTTCTGTTTCTTGGTCTTTTCCATACATGTATTTTGATGGATCGACCGGTTTAAAGTCATCTAATTTATTAAATCGTAATAAATCACCGTATAACACTTTATCAGAAAGTTCTAGCTCTCTTCCAACTTTCTTTTTATAAGCTTTCGCTTCATCTGTTGCTGTGATTCTTTCTCCTGTGTTTGTATCGTAATACTTGCCGTCAATTGACGTGTATTTCGGAGAAACATAATCACCGTTTCTAAATGCTACTACCTGATCATGGTCTTTTGATAATAAATCTGTACCGAATTGAACATACTCTTTACTATCAATTCCCACTAGGTGAAGAAGCGTAGGCACTACGTCAATTTCACCGCCGTACGTATGGTTCACTCCACCTTTTACACCTGGTATGTGAAGGAAGAACGGTACGCGTTGAAGCTGAGCGTTTTTATATGGCGTGATTTTCTCGCCAAGAACTTTTTCCATTGCTTTGTTATGATTTTCAGAAATACCGTAGTGGTCACCGTAAATCATAATAACTGAGTTGTCATATAAACCTGAAGCTTTTAGCTCTGTAAAGAATTCTTGTAGTGATTCATCCAAATAACGAGCCGTTTGGAAATAACGGTCTACCGTTCCATCTCCTGTGTTCGCCGGTTCAATACTAGCATCACCTTTATCAAGAACGAATGGGAAATGGTTTGTTAATGTAATCATATGCGCATAGAACGGCTGCTTCAATGACTGCAGCATTGGCATAGATTCTTTGAAGAATGGCTTATCTTTTAATCCATAGTTTACTTTGTTATCACCAGTCATATTGTAATAACTTGCATCAAAGAATTTATCCACACCGAACTGTTTGTAAATTTCATTACGGTTCCAGAATGTTTTATAATCTCCGTGTAACACAGCACTTGTATAGCCGCCCTCTTGATCTAAGATCGCTGGTGCTGCTTGGTACGTGTTGCGGCCTTTTAAGCTAAATGCTGATCCTTGAGGCAAGCCATATAATGACGTATCCATCATAAGCTCTGCATCAGCTGTTTTACCTTGTCCTGTTTGATGGAAGAAGTTATCAAAATACATAAATTCATTTCCATTTGCTAATGAATTTAAAAACGGCGTTACTTCTTGTCCGTTTAACTTGTAATTAATTAGGAATGACTGAAATGATTCTAGATGAATTTTAATAATATTTTTTCCTTTTGCTTTACCCGCATACTCAATATTCGGAGCTGCATAGTGACTTGTACTGAAGTTTTTCACTGTTGTTAAGTCATCACTGCTTGCGAATGCTCGTTGCTTTGAGTTTTGAAACGTTTGAACTGCATCATACACCGTGTAGTTGTATGCTCCTAAATATTTCACTAGGTAGTTGCGATCAAATGTTCTTGTTAATAATTCAGGGCGATCTTTTTCAGCATAGTGCAAGTTAATTGCAAATGCGACAGCTCCTGCCGCTAACACCATGAACGTATAGCGGAATTTAAGACGTGCTTTTGGCCATTCGATTTTTCTAACAAACAATAGCGCAATCAGTAAAATGATATCTACAAAGTAAAAAATATCGTGAGCTTTTACTAAATCAGCGATACTGCCTCCCAAATGACCCACATTGCTTGTTTGCGTTAAAGTAGGCAATGTCACAAAGTCATTGAAGAATCGATAATATAAAATATTGCTGTACAAAATGACCGTCATGATTGTACTAAGGATAAGCGTCCAAACGATGGCTCTTTTTCCTTTTGCAAACAATGCTAACCCTAAAAAGATCAAAGTTGAACTAATTGGATTAATAAACAATAACGTTTTTTGCATTGAGTCACTTATATCTAAGTTGAACTCCACTTTGTAAGACATGTAAGACTTGATCCACATGAATAAAACCGCTATAAAAAAGTAAAACAACGGCTTTGAAAATAGTTTTTTCATTTTCAAATTCCTTTCACTAAAAAGTAGAGATTTCATGTTCAGCTAACCTCAGGAAAGTCCCCTACATTAAATCGTAACGGTTACGTCCTGCAAAAGATTACCTGAAAATGATTCAATTTGTCAAACAATATCATCTTCATCTCTTTTTTTAGTCATCTACAAAATTTACATTTTAACTTGCAATCTCTTATTTTTTATCGTGATGTTAATATTACACAATTGTTAATTTGTAAATTTTGTTCTCCCTATATTGCATACATATTAATTTACCACATTTCTGCTCTGCAATAAAAGTATTTTTATTTTATTAGGCATAATATTTCACTTGCTGAATGAAAAGGTACTATTGTACTGGATGGCATTCTTCGCTTACTGTTAGGACTAGTAAAAATAGACCTATCTATGCTTAGTCTTTATCTTCATCAACAGCTATGCGGTCTCCTTGTGCAAAAGGCTGTGAAATCACAAGAAACTCGATCTCCTCACTCGAACGATTCATCATTTGATGAAGAATCGAAGGAAATACTTCTACTCCTTCGTGTGCTTTTACATCGTAAATAACTCCGTCTATTTCTAGAGCAGCTGTTCCTTTTAGTACAAAGAAAAATTGATGTGCTTTCAAGTGATAATGCCTTACCTCTTCCGTATAAGGGGGCATGCGCTCATGAATAATACTTACGTCTTTATTTTTCACTAGGTGCCACCCATCGCATTTTCCTCCCCACACGTAGTGTTCTGCGTTTTGCTTACTAACTTTCATGACTAGCTCCCCTTTTTCTAATAAATGAACACCTGCAGATGAAATAGAAATTCTATGTGATCTTTTTAATCTTGCTATTGGAAATATTTTTTTCAGATGAAGGCTTTGGCTTCAAAGTAAAAAGCATTCCTAAAAAGATCAAAACAATGCCTGCAAGCTGCAAAAGCGTAGGACGAAATCCCGTGAATGCTGTATCTAATAAAATGGCAACGGCTGGATCTAAAAACACCAGAACCGAAATCACCTGAGTTTTTAAATAGCGCAGGCTGTCGAAAAACAAATAATACACTAAACCAGTATGTACAAAGCCTGTTACTAAAATAGATGTCCAGTTGGTCGTTGTTAGGAAATGAAAATCAGTAAAATGAACAAACGGCAATAATAGAAAAATTCCTAAAAAAGTCTGAAGAAATGTAACAGCATAAGCACTCGTATGAATAATGCCTTTACCAAGCAGCGTCGTGCATGCATAAAACAAAGCGGCTAAAAGCGCCCAGAGTATTCCTGAAGACATGAAGCCGTCAATCGTAAGTTGCTCCACTCCAATAATTAGAAGTGTTCCTCCAAAACAAATGAAGATAGACATCACGCCAAGAACCGTTAATTTCTCCTTAAACATAAAGCTCCCCAGAAGCAATACTAAAACGGGTGCAAGATGATAAATAGAAATAGCAACCGTAACGGACATCATTTCAAATGCTTTAAATAGAAACACCCAGTTAAACACAAGAAATATCCCACACAGTAAAATCTGCTTTATTTCTTTGGCATTCCATTTTTCTCTTTTATATTCACCTGTTACAAACCAGCATATTCCGAGAAAAAGCGTTGCACAAATACAGCGAACAAATACTAAATCAAAAGAAGGCAGTCCAGTTTGTGTGGAGAAAAAGCCAATTGAACCAAAAATACTCATTGAAATCATCATTTTCACCATTGGCCCTGCTTTCATTCTCTCACCTCACTTTCAGAAAACTATTACTATTCAAACATAAAGAAGCCCATTTGTAAATTAATGGTTCAAAAGCGCTATTCCATGAAAAAGCAAAAAGCGCAAAGACATGGGATCAGTCCCATCGTCTTTGCGCTTTTCTGCCTTTCTTTTAATCTTCAACCGGGAACCAGCCTGGTGTGTTAATAACGGCTTGCCACAGCGGGTCAGGAATCACAAGCTTTTCCTGATCTTTTTTGCTTAATGTTGTCACAATTTCATTTTCACGGCCTTCTTTTACTTTTTGAACCCAGTCTGGATCCATAATTAATTCGCGGCCAATCGCAAGCAGTGGAATGCCCGTTTCAAGAGCGGCTGCTGCTTCGTCTGCTGTATGAATAGAACCTACGCCCATCACAGGTACGCGGCTTCCTACTCGCTCTTGAATAATTTCAATACGTGAACGAGTATCTTCCACGCCTCGGCGCGGTTTTGACCAGAATTCCATTAGCGATACGTGAAGGTAATCAAGGTCTTTTTCTGCTAGTGCATCGACTAACTTCAACGTATCAGCCATTGTAATTCCTGGCGTTTCAGGCTCTTCTGGCGAGAAGCGATAGCCTACTAAAAATGATTCTTTTGCATGCTTAGAAACGGCTTGCTTTACTTCGTCTACGATTGCAAGCGGGAATGTTAAGCGTTTTTCTACGCTGCCGCCCCATTTATCTTCGCGGCGATTAGAATGCGGAGAAAAGAACTGCTGAATTAAATAGTTATTTGCTCCGTGAATTTCAACTCCGTCAAATCCTGCTTCAATGGCACGGCGCGTCATTTCACCAAAATCGTGAATAATGCCTTCAATTTCTTCATTTGTTAACTCTCGAGGTACCGGAGCTCCTTCTTGTTCTGCAGCAACAGCACTTGCGCTAACAACCTCTCCATTCGGAACAAGCTCAGGCGGACACATGCGGCCTCCGTGAAAAATTTGAAGAACTGCTTTTGCTCCTTGATCTTTAATGGCTGTTGCTAATCGACGCAGGCTAGGAATCATTTCATCGCTGTCTGCAGCAAACTCTCCGTGAAATCCTTTTCCGTTCGCCGTTCCGTATGTACATGCTGTAATGACCATGCTAACACCTTTTGAACGTCGTACGTAGTAGTCTACTTCTGCATTTGATACTGTCCCATCTTCATTTGATGAAAAATTTGTCATAGGAGCAAGAATAACGCGGTTATCTAATTTGATGCCATTTGAAAAAGTAAATGGCTGTAAAAGCGGCTCATACTTTTTATTTGTCATTTTATTTCCCTCCAAAAATGATACGGTCAAAAATAGTGGCATATTATAGGTAGAGACTGTTTTCCTTCCTAATAATATGTGTCATTTAAAACTGTAACTTTAAAATATACTGTGATTTTAATCTGTACAGTTTTACCTGTCAAAGAATAAGACTTTCTAACACAAAAAAGCACTCATATACTGAGTGCCTTTTTATCATTGCGAAAGAGGTTCCTGATTATACATGAATGATTTTACTTTTACGTATTGAGCTTCTAACTCTTGAAGTGTCAGTTCGTATAGATGCCGATTTCCTTTTTTATAAATACCAAAATTCAATAGCGCATTAATAAACCAATTTTTCTTATGTTCCGTTTCAGGCTGTGTATGTTGTTTCACGATCTCCACCACCTAAGGTTCTCTCATTTTAATTTTGCAAAGCATTCGCTTTTACATAAATGATTTTACTTCTATACGATGAAAAAACGGTGAAATAGAAAGCTTTTTCATTTTAAATTTCCGCAGCAGGACCCGTTATTTTTTTACGTCTCTTCACACCTGCTAATATTTTTTCAATATAATAAATAACAATAATAAAAACTGACATAATAGCAAAATAAGTACCGATTACAACAAAAGGATTTGGACTTTCAAAACCGCTTTCTTTTCCTTTCATTCCTCTTTCCGGATCTCCGCCATCGTGATCAAAGTTTGGAAGTTCGTGACCAGCAGATGCCGTCGCAGAAGATTTGTTCTCGCTAAATGAATGGCGATCAAAATCCGGCTTCCCACCGCCTTTTTGCGGCATATCTGAGGAACTTACATTCAGTACTCTCGCTACTCCTCCAAGTTTTCCAAGAAAACCCGTTTCATTTATTTCGTATATGCCAATGACTAACAGCGCAGCGGTTGTGAGCTTAGCTGCTATGCTCAAGCTTTTCTTTGACTTTTTGAATTTCGTCATATTTTTACATACGTTTATAACCCATTGCCAATGAAGACCTATGTGAGCGGCTACTAAAATTAACACTAAAAATGATACGGAAATATGCGAAACCTTAAACCACTGTTCGTTCCCAACATTAATATTTGGAAATACTACTCTTGAAATAAAAATACCGCTAATCATAATAAATGACATCGTAATCAACAGCATGATATTTAAAAAGTAACCGAACTTTGTTCTGCGCGGAAGCCTGCGGTCAAATAATTTAACCGTAACTTTCTTTACCCACTGCCAGTTTAGCAGCACGTGGGTAAAAAAGGCGACGGCAATCGCCAACCCCGCAATTTCATGAAATGTTAACCCTCCCAATACTTGCTTGTTAAAAAACAAAACAAACGTAACGGCCATTAAAAGATCCAGTCCAAACCGGACGTACATCATCTTTTTCACTCTATTCATTCTCCTCACCTATGTATTTGTCAAAACAACTCCTTTTTTATATTTCTTAATGTAAGCAGAGTTGGTGAAAATTAGGTGAAACGACTGATTTTTTTACCAAAATAACCAGTCCTGAGTTCTATAAAAGTAGAATGGAATCATTTTTACTTTTTCGAAAATAGCTGTTGACAAAGAAAAAAGAAGCACGTATAGTAATGGTTATTCATCAAGAACTTTCAGATTTTAATCAAAAACACAGCGATTGGGAGTAGTAAAAGCTTATTATTCGGTCAAGAGAGCTACGGGTTGGTGTGACGTAGTCCAATAATACTTTGAACTCGCCCAGGAGTGGTAATTCAGAAAGAATGCAGAAGTGTTCTCTAAGTTTTAACGTCTAACCTTCGTTATCAGGTTTTAAGCAGGGTTCTTTAAGAGCCAACAAGAGTGGTACCGCGGTTAGCTAAAGCTTATCGTCTCTTCTCTCATTTGATAATGAGGTAGGAGACGATAAGCTTTTTTTATTTTATAAAAAAGTGGAGGGAAAAGTCATGAAGAAGGACAACCAAGGTTTGCAGCGAACAATGACTTCACGTCACATTATGATGATGGCGCTAGGTGGAGCAATTGGCGCTGGTTTATTTAAAGGAAGCAGCTCGGCTATTGATATGGCAGGACCATCAGTTATTATTGCCTATTTAATTGGCGGAATTATTTTACTATTCATCATGCAAGGTCTTGCTGAAATGGCGGTTCGAAATAGTGAAGCACGAACGTTTCGTGATTTAGTTCAGTCGATTTTAGGAAGCTATCCCGCTTACTTTTTGGACTGGATTTACTGGAAAATGTGGGTGTTAAACATTGCAGCTGAAGCCGTTGTAGCCGCTATTTTTATTCAGTACTGGCTTCCTGATTACCCAATTTGGATGCTTGCTTTAGGCGTATCCGTTATTGTTACAGCCATTAACTTGCTTTCAGTTAAAACATTTGCTGAAACGGAATACT
The DNA here is from genome assembly GCF_045784335.1 of Priestia sp. HNGD-A6. Classification (NCBI taxonomy): domain Bacteria; kingdom Bacillati; phylum Bacillota; class Bacilli; order Caryophanales; family Bacillaceae; genus Priestia; species Priestia sp. HNGD-A6. The sequence goes on along the minus strand of NZ_CP138621.1, from coordinate 4,075,036 downwards.
GGTTAGCTTTAATTAAAATCACGGTCATTGTGATCTTTATTATCGCTGGACTTTTATTATTGTTTGTATCATTCGGTCATCATACCGCAGCGGGTTTTTCAAATTTAAGCGATCACGGCGGTTTTTTCCCAAAGGGACCAACCGGGCTAATTACGGCGATGTTAGTTGTCATCTACTCATACGGTGGAACTGAAATCATCGGAGTAACGCTAGCTGAAACAAAAAACCCTGAAAAAGTAGTACCTAAGGCTGTGCGCAGTACATTAACGCGTATCATTGCTTTTTATCTGTTCCCGTTTTTTATCATCGTGAGCTTGATTCCTTGGAATGAAGTGAACGGCGTTTCTCAAAGTCCTTTTGTAATGGTATTTAAAATGATTGGCATTCCCGGAGCAGATCATATTATGAATGCCGTGATCTTGTTAGCCGTTATTTCTTCTATGAACTCAGGACTTTACGGTTCATCACGTATTTTGTATACGCAAGCAGTAGACGGTCGAGTGCCGAAGATATTTTCGAAACTTTCTGTTAACAAAGTTCCTGTCTATGCAATTTTAATGTGTACATCATCCCTTTATGTCGGCGTATTGATTTCCTTATTTGCAGGAAGTAAGACATTTGATTATTTGATGGGATCTTTAGGGTATACGGTATTGTTTATTTGGTTGATTATTGCGATTGCACACTTAAAGTCCCGCAAAGTTCAGCCAGAAGCATCGAGCAGCTACTCTGTTAAATGGTTTCCTTATACAACGTGGGCTGCCCTTATTGCACTAAGCGCTATTTTAATTGGTGTTATCTGCACAACATCCGTTGTTATTACGACTATTACATTAGCTATCTATTTATTTATTACAGCTACGTATATCTTTAAAGGTCGCTTTTATCAATCTTCAGCAGTCAAGCACGCTAAATAAAAAAACGCCTCCTTTGAGTCATCAGAGGAGGCGTTTTTTTATTTAAAATGTTAAGTACCAATAGCCAAGTGCAAAGCCGATATAGTTACCAATAATATAGCCAAGCGTTCCTACTACCAAGATAGGACCAACCAAACTTCCCCATCCTTTAGCAATCGCCATCGCGCTTGCTGTCGTAGGTCCCCCTACCGTTGCATTGCTCGCCAGTAAAATATGTTCTAAATCAATTTTAAATACTTTTCCTAAAAGCAGTCCCACTATCAAATTACTCATCCCCACAATGAGCACAAATAGAATCAAAAGAGGTGCTTTTTCAACAATTAATGGAATGGACGCCGGCACTCCAATGACAACAAAGAAAATATAAATGAAGTATGTGCCGATTTCTTGGCTTCCGCTAATGTTTTTAAAATAAGAAGGAAACAGATAAATGACAAGAAACGTAAGTGTGGAAAGCAATAAGTATTTTTCGCTCAAAATAGTATGTAATAACGTTTGAACTACGGAAGCATTTGGACCGGCTGGAACGATTGTTCCAAACCATTCGGCTAATTTAAAAGATGCAACCACTAGAAAAAATGATGTACCAATGGAAGCCGCCACGTCTTTTAACGAAATTTCTTTTTTTGCCCAATATTTTTCTGCAAGCGTATGACGATCATTTTCTCCATATTGCCCCGCCTCTACTTCTTGAATATGAGGTGTCTTAAAATGTTTCCTAAAAAACTTCATAGAAGGAACAAACATATACACGGCAAACAGTAAAGCCATGACCATATTATCAGCAACCACCGTCGCGGAAACCATTTGACTTGATGGTTCAAATTTGGCCGTAACGGTAGCAAAGTTAACCCCTCCGCCTACATAAGAAGCGCCAATAGCAGCTGCAATTTTTGCTAGTTCAGGAATATAATCTTTTAACAACAAGAAGCCTGCTGTGCTCCCTATGACCGTTCCTACCGCACAGATTAAGAAAATAAAAAGCAGTTTCCGGCTTTCTTGAAATAATTCTTTCATATTGACTTGAAATAACAATAATGGAATGGCAAGCGGTACTAGATACGCCCAAACCGCATCATAGACCGGAGACTCTGTTGGAATAATTTTTAAATTTGATAGGATAAGCGCTCCTGCTAGCGCAATAATAGCTCCTGACAGAAAAGAAGCCCACTTATACTTTTGTTCGAGAAAAATACTAACAGAAGCCCAAATCGCTAGAATTCCCCATAGTGCCCACGTATCATCAGCTTGAATAATAGTAAAAATCACGAGCTACTCCTTTCTTTCTTTTTAAAGAAATATAATTTTCAGAAAATATACCTTTAAATTTTATCAATATATGCCAAATTCCGTCAATCCATAAAAAAAGCTTTCCACTCTAAAAGTGAAAAGCTTTTTTTTATTTGCGAATCAAAACCGGAATTTGCTGCTGAATCTGCTGCAAAGGAGCACCTGTTTTCTCTGTTAACGAACGCAAGATTCCTCCTTCGATCATACAGTTAATCACAACTGCAAGCTCTCCTGCCTGCTTATCTTGAAATCCGCTCTCTATCATTTTTTCTCTAAAAAGTTTTTCCCAATCTTGAAACGCTGCATAGCAGACTTCGCGAAGCGGTTCATTAATAAGCGCCGTTTCTCCAGCCATCAGCCCAACAGGCATACCAGCAATACTTTCTTCGTGTTCAAACTGCTTGGACAATTCTTCAATAAAATACTGAATAGCCTGTGCCGCGTCAGAAGATTTATTTAAACTTTCTTTAATTTGAACTTGGACGTATTTATTCGTATATTGAACAGCGTGAATCGCCAGTTCTTCTTTCCCTTTTGGAAAATAATAATAAAGAGACCCTTTTGGTGATCCGCTCTCTTTAATAATTTGATTTAATCCCGTTGCATGATAGCCTTGCAGCTGAAAAAGCCGCGATGCTGTTTCTAAAATCTTATCGCGTGCATTTGCTTTCTTCACAAAACGATGCCTCCCCTATATAATAAGTGGTTTCTATAACACTACTTATCATATAAGGAAATGAAATTTTTGTCAAAATAAAGTGAATATTTTACCATTTATTTTTCCTTATTTTCATTTCTTATGACCTAATAATTGTTTTTCTTACTTCTTCCGCTAACGGTTGAAGAGGCGTAATAATACGGTCGCTTACCTCCTCAGCCGCTTCTACCATCGAGAGCTGCGCCACTGAAACAACAGTGTTGTGGTCTTTTACTAGCTCATCTAAGACATGTTTCACCTTCTGTTTATACTTCTCTAGGTTTCCAGTCATTACTAGTTCAAAAGCACCTTCTATCACAACAGGGTGAACTTTTATCTTTACATTTTGATAAAATGCAAATTCGTCTAGACGCTTCATCGTTCCTTCTACGGTCTCCGGATTTGTAAACACGATAAGCTGCGGTTCTTCTATTTCACATATTCGGCGAAAATAAGGCTCATCGATTTTAATAATTGGAACATCACTTGTAAATGCTTCTGGTAAAAGAGCAATGTAATTCGTACACGTAAGTAAAATGGCATCCGCTGAACATTCTTCCATCCACTTTAACTGCTTCTCTACTTTTGCACCTGCTGACTCCGCTGCAAATTTAGGATCGGTTTTTACCCGATGTACAAGTCCAGGGTCTACGAAATGCATACAGCTCGCAAACGGCAGCGCTTTTTCTATATAAGAGATGTTCGAATGATGAGCGTGCAGGCAAGCAATTTTCTTCATCGTTTTCCTCCTGTATGATGGTCTTTGAAATACTGAATTAAAAATTCCTGGAACTTTTTCGCAACAGGAGTTAAGTATTTATCCTTGTTCCACGCAATCCCAATTATCCTTGAAGCTGTGTCTTCTTTGAGCTTTATTTTTTTAATGCCTCGCAAGTCCACTCCCTTTATTTCAGGAAGCAAGGCAACCCCTAAATGAGCCGCTACAAAACCAATCACCGTCAAAAATTCTTCTCCTTCAAACGTAATATTTGGGACAATTTCAGCTTCTTCGAACAGCTGATCAAAAATTGTTCGGCTTCCGTATCCTTTTTTTAACGCGATAAACGATTCATGAGCCAACTCTGAAATCGAAAGCACTTGTCTTGAGGCAAAAGAATGCGTATCAGGGACATACGCGTACAGCTCGTCTTTCCATAAATATTCCCACTGAATTCCTGCCCTAGATTCCGTTACGGAAGACATACAAAAATCAATTTCTCCCGTTTGAAGCTGATCGAGCATGATGTTCGTAGCGTTCTCAAAAATTTGAAATTGAACGTTCGGATACTCTTGTAAAAAAGCATGAACTAGTTTCGGGACGGACGAAGCGCCTAATGATTTTAAAAAAGCAAACGAAATGCTGCCGCGATGAGGATGAATCAAATCTGAAAGCTCACGTTTCGCTTCTTCCATTTCTTTTAATACTTTAGCCGTTCGTTCATAAAAAAGCCTTCCGTATCGATTTAAAATAACTTGCCTTCCTTTTCGTTCAAATAGCGGTACGCCAAGCTCTGATTCTAATTTAGAAATTGAGCGGCTGAGCGTAGGCTGCGCGATTGATAATTTTTCTGCGGCCTTTGTGAAATGTTCCGTTTGAGCTACAACATTAAAATATTCGAGCTGCTGCCATTCCATTTTTTTCACATCCTTTACTTATTACATAATACTATCGATTTCATATAAATTATACATTGGACGTCATAAAAAATTCATGTTTAAATGAAGAACGTAGCACTTGCCGAAAATGTTATGTGTCTGCATAGAATAAGTGTTGAAAGAAGGAATTCGTTTATGGATGTTTCAATTGTTTTAACGATGTTAGCCGTCGGACTGATCTTAGGATTTGTCGGAGCAGGCGGATCAGGTTTTATTATTTCAATTTTAACGCTGCTGTACGGCGTATCTGTACACGTTGCACTCGCAACGGCTCTTACCGCAATGATTTTCTCTTCTTTATCTGGCGCCGTCAGTCATTACCGTGAAGGTAACGTATCTTTAAAATCCGGTATCTCTGTTGGTATCCTCGGTGCATTAGGCGCTTGGATTGGGTCTAACCTTTCATCCTTCATCCCAGAAGGCGAGCTAAAATGGCTCACAGCCGGCATGCTTTTATTATCTGGTGTTTTACTTTGGCTGCGAATGTTTTTATTTTCCCGTCAGCAAAAAGAACGTACTGTTCCAACAGGAGCTAAATTTGTCGTCTACTCTTTACTAATCGGCTTAATTACGGGCGCTCTGTCCGGAATGTTTGGAATTGGCTCAACTCCATTTATCCAGCTTGGCCTTATGATGGTGTTAGGCTTGTCTATTCGCCAGTCCGCCGGAACGACGATGCTCGTTATTATTCCGATTGCAATTGGCGGAGGAATGGGCTATTATCAGCAGGGCTTTTTAGATATCCCGCTGTTGATTCAAGTAGTTATCGGCACAATGGTCGGTTCATATATTGGAGCAAAATTTACAAATCGTGTACCTGCTCCCGTATTAAAAACGTCCCTTGTAGCGCTGCCTATTTGCTCTAGCTTTCTCCTTGTTATATAAGAAAAAAGCTTGAACTCTTGTTCAAGCTTTTTTTATGTTCATCTGATAAACAAACTGCTTTCCTTGGCTTCCAAAAACATGCCGGTCTGTATCGACAAAGCCGCATCGTTTGTATAGGTGCTGCGCCGCCGTGTTTTTATGGTTCACGCCTAGCACCACTTTATTTTTAGTGCGAAAGTGATGGTTGATAAAAGAAGGAAGAAGTTTCAATGACTTTTTGCCAACTCCCTTTCCTTGATAATCAGGATGAATGGAATAAGACCGTATTAAAAGCGCGCCGGATCCCTCGGTATATTCTTTAACGGCTTCCCCTGCGTCGAGCACGAAAAAGCCGGCTAGTTTGTTTTCTGCCAAAATCAAAACGGGCGTTCTATCTCTTTCCTGCTTACACTTAGCTATAGCTTCAGCGGGAAGTGCCGTGTAAATGAGCTGCTCTTCAGGCAGCGTATAGCTATATAGGTGACTCGTAGGCTTCACTATAAAACGTTAAGGCTACGTTTTCTTTATTCTCCATTTTCTGCTGGACTCCTTTTCTTTTTCCATAGTATAACATGCACAAAAAAAGCCGCATAAAGCGGCTTTTCCTTTATCTAGCGTCGGATACAACGGTAAAGCGTTCGTTTACATGCTCTCCTCGCTCAATTTCATCAATAACTGCAATGGCGTAATCCGCATAGCTGACATGGCTGTTTCCTTCTGAGTTTAAAATAACATGATCTTTCCCTGTTTTATAAGCATCCGTTCGTTTTCCTGAAGGATTAAAAAATGCTGCTGGGCTAATGAACGTCCAATTAATATCGCTTGTACTTTCTAAGTCTTTTAAATTTTGGGCTTGGTTGTCAGCTGTCGCTTTGTACTCTTTTGGAAAATCAGGCGTATCTGCTAGACGCGTCGTTTTCTCTTCATCTACAAACAAACTTCCTGCTCCTCCTACAACAAGAAGACGAACGTCCGGAGCTTGTTTAAATACATGAATTAACGATTGCCCCGCTTCTACATGCAGATGTTCCTTTCCTTCAGGAGCTCCAAACGCATTCACTACCGCATCGAAACCTTCAATATCGTTTGCCGTAATATCGAAGATGTCCTTTTCCAGTGTACGAACATCCTTTTCTTCTACTTTGCCCGCATTACGTACAATTGCCGTCACGTCATGCCCGCGATTTAAGGCTTCTTTCACGATAAAACTTCCTGCTTTTCCTGTAGCACCTACAACTCCAATTTTCATTTTATAACCTCCAGTAAAATTCTCTATATTTAGGTAATAGCCTTTTTTTGCTATGATAAAACACAGCAAAACGGTTTAAGCAAGATAGAGAGAACAAATTGGATAAATGAGTTAGTATGGATTACTTTTAACACCGAGGTTAATTCCCGTGCAAGGCTTCGCTTTCCGCGGGCGGCCGCTGAGCCTCTTCGTCACTTACGCTCCTGCGGGGTCTCACCTGTTCCGCCAACTAACATACGTTTCTTCCAGTCTCTTTTGAAAAAATAAATGAGTGCTTATTCAATTTCAATAAATAACACGTGAGCCATAGAGTGAATCGATTTAATCAATTCTACTTTATTCCCTTTCTTTTTTGCCTTTCCTTTTATTTCAACAAAATAGAGCAGCTCACCTTGATGATGATCTTGGTGAATTTCGTAAGACGAAATCATAATATTTTCTTTTTCAATCTTATCAAGCAGCTCATAAATATCCTCTTGATTTGCTGCACGAAACTTAATTAAAATGGAATGAGTAGAAAGAGATGTAAACATTACGTTCAATATTTCTAAGCCAATCAGCACTAATATAGTTGCGCTAATGCCGACTGTATACATACCGGCCCCAATGGTTAAACCAATTCCCGACGTTGCCCATACGCCTGCGGCTGTTGTGAGCCCTCTAATATGCTGCTTTTGAATAATAATCATACCTGCTCCTAAAAAACCAATACCGCTTACTACTTGTGCGGCCACCCGGCTCGGATCAAGAGCCATATGATCTTGATGAAGCACATCTGAAAAGCCATATTTCGAAATTAGCATAATCAGCGTGCTACCGACAGCAACTAAAAAATGAGTGCGAAACCCCGCTTCTTTTGCTCTAAACTCTCTTTCTAAACCAACCAAAGCCCCTAACAAACCTGATAGGGCTAGACGACTAATAAAAGCTGCGGTCATTTTTTCCCTCCTTTCTCTTCACTTTTTCACAAATGCACCTATTAACTATTTCTATTTTTGTTATAATTTACTATAACTAATTTTTAAAGTGGAGGCTAATCAAAGTGGATAAAGTTATCGATTATTACAGCAGATTTGATGAGTGGGGACGGTTAGAACGAGAACCTATTGAGTTTCAAGTAAACTGGCATTTTATAAAAAAACACCTTCCTCCTAGGGGCCATATTTTAGATAACGGTGCCGGACCGGGAAGATATGCCTTGAAACTAGCAGAAAACGGCTATGAAGTAACTTTAACTGATTTGACACCGCAGTTGGTTGAAAAAGCCAAAGAAAAAGCTTTAGAACAGCAAGTATATAATGTATTTCGTAATTTTCACGTGGCAGATGCACGAAACCTTCACTATTGTTCAGATGAACAATTTCATGCGGCATTAATGCTTGGACCAATGTATCATTTACAGAAGAAACAAGACCGTATTCAAGCCGTTCGAGAGCTGTATCGGGTAACAAAGCCAGGCGGAACTGTTTTTATTTCATTTATGCCGCGCGTTCAGCACCTCATTTCTTCTTTAACATCGCCGGAGCGTTTAAAACCAAACAACACGGCAAAAGCGCTTCATGATTTTTATGAATCAGGCTGCTTTAATCATGCAGAAGAAAGGCGATTTACTCACGCTTATTACACTAAAATTGAGGATATTATTCCGTTTTTAAAGAAGCATGGATTTCGATGCATCGAGCTGATTGCCTCTAACGTTGCCTCGTCAGTTAATTCAAAAGAGTGGACGTACTGGCAGGAAACTTCTTCTGAAGAAATGAACAACATCGTTCAGCTCCTTATTCAACAAGCATCGAACCCTTATCACCTTGGACTGTCTTCTCACTTACTTTATATCGGGCGAAAAAATTAATAATCACCTCTATTTATCATAGAATAAATAGAGGTGATTATTAATGAACCGTTTATTCAAATGGAGTACAAGCATTTTGCTATGTTTTATGTACTGCTTTTTGATTCCCCCTCCTTCTTATGCAAGCGGTGACTATTACTCTTCCTATGCAGAACTGCAGCAGCACGAAATTCTTCACCAAGACTACGACATTCGCTACGAGCAGCGCTTTAGCTATTTATCCATTATGGCCATTCACGGCGGCGGAATTGAACCAGGTACATCAGAAGTTGCCAAAGAACTCGCTGATCGCTTTTCTGCTTCTTATTATTTATTCGAAGGCATCAAGTCCACTAACAATGGAGTTCTGCACATAACCTCAGAAAACTTTGACGAACCGATTGCTAGAGGAATGGCTCAGCAAAGCATGTCCGTTTTGACGATTCACGGCTACAGCGGCAGTCAGCCTATCGTGTATATAGGTGGAAAAAATCAGCTTTATAAAGAGCTGATGAAGCAATCACTGCGCAAAAACGGCTTTACCGTCCGTGACGCTCCTTCTAACATAGCGGGAACAAGCGAACAAAACATTGTGAACGATAACCTGTTAAAAGCCGGCGTGCAGCTTGAACTCACAGCCGAACTAAGAAAATCATTTTTCGCAAACCATGACTGGTCAAGAAACAACCGCATGAATGTAACACCTCTTTTTTATACATTCGTATCTTCCTTACAAGAAGCATCCTCTTCCTATCAAACTTTCCTTTACCTACAGATCCACTAATTTTCAAAAATTCTCGATTTCCAGACAAAAAAACCAGCGCAGTCTGTGTAATCAAACGCGCTGGTTTTTATCTATTTCTCTCGCTAAAATAGATCGTTTAAAGCCTTTTTGCTCAAAAAATTCTTTGATTTCACTTGGACTTTGATAAGAAAGTCTAATCACATAGTAGTTAATATATTCAATCCAAGCAAACGCGTAAAGGCCTAGAAAAAAAGCAAGTCCCTTAACCCCTAACTGCATATAGTGGTAAATGAGTACACCTAAACCTAACGTAAGAAGAATTTTATTCATTTTTTTAAAAAGCAGAAACAACTGAATGTAGCTGGAGGGCAAATGAGAATCTTCTTTTCGGCTCACCCGCCTCCATTTCATAAACCAGTACAAGCTTCCTTGAAACAGGATAAACTCAAGTATAATAAAAGCATACACACTTGAAAACGTTGTTAAATAAAAAGCCAGATGAGAAAACTCATTTAAGTACCCTATCCACAGCGCAGCAAACAGTAAAGCTGCCGTAAGCTCCCCTGTCCATAAACCAAACAATTTCCGCTTTACTTTCATAGAAATCCCCCCAGCGTACCTCTCAATCCTTCTGTTCAAACCAAGCTTTAAACAGCAGGTTTACACCTGTTTTTATTTCTCCATCAGACAGTCCTGCAAATCCAAGCAATACATAGGGCGTGTTGCTTTCACCCGCACTATGATAATAAATAGATGTTGGATAAATCGTTACCCCTTGTTTGGCAGCTGCTTCAATTAGTTTCTGTTCACTCATTCCTTTTTTTACCTTAAGAAGAATATGCAAGCCAGAATGTTCTCCAATAACATCTACACGTTCTCCCATAATAGTAGTCAAACAATCTAGCAGCAGCGCTTGTTTTTTACGGTATGCTGTTCTCATTTTATTCAAGTGACGTTCCCAGTGCCCTTCTTTCATAAACAGAAAAAGCGTATGCTGATGAAGCCTTGAAACAGGCTGTTTAAAAAGTCCACAGTGTTTCATATAACTTGTAAGAAGACGGTGTGGCAGCACGGCATAACTTATTCGAAGAGAAGGCATCAACGATTTTGAAAACGTACCCGTATAAATAACGCGATCGTCTTGATCTAATCCTTGAAGGGCCGGAATCGGTTTTCCTTTATAGCGAAATTCCCCGTCATAGTCATCCTCTATGATATAGCCATTCGTTTCTGCCGCCCACTCTAATAGTTCAAGTCTTCTTGCTATCGGCATGACCATCCCAACAGGAAATTGATGAGACGGCGTAATGTACACCGCATCCGCTCCGCTTTCTTTCAGTTCCTTCACTTTCAAGCCAGAACTATCAAGAGAAATAGGGACGACCGACATGCCTTGTTCTTGAAAAACGTGCCTCGTTCGGTGAAAGCCTGGGTTTTCGAACCCAATTATCTTTTCTTTTCCTAGAATGACAGAAAGCAGCCACATGAGGTACTGTGTACCTGCACCTATCACAATTTGCTCCGCTGTGCAGCGCACTCCTCTTGAATGATAAAGATACGCTGCAATTTCTTGACGAAGAAGCAGTTCGCCCTGTGGATGTCCGCTATAAAAAAGCTGGCTTTCATCATGATAAATTGTTTGAACCGTTAGCTTTTTCCACGTGTTATACGGAAATTTTTCTACGTCTACCTTTCCATGGCTAAAGTCAATGACAGTTGATTTCCCTTCTTCTTGCGGTAAAGAGACATAGGCGGGAGGCTGTTTTTGAAGCACGACTTCATTTTTTATCTCTTTTACAAATGCTCCTTTCCTGGCTAGTATCTCGATATAGCCTTCAGCTTCTAACTGTACATAAGCCGCTTCAACCGTATTTTGGCTAATGCTTAAATGAAGAGCTAACTTTCGTTTAGAAGGCAGTTTTTCATGAGGCGGAATGGTGCCTTTTTGAATTTGTTTTTTTATGTAAGTATAAAGCTGCATGTATAAGGGATCTGCTTTTCTTTTATCGAGCAAAGGCATTAACTCTAACATGATGTTCTTTCCTTTCTAACTGACACTATTAAATTTACTGTTTCTGACACTTATTCTCAGTTCAGATTCTTCATATACTGGACTATATCTTATAAATCAAGGAGATGACACAATGACCATTACTTACAAAACCAACGTCTCAATCCGTGCCGAACAAGCTGCTGAAGTGTTTGTATATTCAGGTATTAAACGTCCGGCACAAGATCTTGATCGGATTCAAAGAATGCTTGATCATGCTTCCCTTACCATTACCGCTTGGAAAGACAGCGAACTCATTGGCATAGCCAGAGCGTTAACAGATTTTAGCTACTGCTGCTATTTATCGGATTTAGCTGTCGTAAAAGACTATCAAAATCAAGGAATTGGCACACAGCTCATCAAGCACGTTCAATCAGAAATCGGTGAAGAAGCCGCGCTCATTTTACTTTCCGCTCCTTCTGCTATGAACTACTATCCAAAAGTCGGCTTTCATCAGATTGATAATGGGTTTAAAATTGGGAGAATTCAATAGATAAAAAAGATAAAAAATTCCTTTTATTACTAAACTATTATTATTTTACATCTTTTTGATATGATGTTACAATATTCAAAGATTAAGGCTATGATACTTCTTCCTTCTCATCCAACTCTTAGAATTTAGAGGTATCGCTTTCCTTAATCTATTAACTTAACTATACATATATTCAAAGTCAGGAAGCACAGCGCCTGGCTTTTTCTGTGCAAATCATACATGGTGGTGTTTGAATGAAAAACGATATTTTTTTAAGAAGACAGTCTAAAGTAATTGTGAAGCAAGGATCAGATATATTACCCCCTGCTTATGTAGCTTCCATGTTAAAAAACATTGAGGCATTAGGATTTACAGCTTCAACTTCTTTAATTGATCGGTTACTCACTCTTCCGTTCTACGAATTTATGTCTTTTTATGAGCAGCTTCTCTTATCTTTAAAAAGACTTGTTGGCGCTCATGTCAAATATAAACCGATGTATCCTAACTTTCCAAACGAAGTCATGCAAGCTTCCGAAGCAGAACTATACATAAATGCCGTACTTCACTATCTGACTGGGGTTTTACCAAACAGTGAAAAACAAGATGTTTTTCCACTGTTAGATACTACAGATTTACGGATTATTGACCTCGGAACAGATGAAGAATTTGACCTTATGATATGCCAATTAATTGGTGCAAATACCTCATTATCGCAAACGGATCGAGCAGACATCGAATGGTCTCTTATCAATTTACCGGCATTAGATCTACTTCCAGCAGTCATTCCTCAAAAAGAAAATGCTGCATTTGTTAGCTCAGTGTTAATTAAGACAAAAAAACTACCTATTGATGTCTTGTCTTCTTATTTTAAAACAGCAACAGATGTCTTACGTTTGGCAACCGCTTTATCTGATGGCGATATTAGTCTTTCATCACCCACTTTATTTAAGAAGTTTAGTCGTTTTGAACGCCGAAGCTTGTTGCAGCTGCTAGAAAGCACTCCAAACGTAGAAGAAGATATGTTTCGTTATAAAGTAAAGTGGATTCGTTTAGGTGAAATTTTACATCCTGGAGAATACAAACATCGATTTCCTCATGCTGCTAAAGGATTCGATACTGTTCGGAATCATAAAAGACCATTGACGTTCTATAGTAAATTAGAGAAAGCACTCGAGCAACAAGACGTCTCAAAAGCAGTTTCACTTTTAGAAAAACGTCCAGGTGACTTTGCTAGACGAATTGACCATTTGCTGCGCTTATCTACTGGGGAACAAGAAGCTGCTTCTATTATTACAGCATTTGCAGCGGTCGCTCATCACGTCTCTACGCCAGTACTGCTTCAGCTCTATTCACATATGAAACATCGACATCATAGACAAGATATGCGCGTAGTGTTTCCAAAAGGGAATGTGTCCAAAGTAATGGCGCTTGATAATCCCTTACCCTCTCTTCGTAAAAATCTTTGTGATGGTGTAATAGATGCATGCAAAGATGCTTTACATGACCGTTTTGCTAAGTTGCCACCTCTTGGAAATGTATGGCTTGATGAACGTTTGCGTGAACAAACTATACCGTTTTCACAGCGTTCAAGCAGCAAAACATTAAAAACGATTAGCAGGGGAAGTAAATTAACAATTCCTGAAGGCGATACGCTTCGTTTTTTCATTTGGTGGAAAGAAGGCTTTGCAAATGGTGAACATACCGGTAGTGTAGATATTGATTTATCTGCCGGAATTTACGATGAAAACTGGCAGTATAAAGAGCATATTTCTTATACAAACTTATCTTCAAAAAGCTTCAAAGCTTTTCACAGCGGAGATATTACATCTGCTCCTAACGGGGCATGTGAATTTATTGACTTGCATATCCCTACGATTCTAAAAAAAGGCGGCCGTTATATATTGATGAACGTTTATTCATTTTCTGTCCAGCCTTTTGTTATGCTTCCCGAATGTTTTGGAGGATGGATGATGAGACAGCACATAGAGTCCGGCGAGATATTCGAACCTTCTACCGTACAAAATAAAGTAGATCTTGCTAGTGATTCCACCATCTCCATCCCTTTAATTTTTGATTTACAAGAGCGAAAATTAATCTGGACGGATATTTCGCTGCATCACCATGTTGAATTTGAAAATAATCTTGAACAAAACAATGGTTCGGTCTCTCTTATGGGAAAAGCCATGACAAAGCTGTTAAAGCCAACGCTTTATGATCTTTTTTCATTTCACGCACAAGCTAGAGGAACACTTGTCCATGACAAACAAAAAGCTGACACTATTTATTCGCTTGATGAAGGTGTTACTCCTTATGATATTGAAACAATTATTGAAACCTACCTAAACTAATTATTTATAGGAAAGTAAGAACAAATAAACGAAAAGACCTCTTTCCAAGAAAGAGGTCTTTTCGTTTACTTCACTAGCTTTTGCTCAGTCCCAGCTGAACCTTGACTTCGTTTATGAAATCCTTTTGCGTAGTACGCGATAATAAGACCGATAAACCATAGTGGTCCGATAACAACTGCAATTCTTGTATCTGGATTGTACGCCATAAGAACAACCACCAGCGCTAGGAACGCAAGTGACACATAAGACGTTAACGGAAATAAAGGCATTTTGTATTTTAACTTTGCCTCTTCACCTTTTTTTAGCGTTTTGCGATACTTAATTTGAGAAAGCAAAATAATTCCCCATGTCCAAATCGCACCGAATGTTGCAATGCTTGTTACCCACGTAAATACTTTGGCAGGCACAATGTAGTTTAACGCTACTCCGACTAATAACGCACCCGCTGATGCTAAAACAGCTTTTCCAGGTACGCCGCCTTTTGTCAGCTGACCGTATCCTTTTGGAGCTTCTCCGTGCTCTGCTAAGTTAAACAGCATACGGCCTGTACTAAAAATACCGCTGTTACAAGAAGAAAGAGCTGCTGTTAGCACCACAAAGTTAATAATGCCTGCCGCTGCTGGAATCCCGATTTTTTCAAATGTTAATACAAACGGGCTTCCCTGTGAACCAATTTCTTGCCAAGGATAAATTGACATAATGACAAATAATGCACCAACGTAGAAAATAAGAATACGCCAAAAGACCGAATCAATCGCTCTTGCTAGAGATTTTTCTGGATTTTTCACTTCTCCCGCGGTAACGCCGATCATTTCAATTCCTAAATATGCAAACATAACCATTTGCAGCGACAGTAAAATACCTTTGAATCCGTTCGGGAACAGCCCGCCGTTGTCCCATAAGTTTTTAATACCCGTCGCAACGCCGCCGTTCCCGATTCCAAACACAATCATTAATAATCCAACGGCAATCATTAACACAATCGCTAAAATTTTAATAAGTGCAAACCAAAATTCCAGTTCACCATATGCCTTAACAGCTAAGAAGTTAACTGTTGTCATGATGACAAGCGCCGATAACGCCCAAATCCAGTTTGGTACATCCGGATACCAATATCCCATATAAATACCAACGGCTGTAATTTCAGCCATACATGTTACAACCCATAAAAACCAGTAGTTCCAACCTGTTAGATAACCAGCAAGGGGCCCTAAATAGTCGCGCGCGTACTTGCTGAATGAACCTGCAACAGGTTTTTGAATCGCCATTTCTCCAAGTGCTCTCATAATAAAAAACATAATCATTCCGCTAAATCCGTACGCCAATAATATTCCCGGCCCTGCTAATTTAATAGCAGATGCAGATCCAAGAAACAGCCCTACCCCTATGGCTGCTCCTAAGGACATCAGCGTCACATGTCTTTCTTCTAACCCGCGTTTCAATTCTTTCCCCTGAGTTTTCCCCTGCATAAACGTCTCCCCTTTTTCCAATCTGTCAAAACGAGATGAATACAGCTTTTTGTTAGCGCTTTCATATAAATTTATGCTAAAAGTCAGCTAGGCTGTATATTTGTATTCTATCACCTTTCTCTCCCTTTTCTTTTGTCGAAAAACAAAAAAATTATCGTATCATTTTGTTTAAACGCACAATTAGACGTAGACACTGCTTTTTTACTATGTATTTATTATCGCACCTAAGTAATAGTATTTTTTTTAAAAATAGAAAAACGCCGACTCAACTCCGTCAGCGCATCGTTCATTTTATGCTTTTTTATAAAACTAGCATTTATCTCGCGGGTTCAAAAGTTTTACAGCCAGGTTCTTCCGTTTCAGAAACATGGTGACTACTTTCAGGACTCACAACGTAAATGGACTCTGCACTGCATTTATTTCCCGATTTCCAATACATGCACTCATTCACTTCACATAATACACCTTGGGCCACTGTTATCCCTCCTTTTTTTGTCTTATCTATTTACTACCCGAAATAGAACGCTTCTAACATTCACATGCAAAAAAACCGCTTGTTTATCAAGCGGATCCTTTTACTGCGTGTGTTCAACATACTGTTTTTTAGCTAAATATAATTCACGACTCAGCGTGATCCGCCGTTCTCTCAAGTTCCTTAATTTAACTTGAAACTGTTCATTAGTTGGCTCTTCTTGAATTAAGCGATACGTAAAAGAAATATCTTCATTTAACTGTTTAAAATCTTCCCATATTTCTTGAACGAGTGCGGATTGTTTGTCTTCAAATGAACGATTTTGCTTCTTTTTTAGCGCGGCTAAAATTTCCTGCTGCCACGTTTCGTCTTTTAGTTCTTTTGCTAACAAGTATAGATCTAAATAATCATCAACGCTTAGCGCCTGTTGTGTATTTTTCAATGTCATCACCTTTTCTATACGAAATGTTTCTTCCTAAGAAGAGGATTTCATCATAGAAAAAGATTCCTCTTCTTATCTGTCAGAGCTAGGCTATGCTGGAATTAGCACCATTCAATAATTGTGGTTGCTGAGGCTTCAAAGGGCCAGTCCCTCCACCTCTCTAGATAAGAATATTTCGTTTTTAAATTATTTCTGACTATTCTAATATGTTTTATATGTTATGTCAATAGCTTTTCAATAAAAAGAAAAAAGAAGTAAAATATGGTATGCTTTCATAAAGGATGGTGAGCACATGAAACGATATATGTTATCTGCTTTTTTGGGAAGCTTGCTGCTGCTTCTTAGCATTGCTTTTTCATCTACTTTCCATATTGCAATTGTCAAAACAACCGGAAGCATTGGAGGGATTATTTTAGCAGCGGCGGCTCTGATTATGAACGCACTTGAAGATCCCCCCGCCTCAGATCATACAGGTAGAGGAGCTGTTGAAGTACTAGATAAAGGCGCCGTTTGGGCTACTTATTTACTTTTACTTTCATTACCGAACCTCATCGCATGTATAACATCTTATGTTTTATGGACTCGCTGACATTCACCAACATTACGGACGTTTTGCCACCTGTAGGCTCATTGATATTTGTTTATCTACAAATCCAAGTTCACGGTACACATGCTGTGCAAAATTCCCAGCATGAACGCTGAGTCTGATTTCAGGGTATCCTTTGATAGACAATTCATCAATTGCTTTTTGCATTAACGGCTTGGCTAGACCTTGCCCGCGGTATTCTGGTAAAACATATAACTCGTAGATAAAGCCAATTTCTGCTTTTGAAAAGAAGTCGGCAGATGGACCGACAAAAACCCAGCCTGCAAGTTTATTTTCTTGTCTAGATACTAAATAATAACACCCTTTTTCAAGGGCATTATCAATTAGTTCATTTACGCGTTCAGTTGACGGTTGAAACTGATGCGTTGTTCCTTCAAACAGCGCATCAGCAGATTTCGTCCGAATTTCCTGTATTTCTTCTTCAGTAGCTTTTGCAATCATCACAATCTCTCCTTTCGTGTTCGTTTTCCACATACAGAGATAAATTCCTGCAAAAAAAAGTCTTCGCCTAAGCGAAGACTTTTATTTAAATTCAAAATGTTCTTGATGGTTGCCTTGTTCATCCGTCCAGTTAATCATGATGTCTAAGCCTGCCGCTTTTCCAGGAACAGCAAAATTGGCATAGCGAAAACGCTGACCGCTTTTGCTTAAGTTAGACCTTTCAATAGGAGAAAACAAGCTGTATTTCGCCTTATTTTTTCCTTCGTGCCGAAAAGCTTGGACCTGCACACGCTCTACGTCTTTTCCAATGTTTTCAACGGTTAATCCATATGTATGATAGACGTTATTTTTCCACTTTAGCTGATTATCTCCCGTCATGCTCGCTTTTGTCAGTTCGACCGACCATTGTTCAGATGATTTCTTCATTGGAAGTTTCTCAATCGAAAGAGCGCTGACATGAATGGTTGCAAAAGCAAGCCAAACAAAACAAAAAGTGCTGACTGTATAAAGTAGTCTTTTCATAGATTTTGATCTCCTTAGAAATTTTAGTAGTAGCATCTCCTATTACCTTAAAAATTATGATAAACACTTTAACAAAAAAGCCTCTCCATTCAGGAGAAGCTTCTTAATTAATGCATCAGCAAATCTTTTTGTGTGTCTAACGAGTGTTTTGTATATAAATCTCTTTCAATCGCATATTTAGGACGCTGTTTCACTTCGTTGAAAATCTTGCCAATGTATTCTCCGACAAGACCTATTCCCATTAGCTGCAGGCCGCCTACAAGCCAAATTGATAAAATAAGAGACGTCCAGCCAATTTGCGTATGATCTAAATATTTTTGAATCAGCGCATAAATGCCAAACAAAATACTAAAGAGAAACGAAGCTCCTCCAAGCAGCGTCAGTAAGCGTATAGGTGCTACGCTAAAAGACGTAATCCCGTCAAATGCAAAAGCGAGCATTTTCTTTAGCGGATATTTTGACTCACCCGCCGTCCGTTCTTTGCGGTCATATGTGACTTCCGTGGAGCGAAATCCTACTAATGGTACAAGGCCCCGCAAAAAGACGTTTCCTTCTTTATATTTCATGAGTTCACCAAGAGCACGTTTGCTCATAAGGCGAAAATCAGCGTGATTTTGAACGAGCTGAATTCCTAGCTTGTTCATAAAACGATAAAACCCTACTGCCGTGGTTCGTTTGAAAAATGTATCGGTTTCTCTGCTGTCTCGAACGCCATATACAACTTCATACCCAAGCCAATATTTCTCTACAAAAGTACGAATGACGCTGCTATCATCTTGCAAATCCGCGTCAATGGAAATGACGCAGTCAGATTGCTTATGAGCTACTTCTAGTCCTGCAAGCAAAGCATTTTGATGTCCTACATTTCGCGCTAACTTTAACCCTTTTACAAACAAATTGCTGCAGCTTTCTTTTTCAATAAGCGACCACGTGCTGTCTTTACTTCCATCGTCTACAAATAAAATGGTACTTTCACTTGATACAAGTCGTTCATTAATTAGTTCTTTTACTACAGTAGTTAATTGAAAAGACGTCTCTGTGAATACTTCTTCTTCGTTGTAGCATGGAACCACGATCGTTAAAATAGGTCTGTTCATGTTATTGCCCCCTTACTTTGCTTCATATACATACACTTTCCAAGCGGACTGTTTATCGTTAAATGCTTTTAAAAAGTGCAAACCGTCGCTTTCAGCATTTTCAATTGGCACAGCTGAAAAAATATAGCGACCGCCCATTTTCTTAAATTGGCTGATATTAAGCTGCAAATGACGGATTTTTTTCGTTGAGTCTTTTCGGTAATCATATTTTTTCCCTAGCTCACTAACAAACACATAGCAGCGATTGCCCCAATGATCATAGTAGCTTTCTAGTTTTTTATTTTTATCAAGCTCTTTGGCAATAATTTTGCGAAACTCATGTTTATATGTTAACGGATAGAAGTTGTTATACGTATCTAGCGTATAAAAGCCGTTATACTGAGCAATTGATGGATGAAGCCCTATGCTCGCTACGCGATAAGATGATTTAGGTTTTCCAATATATCTGCTTATTTCATCAAATTGATGCACAGCATAAAATTCTTTGACTGAAGGCTCGTGATTGTAGCGATAGTAAAGTTCAGGATTTGCTATAAATAACACAAGCAGCTGTAAAATCAAACATACCCACACAAACTTTTTCCACGCCTTGCTCCTTTTCCATAAAACATAGCTGCCAACGGCAAACATCAAATAAATAATGAGCGGGCGTAAAAAGTGAAATCTAGCAAAGTTGAACGTATTAAAAAGCTGATATTTTTCTTTTAGCGGCTCCCATCCTTTATAAAACCAAAACGCATACCAAATCGACAGTAGTAGATTAAGAATAAATAACTGCAAAAACGTTTTTTCAAGCTTTTCCTTGCGATTTCGAGCAACAAACCACAATACGACAAAAGAAAGCGGTAAAATGACAAAAGTATGAAGCGTCATTACATGCGTATGCCCGAGCGTATAGTTCTTCAAAGCAAGGCGAACGGAATGTCCAAAGCTTAGAGTAGAGCTTAAAAATTCATTTCGACTCGTCGGGGCCTCCGGAAATAAAAGCGAATCAACAAGCCGGTATTCAATGAGCAGAAAGACAGCAGTCATCGCTGCAATACTGCTTAAAAAAGGAATATTCCACGCTCGTTTTTTTACTACGTCTCTTAGCCATAGCAGCCCCATCGCTGCTAAAAAGAAGAAAAACCCGAGCACAAAGCTCGCGTAAAACGGGAGCAGTAAAAGTGTAAGCCATTCCTTCCACGTTCCTTCGCGGTTTCGAATGGTTAAAAACGCCCACAGCGCCAGCGGCTGTCCTAATGTACTCAGCATGCCCGAAGGCCAAAATGGCGTAAGTGCAAAAGCAAGCGATACAAGCACTCGAATCGCATACGCATCCTTGCTTTTAATAAAATGCTTTTTTAATAATAAATACATTCCAATTAAAGCAAATACGCGCGTGATCGTTTGACTCAGGCTGTATGCAAGCATGGTCGGGAATACACCATACAGCCACTGAATACCGCTAAATTCTGTTCCAAACGTATTCCTCGGCAATCCGTTAATAATTTGAGGTAATACGGCATGACTGGAGCCAAACAGCTCTCCGCTTCGATGCAGAACTTTATACCACGTAATATTTGAGTCTAAATTATCATGCACGCGTATATGTGAATTTTCCCCAAGCAAAAACATAGGAGATACATACGCAAGCAGCAAAAGGAAAGCGATAATAAGCAATGTTTTTTCTTTATTCATAGCTGTTTCTTTCTTCATCTGTTAACACCTATTTCCATTTCATAATGACTAAAAGCTAATCGTGGACGACTGCTTCTTTTTTTGTATTAAATACAAAGTATTTTTGACCCGTATAATTTAAAAGCGTATACAGACCTGTTCCAATTAATATACCGACGTCTTTTTTGAACGGACGCACCGCAACAGGAAGTTGATGCAATAACCAGCTGGAGAACTGCAGTCCAATATAGTAAGACAAGCCGTAGCAAATACCAATAACTAAAATAAAACGCAGTATGCTTTTTGATAAATGAACTCCGCTTTTAAACGTAAATATTCGATTTAACACGTAGCTGACGACTGCCCCCGCTGCATTGCCGACGAACGTCGCTATCCAGTAATGATGAAAGATATGAAGCAGCACATACATAATGGAGAGACCTACTGTTGTATTGACCAGTCCCACTACTAAAAAACGTACAAAAGATCCTTTCATATAAACTCCTTTTGATTTTGATACTTTCATAAAAATTACATATTATGACTTTAAATACAGTTTCAGTGTAGCAACTCCACTTAAAAATCTAATGAAAATAACATTAAAAACAGATGAAAAAAAGCTAAAAGAATCAATAAAAATCAGGATTCTTTCAGCTATTTAGTAGAGCCTTCAATCATTAATTTTTGATCGCTTTGATTATCAAACGCATCCACTGCCGCTACTTCTATTTGATACGCAGTATGAGGCTGCAAACCGGATAACGGAAGACTTAAAACATCCGGAACAGGATCGCTGTAATATTGAGAAAATGCATTATATGTTTTGACCACTTTTCCAGTTTCTTTATTTTTGACGGTAATGCGATAAGAATGAACCATCAGATTATCCACCGCTTGCGTAAACTGGATATAAAGCTGATTTGCTGAAGCTTTTTCTTGTATAACAGAAATAGTAGAGCTTGGAAGAAAAATCGGTTTTACTAAATCTCGCTCATTCGTGTAGTGAAATTTTTTTGTATCTGCAGGTATGTCAATTTCCCACGCTTCTCCCGTCCACTTATTTGCGTGAAAATCCCGCCTTTTAACGACTACTTTTCGATTATAAACCTCTACAAGAAGACCTTGACTCACATCTCGGTAGCCAGGAGGAAGTTCACCTTGTAAATATCCAGCACCAGGCCATATATACCGAACAGAAGACGTTGCAAGAGAAGTGAAATCTCTTTGAAAAATAGTACGAGGGTCGTCCAACGGATGGTGGGTATGACCAGAAAACGTAATGACCTGCGGATAAGGTTTTAACGTATTGTAAAGAAGCTGTTCATTCACTTCTATCCCCCATCTGTTTTTCCCGTACAATGTATTGTTAATAGGCTGATGAATAAAGACAAAAATCGGTTTTTTAGGATCATCTCGCTTTGCTATCTTCAACTGTTCAGCAAGCCAGTTA
Source organism: Priestia sp. HNGD-A6 (assembly GCF_045784335.1). NCBI lineage: Bacteria > Bacillati > Bacillota > Bacilli > Caryophanales > Bacillaceae > Priestia > Priestia sp. HNGD-A6. The sequence continues at coordinate 4,052,758 of NZ_CP138621.1, read as the reverse complement.
ATTTGTTTGATTGAATAATCACCGGCGGTCAGACGGCTTTCTGTTCCAAGCATGATAAAATGATATCCTTTTATCACTTGATGAAAGTAAAGAGACTTCATTTTGGTTTTAGATAAAAAACGCTGCTGCGCTTGCTGATTGGTTACACTGTCCCGGTATTCATGGTTGCCAATTGTAAAAAGAGACACGGCCTGCGACTGTTTATTTTGATTATAAATAGAAAAAAAGCGATCGTATTCTTTTAACGCGCCTGTGTCGGCCAAATCTCCTACGACTACAAATGCATCTTGTTTCGGTGCCTGTTCATTTAATTGCGTTAATGCATGTTGAAAAGTACGCAAATCAAGCGTTCCTGTTTCCTTAATATGAACATCACTGATCACAGGAAAAACTAGCTTTGGTTCGATGTATCCGCTTCGTCCGCTCTTCTCTTCAGCTCGTACATTTAAGGTAATCCCGCATATAAGAACACTTATTAATACTAAAGCGAGCCAGTCTTTTTTCAGCGTTTCCATAAAACCGCCGAGCATGATGCTTCCTCCTTCCTTCACTGCTGCGTCTCAGTCATTTTCTCTACGTGTATGAGCTTTTATTTTATGTAATTTCAAAATATCTAATCGTATAGTTTCAATATTTCTTTTCGTGTTTGCATACACTATGTTCACAATCAATTCATTACACTTTTCCTAGTCATAGTGGTATGATTTTCGTATATTACAGACTAATTGTTGAAAATGTAGGAGTGAATATTTTGAAAACGGTCGCTGTTATTGGAGGAGGAATTACGGGCTTAACCACTCTGTACTATTTGCAGAAACTAAAACGAGAACGTAATCTTCCGCTTAAATTATTATTACTAGAGAAACATCCCCATCTAGGAGGGAAAATCAATACGCGTGAAGCTGGGGAATTTATTATGGAAACAGGGGCGGATTCTATTGTGGCTCGAAAAGAAAACGTTATGCCTCTGCTAGAAGAGCTGTACTTAACAAACGATTTAGTCTATAACGAAACGGGCAAATCATTTATTTACTCTGCTAATGAGCTGCTTCCAATTCCTGAAGATACCATGTTCGGTATTCCAACAAGCGTGGAATCTCTTTTTAAAAGCGAGCTGATTTCTTCAAAAGCTAAAATTACAGCTTTAAAAGACTTAATTACTAAAAATACAACGTTTACGAAAGACAGCTCGATTGGACTCTTTTTAAAACATTTTTTAGGAGAAGAGCTAGTAGAAAAGCAAATTGCACCTATTTTATCGGGCGTCTACTCTGGCGATTTAGACAAGCTCACGATTTCTTCGACTCTCCCGTATCTGCTCGACTACAAAAACACGTACGGCAGCATCATCAAAGGAATGGGCGCCAATGAAAAAAAATTTAAAACGGCAGGAAATAAAAAATTCATTTCGTTTAAACAAGGTTTATCAACGATTATTCACCGCTTAGAAGAAGAGCTTTCTGATGTAACGATTTTAAAAGATACGCCAACCACCAGCATAAAACAGTACGATGAGCGCTATCAAATCACTACGCCGGGGCAAGCCTATTCAGCGGATTACGTGGTGTTAGCTACACCGCACACGGCTGCTCAGCATCTGTTGAACGATCCCGAACTAAACGAAGACTTTGAGCAGTTAAAAGATTCTTCTCTCATTAGCGTGTACATCGGCTATGACGTTCCAGACGAATACCTTCCCGCTGAAGGCACCGGGTTTATTACCTCTCAATCAAGCAACTTAATTGCCAATGCCTGCACGTGGACGAGCAAAAAATGGGCTCACACCTCTAAGCGAGGGAATTTGTTAGTTCGCCTGTTTTATAAAAGCACGAGTCACCACTTTGACAGCCTGCGGACGATGTCAAAAGAAGAGCTGCTAGCAGTGGCACAAAAGGACATTAAAAACAGCTTAGGGATCAAAGAGCAGCCCATTGAAAGCGACGTAACAAATTGGGATAAATTGATGCCTACCTATCACCTTAAACACGGTGAACTCGTACGCAGCTTGACTCAAAAATTGTATGACAAGCACCCCGCTATTACATTAGCCGGCTGTTCTTACTATGGAGTGGGGATTGCAGCGTGTATAACAAACGGCAAACAAACGGCCGAAGCTATCTCTCAACAGTTGACTTAAACAAGGTTTGAAAACAATAAAAGGCCTGAAAATAAATATATTATTTTCAGGCCTTTTATTACCTTTTCGTTAGCATATAAAGCTACTTTCCTTACTATTAACAACTCTTTTATCGCTTTTCTTTTTGCAAAGCAGCAGTAGCAAACAATACAAGATAGCGCTCGTCTGAAGTTAATCTAAGCCAATGTTTCACTTTATATCTCACAGGTTTCCGCTCCCTTCCTTCAAGGTTTTATATGGAAAGACTTTATATAAAGATTCAATAATGATAAGAAATGATGCTTGATATGTATTTTATTCCCACGCACGCTTGTTTACAAACTTTTTTAAGCATAAGACTCTTCGTTTATTTCCCTGAAAATAACACTATTTTCGCCATTATCATCTTACTATTTGAGAAAAAAGTGTACATTTCTTGCCTATTTTGACGAACATTGCGATAAATAAAAGCTGCCAACTGCGGCAGCTTTTATGTTAAAGGACTAATCTAATTATATTTCCTGATGGATCTTTTGTGATGAAATCTTGGTTTTCTTTAGACACAGCTGCTCCGATTTCACGAAGCTGATTTATTGCCTGTTCCCTTGCTTCTTCAGCTGGAAAAACAAGTGTAAATGAGTCCAAACCAACGCTGTTTTCAAGAGGACTAGGCGCTCCAATTCCATTCCAAACGTTTAGTCCGATGTGATGATGATAGCGCCCAGTTGAAATAAACAAGGCTTGATTATGGTAATTGCTCACAACCTCAAAACCTAATCCATTTCGATAAAAGTTTTCCGTTTGCTCTAATTCAGAAACGTGAAGGTGAATATGTCCCATTAAGGTAGCTGAAGGTAATCCTGTCCATGGTTTACCGTTTCCTTCAGATAATATCGCTTCTGCGTCTAAAGGTTTTGTAGCCATTACTACTTCACTGTCATTCCATTCCCATGTACTTGACGGACGATCTCGATAAATCTCTATGCCGTTTCCATCTGGATCTGCCAAGTACAGCGCTTCACTCACTAGATGATCAGACGCCCCTTGAAGCGGATAACCGCTATTTAACAGATGCTGCAGAATACTTCCTAAATCAGAACGAGTCGGCAACAATAGAGCAAAATGATATAAGCCTGTTGTACGAGGCTGTTTTGCTGTAACGCTTTCCGGCTGTTCAATCGATAAAAGCGCCGTGCGTCCATCAGCTGTTAACAAGGCTTTGTTCTCTTTTCTCCCTAAAAGTTTAAACCCGATTATTTGCTGATAAAAAGCAAGTGAACGCTCTAAATTTTCTACTTTTAAATTTACTTTCCCAACAAATACATGGGGTGCACGGTGAAAGTTCATGATTATTTCTCCTTTTAAATAGATCATTTTTTAATTAACTTACTTTATGTAACTTATTATATTTTTATAACTTTGTTTCGTCAAGTTATTTATTTTAGTATCATAACTTAAAACTCATATTACAGCATAACCAATTAAATAAGCCCGCCTGCTCATAATATAGTATGAACAGGCGGGCTTATTTACCATTAGGCTATGCATAAACTATCAAAACAGTTCTCTGCTTTTACGTTTTGCATTTCCATTAACAAAATACTGTATTCTCTCTTTTTGCTCATTTGTTGGCTTCTTATACGTTTCACATTCAAACTGAAAACATGCTTTTTCTAAATCGACTTCATTTCCTACAATTTCTCCAATCGCACTCAATTGGTTTAAATCTCTCCAAAGTTCCTCAGAAGTTTCAGGGTCAAAATGAGATGAAAGATAATACTGCGCATCATATTTTTTAAGTTCTCTCTGAATCCGCTCAAGGTCTTCTTTATCATAACTCCAGTCACCGCTATAAAAATCTGGACATAGACAATCACCTAAAAACAGTACTTTTTCTTTGGGGACGTAGACAACGGACGAGTCCTGCGCGTGTACCCCTCCAATATGCTGAATGCAACAAGTGATTCCACCTAGGTCAACTTCCATATGATGATGAAACGTTACGTCCGGCTCCCGTAAAATTAACGTCTCTCGACACGGCATTTCTTTCTTTATCATATCCCGGCAAAATTCGATTTCCTCCCCTTCCTGGACGCGTTTATCCAAGGAATCATCGTCCCAGCGCAGTGTCTTTAAATAGGCCAGCTTTTTCTTCGTCAAATGATGGCTGATTGTATATTTGTTCATTGCATGAATGCCAAATGTATGATCCCAGTGCCAATGCGTAATAGCTACTCCTTTGATTGGAGGGGCTCCCATTTTTTCCACTTCTTCTAAAAATGATGATGCATGCGCAGGAGAATTCCCAGCATCTACGACGAAACTATACTTTTCCCCGCATATAAGCCCGAGCACCGGCCGATCCGTTTCTTCAGAATGAGGAAAGTAATAAACGTGGTCCGTTAGTTTTTTCAGCATATTTACACCTGCTTTATGTAGTTTAATAAAAACCTCTTTACTAAATGGTAAATAATGATAAATAAACTGTATCATACTCGGTGCTGCTTGCCTATCCCACTAGCTGATATTCGACTTTTCTTGAAAAGCTATAACTTTTTCGGGCTCTGCTGCTTTGTACTTTAAGAAGATCATCACACTAATCATCACAATCATGCCTCCCGCTAGCTGAGAAATGGTTGTCATTTCTCCAAGCAAGAAATAGGCGAGAATGATGGCACCAATTGGCTCGCCTAAAATAGCCATCGAAATCGTTGTAGCACCTACATACTTTAACAGCCAGTTAAATAAGGCGTGACCAAAAATATTAGGAATAAGCGCTAAAAGCAAAAAGATCCACCAATCCTTTGTGTCATACTGAGTCAGCGATACGTTTGTACAAATATTGTAGACAAATAGAACCAGTCCACCGATTAAAAAAACGGCGAAGCTATAGATGATTGGAGGCATTTTCCTGCATAGATCTTGCCCCGCCAGCATATGAACAGAAACGGCCACTGTACCTAAAACAGAAAGTAAGTCTCCGTAAAGAGCCGTTTTAGATACTCCGATATCGCCTGATGCGATAATCACCGAGCCGCTAACAGCCATTAAAATACTGATGACTCCTACTTTGCTTGTTTTTTCTTTAAATAAAAAATAAGCTCCAATCACTACGAAGACCGGCTCGAGCGCAGTCAAAATCATCGCGCTAGCAACTGTTGTATGTGAAAAAGATTCCATCCAAAACAGAAAGTGAAGCCCTAAAAACACGCCTGATACAGCTAGCATTAGCCATTCTTTTACCGTGCTGTTTTTAAAAAGAATTTTCATTTTTCTCCATGGTAAAAACGGTAAAAATAAAAGGACGGTAAACAGCAGTCTATACATTCCTAAAATAGAAGCAGGCGCATCCGACCATTTAATTAAAATAGAAGAAAAGGAAACGGCTAATACACCAATTAAAAGAAAGACAGGAGGCGGTAAAGGAAGAGTTGATTTATTCATGCCATTACTCCTTTTAAAATCTCTTTTTTCATATTTACTACGGGAATATTCACTCCCCCTCTATGTACGATTTCTTTTTTCTCTATGTAAAAGCCGATTGATTCATACAAAGCTATATTACGAGAAACACTCATTCTCACCTTGCATGATAAACTTTCCTTACCACACTCTTTGGCGTATGTTTCTAACCATTGAATAAGCCGTTTAGCCAGTCCTTTTCCTTGAAAAGCAGGAATAACAGACAGACGGTAAAAATATAAGCTCGTTTCTTCTAGCGTAAAACGCGCCATCGCTACGGGCTTATTTTCAACGTATAAAATGACAGCTTCTTTTCCATGCTTTAACGATTGCATAATAGATTCCGTTGTTTCATCAAGAGCACTGGAAGGTGGGACAGAATCGCGATAGACGGAGAAGGCTTGCAGCATAAGATCGTGAACTGTAGCAGCGTCCTCCAGCTGTGCTAAACAGTAGTTCATAAATTTTACCTTCTTTCTATAAAAATTAAGTATATCGAATTATTATACAACACCACCTATTTTTTTCCTACACCTTTTATTGATTTTTATTAAGGAGAGTAACCTCTTTTTACGCCCTTATATCCTCTTAGCTTTACTCCATTAAACTATTAATTCATTAGCACACACTCTTGAGAACTTTTTGTCGAAATTGTTAAAATTCTGTTGGGAGGGAATCATCATGACATTTTCTTGGCTTATACCTTACATAGCCGTGTCACTTATCATTGTCTTAATACCAGGACAAGACATGATTTTTGTAATGACACAAAGTATTGCTTCAGGCGTCAAAGCAGGCATCAAAACCGTACTGGGATCCATTACGGGAACATTTGTACATACTCTTTTAGCCGCAGTGGGGCTATCTATTATCTTTCAAAAATCAATTATTGCCTTTACGATTCTAAAGGTTGTAGGTGTTCTGTACCTGCTGTTTTTAGCCTACCAATCGTTTCGCGAAAAAAGCGGTCCGTTGGAATTAACAGAAAACGTTCAGCACCACCATCACTTTAGAAAAGGATTTGTTAGCAACTTAACCAATCCAAAAGTAGCTATTTTCTTCATTACGTTCTTACCGCAGTTTGTTAATTCGTCTCTTGGACATGTAAGTTTGCAGATGATTTTGTTTGGGATCATCTTTATCGCCGAAACGCTCATCATCTTTTCACTTATTGCGCTATTTGCTTCTGGCCTTGGGAAGAAAGTCAAAAAAAGCCGTATCTTTCAGCACACATTAAAATATGTAAAAGGAACCGTTTTTGGGGTACTTGGCCTAAAACTTTTATTTTCTAGCAACAATTAATTAAAACAAAATGAAATTTCTTTCATCCCTGCTGTTATCACCTTTTCATACCCGCTTCATTTGTCATATCACCCTATTTTTCCATGTGAGGTTAGTTGACAAAAGACCAAAATTATTATTTTATATATATATAAGGTTCAGATTTAGCAACAAGATTCGACAAGGATAATGAAGAAAAACAGCGGGGAAATAGGGAGATCTATCTAAATAGAGGGAAAATTCTATAAATTCACGTTTTTTATTATTATTCTACTATAATTTATGAAGAGGTGAAACTATGCAAGAAGTAGTTCAAGGTTTTGTTAGTTCAATCAACGAATTTCTTTGGTCCTACTTACTGATTGCGATGCTGATTGCATTTGGTTTGTTTTTTACATTCAGGTCAAAGTTTTTACAAATTCGGTTATTAAAAGAAATGGTTCGTGTATTAAAAGAAGGTGCGGATAGCTCTTCTAAAGACGGAATTTCGCCATTCCAAGCGTTTTGTATCAGTATGGCAGCCCGCGTTGGTACGGGGAACATTACAGGTATTGCGATTGCGATCGCTTTAGGGGGACCTGGTGCTGTATTTTGGATGTGGGTGCTTGCCGTTATCGGTTCAGCTTCAGCATTTATCGAAAGTACGTTAGCACAAATATACAAAGTAAAAGACAAAGACGGCGGCTTCCGAGGCGGACCGGCTTACTATATGGAAAAAGGGTTAAAAAAGCGCTGGATGGGCGGACTGTTTGCTGTCTTAATCACTTTATCATTCGGCTTAATTTTTAATGCTGTACAATCAAACACGATTACTCTTGCGTTTGAAAATGCGTTTGGAACAAATCGTTTAGTGTTAGGAATTATTATGACAGTGGCTTTCGCTGCCATTATTTTTGGCGGAGTTAAGCGTATTGCAAAAATGTCAGAATACATTGTTGTGGTACTAGCTGTTGCCTATATTGCAGTAGCACTTTTCATTATTATCATGAACATTCAAGAAATGCCTTCTCTTATTGCGTTAATCGTTAAAAATGCATTTGGTTTCGATCAAATTGCCGGAGGTTCTCTTGGAGCAGCTCTTATGCAAGGAATTAAACGCGGATTATTCTCAAACGAAGCGGGTATGGGTAGTGCGCCAAACGCAGCCGCAGCTGCAACAACAAGCCACCCGGTAAAACAAGGATTAATTCAAGCCTTTGGTGTATTAACGGATACGCTTATTATTTGTAGTAGTACTGCCTTTATCATTTTACTTTCAGGTACTTATACAAATAAAAATTTAAGCGGTATTGAATTAACACAAGCTGCTTTAAGCACTCATATTGGTTCTTGGGCAACAGGTGCTCTTGCAATTATGATTTTCCTATTTGCGTTTAGTACATTAATTGGTAACTACTACTACGGAGAAACAAATATTGAGTTCTTGAACACGAATAAAGCTTGGCTGATGACTTATCGTGTTGCTGTGCTTGCAATGATCGTGTTCGGTTCTATTTCTCAAATTCAGCTTGTATGGGACTTAGCAGACCTGTTTATGGGCTTTATGGTAGTAGTCAACTTAATCGCAATTCTCCTGCTCTCGAAAGTGGCCTTTGCCGCACTCAAAGATTATCTTGCCCAAAAGAAAGCTGGAAAAGACCCTGTCTTCTATCAAGACAGCATTTCTGGACTTGATGATATTGATGCATGGGATCATTCAAAAGATAAATCTAGCTCGAAAGAAGCGATCTAATAAAAAAAGCCGTGAATATTCACGGCTTTTTTATTGTGCAAATTTACTTCTTTTTTTCTTCTAGTGAAGCAGTCTAAGACTAACCAAATACCTATAGTATAAATAAATTACGCTGTACGGAATCCAGTAGGAAAAAAATGTCCAGCCGAGATTCCATCCGTTTCCGTATATAACTCTTTCCATATACATATACGTTCCTTCTAAAAATGTTGTAAACAGCGCTATAAGAAAAATAAAAAAATGAGGCTTTCCAATTCGCTGGATTAAAAAAATCATATAGCTGGCCAATACAGGATAAACACCTAAATTAAAAGGCAGCGCTTCTAATGCTTCATTTTCTAAAGAAGTCCGGAGTTTCCAAAAGCCATAATAGCTCCCTAATTCATTGATAACGATTGCTAAAATGCAAAAAGCAGTTCCTACTAAAGGCAGTAAACGACGATTTCTAGGATGTAAATAGAGGATGCCAAAAATCCAAGGTAAAACAAACGCCAGCGCTATATTGATAAGCAAGAATATCCGACCTTTTTCTTTCTAGTATGCCACACCGCAGCTTTTTCTAATCATCTCATTATCTTGAACGCAGCAAGTGTAAAAGTATCTTATCTCTGATCGTTAAACCAGAGTGCTTACTTTATGATTACTGTGGTTCGTCCCTTGCTTTTTTCATTTATTTTAATGAAGCAAATTCAGCGTCTTTTTTCTGGTAATAGTTTTGAACTAAACGCCCTGATAAAGCAGCTAATACCTGCTGAAATAACATCCCTAATACGACCGGTACAGCAACGGGAGCTGGAAAATAAGATACGGCTAATACGGCTCCGGCGCTAATATTTCTCATGCCTCCGCAAAACGTAAGCGTCACAACTTTTGCTCGGTCCCATCTTAGCCATTTGCCAATCATCCAGCTGAAGAAATAACCAGCTGAACTCATTAAAAAGACAATCACGATAATAAACAGCAGTTTTTTATCAATATGTTTTAAATAAGGTGCAATCACTCCCCCGTTTACCATAACCATCACACTTAACCCTATTTTCGAAACAGGTGCCAGCTTTGGTCCTAAGGTCTGCTTAATTGTTCCTTTTGTATATTGATTTAAGCACATGCCTAACAGAGATGGAAGGACAATCATAAAACATAAATCTTTGACTAACTTTAGCGCTTCCAAATGTACGGTGTCTCCAACCACCAATAAAAGCGTATAAGGAACGATAAGCGGTGCTAAAAGAGTATCAATTAAAATAATGGATAGTGCAAGAGGAATGCTTCCTTTGTAAATCGAGACCCATATAAAACTAGTCACTCCCGTTGGAATAATTGCTGCTAGCAAAAGACCCGTGCTTGTAAATACATCATGTGGAAAAATCACTTGGCCAACGCTCCAAGCCCATGCCGGCATAAAAATATGTAAAACAAACAGAGCCATAATGATTGGAAATGGACGGTGTATCGTGGCATTTAACTGGTGAAAGTTTGAATTCAAACTTCCGGCAAACGTCATTAATGCAAAAAGCCATGGAATTAAGAAGGTATACTGACTTAATGATGAACCGATAAGAACTCCTATGAGCAAGCTGACCGGCGTAATAAACGGCATCAATTTTTCTAGCATTCTATTTAATTGACTTAACAAAGCTTTCTCCCTCCAACGAACGTTTTAAATAAATAATAAGATAAATTAATGGTTATAATATCACCTATTTATTATACAACTTATTTTCAGACTATTGTCTGTCTCTTTTACTAAAAAGAGATATATTCATAATTATCACTTAAATAGATTTACAGGTATTTTTGTGCTATTTTAATAGGGAAGAAGCTTTTAAAAAGCATGAATTTAGGGTAAAGAACACTCTACATAGGAATGCTTTCAATTGACGGATATAAATGGACTGTAGCACAGTTTTGGTAACTAGGAGGATTGTATGGATTTTTTGAAATCTCTATCATCATTAGATGATTGGAAAAAAATCGTGATTGCGATTGGGATCTTTTTGATCTTTTTAATTCTTCGCAAACTTTTCACGACTTATTTGTTTAAGTTTATTATTGGTTTTGTCAAAAATAAAAAAATCAATTTAATTACGAGCGTTTTAGAAGCTTTTGAAAAGCCGCTGCGCTGGATTTTTGTGATTATTGGTTTCAAGCTTGCTCTTCCCTATCTTCCCTTTGATGTTTTAACAGCCGATACGGAAAGACATTTAGTTCGTTCAGCTTCTGTTGGCCTTGCAGGATGGGGCTTGTATAATTTAGCTGCTTCTACCAATTTATTTTTTGCAACGTTTGCCAAAAATTTTGATATCCAAGTGGATCGAATCATTATTCCTTTTATTGAAAAGTTTATCCGCATCGTTGTTGTTATGCTTTCTATCTCCATTATCGCAGAAGAATGGGGTTTTAACGTAAATGGCTTTGTAGCGGGTCTTGGCTTAGGTGGTCTTGCTTTTGCCTTAGCCGCAAAAGACACCGTTAGTAATTTATTCGGCGGAATCGTAATTATTACTGAAAAGCCTTTTACCATTGGAGATTGGATTAAAACACCAAGTGTTGAAGGCGTTGTAGAAGATATTACGTTTCGAAGCACCAAAGTTCGAACGTTCGCTCAAGCAGTCGTAACGGTTCCAAATGCTACTCTTTCTAATGAACCTATTATTAACTGGGCTAAAATGGGGAAACGTCAAATTGCCTTTCATTTAAACTTGAATTATAATACACCAAAAGAAAAGTTAGAAACCGTAGTGGCAAGAATTAAAAAGATGCTGACTGAGCACGAAGAAATTCACAATGAAACGATTCTTGTAAATTTTGACGGTTTCTATGAATCTAGTTTAAATATCTATCTGTATTTCTTTACAAATACAACCGTTTTTGCTGATTACTTAGATGTAAAAGAAAATATAAACTTCGAAATTATGGACATTCTTGAAGAAGAAGGCGTAGAATTTGCTTTCCCTACGCGCACACTCATCGTTGAGCAGGACGGAAAGCTTTCTGGCAATCCAAAAGAATTTCTAGAAAGTGCTCGAAGCTAAAAAAAGCTGACTTAGTAGTCAGCTTTTTTTCCTTTCTTCTTTAGTTTGAAATGAACATTTGAGTCCAGTAATGACCGTAGCTTCCGCCTTTAGCGTAACCTACTCCGATTTCGGTAAATTGACTTGATAGTATGTTTTTACGGTGACCTTCGCTATTCATCCATGCGTTAACCACTTCTTTTGGAGTTGCTTGTCCAGCAGCGATATTTTCACCTGCTGTACTGTATGTAATACCAAATTTTTTCATCATGTCGAACGGACTTCCATATGTAGGCGATGTATGACTGAAATAGTTTTTATCAATCATATCCTGCGATTTATAGCGAGCAACGCGAGCTACTTCCCAATTAGATTTTAAAGGTTTAAGCCCTACTTTAGCACGTTCTTGATTCACTAGCTGAACCACTTGCTCTTCGTATGAACTTCCCGCTTTATCTGTTGGTATGGTAATTTTTTGTCCCGGGTAGATAGAATTAGGATTTTTAATAGCAGAGTTCGCTTCAATCAGCTCGGAAACGCCAACCTGATATTTTACTGCTATTTTCCACATCGTATCGCCCGATTGAACGGTATGTACGGTTGCTGCTTGCGCAGTGTTATTAAGACCAAAAGCTAGAGTGACAGACAACAATGTTACTAATAAAAGTTTTGATAGAGTTTTCATACTTTTATTAAAGCAAATTGATTTCAAGATTCATAGCGGTAATATTATCCCATAGTTCCATCATATTACTTTGTCATCTTCCCTCCACATTTTCTTTATAAAAAAGGCGCACTGCTCTTTCGCAATGCGCCTTCTTATTATGAAGATAAAGCCTGTGACTGGTTCATGTCCGACACATTAACCGCTTCATCCGTACTTTGATGCACCTGACGTTTTTTGATCACATCAATATATTGAATGTGATGGCCTTCCATTTTCGTAACAGTAAAGTCATACTGATCAAAGCTAAGGCTTTCTCCTTGCTTGACGTCATATTTTTCCGTCAAGACCCAGCCTCCAATTGTATCAACATCCGTATCATCAATTGTTGTGCCAAGGAGCTCGTTAAGCTCACTTACTAATAGCTTTCCATCTACAATATAATGATCGGGTTTGACTTTCTGAATTAATGGAAGTTCATCCGCATCAAATTCATCCCGAATTTCACCGACAATTTCCTCTAAAATATCCTCTACTGTTACAATCCCTGCAGTTCCTCCGTATTCATCGATTAAAATAGCCATATGGATGCGTTCACGCTGCATCTTAAGCAATAAATCATGAATAGGAATCGATTCAATTACTTCAATAACAGGACGGATATACTGTTTTAAATTTATTTTTTCCTTGCTGTTGTTCATAACAATCTCGGTTAAAATCTCTTTCATATTGACCATTCCAATAATATGGTCTTTATCTCCATCAATGACCGGATAGCGGGTAAACCGCTCTTCTTGGACCATCTCAAGGATGTATTCGACCGTATCTTCCTGGTCAATTGAAACGACTTCCGTACGCGGCACCATAATCTCCTTGGCAACGCGATCATCAAAGTCAAAAATTTTACTTACATATTTAAACTCCGATTGATTGATTTCACCGCTTTTATAGCTTTCTGATAACAAGATGCGAAGCTCTTCTTCACTGTGTGCAAGCTCATTTTCTGAAGCAGGCTTTAGACCAAATAACCCTGTTATTAAACGAGAAGAACTGTTTAATAGCCAAATGAAAGGATAGGTTACTTTATAAAAAAGTATAAGCGGACGAACAAATAATAAAGTGACTTTCTCTGCTTTTTGAATTGCAAATGTTTTCGGAGCAAGCTCTCCGACCACAACATTTATAAATGTAACAACCGCAAAAGAAATCGCAACAGATAGTACTTTTGTTAAAGCTCCGCTTATCCCTAGTTGATCAAGTAATGGTGACAGGAGATGCGAAATTGTAGGCTCTCCTAACCAACCAATTCCCAGCGCAGTAATCGTAATACCAAGCTGACACGCAGATAAGTATTCATCTAAATTTGAAATAACTTGCTTCGCAGCTTTTGCATTGCTGCTCCCTTCTGCTATAAGCTGATCCACTTTGGAACTCCTCACGCGAATAATCGCAAACTCGGTAGCAACGAAAAAAGCAGTTAATGCAATCAGTACCGCTAGTAAAATCAAGTTAAATATGTCCAATCAAGTTCCTTAGCTCGTTTAAAAACGAGTAAGGACTCACCTCCTAAAAAATAAAAAATTTGGATAAAGAACTCTATCCCTGTACTGATCACATGGAAAAGTGCATATAAGGAGGAATCACATGATAAATGTATAAACATCTTTATATGGAGCAAAACTGCCAGCCTTTCTTCCTTATCTCACGTTTCACTCGTTAATGTAGCAGGTCATTCTTTATTCAGCTGTTCTAGATGTGAAGCAATGGCTCACATCGCTTCATTTCATGATGTTGCTTCAGCGCTGATTCTCTCTTCCATTCATTTATAAAAAATTTAGTAGTTTCCAATCTTTATAAAGTTAAAGTCTGTTAACGCCTTAAAAGAGCGATTATGTGATAAAGAGCGATATGCGTGAAGCAAATGTAGGTTTATATAATAATGTATTGTACGCTTTGACACTGGTGCATATAATGCTACTTCGCCAACGTGGTACACTGCCCCATCCAATCACCTCTATTTCCGTATATCTAAAAAGATTCAGGAATAATTATCCTATTTCTTTTTAAACTTATTGACTTTATTTTAAATGTTAAAAACTTTGCAGTCAAACGTTTTAGTTAGTCTCCTGCCCTTGCTATTTACTGGTGCGGCGATTTTTAGCAGGCAAATAAAAGCTTGCTGCTACACAAAAAAAACCAAGGACAAAACAGATAATGGGGAGTTTCATACCTATCGCTTCAGCATAATAAGTGAGACTCCTTCCGTGAATAGGGACAAGATTCATTTCAAAAATCAAAGTCAAAACAGCTGTCACTTTGAGTGCAATACCAACAATGAAAAGACAAACTCTCAGGCCTCCACTCATATGCAAAAACATCCCTTCTATCCATTAGCGAATGGATGATGTACTACACCATATGATACATCCCTACACTTTATCACTAAATGCTAAAAAAGCGCTATGTCCATGCATAGACGCTTATAAATTTGCAACCACTTGTCCAATGGAATCATAGATAACCAAATCAAACAAATAATCGTAATGCGTAGGTTCTTTATTAATGATCACCATATTTGTACGATTGTACCGGCTCACAAGCAGCGGAATCTGATTAATCGGTGCTACTTCAAGCGATGAACCAAGCACGATGAATAAATCAGATGACAGCGCTGCTGTAACTGCTTCATCGAACTGATGAATGGCATCTCCAAAGAGAACGACATTTGGCTTTAAAAGGCGCTCACACGCTGTACATTGTGGGAGAGCTGACTGATTTAAATACGCTAAGTCATACTCTTTTTTACACCTCGGACAATGAGCTCTCTTAATGGACCCATGAATTTCAAAAACGTTCGTGCTTCCTGCATCTTGGTGCAGCCCATCGATATTTTGCGTAATCACATGCACGGTTTTGCCGTCTTCTAGTTCAGCAATAAAGCGATGGCCCTTATTTGCTTTATACTGATGCAGCATTTTAATATGAAAAATCTCTTTAAACAGCGGCCAAAATTCATGAGGATACTGTTCATAGAAGTCAGCGGCTACTATGTCCACAAAGCTTTTGTTTTGGCGATATAAGCCATTTTGAGAGCGAAAGTCGGGTATGCCCGACTCTGTGCTCATTCCTGCTCCCGTAAAAAAACAAATGTGTTTAGCATCATCAATGAGCTGTTTTAATTCTTTGTACTGGTTTGACATTGCATTTCTCTCCTATTTAACAATTAGCACAGGAATTGTTACTTGCTGTGCTATCTTAGAACTAACGCTTCCAAGCAGCATGCCTTTTACAGGATTTAACCCTCTGCTTCCTATTACTACAAGGTCAAATGAATTTTGATTAGCAAATTGAATCACTGTTTTAGCCGCGTCTCCGTGCATAAAGGTAATCTCATACTCCACGTTTCCTTGCTTTAAAATTTCATCCGTTGTATGTATCCGACTTTCCCGTTCCTCGTCGCGGCTAAGTGATTTTAATCTTGAATCACCTTCTACTGCATAAATAACTTGAATAAAACTGTTTTCCGTAAGCTGAGCCAACTGAACGGCTTTTTCTGTTGCTTTAGCTGCATGCTCTGAGCCATCTGAGGCAAGTAAAATTCGTTTAAACATCACGCTTCCTCTCCTCTTTTATAAAATGGTCTTCTCTCTTTACTATATCACTCGCTGTTCAAATGTAATCATTTTTTTGATTATTTCTATAATTTTTAAAATTATTTGTCTACTTTTATGATAAACTGAAAGAAAACGTGTACAGAGGGGATGAACCAATGTTTGGTTTTGAATTAATTTGCACTTTTTGCAAAGGGCTCGGAAAGCTAGCTGTTATTCCTGGTATCGGTTACATGAAAACATGCAAACACTGTGAAGGGACAGGCATGCAATCAAAAAAAGACGAAACTCCTTCTATATAAGAAGCTTCGCCTCAGAAACACTGGGATTAAATTGAAAGTTCTTTAGATAAACGGTACATATCAGCATTGATATGATGAGGTTCACCTAAAATTTCCATAATATCATAATCTACAATTTCATTTTTACGGATACCGATTGCACGGCCGCCCTTACCTTCTAGTAGAAGTTCGACTGCGCGACCGCCGAAACGGCTTCCTAGCACACGATCTTGAGCAGTTGGAGAACCACCGCGCTGAATGTGTCCTAATACTGTTACACGCGTTTCAATACCTGCAGCTTCATGAAGCTGCTTCGCTACTTCATTACCATTAGCTACACCTTCAGCTACTACGATAATGCTGTGCTTTTTACCGCGCTCTTGTCCTTTTCTCAAACGATCAACCATTTCTTGGAACTCATCTTTTGCTTCTGGGATAAGGATTGTTTCCGCACCTCCAGCAAGACCTGACCAAAGAGCAATGTCTCCTGCATTACGCCCCATAACTTCAATAATGAACGTACGCTCATGAGAAGTCGCCGTATCACGGATTTTATCAATTGCATCGATAACCGTATGAAGAGCCGTATCAAATCCTAATGTAAAATCTGTTCCTGGAATGTCGTTATCAATCGTTCCTGGGATGCCGATACAAGGGAAACCAAGCTCTGTTAGTTTTACAGCTCCCATATATGATCCGTCTCCACCAATAACTACTAAGCCTTCAATACCGTGCTTCTTAAGGTTTTCAATACCTTTTAAACGCCCTTCTTCTGTTTTGAATTCTGGACATCTTGCAGAATAAAGCATCGTTCCGCCGCGTTGAATGATGTCACCAACATCTCCAACTTCTAGCTTTTTAATATTTCCTTCTATTAATCCTTGATATCCTTGGAAGATACCATAAACTTCCATACCTTCATGAATTGCTTTACGCACAACAGCACGAACCGCAGGATTCATACCTGGAGAATCTCCGCCGCTTGTTAATACACCTATTCTTTTCATTACTTTCACCTCATCAAAGTCACATATATGACTACTATATTATAGTTCTACATTTTACCCGAGTTCGAACTTTTTGTGTAGTAATTCACAACATATTTCTTTGTTAAATTTTAAATGTACATACTTTTTCATATCTTTTAGTTATTTACCGTCAAATATTCAAAGTTTTTCTAGCAATATTACACATCTAAAGAACCCTTTTAATTACAGCTTTTATAAGACTATATTCACCTTTATATTTCATTTTTTTCATATATGTAATGAAATTGTAACGTAGAACACTGTCGAAAGATGATATGATGAATTTACTCAAATCAGGAAAAATTTTCAGGGGGTACTAGTTTTATGAAAAAAGTAATAGCAGCTCTTACGCTTGCTGGCGTTATTGTTTCTACTAGCCCGATTGTCAGCCAAGCGGCTCTAGGCGACCAAACGCTTCGCCAAGGCATGAATCACCAAGATGTTAAACAACTACAACAAACGTTGAAAAATAAAGGTTATTTTAAAGGGAATACGACTACATACTTTGGGACTGTTACAACTTCTGCTGTAAAATCATTTCAGCGCAAAAATGGACTAGCAGCAGATGGTATTGTCGGAAAAGGAACGTACGCTAAACTAGGCGTTTCAGCAAAGGGCAAATCGCCTTCTAGCTCAGCGCGCTATAACCCTAACGCAGTGATTAACAAAGGAAAACAGTACATGGGCGTTCGCTATCGCTGGGGCGGAACAACGCCAAGCGGCTTTGACTGCAGCGGTTTTATTGGCTATGCGTTCAAACATGGCGGCGGGGTCCAGCTCCCTCGGACAGTAGCTCAGATTTATCAAAAAGGAACGCGCGTCTCAAGTCCAAAAGCTGGAGATATTGTGTTCTTCCAAACCTATACAAAAGGGCCTTCCCATGCAGGAATTTATTTAGGAAACAACCAGTTTCTTCACTGTTCTTCATCTAAAGGTGTGAGCATCTCTTCTCTAAAAGAGAGCTATTGGAGCAAACGCTATTTAGGTGCTAAAAGAATGTAGTTTCGATAAAAAGGGCAAGCTGTGCGATTTTGATGCGGCTTGCTCTTTTTCTGCATGTAAAAGATTTGGTATAGTAGAAGCAGCGCATTGCAAAACCAAGCGTGTAGATGAATACTGTAAAGGAAGTTGAATAAATGCACACCCTTTTAATTGACATGGATTCTGTCATTTGTGATCTTATGACGGATTGGCATAACCAATATAACAAAGATTATTGCGACAGCTTATCGGTTGAAAAGTTAAAATGCTGGGAATCAGAAAAGTATGTAAAGCCGGAATGCGGCACAAAGATTTATGACTACCTCGATCAGCCGGGGCTTTTTTTACATTTACAACCTCTGCCTCATGCTGTTGAGGTTCTCAAACGACTTTATGAAAGGTTTTCCATTTTAATTGTCACAAGCAGCCGTACCTATGCTTATACAGAAAAAGAGCAGTGGGTTGAAAAACATCTTCCGTTTATCGGAAAGTACAATATCGTGTTTACACACCAAAAAGATAAAATATACGGAGACTTGCTATTTGATGATGCACCTCATAATTTGAAGGCTTTTCAAGCTACAGGTCGCCATGCTGTTGCCATGAGCTACCCGTATAACGAAGAAGTAAATGTCCCTCGCGTGGACGATTGGCTTCAGTTTGAACAGTACGTAAATACTTATTTTAACGAATGTTAATCAAAAAAACACGTAGACTTTGTTATCAGAGAATGAATGCAGTGCGTTTGTGAGCACAGCTATAAGCATAAAAAAACCGCCTTTTGGGCGGTTTTTGACGGATAGCCCCCTAAGGGTTATCCGCTTTTTATTTAAAAAAGATATCGTTTTTTAGTACTTATCAGCTGATGAAAAAAAGTCCATAATTGCATGGATAATTTCAACGGACTGAAAAGAAAACAATGATATGGCTGTTAGTGAAAAGAAACCAATCATGGCCATACGTACAAGTAACATAGACTAATCGCCTCCCTGTTTTGAACTAAATGAACGCACCCAAAACAATTCGCTATCTGTCTTTGTTTGTACGACGTTTTCGCCAAGCAAAGGCAGCTCATTCACTGCGTGTAACAATGACAATGAATCTTCATCTTTCTCTTAAAGACTAAGCGTATAGTTAGTATATCAAATGAAACTTTTTCTTCAAGGCTATACTAGCGGTAAAAAAGGAAATAGTATGAAACGATGCGTTTTATCTTTATTTCATACAATTCAGTACCCTAATATTTATTATATTAAACCTTTTAGAAAAATTGCTACTATTATATCTTTTTTATAAAAAAGATATTAAGACCTAACTAAATTATTCCAAAAAGACGAACAAACGGGATAAATAATCTCAACTGCTTGCTACGTTGCTGTTGATTTCCTTGTAAGACTTCGCTTTCCCCAGGCGGCTGATGAGCCTCCTCGTCTACATACATAAAATCTACGTTCACTATATCAATGAAAAAATCCGAATGCGTTGGATTCTCCAGCAGGAATCAAACGCGTTCGGATCTTCCTTCAACTAAAATAATTTTGCCCCAGATTCTTCACATTATCGACACGTACTGTAATACTCATTAACAATGTCTAAAATAGTTGGGTATTCTTCCACCCATGTAAAGTTTGTTTTTTCGTTTTCTTTTTTTACTGTTTCTTGTTCTGCACCGATCTTTTCCATTGTTCAATCTCTCCCTTTAACTGTTATATAACATTTATATTAACTAAACTTTGTTTTATAACAACTTTAAAAAGAAAGTTGGACAATGAGTATGAAAAAAAGTTATTGCAGGGATAAAATTTTCACATAATACGTACGGTTCCTCGGTCCATCAAACTCACAAAAATAAATTCCTTGCCACGTTCCTAGCAGCAGCTGCCCATCGTGAATGATTATATGCTGAGAGGAGCCGACCGTGCTCGATTTGAGATGAGCCGCCGTATTTCCTTCCATATGAAGATCTAACTGATGTTCCCAAGGATATACTTCATCGAAGCGTCGGATCATATCCGTTTTTACATCCGGATCCGCATTTTCATTAATTGTTATACCAGCGGTTGTATGAGGACAGTAAACAACTACAGCCCCTTCTTTTAATCCTTCTGTTCTTATTACTGCTTGTACCTGACTCGTAACGTCGATCATTTCGTCACGCTTATTCGTTTTTAACGTAAATGAATGTAGCATACCATCACCTCTTTTCTTTACCATAACATATCTTTTCTATTCTTCCACATTTTTCGTATAACTCGTTTTTACATCGCAAACACTAAGCTCATTAACACAACAGGCGGTGAGTTTATTTATGCTCGATTCAAAATTTCAGCCCAATGCAGACTACACCGTTCAAACGTTTCTAGATTTGGTGGGTCAAAATACAGATGTTGGTTCCAAAAAATTATGGCTGTCCCCCACAAAATATATATGCATTATTTACCTCCAAGGATTAGTAGACGGAGAAAAGCTTGATAATCTTACTCAGCATGTTGTTGAGACCAAAGCAAAAAGTGAAACGCAAACACTCGATGACATCGATTCATTTATTTCTGTCATTAAAGACAAAGAAGTTTATACATACAAGCAAGCAATCTCGTGTTTTTTTAAAGGTCAGCCCTTGCTGTTTATTAGCGAAAGCACCACGGCATATTCGCTGAATATGTCTATGACCAAACAGCGCTCTTTAAGTGAACCTACCACAGAAAAAGTAGTGCGTGGCCCTAAAATTGCGCTTATCGAAAACTTAGATGAAAACCTTGGTCTTTTAAGGCAGCGTTCTACCGAAGAAGAAATGGTTATTGAAGACATTTACATTGGAAATGCAAAGGAACATCGAACAAGTATCGTTTTTCATAATAAACACTGTCAAACTCACATCGTGAATCAAGTCCGAGAGAAATTATTAGATATTCCTTTAGATAACATTCAAGACTCAGGAATGATTGAAGAATTTTTAGAAGAAGCACCCTACTCACCGTTCCCTCAAGTACAAAATACAGAAAGACCGGATCGCGTTCTCGCTGCGGTGAATGAAGGGCGAGTAGCCATTTTAGTAGATGGTTCTCCTTTTGCTCTTTTAGTGCCTACTACTTTCGATATGATTATGAAATCACCCGATGATTATTACGAAAGATGGATAGCGGGTTCATTGCTAAGATTGCTGAGATACTTGTCTATTTTTATTACGTTGTTCTTTTCAGCTATTTATATTTCACTCGTTTCGTTTAACCAAGGTCTGCTTCCGACAGAGCTGGCTATTACTATTGCAGCCACACGAGAAAACGTTCCTTTTTCTCCTTTTATCGAAGCAGTGGTCATGGAAGTGACGCTTGAATTGTTGCGCGAAGCCGGGCTGCGTCTCCCTACTCCTGTTGGACAAACAGTTGGACTTGTAGGAGGCGTTGTGATTGGTCAAGCAGCGGTAGAAGCACATATCGTTAGTTCCGTGATGATTATTGTTGTATCCGTGTCGGCAATCGCGTCCTTTACCGTTCCTCAGTACGGAATTGGCCTTTCGTTTCGAATTTTGCGTTTCGTATCTATGATGATTGCAGCAATTTTTGGATTATACGGAGTTTCCATGTTTTTCCTTGTGCTCGTCATCCATTTAACCAAACTCGAAAGTTTTGGTATAGCCTACTTTAAACCGTTTTTTGCGTTAAATAAAAAAGCGTGGAAAGACTCTTATGTTCGTCTTCCAAACAAAAGCCTAAAACAGTCTAAAAATAAATCAAAACAAAACTAACAAAAGGAGGACCATATGCAACAATCACAATCAAGCAAGCTTCTTTCAGATTTTTACGCCATTTCAATTATTTCTTCAACTATGCTTGGCGTCGGTTTATTAACACTGCCAAGCAGTATTACAAACCAGACAAATAATGCAGACGGATGGATTGTACTGATTATGGACGGTCTTTTGTTTATTGGAATTGTTCTTTTTTTAGCCTGGATGGTTAAGTATTTTACAATCAGCTGTATGTTTGATTTTACACAGGAAGTAACCGGCAAGATAATTGGAAATATCTTCAACTTTGCTATGGTCGTTTATTTTACATCTGTAGCAAGTTTTGAAGTAAGAGCTATGGCAGAAATGATTCATTTTTATTTACTGGAAACGATGCCCATTGAATTAATTATTCTTTCGTTTATTTTGACAGGCGTTTATTTAATCACGGGAGGTATTGATTCTATTGGAAAAGTAATGGCACTATGTTTTCCTGTAACGGTCATCATTCTTCTTACCTTATACGCTCTTAGCATCGGTATGGTGGATTTAAAAAACTTGCAGCCTGTATTAGCTGACGGATTCAGCCCGCTTCTTGCTGCCTTTACAACCGTCTCTGTTTCTTTTTTAGGGATTGAAACCATTGTATTTCTTCCGAAGCATATGAAAAATAAAAATCACTTACGAAAAGTTTCGATCATCGGATTTTCTATTCCTTTACTTTTATATATTATCACTTACGTATTAGTTGTCGGCGCGTTATCCGTTCCGGAAGTAAAAACGACCGTCTGGCCTACGATTGAATTTGTTCAGACGCATGAAGTAAAAGGAATTTTCTTTGAGAGGCTTGAATTATTTTTACTTATTGTCTGGCTTCTTCAGTTTTTTTTAACCTTTGTAATGTATTTCTTTTTGGCTGTTTCAGGATTTAAAAAGATTTTCAAAAACCGATCAACTACCAATATTATCTTTCTTGTGCCCATTTTATTTATGAGCTCGTTAGCCCCCAAAACAGCAAGCGACGTGTCCCATTTTTCAACGGTATTAGGCTGGGCATTTTTAGTGACATTTTTAGTTATCCCTCTTTTTTTCAGCACGTTAATGAAAATAAAAAAGGTTGTGTTCAAATGACGAAAAAATGTCTTCCTGTCATGATGACCGTTTTTTTATTATGCGGCTGTATGAGCCATCGGAATATTGAACAACTTGCTCTTGTTATAGGAGTGGCAATGGATATTACACCAAAAATCGAACCAAAAACAGGAAAAAATCAGCTTGTGCTGACTCATCAAACGTTGACCGAAACGGAATCCGGAAATATGTCTTCTTCCATTCCATACAAGAACATTACAACAGCTGGTCCTACCATTCATGAAATCACGCGAAATATTTCGCTGAAATCTGACCCTATATACAGCCAGCATCAGCGAGCGCTTTTAATAGGAGAAAAAGCAAGCAAGACGATCCCTCTGGATGCGCTTATCAATCAGTTTGTCCGTGATAATGAAATACGGCGCAGCAGCCTTGCGTTTGTTACAAAAGGCGATGCTAAAAACGTTTTAACGATTCAAGGAATGTCTGTGCCTCCAGTCAACTTAATTTATGAGCTTGTTTACAATAAATTCAAGACGAATAAAATTCTAAATCCCTTAACCATGGGAGAGCTATCGGCTAAGTTAAAAACCGATCAAAGCTTTTTAATACAGCGGCTTTCTAAAATAAAAAACAGCGTTGAACTAGACGGTGCGGCGATCATCAAAGATAAAAAAGCAAAATTCATCTTAACTCAGCACCAAGTAGAGGCTTTAACGTGGTTAACGGGGAATATTAAAGGCGGAATTATTTACGGCAAACACGGTCCATATCCCTTTTCCTATGAAATTGGAGATGTTCAGCAAGATGTGAAGGCCCGCATTGATTCAAATCACTCCGTTCATTTTGACATCAACGTCCAAACAAGAGGCAGACTATCAGAAGATTGGGAGACTTCAAAACAGTCTCTTGCCGCCTCTAATGTAAAAAAGATCGAAAAAAAAATAGAAAAAATCATTCGAAAAGATGCGAAAAAAACACTCGGCTTACTGCAAAATAACTACAAAGCTGATGTGATTGACCTGCATGATTACGTACGAATTCATTATCCTCGTTTTTGGAAAAAACATCAGCATGAATGGGATGAAATATTTAGCCAGTCGACCATCGACTATCATGTTCATGTTCAAATTAAAGATTTTGGGACACAGGGCAGAGATTAGTCTTATTACTCAACGCCAGCTTCAGTCAGCTCTTTTTTCTTTAGTTCCATAATCGTGAACTTATCGGTATAGTTTTTGCTGACGAACAGCTGGCGTTCATCGTCGTTATTAAAATAAAACTTTTTATCGTCTTGATATTGAAAATTCACTTTTTTCTTTTTCATTTGTTTAATAAACGTTAAATAGTCATTTGAATGAATGAGGTACCTCTTAGGCTTATCGGATATTTGAACAACATCTTCACCTGAAGACTTTAGTTTTACAATACTCCATGCAATGGGAAGAGGATTACCTTCTTGAAAGATCGTTTTGTGAAAAATAAGCACAAAGAAAGCAGCTGTAACAATTGAAATAAGAACAAGCTGTTTTTTCACCGTCTATCATCCTTTCTTCACGTCGTTACTACGTTAAGTAATACGACAGCCGTATGAAAAAACCTGTTCATCCGCAAAGGTTGTGTAAAGAAATAATGCAAAATCAACAAAATATAACAGTTTGGTTACCTTTTGATTAAATAACATTACTTCTTTACAAATTTAGCTAATCACGTGATAGACTAAATTCAACATATTAAGTCAGGACTAAACTAAATGAGGTGTTGCGTATGACCACAATGCGGCTTCAATCATACTTAACAACAATGTTTCCAAATGTTCAAATGAAGAGACCTCTTTTTTATAACGCGCCGGCAGGCATCCGTTTTACGCTTACCAATCAAAAAGGCGTATGGGAACGAGAATACATGAAAAATGTGTACGCACGCGCTTACGAAATTTTTGAGACACTCCATGAAAAAAATGATGAGCTGCTGCTTGTTTTCAAAGCGAATGCTGCACAGGATGATTTACTTTTAAAAAAGAAAAAAGAAACAGCTATTAAAAAATTCATCCGCTCTCGCCTGAAGAAACAAGAAGTTCAATCCGTAGCATTATTAAATAACGCTGAGTATATTATTGCTTGTAAAACAAATGATGTGAAAGAAAAACTTCTTTTACAATCAATTGCCAACCGTGATCTTCATATTCATCCGGCTATTGAAGAAGAGTGTTACATTGTGAATTTGAATAAAGAAACCATCTTCCACCTATACGATGAGCGCGGACTGGACATTGTATCGAACAATCAGTCTTCTCTTCAACTTCTTCAGCAAAAGTTTCACGACTGGATTCTAGATATTGATGCAGCTTGTTCAAAAAAAGTACAGTAAAAAAGCAATCATTCAGTAAAGGAATGATTGCTTTTTTATTAGGCTTGATGGACAGGAGACGCTTTTTTTAAAAACAGCCAGTTGATAAGAAAGAGTAGGAAGCTTACGATAACCATTGTTCCGAATGTAAGCAATAACGACCCGCTCGAAAAGCTTTTTATAAAATGAATAATCGGTTCTTTTGTTACTGGAATTGTGAACAGTAACACCAGAACAGCACCGCTGATCATCCCTCCTGTTTGCCCGAATTTGTAGACAATGCTGCCAAGCAAACACGCGGCTGCTGTAATAAAAAAGATAAAGACAGCGTCCGTTAAAAAGTGAACAGCGAGAGTAGGATCATGGAAGATAAAATCACTTGCATAATAAAGCTGAACATTCATTAAATTTAAACTATTAATCACCTTCATTGAAATGCTCATGATGACAACATTGATAAAAGACATTACAATTGCAAATAGAGCAAAAACACAGGTCATCGTTGAAAGATATGCTTTACGAGTAGCCCCTAACTTTAAGCAAAAGGAAAAACTTTTTCGAATGATAATAAAACTTACAATACCTGAAAAGATATACTGCGGCATACTTGTTACTAACAGAAGATGCTCATTCACCTGACTGAACACTAAAATATCTACTGCAACAAAAGCTAGCAGAATCGTCCAAAAGCGAATCATTAAATACTTTAGTTCAACGTAGAGCGAATAACTAATGGCTGCAAACTGTCCTTTCATTACGCTACACCTCCACGATTGGCTGTAAGATAAATCATAATATCCTGTATGTGAACGGCTTCTACATGAAACGAACTGTCGACAAGTTCTTCAGCATAAATATCTTCATTAAACAGCACTATTTTTTTCTCTCCCCCGAATACTTGTTCATGGATGACTTGCTTTCCTTTTTCATACTCTTCAATTTGACTTTTAGGTCCTTTCACACTTACACAGCGCTGCTGCAAATTTTCTGCCGTGTCCTGAAGAATCAGCTTTCCTTTTTGCATAATAAGTACTTCTTCAAATAAATTACTTACTTCATCAATTAAGTGCGTTGAAATAATGAACGTGCGAGGATACTCTTCATATTCATCCAATAAAAGCTCATAAAAGCGCGCTCGCATCGCAGCATCAAGTCCAATATAAGGTTCATCAAAAATTGTGATGCTTGTGCGAGAAGATAACCCAACAATAATTCCTAACGCTGATTCCATACCTTTAGACAATGCTTTCACTTTCCTATTACAATCTAAATCGAACTCTTCCATAAGCCTCTCAGCAGCTTCCTGGCTCCAATAAGGATAAAAAAAGGAGGCAATTTTTAGCACGTCTTTGACTTTTAATGTTTTTTTGAAATTTCCGCTTTCGTTAATTAAGCAGATGTTTTGTAGAACAGAGCGGTTTTCAAACGGAGATTGATTTCCCACTTTTACCTCTCCTGTTGTAACTGGAATATGTCCGGCTACAATTTGCATCAGAGTCGTTTTACCCGCTCCGTTTCTACCTAGCAGTCCGTATATTTTATTTTGTGCTAGCGTAAGTGAAATATCCTTTAACACTTGCTTAGATCCGTAGCATTTATTTAACAGCTGCGCTTCTATATTCATTCTATTTCCCCCTTGTCTAACAGCTCTTTTAACTCGGTTACCGTAATTCCTAAATGCTGTGCTTCTTTTTTCAGCGGAACGATAAAACGGTTATAAAATTCTTCTTTTCTTTGTGTAAGCAACACTTCTTTGGCACCCGCACATACAAACATCCCGATCCCTCTCTTTTTATACAATATTCCGTGGTCAACTAGCTGATTAATTCCTTTAGCTGCCGTTGCAGGGTTAATGCGATACATTTTGGCAAAGTCATTCGTAGACGGTACTCTTTCTTCTTCTGGAAAAGCATCATTCAAAATATTCTCTTCGATGGTTTCTTTGATTTGTTGAAAAATTGGTCGCTGATGATCTAATGATTGTTTCATTTTGACTACCTCACTTAAGTGGTTCATTACTCATGTAACTAACTATATAACTAACTGGTTATTTTTTCAAGTATTATTTCCAAAAAAAGAAAAAAAGTCCGTCAGTTAGTTACTGACGGACTTTTTCATTTGACTGTTTAACCACTTGACCGTTCTTTTTACTAGCTCATCCTGCTGCTCTTTAGGAGAAATACTGGCTTTGTTGTCGCCTTTTTGTTTCCCGTACATTCCAAACTGTGCGTGATTAGCTCCTTTTACTTGGACCAGCTCCGTATTTTTTGAAAGTAAATGCTTGGTTTCTTTAATTTTTTCAGGCGTCGACAAACCATCTTTCTCACCGGTTAAAGACAAAATAGGGTAAGTGGAGGTTGAAAAATCATTTTTATTCATCGGATACGATGCTAAAAGAACTAAGCCTTTTATTGAGTTTTGATGATCATACGCATAAGACGCTGCACTCACTCCTCCAAGGGAATGCCCTCCGATAAACCATGCGGCAATCTTCGGGTAGCTCTTCACAATATCCGTCGCTTTATTTTGACTAAAGAAGCTCATATTAAACGGAGAATCTACAACAGCAACAAGATATCCTTCATTTGCAATTTGCTGAGCATAATAGCCATATGCTAACGGCTCTACTTTAGCACCTTGATAAATAATATAGCCGGCCTTTATCTCTTTGTTCGTTTGAGGCTTAAATACGTAATAATCGTCTTTTTTCACTACTTTTTTCTCATCTATCAGTGAGTGAAGCTGTTTTGAAGGTTCATAATCAAAACCCGACCATATAACAAAAAAAGCCGCGGTTACTGCAACAAGAACGGCAAGACTGACTCCTAGTATTTTTAACGTTTTTTTCATGTCACTCCCTCTTTCTGTTTTTTTACTATGTACTCTTTTTATATCTTTTAGACATTTTACATGTTTGTTTCAAAGACATACAAGAAAAAAGAGGGGCTCAATATGCATGAAGCAGCAAAAGTAACGTAAACCATTACAAACAATCAAGCAGAGAAAGCTAAAAATTCGGCTGTAAGCTATAATAAGGGGCAGTCTCATTAGCAGACAACCTTCATTAATGAATATCTCGTTTCTTAAACCTTCCTCCCCTGACTTCAGCAATAGCTGCTACAGCAAAAAAAGCAGATGGATCTATCTCATCGATAATCGCTTTTAACTTTGCTTCTTCAAGCCTGGTAATAACACAAAAAATCACTTTTTTATCATCTCCCGTATACGCACCTTCCCCGTTTAAATACGTGACGCCTCTCCCTAAACGAGCAAGAATTGCTTCACCAATTTGTTCATATTGTTCGCTAATAATCCAAGCTGACTTGGACTCATCTAAACCTTGAATCACAATGTCAATCGTTTTAAAAGCAATGAAGTAAGCCATTAAAGAATACATAGCGCGATCCCAGCCAAATACAAAACCGGCACTTCCCAAAATAAATAAATTAAAAAACATAATCGTCTCACCTACGGAGAACGGCGTACGCTTATTAAATAAAATAGCTAATATCTCGGTGCCGTCTAAAGAACCTCCGTATCGAATAACAATTCCTACTCCCACACCAAGAACAATTCCGCCAAACACAGTTGCTAAAAGAGGGTCGCCTGTTAAGACCGGCAAGTCGTGAAAAATAGAGGTAGCAATGGATAGAATGATAACACCTAATAGCGTAGATAGCGCAAATGTTTTTCCAATTTGCTTGTATCCAATAAAAAAGAATGGAAGATTTAATACGAAGATATAAAAGCCGATTTGAACATCCGTTAAGTGGGATAAAATAATAGATATACCTACAATTCCACCGTCAATAACCTCATTAGGGACAAGAAAAAATTCTAGCCCGACGGCCATTAAAAGGGCCCCCACTAAAATAAATAGCATACGCTTTACAATCATTTTAGCTGATAGCGAACGATGAACAACCTTTTTTATTTCATGATTCGTTTGCAGCACATAACTTCCCCTCCTTTTTGTGATAGAGACATCAATTACTAACTAAACGCTCTATTTTAATATTATCACAAAATTCAAACTATTTATCTGCTCTTTTACAAAAATTTCATCTAATGAAATAAATTATGCATATATTGGATAAAATTGTAGATGATAACAAGTGAATAAATGCCCGAGTACGTTCAAAAGTGAATGCACCCCGACCACTTTTCATACGGGATTAACAGGACAAACTTAGATTAAAAGGAGAGTAAAACGTTATGAACCGTGTAAAGATTATTGCTGCTTCTTTACTCGCAGTTTTATTGCTAGCTTTTTCAGATAATTTCACTTCTGCAGCTGTGCAGGAGGCAATGATACGAGTTGTGCATGCATCACCTGATGCACCTGAAGTAGATATATATGTGGACAATCAAAGCATCGTAGTCGGCGCATCGTTTAAAGATGTGACAGATTACCTTAAGGTACCTGCGGGGTCTCATAAAGTAGAGGTATATGCTATAGGTACAAAAGGAAAAGAAAAACCTGTCATTTCCACTAATGTAACCGTCGAAGCAAACAAAGCCTATACCCTTGCTGCTATTAACCAAGTTGCACACTTAGAATTAAAAGTAGCTCAAGATGATATGAACGTAGCTAAAGGAAAGAGTAAAATCCGAATTGCTCACTTTTCTCCAGATGCTCCCGCTGTTAATGTAGGTATTAATCACGGCCCTACTTTGTTTAAAGACACTGCTTTTAAACAAATGACAAATTATTCTGAAGTAGATGCCGGAACTTATGATTTAACCATCGCAACTAGTCAAGACAACAAAAAAATACTGGAAATTCCAAAGCTTAATTTAGAAGCCAACACGGTCTACACGGTGCTCGCTATTAACAAAGCCGACAGCCTTGAAACACTGTTATTAAAAGATAATACCGCTATGCCTTCCGAAATGCCAAAAACAGGTATGGGCGGTGCTTCAGAGGATAATTATAATTCAATTGTGCCGGTTCTTACTTTATTGGGAATTGGAGCGGTCGCTATATTTGTTGTTCGTCGTCACAGAGGATACGAAAGCGAATGAAATGGATAGGAGGGGTTTTCACCTTTTCTTTTATACTATTCATGAGCAGCTGGTTTGCCCAATCAGCATTTGCAAACAGCTCGACGGATTTTGTTGTGAAGATGGCTGAAACAAAATCGGCTCAATCCTTGAATTCTTCAGGGACCGCTTCTACACCTCTTCCATCTCAGCTTATTATTCCGAAGCTTCATATCAAGGCTTTTATAAAAGGAATGGGCCTTACTAATCAAGGTGAAATGAGCGTTCCTGATAACGGTCATGATGTAGCATGGTTTAAGCTTGGAGCAAGACCCGGAGAGGAAGGAAATGCGGTCATTGCAGGACATGTTGATGACCAAAAAGGACCCGCTATCTTCTATCATCTCGACAAGCTCACAAAAGGAGATGAAATTTTTGTAACCGATCAGCAAGGTCAGCAGCTGGCCTTTGTTGTTACCAATAAAGCTTCTTACCCCCGAGAGTCTGCTCCTATCAGAGAGATTTTCGGTCCAACTTTTCAACACCAGCTTAATTTAATCACCTGTACGGGAACATTTGATCATAGACAGAAAACTCATGAGCGCAGACTCGTTATTTATACAAGCCTCCGCCCGGAAAAAACAGCCGATGTTTCTCACTAAACATCGGCCTTTATTACTTTTAATTACACACTGGTTCGTTTTATTTAAATATTTACACAGCCTTAATATGAACACAACATCTCGCTGGTAAACTAATGCACGACCCCTCAATAAAAAGGAGTTTTGATATGAGACGAAAATGGTGGTTTGTAAGCTCAATCACTTTTTGTTTATGCGGTATTTTTATGTTTATACATACGCAGGCAGCTTCTACTCAAGCAGAAAAAGTAGCCATTATTGCTCATCGAGGCGCATCAGGATATGAGCCAGAGCATACGATGCAATCTTATCTCACGGCCGTCCAGCAAAAAGCGGATTACATTGAACTTGATCTTCACATGTCTAAAGATCAGCAGCTTGTAGCCATTCATGACTACAAAGTTGACCGCACGACAAATGGAACAGGATATGTAAAACAGTATACAGTGAAGCAACTTCAGCGTTTGAACGCAGGAAAAGGTCCTAAAAAAGCGGTCATTCCAACTTTAGAAGAAATATTCCGTACGTTTGGCAATCGAACAAACTATTATATTGAAACAAAATCTCCTCATGAATATCCAGGTATGGAAAAAGAATTGTTAACGCTGATGGCTAAGTACAACATTCATACCAGTCACGTCATTGTACAATCATTTAGTCCTGAAAGCTTAAAAACCGTCCATCGATACCGACCTACTATGAAACTAATTCAACTGATTCGTTCCAAGCAAACCAATATGTTAACAGATCAGCAGTTCAGACAAATTAAAACATACGCGAACGGCATCGGTCCTAACGCAAGCACGCTGACAAAACCATATGTACAAAAAGCTCGCTCGTATGATTTAGACGTCCACCCGTATACAGTAAATGATGAAAAACAAATGAGAACACTTATCGAGTGGGGCGTAACCGGCATGTTTACTAATTACCCGGATCGTCTTTATAACGTGCTTCATAAAAAATAAACACTTGCCGCGGCAAGTGTTTATTCTTTATACATCTCTTCTATTCGCTCGCCACAAGTACAGGCTAATTAATGCTATGGCATAAAGCAAAGCCCAGCCAAACACCAAAAATTTATTTAATCCTTCGTTAATAAATTGAATGATTGCAGATACGGGCGGCAGTACATACAGCAGCAGTCCGCCTCCTTGATACGGAAATGAAACGCCTGCCGCTGCAAGCGTAATGATTAAAATAAATAGAGGTCCAAACCATGATAAGCTGCCTTCTCTTACAACATCTCTTGTAAAAACAAGACCTATGCTCATACCAAGCAAACTAAACGTCCAGTGAATAATAAACCCAAACACCATTTGCTTAGTGGATATATCCACTTCAAACATATCAAGCAGCACGGGATAGGCAATTGAAACCGCTGATAAAAATGTAAACAGCAGAACACAGCTAATAAGTTTGCTCGTAAAGTACTTATTCTTTTTCCCTACGTGAAGTTTTGTAATAACTTCTTGACTGGAATCTTCCGCGTGAAACAGCGACATTGTAAACCAAGTGGTTAGAAAAAAGAGGAAAAGCGCCGTATTAAAAAAGCTATCAAGCACCGGGTTCGGTCTATATGTATAGTTCATACACAGCGAAATAATATAAAGTGCAAGCGGCGGAATATATCGATACGATTTAATATATGTAATAAAATGATAGCGAATCAATGCACCCATCTTAAATTTCTTCCCTTTCCATATGATATAGCTTTACAACTTCACCTTGAACAGCAAGTAATTCTGCAAGAAACTCGTTTACATATTTTTTATCTATATAAAAAATCCAGTAGTTTCCGTGCTGTTCAATTTTCGTGCACTTTTCTTTTAATAAACGAAGTGGCTTATTAAGAATCACATTTGCCTCAATAACCGTTAAATGCTCAATGAGTTGAACGCGCTCATTTTTTAAAATGCGCTGTGACCCAATGGTGATAACACGATCTGCTACAGCATGTATGAGCCTTTCTTCATGACACGTAAATACAATGGTCATCCCTCGTTCTTTTAGCTTTGTAAAAATTCGTTCTACTTCTAGCTGAGCACGCGCATCTAATCCTGATAGAGGTTCATCAAGTAATAGCAGCTTAGAAGAACTCAGCAGTGCTTGCATCATGTTGACTTTTTGCTTCATTCCTTTTGAAAAAGAAACGATTTCTTCATGTCTAAACTCTACCATTTCGAAAGTTTCGAGCAGCTCTTCAATTCTAGAGCTGCGCTTTTTCTTAGACAATCCTTGAATTCGTCCCATGTGCTGCAAATAACCTACTAGGGTAAAACGCAGCTCCTGAGGAAATTGCTCTACCACAAATCCAGGCGTACCGGTTTCTTTATCAAGGTGAATTGTTCCTTTAGTCGGTTTAGATAATCCGCCAATTAGCTTTAAAAACGTACTTTTTCCCGCCCCGTTTTTTCCAACAATCGCAACAGTCTCTCCTTTATAAAGGGTCGTATGAATGTTTTCTAATACGGTATGTTTTTTGTATACTTTTGCAACATTTTTTAATTCAATCAGTTTTTCCATCCGCTGCCTCGCCTCTCCATAATCCTATATGTTAAATCATAGCATATTTATGGGGAATGTGCTTCCATCTCTATACGTTTCAGCTAAATTTTTCCCGTACAAAAAAGCCTTTGATATGGTCAAAGGCTTTTTATAGACAATACCATATGCTCTTCATCAATAAATTCACCATCTACTTGAAGAGCTCTTTTTTCATACGCATAAGAAGTAAAACCGAGGCTTTTGTATAGGGCTTTTGCCCCTTCATTTTTAGCAGCGACAGCTAGGTAGATTTGCAAAACATTCGTTTTGGAAAAAGCTTGTTCAACAGCGGCTTTTAACAGCTTCTTCCCAAGACCTTTCCCCCTTGCTTCAGGGGCTACGTACATGCCCCAAATATCTCCTTTATGCTGAACTTTTAAAGGCTTTTGCTGCTGAAACCCTACAATCCCTACAAGCTGGCTTTCCATAAAAGCTCCTACTACAAATTCTGATTGGCTGCTTGGAAAATAATTTCTGATATCAGCAATTTCTTTTTCATATTCTTCTTCATAACTTAAAATAAAACTTTCGGGATGATCTTTTAAAGCACGAAGACGGAGTTCAAAGTACACGTCAGCGTCTTCTTTTGCCAACAATCGTATATTCATCTTTTCACCTTAGTTTCTTATGTTTTAATTAGCTATTAAGGACTGTACACGCTAAATACTTCATTCCACCGATACAGCTCATAATAATTTCCAGGCAGGTCTAAATCTGAAATGAGTACCTTGTCATTTTTCGTATCTTTTACGCGTGTTAAAAGATTTGCTTGTTTTCGATTTGTACGAATCCACATCGTTTGATTCGTTGCTTTATGATAAACAGGCGCGTAATCGCCTAAGCCTTTTTGCGGAAATGTGAACTGACTTTGCTTATTGGTCTTTACATTCATGCTATATAAAAAAGGCAGCGGCCTCTTTTTTTCATCATTCGACCACCCTGCTTCGGGCACACGTGAAATGATGATGTTATCTTTTTCTGTCCAAGTGAAATCCCAATCTGCGAAGCCTTTTGGCGTAAACACATGTTCTTTAAAAACGGGCATCTCTTTTAAAGTGAACTTTTTATTTTCGGTGGCAAATCTTCCTTCTCCATTAATAAATGCCAGTACTTGCTCTTCATTACTCCACTTAAACCAATTGGGTACATTAAGCATATCTCCCACCACTTGAAAAGCTTTTCCTTCTTTTGTAATGATGCACAGCTTATTTGCATCTGCAGACATCGAAGCCGTTGGAATAGCGATAAAACTAATCCATTGACCGTTAGGAGACCATTTAAAGCTGCTTGTTGTATACGCAAAAAATGAATCATTCTCTGCTGGCAGCGTCGTAAAAGCCTCTACTTTTTTCACGTCTAACCCTGCATATTTGCTCACTGTATATAGCTTTACCGGTCCCCATCCCGTGGGCGCCAGCGCAGCAGCTGACGTAATTAAAAATCGATCTCCTTCCGGAAACCATGAAAACTGATCAACTCCTATGGCTACACGCTTCTTTTCATGCGTTTTAACGTTGTAATATACTAAGATTCCATTCGAAATATACGCAAGCTCCTCGGCAACCGGTGACCATTGATAATGAGTCACATCATGTTCAACAAGCAGCGGTTTTCCTTTTAACGGTGCAATCATTAAAGAATCATTTTCTGCATACGCAACTATATCTCCATGTGATGACCATTGAGGCATAGAGGCATGACGGGCATAGGATAACTGCCTTTCGGTACCGTTATCATATACCCATAGGTTTCCTTGCCGTATAAAACTGACCTTCACTGTATTGGCAGCATTTATTTGCATAGGGAACAACATAAGAAAAAGCAGACATAACGCTATTTTTTTCACCATGTTCACTCCTGTCTTTTTTTATAGCGTTACACAAATCTCCTCATCTCATCACATTTTTGAAAAAATAAAAAAGCGCAGCGGATAGCTGCGCTTTTTGTATATTATGATTTTGACTTAGATTTTGGTGATGGCTTTGTTTTAGCTTGTGCTGCATTATTAGCCGCATCTTTTTCTTTTAATAAACTCATACGTTTTTTCAAGTAGTAACCTTGTCCAATTCCGAATAAGTTACCAATTACCCAATATAGTGCAAGAGCAGATGGAAGTGAAATTCCCGCTACTAAGATGAAGATTGGCATAATGTTCATCATCATTTTCATTGGAGGTTGAATTTCATCCGTCATACTTACACGAATTTGTAAGAATGTCGTAATCGCTGCAACTACCGGTAAAATGAAGTAAGGATCTGGCTTTCCTAAACTTACCCATAAGAATGAATGCTGCGCAATTTCATGCGTTCGTGCAATGGCATTATAAAATGCGATAATAATAGGCATTTGAATAAAGATTGGCAAACATCCGCCAACCGGATTAATTTTATGCGTTTGGTAAAGCTGCATCATTTCTTTTTGCTGCTTTTGCTGTGTTTCCGGATCTTTTTTACCAGCATATTTCTTTTGAATCTTTTCCATCTCTGGACGAAGTGCTTGCATAGCCATCGTGCTCTTTTGCTGTTTTAAAATAAGTGGCAATAGAACTAAACGAATGATAATCGTTGCAATAATAATAGACAGACCATAGCTTCCGCCTGCCCACTCGGCAATTTTCGTTAATGCCATAGATAAAGGGTAAACAAAATAATGATCCCAGAATCCGCCACTTGTAGCCGTAACCGGTGTTTTTGTACTGCTACAGCCGGCTAGAGCTAAAAGAAGCGCTCCCATTAAACCAAGCAATAATAATTTTTTATTTCTTTTCATATTCTTTCCTCCTAATAATGACTAAATGTATGAAGTGTTTTTCAGAAGGAAAGGATCTTCTTCATCATTATTCTTCTCTTTAACTGGTGTTTTTCTATACACATGTATAAATACATTTCGTCTTTTCCATATCGTTAATACTGAAGGATCGATCCCTGCATTCACATGGTCAGTGACAGGTTCCGCATGAAAAGCCGTAAACCTAGCTTCACGAAGCATATAATAACAAAGGATGTATAAAACGAAAGCAGATAAATACGGCGCATATAGAAAAAGATCGTGATAAAATTCCATGTGCCAGCTCTCTTTCTGACTATAATAGTACAATCCAATATATGTAGTGTAGCATTTACGTTCCTGTTACACAACATCAACTTATCTCTTTGACTGTTCTACGTATTACTTTTTAAAAAGTTTCATATTTACGACACAAAATTTGCTCATCATAAAATATGATGAGCAAATCTAATCCCATTCTCTATTCTC
Organism: Priestia sp. HNGD-A6; assembly: GCF_045784335.1. Lineage (NCBI taxonomy): Bacteria > Bacillati > Bacillota > Bacilli > Caryophanales > Bacillaceae > Priestia > Priestia sp. HNGD-A6. The sequence continues at coordinate 4,015,994 of NZ_CP138621.1, read as the reverse complement.
GTATGCTTAGCGCTGGTTCTCAGTCTTCTTTTAGTTTCATGAACCACGTAACGCCGAATGCTACACCCACAGAAATAATCATACCGATGATATAGTGAATTAAATTGCTCATACCAAGCGGTGCGGCGATTGCCATCATTGGAATACCTGTGAGTCCGTAGGCGTTAGCTACTACGTGCATAAGTACCACGTAGCCTCCCCCCGCTGCTCCGCCTATAGCTGCAGCAATAAATGGCTTGCGAAGTCGTAAGTTGACCCCAAAAATAATCGGTTCTGTAATTCCTAAGAAGGAAGAAATAGCAGCTGGAATCGCAATTTTTTTCGTTTTGGCATTTTTCGTTTTAAAATAAACAGCCAGCCCTGCTCCTCCTTGCGCCACATTCGCACAGGCCCAAATAGGAAGTAAGAAGTTAACGCCAATCTTCGGATTAGCAAGCAGTCCTGCTTCAATAGCATGAAAACTATGCTGCAAGCCTGTTAATACAATGGTTGAATATAAGCCACCAAACAAAATTCCTGCAAACACTCCGGCTACATCGTATAGAGACTGAAGGCTAATGGAAATTAAATCTCCAATATAGCGACCGAAAGGACCAATAAACACAAGTGACACAAAGCCTGTAATAATAACAGTTAAAAAAGGCGTAACAAGTAAATCAACCGAATTCGGCACAATTTTCCGGAGTCCCTTTTCAATTTTGCTCATGACGTATATAGCCAATAAAATCGGAACGACCGTACCTTGATAGCCAATCAGCGGAATACTTAAGCCAAACAAATCCATATATTCTGGCTTAGCATCTGCTAATGTCCATGGATTTAATAACATCGGATGCGTCAAAATTCCTCCGATAACCGCTCCAAGATAAGGGTTTGAACCAAATTCTTTTGCAGCTGAAAACCCGATTAAAATCGGTAAAATGATAAATGCTGCGCCTGAGAACATGTCCAATAAAACAAATAACGCACTATCTTCTGAGACCCAGTGGAACGCTTTCATCATACCGAGCAATCCCATTAATAAACCGCTTGCTACAATGGCTGGAATAATCGGAACAAAAATATTGGAAAGCATGCGAGCAAAACGGGCAAATGGGTTCATCTTCTTCTTCATTTCTTCTTGGTGATCTACTGGGGCAGCAGCCTCTTCAGCGCCTAATTCTTTAACAAAAGCAGCGTGGATTTTATTAACGAGACCGGTTCCAAAAATGATTTGAAACTGTCCTGAATTTGAAAAAGCCCCTTTTACATCCTCTATTTCATCCAAACCTTTTTGATCGATTTTGCTTTCATCTCGAATAACGAGGCGCAAACGCGTAGCACAGTGCTGGGCACTAGCAATATTTTCTTTTCCTCCCAAAAGCGGAACAAGCTTTTTAGCAATTTCTTTTACGTCCATCTTACTTCCTCCTTGTTGTATGTCATAAAAAAAGCAAGACCTAAAACACGCTTATAAAAGACACACTTGTCCTTTATGCGCATTCTAGGTCTTGCCTGCTTTACCAGTCACAATCCCGATTATTCAATTAATACGCTTTCATTGTACTCAATGCAACAATATTCGTCAATGCTTTTTTCTATATTCTTTGCTCTATTCGGCAAATGTGAAGCGTGATGTAGCCTAACTCCGCTTCTGGAAAATTAATGTCGTACTCCTCTTTGACAAATTGCTTTATCGTTTCAGCACACTGATACGATTTTTTATATTTGACTTTTAATACGTCGAGCATCTCTTCATCCATCTCATGAAAAGGTTCATTTTGCGCTAAACGATTTAACGCAAAGCGCAAGTGAGTCAGCAGACGCTGATAGGACATGCTGTTTTCATCAATCTCCATATTCAGCTCTTTTTTTATAATCGTAACCATTTCATTAATAATCGTTGTATTCATCATGAGCTGCTGCATTCCTGGTGAATTCAGTTTCGCCGTATGAATATGAAGCGCAATATATCCCGCTTCATCGATCGGCATCGTGATGTCTAACCTCTTTTTGATATGCTGAAGAGCCCACACTCCTATTTCATACTCAGGCTGATAGAGTGATTTAATTTCATTAAGCAATTTATTTTGGATAGAAATTCCGCGGGCTATCCTTTCGACAGCAAAGGATAAATGATCGCTCAAAGCAATATGCACATGATGACTTAGCGTAGCAGAAAGCTGCTGCTCAGCATACGAAATGATTTCTTCCGCCACTTGAATATGCTCTTCAGGAAGATTTTTTAATAGTTCTTGAAACTTTTCCTGTTCTTCTTTCATGACAAAGACTTTCTCCACTTTTGCAGCATTAATAAGATCATTTTTACCTTTTTGAAAAGCGATGCCGGGACCCATCGCAATCTTTTCAACTCCGCCTTCCTTAAAGACAACGGCGTTGTTATTTAACACTTTTAAAATCTTCAAATGCGCTCTCCTTTCTTAAAGGAAAAGGCCTTGCTTATTACTTCATCGTTACTTTTGCACAAGCAGTTTCGCCTTTTTGAACCGTCCCTTGAGCCAAAATTTCGAAACTTTCACTTGCATCACTATTTGTAATAACAATTGGTGTGATAATGCTTTTCGCTTTTTCTTGAATAAGCGCTAAATCAAATGTAATAAGAGGTGTTCCTACACTTACTTTGTCACCTTGTGTTACGTGAGCTTCGAATCCTTCGCCTTCCATTGCCACTGTTTCAAGGCCGATATGTATTAATACTTCTGTACCGGCTTCTGTTTTTAAGCCTACCGCATGTTTTGTATGAAAAAGCTGAACGACTTCCCCAGCAACGGGTGAAACAACTTGTCCTTCTGAAGGTTCGATTGCAAAACCGTCTCCCATCATCTTCTGTGCGAACACTGGATCTGGCACTTCGCTGATTGGCAGGATATTACCTGAAAGCGGAGCTAGAACGGTTGTTTCTTTTGATTTTGTCTTATTACCAAATAATTTTTTAAACATCTCAATCACCCTTTTTTAGATTGTACTTGTAGCATACCCCAATGATTCTGCAGAAAAACTTCCCCTATCCTGATGGTACATTAACATGGTCATTATTTAACCATGCTTTTTTTATCTTGTAAATAAAAATGTATAAGCGCTTTTATAAGAAGCACGTTCCCTATGCTGCACTTTATGTAACCCTTTCTACATCTTCTGAAGGGTGGATATTGAATTTCAACCCTAAAAAAGAGGTTAAGACATAAACAAATGAATCCAATCTAAAGACGAATAACTCGTATACATGAGCCGAACCGCTTTTGACACCGCAGTTGATTTCCGTGCAAGACTTCGCTTTCCGCGGGCGGATGCTGAGCCTCCTCGTCGCATACGCTCCTGTGGGGTCTCACCTATTCCGCTTTTCCCGCAGGAGTCTTCGGCTTGCCCTCCCATCAACTGCTAGAAAGACTTACAAACATGAAACCTACGTTCACCGTAACAAAAAAAAACGAACCACTAATCAAACATCTTGATCAGTGGTTCGTTTTTCACTTCGCCTAAAATCCTTTTGTCCCAGCCTCTTGAGATTAGAACGTTGACGCAACTTCTTTTGCTTTTTCAGATGCTTTTGCTAGAATATTGTCTGCTTCTGCTGGCGTGTAAGCCATGCCTTCTGCAACAACCAGTTGGAAATCTTGAACACCAATGAATCCCATTACTGTACGTAAATAGCTTTGAGTAAATTCGAGCTCTGCCGCAGGGCCTTCTGAATACACGCCTCCACGAGCTTCTAGTAATACTACCTTTTTATCTGAAGCTAATCCTACTGGACCATTTTCAGTATATTTAAACGTTTTTCCTGCAATTAAAATGTTATCAATATATGCTTTCATTAGTGGAGGGAAGCTTAAGTTCCACATTGGAGCTGAGAAAATAACTTTGTCAGCTTGTAAAAACTGCTCTACTAATTCACCCATACGCGTTACTTTTTCTAACTCAACAGCTGATAATTCTTCACCAGCTCCAGCTTTTCCCCATGCTGCTAAAACATCTCCATCAATGAATGGAACTGTTTCTTTATACAGATCAAGCGTTGTCACTGTATCAGTCGGGTTTGCTGTTTTATACTCATCCAAGAAAACCTGTGCTAAACGAGTTGAAAATGATGCTTCATCAACCTGCGGATTTACTTTTACATATAATACATTTGCCATAAATGTCATCTCCTAAAAAGTGTCTATTATCATCAATTCGAGATATTACTAAACAAATTATCTTTAATTCGAGATTTATTATATAACGCCATTTTTTATGCGTCAACCCTTTCGCACAAAAAAACTCCGCAAGCGGAGTTTTATACACATTGAAATTCTCGAATTTGATTTACATCTACCCCAGCATACACCCAGAAAGATCCTGTCCAGCGATATCCTGCAACTGAGCGTCTGCCCACAAAGGTTGGGTAAAACCAGTAAGGTCGACCATTTCTCGGCCATATATAGGTGTATCGGTATAAGCATCCTGAAATAGCGCCTGGATCAACAGCATAAAGCGATGGACCTCCTGAACCTAGCTTTGGTGCAGGTGTAAAACCTGGCGGCGGACTTGAAGGTGGCTGCGCTCCTCCCTGCGGCGGAAACCCTTGACCTCCTCCTCCAGGTGGTGGCGGCGGAAAGCCCTGACCTCCTCCTCCAGGTGGAAACGATGGAAAGCCTTGGCCTCCTCCAGGTGGAAACAAATTTTGAAAACGTGGATCGTATTGATATGGATACATACGCACTCCCCCTTTATAATGCTTGCTACGTTACAATATGCATCATAATGAAGATAGGTGAATGTCTACTTTTACCTTCTATAGACTAATGGAACGATGTCAAACTTGGTGAGCTTAAAGGAGGCTTACCCGAAGAAATAATAAATCCAACACGGAAACTACTTGCGTGTTGGATCTGCTTGCGGAAAATATTTTTCAATAAAATTATACAGCCAAAATACGGTAATCAAAATAGGCGCTATCAGAAAAGGATGTTGAACCCACATTTTCACCAGTACCTTTTCAAATGACGGAATCGATTTTAACACTTGAAATAACGAGCTTCCGCTAAAAATAACGCTCGTTCCTATCAATAAAAAAGACAGCGAGTTAAATTGATCTATCCACATACTCATAGAGATATAAAAACTAACACCGGTTCCTATGCCCCCCATTATTCCGCTTAAAATACTTTTTACCGAAAAAGGAATCCCCACAAACCATCCGGCTCCTAGTCCTGCACACCCTGCTAAAATGCTAGAAAAAAGCAGCGGCTGCTCAAGCCAGAGACATGCATTCACTCCAACCACTAAGGTAACATGTATTCCTACGTGAAGGGAAATTCTTTTGCCAACAGGCTCTGAAACATAATGATGGTAGCGCCCGATATAAAAAATTGTCCACCATAATAATAAAAATGCTGTCAAACTTGCCCCTATAATCATAAACACACCTCTCTACGTTATGATTCTATTAATCTCTATCTATTATTTTCCTAATATCCTGTGTCTCTTATTCGGTAATCTACCCTATGCCTTCCATACGTTCATCAGTAAGAAAGTAGACTATGACTGTTTACTTGTAGGGAGCTAAGAAGTTGAATGTCTGCATGTAGAAAAAGATAGTGTAGAACACTTTCTCTTACCTTTACTATTATTCATATGTATAGCTTGCTAGATTTAGTCCTTGCAGTTTAGAATTTTTCAGTCGTTCATATGAAACTATTTGCCCCTTTCTTTCGTTATATATATACATGTTTCTTTATCTTTTCACGTGCAAAAAAAGATAAATTCCTATAATATGTTTTCATATTAACCTTTAAGGAGATAAAGAAGATGAATTGAATAAATCCTTACAAATAGAGTTTTTAGAAAAAAGAAATTGTTATCATTTCTCCTATTTATGTTATAGAATAATTCATGTATAATAAAAGGCTGTATGGTAACGCAGCTTGCGACATATCTTTTCTTACTTTTAGCAAGTCTATATTCAAAGCAAAAACTGCAAAGCGGGGTTAGTGCGACTCTTCATTAATCGACTTTGCATTAAAAACCAGCATTTTTCTTTTATCATAAAGAAAGAATGAGATTTAATAGTGACAGGTGAATAATATGGGTGAAAATCAAAGAAATGTTAGTAGATTTGACTGGAACTTGGCTTTCCTAATCTTCCTATTGTTTTGCGTAAGCGTTGTGGCAATCCATAGTGCTGAAAAAATTGGGCAGTATGATAAGAACTTCGTAGCGCAACAAGTTGTTTTTTATATTATTGGAATGGTGATTATAGGATTTGTCATGCGTTTTGACTCCGATCAGCTTCAAAAGCTAACGTGGGTTTTTTATGGATTTGGGAACTTTTTATTGCTTCTTTTACTAGTGGCTCCTTCAAGTATTGCCAGAGAAATTAACGGGGCAAAAAGTTGGTTCACACTTCCCGGCTTCTCGTTGCAGCCATCAGAGTTTATGAAAGTGTTTTTGATTATCACACTGAGTACGGTCATTGTTAAACACAATGAAAAATATCGTATCCGAACAGTAAGAGAAGACTTTTTACTGCTTGGTAAACTAGGCGCTGTACTTGCTTTACCTTTATTGTTAATCATGCAGCAGCCTGACTTAGGTACCGCTCTTGTGTTCTTAGCAATCACAGTTGGACTTGTATTTGTTTCAGGCGTAAGCTGGAAAATCATCGCGCCTGCATTTTTAGGTATTACAGCGGTTGGTTCTGTTATTTTGGGACTTGTTGTTTATGCACCTAACTTATTAGAAAAGTATCTAGGGGTTAAGCAATACCAATTTGGACGTATTTATTCTTGGCTTGATCCTGAGTCGTATAGTTCGGGAGAGGGCTATCATTTAAAGAAATCGTTAGATGCGATTGGGTCAGGAATGGTAAACGGTAAAGGGATCGGAAATGGAGTTGTCTATTTGCCAGAAGGACAGACCGACTTTATTTTTGCGGTTATTGGAGAAGAGTTTGGCTTTATAGGCGCCAGCATTGTTATTAGTCTTTTCTTCGTACTCGTTTATTACTTGATCAAGCTAGGGCTTGAAACAAAAAATGAATTCAATTCTTACTTATGTGTAGGCGTTATTTCAATGCTTACGTTCCACGTATTTCAAAATATCGGTATGACCATTCAAGTCTTGCCTATTACCGGAATTCCACTTCCTTTTATTTCATATGGAGGTAGTTCACTGATGGGGAACATGTTTGCAATGGGTCTGATGTTTGGAATCTCATGGCATCACAAACGCTATATGTTTGGAAATGATTAAAGAGAGACAATGGTCTCTCTTTTTTCTTTTATCTCCCTATTAAGCATGCTACAATAAAGAGAACGCTTTCAAAATCTGTTTTAAAAGGAGTAGATATGCATGCTTGATTACCAATATCGGCGCAAAGCCTATGCTATTTTGTTAAAACAGACATCCGCACCTTCATCTACAACTTCTTTTTCCACCTGGCTCATACAGCTACTAAAACGAAACAAGTAAAAAAGGTGTGCTACTGCACACCTTTTATTTGTTCGACAGCGACGTTAAGCCAATCTGCCTAACGATTTTTTTACTCTCTTCATTTAATCCTTTTACAATAACCTTTTTATTCAATCGCTCGTACTTATCGATAATTTTCGAGATGCCAATCACGGCCGATTGATCCCATATATGAGAAGAACTAAAATCAATAATGATGGTATCTGGGTCTGTTTCATACTGAAATTCATCCATAAAGAAACTGATGGTAGCAAAAAATAATTGCCCTGAAACTCTGTATTGCTTCGTATTACCTTCTGTTTGTGAAGTTGTTTTGATTTTAGCCATCTTCCAGCCAAATACAATCGTACTTAAAACAATACCTACCATTACTCCTAATGCTAAGTTATGTGTAAACAATACGATAACCACCGTAACAACCATTACAATGGCATCCGATAGCGGATATTTCGTTAAGTCTTTAAGGGACTGCCAATCAAATGTACCGGCAGCTACCATAAACATAACGCCTACAAGAGCAGCCATTGGAATTTGTTTAACAACATCGCCAAGCACCATAATTAAGAACAATAAAAAGACTCCGGCGACTAAGGTAGATAACCTTCCACGTCCCCCTGATTTTACATTAATCATAGATTGTCCAATCATGGCACAGCCAGCCATTCCTCCAAAGAAACCTGTTACAATATTAGCAATGCCTTGACCGCGCGCTTCTTTATTTTTATTCGAAGGCGTATCTGTAATTTCGTCCAGTACCGTTGCCGTTAGCATAGATTCAAGTAGGCCTACAATCGCCAAAGGAAGCGAATAAGGTAAAATGATGAGCAGTGTCTCCACTGATAAATCAACCTTTGGAAAGTGAAGAACCGGCAATGAACGCGTAATATTCCCCATATCTCCTACCGTTTTTAAATCTAAATGAAAGACAATCGCTACAATCGTCATCAAGACAATCGCAACAAGCGGAGATGGTATTGCCTTGGTCATGAGCGGAAATAAATAGACGATGAGCAGCGTTCCGGCTACCATGGCGTACATCATCCAATTTGCTCCTTCAAAATGCGGAAGCTGTGCGGTAAAAATCAAAATACCGAGCGCATTTACAAAGCCAATCATCACTGTTTGAGGAAGAAACGATAAAAACCTTCCTACTTTCAAAACACCAAGTAAAATTTGAATAATTCCGGTTAAAACAGTAGCTGCAAATAAATACTCAATGCCGTGATCTTTGACTAAGTTAATCATCAATAAAGACATTGCTCCTGTTGCAGCTGAAATCATAGCTGGTCTTCCACCTGTAAAAGCAATCACAATTGCCATACAAAAAGATGCATACAGACCAACCATAGGATCGACACCGGCGATAATGGAAAAAGCAAGGGCTTCTGGAATAAGCGCAAGAGCAACTGTCATCCCTGACAAAATGTCTGCTCGAACATTTGAAAACCACTGCTGCTTAATACTTGCCATCATGATGGTTTATCACCTCTTATGAATTTTTTATACGATTTTCGACTTTCACGAAAATCAAGGCCGTTTTTAACGTATCAAATCGTACCATACAATTTCCTATTTGGAAACAATTAATTTTCGCAAATAAAAAGACGAGAAGCTTGATTGCTTCTCGTCTTTTTATTTGTTACGCGGCAGCATTTCGCTTCCATTCAGCAAATAAATGAAATTATGTTCATTCATTAATTGCTGCTTCAAGCGCAACAACAATCATATCGTTGAACGTCGTTTGACGTTCTTCTGACGTTGTTTCTTCACCAGTGAAGATGTGATCACTTACTGTTAAAACCGACAAAGCATTACGGCCGTATTTAGCGGCTAGCGTATACAGAGCCGTCGTTTCCATTTCAACTGCCAATACGCCGTGAGCTGCTAATTTTTCTAGCTGGCCGTCTTCATTGTAAAATTGATCAGATGTAAATACACTTCCTACTTTTAACTGAAGGCCTTTTTCAACACCTGCATCATAAGCGCGCTTTAATAAATCAAAGTTAGCTGTCGGTGCATAGTCAATAGGACCAAATTTAACGCGGTTCATTTGTGAATCACTTGACGAAGACATGGCTAAAATAACGTCACGTACTTTTACATCTTTTTGGATTGCTCCGCATGTACCCACGCGAATTAGGTTTTGAACACCATATTCATTCATTAGTTCATTTACATAAATAGCAATCGATGGTACACCCATTCCCGTTCCTTGAACAGAAACGCGCTTTCCTTTATATGTTCCTGTAAATCCAAGCATACCGCGCACTTCGTTATAGCAAGTTACGTCTTCTAAAAACGTTTCTGCAATGTATTTTGCACGAAGTGGATCACCTGGAAGTAAAATCGTTTCTGCAATATCACCTTGTTTTGCCCCAATATGTACGCTCATTTCGTACCTCCTATATGTAAAAAATCTTACGCTTTCACTATACCATATTGTATCCCTTGCATGTCTATTTACTTCTAAAATTATGCGTCAAAAATAAAAAGACATACTGCCCAAAAAATGGCGTAGTATGTCTTTTTATATAAGGGTACGCTAATAGCGCAAGGGATTTACTAACTTTAGCTGAGGTGATATGTATGGGAAAAAAACATCGCAACCGAATTAATTCGCCTAAAAAGAATAATCACATTCCAAAAGAAGCAATTATAGCAGAACATGAAGCCCATGGAGATGAATATTCAGCAACAAACCGAAAAAATGGCCCTGGTCATCATACTCGTGATTACTAAGAGTCAACATATAAATAAAAAGCGGCCAGATAGGTCGCTTTTACCTTATGTTTAACGTACATGCAGGCGATTCACTTTTTGCCATCCGTCTGTCCATAGCTTGTAGTAATATTTCCCTCGAGTACCTTCATCAATTAACAAAATATCGCCTGTGCTAATAAATCTCGCATCACAATCTTTTGGCAAATTATCAGCAATATTAAACATCTGAAATACTTGTGTTGCAGCGTCTTGATGATCGAGTGCTGTAATCGTTAGACGATGGACAGGCTTATATCCACGCTTTTCGCCTTTTTCTTCTGTTTGCATAATGGTTACATCATATTCTGTGCTAATATTAAATTGTTTTTTTATTGTGGTCCACACACTCAACATTCTTCCCTCCACCCAAAAGCAAGTATTTACTCTTTTACGTCATGTATTCTTATATAATTAGTGATAAAATCCGAAAACCCTTTATCGAATCAAAACGTTTTTTGTCGAAATTACTAGTTTTTTCTTATTAAACATGTACATAAAATATTTGTTTCCCATTTTATCATTAGTTGTTTTTGAATGGATGAATCAATAGGCCTACTTAAACAAAATGAAATATTAACGAAAAAAATGTAACCATTGCTCCTATTTTTGGTTATATAGGCGCTTAGAAAGGAGGTAGACTCCTAATGACCAAGCAAGTCCTACACAATATCCTGCTAGTATATCCGTTAAAAAGTGTACGCCTAAATACAAACGGCTAAATCCAATTAATAAAATAATAATAGCAATTACGCATGCAGCTGCCGTTTTAATAGCCCTGCTTCTTGTATACATCCATATTAACAAAAGCACTCCGCTGTAAAACGCCATTGAGTTCATGGCATGTCCGCTCGGAAAACTATAGTGAGAGGCGGGAACGACTTGACTCCAATCAGGTCTTGGTCTTGCAAAAATCTCCTTCAATCCCCAATTTAAAGCGCGAACTCCCCAAAAAACAAGCGTGATATATAAAGCGAGCAATCCTTTTCGTTTATAAAGAAGAAATACTATAATGGCAAACCATATTGGCGCAGTGACATACCAAGATCCTACAGTTGTTATAAATATGATGATGGGTGTTAACGTATCCGTCCTCCATCCTTCAATGGTATGAAGTACATTAAAGTCAAGCTGTTTCACCCAAGGTGTATTAAACGTAAATAAAATGAGTAAAAAGAAAGCTAAAAGCGATACAATAAATAGAGAATATTTTGTAGTGCGATTTACCATTTTTTATTTCCTCCAACCTATTAAAAGAAAAAGCATGTAGCGTGCTACATGCTTTACTTATTCACACGTTTTGGCTGAATATAGTCTTCCGGCTTGGGAGCTTGATGAACGACAAATTCAGCCGAAAATTCCTCTTTTGCATTTATTTTTTTCGTTTGTTTTGATTGCGGCATATACCTCTCTCCTTTCTTTTTACTGTCTTTAATATACGAAAAATAAAGGAGAGCTATGCACGTTAGCTATAGCGTGAAATAATATTGGTTAATCTATTTTTTAACTGAGGAATTTCTTTTTCAGAAACATGAACATGAACGAGCGACTCATCTGCATCCAGCATTTCAGATAAAAACCCCCCAAACCCTCTGGCCCGTCGATCTACTTCTATAAATAAATCGTAGTCATGTAAGCCGCTCGGCTGCACGATGATTTCAATTTCATCTACTTTCCCAGCGTACACTCCACCGCTTGGAACAAATTCAAATTCTTGAACAAAAGGAAGTCTTTTTCTCATCCTGCGAGGAGCTTCTTCGCACTCGACTTGGCGCAAGCGAAAGCCAAGCTGTTCCATCGCTTCAATTGTGCTTGTTACCATAAGGTTAGGGAGCACTTTTACATGATCAATATCCGACGGATCAACCGCATCTTTAATATCGAGGCTCGTCGCCACCCACACTCGGGTTCTCCCTAATGTAACAGGCGTATCATCAGGTAGCTGAAAGGTAAAAGGAATAGACTTGGTTTCAGATGGTTGGATCGTAAACGGGTCGTTAATCTTAAACGTATTAAGTTCAATGTCCTGCTTGTATTTTTTATCGTCTCTTTCTTTTACATAGGTTGTGAATAGACGCAGATAGATGCTGTCAATTTTCTGCTCAACATTTCCGCCGTACACTTCAACAATCCCTTCAATCGTTTCACCAGCACGAAATTCATCATTGACAAGCTTAGCATCCACTCGCGCTGCACCAATTCCAATGCGGGCTAACGCTTTATTAAATAGCGCCATGCTTTTCCCTCCCCGAGTTCTTACTATTTATATAGTCATAAATGTCTTTTTGTAAACTTTTAATACTTTCATACGCTTCATCTGCTCTCAGCATTTTTTGAATGATGGTTTTAATGGGCGCCGACAAGCTTAGCTCTTGTTCCCAGCTTTTTTCTTGTTTATCCGTCGGCTCATAACCAGAATACAATAAAAATAAAAGAAAATGACCAAGCGCATAGATATCGCTTGCAACCGATGTTTGTCTCATAAACTGCTGTTCTTCTATAAGGCTGCTTGTTTCTTCATGAGCTCCCAAAAATCTTGCAAGACCAAAGTCAATAACATAAATGGTCCCGTTAACATCAATAATGTTTGGAATACGAAGATCACGGTGAACGATTCCTTGCTCATGAATAACGGAAACTACTTTTAGAATATCAAGTAAAATGTCAAGCGCTTTTTCTTCTGTATATACGCGCTTCTCTTCAAAAATTAAATCTTCAAACGTTTTTCCTTGAATCAACTCCATCACTAGAAAACACCCTTCATCTATTTCAACAGCTTCATACAGCGAAGGAATTTGAGGATGATCTAGTTGAGACAGCAGTTTTGCTTCATAATGAAAAGACTTCAGCCCCTGAGGCGTGCGCTGCTTCGTTTTGCGGAGTTGCTTTATTACTACCTCTTTTTGTTGCACAATGTCACTAGCAACATATGTTATACCATAGCTCCCCATTCCCAGTACATTTATGATTTCATAGCGCTCACAAATGACTGTTCCTTTTTTAAAAGGACGGTCAACTAGCCAGCGATGAAAGTGTTTGAACATTCGATTTTTCATTCCAAATCAACTTGAGAAAAAGCTTGAGAAGAAGCTTCCGCTTTTGCGTTTACGCTTGTAATGGTGATGGCCATATTTTGAATGACTGTGGCTGTCATAATATTTGCTTCGTTTATAATCGCTACTGCTGCTATGGTGACGCGGACGTCTGTGATGATGATCACTGCTGCTGTAGCGGCGATGTTTAGATCCAGTTAATGATTCAAATATTTTTCTGAACATAAAGAAAACCTCTTTTCTTAACATTTGTTACCCTTTATACGTACGAAATGTTATAAAGGTTTCAAAAAGTCCCTTACCCTTTTTTAAAATAGTTAAACGTTTCAAAGGAGGCTTAACATGACTTCTACTGACACAAATCCCCTCATTAGATTGGAGGATGTTCTTCGTCTGCAGCAGATGATGCAGCACAAACCTCCTGCTATTCTCCCGCTCTCTTTTATTGGAGAAGATGTAAAATGGATTAAAGAAATTCGAAGAAAAGTGAAAAAAGCTAATCAAAACAATGTTACACGTACACAAGCTTATTTGGACTATTATCAAAAACACCCTGAAATTCACTGGGCTCTTTTAGCACACTTAGTTTCACGAAACGGCGGCTATTATATGACAGATCTCTCCACTACCTTAATAAAATCCCTGCTTTCATCAGAGAAACAGCACGCATACTTCTTGTTTTTAGAACATTCCAACTCAGCGATATTTCATGATGCTTACGCTCAGCTGTTACTCTATGAAAAAAGCAAAGAGCAAAACAGCAATCTGTTTCATTTACTCCCCGCCTTTCACATATCTTCTTTTATGAAAGCTGTTTGGAATGACTTTTGGCAGCATAGAAACAAAACGCTCTTATCAATAGCCCTGATTGTGAACGAACAGTATCATATCGAAAAAAATGTTCTCTTTAAAAAAGAGTTTCAGCGTAATGTTCTTCACTCTTGGCAGTTTCACACTCAAAATTTTCTCGGTATGACTCAAATCGTCTTTCCCTATTATTCAGGTAATAAAATTGATTTATGTGGAACGAAAGTGTACCATTTTGAGTCTGTGATAAGACGGATTGAAGTGGGAAAAACCCTATACGTTCTTCTTTTTTATTCAAACTTGCATGATGCTATTTATACCTTTAGCCTTAAACACCCTCATACAGGGTCTCGAAGCGATTATAATTCAGATATATTTACAAATGACAGAACTCATTCCAAAAAGCTCTATAGCCCGACTTTAACTATGAGCTGGGGAGACCGCGTACATCTTTTTTTAAGAAAAGAAGAATGGTTTGAAGACGAAAGCATATTTTCTCTTCTTGACTCTATTCCCGCTTCTTCAGTTAAAAAAATTCCCCTTCAGCATCATATAAAAGTGCAATCCGCTATAAAAGCTGCTAATCCTTTTTCATAACCGCTGTCTCATAAACAAAACGACGAGTTTCCCCGTCGTTACAGATGTATCTATCTTTTTATTCTTCATCTTGCTCATCAATAATACATTTATCAATGAGATAATCAAAAGTTATATCCGCTAATTCGCCTAGCTCTTCTTCAGCGGGAACATAGCCTCGCTTGACTAGTTCATTGTAAAAGAACTCCGCAATTTCTTCCGTATCAATGACCACTTCGATTTCTTTCACAATATCACTCCTTATCCCGTTTGAACGGATTAGCGTACCTTATTTTTCTTAAAAATAGGTTCACTCCATCTTCTGCTTGAAGTTTTACCTTATACACATTTATGAACAATTTGGCAATAGTATGTCTAAAATTTCAGCAGTTTAAATAGAAAGGTAATTATACCCATTCTTTTTTCATTACCATCGCCGTATACACAATAAAAGATAGCTAAGAGAGATGTGATGATCTATCTCGGCTATCTTTTATTTATTAGGCATCTACCTGCTATTTTCCTTGTTCGGATTTTGCTATCTTTTTTAAATGTTTCAGCACTAAGTTCATGACTTCAGCGTATTCTTCATCTTCAAAAAGCTCATACAAAAATTTATAATCATTGTACACATCTAAAAGACCGTTTATAATCTCATGCTTTTCTTTAGTTAACCTCACTTCTTCTTTTTCAGAACCGTTTTGTTTTTTCATCTTTGGTAGCAACTCCGTCTTTTTAATTTCTTTACCTAAATACAACATATCAACACTTTGAGCGTAATTTTCTGTTTCCTCATGAGGAGTTACGAGAATGAGTTCTTCTTCACTAGCCTCAAGCCATTCTCCATCTGTTACACGTGACAATTCATAGACAATATCTTCCCATGAATCCTCTTTATAACGCCATATTTCTGTTCGAATACCAATGATTTTAAATAACTCTTTTCCATAATTAAAAACCTGGACGATATCGCCGAAGAAAAATTTATATTCAAGCTCTACTCTTTCCTGTACTAATATTTGACCTTCATATTCTTCTAGAAGTTCAATTGTATCTTCTAAAAAAAGACCTTCACTATGGTTGATTTCATATACAAAAATCCCATCCATCACTTTTATATCGGTAATAGTGCCAACGGTCCCGTATATTGTTACAACGACTGTTTCACCAATTCCGTATTTAGGTTTTTTCTTCCCTGCCATCGTCGCACCTCCTTAGTAAACATACACCTACTGAAAAGTTACAATATTATATGCAGTAACTAAAAAAGGGGAAGTATAACATCTTTAGAACCAAGCCTTTATTATCTATTGCCCTCTATCATTTTTTTCTGCTTATTGTACAGGCTAAGGAAAATAAAAAGATCCGAACGATGAATCGTTCGGATCTTCCTTCAACTAAAATACTGTTGTTCTAGCCTCTTTTTATTTTCTCACGCATTATTTTGATAAAGCTCCCATGCTTCATCAAATACGGTCATACTTGATAAATAATGTCCGTTGAGCTCTAAATAAGAACTCAGTTCGTCATAGTCTGTTGAAGATTTCGGGAAGCTGTGATCATCATAAGCACTTCGCGCAAACTCTCCCATTCGATCATGTTTTTTATTTGATCGGAATTTCATTATATAGTGATAAAAGGATTTCATCGTACTCCCCCTCCAGCGGTATGTGTATCTTTTCTATCATTTTTTCAAGAAATCTACAACTTTCTTCTGTGATATGTAGATGTCGAACACTGCAATATGAGTGTTTTACTGGACAAAAAATATTAAATTCATGTTACAGTTGCAAAACAAATTTCACTATTAGCGTAACGAATAAATATTGTTATATCAATATTTTTCTTTTTTCAAAAAGACATTTGTAACAAAAACACATCGTTTTTATAACAAAAGCGTTGATTCGACAGGTTTCTCAAGCCTTTATGTAATTGCAAAAAAGAAGAATTCATGTTTTAATTCCGTAGTGAAAGGTTATTCTAACAATAATCGCCATTTAAATAAATCTTGTTGGTGGGAGGTTTACATCAGCATATGTTGAGGAAAAATAATACTATGAATACTCGAAATGCTTACTTTGATAATGCTAAATTCGTATTAATTTTTTTAGTTGTATTTGGGCACATGATTTCTCCGTACCGAACAGATAGCAGCGGAATGCTGTCCATTTATCACTTTATCTTTATTTTCCATATGCCTGTCTTTATTTTACTAGCAGGTTATTTCTCAAAAAATTTCCATAAAAAAGGATATTACAAAAAAATATTTACAAAGGTGGCTCTTCCTTACTTAGCTTTCCAAACGATCTATACTCTTTATTATAGTGTGCTTTATACAGATGAAACGTACACGCTTCAATATTTGGTTCCTAGATGGGCAATGTGGTTTCTGCTGAGCTTAATTTTTTGGAAATTAATGCTTCCTTTCTTTGCAAAATTCCCAATGTGGATTAGCTTAACTGTCTCTATTTCGCTTGGACTTGCAATGGGCTTCATTGATATTGACGGATTTGATAAAATTCTAAGCATTAGCAGAATGTTTGTCTTCTTCCCGTTTTTCCTTTTAGGCTACTATTTGTCACAGCGACAAGAGCCTTTTACAAATCTTTTGACAGCGCGAAATCGAATCATTGCATCCATCGTATTACTAGTTACATTAATTGGAAGCTATTCTTTCTTAGACGACACGGCTTACACAGATATGCTGTATGGAACGAACACGTACGACAATGTGGCCGAATTTTTAATGCGCGTTTCTCACTATGGAATTGCTTTTCTTGTATCTTTTGCCTTTATGGCTTTAATTCCAACGCGCGGTTTTGCTTTAACAAGCATTGGACAGCGATCACTATACGTGTATTTATTGCACGGCTTCATTTTAAAATGGTTCTTTACAACTGACTTCTCAAAAAGTCTAGAGCCAACATCATGGGGTATTATCGTCTTAATCGCACTGTCCATTTTAGTAACGATGCTTCTTGGCAGCCGTATTGTCGATTGGTTCATCACCGGTACCAAGCTCATCGTTCAGTTCGTTACACCTAAAAAAGCCATTCAGAAATTTTCATTAGCATTCAAACGTACGTTTTCATAAAAGTCATACTCCTAAAGGAGTATGACTTTTTTCATTTTCTTTAGAGAAACCAAGTAAATAATTTCATTTTGCTGAATTTTATGTTAACGTTTTAATATCTAAAGGAAGGGAGTTTTTCAAGATGGAATTAGCATATTATGCTGGAGAGTTTAGAGATATTAACGAGGCTGTTATTCCAATTGATGAACGCGGTCACCAGTTTGGAGACGGTGTTTATGAATTTATTCGTGTATACAAAGGAGTTCCGTTTTCGATTGAACGTCACTTAGACCGCTTAGAAAGAAGTGCAAAGGCAATCTTTATTGAACTGCCGGTTTCAAGACAGGAACTAAAGGACATCATTCGTCAAGGAATGGAAAAATCAACGTTAAAAGACGCTGATATTTATATTCAAGTTACGCGCGGGATTGCTCCTCGAAATCATTTATTTCCTGATGTACCTGCACAATTAGCACTCACAATACGCCATCCTCGCCAAACACCTGAAGAAGCCTATGAAAAAGGCATTTCCACTCTTCTATTGGAAGACGAACGATGGGCTAATTGCTATATCAAATCATTGAACCTACTTCCTAACCTTCTGGCCAAACAAGCTGCGGCTTCTAAAGGGTGCAAAGAAGCTATTTTAGTAAAAGACGGATACATAACCGAAGGGTCGAGCAGCAATGTATTTGCGATAAAAGACAACGTCTTGTTCACGACTCCTGCCACAAGAAAAATTCTATCCGGTATTACGCGCGCTAACGTACTGGAATGTGCGCAGGAACAAGCCATTCAAATCCGAGAACAAAATATGACTCCTTCCTTTTTAAAAGACGCTGATGAAGTTTTTATTACGAGCACGTCTGTGGGTCTTTTACCCGTTTCGAAAATAGACGAAGTCGAACTTCCAACTGTTCGTCCTGTTACAGTAGCTTTAAAGCACGCATACAGCCTACGTACTGCTGGAACAAAGGCTTATCAATAAGAAAATCCGCCCCTTACAAAATAAGGGGCGGATTTTTAGAATTTAAAGTAGTTGCGCTTTAATAATCTTGGTACTTTTAATAGCTCATCATACCGAATGGATTCATCAAGTTTTTTTGTATCGACAAGAAGCAGCTGTGTTTCCACTTCTTCTATGATCTCTTCTTCTTGATATGACATCCCGCAACCTGAACAGCTGATACATGGCATATGAGTAATTTCAATACTTCTCGTTCCATCTGGCAATTCCCAGTATGCGGTATTGGTTGTTTCTACCGCTTTTTCTTCTTCGCACCATGCGCATTGAACAGTCATATTACAGGACCTCCTTAAGATGATGGAGCATCGTCGCTTTTACCGTCTTTTTTCAATTGAGCTTTAAACTTTTTATCTTTTAATTCATCTCTTTTTTCACGTTTGTCTTTTAGGCTTTCGTGAGCACTGTCACTTTCATATGTTTTACGTCTTTTTACTCTCCCTAACCCTTCCGGTACAAGGTTGAATTGAGCATCATTCATAAGACCTGAGATGCCGATGGAAGAATCTTTAGCATCCGATTCTGGATAAACAGCTCGAAAATAATCATCTGCACGCCCAGGCACATAGCTTTCTGGCTCCGGATACGTCGTAATCACGCCTTCAAAGTTTCGCAGAACAACTTTACTTGCGCTTTGACTAATAATATAGTTTGGTTGAACGGCAATCTTTCCTCCACCTCCTGGCGCATCAATAACAAACGTTGGAACAGCGTAGCCAGACGTATGACCTCGCAGCCCTTCCATAATTTCAAGCCCTTTGGAAACAGGTGCTCGGAAATGTCCAATTCCTTCTGATAAATCACATTGATAAATATAGTAAGGACGAACGCGTATTTTTACTAAATCGTGCATAAGCTTTTTCATGATAGCTACGCTGTCATTAATCCCAGCTAAAATAACCGCTTGATTGCCAACTGGAACGCCTGCATCGACAAGCATTTCACATGCTTTTTTTGTCTCTTCCGTAATTTCAATGGATGTATTAAAGTGAGTATTTAACCACACTGGATGATATTTCCTTAAAATGGCACATAAATTTTCCGTTATTCGCTGTGGAAACACAACGGGTGCTCTGGTGCCAATTCGAATAATTTCCACGTGGGGAATAGCTCTTAAATTTTTCAAAATATATTCTAAAATGTTGTCATTAATCAGCAAGCCATCACCGCCTGAAATGAGTACATCTCGTACTTCAGGTGTTTTGGCGATATAAGCAATCGCAGCATCTAACTGCTTTTTTGGAACGCCCATTCCAATTTGTCCTGAAAACCTTCTTCGAGTGCAGTATCTGCAGTACATGGAGCATTGATTGGTAACTAAGAACAAAACGCGATCCGGATAGCGATGAGTCAATCCTGGCACTGGAGAATCTTCGTCTTCATCTAGCGGATCTTCCAGATCGTATTTTGTTTTATGAAGTTCTTGGCCAACCGGAACAGACTGCATACGGACGGGGCAGCGAGGATCATCTGGATTCATTAAAGATGCATAGTAAGGCGTAATATTAAGCGGAATGGTTTTGGTTGAAATGCGCACTCCTTCTTCTTCTTCAGGAGTTAAATTAATGACTTTTTTTAAATCATCTAGCGTTCGAATTGTGTTTGTTAATTGCCAAATCCAATCGTTCCACTTTTCCTCGGGCACATCTTTCCATAATTCGATATCTTTCCAATGTCGGGACGGCTTATATAAATCATATAACATACAATCGCTCCTTTATGAAGATTTACTATTGTTATATGTTACAGCCCATAAATTGGTTAATTATTTCTCATCCTTTACTTTTTGATAGATCCTTCACCCATACGTTCATATCTTCTAACGATTTATAAATGTAACAATTATTCGTTAACCGTCCCGTATAGGTATACCCAAGCTGATGAAAAGCGGCATTCATCCCAAATGAAAGCGCTCTCGCTATTGTGTATGCACAAAAAATATGCCTCTGTTTTAGCTCCGCCTCTAGTGCGCTTAATAAATGCTTCATGAATCCATACTTTCGGTAAGCAGGGAGAGTCGCACAATCCGTTAGTTCAGCATTGTGATAGACATAGTCAATTTCAGCAGAAGCAGCGCTAACGATATCGTTCTTGTCAACGATGATATAAAACAAACTATCTTCTTGAAGCAAACTAGAGAGATACTCTTCTTCATAGAGGGGAGTCGGATACACTGTGAAGATTTGACGGTAGAGCTGAGAAAGTTGTTTAGCGTCAGATGAAATGGCTCGGCGCATGATCAGTTGATTCGATAAAGGAGAATAATCAGATGTCGGCAAATTCAAAACATCTTGAAGCAGCTCTGTTTCTTTTAACGTCTCCCCGCTGTCTCGGCGGGATTGAGACGTATAGTAGCATAAAAGATACGCGTCGCTTCCGTTAAAATAGTAGGGAACAGTTGCTTCTAAAGAAAATCCCAAGCTCATCCAGTCCAACAGATGTTCGGCACGTGCTTTTATAATCCACTTTTCGTACGTTGCCTTATCCATTTCTTTATATATATAGCTGTAAATATCGTTCACATTTCCCCGGTAATCATCCATTCTCAGACGCTTGTTACATTCATCTAAAAAAAGAGTCATAGCAAAGGTTGGTTGACAAATAGTTTCTTGTTTCGCCATTTGTTTGTATCCTCTCCCTTTTTAGCTTAGTCCGCAATACTGCACCAGTCTGCTACGGTGAGCGCAATAATTTCTGCTGCATCAAGCATCGTTTGAATACAAATATACTCATTCGGAAAGTGGGCTACTTCTGTTACTCCTGGTCCAAACACAACTGTTGGAATATCTCCAACTTGTGACAATATCCCTCCGTCCGTTCCCCAAGGAGATGCTTCAATGATCGGCTGTTTCTGTTTCACTTGATAAAAAGAGGACGAAAGAGAGGTCATAAGCGGATGCTCTAATTCAATTTCACTAGGAAGCCAGTGGGCCCCAAACCATTCCAAGTCGACAGGATGCTCAGCAAACCACTCATCACACTGAGGCAAAAGTTCAAGCCACGATTTCATTTCCGCTCTGACATTTTTCATTTTTTCATGCGGAGCAACTCCTATCCTGCCTTCTAATACTACTTGATCAGCAACTGAAGAAGGCCACGTTCCTCCTTGTATATTTCCAATATTAATGGGCACGGGAATGGGAATTTTATTATAGAGCGGGTCTGTAATTCGGCTGTTTCTCTCTTTTTCAAGACCCTCAATATGTGTAAGCACAACAGCTGCTTTTTCAATGGCACTCACGCCTTCATACCGAGTCCCTCCATGTGCTGCTACTCCATGTACGGTCACGCGAAACCACATCGAGCCTTGCTGTTTAGGAAAGATCTTCATGTTGGTTGGTTCTGGAATAATGGCACCATCTGCTTTATACCCTCTAAGCACGCAGGAAAGTGTTCCTGCCCCTCCGCTTTCCTCTTCTACTACGCTTTGAAAAATAACATCTCCTTTTAATGAAATACCTAGCTCTTTTAATGCTTGAATCGCTAAAAGTAACGACACATTCCCTCCTTTCATATCCGTTGCACCGCGCCCATATAAGTTTCCATCTTTTACAACGGCCGTATAAGGGTCTTCCTTCCATTGTGAAAGATCGCCGGGAGGCACAACATCAATATGTCCGTTTAAAATGATGGATTTTCCCCCACCTTTTCCTTTTAACACGCCTACCACATTCGGGCTATCTCGGAAACTAGAACGGTTGGAGGCAAAAGCTTCATGGGTACGAAGTGTTTTTTCGTCTGGTTCCCATATATCAATATCTAACTGCAGCTGTCGAAGGCGTTCAATGACAATTGCCTGGGCATGCTTTTCAGAACCCTGTACGCTTGCTTCTTCTACGAAACGCTTGAGTAAACGCACTGCACTTTGACGATGCTCTGTCATCCAGTTATGAATAGATTGCTGTATGTTCATGTAATGGTCCTCCTTATGGTATCGTAATCAATTGATCACTCAGGCGAACTGTCGCTTCTGTTGAACTCAAAATATCCTCTACGGTATAAGGAGACATTAACTCGGTTAGAAGAAGCGCATCTTTTTCTACTTTAAAAACCGCCCGATCCGTAATAACTAATCCCACGCAGCCCGAAGCAGTAAGAGGTAAAGAGCATGTCTTGACCAGTTTTGGTTCTCCTGTCTTGCTCGTATGATTCATTAGCACAATGACTTTTTTCGCTTTTTGAGCTAATTCCATCGCTCCTCCCATCCCAGGAACTCGCTTACCTGGAACAATCCAATTAGCTAAATCCCCTTTTTCACTCACTTCTAACGCACCAAGAATGGTCATATCGACGTATCCTTTTCGAATCATCGCGAAGGCTGTAGCACTATCACAGTATGAAGCCCCTTGAACAGTAGTTGTTGGATAGCCTGCTGCATTGCAGACATTCTCATCTTCTTCACCTAAAGGAGGCGAAGATCCTAACCCTAAAATTCCGTTTTCAGCATGAAACATCACATGAACAGCGCTTGGTACATAATTAGGAATAAGAGAAGGAATGCCAATCCCTAAGTTAACAATCATGCCGTTTTTGATTTCAGCCGCAGCACGTCTTGCAATACGATGACGAATATCTATTCCCAAACCCATTTCCAATTCACTCCTTTTGAAGGCACAATATAATCCACAAATACGCCTGACGTCATCACATTCTCTGGGTCAATGTCGCCAAGAGGAACGATTTCCTCCACTTCAGCAATAGTTATACGACCTGCCATAGCCATTAATGGATTAGTGTTTCGAGCGCTTTTATCATAGAGCAAGTTGCCGAATGGATCTGCTTTTTTTGCATATACAAAAGCCACGTCGGCTGTGAGCGGTTTTTCAACTAAAAATGTCTTGCCGTCTACTTCCACTTTTTCTTTTCCAAATTGAATAATGTCATTTTCTATTCCTACATCAATCAGTACTCCTCCAAGTCCAACTCCCCCCGCTCGAATCCGTTCAGCAAGCGTTCCTTGAGGAGAAAACTCAACTTTCAGCTTTTCTTCTGTCATCAGCGTTCCAGCCACAGGATTCGATCCAATGTGAGAAGCGATCAGTTTTTGAATTCTTCCTTGACTTACTAATTTTCCCGCACCAATATGAGGAAAGCCTGAATCATTGCATATCAGTGTGAAATTTGATTTTTCGCTTTCAATAAGGCCGTCAATGAGAGAAGGCGGACTGCCTACGCCTCCAAACCCTCCTATCATCAGCGTAGCAGCATGATCCACGTATTCAATTGCTTGTTCCACAGTTGTAATCTTTTGAAATGAGTTTTCGACCTTTGTCACTTATTTCACCTCATCTCCCTGTTTTTCATTTTGTACTTCATACAATGTTTTCGAAAGCAACACGACCGCTTCATCAAGTTGGCGATGAGTAATCGTAAATGGTGGCGCAATAATAATACCGTCTCCTTCTACTCCATCTGTTCCTGCTTGTGAAGGATAAAGGAGAAGACCATTTTTATGGGCTTTACTTATTACGCGCGCCGTCATATTTTCGGAGGATGAAAAAGGCTCCTTCGTTTTTGGATTTTGTACAAGCTCAAGACCAACCAGTAAGCCTTTGCCACGAATATCACCAATGATAGGGTACAGAAGTTGAAGCTCCTTCAATTTTTTTACTAAATAGGCTCCTTTCAGCGCTACTTGTTGAACAAGATCGTTCTTTTCAATATAGGCTAAGACAGCTAGCCCTACAGCCGCTGACAGCGGATTAGCGCTTAGCGTATGGCCGCTCATAATTAATTTGGATCCGTTCATGATAGGTTCAATCGTTTTGCTGCTAGCTAACGTAACGGCTATCGGTGTATATCCTGCTCCCACTCCTTTTCCAAGCGTCATGATGTCTGGTTTAGCTCCCCAGTGCTCATATGCAAACATCACGCCTGTACGCCCAACTCCAGTCATGACTTCATCGGCTATCCATAACACATCATATTTATCACAAATTTCTCTTATCACTTCATAATAACCGGGTGGAGGTGTAAGAGCTGCTCCGGCAGCTCCTACAATGGGCTCTGTAATAAAAGCAGCAATATGTTCAGGGCCGGTTCGTTTGATAACTGTTTCCAATTCGTGTGCACAAGCAAGATTACAGGATGGATAGGTTTGATGAAACGGACATCGATAGCAATAAGGAGGTGAAACCGAAGGATAATCTTCAAGCAAAGACGAGAAACGTTTTCGTCTTCCAACGTGCCCTGACATAGACAGCGCTCCTATTGTAATACCGTGATAGCTCATCCAGCGTGACAAAACCTTTGTTTTGGTTGGCTTTCCTTGCTCTTGAAAATGCTGAATGGCTGTTTTCATAGCCGTTTCAGTCGCTTCTGTCCCGCTGTTAACAAAAAAGCTCCACTGGAAATGATTGCTGCTTAATTCACATAGTTTCTTAGCTAAGGCTTCCGTCGGATCGCTTGTAAACTGCGACCGATATACAAACGCAACTTTCTGTGCCTGATCCGTCATCGCATCAATAATTTCTTTTACGCCGTGTCCGATACTTGCTGTAACTGCCCCTGACGAAGCATCTATGTACTTTTTTCCATCTTGGTCGTACAAATAAATTCCTTTTCCATATGAAATAACTGGGTAGTCGTCGTCGAGCAGCGGCTTTATCACATGGGTTTTATTCATTTCCGCACTCTCCTTTCAAACACACACTCTTATTAAACTGTATGCTGAAAAGAAGAGTTTCTTGCCAATAAAAAAAGCCCTAGCATATAGCTAGAACTTTTACACATATTAAGCTGATTGCGTTACAGATTTATCGATACGCTTTGCTTCTGACTCAGCCACAATAACGGCACACGCAGCGTCTCCTGTAATATTTACAGACGTACGAAGCATATCAAGCAAGCGATCAATTCCGATAATTAATCCGATACCTGCTACAGGCAGGCCAACCGAACTCAGTACCATCGCTAGCATAATAAGACCAACTCCCGGCACGCCTGCTGTACCAATACTAGCAAGCACCGCTGTCAACACAACCGTCACAAGAGCGCCCAACGACAGATCAACCCCGTATACTTGCGCAATAAAAATAGTCGCTACACCTTGCATAATTGCCGTTCCATCCATGTTAATAGTTGCACCTAATGGCTGAACAAAACTGCTGATAGACTCGGGGACACGAAGATTTTTTTGCGCCACATTCATTGAAATCGGAAGCGTTGCATTACTGCTTGATGTACTGAATCCAACTGTCATCGCAGGAGCAAAACCCTTAAAAAAATCAATAGGGTTACGTCTGGCCATAAGAGCGACTGATCCCCCATATGTTACGATTGAATGGATGAACAGCGCGAGCACGACTACAATCATGTATAGCCCCATCGCTTTAATTGCCTGCCAGCCTTGACTTCCAACCGCGGTTGCAAGAAGCCCAAATGTTCCGTACGGAGCAAACTTCATCACTAGATTCACAAGGTACATCATCAATTCATTTCCTTGCTCAAGTAAATTGTAAAGTCCTTTTGTTTTACTTCCAAGCATCGTGATACCAAAACCGATAAAGATAGAGAAAACGATAAGTTGAAGCATATTCCCTTCAGCCATCGCTTGAATTGGATTGACTGGAATCATATTTAAGAATGTCTCTCCAACCGGTGGTGCTTTTTCAGCTTCAAAAGAAGCGTTTTGTGTATCAAAAGATCCAAATGTACCCGGTTTAATTGCATACGCTAAAATTAAACCGATAATAATTGCAACGGTTGTTGTCACTAGGAAGTAGGAAACTGTTTTTGCCCCGATTCTTCCTAATTTTTTGGGATCTCCTAAACCTGCTACACCTAACGTGATAGAGAAAAACACAATTGGTACAACAAGCATTTTAATTAAGCTTAAGAAAATTTGGCCAAGCGGTGTAAACAAGTACTTGTCCAGCGGAGCAAAAGCACTTGGAGCAAAAGCATTGATTAACACTCCTACAATAGCACCAGCAATTAGCGCGATAATAATCTTTGTCGATAGCTTCATAGATTTACCTCCCGTAAATAAATTATATTAGAATGATTCTAACTACCATACTTATTTTACCATGCATTGAGGGCGATAACACTCAAAATATACAATATATTAAAAATTTTCAGATTAATAGTTTAGGAATATTTTTAGCTATACAAAAAACCATGAGAATATCATGGTTTCATAGACCTGTTATTCCCTCACTGAATGCTTACGGAGTTAGCTGTCGGATTCGGGTATGTGAGTTACCCTACTTGATTCATTCAAGATTCACCCCAAGTACATTACGCACAAATATGGGTCCTCCGTTCTCTTATAAAGCAAAAGAGATTAAGCAAATAATTTTCTTTAATATTTTTGCATGATAATAATTGTTACTTTAATTAAAATTCATTTTATATGTTTCTGTCAAGTTTTTATTCAAAAATAATGCATGATTTTATCGTAAAAAGTTGAGAATTGTTATATTTTAAAATATTTACATCATATTTCAATAAACCAAAAACACCTATTTAACAAGACTTACAATCTAATGGATAAAAAATTAATTCAAAAAATAGTTTATAAAGTGAACTTTCTTCTCATTAATACCATTCATAAATATGTATAATTATTCTAATATCCATGTGCTTTACTGCTTCCATAAATATTTTACTTATCAAAAAAATAACTCTTTCCAACTGTTGATTTTATCCTTGTACTGCTTGATATACACTCCTTAAAATTTCACTGACTTTATTGATGCGAAGAAATCGACACTATCAATTCCCCTTATTCTACTTAATTCTGCTCAAGATAGAAGTATAGATTTCCTACTATCTTTTAAAAAAGGAGCGGGTAATTATCATATAAAACTATCGGAGTTGGAGCGGTACAAGTTCTTTACTTTTTACTTATTCCCTCTCGTTGATTTAACCCATAAAAAAAGAGGCCGTGACGGCCTCTTTTTTTATACAGTAACAGGTTCAGAACTTGCTTTACGATTCTTTAATTTTTCAACAATGTCACGAGCTACCCACACACCACACGCACTTGCCTGCGCGAGTCCTCGCGTAATACCAGCTCCGTCTCCTCCCACGTATAAACCGGAAATTTCAGTTTCAAACTTATCGTTTAACTTCGGACGGGCGGAGTAAAATTTCGCTTCCACACCGTAAAACAGCGTATGTTCAGATGCTAACCCAGGCGTTACATGATCCAGTGCTTCTGTCATTTCAATTAAGCTTTTCATTGTATTGTATGGAAGCACTAAACCCAAATCACCAGGGACAGCTTCTTTTAACGTTGGTTCTAAAAAGCCTTCTTTAATTCGATTCGCTGTTGAACGGCGCCCCTTTAAAATATCTCCATACTTTTGAACAACTAAGCCTCCGTTTGACAGCATATTAGCTAATCTTGATACTTCGTGCGCATATTCGTTCGGCTGATCAAATGGATCCGAAAATTTATGAGAAACAAGCAGCGCAAAGTTCGTATTTTGACTTCCAAGCTTCGGATCTTTGTATGCGTGTCCATTTGCTAACATAATCCCTGAATGATTCTCTACTACCACATGCCCTGAAGGATTGCTGCAGAACGTTCTGACTCTTGTACCTACAGACGTATTGTAAATAAATTTCCCTTCGTACAAGTGCTTGTTGATTTCTTCCATAACAACGTTAGATGTTTCTACTCGAACACCGATGTCTACTTGATTGTTAATCATTTTCAAACGGCGTTTTTTTAGTAAGTCGCTCATCCACTTCGAGCCGTCTCGACCTGGTGAAACCACGACTTTATCAGCCGTAATTCTGTCACCATTCTTCAATTCAATACCGCGCACGATATGCTGACCATCTTGTTTGTCTGTTATTAAATCGGCTACTTCCGTTTTATACTGCATATCAATTTTTTCTTTTAAGTATTCATAAATGCTTTTTAAAATTTCTAAATTTTGCTCTGTTCCTAAATGACGCACTTGGGCACGCAATAGCTTTAATCCTGCTGCGTATCCGCGTTTTTCAATTTCACGAACTTTATCAGTTAACGGATCCGTAATCGTATCGGTTGCTCCGTGTTTTAAATTAATTTCATCCACGTATTTAATTAAATCTACCACCTGTGATTCAGACAGATAATCCGTCATCCAGCCTCCAAATTCACTGGTGATATTAAACTTCCCGTCTGAATATGCGCCGGCTCCACCGAAACCATTTGTGATAGAACAAGCAGGCAAACAGCCAGCAAACTCTTTTCTGCCAACTGCAGGCGGACATTTTTCAATTTTTTTCTGAAGAATCGGACAATTACGTCGATAGATATCGTGTCCTTTATCGATTAATAAAATAGTTGCTTCCGGTAATTTTAACGTTAGCTCATAGCAAGTAAAAATCCCAGCGGGTCCTGCCCCTACCACAATAACATCATAATTTGAGTTCATTGTACATTCTCCCATCATCTTTTTTCTTTGGGTAAAAGATAAAAGTTATTGACCGAATTTTCTTTTTTTATTATCATTCG
Source organism: Priestia sp. HNGD-A6 (assembly GCF_045784335.1). Lineage (NCBI taxonomy): Bacteria > Bacillati > Bacillota > Bacilli > Caryophanales > Bacillaceae > Priestia > Priestia sp. HNGD-A6. The sequence continues at coordinate 3,986,799 of NZ_CP138621.1, read as the reverse complement.
GTTATTTTCTAGCCATTTGATAATATATCAAAAACAAACCCTTTAGTCAACAATATACACGAACATTAAAATAAAAAAATAAAAAAAACATTCGTTTTTATTTTAACCAAATAAAAACCAGCGAACGAATAGCAAGCGCTACGAAATGTTCACTGGTTCTTTAATATACGGAAGAGCAATTTCTACTTTTGTTCCTACTCCTACTTTACTCGCAAATGAAATATGCCCTTGATGCTGTTGATTATTCGGTAGCTAATCATTAATCCTAGCCCTGTTCCTGTTTGTTTGGTGGAATAAAATGGTTCACCTAGCCGAGCTAAAGATTGCTCATCAATTCCACATCCTTCATCCTCGATAATGACCATGCCGTATTCATTTCTTTTCTCAACGGTAACTTTAACTGTACCTTTGCTCATTGACTCAAGCGCATTTTGAATTAAATTAATAAAAACTTGTTTAAGCGCATTTTCTTCACAAAAGATTGTAATCTCATCACTAATCTCATTAATAATACGACAATTTTTATAATTGGCGTGTGTATCTAATAGTAATGTCACGTGACGTATGATTTGATTGAGACTTTTCGGATGGTATGAATTTTCAATTTTAGGCTTGGCCAGCGTTAAAAATTCTTGAATAATGGATTCGACGCGATTCAATTCTTCAAGCATAATATCATTGTATTCTTCATTATACTGTTTCGATGCTTTTAGCAGCTGAATAAACCCTTTAATCGCCGTCATTGGATTACGGATTTCATGTGCTACTCCTGCCGCTAGCTTGCTCACCATTGTAAGCTTTTCAGATTTGCTTGCCATTTCATCATATTTTTTTCGATCCGTTACGTCGCGAATAATATACTGAATGGCATCCTGTCCTTCAAACTTAATTTTGGTTGCCGAAGATTCAATAATGACGACCCCTTTTTTAGTCAATAATTTCACATCAACACGTGGCCTCACGGACATTCCATTCATCAGCTGAACCATTCGTTCTTTTACAATTTCTAAATGTTCGGGGTGAATAAAGTGAAGCCAAGGACGCCCGATATACTCTTCTTTTTTCTCGCCGCCAAGAAGTTTAACACCAGCGGGATTCAAATATTGAATTCTGCCTTCTCTCGTTACAATAAATGCATCTTGACTTTGCTGGACAAACTGCTTATATTGCTTCATTTTCCGAATGACTTCCTCTTGCTTTTCAATGCTTGAGGAAAACTCTTTCCACTGAACAACTAAGAGCGGAATATCTTCTTCCGTGCGCTGAATATGGATATGCATCGGAAACTGCTGATCTACTTTTTTCTTAAGTAAAACAACTTCTTCCTCTTGCTTTCTTAACGGTTCCACTTCATGCTTTTCAATAAAAAAGCGATTTGGCTCTTCAAATACATTACAGGAAAGAAGCCGTTCCTCCGTCGTTTTAAAAAGGTGGCAGCAAGCTTCATTTAAAATTTGAATATCGCCATCCATATTCATTACGAGCATTGGTGTAAATGACATTGAAAATAGCTGTTGAAATACTTTTTCCTTTTCCATATATTCACCTTCGCTTATTGAGTTACTAGCTATAGTATAATATGGTAAATGTTGATTTGGCAAAATTTTTTTATTATTTAAACAATTTATATGTAAGTTTGTCCTTTTCCATCTTTTATAAAAAGCTCGCACATGCGAGCAAATGAGACCTAATCAGCAAAAACAAGTGCAGCCAATGATGATTAATAAAATAAATAGTACAACAATTAATGCAAATGACTGGCCCGTTCCGCAATGATGATAACCGCCAATTGGATAGTGGCAAGTATCATATAGGTGGTGATAGCCTCCGTGATGGCATGGGTCGTAACAATCGTAGTTATACATAGCAATCTCTCCTCTTGTTTTTTTCATTTCGTACACTGTACTTTATATGCGTTAGTTGATTGTCCTGTATGTGCATTCGCCCATTTTTTACTTTCTCTTACGCCATATTCGCCTTTTGGGCTGCAGCGTATACGAAAACAACAAAAGTAAAATACTGCCCATCACCAGTAGCGTAGTAAAATCTTTCATAAACTCAATAATGACCCCTATATACGGGAGATGGTATGCGTAGCTTCCAATCACTTTAAAAGAAGCAGGCAAAGAATTTCTTTGAGCTGTAACCAGTACATCAGGGTCTTGATTATGGGCCAGTACAAGTTCATTCTTTGAAGAAGATGATTCGTCTCTAAAGACAACTATATCTCCGCGATGCAGGTGGTGATAATCCGTTTCTTGAACAGTCACGGTGAAACCAAATAGGCTTGGAACTGTACTAACAAATAAAAATGTAAAGCAAATTGCATAAAGAACAAGTACATATCGAAACGCAGAAAACATACATTTATTGATCATAGGTAATCATCTCAATTCGCTCGGTTACTTTATTTAGCGCGGGGGTAATGTGATTAAATGAAGTAGAGCGCTCTGTAAATTGAATTAAAAGTAGCAGCAGTAAAAAACTTAACATGATTAACCGTAGCATCCGAGCATAAAAATCACGCATGCTCTCACTCCTTTTTCCTATACTAAATTCGGTCGTACAATAAGCCTTCAGTCAATAATTTGATTCAGTATATGCACATAGAGGGCGTTTGGCTCATTGTTTCTTCTTGGAGGTCTCGAGAGTGATCAGTGATCGGCATAAATTATGAGTTTTAGCATATGTTTGGTTACGTATGGAAATGTTTTTATACTCCGACAATAAGGGAGCTGAACATATGGCTAATTATTCCTTTGATCAATATATTAAAAAAGCAATGAAATACGATTTTCTAGCTAACTACTATAAGTATAGTGATCCATCTAAGCATATTCATTATTATCAAAAGCATTTGTACTATATCCAGCAGGCCATCTTAACTTCTTCTGAAAATACGAATTTACGCGTAAATCCGCCGCAAATTCGTATACTTCACGCTTCTCCAGATTCTCCATCTGTAGATATTTATATTAACAACAAACGAGTGATTCGCAACTTAACTTATAAACAAGAAACAGATTATATTGAATTACAAGAACCTGGAAGATACACAATTTCTATTTATCCCGCTGGAGAAACGGGAAGACCTGTTTTAACGGAATCATTTACATTTGAAGGAAACCAAAATTACACGGTAGCGGCGGTAGATGAGCTAAACAAGCTTGATTTATTATTTATCTATGACAATACGGATGTACCAAGTGGAGAAACGAAGCTTCGGTTTGTGCACCTTTCTCCTGATGCTCCTGCTGTGGATATTGCGGCTAGAGGCGGAGACGTCATTTTTTCTGGCGTACAGTTTAAAGAAGTCACAAAATATTTGCCTTTATCCCCCATGCATGTTCAACTTAGTGTGCGCATAGCAGGAACCAAAAATGTAGTACTCGAAATCCCGGCACTGAACCTTCGCCCGAATCGAACATATACGGTATATGCCGTCGGATTTGCTAAAAACCGTCCTGCATTAGAAGCGCTGATTTCCCAAGACCGTTAACAAAAAAAACCTTCCAAATTGGAAGGTTTTTTTTATTCACTGCGCGAAATTAAACGTACGCGAATATCATCATTTTTCAAATCAAACTTTTGTACTTTTACAGCAAAATCACTCTCTAACTTCATCTGCTGTAACGCTACGTATACTGATTCATTCTTTGGATCGATTGTTACCCATTCTGGTAGCGCAAAATTATTATTTACGTATCGAAGCACTGTGCGGACAGGCAGCTGCAGCTTCCCAACAGAAAGTGACTGCTGTTCAAGCACAATATCTCCATTTTTTTGTACGATCGGATCAAATGTCATTCGAATATTAATATCATCGCCGAATACTTGAATCGTTCCGTCTACTCTTACTACATCGGTAAGAGTAATTTTGTAGTTAAGCGGCTGATTCTTAAATTCTTTTTTTAAATATTTATCAATCAGTACATTTAAGTCCGCTTTTTTAGCCAAAATAGTTAGTTCTGCGTCTCCTTCTACTTTTTCAGAGGGAGTTGGATTGACCTTGTCAACCGGTTGAAAAATAAACGCAATAATAAGGATAGCCCCTAGAACATTAATCCCTAATAACGCGATAAATAGGGTTTTCCACTTCTTCATATAACAATCTCCTTACTCGTTCCCACTCTCTTTCGTGTTTTTCTCTTTTTCATCAGATGTAACTTCTTCTGCTGTTTCCTTTTTCTGGTCTCCAACGAGAGGATCTTCTTCCTCCATTGATTTACTAATGCGCTCAGCCATTAGTTTGTACCCTTTTTTATTAGGGTGAAACTCGTCTTTCCCTAATAAATTTACGTCAGAATCATAAAAAATATCATCAATTTTTACATAACTTACATTATCATATTTAGAAGCAATTTTCTCGCTTGCCGCATTCCATTCATTAATAACGACATTAATTTCTTTCACATCACTTAACGATTTAAAGAATGGATTATAAAAACCGATTAAATAAATATGGGCATTAGGATTAAGCTTACGTATGCGTGAAAACACGTCATTAAGACGTTTTTCATATTTTGACTGCTGTGATTCAAACGTCTTAATTGAGATATTGTAAAAGTAATCCCTTACCACTTTCATCACGTCATTGCCGCCAATCGTCAAGAAAACGATGTCTGCTCTTGATACTTCAGCTGCTACTCCCGGCTGATTTAACCTCGCTAATAGCTGATCCGTCCGGTTTCCTCTTTTGCCTAGATTCTCTGTTCGTACATTTTGCACTTCATTTTGTTTAGAAAGGTATTTAGTTAAGTATGGTACATAACCGCCTTTTTTAGACTCATCTCCTACTCCTTCAGTTAATGAGTCGCCAATGGCTACAATATCTAAATCTACAGGGAAAAAGCCTTTCGGAATATGCTTTTTAGGTGTTAAATCCACTTCTTTCTGAACGGCTTCTTCTTTATTGTCCGTTGGCAAAAAAGTCGTCGTCGAACAGCTCGCTAACACCACCGCACTCATACTGCTTATCACTATACTTTTCCATTTTCTCATCATAACACCTACTAACTATGCTGTATTCTCGCTGTCACAAGCAATACTGCTTACCGCTCTGAATAACTATATCTTTATATCTTATCATACTATGTCAAGTTGATATTTTACTACGTTTCTTATATATAGTATATGTAAAAAAAAGGATAAGCATGTTTCTTTCATAAAAATATCCGCTCACACATCACTGTAAAGATAGCTGTGTTTGGCGGATAGATTTGACGATTTTATAGCTCTTACTGAAGGGTTTTAATATCTTTTATCATATCATCATAAGGAGGATCAGTCACTCCCTGATAAGATTTTTGAACCACTCCATCTTTGTCAATTAGAAAAAAATACGTACCGTGAATAACCTGCGGATCTTCTTGCGGCTTTTTCACAATCATCTTAAATTGATCCAGCGCAAACTTTTCAATTTCCGCTTGTTTATAGCCCGTTAAGAAATCCCAATTCGAAAAATCAGCGCCAAATTTAGTCGCATAGTCCTTCATTTTCTGAGGAGTGTCCACTTCAGGGTCTACGCTAAATGAAACAAAGCGAACGTCCAGACCTTCATCCTTAGCCATTTTTTGTAATTTAGCCATATGAGCCGTCATTGGGGGACATACGGTTTCGCAGCTTGTGAAGATAAAGTTAGCTACCCAAACGTTCCCTTTCAGCTGACTTAGCCCTACTTTCTTTTGATCTTGGTTAACATAAGAAAAAGAGTCCATCTTCCAATTAAGCGGATTTTCTATTTTGGAACCACAGGCTGTTAACATCATGCAACTAATAAGCAGTAAAAAAAACAATTTATAAGACCAGCTTTTCATATGTTCCTCCTGCACGGTTAAAGTTTAGTCATAGCTAGGGAAAATCAAGATAAACGTTGAACCTTTTCCTGGTATGCTTTCCACTTCAATTCTTCCATTCATTTGTTCCACCAGTTGATAAGAAACCATCAGACCAATCCCTGTTCCTTTTTCTTTTAAAGAATAAAACGCTGTTCCCAGCCGCTTTACTTGTTCACTGGTCATGCCTATACCAGTATCTTCAATTTGAATATGTACATGCCCTTCTCGCTTGTAAAGCCCCACTCGAAGCGTTCCCCCAGCCCTCATGGCTTCAATTCCATTTTTCATAATATTAAGCAGAACTTGATTCAATTCGTTTCGGCTGCCGCGAACATACATCTCTTCTTTTGCGTCTAATTCTATGAGTATATTGTTTGTTAATAAAGCATAAGAAGATAATAAATCTACTAAGCTTGTAATACACTCCAAGCAGTTAATAAAACGATGCTGGTGAACATCCGGCTTGGCTAACGATAAATAGTCATGAATAATCGCTTCTGCTCTGTCCATTTCATTAATCATAAGATGAATGTAACTTAATTCAGTGTTTGAAAGCTTTGTGTTATCTTGAAACAGCTGCAAAAACCCTTTTACCACCGTCATAGGATTTCGAATTTCATGCGCTACAGAAGCAGCTAATTGGCCAATTGCATTCATTTTCTCCGCTCGCTGCAATTCCTTTTGCATCCTCGTTTTTTCCATAATAACTTCCAATTCATCAATCGCTTTGGTAATTCCGTCTTTTGTATGACTGAGATCTGTTTCTACATTCAGGTGTTCTTTTGTTACTGACACTTGATGAAAAAGCTGCTGCAGCCGCTCGGTCATTTCATTAAATCTTGTGTGTACATTCCCTAACTCAGAATCATCTTCGTGTGTCAGCTTCACATCAAATTTCCCTTGACTCACCGCTTGAATTCCTTCTATTAATTCCCCAAGGGGCGACATTAATCGCCTTAGTCCCCAGTCTTGAATCACAATAATGAAGGTAAACAGAAGCGTAAACGCAACGACCAAAGACACAATTAAACGTTTTTGATAGATATAGATAGCGCTTGCATCTACATCTACACCAAGAATAGCCACAACTTTTCCAGAGCTGTTTGTAATAGGCGATAAAACGGTTATCCACGTCCCGAATTCGTCTTTGTATGTAGATGTTACGATATTTTTCTTTTTTCGTTCTGCTTCCTTAAATGATTTGTAAAATTCTTCTCCCCCATAATAAATCATGGACGGCTCTAGCGATTGCTTAATTTTCTTATTCGCTGTTACGATAATCTTATTTCCATGCGATTTGAATTTTTCGGTCGTCATAATATATCCCTGCAAGTACGACGGATGCAATTCATAAATCTTTCTGAACTGCTTTTCTAGCTCGGCTTTTTCAGGAATCGGCCCGTTCCTTGAATCCACTGCTGCTATTACGTCTTGTTTAGATAAAGACTCCCTCCATAAATCGGCCATAATTAACACATGCTGTGTTAACGTCTCTTTTGCCATTTTTTTTTGAACTTGATAGCTAATGGCTAAAGAAATGACTCCAAGGGCAACTACAATTAAAGTAGAAAATAAAACCGTTTTGTTAAACACACTCAAATTTCGAATATATTTTTTCATCGGTATACTCCGGATTCAAAAGAATAGTAACCAGCACAGCATTCGCTGGTAGAAAGTTGATTCTATTATATCACACGTTCGTCCACTTCTCTTTCTCCTTTTTCCAAAAAAGAGAAAGCCAAAAAAGTGACTTGCAAAAAGCAACTCACTTTATTCAGCAAAATACATAAAACCAATTGCACCAATACCCGTATGCGTCGAGATAATAGGCGTCGTATCTTCAATCGAAAATTGCGTATAGCCTCTTGCCTTCACGATTGATTCTTTTAGCTTAGAAGCGAGCCCAAGTCCATCTGCATGTACAAGCCCTACTCCTTTAATACTTTTTCCTTCTGTATGCTCTTCGAACTGCTTCGTTAAAAACTTAACAATTTGAGAATGACTGCGCACTTTAGCAACAGGAGTGTATACTCCGTCAGCTAGGGAAGCAATTGGCTTAATATTTAAAAGAGAACCGATTAGCCCTTTTCCACGTCCAATACGTCCACCTTTAACCAAATTTTCAAGCGTATCGACTACGACAAAAAGATTCGTATTTTGACGCACCTCTTCCAAGCGCGCGACAATTTCTTCTACCATATGCCCCTCTTCAATCATTTTCACCGCTTCAAAGACTTGAAAAGAAAGAGCTTTTGTAATGTACATAGAATCAACAACGGTGATATTTCCTTCCACCATTTGAGCCGCGCTTTCAGCTGCTCGAACGGTTCCGCTCATTCCTCCAGTCATATGAATGGAAATGACGTCATACCCTTCACTCACTAATCGTTCATATACTTCAACAAAAGAACCAATAGCCGGCTGAGAGCTTTTTGGTAATTCTTTTGAATTTTTCATTTTTTCAATAAAATCTGTCGGCGTTAATTCCACGCGATCCAAATATGTTTCATTATCAATATTAATACATAAAGGTATCATCTCAATACCGTATTTTTCAGCTTCTTCCAACGTTAAATCAATTGTTGAATCCGTTACCACTTTAATTTTCGACATGTGTTCACCCCTATAAGATGCATTGCAAACTAGTATAACATGAACGCTTACAACAATATAGTTATAATAGAATGCAAGTTTTGCTAATTCGTAAAATGCATGTTCAACCTTTTAAGTCAACAAAAAAAGTTGACTCTGCTGAAATATTCAGAAAAGTCAACTTTTACGTTTATGCATTATGCTTTAATACATGAGACTTAAAGAGCTGTTCGTAATCTTTCCATTTCAGCACGCGTTTTAAATATTCTTGAAACGAGTAGGTTTGCTTCGGAACTGATTCGTTCGTGATTTGTCTAATAAATAAATCAAGTTTTGCAGATAACATGAACCGAAACGTGCTATTTTCCTCTAAAACTGGAATTTCAGTAATTTTTACTTTTTGACCACTGACATGTTTAAATTCAAGGCTTTTTAATAGCAAGGCGATCAACCCTCTTTTTACCCGTTTATTTTATTATAATGCTTGAGGTACTTTCTGTCTTGATAAAACAAAAAGAAAACACAAATATTTTTTAAAATAAAAATGCTTCATCAACTTATTCGACAGTTGATGAAGCATTCCTTTTTAAAACGACCTTCTATTTAAATAAATAAGTGAAACAAGTTGCTTTCTTTATTAATTTCTGTGTAAGGAAATCCTTTTTTATCCATACGATTAATTAGTGGATAATAATCTTCTTTATGCTTAAGCTCGATTCCCACAAGTGCAGGCCCGCTGTCTTTGTTATTCTTTTTCGTATACTCGAAGCGTGAAATATCGTCTGTCGGTCCAAGCACTTCGTCTAAAAATTCACGAAGAGCTCCTGCGCGCTGAGGGAAGTTAACGATAAAATAATGCTGTAATCCTTCATAAATCATCGAACGTTCTTTGATTTCTTGCATACGTCCAATGTCATTGTTGCCTCCGCTGATGACGCAAACAACCGTTTTTCCTTTAATTTGCTCACGGTATGAGTCAAGAGCAGCAATCGAAAGAGCTCCTGCTGGTTCTGCTACAATCGCATTTTCATTGTATAGAGATAAAATGGTTGTGCAAACCTTGCCTTCAGGAACAACTACAATATCGTCCACAAGCTCTTTACTGATGTCATACGGAAGCGTTCCAACTGTTTTAACAGCCGCTCCGTCTACAAATGGATCGATTGCCGGTAGCGTCACTACATTTCCATTTGCTAAAGATGTCTGCATACCAGGCGCGCCTGCTGGTTCTACCCCAATCACAGCTGTTTGAGGCGAGATGCTTTTTACGTATGTGCCGACACCGGAAATTAATCCGCCCCCGCCGATACCCGCAAATACGTAGTCAATTTCATCTTCACAGTCATTGAACATTTCAACGGCTACTGTACCCTGTCCTGCAATAACGTCTACATCATTAAATGGATGAATAAATGTTCGATGCTCCTCTTCACTGCATGCAATAGCTTGTTCATAAGAATCATCAAACGTATCCCCGATTAGCACGACCTTTACGTTATCTTTGCCTAGAAATTTCACTTGATTAATTTTTTGGCGTGGCGTTGTGCTCGGCATAAAGATTTTACCATCGATATTTAAATGACGGCACGCATACGCTACACCTTGTGCGTGGTTTCCTGCACTTGCACAGGCAATTCCATTTTCTAATTCTTCTGGGGATAACTTTTTGATTCGATTGTACGCACCGCGGATTTTAAATGAGCGCACCACCTGTAAATCCTCACGTTTTAAATAGATATTACATTCATATCGTTCAGACAAAACGTCATTACGCTGTAGTGGTGTATGCACAACAACATCTTTAATCAATTGATTTGCAATCATGATGTCCTCTAAATGTACGTGTTTTGTTCGATTATCTACTTGTTGTTTCATAACCAACTTCCTTCCTGTTCTACCATTATTAATTTGTACATTATATCACATAAAATTTAGAAAAATCATTATTTTTCATTAATAATGACTAAAAAAACTTTTCCAACTATTTTACTGTCCACATACTTTACATATGTTTAGCAAACGCTAAATAGACTTACAAAATTGCCCATACTTTCTACATGCAGCTGATGCTATAACAGGTATAAATTAAGAAAGGTTGTGGAATAAATGGAGTTTTCACTTCAAAGTTATGAAAGTGCCATTCCGTGCGAAGTAGTTGCAGATGAAGAAAACGGTAGATATATGCTTCGCAAAGCAGACACAAGCGGAGAAGTTTTTAATACACCAAGCGAGCTGATTCAATGGATTGAAGCAAACTGGAGCGCTGAACAGTTTGTTAGCACAGCCGCTTTTCACGAAATGATAAGGCAATTAAAATCCATATAAAAAGAGATTGAGACATAACGAAATCATTCCCACCTAAAGACGTCTAATATGAATCGGTTTTTACACCGCAGTTGATTTCCGTGCAAGACTTCGCTTTCCGCGGACGGTGAGCCTCCTCATTGCTTCCGCTCCCGCCTGAGTCTTCGCCTGGCCCTTCAATCAACTGCTAAAAGCACCTACATACATGAAACCTACGTTGACCATTACAAAAAAAGATCCAAACGATAAATCGTTCGGATCTTTCTTCAACTACCATACTTTTGTCCCAGACTCGCATTTTTTTAATAAGGGAAATCAGCTTCGCTCGTATACGGTAAAATAATACGTGTAGGGATTTTTTTCATCTTTAATTCCTTGCTGCTTCGAAATAACTTTCCATTCGCTCAAATCAATCGCAGGAAAATGTGTATCTCCTTCGAACGATTCTTCAATATGCGTAATATAAAGTCGGTTTGCAACGTCTAATGTTTGCTCATATAGAGTAGCTCCACCAATCACAAAGAGCTCGTCTTCTTTTTCAGCATCTAATGCTTCTAGTTCCTCAACTGAATGAATAACGGTAGCTCCTTCTTGCTGATAATCTTTTTGACGCGTAAGAACCACATTTTCGCGATTAGGGAGCGGTCGTCCAATTGATTCAAATGTTTTTCTTCCCATTACAATCGTATGACTCGTTGTGATGCGCTTGAAATACTTTAAATCTTCCGGAAGACGCCATGGCAAATCATTCTCTTTACCTATCAGCCTATTTTGATCCATTGCGACAATGAGGGAAATCATACGCTCACAGCTCCTTTGATATGAGGATGCGCATTATAATCTACTAACTCAAAGTCTTCAAATTTAAAGTCAAAAATTGACTTTACGTCTGGATTAATTTTCATTTTTGGTAATGCATGAGGCTCACGCGTTAACTGCAGGTTTACTTGTTCGATGTGATTGCTGTAGATATGCGCATCACCAAACGTATGAACAAAATCACCTGGCTCTAAATCACACACTTGTGCCACCATCATTGTAAGCAGCGCATATGAAGCTATATTAAACGGTACGCCTAGGAAAATATCAGCTGAGCGCTGATACAATTGACAAGACAATTTGCCGTCCGCTACATAAAACTGAAATAAGCAGTGACAAGGCGGCAAAGCCATATTGTCTACATCAGATACATTCCAGGCGCTTACCATTAAGCGGCGCGAATCAGGATTGTTTTTGATTTGATTAATAACATTTGTAATTTGATCAATTTTTTCGCCGTCCGGCGTTGGCCATGAACGCCACTGATGACCATATACAGGGCCAAGCTCGCCGTTTTCATCCGCCCATTCATTCCAAATGCGCACGCCGTTATCTTGTAAATACTTAACGTTTGTATCTCCTTGTAAAAACCAAAGCAGTTCATGAATAATTGATTTCAAATGAAGTTTTTTTGTCGTTAATACCGGGAAACCTTCTTGTAAATTAAAACGCATTTGATAGCCAAATGTGCTAATTGTACCTGTTCCTGTCCGATCTTCTTTTTTTGTTCCATTTGCTAACACATGCTCGCAAAGTTCAAGATATTGTTTCACTTCCGACACTTCCTTTATTAAAAGTCCTTTTCTATTGTATAAGTGTTCACGGGCTAAGTAAACAACTAAATCTCAGCTCATATAGAAAAGTTCTTTATCATGTAGGTACGCGATTTCCCCTAAAAAAAAAACGAGAATGAGACCTAATGAAACCTACGTTTACCATGACCATAAAAAAATCCGAACGAATTTCATTCTCTCTCAAGAATCTCAATTCATCGTTCGGATCTTCCTTCGGCTAAACTACTTTTTAACAGCTTAATCTTTGTTAATTAAATACAATTGTGCGGTTTTCATGCACTAAAATGCGGTCTTCTAAGTGCCATTTCACAGCGCGTGCAAGCACCGTACGTTCAATTAAGCGGCCTTTTTTCTTTAAGTCATCCGCATCATCACGGTGATTCACGCGTTCAATATCTTGTTCAATAATTGGTCCTTCATCCAAGTCGTCCGTTACATAGTGAGACGTAGCACCAATTAATTTTACGCCTCGTTGATATGCACGTTCATATGGACGTGCTCCAATGAATGCCGGTAAGAATGAATGGTGAATATTAATAATGCGATACGGATTTTCAGCCACAAAGGTCGGCGTTAAAATTTGCATATAACGCGCTAAGATAATTACATCAATATCATAATCTTTTAATACTTGAAGCTGTTTTGCTTCTGCTTCTTGACGAATGTCTTTTGTCGCTGGTATATACTTAAATGGAATGCCAAACGATTCAACTACTTCGCGCGCATCTTCGTGATTGCTTACAACGACAGCGATGTCTGTCATCAAGTCTCCGCTTTCCCACGCCCACAGCAGCTCTAGCAGACAGTGAGGCTCTTTTGACACAAAAATAGCTGTTTTTTTCAAATTATGAGCATATGTAAACTGCCAGTTCATCGAAAATGTATCGGCAATCTTTTTGAAGCTTTCTTCTAGCTTTACTTCTTTAGCTAATAAATCCTCACATTCAAATTCGAAACGGATAAAAAACATGCCGCCTTCATGGTTTGTTGAATGTTGACTTGATTCTACAATATTTGCACCGTGCTCATGTAAAAACGTAGACACAGCGGCTACAATACCCGGTTTGTCCGGACAGCTAATTAGCAGCCGACCTCGGTTTTTATATTTCTCTTTATATGAAGTTAAATGTTTTTGAATATGCGATTTCATGTAATTCCCTCTCTTTTTTTAAATATACAGACAATTGTACCATTATCCTTGTAGCGATGCGACATTGAAATAAGGCTTTGACAAAAGAAAGCCGAAACGTTTGCTTCGGCTTGCGTATTTGTTGTTCTACCATCTACTCCATCAAATCGTTCATTCACTGATCTTTACGTTCTACACATACATAAAATGAGTGTTTCCTAAAGTGCTGCAGCTCATCCCCTTCGCTTCCTGCTTTTGAATTAACCATAAAAAGCCGCTGGCACAACACCAGCGGCTTTTCCTTATTATTGCACGGCTTTTTCACTAACTTCATGCAAGGCATTCCTCACCGTACCATATTCGCTTGCGTGAGGACGATCTCCGTCATCTTCGTATCCGTAATCAAACATTCGATTTCGATTTAACGTTAATTTCGTAATGGTTGGACGTAATAAATCAAACAGTTCAAATCGTTTTTTCAAATGTGGAAATGATGCTTGATAATGCAAGATTTCTGCTCGTACACTTTTCCAAAAGTCTGCTTCTTCTACACCTTCATGCTCTTCTAAGATGCTTGCTAAATAGCGGAAGTGACAAACAAATAACCCTGTTAAAATAAACTGCGTCAATCCTTCCGGCTCTTCGCTGCGCAGCACTTCTTTTAATTCAAAAGATAGCTGCTGCAGTTCTTCAAACGGCTGATCGCTAATATTCACGTCGTCTACAAAATCCTTCATAATAATTCGAACGGGCTTGTTGTTTTTAAGAACCAGTACCGTATTTTGACCGTGCGGGGAAAATACAGTGCCGTATTGATACAAGTAATGAAGTAGCGGCGGCAACACAGCGCTGGTTAGCGCATCAATCCACTCGTTAGGAGTTAAGCCTGACTTTTCAATATATGACGAAACTAAAGCTTTCCCTTTACTGTCAACATGTAAAAGCGCAGCTAGCGTAATCGCATGCTCTCCTTCTTCTAGCTCTTGATAAATGCTTTCACGCCAAACGACTCCAAGCATCTCTAGATACTGATAAGGCGCATTTTTAATAGAAGCGAACGTCGGCTGAGTTACGTTTAACGTAGCCACTTCACCTAAAAGTCCTACTTTGCACGTATCTTTTAAAAACGCATCGCGATCTCGTATGCCTTTAATGTGCTGAGTGACTTGAGGTGCAATGACCGTCCGCTCACTTGGAAGCCCTCTGTATACAAGGGTATTTAATATACTCATGGGAAGCTTTACATGATATTTATCTCGATTTGTTGTATTCACAAATGTACGAATCGACTGCTGAGGCAAGTATTGATCTTCACCTTCTCCTAACGGAACAATTAAATTATTTGCAATGTATTCAGCGAATAAAGGAACAATTACATTCAGCCACTGCCATTCATGGACGGGAATATAATAATAGTCCGCAGGTAAAAAACTTTGGCTTGTTAACTCTTTTTCAAATTCAGCTAGCGTCTCAGCGCTTAACTCCTTCTTCATGACATCATCAAAACCAAGGGTATCCAACGAATGAAATGAAGCAATTTGCTTCTCTACAGCAATCCATGAAAGCTGAATTTCTTGTTTTTGCTCAGGCGCAAACCGAAGATAGTCATCATAACCAAACCCAATGCGCCCTTTATTATACGTAATCCAAGGATGTCCCGTCATTTCACCTTCTAGCTCTGCATAATCCATATCTGCTAATTCATCAGCTGATTTTCGATTTTGTAAATGCAAATCTGCTACTAATGTATGAAAATATTCTTTTGCTAAGTGGCCTGCAGTTGAGCTAGACATTCCTTTGTCTTCAGATAAGCTAATTAACAGCTGCAGTGCTTCTGAAAATGTGGGGTTTGACGTTTGAGATGTTAGTTTAATACTTTCTGGCAGTACAGAAAAACTATCAAACATTCGCTGTTGAGCTTGATATGTATACGTAACGCCCCGATGGTCTTCCCATTGATACATAGCAATCGCACCCTGTTTTTGCAGTTGTTTCGGCTCAATAATATTTTCATACATAAATTCCTGCAGCATTTTAGCTAAAAGCTGTCGATTTGCTTTTTCCCATGATTGCTTATTAAATACGGAAAGATTCGTTTCTTTGATTTTCATCCTTCATTCTCCTTTACTTGTCTTAGAATAGGGATTGTTTTATTACGCAGCGGCATTACAGCGCTAGCAGCTAGCAAAGCAGCTGCTCCCGCTACTAAAGGAAATGCCAAATCCACTTTGCTGATTTCTAATGCTACAATCGGTGCAATCAGCAGAGCGATATTTTGAACAGCAATAAGCCAGCTGTAATAGTAAGCAGCCGCTTCTTTACTTTTTCGAAATAAATAGATATCCAGTATAACCATGCTGAGATAAAACCCGGATCCATATAAAATTCGGCTGATAATAAACACGCTGAGATGATCAGCATATGCCTGCAAACACAGCACCAAAACACTAGCACCCGTTATGCCATAAAAAAGCGGTATAACGTTGCCGTTCAATAGTTTGGTAGGTACCGTAAGCTTTAAGACAATCGCCATAATACTCGGCATCGCATACAGCAAAGCGCCGCCTTGACTGCTCATGCCATATGTTTCATGTGTAAACAATGTAAAATAAGGGCGAATGACATTGTGCCCAAGGTAAAAAAAGAAAATCGCCAGCAAATAAAAAAAGATGGGCTCGTTTATGCTTTGAATGGATGGCGTTTTTTCTGCTTTTAAAGGTAATGCTTTTCTTGTTAAGAGCCATACGGCCAGTACCATATCAATTAAAGCAAAGTATTGATATACGTTAAGCGGCATTTCCCATGCAATAACCGTACTTCCAAACAAGCTAGCGACAATAATCGCCGTATGAACAATAAATACATACGTTGTTGCAGCACTTGCCTTTTTCTGTCCTTTTTTCATGCCGCCTACTAAATAGGGGTACAAAAGATATAAACTGCTTTGAAATAGGAGCAGCACTAAGGAAGTAGCTAAAAATCCATAAAAAGTAGAAACTTCGCTCAAAATGACTTTAATTAAGGCCGTCATTAAAAGTGACGTTACAACTACATATTTTACGTTCCATTTCTTAAACAGCATTCCCCATAAAGGTGTCATAACAATGACCACAATCCGGCAGCAAATAATGAAAAAAGACGTCATCGCCACTCCATCTACATGAAATGCATGTGTAAAATACTGTGGATAAAATGGTGATAATAATACTTCTGACGTCATGGTCATAAACAAGCAGATAAAAACAAAGCGCGGAGAAATCATTTCTTAAAATCCGAACTTTTGGAAAACAGTATTTTTATATATTTTGTACACGCTTTTGCCTGCAATTTGGTTAATCAAAACAGCATTGCGATGAGCGCCTAAACCTAAGTCCGGTGCTCCAACTCCGTGTGTATGAAGCTCTCCGTTTTGCACAAATAGCGGGGCTCCTTTCTTCTTCATCTCAACTTGATAGCGTTCGTTAATTTTCAGCTGGCCTTTTTCATCGAATAGTACATGTTCTTTTAAACCTTCCATAAAAGCAGGCTCTTTTGCATGATAGCCAGTAGCCATAATGACAATTTCACTTTCTTCTTTTTCAAATGAGTCCTGCTCGTATTGGTGAAGAGTCAGAAGATGTGTATCGTTTATCTTTTCAACACCTGCAAGTTCCGTAAGCGCGCGCATCATTAGAGGCACTTCTTTTCCTCCAATTGTTCGTTCGTAAATCAAATCATAAATATTCCCGATTGTTTCAAAGCTTATTCCTTTATAGAGGAGAGCTTGATTTCGTAAAACGCTCTCTTTTTTCTCTTCGGGCAATCTGTAAAAATAGCGGGTATAATCCGGTGAAAAATGTTCAAGACCAAGCTTTGAATATTCCATTGGATAAAAACCTTTTGAGCGCGTATACCAATTCAGCTTATACTCAAACTCAGGCTGCTGTTGAAGTAAATCATAGACAATTTCAGCTGCACTTTGACCAGAGCCAATTACGGTTATGCTTTTAGCCTGCAGCGTTTGCTGACGCTTCATTTTGTAATGAGCGGAGTGATAAAACGTATCGCTTGCCACTGTTTGAAAGTCTCTTGGCACTACGGGCTGCGTACCTACTCCAGTAACAAGATGATAGCTGTAATAGGTATAAAGCTTTCCTTCTTTTTCAACTGTTACTTCGTAGTAAGGCTTAGCATCTTCATGCATTTTTACTTCTTTTACTGTGCTGTTAAATTCAAGCCCACTCAGCTGGCTCGCTACCCAGCGGCAATAGTGATTGTATTCATTTCTCGGAATATGAAACTTTTCAAAGAAATAAAACTGATACAAGCGCTCATGCTCATGCAAATAATTCAAGAAGGTGTATGGACTCTTCGGATCCACCATCGTGACCACATCTGCCATAAACGGCACTTGAAGTGTTGTTCCTTCCAAAAGCATTCCTGGATGCCAATTAAACTCATTCTTTTGTTCAAAACATTTATATGTACAATCTGTTTTATCGATTAAAGCGGCTAATCCTAAATTAAATGGACCAACTCCTACTCCAATTACGTCTAAAATGTCCCGTTGTTCCATTCGTTCCACCTTCTTTCAAATACTTCTCTTTCACATTTCAGCAGTACACCCGTTTTATCAGGCAGCGACACTTCTTTCATGAATTGAAACCCACATTTTTTAAATACTGCAATCATTTTTTCATTTCGTCTATCTGGCTCCGCTATTACTTTAGCAGTATCCGCTACCTCGAACTTGTGCTTTAGTAAACTAAGAAGGAGCGGATAAATATAGCCTTTTCCTAAAAAATCAGGTTCTCCAATTAATAAATGAATCCCTTGATCTCCTTTTTCATAAGGATAATAGTTACTGATTATGTCGCCTTCAACCATATAAGATTCCCAATAGCTCATAGGTACACCATCAATTTCTCCGATTAGCAGTTTTTGATGGGAATCAGCGAGAAATGTTTTTAAATGCTGCTCGTACGCCTGTTTTGAAATATTTAAATTCCAATACGGAATAACATGCGGTTCATGCATCCACTTGTACAGCCGTTCGAAATCTTTTGCAAAAGAAACAGAGCGAAAGGTAATGCTCTGCTCCTTTTGCTGAATCATAAATGGATACTGCGTTTGCAAGGCTGATTTCATACACGTACACCTGCAGATTCGAACAATGGATTCTCGACATTTACATAAACAGACTGTGTTTCAAGAGATCCTACCAGCTCATCCATATCATGAACGCGCGTTAAGAAGTTGGCTTTGCAAGGAAGCACTTTCTCTTCTAACATTGATGAAACAAGCCCTGTATGATCTTTTTCTTTGTACATCTCGATCTCTTGTCGCAAAATCAATAGCAGATCTGATTCTTGAGTGAGGCCAGCTGCACCAAAAGCGTTAACTAATCCTAAAATATGATTAAAAAATACGTAATAACGAAATCTTTCTTCTGCTATAGCGTCATCACAGACCGTATCGCTTTCTCCGTTTAAGAAAGGAAGCAGCTTGCGAAGCTCTTGTTCCTTTGATTTCATAAAGTAATAGCCTTGGTTATCGCGGTAGTAAAACACCGATGGATGTCCGTTTTCATCAAGTTTAATAACGGAGTTTTGCTGATGAGCTTCCAGCGCAATTCCTTTTTGAGTGTAAAGCCACATCATAGGATGAAAAGATACGTCTAAATAGCGTTTAAACCAGCGCTTGCTTACATCTTCAGTCGTGCTATTTTCACTTGCAGCAATGTGATGAATAATATTTTCAATTTGAGAAGCTTCTCCAAACACATGATCTTGACACAAACTGGCTAGAAGTGTTGTACGATCCCCTTGCTTACCTTGAAAAGGATTGCTTCGAATCATAACTTCAAATCCAAGCTCCTTTTCTCCAAGCGTGATGTAAGCAGGGTCTTCAATTACTTGAAAAGCCGGATGATTTTCGTGAAGCTCCGCCTGTAATCCCTTTTGCAATAAACGGCTAACTTCTACCCCTCTGCTTAATTCTTTGCGTTTGTTCACTCTCAGTGAATTAGTGATCTTTACCGGAATGGAAAATTTGTACATCACATCTGCATTGTTACTGTATACGGTTCGAACAGACGAAGTCGGATAAAACGGCTGACCGTGTGGCCCTAGATAAGCAAGCCTGCCTTTTTGAATCCATTGGCACACTTCTTCTTTTCCTAAAAGATAACGAGCTTGCAGCGGATGCATAGGTATAAGTGAATAATCGTCCGCTTGGCAATAAGAATGTATGAATTCTTCAGAAACCGTCTTATCTTTTTTCAGCTGCTCTTTAATAAGCTGTGAAGCGGTTTGATTTCCAGCGGACTGTTCTGCAACGAGAGATGCATGCGCTTTAAAATAATGAAGCTGAAATTCCCCGTTCACTTCAGGTCCAAATACCTCTTCTTCTTCAGGTAATATCCCTTGGCGGCTTTTAGGTGTTGGATGCAGCTGGTGCCCAATAAGCAGGGACTGTTCAGATTCTAAGAACGTTTTGTCCCATTTATAGCACGTCTCTAACTCTTTCTGCCTTTTTTCAATGAATAATTTCATATTTTCATAGCTTAATAGAACACGTATAATTAGCTCATTTACTTGTACTAAATGATCCGTTACTTCTTTTAAAAGAAAGGCCAAAAGAGTGACGATATCTAACTCCTTAATCTCCTCTTGCTGAATACGATAAGAAAAGTTTGAAAAGAACAAGTGACGTCCGGTGGCTGAGCGGTACTTTACTGGAAAGTAA
Source organism: Priestia sp. HNGD-A6 (assembly GCF_045784335.1). Taxonomy (NCBI): domain Bacteria; kingdom Bacillati; phylum Bacillota; class Bacilli; order Caryophanales; family Bacillaceae; genus Priestia; species Priestia sp. HNGD-A6. The sequence goes on along the minus strand of NZ_CP138621.1, from coordinate 3,966,598 downwards.
AGAGTTACCGGCTGTTTTTCTAGTCTAAGAACGAGCGTTTCCTCACTTTTTATTTCTGAAACGGACTGCCATACTCCCTTACCTGTCTCTCGAATATAGCAATTAATAATGTTTTGCATCGTAATAAAATTAGCCGATAACTGAGCGTTCACGTAATCGCTCCTCCTTTTTCTCCAACTGTTTGCCTAAAGCAACAACTTCTTCTAAATGAGTGACAACAGAATCAAATGTAATCATAGGATTTAACATCGTTAGTTTTAAATAGACTCGCTCTTTATGCTTTGTTTTTGCCATGATAAACGTGCCTTTTTCGTATAAGTGCTGCTGAATACGCTGATTCAACCTATTTTCATAATGCTGCTGCTTTTGACAATCACTATATAAAATATCTGGTACATAGCGAAAGACAACCGCGTTCATATAAGGGTCATTTAACACTTCTACATTCCTTTGTTTTTGTAAGTAGTCAGCTGTTTGCTTAGCAGTTTCAATCGTGTGGTCAACCATTTCTCCGTATTCATTTGCACCTACTGCACCGAAAGTAAGCCAGAGCTTCAAGGCGTCAAACCGCTTTGTCGTTTGAATGCTGCGGTCTACTAAGTGCACATGCTCATCTTCTTCAGGATTTAAATAATCTGCATGAAGCTGAATGTGTTTAAACATAGCTGAATTTTTCAGCAAAAATGCTCCGCAGCTTACAGGCTGATAAAACCATTTATGAAAATCCATCGTGATAGAATCCGCTTGTTCAAGAGCTTGTAAGCGTTCACGGTACTTATGGGAAAACAGCAGCCCTCCTCCATAAGCGGCGTCAGCATGGAGCCAGAGCCCTTCTTTTTTAGCAAGCTCACTTATTTCAAAAAGAGGATCTACACTGCCAAAATCTGTTGTACCTGCCGTTGCTACAATAGCAAAGGGAAGGTTGCCCTGAGCTTTCACTTCCTGTATTGCTTCTTCTAAGCTTTTTATATCCATTTCATGCTGCTCATTGCACTTTACACTCACCACTGCACGCATGCCCAGCCCAAGCTGAGCTGCAGATTGTTGCACCGTAAAGTGCGCTTTTTCCGAGCAGAAAATCCGCAGTTTTTTAGCTTGGAACGGTAAGCCTTCTTTACTAACATCCATTGAAAAGGCAGAATGGCAATATTCATTACGAGCAAGCAGGAGTCCCATATAATTTGACTGCGTCCCTCCGCTTGTAAAAATGCCTGAAGATGAGCTTGGATAACCAATTTGTTGTGTTAACTCATCAATCACTTTATCTTCTATATACGTAGCTGCCGGACTTTGATCCCACGAGTCCATAGATTGATTCAAAGCAGAAATCATCACTTCCGCAGCAAGAGCGGGTATAATCGGAGGGCAATGCAAGTGCGCCATTGCTCCGGGATGCGAAATATGAAGCGAATGATTCATCACTACTGCTTGTACGTTATCAAATAAATCTTCTAGCGGCTGTTCGTGCTTGCTAAAATAGACAGAACGATTGACTAAGTTTGACAACTCTTCAACGTCGATGTGAGTATAAGCGGACTTTAATTCACAGTAGTGACGTTTGATCATCTCAGTCATTCCGCCTATCATCGCTTCATAATTCTCGAGGCTTTCCTTTGATGATGATAAAAACCACTTTTCAAACGGTGCCATTCTATTTATTCACCCACTTCTCTTCTGCTGCTTTTACCGCTTCTTCAAATTTCGTTAATATTTCATCCGTTTGTTGTTTCGTTAAAATTAATGGAGGAAGCAAACGAATAACAGCACCATGCCTTCCACCGACTTCTAAAATGACGCCTCTGTCAAAACATTCTTTTTGAATCAGCTTAGCTAACTCACCGTTTGCAGGATGACTGCCGATTTTATTAGCCGGCTTTGTCGCGTCGATGATTTCAACACCCAGCATCAAACCTCTTCCGCGTACATCTCCAATCGACAATACTTGCTTTTGAATATGTCTTAGCTGGCTTTGAATGTAGGCTCCCAACTCGTGAGCATGCGCAGGTAAGTTTTCTTGTTTTATAAATTGCAGAGTAGCCCGCCCTGTAGCCATTGCAAGCTGATTTCCTCTAAAGGTGCCGATATGTGCACCTGCTTCCCATTGATCAAGCCTTTTATCATACAGAACAACGGATAATGGAAGGCTTCCTCCAATGGCTTTAGACAGTACTAATACATCTGGTTCGATATCAGCGTGCTCAAATGCATACAGTTTTCCTGTTCGTCCAATTCCAGTTTGAACTTCATCCACAATAAGCGGAATATTTCGTTCTTTTGTAATTCGACGAAGCTCTTTTAACCATGGAATCGGTGCTGGAACAGAGCCTCCTTCTCCTTGTACAATTTCTACTACAACACCGGCAGGAGTAACAATTCCGCTCTCAGGATCATCCAGCATATTTTCAATATATGTACTAATATACGTGTGTCCTTCAGCACCTATGCCAAAAGGGCAGCGATATTCATATGGGTAGGGTAAAAAATGTGTATCTGGCACTAGCGCATGAATGTGCTTTTTTGGACTCGTTGTACCGCTGATACTTAATGTTCCGTGTGTGGAGCCGTGATATCCCCCTTGAAAAGATAAAATCGTTCGGTTGCCTGTTGCTGTTTTCACAAGTTTCAAAGCCGCTTCAATTGCGTCTCCTCCAGTGGGACCGCAAAACTGAATTTTCGCTTTGCTTGCGAAATTTTCCGGCAAACTAGCGAATACTTCATCGATAAAAGCTTCTTTTACAGGCGTTGTTAAATCTAATGTATGTAAAGGAATAGATTTTGCTAAAACGTCTTGAATTGCTTCATGAACTACGTGATGGTTATGACCAAGAGCAAGTGTGCCGGCTCCTGCTAAACAATCAATATACTCTTTTCCATCCATATCCGTGATCACGGCGCCTTTTGCCTGTTTAATCGCAATAGGAAGGCGTCTAGGATAAGATCTTGCATTGGATTCTCGTTCATTTTGCATAGCAAGCAGCATTTCGTTTGATGTAAGTTGTTTCGTTGACGTTGACATATCATATCCTCCTGTTTGTTCAATTGATAATGATTTTCATTAACAATTACAACAATAAATGATAATGATTATCACTGTCAATAATTATTCTGAAAATATGAAATTATTCCTATTTCACTCTACAGTCGCAAAAACTCAGTATTTCTCTTGTGTATCAAGGGTTGAAAGAGTTTTATGTTGTTTTCCAATTAGGGAAAACTATGTAATAAGTCCCTTTCTATTTCCAAATAAAAAAGTGCTACAATTTCTTGTAGCACTTCTGTTACTTTTGCTTATTCATCGTTTCTTTTGCAGCTTTTACACTCCTTGGGTCAAGCGGTTTCGTATATTGACAATTTACTCGAACCCCTGAACCAATACGAATTTCTTTCACGGGAGTAACGGATAAGAACGCTTGAAGATTTTCAGGCTTCAGCCCTTTTGTCCCGATTAAAATAATATCTTTATCTTTCATTCTTCTTAACAGCTTTTTAATATGAGGAATACCGTTTAGCGCACTTTTATCCGCTCCTGAAGTCATGACACGCTGAATTTGCTTATAGCTTAAAAGCGTTTCAAGCGCCTTTTCTTGATCACTGATTTCATCAAATGCTAAGTGGAACGTTACGTTCATTTCTCCTGCCGCATCCAGCAGTCGCTTTAAAGCTTGCTCATCGATAATTTTGTCTTCTGTTAAACAGCCAATTTCAATTCCATCAATGCCAATTTCTCTTGCATAGTGAATATCTTCAATCATTGTTTGCAAATCATCTTCATCATATTGAAAAGATTGATTATGTGGACGAATCATCACAAATATTGGGATATGTATCGTTTCTTTCACTTTTTTCATCAAACCGTAGCTTGGGGTTAAGCCGCCTTCACCGATTCCAGTTACAAGACTTATACGATCGGCACCATGTTCCTGGGCAACTTTAGCATCATGCAAGGTTGCAGCTGTGACTTCTAATATCATTCTAAAAACACCCTTTCCCCTTTAATATAGAGCTTTTGCCTTCTTTTCCCTGTATTTATACTTAAAAAACTCTACCAAACTCTCTTATGTAAGAAAACACCCAAAAGATGTGATTAATATTTTCAAAAAATTGAATGTCATGGAAAAAGAGTAAGAACTATTCTTTTTCTCATGACGTTTCAATCAATAAAATTCTATATTTATACTAAAGATCCAAAAATACATCCCTTTTATCTAGGGTAAAGGGTTTATTAAAAAGAGCGTGGATTTGTTTGTTGCATGAACATCCACTCATTTAAAGAATGAGGCTGCTGATGACCAACAGGTGCTGAGACATCGCGGCATCCGCAATCATGCATCGGCATTTGACCCATCCCTCCGTGCATTGGCGGCATTCCACCTTGCATCGGCATTTGACCCATTCCTCCGTGCATTGGCGGCATTCCTTCTTGCATCGGCATTTGACCCATTCCTCCGTACATTGGCGGCATTCCACCTTGAATTGGCATTTGACCCATTCCTCCGTGCATTGGCGGCATTCCTCCATGCATCGGCATTTGACCCATTCCTCCGTGCATTGGCGGCATTCCACCTTGCATCGGCATTTGGCACATTCCTTCGTGCATTGGCGGCATTCCACCTTGCATCGGCATTTGACCCATCCCTCCGTGCATTGGCGGCATTCCACCTTGCATCGGCATTTGACCCATCCCTCCGTGCATTGGCGGCATTCCTCCATGCATTGGCATTTGACCCATCCCTCCATGCATTGGCGGCATTCCGTCTTTCATGGGCATTTGATCCATCCCTCCATGCATTGGCGGCATTCCGTCTTTCATGGGCATTTGATCCATCCCTCCATGCATTGGCGGTAGTTCTCCGTACATTGGCATTTGATTCATGTCTTTTTGCATAGTTGGCATTTGACTCATTCCGCCATGCATCGACGGCATTCCGTCTTTCATCGGCGGCATTTCTCCGTGCATCGGCATTTGCTTTGTGCCTTCTTGTATCGGCATTGCCTGCATTTCCTTTGCAGAAGGCATCGGCGGCATTTTAGCAGGCTTAGGTGCTGCTTGCATATATGGATTGGATATCGGTTGTCCGGTTTGTTTCATTCCATACGAATTTCTCATTTTTAAGGGCTCCTTCCCATTCTCTTACTCTGTTTACGTTATTCTTTTTACCATCAATCTGAAATTCGTCCATAAGAAAATAGGCCTTCTACACATTCAAAATTGTATAACGTATGAGAAAAAAGCTATAATCGAGGCAAATTGCAGATAGAAAGGTGGCACATGATGAATAAAACCATTATCGTATGGATTCGAAAAGATTTTCGGCTGGTTGATAACCCAGCTCTATTTCACGCAGCTAAAGAAGGAATGGTTGTACCTGTTTATATCCATGACGACCATGAAGAAAACTCAATGGGAAGTGCAAGTAAATGGTGGCTTCACCATGCGCTAAATGACTTTAAAACTTCGATCGAACAAATACAAGGAACGCTAATTGTACAAAAAGGAAACCCTACAGATGTGTTGCAAAAATTACTCCATGAAACGAATGCACAAGATATTTATTGGAACAGACGCTATGAACCACATGCGCTCAAAAGAGATAAAGAGCTTCAAGCTTTTTTTTCAGAGCAACAAATAAATATTCGCACATTTGAAGGATTTCTCCTTCATGAACCTTGGAAAATCACAAAAGAAAATGGAGATCCTTATAAAGTATTTACAGCTTACTATAAAGCTTCTCAAAAACATTCCGTATCTTCTGCTGTAAAAAAAGTTACTTCCATACAGGCCTTCTCTAAACCAATTGAATCTCTTTCGGTCTCAGATCTCGATTTACTTCCAAGCATCCCCTGGGACGAAACGATTAAGTCGACGTGGGAAGCTACGGAAAAAGGCGCTGTTAATGCCTTTAAAACGTTTTTAAAGAAGAAGTTGCTTCACTATGAAAAAGGACGAGATTTTCCCGCTGAAGCATTAAATTCATTTCTATCTCCTTATTTTTCTACAGGACAGCTCTCAGTTCGAGTACTTTATCATTATTTGAGAACTAAAGCAGAAAAAGTAAGCTCTGATGCCTTTGACCATCAAGCTGAAATGTTTATTCGTCAACTTGTATGGAGAGATTTTGCTTATCAGCTGCTTTATCATTTCCCACATACTACAAGTGAACCGCTGAATGAAAAATTCAAGCAATTTCAGTGGGCGGACGGCAATGAAGAGCTTCAAGCTTGGAAAAATGGAAAAACCGGCTATCCCCTTGTCGATGCCGGAATGCGGGAGCTGTGGGAAACAGGTTTTATGCACAATCGAGTTCGAATGGTAGCTGCTTCCTTTTTAGTAAAGCATCTTTTAATTCATTGGAAACACGGAGCCAATTGGTTTTTGGATACCTTAGTAGATGCAGATTTAGCTAACAACACAATGGGCTGGCAGTGGGTTGCAGGCTCGGGAGCAGACGCCGCGCCATATTTTCGTATCTTTAATCCAACTGCTCAATCAGAAAAATTTGATAAAGAAGGAGAATATATTAAAAAGTGGCTTCCAGAGCTTAGAGATCTGCCTTCCTCCTACATTCATAAACCTTGGGAGGCTCCAGCAGACGTATTAGAAAAAGCAAACGTTACGCTTGATAAAACATATCCGACTCCAATTGTCGATCATAAAGCAGCTAGAGAGCGTGCGCTAGAGCATTATCAAGACATCAAATAAGAGGTATTATTCACCTCTTATTTGACGTCTTAATTTTTTAAATGTGTAAAAATTCCCATTTCGCATCTATTTGCAACTAAAAACATGTATTTGAAATCCATTTATAGGGTTTTCAAGCCCAGTTTCCCTCTCTATAGCACATTTGATTTTTCATATTTTTTCCTATAATTTGAATATATAATAATGATTATATGTGCTTGAGAACTCTCTCACTGCATAGATCTGATTGGAGTGATTCGATGCCCGTTTGTCCTTCTTGTAACTATAAGGAAGATTATAATTTTTGCAGAATGTGCGGCACTCAAGTTCGTCACACCTTCACCAACCAAGAAGATCAGCTTTTTTATCCATTAAAAGATCGAATCATTGCCGATGACAATGAACCAAAGCATCAAGCTATTTTATCTCATACCCATGATTTAGTATGTGCTATTACTGAAGATGGCATTTATGAATACGCTTCTCCTTCTTACGCTAAAACATTAGGGGTTTATCCTGATGAACTTATTGGACAACATGTGCTTATCAATGCGTATCCTGAAGACAAGCACCTAATCTCGACTATTTTAGCTAACATGAGCAAAACAAAAGATGCCTCCACATTTGAATACCGAAAGTTTCACGTGAATGGCACCATCGTTTTATTAGAATGTAAAGGCGCTCCAATTATTACAGCTACTGGAGAAATCGAAGGGTTTGTATTTATCTCACGAGACGTAACAGAGAAAAGACAAGCAGAGAAAAAGATCCAGAATTCAGAAAAACTCTCTGTCATTGGTCACCTTGCTGCAAGTATCGCACACGAGGTTAGAAATCCTTTGACAACCATTAAAGGGTTTATACAACTGTTCAGTGAGACACAGCAGCCGAAAAAAACAATGATTTATCGAGATCTCATTCAGCACGAACTCTCACAAATTGAACATATTATCGCAGAATTTATGAGCTTAGCTAAACGAGAGTACGCTTATACAGAAAGCCTTATTATGACAGACTTGCTAGATGAGGTATTAAAGCAATTTGAACCGGTTACCGAAGTCAAAAACATCCACATCATTCGCCATTATCCAAAAGAATATCCCCTGCTCATTAGTGGGCAAAAAACACAGCTAACCCAAGCATTTATTCATATTATACAAAATGCCATTGATTCTATGGAAAGCGGCGGCAAGCTGGCTGTATCGATTGAAAAATCAGCTAGAGAAACGCTATGCATTGTGATAAAAGATAGCGGATGTGGAATTGACTCAAAGCGTATCCCTCATATAGGAGAGCCTTTTTATACAACCAAAGAACGAGGAATAGGCCTTGGACTAACCATTTGCAACAAAATTATTAACGAGCATAATGGTTTTTTCCACGTATCAAGTGAAGAAAATGACGGCACAAGCATTACCATTACCCTGCCTATGAAAACGCCTGAACTTTATGTGGTAGAAGTGTAAAAGAAGCCATCTAATTTACTCAGATGGCTTCTTTCTTTAAAACAGCTGGTTGTACAGCTGATACTTATAAAGCATATAGAAACTTCCTATCACTGCCAGGTAAAAGATGAGAGTCTCTGCTCCACCACCTGTTTCATATGTTAAAGGAGGCTTAAACTTCTTCTTGCTAAGAGGAGAGAAAAAAGGTACCCCTCGTTTAGAAAAGAAATCTCCAAGAATATGAAAAGCGTATCCATAGGCTATCCCTAATGTAAAATCGTTGTTATACATCGTATGTAAATAAAAAATAAGTCCACTTGCAAGAATAGAATGCGTGATACCTCGGTGTCCAAAAATAGATTTAATGACTTTTGCGAGACCAAGAGATCTTCTACCAATATATGAATTTGGTTCATCTATATCAGGAAGCAGCGCTCCAATCGCAATGCCTACAACATAAGGAAATGTAAACGAAGCGTCTCCTGTTATAGCCACACCGGCACCGGCAGCAATCGATGTTGCAATATGTGTGTGATATCTCAAATATGCCACCTTCTTTCTTTTTCAACTTAAGGCAAGCACCGTAACCAAAATCATACATATGTTCGCCCAACGTTAACTATAAGTGAAGGTGGTAAAAATGTCAAAATAATCTATAGTTATGTAAACTGCATACCGACTAACCCGATAAGCATCACAAGAAAACTAATAAGAGTACCCTTTCCATTTTTCTTTGCTCTTCCATCTTTTTTGACAATGGAATAAATCCACGTACTCGAATACACAGCGAATCCAAGAAAACCAAATAACGTAATATATGTAAACATGCCGAAACTCCTTTGCTTGTCATTACTATTAACTATACGAGATTTTTTCAAAAAAACAAAGTAGTATGACGGCTTGTTTAATATCTCTTTCTTTTTCTTATACTAAGAAGAGGAGGGATGGCTATGCACCAAAAGCAGTTGGAAGATATATTTGACTTTTATGGACTGAGCGAGGTTTATCGAGGCAAATTTGAAGATGTTGAACACCACTGGTTATTTAAAGACGCCGAACCAACTATACTAGAAGATTTTTTTAATTCTCACGATTGCGAAGACCTTGCATGCTGTACTCTTGAGGAGTTTTGTTTTTTATTCATGAATTTTCAATCAATCCATGCACAAATTCCCCACGTGTACTATTACTAAAAAAGTGATTTCGCAGGAAAGCGAAATCACTTTTTATTAAAAGCCTAAAGAAATATATTTTACTTCTAAATATTCTTCAATTCCGTAATGTCCGCCTTCACGTCCAAGTCCACTTTCTTTAAAGCCGCCAAACGGCGCTTGTGGTGTAGAAGGTAGTCCATCATTTAGTCCTACAATACCATATTCTAAAGCTTCAGCAATACGAATAGCTTCTGAAATATTTTCAGTGAACACATAAGCTGCTAATCCGTAAGGCGAGTTATTTGCACGGCGAATAACTTCTTCTTCTGTTTGATACGTCGCAATTGGAGCAATCGGTCCGAATGTTTCTTCGTACATACAAAGCATATCATCCGTTGCACCATCTACAACCGTAGGCTCAACAAAAAGTCCGCTTCCCTCTTCGCGTACAGCCCCTCCAGTTAAGACGTTTCCACCTTTTGCTACAACATCATCTAAGTGGCGCTTTACTTTTTCTAACGCTTTTTCATCGATTAAAGGTCCGATATCCGTACCTTCTTCTAAGCCGTTTCCGACTTTCAGCTGACTAACGGCTGCTGCAAACTGCTCTGCGAACGGTTTAGCAATAGACTCGTGCACGTAGATGCGGTTTGTACATACGCATGTTTGACCAGCGTTACGGAATTTAGAAGCAATTGCATTTGTTACTGCTTTATCTAAATCAGCATTTGCTGTTACGATAAACGGAGCGTGTCCTCCTAATTCTAAAGACACTTTTTTAACCGTATCAGCTGCTCCGCGCATTAACAGTTTACCTACTTCTGTAGAGCCCGTAAACGATAGTTTGCGTACGCGTCCATCTTGAAGCCACGCTTCTCCAATCGCTTTTGCATCTCCTGTAACTACATTCATTACGCCTTTTGGAATACCTGCTTCCTGCGCCAACTCTGCTAGACGAAGAGCCGTTAGTGGCGTTTGTTCTGCCGGTTTAATAACCGCTGTACATCCAGCTGCTAGAGCTGGGGCTACTTTACGCGTAATCATAGCTGCCGGGAAGTTCCAAGGTGTAATAGCTGCCATAACTCCCACAGGCTGCTTATGAGCAAATAATCGTTTATTAGGAGAAGAAGCTGGAATTGTTTCTCCGTAAATGCGTTTTCCTTCTTCTGCGTACCATGAAACGAATCCGTTGGCATAGCCAATTTCACCTTTTGCTTCTTTAAGAGGCTTACCTTGCTCGACTGTCATGATTTCAGCCAGTTCATCCGTGTGTTCTTCGATCAGCTGATGCCATTTAAATAATAATTTACCGCGCTCTTCTGCTGTTTTTTTAGACCATGTTTGAAACGCTTCATAAGCAGCATCTGCTGCTAGCTTTGCTTCTTTTTCTCCGCCTTTTGCAACGGTAGCTACTACTTCATTTGTTGCTGGATTTACTACTTCGTATGTATCATTTGCCGAAACAAATTCTCCGTTAATATATAAGTTTGCTTGCTTCATATTTCTTCACTCCCTGCTTAAATTTATCTACTCACTGTTCGGTACTGTCCGACACATATTTTCGAATTTTACGGCTCGCTTGTGATTGACTAATACCAAGCTGTTCGGCTACTTTGTAAGATGACCTATGCTGTTCAAACGCCTTGATGACCATTTCTTTTTCCACATGTTCAATCATTTCAGGAAGCGTATGCACAGGTGGATCGATAGCAAACTCTTTTGCAAATGGCAAGTCTTTAAGCGTAATCATTTCTTCTCCTGTAACAACCAGACGCTCAATGATATTTTCCACTTCGCGAACGTTTCCTTTCCATTCCTGCCCTAAAAATGCGTCTAATGCCTTTGGTGATAAGCGTACATTACGTTCGTATACCGTATTAAAATGATGAAGAAACTGATAGACAAGAGGCAGAATATCTTCTTTTCGCTCTCGTAAAGGTGGGATCGTAATTGGCACCACGTTAAGTCGATAGTACAAATCACGTCTAAACTTTCCTTCTTCGACCATTTGCTCCAGGTTTTGATTCGTAGCAGCAATAATTCGTACGTCTATTGATACTGCTCTTGTTGAGCCCACGGGACGAATTGTACGGTCTTGCAGTACATGGAGCAACTTACTTTGTGCTGAAAGAGAAAGTTCACCAATCTCATCTAGAAAAAGCGTGCCTTCGTTCGAAAGCTCAATGATCCCTTTTTTCCCTTCGCGAAATGCTCCAGTGAACGTACCGCCTTCATAGCCAAATAGCTCTGACTCAATAAGCTGTTCAGGAAGCGCTGCACAATTAAGTTCATGATACGGCTGCTGTTTTCTTGTACTAAGCTGATGAAGCAGTTTTGCTACTCTGCTTTTTCCTACCCCTGTTTCTCCAAGTAAGAGAACGGTTGTATTTACAGAAGCCACTCGTTGAATGGTTGAAAAAACTTTTTTCATCGCTTCGCTTTTTGTTACGATTCCTTCTAAATCTACGGATTCGTTTAACTCTTTCTTATAGTTTTCAAGCTGTTCTTCCATCTCTTCTACTTTTCGTTTTAATTCCATTAAGTCTGTGAGATCTCGAGAATAGCTAATAACACTTTTCAATTGCCCGTCATTAGTAAATACTGGCCTAGTCCGCACATGAAGATATCGGCCTGAGTTTGTTTTTTGAACCAATTCAATTGCTTGATTAGATTCAATCACCTTTAACGTGGCCGAAGGATAAAAGATGCCCATTTCCTGAAGTTCTTTTACGTGCTTTCCAATAAAATCTTCCACTTTCAAAGCATAATTTTTTTCACACTCTGAATTTACAACTAATACATACCCATTTGCATCAGTTACAAAGATTTCATCAAATGATGACTCAAATATATCGTAAAGTTCGTCGTTAATTTGCTGAATCTGCTTTTTATGAATGGTCATTTGAATCACCTTTTCGTCAAAAAATAATTATTATTTTATTTTATCAGAAAATGAAAAATCTATAAATAGAGTGTCCAAACATATCCATTCTTTGTGATTCATGAAGAATGAGTGAAGAGTTCTCTCTTCACTCATGCCTCAATTTCTCTTATACTTCAACCGTTTGCTGCACGCTTGCTTCTAGTGCTGCTTCAAAAATAGCTAAGCCTTCTTCTAGCTGCTCATCTGTAATAACAATTGGCATTAAGATACGAAGAACGTTTCCGAATACTCCCGCGCTAAGCAGTAATAATCCACGTTTGTTTGCTTCTTTTACGATGCGCTGTGTAAGCTCTTTATCCGCTTCTTTTGTTTCGCGGTCTTTCACAAGCTCGATAGCAGACATAGCTCCTAATCCGCGGATATCACCGATACAGTCATATTTTTCTGCTAATTTTTCAAATCGTGATGTTACCACTTTTCCAAGGTACTCACCGCGTTCATTTAGCTTTTCTTCTTCAATGATATCAAGTACAGCTAAAGCCGCTTCACATCCAAGAGGGCTTCCGCAGTACGTTCCGCCAAGCTCACCAGGATTAGATTCATCCATGATTTCAGCGCGGCCGATGACACCACTAATCGGTACACCAGCTCCTAGTGATTTAGATACTGTAATTAAATCTGGTGCAACGTCAAAGTGTTCAATACCGAAGTAGCGGCCCGTACGTGCAAAACCAGCTTGAATTTCATCTGATACAAATAAAATTCCGTGCTCTTTACATAATTGATACACTTCTTGCACAAAACGTTTACCTGGAACAATGAAACCACCTTCACCTTGAATTGGCTCCATTACAACAGCTGCAATCGTTTCTGGTGCTACTTCTGTATTTAAGAAGTTTTTGAATTCAGTAATCATAAACTCTTCGTATGCTTCAACTGATAATCCTTGTGGGCGGCGATACTCATAAGGATATGGAGCTTTGTATACTTCAGGAGCAAACGGTCCAAATTCATATTTATATGGCTTTACTTTACTTGTCATTGTCATTGTCATTAATGTACGGCCGTGGAAACCGCGGTTAAATGAAATAATTCCTTGACGCTTTGTATATTTACGAGCAATTTTCACTGCATTTTCTACAGCTTCTGCTCCGCTATTTAAAAGTAATACTTTCTTGTCAAATTCACCAGGAGCAATTGCTGCTAGTCTTTCTGCAAGCTCTACATATGACTCATACATCATGACATTAAATCCTGTGTGAATAAAACGGTCTACTTGCTTGTGAAGCGCTTCTTTCACTTTTGGATGACTATGACCTACATTAATTGTGCCAATTGCCCCTACGAAATCAATAAACGTATTGCCATCGACATCTTTAACGATCGCCCCTTCAGCCGTATCAGCAAATGTCGGAATGCCATAACTTACACCTTTCGGAATGGCACGGTGTCTTCTATCTAATAATTGCTTTGCATTTTCTCCCGGTAAATTTGTTGCTACTTTGCTAAAAGTTTGACTCATTTTTTATCTTCCTCTCATATTAAATAATTCTTCAATTAGTTTATATGCAAAAATCGTGCCAACTTTTAAAAGGCGGAAAAATAAGCATTTTTAGATAATTCTAACGATAATTCACTTATCGATAAGTCAATATAAACTTATCGATAAGTCAAAAATGACTCTCTTTTCACATAAAGTGCAGGAATTTTATATTGCCATAAAAGGAACAAGGCTTTTATAATAAATGTATAAATATAGTAATGTTATGATTAATCTCTTTATAAAGGAGTGAAAAATATGCTAGAGGGCTGGTTTTTATGGGTTATTTTATTTTGGGTTGTCTTTTTAATGAGCATGTTTGCTATCGGCGGATTTTTTATGTTCAGAAAATTTTTAAAGCGCTTACCAAAAGAAGACGGCATGTCTGAACTTGATTGGCAAGATCACTATCTTTCCAAAACCATTCACCTTTGGTCAGCGGATCAAAAGCAGCTATTAAACGTTCTTGTTGAACCAGTACCTGAACTATTTCGCGATGTGGCCAAACAAAAAATTGCAGGGAAAATTGGGGAACTCGCACTTGAGGAACAAGCCGCCTCTATAACAGAAGACTTAATCGTACGTGGATACATCTTAGCTACGCCTAAACGTGATCATAAATTTTTATTAAAAACATTAAAAAAGCAAAAAATAGATGCCGTCCCCTATCAGCATTTATTTTAAATCAAAAAAGGTGGCTGCGTAGCCACCTTTTTTAATTTAATATCGTTGTATTTCCAAGACGATCATTGTGCAGCTTTCGTTCGAGCTTTTTGTACGATGTGTACATCGCAATGCGCCAAGGTACAATCATACCAAATGCTAAAATCCAGAACATACCGCCAAGCTGGCCAACATCAATTGAAGAACTTAAATATATTTTCATTGCAATTCGAATAATAAGCAAACCAATAATAATGAATGCAAAAGCTTTTGAACGCTTCAAGTAAATATGATCGTCACGAATTTCAAATTTAGACGTTTTAATTAACAGGATTGAGAAGATCATGCCTGCTATTAACGCCTCAAGCAGTTCTGCACCCGTTACTCGAAACATTGGAAAGATAAACATTAACGCTCCCGTACTCATAAAAAAAGGCGGAAGTATAATTTTTTTTGCATTCGTTGGTTTATCAGCGGCTTTCATTCGAACAACTAATATGAAAGAAGCCATAAAAATTGCGACAAGTGTTGAAGCAATAACCAATGAAATCCTTCCTTTACTATAGTTTAGTGTGTACTTATATTATAATCCAAAAAACATCAGAAGTAAAAGTGCAACAAAAAACAGAAGAGGATCTCTTCTGTTTTTATTTAGTAGAGGTAATATCTGCTTTTGCTTTTTGCTTTTGTTTTTGCTTTTTCATTGCTTTTAGTAAGAACCCGCCTTTAAATTTACGCGGCTCGTATGAAATAATGAAAGCACGAGGCTCATATTCTTCAATGAATGCTAATAGCTCTTCTTCTCTACTTCTTTTTGTTAAAATGTCTAATCTATAGCGTGCACTGTCTCTTCCTTCACCTTGATACACAGTAACACCAAAACCTTCCTGTCGAAGGCGGTTAATTAACTCTTCATTTTTGGTCATAAGGTTAACTAAGAATGTTGTATATCCGATAGCAAGCCTAGATTCGATATAACTTCCAAGTATAATTCCCACTCCAAATCCAACTGCGTATACAACCATAGCAAGCGTGCTTTGATCTCCTGAAAATACTAGGGATAAGCCAAATACATAAATTAACGCTTCAACAAATCCAAAAACCGAGGCATACATACTCATACCTTTGACTAAAAAAATTGTGCGCAGCGTCAAGATCGGTACATAGATCAGTTGCAAAAGCAAGATTAACAAAATATCTTTCAATTTATACACCTCTTTTTAACAATTAAAAATATGACGATTTCATTGTATCACTCCGTATTTATAGAAGATATAGTAAAAATAAATTTTTTCTATATATTTTTTCGAGTCATATTCTTGCTTATTTCCTAAGAGCTAAAATGAACGTTTGGTCTTTAAAAAACAAAAAAGAACCTGCCAACTTCCAGATTCTTTTTTGTATCATTTTCCCTTTTTAAAAGCCCGTAAACCCTCCAAATACGCTCGTTGTATAAATAATAATTTTTGTCATCCAGTCAAAATATAAAATAAACCCCATGCCAATCATTGCGTATCCGCCAACTTTCATCATGGAATTCATATGTTTTTTTAACCAGTTCATTTTTCCAATAAAGAATGTCATGATAAAGAACGGAATAGAAAACCCAAGTGAATACGTTATCATGTACAAAAGACCGGAGCCTGGGTTTGTCGCTGCAAGCGCCATAACCGATACTAAAATAGGTCCCGTGCAAGGAGTCCAGCCGGCAGCAAAAGCCATACCAATAAAAGAAGAACCTAAGAGTCCAGCCGGCTTATTGGCGAATTGAACTTTATGTTCCTGCATAAGAATTCGAGGCTTAAAAATCCCTAGTACAACTAGACCAAAGAAAATAATAAGAATAGCGCCAATCTGCCGAATTAAATCTTTATAGTTAAAAAACCACTGACCAATAAAGGATGTCGCAAAACCAATCATAATAAAGATAACAGAAAATCCCAGAAGAAAAAAAGCTGTGTGAATAAAAGCTTTGCGCTGATGTGACTTAGCGCCTTCCTTTAGCTCGCTGACTGATACTCCCGTTATGTACGATAAAAAAGCTGGATACAAAGGCAAACAGCAGGGTGAAATAAACGATAAAAAGCCTGCGCCAAATGCCAAAAATAAATTTAAATCTCCCACATTTCCCACTTCCCTTTTTTGTTCTTTTTGTTCTTTTTCGTTACCATTTTGTAACCAAATTGTCTTATCTCACTTCTTTCAAATAGTACCATTATCTTGTATAATTAGGTAAACGACTTGTTAGAAGGGATACATAGCATTGGCCAAAAAAGATATTCTATTAGCGATTGAAAAGAAACGAGAAGAACTCATCCGCATAGTCCGAGTAAGTGGATTAAACTCTCCACCTGCTATTAAACATAGTCAAGAATTAGATCATTTATTAAACGTTTACAATGAATTCCCTGCTCAAACAACAGAAACAACCTCTTCATGAAGGTTGTTTCTTTTTTTCACCTTCACTCTATCAATTCTTTATAAATCTCTTTTACTCCTGTTTCTTTATTGAAATTTTCCTCTTTTTCACTGTGCTGAAGCTGATACATATTATAGTACAAACCGCCTTTATCTAGCAGTTCAGCATGCGTTCCTTTTTCGACGATTTTCCCTTTATGCAATACTAAAATACAATCGGCGTGTTGAATAGTTGATAAACGATGTGCAATCGCAATCGTTGTGCGGCCTTTTCCCATATCTCTTAACACTTCTTGAATCGCTTCTTCCGTTTCTGTATCGATATGGGCTGTTGCTTCATCAAGAATAAGGATTTTAGGGTTTCGAATCACCGTTCTTGCAAATGCTAAGAGCTGACGCTGACCGCTTGATAAAGTTGAACCTCTTTCCACTAGCACTTCATTATACTTATTAGGAAGAGCTTCGATAAATGCGTGAGCTTGCACAAATTTCGCCGCTGCTTTTACTTGCTCATCAGAAAAATGGTCTTCATGCAGCGTAATATTTCGCTTTACGGTATCGGCAAATAAAAAGGCATCTTGCAGCACCAGCCCTACCTGATCTCGAAGCTGTTTATTTGAAAAGGACGACAGTGGTTTATTATCGATCAAAATGTCTCCTTTTTGCTGCTCATAAAAACGCATTAATAAATTAATGATGGAGCTTTTCCCGCTTCCAGTATGGCCTACTAAAGCCACTGTTTCTCCTTCGTTTACCGTAAATGATATATCAGAAAGCACATCTCGAACACCGTCATAGGAAAACGTGACGTTTTTGAATTCTACCGTTCCTTTTTGTACCCCCTGCTTTTGTTCTCCTGTCATCACTGGATTTTTTTCTTCCTCATCCATCAAATCAAATACCCGGGAGGCTGATACCATCGCTTGCTGATACATAGAAAGACGCTGCATCATTTCATTAACGGGCTCAAAAAAACGATCCAAATAGTTGATAAACGCGTAAAGAACACCAATTTTAACAGGACTGTCAGCTACGGAAATGCCAAAATAACTGAGCACAAGAATAACGGCTAAAATATAAAGAATTTCGACAGCAGGCCTCAGTAGCAAACCATCTAACTTAATATTGCGCATGCCCGCTTTGTAGTGCTCATCATTAATTTCTTCAAATTCCGAGCGAAGCCGCTTTTCTTGACGAAATAATTGAATAATGGACATGCCTTGTAAAGACTCATGAAGCTTGGCATTTAACTGACTTAGCTTTTCTCGGAGCTGTCCGTAGTAAATAGCGCTGTAATGCTGATAAAGCTTCATAAGTCCCCAAATAAACGGGAGAAGAACTAAACAGTAAAAAGCCAGCTTCACATCTAGCATAAACATCGCTATAAAAATACCAATCAAAAATACCCCATTTTGAATAAAAACCGCGATGACTTCTACAAACATTTCTTTCATAGCTTCCGTGTCATTTGTAATTCGAGAAACAAGGCTTCCCGTTGGCGTGTTGTCAAAAAAGCGAAGCGCCAGACGATGAACATGAGAAAAAACGTCAATTCGAATCTGCTGAATAATTTGAAGCGCAATTTTCTGAAACTGCAGAAGCTGAAAGTATTGAACGACAATTTTTAAAAGCTGTAAAAGCAAATAACTGCTTGCAAGCCACACCAGAGGCTGAAAAGGCAAATACTTAGGAGTTAAATAATCGTCAATGAAAATTTTAATCAAAATGGGCCCTAATAAATCAGCAGCCGTAGCAATTAATAATAGAGTGAACGCTAAAAAAAATGATTTTTTATGCGGAATTGTATAGTGAAACAGACGTTTATGTACCGAAGAATGCTCAATTTTCATTTTTCGTCTCTCCTTCTTCTACCGCACGTTCAAGCTGCTGTCTATCGTACATATCCTGATACCAGCCGCTCACGCTAAGCAGTTCCTCATGAGTTCCTCGCTGAATAATTTTCCCTTTATCAAGGACAAGAATCAGGTCTGCATGAGTAACCGAGCTCAGCCGATGCGCTGTAATAATCGTTGTTCGATTTTGACGTTTTTGCCTCAACGCTTGTAAAATACCCGCTTCCGTTTTTCCATCTACCGCTGATAGCGAGTCATCTAAAATTAAAAGCTCAGGATCTAATAGAAGAGCTCTTGCAATCGAGATACGCTGTTTTTGTCCACCAGATAACGAAACGCCTTTTTCACCTACTATTGTTTGATAGCCATCTGTAAAATCGAGGATGTCTTTATGTACATTTGCAACTTTAGCCGCTTCTTGGATTTCTTGATTGCTTGCGTCTTCTTTTCCGAACGCGATATTAGCAGCGACTGTTGTTGAAAACAAAAAGTGATCTTGAGGAACATATCCAATGCTTTTGTACAGTGAATCAAAAGCATAATCTTTAATGTCTTTTCCTCCCCATAAAACAGCTCCGTCGCTTACATCAAATTCACGAAGCAACAGCTTTAAAAGCGTGGTTTTCCCAGCACCCGTCTTTCCGACAATCCCTAACGTTTGACCGCGAGAAAGTGTAAAGTAAATTTCGTTTAACGTGTATTCGTCTTCTTTACCATACGAAAACCTATGAATAACAGCTTCAATATTTCCTGTTGGCAGTTCAACACTAGGATGCGCTGCTTCTTCAATCGAATTTTCTTCTTTTAATAAAGAAAATACCCTGTCATATGATGCTCTTCCTCGTTCCACAATGTTAAATAGCCAGCCAAACGCGAGCATCGGCCAAATAAGAAGGCCCAAATAAGTTGTAAAGGTAACAAGCTGTCCCAGTGTTAACTCTTCACTAATCACCATCTTGCTGCCAAAAATAAGAGCAAGTAAAAAAGAAAGTGCTACAATAATCGAAATGGTCGGATCAAACAATGCATCTACTCGTGCTACTTTCATGTTCTTTTGAACAACATCTGCAGACTTCATACGAAATTCTTCGACATCAGCTGCTTCTTCCCCAAACGTCTTAATGACTTTAATTCCGCTAATGCTTTCTTGAACCTTATCATTTAAAGTAGAAAATGCTGCTTGTGCGTGATGAAACCGCGCATGAAGCAATGTACCATAGTAACTTGTTAAAACGGCCATAAGCGGCATAGGAATAAGGCAAATAAGCGTTAATTTCCAGCTGATTGTTAGGGCCATTGTGCATAGAACAAGCCCTCCTGTGACAATGGAATCCACGAGCGTCAAAACGCCCGAACCTGCAGTTTGTTGAATAGCTTGAATATCATTCGTTGCATGGGCCATCAAATCCCCAATTCGCCGCCGCTGATAAAAGGCCTGATTCATCCTGGTAAAATGAGTGTAGAGGGTATTTCTCAGCTGCTTGGCTAGTTTAACAGATGAACCAAATATCATAATACGCCATATGTATCTTGTGAAATAGGCCACAACAGCAGCTCCTAGCAAAATGCCAACCATCTGCATTAAGCGCTTTCCATTCAGCGTCCCTTCTTTAATGCCATCTACCGTTAAACCAATAATTTTAGGCGGGAGAAGTTCTAATGCTGCCACAATAATAAGCAGCGCTATCCCCGTTATGTAAGACTTTTTTTCCTGTTTGAAAAACCACCATAACTCTCGAAAAATTTTCATCGTATCCCCCTAGCCCTACAACCATTTTCTTATCTCTATCATAAAACAAAAGACACCCTTCTGAATAGAGAGTGTCTGTCCAATTAACCATTATTTAATTTGGCCGTTCATTGCTTTCATCATTTGGTTAATTTTTTTCTGCGATGGTTTCATGCCCATTTGCATCATCATCATTTTTAACATTTGTTCATTAATTGGTGGATTTTTCTTCAGATAGCTCATCATATACTTACGAGCAATGAAAAATCCTAGCGCTATCCCAACAATTAATGCTAGAACACCAACTAGAATATACATTCCCATGGTATTACTTCCTCCTTCGTGTTGTCTAACTTACAGTGTACTAGACCATACGCTATTATACAATATTTCCGTTCCAATTTCCTTAAATAATTACACAAATTTTCTTGTTTTCACAGGCCTCAGCCAGCCGTATTCATCCGTTCCATAATTCACTGCTAAAAAACAAGGATCTAGCTTGCGTAATACTTCAAAAAAAGCTGTCTCAGCATCAACATTGCCATCTCCTTCAATTGTTATACAGCGATTCGTTAATTTTATAGATGCTCGACTTTTTTTATGAGGATACTCCAGCACAAACGTCTCTTGATGAGTAAAAAAATGAGGATAATGAGAAAACGCCTGAAGTAATTCTCGTTGAATAAATGAATTGGGCAGTTGGCGAGTAATGTAATGAACTTGTTTTTGTAAATGCGTTTCCTGCAAGTGACGTTTCATTTTATATTCAATCAGCAGCTGATAAATGAGCTTTTCTCTTCGAAAATAGGATGATGCAACTTCTTCCTCCATTAAATATACTTCATACGTTCTCACGATTCATCCTCCCTTTCGGCTCGTTCTTTTTTGTACTATTATACCGAATGGTGTACGCAATGCTTGTCTATCGATGAAAAAATTTCTTTGTTTTTTTGTCGAAAAAAAAGAGCAGACCATAGGAGTCTGCTCTTTCTTGTGAAAAAGAATTATGCATTAAGCAAGCTTTTCACTTTTGCTACTACATTTTCAACTGTAAAACCAAATTCTTTCATGATTGTTTCACCAGGAGCAGATGCACCGAAGTGATTAATACCAAGAACTTGTCCCTCGTCTCCAACATAGCGTTCCCAGCCAAGTGTAGAAGCCATTTCAATACCTAAACGTTTTTTCACTGATTTAGGGATAACACTTTCTTTGTACTCAGCAGATTGCTCTTCGAAACGATCCCATGCAGGCATACTTACTACAGATACATCAATGCCTTCTGCAGCTAATGCTTTTTGTGCTTCTACTGCTAGGCTTACTTCAGAGCCTGTTGCAAGTATTAATGCATCCGCTTGGTCTTTACCAGCTTTAGATACAACGTACGCGCCTTTAGACACGCCTTCGTATGCATTTTCTTTTGTACCTTCAAGCGTTGGCAAGTTTTGACGAGTCAATACAAGCGCCGTTGGGCGGTCAGTTGATTCTAATGCTAAGCGCCATGCAGCAGCTGTTTCATTTGCATCTGCAGGACGAACCACTGAAAGACCTGGCATTGCACGAAGTGATGGCAATTGTTCAATTGGCTCATGTGTTGGGCCGTCTTCTCCAACTGCGATACTGTCATGTGTGAATACATATGTTACAGGAAGCTTCATTAAAGCTGCTAAGCGAATTGCTGGGCGAAGATAATCAGAGAATACAAAGAATGTTCCTCCGAATACTTTTACACCGCCGTGTAGAGCCATACCGTTTAATGCAGCTCCCATTGCAAATTCACGTACACCGAACCAAATATTACGTCCGCTGTAATCAGCTGCAGTGAAGTCTTCTGAACCTTTAATCATTGTTTTATTTGACCCAGCTAAGTCAGCTGAACCGCCGAAGAATTGAGGTACAGCTTGTGCTACTGCGTTTAATACTTCTCCAGAAGAAGCACGGCTAGCTAGGCTTGAACCCGTTTCGTATGCTGGAAGCGTTTCTTCCCAGCCTTCCGGTAACTTTCCTTCTACTGCTAGTTCAAATTGACGACCTAGTTCAGGATATTTTTCTTTATACTGTGCAAATACATCGTTCCATTCGTTTTCTTTCTTTTGGCCATCTTCAGCAATTGTAGCTTTGAAGTGAGCATACACTTCTTCTGGCACATAGAAATCTTCTTCAAATGTCCATGCATAAGCTTCTTTTGTTAATTTTGTTTCATCGGAACCTAATGGAGAACCGTGCACGCCAGAAGTACCCGCGTGGTTTGGAGAACCAAATCCGATTGTTGTTTTTACTTCAATTAGCGTTGGGCGTGTTAAATCGCCTTTTGCTTCTTCAATTGCGTTTGCAATCGCTGTCAAGTCATTGCCGTCTTCAACACGAATTACTTGCCATCCGTAAGCCTTGAAACGATCTTCTACGTTCTCAGAGAACGAGCGATCTAAATCTCCGTCTAAAGAAATATCATTTGAATCGTATAAAACAACTAAGCGTCCTAATTTTAAGTGTGCCGCTAATGAAGCTGCTTCAGCAGATACACCTTCCATTAAGTCTCCGTCACCACAAATACCATACGTAAAGTGGTCTACAATTTCTAAACCTTCTTTGTTGTATGTTTCAGCTAAATGACGTTCTGCCATTGCTTTACCAACAGCCATTGCAATACCTTGTCCTAGTGGACCAGTTGTTGCATCAACACCTGCTGTATGACCGAACTCTGGATGACCTGGTGTTTTGCTTCCCCATTGACGGAAGTTTTTAAGGTCTTCAATTGATAAGTCATATCCAGCTAAATGAAGCAAGCTGTATAATAGTGCCGATCCGTGTCCTGCTGATAATACAAAGCGGTCACGGTTGAACCAGTTTGGATTCTTTGGATTGATGTTCATAAATTTTGTCCACAATGTATACGCCATTGGAGCAGCTCCCATTGGCATACCTGGGTGACCTGAATTTGCTTTCTCAATCGCATCGATTGATAAAGTACGAATTGTTGCAATCGAAAGATCTTCAATACGTTGTGTCATACTCTTCATTCCTTTCAAAACTATGTACATATGTTATCATACTAATGATTTGCTTATTTGTACAATACTTGAACCAAAAAAATTTCCACTTTTACAGTTTTTGTGTGCCTTATTAAAAATATACAAAAAACTAGAGGGAACTCTCCCTCTAGTTTTACTAGAACGTCTTAGTGAAGACGCTTCTTTTTGCTCTCTTTTAACTTCTTAGGCGTAACATCTTTACCTTCCTCGTCCACAACTTTAATCGTATGAAGGTGGTTTGTCATAGATTGTCGGAAAACTTTTAAATATTCCTGACGTAGCTCTTGCTGTTCTTTCGCTTCAGATTCTGTCAGACCTTCAGCCTTTGCCTTTTTTGAAAGAGCATTAATACGAGCAAGTTTATCTTTTGATAGCATATAAAACCTATCTCCTTATAATCAATAATTAAAATTACCGAACAGTTCCGGCAACATGTAGTCATCTTACTAAATCTCTTTCGTTTTATCAAGAGATTGAGCACTCTCTTGATACTCTTGATAGCGACGATGTACCGTTGCTTTTGAAATATTATAACCAAAACCTTTTAGCGTAACTGAAATTTCAGCAAAGGTTAAGCCGTTATGACGAAGGCGGACAATTTCTTCAATCGGCGCTTCTTTTTTTTCTCTTCCTGAGTTAACTCCTTGATTTTTTAAATTTTGCTGCGGACGATAACCGTTTTCTACGGCTCTTTTCATTCCTCTTTTAATTTTAGCGTTATGTAATTTCCGCTGATGCTCTTCCACTAAGCTAATAATATCTAACACCATCGAATCAGATTCTGAAAGCTGAAGCTGACCTTGATGACTAATCGTATAGATCGTAGCATTTTCTTTATGAAAAGCATGAAGAAGCGCGATTCGGGCATTTCCTCTGCCTAATCGCGTTTCGTCTTGAATGAGCAGCACAGATATTTTTTCTTCTTTCATTGTATGAAGAACATCCAATATACCCTCTCTGTCTACGTCATATCCGCTTGCTTTTTCCATTACGACTTTTTTTACGTTTAGATGGTGAAGATCAGCAAGCTTTTTTAATTCTTCTTGCTGGCGCTGTAAAGATGTTTCTTGGGTTTTTTTATCCGTACTTACACGGCAATAAATAATGGCGTCCACTTTTATCACGACCTTT
The DNA here is from genome assembly GCF_045784335.1 of Priestia sp. HNGD-A6. Taxonomy (NCBI): domain Bacteria; kingdom Bacillati; phylum Bacillota; class Bacilli; order Caryophanales; family Bacillaceae; genus Priestia; species Priestia sp. HNGD-A6. The sequence continues at coordinate 3,942,070 of NZ_CP138621.1, read as the reverse complement.
TCGGCTTCTAACAATATTCAGGAACGGCCGTTACACACTACTGTTCAATTGCCACTTGATTATGTAACTCTTTTTTTAAAACAGGAATATATAATTTATCTCCAGGAGATAAAGACTGGGCAGTGTCTGAGTTTAGATCATTGACGTCTTCAACCCATTTGACAAATTCATTGGTGGTCAAATGATGGTGATTATGATACTTGTTGGACAAGTCCCAAAGCGTATCTCCTTTTGTAATAGTAACCGTTGAATATTTGTCTAAATCTACTTTATCCGCTCCTAAAACCAGCGTCAATACATATGTAAGTGCAGCGATAACTGCAAAAAAAATAGCGTAATGTTTCATAGAATGTAAGAATTGGTGCATATTATGATCCCCCTATCAGAATATATGTTCTTATTTTATTGAGAACATTTGTTTCTGTCAATGGAATTCTTCGAACTTATGTTTGTATATTGACACATCACGTGGTATAATTCACCTAAAGAATAGCTAAAATCGAGGTGAAAAATATGAAGCTATCAAAACGTCAACAAGACATACTAGATTTTATTAAGCACGAAGTAAAATTAAAAGGTTATCCGCCTTCTGTTCGTGAGATTGGGGAAGCGGTGGGATTAGCCTCTAGCTCCACTGTACACGGGCATTTAGCTCGTTTAGAAAGCAAAGGGTTAATTCGCAGAGATCCAACAAAACCAAGAGCAATCGAAGTTCTTCAACTAGACGAAGTAAACATCCCTAAAAGCAATGTCATTAATGTTCCTGTTATCGGTAAAGTAACAGCGGGTCTTCCTATAACAGCCGTTGAAAATGTGGAAGAATATTTCCCTCTTCCAGATAAATTCGTTTCTCCAGATGATCATGTATTTATGCTTGAAATTATGGGAGAAAGTATGATTGAAGCAGGTATTCTAGATGGCGATATGGTAATCGTACGTCAGCAGCAAACTGCTAATAACGGAGATATTGTGGTCGCTATGACCGAGGACAACGAAGCAACGGTAAAACGTTTCTTTAAAGAAGAAAATTTCGTTCGTTTACAGCCTGAAAATTCAACGATGGCGCCTATTATTCTTCGCCACGTAACGATTTTAGGAAAAGTCACTGGTGTATATCGCACGATTCACTAATTACACACTGTATGTAAAACCAACTAATCATGATGTTAGTTGGTTTTTTACGTTTGTTTTCTAAAAAAATTGGCATATTATAAATGATACGTCGAATCATTACAGGCAGGTAGAGCGGTTTTTATAAAGCCTGTTTTACCTTTTACTTTCTGTCTGCATTTTTTCGACTCTCAAAAAAAATACAACCGACTATAAGAAGGATGTAGTTTATGACCAATACACCAAGGAAAACAGAACCATTTCAAACTATTATGCCTACCAAAGCAATGAACATGTTTCTTTTTCCTTTTTCCTTTGATCGAAAAAATAAAGAGCAGCTTGTTCATGCACTAGAAGCAAATATGTTTGAGTTTTTTTCCATTCAAAACAAACATGTAGAAAAAGAATACTACGGAGAACAGTATTACGTATCTCATGATAGCTTGGATCAATATTTTCTTCCTTACATTGAATGTATTCTATTTCCTGATTCGTGCGAAAAAGAAGGCTTGCTTCGATTTTCAAAAAAAATAGACCATACCGTTACGCTACAAACTTCCTCCACCACCGTGTCTAGCAACGTGCTGTCTGTGGATGTTTTTTTATGTCCTTTTGAAATTGGCGTCATGACCATTCGCACTGAGATGAGTCATAATCATTACACCTATGATGACATTTTAGAATTCATGAATCATTTTCGTGTATTAGAACCGAAGCTTGCTGAAGAGCATGGATCCACCATTACCTATGAACATCATCGCTATAGCAAAGTACAGGATTATATTTTTTCACAGCTCGCGCCATTTTTGAACGAACACATTAAAAAAGAAGCGACGCGTGAACAGCACGTCGGGAGTCTTCCTTATTTTATCGATGAACGGATGTTTGTATTAAGTTATGTAACGGTAAATCAAGAGCAAGAAATTAACTCCACAACTTTATTTCGTACTGGGCAGCTAAATAGCTATACGCCTGACGGGAAACCGTTTATCTCTGCACACAACCATGAGTATATTAAAACGTATAATACCAAACACGTGTATTCCAGATGGGCTCCTGAAACCTATTACGTTATAACAGACCATGTGTTTTCGTGTATTTCTAAATCGACAGACTCTAAAACGGATCAGCTTTTGATGAATCATCTATTTGGCCAGCATTACTATAATTTATTTTTGCATTTTTTCTATAAAATCGTGTTGCTAAAACTATCCTATGAGTATTCTCAGCTCACGTTTCATAAAAATTCAGAGGGCATCGAGCGACTAATTCGCTCTATTACTGTATTTTCAGGTAAATATTTATTTTTAGAAATTAGCTCTCGCACGGAAGGTCAAGAGTTTTCTGAGCTCTTTAAAAAAATCTTCCACATCAATTCTCTTTATCAAGAAGTCAAAGAAACCCTTGGTACTTTGTATCAAAATCAAGAGAAAATCGCGGCCAAGCGTCACAATTACTTATTATTAATTTTAACGATTTATACCGTTCTTTCCGGTATTTACGGAATGAATTTAGTTATTAGCAAGCTAAAGGGAAACATCAATTGGGATAGTATGAAGCAGTTTTCTATCTTTGAATATATCGCTTTAATAGTAGCTTTATCAGGAATTCTGATCAGCATTAGTCTCGGAGTGAGTTCCCTATGGAATTTATTAAAAGATCGATTTAAAACATAAAAGCTGTTCCCATCAGAAAACACATGATAAAAAAGAAGAGATTGAGACATAACTAAATCAAGCGAGTCTAAAGGGAAACAAATGAAATAAATAAGCTAGCAGGGATTGCTTGTGACACCTCTGTTGATTTCCGTGCAAGACTTCGCTTTCCGCGGGCGGCCGGTGAGCCTCCTCGTCGCTTGCGCTCCTGCGGGGTCTCACCCCTTCCGCTTTTCCCGCAGGAGTCTTCGTCTTGCCCTCCAATCAACTGCTGGAAAGAACTAAACAAATGAAACCTACGTTCACCATAAAAAACGAACCATCAAACATGATGATTAATGGTTCGTTTTTCCCTTCGACTAAAATCCTTTTTTTTCAACCTCTTTTATCTATTACTAAATCACTGTCTACTCCGCTGAACCTTTTATTACACGTTGTGCCGCTGTTGTAATTTCAGAACAATCTAATATTATACTCTATAAGAAAAATATATACAAAATAATAAAATATGGTATCATAGGGTAGGAATTTTGTACCTTATCTTTGAAATAATTTGCAGGAGGTAATATGCTTAACTCATTTTTATCCAAAAGCCTGATTCTTTTATGTGTCATGATTCTTACATGGTCTCTATGGGGCAGTTATAGTGCGATGACAAATTCATTGGACTTAAAAGGCTTGGCTTTAAGTAATTCATTTATTATTGAAGGAATATGTATCACTTTCCTTGTCATTTTTCTAATAGCTATTGCAAGTAGATACATGAACAAAACTGTTTTTTTTATTTCACTGATTGTTTTGACCTTAGGTGTTCGATTAGCATGGATGCTTTCTGTTCAAACACCTGTAAAATCTGACTTTCTTGTCATGTTAGATGCCGCACGTAATATCGCAAAGGGAAATTATGAATTTAACCAAAGCGTTTATTTCACTACATGGGTATATCAGCTAGGCTTTTCATTCTATGAATCTATTGTTATTCGCTGTTTTGGAGATAGCATTTTCACATTAAAATTGTTAAATATTTTTTATTCTACTGGAACCGTTATTTTTATTTATCTAATTGGCGCTAAAGTATTTAACGAACTTGCTGGGAGAATGGCAGCTTTCCTATATGCGTTCTACATTCCGAACATTCTCTACAGCTCAGTGTTAACCAATCAGCATTTAGCTACTTTTTTATTTTATGCAGCTTTTTACCTTATTATAAAAAGATTTGCTCATAACAAGTTTAGCTGGCTTTATATTGGTCTTCTATTGTCGTTAGGAAATTTAATGCGCCCTCTGGGACCCATTATTATCGTTGCTGTTTTCATTTATTTCATCTTGCAAATTCTTCAACCTTACATTAAAGCGAAGGATGCTGCTGAGTTAAAAACTCGTCGAAAGAAAATAGGAAAAAACCTCGTAGGCGTACTGGCTACTTTTTTTATTGCAAATGCGCTGATCAACTACTCTTTTGTAGCGAGCGGTATTTCTAAATATCCTTTAAGTAACAGAGATCCTTTATGGAAATTCGTTATTGGCTTTAATTATGAAACAAGCGGTTCTTATTCTTCAGAGGATGCTAGTCGTTTTATGGGTATGCCAATTGGAGAAAAACGAGCTGAAGCAGAAAAAGAAGTAATTAAAGAGCGAGTAGCAGATAAAGAGCAGCTTTTAGATCTCTTTCACATTAAATTCCTGAATATGTGGGGAGGAACGGATGCATCTACATTTTGGAGTATTTCATTAACTCCTCAAGAAGATGTACCTTTTAATAAAGAGAAATTAATTAGTGCTGCTCAAAGTTATGAAAGAATCATTTACGTTTCAACTACTATTATTTCCATTATTGGACTTATATGTTTATTCCTGAAGAAGCAGGATAAATATCCGTATACACTGTTTTTATTACTAATCATAGGATACGTTCTTATTCACTTGCTTATTGAAATTCAAACTCGCTATCGATTCTTTATTTTTCCAAGCTTTATGCTGCTCGAAGGGTTTGGTATTTCAGTGATTCTATCTTATTTACTAGTACGGTTTACTAAAAATAAGCCACAGGCAAAATGTGAAGAGATAAATTAAATGGAAGGGATTATGCAACCGTGATAAAATTCCTGAAATTCGGATTCGTAGGTATAATGAATACCCTGCTCACTATTATCAGTTACTTAGCACTCATTCATTTTGATATGAATTATATATTGGCTAACGTACTATCCTATTTCATTGGCGTCATAAACAGCTACTATTGGAACAAATCGTGGGTGTTTCAAGCAACTGTACATAAATGGATGTTAGCTCAATTTTTCATCGTAAACCTTATTACTTTAGCAATTAATACATCTTGCTTATTCCTTCTTGTACACTATACACCTGCTAATCCGATAATTGGACAACTGTTGTCTACTTGTATAGGAATGTTTTTTAATTTTTTTCTTAATAAAATATGGACGTTTAAGCACACAAACAATCACTCGATAGGAGGTAAAGCATGAAAGAACTAATTTCAATCGTGGTACCTATGTATTTTGAAGAAGAAGTAGCTAATGAATGCTATAATCGCTTGCTTTCCGTCATGCATGAAAATCACATTAACTATGAATTCATTTTCGTCAATGACGGCAGTACAGACCGAACAATTGAAATCTTAAAGGACGTAGCAGCTATGGATTCTAACGTAAAAATTATTGATTTTGCCCGTAATTTCGGGCACCAAACTGCCGTCACAGCAGGTATTGACTATGCTCAAGGTGATGCTATCGTAATTATTGATGCTGACTTACAGGATCCGCCTGAAATGATTCCTGAATTAATTGCTAAATGGCAGCAAGGCTATGAAATTGTATACGCAAAGCGCAAGAAGCGAAGCGGAGAGACCTTTTTTAAATTGACAACGGCTAAGTATTTTTATCGCTTTTTAAATTATATGTCCGATATTGAAATCCCAAAAGACACGGGAGATTTTCGTATTATCGACCGAAAAGTTGCGGACGTATTCAAAAAAATGACTGAACGCAATCGTTTCGTAAGAGGAATGATGTCTTGGATCGGCTTCAGGCAAACATATGTAGAATATGAGCGCGATGAGCGTTTTGCTGGTGAAACAAAATATCCTTTAAAAAAGATGATCAAGTTTGCTTCAGATGGAATTATTGGGTTTTCAACGAAACCTTTACGTTTAGTAATGGTTATTGGCTTGTTATCAGTTTTTGTATCACTTCTCGTTTTAAGTTATTCGATTGTTGTTTGGCTGATAGGTGAAAATATTCAGCCTGGCTGGACTTCGATTATGGTAGCTATCACTTTCTTTAGCGGTATTCAGCTACTTGGTTTAGGTCTAGTGGGACAATACATCGCAAGAATTTACGATGAAAGTAAAAATAGACCTATTTACGTTGTACGTGAAACTATTAACTTTTCTGCGGCTTCAACAGATTCTCAAAACGTGCGTGAAAAAGTATATAGCTAAAAAAACAAGGAAGAAAACAACTGTTTTCTTCCTTGTTTTTTATTCTTTTTGAAGCTGTAAATCGCTTGTCACCCAGTCAGGAATTCCATCATCTTCATCAAATTCAATAATGACATCCGTTATTCCTTTTTCCTGTAAAATACGATTTTCCAGACGATCTTTAATATCATCCGCTTCTGCTACTGTTAAAGAAGGATCAATTTCTACTTTTAATTCAACGTGAAGCTCTTCTCCTTCTTTCATCACCATTAACGTTTGAATATCACGCACTTGTACATCTTGCATAACAATGGCACCAATTTTCATTTCCATTTCTTTATCTGCTTCACCAAGCGCTCCGGCAGCGTTATCTAAAAATACTCGTCCTACTACAAAAAACATCATAAGACCAATTAGCATAGAAGCAATTCCTTCAGCTTGATGAAAAGGCGTAAATCGCGAAATAAAAACGGCGATTAAAGCCAATACGCCTCCTCCAGTGGCTACCAGATCTTCCATAAAAACAAGCTTAGTTGCTGGCTTTGCTTTCTTTAGATGAACAAAGCTTTGCGTAAAAACATTGACCTCTGCAGTATTCATTCCGACATCGTGCAAAATTTCTTTCATTGCCTTAAAGAGGACAAACATCTCAAGTAATACCGAGATGCCAAGTACTGCAATATTTAAAATAAAGCCTGAAGACTTCGTCGGATGAAGAATATGATGATACCCTTCTTTAATCGTTTCAAATGCCATAATTCCTACTACAAGAACCGCCCCTAATAAAACGAGATTAACCAATCGTCCAAATCCGTTTGGAAATCGTTTGGTCGGAGCTTTTTTGCTTAATGCTGAACCTATAAAAACAAAGAACTGATTTGCTGCGTCTCCTAAGCTGTGCATCGTTTCAGCAAACATCGCTACATTTCCCGTTAAAGCAAAAGCAATCCCTTTAATAATGGATATAATGGTATTAACTATAGCGGCCATCATGGCCGATTTATTTCCTTTTCGCAATAACTTAATTAATTCACTCATGCAATCCCTCCGTTTGTGCCTTTGATGAGATTCAATTATGGTTAGTGTATGTGAATTTAAAAATTAAAAACCTCCAACATATAAGTTGGAGGTTTTTAGTCATGTTTCATTATTTTTTAAAACGATAAGGTACCGTTGTAACGATTACGTTTTTACGGTAAAGCAAATGTGCTTTTAACAGCAGACTGGACTGATTATGAAGGATGTTTTGCCAGCTTTTTTTCGTGATGAACTGCGGAATAACAACCGTAATAGCCATATTATTTTCCCGGGCTTTTTCTTCAGCCATATCGATGAATCGAAACAGCGGACGCACAAGACTGCGGTATTGAGAGTGAAACGTAACAATACGAATATCAGGCTGCCACTTTTCCCACTTCTCTTCCATTCTCTTTTCGCTTTCTCGGTCAAAAGCAACGTGCACCGCAATAACGGTATCACCAATCGTTCTTGCATAGTTCAATGAATTTTCCACTACCTTTGTCATTCCTGCTACAGGAACAATGACCACACTTCCTTCAAGCTTTCCAATCTTTTCTCCTTGCTTAATACGAAGCTGCTCTCCTACCGCTTCATAGTGCGTATGAATGCGATGAAAAATATAAACGATAACCGGTAAGAAAACGAGCACGGACCATACTTGTGAAAACTTCGTTGTAAACAAAATGATTAGCACCGTTAAGGTAATGAGGGCACCAATTAAGTTAATGGTTAGCTTTCCTTGCCAGCCGGCCGGCTTTTCTCTAAGCCATTTGACAATCATGCCTGTTTGAGAAAGCGTAAATGGAATGAACACTCCAACTGCATAAAGAGGAATTAATTGTTCCGTCGCTCCTTTAAAAGCGACAAGTAAGACAATAGAAGCAATTCCAAGGGTCACAATTCCATTTGAATAGCCTAGTCGATCGCCGCGAATTTGAAACATTCTTGGCATGTATTTATCAGACGATAAGTTTACGGCAAGCAAAGGGAAAGCTGAAAAACCTGTATTCGCCGCTAGCACTAAAATCAGAGCTGTGGTGCCTTGAATAAAATAATAAAACCCATTTCGTCCAAATACACTCGATGCAATTTGTGATACAACCGTTTCATCTGCTTTTGGAGAAATGCCAAGCCAATAAGCTAAAAACGTGATGCCAGAAAATAAAACGGCTAAAATACCGCCCATCAGCATTAATGTATGAACAGCATTTTTTGCACCTGGATCTTTAAAGTTAGGCACTGCATTCGAAATAGCTTCTACACCAGTCAATGCCGAACAGCCTGATGAAAAAGCTTTTAATAATAAAAACAAACTAATACCTGGCACCACGGTACCGAGAGATGTATGAAGCTCAGGTGAAACTTGACCTGTCACTATTTTGAAGAAGCCCACCGCTATTAACAAAATAAGAGCAATCACAAATAAATAAACCGGATAAGCTAAGACAGAAGCGGATTCTGTTACACCTCGTAAATTTAAAACCGTAATAAAAATCACCAGCAAACACGCAATTACTACGTTATAGTGATGCAGCGTTGGAAAAGCCGAAGTTAAAGCATCGGTTCCTGCTGAAACACTCACGGCAACTGTTAAAATATAATCTACTAACAGTGATCCCCCAGCGATAAGTCCAGGATTTTCTCCTAAATTGGTTTTCGAAACAATATAAGCTCCTCCGCCTTGCGGATACGCATAAATAATTTGACGATATGAAAGAATTAAAGCCGTCAGCAGCACCAATACCCCAATCGCAATTGGAATCGAATACCAATAGGCAAGCACGCCCACTGTTGCAAGGACAATCAAAATCTGTTCTGTTCCATAAGCCACTGAAGATAAGGCATCTGATGATAAAATAGCCAGCGCTTTAAGCTTACTAAGCTTTTGATCGCCTAACTCTTTTGTTTTGAGCGGCTTTCCAATCAATAATCTCTTGAGAACTGAATAGTTCACGTAATTTCCCTCCGATGATTGCTTAGCTACTATTCACTGTTCGTTGCTAAGCTCCGTTACAAGTTCATGAATAAGTGATATTATCCCTAAAAAATACCTTTTTATGTTAAAAAAGCGCACAAAAAAAACACTAAGGGTTCTCAGCGTTTTTACACAGCTTAAACCTCCTCTCCAAAACGCTTATGGGGTTAGCTGTCGGATTCGGGCTATGAGAGTAGCCCTACCTTTTAAAAAAGGATTCACCCCAAGTGACAATGCACAAATTTGGGTCCCCCACTTCTGACGAATTAAGCGATAACAGGTCAATATAATTTTCGGTTAAAGAGTATGATCGATAACATGTTTCTTTCATAACTATCCTTTGTTCTTAGATAATATACTCCCGTACAAATGGTTTGTAAAGCATTATTTTACGTAAACGATAAAATAGTACTTAAGGCGCTTTTAAGGGGAAAACAAAAGGCCTTCTGCCTGCTTACAGAAGACCTGCTTTCTTTAACTTTTTGCTTTTAAAACGGCTGCTAGCTTGTTTTTCGTTTGAGGACCATAAATGCCATCTACATCATAAGGAAGATACACAAGCTGAAAACGTCTGACTGCATCTTTCGTTTGTACTCCATATATTCCGTCTACTGACCCTACTTTAAAATTAACCGCGTTTAATGCTCTTTGAAGCTGTTTCACTGCTTCTCCAGAATCGCCTTGTTTTAAAATTCCATTGGGAAGTGGATATTGTTCAGAAGGTGGAGTTGGTGACGGTGTTGGAGATGGGTTTGGTGAAGTTCCTGAAGGAATAACAATTGTTTTTCCAACCTTTAGGGTTAAAGGATCCGAAAGCCCTGTATTTGCTTCTTGAAGCTCCTGTACTGTTATGCCGTACTTCTGTGCAACACTGTACAGCGTATCTCCTTGCTTAATTGTATACGTTTTTTCACCTGGTTCAGAAGGTGATGGATTTGGTGTCGGTGTTGGAGATGGCGATGGATTTGGAACTGCACGACGAGGTAAATTTAAATATACGGCAATTCCTTTTGCATACGATTCACCCATGCTTTTTAAAAAAGCTTCATTTTGAAGAAGTGCTGCATCGGCGCTCCTATCAATAAAAGCTATTTCAGTTAATACTGCAGGCATATTTGTTAAGCGAAGCACCGCATAATTGGCCGATTTTCGTCCGCGATTCGGATGATTATACGACAGCAGCGTTGGCTGTACTTGCCCGTGCACAATCGATTGAAACGTTTTACTAGCATTGCTAGCGCTTCTATAAACATAATCTTCGTATCCTGTTCCTCCACCGGCATTTACGTGAATAGACATAAATGCATCTGCTCCCCACGAGTTAGCTTGAGAAGCTCGCTGAGATAACGATAAAAAAGTATCTGTGGTACGGGTGGTTTTAATCGTAAAGTCACTGTAAGTGCTATTTAAATAGCTTATTAAATATTGTTGAATTTTTAACACTAAGTTTTTTTCATACAGTCCGCTTGCTCCAACTGCTCCTGCATCTGCCCCACCATGTCCTGCATCAAGATAGATTTTTTTCATATTACTTGTCCCTCCTTATTGTTAACATATGCATGAGGGAAAAAAGTGCTACGTATACTAGCCTACTTAGTGAAAAATTACTAAAAAAGGAGATTGAGACATAACGAAATCACTTCAATCTAAAAACGAACAAATAGGATAAATGCGCTAGTATGGATGGCTTGTTACATCGCTGTTGAATTCCGTGCAAGGCTTCGCTTTCCGCGGGGGGGCTGGTGAGCCTCCAATCAACTGCTAGAAGCAACTAAATAGATGAAATCTACGTTTACCCTACCAATAAAAAAATCCGCACAATTCATCGTGCGGTTCCCTCCCCCCTAACATACTTTTGGTCCAAATTCTATTCTGGTTGATTAAAGTATAGATCAGGAGGGTCTATTATTTATAACGTTAGGACCTATTTAAAAAGCAGAACGCCTACAACAATGAGAATAATCCAAATTGGAATGCTTATCAATATCCCTATCACTAAACCTTTAAAGAAATTTCCTTCTTTCATTTTTATTACATTCCTCTCCAACAGTATTTTCTAACGATACTATGATTGGCTGAAAACTCTCTGAAGTTATACTGAAATACAGTGCAGAGTGAACACATAAACAATCTCACTATCTGTTATACACTACTTTTACTTATAGATTCAATGAGACAAAAAGCTCATCCTTTTTGATTCATGTAAACAAATTCTTTCTTGTATGTAACAAAACAATAAAAAAGCTCCCTGTAAATTATACGACAGGCAGCTTTTTTATAAACAAGCTATATTATTCAATTTACGTATGCAGAATGTTATTTATTCATTGTGAAAAACAAAAAAAGTCGGAGAGAACGTACAAACGATCTCTCCGACTTTTAAAAATTAATATTGGCTCATGTATTGGTCACGTTCCCAAGGATGAACTTGTGTACGGAACATATCCCACTCGATTTCTTTCGCTTCAACGAAGTGCTCTGCTAAGTGTTCACCTAATGCAGAAACCATCACTTCGTTTGATTGGAAGCTATCTAAAGCTTGAGCTAATGTTGCAGGTAAATCTACGATACCTTCTTCAACACGCTCTTCTTTTGTCATTACATAGATATTACGATCAATAGGTTTTGGAGCTTCAAGATTGTTCTTGATTCCATCTAAACCAGCTTTTAATAGAACAGCCATTGCTAAATATGGGTTAGCAGCTGGGTCTACGCTACGTACTTCAACACGAGTTCCTACGCCGCGAGAAGCTGGGATACGGATTAATGGGCTACGGTTGCGAGCAGACCATGCAACATAACAAGGAGCCTCATATCCAGGTACTAGACGCTTATAAGAGTTTACAGTAGGATTTGTTACTGCTGTAAAGCTGTGTGCGTGCTTGATGATACCTGCGATAAATTGACGAGCAGTATCACTTAGCTCTAGATTACCGTTCTCATCATAAAATGCGTTTTGGCCATCTTTGAATAATGAAACGTTACAGTGCATACCTGAACCGTTCACACCAAATAATGGTTTTGGCATAAATGTAGCATGTAAGCCATGTTTACGTGCAATTGTTTTTACAACAAGTTTGAACGTTTGGATATCATCACAAGCTTTTAATGCAGCAGCATATTTGAAGTCGATCTCGTGTTGTCCAGGAGCTACCTCATGGTGAGATGCTTCAATTTCAAAGCCCATTTCTTCAAGCTCTAATACGATGTCACGACGGCAGTTTTCACCAAGGTCAGTTGGCGCTAAGTCGAAGTAGCCACCTTTATCATTTAATTCTAATGTAGGTTCGCCTTTTTCGTCTAATTTGAATAAGAAGAACTCTGGCTCAGGTCCAAGGTTAAAATCAGTAAATCCTAACTCTTCCATCTCTTTTAACACACGTTTTAAGTTATTACGTGGATCGCCATCAAACGGAGTTCTATCTGCATTGTAGATGTCACAAATAAAACGTGCTACTTTACCTTTTTCAGATGTCCAAGGGAAAATAACAAATGTATCAATATCCGGGAATAGGTACATATCTGATTCTTCAATACGTACAAACCCTTCAATAGAAGAACCGTCAAACATCATTTTGTTGTCTAACGCTTTTTCTAATTGACTTACTGGAATTTCAACGTTTTTAATTGTTCCTAAAATGTCAGTGAACTGAAGACGAATATATTTTACATTCTCTTCTTGAACTTTGCGGAAAATATCTTCTTTTGTGTACTTTGCCATCGTGTGATCCTCCCCTAAATCTCTATATAATATTTATAATCTATACCCCTCATATACGAACGGCATAAATATTGATAACTTTATTAATGAAAGAACCTGGACATATCTCCTTGATTTAAAGTTGCTCGATTAAAACGGCCTGCTTGCATAAGTTCTGCACGAAGCATTTTTCGCAACTCATCGTCCGTTAATTCTGGCTTTGCTGTTTCTGCCACAACTTTTTCTTCTTGCTTATGCCCTTTTTGCTCCTTTTGAAGATGAAACAGCTGTTTTACACCTGCTAAGTTTACACCTTGTTCGATTAGATCGCGGATTTCAAGCAGCTTATCAACATCGTTAAATGAGAATAGTCGTCGATTTCCCTCTGTTCTTACCGGTGCAACTAATTCATGTTCTTCATAGTAGCGAATTTGGCGAGCAGACAACTCAGTTAACTGCATCACAATTCCAATCGGGAAAAGTGGCGTATTTCTTCGAATGTTGTCACTCATTTCAGTTCCTCCTTTGGATTAACTATTTACATTGTATGCTATGTTAGTTCACCTGTCAACCGAATGTTAGTAATTCTAACATAAATTTTTCTGAACATTTTCTCTATACAAATAAATAGCACTTCGTTTATTTTTATAGCTTATTTTTTCCTTCTTAACGGGGAGAAATAATCTTTCTATCTTATAAAAGTTCTTTTGTCAGTAATTGATCTACCGCCATGCATATTGCTACTTTTACATGAGCATACGTTAATCCGCCCTGCACGTAAGCGACATAAGGCGGCCTGATAGGACCATCTGCCGTAAGTTCGAGGCTCGCTCCTTGTATAAACGTTCCTGCTGCCATAATCACATCATCTTCATACCCTGGCATATAAGCAGGATACGCCGTTACGTGTGAATTAATTGGCGAAGCGAATTGAATTGCCTGACAAAAAGCCACCATTTTATCGCGGTCATCAAACTGAACGGATTGAATTAAATCTGTTCGTTCACTGTCCCACTTCGGTTCACTTTGCATACCAAGCTCTTCAAACATAGCGGATGAGAAAACCGCTCCTTTTAAGGCTTGACCTACTACATGCGGCGCCAAGAAGAACCCTTGATACATTTCTTGCAAGCTATACAGCGTCGCTCCAGCTTCTGCACCGATTCCAGGAGTTGTCATTCGGTATGAACAAGCTTCCACTAGGTCTTTTCGTCCTGCAATATAGCCACCGATTTTAGCGAGACCTCCACCAGGGTTCTTAATAAGCGACCCCGCCATCAAATCTGCTCCTACATGCGTTGGCTCGATTGTTTCTACAAATTCACCGTAGCAGTTGTCAACAAATACAACAACGTCAGGCTTAATGCTCTTTACAAACGAAATCATTTCTTTTATTTGAGCGACTGTAAAAGAAGGACGAATGCCGTACCCTTTTGAACGCTGAATGCCTATCATCTTTGTATGCTCATGAATAGACGCTTTCACTTCTTCAAAATCCACTTGACCTTCCTCAGTTAAATCTACTGATTTATAGCTAATGTTATATTCTTTTAAAGAACCTACACCGCTTCCTCGTATGCCAACGATTTCTTCAAGCGTGTCATAAGGCTTTCCGGTTATATATAATAGTTCATCTCCAGGACGCAGTACACCAAACAGCGAAATGCCGATTGCATGCGTGCCTGAAATAATTTGCGGACGCACTAGACATGCTTCTGTTCCAAAAACGTCCGCATATACTTTCTCCAACGTATCGCGGCCTAGATCGTCGTAGCCATACCCCGTTGTCGGATTAAAATGTGAATCACTCACTCGGTTTTGCTGAAAGCTTTGCAGCACTCGAAATTGATTTGCTTCAATACGCTCGTCAATTTTCTCATGTACGGGCTTAATCTGCTTTTCTACTTTTGCAGCAAGTTCCCGAATGCGTGCCCCGTTTTTTAACTGATCAAACATCATTTCTTTGTTCCTCAACTTTCTTCAAGCGTTTGTAGCTTTTTGTAAAGGGGATGCTCTTTTGCAATATACCCTTTGCACTGATACTTCTCAGTTTCTTCATTGAACTTTAACGACTCAAGAATAGAGACCGTTTTTAGTTCAGCGAGCATTTTTCCTTCATAAGCCGGCAGCAGCACATGAAAAAACGCCATTTCTTTTTTCATTTCTTCTTGAATTCTTTCCCCAAGCTTCACTAAATCCGTAGCTTTAAAAGCGCTCATTGATAACGATGTTGAAGCGGATGGGACAAATAGTTCATGCTGCATATCTTCTTTATTGTAAACTGTCAGCATCGGAATGTCCGTTACGTTAAGCTCTTCTAGTAAGCGATGCACTGTTTTTTCGTGGTTGTTGTAATCTGGATTAGATGAATCTACCACGTGCAGAACAAGGTCAGCTTCAGTTACTTCTTCAAGTGTTGAACGGAACGCGGCTACTAACGTTGTTGGAAGATCTTGAATAAATCCAACCGTATCCGTTAACAGCGTGGTTAATCCTGACGGAAGCGTATACTGTCTTGTCGTTGGATCAAGAGTTGCAAACAGCTGATTTTCTTCAAAAATACCAGCTTCTGTTAAGCGGTTAAAGATCGTCGATTTACCAGCGTTCGTATAGCCCACAATTGCAATTTGATAGACATGATTACGCTTACGTCTTTCTCGATAACGTTCGCGGTGACTTACCACTGTCTTTAACTGACGCTTAATTTCATCAATTTTACGGCGAATATGTCTGCGGTCACTTTCAAGTTTCGTTTCACCAGGACCTCTTGTTCCAATTCCGCCTCCAAGACGCGACAAAGCGGTACCTTGTCCTACTAACCTAGGCAGCAGATAATTTAATTGAGCAAGTTCCACCTGCATTTTTCCTTCTCGCGTTTGAGCACGCTGTGCGAAGATATCCAAAATCAGCTGCGTGCGGTCAATAACACGCGCAGATAACCCTGCTGACAAATTGCGGATTTGACTCGGTGACAATTCATCATTAAATACAATTAAATCAGGCTCTAACTCTTCTTCAAGAGCTACAAGTTCTTCTACTTTCCCTTTTCCAATATAAGTAGCTGGATGAATGCGATCGCGCTTTTGCGTTAACCTTACCAGCACTTCGCCTTTTGCAGTCTCAGTTAAAGATGCTAGCTCATCCATTGAATATTCAAAACGTTCGTCATCGTCATGAAGCTGACATCCGACTAAAATTACGCGTTCAAGTTCAGTATTCATTTCTGCTGTCAAAGATTTTTCCTTCCCTTACTATTAAATTGACAAATCATTCATATCATATCAAAAAAATCTCCATTTCTCCATCTTTGCAAAAGAGACAGAATACATTGTCTTTTACTAGTTTAACACCCTTTTTAAAATCTATAAAACGATGATTAAAAAAACATTGAAATATCACGAAATTCTGTATACAATTTGAATTGGTTTACTTATCGAAATTTGAATCAGGCTGCCTGATTTTAAAATAATAGTCGCTACTTGGTGAAAACAGAATAAAGGGGATAGCATCATGACTTGGGACGTACTTAGCATTATTGGAACGATTGCTTTTGCAATCAGCGGAGCTTTCATTGCGATGGAAGAGGAATATGATATTTTAGGCGTTTACATACTCGGAATCGTAACGGCTTTTGGCGGAGGAGCCATTCGAAACCTGCTTATCGGTGTACCGGTGTCTGCCCTTTGGGAACAAGGACTCTTTTTTCAAATTGCTTTATTATCTATCACTGCCACTTTTTTATTTCCAAACAATATCTTAAAACATTGGAAGCGATGGGGAAACTTTTCGGACGCCATTGGCCTTGCAGCATTCGCGATTCAAGGAGCGCTTTATGCCACTCATATGAACCATCCGCTTAGCGCGGTTATTGTAGCTGCGGTCTTAACAGGAAGCGGCGGGGGGATTATCCGAGATTTATTAGCACGCCGAAAGCCTACTGTTCTTAAGGATGAAATTTATGCCGTATGGGCGATTATCGCAGGATTTAGCGTAGGGCTCCATATTACAAACACGCCTGTAGAACTTTATACGTTATTTATCTTGCTTGTAGGCCTTCGGATGTGTTCATACATTTACAAATGGCGCCTGCCGATTAAAACGATTCGACAACCAAATATGTAAAAAAAAGCCTTTCATGACGAAAGGCTTTTTTTTACAGCTGAATATCGCTTGACGTTAAAGTTAAAAGCTCGTTACGTTCAAAGCTTTCTTCTTCTAAAAGCCTCATGGATTGAGTACGTATGGAACGTTCAATAATGTTTCGCACATATCGACCGTTACTAAAATCCCTAGGCGTCTGATTGTACTTCACGTCCATAAAATGATCTTTTAGCTTTTTATAGGCCTCTGTACTAAACTGATACTGCCTGTCATTCATCATATGACCCGCAATGTCCATCAGTTCATTAACATCATAATCCGGAAAATCAAAAATAAACGGAAACCTAGAGCGCAGTCCTGGATTAAGACTTAAGAAATTTTCCATTTCTCTTGGATAACCAGCTAAAATCAATACAAACTTATCATTTGAATCTTCCATATGTTTGACCAATGTATCAATCGCTTCTTTTCCAAAATCTTTTTCTCCCCCTCTTGCAAGAGAATAAGCCTCATCGATAAATAAAATACCTCCAAGCGCTTTTTTTACAAGATCTCTCGTTTTCTGAGCGGTATGACCAATGTATTCTCCAACTAAATCTGCACGCTCTGCTTCAATTAAATGTCCTTTAGACAAGATGTTCATATTCAAAAATAATTTACCCAGCAGGCGGGCTACCGTCGTTTTCCCTGTTCCTGGATTTCCTTTAAACATCATATGCAGCGCCTGCTTTCCCGCTTTTAAGCCCTGTTCCTCTCTTTTTTTGTTAATATATAGCCACGCATATATTTCTTTTATCATTTTTTTCAATTCTTCCATTCCAACCAGTCCGCTCATTTCTCGTTCAATTTCCCGAAGCGGCTCATGATTTATCACAGCTTTTTTGGCAGGACGCGGAATTGATGTCGTATACGATTTTTCCTTTTTTGTTTCATTATTTAAAATGATATTAATTTGCCCATTATTTTTAAGAGTTATCGGCTGTTCCACCATGTTCACCTCTCGTTTCATCCCACTTCTCTGTATCGCATAGCTGCATGCGATGAACGATACGAAGACAATGATCTCTTATTACCGAAGAAATAATCGTCTATTATAAGGTTTATGTTCAATGAGTAAAAACAATGTTAAGAAACTTTTCTAAGCCTTTATTTACATAAAAAAAGCATCCGAATATGCGGATGCTTCTCTTTAATCTCTATTCAAGTTCTACTGTAATATTTTTATTTGGTACAAATGTCGAAATCGCATGTTTATAAATCAGCTGCTGTTTTCCTTCAGATTCAATTAGCACAGTAAAATTATCAAATCCTTTAATTAGTCCTCTTAATTGAAAACCATTTAAAAGAAATACCGTCACATAGATATTTTCTTTACGTAATTGATTTAAAAATTGATCTTGAATATTAACTGATTGTTTCATTATTCGGCCTCCTCGTTTCTCTATCTGTTTACTTAATTCGCTTCTTTCTTCAGCTTTCCTGCAATATATGTAAAAATTTCAGCAAACTTTTCGGGAAATTTGTCAACTTCCATCTCTATCCATTTTACAGGCATTTTATTTCGAAACCATGTTAACTGACGCTTTGCATATCTGCGTGAATTTTGTTTCAACTGTTCAACGGCTTCTTCGAGCGTACAGCGTCCCTCAAAATAAGCATAAAGCTCTTTGTAGCCGATAGCTTGAATTGATTGTACATCATGCAGACCACTTTCGTACAATGATTTGACTTCCTCAAGCAGTCCAGCCTGCATCATCATATCGACTCGGTGATTAATTCTCTCATATAATACGTCTCGATCCATTGTAAGTCCAATAATGGTTACATCGTATAATAACTCTTGCGACTGTTCTTTTGTATAGTCACTGAATTTTTTGCCGGTTACTTCATAAACTTCAAGCGCTCGAATTACACGGCGATGGTTATTTTTATGAATAGCAGCCGCACTGTCTGGGTCAATTTCTTTGAGCTTCTCATACAGGGGGTCAATGCCATGAGCTTTAATAAATACTTCCATTCGTTCACGAACTTTTTCATCACTAGGCGTTTCTGTGAACTGATAATCATAAATAACGGATTGAATATAAAGACCCGTCCCTCCAACAATCATCGGCATTTTTCCTCTAGCATGAATATCATCGATTTGTTTTCTTACAATCTCTTGAAATTCTGCCACAGAAAACGATTCATCCGGCTCCTTAATATCGATCAGGTAATGGGGAACACCCTGCATCTCTTCTTCTGACACCTTTGCTGTTCCGATATCCATCCCTTTATAAATTTGCATCGAATCACCTGAAATAATTTCTCCGTCTAACTGTTTGGCAAGTTCAATGCTTAATTTTGTTTTACCAACCGCAGTTGGTCCAATAATGACAATAAGTTTTGGTTTCTCTCCCGTCATAACAACACTACTTTCATCTATAGGCATTCACATCATTCCATTTTATCCAAATGGTCATGATTTATTCAACAAAGCGGCTAGCTGCAGCTAGCCGCTTTGCCTACATCACTCGCTTAAACATTTTTTCCATTTCATACGTCGAATGATGAATAATAATTGGTCGTCCGTGCGGACACGTAAATGGATCCGTTGTTTTTCTTAACGTTTCAAGTAAAGCAAAAATCTCATCGTTTCGCAAATGATGATTCGCTTTAATCGATCCTTTACAGCTCATCATAATAGCCGCTTCTTCTCGTAACTTCTCGATATTGACTCGTTTCATCGTAAAGATTTGCTGAATCATTTCTTCAATGGTTTCCTGTTCCTCTCCTTTTGGAAACCACTGCGGATGTGAGCGAACGATATAGGAGTTTTGTCCAAACGGTTCTAAAAAAACTCCTACTTCAGCAAGCATGTCTTTGTATTCTTCTAAAATCAAGGCTTCATTTCCCGAGAACTCCAGCGTAAGCGGCATAAGCAGTTCTTGAACTTCTGAATCTACTTCTCCAAGCTTTCGCTTAAAATATTCGTACTTAATTCTCTCCTGCGCCGCGTGCTGATCAATAATAAATAATCCTTTTTCATTTTGTGCCAAAATATACGTTCCGTGCATTTGTCCAATTGGGTACATCGCAGGAACACGCGGTTCTGGCTGCTCTTTAGCTGAACGGTTTGGTTCTGGAATAGGTGCGTTTTCTTCCACCGATTCTTCATAGTGTTCTATTTCTCGAAACGTTGGCTCAAGTTCTTCATCTTGACGTATGACCTCTGTTTTAACAGGCGGCATGATCTCGTCTACACGAGCGGTAGTCTCCTTAAAGCTAGGCTCGCGAACCGTATCAGACGGCTGATAGCCAGACGGTTTAGACTGATGATCAAATGTAAAGGTCTGCTGCTCAGTTGGCTGCACAGCTGATTTTGACTTGGTTGGTACTACAGCATCCGGAATTAACTGCTGCTTTTTAAAAGCAGCTTTTACTCCTTGTTCAATAAGCTCAAACAGCTCCGCTTCTTTACTTAAACGCACTTCTAGTTTCGCTGGATGAACATTCACGTCCACTAACAAAGGGTCCATTGTAATGGTTAAAAACACGATTGGAAAACGGCCGATAGGTAAAAGGGTATGATAGCCCTGCTGTACCGCTTTTAACAACCCGTAGTTTTTAACAAAACGACCGTTAATAATGGTGGACATATAGTTGCGAGAAGCTCGTGTAATTTCAGGAAGAGCAACGTAACCATTCACTTCATAATCAAGAGACTGAACGTTAATCGGAATCATTTTTTTAGCCACTGCCATTCCATAAATAGCTGCAAGCACTTGGCGCACATCTCCGCTTCCGTTCGTATACAGAAGCTGTCTTCCTTGATGCATCAGCCGAATTGAAACTTCAGGATGAGACATCGCAAGGCGATTGACGACATCCGTTACGTTACCAAGCTCCGTGTTTACCGTCTTCATATATTTTAAACGTGCAGGTGTGTTAAAAAATAGGTTTTCAATAACAAGTTCGGTACCTTTTCGGCTTGACGTTAATTCGTGATGAACGATTTCTCCGCCTCTAAGTTTAAGGTGAGTGCCGGCTTCTTCTCCCGTACTCGTTTTGAGTTCAAGCATTGAAACCGAAGCAATACTTGGCAAAGCTTCACCGCGAAATCCTAACGTTCGAATTCGAAATAAATCTTGTTCTGTTTTGATTTTACTTGTCGCATGTCTTTTAAAAGCGGTCAAGCAGTCTTCAGAAGCAATGCCGTCTCCATTATCCAATATACGAATTTTTGAAAGCCCAGCTTCTTCTAGTTCAATTTCAATAACTGTACTGTTTGCATCAATAGCATTTTCGACTAGTTCTTTCACCACCGAAGCAGGTCGTTCAACAACCTCTCCGGCAGCAATTTTATTTGAAAGTTCGTCTGAAAGCTGCACAATTTTACCCACAGACTCACTCCTCTCAATCTATTTCTTTTTTAATGATTTTTGCAGTTCATACATCGCATTCATTGCGTCTAAAGGCGTCATTTCTAAAATATCGAGCTCTTTTAAACGATCGATAATTGCTTTTTCACGTTTTGAAAGCGCAGGCTTTTCTTTTTTCTCTTCTATTTCAAAGAACGAAAGCTGATTGGCTTCATCTGCTTTTTTACGATCTGCACGTTCTTCTTGAACCAAAGAAGCACCTTCTTGTGGAACTTGTTGTGTTATCTCTTCTCTTTTTGGAGCCTGACGTACAGGTTCACGCTCAGAAAATTGTTCTAAATCGTGTAAGATGACGCGAGCTCTCTCCAGAAGCGGATCTGGAAGTTCTGCTAGTTCCGCTACGTGAATACCATAGCTTTTATCTGCGGCACCATCTTTGATTTTGTGTAAAAAGACGACTTTCCCATTTTTTTCAACCGCGCTTACATGAACATTTTTAAGCGCAGGAAGCGACTCATCGAGTACGGTTAATTCATGATAATGAGTAGAAAATAGTGTCTTACAGCCAATATGTTCATGAACGTATTCAATAATTGCTTGAGCAAGAGCCATTCCGTCATACGTAGACGTGCCCCGTCCAATTTCATCTAACAGAATCAGACTCGACTGAGTGGCATTTGTCACTGCATTCTTCGTTTCTAGCATCTCGACCATAAACGTACTTTGGCCTGAAATTAAGTCATCAGCCGCTCCGATACGCGTAAACACTTGATCAAAAATCGGCAGAACCGCTTCGTCAGCTGGCACAAAACAGCC
This sequence comes from Priestia sp. HNGD-A6, assembly GCF_045784335.1. Taxonomy (NCBI): domain Bacteria; kingdom Bacillati; phylum Bacillota; class Bacilli; order Caryophanales; family Bacillaceae; genus Priestia; species Priestia sp. HNGD-A6. The sequence goes on along the minus strand of NZ_CP138621.1, from coordinate 3,919,893 downwards.
AATTTGAGCTAATATCGCCGTTAAAGCGACCTGACGCATGTACGTACTTTTACCAGACATATTTGGTCCTGTAATCAGTAAAATTGAACTATCATCCGTCATTTGACAGTCGTTTGGCACATATTCCTGCGAATTCATTACTTTTTCTACTACTGGATGGCGTCCATTTTGAATCGAAATGTCTTCACTTGAAAAAATAGGCTTCGTGTAATGACGTTCTTCACTGATTTTTGCAAAGCACTGCAGTACGTCAAGCTCACTTACTTTTTTAGCAAGTTCTTGCAGCCTTGGAATATATGCTTTTACTTCTTCACGAATTTGTAAAAACAATTCATATTCCAGCTCTACAATTTTCTCTTCCGCTTCTAAAATCAGCGCTTCTTTTTCTTTCAGCTCAGGCGTAATAAAACGTTCTGCATTGGTTAACGTCTGTTTTCGTTCATACATTCCTTCAGGCAAAAGATGCAGATTTGCCCGCGTTACTTCTATATAATAGCCGAACACGCGATTATAACCAATTTTCAGTGAGCGAATCCCTGTTTTCTCACGCTCTTGCTGTTCAAGTGACGCAATCCACGTTTTTCCGTTTCGGCTTGCATCTCGGTATTGATCAAGCTGTTCATGATAGCCGTCATTAATAATGTCTCCTTCTTTAATTGACAAAGGAGGGTGCTCTTTTAATCCTCTTTCAAGAAGATTAGCTAATCGCTCACAAGGATCAATGTCTTCAACAAGCTTTGTGGCATAAGGATGATTCAAACGATTCACAACCTCTTGAATATGAGGCACATTTTGCAATGATTTTTTTAATTGAATTAAATCACGAGCATTTACATTCCCAAAAGCTACTCGACCAGCTAAGCGTTCTAAATCATATACGTCTTTTAGCAACTCACGCAGTTCTTCTCGTTCAAAAAACTGTTTCATTAAGACATCTACCATATTCAAACGATTATCAATATCCGCTTGTTTTAAAAGCGGACGGTCAATCCAATTTTTTAATAAACGGCCGCCCATTGCCGTAACGGTCTGGTCTAATAGCCATAGAAGCGAGCCTTTCTTTCCTTTTGAACGAATCGTTTCGGTTAACTCTAGGTTTCGCTTAGAGAACAAATCAATTTTCATATATTCATTGATTTGATAAAACTGCACGGGCTGTAAGTGCTCAAGCGAACGCTTCTGCGTGCGAGTTAAATACTGAAGAATACGCGCAAACGTTGTAATAAGCTTTTGCTGCTGAAGCGACTCTACTAAATAATCTAGTCCTTCTACTTGATCTGTACTATTCTCATAAGAAATGGTAATCGTCATGCGCTCTTTTAGTGTTTGTAATAAGTCAGCAGGAAACTCAGAGCTTACAACAACTTCTTTTGCTTCTTTTGCATAAATTTCTGAGACGATATCGTGAAACGAACTAACAAGCGTTACGCTGTTTTCTCCTGTAGACAAATCAGAAAGAGCAAGACCAAACGTTTGATCCTCGAACGCAGTAACAGAACAAATATAGTTATTTTCCTTTTCATGCAGTCCGCGTTCGTTCATCAGTGTTCCGGGTGAAATCACCTGCACCACTTCTCGCTTTACAACACCTTTTGCATGCTTAGGGTCTTCTACCTGCTCACAAATAGCTACTTTAAATCCCTTTTCAATTAAACGCTCGATATACGTAGGAGCAGAGTGATACGGAACCCCGCACATCGGAATTCGCTCTTGTCCTCCTCCGTCTCGACTTGTTAATGTTATTTCAAGTTCTTGAGAAGCTGTCGTAGCATCTTCAAAGAACATTTCATAAAAATCACCTAATCTAAAAAATAAAAAGGCATCTTGATACTCTGCCTTAATTCTCAAATATTGCTGTATCATTGGCGTATACGCTGCCATACTATTCCTCCATACCACATCTAGTTGTGCGTTTTTGCTACACGTATTATAACATAAGTCTTTCTTAAACTTAATTTATTCAAATAGAACAATCTTCAATTTCTTTTCATCAAACAAATAAAAAAGCTTCGGACGAAGGAAGAAGCTTGTCCGAAGCTTTTCATTATTTACTGCTGTTCAAATGACTATGCTTACGTCCGTATAAGAAGTAAACCACTAGCCCTAGTACAAGCCAAATTACGAAACTAATCCATGTTAACTTTGGAAGCTGAAGTGCTAAGTATAAACAGAACACAAAAGCTAAAATTGGAATCACCGGCACGAATGGTACGCGGAAACCAGTCGATTCTGAAGTTTGTTTTGATTTACGTAAATATAAAATTCCAATTGATACAGTCATGAAAGCAAAAAGAGTACCGATATTTGTTAACTCTGCTAATCTTCCTAATGGTACTAAACCAGAGAAGATAGATACTAGTAAACATGTAATCCACGTATTTACTACTGGCGTTTGTTTTTTCTCACTGATTTTTGAAAAAGGCTTCGGCAATAGACCATCTCGACTGATCGCATAAAATAAACGAGTTTGTCCATACATCATAACGAGTAATACCGTTGTAATACCAACAATTGCACCTAATGAAATAAATCCTGCTACCCAGTCTTGGTTAATGTAGCTTAAAGCAAATGCTACAGGGTTTTTGACATTTAATTCTGTATAAGGTACGATCCCTGTTAAGATAAGCGATACGACGATATAAAGGACTGTACAAATCGCAAGAGATGCAATGATTCCGATCGGCATATCTCGCTGAGGCTTACGTACTTCCTCGGCCGCTGTTGCTACAGCATCAAATCCAATGTAGGCGAAGAATACAGTTGCTGCTCCTGTCGCTACTCCCGAGAAACCAAACGGCATAAACGGCGTCCAGTTTTCTGGCTTAACATAGCTAACTCCTACTACGATAAACAGAAGTACAACAGCCAGTTTAATAATAACCATGATAGCATTAAAACGTGAAGATTTTTTTACTCCTTGTGTTAAAAGCAAGGTAATTAAGAAAACAATCATAATTGCTGGAATATCAACGTACGTGCCGTTTGCAGGATTGTATGCACTTGTTAAAGCTTTTGGAAAATGTATGCCAAACCCTGCTAACAATCCTTGGAAATATCCCGACCATCCGCTCGCTACAGCAGAAGAAGCAAGACCGTATTCCAAGATCAGATCCCACCCTAAAATCCAAGCGATTAATTCACCAAATGTTGCATAACTGTAAGTGTATGCACTTCCTGAAACGGGAACTGTTGAGGCAAACTCCGCATAACAAAGAGCTGCAAACACACACGCAAGTCCTGACATAATGAAAGATATAACTAAAGCTGGACCGGCATGTTCAGCGGCGGCTACGCCCGTTAATACAAAAATTCCGGTTCCGATAATGGCTCCAATTCCTAACATTGTTAAATCGAAAGCGCCTAAATCCTTTTTTAATTTAACACCTTTAGAGTTGGTTTCACTAATTAACGTTTGAATTGATTTTTTACGAAATAAGCTCATAGTAAACCCCCAAAAAATACTTATCTGATATAACTAAATTTTCTGAAAATTAATGCATTATTTTCTTTAGATTTACTATACACTGCGCATTCGACAAAAAGCAATATATTTTTTTATTTTTATAAGAATTTTCTTAAAATAGTAAAAATAAAAAAACTAGGAAGAACTTCTTCCTAGTTACTCATCGTCTCCTAATATAAAATCAGGATCTAAATCTTCAAATTCATCGTCATCTACGTCTAAATCAAACTCGTCTTCATCATCGCAGCCTTTCGGATTTACTGCAACACAAACCTTGGTTTCGCCAATCACTTCCGCCAACAATTCTCTCTCTACTTGAACAATCGTTTTATTGCCATTTGGTGAAATTGTGCACTCTAGGCAATTTGGCTGCTGCAGCACGCGAACAATTACTTCGTAATCGTCTCCAATCGAATCTTCGTCTTTATAGCGCAGCTTAATATTATCTTTGTATGATACGGTTTCCGTCCAAACTTCGGTTTTTGTATTATTATTGTAAGAATACCAGATGTTAATATCATATCTGCCGTCAACTTCTACATTGCTGCCGCTTTTCTTTGCTTTGTACTCATGGTTAATCACCCAGCATCCTAAGATGCTTGTTGGTCGATTTTTCGGTGCAAGCGTATGAGACGATTGTGTAAACTTGCGACCTTTACCTACGACTGCTTTTGTAATAATTTCTCTATAGTGTTGTGACATGTGAGCATACCCTCCTCAAACTATCTTCATTTCATCCTATGCAGGCTCATTCACTTGTTTGCACATTATTTTTAAGAAACTAGGTTTAAGGCATAAAAAACCTATGTTCCATTGTATGCAAGGATATAGAAAAACGTGACAATTATTAGAGAGAAAATCTGCCCAATTTTCATGCCACATAATGCACACGTGATGCACAAAAAAATGCCTCAGCAATTTGCTAAGGCATTTTTTCTTTATGAGCAGCTAGATCCAGGGCTGTTTCGCACCTGTGAACCTGTTTCACCACGCAGTAAATCACCATCTGTTGACACAATAATTTCATCTGTTACTGTGTTTGAAATAGTGTTAGCGACAAGTTGAAGCAAATCATTCACGTTTATTTGAGACTCTTGAAACTGCTGAATAATCGGCAGTTCATCCAGTTCTTCCTGTAAACGATCGATTTTTGCCTCCACTTGTTTTAACGCTTCTGTTTTACCATAATGTTGGAAATTAACAGCTTGTTTTTGCAAACTTTTAATGCTTGCAATGGTTTCACGCACTTTTTGATTTTCGTTAAGCTGAGCTTCGGCACGCTTGAAGAAATCTACTTCTTCCGTTTCAGCAATCATTTTTGCCAGCTCTTGAGCACGTTTAATTACGTCACTCTTGTTATACTGCGCCATATTACTTCACCTCTGCTGTTTCTTCTACCATTTCCCCGTTTAATGTCCATGTTTTGGCTTTTGTAACTTTTACTTTTACAAGTTGCCCAATCACTGACTTAGGTGCTTTGAAGTTTACAAGCTTACTTTTTTCCGTGTAGCCTGCTAGTACTTCCGGATTATTTTTACTTTCACCTTCTACTAATACTTCGACAACTTTACCTTCATATTCCTTCAATTTCTTTGCAGAAATTTCATTTACAAGAGCATTTAAACGCTGAAGACGCTCTTTTTTCACTTCCATTGGTACGTTGTCTTGCATCTTAGCAGCCGGCGTACCTTCACGAGGTGAATAAATAAACGTATAAGCACTATCAAATTCAACCTCACGATATAGCGACATTGTTTCTTCAAACTGCTCATCCGTTTCATTTGGGAAACCAACAATAATATCAGTTGTTAATGATGCCGTTGGAATGGCTTCTTTAATTTTACGAACAAGCTCTAAATAATGTTCACGAGAATATTTTCGTGCCATAATTTTTAAGATATCACTGCTTCCTGATTGAACAGGCAAGTGAATGTGATCGACAAGATTTCCACCTTTAGCAAGAACTTCAATTAAACGATCATCAAAGTCACGAGGATGACTTGTTGTAAAACGGATACGAGCAACGTCAATTTTACGGATTTCGTCCATTAAGTCGCCTAAGCCGTACGTCATGTCTTCAAAATCTTTTCCGTATGCATTAACGTTTTGGCCTAGAAGCGTAATTTCTTTGTAGCCTTGAGCAGCTAAATGACGTACTTCTTGGATAATATCTTCTGGACGGCGGCTTCGTTCTTTTCCTCGCGTATACGGAACGATACAGTACGTACAGAACTTGTCACAGCCGTACATGATGTTAACCCATGCTTTGACGCTGCCTTTACGTGCTCTTGGAAGGTTTTCAATAACGTCCCCTTCTTTAGACCATACTTCAATCACCATTTCTTTTGCTAAGTATGCTTCGTTCAAAATGTGAGGCAAACGGTGAATGTTATGTGTACCAAAAATCATATCCACGTGCTGATGTTTTTGTAAAATTTTATTTACAACTGACTCTTCTTGAGACATACATCCGCAGACGCCGATTAATAGCTCAGGACGCTCGCGCTTTAAGGCCTTCAAGTGTCCTAATTCACCAAACACTTTATTTTCCGCATTTTCACGGATCGCACACGTATTCAATAAAATAACATGAGCATCTTCAACAGAGTCAGTCGGCTCGTAGCCAAGGCCTAGAAAAATACCAGCCATTACTTCTGTATCGTGCTCATTCATTTGACAGCCGTACGTACGGATATAAAACTTACGTCCCTGTCCCATTCCATGAAACTGTTCATCGATTGCAAAATCGTTGTGATAGGAAACTTCTTCTTTTCCTCGTTTTTTCGCATCTTTTAAAGAAGGTGGCATGTATACTGTTTGAAAATATTTGCTGTAATCCTTTTCGGATTTTTTGTCCGCTGGATTAACTTGGTTGCTTTCTAAACGTTGTTTTTCGTTCATAAAAAAATCTCCTTTCGCCATGACAATTGTCACGTTGCACCTGTAAATCGCAAAAAAATGTGACAGCCTTATGCTTATGCATAAAACTCATCACATTAACATAGTATATAACTTTCAAGTAGCGAACACAATCATATACCTATTTTCTATACCTATGACTATGAAAAAATCCGAACGAGCTGAATTCTCCATTAAGAATCTCAATTTACCGTTCGGATTTTCCCTCTACTAAACTGCTTTTATTGCAGCCTCTTTTACATAAATTCAGCCACTAGCTCATCAAATTTTTCCTCAGTCATACCTAAGTCTGCTTTTGACAGCGGCTCTTCACTATAGCCGTGAACAAGCTGCTGATACGACGGCTGATGCGCATTTTGATAAATAAGCCCTGTTACTAAGCCATTATGCTCCATTAACGTCTGCATAGCTTGCATACGATTGTTTGCATCATAACCTTCAATTGTGCTAAGACTAGTTAGATTTTCTTTAAACCAATCATACGTGTTCACTTTGTTATACGTTACGCACGGGCTAAATACGTTAATTAAAGAAAAACCTTTATGCTGAATGCCTTGTTCAATTAAGCTTGTTAACTCTTTTAAATTCGTTGAAAAGCTTTGCGCTACAAACGTTGCTCCAGAAGTTAACGCCAGCTCCATGACAGATAAAGACGACTCGATTGATCCTTCAGGCGTACTTTTTGTCTTGAATCCTACTTCACTGCGAGGAGATGTTTGTCCTTTTGTTAAACCATAGATTTGGTTATCCATTACGATATACGTTACATCGATGTTTCGGCGAATCGCATGTACCGTGTGTCCCATACCGATAGCAAACCCATCTCCATCACCGCCAGATGCGATAACGGTTAAGTCACGATTAGCCATTTTTACACCTTGAGCGATTGGAAGCGCACGTCCGTGAATACCGTGAAAACCATATGAATTAATATAACCAGAGATACGTCCAGAACATCCAATACCTGAAATAACAGCAAGCTCATGAGGTTCTAAACCTACGTTAGCAGATGCGCGTTGAATGGCTGCTTGTACGGAGAAATCTCCACACCCCGGACACCAGTTAGGTTTTACACTGTTACGAAAATCTTTAAACGTTGCCATTTAACACAAACATCTCCTTACTTTTTGCGTATACTTCTTGCGGAAGAAATGGATTTCCATCGTACTTCAATACGCTTTGAATTTTATCATGACTTGCGATATTCATTTTTAAAATATTAGCAAGCTGTCCAGTAGCATTGTTTTCAACGACGACTACTTTTTTAGCTCCTTGCACGTAAGGAAGCAGTTCGTCAGCTGGGAAAGGATGAATCAAACGAATGTGAGCATGGTTGACTTTTATACCATCCTGTTCCAAACGTTCCATTGCCTCTTCAATGACTCCACGCGTCGAATTAAATCCAACAAATAAAATATCAGACTCTTTTTCTTGAGAGTGAACATGAATTGGCGTATTAAAACGAATTCCTTTTGTTTTACGAAGACGCTTATTCATTTGATCATCGCGGTTCACCGGAGATTCAGATGGCTTTCCTGTCTCATCATGTTCTACTCCCGTTACGTGATGAATGCCATGCTTCATTCCTGGAATGACGCGTGGTGATACGCCGTCTTCTGTTACGCGGTAGCGCTTGTAGTATTGTTTTTCTTCCAACTCTTCTAGCTCTCCTTGCTGAAGCTTGCCGCGGCGGATTTCAACGCGGTTATAGTCAAGCGGTTCTACCGACTGTTTCCCAAGTGAAAGCTGTAAATCCGTTAGCATAATAACTGGACACTGATATTCTTCTGCTAAGTTAAACGCTTCAATCGTATCGTAGAATGCTTCTTCAACCGTACTTGGCGCCATGACGATCTTCGGAATTTCACCGTGCGTACCGTAAATCATAGCCATTAAGTCAGACTGTTCTTGCTTAGTTGGAAGCCCTGTACTTGGACCGCCGCGCTGCGTATCAATAATCACAACAGGCTGCTCAGTGATGCCCGCTAATCCAATCGACTCCATCATTAATGATAGACCAGGTCCAGCTGATGCTGTCAGCGCACGTACGCCTGCATAGTTAGCTCCGATAGCCATCGTACATGCTGCGATTTCATCTTCTGTTTGAATAACGGTTCCACCGAATTGAGGAAGCTTTTTAATTAAGTATTCCATGATTTCTGAAGCAGGGGTAATTGGATATGCTGGCATAAAACGAGCCCCACCGGCTAAAGCACCTAGTGCAATCGCATCGTTTCCAATCATAAACATACGTTTTTTACCATCCGCTGGATCTAGTTTCATTGTTTCTAATTGTTCGCCTAACTGTTCACGAATGTAATCTGCACCTTTTTTAATAGCTTCCATGTTTTTTTGTACAACTTTTTGGCCCTTTTTACCGAAGATTTCAAGCACTACTTCTTCAAATATTTCTGTGTCAATATGAAGCACAGCACTTGAAGCGCCTACAGCAACCATGTTCTTCATTAGCGACGTTCCTAGTTCCGTTGCAATTTCTGTAAACGGAACAGCGTATAGCGTAGCAGTTGTACATGTTTCGGGCAGACTTGGGTTGAATTTCGCATCTGCAATTACAACGCCTCCTACGCGCAGCTCATGGACGTTTACATCGATTGTTTCCTGATCGAACGCAACTAAAATATCTAAATCATCTGACACAGATCGAACCTGAGTTGTACTCACTCGGATCTTATTATTTGTATGTCCACCTTTGATACGAGAAGAAAAATGACGATAGCCGTATAAGTAATAACCTAATCGATTTAAAGCGGTTGAAAAGATTTCTCCCGTGCTTTCGATTCCCTCACCCTGCTGTCCGCCAACTTTCCATGAAAGTTGCTGTACCATAAATCAACGCCACTCCTTTAATTGCTCTTAATATAGAAATCTATTTTATTGATAAAAACTGAAAAAAGTAAATTAGCAAACGATTTCATTTGCTTCTGCATTTCACGAACCAAAATCATTCGCAAAACTCCCACAGCACCTTGTCGCTGTACAGGATACGTTTCTGCTTGAGCAGCTCCATAATCCGTTTTCAATTTTATTCCGATTGCCAGAAAAATGCAACCCTTTCCATTGAATTCTCAATCGTTTTAATTATATTTATATTTAATGAATAAGATGAAGTTTTTTAATGATCTTTTCTGTCTTCAAATGAGGCATTAGTATATAAATATCTTCTATAAAAAAAGAGCTTTCCCAAGAAGAAAAAGCTCTTTTTTTATTAGCTGCATACACGATCAGCAAAGTTTTGAAACAGAAAACGTTTTACCTGCTCCTCAGTGTAATGCTTAAGGAGTTCTTCGATTAAATTCGTATACTGTTCATATCTTCCGAGACGATGAACCGTTTTGTCAATGCCGTCAAAGTCAGAGCCAAAACCAACGGAGTATTCGCCTCCTCTTTCACACATGTAATCAAGGTGACGGATCACATCCGCTATTTGCGCTTTGGCAGAGCTCGTTAAAAATTCAGGGACAAACGTAATGCCAATCACGCCGTTTCGCTTTATTAAAGCATGAATTTGATCGTCTCTTAAATTCCGGGGATGAGAACACAATACGTGTGAATTGGAATGAGTAGCCACTACATATTGCGCTAGCTCAATCACATCCCAAAAACCTCTTACCGATAAATGAGAGACATCCGTCCACACTTTATGTTCATTATTCAATTCAACAACTTCTCTTCCAAAAGAAGATAACCCCGCGCCTCGAGGTTCTAAAATACCGTCACATACAGCATTGCTGTAATTCCATGTCAAGCCTACTGAACGTACACCCAGTGAAAAAAGTGTCTTTAAGCGAACTAAACTTGTATCAATGACATCGCACCCTTCAAGCGTCAGCATGGCTCCAAGTTCACCTTTTTTCAAGCTATCTATATCGTGCTTTGAACGAACCCATTTTACACCGGGAAGCGATAAAATATGACTCTGAAACAGCTGAATCATTTCTAACACAACATCAAAGCGCTGAGCTGCCGGAACCGCTTCTGGAATATAAATAGCGAATAGCTGAACTTTCCCTTTTGCTTTTTTTATGCCTTCTAACGTAACATGCAGCGCTGAATCATATGTAAAAGATAAACGTTTATTTAACCAGAGCTTCATTAATACATCGCAATGAGCATCAAATATCACAACCAACACCCCTTTAACTCTATACAAAAAGGACCTGTTTGGCTTCTATGCTTTACAGGTCCGTGGTTTTTATAATTATCGCGGCTCTACAATTAATTTAATGGCTGTTCGCTCTTCTCCATCAATTTGAATATCTGTAAAAGCTGGGATGCAGATTAAATCAACCCCACTTGGTGCAACGAACCCTCTTGCGATTGCTACAGCTTTTACTGCTTGATTAAGTGCCCCGGCCCCAATGGCTTGAATTTCTGCTGCGCCGCGTTCGCGCAGCACGCCTGCTAAGGCACCAGCAACTGAATTTGGATTAGACTTTGCTGAAACTTTTAATATTTCCATATCTAGCTCCTCCTTATTCTTTACAATGTATGATGAGAGATCATTAGACCAATGACTTAATTGATTTCAATGTTACTATATTCACGATATGTCAAACGTATTCCTGCTTGTTTTTCCTAAATATTCAAAAACTTATATTTCTACACCTTTCTTTTTTCTTTTTACGTTTTTGACAAAATAAAAAAGCCAATGTATTGCCTTTCGACACATTGACTTTTTCCCTTTATTCAAAAAACGGATGATCTTCGTTAATTAAAATTCGCTCTGTTTTTGTTGCTTTCCCCGTCTTTTGATCAATATCAATAACGATTCCACTAAGCTGCGTTCTTCCTTCTTTTGGCACTTCAAATCGAACAGGAAGAGACGTTAAAAAACGCTTAATAACTGCTTCGCGCTCCATCCCTAAAATGCCGTCATAAGGTCCCGTCATTCCTACGTCAGAGATGTAGGCTGTTCCTTTTGGCAATATACGATTGTCAGCTGTTTGAACATGCGTATGAGTGCCGACAACAGCGCTGACACGACCGTCCACATACCAGCTAATCGCTTGCTTTTCACTTGTTGTTTCAGCATGAAAATCAATAAAAATAAGCGGAGTGCGCTGGCGTGCTTCTTCAATTAATTCATCTGCTTTTTGAAATGGACAATCGAGCGGAGCCATAAACGTACGCCCTTGTAAATTAATCACGGCTACCTCAAGCTGATTGTACGTAAAATACGTAATTCCTTTGCCAGGTGTACCTTCAGGAAAATTTGCTGGACGAACAAGATTTTTTGCATCGTCAATAAAATCAAAAATTTCACGTTTGTCCCACGCATGGTTACCAAGAGTAATAATGTTAGCCCCTGCTTGTAAGAACTGACGATAAATCTTTTCGGTAATTCCTTTTCCTGAAGCTGCATTTTCTCCATTCACAATTGTAAGTCCCGGAGAGTATTTTCTTTTTAATCTCGGTAAATATTCTTCAACCATTTCACGGCCTGGAGAACCAACTACGTCTCCAATAAATAAAATTCTCATGTAAAAGCTCCTATACTTCATTCTTAATCTGCATCTTCATCTCTACGAAAAAAAATAAAGTGGCGAAACGCCACTTCATTTTTATTTTGCATACTCTACTGCTCTTGTTTCGCGAATAACCGTTACTTTGATGTGGCCAGGATAATCCAGCTCATCTTCAATTCGTTTTCGGATATCTCGAGCAAGTCGATGCGCTTCTAGATCACCAATCGTATCTGGTTTCACCATAATACGAACTTCACGCCCTGCTTGAATTGCAAATGATTTTTCAACGCCTTCATAAGACTCTGAAATTTCTTCTAACTTTTCAAGACGACGAATGTAGTTTTCTAACGTCTCACTGCGAGCACCTGGTCTTGCAGCAGATAATGCATCCGCTGCTGCAACTAGTACAGCAATGATTGATGTTGGTTCTGTATCTCCATGGTGAGAAGCAATCGCATTAATAACAACCGGATGTTCTTTATACTTTGTAGCTAATTCAACACCGATTTCTACGTGGCTTCCTTCTACCTCATGGTCAATTGCTTTACCAATATCATGTAACAACCCTGCTCGTTTGGCTAACGTTTCATCTTCACCTAATTCAGCAGCCATAAGTCCTGATAAATGCGCTACTTCCATTGAATGTTTCAGCACATTTTGACCATAGCTTGTTCTGAATTTTAAGCGACCAAGAATTTTCATCAAGTCTGGGTGCAACCCATGAACACCGACTTCAAACGTCGTTTGTTCACCGACTTCACGAATATATTCGTCCACTTCGCGGCGAGATTTTTCAACCATTTCTTCAATACGTGCGGGATGGATACGACCATCTTGAACGAGTTTATCAAGTGCAATTCTTGCTGTCTCACGACGAATTGGGTCAAATCCTGATAAAATAACTGCTTCTGGCGTATCATCAATAATAAGATCAATTCCTGTCAAAGTTTCAAGCGTACGGATGTTTCGACCTTCTCGACCGATAATTCGGCCTTTCATTTCGTCATTTGGCAAGTTAACAACTGAGACAGTCGTTTCAGCAACATGATCTGCTGCGCAACGCTGAATAGCAAGTGAAAGAATTTCTTTCGCCTTTTTATCGGCGTCTTCTTTTGCACGGTTTTCTGTTTCTTTTACCATTATTGCAATGTCGTGAGAAAGTTCATTTTCAACACGATCTAAAATAATCGCTCTTGCATCTTCTCTTGTTAAGCTTGAAATGCGCTCTAGCTCTGTTTGCTGTGCACGTACTACTTCTTCAACTTTGCTTTCCATCTCTTCAATATGCTGTTGTTTAACAGTAAGAGAATCATCTTTCTTTTCAAGTAACGCTTCACGTTTATCAAGTGATTCGTCTTTACGATCAAGATTTTCCTCTTTTTGCATTAATCGATTTTCTTGTTTTTGAAGTTCTGCTCGACGATCACGAATATCTTGTTCTGCCTCTGTACGAAGCTGATGGATTTCATCCTTCGCTTCTAGTAAAGCTTCTTTTTTCAAAGCTTCCGCCTCGCGGGTTCCTTCATCAATAATTTGTTCTGCACTAGACTTTGCTCCCGCAATTTTAGCTTCAGCAATCGATTTACAAACAAAAAAGCCAACAACTGCACCGACGATTAGGCCAAGCAAAGCGAAGATGATTGTATTAGTATCCATCATTTCACCTCCCCTTGCTATAAACTTGTAAGTTTTAAATTTCATGTCGGCATGTACATCGTATTCACCTTTCAATATACACACAAAGGCTTTTAAACGCTAAAATGTTTTAAAAAGGGAAAATATACATCTTAATTGTAAATCTGTGCATTTTTATTGTCAAGCCTGCCTCTACAGTATATATTGAAATTTCGCATGTTACTTTTCTAGCATTAACAATTTTTACAAAAAAAAGACCCCTTCTTTGAAATAGAGGAGTCTTTTTTTTATCTCGCAGCAAATTAAATATTTAAATCGCCTTGATCGTCATCCTCAGGAGCTGGCTCTCCATCTTGGTCTAAACCATGATGTTCACGCACTTGTCCCGCAATTTCCTGACGAATATCAGTATTTTCTTTTAAGAATTGCTTTGCATTTTCACGGCCTTGACCTAGACGCTCGTCATTATATGAATACCAAGATCCACTTTTTTGGACAATATCTAGTTCAGAAGCGATATCCAAAATTTCACCCTCTTTTGAAATACCTTCTCCGTACATAATATCTACTTCGGCAGCACGGAAAGGCGGAGCTACTTTATTTTTCACAACTTTAATTCTTGTTTTGTTACCTACGATATCATTTCCTTGCTTTAACTGCTCTGCACGACGCACTTCTAGACGCACTGAAGAGTAGAATTTAAGCGCACGTCCACCAGGAGTTGTTTCAGGGTTACCAAACATTACGCCGACTTTTTCACGAATTTGGTTAATAAAGATAGCGATTGTTTTAGACTTGTTGATAGCTCCAGATAGTTTACGCAATGCTTGAGACATTAAACGAGCTTGTAGACCCACGTGAGAGTCTCCCATTTCTCCTTCAATTTCCGCTTTTGGCACTAACGCTGCTACTGAGTCAACAACAATAATATCTACTGCGCCGCTTCGAACTAAAGCTTCAGCGATTTCTAAAGCTTGTTCTCCTGTATCAGGCTGAGATAATAACAGCTCATCAATATTAACACCTAATTTTTGAGCATATACAGGATCTAACGCGTGCTCCGCATCGATAAATGCAGCCTGTCCGCCCTGCTGTTGAACTTCTGCAATCGCGTGAAGAGCAACTGTTGTTTTACCTGAGCTTTCTGGGCCATATACTTCCACCACACGTCCACGTGGATATCCACCTACGCCTAAAGCTATATCTAATGCTAATGAACCACTTGGAATTGTAGAAATTCTTTTTTCCGTTTGTTCACCTAATTTCATAATTGAACCTTTACCAAATTGCTTTTCAATTTGCTTTAAAGCCATATCAAGGGCTGCTTGACGATCGTTCACTCAATTTCCTCCTCTATCTCTTTGAAATCATCTATAAACTGCAAACTTACTACGATGTAGTAGCAATGTCGAATTAACAACTTTCTATAACTTACTATACTAGTTTTTGGGTCGTTTGACAAGCAAAAAGCGAATAAATGTTCGTTTTTTATAAAATTAAAAAAAGGCTGCTTTGGTAAAACTAAGCAGCCTTTTTTCTTTATTTTTTTATCGTCTTCAATACGTAATGACAGCCGTAATTAACCGTTCGTGAACGAATTCCTTGGCGCCTTCCAGATAGCTGCAAACTGTAAACTTGAGGAGTTTGATCCTTATAAGCGACCCCTATATGCACTGTTCCTACAGGGTGTCCTTCTTGTTTAGAGGGTCCAGCTACACCCGTAAAACCGATGCCAATATCCGTTTTGTATAACTGTTGAATACGCTGAGCCATTTCAGCCGCGCACTGCTCGCTAACGGCTCCGTACTGATTCAGCGTGTGTTCGCTCACTCCGAGAATATTTTGCTTGATTTCATAATGATAGGCTACCAGGCTGCCTTTAACAACTTCTCCAGCACCTGAAACAGTTGTTAAACGTTCGCTGAATAACCCGCCGGTTAAACTTTCGGCTGAAGCAATCGTCAAACCTTGTGCCGTTAATTCTTTTACCAATTCATTATGTAAAGAAGTTGCTTCGTATCCATATAAATACTCGCCTACGCGCTCTGAAATGGTTTTTTCCACTTCGTCTAACATGCGCTGTGCTTCAGCAGCATCAGCGTGCTTAGCAGTTAAGCGAAGCGTCACTTCTCCATCTCCTGCAAGCGGTGCAATCGTCGGGTTTGTTTGCGCATCAAGCAAATCTTCAATTTCCGTCTCAAGCTGTGATTCTCCTATTCCGAAAAAACGAAGAACGCGTGATTCAATACTTTCTTTTAATTCAAGCTTTTGAGCTAAAAATTCTTGACCATATGCTTCATACATTGGATAGAGCTCTTTTGGCGGCCCTGGGAATAGCATATAGTGTTTTCCCTCTACTGTAAGCCCCATACCTGGAGCCATTCCGTAATCATTAGGGAGCACTGTCGAACCTTCAAGTACAATTGCCTGTTTTTTATTGTTAGGTGTCATGATACGATTTGACTGTTTGAAATAGGCTTCAATGCTTTCAAGTGCTTCCGCATTTGTTGTCAACTCTACTCCTAGCACACTCGCAATTGTTTCTTTTGTTAAATCATCTTTTGTAGGACCAAGCCCGCCTGTGAAAATAATTAACTCTGCACGTGTTTGAGCTGTAACAATCACTTCTTTCAAGCGCTGTGCATTATCTCCTACTACTGTATGATAGTAAACATTAATTCCAAGTTCGGCTAATTTTTTCGATAAATACTGAGCGTTTGTATTGGCAATTTGCCCAAGCAGCAGCTCAGAGCCGACTCCAATAATTTCAGCGTTCATCATATCATCTCCATCTTACTTATTTTGAATTAACAAAAGCCTGTTTGTTTTTAGCAAAGTAGTCCCAGCCTGAAATAACCGTAAAAATCACTGAGATCCAAAGCATTACGCTAGCAAACGGAATGGAAATCCATTCAAAAGGCAAGTTGTACAACAGAATAGCTGAAATAGCTAAAATTTGAGTCCATGTTTTAATTTTACCTAACATATTGGCTGCTACAACTTCTCCTTCCCCTGCTAGTACAAGTCTTAAACCTGTGATAGCAAATTCACGGCTAATAATGATGATAGCAGCCCATCCTGCACCTGCAATTAAATCTAAGTCAACAATAGCTACAAGCGCAGCTGAAACCAACAGCTTGTCTGCTAGTGGATCTAAAAACTTGCCCAAGTTCGTGACTAAATCGTACTTTCTTGCATAGTATCCGTCGATCCAGTCTGTTGTAGATGCAATAATAAATAATGCCGCCCCTAATAGATGAGCGATCGGAATCTCTTTTCCTGCTGCCTCCACTGTGCCAAATGGTAGCGGCACCATCATAAAAATGAGGAATACGGGAATTAGAAAAATTCGCGAAATGGTAATCTTGTTTGGTAAATTCACTTCTTCTGCCTCCAATTACTGTTACAAACTGAAAGCGTGCAAACGAAGTTGTTTGCACGGCTTTGGTTTTATTATAGCGTGAATGAGTGTTTAATTCACATATTATCTTTATTTACACCCTGACCACTTTTTAAAACAGGCTGTTTACTGTGCTTCTGCCGGCTGATATTGAATCGTTACAACTTGTCGAACTTGCTTGGATGAATCAAACGGCAAGTCAACCGCTTTTCCATTTACTTTTAACTCTACTCCAGGTGAATAACCGATGTTGACACGAGCTTCCGTTTCTTTCGTCAAATCAAATTCTTTTGTTTCACCTTTTTTTAGAATGGAGCTAAAGAAAGCATTTCCTTTTCCATTTTTCACATCTAACCAAGTATCTGCTTGAGTGGATGTTACTTCTAGGTTAAATGCATCTGTACCGGAAAGAGCATACGTAGCACTTCTGCCTGTTTTTTGAACTTCCTTGTATTCTTGTTTACCGCTGTCTTTCTTTTCTTTTTCAGCTTTTTCTTTCTCAGCTTTTTCTTTCTCAGCTTTTTCTTTTGCGGCTTTTTCTTTTTCAGCTTTTTCTTTTTCTTTCTTATCAGCAGCACTTTGTTCATCTTCTGACTTGCTATTGTCATTTTTTGCAGTAGTTTCATTCGTTTCTTCCTGCGTGTTAGACTGCTGAACTTCGCTGTTTGGAGCTTCTTGATTAGCCTGCTCCTTGTTTTTATCCGAGACGATATTTTGAGCGATTACCCAAATAATAATCCCAACAACTACAACTCCCGCCACCACTAGAACAGTTGGAAGGTAGTCATATGCTTTTGAAACTCCTTTTGTATGCTGAGGAATTTCTTTGCGGCTGCGAACGCGCGAAAGCTGCTGCGGCATGTCTTCTGTTTGAGTTGAAGGAATGTCTGATTTGTATTCTTCAAAAATAGCATCTGTGTCCAACCCAATTGCTTCGCAGTATTGCTTAATAAACGCTCGTACGTAAAATTTCCCTGGCATAACCTCATAATTGCCTTCTTCAATGCCAAGTAAATAGCGTTTTTGAATTTTCGTTAGTTTTTGTAAATCCTCTAACGACAATCCTTTGCTTTCTCGTTCTTGTCTTAACCTTTGTCCTAACTCTGTCAATGCTAACACCTACCAATTATGCTAAAAATCAAACATCGATAATCCACCGTCTTGAAACATTTGAGGACCTTCCATTATTTCATATGTAATCTTCTCATTGGGGTCATTTCTTATTTCAATAATGTAGGCAAAATCATCTAACGAATACTCGGTATTTTGTACAAATACATCCGGATGCTCCACGATTTTTGTCGCGGGTACATTCATTACTTCTCGAACAAGCTGCCAGTGCTTTTCATTCGCTCGTTTTGTCGATACAATCCCGTCAATGATAAAAATATTATCAGCGTTGTATTCGTCAGCAATAAGCTGACTGCGAATCGTTTGTTTTAAGAGTGTAGAAGACACAAAAAGCCACCTTTTGTTCGCACATACGCTAGCTGCTACAATCGATTCGGTTTTGCCTACTCGCGGCATACCTCGAATACCGATAAGCTTATGACCGTCTTGTTTAAACAGTTCCGCCATAAAATCTACGAGCAAACCTAATTCATCTCTTACGAAACGGAATGTCTTTTTATCATCTGCGTCACGCTGAATATAGCGACCGTGACGCACTGCTAACTTATCACGCAATTTAGGCGGTCTCATTTTTGTCACAATGATATTATCCATTGTTTTCAAAATAGATTCAAGCCTGTCTATTTGCTCATGTGAATCACAGCGCAGCAATAATCCACGGCGAATATCATCCACTCCATTAATTGTGACAATATTAATTGACAACATTCCAAGAAGCGATGAAATATCACCTAAAAGACCCGGACGATTTTTTTGTATTTGATATTCTAAATACCACTCAATTTTCTCCATCAAACCCCTCCCATTTCTTGGCTGGCCTTCGAGAGGTGCCCCCTTTTTTTCACCTAGTTTAACTATAAATGATTTCCATTATATTATAAACCCTAAAGGCAAGTAGTTCTACATTTGTTATGTATGTAAGCGCTTATTTATTTGTACTATTTAATTCTAAGAAAAAAGGAGCTTTCACACGCGGTGAATTAGCTCCTTTTTAGAAACGATAACTTATTTTACTGATCCGTTATTTTGAACTAATTTCACCATGCTGCTCGCAATCGCATGCTGCTCTTCTTTAGAAGCAACGCTCCAAAGGTCTGCTAAAATTCGCTCTTGATCATTTTTTGCATCAACTTGGTTTGCTAAATATCCACCAATTTGATAAGCAAGATCATGAATAACTTCTTCTTGCATTCCTTCGTTTTGTGCATGATGTAAACGGTCGCCTAAAAAATCTTTCCAGCTATCCCAGTTTTCTAATACTGACATGAGTAGCCCTCCTTAAGGTTTATTCATATCATAGTTTGTACCTTGTTTTTAATTTTATGCACACTTTATATGTACCAACCGCCATTAACCGATAATATTTGTCCAGTTATATACGAAGCACGTGAAGATATTAAATATGAAACCGCATCTGCCACTTCTTTTGGATATCCTATTCTTCCTAAAGGGATCTCTTCAGCCAGCTCTTTAACCTCTTCTTTTGAATAGCTGGCCATCATATCCGTTTCAATCGCTCCGGGCGCAACTCCATTGACGCGAATTCCACTTAATGCAACCTCTTTTGCCAAAGCTTTTACAAACGTATTTTGGGCGCCTTTTACCATTGAATAAAGAACTTCAAACGAAGCTCCTGTAAGTCCCCAAATGGAAGAAATCATGATAATTTGTCCGCTTTTAGCACTGATCATTTTAGGCAGCAAAGCTTTTGTAATAACAAAGGGAGCCGTGATGTGAAGATAGATCATTTCTTCGGTTTCATTTGCCGAAGCATCTGTCATTAACCCGCTAACGCTTCGTCCGCTGTTATGAATAATAACTTCTACCGGAACAATAATCTCCTTTAAAAACTTCTCCATTCCCTCTTTACATGATAAATCCGCTTGTACTGTAAACACGGTTTTCACCTTTTCAGCTAGCTCATGTGCAAGCGCCTCTATTTTGTCTTTTCGTTGATGATAGTGCAAAATAAGCGAGTATCCATCTTCAGCCAATTGCTTAGCAATCGCTGTGCCAATTCCTCCGCTTGCACCTGTCACAAGGGCAAATTTCTCCATAGCCTTCTCTCCTTTACATGCAAAAAAGCTGATGAACATCAGCTTTTTTGGCAACAATCATCTTTATTTAGGTACTACTTCACAAACCGTAAAGTTCTTTTCATCAATAATCTCGTTTAGCACATCTTTTATTTCGTTTACCTTCAGTTTTTCTAGCGTTTCAACAATATCAAATAAATTCATATCATTAAACGCATAGCGTGTAAACTGATTAGCGATAAACTCAGGTGAGTTTAATGAACGTAAAAATCCGCCGATTTTCTTTTTACGAATACGTTCAAGTTCCTCTTCTGTTAGTGATTTCGTTTTCATTTCAAGTAAAATTTGTTTAACTCGATCATACAGCTGTTCCGGTTGATCCGTATCTCCTCCGATAAGAGCAAAACCAAATCCTCTTTCCTCCGTATAATCATACGCAAACGTTTCATCAATGAGTCCGTCTGCATACAACTCCTCATAGTACGAAGAGCTTTTTCCAAATGCATAATCTAAAATGATATTCATTGCTAACTCGTATTTAAGCATTTCTCCGCCTGAACGCTGCGGATTTTTCGCTTTTAGACCCACCATACATTTCGAAGACTGCACCGGCATTTTTAATACTTGTTTTTCTTGATCCACCGTTTCAGGCTCTTCGTCAAAATGACGCTGTATGTCAGAGATTTCTTTATAATCTTTTTTCTGCTGATTGTCTCGAACTTGCTTCATTACTTTTTCCGCATCAACAGGACCTACAATGAACAACAGCATGTTGCTCGGATGATAAAACGTTTCATAGCATGTGTACAGTAAATCTTTATTAATATGTGAAATCGATTCGATCGTGCCAGCAATATCAATTTTAACAGGATGGTTTTTGTACATATTTTGAATGGTACCAAAATACAAGCGCCAGTCCGGATTGTCGTCATACATTGTAATTTCTTGACCGATAATGCCCTTTTCTTTTTCTACCGTTTTTTCTGAGAAGTACGGCTCTTGTACAAAGTCCACTAATGTTTCAAGATTTTCTTCAAAGTTAGATGTACAGCTGAATAAGTAAGCTGTGCGGGTAAAAGAAGTAAATGCATTGGCCGAAGCACCTTGTTTACTAAACTGCTGAAAGACATCTCCGTCTTCTTTTTCAAATAATTTATGCTCTAAAAAGTGGGCAATTCCATCCGGAACTTTTGTCATTTCATTTTCATTTAGCGGTACAAATTGATTGTCAATCGATCCGTAGTTTGTTGTAAAAGTGGCAAACGTTTTGTTAAACTCCGGTTTTGGCAAAATGTATACCTGCAGCCCGTTATCCATTTTTTCATGATACAGCTGTTCTTGAAGCTGCGAAAATTCAATTTTCTCCATTTTCTTCACCGCCCGTTCCTGTTAAGAAATAAATTGTATCCATTTCAATTTTCTCAGCCACTTTAATAATTTCCTGCTTAGATACCGCATCAATATGCTTTAAGTATTCATCAATTGAAATATCTTTACCCGTTAATTCATTATGATACATAACCTCTACTAGTCCTCGTGGAGTATCCACCGTTTCAAGCAGCTGGTTGTGAATAACGGCTTTCGTTTGAGCGATTTCGCCGTCTGTAAACGATCCTTGTTTCATTTCCTGCATTTGTTCTTTAATAATCGTAACAGCTTGGTCGTAATTTTTAGCATCAATACCCGACATGACCATTAGTAATCCTTTATGACTCTCTACTCTCGAAGCAGCATAGTAAGCTAAGCTCGCTTTTTCACGCACGTTAATAAATAGCTTGGAATGTGAGAACCCTCCGAATATCCCATTGAATACTTGAAGAGCAAAATACTGTCTATCTCCGTATACAACGTTTGTACGATAGCCAATATTTAATTTCCCTTGTTTGACTTCTTGTTTTTCCACCACTTCATTTACGTTTGAGATCTCTTTAGACGTGATAGAATCTTCAATGTCTTTTTGCTCGCGCTTTGGTAAAGTAAATGTTTCTTTTACTGTTTGTAAAACCTCTTCGACTTGCAAATCTCCAATAGCATAAAGGTGAATGGCATCTTCTTTTAACACCTGCTGATAATAAGCGTACAAACTTTCACCTGTAATTTCTTCCACATCGTCAATTTGACCGTTTACATGTAAAGAGTAAGGTTCTTCCTTACACATTTCTTCAACTAGTCTTAAATTAGCATAGCGCATTTTATCATCAAATACGGCTTGAATTCGCTGACGAAGCGAACGCTTTTCTTTTGTCATAATATCCGTTAAAAAAGAGTCCCCTTCAACTGCTGGCTTTAATAAAATATCGCCAAGAAGAGCTAACGCTTTTTGCAAAAGCGGAGTTGAATCTTTCAAATATTTTTCATTCGCTATATCAATGCGAATCGTAATATCGTGGTTATCACCTTTTTTTGTTAAGTCTACTTGTAAAGTAGCACCATAAAGCTCATCTAAATATGTACGAAGCTTTGTCGTAGACGGCAGCGACTCGGTAGCGCTTTGAAGCACATAAGGTAAAAGGGCACGCATTGTCACCGTTTTCTTATCTAAAGGGGCATTTAGTTTTAAAATGAACGTGTTTGTTTTGTACTTAGCTGTTTGAATGGTATGAACAGTCAATCCTTCTAGTTCATGTTTTTGTTCAGTCAATAATTTCATATATAAACCTCCTTTTAAATTTTGATGTATTAACTAGACAATACTTCTATTTTGAATCTTTAACGCTAATTTTAGTCTTATAACCACTATATCGAATTCAAGGAAACATTTTCAAGTAACTTGCCGCGCGCTTCCTCATTTCTTTTCATATTCTTTCTCTCAATGAAAAAAAGGCGGAGAAAAGAATATGATTTCTTTGTCTCCACCTTCTATATTTATCCAACTTTAGTCATTGTTAGACCTCGTATAGAGGATTTATTAGCGGCGGCCTTTTTCATAAGGAACGCCCAGCGCTTTAGGAGCCTCAGCACGTCCTACAAAACCAGTAAGCGCTAAGATTGTTAATACGTACGGTGCAATGGTTAAAAGGACGGATGGGATATCTTGAATAACCGGAATCTGAGCTCCCGTGATACTCAAAGACTGTGCTAATCCGAAAAACATGGCTGCACCTAAAGCACCAATAGGATGCCACTTCCCGAAAATCATGGCCGCAATAGCAAGGAACCCTTGTCCAGCAATCGTTCCCGCTGCAAAGTTTGTAGCGATAGACGTGGCATACACCGCTCCGCCAATTCCAGCGAACATGCCGGAAATCATAACGCCAACGTAGCGCATTCTCACAACTTTAATCCCCATCGTGTCTGCTGCCATTGGGTGTTCACCAACTGAACGAAGACGGAGACCAAACGGCGTTTTATAAATGGTGTACCATACAGCAAAAGCTAGCACAATCGCAATATAAGACGTAATAGGAACGTTCGAAAACAGAATTTTACCGATTACTGGAATGTCTGATAAACCTGGAATACTTACTTTATCGATACGGAATTGAATAAAATCTGTTTGTCCTTTCCCAAAAATCTTTTTAATTAAAAAGATTGAAAGACCCGCAGCTAGAAAATTCAGGGCTACACCACTTACAGTTTGATCTGCTTTTAATGTAATGCTTGCAACAGCATGAATCAGCGAGAACACAGCGCAAACAACAGCCGCAATTACTATTGCTACCCACGGGGCCCAAGCACCTAATGAATCCTGAAGTAAAAGGGTTGAAACAATACCTGTGAACGCGCCAAACATCATCAGCCCTTCTAATCCAATGTTCACGACCCCGGAACGTTCACTAAATATCCCTCCGAGCGCGGTAAAGATAAGCGGTGCAGCTGAATAAAGCGCCGCTGGAATAATAATGGCTAACACCTCTAAGAAGTTCATTTTGCTCCCCCCTTGCCTGCACGGCCAAGCACCCAGCGAATTAAATAACTAGATGCAACAAAAAAGATAATAAGCGCAATGACAATTTGAATTAATTCAGACGGTACGCCTGTCATAAAGTTCATTTGAGGAGCCGCAGTTTGCAGTCCTCCGAAAAAGAATGAAGCTAATAAAATTCCAATTGCGCTGTTAGCTCCTAAAAGGGCTACGGCAATACCGTCAAATCCCGTACCCGTAAACGCAGTGAATGTGCCCATATATTGAAATGTTCCAAGCCCTTCCATAGCCCCGGCAAGCCCGGCAAAAGCGCCTGAAATCGCCATGGATAACACAATGTTTCGGCCTACATTCATTCCTGCATACTGTGAAGCATGCTGATTAAAACCAACGGCTCTTAGCTCGAAGCCCTTAGCTGTTTTATTCAAAATAAACCACATTACGACGGCTGCAGCGATGGTAATAAGAATGCCGTAATGAAGGCGGGAGTTATTGGTTAACTGTGCTAAAAAGCTTGATGCTAAAGATGCCGATTCTTTAATATCATACGATTTTTCATTACCCGCGTATAAATACGTACGGATTAAGCTGCTCGTGGTGTAAAGGGCAATATAGTTCATCATGATGGAAACAATTACTTCATGAACATGAAATTTTGCTTTTAAAAATCCTGGAATAAACGCCCAAACTGCTCCAGCTGCAGCTGCTGCTAATACAGCTAAAGGAATATGAATGACTGCTGGTAAATCAAACGCATACCCAACCCATACTGAAGCCAACCAGCCAACTAAAAGCTGTCCTTCTACTCCAATGTTAAAGAGACCGGTTTTATAAGCAAACGCAACCGCAATACCGGCCAGAGCAAGAGGCGTCATGGCACGAATCGTTTCTCCAATGGCTTTTGGCGTCCCAAACATCCCGTCAAAAAGAGATTGATAGCCAAGCATTGGATCATAGCCGCCTAGTAACATAATAACCGCTCCGGCAATGAGTCCTAATATGGCCGATACAACAGGGATCAAAATCATCATTACACGTTCGTTTTTCACAAGTTTATTCATGCTGTTCCACCCGCTTTCTCACGCGTACCGCCTGCCATTAATAGACCTAACTCTTGTTCATTCGTTTCTTTTGGATCTACAATGTCAACTATTTTCCCTTCATAAATAACCGCAATGCGATCGCTTAGATTCATTACTTCATCTAGTTCTAGCGAAACGAGCAGCACTGCCCGTCCTTTATCTCGTTCTTCAATCAGCTTTTTATGAATAAATTCAATGGCTCCTACATCCAGCCCCCTCGTTGGCTGAGCTGCAATTAATAGTTCCGGACTGCGGTCTACTTCACGGGCAATAATGGCTTTTTGCTGATTTCCGCCCGATAGCGATCGCGCTTGCGTATATTCACTAGGGGTTCGCACATCATATTCTGCAATTAACTCTTTTGCTTTTTTATACAGCTCTTTATAATTCAAAATACCTGATTTAGACATCGGCTTTTGATAATACGTTTGAAGACCGATATTTTCACCAATTGTATAATCTAATACAAGCCCGTGCTTATGGCGATCCTGCGGAATATGTCCTACTCCTGACTCCGTAATTTTACGCGTGGATAACGTAGACAACTCTTGATTTTTTAACGTGACCGAGCCCGACTTTATTTTTCTTAGACCCGTAATTGCCTCAATCAGCTCTGTTTGGCCATTTCCATCCACACCCGCGATGCCTACAATTTCGCCTGCTCGAACGCTTAGATCAAGTGAACTTACAGCCTCTACTCCTCGGCTGTCTTCTACTACTAATTCTTTTATTGTTAACACAGCTTCTTTTGGAGTCGCTGTTTTCTTTTCAGTTTTAAAATGTACTTCTCTTCCTACCATTAAAGCAGCAAGTTCATCAGGGTTGGTCTCTCGCACATTTACCGTACCAACCCCGACACCTTTTCGAATAATTGTACAGCGGTCACACACTGACATAATTTCTTTTAATTTATGCGTAATTAAAATAATCGACTTTCCTTCTTGAATTAATTTTTTCATAATTTGAATTAATTCCGTAATTTCCTGAGGTGTTAAGGCGGCAGTAGGTTCATCAAAAATAAGAATGTCGGCTCCTCTGTAAAGCGTTTTTAAAATTTCCACTCGCTGCTGCATGCCAACTGAGATATCTTGAATCTTCGCATATGGATCTACCGATAATCCATATTGATTTGAAAGCTCTTGAATATCTTGAGCTGCTTTTTTAATATTGATTTTCCCCGTTCGCGTCGGTTCGTTCCCAAGAATAATATTTTCTGTGACTGTAAAGTTTTGAACAAGCATAAAATGCTGATGAACCATTCCAATTCCTAAGTCATTCGCTACGTTAGGGTCCGTGATTTTGACTTCTTGGCCGTTTACACGAATCTGTCCTTTTTCAGGCTGATAAAGCCCAAATAAAACGTTCATCAGCGTTGACTTACCTGCACCATTTTCTCCTAACAAAGCATGAATTTCTCCCTTTTTCACTTGGAGTGTAATATTGTCATTAGCGACAATACCGGGAAACTCTTTGCGAATATCTAGCATTTCAATAACATATTCCACTACTTTCACTCCCTATTCCTGCCTGCTACAGGATTCTGTCTTCCGTTTTTTGGCTATGAAAAAGGCTAGTTTTCACTAGCCTTTTATACTCATATAATCATTGCTTAACAGATATCAGCTTATTTTTTAAGCGTTTTTTCAAACTCTTTAAATTCTTTATCCGTTTGAGGCACTGTAATGTCACCGTCTAGAATTTTTTGCTTATACTCATCAACTGCTTTTAACGCATCTTTGCTTACATTATCTTGTGATGGAGCAATTCCCACTCCGTCTTCTTTTAAGCCAAACACAACCTCTTTACCGCCTGGGAATTTGTCGTCCATTGCTTGTTTTGCAACATCTTCTACAGCAAGGTCAACGCGTTTTACCATCGAAGTTAACGTTACGTTTTCAGGCATACCTTCTTCATGCTGATCGCGGTCAACTCCAATTACCCAAACCTTTTTGTCTTTACCGCCTTTTGAACGGTTTTTAGCTTCTGTAAATACGCCGTTTCCAGTACCGCCAGCCGCTTGATAAATAATATCAGCGCCTTTGCTGTAAATGGTAGAAGCGATAGCTGAGCCTTTTTCTGGAGAGTTAAAACTTTCCGCGTATTGAGAAATAACTTCAGCGTCTGGGTTTACAGATTTAACACCTGCTTTAAATCCGTTTTCAAACTTCTTGATTAATGGAGATTCAACGCCTCCGATAAAGCCGATTTTGTTCGTTTTCGTTTGTTTCGCTGCCACTACACCTACTAAGAAAGAGCCCTGCTCTTCTTTAAATAAAATGCTCGCCACGTTATCTAAGTTTTCTGACTTTAGCGTATCGTCTACTAATGCAAAGTTAGCATCTGGATACTGCTTCGCTGCTTTTTTAATGTCTTCTTTTAACAAAAAGCCAATTCCATACGTCAAGTTGTAGCCACTCTCAGCAAATTTAGAAAGGTTGCTCTCGTATTCAGATGCTTTTGTAGACTGCAAATATTTGTATCCAGTCCCTTCATCAAGTCCGTTGTCTTTCCCAAACTTTGTTAGACCTTCCCAAGCAGATTGGTTAAACGATTTATCATCTACCCCGCCCGTATCTGTTACCATTCCCACTTTAAAATCCGCTGCTTTTTTATCTCCGCTGCTCTTATCTGCGTCGTTTGAGCCACACGCGCTTAAAAGTGTTCCTGCCGCTAATACTAGTGATAATGCAAGTCCCGTTTTACGTTTTAACATGTTTTAACCCCCTGAATAGTTTTAAAAGTATAAAGCCAATTTTCTATTTCGTCCCTGTGACCTACATTTGACACCTCCTTAAAAGGACAATGTTAAATAGTTGTAAATTTTCTGACATTTAACCATAAAAAAACTAGACGCGTTTACGCAGTACTTGGAAACTAAATTGATCTGCTTTAAAATAATTGATGGAATATAAAATGGGTTCATCATACTGGTCATAATGCATTTGTTTCAGCACAAGCAAAGCGGTTTCTGGCTCGCATTGTAAAATAGGAGAAACTTTTTCATGATAGCCTAGAGGCTCAATATTTGCCACGGCGTATGAAATGTGCTTTCCTGCTTGTTTTTCAAGAATTTCTAGCAAAGATTCCTGTTTATATTCGAAATTTTCAGGCAATATTTTTTGAGGAACCTTGTCCATGCAATATACAACAGGCTCTCCGTTTGCCGTTCTCACCCGTTCAACAAATAAAATCTGTTCGTCTTCCCCGCAAGCAAAACGTGTTAAATCATTTTCAGACAACTCTTGTATTTGAGAAGATAAGAAGATTGTTCCGGCCTTCATACCAGCTTGTTCAATCATATGTGTTATACTATTTAATTGCTCAATCCCTGACAAAAAAGTAGGCTTCGTGTTGACAAATGTTCCCACGCCGTGTCTGCGAACAATAATATTCTCTTCTTCTAATATGCGAAGTGCCTCACGTAGCGTTGCGCGGCTAACCCCTAGCTGCTTTGATAAATCAAACTCTGAAGGGAGTCTTTCCTTTTCTTTAAAAATTCCTTTTTCTATATTTTGTTTAATTTTATCAATCACTTGTAAATACAAGTGCCGATTATCCGCACGTATAGACATCACTCTTCCTCCATATTAAAAAGTCATCAGACCTCTGATGTTCGACTACTTAATCGAAAATAATATATCATTTTTCGACAGATAAATAAATAGGTTATATTAATTTTTTGTTAAAATTTTTAATATTTTTTTAAAAAAATGAATTTTTGTTATTTTTTAATGTCAGCATACCTAACAACCTACTTTTCTTCTAATATTAGATAAAAACCAAACATTTTAGTCATTAAATTTTTTAATATTCGTTTTTATTTTATTTATTTAGCATGACATATTTTTGTGTAATACTATTCTTACCGTCTCTTCTTCCATAAAAAAATGAGGTTGAGACATAACGAAATAAATCCAATCTAAAGACAAACAAATAAGATACATGAGCTGAAACGCTTGCGACACCGCAGTTGATTTCCGTGCAAGACTTCGGTTTCCACGGGCGGGCGATGGGCCTCCTCGTCGCTTACGCTTTTCCCGCAGGAGTCTTCACCTTGTCTTTCAGTCAACTGCTAGAAGGAACGAAACGGATGAAACCTATATTCACCCTAACAAAAAAAACGAACCGCTAATCAGACATGTTGATTAGTGATTCGTTTTTCACTTAGGCTAAAATACTTTTGTCCCAGCTCCATCTTTTCTAATAACCTTATTAAGATCCAACATCTTCATTTTGCTGAGAAATCAGCACCGAACGCGGCTTACTTCCTTCGTAAGGCCCAACCACTCCACGATCTTCCATCGCATCGATTAAACGTGCAGCCCGGTTATAGCCAATTCGAAAGCGTCGCTGCAGCATAGAAACAGAAGCTGTTTGCATTTCTGCCACAAGCTGAACCGCTTCGTCATATAGCTCATCTGCAAAATCATCGACTTGTTCAGGGGCATCTGTTGGAATCATTTCTTCTTGATACTGTGCTTTTTGCTGTGCAATTACAAAATCAACAATCTCTTCTACTTCTTCATCTGATAAAAAGGCACCTTGCACACGCACAGGTTTTGAAGCTCCAACAGGCATGAACAGCATATCTCCTCTTCCTAGAAGCTTCTCAGCTCCTCCCATATCTAGGATCGTACGAGAGTCAGTTTGTGAAGATACACTAAAAGCGATTCGGGAAGGAATGTTTGCTTTAATAACTCCAGTAATAACATCTACTGATGGTCGCTGTGTAGCAATAATCAAATGAATGCCGGCAGCACGAGCCATTTGAGCAAGACGTGTGATCGAATCTTCGACGTCAGATGAAGCAACCATCATCAAGTCAGCCAACTCATCAACAATCACCACAATATAAGGAAGAGTCGGCTGTTTTGCATCGGCGTCTCCATCATCATTCATACGTTTTACTAAATCGTTATATCCTTCAATGTTTCTCGTTCCGCTGTGTGAGAACAACTCATAACGTCGCTCCATCTCACTTACAACTTTCTTTAATGCTTGAGAAGCTTTTTTCGGATCTGTTACGACAGGAGCCAATAAATGCGGAATACCATTGTACATATTCAACTCAACCATCTTAGGGTCAATCATCATTAATTTTACTTCATGAGGCTTTGTTCTCATTAAAATACTAATAATAATACCGTTGATACACACACTTTTTCCGCTTCCTGTTGCCCCTGCTACAAGCATATGAGGCATTTTATTAAGCTCTGCTAGCACAGCTTCGCCTGAAATATCTCTTCCTAAACCAACTAATAGCTTTTTATCAGGTCGGTTATTTTCAGTCGCTTCAAGTACTTCTCTAAGCGAAACCATCGCTACTTCTTCGTTCGGCACTTCAATTCCTACCGCTGATTTCCCGGGAATTGGAGCTTCAATCCGAATATCTTTGGCAGCTAATGCAAGTGCTAAATCATCACTTAAATTGACAATCTTACTTACTTTTACTCCTACATCAGGATATACTTCATATTTTGTAACAGCTGGTCCAAGGTGAACTTTTGCCACTTTTGCTTTTACGCCGAAACTTTGAAACGTTTTTTCAAGCTTTTCGGCATTTTTATAAATGTTTTTATGCTCTTTTGCCTGGTTACTTTTCTTTGGCATCGTCAATAGCTTGATAGGAGGAAGCTCATACTCTTTATTTTCCGTTTCAGTAAAGGTAATCATAGGAGCTTTTTCTTCTTCCTGTTCCTTTTGCGGCCTTGGCTGTTGCGGTGCAGCAGCTACAGGCTTCGATTCCATAACCGGAGGCACCGGAGCTATAGGAGCAGCAGAAGATTGACTAGACTCTTCCTCTCCATAATCAAAGTGTTCAATAATTGGAGGCGAAGGTGCTTCCACTTCTATTTCCACGCTTTCTTCAGGTTCTTGAACAGCTTTTTCTTGGCGTCTCTTTTTTGTTGTTTTAGGGGCTTTTTTCTTCTTATGTTTCCACGTCTGAATATCTTGCCAGCCTTCTTTTAACTCCGTTGTTAAAAAATTAACTAGAGGTGACAGAAGTTTTAATACCGTTTCGTGAAGCGAACGTCCGGTAATGAGCAGTACCCCAATCACAATAAGCAAGGCAGCGATAAGTTCTGTTCCTAAGCTATCAAACAGATAGTAGAACATGGCAAACATAATAGCTCCTATCATCCCTCCCCCTAAATCACTGTGATTCGATTGTCCCGTTGCTTCGAGCATATACAAATCCCACGTATTCATAATGACAGATGGATCTGTAAACGTTCCGTTTTTCGATAAATTTTCAAATAACGTCACGTGACTAAACAGTAAAATAGATAAAATAATGAGGTATGTACCGATAAGCTGCCGCGTCACTAAAGGAGGCATTTCTCTTTTCCAAATGATATAAACAGATAGAATAACCATTCCGATTAAACACAGCATATACCATTCGCCAATAAATAAGCGGACCACGAGTACAAGAGCCTGTCCTACAGCACCGAGTCCTGCCATGGCAATTAACGTTAACGCTAATAAAAATAAGCCAATAAGCTCAAAGCGCAATATGCGTTTCCATTCATCCTTTTTTATTTGACCTCTTCGTTTTTTCTTTGCCATTTTTCCACTCCAATCAACGTCCAACACCCTATGTTGATTTTGTTTCTTTTATCAGTTGAATAAAAAAGCAGCCAATACAGCGGCTGCCTTCTTCGTCATATTCATTATACCATATTCACCATAATTATACTGAAATCCTTACGACAAAATTTGACCAGGATAATAATTTTCATTCAAATAATCTTGAGGATTCGTGCTTAAAACCCTCACAATTTGCTGTTGTTTTTGTTCATTTTCTTCAACGATAACCGGGATTCCATTATGATTAATAAGCTTTGGCTGAGATTGTTCTTGATGATAAGACTGCTGAAAAATCAGTTCTTGTGGCATCATTGTATATAAAATCATTGCAGCAGCTGCTCCTCATTCTGACGTCCTTGCTCAATCAGTTCATTCAATTTTTTGATTGCTTGAGCAACTCCGCCTACTTCGTTAATTAACCCGTATGAAACAGCATCTCCGCCAACTACATTTGTCCCGATATCACGCGTTAAGTTCCCTTTTGAAAACATAAGTTCTTTAAACTTTTCTTCTGAAATATGAGAGTGTTCTCTCACAAAGTTAATCACGCGCTCTTGCATTTTATCTAAGTATTCGAATGTTTGCGGTACACCAATAACAAGACCCGTTAAGCGAATGGGATGAATGGTCATGGTCGCTGTACCGGCAATATACGAATAATCAGTTGAAACCGCAATTGGAACACCGATTGAATGTCCGCCTCCTAGCACAATGGACACAGAAGGCTTGGATAACGAAGCAATCATTTCCGCAATGGCAAGACCTGCTTCTACATCTCCACCTACTGTATTCAAAATAATAAGCAATCCTTCAATTTTTGGATTTTGTTCAATCGCCACAATTTGCGGGATGACATGCTCATATTTTGTCGTTTTATTTTGAGGAGGCAGCTGCATGTGCCCTTCGATTTGTCCTACAATCGTTAAACAGTGAATATTAGAATCCTGAGGAAGCTGAGCCACGTTGGTCTGTCCCAATTGTTGAATTTTATCTAATATTCCGCCCTTGCTTTCTTCATTTTTATTAGGCTGCTGAGGCGCTTCATCAGAATGTAATCTTTCGTTATTTTCAAACATATTCTAGCTCCTTTCACTTATTGATAGTAGTAGTATGAACTTCTCATAGTTATTACATCCCCATCAGCTGCAAATAAAAAGCCTTCCCAGCGGGAAGGCTTCACATTAGATTTCCATGATAATCGGTAAAATCATCGGTTTACGACGGGTTTTTTCATATAAAAATTGATTTAAACTTTCTCTCATTTTTAATTTTAATGAAGACCACTCGATCACTTTGTCTTCCATACACTTTTCTAAAATTTGCTGAACAATCTTCGTTGCTTCTTCTAAAAGCTTTTCTGATTCTCTTACATAGACGAATCCGCGGGAGATGATTTCTGGCCCCGCTACTACTGTTTTTTGACGTTTATTAATCGTAACTACTACCGTTAAGATTCCGTCCTGTGACAGCAGCCTGCGATCCCTCAGAACGATATTCCCAATATCGCCGACGCCTAGTCCATCAATGAGCGTATTTCCCGCTTGAATAGAACCGCTAGGGTACATGCGAGCATCTTTAAACTCAACTCGCTCACCTTTTTCAAGCAAACAAATATGATCTTCTGATATTCCTAATTGACCGGCTAGCTTTGCATAAGCTTTTTGTTTTCGATACTCTCCATTCACAGGCATGACATATTTCGGCTTTGTTAAGTTAATCATAAATTTTAATTCTTCTTGACTGCCGTGTCCGGAAGCCTGTACTTTCTTCTGAGCAAACACTACGCTTGCTCCTAAACGAAAGATGACGTCAATTGTTTTTGAAAAGGTCGTTTCGTGCCCCGCCACGGGTGTAGCAGCCAGCAGGACCGTGTCATCTTGTTTGATTTGAATAAATTTATGGGACTGTTTAGCCATTCGAGTAAGACCTGAAATCGGCTCTCCGTGATGACCTGTTGTTAAAATAACCGTTTCATGTTCTGAAAGATCCTTTAGCTTTTGCACAGGAACAATTAAATCCTCAGGCAGCTGCAAATGTCCAAGTTTTGCTGCAATATCAATGATTTTCAGCATACTCTTTTCCATAACGATCAGGTTACGGCCATGCTGATATGCGGCATGAATAACTTGCTGAATACGGTGCAGATTGGAACTGTATGCAGCAACAATGATTCGACCTTTGCTTTTATAAAAAGCGTCGGTAATATTTTGTCCGATGACGGCCTCGGAAACTGTATAGCCTGGCTTATCCGCATTTGTACTGTCTGAAAGCAAACACAGGACGCCTTTTTCCCCAATGGCAGCCATTTTTCCAATATCAGCGCTTTGAATGCTGACTGAGTTTTGATCAAATTTAAAATCACCTGTATATACAATCGCACCTTGATTGGTTTGTAAACAAATGCCGACTGAATCTTGTATACTGTGCTGCGTTCTAAAAAATGAAATATCCACTCCTTCAAACGATAAAACCGTTGACGAAGTGATAGGATGTAAAGCCTCATATTTTTTAATTCCATACTCTTTTAACTTTTCTTTGATAAGTGCTAGCGTTAATTCTGTACCATATACCGGCACGTCCAATTTTTGAAGTATAAAGGGAATAGCCCCAATTTGCTCTTCATGTCCATGAGTAACAAAAATGCCTTTTACGTTCTGCTGATTTTCTACTAAATATGTAATGTCAGGAATGACAATATCAATTCCTAACATTTCCCCTCCCGGAAACTTTGACCCTGCATCTAACACATATATGTTTTCATTGATTTCCACCACATACATGTTTTTTCCAAGTTCTCCGACTCCACCCAAGGCTGAAATTTTAATATTTTCTGTCTTTTCTAGTACCATAAGTTCCTCCTACTTACTTTCACCCGTACAATTTCATTTGCTTACATTATAACTGAAGTAAGAATTGGAATACAAGAAATTTCATTCGTCTATTTCCGTCATGTGCTCTTCTATTATCTTATAAGAAAAAAACGTCTCTTCATCAACTCGTATATACGGTCAATGAAGAGACGTTTAAAAAACATACTTATAGCTTATAGCGTATTTAATGTGCTGACTAACGTTTGGCGTTCTTCTTCCGTTAACGGAACTAAAGGTAATCGTACCGATCCTACGTCTAACCCTTTTAGCTGTAAAGCTGTTTTAACAGGCGTTGGACTTGGAGCCGCAAAAAGAGATTTCATCACAGGTGCAATACGCTGATGAATTTTTGCTGCTTCTTTCGGATTTCCTGACTCATACAACTTAACCATCTCTTGCATTTCATTTCCAATAACGTGAGAGGCAACAGAAATAATCCCAGTTCCTCCAATTGCTAATACCGGCAGTGTTAAGCCATCATCACCGCTGTATAAAGCAAAATCATCGCTTGTTTGTGCGATAATAGCTGTCATTGCGTCAAGGTCGCCGCTTGCATCTTTTAACGCTACAACATTTGGCAGTTCAGCTAGGCGTACAATTGTATCCACAGACATATTGATCACGGATCGCCCTGGAATATTGTATAACATGACAGGCAGCTCTGTACTTTCAGCAATTGTTTTAAAGTGCTGATATAAGCCTTCCTGATTCGGCTTGTTATAATAAGGTGCTACAATCATAATCGCATCTACGCCGATTTCTTCTGCCTTTTTCGTTAATTCAATTGATGCATACGTATTATTGCTTCCTGTACCTGCAACAACAGGTACACGGCTATCTACTACCTTTACTGAGTGGCGGAACAGCGCCAGCTTTTCTTCTGTTGAAAGCGTAGGAGATTCACCAGTTGTTCCTGCAATAACCAACGCATCTGAACCGTTGCTGATTAAATAGTTAATAAGCTGCGTTGTTTTTTCAAAATCAATATTTCCTTTATGATCAAAAGGCGTTACCATCGCTGTTGCGACTTTCCCAAAATCAATCATGTTTTCACTCCTTGAAATTGCATTATCCCTATTCATGTAATGAACCGTTAGCTTATAGCTAACGGAACATGTAGTTTATCTTTTTTGCGGTGCTTTTGACAAGTCAAAGGCACCATGAAGAGCATTAACGGCTTTCTTTAAATCCTCTTCTTTTACAAGCACCCAAATCGTCGTATGGCTGTCAGCAGATTGTAAAATCTGAATACCTTCGCTAGAAAGAGCTGTAACAATTTTAGATGTAACACCAGGCACCCCTGCAATTCCTGCTCCAACCGTTGATACTTTGGCACAGTTGCGAATAACAGCCGGCTCATACCCTAGCGCATGAAGCACATCAATTGCTTTGTCAGTTGCTTCATCTGTTACCGTATATACAACACCCTTCGGTGAAATATTGATAAAATCTACGCTGATTTTTTCTTGTGCCATTGCTTTGAATACCTCTGCTTGCGTATCATAATGGCCTTCTTTACTAAAAACTTTAATTTGAGTCACGTTAGATACGTGGGCGATTCCTGTTACAAGGCGTTCTTGCACATCGCTTCCACGCTGCTGTGCTTCACCTTGAGATGTAACGAGCGTACCTTCTGAATCAGCATACGTGGAACGGACGCGCATCGGTACTTTTGCTTGCATGGCGATCTCTACGGCACGTGGGTGAACTACTTTTGCACCTTGATAAGCCATGTTGCATATTTCGTTATATGTGACAACGGATAGCGGTCTTGCATCTTCTACAATACGCGGGTCCGCTGTCATCACACCTTCTACATCCGTGAAAATGTCAATGTAATCAGCCATAAGGGCTGCACCTAACGCTGAAGCAGATGTATCGCTACCTCCGCGTCCAAGCGTTGTTGTATCACCTTCAGCAGTTGCCCCTTGAAAGCCTGTTACGACAACGACATCATATTCTTCTAATTCTTTTAACAAACGGTCGCATTTCATTTCTAGTATCTTGGCATTGGTAAAATCATCATTCGTCACAAACCCTGCCTGTGCACCGTTTAATGCTGTAGCTTTAATCCCATTTTCGTTTAATAAATTTGTAAACACAACCGATGAAATTAATTCTCCGCATGCCATAAGCATATCAAGCTCACGTTTGTTAAGAGACGCTTTATTTCCATCAACAAGTGAAAGCAATGTATCCGTTGCATACGGTTCACCTTTTCGTCCCATTGCCGATACAACAACGACTACTTTGTAACCCTCACTTAATGCATTATTTAAATGATAGATTGCTCTTGCTCTTCCTTCTTCGTTACGAACGGAAGTTCCTCCAAATTTTTGGACGATTATTTTCATACTTACACCTCATCATGTTCCGAGACACTCTGGTTGCGCTTATTTTACTAAGCTAAGCTTAATAAGTGATTCTGCAATTTGTACAGAATTCCAAGCTGCACCTTTTAACAAGTTATCAGAAACGATCCACATATGGAAACCGTTATCGCGATCTAAATCTTTACGAATACGGCCGACAAACACATCTCGTTTACCTACACAGTCTGCTGGCATTGGATATACTTGATTTTCTGGATCATCTTGCAATACGATACCAGGTGCATCAGCCAATAAATTTTTCACATCAGCTACCGTTACACCGTCTTTTTCAATTTCAATGTACACTGACTCTGAATGACCTGTTACAACCGGTAGACGAACACAAGTAGCAGCTACTGGCAATTCAGGCATGCTCATAATTTTTTTCGTTTCATTAATCATTTTCATTTCTTCAAATGTAAAACCGTTATCTTGAAATTTATCAATTTGCGGAATGGCATTAAAAGCAATTTGATAATGTTTTTTATCTCCACCAACCGGTAAAATTTCCGGTGTAAACTCTTTTTCTTCTAAAATAGCTTTAGCTTGTTCTTTTAATTCATTAATTGCAGCAGCACCTGCTCCAGAAACGGCTTGATACGTTGATACTAGCACTTTAGATAAGCCGTATGTTTCGCGTAATGGCTGTAATGCTGCTACCATTTGAATTGTAGAGCAGTTTGGATTAGCAATGATTCCGTTATGTGCGTGTAATGCATCTTCGTTCACTTCCGGCACAACTAACGGGACATTTTCATCCATTCGATAAGCGCTTGTGTTGTCTACAACGATTGCTCCGCGTTTTACTGCCTCTGGTGCAAGTGCTTTTGAAATGCTGCCGCCTGCACTGAATAAAGCAATGTCTACGCCTTCAAAGCTATCAGGAGTTGCTTCTTGCACAACAACTTCTTCTCCGTTAAACAACACTTTTTTACCAGCTGAACGAGCTGAAGATAATAACGTTAATTTACCAACTGGAAAATTACGCTCCTGTAGGGTTTTAATCATTTGTTGTCCTACTGCACCTGTTGCTCCTACTACTGCTACATGTAATTCTCTTGTCATTTTAATACCGCCTCCAACAATTTTCAACTACTCAACATTTATCTGCATATACTGACTATTTTAACATATTATTATGCTTCATTGCGTCAAAGAAGAGAAGATTTTTAAAATCTTCTCTTCTTTGAGATTGAGAGTTCTCTTACAGCCGCAGTATTGAACAGATTCATACAACAGCAAGAGGCATATATGTCCTATGACTCTTGACCGTCGCGGAACCTTTCGACAATAACAGGCTGAATCTGTTTATCTTCAAGCGCTGCGTACACCGTGTCTGATAACATCGTCATACGCGCTACCATTGAATTTGGTTTAAGCACCGGGTCATCTTGACCAAATGGAATAAAATAAATATTTTTAGTCGCCATTAGCCTCATTAAGTTTACACCATTTAGCCCTAGTGCGTCATTAGTCGAAATTCCCAGTACCACTGGCTTATTATTACGAAGCGTTGCTTTAGCTGCCATGAGTACCGGAGATTCAGTCATTGCATTCGCAAACTTACTCATCGTATTCCCAGTAATTGGGGCAACTACCATACAATCAAGCGGAATCTTTGGTCCTAGAGGCTCTGCTTTTACAATTGTATTGATGACGGCATGACCTGTTAATTCCTCAATTTTCTTCACCCAGTCTTCTCCATCTCCAAAACGAGTATTTGTGGATTGTACAGTGTAAGAAACAACCGGTAACACTTCTGCTCCCAAATTAACAAGCTTTTCAATTTCCGGCATAACCGCATCATACGTACAGTGAGATCCGGTCAAGCCGAATCCTATTCTTTTACCTTTTAATGACATTATTTTTTCTCCTCTCTCGCATCCGCAGCGTCTTTTAATAAATTCACTAATACATTAGCGACAATCTGACCTGCTGTTTTTGGAGCCACAATCCCTGGAAGACCAGGTGCTAAAATAGCTTTAATTCCTCGTTTTTCTGCATAGCGGAAATCGGTTCCTCCAGGCTTTGAAGCTAAATCAATAATGAGCGCGTGGGTCGGGACATTAGATAATGTCTTAGCCGTTAAGATAGGGTATGGAATGGTGTTAATACATATATCACTATCAGCAATTTCTTTATCGAGTTCAGAAAGATAGAAAGGCTGCAAACCCATTTCAGCAATACGTGCTAAATGTTCAGATTTTCTAGCTCCTACTTTTACATTGGCACCAAGTGCAGCAAAGGACCTCGCCACGCTCATTCCTACTCTTCCTAAACCTAGGACAGAAATATTTGAACCGTGAATGGTAAAATCCGTATGTTGAATAACAAGCATGATGGTACCTTCAACAGTAGGAATAGAGTTATAAATTGCTACATCATCACGCTCAAATAGCTGAACGAGTTTACGGTTTGTCGTTTTGACTAATTCGTTTAAATACCCATTGCTAATACCAGAATAAATAATGCAGTGCTCAGGCGTTTTTTTAAGTATTTCTTCAGTCAATACTACTTTTTCATTTGAAAAAATAGTATCTACTTGCCCTTCGTGATTTGTTCCAGGCACTGGAAGGATGATGGCGTCAACATCTGAAAAATCCAGCTCCTCTATCTGATATTTCGTCGCACCTGTAAAACCATGATCTAGCTGATCAAAACCAATAAGAGAGGTTTTTGCATCTAATTGAATTAATTTTCGAATGACTTCAAGCTGCCTAGCATCACCGCCAATTACAGCTATGTGCAAATCCGTTAACATGTTTCATTTTCACCTTCTTTAACATTAAATAGATGTATCCTTCGCTTAAACCATCGAGATGTAAAGTGCTATCATTACGCCCTAGAATGCCTATTGCTTTTCTTCAACATACTATGTAAACACACAGGAATCGGTGAATCTTTATCCCTGAAAATAAAAGAAACGAGATGCAGGAAGCATCTCGTTTGTTATTTTGTTGACTCATTATTTATGTCTTCTAGCTGATGAACATTTACAATCACCATATCCGTACCAATTTTTTCGATATTCCCCCACGGCACTCGCACTTCATCTCCTTGTTTTCGAAATCCAAACCACTTCACAGATGGAATAATAAGCGCATTAATTTGTCCCGTATGTTCATTAATTTCAAGATCTGTTTGCCCTAAAATACCCAAACGCTCTGCTCGCTTAACATCTACAATTTCTTTTCCACTCAGCTCACTTAATCTCATGAAATCCCTCCTTTCATCTAATTTATTGAACAACCATACAAAAAATTACATAAAAATAAGGCTGGCTCAATTATTTTAGCCAACCTTACTTTTATGGTTTAATTTCCTTTAAAACCCTTAGGTAAATCTCCACTCGGGCTTATTAATGAAAGCGCAAATTCGTCTTTGAAAATATCTCGTGCAAGACCATTTACACTATCTTTAGTCACGGCATTAACAAGGTCTAAAATCTCATCTAATGAACGGTGATAGCCCAGCATTAACTCATTTTTTCCGTTTCTGCTCATACGGCTATTTGTACTTTCAAGACTCAGCATTAAGTTTCCTTTCAGCTGCTCTTTGCTGTTAGCAAGTTCTTTATCTGTAATACCTTTGTCTTTCAAATCATAAAGCGTTTCTTGAACCGTATCATATAATACGTCGAGCTGATGGCTTCCAGTTCCCCCATAAATCGTTACAAGACCACTGTCTCGATAAGAAGAATGATAAGAGAAAACAGAGTAAGCCAAGCCGCGCTGTTCGCGGACTTCTTGGAACAAACGACTGCTCATGCTTCCGCCAAGCACGTTGTTTAATACAATTAAGCTATATACATCTTCTCCGCCAATTGGCAAACCTTTAAAGCCAAGGCAAAGATGAGCTTGTTCTGTCTCTTTTTTGCGCGCAATATGATTTGTATGGAACTCAGGCTGAACATATTGATGAGCGGAATGACTTGACGTATATGTACCAAAATAGTTTTCCACCTGTTGTATAAAACTCTCATCAATGTTTCCAGCTACTGAAATAACGATGTTTTCAGGAATATACATTTGCTCCATATATTGACGAAGCGAATCACCGTTAAATGTTTTTAACGTATCTTCCGTTCCTAAAATTGGATACCCTAATGGATGATTGCCATATACGGCTTTTCCTAATAGATCGTGTACAATATCGTCAGGTGTATCTTCATACATTTTAATTTCTTCATATACAACATTTTTTTCACGAGCTAATTCCTCTTCATCAAATGAAGAATTAAAGAACATATCCGCCAGCACATCTAGCGCTTGATCTGCGTGTTCGTCTAATACTTTTGCATAGTAGCACGTGTATTCTTTAGAAGTGAATGCATTTACTTGTCCCCCAATGCGGTCGAAGCTTTCTGCAATTTCACGAGCAGATCTTGTTTTTGTTCCTTTAAAAAACATATGTTCAAGAAAATGTGATACACCATTAATTTCAGGGTGTTCACTTCGAGAACCCGTTCCGATCCATACCCCAATGGCCACAGATCGAACAGTTGGGATATTTTCCAATACAATTCTTACACCATTTTTGCACGTATATCGTTTTATCAAGCTAGTGCCTCCCTTTTGCTTATCTCACTTACTTCTTAGTAGAAGAAGGTAGTTTCATCATTCGTTCTTCATCTAGCATCGTTGACACATCGCTAACTTTCAGGCCTTTGCGTTCAATATCGGTTAACAATTGGTCAAGCGATTCAGCCGTTGATTCAGTCGGGTGCATCAGTACAATAGCCCCTGGATGAATCTTTTTCATTACTCGATTAATTAACACTTCTGAACTCGGCTTTTGCCAATCGATTGTATCAACTGTCCACATGATGGTACTCATTTTTAACTGAGAAGCAAGCGTTACTACTTCGGGGCGAAAACTGCCGCTCGGCGGAGCAAACCATTTTACTTTTTGTCCCGTAGTAGATGTAATAATATCATTCGTTTTTTTAAGCTGCTGATTGATTTGACTAGCCGATAAAGTGGCCATATCAGGATGAGAATAAGAGTGATTTCCCACTTCATGCCCTGCGTCTACAATCATTTTTGCCATATCTGGATTATTTTTAACCCATTTTCCTTCTAAAAAGAAGGTTGCTTTAGCATGGTGCTTTTTCAGCACTTCTAACATTTTAGGCAAATACTCGTTCCCCCATGCTACGTTCACTGTAAACGATACCATAGGCTTTTCATCGTGTCCACGGTAGATAGGTTCCTGTGGTAAATCCTTCAAGTGAACCTTTGGTCTAACCTGTTTGTACACTAATTTTTTTTCATCAAATTTACCCGCAGGTTTCATATTTTTATAAGAAGCAGCAAGATCAACTTTTATGCCGTTATAGCCAGGAACCCGTTTCCAAACAGGATCGATTCGTGCATTCGCCGCTGGCTTTTCATAATCTTTTGCTTTTTCTTCAATCTTTTGATATAACGCATCATGCTGAGCTGATACAAGTTGTACATCGGATTTAAGTGCTTCTATATATGCTTCAGCAAAAGGATTATAAATAGATTTATATGTAATTGCCAGTAAAAATAGAAATGCTGTAAATTGCACAATGGTTCTCTTCACTTATCCTTCCCCCTTTACCATTTAAAATATGTATAAAGAGGACAAGGTAGAACAAACATCTACAAACGATAAAATCGCCCTACACATGGATTTTCTTCATGTATGGACGATTTCACAATATCTATATAGTAGTAAAAGAAGATTATTTTGTTTCTTTTGCTTTTTCTTCTTTTTCTTTTTGTTCTTTTAAAATTGCTTTACGAGATAAGTTAACGCGACCTTGTTTATCAATTTCCATGACTTTAACTAAAAGCTCGTCACCAATCGCTACAACGTCTTCTACTTTTCCAATACGCTCTTCTGCAAGCTCTGAAATATGAACAAGCCCATCTTTTCCGCTGAAGATTTCTACAAATGCACCGAATTTTTCAATTCGTTTTACTTTTCCTAAGTACATTTGGCCGACTTCAACTTCGCGTACAAGATCTTCAATGATTTTCTTCGCTTTTTCATTCATCGGCTGATCAATAGAAGAAATGAAGATTGTACCATCTTGTTCGATATCAATTTTAACGCCTGTTTCTTCGATGATTTTATTGATTTGCTTGCCGCTTGGTCCAATAACATCACGAATTTTATCAGGGTTAATCGCCATTGTAAGGATCTTAGGCGCATATTGAGAAAGCTCTTGACGAGGCGTAGCAATCGTTGACATCATATGATTTAAGATTTGCATACGGCCTTTTTTTGCTTGTTGAAGGGCTTCGTCTAAAATTTCACGAGATAACCCGTCAATTTTAATATCCATTTGAAGCGCAGTTACGCCATTTTCGGTACCTGCTACTTTAAAGTCCATGTCTCCTAGGTGATCTTCCATTCCTTGAATGTCCGTTAGAATCGAGTAGTGTTCACCTGATTTGATCAGACCCATTGCAATCCCTGCTACAGGTGCTTTAATTGGAACCCCAGCATCCATCATTGCAAGCGTACTTGCACAAATACTTGCTTGTGAAGTAGAACCGTTTGACTCTAATACTTCAGATACAAGACGAATTGTATAAGGGAAATCTTTTTCATTTGGAATAACCGGCTCAAGTGCACGTTCACCTAGCGCACCATGTCCAATTTCACGACGACCCGGTCCGCGCATCGGTCTAGTTTCACCAACACTA
Organism: Priestia sp. HNGD-A6; assembly: GCF_045784335.1. Classification (NCBI taxonomy): domain Bacteria; kingdom Bacillati; phylum Bacillota; class Bacilli; order Caryophanales; family Bacillaceae; genus Priestia; species Priestia sp. HNGD-A6. Next base: position 3,876,363 of record NZ_CP138621.1, on the reverse strand, counting down.
AATGAAGGGAAGTTGTAGTGATGCATGAAGCGTTTAGATTCTTCTACACTTAAACCATCTAAAATTTGCACATCGCCAAGTGCACCTAATGTACAGATGCTAAGCGCTTGAGTTTGTCCACGCGTAAATAATCCAGATCCGTGTGTACGTGGAAGCAAGTTTGTTTCAGAAGAAAGTGGACGAATTTCGTCAATACTACGGCCATCAGGACGTACTTTTTCTTCTGTGATCAAGCGACGCACTTCACTTTTAACAAGCTTCGACAAAATTTCATTCACTTGATTTAGTACTTCTTCTTCTACATCTTGCTCTTCAAATTTTGCAGCTACAGCGCTTTTCACTTCTTTAATCGCATTTTCGCGCGCATGCTTTTCTTGAACTTGAACAGCACGGTTCATGTCACCTTCTGCAATTTCGCGAACTTGACGCTCAAGGTCAGCATCAACAGTATAAAGCTCAACTTCAACTTTTTCTTTGCCTACTGCTGCTACAATTTCTTCTTGGAACGCAATTAATTTTTTAATTTGCTCGTGTCCAAACATAATTGCTTCTAACATTACTTCTTCCGGTACTTCATCAGCGCCTGCTTCAACCATGTTGATCGCGTCTTTTGTACCAGCAACCGTCAGATGAATATCGCTTTTTTCAAGCTCATCTACCGTTGGGTTTACAACAAATTCATTGTCTACACGGCCTACGATTACGCCTGCAATAGGACCTTCAAATGGAATATCAGATACTGATAATGCTAATGAAGAACCAAACATTGCTGCGATTTCTGAAGAACAGTTTTGGTCTACGCTCATTACAACGCTGACAACTTGAACTTCGTTTCGGAAACCATCTGCGAATAAAGGACGAATCGGACGGTCGATTAAACGGCTAGCCAAGATTGCTTTTTCACTTGGTCTGCCTTCACGCTTAATGAATCCACCTGGGATTTTACCGACTGCATATAAACGCTCTTCATAGTTTACTGTTAACGGGAAGAAATCTACATTTTTAGGCTCTTTTGAAGCCGTTGCTGTACTTAATACAACTGTGTCTCCATAGCGGATTAATGCTGCGCCATTTGCTTGTTTTGCCAACTGGCCAACTTCAACTTCTAGCTTTCGTCCAGCTAGATCTACAGAGAACACTCGTTTTTCTTGTTCCATATCGACGAGTACCCCTCTCTACATATAAAATATGTATGTAATCAAATGTGATAGTTTTATTATAAACGAAATATCCAAAAACAATAGCTTTTTTCACATTATGTAGCATCTTTAATGTTTCTTAAATGTACATACTAAAAAAGCGGGAATGCTCCCGCTTTCTTCTTATTATCGACGTAAACCAAGTTTGTTGATTAACTCACGATAACGAGTAACGTCTTTGTTACGTAGGTAGTTAAGTAAGTTACGACGTCGACCTACCATTTTTAAAAGACCACGACGTGAATGGTGATCCTTTTTATGAGTACGTAAGTGACCGTTTAGATTGTTAATTTGCTCTGTTAGGACAGCGATTTGAACTTCTGGAGAACCAGTGTCGTTCGCATGAGTTTTGTACTCACTAATGATTTCATTTTTACGCTCTTGTGTGATAGCCATCCTATTCACCTCCTTATTATTAAACCCCAGTTACCGAGCAAAACGTTGGTGAATCGTAATGCCAAGCAATGGTTGTTTTACATACAAGTGTTATGTTACTACTTATTAGAACAAAAAGCAAGTCGTAGCAGCTATTTATATATATTTTTTTATTTATTGTTATTTTGAATTCCTTCAAAATAAGCAAGGGCTTCTTCCTTGTCCTTTGAGATCTGACCGACAAGCTCTTCGATGCCGCTGAACTTTTTTTCTGAGCGAATCATTCGGTGCCATTTCACCGTTACGTGCTGATCGTAGATTTGCTCGTCAAATGATAATAAGTGGACTTCGATTGTTGGCTTTTCTAAATTATCGTGAAAAGTCGGCTTGTAGCCCACGTTGCACACTCCTGCATACCACTTACCGTGAAGCTGAAGCTCAACAGCATACACACCGATGCGTGGAAGTAAATACTCATCGTCTAAAGCGATGTTAGCAGTAGGAAAACCTATTTGCCTGCCTCGCTTTTCTCCATGAGTCACTGTACCTGACACTTCATAATAGCGGCCAAGCAGCTCTTTTACTCGATGCATATCTCCATTTGCTAAACTTTCGCGAATAAGCGTTGAACTAATTTTTTCTTCGCCATTTGTTAACTTATCAATTGTTGTTTGCGTGAATTTTGATCGAGAATGAAATGGTAGTATTTCCATTGTTCCTTTACCTAACTTTCCATACGTATAGTCAAATCCAGCTACCACATGCTGTACATTCAGTCCAATAATATACTGATCAACAAACTCTTGAGGCAATAGTGCTGCAAACTGTTTATCAAAATGAACGATATATAAAAAGTCAATTCCCATTTCCTCAATGAGTTTCTTTTTTTCTTGAAGCGGTGTGATCATATCAATGTGCTGCACATTGCGCCCGAGCACCACAGAAGGGTGAGGAGTAAACGTCATCACAGCACTAGCTATGCCTTTTTCATCGGCTAACTGTTTTGCTGAATTTATCACTTGCTGATGCCCTAAATGCACACCATCAAAATAACCAAGCGCTAACACTGATTGTTGAACAGCTTCTCGTTGAAAGTGGTGTGGATGTCGAATTTCAATCGTTTCCAAAACACAGTTCACCTTTTCCCTAACCGGTCTAGTCGATTGCCAACACTTTAACCGGCTTCATTAAATGTTTTTTTGTTGGGTGCTGAGCATAAATTGCTAAGCACTTGCCTGCAGAATTTATCATTAAAAAGAAGGGTTCTTTTTTTAACTCTTCATCTTCCGTACACGGCAATACCGCGCCATTTTTCACTTTCTCTGCTAATGTATCACTAATTTGAAGTTTCGGCAAATGATTAAGAGCTTCTTCGATCGAATGTAGTTTCTCATTGATCGTTTCTTCTTCTACCGCCCGTTCAATATCTTCAAATGTCACACAATCTTCGAGTGAAAACTGCCCGGAACCCGTTCGCTGCAAATACGACATATGAGATGGATAGCCAAGAGCTTCTCCAATCATCACAGCAAGCGTTCGCACATATGTACCTTTGCTGCACGTTACGCGGAATTTGAAGGAAATTTGTTCTCCCTCAAATGTAGCGCGATCATCCAGCAGTTCAAAGTTATAGATATGAATGGTTCTAACTGGGCGCTCTACTTCGATCCCTTGCCTTGCATATTCATATAGTTTTTTACCTTTGACCTTTACCGCTGAATACATTGGAGGGACTTGCTGAAGTTCTCCTGTCATCGAAGACAGCACTTCTTCGATTTGAGCACGTGAAAAAGAATCCGCTACTTTCTTTTCTTCTACAACCTCTCCGGAAGAATCTTCTGTTGTTGTAGAAAACCCGAGTGTAACTTCCCCTTCATAGGTTTTAGTAGCTCCTGTTAGATATTCTACAATCTTGGTAGCTCTACCGATACAAATAGGCAATACCCCTGTAACGTCAGGGTCTAATGTGCCTGTATGCCCTACTTTTTTAGTGCGAAGCAGCTTTCGGACTTTAAACACACAGTCGTGCGAAGTCAGGCCAGCTGGTTTATGTAAAACTAAAACACCGTCCACTCATTCTTCATCTCCTTTTCATTTAAAAAAGGGTGTCTCAGAAGCAAAAACCACTTTTGAGACACCCTTTTTTGTTTCTACATTCACTGATCTTATTCGTTCTCTTGATGGTCATCGCTTTCTTTTTTTATTTCATGAAGCAATGATTCAATTCGATTACCATAATCAATTGATTCATCAAACTCAAACGTAATTTCAGGTGTTTTACGTAAGCGAATGCGCTGACCGATTTCTGAGCGGATAAATCCCTTTGCTTTCGCAAGGCCTTTTAACGTATTCTCACGCTGCTCAGCATCTCCTAAAACAGAGATATAAACTTTCGCTTGCTGTAAATCGCCTGATACTTGAACATCTGTTACAGTCACAAAACCGATGCGCGGATCCTTGATTTTACGATTTAAAATCTCGCCCATCTCTTTTTTCATTTGTTCTCCGACTCTAGTTGCTCTTATGTTCATCTGTGTCACCCCTTTTATAACCAATCAAAAGTTGTAATGGTACGTTCAATCTCTGGAAAAGAATCAATCAAGCTTAGCGCTTTTTGCAGTTCTTGTTCCGTTGTGACACGGCTAGATGAGACTGCGACAATGCTAATTTTTGTTCGTTGCCACACATCTTGAAAATCAGTTTCTGAAACCGATACGTTAAACCGCTGCTTCAAGCGCATCAAGATGCGCTGAAGCACGGCACGTTTTTCTTTAAGAGAAGCAGCATCGTAAATTAAGCATTCACACTCCACTAGTCCAATCATTTAGGATCAATTTGCTCCATTACATATGCTTCAATAATATCTCCTTCTTTAATATCATTGAAGTTTTTAATTGTAATACCACACTCATATCCTTGAGCGACTTCTTTTGCATCGTCTTTAAAGCGTTTTAGCACATCTACTTCACCTTCAAAGATAACAATTCCGTCACGGATTAAACGAATTCCACTGTTACGCGTAATTTTACCGTCTGTTACGTAACTTCCTGCGATTGTACCAACTTTTGATACTTTGAATGTTTGACGTACTTCCACTTGACCGATGATTTTTTCAGCAAACTCAGGGTCAAGCATTCCTTTCATCGCAGATTCAATTTCTTCAATTACTTTATAAATAATGCGGTGAAGACGAATATCTACGTTTTCTACGTCAGCTGTACGTTTTGCTCCAGCATCTGGACGCACGTTAAAGCCGATAACGATTGCGTTAGAAGCAGTTGCAAGAATGATATCAGATTCTGTAATTGCGCCTACACCCGTATGGATAATACGAACATTTACACCCTCTACATCAATCTTTTGAAGAGCAGCAGCCAATGCTTCTACAGAACCTTGTACGTCTGCTTTTACGATAAGGTTTAAGTCTTTCATTTCACCCTGTTTAATTTTTTCAAATAAATCATCTAAGCTTACGCGAGATTTTTCACCGCGCTGTTGTTCAAGCTGCTTTTGAGCACGAGCTTCTCCGATTTGACGAGCTGTTTTCTCATCTTCAAATACTAAGAAACGATCTCCAGCTAATGGAACTTCGTTTAAGCCAGTAATCTCAACCGGAGTAGATGGTCCTACTTCCTTCACACGGCGGCCGATATCATTTACCATTGCGCGAACGCGGCCAAACGTATTTCCGACTACGATTGGATCACCTACGCGTAGTGTACCAGTTTGAACAAGAAGCGTTGCTACAGACCCACGGCCTTTATCTAGCTGTGCTTCTACAACTGTACCTGCTGCACGACGGTTAGGATTTGCTTTTAACTCTTCTACTTCACTTACAAGTAAAATCATTTCAAGTAATTGATCGATCCCTTCACCTGAAATGGCTGAAAGCTTACAGAAGATTGTTTCTCCGCCCCACTCTTCAGCTACAAGGCCGTGCTCCATTAGTTCTTGCATAACGCGATCTGGATTTGCTGCTTCTTTATCCATTTTGTTAACCGCAACAATAATTGGCACTTCTGCCGCTTTTGCATGGTTAATCGCTTCAATTGTTTGAGGCATTACACCATCGTCTGCTGCAACAACAAGGATTGTAATATCCGTTACTTGCGCACCGCGAGCACGCATTGTTGTAAATGCAGCATGCCCTGGTGTATCAAGGAATGTAATTTTCTTTTCATCAACCACAACTTGATAAGCACCGATATGCTGCGTGATACCGCCTGCTTCTGCAGCCGTTACTTTTGTGTTACGGATAGAGTCAAGAAGCGTCGTTTTACCGTGGTCAACGTGACCCATGATTGTAACAACTGGAGGACGCACTTGAAGGTCTTTTTCGTCGTCAATAATTTCTAATGATTCAAAAGCAGTGTCATCTACTACTACTTCTTCTTCAACTTCTACACCGTATTCTCCGGCAATTAGTTCGATAGAATCTTTATCTAACTCTTGGTTAATTGTTGCCATTACACCAAGCATAAATAATTTTTTAATAATTTCAGAAGGCTCTTTGCCTAATTCTTTTGCTAACTCAGAAACCGTTAAGCTTCCGACAAACGTTACTTTTTCCGGTAACTCTTTTGCAGCTGCTGGAGCTGGTCTACCTTTTGGTGCCTGTGACTTTTGTGCCTGTGGCTTTTTGTTACCTTTATTGTTTCCTTTGTTAGCTGTTGATTTTGTATTTTTATTCAATACTTTCACCCCCATAAAATTAACCGAGCATCGTTGCTAGCTTTTTAGCAAATCCCTCGTCCATAACGGCTACCACAACTCGAGCATCTTTACCAATCGCTTGACCTAGCGTGTAGCGATCGGGAACCATTCTAACCGAAACGTTGTAGTAAGAACATTTATCCGTTACTTTTTTCTTTGTGTTTTCAGACGCATCGCTTGCTAAAAGTACTAACTTTGCTTTTTGTTTCCGAACTTCTCTAACCACAAGTTCTTCTCCAGAAATCAATTTGCGTGCACGGTTTGCAAGCCCTAAAAAAGAGATCCACTGTTCATTCATTAGCGTGACTGTTTCTCCTTTTCTACAAGCGCTAGCAACTCTTCATAAACCGCTTCATCTATTGACGCGCCTAAATGTGTCGAAAGCACATTTTTCTTTTTTGCCAATAAAATTGCTTCTTTATCCTTGCTTACATAAGCTCCGCGCCCGGACTTTTTACCCGTTACATCAACTGAAACGTCGCCTTCTTTTGAACGTACAACGCGTACTAGCTCTTTTTTAGGCTTCATTTCTCCAGTGGCCACACATTTTCGCATCGGGACTTTTTTACGATTGTTCACCTTGGCTCACCTCTTATTCCATATCTTCATCTGAATCAAATGCATGTTGACTTACTAGCATATCATCGCTGCTTTTTACAATCATACCTTCTTGCTCAGCTTCTGATTGACTTTTAATATCAATTTTCCAGCCTGTCAGCTTAGCGGCTAGACGTGCATTTTGTCCACGCTTACCAATTGCAAGTGACAGCTGATAGTCAGGAACGATAACAGTTGTTGCTTTTTCATTTTCATCTACAATCACATCTACTACCTTAGATGGACTTAGGGCATTGGCAACAAATTCAACTGGGTCATTTGACCAGCGAACGATGTCAATTTTTTCACCTTTTAGTTCATTCACAACAGCCTGTACGCGCTGACCTTTTGGCCCAACACAAGAGCCGACCGGATCTACTTCAGCATACTCAGAATGAACAGAGATTTTTGAACGGTCTCCAGCTTCGCGAGCTACTGATTTTAATTCAACTGTACCGTCATAGATTTCCGGAACTTCTTTTTCGAAAAGACGTTTTAAAAGACCTGGATGCGTACGTGAAACATAGATTTGTGGTCCTTTTGTTGTTTTTTCTACTTTCGTAATATACACTTTAATACGATCATGAGGTTTATACTGCTCATTTGGCATTTGCTCGCTTTGAGGAAGCAATGCTTCAATTTTGCCAAGGCTCACGTAAATGAAGCGAGAATCTTGACGCTGAACAATACCTGTCATAATATCTTCTTCACGATCGCTGAACTCTGAGTAGATAACGCCGCGCTCCGCCTCACGAACACGCTGTGTAACAACTTGTTTTGCTGTTTGAGCCGCGATGCGTCCAAAGTCTTTTGGCGTTACTTCGATTTCAACCACATCGTCTAGCTGGAAGTTAGGGTTGATTGTTTGTGCTTCTTCAACCGAAATTTCTAGACGTGGATCATATACTTCATCAACCACATCTTTGCGAGCAAACACGCGCATTGAACCTCTTTCTAAATTTAAATCAACGCGTACGTTTTGCGCTTGGTTAAAGTTGCGTTTGTAAGCAGAAATTAGCGCTGCTTCAATTGCTTCAATAATTACATCTTTGCTAATGCCTTTCTCTTTTTCAAGAATGACTAAGGCATCAAATAACTCACTGCTCATCGTTGGATAATCCCCCTTTAATATTGGCCCCTACACATTAAAATACAATCGCTAATCGAGCAAAAGCGACTTTGTCATATGGTAAAATCACCGTTTTTGTGCGTGTTTTGATACGAATAGATAATGTGACAGTTTCTCCGTCAAATGATTGTAATTCGCCTTCAAATTCTTTTGCACCTTCAATTGGTTCATATGTTTTTATGTATACATGTTTACCAATTGCACGTTCAAAATCTTTATCTTTTTTTAATGGGCGTTCCGCACCAGGCGATGATACTTCTAAAAAATAGTTATGAGGGATTGGATCTACTGCATCCATTTTCTCACTCAATTTTTCACTTACTGCTCCGCAGTCTTCGATATCCACGCCGGTATCAGAGTCGATAAACACACGTAAAAACCAATCTTTTCCTTCTTTTACGTATTCAATTTCAACAAGCTCTAAATTCATTTCCTCTAAGATAGGGGAAACCATTTCTTCCACTGTTTGTTTTACATTTTTACTCATTCTAATCCTCCCTTCGAGACATTGCATGGTATGTTTAGGTTACGCGTTTTTTATGTCTCTTATATCAAAAAAGAGTGGTTTATTTGCTATTTTTATTTTGCACTCTATAAGAGGTCTAACCTACTAGAGTGGAAATGTTGTCATTTGTGTTGCAGGATTTTAAACGTCACATAATAAATCAATCATGGTGATTAAAAATCTACAGAAAAAACGAATCATGCTAGAAGCCGATTCGTTCTCCATACTACTTACTATGACAGTAAGTTCATATCAATAAGAAAGAGCGGGTTTCCCCACTCTTTCTCGTCCGTATCCTTAGCATTTCCACAATTACTATATCATAACCGCTTATTTTATGCAAATGTTAGAAAAGAGAAAGCTGGTTCTGATCAGGTAATGATTCAAGGCATCCATGGTTGTCTAGATACTCTAAAATCGTCTTCGATACTTTGCCTCGCTGCTGCAAGTCTTCTTTCGATAAAAACTCTCCCGTTTCACGAGCTTTTACAATGTTCAGCGCTGCATTTGTGCCAAGACCAGGAATGGCATTAAACGGTGGAATTAAAGATGTGCCGTCAATTAAAAATTCGTCTGCGCTCGATTCATATAAATCTACTTTTTTAAATGAATAGCCTCGTTCGCACATTTCCAAAGAAAGCTCAAGCACCGTTAATAAGTTTTTCTCTTTAGGAGATGCATCTAAACCTTTGGCATTGATTTCTTCCATCTTCGCTCGAATGGCAGTTGATCCTTTAATCATCGTATCAATATCAAAGTCATCTGCACGAACCGTAAAGTATGCTGCGTAATAAAGAAGCGCGTGGTGCACTTTGAAATAAGCAATACGCACGGCCATCAATACATAAGCAGCCGCATGGGCTTTAGGGAACATATACTTAATCTTTTTACAAGAATCAATATACCAGTCCGGAACACCATTTTTGATCATTTCTTCTTCAAATTCAGGTGTTAGCCCTTTCCCTTTACGCACAGACTCCATAATTTTAAAAGCAAGTGAAGGTTCAAGACCTTGATAAATTAGATAAACCATGATGTCATCACGACAGCCAATTACTTCACTTAAGTTGCAAATATCATTGCGAATTAGCTCCTGCGCATTACCAAGCCATACGTCCGTCCCGTGCGACAGTCCCGAGATTTGAACAAGTTCTGAAAACGTCGTTGGCTTCGTATCTTCTAACATTTGACGCACAAAGCGCGTTCCAAATTCAGGTATGCCAAGCGTTCCTGTTTTACACATAATTTGTTCTTCTGTTACGCCAAGTGATTCCGTTCCACTAAAAATTTTCATCACTTCAGGATCATCCGTCGGAATTGTTTTTGGATCAATTCCACTTAAATCTTGAAGCATGCGAATCACGGTCGGATCATCGTGTCCGAGTATATCAAGTTTTAATAAATTATCATGAATCGAATGGAAGTCAAAATGAGTTGTTCTCCATTCGGAATTACGGTCGTCAGCTGGAAACTGGATGGGTGAAAAATCAAAAATATCCATATAGTCCGGTACAACAATAATTCCTCCTGGATGCTGACCAGTTGTACGTTTTACGCCCGTACATCCTGCTACTAAACGATCCACTTCTGCGTTTCGTAAATGTAAATCACGGTCACCAGCATAGCCTTTTACATAGCCATAAGCTGTTTTTTCGGCAACTGTACCGATTGTTCCCGCACGGTATACATTATCTTCTCCAAACAGTACTTTTGTATAGTTATGAGCTCGCGGCTGATACTCTCCGGAGAAGTTCAAATCGATATCGGGAACCTTGTCTCCCTTGAATCCTAAGAACGTTTCAAACGGAATATCGTGTCCATCTTTAATAAACGGTACGCCACAATCGTCGCAGCTTTTGTCCGGCAGATCGAATCCAGAACCTACGGAACCGTCATTAAAAAACTCGGATTTCTTACATTTTGGACACACATAATGCGGCGGCAGTGGGTTTACTTCTGTAATTTCCGTCATCGTCGCAACAAATGAAGACCCTACGGAACCACGTGAACCAACTAAGTAACCATCATTTAATGATTTTTTAACGAGTTTATGCGAGATCAAGTAAATAACGGCAAACCCGTGGCCGATAATACTTTTCAACTCTTTCTCTAGACGAGCTTCTACTACTTCAGGCAGCTCTTCACCGTAGATGCTGCGTGCCATCGCATAGCTCATTTCACGCATTTCTTCGTCCGCACCTTCAATTTTCGGCGTATATAAATCATCTTTAATTGGTTTAATATCATCGATCATATCGGCTATTTTTTGCGTATTATGAACAACAATTTCTTTCGCTTTGTCCCCATCTAAAAATGAAAAACAATTCAGCATCTCATCCGTTGATCTAAAGTGAACATCCGGCAGCTGATGACGGTTTAAAGGATTAGCCCCGCCTTGTGAACCAATTAAAATTTTTCGGTAAATTTTGTCTTCCGGATTGAGATAGTGAACATTTCCTGTTGCTACAACCGGCTTTCCAATCTTTTCACCAAGCTTCACAATATTGCTAATAATATCTTTTAAGGCTTTCTCATCTCGCACTAAATCTAGTTCAATTAAGTGCTTGTAGTTGTCAGGAGGCTGTACTTCGATGTAATCATAAAATTCAGCTACTCCTTCTACTTCATCAATTCCTTTTTGCATCATGCCTTCGAATACTTCGCCTCGGTCACATGCGGTTCCAATCAAGATGCCTTCTCGATATTTGTCGAGCTGAGATCTTGGAATTCGCGGAACTCGATAAAAGTAATTTAAATGAGAAATCGAAACAAGTTTAAATAGATTTTTTAATCCTACGTCGGTTTGTGCTAAAAGAGTCGCATGATAAGGACGGGCCCGCTGATAGGCATTCCCTTCTCCCATATAATCATTTAAGCGATCATGCATTGTAATTTCCCGTTCAAATGCATCTTTCAGCATTTTATTTAACAAATAGCCAGTTGTTTCCGCATCATAAATCGCGCGGTGATGCTGCACAAGTTCAATATCAAACTTTTTAGCAAGAGTATTCAAACGATGGTTTTTCATATGCGGATACAAAAATCTTCCGAGTTCAAGCGTATCAATAACGCCGTTAGCTGCTTTTTCTAAACCGATTTTTTGCAGTCCCATATTTAAAAATCCCATATCAAAGCTTGCATTATGAGCGACTAAAATACTGTCACCCATCCACTCGTGAAAATCACGAAGTACTTCTGAGATTTCAGGCGCATTTTGGACCATATCATCTGTAATACCCGTCAGCTCAATTGTTGTTGCAGACAGAGGATGATGAGGATTTGCAAACCGTTCAAATCGATCGATGATTTCTCCTTCTTTCATCTTCACGGCAGCAAGTTCAATAATGGTATCGTATACGGCTGACAAACCGGTTGTTTCGACGTCAAATACTACGTAAGTTGCTTCTGTCAAATCCACATGCTTCGGATTATAGGCAATCGGCACGCCGTCGTCTACTAAATTAACTTCCACTCCGTACAGTATTTTAATGCCGTTCTTTTTCCCGGCTCCATATGCTTCAGGAAACGACTGTGCAACCGCATGATCAGTTATCGCTACAGCCGGATGTCCCCATTTTTTAGCTTGTCCGACTAAAGCTCCAACAGATGAAACAGCATCCATTTGACTCATTGGCGTATGCAAGTGAAGCTCCACACGCTTTTCATCTTCAGGCGCTGTATCTTGTCTAGCAGGACCGGTAATCTCGTTGACATCATTTCCAATCATAACTAAATCACGGACAAATGTATCATTTTGTACACTTCCGCGAACCTTTACCCACATTCCTTTTTTAATCGCTTGAAGTAAAGGAATATCTTCTTTGTCACGTGAAAACATTTTAACCATAATAGAGTTTGTATAATCTGTCACTTTAAAAATAAGAAGCGTACGTCCGCTTCGTAATTCTCTAGTTTCTGCATCAAATACGTATCCTTCAACGGCAATTCGCTTTTCTTCATCCACAATGGAGTCTAGGCGAACCGTCTCGTCTTTAATCGTATATCCAATTGTAAGCGGACCTTTTGGTAGGTCTGGTCCATCACTTTTTTCATTTTCTTTATTTTGCATTTCTGTGATGGCTTGTAATACTTTTTCTGTATCTTCTTGTTTTCGTTGCTCTACAAACTGCTGAAATGCTTCTTCTGAATGTACAACTTCCGTCATTAGCTGAAGGTTCGGAAAGCCATAGGACGCATACTGATCAGCAATTAACTGACTGTACTTTTTACGTAAAGCCGTTCCTTCTGCATCATGTCGTGCGTTCACAATCAATTTGGCACCGTTCAATCTCGGCATTTGATCTTGTAAAAGCGACTGTAAAAGCGGGGATATTCCCTGCATTTCTCCAATACAATGCTTCCAATATGACTGTACATGCTCTTCCGTACATTCTTTATTAACGGTTTGAACAGAAAAAGAAACACTCGCAATATGAGAAAAAGCTGAAGACATGCGAACATGGAATAACTCATAGATCTCAAAAGGTAATAACCCTTCTAAAGAAAAATGAAAATGCCATTTTTTTTGTTCTTTCTGAATGACGAGCTTTTCAATCGCTGCGTTTTCAAAATAAGGAACAATTTGATCACTCGTCAGCTCTAACTGCTGCAGCAGCAACTTAAAACGCTCTTTTTTTCCTAGCGTTTGTGCTTCCAAGTTTTCTGCCTCCTTTTATAAATGAGTGCAATCTATTTTAACATAAATGACTTCTATTCTGTCATATGTTCTGTTTATAAACATAAAAACAGCAGGGATACAAATCCCCGCTGCTTCATTACTTCGCTAGCAGTTCTTTCACTGTTGAAACAAGATTGTCAACTGACACTTCTAGTGACTCCCCAGTTTTCCGTACTTTTACTTCTACAATTCCTTCAGATGCACGTTTACCAACTGTTACTCGAACAGGAAGACCAATTAAATCTGAATCTGCAAATTTTACTCCTGCACGCTCTTGGCGGTCATCTAACAGCACTTCAAAGCGATTATCTAATAACTCATTATATAATTTCTCACCTAGTTCACGCTGTTCATCATTTTTCACGTTAACTGGAATAACGTGCACTTGATAAGGCGTAACAGCCTCTGGCCATAGAAGACCGTTTTCATCATTGAATTGTTCTGCAATCGCAGCTACTGTACGAGAAACACCGATACCATAGCAACCCATAATCATTGGCTGGCTGCGTCCGTTCTCATCTAGATACGTTGCTCCCATCGCTTCACTGTAGCGAGTTCCTAACTTAAAGACATGTCCGACTTCAATACCTTTAGCGAACTTAATAACACCTTGTCCATCCGGTGACTGATCTCCTTCTTGGATGAAGCGGAAATCTTCGTAAGTTGCATTAAAGTTACGTTCATTCACATTTGTATAGTGATAACCTTCTTCATTTGCTCCGCATACACCGTTAACGATTGCTTTTACCGCATGATCAGCTACCACTTCTACTGAATCACTTACACCAATCGGTCCTACCGAACCAACTGCGCATTTTAATGCTTCTTTTGTTTCTTCTGGAGTTGCCAGTTCAACGACGGAAGCTTCAAAATAGTTTTTCACTTTAATATCGTTTACTTCGTGATCCCCGCGAACAAGTACAAGCACAAAACGATCATCTACTTTAAATAAAAGGGACTTGATACAAGAAGTCGCTTCAACATTTAAGAAAGCAGCTACGTCTTCAATGCTATGCTGATTTGGTGTTTCCACTTTTGTTAATTCTTTTTCAGCTTCATCTGATTTTTCATACGTATTTACAACCGGTGCCATTTCAACATTTGCTGCATAAGAAGATGTATCTGAATAAGCAATTGTATCTTCCCCGATTTCAGAAAGAACCATAAATTCATGCGTATCTTTTCCGCCCATTGCACCTGAATCAGCGATAACCGCACGGAAATTTAATCCGCAGCGCTCAAAGATGCGGCTGTAGGCAGCAAACATTTTATCATACACTTCATCTAAACTTTCTTGAGAAGCATGAAACGAATATGCATCTTTCATAATAAATTCACGACCGCGTAATAAGCCAAAGCGTGGACGTTTTTCATCGCGGAACTTCGTTTGAATTTGATATAAATTTAGCGGTAAACGTTTGTATGACTTCACTTCGTCACGAAGCAAGCTTGTGATAACTTCTTCGTGTGTTGCTCCCAAAGCAAATTCACGGCCGTGACGATCTTTCATACGCATTAACTCAGGCCCATATGAATACCAGCGGCCAGACTCTTGCCACAATTCAGCTTGTTGTAAAGCAGGCATCAATAATTCGACAGAACCTGCACGGTCCATCTCTTCACGAACAATTTGTTCAACTTTTTGCAATACACGCTTACCAAGCGGTAAAAAGCTGTACACGCCGCTTGCATTTTGGCGCATATAACCTGCGCGCAATAGAAGCTGATGGCTTTTTATATCCGCATCAGCTGGCACTTCTCTTAATGTAGGAATCAATGTAGAACTTTGTCTCATAACCTCGCACCTCTTTGCTTACTTCTCTATCTTATTTTTTAAGGCGGACCATGCCGCAATTTTCATATAATCAGCGAGGGAATATCCCTCGCTGAGCGTATGTCTTATAAAAAGAACTTTTGAATATCGTTCCACGTTACAACGAGCATCAGCAGCATTAATAAAGCAAAACCGATAAAATGAACAATCCCTTCTTTTTGACGATCAATTGGCTTACCGCGAATTCCTTCTACAGCGAAGAATAATAGTCGTCCTCCATCTAAAGCAGGAAGTGGAAGCAAATTGACAATCCCTAAGTTAATACTTAAAACGGCTGCCCATTTCATTAGGTAATAAATGCCTGACTGTGCTACTTGATCGGTTGCTGCGTAAATACCTACAGGACCAGAAAGCATATCCAGTTTGAACTGTCCTGTCACGAGCTTCCCAAGGCCCGTTAAAATTTCTTTCATCCACGTATATGTTTCAGTAGCTCCGTGCGTGATCGAACCAATGAATGACTTTTCAACCGGTGCATATACGCCAATTAATCCAATTGTCTGTTCCCCAACCTTGCGGCTTTCAGGTGTAATTGGAATATCTAGGGTTTTGCCGCCGCGCTGAACCGTGAATGTAATTTGCTGTTCAGGATGTTTTTGAATTACTTTTACGACATCATCCCACGTTGAAACACTTTGTCCATCAATTGCTTGAACTTTATCTCCTTGTTTAAGTCCCGCATCAACGGCTACTCCATCTGATGTTAATTTGCCCATCACAGGTTTGTCAACAACATATCCTTGAGAAATCCCAAGAACGATAAAAATAACAAAGGCTAATATAAAGTTCATTAGCGGACCAGCGAAAATGGCTAGCGCACGCTGACCAAGAGTTTTGGAAGCAAACTGACGGCTGTAAGGTGCAATTTGAATGTCTTCTCCGTCCATAACAAAGTAAGATTCTTCTGCTACCTCGAATTTTTGCAGATGTTCATCTTCACCTTCTTCATAACCTGAAATAAATAGATTATGCTCTAAGTCTGCTTGCTCTACCTCAATAACTTTTGCATTTGGATGCTGTTCCTTGTTATTAATAATGACTTTATTTACTTTGCCTTCCTTATCAAACATGAGGCCCACCATTTGACCAGGCTTAACTTCAATCATTTCCGGGTCTTCTCCAGCCATTCGAACAAATCCACCTAGAGGCAGTAAGCGAATGGTATAAACTGTTTCATCTCGTTTAAATGAAAAGATTTTGGGACCAAACCCAATGGCAAACTCACGGCATAAGATGCCTGCACGCTTTGCAAAAACTAAATGACCAAGCTCATGAAAGAATACAAGAGCTCCAAAAATGACGACAAACGCAATGACTGTGTTCAATGGGTATTACCCCCTTCATGTAATAGAGTCAAACCTCCACCCACCAAAAATAAGGGAGTGGCTTCTCTCGCACGCACATTATCGAGAGATGGCGGATCTAACAAACTCTCTTGCTTCTAAATCTACTTCTTTAATAGTAGATAAACAAGGTTTCTGTATTACAGTATGTTCATTCATTGCTTTTTCAATCACATCTTCAATTTGTAAAAATGTAATGTGACCATCTAGAAAGGCTTGAACAGCTTCTTCATTAGCTGCATTTAAAACAGTCGGAAGTGTTCCACCCGCTTTGCCAGCCTCAAATGCAAAAGCTAAACAGCGAAAACGCTCTTCATCCATTTTAGCGAAGTGAAGCTGACCAATATCCGCCAAACTTAAACGCTTGGTGTCAGGCAAAGACATGCGTCTTGGATACGTTAACGCGTATTGAATTGGCACGCGCATATCGGGCGTTCCAAGCTGAGCAATAACGCTTGTATCAGAATACTCTACCATAGAATGAATGATGCTTTCCTTATGTAACAATACATCAATTTTCTCATAGGGAAGATCAAAAAGCCAATGTGCTTCAATCACTTCTAGTCCCTTATTCATCATCGTTGCCGAATCAATTGTAATTTTAGCTCCCATTGACCAGTTTGGATGATTTAACGCATCTTCAACCGTTACTCCCTGTAGTTCTGCTCTCGTCTTATCTCGAAAGCTCCCTCCAGAAGCCGTTAAAATTAAACGGTCTATTGCTTTTTGATCTTGCCCTTGCAAACTTTGAAAAATAGCTGAATGCTCACTGTCTACCGGTAAAATATCAGCGCCATATTCCTTGGCTGCTTCCATGACAAGGTGACCAGCGGTAACAAGTGTCTCCTTATTTGCAATAGCAATTGTTTTTCTCATTTTGATTGCTTCTAGCGTAGGAGTCAACCCTACACTTCCAAGAACAGCGTTTACCAACACTTCTGTAGAAGGATGAGTTGCTACTTCCACAAGTCCTTCTTCTCCATAAACAAATCGAATAGAAGGGAATTCTGCTTGCAGTGACAGACAATCTTCTTTCTTCATTACAGAAACAAGGGCTGGCTTACACTGCTGAATAATCTTTCTTGCTTCGTTAATATTTCGACCTACAGAGATTGCTGAGAGCTCAAAATGCTCAGGATGCGCTCGAACAATATCAACGGTTTGAGTACCGATTGAACCTGTAGCTCCTAACAAGGAAATTTTCTTCAAGTATATTCACTCCTATTAAAACAAAGACATCTTTTTTATAGAGATAATAAAAAAGCTAAAATTGGCATGATGAACATTAAACTGTCAAAACGGTCTAAAATCCCACCATGACCCGGTAAAATTTTCCCTGAATCTTTTACGCCATAGTGACGTTTGAACGCTGATTGTACAAGATCACCCATCTGTCCAAATAACGATACGATAATACCAATTACAAGTAGCTCGATCATAGTTTGATCAATATTTGCTAACAGCTTAAATACAACGGCTACTATAATAGCGCATATGACGCCACCAATAAAACCTTCAATTGTTTTATTGGGACTGATTTCCGGCCATAGCTTTCGTTTCCCCATTGCTCGTCCAATAAAATAAGCTCCGGAATCCGTCGCCCAAATAATAAGGAAAGCAAAGAACAAATAAGCTAACCCGAACTCTTGACGAACCTCGATAAAATAATGAAAGCCAAAGCCAACATATACTGTTGTTAATAAAATAAACCCAACGTCATCGAAGGTAAATTTATTTTTAACTACAACCGTGTACATTAATAAAAGAAGGACAGCAGCAAGCGCTACTTCTATCTTATGTTCACTTAAGAATTGAAATGCAACATCTCTTCCGTTTGGTAGTAAAAACACCCAAGTTAGTAATAAACTAATGATACTTGGAAAAGACATTGCTTTCAAATGTTTCATTTTTAAAAGCTCAATTACACCAACTGTTCCGATCACATACATGATAAGGGTAAAAGGTAACCCTCCAATTAAAACAATCGGCACAAATACCGCAAGTGCTACAATCGCGGTGATAATGCGCTGTTTCATCTTGTTTTCCACACCTTCTTATACACCACCAAAGCGGCGACCGCGCTTTTGAAACGCCTCGACTGCTTCGATTAAATGATTTTCTTTAAAATCTGGCCATAATACTTTTGTAAACCAAAACTCTGTGTACGCTAGCTGCCAAAGCATAAAGTTACTTAAGCGAAGCTCACCACTTGTGCGAATAAGCAAATCCGGATCTGGAAGGCTTTTGCTCATCAAATAGGAAGAAAATAAATTTTCTGAAATAGAAGAGGAAGCCACTTTTCCCTGTTCTACATCTTCTGCCAATGACCGAATAGCGCCCACAATTTCGTGACGGCTACCGTAATTAAGCGCGAAGTTTAAAATCATCCCCGTGTTATGCTTTGTTTTTTCAATTGCCTTATCCACGGCTCGAATCGTATGGGAAGGGAGCTCACTTTTATCTCCCATAATACGAACTTGCACATTTTTTTCAATTAGCTCAGGCAAAAAGGTTGTTAAAAATTCCTCTGGCAGTTTCATTAAAAACTCAACTTCAGTTTTGGGGCGCTTCCAATTTTCAGTGGAAAATGCATATAAAGTTAATACTTTAACACCTAATTCATTGGCCAGTCTGGTCACATGACGTACTACTTTCATTCCTTCATGATGGCCCATCATGCGAGGAAGAGCTCGTTTTTGCGCCCAACGACCGTTCCCATCCATAATAATTGCAATATGTTCAGGAACAGGGTGCTGTTTCACTTGATCTTTTCGTTCTGACAAAGACAGTGTATTTAAATCTTGACTTTTCTTCCATGCTTGAAATTTTCTTAACATGCAAAGGTCCCCCGTTGTACGCTCTCACATAAACGTGTAGCTTATGTGAGTTTTTTCTTACTACACATTATTAACAAAAAAACCCCCTGTAAACAATAGAGGGTCTTTTACAATATATTTTACCTTGAAATGACTTAAACTGCCATAATTTCTTCTTCTTTATCTTTTGCCACTTTATCCACTTTTACGATATGGTCATCTGTTAGTTTTTGAATGTCATCACTGTAGCCGCGTAGATCGTCTTCAGTAATTTCACCTTTTTTCTCTAACTTTTTGAAATCATCGTTTGCATCACGGCGTACGTTACGAACCGCAACTTTTGCTTCTTCAGCATATTTTTTAACCATTTTCACTAACTCACGACGACGCTCTTCCGTTAAAGCAGGAATCGATAAACGGATAATAGTTCCATCGCTTGTAGGTGTTAATCCTAAATCAGATTTTAAAATAGCTTTTTCAACTTCACCAATTTGTGATTTGTCATAAGGCTGAATAACAAGCATACGGGCTTCCGGTACGCTTACTTGCGCCAATTGGTTAATCGGTGTTGGAGCACCGTAGTATTCTACCGTTACGCGGTCAAGAAGTGACGCGCTTGCACGTCCAGCGCGAATTGATGCTAGTTCGCGGCTAAATGATTGAATTGCTTTTTCCATTCTTTCTTTTGCGTTTTGCAACACTTGTTTTGGCATGTTTATTTCCCCTTTACAATTGTTCCAATGTTTTCGCCTGTAACGGCACGTTTAATATTGCCTTCTTCCGTAATTGAGAAAACAATTAGCGGAATATCGTTGTCCATACATAATGAAGAAGCTGTAGAATCCATAACAGCTAGTCCATCTTTTAAAACATCAATATATGTTAATGTTTCATATTTTACAGCATCAGGTACAAGCTTAGGATCTGCATTATAAACGCCATCTACGTTGTTTTTAGCCATTAAGATAACGTCAGCTTCGATTTCAGCTGCACGCAAAGCTGCTGTTGTATCTGTAGAGAAATAAGGGTTTCCTGTACCCGCAGCGAAAATAACAACGCGTTTTTTCTCAAGATGTCGAACAGCTTTTCTTCTAATATAAGGCTCTGCTACTTGTCTCATCTCGATAGAAGTCTGAACTCGTGTTTGCACACCAATGTTCTCTAAGCTATCTTGAAGAGCCAGCGAGTTCATTACTGTTGCTAGCATTCCCATATAATCAGCAGCTGCACGATCCATACCCATTTCACTACCAATTTTACCACGCCAAATGTTTCCACCACCAACGACTACAGCAATTTCCACACCTAATTCATAAACGGCTTTTACTTGTTCAGCAACAGATTTGATGATGGATGGGTTAATACCAAAACCATCTTCACCAGCTAATGCTTCTCCACTTAACTTTAATACGATACGATTATATTTTGCTTGACTCATGCTTACCTCCATCGTTAACGGTGAGATCTCTTTTGTAAAAAAGGGAACACACAGTGTTCCCTATACGGTCAAACCCTTACTTTTTAACTTGGTTCATTACTTCTTCAGCGAAGTTGTCTTGACGTTTCTCAATACCTTCTCCTACTTCAAAACGAACGAAGCTTTCAACAGTAGCGCCTTTGCTCTCAACGAACTGACGTACTTTTTGATCAGGATTTTTAACAAATGTTTGATCTAGTAAGCAAATATCTTCGAAGAATTTGCCAAGGCGACCTTCAACCATTTTTGCAACGATTTTTTCTGGTTTGCCTTCGTTTAATGCTTGTTGAGTCAACACTTCGCGCTCACGCTCAGTTTCTTCAGCAGAAACTTGGTCACGAGAGATGTATTTAGGGTTGATTGCAGCGATGTGCATAGCAACGTCTTTTGCAACAGCTTCTTCAGTTGTACCAGATAATACTGTTAACACACCGATACGTCCGCCAGCATGTAGGTAAGCACCGAATGCATCAGCATCAGTTTTTGTTGCTACAGCGAAACGACGTAGAGATAATTTTTCTCCGATTGTAGCGATTGCAGAGTTGATGTGTTCTTCAACAGTTGCACCGTTTTCCATTTTTTGAGTAGCAGCTTCAGCAGCGTCAGCTGGTTTGTTAGCTAAGATGTGAGCAGCTAATTCTTTTGTTAATTTTTGGAAACCTTCGTTTTTCGCAACGAAATCAGTTTCAGAGTTAACTTCTAAGATAACAGCTTCGTTACCTTGAGTTTCGATGTAAGTTAGACCTTCAGCAGCAATACGGTCTGATTTTTTAGCAGCTTTTGCAATACCTTTTTCACGTAAGAAATCGATTGCTTGCTCCATATCACCGTTAGTTTCAGTTAACGCTTTTTTACAATCCATCATACCAGCGCCTGTTTTTTCACGTAGTTCTTTTACCATTTGAGCAGTAATTGCCATAATGTGTAGCCTCCTTGTTTGGGTATGTAATTAATGTATATAAATGGGTTAAATCTTTTCAAAAAAAGGTGATAAAAGGCTATTCCCTCTTATCACCTTTCACGGAATTAAGCAGTAGTTGTTTCAGTTTCAACTGCTGTTTCTTCACCTTGTTTAGCTTCTAGAATAGCATCAGCAACTTTAGAAGTTAAAAGTTTAACAGCACGAATTGCATCATCGTTTGCAGGGATTACATAATCAATTTCGTCTGGATCACAGTTAGTGTCTACGATACCAACGATTGGAATGTGTAACTTTTTAGCTTCCGCTACTGCAATACGCTCTTTACGAGGGTCAATGATGAATAATGCATCTGGAAGTTGTTTCATATCTTTAATGCCGCCTAAGAATTTTTCAAGACGCTCTAACTCTTTTTTAAGTTGAACTACTTCTTTCTTAGGTAGTACTTCGAAAGTACCGTCTTCTTGCATTTTTTCGATATCTTTTAAACGTTTGATACGTTTTTGGATAGTTGAGAAGTTAGTTAATGTACCACCTAACCAACGTTGGTTAACAAAGTACATACCAGCGCGAGCTGCTTCTTCTTTAACAGAATCTTGAGCTTGTTTTTTCGTACCTACGAATAAAACAGTACCGCCGTCTGCAGCTAATTCTTTAACGAATTTGTACGCTTCTTCTACTTTCTTAACTGTTTTTTGAAGATCGATAATGTAGATGCCGTTACGCTCAGTGAAGATATATTTCTTCATTTTTGGGTTCCAACGGCGAGTTTGGTGACCGAAATGTACACCAGCTTCTAGTAATTGTTTCATTGAAATTACTGACATGTGTTTTTCCTCCTAATGGTTTTAAGTCTCCTCCGCTTATATCATCTTCAGCCGAAACTACAAAAAGTAGCACCATCAACCGAATCAACAAGCGTGTGTAATAACACCAAAAACTAATATAGCATACTCCTTTTTCACAAGCAAGCGTTTCATTAAGTTTATTGATGAAATTTCAATAATAATTCAATTTCAGTTTTCCCTCTGTGTAAATGTTTTGCAATTTCTTCAATTGTTAAACCTTTTCCCTTTAAATAAACGGAAAATTCTTTTATCTCTTCACCTGACAAATCTTGAATTTGGTCTGTAGTTAATTCATCAAAAGATGTGCTTATATGTTTCTGATTTTCTTCTATAGAGAGAAGTTCATGCAGCGACTGGGAAGGCTCACTTTTTAGATCCACCCTTTGAACAGGCACGTCTTCTTCATCTACCAAAGGTGATTTGGCGCTGCTTTCTTCCATTTCGGAAGAAAGCGAAGTTGAACGCTCACGAAGCTGCCGTAAAAACTGCTCGTTTTGTTCCTGAAATTCAGCGAGATATGAACTCATTGCAGCTTCCATTTTATTTATATTTTGCTGGTGCAAGCGTTCAATCCTTTTCACTTTGGTCACTTGCATATATAAAAGAATAATGCAAAACAGTGATAGACCATGAATTAAAAAACTAACTGTGAGTAAAAACCCCATCACTTTACCTCTTTGTTAAATTATTTTGCTTAAACTCGTACGCATTTTAAACAGCGCTTTCGAATGAATTTGAGAAATGCGTGAAGTGGATAGCCCTAACAGCTGCGCGATCTCTGTGAAAGTCAACTCCTCTTTATAAAATAATGAAACAACAAGCTGCTCTTTTTCATTTAGCTGCTCGATAACTTCAGCGAGCTCTTGATATCGTTCGTCGTTAATTAGCTCCTCTTCAGGAGAGAGCGTTTTTTCATCTTTAATCGTGTATTTTTGCTCTCCATCTTCATACTCTTTTGGCTGTTCTTCCATTGACAAAACGTTAGCTAAGAAGCCTTCATTCATTGTATGAACAACATCTGCTTCTGTCATGCCTACTTCTTTTGCAACCTCACTTGGTGCAACTCTGCGCAAGTATCTTTGTTCAAGTGCTTCTGTTGCTTGCTCAATTCTTTTCGTCTTTTCCCTTGCGCTTCTTGATAACCAATCTTCTTTACGAAGCCCGTCTATTATCGCCCCTCGAATTCGAAAAGACGCATATGTATCAAACTTTAAGTCTCTACCGTAATCAAACTTTTCCAAAGCATCGTAAAGGCCGATTAATCCTAAACTACGAAGCTCTTCTTTATGAATATTCTTCGGCAGCCCTACACTAATCCGCTGAACGTGATAGTTAACAAGCGGCATATACTTTTTAACAAGCATGTTTCCCGCATGGGAGTCTCTCGTCTCTATCCATTCCTGCCAAATTTTATGTTCTTCAACTTCTTGTATACTTTTCAAGGGTCTTTCAACTCCTTTTTATAGCGCTATTAAACGGTCAACGGTCAGAGCGCGCTTTATATCGTTTTTATCCCTTCATTAATCGTACGAACCTTTAAAATAGCCGTTTGAGGATCAAATTCAATTGTGCGTCCGTTGTGTCCTCCTGTAGCTTTTGCTGCAATTTCTACACTGTTTCTATGCAGTTCTCTCTCCACTGCTTGAACATTTCGAAGGCCAATTCGCATCACATCATTTCTTGGTTCAAATTGAAACATCTGTGCGCCCCCTGCTATTTTTGCTTTTAATAATCTTCTATGTGCACCTTGTTTAATCAACATATTTATCAAATCAAAAATGGCTGTATCTGCAT
Organism: Priestia sp. HNGD-A6; assembly: GCF_045784335.1. Taxonomy (NCBI): domain Bacteria; kingdom Bacillati; phylum Bacillota; class Bacilli; order Caryophanales; family Bacillaceae; genus Priestia; species Priestia sp. HNGD-A6. The sequence goes on along the minus strand of NZ_CP138621.1, from coordinate 3,852,136 downwards.
ATTTAGCTCTATTAAAAGGACATTTAGCCCCGCTTGAATCGGGAAGCATTACATGAGCGAGCCCAGCTACTGAGTGAACAGAGTCGTAAACGACAACTCCTACACATGACCCTAATCCCGCTGTTCGAAGCACTGCGGGTGCATGTGTAACATTCATCTCGGCAATTCCTACCTTAATCACTTGTTTATCATCTCTCACGATTCTTCAACTCCTAGAAACTTCAGCGTGATATCCATTATTCGCTTGGCTCACTGGAGGTGGTCTTCTAAAGAGAGAACTTTAGGTAAATTTAGAAGAACAATTAAACGGCTATCTACTTTAACAACTCCGTTCAAGTATTCTACAGCTGTTCCTTCAACTGTTTCAGGCACTGAAGCAATCGTTTTTTCATCAATGTCTACTACATCATTTGCCGCATCCACAATCAAACCTGCTTCTACATCATTAAGACGAACCATAATAATACGTGTCAGCTCATGGTTAAGCTGTTCTTGTAAGTTAAAACGAGTGCGCAAATCAATAATCGGTGTAATAACACCGCGAAGATTAATAACACCTTTTACATATTCTTTTACTCCAGGAACGCGTGTTATGTGCTGAATCTTTTCAATCGATTGCACTTCTTCTACTGAAATTCCGTACTCCTCGTCCCCCAATTGAAACACAATAATTTTCATGCCTTTCTCCCTTTCTTTTTACAGCATTTGTTATTTGATCAAAGCGTTGCAATCAATGATAAGTGCTACTTGTCCATCGCCTAAAATCGTGGCTCCTGAAATAGCAAATACACCCGGCAGATAATGACCTAAAGATTTTAAAACGATTTCCTGCTGACCGATAAAAGAATCAACAATTAGCCCGGCGGTCTTTTCTCCTTTTTTCACAATAACGACGGAATAATGATCTCTTTGTACCGGGTTAGGCACAGTAAATAGTTCTTTTAAATCAATAAGAGGAATAATGGCTCCTCGAAAGTCAATAACCTTTTGACCATGTACATGCATGACCTCTTTCAGCTGAACAATAGCTGTTTCAATAATCGAAGAAAGCGGTAAGGCATAGCGCTCTTCACTCATTTGCACGAGTAAAGCAGAAATGATAGACAGAGTGAGCGGCAGTTGAATAGAAAAACGCGAACCGTATCCTTCGTTAGAATCGATCGTTACAGAACCCCCTAGCGATTCAATCGTGTTTTTCACGACATCTAGACCTACTCCTCGTCCGGAAACATCTGAAATTTGTTCAGCCGTCGAAAAGCCCGAAGCGAAAATGAGCTCGTACACTTGTTTATCCGTCAGCGTTTCAGCAGTTTTCCCATCGATAATTCCTCGATCTAACGCTTTTTGCAGTACCTTTTCACGATTGATGCCCGCCCCGTCATCTTCTAAATCAATAAAGACATGATTTCCGCTATGATAAGATTTAAGGCGAATCGTTCCCTTTTCATTCTTTCCATTCTTTAAGCGTGCTTGAGGCATTTCAATTCCGTGGTCAACGGCATTTCTTAATAAGTGAACAAGCGGATCTCCAATTTCATCAATGACGGTCCGGTCCAACTCTGTATCAGCTCCGACAATTTGAAGTTCAATTTGTTTCCCTAAATCTTTTGAAAGCTGTCTCACCATACGGGGAAACCGATTAAAAACGGTTTCTACAGGCACCATACGCATATTTAAAATAATCGTTTGCAAATCTCCAGAAATACGGGACATCCGCTCTACCGTTTCGTCTAATTCGCTATTATTCAATTCTTTTGATATTTGTTCTAACCTGCCTCTATCAATAACTAGTTCTTCAAACAAGTTCATGAGACTGTCCAAACGGTCAATATTGACTCGAATCGTCTTGTTATTTGAGAGCTGTCTTTTCTCTTCAACAGGCGATTTAGAAGGTGCTGACACAGTAACTTCCTGTATAGCTGCTGCTTCTTCTTGTGAAACAAGCTCCTGCATTTCTGTCTCCTTTTTTATGGGGACCGCAGCAATTTTCACGCTTTCTACTTCAGAGACCTCCATAATGCTCGCCTTCAGCTTTTCTTGCGATTCGCTTGTTACTAATATAACGATAAAAGATGATTCAAATTTTTCTTGTTCGATATCTTGAACAGTTGGCGCTGACTTAATGACGTCTCCCGCTTGCTCTAACACATCAAATACCATATATGCACGCGCAGCTTTTAACAGACAGGTGCGTTCGAGCTGTACGGTTATTTCAAACGCATCAAATCCTTGCCCTGCTGTTTGACTGAGCAGCGTTTGTACGAACTCATCATACTCAATAGAAGAAGCCGCATGCTCTGCTGCGGGTTCCTCTGCTACAATACGCTGCAGCTTTTGAACAAGCAATTTGACATCAAGCTGACCATCGCCCCCTTCAGAAATAGATTGAACCATTATTTCTAGCGCATCGACTGATTCAAACAAAGCATCAAGAACTTCCGTGTGAGCGTCGATTTGATGATTTCGAACGGCATCTAGCACGTTTTCCATTTTGTGAGTTAATTGTGCTAAATCATCAAATCCCATTGTTGCAGACATACCTTTTAACGTATGAGCAGACCGAAAAATTTCATTTACATAACCAAGATCATCGGTATTTTTTTCAAAACGCATTAGCTGGTCGTTAACGTTTTGAAGATGTTCCTTGCTTTCTTCAATAAACACTTCTAGATATTGATTCATATCCATCGTAACTTTCCCTCCTATTTCTGTGCGTAGCGAGAAATAAAGCTTCCAACGTTTCGCAGCGGTTCAATATAATCAACAAGCTTTGTAGAAACAGCTGATTTGGGCATCCCATAAATGACAGCTGTTTCTTTAGATTCAGCCAATATAAGCGCGTCTTTATTTTTCTTTAAATCAATAATGCCTTCCGTTCCATCCGCCCCCATTCCCGTCAACACAATAGCAAGTTTTTGATAACCTGAAATTTTACTAATCGACTGAAACAAACGATCCACTGAGGGGCGATGTCCCTTTACAGGTGAAGAAGTGTCTAAACAAATGCTGAGCTGTCCTTCTTTCTCTACAACCGTCATATGAAAACCTCCAGGCGCAATGTACGCACATCCTGAGCGCACGATTTCATTGTCTTGTGCTTCTTTCACTTCAATATCAGCTAGCTGATCTAGTCTAACCGCTAATGATTTTGTGAAATTTGGAGGCATATGCTGCACAATAAAAATAGGTGCGTTTATGTCTTTTGAAACAGTTGATAATACTTCTTGCAGCGCACGCGGTCCTCCAGTAGAAGTGCCAATACAAATCATTTTGTTCACTTTCGTCCCCATCGGGAGGTTATATACACTTCTGTTTTGCACGTGCTGATGACTGCTTGAAGATATGTTGGCTTTACTAGCAAGCAATAGTTTAGAGATAAGCTCATCTTTCACTTTATGTAAGTCCAGCGAAATAGCTCCCGAAGGTTTAGCAACAAAATCAACTGCGCCGTACTGCATAGCGGTCAGCGTATTTTCAGCACCTTCTATTGTTGTACTCGATAACATGACAACAGGAAGGGGCTTCACACGCATAAGCTGCTTTAACATATCTAAGCCATTCATTTTAGGCATTTCGATATCAAGTGTCACAATGTCTGGCGACAGCTCGAGCGCTTTTTTCAACCCTTCTTCACCGTTACGTGCGGTACCCACAACGTGAAAACGACTGTCACATGCTAAAAAATCGCCGATTAGCTTTCGCATAAATGCAGAATCATCTACAATAAGCACCTTTATTTCATTCACTCTCATTTCCTACCTTTCAAGAAAAAATCGTTTGAGGCGCCGAATAAACATTCCCTCGTTTTTAGCCGTTATCCTATTGTCTTGAGGAATAAGAATATTCACCATTTCTATTAGTGATACACTTGCTTTAGATGTTGGGTTTTGAAGCAAAAAAGGCATTTGGCGATTGACCGCTTTCTGGACAGCTTGATCGTTTGGCACAATACCTAATAGAGAAATAGATATGTTCAAAAACTGCTGAACAGCTCGGTTAAATCGTTCATACGTCTCATTTCCTTCTTTGTCAGAAAGCGTTTTGTTAATAATAAGACGAACCGGTGCTGATACAGAATAGGAAGCTGCTAGCTTAATAGCAGCGTAAGCATCTGTGATAGATGTAGGTTCGGGTGTTGTGACCACGATCATTTCATCTACAGCTTTTAAAAACTTAAGCACACTCTCTGACATGCCCGCTCCCATATCAAAAATCATGTAATCGTATTGATTTGTCAAAGAACTCAATTCTTGTATTAAATGAGCAAGGTCCGATGGAGACCATTCAAATACAGAGGAAATTCCCGTTCCACCAGCCACATAAGCTAAATCTTCAGGACCTTTTTTAATAATTTGCTGGATGGAAAGCTTTTTTTCTAGCAAATCAACCATCGTATAGGAAGCAGTTTGTCCAATCAAAATATCAATATTTCCCATCCCTATATCCATGTCAAAAAGAAGAACTCTTTGCTTTTGCTTCGTTAGCGCAAGAGATAAGTTTAATGATAGATTCGACTTTCCAACTCCTCCTTTTCCGCTTAACACGGCTATCGTTTTACAATTCCTTAAAGAGTTTTGATGTTTCTTTAACACTTTTTCTCTTAAAACTGCTGCTTGATCATTCATCTTTCCAATCTCCAAACACATCGTCGATAAACTCTTCTATTTTAAATGACGAAACATCTTCTGGTACATCCTGCCCGTTTGTTGTAAAAGCAGCTCGTTGGCCGTAACGATACAACATATTTAAAAGCGAACCTTTGTGAGTTGTTTCATCTCGCTTCGTAAAAATCAGTTGATCAACAGGGAGACTAGCAAAACGTTCATATATAGCTTTCATATCTGATGCTTTTGACGTTAGTGCTAGAACAAGAAACGTTTGCAAATCTTCTTGAAACGTAATAATTTTCTTTAAATCATTTACATATTGCGGTTCTAAAAAGTTACGGCCTGCTGTGTCAATAAAAATCACATCGTATGCTTTTGTTTCCAGCAAAGCTTTTTTAAAATCTTCTCCGTTATAGCAAATCGTTAAAGGCGCATTTAAGATCGAAGCGTACGTCTTGAGCTGCTCAATCGCTGAAATTCTATAGGTGTCCGTTGTGATAAATGCTATTTTTTGATTTTGTTCTAGGACACACTTTGCAGCCAATTTAGCAAGAGTGGTTGTTTTACCGACACCTGTTGGCCCTACTACACTTACATATTTTTTGAAAGGACCGCTCCATTCACTTGCTTTAAACTGATTGGTAAACCAGTTTTTCGTCCACTTCATGAGTTGGTTTGAGTTAGGGCGATGTAAGTAGTAGTATTCTAGCATAGGAGCCTCCAAGTTTTCTAAAATAGCTTCGTCTATTTCTTGCAAACGCAAATAAGCAAGCACATCTTCCACTACTTTTGGATATGAACCTGAAGAAACCTTTGGCATTTGACTCATTTGTGAGACAAGAGTATTTAACTCACTGAGCTGCTGTTTCATAAAAGATTGATTATCTTCCATACTGGGTTCTGGCGGCGCTGAGTTCTTCTTTACGCTCAGCTTTTCTACGGGATCGACAGCTGCCAATACTTCTATTTTCGCCTTAGTAAATAAGCCAAGAAAACCTCCTGTTCGAATTTGTTTCGAATGTAAAATAACCGCTTCCTCACCTAAATCTGAACGAATGGCTTTCATAGCTTGCGGCATAGATTCTACTACATATTTTTTTACTTTCATCAGATATCCACCACTCCAACACTTTGAACTTCAACATTTGCTTCTAACTCGTTATATGATAAAACCGCCATATGAGGAAAATACCGCTCAGTGATTTGACGCACGTACATCCTCACTGCAGGAGAACATAACACAATTGGAGACTGTTCTTGAAAAGAAAGTGTTTCTATTTGCTTAGCTATACTTTCCACAATAGCTTGTGAAACGTTAGGGTCTAGTGATAAATAGTTCCCATGTTCCGTTTGTTGAACAGCTTCCGCCATCGTTTTTTCAACTTTTCCTGAAAGGGTAAGAACTCGAAGCAGACCTTCTTGGACCGTATATTGACTGGTAATTTGCCTTGCAAGTCCTTGCCTGACATATTCAGTTAACAAATCGGTGTCTGACGTCATTTTTCCGTAGTCGGCCAGCACCTCAAAAATAATGGGTAAATTTCGAATTGAGACGCTCTCTTTTAAAAGTTTTGCCAGTACCCTTTGAATGTCTCCAACGGAAAGCGGATTAGGCGTTACTTCCTCAATTAAAATAGGATATGTTTCTTTTGTGTGATCAATTAGTTGCTTTGTCTCCTGCCTTCCAATCAGCTCATACGCATACGATTTTATAACTTCTGTTATGTGCGTAGACACAACCGACGGTGGGTCCACAACGGTATACCCAAACATCTCAGCCTGCTCCTTCACCGACTCGCTAATCCATTTCGCAGGCATTTTAAAAGCTGGTTCTAACGTATCAATTCCTTCAATCAACTCATCATCCATTCCGGGACTGATTGCTAAGTAGTGATCGAGCAGCAGCTCCCCTTTCGCCACTTCATTGCCCTTTATTTTAAGACAGTATTCGTTGGGCTGAAGCTGAATGTTATCTCTGATACGAACAACTGGAATGACTAATCCTAGCTCAAGTGCCAGCTGGCGCCTAATCATAACAATTCGATCGAGTAAATCGCCTCCTTGATTCGTATCAGCAAGCGGAATTAATGCATACCCAAATTCAAATTCAATCGGATCAACGCTTAATAGATTGACAACACTCTCTGGACTTTTCATTTCATTGTCTTCTAGCTCTTCTTCAGTAGGGGCCATTTCTTCACGAACCGCCTGATTTTTAGCCTGAGACAAATAATAGCCTCCCACCCCTAATAAAATAGCAATAGGCATTGTAATGACATCATTAATTGGCGTGATTAAACCAAGAGCGGCAATTGTTCCTCCAGTTACATAAAGCATAACGGGAAAAGCAAACAGCTGCCGTGTAATATCTTCGCTCAAATTGCCTGTTGAAGCAGCTCTCGTGACGATAATTCCCGTCGCTGTTGAAATCATGAGGGCTGGAATTTGACTCACTAATCCATCGCCTACTGTTAACAAAGTAAACGTTTGGGATGCTTCAGTGATGGACATTCCCATTTGCAGCATGCCGATAATAATTCCAAACAAGATGTTAATAAGGGTAATGACAATCCCTGCAATGGCATCACCTTTGACGAATTTACTAGCTCCATCCATTGCTCCGTAAAAATCTGCTTCGCGCTGAATTTTTTCACGGCGGTCAATTGCTTGTTTTTCTGAAATCATACCTGCATTTAAATCTGCATCAATGCTCATTTGTTTCCCTGGCATCGCATCCAAGGTAAAACGTGCGGCTACTTCAGAAACACGCTCCGCTCCTTTTGTAATAACGAGAAACTGAATGATAATTAAAATAATAAAGACAACAAACCCCACCAACGGATTTCCACCAATCACGAAGTGGCCAAATGTTTCCACTACTCCGCCTGCTTCTCCTGTTCCTAAAATTGAACGGGTTGTCGATACGTTCAAACCTAATCGAAACAGCGTAAGAACCAGCAGCAAAGACGGAAACACCGATAGCTCTAAAGGTTCTTTCATATTCATGGAAACGAGCAGTACAAGCAGCGCAAGAGAAATGTTAATCATGATTAAAATACTTAATAACCATGAAGGCAACGGAATAACAAGCATAACGATAATGAGTACAACACCTATAACAACTGGCAGTTCTCTTGCAGACATTAATTTTTCTCTCCTTACAATAGCGTAACGTTACATTTTATTTTGAATGCGGTATACGTAAGCTAATATTTCAGCCACCGCTTTAAAAAACTCTTCTGGAACCGCATCCCCTACTTTGGTTTGATCAAAAAGCGCTCTTGCCAGCGGGCGGTTCTCTACCATGATAATTTCATGACTTTTGGCAATTCCTTTGATCTTTTGAGCAATAAAATCTACGCCGCTGGCTACAACATAGGGAGCATCCATTTTTTCTTCATCATATTTTAAAGCAATGGCATAATGAGTAGGGTTTGTAATGACGACATCTGCTTTTGGAACTTCTTGCATCATGCGAGACATTGCCATTTCACGCTGCTTTTGCTTTATTTTTGATTTGATTAGAGGATCTCCTTCAATGTTTTTATGCTCATCTTTGATATCTTGCTTTGACATTCGAATATTTTTCTCGAAATCAAACTTTTGGTACAAATAATCAAGCAGCGATAAAAATAAAAGCATAAGCGAAGCTGCAAGTCCCATTTGAAAAACAAGCTTAGACAGAACAACCAGCGAGTCCCCTATACTTTTTTGAGATAAATTTAATACATCTTCTATGTGAATCCATAAGATAAAAAACGTGACGGCTCCGATACACATAATTTTCAGCGTTGACTTGATTAGTTCTACCAGCGCTCTCATGGCAAAAATTCGTTTGGCTCCGCTAATAGGGTTAATCTTTTCTAACTTAGGCTGAAGGGACTCCGTGGAAAAAAGAATGCCAACCTGCATATAATTCGCTCCGAGCGCAGCAACAAAAGCTGCGAGCATGACAGGACCCGCTGCAAGAGCAATTGAAGGAAGAAGATGCTTAAACATCGCAAATACGCGCTCTGCCGTCACTTCCTCAAGCATATACGTTTGAAAAGCTTCTCTTAACAGCTTCATCATTTGCTGTAAAAATTGTTTGGCTCCAAACAAAAAATAAAGAAAAACCATTAAAAGAATGAGCGCAGTGGTAACGTCTTGACTTTTAGCTACCTGTCCTTTTTTTCGAGAGTCCTGCTTTTTTTTAGGTGTAGCTTTTTCCGTTTTTTCTCCTGCAAAAAATTGCAAATCAACTTTTACTAAAAACAAAGCTACACCCCTCCTAATATGCGGATCATCGCGCGCATCGCTTCTATCATTTGTTCAAATATGATTTGCATCATATAAAACATGCTCCCCATCACTACAATTAGTAAAATAAAAGCAACGATGATTTTCACCGGAAATCCAACTACGAAAATATTTAACTGCGGAACCGTTCTCGCGATGATGCCAAGCGCGATATCGACTAAAAATAATGAACCAACCAAAGGCAAAGACATTTGAACGGCTACTAAAAACATCGATGAAAAAACAGTTATGATGTGTGTAGCAAATGCTTGGCTTCCCACAGGGAAAGCTACTTTGTCTAACGGAATAATTAAATAACTATTATAAATGCCGTCTATTAATAAATGATGCCCATTGGTCGATAATAAAAATAGAAGAGCAAATACATATAAATATTGACCTAGTATCGGACTTTGCGCCCCTGTCTGCGGGTCTATTACATTGGCAATGGCAAACCCAATTTGAAAATCGATGAGACCTCCGGCGATTTGAATAGCCATAATAAATACATACGCAGTCAAACCAATAAACAACCCAACAGCACATTCTTTTACTACTAAAAGTACAAACTGTGCATCTAACGAAACGACGGGTAAATCAATCGTTGTCGCAATAATGACGGATAGCGAGGCAGACAAACCTACCTTATGAACTGCGGGAATCGTTTTGTATGAAAATAGCGGAACAGTGATGAAAAAAGACGTTACCCGCACTAGTACTAGTAAAAACGCGGGATAGGATAAGATCAACTGACTCATAGCTATCCTACGTACCGATACAGATTTGCAAAAATTTCATATGTAAATGAAATCATTTTCGATAACATCCACGGACCAAAAAATACAATCCCTACTAAGACCGCTACAATCTTAGGAACAAAAGCAAGAGTTTGCTCTTGAATTTGGGTAGTTGCTTGAAAAATACTAATAATGAGCCCAACTACAAGGGCCAGCAGTAATAGAGGACCAGATACAATTAAAATTGTATACACGCCTTTTTCTGCTAACGAAATGACAAATTCTCCATTCATTGTCTATCACCTATTGAAAACTTATTAATAATGATTTAACAACTAAATTCCAGCCGTCAACCAGTACAAATAGTAAAATTTTAAATGGGAGCGAAATCATAACGGGAGGAAGCATCATCATTCCCATAGACATCAGCACGCTTGCTATAATCATATCGATAATGAGAAAAGGAATAAAAATCATAAATCCAATTTGAAATGCCGTCTTTAGCTCACTGATCGCATAAGCTGGAACGAGCGCAGTTAAGGGAATTTCTTGAACAGAGGATGGTTTATCTATATCCGCATATTCTAAAAAAAGAGCTAAATCTTTTTGTCTTGTATGAGCACTCATAAATTCTTTCATTGGTTCAGCTGCTTTTTTATAGGCTTGATTCAACGTGATTTTTTCTTTTAAAAGCGGCTGAAGCGCCTGTTCATTTACCTGAGAAAAAGTTGGTGCCATAATAAAAAATGTTAAAAACAGCGATAAACCAACTAATACTTGATTAGGAGGCATTTGCTGTGTCCCAAGCGACGTACGTACAAATGAAAGCACAATGACAATTCGTGTAAAGCAGGTCATCATGATTAAAATTCCAGGAGCTACTGAAAACACCGTCAGCAGCAACAAAAGCTGGACAGAAGTTGAAATATTTGTAGGACTGCTCGAGTTAAAGAGATTCATCACTTCATTCATCGTTCTTTTTGTTCCTTTCTAACTCTTTCAGTGCGTTTTGTCTTTTTATTTTCATTTCATTCATTTCTCGCTGAAAAAGCTGCTGAAAAGAATGACTAGATTTCTCTTCTTTTTTAGAAGTGAATTTTTCTAAAAAAGACGGTAGTACGACTTTATATTCGCCCTCGTTTTTCTGTTGTTCCTCATACTGCGTAAGCAGCTGCTGTTTCTCTTGCCCTGTAATTTCTGAAAGAAGCTGCACATTTTCACCGACTCCAATAACAAAAAGCTGATTTCCAACTTTGACTACTTGTACAGACTTGCTGCTTCCAACATTTGTACCACCCAAGTTTTGTACGACTTTATTTTTTTGTAGCAGCCTTCCTTTTTTATTTACAAATTTTAAGAGCGCAAAAAGCAGCCCAATTACAAGTAAAAACGCGAATATCATCTTCACGATATCTCCAGCTGAAAGCGCAGGCGTCGCCTGGAGTTCAGTTTTTTCTTTTGAATCAGTACTCTCACTCTCTGAACACTTCTCCGTTTTCTCCAAACATTCTTTTACCGATGCAGATCCACTTTCTGCATAGACGATTTGATTTGATCCTGCTAATACGCTTATTAACAGCGCAACAATTACGAACTTTCGCAGCAATGTCTGCCACCTCTTACTTCAACATAGTGTAAGATTAGCGGGAAAGTCCCGCCAATCTGTTGTTTATCCAATTGCTTTTGAAATTGCCTCTAATACACGATCTGCTTGAAACGGCTTAACGATAAAATCTTTTGCCCCTGCTTGAATGGCATCAATCACCATTGCCTGCTGTCCCATCGCTGAACACATGATCACCTTGGCATCACTTTTTATGTTTTTAATTTCTTTTAAGGCCGTAATTCCATCCATTTCAGGCATCGTAATATCCATTGTGACAAGATCTGGTGCATGCTCTTTAAATAACTCCACAGCCTGCTGGCCATCTGCCGCTTCCGCTACTACTTCATATCCATTTTTCGTTAAAATATCTTTAATCATCATGCGCATGAATGCAGCATCATCTACAATTAAAATTCGGTTTCCCATCTCTACTCCTCCTAAAAATCATTACTTTAGTTTGTTAATACGGTCTCTTTGACTAATAATATCAGTTACGCGAACGCCAAAATTCTCGTCAATGACGACCACTTCACCTTTTGCAATTAATTTGCTATTAATCAAGATATCTACCGGTTCGCCTGCTAGTTTATCAAGTTCAATGATTGCACCAGAAGATAATGCTAAAATCTCTTGAACCGTTCGCTTAGTCCTTCCAAGCTCCACGGTAACTTGAAGCGGGATATCAAGCAGCATGTCTAAATTTCGCGAATCCCCTTGAGGAGAAGACACGTGCTCGAACTCTGAAAACGATGCGGGCTGAACATCAACTGGTACATGAACAGGTTCTGCCTGCTGTGTTTCTTCATGCTGTATGTATTCAGCTGTCAGCGGTTCTGTTTGCTTTTCGTTAAGGTCTGATTCTTTTTCAATAGAAGCTGCGGTACCTTCTGCGCTTGGAACTAAGAGCTCTTCCACCAAACTTTTGGCAAAAGATATCGATAACAGCTGCATAATATTCGAATCGATTAATGTGCCTACCTTCAAATTAAAAGAGACTTTTACAAAGACGTCATCTTGGGGAATCAGCTCTGTGCCTTCTCCTTTTTGAATATTTAAAATATCTAAGCTCGGCGGAGAGATATCAATTTTCTTTTGAAATACCGTAGACATAGACGTCGCTGCAGAACCCATCATTTGATTCATCGCTTCCTGCACTGCACTCAGCTTAATTTCATCCATGATTTCCGTCGGATTCTCTCCCGTTCCACCAAGCATCAAATCTGAAATAACAGCTGCATCTTCATGTTTAATAACTAACAAATTCGTACCAGAAAAGCCTTCTGTGTACTGAACTTGCACAGCGACATGAGGATTTGGAAATTCATCCGTCAGCTCTTCTTTATATACGAGCGATACAAACGGTGTGGTAATATCGACTTTTTGATTCAATAAAGCCGATAACGCTGTTGCTGAACTGCCAAACGAAATATTTCCAATTTCGCCAAGCGCGTCTTTTTCCATTTCCGTAAAGTAATCATCTACTTGACTTGACTTATTCGGCTCTGAAAACTCGTCAAGTGAAGAAGTTCCTTTTAACAACGCATCAATTTCATCTTGCGAAAGCATGTCATCGTTCATTCCTTTCGTTCCTCCTCTTAACATCATCTAGAATTTGCACAGCGACTTTCCGACTGACTTTTCCAGGCTGTGCAATAAATTTAGGTTGTTCTCCGACGTAAATAGTTAACGGATTATGAACGCTTGTTTGCAGTCGAATAACATCTCCCGCATCTAATGCTAGGAAATCTTCAATGGAAATATCCGCTTTTCCTAGCTCGGCTACAACCTGCAATTCCGCATCCTTAATTTGTTCCTTTAGCTGCTCAACCTCTTGTACGTTAGGTTCTTTTTTCGAAGATTGCATCCAGTAATGAACGGACAGTTTGGACACAATCGGCTCAAGCGTCACGTGCGGAATACATAGATTGATCATGCCCGTTTCATCTCCAATTTGTACGTTTAATGAAATGACGATGACAATTTCATTTGGTGAAATCACCTGCAAAAACTGAGGATTCACTTCAAACTCTGATGTTTCAGGTTCAATTTCCGCAATAGAACTCCAAGCTTCTCTCATACTGTCTAACGTTTTCTCTAACAAGTTTCGAACCAAGCTCGTTTCAATCTCCGTTAAGTTACTAATTTTCCCACCGCTCTCGCCTTGTCCCCCGAGCAAGCGGTCAAGCATCGCATAGGCAATGTTCGGATTGACTTCCATAATGATATGCCCTTCTAAAGGAGGGACAGCTATCACATTTAAGATGGTTACTTTCGGAACAGAGCGAATGAACTCCTCATACGGAATTTGATCCACTGATACAACGGACACTTGTACAACGTTACGAAGCTGTGCCGAAAAGACGTTGATGAGCATGCGCGCATAATTTTCATGAATTCGCGTCAAACTGCGAATCTGATCTTTTGAAAAACGCAGCGCGCGTTTAAAATCATATGTACGAATGCGCTGTTTTTTATTTTCCTTTTTTAGCTCATCCGCATCCATCTCTCCGGTTGATAACGCGGATAATAGTGCATCAATTTCATTTTGTGATAATACATCCCCAGCCACTAGCTTCCCTCCCTTTTTCTTTACTGCAACACTTTAGACGTTGTATAAATTTTAACAACATGTCCGTTTTCCATTAATTGATCAATTTGCTTTGCAATATCTGTTTCTAACGTACTGAGCCCTTGCGTTCCTTCAAAATCTTGAGCACTCATATCGGAGAGCCGTTTGATAATAATGTCTCTTACTTGAAAGTCTCTTTTTTGAAGCTCTGCTGCCGCTTTTTTACTATCCATTTGAATTTTAAAGGAGATGCTGATGTAGTTATTGCTTTTTAAATTGGTTTTAATATCCGTTACATCCACAGAAGCTTTAATCACATCGTCGATAGATGGACCTTTTTCGGTACTTGCCTGCTCCGTATACTTTAACGTCACAATAACCGCAATGCTTCCTATTAAAGTAAGAGAAAGCAGGATAATAATCATCTTACTAATTAGCTTATTTTTGAACACACTTTATTCCTCCGTCGTTTGCTGCAGTCCTAATACGTTAATTCGCTGATAATAACTCGTCACTTTCTCATTCACTTCTTCAACTGAATCCTTTACCACTAGCTTTTTGTTATTTGTTAGCGTAATAGTTGTATCTGGAAATGCCTCAACCTGCTCGATGTAAAGAGCATTTAACGTAAATGTTTTGCCGTTTAGCCTCGTTAAAGTGATCATAATCAACCGGAGTAATACCTACTCCTTCCTCCCGCCTATCGTTTTAGATTCACTAATTCTTGCAGTATTTCATCGGATGTTGTGATAATTCTTGTATTCGCTTGAAATCCGCGCTGTGCAACAATCATGTCCGTGAATTCCTCCGATAAATCAACGTTGGACATTTCAAGGGCGCTTGAGACGAAGGTTCCTGTACCGTTGGCTCCTGGAGCTCCTAGCAAAGGATTTCCTGAGTTTACGCTTTGAGTAAATAAATTTCCTCCTGCCTTTTGGAGTCCTTCATTATTTGCAAATTTAGCAAGTTCAATTGTTGGTGTATTTGGAGTTATATTTCCGTTAGCATCTATGATATTAACCTTCCCATTTGCTCCTATACTGTAGCTCTTACTTGTTGAAGGAATATTAATATTCCCTCCTCCGGTTTTTTGTACATACAGTCCATCACCCGTTACCAAATTACCGCTGCTATCCAAATAAAAATTACCTGCTCTTGTGTAATAATTTGTGTTTCCATCATTTACAACAAAATACCCATCCCCAGAAATAGCCAAATCAAGCGGACGTCCCGTTGACTGAATACTCCCTGCCGTTTGAACTGTATCAATCGTGCCAATCTGTGAACCTAACCCGACTTGTTTAGCATTAACACCTCCACGGTTAGCTCCCGGTGCCGTCGCTCCTGCTACCTGCTGACTTACTAAATCTTGAAACGTTGTACGTCCTTTTTTATAGCCGTATGTATTAACATTGGCAATGTTATTTCCTAGGACATCTAATTTGGTTTGAAAATTTTTCATGCCGCTGATTCCTGAATACATCGAACGTAACATAAAATCACTCCTTAAATTTGGTTGGTTAACTGCTTACTTCTAAGATATCGTTTAGCGAAAGTACCGTATGATTTTCATCGTTGATCGTAAACGATACCTCATTGTTTTTGACGGATGCTGTTGAAATGACTCCTTGCTTTTTATTTCCTTCTTCATCTAACCATGCAGCGGTTTTACCAATTAATTCGCTTCCTTTTAAAATAGGAGAAGCCTGAGACTGCGTTACAAACGTATTGAGCGATGTGCTCATATTTGTCATTTGTTCAAGGGAAGAAAACTGAGCCATTTGAGCAATAAAGTCTTTGTCTTCCATTGGATTCATTGGATCTTGATTTTGAAGCTGAGCAATCAAAAGCTTCAAAAAGTCATCTTTGCCAAGCGAGCTGTTTCCCGTTTGCTTCACTTGTGTGTCCCTATTGCTTAAATACAAGTCAGACGTAATTTCATTTGTCATTGTTATCACCTATACGTTGTAGTTAATGAGCGCTGATTCAAAAGAAGATAGAAAGGAAGCCGATTCTTCCAATTGTTGTGAATCTTGATCTTCTTCTTCTTTTTTAAACGCTTCTTTTTCCTGTCTTTCTTTTTGCTGGTCGTTTTCATTGTTAAACGACATCGCTTGTTCTGACAGTAGCACATCGATTTTATCAATTGATACATGCTGAGACGCGAGACCATGCCGCAAAGTTGAAAGATTGGAGTCCAATAACTCTTTTGTTTTTGCTGACGATACGACAATTCGCGCAACCGTTTCGCTGTCTTTCTGAAGCATTTCAATTGAAATCGCACCTAGCTGTTTAGGAAATAACTTAATGAGAAGCTTGGATGTTCCCTCTTCGGCACTAAACGAAGCTTTACTCCATATTTTCTCAAGCTCGTTTACCAAATTGCTAGACTGCTGATAGTCAGATTTTGCTTGCCCTAGATAAATAGAGAACTGCTGAAGCTTAGGCATTTCTCCACTTCCAAAGGATGATGCCTGATTCCCTACTGGCGCCCCGGTTGTGTGTGTACCTGCCGGACTTTCGCTGTTTTCCAAAAAGCTATTGGTATCTATACTTCCGCTGGGTACAACCACATCTTTTTTCCATGGAAGCTGATTAAAAAACGGTGCTTTTTCTTCTTTAGGAAAAGCAGTCATATTTTTCACGGAACTTTCTGAAGCTGTATGAACAGCGTCCACATCCACTTGTTCAACCGATACATGCTGAGACCCGAGAGCTTGCCGTAATCTGAAAAGATTGGCATCTAACAGCTCTTTTGTTTTCGCTGACGTTACCACAACCTGCGCAATCGTTTCATCGTCTTGTTGAAGCACTTCAATTGATATTGCCTCTAGCTGCTTTGGAAATAGCTGAATGGAAAGCTTGGATACTCCCTCTTCAGAACCAATCGAAGCTTTACTCCATATTTTCTCCAGCTTGTTTACCAGATCGCTAGACTGTTCATAATCTGATTTTGCTTTCTCTAAATCAATAGAAAACTGCGGCCTTTTTTCTTCTTTACCAAAAGCAGTCATATCTGTTACAGAGCTTTCTGGAGCTGCTTGAACGTCCGCCGCATCCACTTGTTCAACCGATACATGCTGAGAAGCGAGAGCTTGCCGTAAACTGAAAAGGTTGGAATTTAACAGCTCTTTTGTTTCCACTGACGATACAGCTACTTGTGCAACCGTTTCATTGTCTTGTTGATACACTTTAATTGAAATCGTACCTAGCTGCTTTGGAAATAACTGAATGGAAAGCTTTGATGCTCCTTCTTCAATACTGATGGAAGCTTCACTCCATATTTTTTCCAGATTATTCACCAAATCCCTAGACTGCTGATAGTCTGATTTTGCTTGGCTTAAATCAATAGAAAACTGCGGCTCTTCTTCTTCTTTACCAAAAGCATTCATCTCTGTTACAGAACTTTCTGGAGCTACTTGAACGCCCGCCGCATCCACTTGATCAACCGCTACGCGTTGAGACGCAAGAGCTTGTCGTAAACTGAAAAGGTTGGAATTTAACAGCTCTTTTGTTTTCGCTGACGTTACCACAACCTGCGCAATTTTTTCATTGTCTTGTTGAAGCACTTCAATCGAAATCGTACCTAGCTGCTTTGGAAACAATTTAATGGAAAGCTTAGATGCTCCTTCTTCAGTACTGATCGAAGCTTTACTCCATATTTTTTGCAGCTCATTTACCAGATCGTCAGACTGTTGATGATCAGAGTTTGCTTGCCCTAGATCAATAGAAAACTCTTGAATCTTAAGCATTTCTCCAGCTCCAAAAGCTGATGGGTTATTTTTTAACGTCAACCCGGCTGTTTTAGCAGTGAAAGAACTTTCACTATCTATACTTGGGTTACCTAAAACCACATCTTTTTTCCATGGAAGCTGATTAAATAGCGGCCCTTTTTCTTCTTTACGAACAGCGCTCATATCTTTTAGAGAATTTTTTGAAGTTGAATGAACAACGGCGAAAAAACCAGCTGAGCGCTTTTCATGTAAGGTATCGGTTAATACACGTGGTTGTTTATGAATTTTCTCTATTTTTTCAACAGCAGCTTTCCGCAAGCCTTGAAGCTGCGAATCTGAAATCTTCACTGACTGTAGCTGCGGTTTTTGTAGTTCTTCCATCAGCTGAGCAAACTCTGTTTGAAACGCAGACGACGTGTTTTTGCATATAGTCAACAAGCTGGAAATAGAAGACAAATATTGTTCTTGACTGTCTGTTTTAGATGAAACAGGTTCCTGCTGCATTTCTGTTAACACGTGCTGCAGCTTTAGAAGCGGCTGTTCCAAATCTAGACTACTTGGAATACTACTGATCATCTCGGCTAGATGTTCGTATAAGACAGACGGTTCATCTCCTTCATATTCTGCTTCGCTTAACTGAATCGCAATTAACCCGACCGCGTTAAAGACGTCTTGATTTATCGCTTGTTCATTCAATGATTTTTCCCGGCTCGCTAAAGGTTGCGCATTTAGCTGCTGAAGCTGTTGAACGATTTCTTCAAAAAAACCCTGAGTCTGAATAACAGCCGCTTTTTCATCGCAGTTTACCTTTGATGCAGCTGCTGGACGTAGTGAAATTTCCACTGTTTTCACCTCTGCTTTTATTCATCAATCTGATCTGTTAACAATGTCGTATAGCGTGCAGCTACTTTCGGATCCATTTTTTCTAAGATTGCCGTTCTTGTACTTGCTTTGAACTGCTTAAGCATCGCGACCGCTTTGTCTTCTTTTAATTCGGCAAAAATGAGCGCTGCATTTTTAGGAGACATGTTTTCATAGGTAGCAATGACATCTTTTTTCGCCAGCTGATTGTTCTTTTGTTTTTTCGCTTCGTCATCGGCTTTTTCTTCCATATCACGCATTTCAATTTTTAGTTCATCCATTTGACGATCTTTTGTACTGATCGTTTTCTCATAGGCTGAAATTTGCTTTTCTTTCGTGCTCAGCTTCTTTTGAAGGCTCTCAACCTGCTTTTGTATTTCTTCATTGCTTTCTTGAATATTTTCATTTTTTTGTGACTGCTCACTTGATACAAATGGAATGGCGTGTGTAACAGCAGAAACCTTATCATTTATATTGACGCCTAAAAGTGTCAGGACAATGTAAGCTGCCAAGATGAGGAACACCGCTGGAATAAAGATTAAAAATAAAAACACCTGGCTTTTACTGTAAGATTTCCCACCTTCATAGTTTTCTTCTTCGTACTCTTCTCTTAATTCTTTTCGTTTAGCCATGTTTTTCACCTAATTTCTATGCAGCATGTACTGCTGTAAAGACAGCTCATCCATTTGCTTCGCTTCTAATTGTTTTTCCGCTGTTATATAAGAATCGTAGTCTTTCTTTTTTAATTTTTCATACTTCTTTACTTCTATATTCTTTTCTTCTAGCTTCAGTTTCTTTAAGTTCATTTGCTGTCTGGCAAACATGACCTCTTGTTGCAGCCTTTCAATCACTCGTTCGGCACTTGTTAAAAACTGCTGAAATGATGTAATTTCTAAAATAGAAAGCCCCTGCTTCATTTTGCCCGTATGCTGTTCAATCAGCGTTTCTTTTTCTTTTAACTTTTTATAAAGCTTTTCACCCGCTGTTTCAAACTGCTGTAGGGACTGATTATATTGAGATAGCAGTTCATCTTTTTCATTTGACTTAATTGCCATTATTTTAGATAACCTAAATTCATATGCCATATTTACTCACCTTTCACAAACAGTTCACAGAGCTTTGTTACACTTGTTTCAAACGATGGATGTTCGTTCGTTTTTTGCTTTAAAAATGCCTCAATGACAGGATGATAGTGGATTGCCTCATCAATGTAAACAGAAGATCCTCTTTTGTAGGCACCTATGTTAATTAAGTCTTCAGAATTAGCGTAGGTAGCCATTAATGAACGCAGTTTTTCAGCTGCTTCTTTATGCCGTTCACTTACGATATGGTTCATCACGCGACTAACGCTTTTTAAGACATTGATGGCCGGATATTGACCTTTATTGGCAAGCTCCCTGTCTAGTACAATATGTCCGTCTATAATGCCTCGCACCGTATCCGAAATAGGTTCGTTCATATCATCACCGTCTACTAATACAGTGTAAAAAGCGGTAATAGATCCATGTTGATTAGTCCCTGTACGTTCAAGCAGCCTTGGCAAGCTAGCAAAAACAGATGGTGTATAACCTTTGGTAGTCGGAGGTTCACCTACGGCTAATCCAATTTCTCTCTGAGCCATTGCTACACGGGTAACAGAATCCATCATCATCATGACGCTCAGCCCCTCATCTCGAAAGTATTCAGCAATAGAAGTAGCTGTATATGCTGCTTTCATTCGAAGTAGAGCAGGCTGATCCGAGGTAGCAACTACTACAACGGAGCGCTTTAACCCTTCCTCTCCAAGATCTCGTTCAATAAATTCTCTAACTTCTCTTCCTCGCTCGCCTACAAGGGCAATGACATTGATATCTGCTTTTGTATTACGAGCAATCATCCCAAGCAGCGTACTTTTCCCAACACCGCTTCCTGCAAAAATACCTATGCGCTGCCCTCGGCCTACGGTTAACAAACTATCAATCGTCCGTACACCTACTTCAATAGGCTGTTCAATAGGCGGGCGCTCTAAAGGATTAGGGGGGTCTTGATCGGTTAAAACAAAAGGCAAATAATGAGAAAGTTCAGACCCATCTAAAGGGTTGCCTAACGAATCAAGCACTTGACCTATTAACTCTTTCCCCACGCTTACCTGCAGAGGTTTTTCTGTTGTTTCCACTAGGCAGCCAGGTCCGATATATCGAACAGACGTATAAGGCATTAAAACGACGTGCTCACCGTTAAAACCAACAACTTCTGCACGAATTTTATCTCCTCGTTCACTGAGATGAATAAAACAAACATCTCCTATTGACGTTCTAGGTCCTTTAGATTCAATCATCATTCCTACTACTCGGCTGACTTTCCCGTACCGTTTAAAAGAAGATGTGCGCGGGATTTCATGAATGAGTTGTGCGACTTTCATGTTTACTCCCCTCTAACAAACGTTCTTTTAATTTTTTCTTCATTTCCGTTAACTGACTATCAAAAGAAGCAACAAGACGCCCATAAGAGGAATCGATGACACAATCCATTTCCTGAAGATTTTCATCTGCATAAATAAACAGCCCGGTTTCTCCGTTTAATAAATCGAACAGTTCTCGTTTATGTTCACATACATATGCATATTTTTTGGGAGAAACAAAAAGCTGGATTTCTTTATGTTCTCTAACTTCTTTTAAAGACCTTGCAACAAGTGATAAAAATGATTCATCTCTTTGAAGCTGCTCATTTAAAAGCGTTTCTGCTAGGGTGAAACCTAATTCAAAAATGACTTCTTCAGATTGATTTATATATTCGTAGTACTGATTCTTTGTTTCGTCAACGATGTTTCGCGACATGGCTAATACATGTTCGTACTCTTGTTTCCCTTGAAGCAGCCCTTCTTCGTACCCTTCTTCATAGCCGCGTTTTTTTTCTTGTTGAAACAGCAGCACCTTCTCTTCTTCCCACTGCTTTTTCAAACGTTCAACTTCGTTTTGAGCCTGTTTGCGGTAAGCGTCTGCCTCGGCCTTTATCATTTCAGCTTCACTATGCGCTTGTTCAATAACGTGCTGTGCATTTTCTTGCTGAAGATGTTCTTCTGTCGGCTCATCTTGTATCGGAAAACCAAATGGAATGACTTGAATGTGCTTAGCATTTTCGTCTGAAAGTTTGTTCGTATAAGTTGATTTAATGATATTAGACAATAATATCGTCTCCTCCACCTCGAGCTAGTACAATTTCACCAGCATCTTCTAAACGTCTAATTGCAGCAACGATACGTGACTGGGCTTCCTCTACATCTTTCAAACGCACAGGGCCCATAAATTCCATTTCTTCTTTAAACGTTTCCACCATACGGCTAGACATATTTTTAAAAATAATAGATTTCACTTCTTCACTTGCTACTTTTAAGCTCAACAATAAATCATCATTTTCTACATCTCGTATCACACGCTGAATAGAACGGTTATCGAGCGTTACGATATCCTCAAATACAAACATTCGCTGTTTGATTTCTTCTGCTAATGCCGGATCTTGAATTTCAAGCGTATCAATAATAATTTTTTCAGTCGCTCGGTCCACTCCATTTAATACTTCAACTACTGCTTCTAAACCACCTGTTTGGGTATAGTCTTGGGTAACGGTAGCTGAAAGCTTTCTCTCTAAAATTTGCTCCACTTCATTAATGACTTCCGGAGACGTACTTCCCATCGTTGCAATCCGCCTTGCAATATCCGCTTGCCTTTCCTGAGGCAGTGATGATAAGATTTGTCCTGCCTGCGGCGGTTCTAAGTAAGATAAAATAAGGGCAATCGTCTGAGGATGCTCATGCTGAATAAAATTTAACAGCTGCATAGGATCAGCTTTTCTGGCAAAGTCAAACGGACGAACTTGCAAAGAAGAAGTTAATCGATTGATAATCATCATAGCCTGCTCTGGTCCAAGTGCTTTTTCTAACACCTGTTTCGCATAGCTTACTCCTCCTTTTTCAAGGTAGTTTTGAGCAAGCGTTATTTGTTCAAACTCATGAAGCACAGCTTCTTTTAGGGACGGCTCTACCTTTCTCACTGAAGAAATTTCAAGCGTTAGTTGCTCAATTTCGTCTTCACTAAGATGTTTATAGATAGAAGCTGATACATCCGGACCGAGAGAAATCAACAAAATTGCTGCTTTTTGCTTTCCAGTTAACTCATTTTTTTGCATAGCCTTTACCATTAGCTTTCCTCCTAATCCTCACTAATCCATGTTCGTAGCAGCTTTGCAAACTCTTCTGGGTCTTGCTTCGCTAACGTTTCAAGATTGCTTTTTGTTTGCTGTTCAGCACTTAAAACAGGGGCTTTTTGTGCCGCTTCATATGCTTCAAAAGTTTCATCATACTCTTCATCATATTCGTCTTCATCTAAGTCTTGACGCCTTTTCCTAACCAACAGCACAATAAGAACAACAATAATAAGCAGCAGTGCTCCTCCGATTATATACATCCACAATGGAATCGAACTTGCTGTGCTGTCAGCTGTTTCTTGTCCATTAAACGGCTGAACGGAAACGGTAATCTTATCGCTGACCGCGTTATCCGAGAGAGCTTTCGTATTTGCATCTTTTGAAATAGAAGTACGGACAATTGTACCTAACATTTTTTGAACGTCTGACTCAAGCGTATCGGACACTTGTGATTTCCCTTTTGCATTGGAGGGATCTATCATTACTTGAATGCCAAGGTCTTGAATTTTGTATGGACTTTCAACGATTTCTTTATGAATTCGATTCACTTCATAATTAATACGTTCTTCGTTTTTTTCGTAGTCTCCGTCTCCACTTGCTGTGCTAGATGAGTAATTTGTTGTATCTTCTTCTCCTGTTCCAGCAACGCCTCCATCTTGAGCATTTTTACCAGAAAATGTTTCATTGATTTTTTCAGCGCTAACGGCAATTCCTTGCATATTATCTTTATCAACAGGCTCTACTAGCTTTTCTTCGCGATTTTCCTGTGTAAAATCAAGATCTGCTGTAACCGAGACCATTACTTTGTCTTGACCGACCAGTCTTCCTAGCATTTGCTGTACTTGACGCTGAATATCCCGCTCAACTTCTTTTTTCGCTTCGTTCTGCGAAGCAAATGAGCTAGAAGCTGAATCCGTTTCATTTCCTTTTAAATCAAAGTACTCAAAATATTGGTTCATAATGACGATATTATCTGTAGGAAGGTTTGGCACACTTTTGGATACTAAATGATAAAGAGATTTAATTTGCTGATCATCAAATTTATAACCAGCCTTTGTATTAAGCACAATCGATGCAGAGGCTTCTCCCTGCTTTTCATTCGCCCATACACTTTCATTGGGAAGGGTAATCATCACTTTTGCATCGTTGACTCCTTGAATGTTTTTCATTAAGTTAGCCAATTCAGTTTGCATCGCATCGAGTTTTAACACATCAAATTCATTGTCTGTCATACCAAAGCTCGCATTTTTCCCAAAAAACGAATAGTCGATACTTCCGCTATCAGGAATTCCTTGTGCAGCTAAATCAACTTTTAGCGAGTCAACGCTTTGTTCAGGCACCGAAATGGTTGTTCCATTATCAGAGATTTCTGAAGGGACGCTTCTAGCATCAAGCTCTGCTTTGATTTGTCCTGTTTCTTGAGCCGATAGATTGCTATAAAGAGGGACAAATTTATCTTTGTTTAAGAAAACAGATGCTAAACTAATGACTAGAATAGCCGCAAGAGGAGCAGCGATAAGGGCTATTTTCTGTCCTTTTTTGCGGTTATTCCAAAAGACTTTCATCTTATCTCGATAAAGAGCTATTCTTTCATTCATGGTATTCCTCCGGTTATTACTATTTTCATTTTCTTTAATAACCGCTCAATTACATTTGCATTCTCATCATTTCCTGATAGGCTTCAACAGCTTTATTGCGTATTTCAAGAGCCGTTTGCATCGTAATACTTGCTTTTTGAGCAGTAATCATTACATCTTGGAGTTCGACATTTTCTCCTTTAGCAAGCTTTTCAGTCGCTATATCCGAAGCGCGTTGAGCATTGTTTAACTCATTGATTGAGTCTTTTAAAAACGTTGAAAACTGTTGAGTTGTTTGTCCAGTGCCAGTCGAAGCGGCTGTTTTTGCTATTGCTATTTGATTGCTGATACCATTAATCATTTTATCGCTCCTTTATTTTCCAATTTCTAACGTCTTTGTTAATATATTTTTGTTTGTATTAAAGACCGTCACGTTTGCTTCATAGGATCGAGTAGCACTAATTAAATCCGTCATTTCCTTTAAGGGATCTACGTTCGGCATCTGCACGTACCCTTGGTCATTAGCATCTGGATGCGTCGGATTATATACTAAATTAAAAGGAGTATTATCTTCTACGATATCTGTGACTTTTACACCATTGTTTTGACTTTTATTGATTTCGGAGTGTAAGAGAGACGAAAAAGAAGGCGAACGATCAGACTGCATGACAACCATTTTTCTTTTGTAAGGCTGCCACTCACCATTAACGTACGTCCCTCTTGTCGTTTCAGCATTCGCCATGTTAGATGAAACAACGTCCATCCTTAAACGATTGGCAGTTAAAGCTGAAGATGTAATATTCATATTTTGAAAAATAGTCAAACTTATTCCCCCCCTCTAATGACTGTTTGAAGAGAATTAAATTTTCCGTTTAAACGATCTACTAGCGCCTCATAGTAAATTTGATTTTCAGCCATATCCGCCATCTCTTTATCCATATCCACATTGTTTCCATTTGCTTGATAGGAAGTGTTTCCTTGCTGGGTAATCACTCGCTGGGATGAATCGGAAAATGGGATATGTTTTGAATCAGTCTGATATGCTTCTAACTCGTTATGTAATAAATCTCGAAATTCACTCGTACGCGATACTGTTTTCGATTTATAATTTGGAGTATCAACGTTTGCGATATTTTGTGCAATCGTCTGCTGCTTTTGTGACGCGTAGCTAATTCCATTTTCAATTGTTTGAAAAGTAGTTGAAAACAAACTCAATTCTTACACCTGCTTACCTATTCTATTTTTCTCAAAAATGAGACAAATTTCGACTTTAGTACCATAGAACTTATTGTAAGAAAAACTTCATGCAATGTCTATCCTTTTTTAAGAACTTTTGGACTATAAACCAAAATTTTCATTCGATTTCCAAGCATATTTTAACATCAATGCTGTACTTTAGCTCTATTTTTTTAATTTAAATTCAAAATACATACCATAAGTCCTGAACAATATGTAATAAAAGTAACGATTTGTAATCAACTAGTATCTTTTTACTATTTAAAGATTCTATAATATAATTTTTAGATTTTTATATGAAGTTTGTTAAAGATTTATAAAAATAGTGAACGAATCGTCTTAACCCAGAGCGAACCTTTTCATACTGAGAGCATATAAAAAAAGCACACGGGCTTTGCCCGTGTGCTTTTTGGTTCATAAACTTAGTTAGATTTTAATTTTTCAAGCTCTACTAAGAATTTGTTGTTAAGAACTTTAATGTAAGTTCCTTTCATTCCTAGCGAACGTGATTCAATAACGCCAGCACTTTCTAATTTACGTAGCGCATTTACGATTACTGAACGTGTAATTCCAACGCGGTCAGCAATTTTACTTGCGACTAATAGTCCTTCATTTCCATTTAACTCTTCAAAGATGTGCTCAATAGCTTCTAACTCACTGTATGATAATGAGCTAATTGCCATTTGTACAACAGCTTTGCTACGTGCTTCTTCTTCAATCTCTTCTGCTTTTTCACGAAGAATTTCCATACCTACTACCGTTGCACCGTATTCAGCAAGGATTAAATCATCGTCTTCGAACTGACGGTCTAAACGAGATAGTACAAGCGTACCTAGACGCTCTCCGCCTCCGATAATTGGAAC
Source organism: Priestia sp. HNGD-A6 (assembly GCF_045784335.1). Taxonomy (NCBI): domain Bacteria; kingdom Bacillati; phylum Bacillota; class Bacilli; order Caryophanales; family Bacillaceae; genus Priestia; species Priestia sp. HNGD-A6. Next base: position 3,825,886 of record NZ_CP138621.1, on the reverse strand, counting down.
GATTGTTGTTAGTCCTGCATCAAATAAGTCTTTATTTTCAACTGGGAAAGCTGTATATTGACTTTCAATGTTTAAATTAGAAGATGTTTCTTGAATGTTAAATAGGCTTTGAGTATATTCTTCTGGGAACTGGCGTGCTTCTAACATATCTTTCATGCGCGCATTCTCAATTTGCTGTTTAACAGCGATTCCTAATAATTTACCGCGACGACTTACTACGAATACGTTTGATTCGATCACTTCGCAAAGTGTTTCAGCCATTTCTTTAAAGTTTACTGGTTTACCAGCTGCTTTTTGTAGCATTGCATTAATCTTTCTAGTTTTCCCTAATAAATCCATTAGTACTCTTCCTCCTGCGATTTCAGTTCTATAAAATAAATTGACTCAAATCTTTGTTTTTAGCGATTTTTTCTAATTTTTCTTCCACATACTGCGGAGTAATCACAATTTTCTCTAATGTTACTTCTGGTGCTTCAAACGATAAATCCTCTAGCAAACGTTCTAAAATCGTATGAAGCCTTCTTGCACCAATATTGTCTGTATCTTGATTTACCTGATATGCAATTTCTGCAATCTTACGTATAGCATCGTCAGAAAATTCAATTTGTATACCTTCAGTTTCCAATAATGCCGCATATTGCTTTAATAACGCATTATCTGGCTCTACTAAAATGTTTATAAAATCTTCAACGGTTAGCTTCGTTAATTCAACGCGAATTGGGAATCGACCTTGCAATTCTGGAATTAAATCCGACGGTTTTGATACATGGAAAGCACCAGCTGCTACAAATAAAACATGATCAGTTTTGACTGCACCATATTTGGTAACAATCGTTGATCCTTCTACAATTGGTAAAATATCTCGCTGCACGCCTTCACGTGAAACATCAGCGGAAGATGAATTACCACTTTTTTGAGCAATTTTATCAATTTCGTCAATGAAAATAATTCCGTATTGTTCTGCACGATTCACAGCTTCTTGCGTCACTTCATCCATATCAATCAATTTTTGCGCTTCTTCATTTGTTAATACTTTTCGTGCATCTTTAACAGTAAGTTTGCGCTTTTTTTGTTTTTTAGGCATAAAATTGCTTAAGGCATCCTGCATGTTCATGCCCATTTGTTCCATACCCGAACCTTGTAACATATCAAACATAGAAGGCTGTTGCTCTTCTACTTCAATTGTGACATAATGACTTTCAAGCTCTCCTAGAGCAAGCTGATGAGCAATCTGCTTGCGCTTCGTTGCAATATTCGTTTCCTCATCTTGATCAGGATCCGCATCGCTTGACTGTGTACCGTTTGAAAAAATCATTTCAAACGGATTTTTAAACGATTGCTGCTTCTTTTTGCTTGGAACAAGAAGCTCCACTATCCGCTTGTTTGCATTTTCTTCTGCACGATCACGCACGCCGTTCATTTTTTCTTCTTTCACAAGTCGAACTGACGTTTCCACTAAATCACGAACCATTGATTCCACATCGCGTCCTACATATCCAACTTCCGTGAATTTTGTTGCCTCAACCTTAATAAAAGGTGCACCGACAAGCTTAGCTAAGCGGCGTGCAATCTCGGTTTTACCCACACCTGTAGGACCAATCATTAAAATGTTTTTCGGCACAACTTCATCACGTAAAGATTCGTCTAGCAGACCGCGGCGATAGCGATTTCGCAGCGCAACAGCGACCGCTTTCTTTGCCTTCGTTTGACCAATAATATACTGATCGAGCTTTTCTACAATTTGTCGAGGTGTTAAATGAGAATTCATAAAAAAATCCCCTTTCCTACAGTTCTTCTACAATAATATGATCATTTGTATAAACACATATCTCACTTGCTACATCTAAAGCTGCTTTTGCAATTTCTTTAGCTGTTAAATGTTCGCCTGCATGTTGTTTTAATGCACGTCCCGCTGATAAAGCATAATTTCCGCCTGATCCAATTGCTAAAATGCCGTCGTCCGGTTCAATAACTTCACCCGTTCCTGATACTAACAGTAAGTTATCTTTGTTCATAACAATAAGCATTGCTTCTAACTTTCGCAATACTTTGTCACTTCTCCATTGTTTAGCAAGCTCCACGGCTGCACGCTGAAGATTTCCGTTATACTCTTCAAGCTTCGTTTCAAATAATTCAAAAAGAGTGAATGCATCAGCTACTGAACCTGCAAAGCCGGCAAGAACTTGCCCTTGAAATAGACGTCTTACTTTTCGAGCAGTATGTTTCATCACAACAGCATTTCCAAACGTTACTTGTCCGTCCCCAGACATGGCACATTGACCGTTATGCTGAACTGCAAAAATCGTAGTAGCATGGAAAGTAGACAAATTAACTCCTCCTTTTATGCGCGAGGATGGTGATTCATATAAACTGCCTTTAAACGATCCTTCGTCACATGTGTGTATATTTGAGTGGTTGATAAATGTTCATGACCTAGCATTTCTTGAACTGTACGTAAATCTGCCCCTTCATTTAACATATGAGTCGCAAAAGTATGCCGCAAAACGTGTGGACTAATATGTATATTCTCAGCGGTTTTCTTTACTAACTGATCAATGACTAAGCGTATGCCTCGGTCTGTCAACGGTGTCCCCTTATAATTTAAAAAGAGCGAATGAGTATCAGAAGGAGCCTTTTTTAAAAGAAGCTTTCTTCCATTATCTATATATACTCTAAGAGCGTCCTTGGCATAACAGCCAAATGGCACGTACCGTTGTTTTTTCCCTTTGCCATATACGAGCAAAGTTTGAAGTGAAAAATCTATATCGCTAAGCTTAATAGATGCACATTCACTCACTCGTATTCCGGTAGCATACAGCAATTCTAAGAGAGACTGATTACGCTGCCCTAACGGAGTTGTTAAGTCATTCATTTGAAATAATTTCACAATCTCCTCTTCATACAGGAAGCGAGGATTTCTCTCTTCCTTTTTAGGAAGGGTAACGAGCGCAAATGGATTATCTTCTACTAATTCTTCTCTATTTAAGTAACGATAAAACGTTCTCAAACAAGAAATTTTGCGTGACATCGATCTTTTTGAATACTGCTTTTCATATAGGCGTGTTAAAAACAGCCTTGCATCAGCATATGTAACACTTTGTAGGTTTTGTATTTGCTCTTCCTGCATAAAAGACATGAGGATACCTATGTCTTTTTCATAGCAGTCAACTGTATATTTTGAATAATTTTTCTCAATTTGTAAATATTCTAGAAAGGAATTTAATACATCTTTAACAAATTCCAATGTTATCACCTCACAAGGGCTACTAAATATTATCACAATTAAGTAGCCCTTGCAAACAATTTTGATTATTTTGTTGTAAAATTCTGAATAGTTTCCAATGCTCGTTTAGCCAGCGTTTCATTTCGTTCTTGTTTGTTTTTGATTCGCACTTCCAATTCTTTGAATAAGCCAAAGTTGGCATTCATCGGCTGGAAGTTTTTGGCGTTTGTATGTGTGATATAGTGAGCCATACTGCCAATCGCTGTTTCCTGCGGCAATACAACCAATTCTTCACCAAGCACAAGTCGAGCCGCGTTCATTCCTGCCATTAATCCGCTCGCAGCTGATTCTACATATCCTTCTACTCCCGTCATTTGTCCAGCAAAGAATAAGTCATCACGCTCGCGATATTGATACGTAGGCTTTAACAATTTAGGAGAATTAATAAACGTATTTCTATGCATAACCCCGTAGCGTACTACTTCTGCATTTTCTAAACCTGGGATTAAGCTTAATACTTCTTTTTGTGCTCCCCATTTTAAATGTGTTTGGAAACCTACAATATTATATAGTGTACCTGCTGCATCATCTTGACGAAGCTGAACAACTGCATAAGGTCGCTTTCCTGTTTTCGGATCTTCTAACCCAACTGGTTTCATTGGTCCAAAGAGCATTGTTTTTTCTCCGCGTGAAGCCATTACTTCAATTGGCATACATCCTTCAAAATAAATTTCCTTCTCAAATTCTTTTAAAGGAACCGTCTCTGCATTGATTAATGCTTCATGAAAGCGCTGGAATTCTTCTTTTGTCATCGGACAGTTTAAATAGGCAGCTTCCCCTTTGTCATAGCGAGATTTAAGATATACTTTATCCATATCAATGCTGTCTTTTTCAATAATAGGTGCAGCCGCATCGTAAAAATATAAATAATCTTCACTTGTTAACGCGCGCAGCTGTTCCGATAAATCTTTTGACGTTAGCGGACCTGTTGCAATAACAGTTGGTCCCTGTGGAATTTCCGTAATCTCTTCATTAACAACCGTTACGTTCGGATGGTTTTTAACGCTTTCCGTCACACGAGAGGCAAATTCGTGACGATCAACAGCCAGTGCTCCACCTGCTGGAACCGCACACTCGTCTGCTGAACGAATAATGACAGAGTCTAATAATCGCATTTCTTCTTTTAGCACACCCACTGCATTTGTTAATGTATTCGCACGCAGTGAATTACTACATACTAATTCAGCAAATTTGTCCGTATGATGAGCAGGTGTTTGCTTTACTGGTCTCATCTCATAAAGACGGACTTTCAAACCGCGCTTTGCGATTTGCCAAGCTGCTTCACTTCCAGCAAGACCTGCTCCAATAACATTAATTACTTGTTCATTCATTGTAAATCCTCCAACTTCATTTCTATCTTTTCTATCATTTTGCTTATTCATTCACTTGTCTTTTCCTTTTTTAACGGGACAAAGAAAATGCGACATTACTCAATGTCGCTAATAACGTTTCCATTTTAGCACATGAAGCAATGTCGCCGCATCTTATATAACTGCTATTTTTAAATTTAAAGTATGGGAATTCATCCCATTCTCTTTTACTGCTGAGCTTCCTCTTTATAATCACAACTTGTACAGACGACTTGAGTTCCTTTTTTCTGTTTCTTCTCTACAAGCAGATTTTCACATTTCGGACATTTTCTTGCAATCGGTTTATCCCAAGATACGAAGTCACAGCCCGGGAATCGATCACAGCCATAAAATGTACGCTTTTTCTTCGATTTTCGCTCAACGATATTTCCTTCTTCACATTTCGGACACTTTACGCCAATCTCTTTTACAATTGGCTTCGTGTTGCGACAGTCAGGGAAATTAGAGCATGCCATAAATTTTCCGTAGCGTCCCATTTTGTATACCATAGGTGAACCGCATTCTTCACAGTCTTCTCCGGCAGGTTCATCTTTAATCTCCACTTCGCGCATTTCTTTTTCAGCATGTTCTAAGCGTTTTTCAAAATCACTGTAAAATTCGTCAATAACACGCACCCATTGAACATTACCATCTTCCACTTCATCCAAATCGTTTTCCATTTTAGCTGTAAACTCTACATCTAAAATTTCCGGGAAAAACTCCAATACAAGCTCTAGTACAATTTCTCCAAGTTCTGTTGGAACAAAACGCTTGTTATCGAGCGCTACGTATCCGCGCTTTTGAATCGTATCAAGTGTTGGAGCATATGTAGACGGTCGGCCAATGCCTAGCTCTTCTAATGTCTTAACTAAACGAGCTTCTGTATATCTTGGCGGCGGCTGTGTGAAATGCTGCTTTTCATCGATGTCCTTAGAATAAGCTACTTCTCCTTCTTCTAAGTCTGGAAGAAGATTTTCTTTTTCCTCCACTTGATCATCATTGCCTTCAACATACACTTTCATAAAGCCTGGAAATTTAACTTTTGAGCCGTTCGCTCTAAATGTTACGTCTCCATTTTTCAAATCTACAGCCATTGTATCCATAATGGCAGGTGCCATTTGACTAGCAACGAAGCGCTCCCATACTAACTTATACAGTCGATACTGATCACGCGATAAGAACTCTTTTACCTCTCCTGGTTTACGAAGAGCTGAAGTTGGACGAATCGCTTCGTGGGCATCTTGCGCATTTGAATTCTTCTTTTCTTTACGCTTTTCCGTTGCCACAAACTGATTTCCGTACGCGTTCGTAATGTAATCTCTAGCTTCTGTTTGAGCTGTTTCTGAAATACGAGTAGAATCGGTACGCATATACGTGATAAGACCTACTGTACCTTCTTTTCCTAAATCAATTCCTTCATATAATTGCTGCGCAATCATCATCGTTTTTTTCGCTCGGAAGTTCAGTTTCCGCGCTGCCTCTTGCTGTAATGAAGACGTGGTAAAAGAAGGAGCCGCATTACGCTTTCGCTCACGTTTTGTTACTTTAGAAATTGAAAATTCGTTTCCATCTAATTGTTTAACAATGTTGGTTACATCATCTTCATTCGATAGCTCTACTTTTTTCCCTTGATATTCGATTAACTGGCCTTCAAACTGGTCGTTCCCTTTTTGAAAAGTTGCTTTTACCGTCCAGTATTCTTCTGGGATAAACTTTGCAATTTCTTTTTCACGATCAATAATTAACCGCACTGCAATTGATTGAACCCTTCCGGCACTTAATCCTTTTTTCACTTTTTTCCACAGCAATGGACTGATATTGTAGCCAACCAGCCTGTCAAGAATACGTCGTGCTTGTTGAGCATCTACTAAATCCATATTAATTGCTCGTGGATGTTTAAAAGATTCTTTAATCGCTTCTTTTGTAATCTCGTTAAACACTACGCGGCAGTCCGATGCAATGTCTACATCCAAACTGTGCGCCAAATGCCATGCAATCGCTTCTCCTTCACGGTCTGGATCGGCTGCTAGGTAAATCTTTTTTGCTTTTTTAGCCGCTGTTTTTAGTTCTTTTAAAACCGGGCCTTTCCCGCGAATTGTAATATATTTCGGGTTGTAATCTTGTTCAATATCAATTCCCATTTGACTTTTAGGTAAATCGCGAACATGTCCCATCGATGCTTTTACTTTATATTTCTTTCCTAAATAACGTTCAATTGTTTTAGCCTTTGCAGGCGATTCTACAATTACTAGGTAGTCAGACATCTATTTGTTCCTCCTCAAGAGGTAGAATAAAATCTTCATTATTATTAAATATTTGGTTCTTGTTTGTCAAATGTCAAAAAGATAAGTCATACGATTTTCCTACGTATCTCACTAGTATTTCATACCATGCAAGAATATGACTACTTTGAAACATTCATCTTATATACATCATTTCATCTGTAATATCAGCAGCGCTTTGCACAAGTTTTGCCCCTAATTGGATTAACTTATTCGTTCCACATGATGTTTCTTCAAAAATAGAACCCGGTATGGCAAATACTTCTCTTCCTTGCTGAAGCGCCTGGTCGGCGGTAATAAAAGATCCACTTCTTTCTTTTGCTTGCACCACCAACGTGCCTCCTGTTAATCCGCTAATGATTCTGTTTCTGCGAGGGAAAAACCATTTCGTCGGCTTCATAAACGGGGCATATTCAGAAAGCAGCAAATGATGCTGCGCAATTTCTCTTGCTAAATTTTGGTTTCCTCTTGGGTAAATATTATAAAACCCTCCGCCTAAAACTGCAATCGTTTTAGCTTTTTCAGCGATAGCCAGTTCATGAGCAGCCTGGTCAATTCCTAAGGCTAGCCCACTCACAACGACAAATTCTTCATGCAGCATCGGCTTAACAATACGAGTTAAAGCTGCAGTTCCATATGAAGTAGGATTTCTTGTTCCTACAACGCTTAAGCTTGCCGGAGCGTGTAAAAGAGACAAGTTCCCCCTTGCAAATAATACCCAAGGCGGATCATAAATATGGCGCAAAAGTTCAGGATATTCATCATCTAAGATGGTGACACATCGAATATTCTCAGCGTCATATTTATCTAGAATATCTCGTATTGGAATAGTTTGCAAATCTTTTTTTATTTGATTAGCACGTTCAATCGAGAGAGTCAATAGTTTTTGAAGCTGTGATGGAGAGTACTCGTAGAGATTTTGTAATGAAGAATTCTGTTGAAGTAGCGTAAAAATTTGTTTCCAATTAACAGATGGACAATGTGCTAAATGAATTAATTTTTCCCGTAAACCAGACATTCTACAATCTCCTTTTTAAATGGACAAAATAGCCCCCGGTCAAAGGAGGCTATATGTCTTCTATTAATGAGTCTTACACTGCTCGTAAATGCCTTGTTCTTTTAACACTTTAATAAGTGTTTCTCCCATAACAGATGGTGTTTCAGCTACTTGGATACCGCACTCATTCATTGTTTTAATTTTTTCAGACGCTGTCCCTTTACCACCTGAAATAATCGCACCAGCATGGCCCATACGTTTTCCTGGAGGCGCTGTTTGACCGCCAATGAAGCCGACAACAGGTTTTGTCATATTTGCTTTTACCCATTCTGCCGCTTCTTCTTCTGCTGTACCGCCGATTTCCCCAATCATAATTACTGCATACGTATCTTCATCTTCATTAAACGCTTTTAATACATCGATAAAGTTCGTGCCATTCACCGGGTCACCGCCGATACCAACAGCTGTTGATTGGCCAATTCCAGCTTCAGAAAGTTGGTGAACAGCTTCATATGTTAATGTACCAGAACGCGAAACTACACCTACATGACCTTTTTTGTGAATGTACCCTGGCATAATGCCAATTTTACATTCTTCCGGTGTAATAACACCTGGGCAGTTAGGCCCTACAAGACGCGTACGTTTTCCTTCCATATAACGCTTTACTTTTACCATATCTAATACTGGAATACCTTCTGTAATACAAATAACTAAATCTAAATCTGCGTCAACTGCTTCAATAATGGAGTCAGCTGCGAATGCTGGTGGAACATATACAACAGAAGCCGTTGCGCCTGTTTTTTCTTTCGCCTCGGCAACCGTATTAAATACCGGAACACCTTCTACTTCTAAGCCGCCTTTACCCGGCGTTACGCCACCAACAATTTTTGTTCCATATTCTAACATTTGCTGTGTATGAAAAAGGCCAACTCCGCCTGTAATTCCTTGTACAATTACTTTTGTATCTTGATTAATAAATACGCTCATTCCTATCCCCCAGCCTTTCTATTTCACTAGTGAAACGATTTTTTGTGCGCCGTCTGCCATAGATTCAGCAGCTGTGATATTTAAGCCTGATTTTTGTAAAATTTCTTTTCCAAGTTCAACGTTTGTTCCTTCTAAGCGAACAACTAATGGAAGGCTTAATCCAACTTGTTTTGTTGCTTCAACAACACCTGTTGCAATAACATCACATTTCATAATTCCGCCGAAAATATTAACGAAAATACCTTTTACATTTTGGTCAGATAAAATAATTTTAAATGCTTCTGTTACTTTTTCAGCAGTTGCGCCGCCCCCAACATCCAGGAAGTTAGCAGGGTCGCCTCCGTAATGCTTAATAATATCCATCGTTGCCATCGCTAAACCTGCACCGTTTACCATACAACCGATATTACCGTCTAGTGAAATGTAGCTTAAGTCGTATTTAGATGCTTCAATTTCTTTAGCATCTTCCTCTTCAAGGTCACGATATTCAAGAATATCTTTTTGGCGATACAGCGCATTTGAATCAAAGTTTAACTTCGCATCCAATGCCATAACGTCTCCGTCACCTGTTACAACTAGAGGGTTAATCTCTGCAATTGAGCAGTCTTTTTCAACAAATACTGTATATAAACCTGTCATGAATTTAACTGCTTTTCCAACTAATTCTTTTGGAATATTAATATTAAATGCAAGTCTGCGAGCTTGGAATGCTTGTAAACCAATCGCCGGATCTACATATTCTTTAAAGATTTTTTCAGGCGTTTTTTCCGCCACTTCTTCAATTTCAGTTCCACCTTCTTCAGAACCCATCAATACAACTTGAGACGTTGCACGATCAAGAACTAAACCGATGTAGTATTCTTTCTTAATATCGCATCCCTCTTCAACTAACAAGCGCTTAACTTCTTTTCCTTCAGGGCCTGTTTGGTGCGTTACGAGGGTCTTTCCTAAAATATCTTGTGCATATGTACGAACTTCATCTAAGTTTTTTGCTACTTTGACACCGCCCGCTTTACCGCGTCCACCAGCATGGATTTGTGCTTTCACCACTGATACTTGTGAACCTAATTCCTTTGCTGCTTCAACTGCTTCTTCAACAGTAAAAGCTACTCGACCGTTTGGTACTGCAACCCCATATTTTCTGAGTAGTTCTTTTCCTTGATACTCATGGATATTCATTTCCCATCCTCCTAACATAATCAACCACAAAACTATACTGCACAAAATAGACTGCGCTTTCATTGTATAAAAATAATTGTCTAATTGTCTACTATTCTAGTGAAAAATATTGAAATAATAAGAAAATTGATATTTTTATGGAGATAGTACTTAACCATACCTTATGAAGTAGATGAGGCTCTGCGGACGTTAAACGTGTGGTTGATCATGTAAATCAACCTTCATAACTAAAGCAGACTGAGAGGAAAATAATTTACGAATTTTTCCCGCTGCAATATCTCCGCTTACATAGGCTATATTCTTTTTAAGCCTAGAATCTCGCATTGAAACATGCGCTAAAAAGCAGAGATATGCTCGGGTATCATGTTCTAGTTTACTTGGTTTTTTATCGGTGCAAAAGATCGGCGGTGTTCTGGCAAAATTCCATATTGTTCGATTGCTTCTAAATGTTGTTTTGTTCCATATCCCATATGTTTTTCGAATCCGTATGCAGGATAGCGTTCACCAAGTTCTTTCATCATTCGATCTCGCGTCACTTTTGCAATAACAGAACTTGCAGCAATTGAAATGCTTGTAGCATCGCCTTTAATGATTGACTGCTGCGAAATAGGCACCGGCAGCTTCATCGCATCAATGAGCAGTTCATCAGGCTGAACTGCCAGCAGTTCAATGGCTTCAGTCATTGCCTTTTTTGTTGCTTCGTAAATATTAATAGAATCAATGACCTCTGCGTCTATAATCCCTATACCGATAGCGACAGCTTTTTTACAAATTTCTTCATAAAACGCTTCTCGCTTTGCTTCTGATAACTTCTTTGAATCCGTCAGACCAGGGAGAAAAAAATCGGGAGGCAAAATAACAGCAGCCGCTACTACCGGTCCTGCTAACGGTCCTCTTCCTACTTCGTCTACTCCGGCAATATAAGTTGCTCCTTGCCTATATAATTCATTTTCATATGCCATCATTTCACCAAACTGTTGCTTCAAGCGCTCAGCCGCTTCAAATTGCCTTTGTTTTTGAATAATAACCTGCTGCACACCTTTACGCTCATCTTGCGCATATGCCTTAAATACAGCATCTTCCGGGCTTCTCACTTGCTTTAGTTCCTCTTTTATTTCCTTAATACTCTTTTTCATTAGCTCCACCTTCTTTATATCAACATTTTCACGCGGCACTTTCACATAAAAAACGCCTCATGCTGAAAAGGCAGAGGCGTTTTTTGCTTCAGTTCGCAATGTGTTGCTTACAGCTGTTGTTCAGCTTCACTTGGATCATCAAATGTAAAGGTGCCAATTTTATCCGTTCGAATTTCTCGAAGAACAAGCTCAGCTGTTTTATCGTAATCCACCATGCCGCCACCCATTAAACAGCCGCGGCGCGACCCAATTGCATCAAAAAGCTCTACAATGTCTTCAGGGATTTCATTTAAATCATAACGCTGCTTTAATTGTTCTGGGTAATGGCTAGTTAAGAAGCGCAGCGCATAAACAGCGACATCTTGCATATTTAAAATGGTATCTTTGATAGCACCCGTTGTCGCAAGCTTATATCCAACTGTTTCATCTTCAAACTTAGGCCACAAAATACCTGGCGTATCAAGCAGCTCTAGCTCGTTTCCTACCTTAATCCACTGCTGTGCCTGCGTCACACCTGGACGATCTCCCGTCTTGGCGATTTTTTTGCTGGCAAGGCGATTAATTAGCGTTGATTTACCGACGTTAGGAATCCCTACAATCATCGCACGGATAGCGCGGGGTTTTTTAACTCCTTTTGCGCGCATGCGGTCAAACTTCTCTTGAAGAAGTTCTTTAGAAGACGAAACAATTTGTTTCATTCCTTTACCTGCTTGTGCGTCAATAGCTAAGGCATAAATACCTTGTTCTTTGTAATAATCTAACCACTGCTGAGTGACGCGCGGATCCGCTTTGTCCACTTTATTCAACAATACGATTCTGGGCTTGTTCACAATAATCTCATCAATCATTGGATTTCGCGATGATTGCGGAATGCGTGCATCAACCAGTTCGTATACAATATCAATCAATTTTAGCTTTTCAGTTACTTGTCTTCTGGCCTTGGCCATATGGCCAGGAAACCATTGAATTGTCATATTTTACTCACCTTTTATATTTTACTTTGCAAAACGCGCTTCTTTAATCGGCCAGTATACGGCACTCGTTTTACCAAGCACCTTGTCCATGCTCACAAAGCCAATCTGACGGCTGTCTTTACTGTAGCGTCGATTGTCTCCCATCACGAACAAATAGCCTTCTGGCACGGTCTTTTTACCCGTTACGTCTTCTAGTTTAAAATCTTCGGTTAAATTACCGTCAATCACTTCTTTTTTATACTGATCTAAATAGGGCTCTTTATAAGCTTTTCCATTTACATATAGCGTATCATTTCGATACTCAATATGATCACCCGGCAGTCCGATAATACGTTTTATGTAATCTTTTTCCGCTGTAGCATGAAAAACAATAATATCAAAGCGATCAGGATCACCAATCTTATAGGAGAACTTATTTACAATCATTCGATTTTGGTCATGCAGCGTAGGCATCATAGAAAGTCCATCTACTACAATCGGTGCAAACAAAAAATAGCGAATTACAACAGCTAACAGTACGGCAATGGCGATTGCTTTTATCCATTCCCACAGTTCATTTTTCTTTCGAGCCATCTTCAGTCCTCCAACTCTTATGTCATACCTTTATTTTAAACGATAATGTTTGAAACGCCTAATAAATAGAATAAAAAAATGATGACTTGTACGTCTATTTTTCACTGTCAGAGAACGAATCGTTCTAAAAAAACATTTGAAAAAAGGAGCTTGTATAAACAAGCTCCCCTTTACTATTATCGAATTTCTTTAATACGCGCAGCTTTACCACGTAATTCACGTAGGTAATAAAGTTTCGCACGGCGTACTTTACCGCGGCGCATTACTTCGATTTTTGCAATTTTTGGCGTATGAAGTGGGAATGTACGCTCTACACCTACACCGTAAGAAATCTTACGTACTGTAAATGTTTCGCTGATACCACCGCCACGACGCTTAATAACAACACCTTCAAATACCTGAACACGTTCACGAGTACCCTCAACGATATTTACGTGTACACGTACAGTATCACCAGGACGGAACGTAGGAAGATCTGTTTTTAATTGTTCTTTTGTAATCTCTTCGATTAATTTTTGCATCGCGTGTTTCAACTCCTTCCAACAGACGCTCATACCAATGCTTTTCAATCATTGCAGCGGAACATCGTTATAGGTGACCAGACATCTGCCCAAGCCACAAAATCTATCTTAGCACACTCTTATACCGTATGCAACAGAGTTTATGCATAAATTTTATGGATTTATGAAAGGTTGTTTTCCTCTTTTAATTGAGCTACTAGTTTCTTTTGCTCTTCCGTTAGCTCCATCTTTTCAAGCATGTCCGGTCTTCGAAGCAACGTGCGCTTTAAAGACTCTTTTTGGCGCCACTGTTCAATTTTTTTATGATTTCCTGACATAAGTACTTCAGGAACTGTTAAGCCTCTAAAATCAGCAGGACGCGTATAGTGGGGGTGCTCTAGTAAACCTGTACTGTGTGAGTCTTGCACAGCTGAATGATTATTGCCAAGGACATCAGGAAGCAGGCGAACAACGCTATCGATCACAACCATTGCACCAAGCTCTCCTCCAGTTAATACATAGTCACCAATTGAAATTTCATCAGTTACCAGCTGCTCACGAATTCGTTCATCATATCCTTCGTAATGACCGCAAATAAAAATTAAATGCTCTTCTGCTGCTAGTTCTTCTGCTTTTGCCTGTGTATAGCGTTCGCCCTGCGGACAAAGCAAAACTACCCGGGGCTTCTTAGCTGTTTCAGTCAGCTTTTCTACAGCGTCAAAAATAGGCTGAGGTGTCAATACCATTCCAGCACCTCCGCCGTAAGGATAATCGTCCACATTTTGATGTTTGTTCGTAGAATATTCTCGGAAATTAACTACATTCAGTTCAACCGCATTTTTTTCCTGTGCTTTTTTCAAAATTGATTCACCAAAAACACCGTCAAACATAGAAGGAAATAGCGATAGTACATCAATTTTCATTAGTCCAATAACCCTTCCATTACTGTAATAACAATCTCTTTTTCCTCTATATCAATAGATTGTACAACGTCGTCGATGTAAGGAATAAGAACTTCTTTTCCGCCTTTTTTAACGACCCACACATCATTAGCTCCCGGCGTTAAAATTTCTTTGACCGTTCCTACCTCTACTCCGTCTTCTGTTTTTACTGTACACCCAATAATTTCGTGGAAATAAAATTCACCGTCTTCTAAACCCGTTAGCTGCTCCTCAGGAATTTTCACTTCGCAGTTTTTGTACTGCTCAACATCATTTACGTTGTGATAGCCTTCGAATGTAAGCAGATCAAAATTTTTATGCCTGCGATGGCTTGCTACCGTTACTTCCACTGGCTCGCTTTGCTTTTCTTTAAAGATATAAAGTTTATTTCCTTTTTCATAGCGCTCATCAGCAAAATCCGTAGTTGATACAATACGAATTTCTCCTTTTACACCATGGGTATTCACAATTTTTCCAACCTTAAACCATTTCATTCTTCTTCACCTCTATCTAATCTCAACAACTTTGCTATCTTTTATAATAATTGTTTTACTTTCTTTTATCTTTTCCCAATCATCGCCGATTTTTACCTCTACTAAGGCATCTAGTTCCGTTTCAACGAGTTCGCTCCCTAAAGGAAGCTTTTCTAATTGCGTCAGCTGAAAGTTCAACACTTCAATTTTTTCAAGGCGAGCGGATTTTTCTTTTTCAAATTGACTATGTAATAAAGAAGAACCTTTATTGGCTTTTTCCATGTGCTTTAACTGAAATTTCAGCTGTTCCATTTCTTTTTCAAGCGCCTGCTTGCGGTTTATAAAACGATTTTCAAGATCTTGTTTGCTTGCTTCAGTTAACACTTGTTTCACAACCACTTTTTGAATAATGTTCAAAACGTTCCCTCCGCCCTCAAGATAGTGACCTTGTGCTTTTTACATGCGTATTGAAATAGCTGCTTCTTGCTCGCAAAAGACTTACTGTGATCAAAACGTTCATCTTATCATAACATAAAAAAAGGGCGAGGTTATCCCTCTCCCTTTTTGATTACTCTTGAATTTTCACATACACTTTTTTACCTTGCTGTGATGCTGCTGCATTCACAACAGTTCGAATCGCTTTTGCAACGCGGCCTTGTTTGCCGATTACTTTGCCGACATCTTCTTGGTGAACAGTAAGGATGTAAGTCACTTGACGTTCATCTTCTTGTTCCTCCACTTTAACATCAGCTGGATAATCAACAAGCGGCTTTACAATTGTTTCGATTAGTGATGTCATCTCGAGTGAAATTATTTTCCTAATTTAGCATTATGGAATTTTTCCATGATGCCTTCGTTAGAGAAAAGGTTACGAACTGTATCAGATGGTTTAGCACCATTTTGTAACCATTTAAGAGCTAGCTCTTCATCGATTTTAACTTCAGCTGGTTGAACTACAGGATTGTAAGTTCCAACTACTTCGATGTAACGTCCATCACGTGGTGAACGAGAGTCTGCTGCTACGATACGATAGAAAGGAGATTTTTTAGCTCCCATACGTTTTAAACGAATTTTTACTGCCATTTTATAAAGCACCTCCGAATATGTTTCAACAAGATAATATAATATCAAATAGGTAAAATGTTTGTAAAGGTTTTTTTCTTAACACTAGAAAAATATTTTATTTTCTTTGGTTTTTTCAGTTCAAATCAAGCATTTTATCATGAAAAGAATGGAAGTTTCATACCCTTTTTCTTGCCTTTTGACATATTTGTCATTTGTTTCATCATTTTTTTCATGTCTTCAAATTGTTTAAGCAAACGGTTGACTTCTTGTACAGAACGCCCGCTTCCTTTTGCAATACGCTTTCTTCGACTTGAATTAATGATTTCAGGGTTTGTTTTTTCCGCTTTCGTCATCGAACGAATAATTGCTTCTACATGATTAATTTGCTTTTCATCAACCTGCAGGTTTTTGAGCCCCTTTACTTTATTGGCGCCCGGAAGCATACCAATTAGCTCATCAAGCGGTCCCATTTGACGCACCTGAGCAAGTTGATCTAAAAAGTCATCGAATGTAAATGACTGCGTGCGCAGCTTAGCTTCAAGCTCTTTTGCCTTTTCAGCATCTACATTTGCCTGAGCCTTTTCGATAAGCGTCAGCACATCACCCATACCTAAGATACGGGAAGCCATACGCTCTGGGTGGAATGCTTCAATAGCATCCATCTTTTCTCCAAGACCGACAAACTTAATTGGTGTATCAGTTACTGCACGAATAGAAAGCGCTGCACCACCGCGCGTATCGCCGTCTAGTTTCGTTAATACAACGCCAGTTAATCCTAATTGCTTATTAAAGCTATCCGCAACGTTTACTGCATCTTGACCCGTCATCGCATCGACAACAAGGAAAATTTCGTCTGGGTTAGAAAGCTCTTTGATCTGTTCTAACTCCTCCATTAGATTTTCATCAACATGCAAACGTCCCGCTGTATCAATTAATACATAATCGTGATGCTCTTCTTTCGCATGAGCAATAGCTTGTTTCGCAATCTCCACAGGACTTACTTGATCACCTAATGAAAAAACAGACATGCTAAGCTGTTTCCCTAGTGTTTCAAGCTGTTTAATAGCTGCCGGACGATAAATATCTGCTGCTACAAGCAATGGATTACGGTTATATTTTTTACGTAATAAATTGGCAAGTTTACCAGTTGTTGTTGTTTTACCTGCACCTTGAAGTCCAACCATCATAATTACAGTTGGAGCTTTTGGAGCTACTGCAATCTTGCTTTGCTCTCCGCCCATAAGTGCAGTTAATTCTTCTTGTACAACCTTAATAACTTGCTGTCCAGGCGTTAAGCTCTTAAGAACGTCTTGACCTACAGCACGTTCGCTTACGCGCTTAACAAAGTCTTTTACTACTTTAAAGTTTACATCGGCTTCTAAAAGGGCAAGTCTAACTTCACGCATCATTTCTTTAACATCAGCTTCGTTAACTTTTCCTTTTCCTTTTAACTTTTGCAGTGTGCTTTGCAAACGGTCGGCTAATCCTTCAAATGCCATATACGCCGCCCCCTAATCTAATTTCTCGAGCGAATCAAGAAGAGAAGAAAGCTTACTGTTCTTGTGTAAGTCGGCTGCAAGTTCGTCTTTCAGTTGTTGAACAATTGATTGACGCTCTTGAAACCGTTGAAATAACAATAGCTTTTCCTCATATTGTTCAAGCATTTGCTCTGTACGTTTTATATTATCATAAACTGCTTGACGACTCACATCAAATTCTTCCGCTATTTCACCGAGGGAATAATCATCCAAGTAATAAAGTGACATATAACTTCTTTGTTTGGGCGTCAACAGCGCCTGATAGAAGTCAAATAAGTAATTCATTCTTGTTGTTTTCTCGAGCATATGTACGCTCTTTTCAACCATCTGACCGCCCCCTTGTTAAGTGAAAAGCCTTTACATGTTATTAGTTTAACTAGGCGAGGTTTGAATGTCAAGTTTTTTCCTTAACACCTCACATTTTTCCACTTAAAAGAGATGGAAACATAACTAAATTACTTCAATTTAAAGACGACTAAATATGAAACCTGCGTCCACCCTACTAATAAAAAGATCCGAACGATTAATCGTTCGGATCTTCCTTCAACGAAGATACTTTTATCCCAGCCTCTTTTTAGATTACGCCTCTTTTTCTGTTTCTTCTTCTACAGCATTGGCAAATAACCCATAGATATATTGCTCCGTGTCAAACGGCTGAAGGTCGTCTACTTTTTCTCCAAGTCCAACGAATTTAACAGGAAGCTTCAGTTCGTTTCGAATGGCAAGAACAATTCCGCCTTTAGCCGTACCATCTAGTTTTGTTAACACAATTCCAGTCACGTTCGTTGCTTCTGAGAATGTTTTAGCCTGACTTAAAGCGTTTTGACCCGTCGTCGCATCAAGTACGAGAAGCACTTCATGCGGAGCACCAGGAATTTCTCGCTCAATAACACGCTTTACTTTCTCTAATTCTTTCATTAAATTCACTTTGTTTTGAAGGCGACCTGCTGTATCACATAATAAAACATCTGCTTTTCGAGCCTTGGCTGACTGAACAGCGTCATACATGACAGCGGCAGGGTCAGAGCCTGCAGATTGCTTAATAACATCAACACCAACGCGTTCTCCCCATACTTCTAACTGCTCAATCGCACCGGCACGGAACGTATCTCCTGCCGCCATTACGACTTTTTTGCCTTCTTGTTTGAATTTATGTGCAATTTTCCCAATTGTTGTTGTTTTCCCAACGCCGTTTACCCCTACAAACAAAATAACCGTTAAATCATTTTGCTGCATATTTAATTCACCAATCTGCTCTTCACCAGATTCATAAATATCAATTAATTTCTCAGAGATGACAGCCTGTACATCTTGAGGGTCCTTAATATTACGGCGTTTCACTTCCGATTTTAAGTCATCAATTAAATCCAACACGGTAGCCACGCCCACATCAGCGCTAATTAAAATTTCCTCTAATTCCTCAAAAAACTCTTCGTCTACTTGACGATAGCGAGACACTAGATCATTCACACGTTCCGAAAAAGAATTGCGTGTTTTTGATAGTCCATCTTTAAATTTTTGTGTAACAGAATCCGTTTGCATTGTAATTTTTTCTTTTAATTTCTTAAAAAAGCTCATTCGTACCACCCTTTCATTCTATGAGTTAAACATATTGCTTTGATTCTTCTAAACGAACAGAGACTAATTTCGATACGCCAGATTCTTGCATTGTCACACCGTACAGTACGTCAGCTTCTTCCATTGTACCTTTTCGGTGAGTAATAACAATGAACTGTGTTTGATTACTAAATTTGCGTAAATACGTAGCGAAGCGATGAACGTTCGCTTCATCAAGCGCCGCTTCCACTTCATCTAGCACACAAAACGGCACCGGACGTACTTTCAAAATAGAAAACAGGAGGGCAATGGCTGTTAACGAACGCTCGCCGCCTGACAGCAACCCTAGATTCTGCAGTTTTTTCCCAGGAGGCTGGGCAACAATTTCCACCCCTGTATTTAATAAATCTTTCGGATCTGTTAATTTCAAATCCGCTTTTCCTCCTCCGAATAGTGAAGAGAACACTGTACCAAATTCATTGCGGATACGAGAGAACGTATCAGAAAAACGTTTCTTCATTTCCTCGTCCATTTCTTCAATCACTTGATACAGGGTATTTTTCGCTTCGTCGAGGTCAGCTCGCTGCGTATTTAAAAATTCATAGCGCTCTGAAACGCGTTCGTATTGTTCGATAGAACCTAAGTTTACGGTTCCTAATTCATCAATTGCCAGCTTAATGAGCTTGATTTTTTTCCTTGCTTCTTGAATATCTAATGTTAAAGGATACTTTTCTTTTGCTGCTTCAAAGCTAATTTCGTACTCTTCTGTCAGCTGCTGGAGACGGCTGTCTAGCTCTACGTCAATTCGATTGATTTTGACTTCTTCATCTTTTAAAGCATCCGTAATTTGTTTGTACTGACGCTGGAGCTCTTTTACAACCCTTTCTTCGTCTTCAAGCTTATTCTGGGCTTTCAACCGCTCTGATCTGCAGTCATCCATTAATTGCAACGTTTCTGTCTTTTCTTTTATTCGCTCATGCGCCGCTTCTTCGAGCTGAAGTTCACCCGAGTCGTTGCTCGTGATTTCACTCGTTAAAAGAGAAAGATCATCTGTAGCTTCAGACAAACGCTGAATGGTTTGATCAAGCTCAAAGCACACTCTTTCGTATTTTTCTTGCTGATTTGTGAGGAACTGTTCTTTTTTCGCAAGAAGCACTTTTACTTCTGTAAGCTCATGTTGAACCGTTTCTTTAGACGTTTGCTGTGTATGCTTGCGTGCAGCTAACTCTTCAATGTTTTTCTCTAATACATTTGCCTGCTGCTGATTTCCCTGCAAACTCGTATGCAGCTCATCAATTCGAGCGGACAAGCTTGTTTGATCTTGTCTAAAGCTAGCAATATCATGATCATACATGGTTAAGCGGTCATTCACTGCTTTTTCTTCGATGTCAATTTGCTTTACTTCTCGGTCAGATTCCTGCTCTTTGTCTTTCAAGCGTTCCACAAATGCCTGCTGTTTATTAATTTCCTGTTGAAGCTCTTCAATCTGTGACTTTTTATCTTTCACATCTTGCTCGAGCACAAGCGTCTTTTGTTCCATCTCTTCTATTTTTGCCGTAATGGCTTCCACTTCACGCTGACGGCCTAACAAAGAGTTGGACTTTTGCTTCATTGAACCGCCTGTCATCGAACCACCGGGGTTGACCACATCCCCTTTAACGGTCACAAAACGATAGCGATGCTGCACAAGGCGGGCAAGTTCATTCGCGCCTTTTAAATCATTGACAACAATAACGGTTCCAAGCAAATTTTTAATAACTCGGTCGTAGGTAGCTTCGTATTTAACAAGAGATGAAGCGATTCCTACATACGCTTCGTGACTCTCTAGCATAGAAATAGTTTGAGCCGGAACATAACGGTCTTTTACAGACGTCAGTGGTAAAAATGTAGCTCTGCCGTAACCGTTTTGTTTCAAAAAGCCAATTGCCTGACGGGCACTTTGTTCGTCTTGAACGACAATGTGCTGAGCTGCTCCTCCAAGCGCAATTTCAAGCGCTGTTTCATACTCTTTTGGGACATTAATTAGCTCAGCAATGGCACCTTTAATACCTGCAAGCTTCCCATCACGCGCTTTTAATACTTCTTTTACACCGTGAAAATAACCTTCATAGTCTTCTTGCATCTCTTCAAGCATTTCTTTTCGTGATTTTGTCTGTTGCACGTACTGATAAGCTTGATAAAGCGTAGACTCTTGTTTACGATAGGCTTGCCTTAATGACTCAAGCTTCTCTCCTTGCTGCTTATACACTTGTACAGCCTGCTGAAGCTCTTGACGAAACTGAGCGAGCCTTTTAATCGCCGCTTCTTTTCGCTGCGTTAATTCACGGCGCTGTTCGACGTATTGCTCGTTGGATTTTGTTAAGCGCTGCTCTTTTTCAAACGTTTGCATTTTTTGCTGCTCTAAAAATGAAATTTCATTTCGAGCGGATGTTTGAGCGTTCGCTAATTCAAAATATTCGCTTTTCATCTGTTCAAGTTTTTCTTCTAGATTCTCACTGTACTGCCTAAACAACTGTTCCTGCTCAGCAAGCTTCAAACGTATCTCTTGCACTTCTTTTTGAGATTGCTCAAGATCTTTTCCTTCGCTGTCTTTTGCTTTACTTAGCTCTTGATGCTTATGAGTATACTCTTTTACTAAACGTTCCAGCTGCTCTTTATTTTGAAAAGCATTTTTCTTACGCTCTTTTAATACTTCTTTTTTGCCTTCTAGCTTTTCTACTTCTTCACTTACATATAGTAGTTTTTTATGTAAAGAGTCTAGCTGTTCATCGATTTGCTGAATATGCGAACGAAGGGTCTGGATTTCTCCTTCACGCGTGCGAATATTGGTCGCGAGAGATTCTTCAAGCTGCTCGTGCTGAGCCATTTCAGCTTTTAATTTTTCCCATTTCTGATGAAGATCTTCAACTTCAAATACCGTAACAGCCACATCAATGTGCTCTAATTCTTCTTTTTTCTGCAAATAATCTTTTGCAATAGACGATTGAATCTGTAAAGGCTCTAACTGACCTTCAATTTCATGAAGAATATCTACTACTCGATTTAAATTTTCTTGCGTTTCGAGAAGCCGAAGCTCCGCTTTTCGTTTACGCGTTTTGTATTTTAATACACCTGCTGCTTCTTCAAAAATTTTACGGCGCTCGTCAGATTTACTGCTTAGTACTTCTTCTACTTTTCCTTGACTGATAATCGAAAAAGCTTCTCTTCCAAGTCCTGAGTCCATAAATAAATCGACAATATCTTTTAAACGGCACGGCTGGTTGTTAATAAAAAATTCACTGTCTCCTGAGCGGTACACGCGCCTTGTAATACTAACTTCATGATAATCAAGCGGGAGAAACTGGTCATCATTTTCCAAAGTCAGCGTTACGTCAGCCACGTTTACCGCACGGCGTGATTCGCTTCCTGCAAAAATAATGTCCTCCATTTTCCCTCCACGAAGCGATTTGGCTGACTGTTCTCCAAGCACCCAGCGTATAGCATCCGTAATGTTGCTTTTTCCGCTCCCATTCGGTCCTACTACCGCCGTTACACCTGGCACAAAATCTATCGATACTTTTTCTGCAAACGATTTGAACCCTGCAATATCTAATCGTTTGAGGAACATAGAAATCCCCCCTCACACATGTAATCTTTTCATAGCAAATCCCCCTTTATAACGAATGCGTTAAGAGGGGGATCATTTTATTTCGTTTGACTTGCTCTAATTTTCGTAATAGCTACTTGAGCTGCTTTTTGCTCTGCTTCTTTTTTCGAACGGCCTACACCAACGCCGAGCTCTTCACCATTTAACGATACGCGAGATAAGAATTCGCGATTATGCGCTGGACCTTTTTCTTGCAAAACTTTGTATTCTAATTGTCCAACTCCATCACGTTGAATCACTTCTTGAAGCTGGCTTTTGAAATCCATCACATGAGAAAAAGCACCTTCATTAATTTTTGGAAAGACAACTTTTTTTAGAATCGTTACTACCGTATCAAGCCCTTGGTCTAAATAAAGAGCTCCGATAAATGCTTCAAACACATCGGCCAGTAAAGCCGGTCTAGATCGGCCGCCCGTCATCTCTTCACCTTTTCCAAGTAACACTAGTTTACCAAAATCCATTTCATTTGCAAAAGTAACAAGCGACGGTTCACACACAACTGCTGCACGAAGCTTCGTTAACTCACCTTCACTCATCGTTGGATACTTTTTAAATAAAAATTGTGATACGGTTAGCTCTAATACGGCATCTCCTAAAAACTCAAGACGCTCGTTGTCTTCATACGGTCTTCTGCGATGCTCATTCACATAGGATGAATGTGTAAATGCTTGAAAAAGAAGCGCTTCATTTGTAAACTGAATACCAATTTCCTTTTGAAACTCGGCAAAATTTTGCTTGAATTTCACGTTCATCTTTCGATCTCGATTTGAATATTGTTTAGGCATAAAATACCTCCGCTTACCTGCTTCAATTGTTTCGTAGTTTTTCCCTACCATCTCTCATTATAAAACGAGGTATCCTAAAAGATACACTACCTTTTCAAAAAAAGAGGTCTTTTTTTGAAATTCTTAAAAAGAAGAGAAAGCCCCGCTGTTTAACGGGGCTTTTCATACATATACTACAGATTAAATTTGGCTCTGTATGTAATTAACTGCATCTCCTACAGTTGAAATTTTTTCAGCTTCTTCGTCAGAAATTTCGATATCGAATTCCTCTTCAAGCTCCATTACAAATTCAACTACGTCTAGAGAGTCAGCACCTAAGTCTTCTTTGAAACTAGATTCTAGTTTCACTTCACTTTTGTCTACACCAAGACGATCAACAATGATTGTTGTTACGCGTTCTAGTACCTCTGCCATTGTTCTTCACCTCCCCTCAAGTCATTATAGATGATTTCCATCTAAAATACTATGGTTGAATAATAAAGTTTATCGGTCGCCTAGTAAACGTCCCTTTGTACTTTATCACCAAATTGCACTTTTCGTAAAGTGCCTTTTTTACATCACCATTCCGCCGTCAACGTGAATCGTTTGACCGGTAATATAACGGCTTGCATCTGATGCTAAAAACGCAACTGCGTTCGCAACATCCTCAGGCTGGCCAAAACTTGCAAGAGGAATTTGCTTTAACATTTCCGCCTGAACTTCTTCATTCAATTTATCCGTCATGTCTGTTGCAATGAAACCAGGAGCAACTGCATTCACTGTAATATTGCGGCTTGCTAATTCTTTGGCAGTTGTTTTTGTTAAACCAATCACGCCTGATTTTGCTGCTACATAATTTGCTTGTCCAGCATTACCGCTGACGCCGACAATTGATGAAATGTTAATGATGCGTCCTGCGCGCTGCTTCATCATTTGACGAGTAACCGCTTTTGTACACAAAAACACGCCTTTTAAGTTTGTATTAATAACATCATCCCATTCGTCTTCTTTCATACGCATAAGAAGATTATCACGTGTGATGCCCGCGTTGTTTACTAAAATATCTACTGAACCAAATGTAGAAATCGCTTCTTTTATCATTGCTTGTACAGAATCACTTTCTGCCACATTTGCTTGTACAGCAATTGCATCCGTTCCTAGTCCTTTAATTTCATCCACAACTTCAAGAGCTTTCGCTTCGCTTCCAGAATAGTTTACAACTACTTTAGCACCAAGCTTTCCCAGCTCAATTGCAACGGCACGACCAATTCCGCGAGAAGCGCCTGTTACAACTGCAACTTTCCCTTGTAACATGTTATTCTCCCCCTTTTAGTGCGTCAATCGTTGATTTTAATGATGTAAGATCATTAACAGCGTAAACAGCCGCACGGCGATTTACTTTTTTCACAAGACCTGATAATACTTTTCCTGGTCCAATTTCAACAAATGTATCTACACCTTCTGCAAGAAGTGTCTCAACTGTTTCTTCCCATCTCACTGGAGAATACAGTTGTTCCACTAGCTTGTTTTGAATATCTTGACTGTCAGTAACCGGCTTTGCTGTTACGTTTGCTATGACTGGAACTTTCGCATCGCTAAAGCCCACTGTTTCTAGCGTATCACGTAATTTTTCAGCAGCTGGCTTCATTAAACTAGAGTGAAACGGACCGCTTACCACTAGAGGAATCACGCGTTTTGCACCTTTTTCTTTGGCAAGAGCTCCTGCTTTTTCTACGCCATTTACCGTACCTGAAATAACAATTTGACCCGGACAGTTAATATTTGCAAGCTGAACAGCTTCGCCTTCGTTTGTAATTTGAGCGGTAACGGCTTCTAGATCTTCCGCAGACATGCCAAGCACTGCTGCCATTGTACCTTGACCTGCTGGTACAGCTTCGTCCATATAGCGACCTCTTTTGTGAACAGCCACAACAGCATCTCTAAACGATAAAACCTCAGCAGCCACAAGCGCACTGTATTCTCCTAGACTGTGACCCGCAACAAAATCGGGTGTAATTCCGCTCGTTTTAAACGCTTCAAGCAGCATTGTACTCGTTGTTAAAAGAGCAGGTTGAGCGTGATAAGTTAAAGTCAATTCTTCTTGAGGCCCTTCAAAAATAATGTTTGAAAGACTGAACCCTAAAGCTTCGTCAGCTGTATGAATCAGCTTTCTTGCTTCCTCTGTTTCATCATATAAATCTTTTCCCATACCAACAGTTTGTGACCCTTGGCCTGGAAAGATAAAAGCAATTTTCCCCATTTCTTATCTCTCCTTTTCTTCATTAGCAGTTTGTTCGATTGCTTTTTGAATAGTGGAAGACACATTGTTTTCCACCATATTCACTGCTTGCTTAATCGCGCTAAATACTGCATTCGCATCCGACGAACCGTGCGCTTTGATAACAGGCGCATGCAATCCAAACAGCCCTGCTCCTCCATATTCACTGTAATCCATTTTCGCTTTTAAACCCTGCAGCTGAGGCTTGAGTACCGCTGCGGCTAACTTGCTTTTTAACGTGCTCATTAATTCTTGTTTAATCATTGAAAACAAGGAAAGCGCCGTTCCCTCAATGCTCTTAAGAGTCATATTTCCTGTAAAACCATCTGTTACAACCACATCGGCTACGCCGTTTAGCAAATCACGAGATTCCACGTTGCCTACAAAATTGAGATCAGCGTTTTTTAGTAGCTGAAAAGCTTGTTTGGTTAAGTCATTTCCTTTTTTATCTTCAGTTCCAATGTTCAACAGTCCCACTCTAGGAGCTTGAATGCCGCGTACTTTTTCGGCATACACCGACCCCATCACAGCGTACTGGAGCAAATGTTCAGGCTTGGCATCAAC
Organism: Priestia sp. HNGD-A6; assembly: GCF_045784335.1. Classification (NCBI taxonomy): domain Bacteria; kingdom Bacillati; phylum Bacillota; class Bacilli; order Caryophanales; family Bacillaceae; genus Priestia; species Priestia sp. HNGD-A6. The sequence goes on along the minus strand of NZ_CP138621.1, from coordinate 3,799,800 downwards.
GTTTGCACCAACGTCTAGCATTAAAAAGCCTTTTCCATCTAGTGTCGGAAGCGTCGGAGCAAGTGCTGGACGTTCAATGCCTTTGATGCGACCTACAATAAAAAGTCCCGCTGTCATTAACGCACCTGTGTTTCCTGCTGAAATACAAGCATCAGCACGACCTTCGGCTACTTCATTTGCCATTAATACCATAGATGCTTGTTTTTTACGGCGCACAGCTCGCACTGGCTCATCAGTTGCATCAATGGTTTCTTCTGTATGAATAATCGAAATACGATCTGGATTCGTTAAATGCTTTTTTATTTCTGATTCGTTTCCAATTAACGTAATATGTAATTCTTTAAATTGAGCAGTAGCTTTTTCTACACCTTCAATAATGGCTTTCGGTGCATGATCTCCGCCCATTGCATCAATAGCTAGTTTCATGTTGCGTCTCATCCTTTTTATTATTTATCCTTTGTAGAACGATACATTTTAAAAGTGCCAGAGAACACTTGCTCTTGCCCTACATAGCTGTTTACCTCAACGGTGGTTCGCACTTCACTAGTTGACAGAACTTTCGCTTTTGCTATCACTCGTTCATGAAGCTTAACAGGGCGATGATAACGGATCGACGCATCTGCTGTGAGCGCTAGTTCGTTGTTAATAACAGCGACAGCTAACGAATTAGCCTGCGCAAAAAGGTGGTGACCACGAGCGATTTGATTACGCTGAAACACATGCTCTGTTTTCACATCAAAAATAGATATCGCTGATTGATCTAGTTCAATGTCGATAACTTCTCCAATGACTTCTTCAATCGGAAGCGAACGCACTTCCTCGTCTAGTTGTTTTGAAGCTACATGCTTAATACGTTCTCGCAGTTCAGGAATCGACAACTCTAGGCGGTCTAATCGAATTGTTTGAACGCTCACTGAAAAACGGTCTGCTAGTTCTTCATCCGTAATAAATGGGTTTTCTTCAATTGTCGTTTTTAATAGCTGCTGTCTTTCTTTTTTACTGCGCTTCATTGTCCACCATCCGAACTTTTAATACTAGGTACTAATAGCAGTATATAATCATTGCCTTCTAATTGCAACATTTTTCACATGCTATATTCTGTGCATCACACTATGGATATTCATGACTATTAACAGCCGCTAAAAGTATCTACATACATGAAACCGACGTTCACCCTACCAATGAAAAAATCCGAACGAGTTGGATTCTTCATCAAGAATCTCGATTCATCGTTCGGATTTCCCTTCAACTAAACTACTTTCAGCCTCTTTTACTAATCAAATTTTTCTCCAGTTAATACGCCCGTTGCTTCTAATTGTATTCTCAGCAGCGCAAACTGCTCTTCTGTCCAAAAACTGTCGGAATTTACAAGCTTAGCAGCATCTTCTCGAGCTACTTCAAGCGCACGGTAATCGTGCACCATGTCTGCTACTTTAAACTCAGGCATCCCGCTTTGTTTTCTACCAAAGAAATCACCAGGCCCACGAAGCTCTAAGTCTCTTTCTGATAATACAAATCCATCGTTTGTTTCCGTCATAATGGTCATTCGTTCTTTTCCAACTTCTGATTTCGGATCCGCGAGTAGAATACAATATGACTGTGCATCTCCTCGTCCTACGCGTCCTCTTAGCTGATGAAGCTGAGATAACCCAAAGCGCTCTGCATCATAAATGACCATTACGGTTGCATTCGGAACGTTCACTCCTACTTCTACAACCGTTGTTGATACTAAAATCTGCACGTCATTTACGCTAAACTGTTTCATCACTTCTTCTTTTTCATCAGGTGACAATCTTCCGTGCATGAGACCAACGCTTGCTTTTCCATTAAAATAGTGAGTGAGTGTTGCATGCACATCAATTGCATTTTGAACATCCAGCTTGTCCGATTCTTCAATCAACGGACAAATAACATAAGCTTGTCTGCCATCGTGTATTTCTTTTTCAACGAAATGTAAAATACGTTCAAGCATATCATGTTTTACCCAGTACGTTTCAATAGCCTTACGTCCTGCTGGCATTTCATCAATAATGGACACATCCATTTCTCCAAACACCGTAATAGCAAGGGTTCTTGGAATAGGAGTCGCCGTCATAAACAGTACATCCGGACTTTCTCCTTTTTCACGTAAAACCCGGCGCTGTCCAACTCCAAAGCGGTGCTGTTCATCCGTAATGACGAGCCCTAAACTATTATATATAACTTCGTCTTGAATTAAGGCATGTGTACCTACTAATACATGAACATCTCCGTCGCTCACTCGCTGAAGCAGCTCTCTTCTTGCTTTTCCTTTAACAGACCCTGTTAGCAAGCCTACGCTGATGCCTACCTTTTCAAGCATCGCAGTTAATGACTCTGCATGCTGTTCAGCTAAAATTTCAGTCGGTACCATTAAAGCACCTTGATGTCCCGCTAAAACAGTGGCGTATAAAGCAACCGCTGCTACGACTGTTTTACCTGACCCTACATCACCTTGCAGCAAGCGATTCATGCGATAAGGCGATTTCATATCGTGCGTAATTTCGTTTACTACACGTTTTTGAGCGCTTGTTAACGGAAACGGCAGCAAGTTCGTGAAGTTTACCAGCTCAGTTGAATCAAATGCTTGCTTCATTCCAGGCGTTTCTTCTCTTTCGCGCTTTCTCAGCGCCTGCATTTTTAATTGAAAAAGCAGAAATTCTTCATAGACAAATCGACGTCTCGCTTGTTTTAAATCTTCATGATCACGAGGTAAGTGAATACTTCTAACCGCTTCTTCACGCGTTACTAGTTTGTACCTAGAACGAATAGAGGCCGGGAGCATATCCTGAATGCTGCTGCCATAATTCTTCAACGCAAGAGAGACGAACTTCCGCATTCCTTTGACCGTTAAGCTGCCTTTAACTGAGTAAACAGGCTCAATCGTTTGATTTTTAACAAACGGAGAAAATTGAAGCTCCTGCAAGTTAATCGTTTGCCGATGCTGATCCCATTTCCCTGTAACCGTAACAGTTTGATCGATTTCTAACTTTGATTTATAGTAAGGGCGATTAAAACAAGTAACCGTAATCAAATAGCGGTTTACTAGCAGCCGAAACGTAAGGCGCGAACGTTTTTTGCCGTAATACGTAAGCGAGGGGACGCTGTGAACCTTTCCTTCTACGGTGACCTTTTCGTCGTGCTTTGCTTCAGCCAAATCTTTTAACTCATAATCTTCATAGCGGTATGGGAAATGTTCTAACAAGTCATGCACACTGTGAATATGCATATCCTCTAATGCTTGTGCTGTTTCATCTCCAATACCTTTAATGGTTTTAATTGAAATAGTTGTTAGTTCATTCACTTTTATTTAATGCAATACCAAAGATCTTCGCTTCAAGCTCGCGACCTGTTGGTGTTGCCGCTAAGCCTCCTTGTGCAGTTTCTCGTAATGCAACCGGCATTGTTTGACCAATTTTATACATAGCATCAATGACTTCATCACATGGAATACGACTTGTAATGCCTGCTAAGGCCATATCTGCTGCAATCATTGCATTCGCCGCTCCCATTGCGTTTCGTTTCACACATGGAACTTCTACTAGCCCCGCTACTGGGTCACATACTAATCCTAGCATATTTTTGAGAGTAATTGCCATTGCTTCAGCTGCCTGACTAGGTGTACCTCCTGCCATTTCAACGATCGCTGCAGCTGCCATACCTGAAGCTGAACCAACTTCTGCTTGACATCCGCCTGCTGCTCCTGAAATAGACGCATTATTGGCTACAACAAACCCAAAAGCACCTGATGTAAATAAAAATTCAATCATTTCTTTACGAGTGGGATTTAGCTTATGTTGCACTGCAAACAGCGTTCCTGGCACTACCCCTGCAGATCCAGCAGTAGGCGTTGCACAGATTGTACCCATTGCCGCATTTACTTCGTTTGTCGCTACAGCTTTGCTAACTGCATCTAAAATTAAATTTCCAGATAAAGATTTTCCGCTTTGAATATAGTTTTGAAGCAGCACTGCATCCCCGCCTGTTAAACCTGTAACAGACTGTACCCCTTTTAAACCGCGTTCAACCGCTTCTTCCATAACCGTTAAGTTCCGGTCCATTTTTTCCATGATTTCTTCACGAGTAACTCCCGTGATATCTATTTCCTGTTGAATCATAATCTCTGCAATTTTTACATTTTGACTTTCTGCTAATTCTACTAGTTCTGCTACATTTCGAAACATAGTAACCTCCGCTATTATTCTGTCTTATTTTCACTTTAGAACCATATATAATTATTCGATTTATTCTCCCAGGCCTTTCCTATTCAACCATTCTTGTTACTTGAATAATGTGAGGCAATGTTTTTAACTCTTCAATTACATCATCTTCAATATTCGTATCCATTTCAATTGCCATAAGCGCTACTTCGCCGCGCTCTTTGCGAGATACTTCCATATGTCCGATATTAATTGAATGTTTCATCAAAATATTTGTAACGGTCGCAATGGCACCAAATCGATCATTATGCACAACGAGAATAGCTGGATTCATGCCTGATAAATTTAATTCAAATCCGTTAAGTTCCGTAATTTGAATTTTTCCTCCGCCAATTGAAATTCCAACAACTTCAATTTCCTTTAATCCGTCGCTCATTTTGATGCGAGCAGTATTCGGATGGTCTGTGATTGCCGCTTCCTCAACAAATGTGACGTCAATTCCTTCTTTTTTAGCCAAGTCCAAAGACTCCGGAATACGCTGATCGAATGTATCAAAATCTAAAATACCGCCAATCAACGCTACGTCTGTTCCGTGCCCTTTATACGTTTGAGCAAAAGAACCGTACAATGAAACCACAACTTTTGTGGGCTGCTTACCAAAGAGTGTTCGGGCAACGCGTCCAATACGCGCTGCACCAGCCGTATGTGAACTAGATGGTCCAATCATTACCGGACCAATAATATCGAAGACAGATTTATATTTCATAAGGATTTTCCCCCTGCTATTTAGACATTGTTATTACTTATATGTTACTTGAGCTTTTGACTTTTTGGAAGCTTTGTTTCACGCTCTTAAAAAATTTAAAAATTCTCATTTTTATTAGAGATTCACGCACAAAAAAAGCGGTGTATTTATCCATAAAAATAGGATAAGCACACCGCTTTTTTTGCTATGTTATGCAGGAAAAGATGAATTACTTACGCTGCTTCTTGCTCTGAAGCTACATCGTCTACTGTTTTAATTTTAAAGTTTTTAAAAACAACTGAACCTATAAACCCAGCTAATGCTCCCGCTAGTGCACAAAGTACTGCACAAATTGTGACCTTCATAGGGTCATTAAACCCAAACATCACTGCAAGTCCTGCGATTGGCGTTGCCGTGCCTGCAGCATCATTTACTAATCCGAACAGAGCCACAACTACACCCGCTAGTGCCCCTCCAACAAAGTTGGTAATGTAAATAGGAATTGGATTGGCTGAAATAATATTCGCTTGTGTTAAAGGTTCAACTGCAACTGAAATGGTTGTACGACGATCCCCAATTTTTAATCGATCAAACAGCACATAGTTCATGAAAGAAGAACCAAACACAGCAAGAGCTCCAATCGCCATAGGCAATCCCGTTAACCCTAGCATAGCCGTTAAAGCCATTGAGCTAAGCGGAGCCGTTGCTACTACTGTAATAACTCCCCCTAAAATAATTCCCATCAAAATAGGGCTAGCACTTGTTGTATCTTTAATAATTCCTCCAATATTTAAAAGCGTCGCATCTACAATAGGTGAGAATGCATTACCAATTAATCTTGTTAAAGGTGCTGCAATTAAGATATTGCCTAATAAGTCTAGACCAGCAGGTGCCTTTTTCTCAATAAATTTCACTACAAATGCCATGAGGTATCCCGCAAAAAATCCAGGGAGCAAGCCTAGTCCCGAACACACCACGCCCATCATAAGAGCATATACAGGAGATACTCCTAACGCCAAAGCAACTAGTGCTGCCGCCGCAACTCCTCCCATTCCTCCTGCAGCCTTTCCAACTTCACCTAAGAATGAAATACCTAGTAAATCTCCTCCTACATATGACTGAAAGGCCTCTACGAGAAACGCAGCCACCGCTCCGCTTGCCAGAGCCCCCATCGCTTTCATGCCATAAGGTGCCTTGTTGCTAAACAACCAAAATAAAAATAAAACTAATAACAATAAACCTGTTCCTTTTAAAATATCCACTGTTGCCTCTCCTCTCATGCTGTTTTCTTTCACATTTGACTCAATCAGTTTTCAAAACTACCATACAAACGGGTTCTTTTCAACTAATATACCTAATATGCCGAACGATTACAACATGTAAAAATAAAATAGTTCGTATTTAACTTAAAAAACACAAAAAAGAAGCGCCCCTTGAGAGGAGTGCTTCTTTTTTTGTTATTCAATTGCAAAAATGTAAGAATATAAAGGTTGATCTCCTTTATGAAGCTCTACCTCAACTTCTTCAAACGTTTCTTCTACAAACGATGTTAGCGCTTCAGCTTCATCGTCTGAGACATCCTCTCCTTGAAGAATCGTAAGGATTTCCGCTTCGTCATCAATCATATAAGTCAATAGCTTTTTCGCTGCTTCTAATTTCTCTGAATCTTTTACGACGATTTTCTTTTCGGCAATACCCATAAAATCGCCTTTAGCTAATTCAAGACCATCAATATTTGTATCGCGAACTGCATACGTTACTTGCCCTGTTTTTACGTGCTGCAGAGCTTCTGTCATTGCTTCCTCGTTTTCTTTTAAGCTTTGCTGAGGATTAAATGATAGCAGCGCTGTCATTCCTTGAGGAACCGTTTTAGACGGGACAACCGAAACGTGACTGCCCGCAACAGCAGCCGCTTGGTTAGCAGCCATTACAATATTTCCGTTATTAGGTAAAATAAGTACCTGTTCTGCATTTGTTTCTTCAATCGCTTTGACAATATCCTCCGTACTTGGATTCATTGTTTGTCCGCCTTCAATGACAACCGTTGCCCCAAGGCTCTTGAACAATTCAGCTATTCCTTTTCCCATTGATACAGTAACAATGCCAAAGGGCTGTTTTTCAGCCTTTTTTACTGCAGGCTTTTCTTCATCTGAAACAATGCTGCTATGCTGTTCTCTCATGTTTTCAATCTTCATTTTAATTAAACTTCCATATTGCTGCCCGTAGTTTAACACTTCTCCAGGATGCTCGGCGTGAATATGAACTTTCACAATTTCATCATCAGATACTACAAGCAACGAGTCGCCCCATTTACTTAAATCTTGGCGAAACGTTTCTTCAGAAAATGTTTTAGCTGCGGGCTTATCCTCTTCCAGCCTTACCATAAATTCTGTACAATAGCCAAATTCAATATCTTCTGTATTCATATGGCTTTGCACATGCTTATGATGCTCAGCATTTACAAGTTCATTCATCGAAGGAGCTGACATGGGTACACCCGGAAGTTTTTCACCTTTTAATTCAGCTAAAAACCCTTCATAAATTAAAACAAGCCCTTGACCTCCGCTATCCACTACGCCTACTTCTTTTAACACGGGTAAAAGATCTGGCGTGCGATTTAACGAAGCATTAGCTTCCTTAAGTACTTCTTCCATGAACAGAATCATATCAGATTGCTTTTTAGCAACAGCCACTGCTTTTTTAGCAGTATCCTTAGCTACTGTTAAAATGGTTCCTTCGATTGGTTTCATAACAGCTTTATAAGCAGTTTCTACACCAAGCTCAAGAGCTTCAGCAAACTCAACTGTTGTAATCGCTGACTTTTGCTCAACCGATTTCGCAAAACCGCGGAATAATTGAGATAAAATAACTCCTGAATTACCGCGCGCACCCATCAATAAGCCCTTAGACAAAGCTTGACTCACTTGACCGATGTGATCAGATAGTTTATTTTTCACTTCTTTAGCACCAGACGTAATCGATAAGTTCATATTTGTTCCAGTATCACCATCTGGTACAGGAAAAACGTTCAGCGCATCCACGTAATCTGCATTGTTAGATAGATGCTGGGCTCCTTGAAGCACCATTTCTCTAAACCGCTTTCCGTCCAACCTTGTCATTGACACGAATCTTCCTCCTTAATTAAACGTTCGTTACACGAACACCCTGCACATAAATATTTACTGAATCAACCGTTAGACCAACCGTTTGTTCCAGCGTGTATTTTACTTTTGTTTGCACATTATGAGCAATTTCAGAAATTTTTGTTCCATAGCTTACGATAATGTACATGTCGATATGTACGTCATCCTCTTCTTGTCTTACCACAATACCTCGTGTAAAGTTTTCTTTGCGAAGAATTTCTGTAAGACCATCTTTAAGCTGATTTTTTGAAGCCATTCCGACAATCCCGTAACAATCAACAGCTGCTCCTCCAGCAATTGTTGCAATTACATCTGTAGAAATATCAATTTGACCATACTTCGTTTTCATTTCGATGGACATACTCGTTCCCCTTTCTACTTTCATAGGTTATAAATATTCTACTATAATCAATCTCGTTTTAAAAGAGGCGTCCAGCTTGTCCCTTTTAAAGATGACAGTATTGGGTATCAACTTGTCTTAAAATAAGTAATTGCCCAAGTTATACCTATTTCTACTCTCTATATTATTGAACATAGATTCATTTTATATGTCAAGGAAAATTTCTTGAAAGCTTTTCTCCAGAACTATTGCATTCTCTTTAAGGCTGTGATAAATTAATATAGTATTTCTCAAAACAGAATTGAGTAGTTTTTTTGGTGTTAGGAGGGAAAATCATGGCACGCAAATGTGTAGTAACTGGTAGAAAAGCTCGTTCAGGTAACGCACGTTCTCACGCAATGAACGCTACTAAGCGTAAATGGGGTGCTAACGTTCAAAAAGTACGTATCTTAGTGAACGGTAAACCAAAACGTGTGTACGTTTCAGCTAGAGCCCTTAAGTCTGGTAAAGTTCAACGCGTTTAATCTTTATAATGAAAAAGCACCATATTTTATGGTGCTTCTTTTATTATTCCGGCGTTGTTAATCTTTTTTAAACGAATTAAGCATGACCTTTACGATCCCACCTAAAAACTTTGGAAGTTTGATTGTATAGAATTTCATACTGTCCCTCCTAACCGTCTCCACACTTTATCTCCTTTTAAAGAAAGCCCTATGTCCTGCTCTCATTTTCCATACTTCATCACAAGCAACGTTTATCATTGCTTCTTACCATCATTAATATGCCTTTTGTAAATGAAAAAGTACCTCTTTGTTGAATAAGTTCATTGCTAATACATAAAGTTGAGCCGAGTTCTACTTCATGCTTATTGAGCGGATATTTGAAACCTTCTAGCGTAAGCTCTTTTACACCGCCTGCAAAAGGAACGAATGAAATATAGTGAAACTCCTTTAAACGATCAACATGATAAGTGCCTGGTTCAAACAATTGAATGATATTTTGATTGTCAATCATTTGTACATTCGCTTTCTTTTTTAAGCCTTTGTACAGGAGCTGAACGCTTCCAAACATGTGGTCAAGTCTTCCACCTGTTGCTCCAAAGATACAAATACTGTCCGGTTTTTGCTCTATTGCCCACTCAAAAGCAAGTTCCAAATCAGTTGCATCTTTTTCCGCAGGATATAATTCAACATCTTGTAATGCTTCTCTCACTCGCTTAAGCTGCGCATTTGTAATGGAATCAAAATCTCCGAATGCTTTCACGGGCAAAATGTCTTGTTGAAGAAGCAGGAATACGCCCCGGTCTACTCCTACCCACTTTACATCATTTGATTGGTGCAGGAGTGGCATATGTTCATCCGGTCCCCCTGCTAGAATATGAATTTTCATTATGTATATGCTCCTTTTCTATTAAAAAATGAACGAAATAAATATGTTTTCTTTATCCTAAAAGAAAAAGCTGCTGTGTACAAGTTCTACCCGTTGTACACAGCAGCTTTTATTACTTACGCTTGAACAGTTGTGCGAATTTGGCTGATTGCGCCAGCTCGATCTTCTTGATTATAAATAGCTGAGCCAGCCACTAAGACATTTGCTCCTGCTTCTACACATTTTCTTGCTGTTTCTTCATTAATTCCTCCATCAACCTCTACTTCAATAGAAAGGTGACGGATTTCAATAAGCTGAGAGATTTGCTCAATTTTCGGCAGTACACTTGGAATGAAGTTTTGTCCTCCAAAGCCTGGGTTCACCGTCATTAATAAAATAAGATCGATATCTTCTAAGATATGCTTTACCACGTCAATTGGCGTTGCAGGATTTAAAGCAACGCCTGCTTTCATGCCGTGCTCTTTGATTAATTGAATGGTGCGGTGCAAATGAGTACACGCTTCAGCATGTACCGTTAAAATATCAGCACCTGCCTTTGCAAACATTGGAACGTATTGATCTGGGTTTTCAATCATTAAATGCACATCTAATGGCAGTGTTGTGACAGGGCGTACAGCCTCAACGATAAGCGGTCCAATTGTAATATTAGGAACAAAATGGCCATCCATAACGTCTATATGGATGTAGTCTGCTCCACCTGCTTCAACTTCACGAATTTCTTCAGCAAGCTTTGAAAAATTGGCAGATAAAATGGAAGGTGCGATTTTTGTCATTTTTAATACCTCGGCTTTCTTTGCTTAATTTCCTCAACAAATTGCAAGTAATGTTCGTAGCGATAACTCGGAATTTTTTTTTGTTCGTATGCTTCTTTCACCGCACATTTTGGTTCTTTCACATGCAAACAACCTCGAAATTTACACTGTTCACTCAAACGCGACATTTCAGGAAAACAATCGGTCAACTCTTCTACTTCTAACGTTAAAAATTCCAGTGAGCTAAAGCCTGGCGTATCGGCTACTAAACCTTCACCAAACGAAATCAGTTCTACATGACGTGTTGTATGCTTTCCTCTTCCAAGTGACATTGAAATATCATTTGTCTTTAACTCAAGCTCTGGTTTAAGCGTATTTAGCAATGAAGATTTACCTACACCTGACTGTCCAGCAATAACCGTTACGCGATCTTCAAATAACGGCTGAATTTGTTCCATGCCTTTTTCTGTGACTGTCGACGTTAAAATGACCTCATATCCTATTTTACGATATTCTTCGGCATATTGCTCGATTTCTTGCTTTTGCTGCTGTGATAAAAGATCTACTTTTGAAATACAAATAATAGGTTCAATATGATTAGACTCCACTAACACTAAAAATCGGTCAAGAAGCATTGTACTAAAATCAGGTTCAATCGCTGAAAAAACAAGCAGCGCCTGATCAACATTTGAAATTGGGGGACGAACTAATTCATTTTTACGTTCTTTAATTTCAAGTATATATCCTTCAAGCTTATTTTCCGCCTGAAATACTACATTGTCACCGACTAAAGGCGTTACCTTCTTTTTACGAAAAACACCTCGTCCTCGACATTGCGTTACTTGTCCGTCATGAAGAACATAATAAAATCCGCTAAGGGATTTAATAATTCTTCCTTCTGGCATAACCTCACTCCTATCACTCTGGATATTCAACGTCTTTTTCTTCAATAACTTCCCCGTCTCGGACAATTTTATAAGACGCTTTTTCATTTTCATCAACTAAAACATCGAATGATTCTTTTGTTGTTTCAGTAATCGTTAGTTCTTTAGCAGGAACCGACATATCGTTATCTGCATCTTCGATATAAATTTGTACTTTTTGCGGCTTTGGCTTTTCCTCTTCTGTTTCAGTGGCATCGCCTGTTTCCGTTGCGTCGCCTTGTTCCGTGCTTGCTTCGGTGTCAGCCTCTTCTTTATACGGAATAGTCACATCCACTGACACCGTTTGAGGAGCTTTTGGCTCTTTGCCCATTGAGACCGTAATGCTGAGCTTATCACCTTGCTCGATACTCTGCTCCGCTGCAGGCTTTTGAGACATCACAAGACCTTTTTCAACGGTGTCGGAATACGCGGTTTTCACGTCCACTTCGATATCTTCATCTGATGCATAATCTTTTACGCTTTTTTCCGTCCAGCCCGAGAAATCCTTTAATGTAATCTTCGGCGGACCTTTACTTACCCATAGCGTAACCGTTGTATCTTCCGGCACGACTTGTTCGGTTTCTTTAGGCGTCTGATCTGTAATATTGCCTTTTGGCTCTGTGCTTTCAACTTCGATGGATTGGATATCTTTATAATTCTGCTTTTCTAACAGACTCTTTACTTCCGTAAAGCTTCTTCCAATGTACCGGTTAAATGCTTCTTTTTTCTTTCCTGTACTTCGATAAATAATGACGTTAGATCCTTCTTTGATCACGTCTCCCGCTTCTGGCATCGTTTTAACCACGTCGCCTTCTTCCACTTCATTATCGGATATATCTTTAGGATTCTTCACTTTAAAGCCTAAAGAAACTAAATCGGTTACTGCTGATTCATAATCTTGATTATGTAAATCAGGAACCTTTACGTCTTTTGGCAGTAATAAAGCCGGAATAAATGTAACGGCGGCTACGCTAGCAGCTGCCAGCAGCAAAAAAATTAAAACAAGCGTTACAATCAGCTTGCTTTTGCCTTTTTTCTTTTTCTTCTTTTTTTTCTTAGGCTTTAATTCTTCTTCTTCTTGTTCTTCACGCTCTAAGTGAGGTGGTTTTCTCACAGGTACGTGCGTTTCTTCAGATTCAACAAAATCCTCCTTAATAACTGGAATGGCTTTTGTCACTTCATCATCATCAGGCACCGTAAACCTTTGTTCATTATAACGATTTGGATGAACAGCAGACTGTAAATCCGCTTCGAGTTCTTCGACGGAACTGTATCGGTAAAATGGATCTTTAGTTGTTGCTTTTAATACAACATTCTCCACGCTTTGAGGGATAGATGGATTCCACCTTTTTGGAGAAGGTGTTTCTGTCTGTAAATGTTTTAATGCAATTGACACAGCCGATTCCCCAGAAAAAGGGACTCGACCCGTTAGCAATTCAAATAGGACGATGCCAAGCGAATAAATATCAGAACGCTTATTCGCAAGCCCTCCCCTTGCCTGTTCAGGAGATAAATAATGAACAGAGCCCAAAACAGAATTAGTATGCGTAATGGTTGTAGAACTTAGTGCTACGGCAATGCCGAAGTCAGTAACTTTAATGGTATCATCATGATCAATTAAAATATTTTGAGGCTTAATATCCCGGTGAATAATTCCGTACTGATGAGCATGGGCAATAGCTGATGTAATCTGCGTCATAATATGTATGGCTTTATCAAGAGATAATGGTGATTCTTGCAGAATGTATTGCTTTAATGTCATACCCGGTACATATTCCATGATGATATAGTAAATATCTTCTTCTTCTCCAACATCATAAATGCTGACAATATTAGGATGAGCAATACTCGTAGCAGATTGTGCTTCTCGATGGAAACGCTTTATAAACGCATCGTCACTTGCAAAGTCTAAGCGAAGCACTTTAATTGCCACATCACGATCCAAAATCATGTCGCGACCTAAATAGACGTTTGCCATTCCGCCTCCACCAATTACTTGCAATACCTTATAACGGTCGTTTAGCCGTCTACCTATTAGCAACACTCTCACCCACTTTCAGATGTAAAGTCCACAATTGCAAGTGTAATATTGTCTTCTCCACCAAGCTCATTTGCTAATTGAATCAGGCTCGTACCCTTTTCGTGAAGTGATGAACTTGTTGATAACGTGTCGTTCAGCTTTTGTTCCGTTACCTTATTTGTCAGTCCATCTGAACATAATAATAATCGATCTTCTTTTTCCACTTCAATTGTTTTTACATCTAAACTAACATTTTCTTCGGTACCTAGTGCTCGCAATAAGATATTTTTTCTCGGATGATGCTCAGCATCTTCTTTTGTGATTTGACCATTTTTTACGAGTTCATTCACAAGAGAATGATCTTCTGTTACTTGTTGAAATCCATATTCATTGGAAATATAGCACCTGCTGTCTCCTATATTCCCAATCGCACAAAACGTATCGGCGCATAAAGCAAGTACAACTGTCGTACCCATGCCTTTACACTCTTCATGCTCCTGAGCATACTGATAAATATCTTGATTAATTTGTGAAACATGCGTACGAATCCACTGGGTCGCCTCATCAGGAGACGTTACTTTGTCCGCTTCTTCCCACGCTATTTGCAATTTTTGAACCGCCATCTCACTGGCGATGTCGCCAGCTCGATGACCTCCCATACCATCAGCTACAATTGCAAGCAGCTGATTGTGTTGGTTCAAAAATACCCCTCCGTTATCTTCATTGTGTTGTCTAACTCTCCCTCGGTCTGTCATGAAGACAGTTGCCATACAATCACCTCGTCTCTTCTTTACGCTCCTTCGCACGTAATTGGCCACAAGCTGCATCGATATCATGACCTTGCTCACGTCGAATAGTCACGTTAACGCCACGCTTTTTAAGCGTACGTTCAAATGCAAAAATCTGTTCACGCGGTGTACGAACATAATCACGCTCAGGCACATAGTTTACCGGAATCAAGTTCACGTGACATTTAACGTCTTTAATCAAATCCGCTAATTCCTCCGCATGCTCTACTTGATCGTTTACTCCTCCGAATAGACCATACTCAAAGCTAATACGTCTTCCCGTTTTATCCGTATAATATTTAATGGCTTCCATCAAATCAGGAAGTTTATACGCACGGTTAATCGGCATTAAGCGTGAGCGGATGTCATTGTTTGGAGCGTGAAGTGAAATCGCAAAATTGATTTGCATTTTTTCATCAGCAAACTTATAGATTTTTGGAATGATTCCACTTGTCGATACTGTGATATGACGTGCACCAATATTTAATCCATCATCACTGTTAATTGTTTTTAAGAAGCGCATCATTTCATCATAGTTATCAAATGGCTCCCCAATACCCATAATTACGACAGAGCTCACGCGTTCTCCTTGTTCATCTAGCGCTTTTTGCACTTTTACTACTTGCGCTACGATTTCTCCAGCTTCTAAGTTACGCTTTAAACCTCCAAGAGTAGACGCACAGAACGTACAGCCGATGCGACAGCCAACTTGAGTTGTTACGCAGACAGAATTTCCGTATTCATGACGCATAAGCACCGTTTCAATCGTATAACCGTCATGGAGTTCGAATAAAAACTTCATCGTGCCGTCTCCAGACGTTTGCTGAACAACTGTTTTTAATGTCGTTAATGCAAATTTGTCTTTTAGTTGTTCACGTAATCCTTTAGATAAGTTCGACATATCGTCAAAGTCCGTTACGCGTTTAACATATAACCAGTCAAAAATTTGTTTAGCACGGAACTTTTTATCCCCGTGTTCCACTAACCAATTTTCTAGGTCGTGCATTTCTAATGAATAAATAGATGGTTTTTGCGTTTTTTCTTCTGCTTTTGCTTTTCTTTTAGCTACTTCTTCCATTTTTACACCTTCTTCTGTAAACATGCAATATAAAATCCATCGCTTTGTGCATCTGGCAGCAATTGAATTTCACCATGTTTTACGTTTTGTTTAAGTCTTTGCGGCATGCGTGCAGCAAGCGTTTCGTCTTTTTGAAAATCAGCATGATCTGCTAAAAATGCTGCTACAACATCCCCATTTTCATCCCGATCAATTGTACATGTACTATATACGAGGGTCCCACCTTTTTTTAATAAAGGCGCAACCGCATTTAAAATATCTTGTTGAATACGCGCCAGCTGCTTTACATCCTGCTCAGTTTTTGTATATTTCAAATCAGGTTTACGTCTCATCACACCAAAACCTGAGCACGGGGCATCTACTAAAATGCGGTCAAACATTTCTTTATCAAACTGTTCACCGGCTTTGCGGCTGTCTTGAACCGTTGGCTCAATATTGGTAAGATGCAGACGCTCTGCCTGCTGGGCAATCAGCTTTACTTTATGGTCATGAATGTCCAAGGAAATAACTCTACCACTGTTTTTAAGCTGCTCTGCAATATGAGTTGATTTTCCTCCCGGTGCAGCACAGCTATCTAAAATCAGCTCTTCTGCTTCTGCGCCTAGTGCATGAGCTACTAACATAGAGCTTTCATCTTGAACGGTAAACATTCCTTCACGAAATGCTTGTGTATGAGCTGCATTTCCTTTTTGAACTTCTAGCGCTTCTTCTACAAAATGGCCTGGTTCTACAACAATACCTTCTTTTTCTAGCGCTTCTTTTACTTCATTTTGCGTAAAGCGTGCACTGTTTACTCGGATTGTTTGTTTAGGGGCCATTAAATTAGCTAAACAGATTCCGCGTGTTTTGTCCAATCCATATTGTTCCACCCAGCGTTTTACAAGCCATACTGGATGACTCGTTTCAATTGCCAAGCGCTCCACAGGATTTTGTATTTCTTCTAAAGAAGGCGTGCCGCTGCGCTGAATATTTCGTAAAACGCCGTTTACCATTGAGGCAATTCCTTTGTGACCACGTTTTTTAGCAATTTCTACTGCTTCATGAAGGATTGCCCGGTCAGGTACTCGGTCTAAATACATCATCTGATAAAGAGATAAACGAAGCAGCACTCGCACCCAAGGCTGAAGTTTTTTGGGATTTTTCAAGAAAGGGGCTAACCCGTAATCTAACGTATCGCGTCTTTGAATCGTTCCATACACGATTTCCGTTAACAGCCCTGCATCTTTCCCTTGAATACCACGTTTTTGTATACTGTTATTTAACAATAGATTGCTGAATGCCTGATTTTTTTCAATAGCTAGTAAAATATCTAAAGCTATGTCTCGAACGTTGTACTTACTCATTGACATCCCCTAATACTGTTCCGACTTCAACAGATGTACCTCGTAAATACTGCGCTGCATCCATACGTTTTTTTCCAGCCGGCTGAAGTTCCGTCACTTTAATAGCTGTTTCATTTCCAGTTGCTACTACAAATCCGTCCTCTTCAAGTGATAAAACGGTACCCGGTTTGCCTGATGCGGATACTTTCTCTCCCCACCAAATTTTCATGACTTGACCGTCTGCTGTTGTATAAGCAACGGGCCAAGGATGAAGTCCGCGGATATGATTATAAATTTCTTCTCCTGTACGGGCCCAATCAATTTTCTCTTGTTCACGCTTAATATTGGAAGCAAATGTCGCTTCGCCATCGTTTTGTTTAACCGGCGTAATTTCACCTTTCACAAGAGAAGGAATGGTTTCTGAAAGCAATTTTGCACCAGCAGCGCTGAGTTTATCGTGAAGTGTGCCCACGTGATCACGTTCTTCAATCGGAACTTCTACCTGTGTTAAGATATCACCTGCATCTAATTTTTCTACCATATACATAATTGTAACACCAGTTTTCGGCTTACCTTGTAGAATTGAATAGTGAATCGGCGCGCCTCCGCGCAGTTCAGGTAACAGAGAAGCATGTACGTTAATACAGCCGTATTTAGGCGCTTCTAAAATAGGAGTTGGTAAAATTTGACCAAAAGCCGCTGTTACAATTAGGTCAGGCTCATACGCTAACACTTGCTGATATTCTTCTTCTAAACGAATCTTTTCTGGCTGCAGTACAGGTATTTCATGTTTTAACGCCTCAACTTTTACAGGAGGAGGTGTTAATACGCGCTTGCGTCCTTTTGGTCGGTCCGGCTGTGTAACCACTGCGACCACTTCATATCCATCTTTAAGTAATGTTTGTAAAACCGGCACTGAAAAATCCGGCGTTCCCATAAATACGACTTTCATCGTGTAAAACCTACCCTTCTAGTTCATCCTCTTCGTAATACTTTGTTACTTTTTCCGTGAACAATACACCGTGTAAGTGATCAATTTCATGTTGAATGGCTCGTGCTAAAAAACCTTTTGCTTCTATAAAATAAGGTTTTCCTTTACGATTTTGCGCACGTACTTTCACATAATCAGCTCGAGCCACGTCACCAAAAAGGCCCGGAAAACTTAGGCAGCCTTCTGGACCGATTTGTTCGCCTCGTTGCTCAATAATTACCGGATTAATTAACTCAATTTTACCGTGTCGATCGTCCACGTCTACCACTGCCACTTGCTGCAGAACTCCTACTTGAGGAGCAGCTAGACCCACACCGTCTGCTTCAAGCATTAAATCATACATGCCGTTTAGTAATTTCGCTAATTTATTATCAAAGTTTTTAACGACTTCACACTCTTGTTCAAGTACTTCATTAGGATGGTAAACAAGCTTAAGCTTAGCCAAATAGGCACCTCCTTTATTCTTTCTATTTATATCCAAAAAGCTTCTTCTTTAACGCCATCAAGACGACTAGTTACATCATCGAGTATGGATTCAAATCAATTGTAATCGTTAAATTTTCCTTCTGCATTTCCGCTTGATAACGTTCTAATATATATTTCAACAGCGGAATCAGGCTTGGTTCCAGCTTGTATTTTAACATGCATTGATAGCGATATCTATCTTTTATCTTAGCAATGGGAGATGCGACTGGCCCTAAGATTGTTGTTTGCGGCGAAAGTTTCTGACCCAGATACTGCGAAATTTTGTCTGTAACAGACACCACTTTTGCAATATTTTCATGAGATACCGTTACAAGCGCCAAGTAAAAGAAAGGCGGATATTTATGCATTTTACGAATTTCCATCTCCTGCTTATAAAACGCATCGTAATCATGCTGACTCGCAAGTTGAATGCTGTAGTGCTCAGGCGTGTACGTTTGAATTACTACTTCTCCTGGAAGCTTGTGGCGTCCTGCTCTTCCGCTTACTTGTGTTAAAAGCTGAAACGTTTTTTCAGATGCACGAAAGTCAGGTAAATTCAGCATCGTATCTGCTGTTAAAACGCCTACAAGCGTGACGTTTGGAAAGTCTAGCCCTTTGGCAATCATCTGCGTCCCTAGTAAAATTTGCGCTTCTCCACTTGCAAACTTGTTCAGGAGCTTTTCATGCGCGCCTTTTCGGCTTGTCGTATCAACATCCATTCGTACAACTCTAGCTTCAGGCAGCACTTTTGTTAATTCTTCTTCCACTTTTTGTGTACCAGATCCGAAAAAGCGGATATGTTCGCTGTGGCATTCTGGGCACTCAGTGTGTACATGTTCTTCGTGTCCGCAGTAATGGCACTTTAATTTATTTTGATAGCGGTGATACGTTAGTGAAATTTCACAGTGCTCACATGTCGGAACGTAACCGCAGTCCCTGCACATAACAAAAGAAGAATGGCCTCTTTTATTTAAAAATAAAACGATTTGCTCTCCTTTTTCCAAACGGTTTTTCATCTTTTCAAACAGCATAGTTGAAAACATAGAGCGATTGCCGCTGCGAAGTTCCTCTCTCATATCAACAATATCCACCGACGGCATCGATGACTTATTCATTCTTTGCTTTAACGTCAGTAGCTTATATACACCTTTTTGCGCTCTTGCAAAGGACTCAAGCGTTGGTGTTGCACTTCCTAAAATGACTGGACACTGATGATGCTGCCCTCGGTAAATGGCTACATCTTTTGCATGATAACGGGGGTTTTCTTCTTGTTTATAACTCGTCTCATGTTCTTCATCGATAATAAGAAGGCCTAAATTTTCAAATGGAGCAAATACAGCAGAGCGGGCCCCTACCACAACGGATACTTCTTTTCGCTGAATTTTTCGCCATTCATCGTATTTTTCTCCAGTAGACAAGCCGCTATGAAGCACAGCAACTTTTGAGCCGAACCGCTCTTTAAACCGCTTGACCATCTGAGGGGTAAGTGAAATCTCCGGAACAAGCATAATCGCTTCTTTTCCTTTTTTTAATACTTGATCAATCGATTGGAGATACACTTCTGTTTTTCCGCTTCCCGTTACTCCATACATTAAAAACACATCGTGAAGATTTTCTTCGATGTCCTGCAGAATCGGTGCAATTGCCTCAGCTTGTTCATCGGTCAATTGAAATGGCTTTGACGGTGTAAAGTATCGATCTTGATAAGGATCACGGTATATTTCAATTTCCGTTTCCTCTAAGAGTCCTTTGTTAATCAGCGCTTTTATAGGAGCGGAGGTAATCTGCAAATCTTCCGCTATTTCTTTTATGGCTACTTCTTCATTTCGCTCGAGCATAAAAGACAGCACTTGCTTTTGCTTTTCTGCCTGCTTATTTAACTCGTTCATAAACTGTTGAATGTCTTCAAGGCTTTGATTCAGTTTTACGCCTTTTGCCGTTTTTTTGTTTCCTTTGTTTTTCACCACGTAGACGACTTCAATTAGACCTTTTTGAATATCACGGTGAAAAGCAGGAGCAGCGGCTGTTTTTTCCACTTCACTCCACTTCAGCGAGGATCTTGACTGAAAAAACGGCTTGACTTGCTCATGAAGCTGTTCGTATGCCTCTTTTGAAAGGAGTGACAGTTCTTTATCATATTTTGCTTTCATCGCCGCAGGCAGCATGACTTGAAAAGCCGATATCATAAAACAAAGCGTTTTTTCTGTTAGCCAGTGCCCAATCTCTAACAGTTCAGGAGTCAGAACCGGCGTTAAATCAAGCAGGTCAGCGATTGGTTTAACACGCTTAACTTCAGCCTCTTCTTTAAGAGCCACCACAAACCCTTGAACTTTTCTTGGACCAAACGGAACGACAACTCGCATACCCGGAACAATAATTCCTTTCCATTTGTCAGGAATGGCGTAGTCAAAAGCTCGATCTGTTTGTTTAGCAGCCACGTCCACAATTACACTAGCTACACTCATTTTCTCAGCCCTTCTAACATTTCCTTCACTTCTTTTAACACCTCGGTAGCTACATCGTGTTTTGAAAGAATGGGAAGTTCTTTAGACTCTCCGCTTCGCTTATAGAGCGTCACAATATTTGTGTCCGTCCCAAAACCTGCTCCTTCTGTCGTCACGTTATTGGCTACAATCATATCCAAGTTTTTAGATGCGAGTTTCTTTTGTGCATATTCATCCACTTGTTCTGTTTCTGCTGCAAAGCCGACTAAAAGCTGGTGTTCTTTTCGCTCTCCAAGCGTGCGTAAAATATCTGTTGTTCTCTCTAGCTCTAATACTGCTTCACCAGGCTGCTTTTTCATCTTTTGATCAAACACATGCTTTGGTCGGTAATCTGCCACTGCGGCTGATTTAATGACAACATCTGCTTCATGATAGCGCTGCATAACAGCTTCAAGCATCTGCTGCGCACTTTCAATTTGAACAACCTGCACCCCTTTTGGATACTCTAAATTCGTCGGTCCCGTTACAAGTGTTACCGATGCACCTAACTTAGCAGCTTGTTCTGCAAGAGCATAGCCCATTTTCCCAGTAGAGCGATTGGTGAAAAATCGGACGGGATCAACGCGTTCTACCGTAGGTCCTGCTGTAACCAATACATTGATACCGTCAAAGATTTTTTGTGTATCTGATACTTTGGAAAAATAAGAGCCGATTAGTGAAACAATTGTTTCTGGCTCTTCAAGACGACCTTTTCCTACATAACCGCATGCTAAATACCCTTCTCCTGGTTCTACAAAAGAGTAACCAAATGATGAAAGAGTGCTCATATTTTTTTTAACAGCGGGATGATCGTACATATGAACATTCATTGCAGGCGCAATCCACACAGGTGCAGTAGCAGCCAGCAGCGTTGTGGAAATCATATCATCTGCAAGACCATTTGCTATTTTCCCTATCATATTAGCCGTAGCAGGAGCCACTAAAATTAAATCGGGCCAATCGGCTAAATCAATATGTGCAATCACAGATGGATCTTTTTCATCAAACGTATCTGTATAAACTGGGTTTCGAGACAGAGCTTGAAACGTAAGCGGCGTTACGAACTCGCGTGCTGAAGCAGTCATCATTACTTTAACTTCCGCTCCTGCTTGTACTAATTTACTTGTTAAAGCTACGGCTTTATATACGGCGATTCCGCCGCTAACACATAATAAAATTCGTTTTCCCTTCATCATTATGCCCCCATCTATTTATCCCGCTCAACCAGCATCCGCTTGTTTACTCGGGTAACTATCTAAAGCTTTTCAATTCAATTATTATACCATTTTTGTAGTGAGACATTCACTATCCTGCTTGAATACAAACAAAAGCATCAAAAAAATAACAACCTATAAAGTAGGTTGTTATTTTTTCACTTACTGATGTTTAGAATCTTCTTCTGCTACACCTTGCTTATAGCTTAATTGTTCAGCATTAATTTCTTCTAAAGCACAGCCTACAAACTTATAAGAAACCGGCTTTTCAATCGGCGTATCATTGTGAAGCTGTAATTGACGAGCGCGTTTTGCAGCTACTGTCACAAGCGTGTACTTAGAATCTAATTTTTCCATTAGGGAATCAATTGATGGATAAAGCATGTTTATTCTACCTCCAGCATTCTTTTATAGCGCGCAGAAATACGATCACGACGGCAGTGTTCAGCCGTTACGATAGCACGGATGCGAGCACAAGCATTTTCTACTTTGTCATTTTCTACAACATAATCGTAGGCGTCCATAAGTTCAATTTCTTCTTTTGCCACGCGCATACGGTTATTGATTAAGTCTTCTGTTTCAGTACCGCGGTTTACGATACGACTTTTAAGCTCTGATAAACTCGGCGGTGCCAAGAAGATGAACAAACCTTCTGGAAATGCTTCTTTCACTTGAAGAGCACCTTGCACTTCAATTTCTAGAAATACGTCTTTTCCTTCAGATAACGTTTGTTCTACATAATCAACCGGGGTACCGTAGTAGTTGCCTACGTATTCAGCCCACTCTAATAATTTCTTATTTTCAATCATGCGCTCAAACTCTTCGCGTGGTTTGAAGAAATAGTCAACGCCGTCTACTTCACCTTCGCGGGGCTTTCTTGTTGTTGCAGAGATAGAATACTGCAATTTAATGTCTTCTTGCTCAAACAATGCTTTTCGTACCGTTCCTTTTCCAACACCTGATGGTCCGGAAAGAACGATTAATAAACCTCTTTCAATCATCGGTTCAAGTGACCTACCCTTCTAATAATTCTTCTTTGTTTATAAGTCGCTGCGACACAGTTTCTGGCTGTACAGGAGCTAAAATAACATGATCGCTATCCATAACAATAACAGATCGTGTTTTACGTCCTTGCGTTGCATCTATTAAAGAGCCTCGATCTTTTGCATCTTGAATAATGCGTTTGATTGGAGCTGATTCAGGATGAACGACAGAGATTATACGATTAGAAGAAATAAAATTTCCAAATCCAACGTTCACTAATTTACCGCTCATAAGAAGCCTCCTGCTATACCAATATAATCTTTATCTTACACGAAGGCTATTCAATATTTTGAACCTGCTCTTTTATGCGTTCTAATTGTGCTTTCATACTAATAACATACTGAGCAATAGTACCATTATTTGCCTTCGCACCGATTGTATTCATTTCACGATTCAGCTCTTGAACAAGAAAATCCAGCTTGCGTCCCACTGAATCAGGTGTATTTAATGCTTGAATAAATTGTGAAACATGACTTTGAATTCGCGTAAGTTCTTCGCTAATATCTGCTTTTTCAGCAAAAATAGCTACTTCAGTCAGCACTCGCTGCTCATCGAAAGTACCTTCTAAATAGTCGCTCAGCTTTCTTTTAATACGCTCGCGATATTGTTCAGCAACTTCAGGAGCAAGCTGTGTAATTTTTTCGCGAATGTCTTGAATGTCCTGTAAGTATCCCATTAAATCGTGATACAGCTCTGATCCCTCTCGTTTCCGCATATCCACTAACTGATGAACAGCAGCTTCAACAGCTTCAAAGATTGCACCATGAATACTCGTCTGATCAGCTTCTTCTTCATAAGTTGTCATCACTTCAGGCATGTGTAAAATGTCTTGAATTTGAACAGATTGTGACAGCCCGTGCTTTTCTTTTACTTGCTGCAACGCATTCATGTATTCATCAAGCAGCTGCCAATCCGTCTGCAGTTTCTTTTTTGCCATTTCTTCACCTGAAATAGTAACAAATACTTCTACTCTACCACGTTTTATGTATGTTTGAACGATTTTTTTTATTTTATCTTCAATTTCAATTAATTGTCTTGGCATACGGATAACAATTTCACAAAAACGATGATTAACAGACTTCATTTCCACTGTTACTGATCGATTTTCCACTTCCGCTTTTCCGCGGCCAAAACCAGTCATACTTTTTATCATTATTATCACATCCACTATGTACATCTTACATAAAAAGTATCGTAAAAGAAAGTGTTAGCAAAAAAAAGAAATCTCTCTTCTTTATTCAACCTGTAAAGGCTGCCTTCATGAGTTTTCTCATTTGGGACAGCCTGTATTAAAGTATAGCACAATTTATGAAGGTTTTCTTGTTAAAAGTGAACCAGCAAGTAAAAAAGTTGGAAGGCTTGCAAGTCCTAAAATAACGAGCCATTCCCGCGGTGCAATGGCCATTGTATGGAAAATAGGCTGCAGCGGCGGATAGTAGATGGCCACCAGCATAAGGATAATAGATGAAATAACAGCCCCTACAAGATATAAGTTCTGAAATGGATTCCGATCAAAAATTGATTTTTCACTTCGGCAGTCAAATACGTGAATAAGCTGTGCCATGACAAGTGTGGCAAATGCAATCGTCTGAGCATACTGCAACCGATCTGGGTCATTGTCGTAAACAATCATAAACGCAGCAAGTGTAGCAGCTCCAATTAAAAATCCACGGCTGACTACTTTCCATCCTAATCCTCTTGCAAAAATACCTTCGCGCGGATGCCTTGGATGGCGCTTCATCACGTTGTCCTCTGGCTGGTCTAAGCCAAGAGCCATCGCAGGCAAACCGTCTGTTACTAAGTTTACCCATAGTATCTGAATGGGCACTAGCGGAAGCGGAAGTGCTAAAATCATCGCAAAGAGCATAACTAAAATTTCTCCTACATTTGATGCAAGCAAGTAACGGATAAACTTCCGAATATTTTCATAGATATTTCGCCCTTCTTTGATCGCTGATTTAATAGTGGCAAAATTATCATCAAGCAAAACGAGTGAAGACGCTTCTTTTGCTACGTCTGTCCCGGTGATGCCCATCGCAATGCCTATGTCTGCTGCTTTAATAGCCGGTGCGTCATTTACGCCGTCGCCCGTCATCGCTACAATGTGATCTTTTGCTTGAAGAGCTTTAACAATTTTAAGCTTATGCTCAGGTGATACCCTTGCATATACATAAACATCATCTACTACTTCTTCTAGCTCTTCCTGCGTCATTTTGGATAAATCCGTTCCTTCCAAGACTTGACCGTTTTTCGGTAAAATTCCGAGCTGTTTTGCAATCGCCTGTGCTGTAATAACGTGGTCACCTGTAATCATAACGGTTTTGATGCCTGCGTCTCGGCATTCTTTGACCGCTTGCTTGACCTCTGGTCTTGGCGGATCAATCATTCCTTGAAGCCCGAGGAAAGTCAGGTCTTTTTCTGCTTCCTTCTCTGTATGAACGCTCTCATGTTCTCCTAACGGTCGATATGCAATAGCAATGGTTCGAAGCGCTTGGCTAGCTAACTGATCAATCGCTCCTTTTACTTCATTATGAACCGTTACCGACAGCGTTTGTTGTCTGCTTTCCCACAAAATATTTTTGCTGTTTATAAGCAGCACATCCGGAGCACCTTTTGTTATCACATAGCGTTTATGAGATGCGTCTTCAATGACTACACTCATCATTTTACGCGTTGAATCAAATGGAAACTCTTCAATAATCGTAAACTGCTTTTGAATATTTTCTTTTGTCAGCCCCGCTTTCATCGCGGCAACAAGCAAAGCCGCTTCAGTAGGATCCCCGTCGATAACATATTCTTTATCTTTTCTCGAGATGGATGTTTGATTGCAAAGCAGACCAAACACCAAAAGCTGCTGAAGCGGTTTTTCACTCCGTGTATCAACTTCTCTTTCCTCTCGTGAAAATACGCCCGTAGGTTCATACCCTGTCCCTGATACTCTCCACGTCATTCCTCCCGACCAGAGGTGGGTAACCGTCATTTTATTTTGCGTTAATGTGCCCGTTTTGTCTGAGCAAATGACTGACGCGCATCCTAGTGTCTCAACAGCAGGAAGTTTGCGAACAATGGATCTTTGCTTAATCATGCGCTGTACACCAAGAGATAGCGCCACGGTTACGATGGCAGGAAGACCTTCGGGTATGGCAGCAACAGCTAAGGAAACTCCCGCTAAGAACATACTGTATAAATCATGCCCTTGCAGCACACCAATCCCAACAACTAATACAGTAAGTGCAAGAGCTACAACAATTAAAATTTTGCCCAATTGCTCTAACTTCCGTTGAAGAGGAGTAATCATGGCTTCAGCATTTTGAAGTAAATCAGCAATTTGCCCCATTGCTGTTTTCATTCCAATCCCTACAACGATACCTGTTCCGCTTCCTCTGGTTACAAGGGTACCCATAAACGCCATATTGTCCTGATCTCCAAGCGGCACTTCATCTCCTGACAATGCTTTTATTTGCTTACCAACAGGCAAAGACTCTCCCGTAAGCGCTGATTCTTCAATTTCTAGACTTTTGGCTTCCATAATCCGAAGGTCAGCTCCAATACGGTCTCCGCTCGAAAACTTTACAACGTCTCCTACTACCAGCTCTTTAGATGGTAACTTAACCCATTTTCCTTCACGCATGGCTGCTACTTGAGGAGCCGAAAGCTCTTTTAATGCATGAAGAGATTTCTCTGCTTTTCTTTCTTGGAAGAACCCAAGAAATCCATTAATTACCACAATAGCAATGATAGCAATTGCATCGATGTATTCTCCTAAAAGCCCTGAAATAAGCGTGGCAGCTAGTAAAACCAGTACCATAAAATCTTTAAACTGCTCTAGAAACACAAGAATGGCTGGTTTTTTCTCTCCTTCAGTCAATTCATTAAACCCTTGTTGCTGCTGACGTGCTTTTACTTCTTTGTGTGTAAGACCATGCTGCCTGTCTGTTTTTGTTACTTCTACTATTGCTTTTTCACCTAATTCATACCATTTCATTGCATCTTTTCACACCCTTTTATTTGTAAATGCACCTATTAGATTGTTACAATCTTATATCGTATGCTTATTCAGACTCGTCCTAAAAAATGCTATACTTTTCTATAGGACAATTTTCAATTACTTAAGGATGTGAGCACTGTGTCATTTGATGGTATTTTTACATATGGCATTTTACAAGAATTATCTGAGACCTTGGTTTCAGGACGAATTTCAAAAATATATCAGCCGTTTCCAAACGAGTTGATTTTACAAGTACGCGCTAAAGGTGAAAACCGCAAACTTTTAATCTCAGCTCACCCTAACTATTCACGCGTTCATTTTACAAATGAGCCCTATGAAAATCCATCTGAGCCTCCTATGTTTTGTATGCTTCTTCGCAAGCATTTAGAAGGAAGCATTATTGAACAAGTGTATCAGCTTGGATTAGACCGCATTTTAGTCATTGAAACAAAAGGACGAAATGAAATTGGCGACGTGACGTACAAGCAGCTTATTATTGAAATCATGGGAAGACATAGTAATGTTGTACTTGTAGATAAAGAAAAACAAACGATTATCGACAGTATTAAGCATGTTCCAATGGCCTTGAACAGGCATCGTACGCTTCTACCCGGAGCTCCTTACGTACTGCCTCCTAGCCAAGATAAGCTTCATCCATTTGAAGCGGACGAGGAAACCGTGGTTAAAAAAATTGATTTTAATAGTGGAAAGCTAGCCAGTCAGCTAGTGCAGACCTTCTCAGGGCTTTCTCCTTTAATTGCAAATGAAGTAGTGTTTCGCTCTGGCTTAGCGAATCGTTCTACCCTTCCAAAATCATTCGTCGAAACCATGACGCTGATCAAAGAAGGTCAGTTTACACCGACTCTGACAACCGTTAATCAAAAAGACTATTTTTATTTACTCGAATTAACGCATTTAGAGGGTACGAAAAAAACGTATGCAACTATCAGCGAGCTTCTTGACCGCTATTACTACGGGAAAGCAGAGCGAGATCGTGTAAAGCAGCAAGCGCATGATTTGGTACAGTTTATTTCCACCGAGAAAAAGAAAAATGAGAAAAAAATAAAAAAACTTGAGCAAACGCTGCAAAATGCAGAAAAAGCATCTGATTATCAGCTAGCCGGTGAACTCCTTACGGCCAATTTACACCTTGTCAAAAAAGGAGATGCGAAAGTGGACGTGATTAATTATTACGATGAAAATAGCGGTACACTTACGATTTCATTAGATTCGCAAAAATCACCGTCTCAAAATGCTCAAAGCTATTTTACAAAGTATCAAAAAGCGAAAAATTCCGTTTCGATTGTAATCGAACAGATTGAAAAAGCAAACGAAGAAGTACAGTATTTTGAATCACTTATTCAGCAAATGGATACTGCTACTCACAAAGACATTGCCGAGATTCGCGAAGAGCTTGTGGAAGAAGGATATTTGCGCAACCGTCAGCAAAAGCAAGCAAAAAAACAAAAAAACACCACGCCTACACTTGAACAATACGTTTCAAGCGACGGCACGACGATTTTAGTTGGAAAAAACAATAAGCAAAATGAGTATTTAACAAATCGCCTTGCTGCTCGTGATGACGTTTGGTTTCATACGAAAGATATACCGGGTTCTCACGTTGTTATCCGCAGCCAAGAGCCTTCAGAAGAAACAATTTTAGAAGCGGCTCACCTTGCTGCTTACTTTAGTAAAGCCAAGAATTCAAGTTCGGTACCAGTGGACTATACAAAAATTCGCCATGTAAAAAAACCAAGCGGTGCTAAACCTGGTTTTGTGACGTATGATAATCAGCAAACGGTGTACGTAACGCCTAGCGAAGAACTTGTACTAAAGCTGCGTCAGTCATAACAAAAACCCCCTTTCTATATAGGGGGTTTTTAGTTTAGTTCATCCATGAAGGATCTGAAGGATTTTCACGCCATTTAAATAGCTTTTCCATCGCTTCTTCTTCAATGTATCCCGCTTCGTTTGCCGCCTCTACTAGCGTAGAGTAGTCTGTTAAAGAATAAACTTGAAGTTCTTTTGCTTTAAACAGCTGACGCGCTTTTTCCAGCTCATATGTAAAGATAGAAACAACTCCCAGTACTTCACAACCCTGCGCTTTTAATGCATCGACTGCGGTAAATACACTTCCGCCAGTTGAAATCAAATCTTCAATCACAACTACTTTTTGACCTTTTGTTACTTTTCCTTCAATTTGATTTCCTTGGCCATGTTCTTTTGCTTTGCTTCGCACATAGCACATCGGAAGCTCTAGCGCTTCACTTACCCATGCTGCATGAGGAATACCAGCTGTAGCTGTACCAGCAATCACTTCTGCATTGGCAAAATACGTTTTAATTAAATGCTGCAGACCTTTTGCAATTTCTTTTCGCACTTTTGGGTAGCTAAGCGTTAGACGGTTGTCACAATAAATAGGCGACTTAATTCCAGAGGCCCACGTAAACGGATCGTTCGGTTGAAGGCTTACTGCCTCAATATCAATTAATTGTTTTGCAATTTCTTTTCGTAGTTTTGTCATCGCGTAATACGCTCCCCTTTCCACTGCTGTAACATCTCATAATATGCTTTAAGCGGGTCTTTTGCTTTAGTAATAGAACGTCCAACCACAATGGCACTTGAGCCATATTCTCTCGCTAGCTGAGGCGTTGCTACGCGGACTTGGTCATCTACTGAATCTGCGCCCATACGAATACCCGGCGTTACGGTCAAAAAGTCCTCTCCTGCTGCTTTTCGAATCGAAGGCACTTCATGAGTAGAACATACAACGCCGTCTAGTCCGCTTTTTTTAGCAAGCGCTGCATAATGCGTAACCACTTCTTGCATCGAGTGCGTAATCAGCTGCTGCTCTTTTAGCATTTCATCCGATGTACTTGTTAGCTGAGTAACCGCAATACAATCCGGACGTTTTTTGCCAGCAGCGGTTCCTAAGTCAAGTCCTTCAACGGCTGCTTGCATCATATTCGTTCCGCCGGCTGCGTGAACGTTAACCAAATCCACTTCAAGAGAAGCCAAAGACTTCATTCCTTGCTTTACCGTATTGGGAATATCATGAAGCTTTAAGTCTAAGAAAATCTGGTGGTTTTGCTCTTTTAATGCAGAAATAATGGATAGCCCTTCTTTATAAAACAGTTCCATGCCTACTTTCACAAATAATGATTCTTGTTGAAAAGGCATTAAAAACTGCTGTACATCGTTAATTGATGAAAAATCAAGAGCAATGATTAACGGTTGCTTCACGCTTTTTCCAGCTCCTTCCGATACATTCTGAAACATGCTCGTATCCTAATGATGTTAATAGCCTTGGCAGTTCGTCAATGATGGTTGGGCATACATACGGATCGACAAAGTTTGCTGTACCAACCGCTACGGCACTTGCACCTGCATATAAAAATTCAAGTGCATCTTCAGCAGTCGTCACTCCGCCCATACCGATAATTGGAATGTTTACTTTTTGGCTCACTTCATACACCATTCGAATCGCTACCGGTTTAATTGAAGGTCCTGACAGTCCGCCTGTGCCGTTCGCTAAAACCGGCTGAGCTGTTTTCAAATCCAGACGCATCCCGAGAAGCGTATTGATCATCGTTAAGCCATCCGCGCCAGCTTCTTCAACAGCCATTGCCATGTCTACAATATTGGATACGTTTGGTGATAGTTTAACATAAACTGGAACATTTGAAACATCTTTTACCGCTTTTGTTAAACGAGCAGCGATGACAGGATCTACGCCAAACGCAATTCCGCCTTCCTTTACGTTAGGACATGAAATATTCAATTCAAGTGCTTTCACATTTGATACGGTTGAAATTTCTTTTGCTACGTGCACATATTCTTCAATTGAAGCACCGGCTACGTTCGCGATAATCGGCACATCATATTGCTGAAGCCAAACGAGCTCTTCATTCATTACTTTTTCTAGCCCAGGATTTTGTAATCCAATCGCATTTAACATTCCTGCAGATGTCTCCGCTACGCGAGGAGTTGGATTGCCAAAACGAGTTTCAGCAGTAGTCGCTTTAATCATAATGGCTCCAAGTGCATCAAGTGAATAAAATTGAGCATACTCACGCCCAAATCCAAAGCAGCCGGATGCTGGCATAATTGGATTTTTCAAATCTAACCCTGGCAATGTCGTTTTTAGCATACTCATAGAAGCACCTCCCCTGCTTGAAAGACGGGACCGTCGCTGCAGATTTTTTTATACGCCGTAGAATCTTCACTTTCCCTGCATACACATGCAAAGCAAGCGCCGATTCCACAGCCCATTCTTTCTTCTAAAGAAATGTAAAGCGGCTTGTTTGTATAATTATTTTCTAGTGCTTTTAACATCGGAGTTGGACCGCATGAAAACATAACGTCATATGAAAACTGATGCTCGTCAATCACCGTTGTGACAAAACCTTTTGTTCCGTAAGAGCCGTCTACCGTTGCAATATATGTTTCTCCTAAAGCTAAAAACTCTCGTTCATAAAATACGTCTGCTTTTGATTGAAAACCCAGGACGTGGATAACCTGCACGCCTTTTTCACGAAGTCTTTTTGAAAGCTCATAGAGCGGAGGCACTCCAATGCCTCCCCCTACTAATAAAGCCGTTTGACCTGACTCTATTGCATCTAATGGAAAACCGTGGCCAAGGGGACCTAACACGTCAATCGACTGGCCGGCTTGTTTTTCGGCGAGCAGCGATGTTCCCGCCCCTTCTGCACGGTAAATCATCGTAAATTGTTCGTGCGTTTGATCAATTTCTGCAATACTGATTGGTCTGCGAAGCAGTGGCAAATAGTCGTTGTTGACGCGGATATGCACAAACTGCCCCGGCTCATTCATGAAACGAACAAGCTCGCCTTGAAGGGTTAATTCATATACATTGTGTGTTAACGGTCGCTGACTGACGACTTGCATCATTTCATGTTTGATCATACGGTTGTCACCTCTTTGGTTGGACGAACTTTTTTCATTGGCGTTGTATGGAAGCTGATCGTTTCAAGCACTCGTAAAATCGCTTCTGCTGTATCAAGTGATGTTAAGCAAGGCACGCCATTTTCAACTGCTTCACGGCGAATTTTAAATCCGTCACGCGCAGGCTGTTTTCCTTTTGTTAGCGTGTTGATGACCAGCTGGGCTTCACCTTTTCGTATCACATCTAAAAGATTGTGATCTTCATGATGAATTTTATTTACTATTTTTACGCGAATGTCTTCTTTTGTAAACGTTGAAGCTGTTCCTTCCGTTGCAATCACCTGGTAGCCAATATTAGCAAAGCGCTTTGCTAACGCTGTTGCCTCTTCCTTATCTTTATCCGCTACTGTCATAAGTACTGAACCGTACGGCTTAATGGACATACCTGACGCAATTAGTCCTTTATATAATGCTTTTTCGTACGTTGAATCTTGCCCCATTACTTCTCCAGTAGATTTCATTTCAGGTCCAAGCGTAATATCTACGCGGCGCAGCTTTGCAAATGAGAAGACCGGCACTTTTACGTAGACGCCTTCTTCTTCAGGGTGCATGCCTGATTCATAGCCAAGATCTTTTAAACTTGTTCCTAAAATTACTTTTGTTGCCACATTCGCCATCGGAATACGCGTGATTTTACTTAAGAACGGCACCGTACGGCTTGAACGAGGATTTACTTCAAGAACAAACACTTCTCCTTTTGATAAGACGAACTGAATGTTAAGCAGTCCAATAATGTTTAAGCCTTTTGCAATTCGTGTTGTGTAATCAATGATCGTATCTTTTACGTCCTGTGACAGAGTTTGCGGTGGGTATACAGCGATGGAGTCGCCTGAGTGGACACCCGCGCGCTCTACATGCTCCATGATTCCTGGAATAACCACTGTTTCACCGTCTGAAATGGCATCGACTTCAATCTCTTTTCCTGTTAAGTAGCGGTCGATTAATACAGGATGATCAGCGTGTACTTTTACCGCGTGTTTCATATAATGAAGCAGCTCTTCTTCTTTGTACACAATTTCCATCGCGCGTCCGCCCAGTACGTATGAAGGACGTACAAGCACCGGATAACCAATTTCTTTTGCCACAACCACTGCTTCTTCAACTGAAGTAACCGTCTTTCCAAGCGGCTGAGGTACTTCTAAACGCGCTAGCGTCGCTTCGAATTTTTTACGGTCTTCCGCTGCATCTAAGCTTTCAAGCGACGTACCTAAGATCTTGACCCCTCTTGCTTCTAGCTCATCCGCTAAGTTGATTGCTGTTTGACCACCGAACTGTACAACCACACCTTCTGGTTTTTCTAAATCGATGATATGCATCACATCTTCAATCGTCAGCGGCTCGAAGTATAATTTATCTGAAATACTGAAGTCAGTTGACACTGTTTCTGGATTGTTATTGACAATAATCGCTTCGTATCCAGCTTCTTTAATCGCCCACACCGAGTGAACCGTTGCATAGTCAAACTCAATTCCTTGCCCGATGCGGATCGGACCTGACCCTAACACTACAACGCTTTTACGATCTGTAACAATCGATTCATTTTCATCTTCAAACGTACCGTAGAAATATGGTGTTGTAGATTCAAATTCTGCTGCACATGTATCTACCGTTTTGTATACTGGCATCACGCCGTTTTGTTTGCGGAAGTCGTATACTTCACGCTCTGTTTGATTCCATAGCTTAGCAATCGTGCAGTCTGCAAATCCCATTTCTTTTGCTTCCTGTAAAACTTCTACATTATGAATCTCTTCTTTTAACACATTTTCAAAAGCAATCACTTTTTCAAGTTTTACTAAGAAGAAAAGATCGATTTTGCTCCACTCGTGAATTTGCTGAATTGTTACGCCGCGGCGAATGGCTTCTGCGACGTAGAATAATCGCTCATCGCCAGCTTTGCGAATACGTTTTTCAATAATGGCATCATCAAATTCATGCGCATCTTTTAGCTCTAAGTGATGAACGTTTGACTCAAGTGAGCGTACGGCTTTTAAAATTGACTCTTCGAACGTGCGGCCAATTGCCATTACTTCCCCTGTTGCCTTCATCTGTGTACCTAGTTTACGGTTAGCTGATTCAAATTTATCAAACGGCCAGCGTGGAATTTTAGATACGATGTAATCTAGTGCAGGTTCGAAACATGCGTATGTCTTCCCAGTTACCGGGTTCATCATTTCATCTAATGTTAACCCTACCGCAATTTTTGCGGCTAATTTTGCAATTGGATACCCTGTTGCTTTTGATGCTAAGGCCGACGAACGGCTTACACGAGGGTTTACTTCAATTACGTAATACTGGAAGCTTTCTGGGTCTAGTGCTAGCTGAACGTTACATCCGCCTTCGATTTTAAGCGCTCGGATAATTGTTAGTGACGCATTTCTAAGCAGCTGATACTCACGGTCGCTTAGCGTTTGGCTTGGTGCTACAACAATTGAATCTCCCGTATGAATACCGACCGGGTCAAAGTTTTCCATATTACATACTACAATCGCATTATCGTTTGCATCGCGCATTACTTCATATTCAATTTCTTTAAAGCCTGCAATGCTTTTCTCAAGTAAGCACTGTGTTACAGGACTGTGTTTTAACCCACTTGTTACAATTTCAATCAGCTCTTGCTCGTTGTTACAAATTCCGCCTCCCGTACCGCCAAGCGTATAAGCAGGACGCACGATTACCGGATAGTTTACTTGTTCAACAAACGCATACGCTTCGTCTAGTGAATGAATGATTTCACTTGCTGGGACAGGCTGATTTAGTTCATTCATTAATGAACGGAACTGCTCACGGTCTTCAGCTTGTTCAATCGCTGATAATTTTGTCCCGAGAATTTCTACGTTAAATTCTTCTAAAATGCCCGTTTCGTGTAATTCTACCGCTAAGTTCAGTCCCGTTTGACCGCCAAGCGTTGGAAGCAGTGCATCCGGGCGTTCTTTACGAATAATTGAGCTTACAAATTCAACCGTTAGAGGTTCAATATATACTTTGTCTGCCATTTCTGAATCTGTCATGATTGTTGCAGGATTGGAGTTCACAAGAATAACTTTGTATCCTTCTTCTTTTAACGCAATACATGCTTGCGCTCCTGCATAGTCAAACTCTGCCGCCTGTCCAATGACGATTGGTCCTGATCCGATTACGAGAATTGTGTTAATATCTTGACGTTTTGGCATTAGCAATTACCTACTTTCTGATTGTTTTTCATAAGATCCATAAATTCGTTGAACAATCCGTTTGCATCTTCAGGTCCCGGTGATGCTTCAGGGTGATACTGAACCGTAAATGCCGGATATTCTTTATGCTTTACTCCTTCAACTGTTCCATCGTTAAGCGCAACGTGCGTCACTTCTAATGGCGTGTTGACAAGAGATGGCTCACACACTGTATAGCCGTGGTTTTGAGATGTAAGAGCTACTTTATTGGTTTTTAGATCCTTTACAGGATGGTTGGATCCACGATGACCAAATTTCATTTTTTCTGTATCTGCTCCGCATGCTAGGGCAAACAGCTGATGTCCTAAACAAATTCCGAAAAGCGGAACCTTCCCTAAAACCCCTTGAATCATCTCGATTGCTTCAGGTACGTCTTTTGGGTCTCCAGGTCCGTTGCTTAACATGATGCCATCTGGATTTAATTGAAGAATTTCTTGCGCAGTTACGTTATAAGGAACCACAATCACGTCGCATTGACGAGCTGTTAATTCACGTAAAATTCCGTGTTTCATTCCAAAGTCAACGAGTACCACTTTTTTACCTCTGCCTGGGCTTGGGTAAGGCTTCACCGTTGATACTTTTTTAACTGAATCAGTTGGAAGTTCATGATTTTGAAGCTGTGCTACCACTTCTTCTACATTGACTTCCATGCTGCATACGCGTCCGCGAAGCGCACCGTGCTGACGAATTTTTCTCGTTAATTTTCGCGTGTCGATTCCAGCTAATCCTGGAATATCTTTTTGTTTTAAAAATTCATCTACTGATAGTTCGCTTCTGAAGTTTGAAGGAGCATCACAAATTTCTTTTACAATCAAACCGTGTACAGCTGGTTCAATCGACTCAAAGTCATCGCGGTTAATACCGTAGTTTCCGATTAAAGGATATGTTAATGTCACAATTTGTGCACAGTATGATGGATCAGATAGAATTTCTTGATATCCTGTCATTCCCGTGTTGAAAACAACTTCTCCTGTCATTTCTTTGTCGCTGCCGAATCCTTTTCCGATAAATACTGTTCCATCTTCTAAAATTAGTTGACGTTGCATGCTTTAACATCCTCCCATACTCGTTTACCTTCTACTAATGTCATTACCGGCCAACCTTTGCATACCCAGTTAGCAAACGGCGTGTTTTTACCTTTGGATACAAATTCTTCTGGATTAATTGCTTTTTCTGTTTCAAGATCAATGATGGTTAAATCCGCTGTTTTTCCCACTTCAATCGTGCCATAAGGAAGATTGAATGTTTCAGCCGGCTTGTTTGTTAAATACGATACTAGCTGCTCTAGCGTCATTACTTCTTTTAATACCAAGTTTGTATAAAGAAGCGGGAAAGCTGTTTCAAGTCCCACAATTCCAAACGGCGCAAGCTCCATTCCTTCTGCTTTTTCGTCCGCTGTGTGCGGTGCGTGATCAGTGGCGATAAAATCAAGCGTTCCGTCTAATAAAGCTTCAATTAATGCCTGTTGATCATCTTTTCCTCGAAGCGGCGGATTCATTTTGAAATTCGAATCAAGTCCCGGGATATCTTCTTCATTTAGTAACAGATGATGAGGCGTTACTTCTGCAGTTACGCGAATGCCTGCTTTTTTCGCATCACGAATGGCGCGAATGGATTCTTTTGTACTTACGTGACACACATGGTAGTGACAGTTTGCTGCTTCAGCAAGCAGGACATCTCGTGCAATTTGAACGGCTTCGCAGATAGATGGGATACCGTTTAGTCCATGTTCTTTTGCAAATTTCCCGTCGTGTACGCAGCCTTTGTTAATTAAATCATTATCTTCACAGTGTGCAACGATTGCTTTGTTTAATGAAGCGGCTTTTTTCATCGCTTCTAGCATCATTCCTGTTGACTGAACCCCTACTCCATCATCTGTAAAAGCAAATGCTCCCGCTTCTTTTAAGCCTTCAAAGTCCGTTAATTCTTTTCCCAATTGACGAGTAGTAATCGATGCGTACGGTAATACGCGCACATGTGCTGTTTGTTCAATGCGCTTGTTTACCCACTCCATTTGTTCAACAGTATCAGGCACTGGACGCGTGTTCGGCATTGCAGCAATTGCTGTAAAACCGCCCTTTGCAGCTGCTAGAGTACCTGTTTCAATTGTTTCTTTCTTTTCTCCCCCTGGCTCACGCAAGTGAACATGAACATCGATTAAACCCGGTGATAAGAAGTTCCCGCCTGCATCAATGACTTCTTCATTCTCTACGTCAATGTGTGAAGCTATTTCAGCAATTACACCATTTTCAATTTTCAGTTCGACTTTTTCAATTTTTCCTTCATTTGACCATGTAGCATTTTTGATAATTGTTGTCATTATTAAGTCCCCTTTCAATTGGTTGTAGCGCTCTTGCTAATACTGCCATGCGAATGTACACGCCATTTTGCATTTGTTTAAAAATTCTTGAGCGTTCACATTCAACGAGCTCATCTGCAATTTCGACTCCTCTGTTCACCGGAGCTGGATGAAGAATAATGCTATGTGATTTCATTTTCCGCTCTCGTTCAACGGTTAATCCGAAGCGGCTATGGTAGTTCTTTGCAAGCTCTGAAGTGTTCTCTTCATGCCTTTCAAATTGAATACGCAGTAGCATCACAACATCGACCGTTTCGATTGCTTCATCGATATCAAGATATGTACCGTGTCTGTTCTCTTCATCTTTCCATTCTTCAGGTCCCGCAAAATATACGGTCGCCCCTAGTTTTGTCAGCATTTCTGCATTCGATCTCGCTACGCGGCTATGTCGCAAATCTCCGACTATTGCGACTTTTAATCCTTTAAACGAGCCGAACTCTTGGCGAATTGTCAGTAGATCAAGCAGACACTGAGTTGGATGCTGACCGCATCCGTCTCCTGCATTAATGATGGGAATCGATACTTTTTCCTGCAGTGCTTCATAATAACGATCTTGCGGGTGGCGAATAACAACTGACTGAACACCGATTGAAGCTAATGTTTCAATCGTGTCATAAAGCGTTTCTCCTTTTTGGACGCTTGAAGTTGTTACTTCAAACGGAATTGTTGTTAATCCTAGCTGCTGTTCTGCCATTTCAAAGCTGCATCGAGTACGCGTGCTCGCTTCAAAAAATAAGTTGGCAACAAACATTTTCTCTTCCGGTTTCCATCCTTGTTTATTCGTTCGATAGTTTTCAGCGCTGTCTAAAATCTCTAGAATTTCATTTGTTTCTAGTGTTGAGACTGTCACTAAATGTTTCATATCGATTCCCTCCATTTTTGCTTTCCTCGCATTTCTTTATAAAAAACACCCTTTCTAACTTAGAAAGGGTGTAAGAAAACAAGCTTCGTCTATAACGCGCTTTTCACACACCCTTAGAAACCTCTCTGGATTTCAATTAAAAGGCGTTCTATGAAATTTTTCGTGCTGACGTTTGTTGAACGTTTTCTGCTTCTTTTATCTTCTCTTTCGGCAGAACTAGATTCAGCAGAACTCCCATGATAGCAGACAGTGCCATGCTATCAATCTTTACATGTTCTGAGATATCTAAGTGTGCTCCTCCGATTCCTAACACTAAGATAATCGAAGCAATCATTAAGTTTCGTTTTGATCCAAGATCTACCTTTGCATCCACCATCATGCGCAAGCCTGATGAAGCAATGATTCCGAATAAGAGAATTGAAATCCCACCCATGACCGGCGTTGGTATACTTGAAATAAGAGCGTTGATTTTGCCGACAAACCCGAACAAAATCGCGAAGACTGCTGCTCCTGCTATTACAAATACGCTAAGCACCTTTGTGATGGCTAACACTCCGATGTTCTCACCATATGTTGTGTTTGGAGGTCCGCCGATCAGCGCAGCAAGCATAGTGGCTACTCCGTCTCCTAAAATCGATCTGTGCAGCCCTGGCTTTTCAATATAGTTTCGATCCACAATCTTATTTAAAACAAGAATGTGTCCAATATGTTCTGAAAGTGTTACGACTGCTACAGGTACCATGATAAGCACAATCCCTAATGAAATGGACGGCGTGTATGTGACGAACGGCACGTAGAAGTGAGGTATTTCAATCCACTCTGCTTTCATTACCTTTGAAAAGTCTACCAATCCTTGTGTATAAGCAAAGATGTATCCGCCGATAATTCCCATCAGTACCGGAATCAGGCTGATAATGTTTTTAAAGAAGATTGAGCAAGCAACTGTTATCGCTAGTGTCACAAGCGCAACCATCAGGTAAGTTAAGCTGTAATTTCCTTTTGCATCGTTCATCGCCATGCCTACTGCTGTATTAGCTAATCCTAAGCCTATAACCATAATAACTGGTCCTACTACAACCGGAGGAAGCAGCTTCATAATCCAATTGATTCCTGTTCCTTTTATAATCAAAGCAACGATTCCATACACAAGTCCGGCTAAGAAACAGCCAACCATCGTTTCTTCAGGTCCAAACGAAGCTTTTGCGAAAATGATTGGCGTGATGAACGCGAACGATGAACCAAGGTAAGAAGGAATTTGACCTCTTGTAATGAGCAGGAAAGCAAGCGTTCCTACCCCGCTTGAAATCAAAGCAATTGCCGGGCTGAATCCGACCAGGAAAGGCACTAACACCGTCGATCCAAACATTGCAAACAAATGCTGCAGACTCAATGTTAACCAATTTACTGCTTTTGGTTTATCATGTATATCAAGTACAAAATCTCGTTGTTGACTCATATGTTTTTCCTCCTATCACTATAAAAAAACCTCTTTACGCAGAGGCAAAGAGGTTTTCAGCATACAAGGAAGACGCTATACCGCAGTATAGTTTTCCTTGTATAGTGACCCCCCTTTTGCAGCCTCACGGGACTACCATTTAAAAGGGTATATAATTTATTTTTCGTAAATAGACACGTGGTCTTTTTCGTCTACTTCCATTAAATGCACCGCAATTTTTTCACTTTTAGCTGTCGGTACGTTTTTGCCAACATAGTCTGCTCGAATCGGCAGCTCGCGGTGCCCTCTATCCACTAAAACAGCCAGCTGAATGAGTTCAGGTCGGCCGATATCAATCAGTGCATCAAGTGCTGCTCGAACCGTACGGCCCGTATATAACACATCGTCTACTAAGATGACGTTCTTATTTGCAATATCTGTCGGAATATCTGATCCTTTTACGAGAGGTTCGTCATTGCTTGTCACTTTCGATAAATCATCTCGGTAAAGCGTGATGTCTAGTTCTCCGACTGGCAATGTGTTTCCTTCAATTTGTGCAATTCGTTCTGCTAAACGTTTTGCGATATAAATACCTCGCGTTTTAATCCCCACTAGCACACAATTTTCGATTCCTTTATTCTTTTCAATAATCTCATGTGCAATTCGAGTTAAAGCGCGGCGGATAGCCTGTTCGTCAAGGACGGTAGCTTTTACGTTCACTGTTTTTCACCTCAAGTTGTTGACATAAAAAAATCCTCTTGCCTTGAGGCAAGAGGATTTGGTTTTAGATATATTTCTTCAAAAAGGCTATAAGTATGCCTTTTCTGCACCGTTTCCTTCTCAGCCTCTCTGGACTGTTCTTAAAGGTTCTTATTAAGTTAATACAAGTATGCCATCACTTATGACAGTTGTCAACTTCTTTTTTCAATAAGCTCGAGCATCTCATTAAACTCTTTTGGAGCCGGTGCTTCAAATTCCATATATTCATTTGTACGAGGGTGAATAAAGCCTAATACACCTGCATGAAGCGCTTGTCCGTCAATCGGAAGCGTTTTTTTCGGTCCGTACTTCGGATCCCCGGCAAGCGGAAAGCCAATATACTTCATGTGAACGCGAATTTGGTGTGTTCGCCCCGTTTCTAGCTTACATTCGACAAGTGAAAAATCTTTAAAACGCTGTAATACAGTAAAGTGCGTCACTGCATCACGACTGTTTTCATCAGTGACCGTCATGCTTTGACGATCTTGCTTATCTCGGCCGATTGGCGCATCAATTGTACCGTGATCGTGCGCAATTACTCCGTGAACGATAGCTTTATAGCGGCGCGTCACTGTTTTAGCTACAAGCTGACTAACTAGTGATTCATGAGCTAAATCATTTTTTGCAACCATAAGTAAACCGGACGTATCTTTATCAATTCGATGAACGATACCAGGGCGCATAACGCCGTTAATACCGGATAAATCTTTACAGTGAGCCATTAAGCCGTTTACAAGCGTGCCGCTATGATGACCTGGAGCTGGATGTACAACCATGCCGCGAGGTTTATTTACAACAAGCACATCTTGATCTTCATAATAAATATCTAAATCCATTTCTTCCGCTACCACATCAAGCTCCTCTAGTTCCGGCACTTCAATAATAATAGCGTCTCCTGTTTTACATTTATAGTTTCCTTTAACGGTTTTATCATTCACTTTTGCATGACCTTCTTTGATCCACTGCTGCACTTGTGAACGTGACCATTCTGCATTTACAGTCGAAAGTACTTTATCAATACGTTCTCCCGCTTGTTCTTCATTTATAACTGTTTCAATTACATTCATTCTTTGTGCTCCTTCTTCATTTTCCCTTCAAACAGCGTCATAATAAACATGATGATTACTCCGACGACAAGTGCCGAATCAGCTACGTTAAAAATCGGAAAATCATACGTAAAGATGTATGTATTTACGAAATCAACTACTTCTTTACGGACCACTCGATCAATAAAGTTTCCAATGGCGCCGCCTAACATTAATGCTAGCGCAATACCGAACCATTTATCTTGTTTTTTGAGCTTTTGAATATAAATTATTAAACCGACTACCACAACCACCGTAATGAGATAAAAGAACCACATCTGTCCTTGTAGAATACCCCACGCGGCTCCTCTGTTACGATGAGAGGTAATGTAAAGAAAGTTTTCAATTACGGTAATGCTTTGTCCATAATACATTTCTTTTACAATCATCCATTTTGTTACCTGATCAATAAGTATAACAGCTAAAGCGATAAGATAATAAAACACAAACGTTTTCCTCCCGCAATAAAATCAAACGAATCCATACTAAAGCATTTTAGCACATAATTCATTTTTTTTCTCGCTTCTCACCAGAAAACAAATAAATCTTCGTTTGTGCGGGCCGTCGGCATTACTTTTAATTTATGAATAGACATCACTTCGCCAGTTAGTTCATCAATTCCAAACGCACCAACGTCAAGCTTTGCTAGCGCGTGTTCTACATCTTTTAAATCGGCTTTAATCATTTCTATTACGTAACGTTCCTTTTCATCTATATAACCAGATTGTTCTGTAGCATATCTCAATAGGCGATCTTGTAATTCTTCTTTGATAAGAGCTAATTCCTGTCCAATGGAAAGATAATTTTCATACATGCAAACGCCTCCTGTGCTGATAAGATGAAGTATTAATGATGTTAGGTTTACCGAGTTTTCCATCGAATCTACAACACAAGTTTTTCCTAAGGCTTTGAATGCTTTATACCATTGTATTTGGGAATTTCGTACAGCAAAAAACACGCCCAAAAAGGACGTGCTTTTGTTCATTACTGCTGAACGTAGTGATTTTTCACAACATCCGCACAGCGTGTACATAAAGTTGGGTGATCTTGATCTTCGCCAACTGTTGGTGATACTACCCAGCAGCGCTCACACTTCTCACCTTCTGCTTTACTTACAACAATTGAAGCATAGCTGAATTTTTGTGCTTCAGCAGGCGCTTCACCTTCTGCTACTTCAAGATCTGAAACGATGAAGAGTTGACCTACATTTTCAGAAATAGAGGCTAACAGCTCTTTCGTATCTGCTGTTGGATACAGCGTTAATTTTGCTTCTAAAGACTTACCGATTACTTTTTCATTACGAGCTTGTTCTAGCGCTTTTAAGACTTCATCGCGAAGCTCCATGAACGCATCCCATTTCTCTACTAATTGATCTGCTCCTTCAATTTCTTGAACCTCTGGCATATCAACTAGCTGCGCGCTTTCTTCCGTTACGTTCGGAATGTGAACCCATACTTCGTCTGCTGTATGAGAAAGAATTGGAGACACTAATTTCGTTAACGATAATAACGTTTCATAAAGAACCGTTTGAATGCTGCGACGCTCTACATTATTTTCTGCTTCAATGTACAATACATCTTTTGCAAAGTCTAAGTAGAATGAACTCATATCAATTGTACAGAAATTATGCACTGCGTGATAAATGCTTGAGAATTCATATGAATCATAAGATTTTTTCACTTTATCAATTAATTTGTTCAGCTTCACAAGCATGTAGCGATCTACTTCACGAAGGTCTTCAACGGCTACAGCGTCAGTTGTTGGATTAAAATCCGCTAGGTTTCCTAGTAAGAAACGGAACGTGTTGCGGATTTTACGGTATACTTCTGCTACTTGTTTTAAAATGTTATCAGATACACGAACATCCGCTTGGTAATCTACAGAAGCTACCCATAGACGTAAAATATCCGCACCTAGTTGTTTCATTACTTTTTCTGGAATTACAACATTCCCTAATGACTTACTCATTTTGCGACCTTCACCGTCTAAAGCAAATCCGTGGCTAAGTACGCCTTTATAAGGTGCTTCACCTGTTACAGCTACACTTGTAGAAAGACTTGAATTAAACCAGCCGCGGTATTGGTCAGAACCTTCTAAATACAAATCAGCCGGACGCTGTAAGTCTTCACGCTCTTCAAGAACAGCTTGATGTGAAGAACCAGAGTCAAACCATACGTCCATGATGTCTGTTTCTTTTGTGAAACGGCCATTTGGGCTTCCTTCATGAGTAAAGCCTTCTGGAAGCAAGTCTTTTGCTTCACGCTCAAACCATACGTTTGATCCATGTTCTCTAAATAGATTTGATACGTGCTCAATTGTCTCGTCCGTAATGATTGGCTCATCATTTTCAGCATAAAATACTGGAATCGGAACGCCCCATGCACGTTGACGAGAAATACACCAGTCTCCGCGGTCACGCACCATGTTATAAAGTCGAGTTT
Source organism: Priestia sp. HNGD-A6 (assembly GCF_045784335.1). Classification (NCBI taxonomy): domain Bacteria; kingdom Bacillati; phylum Bacillota; class Bacilli; order Caryophanales; family Bacillaceae; genus Priestia; species Priestia sp. HNGD-A6. The sequence goes on along the minus strand of NZ_CP138621.1, from coordinate 3,755,822 downwards.
CACCCCAAGTAGGCACCCATTCTGTTTTTTCTACTGCTTTTAATAAATCTTCACGGAAATCTTTAATAGACGCAAACCACTGTGCTGTTGCACGGAAAATTGTTGGTTTCTTCGTACGCCAGTCATGTGGATATGAGTGGGTAATGAAACTTAATTTTAACAGCGCGCCTTCTTCTTCTAGTTTGTCTGTAATCGGCTTATTCGCTTTATCATAGAATAATCCTTCAAATCCTGGTGCTTCATTCGTCATATGACCCTTACTATCAACTGGACAAAGAACTTCCAAACCGTATTTTTGACCAACGATAAAGTCGTCTTCCCCGTGTCCCGGTGCTGTATGAACACAGCCAGTACCAGCATCAGTCGTTACGTGATCGCCAAGAACAACTAAAGAATCGCGCTTGTAGATTGGATGTTCAGCTACCACGCGTTCAAGTTCTGAACCTTTTACTGTACGAAGTGTCTTATAGTCAGCCCATTCAATTTCTTTAGCAACTGTTTCAATAAGTTCAGTTGCTACCACATATTTTGCTCCATCTGCTTCAACTACGCTGTACTGAAGCTCGGGATTGACAGCAATCCCTTGGTTAGCTGGCATTGTCCATGGTGTTGTCGTCCAAATGATGAATTTTTCATCTTGTTCAAGCACGCCTTTACCATCTTTCACATTAAACGCTACGTAAATAGAAGCTGAACGCTTGTCATAGTATTCAATTTCCGCTTCTGCTAAAGCAGATTCACTTGAAGGAGACCAGTATACAGGTTTTAATCCTTTGTAGATATAGCCTTTTTTCGCCATATCGCCAAATACTTTGATTTGCTGCGCTTCGTACTGTGGCTGAAGCGTTACATATGGATTATCCCAATCTCCGCGTACGCCTAAACGCTTGAACTGCTCACGCTGGCCGTTTACTTGTTCCCAAGCATACTGTTCGCAAAGCTTACGGAATTCAGCTACTGTCATTTCTTTGCGGTTTACTTTTTTATTTTTTGTTAAAGCCGTTTCAATTGGCAAGCCGTGTGTATCCCAGCCTGGCACATAAGGTGCGCAGAAGCCTGACATCGACTTATAGCGAACGATAAAATCTTTTAAAATTTTATTTAAGGCATGTCCCATGTGAATATCGCCATTGGCATATGGAGGTCCATCATGCAGGACGAATAGCGGGCGGCCTTCCGTACGTTTTTGTACTTTTTCATAAATATTCATTTCAGCCCACTGTTCTTGCATTTTAGGCTCGCGGTTCGGTAAATTTCCACGCATCGGAAATTCAGTTTTTGGCATCAATAATGTATCTTTATATTCCATGTTTTACCCTCCAAAAAAAAACGTAAATTTCATATCTTTTTGCACCATAACAAAAAGACCTCCTCATCCCAAAAAGGGACGAGAAGGCCTCCCGCGGTACCACCCTAGTAGATTTGCTGCACGCAAATCCTCTTTGCATTCGTAACGTGAATAAACCGCCACTGCTTACTATCATCATTTCAGCAATGGTACTCTAGGGTGATTTTCACTTTTTTGTTTGTTATCGAGCTCGCACCATCCTCGATTCGCTTTGACAAACTAAAAAAGCTACTGTCCCTGTCTCCGTACTGTTTGATATGAAATTTCATCTGTTACCAAATTATATGACAACAAAACGTGAGAAGTCAAGATGATGTCTTGACTAGTCAATTTTTTCTTCTAGCGCTGGCATCTCATAATCCATCAACTGATCCCAGTCATCGCTGTTTAACATTTCAAGCTGTGCTTCAATTAACATTTTGAAACGAGTTCTAAATACTTTAGACTGCTTTTTCGTCTCCTCAATGTCCATCGCAATTTTACGAGACTTAGACAGTGCTTCATTAATAATACGGTCCGCATTTTTTTCTGCTTCTTTTATAATGAGCTTCGCTTCTTTTTCAGCGTTTCGCTTTACATCTTCCGCTGCTTCTTGAGCAATTAAAATTGATTTATTTAACGTTTCTTCGATGTTAGTAAAATGTCCAAGACGATCTGTTAATTCAGATACCCTTCCTTCTAACTCCTTTTTATCACGCATTACCAGCTCATAGTCTTTAATTACTTGGTCAAGAAACTCATTTACTTCATCTTCATCATATCCGCGAAACCCGCGATTAAACTCTTTGTTATGAATATCCAAAGGGGTTAAAGGCATCTAGGCCACCTCCGTGTTGTCTCATTACATCATTAGTAATGGTTTATTCGACATATTTTTAAAATTTCCTGCTAGTAGATTTCTTTATTTCTGCTTCCCTACAACAATTCGCCATTTTTCTTTTTTGGTTTTGCCTTCAAGTGAAACGATACGACTTCTGCCGTGGCCACGAAGCGACAAAATATCACCTTCATGACATTCAAAAGAAGGCTGTTCAATGACTTTAAAATTTACTTTTACCGCTCCATTTGCAATAAACGGCTGGACTTTTTGTCTTGATAGATTGTGAATGGTCGACAGCAAAACATCAAGCCTCATTGAAGAAACTGTATAAACGTGTTCAATCAGCTCTTCTTTTACCACATGCAGCTGCTCTCTTTGAATAGAAGAAAGTGAAACTTTGGCTTTTCCAATTGATGTTAAATTCATCTCAATATAAGAAGAAATTTCCTCTGCAGCTACAAGCTGAATATCGTCTCCCGCGACCAAAATATCGCCAAATTTTGAACGGCGCAGTCCTAAGGACATCGCCGAACCAAGAACTTGAGGATGTTCAATCGTCACAAACTTTTTAGGATAATTCAATTCGTACATATGCAACTGAAAATCTTCGCTTTCAGGCACATAGTAATCCGGATATAGCAGCGCACGCTTGCGTTCAGCAAACGGTTGTCCACCATCAAATGAAACTTGAACCTCTCCTTCAGTCCCAACAATAGCCGTCACAATCTGCTGCTCTCTTGGATCTAAAAAGTCCGTTAATTTTGGGCTGTATTGATGTAGGACATCTTCTTTCCACTGAAGAACTTGATCAATAAACCCATGTTCTTCTTGCCTAAAATGTTCATAAATAGACATATTATTACTCCTACTATTGGTATGTAAAAAAGGAATCCAGCGATTCCTTTTTTAAATAAACCCCATCACATTATTAAGTGAATACACGCCTCTTTCCGCAAATCGTAGTAAAAAGATTGCAACAAGAGGTGAAATATCAATCATGCCAATAGGCGGAATGATTTTACGAAAAGGCTCTAAGTAAGGCTCGCAAATACTGCCAAGCAGCTGACCAAACTTAGAGGCCCTTACATCGGGTACCCAAGACATCAAAATGTAAATAATCAGTGCCCATGAGTAAAGCCCAATCAATTTTGCGAGAATCCCAAAAACGATGTCCAAAAACTACCACCTCTTTACGTTTGTTGTATCGTGTTCTCCCATCATATCTGAAATGCTTCCGCTTACGTCTACATTATCAGGTGTACATAAAAAGATGTCGGTTCCAATTTTTTGAATGTCCCCGCCTAAAGCATAAACTGTACCACTTAAAAAGTCGACAATTCTCACTGCTTGATCTCGTTGAATGCGCTGTAAATTAACAACTACGACTTTACGATTTTTTAAATGATCCGTAATTTCTTGTGCTTCGGCATAGACGCGAGGTTCGCAAAGCATCATTTTTGATGATTTTTGAACGCTTTGTAAGCTAATCACGTTTTGCTGCTGATTCGGCTGCTGACTAGCTTTCACTGCTGGTCTCGACTGCTGTACAGGCTCTTCTACCGACTCTTCTTGTTCGTAATGTTCTTCTACATATTCAGTATCGTCATCAAGAGCAAAGAAACTTCTAAAGCGATTTTTCATACTCATCTTGAATTACACCTCCTTAACGTTCATTCCCAACTAACGTGGTTCCTAGTCGAATGAATGTTGCTCCTTCTTCAATTGCAATTGCATAATCGTTTGACATTCCCATTGATAGCTCCGTACACGGTGCATATTGCAAGTTTAGTTCTTGTATACGACTCTGCAATTTTTTTAGACCTTGAAAACAGCTGCGAAGCAAGGACTCGTCATCTGTGTGAGGAGCCATGGTCATTAATCCAACTACTTGGATATTTGTAAATGTTTCAAGAGATTGAATAAATGGAATTACCTCTTCTACAGCAAGGCCATGCTTTGATTGTTCTTCGGCAACATTAACTTGTACAAAACATTTTATACGATGTCCTGCACGTTTATCAATTTCTTTTGCTAAAGATAATCGGTCTAGTGAATGAATATAGTCAACTTTATCAATCACATGTTTTACTTTTCTTGTTTGTAAGCTTCCGATAAAATGCCAGGTCGCTTTCTCACCGATTGATTCATACTTTTCTAGAAGACCTTCATCCCTGTTTTCTCCAAGATGTAAAATGCCTGCATCCACTGCTTCTGCTGCTCGTTTTGTGGAAACATATTTTGTTACAGCAATCAGCTCTACATCTTCTCGATTTCGATTAACTTTTTTACATGCTTCAGCAATTGTTTGTTGAACTGCTTCTAGATTTTCACTTACGCTAGCTGTCACTATGTAATTACTCCTCCTTAAAGCCTATGAAGTTAAACATGCGTCCTGTTTTCCCTTGGTCGCGGCGATGTGAGAAGAACAGGTCATCTTCACAGCTTGTACAATACGACGATGTTAAAATTCGTTCCGGCAATACGCCTGCGTTTTGAATCAGCAGCTTATTGACTTTTTTTAAATTAAGCGCGTATTGTCCAGGGCTTACTTCTTGATATCCATTTTGGCCAACTACTTCGTTTACTTGTGTAATGACGCGGTTATCGACAACATAACAGCAATCTTCAATCGAAGGGCCAATCGCCACGTAAATATCTTCAACCGGAACATTTTCTTGCTCTACCCACCGCCGAATCATATTTTTTGCAATATCTTTTACTGTTCCCTTCCACCCAGCATGAGCAAGACCAACTAAATGGTGATCAGGCGCATAGAAGTACAGCGGAACGCAATCTGCATAACATAAAGCTAACAAAATATCAGATTCATTTGTATAAATGCCATCCGCTGCTTTTATGCCCTCTTCATACTTGTAGAGTCCTTTTGTACAGTCGGCTTTTGTTACTTTTTGAACAGTTGCTTCATGTACTTGTTCAGCACATACAAAGCTTTCAAAAGACATGTCTAGTTCGGCTGCTAAAATTTTTCTATTTGTAATAACATCTTCTACGTTATCGTTTACGTGAAGCCCTAGGTTAAAAGAAGCAAATGGAGGTTTACTCACGCCACCATTTTTTGTGGTGAAACCAACAACAAGCATATCATTCTTTTCTACCCAAGGGCTCAGCCACATAAACGACTCGTGATGGCTTTTTTTTAATGGCTCAGGATTCATGTATGTGACACATCCCTTGTTTCATTTATTCTCACATATTGTACCACAGATTGCTAGGTGCTGTTGACAAAAAACTAATTCTCTTCAGGCTGAAATGCGTCTTTATAACGTACTAAAATGACATCGGAACCAATTTTCACAATATTTTTCCACGGAATCACAATTTCATCATCTTTTCCAAAGAAGCCCAATACACGAGAGCCTCCGATAATGACGGCCTGTATTTTTCCCGTTGTTAAGTCAATATCAATATCCCCTACATTTCCAAGTTTTTTGCCATCAGCTACATTCACTACATCTTTCAGCTGAAACTCTGAAATCTTTAACATGCTCTCTCCTCCTATAGCCAACTTTATTCCTTAGCCTATATATATTTTCAAATTTTCATTTCATGAAGGAAAAGCTTATTTTTTCTCTGCCATTCTCTTTCTATAAGCATTTTGTTCACTAATTACACAGTTTTTCATCAAGAGACATTCTCAACAAGCAGCGAGAAGTCCTCATAGCAATAGGAAATCTAACATGAATATCTTTTGGTCATATATTCATTGATACATACAAAATAAGCACCGTGTCCGTTTTTATAGACACGATGCTTATTAAGTTGAACATCAAATAAAGTGAATGGTATTGATTGTATGAACACGGGCAGCTGCCAGTTTAGAGAGCTTTTGTTAACTTTGAATATTTTTATTCATCTGTTTAATAGCAGCTTTTTCTAAACGAGAAACCTGCGCTTGAGAAATACCAATTTCTTCAGCCACTTCCATCTGTGTTTTACCTTGGAAGAAGCGCTTTCGTAAAATTAGTTTTTCTCGCTCGTTCAATCTTCTCATACCTTCTTGCAAAGCAATTTCTTCAATCCAAGTTGAATCACGGTTGCGTTCATCGCTTAGCTGATCCATCACATAGATTGGGTCTCCGCCATCATTGTAAATAGGTTCAAATAAAGAAACCGGATCTTGGATAGCATCTAAAGCAAACACAATTTCTTCATGCGGTACTTCTAGGACTTTTGAAATTTCCTCAGCTGTAGGTTCCTTGGATGTTTCACTCATAAGCCTTTCACGAACTTGAAGAGCTTTATAAGCAATATCACGAAGGGAACGAGAAACACGGATTGGATTATTGTCACGTAAATAGCGGCGAATTTCCCCTATAATCATTGGGACAGCATATGTAGAAAACTTCACGTTTTGACTTAAATCAAAATTGTCAATGGATTTCATTAATCCAATACATCCAACCTGAAATAAGTCGTCAACAAATTCTCCACGATTGTTAAAACGTTGGATCACGCTGAGTACGAGACGTAAATTTCCGCTTACTAGCTTTTCTCTTGCTGTTCCATCTCCAGCCTGCATTTGTTTAAACAACTTTCGCATTTCTTCATTTTTTAATACGGGAAGTTTCGAAGTATCTACTCCACAAATTTCTACTTTATTTCTTGTCAACTCTTTCCCTCCTAACAGGAGATGATGTTCTGAATTCAGTATCTCCTCAGAAGGAAAAAATATGCACTTTTACAATTCTGACAATTCCACGCTAAAAAAGCTGATTGTATAAGATGCTTCTCAGCCCTTATACAATCAGCTTTTTTACTTAAACCATTTTATTAAATTCTTTTCGCAGCCGTTTAATAATTCGTTTTTCGAGCCTTGAAATATAAGACTGAGAAATGCCTAGCATATCAGCTACATCTTTTTGCGTTTTTTCTTCTCCGCCGGCTAGCCCAAAGCGCAGCTCCATAATTTGCTTTTCGCGATCATTTAATTGGTGCAGTGCTTTCAACAAAAGTTTTCGATCTACATTGGCTTCCAGGTCTTTTGTGATAATATCTTCTTCGGTTCCCATCACGTCAGACAATAACAGTTCGTTTCCATCCCAATCAATATTTAACGGCTCATCAAATGAAACTTCAGATCGAATTTTATTGTTGCGGCGCAAATACATTAAAATTTCATTTTCAATACAGCGAGAGGCGTACGTCGCTAGCTTAATTTTCTTTTCAGGATTAAACGTGTTTACTGCTTTAATTAAACCGATGGTGCCGATGCTAATTAAATCCTCAATATTGATTCCCGTATTTTCAAACTTGCGGGCAATATAAACAACCAGTCGCAAATTACGCTCAATCAACAGTGAACGTGCTGCTTCATCTCCTGATGGGAGTTTTTTCAGGAGCACTTCTTCTTCATCTTTTGTCAGCGGCGGTGGAAGAGCTTCACTTCCTCCTATATAGTACACTTCATCTGTTTTTAGCTTAAGTTTAATTAATAATTTGTACCACCATAATTGAAATCGAATTCGATATGTAGCCATTCTGTATCCTCCTTTATTTGTTCACACCTTTTACGATGCGGAACTTACTTCTCCAATAACAATGAGCTTCGGATGAACAATACATTCATATTGCTTCTCCACTGAAAGCGTTGTATGACTAATACCTACTAATACTTTAGTGACTTCAATCGTATTGGACTGATGCACCAGCCTTACCATATCTGGCTTTAGAGCAAGAAGCAGCTGATTGGCTTGGCCCACGCTTCGATAAGGGACAAAGCGGACTTTTGAATACCACTCTTGATCAATATCTTCGCTGTGTGAAAAGGATTGGACATTTTTGCTTAATTCCATTAAGCCTTCAGGCAATATTTCTTTTAAAGAATCTGCTGTAACAATCATAACCGGGGTTTTCGTCAGCGGATCTACAAGCTGATTCCCACTATCAATAAGTCCTTTCATCGACAGCGTCTGTTCGTTTAAAATAACTTCTACATCTACCAGCTGATCAAATGTAATATTTTTCATTCGCAAATCATCAACTCGTGCTTTTGAAAAATAAGATAATAGCGGAAAACCAATAAGAACAAATATCCAGCTAATAGGATCACCAAACTGTGGAGATTTCGTATCAACCATTTGATTAAGAACAAGGAACTGATCTTGAAATAAAAAGTGAACGCCCATTAACCCTCCACCCACAACAAAGGTTGCAAAATAAAACGTTAATAAATTCTCAAAGAAAAAGCGCAGTCGTTTATAACCAAACGCCATCAATACCATAAAAAACGAGAATAAAATTTTAATAGCAGGATGAACCATAAGATGAGAAAAAGGTGTAAACATAAGAAGGACAATCAATGAACCGATAAAGCCGCCAAGCAAAAGCCGCCACCACTTGTAATTCCGTTTAAGTACAACAGCACATAACATTAGTAAGATCGTATCTAACCCAAAATTCAGCATCCATATTAAATCTAAATAGATTGGCAATGTTTATAACCTCTCCATTCTTTCTGAATTTTTCTGTTAAAAATTAGTATATAGTACATCCTATTAGAAAGTCTGTCAGTTCATGCCGAGAAACAAGCAGTATTTTTGAGGAAATCATTCGATATTTGTCACACCACTTTTAGAAAGAAAACACAAACCCTTTGAAGGCGTCATATTGACCATGTCGAATGTTTTTTATACTCTTTTTGAGTTTTCTAGATTCATTGCATAAAAAAAGACCTCTGTATAAAACAGAGGTCTTGGCTTTTTATTTTCTTAGCGTCTACGATTACGGTTTCGTAAGAATGTTGGAATATCTAGCGCATCTTCAGACTGCGGCTGAGATGGACGCGTATATTCTTGCTGTACAGGTTCTTCACGCTTTACTTCACGCTTCGGCTGTGGAGCCGGTTGCTGTGTCGATTGCTGCATGCGATTCGCCGATAACGAAGGACGACCTGGTTTTGGCTGTGATAAATCTTGGTCACTAAAGCCAGTTGCAATAACTGTAACAACAATCTCATCTTTTAGGTTTTCGTTAATAACAGATCCAAAGATCATGTTCACTTCTTGGTCAGAAGCCGAAGCAACGATATCTGCAGCTTCTTGTACTTCGTAAAGACTTAGGTTTGTACCGCCTGTGATATTCATTAACACACCTTGAGCTCCATCGATAGATGTTTCAAGAAGTGGACTTGAAATAGCTTTTTTAGCTGCTTCAGCAGCGCGGTTTTCACCAGTCGCAATACCGATACCCATAAGTGCAGATCCTTTGTTAGACATAATTGTTTTCACGTCAGCGAAGTCTAAGTTAATTAATCCAGGAACTGCGATTAAATCTGAAATACCTTGCACACCTTGTCGTAATACGTTATCAGCTTCACGGAACGCTTCTAGCATTGGCGTGTTTTTATCAACGATTTCTAATAAGCGATCATTTGGAATAACAATCAGCGTATCCACTGCTTCTTTCATTGACGCGATGCCGCCTGCCGCTTGAGTAGAACGCTTACGGCCTTCAAACGTAAACGGACGAGTAACAACACCTACCGTTAGTGCTCCTAGCTCACGAGCAATTTGGGCAATGACTGGAGCTGCACCAGTTCCAGTTCCTCCACCCATACCAGCTGTTACGAAAACCATGTCTGCACCTTTTAGTGCTTCTTGGATTTGTTCCTTACTTTCTTCAGCTGCTTTTTTACCAACTTCCGGATTAGCACCTGCACCTAATCCTCTTGTTAATTTAGCGCCGATTTGCATTTTTGTTTCAGCTTTTGATAAATTTAATGCCTGTGCATCTGTATTAACTGCAATAAATTCTACACCTTGGACGCCATGTTCAATCATTCGGTTAACCGCGTTGTTACCGCCGCCTCCGACACCGATTACTTTAATCGTCGCTAATTGGTCTACACTTGTATCAAACTCCAACATGATAGTTCCTCCTAATTCTTCGAAATTACCAATCCGTAACGTTAATCAAAGAAGTATCCAAAAAACTTCTTCATTAAATTTTGGTCATTTTTCTTTTTCGGCTGCTCAGCTGATTGTTGCGGCTGCTGTGGTTTCGGGCTAGGTTTGATCATTTCTTGCTCAATCGGCTCTTCTTCCACAACTGGCGCTCCAATTTCCCGGCCTTGTATTTTAGCATTTTTGTATGCAAATTTTATTAATCCTACGCCTGTTGTATAATGCGGCTCACGTACTCCAATATAATCAGGCACTGCTATGCGCACGTTATTCTTTAAAATCACTTGAGCTAGCTCAAGAATACCAGGCATCGCTACTACTCCGCCTGTTAGAACAAATCCTCCTGGAATATCTTTGTATCCTAGGCGGTTTATCTCCTGCGTAATCATATCTAAAATCTCTTCTAATCTAGCTTCAATAATATCAGAGATTTCGAGCTGATTAAACTGCTGATGCTGATCGCTTCCAATGATCGGTACACTAAATACTTCTTCTTCAGAAGCATGATCGTAGAAAGCATGTCCATGCTTTATCTTAATATTTTCCGCATCTTCAGTCGATGTGCGAAGGCCAATCGATAAATCTTTGGTAATGTGCTCTCCGCCAACAGCTAGTACATTTGTTACTTTCAAATGTCCTTGGTCAAAGATCGCAACCGTTGTTGAACCCCCACCGATATCTACCAGTGCGACACCTAAGTTTTTTTCATCACGAGATAATGCAATTGAACCAGCGGCTAGAGGCTGTAAACAAATATCACTGATTTCTAAACCAGCTCTTTCTACACAGCGTAATAAGTTATGTAAAACCGTTCTAGATCCCGTTATGATTGTGCCTTCCATTTCTAAACGTACCCCAATCATACCTCTAGGATCGTTAATACCTTCTAAGCCATCTACAATAAATTGCTTTGGAATAACATCAATGATTTCACGATCTGGCGGGATAGACATGACTTGAGCAGCATCAATTACTCGATGAATATCTTCGTTTGTAATTTCACGATTTTCGCTTGACACGGCTACTACTCCGTGACAATCCTGTAAAAATACATGATTTCCGCTTATGCCCACTACAACCTTTTTAATTGTAATGCCTACCATTCGTTCAGCTTGTTCTACTGCTTTTCTAATAGATTGAACTGTTGCATCTATATCAACGATAGAACCTTTTTTTAGTCCGTGTGATTTAACATTCCCTACACCAATGATATTCAATGAATCGTTACTCATCTCTCCGATGATTACTTTCACACTGGATGTACCGATGTCTAAACTAACGTATATTTCATTGCTGTTCATTCTTTGGCACCTCCTTTTTCTTTCTGCACATGTCATCTTAATAAATTAAGAAGAACAACAATATTAATTTTTTATTATATGAAAATATTCAACAAATACATCTGTTTCCCTTTTGTAAAATCAATTTTTTTCAAGTTTTTCACAGACTTTATCTCTTTCAAAGAACAAAACGTTCTGGTTTTGACTTTTTTTTAGATTTAAGCCTAAAATTCACTGAAAAAAGCTATTTAACTACAAGTCTACACTAAGATGTACACTGAGAAAAGCGAAACTTACCTAGAACAAATATTACATTTCCATTTCACAGCACCGGAGAAGAAAATCATATGTATGCAGAATACTTGCATGTGATTATACAATGTACAAGGGCTAGTTTGCCAGTCTCAACTCATCTATTTCCTTTAATTAACACTTATAAAAAATAATTACTGCTTGCTCTTTTTATAAGGTTTAAATGCATATCCTTCTTCTAAATCAATAATACCTTTTTGATCATCACTCAATTTACTTGCAATAGCTGGGTAATGAACAATTTTATCAGAGAAGTTGCTAATTTTCCCGCTTACTTCACGCGTATCATTCATAAACACCTCGATGTGAAGAGGTTCTGATTTTGTCGGCGCATAGTAAATCTCAGAAATAGCCCCTTTTATGCTCTTAGGCGTTTTAGCTAATTCTTGAACCATGCTTTGTATAGCGTCTCCGTCTTTCCAGTCAATTAGCAACGGAGCGTCGGATGACACTTTCTTAGCACTTACTTCTTTTAAAACTTTTCCATTTTCATTCACAGGGAAATATTTATTCCCCGAGGTTACATATGCAATTCTTGCGTACTCTTTTACGTCGATTACAACCTTATTAGGAAATGTTTTATGAATGACAGCTTCCTTTACCTCAGGGTTTTTTTCGACTTTTTCTTGAATTTGATCAGCGTCAGCTTTCCAGTAGCTGGTTTTTTTGGACAGACCACTCGCTTTGACAATATCCTTATCACTTACATGTTTATTCCCTTGTACTTCAATGTTAGAAACATTACTCAGAGAAGATTGAGAATATACAATAAATAAAATAAGGATGAAAAAGAGTGATAAATACAAAATAAGCCGTCTATTTGCTTTTTGCTTTCGCTGTTCTTGCAGCTTCGGTACACGATCTTCTAAAACAATTAACTTACCTTTTTCCATTTTTTTCACCCTTATCCATTTGAGAAAATAAACGAGGACTTACCATCTATTTATTTCCAATCTTTGCTTCATGAGAATATCCCCATTATAGCATAGAATAAACACATAAAAGCTACCTTTTCACGCATAGCCATACAGCGAAGGGCTGAGTAATTAGCGACCGATAATCTCAACTTCTGTATGAATATCAATATCGAATTTCTCTTTAATTGTTTTCTTAACATGAGCAATTAAATTCAGCACGTCTGAAGCCGTTGCATCTCCTGTATTGACAATGAAGTTCGCATGCTGTTCACTAATTTGCGCACCGCCTACTGAAAAACCTTTTAAGTTGGACTTTTCAATTAAGTCTCCTGCATAATTTGGAAGCGGATTTCTAAAAATACTTCCTGCACAAGGGAAATTCCAAGGCTGTGTTTCACGGCGATAGTCTTTATTTTTCTGCATGACCGCCACAATATCATCTTTCGTTCCCTTTTTCAAACGCAGCACAGCTTCTACACATACTCCAGGACGGTCTTTTTGTAGAATGGAATGACGATACGAAAATTGAAGCTCTTCATTTGTCAGCCACTCCAGAGTGCCATCTTCAAATAAAATCAGCGCTTTTTCGACTACATGAGACATATCAGAACCATGGGCACCTGCATTCATATAAACAGCGCCTCCCACAGATCCAGGAATTCCACTTGAAAACTCCAATCCAGACAGACCTTGTTTTGTAATAACTGTTGCAAGCTTGATGCTAGGGTATCCCCCACCTACAGTAACCGTCTCTCCATCTACTGTTAAATCATCTAATCCGGCTCCGAGCTTAATGACCACACCTTCAATTCCCTTATCAGAAACAAGAAGATTAGATCCTCGACCAATCGCTCTCCATTTCACGCCGTGTTTTTTAATCATATCCATTGTAACTTTTAAGTGATCAACAGAATCAGGTTCTACAAGCACATCTGCTGGACCACCAATTTTCATTGTTGTATGTTTTGCTAGCGGTTCATTTTCACGAACCTTTCCAATATTCGCTTCGACTAACTCTTTTACTAACGCTTCCATAAGAACCTCCTAAAACCCTCTTTGCTGTTATAAAACTTTCATGTCAATGCGCCCTTACTTCTAATGCATAAGAATAATAAGAACAGATTCATAACTAAGCAGCAGCACCTTGTAAGATACCTTTTTTCTACGAAGGCACTCTATTCTGTTGTCAATTTCATCATTTTTATTTATCGTATGACATTCACCCATAGAATGTACGTTCATCTGCTATATAAAGTAATTTTGATTGTTTTTTTATCGTTTTTCATTTAGAAGTTAAACACATGCTGACAGTCATAAAAAAACGCTACGCTCATAAGTGCACATACGTTCACCTACTCACTAAGATAAAACATTTAACCTTACACATCATACCATAGTTGGACTCAAAATTGGTTATCACAACATTACATTTTAAAAACATTTCATACAAAAATATCATCTATCTGTAAAAAATCGAAAATAAACCGCCAACAAAATCCGGCGTGCACTTGGATTTAAGATGACGGTTTACTTCAGTAGACCATTGCCTACTTGACATTATACAATTTTTTTCAATTAATAGCGAGAATATCTACTAACATTTAACAAAACTCCAACTGCTGCCAGCATGAGCGTCAGCGACGATCCGCCGTAACTTAAAAATGGAAGCGTAATTCCCGTAACAGGCATAAGACCTGTTACCACGCCTATATTGATCATGACTTGAATCGCAACCATTGAAATAATTCCTAAGGCTAAGAACGTTCCGTAAAGATCAGGTGCTCCCAGCGCTACTTTAATTCCTCTCCAAAGCAATAAGCTAAACAAAAGCAGAACAAGTGTTCCTCCGATGAAACCAAGCTCTTCTGCCAGAATAGCAAAAATAAAATCAGTTTGAGGTTCCGGCAGATAAAAGAACTTTTGTCTACTTTGCCCTAACCCTAATCCAAGCAATCCCCCCGGCCCAATTGCATAAAGAGATTGAATGATTTGAAACCCGCTTCCAAGCGGATCTTCCCAAGGATTTAAAAATGAGGTGATGCGTTTAATCCGATAAGGAGCTGATAAAACAAGCCCTACAAAACCGGCAACGCCAAGCAACCCAAGACCTGCAAAGTGACTTACCTTTGCTCCTGAAACAAAAATCATGACTAAACAAGTTCCAACAAGCACCGTTCCAGTTCCTAAATCCGGCTGCATCATAATAATGCCAAACGGTAAGAAAACCAGTAATAACGCCGGTAACATTCCTTTTCTAAAGGATGTAATTTTCTTCTGGTTTTCTGATAAATATTTCGCTAAAAATATAATCATAGCAAACTTCATAAATTCTGAAGGCTGAATCGAAAACGCTCCAACTCCTATCCAACTTTGCGACCCATTCCGTACTAGCCCTACTCCCGGAATCAATACAAGTACCAGCATAACAAAGCAAATGATTACAATTGGCTTTGCCCACGTACGCCACATCCAATAATCAATATTCATGATGACAAACATCGCGCATACTCCAAGCCCTGCAAATAAGAGCTGGCGTTTAGCAAAGAAAAAAGAATCATTAAACTTGTATGTAGCCCATACCGCACTTGCACTGTATACCATGATAAGGCCGATGGTTAGCAAGGAAAGCGTAACGATTATGAGAAAAAAATCTGGGGTAGACCTTTTTGTCGACACTGTCACACACCTCTAAAAATAGATTAGGGCTAGTGTATTTTCTAGGTGTTTAGACAAGCCCTTATTTCAGTTTATGCACAGATTCAATAAAGATGTCACCACGTTCTTCAAAAGTTTTAAATTGATCCCAGCTTGCACAAGCAGGAGATAATAAAATAACATCTTCTTCATCTGAACAAGCATATGCTTCTGAAACTGCTTGTTTAACATTATCGACACGTTTTACAATTTGTATTCCCTCTTCTTTGGCTACGCGTTCAATTTTAGGAGCCGTTTCACCAAACGTAATAACAGCTTTCACATTTTTAAACTCTTCTTTTAAATCATCAAACTCATTGCCGCGATCGAGTCCGCCTGCAAGTAGAATCGTCGGCTGTGAAAAAGCGGAAAGAGCTACTTTTGTAGCAAGCATATTTGTAGCTTTAGAGTCATTATAAAACTTACGTTTGTTGATTGTCGTGACATATTGAACGCGGTGTTTAACACCAGCAAACGTTGTGAGCACGGAGTAGATAGCTTCATTTGAACAGCCGTACAGCTTCACAACGGATACAGCTGCTAAAATATTTTCTTGATTATGTTTGCCTGGCAGCACCACATCTTTTAACGACATCACTTCTTCATCTTTAAAGAAAATCGTTTCGTTTTTAATATACGCTCCTTCTGTCGTTTGAGCTGTAACAGAAAAAGGTACTTTTGTCGCTTTAATATTTGCACTAGCTTTCATCACTAGCTCATCATCCGCATTAATAACGGCAAAGTCTTCACTTGTTTGATTGTTAAAGAGATTTGCTTTCGCTTTAATATATTCCTCTTTTGTACCATGATAGTCTAAGTGAGCATCAAACAAATTCAATAATAAAGAGATTTTCGGACGGAATTTTTCAATTCCCATCAGCTGAAAAGAAGAAAGCTCCGTTACAATTACATTGTCCTTTGTTGCTTTTTGCGCTACTTCACAAGCTACTGTTCCAATATTTCCAGCAATCAACGGCTGCTTTTGATCTTCTTCTAACATTTTATAAATGAGCGTTGTTGTTGTTGTCTTCCCATTGCTTCCCGTAATTCCGATAAAAGGAGCTTCGCTAATTTCATAAGCTAATTCTACCTCTGTTAAAATCGGAATATGTCGCTTTAATGCTTCTTGCAATAGAACATTTGAATACGGAATCCCAGGGTTTTTTACAATAACGTCCGCTTTGTCTAAAAGCTCAAGCGGATGATGTCCACAGACAACTTCAATGCCCGTTTTTTCTAATTCCTGTGCTGCTGCGTTCTCTTCGTACGGTTTTTGATCATTAACGACTACTTTAGCACCAAGCTGTTTAACTAACTGAGCGGCTGCTAAACCGCTCTTGGCTAATCCTAAAATAAGTACTTGTTTACCTTGATACGTATTGACTGATTTCATTTAAATCCACACCTCGATATAAATTCCAAGCATTGCAAATAATAGTCCTACAGCCCAAAAAGTCATAACTACGCGCCATTCCGACCAGCCGCTTAGCTCGTAATGGTGATGAAGCGGGCTCATTTTAAACACACGTTTTCCTGTTGTTTTGAAAGATGCGACTTGAATAATAACAGATAATGTTTCAATAACAAACACACCACCGATAATAACAAGCAAGAATTCCATTTTCATTAAGACAGCCACCGTAGCGATAGCTCCTCCTAGCGCTAAAGAACCCGTATCTCCCATAAACACTTTTGCAGGATGGGCGTTAAAAACTAAAAATCCTAACACAGCTCCTACTACAGCAACTGAGAAAATAGATAGTTCAAACTGCTCTGCATTCCAGGCGAGAACTGCAAATGCACCAAAAGCAATCGCACTTGTACCAGATACAAGTCCGTCTAATCCATCCGTTAAGTTGACCGCGTTTGAAAAACCAACAAGCCAGATGATGAGGAAAACAACATAAAACCAACCTAAATCGATTGGGTCTTTAATTCCTGGAATCGTCACTTCAGTTGAAAACTCAAACTGTCTTGCAATAAAGTAAAAAATAATTGAAATGACAACCTGACCTAAAAACTTTTGTTTAGATGTTAATCCAAGGTTACGCTTTAACACTACTTTTATAAAATCATCTAAAAATCCTAATAAACCAAATCCGATTGTGACAAATAATAATAGAAACGTCTTATATGTAAGTTCTGCATATTGATTGACCATAATAAGAGTTGCCACAATAATAGATAATAAAATCATGATACCGCCCATTGTAGGTGTACCTGATTTTTTTTGGTGAGATTTCGGGCCTTCATCACGAATACTTTGACCAAACTTTAATCTTCTTAAGAAGGGAATAAAAATCGGCGACAATACAACCGTAATCAAAAAGGCTACGCCGATTGTCAATAAAATTGATTGTTCTAGCACGATGCCCCCTCCTTAACTTCCAACTCATTCCGACTCATTTTGTTCTCTACCCATTTCATTACTACTTTCGCTCCTCAATCATTTTGCGTGCTACTTCTCGATCGTCAAAATCGAATACTTTTTTACCAATAATTTGATAGGTCTCGTGCCCTTTTCCAGCAATGACAATAACATCATCTGCATGCGCTGTTTCCACTGCATAGCGAATAGCTTCTGCACGATCAGCAATCGTCACATAGTTATCTGTATCCAAACCTTCTTCCATATCTTTTAAAATAGCCAATGGATCTTCACTTCGTGGATTATCAGATGTCAAAATAGCTTGTGTACTGTATTCAGCTGCAATCCGAGCCATGATTGGTCGTTTTGTACGATCTCGATCTCCGCCACAACCAACAATAACATATATATTGCGTTTTGCGAATTCTTTTACAGTTTTTAACACGTTCTCTAAGCTGTCCGGCGTGTGGGCATAATCCACGATAACCGTAAAATCTTGCTGCGCATCAACCACTTCAAAACGCCCAGACACACCTTCTAACACTTTTATTTCCTCGACAATAACTGACAGAGGGAGACCAGATACTAAACATGCAGCCGTAGCCGCTAATACGTTGTAGACGCTAAATTTCCCAATAAGCTTCATTTCTACAGAAACCGTTTCTGTCGGTGTTGTCAAATCGAACGTTGTGCCGCTGTTTGTAATTTGAATATTCGTTGCACGAATATCACTTTCACGGTCAATACCATACGTAATCACTGTAGCAGCCGTGTTTTTAATATATTCCTCGGTTGCCGCATCATCGACATTAAGAACAGCAAATTTAGGACGAGTATGGTTATAAGCATTTCCTAACTGTGCAAATAGCAACCCTTTCGCACGACGATAATCTTCCATTGTATGATGATAGTCGAGGTGATCTTGCGTTAAGTTACTAAATACTGCCACGTCAAAGTCGCACCCGTGTACGCGTCCTAAGTCAAGCGCGTGAGATGATACTTCCATCATCGCTACTTCTACATTCTCTTCCACCATTTGATTAAATGTTTTTTGAAGAGTCAGCGATTCAGGCGTTGTGTTTTTCACATCATAAGACGTATCACCAATACGAATTTCAATCGTTCCAATTAGACCCGTCTTTTTATACTGTGATTTAAAGATATGCTCAATTAAATGTGTAATCGTTGTTTTTCCATTTGTGCCTGTTACACCAATTAAATGCATTTTTTGTGTGGGCTGATTGTAGAAAGCATCCGCCAGCACTGCCATTGCTCGCTTTGTACTCTTCACGCGTACAACGGGCACTTCTACATCCACAGGCTTTTCTGCTAAGATTGCTACTGCCCCTTTTTCCACAGCCATCTGTGCAAAGCTATGACCATCAACCGTATAGCCGTCTATACAAATGAACAATGCTCCGGGCTTAACTTCTCTTGAATCCATTTCAATTGACGTAATATCAATATTCTGTTCAGGAAGCTGAACAAAATCATGTAAATGTGTTAGTAGTTCTCGTAAATCCATTCCTACCATGTCCTCTCTATTTGTAAAGTGAAACGTTTGTTATAAGACGCTATGGCAACTATTCTTCTTTTTCTAGCACCTAACCTATTACATTTTACAGAAAAAGAAGCCCGGAGGGAACACCCCCAAGGCTTATTTGTTGATTTCATGTTCACACGCAGCGTAACCTGCTGATTATCATGCAAGGAAGAATAATAGTTTATAGAGATTTTTATTTTCCCATATAAATTCTAACCGTTTCGCCTTCTTTAACTTTCGTTCCGGCTGCAGGAGACTGCTTGACCACTTTATCTCCTTCGCCACTCACATCTAATTTTAAATTAAGTAGCTGTTCTTGTAACTCTTTTTTTGACATTCCTACGACATTTGGTACTTTTATCATTGGTGTGTCCAGCCACGTTAACTCTTTTTCAATTTGTCCTTTACGCGGTTTAACGTCCATCACACGCAAACTGTCTTCAATCATTTTACCTACAATCGGAGCTGCTACCACTCCACCAAACTGAATGGTGCCCTTTGGATTATCAACCGCAACATACACGACAATTTCAGGGTTATCTGCTGGTGCAACACCGATAAAAGAAACGATGTGATTATTTTTTAAATACTTTCCATTTTGAGCTTTCTGCGCCGTACCCGTCTTTCCTCCAACGCGGTACCCTTCCACAAAAGCTCCTTTTCCGCTTCCTTGTGCGACTACACTTTCAAGAGCAAAACGCACTTGCTTAGACGTTTCCTCGGAAATAACTTTTCGCTTAGCAACCGGTTTATGACTGCTTACAACTTTTCCGGTAGTTGGATCCACCCACTCTTTTGCAATATAAGGTTCATAAAGCGTTCCACCGTTTACGGCTGCTGAAACAGCAGCTACTTGTTGAATAGGAGTAACAGCAACCCCTTGCCCAAAAGCTGTTGTAGCTTGTTCAACCGGCCCCACGCGCTCAAGCGGGAACAAAATTCCTTTTGCTTCCCCTTGTAAATCAATACCTGTTTTTTGACCAAAGCCAAATTCTTTAATGTATTTGAACAATTTCTCTTTTCCTAAACGTTCTCCAAGCTCCACAAAACCAGGGTTACATGAGTTCTGTACAACTTCTAAAAAAGACTGCTGTCCGTGTCCGCCTTTTTTCCAGCAGCGAAGTCTCGCTCCTCCAACTTCCGCGGCTCCATCATCGTAGAATTGATCTTTTAGTAAATCCACTTTCTTTTCTTCAAGAGCAGCTGCCAGTGTAATAATCTTAAACGTTGATCCGGGCTCATATACGCTCCAGATTGGAAGATTGCGATTATACACCTCAGGCTTCACATTTTTAAAATCCGTCGGATCAAAGCCCGGACGACTTGACATACCTAAAATTTCACCGTTTTTAGGATTCATGGCAATGGCAATCATACCATCTGGATTATAAGCTGTCTGAGCATTATCCAACTCACGCTCCATGATTGTTTGCACACGTGAATCAATGGTCAATCTCAAATCGAGCCCGTCCACAGGCGCTGTGTAGTCATCGGCTATATTGGGCATCTTTTTACCTTTAGCATCAGAATACAATTTAACTGAACCTTTTTGTCCTTTTAGCTCTTTATCATAATATAATTCAAGGCCCGTTAACCCTTGATTATCTACTCCCGCAAAGCCTAATACATGCGACAAATAACTTCCAAACGGATAGTACCGCTTCGAATCCTCAGCTATATATACGCCTTTTAAATTTAAATTTCGCACTTCATTTGCTTTCGCATGTGAAATTTTTCTTCCTTCAGGACGCAAATATACGCTAGAAGAAGCTTTTGTTATTTGTTCATATACTTTTTCTTTTGATGCTCCCAGCACTTTTGCTAACTTTTCAGCCGTAACAGCTGGATTTTCAACTTGTCTTGGCATAACTAAAACGGTCGGTGCACTTTTATTTGTAGCAAGTGCCACATCATTGCGATCTAGTATCTTTCCTCTTTCAGGTTCAAAAGGAATATTCCGACTCCATAAGTCTTTGGCTTTTTCAGTTAGCGTATCCCCAGTCAGCAACTGTACATATCCAAGCCTTGTATCAATAATCAAAAACACAATAAAACCGACAAACAAAACAATGGCTAGCCTTTTACGAACTGTGACTCCTGATACCCGCATATATTAGAACCTCCTCTGAATCGGCTCGTTCCAATATATGCTTGTACAGGATTCACTAGAACTTATTTTCTAGTCAAGTTGCTTATCGTCTTTTTTACTGTCAGATTCACTTTTTTCTGTTTCTTTTAACTTATTTAACGTGCTTGAAAATTCTTTAGGCGTTTCAAGTTCCACTTTCAGGTACGTTCCTGATTTTAGCGGATCTCCTGCTTTAATACTTTGACTTACAACATAACCATTTTCAAGTGCGCTAGGTCGAACGTTGACAAATTCACTAAAGCGAATAACGTCACGATGTGAAAAACCTGTTAAATCAGGCATTGTGGCTTTTCCGTTTGTCTTAATGAACACGCGCTGTCCAGTAATAATTGTATCAGCAGTCGGTAATTGGCTTTCTACCGTATCTCCTTTACCTATTACAACAGGAATAAGGCCTTTTTGTTTTAAGTCTTTCACGGTACTATCAACTGATTCATTAACGTAAGATTTAAGCTTAATTTCTGAATCCACTTTCTTCTCTTCCGTTTCTTTCCCGTCTTCATCCTTCTTAGTAGGCTCTACACCTAAGTACTGTAAACTATTCTTCATAACCGGATTAAATACAGCAACAAGGGGTTCACTCCCTGCCTCTTGGGGCTTGAGAGTCGGATTTTTAACGGCTACATAGACAAGCAGCTTTGGATCTTTTGCTGGTGCAAAGCCCATAAAGGAAATAAAGTTTTTCCCATGTCCATGCAGGTAACCTCCGCTAGGACCAGGAATTTGAGCTGTACCGGTTTTTCCAGCAACATCATACCCTTCAATTGCGTATGGTTTTCCTGTTCCGTTCTCTGAAGAAACAACGGTTTCTAAAATACCTAGCGTCTCGTTCGCTGCTTTTTTAGAAATTGGTTGTCCTACCACGGTAGGTTTCGTTTTTTTAATCGTTTTTTTATTTGTTTCATCGACTACTTGTTTAATCACGTAAGGCTTCATCATCTTGCCGTCATTCGCAATCGCAGTAGCCGCTTGAATTTCTTGAATAGGCGTAAAAGCAGATGCCTGTCCAAACGCAGTGGTAACTCGGTCTCTCGGGTACTTCGTTACTAATTTGCTGGAAGCTTCGTTTGGCAAGTCAATCCCCGTTTTATCCATAAATCCAAACTTATCTAAGTATTTATACAAACGATCGGTGCCCAGTTTCTCATTTGCCAAAATAGCGACCGCTACGTTTGAAGACCTTTGGATTCCTTCATTAAATGTAATAGCTCCCCAGCCGACCCCAGCGTTGTGATCGTTAATTGGAACGCTGTTTTTCGTTACTTTATAAGACCCAGACTGATAGCGGTCTTCGCCGTTATAAACGCCTGCATCAATCGCGGCTGCTAGCGTAAAGATTTTCATCGTTGAACCAAGCTCATAGCTGTTTTCAACAAACGGATTGCGATAAGAAGTGATATCACGAATATTTGGATCAAATGAAGGTCGATTTGACATCGCCAAAATTTCACCAGTTTTCGGATTCACTACCGTTGCCATTAGTTCTTCTGGTTTGTACTCTTTAGCTGCTGTTGTCATCGCATCTTCTAAGAACGTCTGAATTTTTTCATCAATCGTAAGCGTAACGCTGTCTCCGTTTTTAGGAGCTACAATTGACTCTTTTGGATCCGGAAGCTTAATTCCGTTTTTAGCAGCTTCGTATTTCACATATCCATCTTCTTCAGAAAGCTGCTTATCAAATACTTTTTCAATTCCCATTTTCCCTACGATTTTGCCCGTATCATCTTTTTGTGCATATCCTAAAATACTTGAGGCAAATACACCGTTTGGATAGAAACGCTTCGAATCACGTAAAAACGTAATACCTGGGAGGTTTAGTTTCTCAATTTTTTGCTTTAGCACGTTATCAATGTCACGGCCTCCAGGACCAAGTTCGACTTGGAATGCCTTCCTTTTAATTCCTCTCGTTAACATGCTTTCAATTTTTGATTCGTCCATATTCAGTAGCGGCGCTAGCTTTTCAGCTGTCTTTTCAGGGTCTACCACGTGCTGTGGATGTTTTTTATCTTCTGACTGCGACTCCTTCAAAATTGCCACAACCGTATAAGCACCCGTGTCTTGGGCGATTGCTTCTCCATTTCGATCGTAAATCGTACCGCGCTGTCCTTCAATTTTGGACGTTCGCGTATGCTGTTTTTGTGCAATTTCGGCTAAAACTTCTCCATTTGCTTTACCCGTCGCTTGGATGTAAAAGAACCTGATGGCTAATACAAAAAAGAGCAATGCAAATATTAAAATTAATATTGCTGCTCCTGTACTAATATTGCTATTTTTTCTTGGCGTAGTCATCGCAATTAATCGTTAACGACTTTTACGTTATTTTCATTCAATTTTAGTCCAAGTTCTTTTGCTTTTGTCCAAATACGATCGTATGCACTTAACTCTGTTACCTGTAATTTTAACTCATTGTTTTTTGCTTCTTGCTTGTCAATCTTTCCATCGAGTGATTGCACTTCTTCACTGATGCTATAAAGCGAAGATTGATTTGAAATGATTTGCACAGACCCAAACAGCATGAGTGCGACAAACCCAGAATACACAATTTTTTCACCAACCGTGATTTTTCTTTTTGTCTTTCGAACAACTTGACGTACCGTCTTTTGCTGCTTCTGCTGCTGATCTTGCTCTCTTACTTTGTATGCTGCATTGTTCATTCTGGTCCCCTCCTCTTTGATTAAACCCTTTTATTAGACTAATTTCTCAACAATTCGAAGCTTTGCCGAACGCGCGCGCTTATTTTCTTCTACCTCTTCTTCTGAAGGTAAAATAGGTTTTCTTGTAATGACTTTCATTTTAGGTTTAAATTCTTCTGGAATAACCGGCAGTCCATGAGGAAGCTGCGGAACCGTGCTTGCATTTTTAAACGCTACTTTACAAATTCGGTCTTCAAGTGAATGGAAGGTAATAACACTTACACGTCCACCTTTTTTGATTACATCCATGGCCTGTTCAATTGCATCTTCAAATACTTGAAGCTCATCATTTACAGCAATTCGAATAGCCTGGAAAATCCGTTTTGCCGGATGTCCGCCCGTTCGTCTAGCTGGCGCTGGAATACCATCTTTAATAAGATCAACCAGCTCTAGCGTTGTTTCAATTGGTTTAGACTCTCGATATGCCTCAATTTTGCGGGCAATTTGTTTCGAAAACTTTTCTTCTCCATATTGGAAAAAGATTTTTACAAGTTTTTCATAAGGCCATTCATTTACTACGTTGTACGCAGAAAACTTTGAGTTTTGATCCATGCGCATATCAAGCGGGGCCTCATGATGAAAGCTGAACCCTCGCTCTGGTGTATCCAACTGAGGAGACGAGACGCCTAGGTCAAACAATACTCCATCTACTTCTTCAATTCCATGTTTCATTAGCTGCTCTTTTAAATAGCGAAAATTACTTTTGATTAGAATAACTCTGTCTAGATACGGGGCTAATTTTTCTTTTGCATTTTCAAGAGCAACATCGTCTTGATCAAACGCAATTAATTTCCCTTTTTCTGATAGCTGTTTTACGATATATTCACTATGACCTGCTCCGCCAAGCGTGCAGTCGACATATACTCCATCCGGCTTAATATTTAAGCCTTCCGCTGCTTCTTTAAGCAAAACAGTTGTGTGATTAAACATTATGACACCTACTTCTTTCTAAACTACTTAGTTATGTATACAAAAAGCAAAAAACGGTGTTTTTCTTTGATATATATACACGTTTATATTATATATCAAAGTTCAACATTATTTCAGCTATTTATATAAGAATTAAGTAGAATTTTGTCTTTTTGTCACAAATAGTGTCATTTTGTTAAAAGTAGGACATATTCGTAGAATAAAATGTAAGGAATATAAGGTTTTTTTGTGTAATTAGAAATAAATACCTTATAAGGATTCAATTGGCTGACATTCACCTTGTAAACTTGTTCTCTTTTTCAAAATAAAAATCCTGCTTTTCAGCAGGATTTTATTAGACATAACAGACTTTTAACTGGTGATTTAATTCGACTTCAGCACTTAGTAAATCTGACACAAATTGCATACCATAGCCGTTTAAATAATACATAATATTCCACATGCGTTCTTGTGGAGCATTGTAGGGACGAAGAGCAAGTTCAATTTGAGCATATTTTGAATGCTTCACATCGTGCTTAATGAGCTGTTTGGATTCGACAATCTTTTGAATGGTTTCAAACTGCTTTTGAATAATCGCTCGATTTTTAAGCATGACTTCATCAAATGTTTTGTCTTCTTTTTGAATATTTTCACGAAGAGTTTTATGAATTTTTTCAAAATCTTCTTTCGCTTTTTCAAAATACATTTCGTACGGGTTGTGAACTTCTGTCTTAAGCCAGTGCTCCCTCTCTGCATCTACGCCTTTGTTAATGACATTCGAAAGGTCTAACTGAAGTTCATCCATATACTTCTCGATATGTCTTTCTACGATTGCATAGGATAACCTCGGAACCACGGGAGGCATTTTAAAGCTAAATAAAGAAAATGCTTTTTCAAGCTCTGCCCAATACGCTACTTCCCCTGGACCTGCAATAAACGCAAGGGTAGGAAGTAAGTACTCCTGCATAAGGGGTCTAGTCACAACGTTATTACTAAGAAGCTCTGGCGTTTGTTTAGCAATTTGAACCAGCTCTTCTTTAGACAGCGCGAGTTCATTTTGCTTTCCAACAAACTGCTCTTGCTCTGCGTCTCTTTCTAAAAGTACTCTGTTTTCGTTGTGTGAATAAAAGACATGGGCCGTTTCTTCTCCCACTTCAATCATTCGTCCGTATTGTTTTTGAATCTCTGTTTGCTGTTCCATAACGGCTGACGATAATTTGTCATTTTGTTCAATTAACGTCACAAAGAAAGAAGATTCAATGCTGCGCACTTCTTTAGAAGCTGCATCCATTAAAATAAGACCTGATTCTGCAAACAATGTGGTAACCAAATGAGCAAAGAAATCGACATAGGTACGTGATTTATCTAACGCCTCTAAAACAAAGTGTAACACCTGATTTGTATGCGCCGTTTCGTTAAACGTTTGAAAAATATCACGAACCCAGCTTCTACAGGCTTCATGATCTAATTCGATTTGAGAAACCATTTGCTTTTTCTTTAAAGAATGCTTTAACGTTTTCTTTAAAAGCTGGTTTTTATGCTCTGTGTATACATGGTTGATCTCAGCAAAATCATGATCTTCTCCAGCAATCCAAAATACCGGAAGCACGGGCACGTTTAGAGCTGCCTCTTGTTGTTTAGCTAGCAGCACAATTGAAATCACTTTATGAATGGTGTACAAAGGACCCGTAAGCAGCCCCGCTTGCTGACCTCCAACGACCACTACGCTGTTAGGATCTTTTAGCTTTTCAATATTTTCAATCGTCTTAGAAGATGCTCCGTAGCGCTTATTAAAATCAAGCAGATACTCAGCAAGCTGTTCTCTTGGATAAGACTGCTTTTGAACGTCCGCTAAACGTTTTTCATATACGTCTTTTTCGTGTATATTATAATGAAAAAAGGAAAGTGCTTGCTTTTCACCTTTTATGTAATCGTTCGTTAGTTTGTTTCCCGCCTTTAAAGAGACGTCTGTAATCTCCATGAAAGAACTTCCTTTCTTTTCCTAATACTTATATTCTCTACATATAGCTTCATTATCCATAATGTAACTGCTCACGTCTAGTAACATGCTTTACAGAGAGGAAATACGAAAAGCGATTCCACCTATATTTAACACAATATGTGCAATAAGAAACAAAACGAAATTCATCCGAAAGAACCCTTTCGCAATAAGCTTCATTTCTAAGTCATGTTTGACTTTCCAATGTACAAACATCATAATCATTGCCACAACTAAAAGGACTAACGCAATCAACCACAAAAAAGAGTGCCCAAAAATTTCCACAGCTGCATAATGCACGGACAAAATAAGAAAAACCGTAGTAATGTACGTTGCTATGTGGACAGATTTCCTTTTATTTTTCGTCAGTTTGCGTAAAAGCATGTATAGAATAAAAAAACCGACGAGCGGCAGAGTGACAAACGTCGCAAAAACGCCAGCAATAAAACTTCCCATGTTACTCACCCTTTTCTTCTTCGATTCCTTTTATTGACCTATATAAAAAGTCAACAATAGGCGTCGACGTTCTTTTTTCAGCAGCTTGTGTTTGGATATAACCTAAGATAGCATCAATCTCGGTTTGCCGCCCCTCCTGTATATCTTTTAGCATAGAAGATTGATTTGTACTCGTGCGCGAACAAACCCCCATCGCATTTTCCCAATAATTAAAAGCTGAATCCAGTTTTAACACATCTGCAATCTCTTCATACAATAGACGCATCGTTTTATAAAAGTAGCTGTTGTAAATCAGCTGCCCATTTTTCACGCGATACAGCGCCGTAAGAGGATTAATGAGCGCATTTACAACTAATTTCTTCACCAGCATCGCATACCAATCTTTTTCAATTACCCAAGGAAAATTCACAATCGGTAAGATAGACTCCATTTCTCCTCTGTACAAAGCAATACGGGTTGTTCCTATTCCTGTATGATGGACGCTATCCATATTTGTACGCATTGCCCCATGTTCAACTGTACCCAAATAGAGAGTGCGCTGCGGGAGGTTTTTGAGAATTTCAATATGGCTCATACCGTTTTGGATAAACAAAAGGGGAGTATGTATAGTAAGGGTTTTAATAAAAGGAATAATCTCTTTTAAATGATACTGTTTTACAGTAATAATGATTAAATCTGCTTCTTTTATGTTTTTTTCCAGAGGGATAGCACTGACTTTTTTCGTGTGATGTTCCCCTTGTCTATGTAAGGTAATTCCATTTTCGTTAATACACTTTGCTTGAGTTGGTGTTTTCGTGTACAAGGTTACATCATAACAATCTGATAAATACGCGCTAAACAACAGACCTAATGATCCGCCTCCAATAATACCTATAGTTTTCATCGTATTTTTTGTTCCTCTTTCTATTATTGAGTTTCATTTTAGCAAAAAAATGCTTTGAATTAAATGCATTCTTTAAATTTTACCTATTCATATAGCCCGTGTGATTAAAAATCACCGGGCTTATTGTAAATTATTTAGAGTGATCCCGTTTTTTTCTATTATACGGGATACACCGGATGTTTACGACGGCTAAAGGTCACATTCTTTGTTTCATATAAGCGAAAGCGGTCAATTAACGTTCGACGCAGTTCGTTAGCAGGAACGATATCGTCAATAATAAGTTCAGATGCCAGCGTATAGATATCGATGTGTTCTTTATACTCTTGCTGTTTCTGTTTAACAAACATGAACCGCTCTTTCGGATCTTCAATTTCATTAATTTTATTAGAATAGACGGCATTTACTGCAGCTTCAGGACCCATTACGGCAATTTGAGCAGTAGGCAATGCAATGCAGCAATCTGGTTCAAAAGCCGGACCAGCCATAGCGTAAAGCCCTGCGCCATAAGCTTTACGCATGACTACGGAAATTTTAGGAACTGTAGCTGAACTCATCGCTGCAATTAATTTGGCTCCATGTCTAATGATGCCAGCTCTTTCTACTTTGGTTCCAATCATAAATCCAGGCACGTCAGCTAAAAACAGCAAAGGAATATGGAATGCATCGCACAGTTGAATAAATTTTGCGCCTTTATCTGCTGAATCTACAAACAGCACTCCCCCTTTAACTTTTGGCTGATTAGCAACAATCCCCACTACTTTTCCATCTATTCGTGCAAGCCCTGTTACCAATTCGGCGGCAAACAGTTTTTTTATTTCAAAAAAGCTCCCCTCGTCAATAAGGGTATCAATTGCTTCATAGATATCAAATGGAACATTTTGATTCTCCGGAATTAGTTCTACTAAATCCTTTGTCTGCTTAGGCTCTTTAGCTTTTTGTACTTTAGGCTTTTCTTGATAGTTTTGTGGAAAATAGGTTAAATAAGATTTGGCATACGAAATAGCTTCTTCTTCAGAATAAGCCAGTACATCTCCACATCCGCTAACGCTGCAGTGCATATGTGCTCCTCCCATTTCCTCTAGCGTAACCTTTTCTCCAATAACGGCTTCGGCCATACGCGGCGAACCTAAGTACATAGAAGCGTTTCCATCTACCATCACAACAATATCACAAAATGCAGGGATATAAGCCCCTCCAGCTGCTGACGGACCGAAAAGCAAACAAATTTGAGGAATGACGCCGGAAAGTTTTACTTGATTGTGAAAGATCCGTCCAGCTCCTCTGCGGTTTGGAAACATATCTAATTGATCCGTAATACGCGCTCCAGCAGAATCCACTAGGTACAGCAAAGGCACATGCAGTTTTTCCGCTACTTCTTGAATCCGAATAATTTTCTCTACTGTTCTGGCCCCCCAAGACCCTGCTTTTACAGTAGAGTCATTAGCCATTACACAAACCGTTTCACCGTTTACTTTTCCAATTGCGGTTACAACACCGTCTGCCGGCAACCCTTGGGCTTTATTATTTGCAAACATACCGTCTTCTTCATATTTCCCGTCATCGAATAAAAGGGCTAAACGATCTCTTACAAAAAGCTTCTGTTGTTTTGCAAGTTTCTCTTTGTACTTTTCAGCGTTGCCCCGCTCTACTTTTTGACGGTTTTCATCATATTTTTTCTGAGATTCACCTGTATGTATCATGATATCTCCCCTTTATGAGTTATGAAATAGTCACCAAAACGTCGCCTTCGTTAACAAAATCCCCCACCGCTATATGGACCGTCTCTGCAATACCGGCTTGATCGCTTTCAATAGGAATTTCCATTTTCATAGATTCTAATACAACAACAACTTCTCCTTTAGTTACACTTGCTCCTTGCTGAACAAACACATTAAATACCATGCCTGCCATTGTCGCTTTGATTTCACTCATTGTGGTGCTCCTCCTTTATTTAATACTGTTGATAATAACGATGTGTTGTAGGCGCCTTTTTCATATAACTCTTCATTTAACAACTGCTTAAATAGAGGAATATTTGTTTTGATTCCCTCTACAACAGCTTCTGTAAAATATGATTTAGCTAGTTCAATTGCATTTGAACGCGTACGACCAGTAATGATAACCTTTGCAATCATTGGATCATAAAAAGGTGTAACCGCATTCATATCACTGTAGCCGCTATCCACGCGCGCGTAGGTTCGCTCCGGCAAGTGATAACCCGTAATTTTCCCCGGAGCCGGTAAAAAAGTAAACGGATCTTCTGCATAAATTCGAAATTCAATGGCGTAGTTATTTGCTGCTATTTCCTCTTGCATACGAGGAAGCTTTTCACCGCGCGCAGCTAAAATCTGCCACTTAACTAAATCGACCCCTGCAATTTGCTCGGTGATCGGATGCTCAACTTGCAGCCGCGTGTTCATTTCAAGAAAATAAAAATTTTCGTCTTCATCCACGATAAACTCCACCGTACCCGCATTATAATAGCCGATTGCTTTAGCCGCTTGAACGGCTTGGTTTTGCATGGCTTGTCGCGTACTTTCTTTTAAAGCAAGCGCAGGGGCTTCTTCAATCACTTTTTGATTTCTTCTTTGTACGGAACAATCGCGTTCAAAAAGATGAACGACATTACCATGCTGATCTCCAAACACCTGTACCTCGATATGTTTTGCGTTTGTGATAAGCTTTTCAATAAACATTCCTTCATGACCAAAATATGCTTTTGCTCTTGCTTTTGTTGAGGCATATACTTGTTTTACTGCTTCTTCGTTATCGCAGCGCACCATCCCAATTCCTCCGCCGCCTCCGCTTGCTTTTAACATAACGGGATATCCAATTACCCCCGCTACTTTACAAGCCTCTTCAACTGACGTCACATCGCCCTCGCTGCCGGGGACAACGGGTACACCCGCTTCTTTCATCGCAGCGCGGGCAGCGATTTTGTCGCCCATCATCGAAATGATTTCGGGAGAAGGACCGATAAAACAAAAACCTTCATCAATCGCTCTTTTAGCAAATGCACTATTTTCCGATAAAAATCCATATCCAGGATGAATGGCGTCTACTTTTTCTTCATGACTAATTCTAAGCAGCTCTTCCACATTCAAATATGACTTTTGCACAGGAGGCTCTCCAATTCGACGTGCTTTTGTAGCCGCTTGAACATAAGGAAGTTCTGCATCTGCATCGGAATAGACAGCCACCGTTTCAATACCCATTTGTTTGCATGTATGAATAATACGAAGAGCAATTTCTCCTCGATTTGCAATCAGTATTTTTTTCACCTTTCTCTCCCCTTTCCTCAAATTTCTACTTTCCCCCATATAATTCTACAATAATTTTAAAACTCCTCTACAATTTTTGAAAACGCTTTCTATTTGAATTCTGTTTCCCTTTTGCCTCCTTTCTAAAAAGTGATGTTTATAGTAATGTATTCTTCGTATTTAACCGAAAGAATTCATTTTTCTTTGTGCGCATTGAATATTCGTTCACCAATCACGAAAACAGAATATTTTGTATTTTTGTTATATAATATTAGATGAACGAACCAATCCAGTTCGTTCATCTAGCAAGGAGACATAACAAGGGGGATATGGGATGAATTACGAAGTGAAGCATTTAAAAATTAATTTTAAAACGCTAGAAGAGTTCAAGAAATTCAAAGAATATGGCATTCAAGAACTTTCAATGCTAGAAGAATTACATGCCAAGATTTCCGATAATGAAATAAATTCTCCGTTTTACGGCATTTATTTTGGAAATAGCTTAGTGGCTCGCATGAGTCTCTATAAACGAAACAAACAGTACGATCAATATTTCGAGCCGCCTCAAACGTATATTGAAGTGTGGAAACTTGAAGTGCTCAGCGATTTTCAGCGCAAAGGATTAGGTCAAACGCTCGTTGAATATGCCAAATCCTTTCAATTACCTATCAAAACAAGCCCGCGAGTAAAATCGAGTGATTTTTGGTCAAAAATGGGGTTCGTACCTGTAACGTATGATATCGATCGTGATTTGGGAGAAAACCCTCTTATTTGGCTACCAAACGGTGTAAGCGAACAAAAATAAACAGCTGATTTCCAGCTGTTTATTTTATATCTATGTGGTATATATGATTAACATGAGGTAAAGAGCATTCAAGCTTTCGCTTTACTTTTGAACTTTTTCTAAATTTAAATTTTTATCCACTTGAAATTTCACTTTTCTACTTTTTTCATCCTCTTTTAATACAACCATTTTACGAGCCCTCTCCATAATTTCAATAAGAGCTTTATAGTCATCTTCCACAATTAACAAATTGTTTTGCAAAGCTTTTTTTTCTTTTTCCAAAATCGTTACTTTCTCTTGTAAACGTTCAATCTTTTGCTGCAGTTCTTCATTAGCTTCGAGAAGCTCCGACGAGTGTTTTTGCCCTTGATCTACATTTTCTAAATACTTAATTACCTCATTAAGCGAAATATGTTTCTCTGCTTCCATATATGATAAGCGTGCAGGCTGCTCGTCGTCTTTTGAAACAGTTCTTGCTTTTAATTCTTTTCTCTGTTTTTTCGCAAGGTCAATACCAGTCTTGTATTGTTTGCGCACAAAAGAATTCCAGCGGAAGCCACAAGCTGCTGATGTTCGTGTAAGTTTCTTCCCCACTTCTTCAAATGCAGCTAGCTGAGTGCCACCTTCACGTATATGACGCAGTACAATTTCTGCGAGTAATAAATCTTCATCATGAGTCCATGCATCTTGACGAGAAGAAGTCATTTTTCTATCCCTCCTTATCCGTACTTATTAAATGAATATGCACCTACTAGATAAGATAGACTATTGTTCCTCTTCTCAATCAAGAAAATCTTTCATATACTTTGAAGCAAAATGGGAAATCCGTGATTCTTTCATCTTTTGCTTATTAACTATATTGCTATGGAAATGCAGTTCATAACTATGTTTTTTTAATGATGACCTTTTGAACCGCTTCTTCATGCTCAGGCGATTCCCACAATATCGAACAGCGATGAATTTCTTGTTCCATTCGATTCCAAACCCGGCTTTGCTCCCATTTCTCAATAGCGATTTCTTTGTAAGCTTGCAATACTTGGGTCGATTTATGAGTAATAGGAGCTAACCACTCCTCACACCTCATAGTTAGCTCTTTAAACGACGTAACATAGGAAAGAAATCCAATTTGCTTTGCTCGTTCTACTCCATACAGCTGAGCACTGTAGATCATTTCCATCGCTTCTTGATACCGCAGCTTTTCAAGAAGAATGGTTCCTCCTCCCCAGCCTGTTGTAATTCCTAAATTCCCTTGAATAAAGCCCATTTCGCTATGTGTTGCACTTATACGGAAGTCACATGCAATCGCAAGCTCACATCCCCCCCCAACCGATGTTCCATTCAAAAGGGCAACTGTTGGTTTTGGGAGCGTTAAAATTTCATAAAGAATTCTCCCCATTTTCGTTAACATTTGAGACGCCTCTTTCGAAGTCTTTAGCTCATGAAATACGCTTAAATCTCCTCCACTGCAAAATGCGTCTGAACCAGCACCTGTAATTACAAAAGCTTTTACTAACTGATTATGTTTCACATAATCTACAGCTTGCTGCAGTTCATTCATCACATCATAATCAATGGCATTACGCTTTTCAGGGCGATTAATCACAAATGTAGCAATGCCTTGGCTTGTAGTAAACAGCTCGCTTTTTTTCATGCTTTTTCCTCCTTATGGACAAGGTATGAATCCTTTTACAACAGTAATTGTTTATTTAAAAAGAGTTCTTGTTCTATAAGAAAAATCCTTCTCTTCCAAAGGGCAGAGAAGGAAAAAAGGCAAAAAAAATAAAAGACCCTTTAAGAGGGTCTTTTATTTAAATAAGCAATTATTTGCTTACTACGTCATTTCCTTTGTAAGTACCACAAGCTTTACATACGCGGTGTGATAGTTTCATTTCACCACAATTTGGGCACTCTACCATACCAGGAACTTGTAATTTAAAGTGCGTACGACGCGTTCTTTTCTTCATTTTAGATGTTCTTCTAAAAGGTACAGCCATTATTCCCACCTCCTTAAAAGAATTTTAAAATCATATGAAGGCCCGAAAGCCGGATCTTCGCATTTTTATTTCTTTTTGTCTTTAAAGAAATTTTCGAGTACGGCTAAGCGGGGATCTACTTTTTCCTGCTGTTCTTCTTCGGTAACAACTTCCCAGTCTTTTCCTGACTGTGGAGCTGCTCCTGCCGCTTGCTGATTTTCACTAAATACCTGCAGAGGAATTTCAACAATAATTAACTCTTGAATCAAAGGTTGTAAATCAACCGTTTCTCCCTCTACAATGCGTACTTCAGCATCTTCTTCATAATCAGCATTCACATTCAATAAAAACGTTTCAGTTGCGTTAATTTCAAACGGATACGGAACGTCAACTAATGTACGAGCACAAGGCAACGTCATTTCTCCTGAAATTTTAAG
Source organism: Priestia sp. HNGD-A6 (assembly GCF_045784335.1). Lineage (NCBI taxonomy): Bacteria > Bacillati > Bacillota > Bacilli > Caryophanales > Bacillaceae > Priestia > Priestia sp. HNGD-A6. The sequence continues at coordinate 3,721,075 of NZ_CP138621.1, read as the reverse complement.
GTGAAACGTTACTTTCGAAGAGCTAATGTCGGCTCTTCCTTTCACGTTTACATCTGACATTCTACGAATTTGAGGATCAGCATTCATAAACTCTTTGCCGTCAATCACTTCGTCAAATGTTAGACCTTTATTTTGCAACTGATACAATTGATGTATTGTCCATTTCATTGTTAATCACCTCAAGGCAACAAAGGTTATTATAGCTTTCACAAGATTATTTGTCAATATTTTTTCTTTACACTATAATGTACTTAAATATGCTTTTTTGTAAAAATTTCTTACTTTCATAAAAAAACGTTTTTAAAACAAAGAGCTAGACTAAAAATAATAAATTAAAAGGAGACATTATGCAAGCAGTTGGAATAATTGTCGAATATAATCCTTTTCATAACGGACACGCTTATCATTTGCAACAAGCCAAACAACAAACCGGAGCAGATTGTGTGATTGCTGTGATGAGCGGGCACTTTTTGCAGCGCGGAGAGCCTGCTCTTGTATCGAAATGGTCCCGCACAAGAATGGCTTTAGCCGCTGGTGCAGACTTAGTCGTTGAATTACCCTATGCTTTTTCTACTCAAAAAGCTGAAACATTCGCAAGCGGCGCTATTTCTATTTTGGAATCCCTTCACGCTGACTTTGTATGCTTTGGCAGCGAAGATGGCAATATTGACTCATTTACCCGCACCGCTGATTTGCTCGAAGCTCATGAATCAGAACTATCTGCCTTAATTCAACAAGAGATGAAAAAAGGAAACAGTTATCCAAAATCAGCTTCCAATGCTTTCTTACAGCTTTTCACGGAGGCTCCTATTGATCTATCTCAGCCAAATAATGTGCTTGGAATGAGCTATGTAGCTGCCATAAAAAAACAGCATGCATCTATTAAACCATATACAATCACTCGAATTCAATCACATTATCACGATGATTCCCTGTCTTCCTCTTTTATTTCAAGCGCTACAAGCATACGTAAAGCTATTTTTGACAGCAGCAGCCATGGGGACCTGGGCAAGCATATGCCAGTTAGTACAGCAAACGAATTAGCAGCTTACAAACAAGCACACGGACAGTTTCATCATTGGGAGCACTATTTCCCATTTTTGAAATACAAATTATTAACTACTCCACTTTATGACTTACAGCGTATTTATGAAATAGAAGAAGGTATTGAACATCGACTGCTATCTTATATTTCTTCATCTACTTCATTTGAAGATTTTTTAACAAATGTTAAAACGAAGCGATATACGAGAACCCGTTTACAGCGCATGTGCGTTCACCTTTTAACCAATACAACAAAAAGTGAGATGCAACAAGCTGATCCTTATATTCGCTTATTGGGAATGTCAAAGACCGGACAAGCCTATTTAAAAACAATTAAGAAAAAGCTGTCCCTTCCTATTGTATCCACTGTATCGCAATGTAAACTAAAAGAAATTGATACCGATATTAAAGCGACACATGTTTATAGTACGCCGTTTCAGGAGCCTCTGCGCTCTCAGTTTATGAAACAAGAATATACGCAGCCTCCTATCATTTGGCCATAAAAAAATCGTCTGCAAGAGACGATTTTTTTATGGTTTCAGCTTTTCTAAATAGGTTACGGCATCCGAAAATGAATCTACGGGTACAATTTTCATATCACTGTTTATTTTTTTGGCTGTCTTCACTGCTTCTCGGTAGTTAGAGCCAGCAGCCCCTTTTTCATTTGGTGCAAAGAAAATCTCTGCTCCTTCTTTATCTGCGGCTACAATCTTTTGTGAAATACCTCCGATTGGTCCTACCTCTCCTTTATCATTGATAGTCCCTGTACCTGCAACGCGGTGGCCTTTTGTCATGTCCTCTTTAACAAGCTGATTATAGATTTCAAGTGAGAACATCAGTCCCGCTGAAGGCCCTCCTATTTTTTCAGTATCAATATGTATATCGGGCTTGACTTTTAATTCTTGGTTCGTTTCTAAGGCAATTCCTAGGCCTACTCGTTTCGGCTCGTCAGGAAATGCTTTAACTTTTAGAGTATGTTTGCTTTCTTTGCCATCTCTTTTTACATAAATTAATACTGAATCTCCTGCTTTTTTAGTCGATACGTAGTTGATTAAGTCCTCAGCAGTTTGAATTTTTTTCTCATCTACTTTTGTCACGACATCTCCAACATGAAGTTTTCCATGTGCAGGCATATTTTCTACAACATATGTAACATATACGCCTTTATTGTGGTAGGAAACGCTCTTTCCAGCTGCTTCATATGCTACTGAAATAGCGGCATTTTTTGACGTATCCATCATATGTAATTGCCTTGTCGAGTAATCTTCATCGCTTTCACCCTGCTGCAAAATTTGCTTTGTAGGGAAAATTTCATGAAAGTCCTGTATTTTCGCAAGACCATATGAAAGAGGAGTTGCTCTGCCCATTCTTACAGTTGTAAGCATAAACGTCCCTTTTTCATGGTATCCATCTTCTACCTTAATAATAGGCGCAAGTTCTTCTGCCATTCCAGGCTTTGTAATGTAGTACGGTAATGGATAAAAACAAAGCATTGCCACCACTGCAATAACAGCCAAATATACCAAAATTCTAATTCTAGATTTCACTTTTTTTGTTCTCCTTCCAATGATCAATTGCTTGTAGAATAGAAGGCAACTGCTCATGTGCTGCTTGTTCACCAATTGACATCATTTCTTGAATGTTTGTAAATGCTCTGGAACTAAAAGTATCGAGATTAGGACGAATCATAACGTCTGAAGCAATAGTTCGGTGAGCTACTAGCTCATCTTGCAAAATATCTAAACTTTGCATAATGACATCAAAAATGGAGCTGATTTCTGCATTCACTTTCGCTTTTGATACATCGACTCCAATGACAATATCAGATCCCATCTCTTTTACAACCGATACAGGAATACGGTCCACTACCCCGCCGTCTACAAGCAATCGCCCATCAATTACTTCGGGAGCAAAGATTCCTGGAATTGAAATACTTGCTCTCACCGCTTCAGCGATAGGTCCTTTTTTAAACACCACTTTCTCTCCTGTTTTCAAATCTGTCGCTACAATGGCAAACGGTATAGATAACTGTTCAATGTTTCTATTTTGCGTAAAAGTGCGAACCAACGACTTTACTCTGTTGCCCGTAATAAATCCCATTTTTGGCACGGTAAAATCCAAATAATACTTTCGTTTGAACGTTAGCGCCATTTTATAAAGAGTTGCCAGTTCAATACCTGACGCATATAGTGCACCAACTAAAGCTCCCATGCTGCTGCCAGCTAGAAAATCAATAGGAATGTTATTTTCTGTTAGCGCTTTGATTACTCCTAAATGTGCAAAACCTCTAGCTCCACCTGAGCCTAACGCAACTCCTATTTTTGGGCTTTCCACTTTACCTGCCCCCTCGTTTTACCTTATAGACTTCTAAAAATGTAAAAATGTAAAAACTTTTGATGAGCTTCTCTATCATTGTTGCCCTGTCTTCAATAGGACTATTCTTCATTTTCTATTTGTTCATTTTGTATGAAGCTAAAGATATGTTTTGCTCAATTAACGGTGGTTATTAAGCATTATACTATACTGAAGGTTGTTTTAAGAAATTCTTACTCTTCTCTTGCTGCGTATACGTTTTTTTACTCCTTGACTATTCTAGAAGTGCATTGATTTATGTATATGAATTGTATTTCCAAATGTGACAAGACGCCTTTTTATTCAGTATGAATTTATTTTCTCCTTACACATAGGCATAAAGTCGATGCATAGCTTCGTATATTGATATATAGAAGAACTTGTACATTTGCCTAAAACTCCTCATTTCATTCCTATCAAAATGACGTGAGCTTAGAAAAGGAGATGAATCGTTCGTTGAATAAATCGATGGTGAAAACACTTCTGCTCGGGACGAGCGTAACACTTCTCGCTATTGCGCTTATTGTATATCCAAAAGAAGCGCTAGAAGGTTCAGTAAGAGGTCTCAACACATGGTGGAAGGTCGTCTTTCCTTCTCTGCTGCCCTTTTTTATTGTTTCAGAAATGCTTATTGGGTTTGGCGTAGTGAAGTTCATTGGGATCTTATTAGAGCCGTTTATGAGGCCTTTATTCCGAGTACCTGGAGTAGGGGGTTTTGCTTTAGCAATGGGCATGGCTTCTGGATTTCCTTCAGGTGCAAAAATCACTTCCCGGCTGCGCCAAGAAAAACAGCTAACAGCTATTGAAGCTGAAAGACTCGTATCATTTACTAACTCATCTAACCCTATTTTTATTTTTGGAGCTGTGGCAGTTGGCTTTTTTCACAATCCAGCTGTCGGTATCATATTAGCTCTCTCTCATTACATAGGGAATATTTGTGTAGGACTGGTGATGCGGTTTTATGGATCAGCAAAACCTAAAGGACAAGTAATTCAAAAACCTTCTTTATCGTTAGCTTTTCACGAAATGCATAAAACGCGATTAAAAGATAAGCGTCCTATCGGGAAGCTTTTAGGAGATGCGGTTACTTCTGCAGTTCAGTCTCTCTTAATGATTGGCGGTTTTATCATTTTATTTTCTGTATTAAACAAACTTTTATATGTGACTCATATCACGGCCGTTTTAAGCAGCGGTCTAGCTTATTTATTTTCCCTTTGTCATATAGGGACTGAGCTGAGCCTTCCCTTTATTTCGGGGCTTTTTGAAATTACGTTAGGAAGCCGCCTAGCAAGCGAAGCACCGGACACGCTGCTGTTTCATCAAATTATCATCGTTAGCTTTGTATTAGGCTTTAGCGGTTTCTCTGTTCAAGCACAAGTAGCTAGCATACTCGCCGAAACAGATATTCGATTTTTCCCGTTTTTTATTGCCCGAATTTTTCACGGCTGTTTTGCGGTAGTATTCACTATCTTTCTATGGGGTCCTCTTCGGGAATCCATTACTACTTTTCAAGCATCTGAAGGAGCACTGCCGGTTTTTTCTCACTTGGAGTCCGTTACGATTCTATCGCAGTGGCTAAACGTGTACGGCCCGCTCCTAACGATTTTTACGCTGTGCTGCTATATTTATCTATATTCAAAACGAGCGTTTCTTCATCGTTCCTAGTAAAAAAAGAACGTGACGTTTTCTTATCGGCAAAGAAAACGTCACGTTCTTTTTTATCTTATTTTTGAGACAGCTGTTCAAATTTTTCTGCAAGCGCTTCTCTAACAGGGGGAGGAACTAATTCAGAAATATTCCCGCCATATTTAGCTACCTCTTTTACAATACTAGAACTTAAAAACGAGTATTGATTATTTGTCATCATAAATAACGTTTCGATTTCTTTATCTAATACGCGATTTACAGATGTGATTTGCATTTCGTACTCAAAATCTGATACTGCACGCAAACCTCTTAAAATGGTCTTTGCCTGCTTTTCTTTTGCATACTCCATTAATAATCCGCTGTACGACTCTACTACCACATTAGGAAGTGATTTTGTTACTTCTTTCAGCAAAGCTACTCGCTCTTCCCCTGTAAATAGAGGACTTTTTGAGGAGTTATTTAAAACAACCACATAAATCGTATCAAATACATTTGCGCCTCGTTTAATAATATCAAAATGTCCATTCGTAACTGGATCAAAGCTTCCTGGACAAACAGCTATACTGCCCATACGTATCCCCTTTCTACATCTAACAGCTCATTGATTTATTCAACTGATTCTTCTTTCTTGTATGTATAAATAGAAACACCAATGATACCGTACGTTTCGCTTTTTATTTTTTCAAATAAACCAATCTCATTATCTAAATGTACATCATGAGAATGCTCCGCTACAATAATTCCTGTTTTTGCCAGAAGGTTTTCTTCACTTACCGTTTCGATAAGCGCTTTCAACTTTTGTGCTTTATACGGTGGGTCAAGCAAAAGTAAATCGACAGTCAGCTCCCTTTTCTTTATCGCTTTCAGTGCACGCTCTGCATCATTTCGATACACTTCAGCGCGGTCTTCTAACCGACAGGATGCTAAGTTTGCTTTAATCGTCTGAATCGCTTTGCCATCCCGATCCACAAAAATGACTTTATCTATTCCTCGACTTAGAGCTTCAATTCCCAAGCCACCGCTTCCACCGAACAAATCAAGAGCTGTTCCACCTTCAAAAAACGGTCCAATCATATTAAAAATAGCTTCTTTCACCTTATCTGTTGTAGGGCGGGTTGAGTATCCTGGAACCGCCTTTAACGCATGGCCTTTATATAAACCTGCTACTACTCTCATCCTTATCACTACCTTACTTTTACTTCCTTATTCTTCATTATCCTAACATATTTTGAATTACAAAGACTAGCAAAAATCCTCAATTTATTCAATGCTGTATGCATTCTGTGCAATAACCCAGCAGCTTGCTTTTATGCTGGACTTTTACAACCGTCTCCTTACATACACCTATGCAGATCATTCGGCATTTCGTTCGTAAAAGATTTCCTTTACTTTAATATGTCATCATAAACGTAAATTCACCCTTTTTCTCTGTCATGTTATCAGTCTTTTATGTTTTAAAAAGTGAATTTCACGAGACAGGTATATGAACGTTTAAAACGGACATACTGACTAGTAACAACATCATCTAACCGATGTTGTTGCCAACCGCGGAGAAGACTTACGTTTCCCCATAAGTTCTTCCTCCGGTTTCTCCTCTCCCTTTGCCTTCATCAAGGTGCTTGTAATCGCAGAGGTGATTACACCCCTTTATTGAAGGGCCCTACAATGAGTAGTTGTAGGGATTTTTTTATTTACTCCTAAAATATTCAGTGATACATTAAACTACGTGAGTTTGCTTTTTTAATACATAGAGGGGGAAATACATATGATTCAGCGTTTTATTGAGCTCGGAGAAGGGTATTCAGATATTTATGAGCTGTTAGAGATTGTCAAAAGCAACAAACATCGTCTTGCCCATCTTATTATGCTGCGAACAGTAAAAGAAGATCGACAAGTAGCTTCTTTTGTCGCTGTCTTGCATCCAACAGCTGAAGGGAATTTCCAACCGCTTTACGTTTGCCGAGAAGGAATTGTTTTAAAACAAAACGACAGCAAGCGCGTTGAGTTATTTAAACGAGCAGCTGAGGAAGCGGGAAAAGAAATTGTGGTACTCGATGTCAAACCGTCTACTACCTTTCCAGAAACAGCACTATACTATCAGCACCTTATTGGCATTTTGCGAATGAACCGCTTTATTCCGCCAATGCAATAACCTCATCCCTGCCTATTCGTTTGCTAAGGCCAAGTAAAATAAAAAAAGGAATGTACATTACATTCCTTTTTTGTTTAAATTCCTATCTTATAGTCATATTCCTTCGCTTTATCCGGCTTTGAATTTTCGAATTCTGTTTTTAAAAACGGCCGATAAGAAGGATCTACTTTCTTCACAAAAGGTAGAGACTGAAGTTTATGGATTGTTTTTTCAATGCCATCTTGGTTGCAATATAAGACAACATACTTTAATTCTTTAGATACGTAATGTACATTTCCGTACTTTCGCAATGCTTTTGCTTGCTTAACAGAATGCACATACGCCACAATTCCTTGACGTTCAACAAACATATTTAGTTCCCCTTTTGCATACGTTATATTGGTTTTCTTTATCATAAATTCTTTTATATGAAGTAGGTGCTTTATGTATGAATTTAGATGATATCTGGATGCTCTTTCTTACTCATTTTAACGAGCACAGAGCTATTGAACAAGTCATTTTCAAAAAAATCACAAATATACCCTTTTTGTATATAAACACATCAATTGAGCGTAGAAAAATAGATGAGCTTCTAGAAGCTTCATCTATTTTTGCTACATCCAATACAAATGCTATGTGGCGCTCAAGTTTTGTCAGAAGTCAGCATCTTACTTATGTCTATCAGCACAGGTTTTACGTTCCACAGCGTAAAATGGCCTGCTGCGGAAATTCCTGTGCTGATTGCGTTCGATTTATACAGTGAACGGCTTATGCGCTGCACCCGCAGCTTCCACCAGATCCGCAGCCACCGCCGCAGCTGCTTCCCGTATCAAAAAACGGATTTCCCGTCGGTACTTTAACATGCTCTGAAACAGCTTGACCAAGGATAACGCTAATTTCATCAAGCAGTTTTTGCAATTCATTTTCTGCTTTTTTGAACGCAGCGATTGTCGCATGTAAATCAACTTGACGCTTTACATCACGTACTTGTCTCGTAATGGTTTTATAGTCAGGATGATATTTTCCAAATCGCTGAACATCCTCATACTGTTCCTTTATTTTCACAAATTGAGCAATTAATGCCTGTGCATGTGAATCTTTATTTAATCTATATAAACATTGACGATAGTTCTCGGCTACGTCTGATTGTAACACCATGTTCGCTACGTGATCAGACTCGTCGAGTAATTCAACAGTTCTCATTGTTGTCAGCATGGCTGTGCACCTCCGTTTTTATCTTATCACGTTTTGGATCTAAAGAAAAAGAACTTGCTAAAACAGCTTACACTGATTTACTACAAGTTCTACTTTTTAACTATATAATTTCAACCGTAAAGGTATTCCTCACTTGATAACTTTCTTCTTTAGATTTCATCAGTTCAATCGTAACAGTATGAGATCCTTTTGGAAGATCACTTAAAACAAAGGCTGCTTGCTTCATTTCTTTAAATGGTTTTCCATCTACTGTGATTTGAAGGAATCCACTCTCTGTTGAAAATGAAAACCCGCTTAGAATACATTCGACGTATACGTTCTGTCCTTTCACATGCTGGTGTACCATCAGTGAAGGTTTTGTATTCATTGCACCAAACGTTTCAGCTGCCCACGGTTGAGAGGAAGTTTTAGTCTCAGGTTTTGGTTTATCATGGTTGCATCCTAGCAGAGAAACTACACATAAGGCCGTCGTTAATAGTAAGCGCATAATACCATTCCTTTATCATTCGTTTCTCCATAGTGTTTACAAACTCTTTATTTTTACTCATGACGTGCAAAAATCTCTGCATCGCTATGTATGCAGAGATCATTGATTTTTCATGGATTGAAACATATGAAACATCATGTTTGCCATTTGAATCGAATTCGAAAACTTTTCAACTTTATGAGGAATGGTTTGTTTGTAGTAGTGTTTGGATTCTAATTCAAATTTCTCCAGTTCTTCAGGATTCCTAGATAAACGCCGGTACCACATTGGCTGTTCACGAACGAAGTCGTTGAGTTTAGGACGAGACTGCATATACTCGTATATATCTTTTCTCATTGCGTTTAATCTTTCCTAAAGCCAAATGGATTCCCTGGCCCGGAAGCTGCTCCTCCACCGGATGGCTTAGATGGCTGAAATTGCTGCAGTACTTGTTGAATATTCGAAATAGCGGAATTTACATTTGTGATATGATTTTGCATTTGATTCAAGTCCATGTTTTTCAGCGAGGATACGATTGTACCCATAATATCTTTTTTCTCCTCTGTGGCAGCAGCTGGTTCAGCCTTTTCACTTTCTTCTGAACGATATGCCTCCCACATTGGGTCTTCTGCACCGAATAAATACCAATCTTCATAAAGCTCTTTCCACGTTTTTTGCTGCTTTCGAACCTGTTCTACTAATTTGGGATGTGATTTTACAAATTGTTTAAATTCCACAACGGACGGATGAAGCTCTCGTTTGGTTTCCTTCACAGTCACTCACCTCATACTTAAATATAGCCTACTATATCTTAGAAAAAGAGAGCTCGTTTCGTGCGCCTATTTCAAAAATTTTTTATAGCTGTTTTTTTGAAGAAGCACGAACTGTGAACCAGTATGTAATGAAAATAGATAAAATGCTTAGCCAGAATGTAAAATAACCAATTTCAGACATATACGCATTGAGCATGCTGTATCTTGGCATCATAGAAAAAACGTAATCAATGATATCATTATGTACGGCCCATACAGCGGCAACCGCTACATGCCATAACTTAATCCGGTAAAACGGTACGTATAAAAGCCCTTGAAAAGCCATTGCTGCATGAGAAGCCATTAACATAAGCATCATCCAATCAATGTATCCTGTTAACACATAGACCAATACATTCATTATAACGGCCCAAATCCCGTATTTAAACAGCGTGACCATGGCTAAAGCTTCAAATAGTGAAAAATGTTTTCCAAGTAAAAGACCGATAAGTACGATAACAAAAAACAAGCTTGCCGTTGGACTATCAGGTACAAATAATAAAAACTTCTTAGGTGTTTCCGCTAATTGACTCCCATACCAAATATATCCGTAGATTGTTCCTAGTATATTTACAATCAGCAAAAGCGTTAAAAAACGCTTATCTTTTAAGGTATACCATAACCAAGCCATTCAGAAAGTCTCCTTTACATTTAATCTCTTCTTTATTATGTACAGTTTTTGGACAATAGCAAGCACCTATCTCATTGATATAAACCACAACATTAAATAAATTCAAAAAAAACCAGCCTTTTGGCTGGTTTTCATTATTCTTTTCCTAAGTTTCCGACAAATTCCGAGAGCGTTTTCAATTCTTTATCTGAACCTTTGAAAACACCTTTTGGCATATTGCCTTTACCATTTTTTGCGATATTGGCGATTTCTTCAGGAGATAAATCAATTCCTGCTAAAGCCGGAGCCGCAGGGCCTCCCTGTAAATTATCACCATGACAGGTCAAGCACGTTTGCTTTTGCATAATTTTGTAGCCTTCTGAATTTTTGTCAATCGCTACTTCTTCTCTAATTTTCCCTTGCTCTTCACGTGCTTTCCAATCTACCTGTGTCGCTGACTGCCACGTTAGGAAAAAGACTGCTGCTATAGCCAGAAGCATGAATCCTGTCGCAAACGGCCTCTTAGCCGGTCTTCTTTCCGGTCCGCGATCAATGAAAGGAGCAAGCATTAATGCGCCAAATGCAATCCCAGGAATAATAAATGCACCTATAATATTATATGGACCAGAAGCAAATGAATATTTAAGCAATTGATATAGGAACAAAAAATACCAGTCGGGAAGAGGCAAGTACCCCGTATCAGTCGGATCGGCAATACGTTCAAGCGGAGATGGATGAGCGATGGTTAAACATAAATAACCAATTAAAAAAACTGCTCCTACCATCCATTCTTTTAGTAAAAAGTTTGGCCAGAATGCTTCTGTTTTCCCTGGAAATTCAGAGTAATCTTTTGGAATATTGGGTTTTCGTTCTGCAGGAACACGTGAATCTCCAACAAACTTCATCCCTTTACCACGATGCATGTTCTCCCTCCTTTTTCTCACTGTTCTAGTGAAAGTACTAACAACGGAGTATGTGCTTGATGCATATGATGACTAGTGTGATTGACTAATTGAATAAAGTGTATAAACTTTTATAGTGGTCCTGAAATTCCTTGTTTACGAATCATTAAGAAGTGGGCACCCATTAAGCCAAGCAGGGCTCCGGGTAAAAAGAATACGTGAATGGCGAAAAAGCGAGTTAGCGTTTGAGCACCAACGATGTCTGGATGTCCTGAGAGTAATGTCTTCACTTGCTGGCCTATAATTGGTGTGGATTCAGCAATTTGCAAACCTACTTTCGTTGCAAATAGCGCTTTCATATCCCACGGCAACAAATAACCTGTAAAACCTAAACCTAACATAACAAAGAAAATTAACACACCCACAATCCAGTTTAACTCGCGGGGTTTTTTGTATGCTCCTTGGAAGAAAACACGAAGTGTATGTAAAAACATCATGACGATAACCAAACTTGCTCCCCAGTGATGCATACCTCGAACAATTTGTCCGAAAGCGACTTCATTTTGCAGATAATAAACGGATTCCCATGCATTTTTTATATCTGGTACATAATACATGGTCAAAAACATGCCTGATAAAATTTGAATAACGGTAACAAAAAACGTCAATCCACCAAAACAATACACAAATGCTGAAAAGTGATGTGCAGGATTTACGTGTTCTGGCACTTCATGATCGGCCACATCTCGCCATAAAGGAGTAATATCTAGCCGTTCATCCACCCAGTCATAGATTTTATTCAACATTTTCTATGCCCCTCCTTGTGGTTTGGCTTTTCCTAGATATAACGTACCGCCTTTTACCTTTTGAACGTATACATCTAACGGTCCCATCGGTGGTGTCCCCGGTACATTTTTACCGCTTTTTTCATACATTCCCCCATGACAAGGGCAGTAGAAACGATGTGGATAGTTTTTGTCACCAGCCCAGTTAACCGTACAGCCTAAATGCTTACAAATTGGTGACAGCGCGACGATTTCACCTTTATCAGTTTTGTACACCCAAGCCGATCTTGGTTCTTCTGATTTATGCCACGCATCCACTTGCTTGATTTTAAAATCGACACGTTTCGGCTCTTTTGTAATGTCTTTAACCTGCGCTACAGCTACTAAATCCTGACCCGCTTCTTTTTCCAAAATTGGATCTACTGCAAAGCGCACCATTGGCATTAACATTCCAGCAGCCATAAATCCCCCTACACCAGTGAGCGTATAGTTTAAAAACTGTCGTCTTGATACCCGATCACCCATGCTTTTCCCCCCTTTAAAAAAGTTCAGTCCAGAGAATTTTGGACACATGATGGACCATTCTATTAAACTAGGACATAATCATGATATATTAATATTTCTGGAAGGTCAATACAATAAAAACCTAAAACATGGAAATAATCTTTATTTTTCTAAATTTTTCGTCATTATTTTGTTTGCGCTTCCATTGCTTATTCTACAGTCTTTTTAAACACTCCATTTCTCTACAAAAATCGGCAGGAGCTGTTGGACTTGTTCATGTATGAGCGTATACTTATGCGAGTCGTCTATATGCTCAAGCGGTAAAGCAGGTATCCAAATGCAGTGAGCCCCTATTTCTTTTCCATACTGCAGCCAATCTCGGTCGCTAGTAAGCACAAAAAGATGTTTGACTTCATTGTCATTTATATGCTCATTCCAACGAAGTAATGTTTCATAAACAGCAGCTACTCCATCTTTTTTTAAGTATGTAAAACTAGGTGTTAAAATCACTCTTCCTTTAAATTGTCTTTCTAACTCTTCAGTAAGAGCAGTCGTATATTCACTCATAGATGCAGTAAGCTTTAAATCTTCTCCGAAATCAATGGGAATGAGTGGAACCAATACGGTATCAACATAACTTTTGGATTGTAAATACACATCCATTTCCTTCGCCTGCAGCTTCAACTTTCTTCTCCTCTCAGCAAGCTTGCTAAGGCTTGTCTTATTTATTTTTCAAACTGAATAAGGAGATAAAAAAAGAGATTGACCTTTTTCTAAGAAGCTAGCCAATCTCTCGTTTATCTACTGTACATAATGGTTATTTAAATATTCGCTTAAGCGCTGAAATTCCTCTTTATCATTTTCATCTAATGCTTTATCAATTAGTTCCATGATTTTTGATCGTTGAAATTTCTGAATAGATTCTTCCAATATTTGCTCAGCTAATACTCTGTCTTTTTCATTTGTTTGATTAGCTTTTGGCATATACGGATTGTCTTCCAGTACAGCCACATATTGAGGCGATGAATACAACGATCGGAAGTTTAATTGAATATAAATGTCTTCTTCTCGATTCAAACGAATATCATGAAATGATTTTTCTGCATCGGTTGTCATGATATTTTCTTTATAAAAACGAAATGGAGGGTCTTCCACACAGTGCGTAGACATCACCATCCCGCGAGGACAAAACTGTGCTTGCTCAACGAAGTGAACTCGTTTCATCAATTGATCATGGCTCATCAAATAATTTAAAATCCATACACATTCTCTGCGCTTCAGCTGATAATTCGTTAAAAACCAGCGAACAAATTCTTTTTTCTCGTTGACAGTAACAGGGGTCGTCATATTCTCACTTCCCTCCTCTGTGTTTAAACTCTCAGTTAAAACACCTTTTACAGTTATTTATTCCACACGGCAGCAATAAAATCCTCTGAACTATTATTTATTCTTCTAATTGAAATAATATGTCTTGAATTTCATCTACTGTTGGATCCATGGCTAATAAAGCTTGGAAAATCCCCTTCGCTTTCGAGCGCTGTCCTTCTTCTAATAAGAAATAGCCATACTCTTCTAAAAACGCATACTCTTCTTTAAAAACAGTATATGCAGATTCGTAGTATTTTAGCGCTTCTTCATAATTTTCTAATTCCTGATAAGCTTTTGCTAAATCCCATTCAAAATGAGGGTCATGCTCATTATATTCTTTGGCGTGCTCGATATTCTCTACTACATCTTCATATCTCTCTTGACTCATATAAAGTTTAGAGAGAGTTAAAATAGCTTCAATGTACCCTGGATCTAGTGCAATCGCTTGTTGAAACGCCGATTCAGCCTCTTCTTCTAGACCGCGCTTTAATGCTATTTTACCTTTAAAAAAGTAAAGTTCTTTTTGAAATTCATCCTGCGCAATACCTTCGTTGACAGCCACCGCAGCCTCTTCTAGCATCTCTTCATGTTCATATGACTTTGCTAAATATAAATAAAGAGAATGGTACTCACGGTCTAACTCTTTTAGTTCTGTAAACTTTTCAATAGCGGTCTGATAATGACCTGCTTGATACGCTGAAATCGCATATTCAAATAGTGTGTTAATCTCAAGCTTATCTTTTAACGCTTGATCAAAGTAAGGAAGCGCTTCTTCGAACTGGCCGATACCTGCTAGACTTTCAGCTAATCGCTGACGAAGATCCGTACCGTTAAATTCTTTTTCTGTTTTTAGCAGCGTTTGATAAAAAGGAATTGCCCTTTGATAAATTCCTTGACTGCTGTAAAATTCACCGAGCCCAAAATCGATAACCGGCTCATTTGGAAGCATTTTTTTCGCTTCCATTAACTTTTGCTCACTTACTTCACTAAGGCCTTGCATTTGATATAAGTCAGCTACAAGAAGCAGAGCTGGCACGTAATTATCGTCTTCGCTGCTAATTTGATTTAAAATATGAATGGCTTCTTCTTCTTCTTCTAAATCAATGAGCATTTCAGCTTTTAATAAATACAGCTCGCCTTCTTCTGGGTATTTAGCGATGAGCTCGTCTATTAAAGGCAGCGCATCATTTACTAGTCCCCACTCCTGCAGCTGTTCAGCCATTAAAAACTTTTCTTCGTCTGTAGCTTTATCTTTCAATTCATGAATAAGGGCAAGACCTTTTTCAATTTCATTGGATTCTACGTAACCTATCGCGCGGTCTAGTTCTTTCACACACAATTCTCCTTTATTATTACATTCACTTTTTATATAAAAATAAAACGAATTAATTTTCTATTTTTCCAAACTCGAAGCAAGAACACATGCTTCTATACACAATGATAAAATAGTTTGAGCATTTGTTCAACAAATCAATTTGAATACGCTTACATTTTTTTAGGTAAAAACGAGATTGAGACATGAAACCTTCGTTCGCCATCTCAATAAAAAATCCGAACGAGTTTGATTTTTCATCAACAATATCAATTCCTCGTTCGGATTTCCCTTCAACCAAAATACGTTTGTTCCAGCCTCTTCCTTATTGGCTTAGCTCATCAAGATCTTCAAAAAAAGTAGGGTAGGAGACGTGAATGGCATCACTTCTCTTTAGCGTTACCTCTCCCGTTGCAATGGCTGCTGCGACCGCAAGCATCATTCCAATTCGATGATCTCCGTAGCTGTCTACTTCCCCGCTTTGTAAAACCGTCTTGCCTTCGATAATAAGTCCATCAGGTGTTGGCGTAACAGAGGCACCCAGCTTGCTTAGCTCGGTTGCAACCGTATCGATGCGGTTCGTTTCTTTTACTTTTAGTTCTTCCGCATCTTTAATCACCGTTTTCCCAGTTGCCTGAGTCGCCAAAAGAGCGATTACCGGAATTTCATCAATTAAACGAGGAATTAAATCGCCCCCAATTTCAATCCCTTTCAACTGAGACGTTTCAATCGTCAAATCGCCAATAGGCTCTCCATTTTGAATACGTTCATTGGAAATTGTAAGGCGTGCACCCATTTGCTGAAGCACATCAATAATACCTGTTCTTGTAGGATTGAGTCCGACGTTTTTCAAAACGATTCGGCTGTTTGGAACAATGGCTCCTGCAACAAGAAAGAATGCAGCTGAAGAAATGTCTCCAGGGACGTACACATCCGTTCCGCGCAGGGATTGTCCCCCTTCAATACTTACAGTCGTTCCATCTACCTCTACGTCTACTCCAAATGCGCGAAGCATACGCTCGGTATGGTCGCGTGATGTAAAAGGCTCGGTTACTTTTGTTGTGCCTTCGGCATGAAGTCCCGCTAGTAAAATCGCCGATTTTACTTGTGCACTTGCTACAGGAGAATGGTAATGAATTGCTTTTAATGCTCCTCCTCTAGTAGATAAAGGCGTATATTGGCCATGCTCACGCCCATCAATCTTTGCACCCATAGAGCGCAGCGGCACCGTAACACGGCTCATTGGACGCTTGGCAATCGACTCATCTCCAATTAGAGACGTATGAAATGGCACACCGGCAAGAATCCCCAGCATTAAACGAGTAGTTGTTCCTGAATTTCCTACATCTAAGATGGAAGTAGGTTCACTTAATCCTTCGATACCTTTACCTTCCACTTCGACATACTCGCCTTCTCTTTTAATCGATACGCCCATCTTTTCAAAACAAGAGATAGTACTTAAGCAATCTTCACCTGCTAAAAAATGATTAATCGTAGTTTTCCCTTCTGCCATCGCTCCGAACATCACAGCTCTGTGAGAAATCGACTTATCCCCGGGAATAGAAATTTCTCCTTGAAGAGATGAAAGATTCGTTTTTAATGGTTTTCCACTCATTTCATTCACACCTTTCGTACATTAAGAAATAAACGTCTGATATTGATGCTGATGGAGACACGCTCTTGCCCGCTTTCTATCTTCCTCTGTTTGAAAGCTCAAACGTAATACTCCGTATATATCTTCTCGTGTTTCTAAAATTCGAATGTTTGTAATACTGATTTCATCTTCTGCTAAATAACCGGTTACTTCTGAGATAATACCCGGATAGTCAGGAACATCCACATAGAGATCATAAAAGGATGGAATCGCTCCTTTGGTTCGTACAGGAAGCTGATCTCTAAATTGTTTCGCTTGTGAAAAATATGTATAGATATCATTCGCATCTTTTCGTTCGATCATATTTCGCACGTCGTTCATTTCTTCAAGCCAGTGGTCAAACATTGAAAGAAGCGCATCCTGGTTATGAAGCAAAATATCTCTCCACATCGCTGGACTGCTTGAAGCAATACGTGTAATATCACGAAACCCTCCAGCCGCAAGCTGCGAAACTAGCTGATTGTCTTGTTGGTAATATTCTGCTTGATGAACAAGGCTTGCAGCAATAATATGTGGAAAATGGCTAATGACACCTGCTAATTTATCATGTTCTTTTGGTGACATTACAATAATTTTAGCTTTTGTACCACTTAGCAATTCCTTTAAGCTGTTTAAAGCCTCCGAAGAAGTAGAAGATGAAGGTGTTAATACATACATTGCATTTTCAAATAAATGAGCTTTAGAAGCAGCTACTCCGCTTTTATGAGACCCCGCCATCGGATGACCCCCGATAAACTCAATGCCTTTAGAAATAAGAGCCTCGGCTGTCTTCACTACTTCTTCTTTTGTACTTCCTACGTCTGTTACGATGACAGACTGTTTGAGCGTAAAATGTTCGAACTGTTTTAGCACTTCCGCTGCTTGGGTGACCGGAATGGCAATAACAATATAATCCGCTTGCTCAGCGCCTTGTTGCAAAGAAGAAGCCGCTTGGTCAATTACGCCTAGAGTTTTAGCGAGCTCCAGCTGCTCTTGATTAATGTCAAAACCTATTACATCAAGATGATGATGCGTCTTTTTTATATTAAGCGCAAGAGATCCTCCAATTAATCCCAGGCCTATAACAAAAACATTTTCTTTCACTTTCCTTCACCTCATTGTGCATATGAAGATGAGAGTGTGAAATCACACTCTCATCTTTTACTATATTAGGTATTAAGCTTTCGCCGTTTCTTGGTTAACAAACTGCTGAAGCAATTCAATGATTTGTTCATTTTGTTCTTTTGTTCCCACCGTAATACGAACGGAAGTTGGGAATCCTAGTGCATTCCCTGAACGAACGATAAATCCGCGCTGCAATAAGAATTGAAACACTTCATCGCCTTGACGGCCAAAATCAATTAGAACAAAATTAGTGAAAGAAGGATAATAGTTTAAGCCATTCTTATCACAGAAAGCATAGTACTGCTGCAAACCTGCTTCATTTTTCTTTTTGCACTCTTCAATGAACGCTTGGTCTTCAAGAGCAACGATTGCTGCTTTTTGAGCCATGCGGCTTGTATTAAAAGGTTCGCGAGCCGGCTCAATTTTTTGTAGCAATGATTCGTTTGCAATACCGTAACCAATACGCAAAGAAGCTAAGCCGTATGCTTTTGAAAATGTGCGAAGTACAATTAAGTTTTCGTATTCATTCAAAAGCTCTACCGTATTCGGATAGTCGGCTTGATCTGCTGCATACTCAAAATACGCTTCATCCATAACGATTAACGTATGCTTAGGAACTTGCTTCATAAAGGAAATTAACTCATCGCCCTTCACATACGTTCCCGTTGGGTTATTAGGACTGCATACCCATACAATTGTCGTATTTTCATCAATTGCACGAAGCATAGCATTTAAATCATGATCTCCCCCGCGCAGCGGTACTTCACGAATTTCTGCACCTTCAATTACGGCATTGTGCTTATATTGAGGAAATGATGGCGTTGGCATGACAGTGTTTGTATCAGCCGATAGTAAAGCTCGGCAAATAATTTGAATGACTTCATCAGACCCATTTCCAAAAATCAGCTGATCTTGATCTACACCTACGTGTTTTGCTACTGCTGCACGCAGTTCAGCTGCATAACCGTCTGGATAAAGCGCCATATTTTCAATTTCTGCAGCAATCGCCTCTTTTACTAAAGCAGAGCTGCCGTAAGGATTTTCATTGGATGCTAATTTTACAACGCGATCTAAATTAAATTCACGCTTCACTTCTTCAATTGGCTTACCTGGTTTATATGGAGATAAAGTTAGTAATTGTTCTTTTACTTTCACCGTGTTACACCTCGCATTTTTGTATAGGCGAAACGATGGATGCAACATACTCCTCAATTTGATTTAATCCGTCTCGGCGTGTATCCTTATTTAAAAGAACTTGTTCAAGCTGGCCAATTTTATTAACAATTGCACTTCCGATTACAATGCCGTCGCTGTGTTCTTTTAATACCTCTACTTGTTCGCTTGTTGAAATCCCAAAACCGACGGCAACCGGTATAGAAGCTGCTGCTTTCACATCTTCTAAAAAGGTGCCAATATCAGCCGGCAGCGTAGAGCGAACCCCAGTAACGCCTAAAGACGACACGCAGTATAAGAAGCCCGTTGCATCTGCAGCAATTTTTTGAATACGCTCTTTAGATGTAGGAGCAACCATTGAAATGTACGCAACTTCATTTTCAGCGGCAAGCTCCCGGATACGGCCACTCTCTTCGTACGGTAAATCCGGAATTAGCACTCCATCTATTTCATTTTCTCGCATTAACGCGAAAAAGGATTCTAAACCTAATTGTAACACAGGATTAAAATAGGTAAAGAGAATTACCGGTATTTTCACACCTTTTTTTCTCATCACCGATACAAGCTTAATAGCTTTTGAAATAGACATGCCGCCAGATAAAGCTCTTTTGGACGCCTCTTGAATAATTGGACCATCTGCTAAAGGATCGGAATACGGTACGCCCAGCTCTAAAATAGAAGCACCTTGCTTTTGCAAAGACAAAGCAATCTCCACCGTTGCATCTTCATGAGGATCTCCTGCTGTAATAAATGGAATAAATAATGTTTCATGTTTAGGTAGTCTCGCTTCAAACGTATTCATGTTCTTCTTCCTTCCCTTCTAGCAAGTTTACTAATGTATGAACGTCCTTATCTCCTCGACCTGATAAGCAAATTAAAATGGTTTCTTCTTTCGTCATGCTTTTAGCCAGTTCAAATGCTTTTGCCAGCGCATGGGCGGATTCGATAGCCGGGATGATTCCCTCCGTTTTCGCCAGCAGCTGAAGAGCTTCGATTGATTCATCATCCGTTACACTTTCATATTCTACTCGTCCAATAGATGAAAGGTGAGAATGCTCTGGACCGATACCCGGATAATCCAAACCTGCTGAAATAGAATAAGGCTCTGTAATTTGACCATTTTCATCTTGAAGTAAATACGTGAGCGTTCCATGAATAACACCTTTTGTGCCTTTAGCCATTTTAGCAGCATGAAGAGCTGTATTTAGTCCTTTCCCCCCTGCTTCTACTCCAATCAAGCGTACATTTTCTTCTTTAATAAAATCATAAAACATACCGATTGCATTACTGCCGCCTCCGACGCATGCCACGACAGCATTCGGAAGTTTTCCTTCTACCGCTGTAAACTGTTCTTTTGCTTCTTCTCCAATAATTTTTTGGAAATCTCGAACCATTTTAGGATAAGGATGCGGTCCAATTGCCGAACCAATTAAGTAAAAATGATCTTCACAGTGTTGAACCCAGTAGCGGATTGCTTCATTTGTTGCATCTTTTAGCGTTTTTGTTCCAGAAGTTGCAGGAATGACTTCCGCGCCTAGAAGCTTCATGCGAAAGACGTTCAACGCCTGACGTTCAATATCTTCTTCTCCCATGAATACTTTACATTCCATTCCGAACTTTGCAGCTACTGTAGCTGTGGCTACCCCGTGCTGACCCGCTCCTGTTTCAGCAATAATTTTTGTTTTGCCCATCCGTTTAGCAAGTAAAATCTGTCCAATGGCATTGTTGATTTTGTGAGCACCCGTATGATTTAAGTCTTCACGTTTTAAATAAATTTTTGCCCCGCCGAGTGTTTCGGTAATATTATCAGCATATGTTAAAGCCGTTGGTCGCCCTGAGTAATTGACGAGTAAGGATAGATACTCATCTTTAAATGCCGGATCTTTCATTGCTTCATTCAAAGCTGCTTCTACTTCTTCAAGTGGTTTCATTAATGTTTCAGGTACGTATTTTCCGCCAAATTCACCAAAGCGGCCAAATTCATCAGGGTGATTGTATGTCATAGTATGATCTTCCTTTCAATCTCTATAATTTTTGTATAGTCCTTCGTTCCATTTGTTTCAATACCGCCAGAAATATCAATCGCCCCAGGCTTGTAGGGTAACAAGTTCTCAATGTTAAAAGCATTGATTCCTCCAGCAATAAAGCATTTTTTACCTAATTTTTGTGCAGCTGATTCATACTGAGGAACGAAGCTCCAATCAAAAGCGACGCCCGTTCCTCCGAATTGTTCTTTAACCTTGCTATCAATTACATAACCGTCAGCTTCTTCATATACATGCATTTGCTGTAGCGTCTCGTTATTGTGCGGGAGTGCTTTCCATACTTCATATCCACGCTGCTTTAACTCACGTACTTCAGCAGCAGTCTCTTGCCCGTGGCACTGAATCACATCTAAATTTGTCACGGAGGCAATTTCAAGTATTTGATCCACCGGTGTATTAGCAAATACCCCTACTAGCGAGACTTGTTTTTTTATTTCATCCGTTACAAACTCATTTACTCGTTCAGGCTTTACATATCGTTTACTTTTAGGGTAGAAAATAAAGCCAATGTGAGTAGCAGCCGACTTTTCGATTAAAGCTATATCTTGTTTTGATCGAATACCGCAGTACTTAATAAGCATATTCACTTTCCCCAAACAGCTTTTTAATCGCTTTGGTTTGATTATCCTGTCTCATAAGCGATTCTCCTACTAAAATAGCTTTTGCTCCGGCTTCTTTTACGTAGGAAACATCATCGTATAAGTAAATGCCGCTTTCACTTACTAAAAGCTGATCTTTCGGCACGTGCTTAGCGATTTCTTTTGTCTGCTGCACGCTAGTTTCAAACGTATGAAGATTTCGATTATTAATCCCGATAATCTTCGGTGTAAATACAGCTAACAGCTGTTCAAGCGTTTCTAAAGAATGCACTTCTACTAAACAATCTAACTCTTTTTCAGCAGCTTGAAGATAAAGCTCTTGCAATTTTAATGGTTCAAGTGCTTCTCCGATGAGTAAAATAGCATCGGCACCGATTCTTGCACTTTCTTCCACTTGAATGGAATCAATGATGAAATCCTTACGAAGCACAGGAATAGAGACATGCTGTTTAATATCACTTAAAAACGTTCGGTGTCCTTGAAAATAGTGCTGATCCGTTAACACAGACAAAGCATCTGCTTTTCCTTCCTCGTAGGCTTTAGCAATTTCCACAGGCTGAAAATTCTCCTTTATTAATCCTTTGGAAGGAGAGGCTTTTTTTACTTCTGCAATAAGAGCCAGCTCTCGATTTGGATTTGATAAAGCTTCTAAAAATGATCGTTTTGTAACATTTTGCTGTTCGGGTAACTGTAGGTTTTGAATTTCTTCTTTTTTTGTTTCAATAATTTTATTGAGCATGTTCAACCACCTTTTTCGATTTCAATCGTTGTAATTGCGTGTATGCAGCACCTGATTCAATTGTTTCTAAAGCTACAGCTACTCCTTCTTCAAAAGTAGAAACGTTTCCGCTAACGTAAATAGCTGCAGCAGAGTTCAACACGACTGCATTTTTAGCAGTTACATTACTTTTATTTAAAAATAGCGATTCAATGAGCTCTGCACTCGATTTCGCGTCTTCTACCACCAAGTCTTCAAGCTTCCCTCTCTGTAAGTGTACATCCTCTGGTGCAAGCGTATATTCTGTAATAACATTGTCTTGCACTTCTACAATATCCGTTACATCCGTGGCACTAATTTCATCCAAACCGTCCCTGCCCGCAACGAGAAGAACGTGGTTAGCTCCAAGTACAACAAGCGCTTCTGCTAATTTCCGTGCAAGCTCAATAGAGTAAACGCCAATTACTTGCTTTGTGCAATTAGTAGGGTTTGCTAACGGACCTAATGCATTAAAAACGGTTCTAAACCCTAATTCCTTTCGAGTAGCAGCAACGTGCTTCATAGCAGGGTGATAAAGCGGCGCAAATAAAAAGGACATGTTGAGGTCAGACACCGCATTTTTCACTTCTTTTTCATTTCCTTGAATCCATATATCCAGATGTTCTAACACGTCTGCACTTCCGCTTTTAGAAGACACCGCGCGATTCCCATGTTTCGCAACCTTTACTCCAGCAGCAGATGCCACAATCGCACTAGCCGTCGAAATATTAAACGTAGAGGCGCCGTCTCCTCCCGTACCGCACGTATCTACTACGTTTAATTCTTCTAGAGAAATAGCATTCATGTTGTTTTTCATACCCCGGACAAAACCAACAATTTCATCGACGGTTTCTCCTCGGTACGTTAAAATGGTTAGCACGCTAGCAATTTGAGCTGCCGGGACTTTACCGTTCATAATATCATTCATAATTTTTTCTGCTTCTTCCGCTGAAAGTGACTCGCCGCGCAAACACTTTTTCAACAATTCTTTAAACATATACATCCTCCTTTTTATCGTAGATGTCTTGAGCTAATTGAATTGTTTTAATTAAAGCGCTAGCTTTATTGCGGGTTTCTTTCCACTCAAGCTCCGGTTTTGAGTCAGCAACCACTCCTGCTCCAGCCTGTATATAAGCGGTTTGGTCTTTCAAAAGAATGGTACGAATTGCAATGCACGAATCAATGTTTCCATCAAATCCGAGATATGCTACGGTTCCTGCATATACATTTCGCGCAACTGGTTCAATTTCATTTAAGATTTGCATCGCCCGCACTTTTGGAGCGCCAGATACGGTACCCGCTGGAAATGCAGAAAGCAACGCATCAATAGGATGTACTTTTTCATCAAGGCGTCCTGTCACTTTAGAAATCAAGTGCATGACGTGCGAAAAATTAACCTGCTGCATTAATACCGGCGTTTGGACACTTCCATACTGTGCAACTCGGCCGATGTCATTTCTTGCTAAGTCCACGAGCATATAGTGTTCTGCCCGCTCTTTTTCATCGTTAATTAAGTCTTCATACAGGCGCGCATCTTCTTCTGCATCTCTGCCGCGTCTTCTCGTTCCTGCAATTGGATGAATTTCTAAATGGCCGTTTTCAATTTGAATCAACCGCTCAGGGGAACTTCCGATCAATTCCACTCCCTTTACTTTCACGTAAAATAAATAAGGAGATGGATTAACTAATCGCAATACTCTGTAAATATCAAATCCAGCTACGGTCGTATCAATTTGAAATCTCTGCGACAATACGGCTTGAAAAACATCTCCGCTTTTAATGTATTCCTTAATTTTTTCCACATCTTGCACAAATTTATCTTTTTGGTATGACGATGTCACGCCTTCAAAGCTAACTTCGCGCTGCTCGCTTTCAAACATCATTGGCTTTTCTTTCACCGTCTGCGCTATTCTTTCAACATATCGATTGATCTCTGCTAGAGCTTCATCATGTTTTTCTTTTTTCTGCTGTTCTTTATCTTGCTCATCAAGCTGAATGTAGTGAATCACCATAAGCTCTTTTGTTTGGTGATTATAAGCGAGCATCGTTTGACAATAGATAAAGTGAAAAGTAGGCATGTTCAAATCGTTTTGGGCATGTACGTTTACTTTTTCAATTTGCGATACTGCGTCGTAGCTGATAAATCCTACTGCTCCTCCTTTAAAAGGAAGTGCAAGGTCTGGTACTTTCACTTTCAGCTCTTGCTGAATTTTACAAAATACCTCTTTAAAGCTGTCTCCTTGGAGCACAGGTTGAAGCTGCTTGTTTTTTGCTAGATAGGTTCCGTTCTCTTCTTCTACATACAAAAACGGATTCAAGCCAATAAAAGAATAATTGGACCATGGTGATGATTCATCATTGCTTTCAAGCAAATATACAGCTTCATCTTTTACTTGCTGAAAAAGATCAACAGGTGTCATGCTATCGATAAATATTTTTTTTATGATTGGAATGGTTAAATACTTTGTAGAGTCTTCTAAAAAAGAAGTATACGTGTTCGTCATATCTTTCAATCCTCCATTTCATGGAGAATGAGAATAGATGAGGTTATATAAAAGAGGATATAATAAATAAACCCAAAGACACATCAAAAATGGGCCTTTGGGTATACGAATGGTAAAATTCACTCAACTAAACTCTGCTCAACTGTCTCATTCTCGTCTACCCTAATCTCAACTAAACTGTCTATTTTTTTCTCATAACTAAAATCTCTAAACTAACTTGTTACCAATTGTAGTACGTTTCAAATTCATTTGTCAACTACTATCTACTTGGCTTTTGAAGAAACTACGCTTGAAGCTCTTCATTCAGCAGCTTAAGAATCACTTCATCTTCTACTTGTTGAACAAAAGGTTTTCCTATGCCTTCAAGCAGTACCATATGAACATTGCTTGACTTGGACTTCTTGTCTGCTTTCATTCTCACGAGCAGCTTTTCAGCTGAAAGGTGGTTTGGAACAGACGTCTCATAGCCAAATTTTTCAAACCATTTCGCAATTTCAGCTACAGGGAACTCGCTTTTCCCAAGCCTATTGCTGACTTTCATAGCAAACAGCATCCCAATGGCTACGCCTTCTCCGTGACTGATTTGTCCATAGCCGCACTCTGCTTCGATCGCATGACCTAACGTATGTCCAAAGTTCAGGTGAGCGCGAACGCCAGCTTCTGTCTCATCTTCTTTTACAACAGATGCTTTGACTAAAATACCGCTTTGAATAGCATAAATTAATTTTTCATCTTGTAAATCAGTCAGCGATTGTATATTTTGCTGAAGCCATTCATAAAATGCTTCATCGTGAATAAAAGCATGTTTAATCACTTCTGCAAAACCAGAACGCCACTCTCTTTCAGGAAGCGTTTTAAGAAGATCAATGTCATAAACAACCGCTTCAGGCTGATAAAAAGCGCCAATCATATTTTTTCCAAGCTCATGATTAATGGCTACTTTACCGCCTACAGCACTATCGTGAGCAAGAAGCGTCGTTGGCACTTGAATAAACGAAACCCCTCTCATGTATGTAGCGGCTACAAATCCAGCTAAATCGCCAACTACTCCTCCGCCGAAAGCAATAACGAGCGCATTGCGGTCAAGCTGCTGCTCGAGTGCAAAAGTCTGACAATCGTAGTAATGTTGAAATGACTTTGCGTGTTCACCGCTTGGTACTACGTATTTAGCCACTTTAAACTGCGTCTCAATCGCTTTTACAACCGCTTCTCCATAATATGAATCTACAGCTGAATCAGTGATGATTAACACCGACGACAGATTAGGTTTTACACTCTCAATAATAGAAGGCAGCTTTTCAATTAATCCATTTCCTAAATAAAGAGGATATGTTTTGGATAAAGTTTGAATATCAATTTGCAACATTAAAACTCCCTCGCATGTACACGCATTTTCTCAATATTTTCAGCAATTAAATCAATTCGGTCTTGTCCAAACTGTTCGATTAGCGCATCAGCCAATTCCCAAGCTACAACGGCTTCTGCTACAACGCTTGCTGCCGGCACAGCACAGCTGTCTGAACGTTCGATGCTTGCCTCGAAGGCTTCTTTTGTTTCAATATCAACACTTTTTAACGGCTTGTAAAGCGTTGGAATAGGTTTCATTACACCGCGTACTACAATTGGCATACCTGTTGTCATGCCACCTTCAAAGCCGCCTAAGTTGTTTGTTTTACGGGTATATCCATTCTCTTCATCCCATAGAATTTCGTCATGAACTTCGCTTCCTGGTCTGCGAGCCGCTTCAAATCCAATCCCAAACTCAACGCCTTTAAATGCATTAATGCTCATAACAGCTGCAGCAATCTTCGCATCTAATTTACGATCGTAATGGACATAGCTGCCCACTCCTGCTGGCACGCCTTCAATAATAACTTCTACTACGCCTCCGATCGAATCGCCGTTTTTCTTAGCATCATCGATTGCTTGCATCATGTCTTTCTCAACAGCTGAGTCAAAACATCTTACTGGAGAAGCTTCAGTGACTTCTTGAAGTTCCTCTAAGCTTTTGTATTGAGGAGGATTTGCCTGTACGCCGCCAATTTCTAATACATGTCCAGCTACAGAAATCCCGAACTGAGCAAGGATTTGACGAGCCACAGCACCTGCTGCTACCCTTACAGTTGTTTCACGAGCTGAAGAACGTTCTAATACATTTCTCATATCGCGATGACCATATTTAATAGCGCCGTTTAAATCGGCATGCCCTGGTCTTGGTCTTGAGATTTTACGCTTTACTTCTTCTGATTCTTCTTCAGAAATTGGCTCGATGCCCATAATTTTTGTCCAGTGTTTCCAGTCGTTATTTTCTACCGCTAACGTAATAGGAGATCCTAGCGTATAGCCGTGGCGAACACCGCTTAAAATTTCCGCTTGATCTTTTTCAATTTGCATACGTCTTCCGCGACCATGACCTTTTTGTCTTCGCGCTAAATCTGTATTGATGTCTTCGGCTGTTAAAGGAAGCCCTGCGGGAACACCCTCTAAAATAGTAGTCAACTGTGGACCATGTGATTCTCCTGCTGTTAAATATCGCATAATCGTACCTCCGCTTAATATGTATTATTCGTCAGAATTTTTCCATTTTTAAATATGACTATACCATACTATAACATAAGAATATATAAAAAGTTTCACCTCAGCTTGTAAGAAATCGCTTCAGGTTATCTCAATTAAATGGTCTTTACTTTTCTGTAAAAAAACGTATCAGCCGTTTCAAACCCATACTTTTGCGGAGTGAAAATCTGCTCTGTGCTCCCTACAAATAAGATGCCTCCAGGTGCTAAAGCTCTGCTAAACTTTTCATATAAAGCATGCTTTGCTTCATCGGTAAAATAAATAAGCACGTTTCGACAAACAATCAAGTCAACGTTTTTAGGAAAAGAGTCTGACAGTAAGTTATGTTTTTGAAAAATAACTGTTTTTTTGATTTTTTCATCTAATAAGTACCCGGTTCCTCTTTGTTGAAAGTACTTATTTTTCATCGAAACAGGCATTTCCTGAAGTGAACGTTCATCATAAAAGCCTATTTTTGCTTTTTCTATCACTTTTTCATCCAGATCGGTCGCCAATATAGAAATACGCGAAAGCGGAAAAAATGTTGATAAAACCATCGCTAGTGTATACGGCTCTTCCCCTGTTGAACAGGCAGCGCTCCACACTTTCAGATCTGTTTTTCCTTTTACAAGAGTCGGTAAAATTTTTTGCTCCAATATATCCCACCGCTGATAGTTGCGATAAAACTCTGACACGTTAATCGTCATCCGATCTAAAAACTCCTCAAGCAGTTCGTTGTTACTGTTCATTGCTCGATAATATTCAAAAAAACTAGAAAAACCTTTTTTTTCATACAGCGAGGTGAGGCGGCGGTGCATTTGAGACTGCTTATATAGTGATAAATCAATGCCTGTTTTTGTTTTTATTTTCTCCACAAACGCGTCGTATTCATCTATCATTTTTGACTCTCCTTTCTCATTCCTATACGTTTATGTTAGACGTATAAAGAAATAAAACCTTTATATACGCTTATCTTCTTATTAATATATCGGAATACATTATGAAAATGTTTATGCGGGGAAATCTTTGCACTTAATAGCCTAAAAGCCTGTTTATACACACAATAAAAAAGACGAATGAAAATTCATTCGTCTTTTTGCGCTATCTAAATTAGTAAATCCAAGCGTCTGCGTCTTTTTTATAGAAAGTCAGCTCTTCACTTTCAAAGAATAAGCTGATTTCACGCTCCGCACTTTCTGGTGAATCTGAGCCGTGAATAATATTCTTATCCACAATCAGTCCATAATCACCTCGAATAGTTCCAGGAAGCGCTTCTTGAGGGTTAGTTTTCCCCACCATTTGACGTGATACTGAAATCACGTTTTCACCTTCCCATACCATAGCAAAAACTGGACCTGATGTGATAAATTTCACTAACTCACCGAAGAAAGGTTTCTCTTTATGTTCACCATAGTGTGTTTCAGCTAATTCCTGCGAAATATGCATAAGCTTAGCTCCAACTAATTGAAAACCTTTTTTCTCAAAGCGAGAAATAACCTCACCAATAATGCTTCTTTGTACCCCGTCTGGTTTGACCATTAAAAACGTTTTTTGTATCATTTTACTCTCCACCCCTGAAGTTCATGATATGTAAACAAGTTTTGAAAGCGCAATCACACCTCATGAAGATATTAACATTGTTTCGAGCAGTTTACAACTTATGAAAGTAAATAAATCAAAATTTCCGTTTTCCAATGTACTTCGCAATTTGATGCAGCGTTTTTTTCGCCTTGTTTGGCGGCAGTTCTTCTAAAATGCTCATCGCTTTTTGCAGATAACGATCGCTCATCTCAAATGAACGTTCAATGGCGTTAGAAGATTTAATATCAGAAATAATTTCATCGATCAGCTCTTGCTCATATTCCCTCTCGAAAAGCTGTTCTACTTTATCTCGAAACTCAGCATTTTCAATGGCATACAAAACTGGCAGCGTAATATTTCCTTGCAGTAAGTCGCTGCCAACTGGTTTCCCAAGCTGTTCTTCTGATGAGATAAAATCTAAAATGTCATCCGTAATTTGAAATGACATTCCCACGTAATATCCAAACCAAAATAAACGTTTATGTATATCTTCAGGAGCTCCCGCTGCAATTGCGCCTAACTGACAGCTTGCAGCAATTAGCAGTGCCGTTTTACGTTTAATTCTACGCAGATACACGCGTAAGTTTTGGTTTAGGTTGTATTTGTCCTTAATCTGTTCAATTTCACCGAGCGTTAATTCCACCATCGTATTAGATAAAATTTTATGTGCTTCCACATCTTTAACCTCACTCATAACTTCAAGTGCACGAGCAAAGATGTAATCCCCTGTATACATAGCAATACGATTGTCCCATTTTGCCTTAATTGTTGGTTTTCCCCGTCGCTTATCAGCGTCATCAATAACATCATCATGAACAAGAGACGCCATATGAATCAGCTCAAGCGCTACTGCCACATGTTTGATTTGGTCGATATTGTAATGCCCAAATTTAGCTGCCAACAAAACAAATACAGGGCGAATTCGTTTCCCCCCTGCTTGTAAAAGGTGAAGAGAAGCATCTGTGATAAGTGTTTCATCGGTATGAACAGTTTGTTCAAGTTCTTTCTCAATAAGGGTAATATCCGTATTCAAAAAAGCGTACATCATTTTTAGTTTCATTGGACTCACCTTGCATTATATATTCATTCTTTACTCCTTATCCTACAGGCTGTTGCACCTGTAGGACAAGCTTTTTCTCTTTTATCGTTTGTACCCTAGATGCATCGCCGCTACTCCACCTGTGTAAGATTTCACTTCAACATCTGTCAAACCGGCTTCACGGAACATATCAGCCAATTGCTTTTGACCTGGAAAGTCCCTAGCTGACTCTTGAAGCCATGAATATTCATCATAGCTTTTAGCGACCATCTTTCCAAGCGCAGGCATAATGTACTTAAAATAAAGCAAGTACATTTGTCGGTAACCAATCATCGTTGGCTGAGACGTTTCAAGGCAAACCACTTTTCCGCCAGGTTTCACGACGCGCTGCATTTCCTTTAAAACTTGAAGGTAATCGGGCACGTTGCGCAGTCCGAATCCAATCGTTACATAGTCAAATGAATTATCTTCAAAAGGAAGCTCCATTGCATTGCCATGTAGTAAAGTAATATTTGAAAAAGGTGAGTTTTTTACTTTCTCTTCACCAATCTTTAGCATATTTTGACTAAAATCCAGGCCAACTGCCTCTCCTGTTTCTCCAACTGCTTCAGCCATAGCTAGCGTCCAATCCGCAGTTCCGCAACAAACATCTAAAGCTTTTGTTCCTTTTTGAACATTCATTCGCTTCATCGTATCTTTGCGCCATGCCTTATGACGCTGAAAACTAATAACAGAATTCATTTGATCATAATTTTTGTATATTTTTTCAAATACGCCATGGACACGCTGTTCTTTTGATTGCTGCATATCTCTATCCTTCTCCTACGACATTTTTCAACACTTCTAAGCTAGATGTAAGTTCATCTAAGTGCTCTCTTAAAAACTCATTCATCGCAAATTCACTTCGCAAGTACCCTCTAACAATATTTACAGACTGTTGAGTATACGAATAAAGGTATTCTTTTATTTGTTCTTGATTCATGCCAATTTGTTTGCAATAGTTTAGCAAGAGAGTAGGCTCTTTATGCTGTAATGACTTTAATTGCTTTAATATCCCATTCAAATACGCTGCATGTTTTAAAAGTTCTTTCCACTCTTCACGTTCAAAATAGTCACATAAGCATCTTACAAACGATGATTCTGCTGCTAAAAAACTATTCATAACGTCGTGTGGATTAGTAGAGCGATTGTTATAAATGTGTATCTTAGCGATATTAATTTCTTTAATAGCAGATGCTATAACTTTCATTAAATTCAGCTGGCTGCTTTGAGCTAAATAGTAATAGTACAGGCCGCTGTAATAATCTCCGGCCAAAACTACCAGCTGCCTCTCATGCAGCTTCCCTTCATTTCCGCTAACATTTTGAGTGGAGACTAGATCGTGGGTATCAAGTGCGGTTTGAACGAGCATCACAGATAGCACAGAGCTGTTCTTTTTTTCTTCTTCCATTGAAAGAGTATCTAAGAACGAACACATGTACAGTAATCTATTTTCATCAATACGCGGATGATGAATATATTTTTTTACATATGGATGACTTAATTCAACATGAAGCTGTTCTTTCATGTTGGCCACAATATCATAGATGGTTTTTACGCTCATCATCCTTGTCTCCCTTTCCATCACTATTTGTTTAAAGTTCTTTTAACTCCAAATCGATAGTGTCAATTATAACATAATTACATTATAAAATATCCTTTAAATTCTTTTGAAGCTTTTTCACGGTTTAAATCCTTTAGCTGCTCATCCGCTTGAACACCGTTCATCTACATACCATCTTGATTTCTTAGACAGTAATTTAAGATATTGCTTTTAGTTTCACCATGTTTTTCCTGTTCTTATTCATTTATTTTAAATATAAATAAAAGCAGGAAAATCCCTGCTTATTTTTTCGTATCGGATTCAATTTCTCCGTGAACAGTCTGAACGACGGCTTTGCCACGAATTTTAATTGCGGATGTATGCTCAGTAAACTGCGCAATCATCACTTCGCCTTTATCTAGTTTTTCTGAATGATGAAATCGCGTATCTGCTCCTCGCGTTAAGCCAATTACGTTAACTCCATCTTCGACCGCTTTAATGACAATATACTCTGGCGTTCCTTTTTGTGTCATATTCTCTTCTCCTTCATCATCCACATTATGATTTAATCAATGATAAAACTTCAGCTCTAGAACTTGCATCGTGTTCTAACACTCCACGCACAGCAGAAGTGATTGTCATAGCCCCAGGCTTTTTAATGCCTCGCATGGTCATACACATGTGCTCTGCTTCCACTACTACCATTACCCCGTGCGGCTCTAATGTTTCTACAATAGAATCCGCCACTGTAGATGTAATTCTCTCCTGAAGCTGAGGACGTTTCGCAACAGCTTCTACCGCTCTTGCCAGCTTACTTAAACCGGTCACTCGTCCGCCTTTTGGAATATACGCAACATGAGCTTTTCCGTAAAAAGGCACTAAGTGGTGTTCACACATAGAGTAAAAAGGAATATCTTTTACAAGCACTAGCTCTTCATGATCTTCTCCAAAAACTGTTTTAAAATGCTCTTTTGGATCTTCATTCAACCCGGAAAAGACTTCCTCATACATTTTAGCTACTCGCTTTGGTGTATCTAATAATCCTTCACGGTTTGGATCTTCGCCAATTGCTTCTAAAATTAGTCTCACAGCTTGTTCGATCTGTGGTTTATTTACAGATGACATGTTGTTGCCCTCCAATTCGTTGCATTACGACTTTATGAAAAAAATTCTAGCATATGTATATACCAAAGGCAAAAAAGAAAGGTC
Organism: Priestia sp. HNGD-A6; assembly: GCF_045784335.1. NCBI lineage: Bacteria > Bacillati > Bacillota > Bacilli > Caryophanales > Bacillaceae > Priestia > Priestia sp. HNGD-A6. The sequence goes on along the minus strand of NZ_CP138621.1, from coordinate 3,688,124 downwards.
GCAAATGTGCGACCTTTCAAAGCTCTTCATCAACGGCTATGAATAAAGCCATTTTATGTAGATATTATTTTACAGCATCTTTAAGAGCTTTACCTGGTTTGAATGCAGGAACTTTGCTAGCAGGAATTTCGATTTCTTCGCCAGTTTGTGGATTGCGTCCTTTACGAGCAGCACGTTCACGTACTTCGAAGTTACCAAAACCGATAAGTTGAACTTTGTCCTCAGCTTTTAAAGCTTCTAAAATTGTATCGAAAACAGCATCAACTGCTTTTGTAGCATCCTTTTTTGAAAGCTCACTTGCTTCTGCAACAGCATTAATTAATTCTGTCTTGTTCATGCCATTCACCTCCTCCCAAAATCGGATCATATAATAACTAAAAACCTTGTTAGAAAAGGAATCTAGTAATTCGTTATATCTCATTCTTTAACAAAACAAATGGATATTATACATAACCTATGTATCGACAAGCCTAATCATAAACGATTGAACTAAATAATTCAATGTTTTTCATTCGTCTGCCGTATGTATGTAGTGAAAACAGTATGATCGATCGATTTCTGTTAAAAGATTAACATATTGAACAAGGCATAGCAAGCAGAAAATAACGCAGGAATAGGATAACCACGCGATCTATCACAATATATGTAAAGTTTTGTATGATCTATCCAAAAAGAAGAGGCTCCTTTATGAGGAGCCTAACGTTATATTCTTATAAAATAATCGCGATTAAACCTCCAGATCCTTCGTTAATAATCCGTTCTAGCGTTTCTTTTAACTTATATCGCGCATTTTCAGGCATCAGCGACAGCTTTCCTTGAATCCCTTCTCTTACGATTGAACTTAGAGAGCGGCCAAATATATCTGAATTCCAAATTGAAAGCGGATCATCTTCAAAGTCTTGCATCAAATAACGAACTAATTCTTCGCTTTGCTTCTCCGTTCCGATAATCGGCGCAAATTCTGATTCTACATCCACTTTAATCATGTGTATAGAAGGTGCCACTGCTTTTAAACGAACTCCAAAACGCGATCCTTGGCGAATAATTTCAGGTTCATCAAGGCTCATATCTGAAAGCGAAGGTGCAGCTACACCATAACCCGTTTGCTTAACCATGCGAAGTGCATCAGAGACTTGATCATACTCGGTTTTTGCATGCACAAAGTCTTGCATTAACTGCAGCAAATGATCTCTTCCGCGAATTTCTACTCCCACGATTTCTTTCAAAATCTGATCATATAAGTCATCTGGAGCGTATAAGTCAATTTCGGCAATCCCCTGCCCCATCTCAATTCCGGCTAATCGAGCCTGATCGATAAACTCAAACTGGCTAAATTGCTCTACTACCCGTTCAACGTCTCTCAGTCTCTTAATATCTTTTACCGTTTCTTTAACGGCTTCTTGATAGCTTTCACGCAGCCAATGTTTATCTTTTAAAACCATTACCCAGCTTGGTAGATTAACGTTGACTTCTAATACAGGGAACTCGTATAGTGCTTCTCTTAATACGTTCATCACATCAGTATCGCGCATGCTTTCCACACTCATCGCTAATACTGGGATATCATATTTTTCATTAAGCTTTGCACGAAGCTTTTCTGTATCGGGATGATATGGCTGTACGGTATTAATAACCATGATAAAGGGTTTGCCTACTTCTTTTAGCTCATTAATGACGCGCTCTTCTGCTTCCACGTAATCTTGACGGGGTATATCTCCAATTGAGCCATCTGTTGTAATGACGACACCAATCGTTGAGTGTTCTTGAATGACCTTTCTCGTTCCAATTTCAGCCGCTTCGTGAAATGGAATTGGTTCTTCATACCAAGGTGTATTGATCATTCGAGGTCCATTTTCATCTTCGTACCCTTTAGCGCCTGGCACTGTATATCCTACACAATCTACTAACCGTATGTTAACTTCTAGCCCGTCATCTACCAAAACATTGACTGCTTGATTCGGTACGAATTTTGGCTCAGTTGTCATAATCGTTTTTCCAGCTGCACTTTGTGGTAGTTCATCTTGTGTGCGAGCTCTTTCTGCCTCGTTCTCGATGTGAGGCAGGACCACCAGCTCCATAAACTTTTTAATAAATGTAGATTTTCCTGTTCGAACTGCTCCCACCACACCTAAATATATATCGCCTCCTGTACGTTCAGCGATATCTTTAAATACATCCACCTTTTCCAAAAGATCCCCTCCGATCTATGAGTTCATGGAATATGACATCCATTGCGAGAGTAAATTAGGACACTATATAGTTATGACGTTGTCCTATTAAAATATGACTTTTGATAGAAAAATTTATGATTTTTTTCATGCACATGCTGACTTAGTCATTCTGATTTTCATTATTGGTGTACAAGAAAGAGAAAACCCCTTCTCTCTGAATATTATTCAAGGAGAAGGGGTTCATGACTTATTTTTTAAAAAATATTGGTTCATTCTTATCGTTAACTGTATAAGGAAGAGAGTAAGCAGGTACAAAATCACTGTTTTCCACAAGGAGCTTTCGGATATCTTCACCCGGTTTGTAGGAGCTTTTATGCTTTTGAATGGCATCATACAAATCAGGACGATAATCTACAAATACATCTCCCTGCCCATTAACAATTAAAGAAAGACTATTCCCTGTATACGGGCTAGTAACGACAGGGGGTTCTTTCATATTCAATTTCTTATAGTTAATAGAGAATACGCCGGGAGCGATGACGTCTTTAAACGGTACGTACCCTTTATGGTTTTGACGGTATATATTCAAATGTACATTAACATCTTGAATCGTATCCGCCATCCGTAAGTCTAATAATTTAACCGTGGGCTTTGTTTCTGCATCCACAAGCACGTACGCAAATATCCCTCCGCTTTCATACGAATTCCCAGGTGCGTCTTGCATGTATCTAGGAACAATTTTTGTAAAGTCAATCGGATATTTTTGATAAATCGGCGTGTCCATATCTTTCGTTTTTATCGGCAATAAGCCTCCGCTTTCTTCTTTAAATTGATCAACGGCCGTTTGTACGGAAGCAACTTGATCTTTATAAGGAACTTGATTTTGAGACATTCTTTCCGTCGGGTATAAACAACCGGATAATACAAAAATGGTTAACCCAACCATAGACGTTAGCATGAATTTTTTCATTTTCCTCACCCTACCATATGTACATTAAGCATCTGTCGGACCGCTGAATACAACAATTACCATAATAAGACCTGCTACAATCATGAGCGAATAGGCAATGAAAGCGAGTACAATTTTACCAACGCGGTTCGTGATTTTATAACGACTAAAGTAAATAGAAAATACCGCAATAAACATAAATACAATGGAACCCAATGAAATCCACATCTTTAACAAACCTGGCGACAAATTGCATCCACTCCTTTTTTCACCGTTATTATAACATAAGGACTTATAGTTAAGACGGATATTAATAGAACTTTCTAAATTAACTATTTATTCACCTTCCATTGATTTACGCTCTATAGTAATTACTTTCCTATTAAATTGACAAATTCCTGCTTTTTCACATAAAAAAAATCGAAGCGAAGGGGGCTCTTCGCTTCGACCGTAACTAAATATTCCCATACTAACAGTTCTACTCATCTTTATTTACACGTTATTTTATGCAAGTAAATGATTTTGGGTATCACCAATTGCCTATTTTTTCATATTTCTTTGCACTTAATTTAATTTTTCTCCTAAAACATTCGCTAAATCTTCCATTTCATGTGTTTTAGTACGAGACATAAGCGCGTCTACTGCATCTTTTGCCTTCACATCATTAAACAGTACATTATATAAAGCATCAGCAATCGGCATTTTTACGTCGTATTTTTGAGATAGCTGGTAAGCTGCTTTCGTCGTGCGTACACCTTCTACAACCATTCCCATATTTTCTAATACTTCGTCTAAATTTTTGCCTTTTCCAAGAAGATTACCAGCGCGCCAATTTCGAGAATGAACGCTTGTACACGTTACAATCAAATCTCCAATCCCGGTTAAACCTGAGAACGTCAGAGGATTGGCGCCAAGCACCGTACCTAAACGAGCGATTTCAGCTAAGCCACGAGTCATAAGAGCGGCCTTCGCATTGTCACCATATCCAAGTCCATCCGTGATACCAGCAGCAAGAGCAATAATATTTTTTAACGCTCCCCCAATTTCCACACCAATCACATCAGGATTTGTATAAACACGGAAGTACTGTTGATTATTAAATAAATCCTGTACTTTTTCTGCTGCTTGTATATTTGTTGAAGCTGACGTCACGGTTGTCGGCTGCCTTCTACTTACTTCTTCAGCATGACTCGGGCCTGATAAGACAACGATGTCTTTTGTATCAATTTCTTGTTGAATCATTTGAGATATACGTAAAAGAGAATCCGGTTCAATTCCTTTACTTACGTGAACAATTGTAAACAGTTCATCGGTAAGGGATTTTAGCTGTTGCAACACTTCACGAATGGCCTTCGTTGGAACAGCTAAAATAAGGGTTTCAACACCCTCTATTGCCTTTTCTAATGACGTAAAACCTTTAATCTGATGAGGAAGCTCTACACCAGGCAGATATTTTTCATTCTGATGCGTCTCGTTGATTTGATCAATGACTTGTTGTCTATGTCCCCAAATGCGAACATCGTGTCCATTTTCCGCCAATACGAAAGCTAATGCAGTTCCCCAACTCCCTGCTCCTAGTACAGCTATTCTTTCCACGCCGATCACATCCTCTGTTATTTTCTTGGTCTTGCAATAATTTTAATTGGAGTTCCTTCGAATCCAAAAGCTTCACGAAGCTTATTTTCTAAGAAACGTTTATATGAAAAATGCATTAGCTCAGGATCATTTACAAACACAACAAAAGTTGGCGGCTTGATTGCTACTTGAGTTGTGTAATAGATTTTTAAGCGGTTGCCGTTATGAGTAGGCGTAGGGTTCATTGCTACTGCATCCATAATTACATCGTTTAAGATGCTTGTTTCTACACGTACAGCATGGCTTTCGCTTGCAAGATCAATCATTGGCAATAGCGTATGCGTACGTTTTTTCGTTTTAGCTGAAAGGAATACAATTGGAGCATATGTTAAGAACTGAAAATGCTCGCGTATATTTTCTTCAAATTTTTTCATTGTTTTTTCATCTTTTTCTACTGTATCCCATTTGTTCACAACAATGACGACAGCTTTTCCAGCTTCTTGTGCATAGCCAGCAATTTTCTTATCTTGTTCAATAATACCCTCTTCAGCATTTAATACAATTAAGACAACGTCTGAGCGTTCAATTGCCTTTAATGCGCGAAGTACGCTGTATTTTTCAGTACTCTCGTACACTTTTCCACGCTTTCTCATTCCAGCTGTATCAATAACAACATATTCTTGATCTTCTTTTGTAAACTTCGTATCAATAGCATCGCGTGTCGTACCGGCGAGATCACTGACAATAACACGATCTTCACCTAGAAGAGCATTAACTAATGAAGATTTCCCTACGTTAGGACGACCAATCAATGAAAATTTAATGACTTCTTCTCCGTAGTCTTCGTCTTTTTCTTTTGGAAAATGCTTAGCTGCCTCGTCTAACAGGTCACCTAAACCTAAACCATGCGTTCCTGAGATTGGGAACGGTTCTCCATATCCTAGTGCGTAGAAATCATAGATTAATTCTCTCATTTCAGGATTATCTACTTTATTAACGGCTAGGACGACGGGCTTTTTGGATTTGTATAAAATTTTCGCCACTTCTTCATCAGCTGCAGTAATTCCATCGCGTCCATTCACTAGAAAAATGATTACGTCCGCTTCATCAATTGCAATTTCTGCCTGCTGTTTGATCTGTTCTAAAAATGGCTCATCTCCAATATCAATACCGCCAGTATCAATAATGTTAAAGTCCAAATTCAGCCACTCACCTGAACTATAGATACGATCACGAGTTACACCCGGAATATCTTCTACAATAGATACTCGCTCTCCTACAATTCGGTTGAAAATTGTTGATTTTCCTACGTTGGGACGACCAACAATCGCAATAATTGGTTTTGGCATACGATTCTTCCCTTTCCTTGATCTTTTTTATGTATCGGCAACCAGTCTTTAATCGACTAAAGGTATTTATCTACATGTACAAATAAATAAGATCATTCTTTTTTCAAAAATCGAGGCCATGCAGCGTGGCATGACCTCTACTAATCGATCATAAGCGATAAAGCAGGATTTTTATCAGCTCTTTCTTACACTGAACTAATTAACTGCCTATCCGCTGAATAAGCATTACTCTTTCAATCAAACAATTTTATCAAAAATCACCGGTAACAACAATATAATTTTACGAAATCTCTTCTTCTATTTGTAAGTACTTTGCTTTTGCCTGTGAGACTTCAGCACGTACAAATCTAAATAAGCAGAGAAATAAACCAGCATCTCCCAAATAAACATCGCTCCTACTGCTGTGGCTAAAACGTCGAGTGTACGAAGAGACCCTATTTCATAAGATGCGATATCCCGAATGACAACTGCGTATAAAAAGTCTCCTCCAACTACACCTAAAATGATCGCTGCGAATCTTTTTTCAGCATCTTTAACCACCATAAAGCAAATATATAAGATAAGTCCAGTCAAAATCCACTTACGATCAATAAAAATCCAGACAGGATCATAGAGCTCAAGTAAACAAAAACTAGCATAGGCAATTATTATAATGCCGCATACAATAACATAATATAACTGCTGAAATCGGCTGTAGCCTGAAGCATACACACACACTACTCCCACTAAAAACAAAGCGGTGTAGCTACATGAAAACTGAGTCATATGCATGTTCATTCCGCTTAGGAGTATACTGATTAATATAATGGCTGCTACCTTCCAACGCCTAGCTGTTTTGGGCATAAGAAAAGTCGCAACAATCCATCCCATCCACGAAAGCCAATAAAAGAAAATTCCGTCCACTGAATATGGCACCTCCCCTATCTGTCATCAGTATGTATCAATTTTGGAAAACTTAATCGGGGTTTTAGAATAGAACCGCTTATTTTGGACAACCTATCAGAAAAAAGGAGGGAATATAAAATGGGAAAAGATCGTCAAGAGAAAAAATTAAAGGAATCAAAACGAGTTGAATCTGACCGTGATCAAGGACTTCACTATCCGGGAGCAACTAGCTTGCAAAGTCCTGAAGAAGCGCGCGAATTAAATGAGCATAAATAAAAAATGCGCTGACTAAGTCAGCGCATTTTTTATTTTAAAACTGGATGTGAAACAGGATAGGAACGTTCTTTCTTTCCTGTAAACAAAAAGAGAACTCCTCCCACTAACAATAGTGCTCCTGACAAATAAAATCCGAATTCCATACTTCCAAGTTTATCTGCAAAATATCCGGTAATGTATGGTGCAAAGATCGATGACAGCATGCCGCTGAAGTTAAAAAAACCGTACACTTTAGAGTACATGGAAGAGGGGGTAATATCCGCCATATACGAAATTAAAATCGGATCTAATGCTAATTTCCCTATCAGACCGTACACAATTAAGCCGATTAATAGCCAAGAATAACTCTCTGTATAGGGAATAAAAAATTGACATAAAGCGCCCGCTACTGACAAACTCACAATTAATGCTTTTTTGTTTGCAATTCGATCCGATATATATCCAAAGAAGATTGCTCCTGGAATAGACGCCCACGGTACTAAAGATGCTATGATGCCTGTTTGAGACCCTTCTAAGCCGCGCGAGTGCTGCAAATAATAAGGAAGCCACGTCAGCATCCCAAAAAATCCGTAAAGAGAGCAGAAGATTAAAATGTATACGAAAATATGATTTTTTGTAAATAATACTTTTAGCGACTGCTTTGTTTCTTTATTTAGCGAATTTTTTTCTTGATCCCTTTGCTTATCTTTTACAAAGAAAGCTATTAAAATAGCTATTACTATAGTCGGAATAGCAAATAAGTAAAAAGTAAACTGCCAGTCTTTTTCTAACGTATATGTAATGTATGTAGAACCGATAAAACCAAGCGATATACCAAAAGCCATTCCACTATTGATGAGCGCAGACACTAGACCTCGGTATCGTTCAGACGTGATGCTTGAAGAAATTCCGTATTGTGAACCATAATACGTTCCTTCTCCAAGTCCTGTCAGCGCCCGCATGAGCAAGAACATACCGAAAGTAGTCGTAAGTCCTGTAAAGAATGTGGCAACTCCAAACAAAATGTATCCAGCCACTAAGATCTTAACGCGACCAAATCGATCTGCCAAAAAACCCGTTGGAATCTGCATAGCTGCATACGCTGCAAAAAACACGGTAGACATTAGACCAAGTTCAGCTTTATTAAGGTCCCACTGCGCACCGATATCTCCCATAACTGGAGATAAAATATTACGATCTGCATACATGAAAACCCAGCCTAAAAAGAAAAGAAAAATTGTAAATATAGGATGTCCCTTTTTCATTACGTCACCTCTTTTTCTGATTTTTCTGTTTATTTAACTTATTATAAGTGGCTAACGTTTGGGATTTCATGCTTTTTGTCACTTCTTCTGCCAATATTTTTTGTTTTTTTAATGAAAACGCGATCATTCATCTTCTAAGGAAATAAAAAAGCAAGCAGTTAACTGCTTGCTTTTTTATCATCTGTTATTAAATGTTTCTATAGATACATTTCGCTGAGTCAGCCAGCTATGGGTATCCCCTGTAATAACTAGAGGCATTTGCTGAAGCTTAGCAATAGAAGTTGCTCCTAATGCAGCCATGATAAACGTTAACTCCTCATGCAGCTCGGCTATCTCTTCTACGACTGCTTCTAAACCAGACGTCATTAAAATGGATAGAAAATATCCTGCCATTCCCGTTGCAGAAGCTCCTAACGCAATGGACTTAGCAACATCCATAGAGGTTTGAATACCTCCTGAACCAATAATGGATATACCTTCTACGTGCTGAGATACTTCCGCTAAAGAAGCTGCTGTGGAAATTCCCCAATCATTAAAGAAGTGAAAGTGTTTTGCTCGTCTTTCATTTTCGATTTTCGAAAAATTGGTACCACCGTACCCACCAATATCAACGATTTCAACACCAACATCTTTAAGTTTTTGCACTGCTTGAGCGCTCATCCCAAAACCTACTTCTTTGACAATTACAGGAACGGTTACTTCTCGGACAATTCGTTCAATACGACGTAATGCATCGGTAAAATCACGATCTCCCTCTGGCATGACCAGTTCTTGTATAACATTTAAATGAATTTGAAGTCCATTTGCTTCAAGCATATCAACCGCTTTTTTAGCTTGTTCAACTGTAGCTTCACTGCCTAGGTTGGCAAAAATAATTCCGTTAGGGTTTTCTTGACGCACTACTCTGTATGATTGTTCTTCCTTTTCATCTTTAATCGCAGCCATCTGCGATCCAACGGCCATTGCTAATTGACCATGATGAGCAATTTGAGCAAACGAACGGTTAATCCGTTCCGTTTCTTGTCCGCCTCCACCCGTCATAGCATTTATAAAAATTGGCGAACTTAACAAAAGTTCGCCAATTTTTGTATCAATATGAACATCGTGCACGCCTGTATTTGGTAAGCTATTATGAACGAAGCGAATATCATCTAGCCCGTGCAGCCGATGCTGTCCCGTTTGAATCGCATGATGAATGTGATCAATTTTACGTTTTGCTCTGCTCACAAATCATCACCATTACTTATCTTAATTTTTTTAATTGATCCCCAATCATATCACCTAATTGGAAGCCTTTTGACTCTTCTTGTAATTCATAGTCACCGTAATCTTCTTGCTCTTCTTCCTCAAGGTCACGAATGCTTAACGAAACGCGTCGTTCTTGTTCATTCACATCAAGTACTTTTACCGTCACTTTTTCGCCTTCAGAAAGCACTTCATGCGGTGTCCCAATATGCTTATGTGAAATTTGAGAAATGTGTACAAGTCCTTCTACTCCAGGTAGAACTTCCACAAAAGCTCCAAAAGATACAAGTCTTTTAACAGTTCCATCTACTACATCACCTTGGCGAAGCTTCGTAGAAATGTTGGACCATGGACCTTCTAACGTATCTTTAATAGATAATGAAACACGACCCGTTGATTTGTCAACAGATAATACTTTGACTTTCACAGTATCTCCCTCAGCTACTACGTCTGAAGGCTTTTCTACACGCGTATGTGAAAGCTGAGAGATATGCACTAGCCCATCTACTCCGCCTACATCTACAAACGCACCAAAGTCTGTTAAGCGCTGAACGGTTCCTTCTAAAACCTGACCTTCTTTTAATGACTCAAGAACATTTTCTTTTTGTTGTACAAGCTCTTCTTCTACAACTGCACGATGCGAGAGGATTACGCGATTTTTTTCTTTATCTAATTCCACTACTTTGACTGTAAGAGTTTGATCTTGATATTCTGCGAAATCATCAACGAAATGAGTTTCAACAAGGGAAGCTGGAATGAACCCTCTTACCCCAATGTCTACTACTAATCCGCCTTTGACAATTTCTTTGACTACCGCTTCAAACACTTCACCTGAAGAAAGTTTTGCTTCTAAACCGTCCCATGCTTTTTCAGCATCTACAGCCCGTTTAGATAACACAAGCACATCGTCTTCCACTTTAATTACTTTCGCTTCGACTTCGGCACCTTCTTGGATTACATCCCCTGCTTTTTCAATATGTAAGCTCGCTAATTCACTAATTGGAATAATACCGTCTAGTTTGCTGTTAGGCACATCTACATACACTTGCTTTTCTTCTACTTTTGTAATAGTACCTTTTACTGTTTCTCCTACTTCTAATGACGTTACCTCTACTTGATTCATATCTTCTGTCATCGTCTTTTCCTCCTCCAATATCCATCTACAATATGTATTCCCTTGTAAGAGTTCTTCACTCTTTTAGCTCATCATTATTGTATATAGCTCTGTATAGAAAAAACTCTCTTTGTTACTAACTTCTAATAAATAGAATCTTTTGTCAAGTCATAAGGTTACAAACTATTGATATTTTTCAATTAATTCACCAATACTTTTCATAATAACTTCGGTTACTTCCTCGGCTGATGCCTTTCGTTCACGAAGTTCATCCATCTGAATTGGCGGTCCGTACACTACTTTTAACCTTGCAAAACGCTTATATGGACCAATAACAGCACAAGGAACAACAGCTGCTTTTGAACGCAAAGCAAAAAAGCCTACTCCAGCCATTCCTTTTCCTAATTTTCCATCTTTACTTCTTGTTCCTTCTGGAAATAATCCAAGCACTTTTCCTTCTTTTAAAATCTTTAACCCTTGGCGCAAAGCTTCACGATCTGCCATCCCCCGCTTTACAGGGAACGTTTCTAACTTTGGCAGAACCGTCTTCAGAAAAGGTGCTTTAAACAGCTCTGCTTTTGCCATAAACGAAATAGGCCTTGGACATGTCACACCTACCGTAGGCGGATCTAAGTTGTCAATATGATTTGAACAAAGCAAAACTCCGCCTTCTGAAGGGATATTTTCTGCACCGATTACCTCATAACGGTAAACTGGTGTTAAAATACCTTTTACAATGCCACGTGCAAACATATAAAAGCTCAAAATCATCCAATCCTTTCGTTTGTAATAGAAAGTATTTTTTCTACAACTCCTTCAATCGATAAGGAAGTTGTATCGATTTCAATTGCATCTTCAGCTTTTTTAAGAGGTGCTACTTCACGCTCAGAATCCAGCTTGTCTCTGCGGGCAATTTCTTCTTTTAAACGCTCTAAATTTGATTCAAAACCTTTTTTTATGTTTTCATCATGGCGTCGCTGTGCTCTTTCATCCACAGACGCTAATAAAAAGATTTTAACTTCTGCCTGAGGAAGCACGTGTGTACCGATATCACGTCCATCCATTACAACGCCTCCATCTTTAGCAAGGCCCTGCTGTCTCGCTACCATCTCTTCGCGAACTGCACGATGTTTCGCGACGATGGATACAGAGTTAGTTACTTCTGCGGAACGAATTTCACTTGTAACATTCTGTCCATTTAAGATGACTACCTGCCCAGATTCAGACGGTTTTAAATCGATTACTGTTTCATTAAGCAAATGCAATAGCTCTTCTTCATTTTGCAAATCCACCTGGTTTTTCTGCGCTTGATACGTTAGAGCACGATACATCGCTCCTGTATCAACATAAATATATGATAAGGTTTCTGCTATAATCTTTGCCACTGTACTTTTCCCAGCAGCTGCAGGACCGTCAATCGCGATTGAAATTTGTTTTTCCATAAGTGCCTCCCTTAATTTCAAAACAGGAACAAACCACTTTCATCTTTTATACAATGAGCCATTTTATATGAAACGTTTATAAACGAAAAAAAGAGCAGGGGGTCTTCTCCTGCCTGGTGTTCACTGCATGTTTCTTTCCTAGTTATTCTACCATACGTCCGACTACTGGTCGAATGTTTCAATAATTTTATTAAAATTATTTTTGCTAACTCCCTCATACTGAATGACCTTTGAGAAATATGTACTGTGACTGCTAGATAGTAAAATACATTGGGCAATTATTAAAAACACAAATTGAATAACCACTAATTTAATTAAAATTCGTTCTATTCGATTCATCTTTTTCTCCTTTTGTAAGAAGTAATACCTTTGCTTACAGTTTAGGAAAGAGAAGTTTTTTTTATACGCTAAAGAAGACCTTTTCTCCTTAGGTCGAGCTGACGCTTTAAGGTATAACGAATCATCATTTCTTTCGTTTGTTTTTCAATGTCCATAAATTTAATAGATAGCTGACCTACTTTACAGGAAGTCGGGGCGGTAATTCGTACAACTTCCCCTTTTAATTCAAGATGCTGCAAAGTTCCCTCACGATTAGGAAGACTTAATCGTACAACAACGGAATCTTTCTCATTAAAAAGCAGCGAATGATGGAAGGAGCCGGCTACTCCACCTGCACTGATGTTTTTAGTCATGATTTCCATTACGGCCTGCTGTCCTTGTTCACTTTCTATCACCGCCTTCACTGTAAGCGGCACACGGAAAAAATTTCTTCTTTGGATGGACTTTAACTTTTTATCGCCCGGGTAAAAGAGCTTCACAACAGGCATGCCTTTTATTTCGCGTCCTGTTACTTCAGTTGGAAAGGTATATACATTTTGATTATATCCAATAAACGTAGCCAGCAATTTTGTACCTTTTAGTAAAAAAGCACTTCGCTGCGTTTCTTCATTTAGCGGATAGCTAATATAAATCACGTCTTCCGTAAACTCAACTACCTTACATCGATACGTTTGTTGTAAGGTAGACTCTCTGTGCCCGCTCTCTAACGTCAACCTCATTCCCGCTTTTATCATCTTCTCTCTCCTTCAGTTCCACTATATACACTTTTTCCCTTTATTTAAACATAGTCAAATATATTTATTTTGTAAATAAAAATTAGTCATTTAGACTCAAAAAACTTATACGACACAAAAAATCGGTGTCTATAGACACCGATTTCTCAGCTTTATACTTCATTATATAAAGGTTCTGAGTTTTGCAGTTTTTCGACTTTCTCTTCAAAACCCGTATCGGCATTGATAAAAATACGATACGTATCATTTTTAATTGTCCCTAAAAACTCATAGCATAGCACTTCTTCGTTTAAATCATTTGTAATAATTGCCAAGCGGTCTTCCATCACTTTTACATTCGAGTTCAGCTTGGTTTTTGCCTGTTCTTTCGAAATTTTAGGTTTTGGAATATCTCTTGTACGATGTTTTAATAAGAAGTCTTTAGCTGAGAAGCCAATCACAGATCCATCTTCTAAAGACATTTTCATTTTAACTGAATCCGGATAAATCCGAACTCCACTTTCCGTTTGCTCTACGAATGTAAAGACTCCCATGTTATCGTATTGAGCGCTTTCAGCCATCACTAGGCTTTCAAAACGATGATCTTTTAAAAACTTAGTCGCTTTGTTCATAGCATCGTTTAAACTAATATTTTGTTTTTTAATATCTCGATCTTCGAGCACCCAAAGCGGATATCCACCTTTTTGGGTAATATCCATATACGTCTCTTGTTTAGTCTTTGGATCTGTAATGGTTAAGCTGTACACCTCATAGTCGGCATCTTTTCCGCTCTTTACAATATGAATTTGTTCATTTCCTTTTAAATTCAAAAACGAACGCGCCACTTGTTTGGCAACATCTTCACTAACTTCTCTACCTTTTAATTGATGAAAAGCGTTTTTTTCCTGTTCATTCGTTGCATTCATAACGCCTAAATCTGTTTCGGCAAAAGAATCCATACTTTTTTCAACGGTTTTTAATCCGTCAATAATCGTATTGTCCCCTTGCTTTTCTTTTGTGGCTAGAGCTAGCTCAACATCCATCCAGCGCAAGTTATTATCAATGACTAGATGCTGTACTTGGCGCATTTCATTTTGAATTTCGCCTGACTGATCATAAAGCGAATTTAACGTTTTATACTCTTTATCTGTTAAGGGAGATTTGCTTAAATCCCTTACCGCCACTTTGTACGTAAAGTCACCAACATCTGAAAGAAACTCTTCTGTTTTATTGAACGGTAAAAGCGATAAAGGCAGCTGTCCTACATTGTTATGAGCTTCAGAAGTTAAACGCCATACTTCTGCAAGCGCGGGCGAAAGCTGATCTCTCGAACTCATGGCAAGCGTGCCACCGATTTTATCATTTAATAAATCTAGCTGATATGACAAATCATGAAATGCTCGTTGATACGTATTCTCCGCTTGAAGCAGCACAGCATCTTTTTCTTGATGTTCGCTGTACCCCCAATACCCTACACCTACAACACCAATAGCTAATAATACAATTAAAATTGTTCGAATCATGTTTCCTTCACCTCTCTTTATCGACAGAAAATGTGTTTCCCGATTTGCTTAATTTGAGGACGTGACCAAATCCATGCGCTTGTTGCTGTATCCGGATTAAAGTAATAAATAGCATTCCCAGTAGGATCCCATCCGTTAATCGCATCCATAACCGCTTTTTTAGATGTTGGATTGGGTTCAAGCCAAATTTGCCCATCTGCTACGGCAGTAAATGCACGCGGTTCAAAAATAACTCCAGCGACTGTATTTGGAAATGACGGACTGTTAACTCGGTTTAAAATAACGGCCGCTACGGCTACTTGGCCATTATATGGTTCACCCCGTGCTTCACCATGCACAGCATTTGCCATGAGCTGAATATCATTTTGTGAAAACCCGCTCGGTACATTCACCGCTGTTGGCTTTTGTGCTTTTTCTTTCTGTTGTTCAGAATTTCCTTTAGACGTATTACGCTGCGGCTGACTGGCAGGTTTTTTTGCTTGAGAAGATCCGCTTTGTGCTTTTTGCTGACCATTGTTCCCGCTGCTTTTTCCACTGCTACCGCTTCCTTTAGACTGCTGATCAAGAGGCTTACCGCCATAGTGCGTAAACTTATTGCCTTTTCTAATTTGATTTTTCACATAGCTTTCGTGATATTTTGTTGCGTTAGCTAATTTAATCT
Organism: Priestia sp. HNGD-A6; assembly: GCF_045784335.1. NCBI lineage: Bacteria > Bacillati > Bacillota > Bacilli > Caryophanales > Bacillaceae > Priestia > Priestia sp. HNGD-A6. Next base: position 3,672,638 of record NZ_CP138621.1, on the reverse strand, counting down.
TTGTTTGCCAGCCTGCTAAACCGTCAATCTTTTTAATGCCAAATTCATATTGAAAATTGCGCAGTGCCCAGTATGTGCTCCATCCAAATACACCGTCAATTTTCCCGTTATAATAACCTAAATACTGAAGTCTCGACTGCAGCTCAATAACGTCATCTCCAACTGCTCCGTGTTGAATGACTTGATTTGAAAACGCGTGAGCGGCCTTTGGACTCACAACGGACGCTGCAATAAATGAACATATGCATATGAGACATGCATACTTTTTAAAACATCGAAATGATAACATGACAAAACCTCCTACATCGTATGTAACTGATAAGATGATAGGAGTATTTTTTGTAAAGGTTGTTTTTTTATACAAGATGCGCAAAATTTACCGAAATGAAAAAACTCAGCTCGTAAATCTCTCAAAAAAGATTTACAAGCTGAGCCTAGACAATCGATGGCTGTTTGGCCTTTTTTACTTTTCTTAATGCCAGCCACCATAAATAAATCATAAATGGAATAATAATAAATACCCAATGATCCATTGTTTTTAAAATATAATCATATGTTCCATGTAAAATGAGCGGCGCAAATACGGAATACAGCGTCCACTTCGTTTTTTCCTTTCCTTCAGAAAACTTTGCTTTTCCTAAATAATACCCCATAATGACGCCGAATAAAGCATGACTAGATACGGGTAAAATGGCTCTTCCTAGCGCTGATTCTAAACCATTTGCAAATAAATATAAAATATTTTCAACGGTAGCAAAACCTAATGAAACAGCTGCCCCGTAAACAATTCCATCGTAATGCTCATCAAATTCCACATGCTGATAAATCGTGAAATATAAAATGAACCATTTGAAAAATTCTTCTAAAAAGCTTGTCGTAAAAAATGCTTCAAGAAAAGGTGATTGAAAAACGTGTTCTTCACCAAATACATATTGAATAAACATAATTGGCAAAACAAGCATTGCTCCAAAAATAAATGTTTTTAATACCATTGAAATAGGCTCAGTTTCATATTCATCTTTCAAATAAAAAAAACTTAACAATGCCAATCCTGGCGCAATGCCTGCAGATACAATCGCCAACATAAATAGCGCCTCATCTCCTCTATTTTTTTTAATAGTAACATGTTATCTTTAGGATGAAAATCTCCGTCTATAATGTCCTTATCTTTATATGTAAATGCTCACATAACTTGCTGTCGATTTACAAAGCCTAACAAAGACCTTAAACAAGTATACCAAAAAATGTATCATACTTATACGAAAAATTGAAAGGAGCTCTCTATGAAAACTGTTTATATTCTTCACACCGGCGGCACAATTTCGATGAAAGAAGACATGGAAACTGGAGCGGTAGCACCAGATATTCAAAACCCGCTTCACCGCTCAACATCATCTGTTTCAGGTATGGCCAATGTAATCGTAGAAGAAGCATTTCATCTGCCTTCTCCTCACATTACTCCTAAGGAAATGCTTATACTTTCAAAAAAAATACGCGATAAAATTAATGAAGGCAAAATTGATGCAGTCGTGTTAACCCACGGCACGGACACGCTGGAAGAAACCGCTTATTTTTTAGATTTAACAGTGCATACAGATATTCCAATTGTCTTAACTGGAGCCATGAGATCAAGCAATGAAATCGGTTCAGACGGTCCTTATAATTTTATATCTGCGGTTCGGGTGGCTATTAGTGACGGGGCAAAAGGAAAAGGTGTCTTAGTTGTGATGAACGATGAAATTCATACCGCTGAAAATGTGACCAAGACCCATACAAGCAACGTGGCGACATTTCAAAGCCCTCAGTACGGGCCAATAGGATTAATCACAAAACGCGGCGTATCTTTTCACCACATGCCTACAGAACATGAATTTTATCCTGTTAATCAAATAGATAAACAAATCACTTTATTAAAAGCTTATGCAGGAATGGACGACCATTTATTTCAAGCAGTGGCTTCAATGAATGTTGACGGACTTGTAATTGAAGCCCTCGGTCAAGGAAATCTGCCTCCTCTCACCATTCCAGGAATTCAATTGCTTTTGAAGCGAAAGATACCCATCGTGCTCGTTTCTCGCTGTTTTAATGGAATTGCTCAAGATGTATATGGGTATGAAGGCGGTGGCAAGCTGTTAAAAGAGATGGGCGTTATTTTTTCAAATGGCTTAAATGGTCCTAAAGCACGCATTAAACTGTTGGTTGCTCTCCAAGTAACAACGAATCATGATGAGCTGCAGCAGCTATTTAATCATTAGTAAAACAACGCATAGAAGCCTATGCGTTGTTTTTGTTGATAATATGAGAAGCGATTGATTTCCCATGAAAACGTCCATTTTCAATAAAAATCTCATTAGCATTGTTTCCTGCAGCAATCACACCAGCGATATAAATTCCTTCCACGTTTGTTTCCATCGTCTCTTCGTTAAAAGAAGGGCGGCCTGTTTCATCATCTAATTCCACACCCATTTTTGTTAAAAACGAGTGATCAGGGTGATAGCCAGTCATGGCAAAAACGAAATCGTTACTAATCGTAAATTCTTTCCCTTCCTGCTCATATGTTACCGCTTCATCCGTTATCTTTGTTACATGAGCGTTAAAATGCATCCCAATCGTTCCATTTCGAACCAGCGCTTCAAATTCAGGCAATATCCAAGGTTTTACGCTAGGGGAGTAATCTGAGCCACGATAAATAACCGTCACCCTTGCATCACACTTCACCAATTCCAGAGCTGCATCGACGCTAGAGTTTTTTCCGCCTATAACGACTACATCTTTATCAAAATACGGATGCGCTTCTTTGAAATAATGAAATACCTTTGATAAATCTTCACCAGGAACATTCATATAATTAGGATGATCGTAATAGCCCGTAGCTATAATGACATTCTCCGCTTCATATGTCTCTTTGGATGTTGTGACAATAATTTGGTTTTCCGCTTGTTTGTCTACTTGCAAGACACGTTCAAACGGCTGAATTCGAACTTGCTTGCGCTTCACCACTTCTCGGTAGTAAGCAAGAGCTTGGTTGCGCACAGGCTTACGATTTTCGATAATAAAAGGGACATCCCCAATTTCTAGTTTTTCACTTGAACTAAAAAACGTTTGGTGGGTCGGATAGTTATAAATTGCATTCACAATATTGCCTTTTTCAATTACAAGGGCATCAATACCTGTATGTTGAAGCTCAATAGCTGCTGAAAGCCCGCATGGTCCTCCGCCAACAATAATTACTTTTTCTTTCTTCATGCCTGTCACTCCTTCAGTTGTAAACGCACCTTTTTTTTTATTTTAACGCAGTGTAAAACAAAAAAATCTCCTCATTAATGATAGGAGATTTTTTCTATTTACGCAATTGTTCTGCTGTTCTGCTGTTCTGTTTTTAAATCCAGCCTCTGAAGCGAGAGCCTTCTGCCATTTTTCTTACGCCTATCATATAAGCAGCTAGACGCATGTCGACTTTTCGAGTTGTAGAAGTTTCGTAGATGTTATTAAATGATTTCACCATTACTTTTTCAAGCTTTTCTTCTACTTCTTCTTCCGTCCAATAATAACCTTGGTTATTTTGCACCCATTCAAAATAAGAGACTGTTACACCGCCCGCACTTGCCAAAACGTCTGGAACTAATAAAATCCCTCTCTCTGACAAGATGCGCGTTGCTTCAAGAGTTGTTGGTCCATTTGCTGCTTCCACCACAATACTCGCTTGAATGTTATGGGCATTTTCTTCTGTAATTTGATTTTCAATCGCAGCTGGAACCAGGATGTCACAGTCAAGTTCAAGCAGCTCTTTGTTGCTAATAGTATTATTGAATAATTTCGTTACTGTACCAAAGCTATCGCGTCGATCTAATAAATAATCAATGTCTAAACCATTAGGATCATGCAGCGCTCCGTATGCATCAGATATCCCTACAATTTTAGCACCAGCGTCGTGCATGAACTTAGCTAAAAAGCTTCCTGCATTTCCAAACCCTTGTACTACTACCCGTGCACCTTGTAATTCAATGCCTCGTTTTTTCGCTGCTTCACGAATACAAATAGTTACTCCTTTTGCAGTCGCTGTTTCACGGCCGTGCGAACCACCTAAGACAAGGGGCTTTCCAGTAATAAAGCCAGGCGAGTTAAATTCATCAATCCGGCTGTATTCATCCATCATCCAAGCCATAATTTGTGAATTTGTAAACACATCCGGCGCTGGAATATCCTTTGTTGGTCCAACAATTTGGCTAATCGCACGAACATATCCGCGGCTTAAACGCTCTAATTCTCCAAAAGACATATTTCGAGGATCACAAACAATTCCACCTTTTCCTCCACCGTAAGGAAGGTCAACGATTCCACATTTTAAACTCATCCATATAGATAGAGCTTTTACTTCTTTTTCAGTTACGTTTGGGTGAAAACGAATTCCACCTTTCGTAGGACCAACTGCATCGTTATGCTGCGCTCGGTGACCTGTAAAAATCTTAACTGATCCGTCATCCATACGAACAGGAATTTTTACTGTCATCATTCGTAATGGCTCTTTTAATAGTTCATACACTTCATCAGGATAGCCTAGTTTTTCTAACGCTTTATGTATCACTGTTTGTGTAGATTTTAAAACATCATGCTTCTCTTCTTGACTATTTTTACTGTCTTGCATCTTGTCGGCTACCATCTGTAAACCTCCTAAAATGTATCGAAAATTATTCGTTTTTAATTGAATGGTGCTTCTTTCATGACATAGTATACACCCTTAGTTTTACATTGCAAAGGAAAATATCGAACTTTTAGTATTTTTTGTGTTCTTCTAAGAAAACGCTTCCAATAACTTTACAAGGTATGCTACAATGTTTTAAGTCTGCCTCTTTCCTAGTATGCGTTAATCGTCTTAAAAAAATAAAAAACACCCGGTGATAAAGAGCACTTTCAACAACTTTGTACAAGCTGAAAGTGCAGCCACTCTTATTTTAATAAAAGTGCTTTATCCTTCACGGGTGTAATTATTTCAATTAAACAGTTAAGAAAAGACAGAGTTAATATACTCCAGAGCTCTCTTTTCTACTAATATTTTTCCATATTCATTTACGCGGTGCTTTGTAATTGTAGAGGGATTTCCATACTCCGCCAAAACCGCAATCATATTCCCAACTTCAGCCGGTGACAGCATGTGATAATCCAATAGCACGTAAAAACGTTTTTCGAATGAATAGAGCACGCTATCCGTATCGTAAAAGTTTGACATGCGCTTGGTCAGCTGAATGACATCTTCAAATGAATCAAACTCAAAAAACATGTCTTCGCTTTCATCTAGCATGACCTGCATTTCAATGAAGTCCTCGAACTCGTCTTCATCGAACTCACCGTAGCTGGTTTCTTCTTCATACTGCTTTGTCACAAATACAACCATTCCCTGTGCTTGAAGTGAAAAAACTTCTACCGAAAGAGAATTTGTAGGTTCAAAGTTCAGTTCTTGAGAAGCTTGCTCTATCATCTCACGAAAGAGCTGTTTTACTTTGAATGTATCTGTCCATAGATCTTCTTTTGTTAACCCTCTTTCTTTTAAATCATCGTAGGTCAAAAAAACTTTTAGCTTATTATAGTTTAATCGTTCAAGCCTCATTAGCGTCCCTCCCCGCTTGCACTCATAACCACATGGTTCGATAATGCAGTATATGTATTTTTTGGAAAACGGTTCGTGATGTTTACTTACGAGTTTACAGGTTTATGAAAGGAAAGACAAGCTATTCTCAATCAATTTCTGCTAATTTTTTTGTTAGCCAACTGTTCCACTCTTCTTTTGTATTTCCTAAAATAAACGGCTGAGCCTCGCCTTTTCTTTTGCTATCTAAACCATCAAACACATAACCGCCTAATCCTACTTTAAGATGCGGGAATTTCTTTATCATTTGGTTCGTCAAATTCAGTGTTTTCTCGGCATTTTCCATCATCGTGCATGACATAAATAAAAACGTTGGGTCTACTTCTTTAACAATTAGCTCAACATCTTTATCTTCAATGCTGCTTCCTAAATAAATAACCTCAAACCCTTTACGGCGTAAAAATAGCGTAAAGACTAGAAGTCCAACTTCATGTGTCTCATTAGGCCCACATACAGCAATCGCTTTAGGCAATAAGCCATTTGAAGGCAGCGAATAAAAAATCATGCTGATACGCGTTTTTAATACTTGAGTCGTATAATGCTCATGAGCACTTGTGATTTGCCCTTTTTCCCACATATCTCCAACCGTCACGAGTAGAGAACCCAAAATATCAATAACCACTTTTTCTACCGAATACAGGCTAAACGCATGATTAATTAAATCCTGTGCTTTTCCTTCTTCAAAAGATAGAAGCATCGTTAACAGCTCATCCCTAATTTTCTGAGGGGAATCTACTTCTCCTTCTTCTTCAAACGCTCCTACTGTACTACTTTCCGTTTCTAATAACGAAACCGCTTGACTAATCGTAAAACCTCCGCTCACTTTTTCCGTGAGCCATTTTAATTTCCGCAAATCTTCCTCTGTATATAACCGATGCCCCGATTCATTGCGGACAGGATTTAAAATTTGATAGCGTCGTTCCCATGCACGCAAAGTTCCCGGCTGGATCCCGACCATATTTGAGATGGCTTTAATATTATACTTCCCTTCGTGAGCCATACGTAACCTCCAACTACTCTTCGTGAACTGTTTCTATTAATTGAATTATAGGATAAGTTATCCTGTGTGTAAAATTTGTATATGCTATGTAAAGAGTTTGTTCAAGGCTATTCTTTCCTTTTTAAAGTGATATAATGCGTTTGTGCTCTAGCTTGTAAACGGAGAGGCAGGGAGGTTGTACCATATCCATTACTAACAAAAAGAGGAATCTGTCTTTTCTCTTTCAGCCCTCCTAATTCATACATACCAAAATTAAATAAGCGTATCTGTCCTCCGTGTGTATGTCCGCTCAAAATTAAATCTACTTTTGATTCTTCATCTACATAATAGATAACATCAGGATTGTGGCTTAGAAGAATGGTAAGCTGGTCAGGTTCAATGGAAGAAACAGCTCGCTTTAGATCCATCTCACCTTCGGATAAATCATCTACTCCCGCAAAATTGCATGTAGTACCATGTTTAGAAACTGCAGAGACATGCTCGTTTTTAAGGGTAATAACTCCCTCATCCTTAAGCATCTGCTTCAATTGCACTTGACTTACTTCGTAATCATTATTTCCCCATACAAAATAGACCGGTCCAAGCGTTTTAAGCTTTTGAATATTTTGACGAGCACGCAATAAAGGTACTCCTCCTTCTAGTAAGTCACCGCCTATGATCACAAAATCTACTTCACCAGGTATTTTTTCCAACAGCTTCGACGAAACTGTTCGCTTATGTACATCCGATATAAAAAACAGGCGTAAAGGCTGCTGATTTCCGGGAAATGTTGATAAATGAATCGTTCTTTCTTCTACATATGTACGATGGGCTTCTGAAAACATAAAAATCAGCAGGCCTATGCCTAACGCTAAAATAATTAAAGAAATAACCATATATTCTCCTTCTTTTCATTTTATACACGGTGTGTTTCTGTTAAAGAAGAAAGGGCATAAATTGTCGCAATTGTTAACAAACCTACTACTTGATAAAGCGCAACTGTACTTAACGATAAAACTCCTATCACACATAGACATGAAACAAGATATTCATGCCATTTTACCTTATAGCCTTTTAGAAACAACCGACTTTGCAGAAACACTTTACGAACTGCCGCCGACAGACAAAAAAGAGCCGTGAAAAATAAAATTATAATACCAAACACATCTAACGGATGTAAAATCATTTGAATAAGTAAATAGGTTAACGAAGCTTTTGAGCCTACAGCCGTTAAACTGCTGATATAATAACTGCATAACCACGCAGCCAGCAAGTTAAACCAATCTCTCACAAAAAAACCCCCTTCACTAAACTTCTATGTAAAAAGAGGCTTTTTCATGCGATTCTATTTATTTTCATGATATAAATTAATTCCATAAGTGGACTGCATCCAGCGGAACGTTTCTTTTCGGTTCTCCCATGTTTCAGGCGTCGCCCATAGCTCTTTGCTTCTTTTAATAATCTCACAGCGCAAGTCTTGAAAAGTCTTTTCCGCTTTCTCGCTTTTTTTCTGCAGCTGTACAGTATAAAAATAAAGGGAGACGGTAAGCAATAGAAACATCAAATGCCCTATGTTACCTAACAAAAATGAGAAAAATTCGCTAAACGTCGTAAAAAAACCGCTTTGAAATATGAAAAAAAAGTAGCTAATAACAGCCGTTACGCTGGCTAAAAACAAAAGCTTCCATCTTTTCTCTTTAGCTTTCAGCTTATTAACCGTCTCTTTTCTTTTGATAACGCTCGCTAATACATATTGAAGTGTTTCATCGCTTTCAAAGTCTATCAACTTGTTTTCCAACATTCCACCCCCTCGTATGCTAGTACAACATATGAGTGAATATAAAAGATTATGTGGATAACACTGAAAATAATGGCTGTTTCCTTAACCTTTACTGCATGAGTTCTTCTGGCTGTACAGATTTCCCTTTTGACTTTCGTATCTGCAGGCCTAATAAAAAATCAATGAGAAAATGAGTGAAAATCGTGACATACAAATTTTCAGTCCACCAAAACAGCAACCCTATTAAAAAGCTTAAAACCACAACCGAAATAAAAAGAAACCACTTTTTTAAATATCGAATGTGAACGAGTGCAAATACGATACTCGCCCAAAAAAGGCCAAACTGAACTTGTATAACCCCTCGAAATAATATTTCTTCTGAACATGCAACGATTAGGCAAATAAGGGCTAGATGAGGAATGGAACGATTAGCAAATAAACGTTCATTAATCCCTCCGTCATCATATAAATGCTCGGGTACACATTTCATTAGAAGCATATCTCCTCCTACTACCAAGAGAGCTGTACCTCCCCCGTACAATAAAATAGAAGCCCAATCCAGCTCAAAAAACTGTAAAAAGGAATGCCACGAATCAAATGTGAAAAAACCGATGCCTAAAGCAATAAAGCAGATGAGCAGCTGCGTTACATATAAATTTTTAACCAGCTCTGCATCCGTCATGGATGAAATAAGCTCTTGCTGTGACTTTGCCATTATATCTCTCCTTGACGAAGCAAACGAGCTAATTCTAATTCCCAGCCTTGAAATGTCCATTGCTCTTGCTCACCATTTGTTTTTTTATAGGCTTCTAAATCCAATCCGCAGCAATCGCAACAATTCTGAAGCTCTGATTTTCCCAGCTCATTGAAATAGCCAAGCAGCACCTGACGACGGCATTCTTTTGCCTCAATAAACTCCTTCATCGCACGGTACTTGTCATGTTTGTTTCGAAGACGTTTATTTACAGCTGCAACAATCGTTTCATGCAGCGATTCAGGGATTTTCCTAGGTTCAACATGTTCATTTTCCACTACATTTTCTCTGTACAAATAATAACGAATAAATCGCCAATGTGTTTCTTGAATACCCACTGTATAAAGAAAATGAGACTCTACTTGTTTTAAAGGAATGGCCTGATCATGATTTCGTAAATACGACAGGCAGTATAAGATGATATCTGAAGAAGGAAGCTCAATTTCAAGTAAAGAATGAGCAAAATCATCGTCTCCTTCAGCATAAAGCAAAATCGCAATACTGTTTTGCTGATCGCGTCCACTTCTTCCAATTTCCTGTACGTATGCTTCTAGCTGCGTAGGTGTATGAAAATGAATAACAAAGCGAACATTCGATTTATTAACCCCCATTCCAAATGCACTTGTGCAGCAAATGATATCCAGCTGATTTTCTAAAAATTGCTGTTGAACAAGCATTCTTTCATTCGGTTCCATTCCCCCATGGTAATACTGCACTCGCTGTATCCCATTTTCCTTTAGAAGCTGTGTTAATGCTTCTGTCCAAGATCGGCTGGAACAATAGATAATTCCTGGACTTTGCAGTTCACTAACATACATCAGCAACTTCTCTTTTTTCTCTTCAATACTTGCAACAAAATCAACTTTCATCGCAATATTACTTCGATTCATGGAATAGATGTGCTCGTTGACAGCAGGCAGCGATAAGTAGCGCTTAATATCTTCCACTACTTCCCTAGTCGCAGTTCCTGTTAGTGCCAGACATAGCGGACTGCCAAGTTCCTTCCATATATCTCCTAACTGAAGATAATCCAAACGGAAATCATGTCCCCACTGAGAAATACAGTGCGCCTCGTCCACAACGAAAAGGCCTACCTTTGCCTGTTTTAATGCTTCTACCACAACAGCATTTTGCAAAATTTCAGGAGATGCATAAATAAAACGATAAAAAGCTAAATCTTTTAGCGCCCGTCTTTTTTCTTCTTGTTGTAGGAAACTATTTAAGGCAATAACTCTCTTTTCTCCACTTGCCTTTAGTTGTTGAACTTGATCTTCCATCAGTGAAATTAAAGGAGATACAATCAGCACCGGTCGGTTCAACACATAAGCGGGGAGCTGATAGCACAATGATTTCCCTGTTCCTGTAGGAAGAACCGCTAACACATTATGACCTGTTAAAATATCTTGAATAATCTCTTTTTGTCCTAGTCGAAATTGGCTATAGCCAAATTGTTTCTGTAGAAGTTGTTCTATCTTCACATCAAACACCACTTTTTTTAGTATCAGGTAAAATGTTTTGCTAATACGAGACGAATCTGAAAATAGGTAACGTCGTCTTTTACTTCTTCCTTTATCGCCTTTAATTTATTTGTACGCAAACTTTCAAAAGCCGAGATAATTTCTTCCTGCTGCTTAGGCGATACGTATGCATCGATTGAAAAAGATGGAACAAACAGAGCTAATTCTGCAATATGATCTTCAATTGTACTTTCTTTTAAACGCCTTATATAAGCAATTTCTTCAAGCGCCTTTCCTTTTTGAAGCCAGCTATACGTTTTTAACGTCGAGCTTGTCAAAGGCAATTCTAAATATAGATCATGCAAAAAAGAAGAAAGTACATGAAAGCTTTCATTATTTTGACTCACTTTTTCAATGATATGATGAATAACCCCTAAAAGTTGAATATGCACATAATGCTCATCGAGTTCATATTGATATGCTAACTGATTTTTTGTAAAGCCTACTCTTTCGTATCCAGTCAGTTGCAAAACAAAAAGAGACGCATCCCGTTCCGTACAATCTTTCAAGCACGTTCGGAGCTCTTTGAATAGCTCGGCGGCTAACTCTTGACGCGTTTGCTTTTGAGACATAATATACGTTTTGACCCATTGAATGACCTCAGGATTTTTGGAGATGGGTAAAAACCCTTTTTGAAAATACTGTAGGTTGGATAAGGTCTGAATGAACAAAGTGATTCTTGCTAAAAATAACTGAGTACTGCTTGCGAATTTCCATCCGTCTAAAGCTGGATGAAAGGGCCGAGCCGTCAGTTCATCTTCAAGGCGTGTTCGTCCCTTATCTGTCATCACATACTTTTGATTTTCAGTTTCTTCGATATACTGCTGTTCTTTTAAATATGCAACGCAGGTTTCAAAAGACCGTTTATCTAAGTAAAGAAATGACTGAAAAAGAAAAGAGATTCCAAAAATTTTTCCGTCTTGAATTGTTTGCGCTGACTTTTTACCTGTTAATAAATGATAAATACCATAGGCGGTTCGCTCACCTTTTAACTGTTTTATACAAAATAAAATGCTAACTTGAATATAATTCAAAGGTGTCAACTTCCTTTCTCATTCATTGTACCAAAAGTGACCAATAGCATGTGAGATAAAGGCTTTTTAGCTCTTTCCTTTATGTATCAAAACGTTTGGATAAGTGAAGAAACCTTGATTTGATAAGCATTCTCAGTGACTTTTCTATTGAAAAGTTTTATAAATCATTTTACAATGAATAAGGAGAAATTTCACTCTTGATTCGCGAAGAGATTATATAATAAGAAATTTTCGAACACTTTACAGGAGGTCTTGTTATGCCAAAATATACAATTGTTGATAAAGATACTTGCATCGCATGCGGCGCTTGCGGAGCAGCAGCACCAGACATTTATGATTATGATGATGAAGGTATTGCATTCGTAACATTAGATGATAACCAAGGTGTAGTAGAAATTCCAGAAGATCTAGAAGATGATATGATGGATGCAATGGAAGGCTGCCCTACGGATTCAATTCGCGTAGCGGATGAAAAATTCGAAGGCGATGCTAATAAATTCGAATAAGTATTGAACAAACCTGTAGTATAGTACATGCTGCAGGTTTTTTTATATATAAAAATCGCTCTCCCCGGGAGAGCGATTGAATTAAACAGCAACGCGGCGCGTGATCCATTGCTTCATTTTTGAAAACAATAAGACAAAAATAACCCCTGTTGCTGCTCCTTTTATTAAGTTAAACGGCAAAATACCTGCAACGATATATTGACGCGCTTGTTCACTAGACATTTCTGGCGATTGTAAGAAGATTGTATACGCCGGTAAAAAGACATAATAATTTAAGACAGCCATGAGTACCGTCATTACAACCGTACCCGTAACCAAACCTATCGTTACGCCTTTGGGTGTTTTAAATCGACGGAACATATATGATACAGGAAGAATGAACAGTAAACCAGCTACAAAGTTCGCCACTTGACCAACCGGAACCCCTGTAGCACTTCCTTGAATTAAATAATTCAATAAATTTTTTATTCCTTCTACTATAACAGCAGCCATAGGTCCAAATACAAGTGCTGCTACGAGTGCAGGAATTTCGCTAAAATCAATTGTTAAAAACGGGGGTAATCCAGGAATCGGAAAATTAATCATCATTAAAATGTAAGCAATACTGCTTAACATTCCTAGTATAACCAGCTTTTGAGTTTTCTTACTTTGTTGCATCTTGCCTCTCTCCTTCTTTGTGATCCACTCTTCAAAGAAGAAAGGTTCAACTTCATATCCCCACGCAAAAACCTCCCAACAAATGATTCGTTGAGAGGAGACATGGCAGGCATATTTAATAAACGTTCATCACATTAGGTTTTGAACGCTGAACCTCCACCTTCTCCCATCCAGACTGTACTGTCGGCTTTGGAATTTCACCAAATCTGCTCGTATGTATTACATATAAGCTCGCGGGCTCAAAACAATTTGTTTTTTTACCGCCGGTCGGGAATTTCACCCTGCCCCGAAGATAGACCAATATTTAATTATGAATTTATTATATGTTATCTCGAATTAAAAGTAAATAAAGAAGTTTTTTAATTCCTATTAAATTGATGTCTTTTATAAACTTCATTACTGTTTTATATGTAAAATAAGGAAATAAGTGCATAACCAACAGCATTATGACATATTTATAGTTTCAATTTTACGTTTACAATTGTGTATTTGATAACTAATTGTAAAGTTTAAAAAATATAATTGACAGAATTTTTTTAACATGGTAAATTATCAAATATTTGGTGATAGTAAAATCCAAGGGAGATGTTCACGTCATGTATAACGTATTAGTAGCTGATTCAATTAGCAATGAAGGTCTTGCTCCACTACTTGAAGCTCCTCATGTGAATCTTACGCGAAAAAAAGTTGAAGAAGTTGAGAATGATTTGCATACGTACGATGCGCTTTTAGTACGGAGTGCTACGACGGTTACAGAGGATTTGCTGGCAAAAATGCCGAATTTAAAAATTGTTGCTCGCGCTGGAGTAGGTGTCGATAATATTGATATTGAAGCCTCAACCAAACGAGGGGTTGTCGTTATTAACGCGCCGAACGGAAATACCATTTCAACGGCGGAACATACATTTGCTATGATGGCTAGCTTGTTTCGGCATATCACCCAAGGAAATGCTTCAGTCAAAGCGCGCGAATGGAACCGCTCAGCATTTGTTGGAACAGAGCTTAATCGCAAACACCTGGGCATTATCGGATTTGGACGAATTGGCTCAGAGCTTGCTAAACGGGCAAAAGCCTTCAACATGAGCGTTCACGTTTACGATCCTTTTTTAACCTCTTCCCGAGCTGAAAAGCTAGGCGTAGAACTATTATCCCTGGATGAATTACTAGCAGCAGCGGATGTAATTACCGTACACACTCCGCTTACGAAAGAAACCAAGGGATTGCTCAATCATGAAACATTAGCAAAAACAAAGAAGGGTGTATTTTTATTAAACTGCGCACGCGGCGGGATCATTGATGAAAAAGCCTTAGTTCATTATTTAGAAATTGGCCATGTTCAAGGTGCAGCTATTGACGTATTTGAAGTTGAACCGCCGATTGATAACCCTTTGTTACATTTTGATCAAGTTATTACAACTCCCCATTTAGGAGCTTCTACAAAAGAAGCCCAGCTTAACGTTGCTGAAGACGTGGCACATGACGTTCTGCGTTTTCTAGAAGGTAATCCTGTAAGTTCATCCATTAATTTACCAACGCTTTCTAAAGAAGTTTTTGAAAAAATTCAGCCGTTTACGAGCCTTACTAAACAAATGGGAGCTATTTTATCTCAATGCATGCGAGAACCCGTTCAGCATATCTCGATCTCCTACGGAGGTACAGTGACGGATTTAGAAACCACTTATATTACACGGAGCTTGTTATCAGGCTTTTTAACCCATCGTATTGACTCACCTGTTAACGAAGTCAATGCTTCTATGATTGCCAAAGAACGAGGAATTACATTTGGTGAAAAAACATCGGAAGATACGCAAGGATATTCTAATATAATTGACGTTACAGTAACAGGCGAACAGCGTACATTTACCATTACGGGCACTTATATAGCAGGATATGGACCTCGAATTGTTAATATTGATTCGTTTGATATTGATTTTTATCCGGAAGGACATCTTCTTTATATCCGTCACAGTGATCAGCCCGGAGTTATTGGAAATGTAGGGAAAGTACTTGGAGATTTACGTATTAACATTGCTACCATGCAAGTGGGCCGTAAGCAAAAAGGCGGAGAAGCCATTATGATGCTCACGTTTGATAAACTTTTAGATGATTCTGTCATCACTTCATTAAAACAAACAAGCGAAATTGTGACCATACAGCGCATTGAGTTGTGACATTGAAAAAAGAGCCTTAGCGGCTCTTTTTTCATGGACTTATTTTTAACACTTGTCCTGCATTTAAAGCGGTGTTCTTTAAATGATTCCACTTTCTTAGCTGCTCCACATCGACTTCATATTTGGCCGCAAGTTCAGATAATGTATCTCCTTGATGGATAAGAATACAGTTATCAGAAGCCTGATGTAACTGCTGAAAAACCGTGGCAGCTAAATCGTTTTTTACGTATGCCGATAGTTTTTGCTTGTCCAATTTGGCGAGTGGGTTTACCGCATTGGTTTTATCCGGATTCCAACTTCCTTGATGAACTTCAAAATGCAAATGTGCACCTGAAGATCGTCCTGTATTGCCAACCCATCCAATGTTTTGACCTGCGGATACAGAATTTCCTTCTGCAACAAGTCGTTTCTCTAGATGAGCATAGACCGTTTCGTATCCATTCGTTTGTTTGATAAAAACAACTTGCCCGTATGTATTTGAATAATAAGAGCGGCTCACCACTCCTTTTGCAACAGCATACACCTGTGTACCAACAGGTGCTGCTATATCGATTCCAAAGTGTTTGGCGTGACGAGAACCAAATATATCAGTTAAGACTCCTTCAACCGGCCACTCCCACTGCTTCTCTTCTGCCTTTACCATTTGCCCGCCCAAAAATAAAAGACCTATACACAATCCCATCACTAATACAACCAATATTCTTCTTAACACGTCAATCATGAAGAAAGAACCTCCTATGTAGATCATTGCACACAAAACATACTATATGCCAATTCCTTCTCTTTTAGACTTGTTTATAGAAAAAATAAAGAGATGTGATTCTCCAATGAATCACATCTCTTTGCTATTCTTATTATTTCAGCCGAAGACAAACTGTTATTTAGCATGTGTTTACTTTGGCAGTTTGATAAAGAAAGTTGTTCCTTCATTTAATTCACTTTCAACTGCAATAATCCCTTGATGTGCCTCCACGATATTTTTAGCGATCGCAAGCCCAAGACCAGTTCCTGACTTTCCTCTCGTTCTGGCTTTATCAGCTTTATAAAATCGCTCAAATACAAACGGAAGATCTTCTTTTGGAATCCCTGCTCCTGTATCTTGAACAGAAAGATGGATTTCGGATTGACTTTTATCAAGATGCAGCTTTACTTCTCCGTAGTCATCCGTATGACGAATGGCATTATCAATTAAGTTTGTCAGCACTTGTTCCATACGGTCTGAATCAATCATCGCTTCAAATTCATCTTCTATTTTTCCATTAAGAGACAGTTTAATATGTTTTTCTTTAGCTAACCCTTGAAACTTGCGCAAAACACGTTCTGTAAATTCAACCATTGCTACAGATTCTAAGTGAAGCTGCACATGTCCCGCTTCCATTCGCGCTAAATCTAAAAGTTCATTTACAAGCCGGCCCATACGGAGTGATTCATCATAAATCACCTGTGCAATTTCTTTCTTTTCTTCATCCGTACTTGCAATATCGTCAATAATAGCTTCACTATAACCTTGAAGCATAGAAATAGGTGTACGCAATTCATGAGACACGTTTGCAATAAAATCTTTTCTTGATTTATCAAGTTTACGCTCTTCAGACATGTCTCGCAGTACAGCTACAGCACCGCGGATTTTCGTTTGATTATAGAGCGGTGACATTAAAATGACCCACGTTTTCCCTTGAATTTTCAACTCTGCACTTCGCTCCGTTTCAGTCTCTACTACCGTTTGAAACAAATGCACGACGTTTGCTGGAAGCTCAGGCACCTGCTGGTTGTTCACATCCTGCTCGTAATACCAAGTCTGAAGAAAATGCTCCGCTGGGGGATTGGTAATTAAAATCGATCCGTCTCTACTAAACGTAATAACACCGTCTGCCATACTGCTTAAAATACTTGAAAGCTGTTCTTTTTCCTGATTGAGCGCATTGAGATTAAACTTTAACTGCCTGCCCATTTGATTAAAAGCAATCGCTAACTCTCCAATTTCATCGTGAGTTAAAATAGGTACTTTTGTATCAAAATTCCCTTTTGTTACTTCAAATGCCGCCTGCCTCATTTTTCTAAGAGGTGCTGTAATTCGAGTGGATAAGAAAAAAGCAAAGATAGTAGTTAAAATAATAGCAATACCTGCAGCCAATAAAATGAACTTAGTCGTATATTGAGCGGGCTCTTCAATTTCAGAAAGAGATTGATACAGATAAACGCCGCCTGTCGGTTTATTATCTTTCATTAAAGGTACACCGACAACAAACATTAAAGGCTCATCACTCGTGTCTTTCTTTGTGGTCATGTACATTTTTTCCCGTATTACTTTACCTTTTTCAACCACTTGATTTAGCTGATCGTTTTGTTTAACAATGGCCGAAATAGCTTTCTTATTTTCTTTATCAGGATGTGTGGAATGCCAATAGAAATCTTTATCTTGAACAATAACTACACTTGCTTGATCTGCAAGTTCACGAGCAATGGATAGTCCTAGCTTTTCATCCTCTGTTTCCTGCACAATGGTAGAGATTTTAGCAGCCGTTTTAGTTAAACGGTTTTCTGCGTCTACAACATGATAATTTTCAAAAAACTGAAGCAGTAAAATGGTCAAAATAAATAAAACAAGCGTAACGAGCAATAGGATAGTAAACCATAGTTTACCAACTACACTTCTCCAAAACATCAGTTATTTTCAACCTCAAATTTATACCCTACTCCCCAAACGGTTACGATCATTTTCGCCGCTTGTGACGATACGCGATTTAACTTTTCACGCAAACGCTTGACGTGCGTATCTACCGTACGAAGATCTCCAAAGAAATCATAATGCCACACTTCACGCAGCAGCTGCTCTCTGTCGTATACTTTATCTGGCGTTTTTGCAAGGTAGCATAATAATTCATATTCTTTTGGAGTTAAGTTAACTTCTTTTCCGTCTGCTGTAACGCGATGTGCATCATTATCAATCGTTAAGTGATCAAAGACAATGAGGTTTTTCACGCTCGTTTCTGGCTGAATAAACGTTGCTTGAGAAGAACGTCGAAGCAGTGCTTTTACGCGAAGAACCACTTCTCTTGGGCTAAACGGCTTAACGATGTAATCATCTGTACCTACTTCAAACCCTTGGACTCTGTTTACTTCTTCACCTTTAGCTGTAAGCATGATAATAGGAGTTGCTTTTTTCTCGCGAATTTGTTTACAGACCTCAATACCGTCTATGCCAGGCATCATTAAATCTAATACAATCAAATCATAATCTATGTGTAACGCTTTTTCGATTGCTTCATGCCCGTCGGCTGCTTCTTCAATGATGTATCCTTCTTTTTCTAAGTACATTTTTAACAATCGTCTAATGCGATCTTCATCGTCTACTAGCAGTAATCTTTGTTCGTTTTGCATGTATTTTCAACCTCCTAGTCTTAGTGTACAAAAAAAAACCGGCGAGTTCTACTTATGTTACCCAAACAATGTGACAATTCGTGAACACCTTTATGAAAAATAGCTTTTTTCCTCAAAAAAGAGGTTGAGACATATCGAAATCCATCCAATCTACAGATGGACAAATAAAATACAGGAGCTAGAAGCAACTACATATATGAAGCCTCCGTTCACCATGCAAATAAAAAAATCCGAACGAATGTGATTCTCCATCAAGAATCTCAACTCATCGTTCGGATCTTCTTCAACTAAAATATCTTTATTTCAACCTCTATTCTATTTTTAAAGGTTACGCATATGAATGTAAACCTGCAATAACTAGGTTCACGGCCACTAAGTTGAACATGATGATGGCAAATCCGCCAACTGCCAGCCAAGCTGATTTTTCACCGTGCCACCCTTTAGACAGCCGAAGATGAAGAAAAGCGGCATAAAATAAAAAGGTGATCAGCGCCCACACCTCTTTGGGATCCCATCCCCAAAAGCGCGTCCAGGCCATCTGAGCCCAAATCATAGCGAAAATAAGTGCTCCTAATGTAAAAATAGGAAATCCAATCGCCACTGCTCTGTAGCTTACTTCATCAAGCAAGTCGCTGTTTACCTGCTTCACAAGCGGCTGCAGTGCGGCTCCAATTCGCTTCCGTAAAATAAGACGAATCAGCCAATATAAGACAAACCCACCGGCTAACGACCAAATAACCGTATTTAATTTTTTAGCATTGATAATAGCCGGCATATCAACAAGCGGCTGTATGTCGTTCCCGTCTGTCCACTCACTTTGATGAGGCCCAACTAGCGGAACCATATGATATACGACTTGCTCTTGTTCGCCACTTTTATTAACCCAATTAAATGATGACTCGTAGTGAGCCGCATTAAAAGCCAGCGTCACCTCTACAAACCCAAGCGTACTAATAAGCGTATACAGGATGAATTCCAGCCAAAATGCTTTTTTATTTCGCTTGGATTGATCAATTGTTTTGATTAAATAAATCAATCCTGCAACAAAGCTAATGGAAAGCACGGCTTCACCCGTAGCTGCGGTTGTAACGTGAATATGCAGCCAATTCGTCTGGAGAGCTGGTATCAGCGGCGTAATTTCAGTTGGAAACATGCTTGCATAAGCAATGATTAAAAGAGCCACCGGCAAGGCAAAAAGTCCAAGCATGCTAAGACGATAAATAAAGTAAATAACAATAAATGCGCCAACAAGCATCATGCCAAAAAACGTCGTAAATTCAAATAAATTACTAACAGGAGCGTGGCCTGATGCAATCCATCTTGTAATGAAATAGCCAATCTGTGCAATAAAACCGATGATGGTAACCGCAATTCCAAACGTTGCCCACTTTGTTTTCTTTTGAGCTGCTCGCTTATCTCGAATAGCTCCTCCGAAAAAAAAGGTTGCAACTAAATAAGCAATAAACGCCACATACAGTAAATTACTACTTATACTCGCGTAATCCATGCTTTTTCCTCCTATTTTGTTTCTTTATCATTTTGGTCCTTCAGCTGTGTGAGGGATGTGGATTCTAATAAACCATTTAATTCTTTTTTAAGACCATACCAGTTTTTATTTGTATGTGCGGCCAACCATATCTCATTATTGACTTTTTGAATCCACATGCGGCGATGATTCCAATACATCCCTTGAATCACACCAATCATAAAGATGGCTCCGCCAATCCCTAAAAACCAAAGCGTATAGTCTCTGCGAACGGTTAATCCCGTTACATTTTTCGTTTCCACACCAGCAAAGGTCATTTTATAATCGTTATTTCCTAGTGGTTCCAAGTTCTCTCTAATTCCAACAAAAGCAACTTCGCCTTTTTTATGCTGAGGCGTAATCATTTTAAATACAAAAGCCGGGTTGTTAGGCACTCTTGTTTTTGTATTTGGGTTTCCTTCATCATCAAAGAAAAAGTCTGGAAAGTAGCTCATGAGCTTGACTTTATATCCGTTTTTTAAATCATATGTTGCTTTTGGATTATGTAAATCTACTGTAAGTGAACCAACGTTTTCATTTGCATTTTTATCTGTTAAATGGAAAGACATAGAGCTAAACTCATTTAACTTGAAGTCCACTTGGTACATGGCATATCCTTCAAACTTAAGCGGCTGATTCACACGAATCTCTGAATCTTTTATTTTTTTTAGCTTTGGATCTGCTCCCGGTATAAGCTTTCCTTCGCGCTTATACAGACTAACATCCGCTTCATATTTTTTGGCTACTTTATTATTCCCTGCACGATCAATTGCTTCTTGAAACACGGCGCTTTCGCTATCTTTATCATACGTTTCCACAGTAAAACGATGGTTTTTCAAAAAATACTCTCCGTTCGTCCCAGGAATAACTTTTGTTTCACCTTCACGGATCCAAAGAACTTCATCTATATACATACCTGGTACAAATCTAAGCATAGCACCTAGTAAAAAGATAATGAGACCGATATGATTAACGTATGGACCCCATCTTGAGAAGCGTCCTTTTTCAGCCAGCAGATTGCCCTTTTCTTCGCGAATAGAGTATCTTCTTTTTTTCAGCATGCTTTTTACATGTTCATAATCTTGATCCGTCCACGATGATGAAGTGCTGTATAAACGCTGTCTCTTTAAGAAGTTTGGATGTTTTGTTACGCTCTGCTTTTTTAGAGCTCGGTACAAAGGCACTACTCGATCTAAACTGCAAATGACTAACGACATTCCTAAAGCAGCAATTAAAAGCAAGTACCACCACGATTCATAGAGATGATGAAAACCTAACTTATAATAAAGCTCTCCTGTCCATCCATATTCCTTTTGATAATACTCACCTGCTGTCACATTAGGAGGTATGTAAGCTTCTTGAGGATAAATGGTTCCGACTGCAGACGCAACAAGCGTCACAATAATGATCCAAATGCCTACCTTTACAGAAGAGAAAAAATTCCATATTTTATCGATAACTGTTTTATTGTACGTTTGCGATCGCCTTGCGCTTCCTTCATAACGCATATCTACTAATTTTTCAGTTGTTTCTTCTGCAATTGGTTTACCACAGGCTTCACACAAAATCGTACCATGCGGGTTAACGTGTCCACATTCACATTTTACGTGTTTCATTGTCAACACTCCCTATGGTTTAATTTCTTCCATATATTCTTTTATTTTAGATTCTTCTAATCCGCCAATAAAGCTGTCTACAATCTTTCCGTTTTTATCAATTAAAAACGTAGTCGGAAGAGGATCTATCCCGTACGCACCCAACACTTGTGAATCTTTATCCATCAAAATTGGAAAAGATAGCCCATACTGTTTAGCAAACTGCTCTACCGCTATATTCGTTTCTGCAACGTTAACAGCTAAAATTTCAACGCCTTGCTTTTTATATGCTGCATACTGCTTTTCCATCGCCGGCATCTCTTGTTTACAGGGCTTGCACCATGTTCCCCAAAAATTCAAAAAAACTCCTTTGCCTTTGTAATCTGATAGCTGATGAGTTTCTCCATTAATATCTCTTAATATAAAGTCAGGTGCCTCATCTCCTACCGATACCTTTTGTTTATCAGCAAAAAATTGAGCATAAAGGGTATATCCAACCGCGCACAGTAAAACTGCTAATATAACTGTTCGAATAATCAAGCGCTTTTTTTTCATAGCACGAACTCCTTTTAACCGCTTTCAATACGCTTTTTTTCTACCATTATATCATTTTTTTGGTAGTGGCTTTCCGATAATATTTCGACGTTTCTGTGAAGTCTTCCTCTCATTCTACAAGTTCGACATTTTTTCAAAAAACCTTGCTTGATTTTCTAATTCACGACATTTTTCATAAAAAAAACAGGTAAGTGAAAATTACTTACCTGTTTGAGACATTGAATATAATTGTTTGACTTCATGAGCCGTAAGCTCGCGTGCTTCTCCTGCATTTAATCCGCGTAAGTCTAAAGGTCCGTAGCGCTCACGTTTTAACTTTAATACAGAATGTCCGATTGCATCGAACATGCGACGTACTTGACGGTTTTTCCCTTCGTGAATCGTCAGTTCTACGATTGCCGTCTGCTTGCTTTTATCAATGGAAAGAACTTTTGCACGAGCTGGTGCTGTTTTTCCGTCTTCAAGCATCACTCCGCGCTGCAGCTGTCTGATGCTTTCACGACTTGGGATTCCTTTAATTTTAGCCACATACACTTTATCCACTTCAAATTTCGGGTGCATTAGCTGATTAGCAAATTCACCATCATTTGTTAAAAGAAGTAGACCCGACGTATCATAGTCCAGACGTCCAATCGGGTAAATTCTTTCTTCTACATGCGGAAAGAAGTCAACGACTGTTTTTCTTCCTTTGTCGTCGTTAGCAGCTGAAATCACGCCTCTTGGTTTGTATAGCATAAAATAAACGGGCGCTTCGCTTTCTACCGGCACTTCGTCTACTTCAATTTTATCGTTAGGACCTACTTTCGTGCCCAATTCTTTTACAACTTTTCCATTTACTTTCACTCGGCCTTGGCCGATTAATTCTTCAGCTTTACGTCTTGATGCTACACCTGCGTGAGCAATCACTTTTTGTAATCGTTCCATTAACACTTCACCTCTTGTAACATCTTACTTGTTTACGAAGTAATACACAAGTCTATTTGCCACACAGAGGTAGAATTTTCGATTTCTTACCGGCCAAATACAAGGATTACGATCACAACTGATGCAATAATCCCTACCAAATCCGCCAGTAAACCAACCTTCAGCGCATCTCCCATTTTTTTAATACCTACTGCTCCGAAATAAACCGTTAAAATATAAAACGTGGTATCTGTACTTCCCTGCATGGTCGATGCCAAACGACCGATAAAAGAATCAGGTCCATATGTAGAAATTAGATCCGTTGTGATACCAAGAGCAGCCGTTCCAGATATCGGTTTAATAAGAGCTAAAGGTACAATTTCAGCCGGAACGCCGACTGCTTGCAGCATAGGTTTTAAAACAGATAAGAAAAAATCAAGGGCTCCTGAAGCTCGAAAAATAGAGATGCTCACTAACATGCCGACTAAGTAAGGAATGATGGAAAAAGCAATTTGTAATCCGTCTTTCCCTCCCTCTACAAACTTTTCATACGTAGGAATTTTTTTGTAGGTTCCATAAAGTAAAATACATCCTACGATAAGAGGAATAAACATCAATGATACTTGATTAAGCATCGTCATTTTCGTTTTCCTCCTTTTCGCGTACGTCGATAATAAAAGAAGCGATCGATGATGATAGCTCCTATTGTAGCTACAACAGTTGCTAAAAGCGTAGTACCCACAATTTCAGTAGGATTAGCCGAGTTATACGTAATTCGAATGGCAATAACTGTGGTCGGTATAAGCGTTAAACTGGTTGTGTTAAGTGCTAAAAGTGTGATCATAGAACGGCTTGCTTCGTCTCTGTCGCCGTTCAGTTTTTTAAGCTGCTCCATCGCTTTAATACCAAGAGGAGTTGCCGCATTCCCCAGCCCAAACATATTCGCCATCATATTGGACAATATGTATCCTAAGGCCGGATGATCTTTTGGAACATCAGGGAAAAGTCTAGTAATAATGGGTCGAAATAGTTTCGCTAACTTGTCGAGAAGCCCTGCACTTTGAGCAATATTCATCATACCTAACCAAAAGACCAGCACGCTGATTAACCCAATGCTGATGGTCACCGCTTCGCCTGCTCCTTGAAAAATTGCTTTGTTTACATCACCAATTTTCCCATTTATAATTGCAAAAACAATTCCGATAATGGTCAGCAACATCCAAATAATATTAACCATCTGTTTTGGCTCCAGACTGAATAAACATTAATCGCTTCACTCGATCAAAGAAACCTTCTTGCTGCTCGGCCTGCTTTTCGAAATAAATAGGAACACTGTCAATCGTTTCTCCACTTCTATAAATATCGAGCTTCCCTACAACATTGGGAACTTTCCCTGTTTCTTCCCACTGCTTTTTAGGCTGAATTAACGTTGTTTTCACTTCTACAGAGCTCTGTTCTTTCTTTGTAAGAGGATAGACGACATTTCGTTTAATATACAACTGATCTTTATAGAAAGAATCTTTTATATCTGCCAATTCGCCTTTTGCAGCTAAACTGGTCATATCATATTTATCAAATGCATTTTCATACATGGAAATGTGATCGTTCCAATCATCTGGCGCATTAATCGTTACGGCGATTAAATCCATTCCATCTTTTGTAGCAGTTGTCACAAGCGTTCGTTTTGCTAATTTTGTATATCCTGTTTTTCCGCCAGTACAGTATGCATATAGTGTTGTCAGCAGTTTATTTTTGTTTTTCCACACTCGATCCCATTTCTCTTCAGGGTGCTTCATTCGATAGACTTTTGTTCCTGAAATCTCTTTGAAAATTTTATTATTCATTGCATAGCGCATAAGCAGAGCCATATCGTGCGCTGTTGAGCGATGATTTTCATGATCGTCTAATCCATGCGGATTTTGAAATGTTGTATTCGTCATGCCAATTTCTTCTGCTTTTTTATTCATCAAATAAACAAATCCATCTTCGCTTCCTCCAACGGCTTCTGCGATAGCTACAGCAGCATCATTACCTGAGCGAAGCATCAAGCCATACACTAAATCTTTTAATTTTATTTTTTCACCTTCAACTAAATACACAGAAGAACCTTCAACGCCAACTGCGTTGTGGCTAACGGTAACTTTTTTATTTATTTTGCCAGATTCAATCGCCAGTATTGCTGTCATAATTTTTGTGATGCTAGCAATTCGGCTAACTTGATCTGCATTTTTAGCGTATAACACTCTTCCTGACTTCTGTTCCATCAAAATAGCACTATGAGCACTTACACTCCCTGCTGCAGATGATACGGAAGGCCAACCGCTGAGACATAGCAATACAATAAATAGATAGATGATACTTTTTTTGCTTCTTTTCATGTCATCCCCGTCCCTCTACCTGTTTGTACAAGTTTATGCTCGTCTTTTTTGGTTATGAATGAAAAGATTTGTCCATACAAAAAAGAACATAGAAAAACTCTATGTTCTTTTACGGTTTCACTTCATTTCTTGAAACGATTGAAAAAATAAATCTGCCTCTTGATCGGTTCCTTCTTGTAACAAATCTTCTGGAAGCGGCGGCAGCTCTTCGATACTTTTAAGCCCAAAATAGCCTAAAAATTCTTTTGTCGTTCCGTATAAGATGGCACGCCCTGCGCCTTCCGCTCGTCCCACTTCTTTTAACAGAACCTTTCCAATTAAAGTTTGAAGAGGTCTTTCCGTTTTCACTCCGCGAATCTCTTCGATTTCAGCTCTTGTAATTGGCTGCTTATACGCTACAATAGCTAACGTTTCAAGCGCTGCTTGTGACAATGATTGATTAGCAGGAGCTTCTACGAGCTTCTCAATATATGGTGCATGCTCTTTTTTTGTAACAAGCTGATAGGCCCCGCCTATTTCAACAAGTGTAACTCCTCTGGACTTACACTCTTGCTCTAAGCTTTCCAAAGCACCTTGAATGTCTTCATGAGGCTTTTCTATAATCTCAGCTAACCGGCTAATAGACAGACCTTCATCACCAGAAACAAAAAGTAAGCTCTCAATAATAGCCTGTAAATTATTCGTTGTCATTCCTCTTCATTCCTTTCTCGATACGATACATAAAGCTCGTCTAGATTGTGCTGCTGTTCCACAACGATTTCATTTTCTTTCATTAATTCCAGCACAGCTAAAAACGTTACAACAATATGATCACGCTCTTGATAAGGAAACAGCTGATAAAAACTTTTTTTCCCTTTAAAGGCTTTTAATTCATTCACAATTTCACTCATGCGCTTGTCAATTGGAATATCTTGTCTTGCTATTTTCGTCTGCACAGGCTTTTTGTTTTGCTTTCGTTTCATTAACTTTTGAAAAGCACTTAGCATATCATACAGTGATATATCCAATCCTTCGTCCTGAGGCTGCGTACGTTCTTCTGCATTTATTTGCACATTACTTGGAGGTTTTGTATACACATGACTTTGGTCTTCTTCCAGCTTTTGAAGCTCTACTGCCGCTTCTTTAAACTTTCGATATTCAATTAAGCGCTGCATCAATTCTTCACGCGGATCTTCTTCATCGACCATTTCAATTTCATCCATATCTTCTTCATACGTAGGCAGAAGCATTTTACTTTTAATTTGAAGCAAAGTTGCTGCCATGACTAGATACTCACTGGCAACGTCTAGCTGAAGCTCATTCATTGTATGTATAAACATCATATATTGCTCAGTAATTGTCGCTACTGGGATATCGTAAATATCAATTTCAAATCGGTTAATCAAATGCAGAAGAAGATCTAAAGGTCCTTCAAACGCATCTACTTTTACACTGTACTCCACTTTTATCTCACCAACACTTTTCAATTGCTTATCATTTCTGCTGCTTTATATAACGTTACTATCATTAGTATAGAGGATTATAGACACATGTCCAATACAAATTAACGTAAAAATAGGTCATTTGCCCATACAAAAAGTTTAAACATACATATGATGTCAAGGTAATAACATTTTCAAATGGCTGAAGGAGGAACTCGCATGGGTGAAAAATCTTGTGGATACGGTAGCGGTTTCGCTTTAATTGTTGTACTGTTTATTTTATTAATTATTGTTGGTTGTTCTTGCTTACGCTTCTAACCACACATATTGAATAAAAACAAACGTGTTCGCCATACCTTGAGCACGTTTGTCTCTTTAAAGGCACAGCGCTGATGAATAGCTAATTTTTGTGATACACTACATATAGAGTCTTACCAGGAGGGAACAAGATTGTATTCACAAGCCTATATTGATTATTTAGTTCATTTTCATGGCGACCGGGATTACTTTGAATGTCATGAACTGCTAGAAGAACACTGGAAAAAAGACGAAAGAGGACACCGCAATATTATTTGGGTTGGCCTTATTCAAATTGCTGTTTCACTCTATCATCATCGACGTCAAAATTTCGCCGGAGCCAAAAGAACGATGCAAAAGGCACTGGCAATTTTAACGAAGGAAGAAGAAAACATTGCACAGCTTGGACTTAATTATCCTTCACTGCTTAAACTTCTTCGCAAACAATTAGCTTTAATCGATACCTATCAGCCATATAAAAGCATTAACTTACCTATTGAAGATCCAGCATTATTACGAGCTTGCAAACAAAGAAGCACTGATAAACAGCTTGTCTGGTTATCAGCTTCTAATCTGCAAAATGATGCGATTGTTCATCGTCACAGTACACGAGATCGTTCAGATGTGATTGCGGAAAGACAAGCGAACTTATTGGCAAAACAAAACAACAGGTAGCTAGAAGCTACCTGTTGTTTTATGATGACTAAGATGTGAAAGACGCTTTCGCACCTCAACTAATCATGCTTTTTTTTATTCATCCGCCTGACACTTTTCATAAAAAGGAGCGATGATTTCACTCGGCTTAATTTGTGCAGTCGTATACATTTCTTTAAGAGCTTTAATCATTTTTTTGCCAATGCCCTGTTGGCGGTGTGAAGGGTTTACACTGACGTGTTGAACCTCAATCAAACTTTTATCGAGCATGGAAATGCCAACAATTCCAATAATATCTTCTTCTTGCTTCCAAAGATACAGCTGCCAATGTTCGTTTTGCTCATATTCTTTCATCGTTTGTTGAAGTTTTTTTAAATCTTTTTCCGTAGGTACAAACGATAGAAGACCCATGGCAATTTTTTCATAGTTTCGTTTATAGCGAATAAGCATACGATTCTCCCTCGTCCTCAAACTTTCCTACAAATTAATGCGCTGCGTTTTTTACTGCTTTTATCATACAAAATTTATAAGTAAATAGCAATATTACACAAAAGCTTGTCATATGTCACGCGTGTATGAGAAACCTAATCTATTACGCTTTTTGAGCTGTTGCGCGAAGAAAAAACGCCGTAACCCCCTGTAAAAGGTTGTTATGACGTTTTATTAGCTGATATCCATTTCTAGCAGTATGCTCTTATTCTTCCCAGACTTTTACTTCTTTCATTACGTCGCCATTTTTCATTTTCAACACTGTATCAAGTCCTTCTGTTACTTTTCCAAATACAGTGTGAACACCGTTCAAATGAGGCTGTGGCTCATGAACAAGAAAGAACTGACTGCCGCCTGTGTCTTTACCAGCATGCGCCATTGATAGAGAACCCGCTTCGTGTTTGTGAGGGTTTCCTTCTGTTTCACATTTAATTGAATAGCCAGGGCCGCCAGCACCTGTACCAGTTGGGTCTCCTCCTTGAGAAACAAATCCAGGGATAACGCGGTGGAACGTTACGCCGTTGTAGAATCCTTCATTAGCTAACTTTTCAAAGTTTTCTACTGTTCCTGGTGCTTCGTTCGGAAATAAATCGATTAGAATTTTTTCACCATTTTCCATTAAAATACTTGCTTTTTTCATATAAATGACCTCCAATATATGTATTAGTACCGCTACAGGCTCTATCTTCCCCGTCAAAGCGGCAAAACGTAAAAGTTGTAAATGCCACCTAGAGGCAGAACACTTACATTTATAAACTCACTCTATTCTACTACAAACAAGCTCATGAATTCAATGAATGCACTTTTTCACTTTCTTATCGTAGGGCTCTAAATAAAAAATAGTAGTTGTGAGATGAAACTTTTTATAGTATCATCCGTCTAATACAGTGATGGAGATACATAGATTTCATTTTATATAGAAATCTACGCCTCTAGACTGATTTATGGGAAAATGATGAATTGACTCTGTTACTTCAGACCTGCCCGTATTATAATAGGGCAAGTATGGGATTAAAGGAGGAAAAAGGTTTGAAATTAACGATAAAAGCAATGATGGTGACATTAGGTCTTCTTCTATTCCTAACCGCACCCTTAAAAAGTTTTGCAGATGCTGCTCCGGGCGATGTGATTATTACATTAGGTCAGGACTTAACCAGCTCTCAGAAGCAACAGGTATTAAATGACCTTGATGCACCAAGCAATGCTCAAACAGTAACCGTGACAAACCAAGAAGAGCATGAATACTTAGGTGACTTTATTCCAAAGGCTACTATTGGATCTCGTGCTATTTCATCTTCTAGTATTACCCTTGGTTCAAAAGATTCTGGTTTAAGCGTATCAACTCAAAATATTAATGGTATTACAGATGACATGTATATTAATGCTTTAATGACCGCCGGCGTTAAAGATGCAAAAATCCAGATTACTGCTCCATTTGAAGTATCTGGTACAGCCGCTTTAACAGGTATTATGAAAGCATATGAAGTTCAAACAGATCAAAAAATCCCAGAAGAAGTAAAAAAAGCAGCCAACGAAGAGATGGTCCAAACATCTGAACTTGGTGAAAAAATCGGTAAAGAAAAAGCAGCGCAGTTTATGGCAACGATTAAAGAAGAAATTGCTAAAGAAAATCCTCAAACAAAGGACGATTTACGCACGTTAATTCAGCGCGTGGCTGATGATTTAGGTATTAAATTAACAGATTCAGAGCTTAATACACTGGTTGACTTTTTCAATCGGTTAAAAGATATGAACATCGATTGGAACCAAGTAAAAGACCAGCTTTCTGCGACCAAGGAAAAAGTAACAACATTTCTTCAGTCAGAAGAAGGCCAATCATTTCTTGATAAATTAAAGCAATTCTTTGTTGATATTATTGATGCTATTAAATCGTTATTCTCATAAAAAAGAGCCTCTTGAACAAGAGGCTCTTTTTTTACGTTAATCACTCGTTACTTTTTTACCGTCACTTTGTATTTCACGTCATTTTTTACAATGTCTTCATACGTTTCGCGTTTTACGACTAGCTGTGCTTCTCCATCTTCTACGAACACGACAGCTGGCTTTGGCAAACGGTTATAGTGACTTGCCATAGAATAACCGTATGCGCCTGTACAAAACATCGCTAATAAATCATCTGGGTTTGCTTTTGGAAGATGTACATCCCACATCAGCATATCCCCCGATTCGCAGCACTTACCTGCGATGGATACGAGCTCATCACTCTCATCATTCATTCGATTGGCAATGACCGCTTCATATTTCGCTTGATACAGTGCGGGACGAATATTGTCGTTCATGCCTCCATCAATCGCTACATATTCACGTACATTCGGTACGTGTTTACGAGAACCGATTGAATACAGGGTCGTTCCAGCATCTCCTACAAGAGAGCGCCCGGGCTCAATCCAAATTTCAGGAATTTCTACTTCTAACTGTTTGGACTGCTTTTTGACCTCTTCTATAATAACTTCCACATACTGAGAAACAGGGATAGGCTGATCTTCTTCCGTATAACGAATGCCAAAACCCCCGCCTAAATTTAATACTTGCGGAACAAATTTTATACGTTGTTTCCACTCTTTCATTTTTGCAAAAAGCTTTTGAGTCGCCATAATAAATCCCGTTGTTTCAAAAATTTGCGATCCTATATGACAGTGAATCCCTAAAAGTTCTAGCCCCTTGCTATTTTGCACAAGACGCACAGCTTCGTCTGCTTGACCGTTTTGAAGATCAAATCCAAACTTCGAGTCTTCTTGCCCTGTCAAGATATAATCATGTGTATGAGCTTCAATTCCAGGTGTTAATCTGAGAAGAACAGGCATCTTTTTTTGATACTGTTCCGTTATTTCCTCAAGCAATGCAATTTCATAAAAATTATCAACTACAATGCATCCTACATCTTCTTTGACGGCCATTTCTAGTTCTGCTCGGCTTTTATTGTTTCCGTGAAAATGAATCCGTTCTTTTGGAAAGTCAGCTGCTAAAGCCGTATACAGTTCTCCCCCCGAAACAACGTCTAACGAAAGACCTTCTTCATGAACGACTTGGACCATTGCAATTGTCGAAAAAGCTTTGCTTGCATAAGCGACCTGTGCTTTCACCCCATGCTTTTCAAATGTTTCTTTAAATCCTCTAGCACGCTGCCGAATTAAAGCCACGTCATATACGTAAAGTGGTGTCCCAAAATTAGATGCTAATTCAACTGTATCAACTCCACCAATTTCCAGATGCCCCTGCTTATTTATGCGACTTGTTCCGTGTAAAAACATGTTTAGACCCCGTTCCTGTGTATAGTGTAAAAAAGACAGTTAACGGCAATTCGCTGCTAACTGTCTAAATATTTATTATTTTCCATATTTAAAACAAATCTATCACATCTTCATACAGGTTTCAACCACATATTTTGTTTAAGGTTTTGCAGGCTGGCGGTCTTTATCCTGCGGATGCACAATACTAGGTCGCGGATTCGCTCCAGGAACCGGTGTGCGGATGAGAATCTGCCACAAAGCCTGCGGATTAAATGGAAGAAACGGCCACAAATAAGGCGTATTTAATGATTTTAGTCGCGCCATGTAGAGAATGATACACGTTGTCGCAATAAGAAACCCTGGAGTATGAAAGGCCGCCACAAAAATTAACAGAAACAATCGCAGCATTTTATTTGCTACCGCTAACTCATAGCTTGGCGTCGCGAATGAACCAATTGCTGCAATAGCTACATACAAAATAACCTCCGGAACAAAAAGACCTACATCAATAGCAATTTGCCCAATAAGCGCAGCGGCAATCAAGCCCATCGCCGTGGCAAGCGGCGTCGGCGTATGAATGGCCGCCATCCTCAGAAATTCAATCCCAAAATCAGCTAGGAAAATTTGAACAACAGTTGGAATATTTGTTGCTTCGTTTGGTCCAATAAACTGCAATTTTGACGGCAGCAAGTCTGGCTCAAGTACAAATAACAGCCATAACGGTAATAAGAAAAGAGAAGCAAGAATTCCTAAAAACCGTATCCAGCGGATAAACGTACCGACAGAAGGAGCCTGCCTGTATTCTTCCGCATGCTGCACGTGATGAAACAGCGTAGTTGGCGTAATAATAACGCTTGGAGACGTATCGGTAATAATGATCACATGCCCTTCTAGCACATGAGCTGCTGCTGTGTCCGGTCGTTCTGTATAGCGTACCATTGGAAAAGGATTAATTCCTTGTTTGACTAAGAACTCTTCAATTGATTTGTCAGCCATCGGCAAACCATCTATATCAATTGCTTCCAGTTCATCTTTTATCAGTTTAACCAGCCCTGGATCAGCTACGCCATTTATGTACCCAATCGCTACGTCCAGTTTTGATCGTTCGCCTACCTTCATAATTTCAAAACGAAATCTTCCGTCACGAATTCGTCTTCTTGTTAACGCTGTATTGATAATGATGTTTTCAGTGTATCCATCTCTTGCTCCGCGAATCACTTTCTCTGTATCCGCTTCTTCAGGGGATCTGCCAGGATATGTACGCACATCGACTTCAAAGCCAACTTCTTCACCGTCAATTAAAACGAATAGCAGTCCTGATAAAACCGATACCATTCCATCATCCAGCGTCTTTAAAGGCTTGACTTGCTGATGAATAAGACGGTTTTCAACAATATCCTTTAACTTTGCCCGTTCAACTTCATTATCATTAATTTGAATGAGTACTTTTGCAATTTCAATAATAAATGAACTATCACACAGCCCCGTTACGTAGTAAATATGAACTTCTCGATCCAAAATAAGCAGTTTACGTACGCCCACATCAAAGCTTGTGTTCATACTAGCGTTTTCCTTGAACCACTGATCGTTTTTTTGCACTTTTGAAAAAATAGCTGTTTTCTTCTCTGCTAGCTTACCCAAACGAACCGCTCCTTTCTAAAATAAGCCTTGCTGCTTTTTCAGTAATAGGACATCCCAGTTTGACATCATCCATCCTAGCCATTTTGCCGATATCTCCTATTCCTACAACTAAGGGAATATCGAGCTGATCCAAGCAGTAAACTGTATCTCCATTAATTCGTCCGACTTCTAACTCTTGAATTCCGCTTTTATCCACGCCGTAATGCGATATTTCCCCAAAACGATCAATGGTCACATCCACTCTTGTCCATTCGCTTTGATGAGTTCGTGATGCAACGGCAATCACTCCAAGAACTTCTACTTGAGGATGCTTTGCTACATGCAGCAAAGCAATTTCCCCAGGTCCTTCCTCTAAGAAACCGCTATCGTCGAACATCACAAAGACAGGATCATATGGTGCTTGAAGAATTAAATCTACCGTTTGACTACCTGTTAACGTAGTAGGGTTTCCATATGACCTCGAAATGCACCTGCCACCAACCGATTTAGCTACATGCTCAATTGCTTTGCGCGCATATTCATCGCCATCGGTTACAATAATGATCCTTCTTTTTTTCATAATCTTTTATCCTTTCGGTTTAAAGATTAACGCGATAATAAAAGCAAATAAAATAGCTGCTGAAATTCCAGCGGAGGTAAGTTCAAAAATCCCAATCCCAATCCCGATAAATCCATGGTCATCTGCTTGCTTCATCGCTCCGTGCAGCAAGGAATGACCAAAGCTTGTAATTGGAACCGTCGCTCCGGCGCCAGCAAATTCAATCAACTTATCATAAAGACCAAATCCATCTAAAATCGCTCCTGCAACTACAAACGAACTCATAACATGCGCTGGAGTAAGTTTAGCAAGATCCAGCAGCAGCTGCCCAATAACGCAAATGATTCCTCCTACAGCAAAAGCTATTACATACTCCATTGATCATCCCCCTCCCCAATATGTTCTAAGACGACGCCATGAGCAATCGTTGGAATTGACTCTTTTTGCTGAATCATCGTTGGACTTAAAAGAGCTCCTGTTGCCACCATAAACACTTTCTTTAAGTTTCCCGATTTTAATTCATTTAAAATATGACCATACGTGACAATAGCCGAGCAGCCGCAGCCGCTTCCTCCTGCAAATACATTTTGGTCGGGGCGATATACCATTAATCCGCAATCATTATGATTGGTTGATATATCGTAGCCTTCGTCCTTGAGCAGCTGTTTTAAAATTGGACTGCCTACACCAGATAAATCTCCTGTTAAAATAAGATCATACTCGTTTGGAGCGACGTTTAAGTCTTCCAAATGCCTTTGAATGGTATCCGCAGCAGCTGGTGCCATAGCAGAACCCATATCGTTTGCGTTTTTAATCCCATAATCCATTACACGCCCAATCGTTGCAGACGTGAGACGCACAATACCTTTTTCTTTCGAGACCAGTGCTGCCCCTGCTCCCGTAATGGTTGCCGTTGCCGTATCTGGTTTTTGTCCTCCGTACTCGGTAGGATTTCGAAATTGGCGCTCAGCGGTTGCGTTATGACTGCTCGCTGATGCAATAACACGATTAGCAAATCCCGCATCCACAAGAGCTGCCCCTGTTGCCAGCGTTTCCATTGATGTGGAGCAAGCGCCAAACATGCATAGAAATGGAATTTGGTTATGCCTGGCTACAAAATTAGCCGTTACGTTTTGATTTAATAAATCTCCAGCCAAAAACAAATCAATGTCTTCATAGGATAAATTTATTTTTTGCAAGCAGGAGTCAATGGACTCCGTCATCAGTCTTCTTTCAGCTAACTCCCAGTTGTCTTCTTCACAGTGCAAATCTTTATGTGTAATATCAAATGTTTCTCCCAACGGTCCATCTGCTTCTTTTGGCCCTACTGCTGTTCCTGTAGCATTAATGTAAATAGGATTTTCATAAACCCACGTTTGCTTTCCAGTTTTTCTCATAATCCCCCTCTTTTCATAGCAAATAAGTTTTAAAAAGGTAGCGAATGATTCCTACAACGTAAGCCGAAACCGTCCCAAATACAATGACGTTTCCAGCCAGCTTGAACATGTTGGTCGCAACGCCGAGAACAATTCCTTCACTTCGATGTTCAAGCGCTGCACTCGTCATGGAATTGGCAAAACCCGTAACAGGAACGGCTGAACCTGCACCTGCGAACTGACCAATACGATCATATATCCCAAACCCGGTTAAGAGCGCAGATATTAAAATAAGGGTTGCGACGGTAGGATTACCTGCATTTTTTTCATTAAAGTCAAAAAATGCAATATAGAAATTTTGAATTGCCTGTCCTAATGTACAAATGATCCCCCCTACCAAAAAGGCCTTTAGGCAATTTGCCACATATGAAGGTTTAGGCTGAAATGGTTTAATGCTTTCTTGATAGTTATCTTTTAATTTTTGATTATTTGCCATGTTACATACATCCTTTTCTTATTGATTAACAAAATAAATCCAATGAAATAATGACCCGCATACTTTGCCTAGTACAATGGCCATTAACAATAAAATAAGCTTGCCTTCCATTCCTATTCGTTTCGTTAACGTCGGCAATACATTAAGCACTTCTGTTAAAGCCGCTGCCAGCATCCCAATAAAAATACCGCTCGTTAGACCTATGATCATAATAAGCACCGCAGGAAACTGCCACGTGTATTGATGAAGACTGCACCAACCGCCTGTAACGGCACCACCTACGACTCCCCACTCATATGCTTGAATGTATTTCATGGTTTTGGTCAGCTGCATCAAACGCGGAATAATGCCCAGCACCGTTAAAAATGCTACAAACCCAGCACCTGCAGCCAATCCTCCCGCAAGTCCAATTACAATGGTCATCACAATGTTAATGATCATCAATTTTTTTCATACTTTCTTTATTCTCGTGCATAATGACGTATTGATCTAAGTCTTGCTGGTAATTAAACATTTCGACTTCGAGAGGACTAGGCTCTTCATTAATTCGTTTTCTAAAGACGTGGTTAAAAAACAGAATCATTCCCAACCCTAAACCGATAGAGTAAGGCACTTGAATCAGCAAAGGCTGCTTATCTCTCAGACCGGTCAGCATATAGAACAATTTTTGATGTACTTGTCTCATACTCACATCTTCGTGAAAGTTCATAATTGCTAAAGCAGCTCCGATGAAGAGAAGAAACCAAACAGCTAGAAAAAACAAAAAGGAATATTGTCTCTTTTTATACACGACCTCTACAATTGTTTGAGCGGGTCCAATCGTCTGAATGTCTAAGTGCGGATACTGAGAGGCAACTTTTTCAATTACCTTCATTAAATCAACAATGATAATATTTCGATCACTCATACTTACTTGATAGACAATTAGCTTTTCAATTTGTTTTTGAACAGAATCTCCTGCTATAACCATTGCTAATTGTCCAATATTTACAGCTTCATCAGGTTTTACTTGAATACGATGCCTCATTTTAAGATAAAGAACGTTTTCCATTCATATCACACCTTACGATTCATTATCTCCCTGTACGTGTAGTATGGATTTTCTTAAATTTTCTAATTCACGTTTCTGAACAGACCATTAATTACCAAATAAAAAAAGCAATTCGTTTCACTATTCTTCTTTGAATAGCAAAACGGATTGCTTCTTAAGTATTACGTATCATTCATATGCAGCTTCATTTGTTTTAAGATTTTCTTCTCAAGCCTCGATACCTGAACCTGAGAAATTCCCAGCCTTGCGGCCACTTCGGACTGAGTTTGATCTTTGTAATACCTCAAATAGACAATGAGCTTTTCACGCTCATCAAGTTCTTCAATTGCTTCTTTTAAAGCAATTTTATCAAACCACTTCGCTTCCGTATGATCAGCAATTTGGTCAAGAAGGGTAATTGGATCTCCATCATTTTCATAGACGGTCTCGTGAATAGACGAAGGAGCACGATTAGCTTCTTGAGCTAGCACTACTTCTTCAGGAGTGAGATCCAAATGTTCTGCAACCTCAGCGACTGTAGGGACGCGTCCAAGCAATTTGGAAAGCTCGTCTTTTGCTTTACGTATTTTATTGCTCATTTCTTTCAGAGAACGACTAACCTTTACCGTGCCATCATCACGAATAAACCGCTGAATTTCACCAATAATCATTGGAACAGCATATGTTGAAAATTTAACATCATACGATAGGTCAAATTTATCAACGGACTTTAATAGTCCTATACATCCAATTTGAAATAAATCATCGGGCTCATAACCACGGTTAATAAAACGTTGAACAACCGACCAAACGAGCCGCATATTTTTTTGGACGATTGTATCTCGTGCAATTTGATCACCTTGCTGACTGCGCTTGATGAGGTCTTTAACTTCATGATCCTTTAAATACGGTTCGTTTTTATTTTTTTTGACCTCCACATCCATTGGCAAGTCTCCTTAATTACATAGCGCTTTACTATTTGTTAAGTGCTTTTTTAAATATAAGGTCGTACCTTCTAATACAGTAGACTCTACTCGAATTTCGTCCATAAAGTTTTCCATTATGGTGAAACCCATTCCAGAGCGTTCTAGATCTGGTTTCGTTGTGTATAAAGGCTGCTTTGCTTCATCCACGTTATCGATACCAATTCCTTCATCACGAATCATCAGCTCCACTACACCGTCTTCATGAAGCGTCACAGAAATATATACCACACCATCCGGATTGCTTTCGTAGCCGTGAATAATAGCATTTGTTACTGCTTCAGATACGACTGTTTTAATTTCTGTTAACTCATCCATTGTTGGATCTAACTGTGTAATAAATGATGCTACCGTGACGCGGGCAAACGATTCATTTTGACTAAGCGCGGAAAATTGGAGGTTCATTTGATTTTTCATTATGCCACCCCCAATTTTTGAAGCGCGTTTTCTTCATTAGGTTCAAAACGAATAATTTTAAATAAGCCTGACATATTAAACAAACGTTCTACAGCAGGAGAAATAGCGCATACAACCATTTCCCCACCGTTATTATGAACTTGTTTGTATCTCCCTAAAATAACCCCCAAGCCAGAGCTGTCCATAAAGGTTAAATGCTGTAGATTTAAAATCAAATGGCTGATAGATTCCTTCTCTATCGCTTGGGTGATT
Organism: Priestia sp. HNGD-A6; assembly: GCF_045784335.1. Classification (NCBI taxonomy): domain Bacteria; kingdom Bacillati; phylum Bacillota; class Bacilli; order Caryophanales; family Bacillaceae; genus Priestia; species Priestia sp. HNGD-A6. The sequence goes on along the minus strand of NZ_CP138621.1, from coordinate 3,634,414 downwards.
TTGCTTCTTAGCTCTTCTGCCGTATGATGATCTAATTCTCCTGTTAATCGAACCAACAAGACATCTTGTTTGAATTCCAATTCAATTGAAAGACTCACTATACAAACCTCCTCGGAAATCTTATAGTCAATCTTTCGCTGCCAACAGAATAGAATCCTTCTCACCGACAAAACTAGTTCTATTTCGTCACATTTAGCTGTTTAAGATGTTTGAGAGAAAATAGAGAACGTACGTTTAAATAGCTTCCACCAAGAAGCAGCATCGATATCTTCTTTTGCAAGAAGCGGTGAAGAACTCATTACTTTGTTATCCTTCTTAATGGTCAACGTTCCAATTTTGTCGCCTTTTTGAATAGGCGCATTTAACTTCTCGTTCATTTTCACTTCTGTTTTAACATCTTTGGCTGCATTTCCTTTTTTCAATAAAACAGAAATAGGCTCTGACGTAACGGCTGTTACCTGATCTTCACTACCCTTGTTTACATCTATCTTGGCAATAACGTCTCCTTTTTTGTATAAAGGCTTCGTTGTATATTGACTGAATGCGTAGTCTAACATTTTGGTTACTTGATTATTGCGATCTTTTGGCGTGCTTGCACCGAATACAACCGCTAACACACGCATATTTCCCTTTTTAGCGGTAGCTGTTAGGCAATACTTAGCTTGACCTGTAAATCCCGTTTTGAGTCCATCAACCCCGGGATAAAACTTCACTAAGCGATTCGTATTTACTAACCAAAACTTCTTATCTGTATCCGTGCGTAAATAAGCTTCGTATTTACTTGTATAGTTAATAATTTTTTCATACTTTAGTAGCTCTCTGCCCATCATGGCCATATCATGAGCTGTACTATAGTGATTTTCTACAGGCAGGCCTGTCGGATTTTGAAATTTTGTATGAGTCAAACCAAGCTCTTTCGCTTTTTGGTTCATCTTTGCTACAAATTTTTCTTCTGATCCAGCTAAATATTCAGCCATTGCCATAGAAGCATCGTTACCAGAACCTATCGCAATCCCTTTTAGCAAATCATTTACCGTCATTTCTTCTCCGGGCTCTAAAAAGATTTGTGAGCCTCCCATTGAAGCGGCATATTCACTTGCTCGCACTTTATCTTTTAAGGTAATTTTCCCTTTATCCAAAGCCTCCATAATTAAAATCATTGTCATAATTTTAGTCATACTGGCAGGGGGAAGTTCTTGATTACTATTTTTTTCGTATAGAATTTTTCCTGTATCCCGTTCAATTAAAATAGCTGATCTAGCACTGTCAGCAAGCTCAGAACTCTTTTTTTCTGCGGCTAAAACAGGTTGCGTCATAAGTGGAAATAAAAATATGACAACGAGTAACTTTACAATAGTTCGCTTCATCTCCACAAACCTCCATTCTTTATACAACCTATTTTTTCCAAGGTATAATCGATTTATACTAAACGAAATAAAAAAAGCATCGAGAAATTCTCGATGCTTGAAGTCATATTTTCTTCTTATTTTTGATCAGCTGGAAGTTGCTTTACTACTTCTTTTACAAGCGATAAAAACTGCTGTTTTACTTTTTCAGTCGTTTCAATCACTTCTTCATGATTTAAAGGCTGATCTAAAATACCAGCTGCCATATTAGAAATACAAGAAATACCCAGTACTTTCATACCTGCATGGCGTGCTACAATAACTTCTGGTACTGTAGACATACCGACCGCGTCTCCCCCGATAATGCGAAGCATGCGTACTTCAGCAGGCGTTTCATATGTTGGACCTGTATTTCCTACATATACACCTTCTTGTAAGGCGATATTTAAATCAGCTCCTACTTTCTTCGCTAATTGACGAAGGTCCTTGCAGTAAGCAGTTGACATATCCGGGAATCTTACGCCAAAATCAGAGTCATTAGGTCCAATCAAAGGGTTCGTTCCAAAGTTATTAATATGATCAGAAATAATCATTAAGTCTCCTGGATTAAAGGATTCGTTTACTCCGCCTGCTGCATTCGTTACAATCAACGTTTCTACACCGATTTCTTTCATTACGCGCACTGGAAATGTTACTTTATCAAGGGCGTACCCTTCATAAAAGTGAAAACGTCCTTGCATAGCTACAACCGGTACGTCATGAATGGTGCCAATGACTAATTGACCAGCGTGACCTTCAACTGTTGAAACCGGGAACTCAGGAATGTCGTTGTACGGAATTTTTACCGCGCCTTCAATTTCGTCAGCTAATACCCCTAGTCCAGAACCTAAAATAAGACCAATGGTTGGTGTAACAGCTGATTGATTTTTAATATATGCTGCTGCTTTTTCGATATATTCTTTTTTCATACTCCATTCCCCCTGCTTAATTCAGCTCTTGTAAAAAACTTTTTCCATGCTTAGGCATTGCTACGCCAAAATTTTCTGCTACCGTTGCGCCAATATCCGCAAACGTTTGACGAATAGAAAGTTCTTTTCCTTCTTTCATGCCTTTATTGTACACAAGAAGCGGCACGTATTCACGCGTATGGTCTGTCCCATGATGAACAGGGTCATTTCCATGATCAGCTGTAATAATCAATAAATCATCTTCTTTTAATAAATCAAATACTTCTTCCAAGCGTGCATCATATTCTTCAAGCGCTTGCCCATATCCTTGTGGATCGCGGCGATGGCCATAGAGAGCATCAAAATCAACTAAATTTAAGAAGCTCAAGCCTGTGAAGTCCATGTTTAATGTATCAACTAGCTTATCCATGCCGTCCATATTCGACTTGGTACGAAGAGATTTTGTGACCCCTTCTCCGTCGTAAATATCAGAAATTTTACCAATAGCAATAACATCGATGTCATTGTCTTTTAATTCATTCATTACTGTACGTCCAAAAGGCTTTAATGCATAGTCATGACGATTGGATGTACGAGTGAAGTTACCTGGTTCACCTAAAAACGGGCGAGCGATAACACGTCCAATCATATATGGATCATCAAGCGTTAATTCACGAGCAATCTCACAAATTTTGTACAATTCATCAATTGGAACAATTTCTTCATGAGCAGCAATTTGCAAAACAGAATCCGCTGATGTATAGACGATTAAGTCACCTGTTTCCATATGCTGTTTTCCTAGCTCATCTAAAATTTCTGTACCAGATGCTGGTTTGTTCCCAATAATTTTACGACCTGTTTTTTCTTCTAATTGTGAAATCAGCTCTTCTGGAAATCCGTCTGGAAACACATTAAAAGGCGTATCAATATTAAGGCCCATAATTTCCCAATGACCTGTCATTGTATCTTTTCCGGCAGAAGCTTCCTGCATTTTTGTATAGTAAGCGAGCGGCTTTTCGGCTCTATCAATTCCTTTAATTTCACGGATATTGCTTAGACCAAGCTTAGCCATATTAGGCATATGAAGACCGTTGCAGTGTTCTGCAATATGACCAAACGTATCGGCACCTTTATCATTGTATTTTTCAGCATCCGGTGATTCACCGATACCTACTGAATCCATGACAACTAAAAATACGCGTTTATATGTATGCGCCATTTTATTCCCTCCAAATATCAATTTATTTATTCTCTATAAAATTCCCGTTTGGAAATAATTTAACCATCTTCTCTTATTGGTCAGAAGTCTGACCTCTCTATTAGTATAGACGCTTTTTATTTTTTTGTACACAGGAATGAAAGTGTTCTCAATCAAAAAAACCAATGTCTATGAACTTACTGGACATTGGGATCTTCCTACGCTCGCGGGTGAAACTGATTGTATACATCTTTTAAACGAGCTTTTGTGACATGTGTATAAATTTGAGTGGTCGAAATATCCGCATGCCCGAGCATTTCTTGAACAGCTCTCAAATCCGCGCCGTTCTCTAACAAATGAGTAGCAAACGAATGGCGTAACGTATGTGGAGTTAATTCTTTTTCAATTTTTGCTTCAGAAGCTAACTTTTTTAATATTTTCCAAAACCCCTGCCTTGTCAAGCGCCTTCCATGATGATTAACAAAAAGTGCTTTGTCCTGTTCCTTTTGCTTTGTTAAAATACTCCGGCCATGCTGTAAGTACTCTTCAATCGCCTCTGTTGCCAACCTTCCGATGGGGACAATTCTTTCTTTATTCCCTTTTCCGATACACCGAATAAATCCCATCGTCAAATGTGCATCATCAATATTTAAGTTAACGAGTTCAGATACACGAATTCCAGTAGCATAAAGCAATTCAAGCATCGCTTTGTCTCGTATGCCAAAAGGCGTCGAAGTATCAAACACATTCAACAGCGCCTCTACTTCCTCTGCATTTAGCACTTTTGGCAGCTTGCGCTCAAGCTGCGGAGTATCAATATGAACGGATGGATCTGTATCCGCTGCTTTTTCTCTTAGTAAGAATTGATGAAAAGATCTAGTTGAAGCCACATGTCTCGCAATCGTTTTAGATGACTTTTGCTGATCACTTAAATATTTCAGAAAATTAACGATGTGGAGTCTTGTTACTTCATTAAATGATTTCAGCTGCTCTACATGCTCTAAATATTGAGCATACTTTTTTAAATCTCGTTCATACGAATCAATCGTATTTTTCGCCAGTCCCCGCTCTACTACTAAATAATGAATAAAATCTTGAATTTGATCATTCAATAGCCTCTACTCCCCGTTTTGATAAAACATAAATAAACGCTCCAGCCACGTCTGATCTTTGTTCACACTTGCTTGCATGACTTTAACTGCTGAACCCGACGGCTCATCATAACGTTTATAATTTTGATACTCTTGAGATACCCATATCATTCCAAAATAAAACAAAAGAGTAAACCCGGTAAATAAGATAAATACTTTACATGTATTATATACCATTTCAGCCCATGATTTCATGAAACAATTCCTCCAATTTTTGATTCTATTAGAAGATATGCCAATTGGGACAGGTTTTATACATGTTTCTTGCCTTTATACGCTGAGTTCTCTCCTTGTCATTTCCTTCCTTTCTATAAAACCATATAGCTTGTAACCTCGTTATTTTTTCTATTTATGTACAACAAAAAACCTTCTCCATTATGGAAAAGGCTTTTACTGCTTGTCTTCTTTATCCTGACAGCGATGGCAAATGCCATGAAATGTCAAGCGGTGATCTTTAATTTTAAAATTCCATTGCTTTTCCACAATTTCTTCAACGTCTTCAAGCAAATCTTCTTGAATTTCGTCCACAGATCCACATTCCATACACACAAGGTGATGATGAAAGTGTGCGGCTCCTTCTTGTCTTAAATCGTAGCGAGAAACGCCATCGCCAAAGTTTATTTTATCAACAATTTTAAGTTCAGTTAACAATTCTAACGTACGATAAACAGTTGCCAATCCAATTTCCGGAGACTTTTCCTTGACGAGGAGATATACATCTTCGGCACTTAAATGATCCTCTTCATGTTCAAGAAGTACTCTTACAGTCGCCTCACGTTGAGGTGTCAATTTATAGCTAGCTGAGTGCAACTGCTGCTTAATTCGCTCAATTCGACTTTCCATAATTATTCCCTCCCTCGCCATTCACTAATCCATTATATCAGATGTGTCGAGGGTGTCAAAATAAAGTTATTCTTAATAAGAAAAAAGAATTCTTTTTATTTAATACTTATTCTTACTTATTTAATAGAGCCATTACACTTTTCATTAAAGTAGGTGATACATAAGCTTCAACTGTAGCTGCACAGGCAACCAAACATATCATTGCAATCATCGTGCCGCTATAGCGTAAAAAGGATGCAGAAATAGGCTCCGCTGCTTTTTTAAAAAACTGCTGCCGCACGAGCTTCAAAGAAAAGGCAACTGAAGCTGCAGACAGAATCAGAAATGCCGGTATGAGAAAGATATTTTGCGGCATAACAGATACAAAAGATAGCGCAAACCCAGAGAGTCCCATTTGATTGACTAAAAAGCCTACGGTAAAACCAATCACCATTCCTTTTAAAAACAGCAGAATTAACACTACAGGCAAACCAATAATAGCAATTCCTAGTATCCAAATGAGCCCTAAGTATTTAACATTGTGAAAAAAACTTTGCTGAAACATTTCAACGCTGCTTGCTACTTCCCCACTCTTTACCTGTCCGAAAAACCGGTTTAAATAGAAGTACAGGTCTTCTTTTTGATCAAGCGTCAAACTATTTACAACAATAGCCCCAAAAATGATTCCCATTAAAAACAGCACGGTTACAAATAAATAAATAGAACTGTTTTCTTGAAAATGTCTTGCATACGATAATGGCAATTGTTTTTTTCTCATCGTCTTCCTCCTATTAATCGCTTAATAGAGTGTATGATAGAGTACAAAAACTATGCCAAGAATCTTTTAAATCTATCACATAAAAAAGAGATTAAGACATAATGAAATTAATCTAATCTAAATAAGAACAAATGAGATAGTATGGATAGCTTGTGACACCGCTGTTGATTTTCATGCAAGGCTTCGCTTTCCGCGGGCGGCCGGTGAGCCTCCTCGTCGCGTACGCTCCTGCGGGGTTTCACCTATTCCGCTTTTCCCGCAGGAGTCTTCGCCTTGACCTCCAATCAACCGCTAGAACCAACTACATAAATGAAAGCTACGTTCACCATCAACTTAAAAAAATCCGAACGAATTTGATTCTAAATCAAGAATCTCTATTTATCGTTCGGATTTTTCTTCAACTAATATATGGTTGTCACACATTTTTTAACCTAGAGATACGCGCATGCCTGTTTTTTCTCACATCAAATGACGTTTCAATGTAAACCTCTAAATTGCTAGATTGCCGTACGTATGTAAAAGAAAAAACTCTCTTACTCTCCTAATCCGCTTTTTAACTGTAAGTACTGCACAGCATATGCTGTTTTTGCATCGTAAATTTCTTTGTTTTGAATAAGAGTAAGGGCCTCATCTACAGTAACTTCCATCACTTCAACAAATTCATCTTCGTCCAATTCCGCTTTGGTGGTCATCACTTTTAAATCTTCTGCTAAATAAACGTGAACCAACTCATCTGCAAAACCTGGCGATGTGTAAAAAGAAATAATATGGCTAAGGGAATCTGTTGTATAGCCCGTTTCTTCTTCTAACTCACGTTTTGCCGTTACAATCGGCTCTTCTCCTTTTTCCAGCTTGCCGGCTGGAATTTCCACTAAAATACGATCCATCGGTCTGCGATACTGTTTGACCATAACCATTTTATGATCGCTTGTTAACGCAATGACAGCGACAGCTCCAGGATGCTTAACTACTTCTCTTGTACTCGTTTTTCCGTTCGGAAGCTCTACTTCTTCTAAGTACAAATCAATCACTCTGCCTCCAAACAGCTTTTCAGAAGACCGCATTTTTTCTGTTAAATGATCCATTTTCTCCACCTCGTTCTATTTTTTTGACTCTTACATATATTCTATCATACGAATCTTGGGAGGTAGAAAAAATGAAAGTTTATGTTCACGAGAAGCAAATCATTTTAGTCGGTAAAGCATGGGAAATTAAGCAAAAGTTAAAAGAATACAGCGAACAATTTCAGTATGTTGATGAGTGGACGAACGCTATCTCTCAAAATTTTAATTCTTACAAACAACAAGCAGACTGCAGACACTAATTGTGCTGCAGTTTTTTAATCTTCTTATTTGAGTTTCTCTCTATCATAGCGCTACAATAGATAGAAACAAGTAAAAAATAAGGAGTGGCATATATGGAAAAAAGACGCTTAGGTACTTCAGATTTGCTGGTCAGTACATTAGGTTTAGGATGCATGTCTCTTGGCACGGAACAGAAACACGCTGTCAATATGATTGATGAAGCTCTGGAATATGGCATTAATTATTTTGATACAGCAGATTTATATGACTTTGGCTTAAACGAGGAGTTTGTGGGACAAGCTTTAAAAAACCGCAGACATGATATTGTTTTAGCCACAAAAGTAGGAAATCGCTGGAATGATGCAAAAGACAGCTGGACGTGGGATCCGTCTAAAGCTTACATAAAAGATGAAGTAAAAGAAAGCCTGCGCCGGCTTCAAACGGATTACATCGATTTATATCAACTGCACGGAGGGACTGTTGAAGACAATATTGAAGAAACGATTGAAGCATTTGAAGAATTAAAACAAGAAGGCGTCATTCGCTACTATGGTATTTCATCTATCCGCCCGAATGTGATTCGAGAGTATGTGCAAAACTCTTCTATTGTCAGTGTCATGATGCAATACAGCTTGTTAGACAGACGTCCTGAAGAAAGTGCACTTCCCCTTTTGCACGATAACGGCATTAGCGTTGTAGCCAGAGGTCCAGTAGCCAAAGGGCTGCTAACCGAAAACGGAGAGCAAAAGCTTGCTGCATTCGAAGGTAAGGGATACTTAGACTATAGCGGTACGGAATTATCAAAAACGATTGAAGCATTTCGTCACGTACGACCAAATCACTCTCTGAATTCAACTGCACTTCAATACTGTTTAGCTAATCCTGCGGTAGCCTCAGTTGTAGCAGGAGCAAGCTCTTCTTCACAGCTTCGTGAAAACGTAAAGGCTGTCGAGACCTCCCCGCTACAGCCTACTGAAGTGAGCAAGCTGCACTCGATTTTTAAAGCAAATCAATATGAAGCTCATCGTTAAAAAATAAAAGCGCCTTTATCGGCGCTTTTATTTTTTAAACTCGGACCAGTTCATATCACTTTCATTTAACAGTTCTTCAAACGATTTATTTTTTTCTTTTTCTTTTCGAATTCGAGCAGCTTCTTTACGTTCTGTTTCTTTCTGCTCTTCTTCTTTTAAAGAAAGCGCCTGTTTTTTAGCCTGAAGCTGTTTTAATAAGCTATCATTTAGCTGATCTTTGATACTGAGCTGATCATTTTGTTTTTGTGCTGATTGTTTTTGCTTTTTTTTAGCCATCACAATTCCCCCGCTACTTTAATTGAGAGATATTGTATCATATTCTTGCTTTTGTTACCAAAAATCAAAATGCATCTAGTTTTACATGTTCATCAATGATTAAAGTTGGCTCTGTAGACTGTTGAATATCTTCTACCGTATAGCCTTTCGCTACTTCGACAAGTTTTAGGCCTTCTGCCGTAATGTCAATTACCGCTCGATCTGTAATAATACGATCTACTACCCCTTTTCCTGTCAGAGGGAGGGTGCACTCATTTAAGATTTTAGGTTGGTCTTTTCTCGTCACATGTTCCATAATAACAATGATGCGCTGCGCTCCATGAACTAAATCCATTGCACCGCCCATTCCTTTAATCATTTTTCCAGGAATCATCCAGTTAGCTAAGTCACCAGTTTTTGAGACTTCCATGCCTCCTAAAATCGCAATATTAATATGCCCTCCGCGAATCATGCCAAACGATTCAGCACTGTCGAAGTAAGAAGCCCCTTTTGTCGCCGTTACGGTTTCTTTACCTGCATTAATTAAATCAGGATCTACTTCTCCTTCTTTCGGATATGGTCCAATGCCTAACAGACCGTTTTCGGACTGAAGCACAACCGTTTTATTATCTGAGATATGATTAGCCACAAGCGTTGGAATACCAATTCCAAGGTTTACATAAAATCCGTCCAAAATTTCTTTTTCAGCACGTTTTGCAATTCGCTCTCTCACGTTCACGCCGTTTTCAATCATGAAAAATCTCTCCCCTTTTGTTATTTTTGAACGGTTAAACGCTCAATACGTTTTTCTTGTTCACCAATAATTAACGATTGAACATATACACTAGGTGTGTGGATAATATTTGGATCAAGTGAACCTGTTGGATGAAGTTCCTCTACTTCTGCTATCGTCACTTTTCCTGCTGCTGCAATCATTGGGCTGAAATTGCGCGCTGTCTTGTTATACACTAAATTCCCCATATGATCGGCTTTCCAAGCTCTAACCAAACTAAAATCAGCTTTTAACGCCTCTTCTAGTAAATATTCTTTCCCATCAAACACACGAACTTCTTTTCCTTCAGCAATGGGTGTTCCCACTCCCGCTGGTGTATAAAATGCAGGTATGCCCGCTCCGCCGGCGCGAATCTTTTCAGCTAGCGTGCCTTGAGGTAGCAATTCTACTTCAATTTCTCCTGACAATACTTGTCTTTCAAACTCTTTATTTTCTCCCACGTAAGAGCCAATCATCTTTTTAATTTGTTTGTTTTTCAGAAGCAGTCCAAGTCCCCAGTCGTCTACGCCGCAGTTATTTGAGATTACGGTTAAATCTTTTACCCCCGTTTCAACTAACGCTAAAATCAAATTCTCCGGAATTCCACATAAACCAAAACCACCGACCATCATCGTAGCACCGTCGTGAATATCTTTCACCGCTTCTTTAAACGACGTATGTACTTGTTTCATACATAACCACCCCTTCGTTATTTTTGAAAACGCTTTCTAATCTATTATAAAAGATTTTTATTTCTTTTTAAATATATATATAACTAAAAATTATAATTTAATCATTTTTTTGTCAAAAAAGTTATATTAGTAGACAAAATTCAAAGAAAAACAAAAACGCCACGAGTTCCAAAGCAGTATGTTTGGAATCTGTGGCGTTGTGATATAGCTTTAATGTTTGTTAAAGCTATATCAAAAATTAAGGACGTTCAACGATTGTTGCAACACCTTGGCCTCCGCCAATACATAACGTTGCTAAACCAAGTTTTGCGTCGCGTTTTTGCATTTCATGAATAAGTGAAACCAGGACACGTGTACCACTTGCACCAATAGGATGTCCAAGCGCAATTGCTCCACCGTTTACATTTAAAATATCATGGTTAAATTGAAGTTCACGATCCACAGCGATTGACTGTGCAGCGAATGCTTCGTTTGCTTCTACTAGTTGAACGTCTTCTAATGAAACAGCAGCTCTTTCAAGCGCCTTTTTCACTGCGCTTACAGGACCGATTCCCATAATGCTTGGGTCTACTCCAGCAGTTGCATTAGCTTTAATAGACACTAATGGTGTTAGGCCTAACTCGTCTGCTTTTTTACGGCTCATTACCACTACTGCAGCTGCACCGTCATTGATACCAGATGCATTACCAGCTGTTACTGAACCGTCTTTTTTGAAAGCTGGACGTAGCTTTCCTAGACTTTCAGCCGTTGTGCCTGCGCGTGGGAACTCATCTTGTTCAAAAATTGTTACTTGGCCTTTTCTTCCAGGCACTTCTACTGGCACAATTTCATCTGCGAAACGGCCAGATTGAATAGCTGCTTCTGCTTTTTGCTGACTTGAAGCTGCAAATGCATCTTGTTCGTCGCGAGTAATTTCATATTTATCACACAGGTTTTCAGCTGTAACGCCCATATGGTAGTCGTTAAATGCACACCATAATCCATCTTGGATCATGCTGTCGACTACTTTTTGATCGCCCATTTTAAACCCGTTGCGTGCATTTTTTAATAGGTATGGTGCTTGGCTCATGTTTTCCATTCCACCAGCAACAATCACATCAGCATCCCCAGCAAGAATCGCCTGTGTAGCGAGATGTACTGCTTTTAGTCCTGATCCGCATACTTTATTGATGGTTAATGCTGAAACAGTTTCAGGTAACCCTGCTGCTAAAGTTGCTTGTCGTGCTGGATTTTGTCCTAAACCTGCTTGTAAGACATTTCCCATAATAACTTCATCTACTTCGTTTGCTGATACCCCTGCTTTGTTTAAAGCTTCTTTGATTACAGTACCACCTAAAGTTGTTGCGGATACATTTTGTAAGCTTCCCCCAAAGCTGCCGATTGCTGTACGTACAGCGCTTACAATGACTACTTCTGTTTGACCCATGTCGAAAACCTCTCCTTACTGTTTGATTACTGTGATTAACTGTCACTTGTATTAATTTCGACATCGCTTGCGAAATTCCTCTTTTTTTGTAAAAATTTATAATTTTTATTGAATTTTAATTTTTTAGAATTAAAATAAATATTAGTAAGCGTTTACATTGTGGGAGGAGAGCGGTTTATGGGATTTCCTGAAAAAGTAACAATTATAGAAGTTGGTCCACGAGATGGACTTCAAAATGAAAAAAATTTTGTTCCAACTGATAAAAAAATTAATTTTATCAAAAAATTAAAAGAAGCTGGACTATCTGAAATCGAAATTACATCCTTTGTTTCTCCAAAATGGGTTCCTCAAATGAAAGATGCTTCTACTATTGCACCTATATTCCAGCCTGATACATGCCGAAACATTGTACTGGTGCCGAATCAAAAAGGCTTGGAAAAGGCACTGCAAGCTGATTGCCGCTCGGTTGCGCTTTTTATTGGCGTAAGCGATACTTTTAATCAAAAAAATATTAACAAAAACACCGAAGAAGCTGTTCAAACGCTGCTTCCTCTCATTCAGCAGCTTAAGCAGCAAGAATGTTTTATTCGCACCTGCATTTCCACCGCCTTTTATTGCCCATATGAAGGAAAAATAAATGAACGTGACGTGCTGAGCCTTTGCGAAAGCTTTGTGGAAGCTGGAGTAGATGAGCTAAGCGTTGCCGATACAATTGGCATGGCAAATCCTAAAGATGTATTTTCACTTTTCTCGAAATTAAAACAAAGTTTTTCCCACACGCTACTTGCTGCGCACTTTCACGATACGAGAGGATTGGCTATTGCAAATATCTATGCAGCTCTGCAAGCCGGTATTAACAGGTTCGATTCATCCGCTGGCGGGCTAGGAGGATGTCCATTTGCTAAGGGAGCAACGGGAAACGTAGCTACCGAAGATCTTGTCTTTATGCTTCATGAAATGGGTATTTCCACTTCTATTAATGAAGAAAAGCTGCTCGAAGCGGTCGATTTTATCGCTCCTTACATTTCAAGACCGATTGAAAGCAAGCAATACTCTTTATTTGCACAGCGTTAAAAATTAGGTTTTTATGAGAGCGATGCTATAATAACTAATAGCTATATTAACAAAAGGAGCCGCTAATCATGAAAAAATGGCTATTATTAGTAGGAAGCGTTCTCGGAGCATTTGCCGCTCTTGGCATCTTTTTTACAAATCAAATGATGTACATCCGTAAAAAGACCGACAAAGTTATTATTGACCGCGATACGGAAGATGGCTTTTATGATGAGAAAGTCTATAGCACTCTTCCTAAAGAAGCATTTGTACTTCCTTCTTCTCTAGGCTATAACATAGCTGGGACCGTTATTAAACAACACGATCACAACCGATTTATGATTCTTTCGCATGGAGTCACAGTTCATTCACTGAATTCTATGAAATATGCTCGGCTTTTTCTGAAGCTTGGATGGAACGTCGTTCTTTATGATCATCGCCGTCACGGCAAGTCTGAAGGGAAAACAACGAGCTACGGCTATTATGAAAAGCTGGACCTTCAATCTGTTGTTCACTGGGTAAAAGAACAATTCGGTTCAACTATTTCCCTTGGGATTCACGGGGAGTCTATGGGAGCTGCGACCACTCTTTTGTATGCTGGAATGGAAGACGGAGCTGATTTTTATATTGTCGACTGCCCTTTTTCAGACTTGGAAGAACTTCTTGCCTATCGCTTAAAACAAGATTTCCATCTGCCCAAACAGCTTGTGATGCCAGCAGCCAATATTATTTTAAAATGGCGAGAAGGCTATTCATTTAAAGACGTATCCCCCATTTCAGTCGTAGATCAAATAAAACATCCTGTTCTGTTTATCCATAGTAAAGAAGATGACTATATTCTTCCTAAAATGACGGAGCAGCTGCATGCCAAAAAAATGGGTGCAAAACGGATGTATTTGGCACCTGTAGGCACTCATGCCCGCTCGTATGCTGATAATCCAGGGGAATATGAACAAGTTATTGAATCATTTTTAGAAAAAATACAAAAAGAAGCGCATTAAAGCGCTTCTTTTGTTTTATCGATGAATGACATGCGCGGATTTAAAATTTGAGAAGGACATTTTAGCATAAACGCATATGCACTTTCATTGTAGTCAACCGTCATATTATCATCTAGAAATACTTGCTTTGTTTTTTCGACAAGAACGGGAACAAAATTCGTCTCGATGGTCACATCATCGCTCTCTTTTTCATCAACAATCCATAGCGTCGTTACACCGCTCACCACACAGCCGCATCCATCCGTATCGTATTTCAATTTTAAATATAGTGAAGAATCTTTTCCGTACTTTTCTTGTATTTTTGTTATTGCTTTATCTGTAAAGGTAATATTCATTTTCCTTTAACTCCTTTTAAACTAATTGTATAAACAAACGAAAATTGCTTATATAATGAGTATAATACACATCTTGCTTTCATTAAACTCTGGCGCTTCATATAGGTGTGTACAAAAAGGAGGTTTTTCTATGTCAAGAGTACAAATTAAAGTAATGGATAACGGTTCTTTCCGTGTCACTGGAGACGTTGAATTAATTGATGCAGACGGCAATAAATTTGAAACAAAGCCGACATTTTCACTATGCCGATGTGGCCAGTCGCAAAAGATGCCCTTTTGCGACGGAAATCATAAAGGAAAATTCGACTCTTGTGTGCGCGCTGCAAAAGTTTTAGACGAGCAGTAGATTCATAGAAATACAGCTTTACTGAACGAAAGCATTAACGAAAAACATTGATAACCTGTGATTAAAGCACAGGTTATTTTCTATTAAACGCATCCCCTGCCAATTTTTCTACGAGCCCCGGGGCAAGCTGGTACACCTTCGAACCCATGTTCATCCACTTAGGCAAGTTGACTTCTCGTTTTGGTTTCCCAATAATATTGACCGTTTTTTCAGCTACGTATTGAGGTGTTAACATAAACTTTTCTACACTTTTTTCATAGTTTCCTGACTGATCCGCTATTGAAAAAAAGTTGGTTTGAATAGGACCTGGATTCACTGCGGTTACATAGATATCCGTTTTTGCTAATTCCATTCGCAGGCTGTTGGTAAACCCTAGCACGGCATGTTTAGAAGCTGAATAGCCACTGGATTTAGGCGTTGCCAGTTTGCCTGCTTGAGAAGCAATGTTAATAATATGTCCTTTGTTTTCTTTTAGCATATAAGCTAAAATTTCTTGTGTACATGCAATTAATCCAATAACATTGACTTGAAACATTGATGCAATTGTCGAAATGGATGCTTCTTTCACTTCTTCAAATACACCAAAGCCTGCATTATTAATCAGCACATCAACACGCTTAATTTCACTTATCATTTTCTGAACAACACTTCTGACTTCCTCTACGTTCGCTACGTCAGCTTTATATATGTAAGAGGTAATCCCATACTTTTGATTAATTTGCTCAGCTACTCGCTGCAGCTTTTCTTCTGTACGTGCAAGTAAAACGGGGACGCCCCCTCTTTTGGCCACTTCATAAGCTAAATGTTCTCCAAGACCTCCTGAAGCGCCTGTAATCACGACATGTTGGTTCTTTAACGAGGATTTCAAATATAACACACCTTTTTTGTAAGTTAAGAGCACACAGAATAAATAAGCGTACTTTCCTTTTCATGTGTACTGATTTTATTTGCATCTTCTAAAAAATCGAGCTGACCAATTGTTTCAGAAAGAGTTAGCCCTAGTTCTTTTTCATAAATAGTAGGAAATAGCTGTTTGCAAATATCAAACGCTGTTTGAGGGCGTTCTTTTATCATGCTAAGCACTTTATCCGCTCGGTCGCTTTGCTTTTGTAACCTCTCTTGTACAAGTTCACGGACATGTAATACTTCATCTCCATGACCTGTATAGATACAGCTTATCTCTAAGTCAAGCAGACGTCTTAACGAATGATTATATTGAAGAAGCGTTTTAGGCCGCTCGCCGCTTGGTTTCATAGGAGGTTCAATAAGCGGATTAGATGAAATATGCTTTAACAGCAAATCTCCTCCAATCATAACCGCTGTTTTTTCATTGTATAATGCAATATGGCTTTGAGCATGACCGGGCACTTCAAGCACTTTCCAACTCTCTAGGCCCGGAATGTAATCTCCTTCCTGCACAGAAGTCGTAAGAGAACGGTGACATGAATACTTCATTGATGCTTTTAAACGTTTTAAATAGGGGCGAAATCTTTCATCTACGCCCGCTTTCGTAAAGTGATCTTCAAAAAACGCATCGTACCACTCAAAAAAATCCGGATTCTGAGAGATCCAAGGCTGATTTTTCGCATGACCGACTATGGCGATATCTTTATCAAAAAAATCAAGCATTCCTACGTGATCAGGATGGTGATGAGTTAGGACAACTTGTTTAATATCATCTGGTTTTAATCCTATTTCATTAAGCTTTTCTTTAAATACAGACCACGCTGCCTCCGTTTTAATACCAGCATCGATTAGCGTAACGGTCTGACCTTTTATAACAAAAACATTCACATCTCCTACCGCAAAAGGAGTAGGCAGCACAATTTTATACAATTGCTCATTCATCTGTATTTTTGCTCCTTTACCATCGCATTTTCTTTTAAGTTTACACGATTTTTCCCCTTATTTATACAATTGCTTTCGTTTTCTGAAAATTACATTGACATCCCTCTCTTTTTCATTGCATAATGACAGAAATATAGTGAAGTTTTATTCATATCTTTAGATAACTATGCATTTTATAAAGAAGAGATACACAAACACAAACCTTTAACAGATACTGAAATTTCAGTATCTGTTTTCATTGGATAGCAAATGACTGGAGGAAATTTTAATGAAAACGGATTTAAACATCGCCTTTATTGGAGCTGGATCAATGGCTGAAGCCATGATCTCAGGGCTGCTGTCAGATAAAAAGCTTCGCCCCAATCAAATCACCGTAACAAATCATAGCAGCGATAAAAGACTTCACGAACTTCGAAACGCCTATGGAATTAACATTACGCGTAATCATGCCTTGTTAATAGAAAAAAGCGATATCGTCGTGCTTGCTATTAAACCAAAAGACGTAGCCGAAAGCATCAATACGATTAAGTCCTATATTCGTCCCCATCACCTCGTTCTCTCTGTTTTAGCGGGTGTATCGACTGCCACAATTGTAAACTTGTTTGACCAAGAAGTAGCGGTTGTAAGAGCTATGCCAAATACATCTGCTTCTATTGGATTATCGGCTACAGCCATTGCACCCGGGAAGTTTGCTACAGCGGAGCATATGAGCGTTACTACTGCTTTATTTGAAACGATTGGTACGGTTACAACTGTAGAGGAAGAGCAGCTTCACGCTGTAACAGGACTATCTGGAAGCGGCCCAGCGTATGTCTATTATCTAGTAGAAGCAATGGAAAAAGCAGCTGAAAAACAAGGCTTGGATACGTCAGTGTCAAATGAACTAATTCTTCAAACGCTTATCGGTGCTGCAGAAATGCTGAAACAGTCACCTAAAACACCGGCCGTACTTCGAAAAGAAGTTATGAGTCCTGGAGGTACAACAGAAGCAGGAATCGAACAGCTTATTTCTCATAACTTCCAAGAAGCGATGATGCAGTGTATTGAACAAGCTACCATTCGCTCTAAATATTTAGGAGATACGATTGACGAAAAAATCTCGAGTAAACGTTCGTAAAGGTTCACCTCTTTCTAAAAAAAGAAAGAGGTTTTTTTATGATTAAAAATGGATAAGCAGATTATGTGAAAGATATTTCAATGCGGTGATATAATAACTTTTGTTTAGAGTATCGAAATAATTGGAGGTTAAACCGAATGACAACAAAACTATTTTCACCTTATACAGTGAAAGACGTAACATTAAAAAACCGAATTGTAATGTCACCAATGTGCATGTATTCATGCGAAAAAGAAGACGGAGTAGTAACCGACTTTCATATGGTTCACTACACAACTCGCGCGGTTGGACAAGTAGGTCTCATTATGGTTGAAGCCTCAGCTGTCGTCCCACAAGGTCGTATTTCAGCTCAAGACTTAGGGATTTGGAATGATGAGCAAAGAGATGGATTAACAAAACTTGTGACACAGCTAAAAGAAAACGGTGCAAAAACGGCCATTCAACTTGCACACGCAGGACGTAAAGCAACTGTTGAAGGCGATATTTATGCTCCTTCTGCGATTGCTTTTGATGATAAAAGTAAAAAACCTGTGGAAATGACCACAGAACAAATTCATGAAACGATTTCTGCCTTTAAAGAAAGCGCTCGACGCTCAAAGGAAGCTGGATTTGATATTATCGAGCTTCACGCGGCACACGGTTATTTAGTACATCAATTCCTATCACCGCTAAGCAATAACCGCAGCGACGAATATGGCGGCAGCGCAGAAAACCGCTATCGTTTCTTAAAGGAAATTATTGACGCTGTGAAAACAGAGTGGGACGGTCCTTTATTTGTCCGTGTTTCTGCTTCTGACTATACAGAAGGCGGATTAACAGTCGATGATCACGTTGTATTTGCAAAATGGATGAAAGAACAAGGCGTCGACTTAATTGACGTTAGTTCCGGTGCTCTTGTACATGCTCCAATTAACGTATACCCTGGCTATCAAGTTCCGTTTGCAGATAAAATTAAGCAGCAGGCAAATATTGATACAGGCGCAGTTGGATTAATTACAACTGGACGACAAGCTGAAGAGGTTTTACAAAGCGAACGCGCTGATTTAATTTTTGTTGCGCGCGAACTTCTGCGCGATCCGTACTTCCCGCGCACGGCGGCAAAAGAATTAAATGAAACACTTTCAGCACCCGTTCAGTACGAACGCGGATGGTAAAAAAAGCCGAGGATATCCTCGGCTTTTTTTATGAAATCGTAAACCTTTTTAAGTCTTCTGCTATATCGGTATTCGGAAAAATTTCTTTTGCTCCTTCTGCTAACTGGCTGACTGCGTCTCCTTGGTAACGCGAACTGATATGAGATAAAATAAGACGCTCGGCCGATGCTGTTTTAGCAATTTCAGCGGCTTCTTTTGCAGTAGAATGAAAATAGTTGTAAGCAAGCTCCTCGTCTCCCGCTGCAAACGTAGCTTCATGGATTAACACATTCGCATGCATAGCAAGCTGAACACTTTGCGTGCACCTTCTTGTATCTCCTAAAACCGTGATGACCTTCCCTTTTTTAGGTTCTCCTACAAACTCTTGTCCATTGATTAGACGCCCATCTTTTAATACTACTTCTTTCCCTTCTTTTAACTGCTGATAATGAGGCCCTGGGGGAATATTCATTTCTCTTAAACGCTGAACGTCCAGTGACCCTGGCAAATCTTTTTCGACAACGCGATATCCATAAGATAAAATGCCATGTTCAAGTTTGCCAAACTCCACTGAAAAAGTTTCATCTTCAAAAATCGTTCCACTTTCACTTTCCTCTTCTATTTCAACAACCTCTAGAGGATATTGCAGATGAGTTTGACTTACAGCAAGCGTGACTTCAATAAATTCTTTAATTCCTTTTGGCCCGTATACAGTAAGCAGCGATTCTCCGCCTTGAAACGAACGGCTTCCAAGGAGTCCAGGTAAGCCATAAATATGATCACCGTGAAGGTGCGTAATAAAAATTTTCTCAATTCGTCTCGGTTTAACGGTTGTATGTAAAATTTGATGCTGCGTTGCTTCTCCGCAATCAAAAAGCCACACCGCCCCTCTTTCTTGCAAAAGTTCGAGCGCAAGAGATGAAACATTCCGCTGTTTTGCTGGTACTCCTGCACCCGTTCCTAAAAATAACAATTCCATTTTCTACTTCCTCCTTCACACGCACAAAAAGCCTGTAAGTATATTATACAGGCTTTTTGCAAACTTACCTATTTGATGCTGTCAAGCGCATACGTAATAGTAGCTAATAACAGCTCAATATCACTTTCCTCAATGTTGAGCGGCGGCGAGAGCGTGAGAACATTATTATAGCCGGCTACCGTTGCTCCATTTTTCCCAATAATGACTCCTTTGCTTTTACATTTAGCAATCACTTCATTTACAAGATTAACGTCTAGCGGTTCCTTCGTTTGCTTATCAGCTACAAGTTCAATTCCGATTAAAAGCCCTTTACCTCTTACATCTCCAACGTATGGGTGGCTATCAATAAGCGACGTTAGCTCACTTAATACGTAAGCCCCGAGCTGTTTAGAACGATCAAACAGATTTTCTCTTTCCATAATTTCTAAATTCTTTAATGCCAGTGCACACGCAGCCGGGCTTCCTCCAAATGTATTAACGTGGCGAAAATACTCGTACTGATCGCTATCTTTGAACGCTTCATAGATTTCTTTTTTAACAGCAGTTGCCGAGAGCGGAAGATATGCGCTTGTAATTCCTTTTGCCATGGTAATGATATCTGGTTTTACATCGTAGTTCATAAAACCAAAGGCTTCTCCTGTACGTCCAAAGCCGCAAATAACTTCATCTACAATTAGAAGTGCACCGTGTTTTTCACACGTTTCTTTTACGCCTTTCATATAATTTTGAGGCGGTAAAAGAATTCCTCCACCTGTAATAATTGGCTCCATAATAACAGCGGCAATCGTTTCGCTTAGCTCCCACGTCATGACATTGTCAATATCTTTTACAGATTGAAGCTTCTCTTTTGGCGCATGGTAGTCATCTTGCCCTCGGTATGAATCAGGCGGCGCAACGTGAATAAAGCCAGGAGCAAGCGGTTCATATTTATATTTACGCTGAGCTTGGCCCGTTGCTGCTAGTGCGCCCATTGAATTTCCGTGATACCCTCGGTAACGTGAAATAAATTTGTAGCGGGAGTGCTCTCCTTTTTGCTGATGGTATTGACGCACAATTTTAAAAGCCGTTTCATTTGCTTCAGATCCGCTATTTGAAAAGAAGATAACATAGTCATCACCTAGCATTTCATTTAGCTTCTCTGCTAGTTTGATAGCAGGTACGTGAGATTGAGTGAGCGGAAAATAAGCCAGTTCTTTTAGCTGCTCGTAAGCTGCGAGCGCTAACTCATCCCGTCCATACCCGGTATTTACACACCAAAGCCCTGCCATTGCATCTAAATAGCGATTTCCTTGTTCATCTGTAATCCAAGCACCTTTTGCTTTTGTAGCTACCATCGTTGCATCCGGACTGTATGGTTTCATTCCATGCCATACATACTGCTCATCTTTTGCACGCAGATCTTTTTCATTTTGACTGACCTGTACCATCTTATCCACTCCCAAATCGCTAGCGCGGTATTTTTTTCTGTATGAAAAGACTTCGACAAAATGCCGAAGCCACTTGCTATATTCATCTATATGTTAAAAGTCAAAGCGTGATGTAACCATCTTTTTACGTGTAAAGAAGTTCAAACCGTCTTTGCCGTTTACATGCAAATCTCCGTAAAAAGAGTCTTTCCAGCCGGAGAATGGGAAGAAAGCCATCGTAGCAGGTACTCCTACGTTAATGCCGAGCATACCCGCATCTGCTTCTTCTCTAAATTGACGCACCGCTTTTGCATCTTTTGTATAAATCGTTGCTCCATTTCCAAAACGAGATTTTTCCATATAGCGAAGTGCTTCATCTAATGTGTCAGCGCGAAGCAAGCTTAGTACAGGTGCAAAAATCTCTTCTTTAGCAATGGTCATATCAGGAGTTACGCGGTCAAAAATGGTTGCTCCTAAGAAATTTCCTTCTGCATGTTCATCCATTTCTTTACGTCCGTCACGAATGAGTTCCGCCCCTTCTTTCAGGCCAAGTTCAATATAATCCAGCACCTTATCACGGTGCTCTTTTCGAATCACAGGCGTTAGAAGCACTTCATCATCAAATCCGCTTCCCATAATTAATTCATCTGCTTTTTGCTTTAATTTTGCGACGAATTCATCTCCTTTTTCACCAACTACGACCACGGCGCTGCAAGCCATGCATCGCTGGCCGGCACTTCCATAAGCCGAGCTGATAATATGGGATACCGCTTTATCCATATCGCAGTCTGGCATCACAACATGATGATTTTTAGCTCCGGATAAAGCCTGAACTCGTTTCCCTTGAGCTGCAGCTTGTTCATAAACATACTTTGCTACCGGCTGCGATCCGACGAATGAAATCGCTTTAACTTTTTCGTGCTCTATTAATCCATTCACGACATCATGTGCCCCGTGTACAATATTTAATAATCCATCCGGTGCTCCTGCTTCTGTAAAAAGTTCAGCAAGTCGCGTTGCTAAAAGCGGCGTTCGCTCAGACGGTTTTAATACAAACGTATTTCCACATACAATGGCAAGCGGGAACATCCACAGCGGTACCATCATTGGAAAATTAAAAGGTGTGATGCCTCCGACAACACCAAGTGGGAAACGGAACATTTCAGAATCAATTTCTTCCGCTATGTTATTTAATGATTCTCCCATTAATAAAGTAGGAGCACCCGCAGCAAACTCCACGCATTCAATACCGCGCTGTACTTCACCGTAAGCTTCTTTAAAAGCCTTGCCGTTTTCTTGTACAACTAATTTCGCTAACTCTTCGTGATGCTTAACGAGTAAATGCTGAAACGCAAACATTAATCTTGCTCGTTTTGGAGCAGGAACGTTACGCCATGTTTCAAATGTTTTTTGCGCTGTTTCCACCGCATTGGCTACGTCTTCTTTTGTAGAAAGCGGTACTTTTGCAATTACTTCGCCCGTCGATGGATTAATTACCTCTCCAAATTTTTGCCCTGCCGTATCAACCCATTTTCCGCCCACGTAATTTTTTAAAACTTGCGTATCATTATTCACAACTGACATGTCGCTTGGCCTCCTCAAAAAATAAGAAATGACAAATCTACCTTTATTATTGAATAAATAAATGGTGGTTGCATTAGACAAAATGTGAAACAACTCTAGATTCTCGTTTCACATTTTGCGCAGTGAACTCGGAGAAAGCATGAACTAAAATGAACATATAGTAAAATCATCCTCAACATAAAAAAACAGCTGTTTCCAGCTGCTTACTTATCCGTTTATAAATTCCGCACGCGACTTTTTCATCATAAACAAATATTCATATGCCATAATCATAAATTCAATCGCTAATCGTTTTTCCGGCTCCATAAAATCTTCACCCAGCAGCTTTTCTAGTTTTTCAATGCGGTGATACAGCGTTTGCCGCACAATGTATAAACGCTTAGCCGTCTCTTGTTTAGATCCGTTGCATGCTAAATAAATTTTTAATGTTTCCATGAGTTTTGCATTGTACGTTTCATCATATGTAATAACGGGCTGCAGATATTCAAACACCACTTCCTGTAAGTCTTCATGCTGATGTAAAAGCGAAATAATTCGGTACATATGCAAATCATCATAAAAATGAATAATGGTTTGTTTTTGCAGCATTTCTTGAATCGAAATCGTTTCTTTAGCCGTTTCATAGCTTTTATGCATACAGTCAAGCTGTTCACAGTATTGGCCAATTCCGATAAAGCTAATGGCGTTCCGCTTTGAGTTTTCATCCGATTCGTATTGATTCATCCAGCGGTGAAGGCTGCTTTCTAATCTCTCTCTCCACGTGCTAACCATTCGTTTGTTCAAAAGAATAAATAACACTTCGCGATTTCGCTCGGAGACTAATAAGTGAAAGCCTTCTTGTTCAAAGATGCTTCGTAAGATCAGCTTAAAATACGTTCGATCAAACTTTTCCCGTCTTTGCCACTTACAGCAAACAACGATACCCCCGCGAATAGGAGAATCTGAACACACCTCGTGCATAGAATCTTTTATTTGTTCAAGAGTTAGCTCTCCGTTCATCCATTTCGTCATCCATTCAGTTTCATCTACTCTTTTTTTCTCTTCGACATACAAGTCCTTCAAAAAATGCTGAGCAAGTGCAGTTGCCGTCCGGTCAACGGTGAGCACTTCAAGTTCTGTTAACGCTTCATTTATAGAGGCGACATACAGCTGAGCATAATCTTGTCCTAATAAATGAATAGGCTGCTCAGTAAAATGCGGACTCTCATTTTCCCTGCTTATATAATGAAGTAGAAGCTGCTGTTTGAGTAAGTCCATCTCCGGAGCAAAGGTAAGTAATTCATTTGAAACTTTAAGGCCGACAAGAAGCCCCGTAGATTCATATAAACACTGTAAGATAACGGCCGGGTCATTAACTGTTAACAGCAGCTGATTTAGCCGATGAGAATACTGTTCTAAATCGGAAATCATTTGATAATGCTGATTAATTAAAAGTGAGTGAACATCTTGCGTAATTTCAACGAACGGAACTTCTTCGTGAAATAAAATAATCGGAAAATCACATTCGTTCGCTTTATCAATGACAATTTGCGGAATCTTAGAAGTATAAGTGCCAAGTTCAATACACAGTCCTGATGCCTTACAAGAAATTAATTGCTGAAGAAATGATAAACAAGATTGAGGATCTTCTCCCCAGCCTACCCCTGTTGATAAAATGAGCTCGTTTCCTTTTAGCAGCTCATTAATGCGCGTCACTTCCATCACGTGCACCCACTTCACAGAATTAGTAAGCCCTTTCTCTCCAGCTATTACTTCACAGTTTACAAAATGTTTCCTTGTTAAAATCTCTGTTACTGTTAAATATGATTTCAAGTCAACACCGCCCCTAGCGAATTTCACATCATGTCTCCTGGATCATTAACGCGTATTTCGCATATGTGTAGAACAAAAGCTATATCTTCTTACATTATATTAAATATTTAGAAGAAATAAAATATTTAATAAAAGAAACGAAAAAAGCTGTAACGATAATGGATCGTTACAGCTTCTGAGCCGTTTGCTGTAATTTATTAAAAAAACCGTGGCGCTTAACCGCTTGTTCTTTAATTCGGTGAATTTCTTTTTTATAAAAACGCAAATCTTGTAGTGACACTGCATTTAACATTTCCATTTTTAATTTATCAATAATTTTTGTTTCTTCTTGTGTCATACACTGCGTAGCTTGATCCATCCGTGTCACACCCTTTTTATATTTAATAGATTTATTGTGAAAACGTTCTACTATAATATTTACTACAATTTACTAGATAACTAAACCTTTTCTCTTTCGATGTAAACGAAATGTAACAACTGTAATACAGTCAATGGATAATATCTAGTTATTTTGTTTCACATCCAAAACGAAAAAAACACAAAAACGGATCACTTTTGTCAGCCAATATAGTAAAAAACTTATAGGTCTTAGTAAACAAAGAAAGGGATTGAGACATAACTAAATTACTTCCATCAACATCTAGGAGCACCTGCATACGTGAAACCTACGTTCACCCTACCAATAAAAAAATCCGAACGATTCATCGTTCGGATCTTCCTTCAGCTAAAATAATTTTGTCTCAGCCTTCGTTTTTATACTTGTTGAATCAGTACGGATGAAAAATACTTTCTAGCATCCGCCGTCAATATATGAAGCGTTTCTTGTTCGGTTTGATTCTTTTCGATGCGTTCAAACGTCACAAACGCCCCGCTTAGATTCTCTGTTACAGCCGTTATTTTAAATCCTTTTTGTAGCAAAAAATCAATCTTTTCCCGCTCTGCCATATATTCATGGTAACTTGACATTCCCCTGCCTCCAATCTATTTTGGCATCTGTTTTTATAACGTTAATTTTTCAGCTTCGTTAGCCGTGTTTAACTCATTAAACTTTGCTCTTTTTGTATACTGTCCATAGCCTTTTTGACCGACAAACTGCTTATCTTTTACGACAAATTCTCCTCGGCAAAGCACTGAAACCGGCTCACCTGTAACTTTCATTCCCTCAAATGCGCTATAATCAACTGCCATATGATGCGTTTTAGCTGAAATCGCACGTTCAACAGAAGGGTCAAATATAAGCAGATCCGCGTCTGCACCAACTGCTATCGTTCCTTTTTTCGGATACAGTCCGAACAGCTTCGCGATTTTTGTTGATGTTATATCCACAAACTGATTGATATCAATTCGGTTTTTCACTACTCCTTCTGAAAATAAAAGGCTCATGCGATCCTCAATAATAGGTCCTCCGTTTGGAATCTTTGTAAAATCTCCTTTTCCTAGATCTTTTTGACCGTTAAAATCAAACGAGCACTGATCTGATCCAATCGTTTGCAAGTCGCCATTACGCAGGGCATTCCACAAAACATCTTGGTTCCATTTTTCACGTAAAGGCGGCGACCATACGTATTTTGCTCCTTCAAAATCCGGTTTCTCTAAATAGGTTTGGTCAAGCGTCAAATACTGCGGACACGTTTCGCCCCAGATATTTACGCCTTTTTCCCTTGCTTCAGCAATCTTTTTAACTGCTTCAGCGCAAGATACGTGAACAACATAGAGCTGTGAGTCAGCAAGCTCGGTTAGCACTGCGGCTCTTCCCGTAGCTTCTCCTTCTATTTCCGGAGGACGAGTGAGTGCATGATAGATAGGATCAGTTTGTCCTTGCTCCAGCGCTTTTGCCGTTAAATACTCAATAACATCTCCATTTTCAGCATGTACCATCACAAGCGCCCCTAGTTTTTTAGCTTGCACTAGCGTTTGGTAAAGGGTAGCATCGTCTGCTTGAAAAACATTTTTATAGGCCATGAACACTTTAAAAGAAGTAATTCCTTCTTTTTCAATAATCGTAGGAAGCTCATTTAATACATCTTCCGTGATTTCTCCAATCATTAGATGAAAGCTGTAATCGATAGCCGCTTTTCCTTTTGATTTTTCATGCCATGTGCCGATCGCTTTTTGGAGCGGTTCGCCTTTATTGGTTAAGCAAAAATCAATAACAGTTGTCGTACCTCCAAAAGCTGCTGCTCTTGTACCTGTTTCAAAGTCGTCTTTTGTAACGGTCCCTCCAAACGGCATATCTAAATGAGTATGGGGATCGATGCCTCCTGGGAATACATAGTTGCCTTTTGCATCAATTACTTCGCATCCCTGTTCTTCAAAAGCTGAGCCAATTGCCGAAATCAATCCATTTTCAATTAAAATATCGGCTTTATACGTATCTGTTGCTGTGACTATGACACCATTTTTAACGATTTTCTTCATTTCTTCATCCCCTTTGTGTTTATACGTCCAATCGCTGTGCAGCCGTCGCTTGTAAAGCAGCTTGGCGTTCATTCCACGTCATTGGCGGTTGTTCATTTGGTAATTCAACCATGGATATAGCTCCGTCCACAGGACATACAATCGAACATAAATTACAGCCTACACAATCTTCTTCTCGTACTTTTAAATAAGGTTTCCCTGAAGGATCTTTCAACATATCAATACATTGGTGAGAAGTATCTTCACAAGAAATATGACACTTATTGCAGTTAATACACGTATCAGGGTCGATGCGAGCCACTACTTTATAATTGAGATCTAAGTTGCCCCAGTCGGAATATTTTGAAACGGCTTTCCCTACAATATCGCTTACTTTTTCGATTCCTCTTTCATCCAAGTAATAGTTGAGACCTTGAATCATATCCTCTACAATGCGGAATCCGTGATGCATAGCAGCTGTACATACTTGCACACCTGTAGCACCCATGAGCATAAATTCCACTGCTTCTTGCCAGTTCGAAACGCCTCCCATACCAGATATTGGAACGTTAATAAACGGACTTCTTGCACATTCAGCAACCATGTTTAATGCAATCGGCTTAACAGCCGGGCCGCAATAGCCTCCGTGAGCGCCTTTTCCCGCTACGTGTGGAATTGTATTCCATGAATGAATGTCTACTCCTGCTAAACTATTAATGGTGTTAATCATACTAACAGCGTCGGCACCACCTCGAACCGCTGCTTCTGCTGTAACGGTAATATCTGTGATATTTGGGGTTAGCTTAACAATGACCGGCGTTTGGGCTACTTCTTTGGCCCAATACGTTTGTTTTTCAACTAAATCAGGGACTTGCCCAGAGGCAGCACCCATCCCTCGTTCTGCCATTCCATGCGGACAGCCAAAGTTCAGCTCTAATCCATCTACTCCTACATCTTCTACTTTTTTGACAATCTCATGCCATTTTTCTTGCTGAGGCTCTACCATAAGAGAGGCAATAATTGCGTGGTTAGGAAACTTCTTTTTCGTTTCATAGATTTCCTTCAAATTAACTTCAAGCGGACGATCGGTGATTAGCTCAATATTGTTAAAGCCGGCTACGCGCTGACCGTTGAAGCCAACGGCAGCAAATCGAGATGAAACATTTAAAATCGGATCACCAAGCGTTTTCCAAACTGCGCCTCCCCATCCTGCTTCAAATGCACGCTGCACTTGATAACCTGAATTGGTTGGCGGTGCGGATGCCAGCCAAAACGGATTTGGTGATTGAATACCTGCTAAATTTGTTGTTAAATCTGCCATAGATTTCTCCTCCTCCTGATTTTAAGCTGTTTCCATTGTTTCTTTTGTTAACTGCATATGAATATTTAACGCCGTTTGTTTTCCTTGCTGAGCAGCGGTCACAACCATTGCTTCTCCTTGTCCTTTACCAAAAATGACGTCTCCGCAAGCAAATACTTTTGGATTTGATGTTTGGAACGTCTCTTGATTGATTAAGACAACTCCGTCTTCATGGTTCAGCTGGAATTGTTGAATCAAGGACAGGTAACGTTCTTGACCAATTGCTTTAACAACAGCATCCACTGGAATGGTAAACGTTGAACCTTCAACCGGAACAGGCTTCCTGCGGCCGTCTGCATCTGGATCTGTTAGGGTCATTTTTACGCATTCAATTCCGCTCACCTTACCATTTTCATCTCCAATAATTCGTATAGGAGCCGTTAACCAGCGGAATTCAACACCATCTTGTTTCGCAAATTCAAATTCAAAATCATATGCCGTCATTTCTTCTCTTGTACGACGGTATAAAATTTGAACATTTTCAGCTCCTAAGCGCACGGAACACGTAGCACCATCAATCGCAGTATTTCCCGCACCAATGACGGCTACACGCTTACCAACAAATTCTGTTGATAGCGCTTTTGACTTCGTTTTTTTCACAAAATCAATCGCATCATACACACCGTCTAGCTCTTCACCTTCAACATGTAGAGAAGGCACCTTACTCATACCAATAGCTAATACAACCGCGTCATATGACTGCAGTAATTCGCTTGGAAGAATATCTTCTCCAATTCTTACGTTTGTTTTAATTTTTACATCTAAGCTTTTTACTTGTTCAACTTCCCAGAATGAAATCGCTTGAGGAAGACGGAACGACACGATTCCATATGTATTTAACCCTCCTGCTTGTTTTTCCGCTTCAAAAATGGTTACGTCGTACCCGAATCGGGCCAGTTCTCTTGCTGCAGAGAGACCAGCCGGACCTCCCCCAACAATCGCTACCTTTTTGCCGTTGGCTTTTCCTTTCTCAAACAGCACCTGTTCATTTTGAATAGCCCAATCCGTTGCGTAGCGCTGCAAATCTCCAATCATAATTGGTTTGGTTGAATGGTTTAGCACACACGCTCCTTCACATAGTTCATCGGTTGGACAGACTCTCGAACAGCTTGCTCCTACTGGATTCGAAGACATAATCGTTTCGGCAGAGCCCTTTAAATTGCCCGATGCAATTTTTTTAATAAACGTCGGGATGTCAATTCCTGTAGGGCATGCCTGAATACAGGGTGCATCATAACAGTACAAACATCGATTAGATTCTTCGACTGCTTCTCTATTGGACAACCCTTTTTCTACTTCATTAAAGTTTTGAATGATGGACTGCAAACTTTCCGGTGATCGCATTGCATCAACCTCCCAAGAATATCTGTTGATAAAACTTAAATTGAAAGCGCTTACATATTTTTTATATACGTTATTTTCAACTTCTACTTTGTAAAATGTATTACTAACTTTATTGTACAAAACGACCGTCTTTTCTTCATTATACATTATGTTAAAAAATTCAGACTATTTACTATTCACTATGTAAAAAGCCTTGCTTTTATATAAAAGCAAGGCTGCAACTATTATTTTGCTACTTCTTTAATAATCGACACTACTAGTTCAGATGTCTTCACCAGTTCTTCTACCGGAATTTTTTCATTGGTTGTATGAATGTCTTCATAACCAACTGCTAAATTTACTGTTGGGATATCAAAGCCTGCGATTACATTTGCATCGCTTCCGCCTCCGCTTTGAAGCAGGCGTGAAGGGCGATCGATATTAGCCACAGCTTTTTTAGCAACTTCGACAACATGATCTCCATCGCCAAATTTAAAGCCTGGATACATCACTTTAATATCAACTTCTGCACGTCCGCCCATTTCTTGTGCAGCTGTTTCAAACGCTTCTTTCATTTTCGCTACTTGTGCTTCCATTTTTTCTGGAATTAATGAACGAGCTTCTGCTAAAATATCGACGCGGTCACACACGATATTCGTTTGCGTTCCACCTTCAAAACGTCCAATATTCGCTGTAGTCTCTTCATCAATACGTCCAAGCGGCATTTTAGAAATGGCTCTTGAAGCAATCGTAATAGCAGAAACGCCTCGTTCAGGAGCTACACCCGCATGAGCTGTTTTTCCATAAATTGTTGCATTTACTTTTGCTTGCGTCGGCGCAGCAACAATAATGTCTCCCACTTTGCCATCGCTATCTAAAGCATAGCCGAATTTTGCCGTTACGAGACTAGAATCAAGAGCTTTAGCACCCACTAAGCCAGATTCTTCTCCTACTGTAATAATAAATTCAATTTTGCCGTGCGCGATGTTTTCTTCTTTTAATACGGTGATTGCTTCTAGCATTGCTGCTAAGCCTGCTTTATCATCCGCTCCAAGAATTGTCGTGCCGTCACTTTTAATATAGCCATCTTCAATAGATGGTTTAATACCATTTCCAGGTACGACTGTATCCATATGAGAAGTAAAGTAGATTGTGTCTACGCCTTCTTTTGTAGCTGGCAGTGTGCAGATTAAGTTGTTGGCTCCGTGGCCTGTTTTTTCTTTGGCATCATCTTCTACTACTTCCACGCCTAATGCGGTAAATTTTTCTTTTAGTACAACAGCGATTTTTTCTTCATGCTTTGTTTCTGAGTCTACTTGTACTAATTCAATAAATAAATCAACGATTCGTTGTTCATTAATCATAATATGTAATCCCTCCAAAAATAACCTACAATGGTATGTTACCATGTTTCTTTGCTGGACGCTCTTCCTTTTTATTGTGCAACATTTCAAGCGCTTGTATTAATTTTATTCGTGTTTCCCGAGGATCAATCACATCATCGACCATTCCAGCGCTTGCCGCTACGTAAGGATTAGCAAATTTCTCGCGATACTGCTCAATTTTTTCGTGTCTTGTTTCATCTGGGTTTTCGCTACCTCGAATGTCGTTTGCAAAGATAATATTTGCAGCACCTTGAGGACCCATAACAGCAATTTCTGCATTCGGCCACGAATACACAAGGTCGGCTCCAATCGATTTACTATTTAAAGCTACATACGCACCTCCGTACGCCTTTCGCAAGATCACCGTGATTTTCGGAACGGTAGCTTCGGAGTATGCATATAAAATTTTAGCACCATGTCGTATAATTCCGCCATGTTCCTGCTTGATACCTGGGAAAAAACCTGTAACATCTTCAAATGTAATGAGTGGGATATTAAATGAATCGCAAAACCGAATAAACCTTGCTGCTTTATCTGAGGAGTTAATATCTAAACTGCCTGCCATTACTTTAGGCTGGTTACACACAAGTCCGACAACTTTTCCATCTATGCGGGCAAAACCAATGACAATATTTCTGGCAAAGTCTTTTTGCACTTCAAAAAAGGAGCGCTCGTCCACTACTTGGTGAATGACTTGACGCACATCGTAAGGACGCACGGCATCGAACGGGACAACGTCTAATAAATCCGGACGGTAATGATCACTCTGTGCCTCTGAAGCTAAAGGAGGCTGCTCTTGACTAGACTGCGGAAGATAGCTTAAGAGCGTTCGTACTTGTTCTAGTACCTCTTGTTCTGTTGAACCTCTGAAATGGGCGTTACCGCTAATTTCGTTATGAACAGCTGCTCCTCCAAGATTTTCAGAGGAAATGCTTTCTCCCGTTACGGTTTCAATTACTTTTGGTCCGGTAATGAACATTTGACTTGTTTCTTCTACCATAAAAACAAAGTCCGTAATCGCCGGTGAGTACACGGCTCCGCCTGCACAAGGACCCATAATAACAGATATTTGAGGCATAACACCTGAATAAATGGCGTTTCGATAAAAAATATGACCGTATCCATCAAGAGACATGACGCCCTCTTGAATACGAGCCCCGCCTGAGTCATTTAAACCAATAAACGGCACGCCTGTTTTAGCCGCTAAATCCATTACGTGCGCAATTTTTTTAGCATGCATCTCACCTAACGCGCCTCCAAATACCGTAAAATCTTGCGAAAACAAATAGACTGAGCGACCGTTTATCTTGCCGTAGCCTGTTACTACCCCGTCTCCTGGTCCTACTTGATTATTCATACTGAAGTCAGCACACCGATGCTCAATAAACGGATTTAACTCGACAAATGTATGTTCATCCAAAAGAATTTCAATTCGTTCACGTGCCGTTAGCTTCCCTTTATGGTGCTGTTTTTCAATTTTTTCGTCTCCACCGCCTAACTCGATTTTCCGGCGCTTATCGTACAATTCATTTAATTTATCATAAATGTCAACCATGTTTCTTCTCCTCCTCTAGTGTTTTTTCACAGAGCTCATAAAGAACACCGTTTGCTGATTTTGGATGCAAAAAAGCAATGGATGCTTCCCCTGCGCCTTTTCGCGGAACATCGTCAATCATTTGTACACCCTTTTCCTTTAACTCGTTAATCCGTTCTTCAATCGTGCGCACACCTAAAGCAACATGATGAAGGCCTTCACCTCTCTTTTTGATAAACGCGCCGACCGCACTGTGTTCAAAGAGTGGCTCTAATAATTCAATTTTCACGTTGCCGCACTGAATAAAAGCAACTTTTACTCCTTGTTCTTCTACTTCTTCTACTTTTAATAGAGACAGTCCTAATACCTTTTCATAAAATGGGAGGCTGCCTTCAATTGATTTTACAGCTATTCCTATGTGGTCAATTCCTTTTATCACTTTCTCACCTCTTAAAAAAGCGTTTTCATTTACACATATTCTTGAAAACAAAAGAAATCTCCTGCTCGCGTATGTACAGAAAGTTGCTTGTCTAAGCGGCGGAAGACATGTAAAATAAGAAAAAAACGTGTAGGAGGACTTTGGTTGTATGTCTAATAAGAAAATCCAAAAAACCATTGTGTTTTTAATGCTTCTTGTCATGTTAATATCTACGCTTCTAGCGGGACTTGCGATGTGGTTTTAATCGAGACTGATGACTAAAAACATAGATGCACTGCTGTTTCTTTGTGCAATGCAAACATATAAAAAAGACTGGTGACTAGTCACCAGTCTTTTGCTGTATATTCACAATGCCTTTTTGAGCGGCTAACTCTTCAAAAGATTGATCTGTAGATACAATCCATACTTTTGTACCTAACGGGACTTGATCATATAAATGGCTTACTTCACGATTTTCTACGCGAATACAGCCATTCGATACATATTTACCGATGGAATCCGGCTGATTTGTACCGTGAATGCCATAAATACGTCCGTCAGTCTCTCTTGCATCAAACCCAATCCACCTTACACCTAGAGGATTTTGAGGAGCGCCTCCTTCAATGTTACTTCTCCGATAATAAGGATTAACAGCTTTTACTGTTACCGTGAACTCCCCTTCGGGCGTCAGATTAACTGTTTTCCCCGTTGCTACTTTAATAATTTGTTTAATTTCTTTATTTTGAATATAAGCAAGCTCATTGCTTTGTTTATTAATAATAATATAAGGATCATTTGGCAACGGATTTTCTCCTAATGGCCAAACCGGAGATAGTAGTAAAAGGATAAAAGCAAACATATGCACGTAATCCACCACCTTACGTTAGTCCTAAGTAAAAGACAAGAGAGACATCTCTTGTCTTATTTAGTGTTCGTAAGCAAGATAAACAACATGCATGCTATTTAACTTATTTTTAAGGTTTGTTTAATAACCAAATATTGTTCAATTTCTTTGACTACGTGCAGTAAATCGGCACGCGCTTCAAACTCTTCCCGAGTTTTGGGAAGCGGCATCTCTGCAAACGCTTCTCGTAAATGCTGAAGTTTGGCTAAAAATAATTTTGCTGTATTACCGGGGTGGATGGATAGACTTAATTCTTCAATGAAATCGGCAATCATGTAGCGCTGTTCTACCACCAAATCAATAGCGGTAATGAGAGGAAGCGTACGCTCAATAATTTCAAGCTGTTTTTCACGAATTTTAAAATAGCGGTAATAATAATTTTCCCCACGCACAAAATGATTTTCTACATCACGAAACGCAAGGCTTTTTGCTTTTTCTAAAATTTTTACCGTATCTGCAATTTCCTTACCGTCCCAGCTGCTGTCATTGGTTCTGAGATACAGGGCAATTTCCTTTAACATCGATCGGAAATTTTCTTCAATTTCTTGCTGATACGTGCGAAGCTCTTGATCTAAACTTGGCATATATAAATTCACAAGCAGGGCAACCCCTATCCCAATTACAATTAAGCCAAGTTCATTAAAGACGATTCCCCACGTCATATTGCCTTTGGAGTAAATATGAAGCAAAATAACGGAGCTTGTAACAATGCCTGCATTAACTTTGAATATCACCGTAACCGGGATAAACAAAAGCAGCATCAGTCCTATAACAAGTGGATGATAAGCAATCCCTTCAAAGAATATAAACGAAAACAGAATGGATAAAGAACAAGCAATAAAACGATCGCTTGCGCTTCGCAGCGATTTTTTCTTTGAATTTTGAATGCACAAAATGGTGATAATTCCAGCTGATACAAAAAACTCGAGGTGAAAGAACTGAGCTATAATAATAGCCAGTGATGTACCGACGGCTGTTTTAATTGTCCGGTACCCAATTTTAAATTTCATTTTCTAGACTCCTACATGTTGGTTTCTTTTTAGTGTGATAAAATACTCTATTCTTTATTAACACGAATAGAAAAATAACACAACCTTAAATCTTGCTGTACTTTATAAATTTCAATAAAAAAAGTGCAGAAAAGATCGTACTCTTCCTGCACTTTTTTTATTATAAAATCTTTTCTAAGAAATCTTTAGCACGCTTGCTTTTAGGGGCTGAGAAAAATTCGGCCGGAGGCGCATCTTCAACAAGCACACCGCCGTCTAAAAACAGCACACGATCCGCTACTTCTCGTGCAAATCCCATTTCATGCGTTACAATTACCATCGTCATTCCTGTTTCTGTTAGCGACTTCATTACATCTAGCACTTCTTTTACCATCTCTGGATCCAATGCTGATGTTGGTTCGTCAAACAGCATTACTTTCGGCTCCATTGCCAATGCTCTTGCAATAGCTACACGTTGCTTTTGACCGCCCGATAAGCGACTTGGAAACTCGTTGGCTTTTTGAGCAAGTCCAACTTTTTGGAGTAATTCTTTGCCTTTAGCAACAGCCGTTTCTCTTGACACGCCTTTTACCGTCATCGGAGCATACGTCAAATTTTCAAGCACTGTCATATGTGGAAACAAGTGAAAATGCTGAAATACCATTCCTACATTTTCACGCACACGCATAATGTTTGTTTTTTTATCTGTAATCACTTGACCGTTAATGGAAACTAATCCGCTCGTCGGTTCTTCAAGCAGGTTCATACAGCGTAAAAAAGTAGATTTACCAGAACCAGAAGGGCCAATAACAGCTACGACTTCTTTTTCCTTAATCGTAGTTGAAATACCTTTTAAAACGTCATTCTTACCAAATGATTTGTGTAAATTTTCAACGTTAATCACCTTTTCTCATTCTCCTCTCGACTGCTTTACCAAGGAGCGTTAAGCCCATTACCATTACATAATAAATCAACCCTGCAAAAATTAACGGTTCAAGGTAGGCGAATTTTTCTCCCCCTACAATGTAAGCACGGCGCATAATGTCGAGTGCTCCAATAACTGTAACGATAGCTGATTCCTTTGTTAATGTAATGAACTCATTCATTAAAGCAGGTAAAATATTTTTAAGTGCCTGTGGCAAAATAATTTGTCCCATCATGCGGCGATAAGGAATTCCTAACGCTAATGCCGCTTCACGCTGTCCTTTATCAACAGCTAAAATACCAGCGCGAATAATTTCAGATATATATGCTGCAGAGTTTAGCCCGAACGCAGCAACGGCCGCTGGAAACGGGGCAATATCAAACCCAAGCAGCTGAGGTAATCCAAAGTATATTAATAATAATTGCAGTACAAGCGGTGTTCCGCGAAACACAGACGTATATGCATCCGCAAACCATTGAAGAGGCTTATTGCGGCTGATTTTACATAAAGATAAAATAACTCCCAGCACAAACCCTAAAATTGCTGAAGCTAGGACTATCTGTATCGTTACCCCTATCCCTTTTAAAATATAAGGCATAGAAGGCACGATTTGCGAAAAATCCAAATTCATGCCTAGTTCCATTCCTCTCTAACTATCATTCTTATTTTTGGTCGTCAAACCACTTAACGATTAATTTATCCAATTCACCGTTTTCTTTCATTTTCTTTAATTCACGGTTAAAGTCATTCGTTAGCTTGCTGTCTTTAGGAAATGCGATTGCTGATCCTTTACTTGAATCGGGACGTCCTGTATCAGACATTTGCAAGCTTTTGTCTTTGTTCACATACCCTTTAGCTACTGTATCTTCAATAATCGCTGCATCGATACGATTTGATTTCATTTCTTGAATTAGTTCTGGAATACGGTCACGCGTTGTTACATTTACTCCGTCAACTTCTTTTGCAATTTCTTTTGCTTCGTCTGCTTGAATAGAAGAAGTTTGTACACCGACTGTTTTTCCTTTTAGTTCTTCTGCGTTTTTAATTGGCGCATCTTTCTTCGATACAATCATGTTTTTTGCTTCATAGTATACGTCTGAGAAGTCAACGTTCTTTTTACGCTTTTCAGTTGGCGTCATACCGGCTAAAACTAAATCGACTTTATTAGATTGTAAAGCTGGAATTAATCCGCCAAATTCCATATCCTTTACCTGCACGTCATAGCCTAACTTTTTACCGATTGTTTTTGCTAAATCTACGTCAAATCCGATTGCTTCACTATCACCTTTTGCCGTATCAATATATTCAAATGGTGGGTAATCTGCTGATGTTCCCATTACAAGTACTTTTTTATCTTTGTCGTCGCTGCTTGCTCCGCCATTAGACGTTCCTTCTCCTGCTCCGCATGCAGCTAAAACGCCTGCTGTTAAGAGACCAATTGCCGTTACCGATAACCACTTTTTCAATTTCATCTTCGTTCCCCCTAGTTTATTCCTTACATTATTTTTTAAAAATTAATAATATTATGAAATAAGTTTTTTACTATTGCAAGTAAATGTCGAAATTTAAATATATATTCATATAAATGTATTTTAACACAACATTATAAATATGCAATATCTTTTTTAAATATAAGTTTCACTATTTGAAAATACCTTTTCTCAACATTTTCCACTCATTAGAAAGCCTGCATACAGACGGGTAAAAAAATGCATAAAAAAAGAAGCCGTTCAAAACGGCTTCTCTCTTACACTTCTTCACAGTTCTGTTCGAACGCTTCTTGCAGCTTCATCACAACTGACATTGGCTCATGGCCTTCAATTTCGTGACGCTCTACCATTGTGATAATTTTTCCGTCTTTTAATAAAGCGAAAGATGGAGATGAAGGTGGATAACCTTCAAAGTATTCGCGTGCACGCGCAGTTGCTTCTTTATCTTGCCCAGCAAATACTGTAACCAAGTTTGTTGGACGTTTATCATAATGTACAGCGTGCGCTGCAGCAGGTCTTGCAATACCTCCTGCACAACCGCAAACTGAATTCACCATTACAAGCGTTGTGCCAGGCTGTTTAAACGTTTCATCTACCGCTTCAGCCGTCGTTAATTCTGTATAACCAGCAGCTGTAATTTCTTTACGGGCCTGACGAACAACGTCGTTCATAAACAAGTTAAAATCGATATTCATTTTCATACCTCCCTTTTGCTATCTATCCTTTATCATAGCAAACGAAAACTAAAAAGGCGATTGCTTTGACTCATTTTTTCTTGGTAATCAAGATTAAACAAGAAAAGAAATGGTGATACTGTTTTTACAGCTAGAAAACCATACTCTTAACTCCCTAGTGTAGAAGGATCCGCATAAAATGCAGGATCCTTTTTTACATTTCTTTCATCGCCTGCTGATAGATTTTAATCAAGTGTTGGAGAGCTTCAGCCATTGTGGCATCTCCAGTCATCATTTGTTTTTCAACATCCCCTAATGTTTGCTTAACTAAAGGATGTTCATAAAATGATTCTTGTAAATATTCATTAACACTTGCTTGTAACCATGCCTTCATTTGCTTTTGTCTTACTGCATAAAACAGATCTTTTTTATTCATCCATTCCTTATAGTCACAAATTATCTGCCATAAATGTTGAAACGACGCTTCTTCATAAGCAGAAGTTGTGATGACCTGTGGTTTCCACCCTCCGGAATGACCGTGAAGAAAACCGATGACACTTTTGTATTCTTTTGCAGTCACTTCTGCTTTTAGCCGGTTATCCCCGTCTGCTTTATTTACACAAATTAAATTAACCCATTCAAGCAGCCCTTTTTTAATTCCTTGCAAATCATCTCCTGCTCCGGTTAAAGCAAGCAAAACAAAGAAGTCTACCATCTCTTTTACAATCATTTCACCTTGGCCAACACCCATCGTTTCGACAAATATGATGTTATACCCAGCCGCTTCACAAAGAAAAATGGCTTCTCTCGTTTTAAGATGAACACCTCCAAGCGTTCCTTGAGAAGGTGAAGGACGGACAAAAGCGTTCTCTTGTTTGGCAAGCAGCTCCATTCTGGTTTTATCTCCTAAAATACTTCCTCCAGACAAGGTACTGCTTGGATCGACTGCTAAAACTGCAACGGAATGGCCATTTTTGCATAGATACGATCCAAATTTGTCAATCAGCGTACTTTTTCCTGCTCCTGGTACGCCAGTAAAACCAATGCGCACTGAATGCCCCGTATGGGGATAGATTTCTTTAATCAGCTGTTGTGCTATTGCTTTATGCTTCGGCGCTTTACTTTCAATTAAAGTAATGGCTTGAGCTAACGCTGTTCTTTTCCCTTCAAGCAGCCCTTGTTTATAATCTTGTACCGTTTTTAATTTCACCAATTGTCTTCACCAACTATTCTTCTAACCGTTTCTTTATTTCATGTAAGACGGAAACGGCCGCTTTTGGGATTACTGTTCCAGGTCCAAAGATTGCAGAAGCGCCGTGCTCTAAAAGAAATGAGTAGTCTTGTTTAGGAATAACACCTCCGACAATAACAACGATATCGTCGCGCTCTAATTTCTTTAACTCATCAACAAGCTGCGGCAGTAACGTTTTATGCCCGGCTGCCAAAGAGCTTATCCCAATCACATGTACGTCGTTTTCTACAGCTTGCCTTGCTGTCTCTTCAGGCGTTTGAAATAAAGGGCCAATATCCACATCAAATCCAAGGTCAGCAAAGGCTGTTGAAATCACTTTTGATCCTCTGTCATGACCGTCTTGCCCCATTTTCGCCACTAAAATCCTTGGGCGTCTTCCTTCTTCCTCTAAAAATTCAGCCGTGAGCTTTCGAACTTCTTCGATTTGATCTCGATGCGCAAACTCCGCACTGTATACCCCGCTGACTGACTTAGAAGTAGCCTGATGTCTTCCAGCCACTTTCTCAATGGCTTCTGAAATTTCACCTAGTGTAGCTCTAGCTCTTGCAGCTTCAACCGCAAAAGCAAGGAGATTCCCTTCGCCTGTTTTGGCACAAGTGGTCAGTCGATTAAGCGCTTCGAGTACCGCTTGTTCGTTACGTTCACTGCGTATTTTCTTTAGCTTTTCCAGCTGCTTCATTCGAACTGCTGTGTTATCAATATCAAGAATATCAAGCGGTTCTTCTTGCTCGGGCTGAAACTGATTCACACCTACAATAATTTCTACCTGCGAGTCTATTCTTGCTTGTCTGCGCGCAGCAGCTTCTTCTATCTTCATTTTAGGTACGCCTGCTTCTATTGCTTTTGTCATTCCGCCGAGCTGCTCTATTTCTTCAAGGTGCTTCCACGCTTTTATCATTAATTCATTCGTTAATGATTCCACATAATAAGAGCCTCCCCAAGGGTCAATGACGGAACAAATCTCCGTTTCATTTTGCAAATAAAGCTGCGTATTTCGAGCAATTCTAGCTGAAAAATCAGTCGGAAGAGCAATCGCTTCATCCAGTGCGTTTGTATGAAGCGATTGCGTATGTCCTGACACTGCAGCCAGAGCTTCGACGCATGTTCTAATAACATTATTAAATGGATCCTGCTCGGTTAAGCTCCATCCGGACGTTTGAGAATGCGTTCTAAGAGCGAGTGATTTAGGGTTGTCCGGCTCAAACTGTTTCATGAGTTTTGCCCACAGCAGCCTCCCCGCTCTCATTTTCGCTACTTCCATAAAGTAGTTCATTCCAATTGCCCAGAAAAAGGATAGTCTCGGTGCAAACGCGTCAATTGAAATTCCTGCTTTCAAGCCGGTTCGTACATATTCAAGTCCATCTGCAAGCGTATAAGCAAGCTCTAAGTCTGCTGGAGCGCCTGCTTCTTGCATATGATAGCCTGATATACTAATACTGTTAAATTTTGGCATATACTCCGCTGTATATTTAAAAATATCCGCAATGATTCGCATGGACATTTCAGGAGGATAAATATACGTATTGCGCACCATATATTCTTTTAAAATATCGTTTTGAATCGTTCCAGCCAGCTTTTCTTTTTTTACTCCTTGTTCTTCAGCTGTTACGATGTAGAAAGCTAAAATAGGAAGAACCGCCCCGTTCATCGTCATCGACACGGACATTTGATCAAGCGGAATCCCTTCAAACAGCTGCTTCATATCAATCATTGAATCAATTGCCACTCCTGCTTTCCCTACATCTCCAACAACTCTTGGATGATCAGAGTCATAGCCGCGGTGGGTAGCGAGGTCAAAAGCAACAGACAGCCCTTTCTGTCCAGCAGCTAGGTTTCGGCGGTAAAAGGCATTGCTTTCCTCCGCCGTTGAGTATCCTGCATACTGTCTAATCGTCCAAGGCCGATTCACATACATCGTTGCATACGGTCCTCTCACAAACGGTGGAATACCAGGTGCAAAGTGAATAAAGTCGAGGTCATCTCTGTCTGTTTTTGTATATAATGATTTTAATTCAATTTGTTCATTTGTTTGAAAAGCAGTGAATGAACTTTGAGTCACGTCATCTTCCCTTTGCTGCTTTGAAAATGATAATGGAATATTAGAAAAAGAAGGCTTTTTATACATGAACTTCTACCTCCAAAGCACATAATAACTTCTTAACGCATTGAATAACATTTGTCTTAAGATGTATGACGCTCATTACACCTTTTTGCTGCCACTGCGTTTTGCGTGATACGTGTTCTTCCCCTACTACGTACACATAAACGGAATCTTCCTCAAAATAAGTCATCGCTTTTGTTAAGAGCTTTTCCACGAGTTCATCACTTCCACAGATTACATATGCTTCGTGCTTTTGTTCATTCATCCAATCTGCTATCTCGACGTAGGAATCTATGTTTTTAATTGTTTCACACGCAAAGCCTGCGCTTTCAAATAAAGACCGGGCAATCTCAGCTTTTTTATGGCTGCTAGGATCGGCGAGCTCCATAATGCCAATGCTCATTCCCTTTGTATAAACCCGTATTTTTTCAAACTTCTCTGCTGCTCTCCACTTAGTGAGCGGCACAACACTGTCTGGCTGTGACTGCTTCGCCATTTGTTTTAGCATCCACCCTGCTGTTACCCCTTTAGATGCTAGCTTTGTATAGTCCTCTAGCGAAAGATTTGATGAAAATTCCGAAGTGTTCTGGTCACTGTATTTATTCATTTTTCTTTCTTCTTTTTTAGACAGAGTGCTTTTTATCTCTTCAGATGCAGCGTGTTGCTTAGGAGCATAGTGTGTGACTCCGATCAAGCGCTCAATTCGACACTCTATATCTCCTTGTCTTTTTACTCTCATTTGTTCAACTTCATCTTGAATTCGCCCTTGTTTTAAAGCTTCTTCCATTCCGCCGTGGTCTTCAATGTTGCCAAATAACTCCCAAGCTTTTGTCATTAATTCATGTGTGTAAGCTTCAACGTACCAAGAGCCTCCGGCAGGATCCATTACTTTTGATATATGTGTTTCGTGCTGCAAAATTAAGTGAGTATTACGGGAAAGGCGATGAGCGAACTGAGAAGATGAGGATGTAACGGAATCATATGGTTCAATATGCAGACTATCCGCTCCTCCTACAATAGAAGCAAACGCTTGAACCGTGCTCC
Organism: Priestia sp. HNGD-A6; assembly: GCF_045784335.1. Classification (NCBI taxonomy): domain Bacteria; kingdom Bacillati; phylum Bacillota; class Bacilli; order Caryophanales; family Bacillaceae; genus Priestia; species Priestia sp. HNGD-A6. The sequence goes on along the minus strand of NZ_CP138621.1, from coordinate 3,592,282 downwards.
TTAATGCATTTGTATACATATCTTCTTTAGACTGTGTAAGACGTGACGTTTCCGTATGAATAAACGGCACTGAAACGGCCGTGTCATCAAAAGCACGAACCACATTTGCCCAAAGCATGCGAAAAGCACGAAGTTTTGATATTTCCATAAATAAATGTGAGCTAACTGAAAAAGAAAAGGTCATGTGAGGTAAAACTTGATGTAAGGACAGACCGCGTTTCATGCATTCATCAATATACTGCACTCCTGTAGCAAGCATATAAGCTAGTTCTTGAACAGCGTTTGCACCGCTGTTATGGTAAGGAATGCTTGATACAATGATCGTTTTGAGCTCTGGAACATTACTGTGAGCCAAACGCGTTGCGTAAGCTAAATGATCGTATAAATCTCGAGTAGAAAGTGGAACTCTCCCGTATTCAGCAAGAGTGCCGAGCGGATCCATTCCAACCGTACCTGTTAGCTGTCTCATATCAAAGTTATGATCAACACAGTATGCTTTTAGAAACGAAAGAAGTGGAACGGATGTACATCCCGTATTTAAAAATAAAGGCACAGCTTCAAGAGCTACATGCTGAAACAAATGAGCAACATCCTCTAAAGTAGAAATTGTAGCGCCTGAGGCTACTTCAGCTTCAGTTGCTTCATCAACGTCTTTTCCTTGCCTCATTGCTTCACTGCACGTAAAAGCGGCCGTATTTTGTCCATTTCTCAAACTGTGTAAAAGAAGTTTATTGCTTTCTTTAATAGAAGGTAAGTCGATTTTTTGGGTGATTTCCCATTCCCCTAGTATGTATGATTCTTTACCGGCTCCTCTTAAACAATCTATTCCCGCCGGACTCTGCTGCAAGTAGTCTAAATGTGCCGTATCACTTTCAAAATAAAGCGGTTTCAAAAAGATGTTTTCTAACGTTTCTTTTGAGCGGAGCGCGGTGTTTTTGCTAACTTCCTGTGCCCAATCTTCTTTAGGTGTACGTGTAAATTCATGAAATGATAATGTATTTGTTTTCATTTCCATGCCCCTTTACAGTTAATAGCTGCCTGCTAGACCTAGATGATTACACTTTGAAGTTTGATGATTCTTCTTTTATTTTAATACATCTTTTACAAATTGTTCAATCATTGCTTCAAAATAAAAAAGCAAATGGAGAAAGCTCCATTTGCTTTTTTTAATAGACGGACGTATTCTCTTTAGACGTAGATTCTAAAATCTCTTTAACTCTTGCCAAGAACCTGCCGCACACCAAGCCGTCCAACACGCGGTGATCAAGTGATAAACATAAGTTAACCATATCTCGAACAGCAATCATGTTATCAATAATAACCGGACGTTTTACAATAGATTCTACTTGTAAAATAGCCGCTTGCGGGTAATTAATAATCCCCATTGATTGCACGGAACCAAATGAGCCTGTGTTGTTAACAGTAAACGTTCCGCCCTGCATGTCTTCAGACTTCAATGAACCCGTACGAACTTTTTGCGCAAGCTCTGTAATTTCACGCGCAATGCCTTTGATTGTCTTTTCATCGGCTTGTTTAATAACCGGCACAAATAAAGCATCGTCTGTTGCAACAGCAATGGATACATTAATATCTTTTTTCTGGACAATACGGTCTCCTGCCCACATTGAATTCATTTGAGGGAATTCTTTTAAAGCCTGAGCCACTGCTTTTACGAAGAACGCAAAATACGTTAAGTTAAAACCTTCTTTTTGTTTAAACTCCGCCTTTAATGAATCACGATAAGAAACTAAGTTCGTTACATCAACTTCAACCATTGTCCACGCATGCGGAATTTCGTGTTTACTGCGAAGCATATTTGCTGCAATAGCTTTACGCACGCCTGTAACAGGAATTTCTTGATCTCCTGCTGCAGATACAACAGGCGCAGGCTGCTGCGCTTTTGAAACAGCTTTTGGAGCAGATTCTGCTACAGGTGCCTCTGTTTGAACTGTTGGTGCAGGCGTTTCTTTCACTTCAGCAGCTCCGCCTTTTTCGATAACAGCTAAAATATCTTTTCTCGTAATGCGGCCGCCCGCTCCTGTTCCTGTCACGGTATCTAAATTAATATTATGTTCTTGTGACAGACGCATAACAGCTGGAGAGTATCGGCTTTTATTGGATTGACTGTCCGCTGTTTTTGGCGCTGATTCTTCTACAGTCTTATCAGACGTTTTCTGTTCTTTTTGAGGTACAGTTCCTTCTACTTCAATTAAACAAATCACTTCTCCCACGGGTAAAGTATCATCTTCACCTGCAATTAACTCTTTAATTGTTCCACTAAAAGAAGAAGGCACTTCAGCATTTACTTTATCCGTCATGACTTCAGCTAACGGGTCGTACTTATTTACGTGATCTCCAACAGAAACGAGCCATTTGCTAATTGTACCTTCTGTTACACTTTCACCGAGCTGCGGCATCGTAATTTTTTCAATAGCCAATTGATACAACTCCTTTTAAAATTGAGCTAATTCTCTCATTGCTTTTTCTACTTTATCTGGATTCACCATAAAATATTTTTCCATTGTTGGTGCATACGGCATAGCTGGAACATCAGGGCCAGCAAGGCGCTGAATTGGCGCATCTAAATCGAATAAGCAGTGTTCAGCAATAATAGCTGCTACTTCGCTCATAATGCTGCCTTCTTTGTTGTCTTCCGTTAAAAGCAGGACCTTACCTGTTTTAGAGGCTGCTTCAATAATAGCTTCTTTATCAAGCGGATAGACCGTTCTTAAATCTAAGATGTGTGCTGAAATACCGTCTGCTTCTAGTTTTTCAGCAGCTTGAAGAGCAAAGTGTACACAAAGACCATATGTAATAACCGTGATGTCGTCTCCTTCTCTCTTTACATCTGCTTTGCCAATCGGCAGTACATAATCATCTTCAGGGACTTCTCCTTTAATCAAACGGTACGCACGCTTATGCTCAAAGAAAAGAACTGGGTCATCATCACGAATAGCTGCTTTTAATAATCCTTTTACATCATAAGGCGTAGAAGGCATCACAATCTTTAACCCTGGCGTATTGGCAAACAGTGCTTCAACAGATTGAGAATGATAAAGAGCACCGTGAACTCCGCCGCCGTACGGAGCTCGAATTGTAATTGGACAACTCCAATCATTATTAGAACGATAGCGAATTTTCGCTGCTTCTGACACGATTTGATTGACTGCAGGCATAATAAAATCAGCAAATTGCATTTCCGCAATCGGACGCATGCCGTACATTGCCGCTCCGATTCCTACGCCTGCAATGGCGGACTCTGCAAGAGGTGTGTCAATGACTCTTTCTTCTCCGAACTGTTCGTACAGTCCGTTGGTTGCTTTAAATACGCCGCCTTTTTTCCCTACGTCTTCTCCTAATACAAACACGCGGGAATCTCTTTCCATTTCTTCACGAATGGCCATTGTTACTGCATCAATATATGAAATAACCGGCATATATTCTCCTCCTTACTCACCGTACACGTATTTTAAAGCCGATTCCGCTTCTGCATAAGGAGCGTTTTCAGCATAATCTGTTGCATCATTAACGATATTCATAATATCATCAAGCATTTGTTTTTCTCGTTCATCGGTTAACACGTTAACCTCTTTTAAATAAGCCGCAAAGTACGCAAGCGGATCACTCTTTTTAGCTTCAGACAATTCTTCTGCTCCGCGATATGCACGATCATCGTCATCACTTGAATGGGCAGTCAAGCGCTCTGAAACAGTTTCAATAAGAGTAGGCCCTTCTCCTCTGGATGCACGATCTCTTGCTTCTTTTACCACTCGGTATACTTCAAGGACGTCGTTTCCATCAATTGTGTAGCCCGGCATACCATATCCAATCGCACGATCAGATACTTTTGCGCATCCTAGCTGCTTTTCAACCGGAACAGAAATCGCATACTTGTTATTTTCACACATAAAGATAACAGGAAGCTTATGAACACCTGCAAAGTTCGCGCCTTCATGGAAATCTCCTTGGTTAGAAGATCCTTCTCCAAACGTGACAAACGTGACTAAGTCTTTTTTCTCCAACCGTCCTGCTAAAGCGATTCCTACTGCATGAGGCACCTGTGTTGTAACGGGAGAAGATCCTGTTACAATTCGCTTTTCCTTATGGCCAAAGTGACCTGGCATTTGACGACCTCCTGAGTTTGGATCTTCTGCTTTAGCAAACCCAGAAAGCATTAAATCGCGCGCAGTCATTCCAAATGCCAGCACAACACCCAGATCGCGGTAATAAGGTAATATGTAATCATTCTCTCTGTTTAAGGCAAAAGCTGCGCCAACTTGAGCGGCTTCTTGACCTTGACATGAAATAACAAAAGGCACCTTCCCTGCACGGTTTAATAGCCACATACGCTCATCAATTTTTCGTGCAAGCAGCATAGTGCGGTACATTTCAAGTACTTGTTCATCAGTTAATCCTAATGATTCATGACGGTTTTTTGTCATGTTTAAACCTCCTTTAATCATCAAAAATGAATCGCTTTTCCATCTACAGCTAATGAAGCTTCTCCCATCGCTTCTGAAAGGCTAGGATGAGGATGAATGGTATGAGCAATTTCCCATGGTGTAGCATCCAATACCTTTGCAAGACCCGCTTCAGAAATCATATCCGTCACGTGAGGTCCAATCATATGCACACCAAGAACATCATTTGTGTCGGCATCGGCAATAATTTTAACAAATCCCTCTGCCTCTCCATATACAAGAGCTTTTCCAACGGCCTTAAACGGAAACTTTCCAACCTTCAGCTGAAATCCTTGCTGTTTTGCTTCTTGTTCTGTTAATCCTACACTTGCTGCCTCCGGGCTGCTGTATACGCATTTAGAAATTGTTGTGTAATCAATCTTCAAAGGCTTGTCACCGTGTAAATGCTCAACAGCTACGATTCCTTCGTGAGAAGCTACATGTGCAAGCTGCAGTCCGCCAATCACATCTCCAATTGCGTAGATATGAGATTCTTTCGTTTGATAAAAATCATTTGTGGCAATCACACCGTTTTCTACTACAATATCGGTATTCTCGAGACCAATTCCTTCGACATTCGCTTGACGCCCTACAGATACAAGCAGCTTTTCTGCTTCATATTCTTGCATATCGTCTCCTACTTGAGCAGAAATTTTCACCTGACCACCAACAGACAGTGTATCAGCCATTACTTTAGCAGAAGTAATAATGGTCACTCCTTTTGCTTTTAAAAGCTTCGTCATTTCACGGGAGATATCTTGATCTTCTGTTGGTAAAATTCGATCGCTGTATTCAACAACCGTTACATCAACATCAAAATCTGTGAGCATTGACGCCCATTCAATTCCAATGACGCCGCCTCCCACAATAATAATAGAAGCAGGAAGTGTTTCCATCTTTAATGCTTCATCTGAAGTGATTACTTTCTCTCCATCGATTGTTAAACCAGGTAATGTTCTAGGACGAGACCCTGTTGCGACAATTACATTCTTTGGAATAAGCATTTCGTTTTCTTCACCGCTTTTTAATTCAACGGAGATGGTTCCTGGCATAGGAGAAAAAATAGAAGGTCCTAAAATACGTCCAATTCCTTCATATACGTCAATTTTACCTTTTTTCATTAGCTGTTTGACACCATTATGTAACTGTGAAACAATTTCTGACTTTCGTTCTTGTACACGAGCATAGTTCAATAGTACATTGGACGTTTCTATGCCAAATTCACTGCTTTTCTTAGCCGTTTGATAGACTTCTGCACTTCTTAGTAAAGCTTTGCTTGGGATACACCCTGCGTGCAGGCATGTGCCGCCTAACTTATTTTTTTCCACAACCGCTACCGATAGACCTAACTGAGAGGCACGAATAGCTGCTACGTACCCTCCGGTTCCACCGCCGAGAATGACCAAATCATATTCTTTTGCCACACTGCTTCACACCTTTCTGCAAACGCTATTAAGCGCCTTTATATTCCTTTACTTCTTCTTCACCTGTAAGCACTCGGAGAGCCCCTTCAGCTAGCGCTTGAAGCTCATTTTCTCCAGGATAAACAATGACATCTGCAATCCACTTTACATGATTAATAATCAGCTCAACAAACGCTTTTGAATAAGCAATGCCTCCCGTTAGAATAATGGCATCTACTTTTCCATGCAATACCGTACTGGCAGCTCCAATTTCCTTCGAAATTTGATAAGCCATTGCTTCGTAGATAAGCTTAGCTTTTTCGTTTCCATTTTTCACTAGCGCTTCGACTTTCTGCACGTCAGATGTGCCCAAATAACCGACAAGTCCGCCTTTTCCTACAAGCATTTTCATAATCTCCTCGCGGTAATACTGACCTGAAAAGCAAAGACGAACTAATTCACCAACCGGTACACCGCCAGCGCGCTCTGGACTAAAAGGACCGTCGCCGTGCAGGCCATTGTTCACATCAATTACTTTTCCGCACTTGTGAACTCCAACCGTAATGCCCCCGCCCATATGGGTAACAATAACGTTCATTTGTTCGTATGTGCTATTCATTTCTTTGGCCACTTTTCGAGCCACCGATTTTTGATTCAGCGCATGAAAGATGCTTTTCCTTTCCATAAAAGGAGTTCCTGAGATACGAGCGATGTCACTTAGCTCATCTACCACCACTGGATCAACAATGTATGCTGGAATATTTAATCCAGATGCAATCTCAAACGCTAAAATCCCGCCTAAATTTGAAGCATGATGGCCGGCATAACCGTCTTTTAAATCTTTGAGCATGGCTTGATTTACTTCGTATGTGCCGCCTTCAATCGGGCGTAAAAGCCCTCCTCTTCCACATACTGCACTTAATTTAGATAAATTAATCCCTTCTTCATCAAGTGCCTCTAAAATCGAGTTTTTACGGAACTCATACTGTGCATATATCGTCTCAAACTGATTCATTTGCTGTGAATCGTAGCGGATTGTTCGATCAAAAATTGGTTTATCGTTGTGAAACACGCCAATTTTTGTGGACGTTGAACCCGGATTTATTATCAGCATTCGATATTCGTACATATCCAACACATGTCCTCCTACCTTATCATTCTCATAAACGAAGGCTAGGTCGAAAGGATTTCATTTATTCCTTTTGCCTAGCCTTCAGCTCAAACATTAGCGCGTATGACGTCTACTTAAAATATGCTGTCCATTTTGTAAAAATTGACTGCGTGAACGACGCAGCTTTTCAATTCTTTCTTCAGCTAAGCGATCTGCTGCTAGATAGGTTGGAATGCCATCTCGCTTTGAGATTTCAACTACCTTTTCAATATTATCATAAATACCTTCAACTTTTTTCAGCGCACGCTCACGGTTATATCCAACTAGCTCATCAGCTACGTTAATAACGCCTCCTGCATTAATAACATAGTCCGGTGCATATACAATGCCTAATTCATGAATTAAATCACCATGACGCGTTTCTTTCAATTGATTATTAGCTGCCCCTGCAATAACTTTTGCTTTTATTTGAGGGATCGTTTCATCGTTAATCGTTGCTCCGAGTGCACAAGGAGCATAGATATCACATTCTACACCATAAATATCATTTGGGTCTACTGCTTGCGCACCAAATTCTTCTACCGCACGCTGAACAGCTTCTTTATTAATATCCGTTACAATAAGTTTTGCCCCTTCTTCGTGAAGGTGGCGGCATAAATTATATGCTACGTTTCCTACACCTTGGACAGCTACTACTTTTCCTTCAAGCATATCTGTTCCAAATGCTTCTTTTGCTGCTGCTTTAATTCCTCGGTATACGCCGTAGGCTGTGACTGGTGATGGATTGCCTGATGAACCGAAGGCAGGAGATACACCCGTTACATAATCCGTTTCCTCATATACAATATCCATATCCTCTACCGTTGTGCCCACATCTTCTGCTGTAATATATCGACCATTTAACCCTTGAATAAAGCGGCCAAATGCACGGAACATCGCTTCATTTTTGTCTTTGCGAGGATCTCCGATAATAACCGTTTTTCCTCCTCCTAAATTCAAGCCTGCTGCTGCATTTTTATAAGTCATTCCGCGTGATAAACGCAGCGCATCTTCAATTGCAGCCTCTTCTGATTCATATGTCCACATTCTCGTACCGCCTAGAGCTGGTCCAATTGTTGTATCATGAATCGCAATAATGGCTTTTAAGCCTGAATCTTTATCTTGGCAAAATAATAACTGCTCATAATCGTATGTTTCCATATAGTCAAAAATTTTCATTGTTAGTGCCTCCTAAGAATTCTGTTGAGCGACGCTGATAGCAAGCGCCAGTGAGTATAATTTACTTTCTGATGAATCTGCTCTGGATGTTAAGACGACCGGAGCTTTTGCCCCCGCTAGAATAGCTCCAACTTTTGCTTTAGCAAAATAAATAAGGGATTTATATAAGACGTTCCCTGTTTCAATTGCTGGAACGAGTAATATATCTGCTTGACCGGCAACTTCACTTTGAATGCCTTTTTGCTTGGCTGCTTCTATGTTAATGGCATTGTCGAGTGCTAAAGGTCCATCAATAACGCAGCCTTTAATTTGTCCTCTGCGGTTCATCTGTGTAAGAAGTGCAGCCTCTACTGTGGCAGGCATTAAAGGGTTCACAACTTCAACCGCTGCAACAGGAGCTACCTTTGGCACCTCTATCCCAATCGAGTGAGCAACGTTCACCGCGTTTTGAATGATTTGAACTTTCTCTTCCAGAGATGGCGTAATATTCATAGCTGCATCTGTTACAAGAATAGGGCGATCATAGTGAGGAACATCAAACACAGCTACGTGTGATAAAACATTTCCCGTACGCAAACCATGCTCTTTATTTAACACAGCTTTTAAAATAAGCGATGTGGATAAATTCCCTTTCATTACGATATGAGCTTGACCTTGCTGAACTGAACGCACAGCCAATTGAGCCGCTTCTAAAACGGACTCCGTATGTACGACCGTCACAGCCTTATGAGTGAGTAAGGATGGGCGGTACTGCCTGAATAATTCATTAATTGTTGTTTCGTTGCCAAACAAAATAAATTCAGAAACTTCCCTTGACACAGCTTCATACACTGCCTCAATTGTTTCTAAGTCTTCAGCTGCAGCAACAGCAACAGTCAAAGAAGACTGCTTAGCAACCCGAGATAAGATGGTAGCAAGAGTCATGGAATGTTCGACCTCTCCTTTTTCATTCTTTCTTTTGCCCCTTTTTAAAGAGCATACTGCGCGTTTATGCAGTCATTTAAAATATATGCAAGATTTGTGCCACACTCTGCATATATTACATAATATAGCTGCTTATATCCGTTTCTACGCACAAAAAATTTTTTTTATTGATTCTAACGACAAACAGAAAAAAAGAATACCTCTCTATTTATATGCAATAACTTGCACACCATGCATTTTATTGCATGCTGTTATTTGCAAGATTGTATTTTTCCAACTTATAATACAGAGAACGCAGGGAAATATTGAGCTGTTTTGCTGTTTTCGTTCGGTTATACTTGTTTGCAATCAGCACTTTTTGAATAAGTTCAGCTTCATAATTTTCCATCATGTGCGCTAAAGTCTTCCCTTCGAATACTACCTCTTCATTCGCCTGATTTTTTTCTTTTTTGCCCTTGCCTTCAAGTGAAGGGAGATGAACAGAATCAATCATTGTTTCCGTATAGTGCATATAAATAATAGCTCTTCCTAATATGTTTTCAAGCTCTCTGACGTTTCCTGGCCAGTCGTATGATCTCAATGATTGTAAGGCCCGCTCTGTTACCCCTTCAACATGTCGGCCGTAATCTTGATTAATTTTTGTAATTAAGTGTGTAACAAGCGCTCCAATATCCTCTTTTCTCTTCCGAAGAGGAGGTATGTGAATCGGAATTTTGTTTAGCCGATAATACAAGTCCTGTCTGATGCTTCCATCAGCCATTCCTTTTTCTAAATTCACATTCGTAGCTGCAATCACGCGAACATTCACCGGAATAGGGGTCGTGCCTCCAACGCGAATAAGCTCTTTTTCTTGAAGCACTCGAAGCAGCTTAGCCTGCATATGAGCTGAAAGCTCCCCGATTTCATCCAAAAAGATGCTACCGTTATTGGCTTCTTCAAAAACACCTCGTTTTCCGCCTCGTTTTGCCCCGGAAAAAGCTCCTTCTTCATACCCAAAAAGTTCACTTTCAAGCAAAGACTCAGAAAGTGCAGCACAGTTGATCCGAACAAATTTATTAAACTTTCGGCTGCTCGCATTATGAATCGCATGTGCAAACAGCTCCTTACCCGTCCCAGATTCACCTCTAAGCAAAACAGTAGCTGGTGTTTTAGCAGCAAGTCTAGCCTGCTCAATTGCTAACTGAAATTCTTCAGACTGACCAATGATATCAGCAAATGAATATTTCGCTTCAAGCGTTCGGATAATTTGACGCGCTCTTTTGAGTTCATTTGTAAGCTCTTGAATTTCAGACATATCATGAATAACTCCAACGCTGCCTTTTAATTTTCCATCGACAATAACGGGGGCAACATTCACAACTACGTCTCTTTTACTCGGACCAAGCCTCATTCTTACACCTCGAACAGGACGTCTTGTTTGCAGCACCTTCATGTGCATACTGTCTCCTTCAGAGATATCGGCAGTCGCGGGCTGACCAATAATATCCGTCTTTTTTAAACCCGTAATTCTCGTATAAGCAGGATTAATTAAAATCCCTCTTCCTTCTTCATCGACAACCGAAATAGCTTCTTCAGAAGATTGAATAATAGCTTGAAGCATAGTTTGTACTTCTTTTAAGTTCGTAACTTCTTCTGCCAATCCGACAACGTCCGTAATATCTTTAAAAATCGAAAAGGCACCAAACAGCTCTCTATTCTCGTCGAGTATTGGTATTCTAGTCGTAATGACCTTCCGTCCGCTATCTAACACAAATTCACTATTTTGATCAATCGTTTTTGTATGAAGAACATCAACAAGTTTACTATTTGGAATAACTTCATGAAGATGCTTACCAATTACATCTCTGTGTGAAAAGTTCGTCAAACGCTCGGCACTTTGATTAAATAGCGTAATATATCCATTCCTATCAATCACGACCATCGCATCATGAGCCGCGTTAAAAATAAGATCATATTTATACGATTCTTGCTTTAACCGCTGAATTAACTCTTCTTTTTCCTCCATCAGATTGGCCATAATTTCAGCAACCAATCCCGGAACTACCAGTGCATCAGCAGGTTTGCTTCTCTGCAATTGTTGAAAAACACCTTGTTTACCTGTTGTTTCAACAATGACATCGAGCTGCTTTATCATATAAGGCTCCCAATTCATTCCGGTTGAAATATCTTGTTCTTTCGCATACAAAACAGCCGGCGCGTCAGCTCGTACGTCTACTACACCAATCACTTTCATAAATTCGGTTTCCAATAAAATTTTCAGAATAGCTAATCCGCCTTTTCCTCCTCCAACGATCAACACATTTTGCATATTTTTTCACCTTTTCTACTTAATATGTACATGTTCCGTGCAAAATATTGCATATACCTATCATATAAAAAAAGAAACGCTCTTGACAATTTATTTAGTTCTTTTATGATTCAAGTATAACGGTTTTATAATGTAAACGCATTCATTTTAAAAAAGAGAAGCGAAAGGAGAAGCTATGGTTCGAATTATTGCCCTGCTAATCTTACTTATTCCTGGTATACTCGCTGGATATGGCATTAAACTGATGAGAGATATGATTTTTGGCATCCTGCAATCCCCGTTCCCTTCTTTATTTTTGCAATTTTCAGTCGGCCTTCTGTTATTTGTAATCGGCCTTGGATTTGTTGCTGGCTTTATTCTGCACAGAGACCGCAAGCGAAACAAAGTTCAAAACAGATTTCAAAAAGATAAAAAAACATCGCATTAATGCGATGTTTTTTTACGAAAAGCGTCCCCCAAATTGCTTCACCATTTTTTCAGGATAATCAGTAATAATGGATTCACATCCATATTTCCGAAGCTGCTCAGCTACTTTTACATCATTTACTGTGTAAGGTCGCACTGGAATTTGACAATCTTTTGAAGCGGCTACATTTACTTCATTCACGGTACGCTGATTAGGGTGAAGAGCTTTTGCGCCAAGATGCTGCGCATATACCCAAGGCTCATACATCGGATAAGAATATAAAATAGCTGTTTCAATCGTAGAATCCAAAGAACCAATTCGGGCTAAGCTGTTATGATTAAAAGATGAAATCATCGTTCGATCCTTCATCTTGTATAAATAAATTAAATCTAAAACTTTCATTTCTAAGTATGGATAGTCAATTATATTGTTTTTCAACTCGATATTTACACTAATTCCTTCACTTGAAGCCCACTCCATTACTTCATTTAACATGGGAATTTTACATACCCCGTACTTTTTTTTGAACTTATAGCTCGCATCTAATTTTTGTAAATCTTGATACGTAAAATCTTTTACATACCCTTTTCCATTCGTCGTTCGATCTACTTTTTCATCATGAATTACAGCAAGTTCTCCATCCTTTGTCATATGCACATCAAGTTCAATTCCGTGTGCTCCGACTCTCGCTGCTTCTTTGAAGGAAATCATCGTATTTTCAGGAAACGTTCCAGCTGCGCCGCGATGACCTATTACAAACATACTTGCTCAACTCCTCTATTATCACTTATTATTAACTTTAGCATTACTTAATAGTGAAAGCACGAATTTACTGTTTATACTTCTTCACTTTCATTACTTTATATGCAAAAGGAGGTCGTTGTGTATGAGACCACTGCAAATTTCTCCGGATACAGCCGTAAAATTAGCAGAACAATTAAATATCCCCCTCGAGCAATTGATGCATATGCCTCAGCATATTTTGCTGCAGAAGCTTGCTGAATTAAATGCGAGCGAAGATAAAAAAGGATCTGAATAACAGATCCTTTTTTCTTTCGAATTTTCGTTTCCAAAAATAGTATTACTTTCTTACTTCATTTTCCATAACATATATTAGAATATTTAATAATATAAATGTATTTTTAAAAATGCTTTTAAATAAGTAATTTAATACTTTTTTGTGTATATTTAATTATTTTTTGATTTTTCCATATAATTTCATTGACGAAATTATTGTTTTTCTACTAAAATAAAAATACATTATATTTATTCCAGTACTTATATTCTGATTTTTTGATCAATTCAAATAAAAGAATTAAATAGTATGAGAGAAATTTTAGGGGGACTTCATTATGCAAGCAGCTGTACAACACGAAAATCAGCAGCCAAATGAGTCTAGGAAAAAACACCCTCCTGGACTGTACTTATTATTCGCGACTGAGGCATGGGAAAGGTTTAGTTATTATGGAATGAGAGCCATTCTGGTTCTTTATTTAACTGCTACCGCTGCTCAAGGTGGACTCGGGGTAGATAAAGCAACTGCACTGAGCTTATATGGAACATTCACTAGTGCTGTTTACATTACGCCGATGATTGGCGGATATTTAACAGACCGCTTCCTCGGAAGAAGGCTAGCCATCACAATCGGTGGTGTGATTATGGCACTCGGGAATTTTTCCATCTTCATTCATCAAAGCGTAGCCGCTTTGTATATCGGACTTGCTTTATTAATTATCGGAAACGGATTTTTCAAACCAAATATCTCCACATTGGTCGGAGATCTTTATGCAGAAAATGATCCTCGCCGTGACGGTGCTTTTACCATTTTTTATATGGGTATTAACTTTGGTGCATTTTTCGCCCCATTAGTTGTTGGATTAATGAGTTATAAATACGGATTTTTAACAGCAGCTATCGGAATGGTTGTTGGACAAATTTTATTTAACCTACTGGCTAATCGCTATTTAGGTGATATTGGGAAAGAGCCTACAGGAAAAGTTCATGCAGCAGCATCTCAAACATCAACTGCTCCGCTGACAGCACGAGAAAAGAAAAGAACGGTTGCTATCGTTATTCTAGCTTTCGTTGTTATTGCTTTCTGGACAGCTTTTGAACAGGCTGGAAGTTCTTTAACGCTATATGCTCAAGATCAAATTGATCGTCAAATCGGTAGTTTTACGGTTCCAACAGAGTGGTTCCAATCATTGAATCCACTGTTTATCATGATTTTAGCACCAATTATGTCACTTGTTTGGTACAAGCTAGGAAATTCAAAACGCGGTGATTTTAAAACACCAACAAAAATGGGTATGGGACTTGTAACAGTCGGATTAGGATTCTTAATTTTAATTCCAGCCGTTATGTATACTGGTAATGACCCAGCTTTAAAAGTAAATATCCTATTTATGATTTTCACTTACTTCCTGCACACGCTAGCTGAGCTTATGATTTCGCCAGTAGGGTTGTCTATGGTAAGTAGACTGGCTCCATTAAAGCTTGCTTCTCTTTTAATGGGCGTATGGATGGCAAGCTCTGCTGTTGCTAATAAGCTAGCGGGTGTTCTTGCATCTTATACACAGTCGTTAGGTTATTTCGACATCTTCAGCTTAATCGGAGCTGTAACAATTGTACTTGGAATTATTGTTTTGTTCCTTTCAAAACCGATTGCTAAATTAATGGATTAAAAAAAGCAGCCTTTTCTGAAGGCTGCTTTTTTTATCATTTACTTATCCATATATGTAGATGAATTTTTTAACACATCTTCTAAATCTTCTTTCAAACACAAAGCCCTCATAACAATTAAATAAATTATTTCAATAAAATACACTACTATGGATCACAAGATGTACATTCCCTTAACCTCCCTATTTCCAACTCTTAAAACAAAATGAAAGGACCCATGAATGATTAAAATTCATCGGCCCTCCAGTAAAAAGTTTATTGGTTTTCAGTTTAATATCTAGTGTAAATTCCAAAAGTTTATCGGCATGTACTCTGTATTACAAAAGGTATCAGCTCACTCAAAACCCCGTAATTCCAGCAGTCCTATCCCTTTCAACTCGCTTTATGTTCAAGGCGTAATTTATCCGCAACCATGGCGATAAATTCACTATTTGTCGGCTTTGCTTTTGACATGCTGACAGTATATCCGAATAATGAAGAAATGGAATCAATGTTTCCTCGGCTCCACGCTACTTCAATAGCATGACGAATGGCGCGCTCAACGCGGCTTGCTGTTGTATTGTATTTTTTTGCAATGTCAGGATACAGCACTTTTGTAATCGACCCAAGCAGCTCAATATCCTTATATACCATTGAAATGGCTTCTCTCAAATATAAATAACCTTTAATATGAGCAGGTACACCAATTTCGTGAATGATGCTCGTAATGCTTGCATCTAAATTTGCTGGTTTGCTGTCGCGATGCGAACGCATGGAAGAAGATGAACGTTGCATAAATGAAGATGTTTGTCCGCTAACTTGACGAATATGATTCACTAAGTTTTCCATATCAAACGGCTTTAGAATAAAATAAGCAGCTCCTAAATCAACCGCTTTTTTCGTTACGTCTTCTTGCCCAAATGCTGTTAGCATGATGACATTTGGATAATTTTCTTTTTTCATTTCTTTTAACTGACCTAAAACTGCTAATCCATCTAGATGCGGCATAATAATGTCTAATACAAGAACATCCGGATCTTTATCTTTTAAAATGGATAAACACTCTTGTCCATTGTAAGCTACTCCGATTACTTCCATGTCTTCTTGCTCTGAAATATAATCTTCAAGCAAACCAATTAGTTCCCGATTATCATCAACCAAGCATACTTTAATTTTTTTCAATGCAGCTTCCTCCTCAGTCCTTTATGTTATACGTCGTTTCCTACGTGTCTCTATTCTTTATTCTAAAGGACAAATTCGACAATGCAACATTATTTCCTTTATTTTTTTAGAAAAAAGTCTTTTAAATGGAATTTATTCGATTTTCTCTTATTTTCTTTGTTTTTCGACGTTTTTCTCGTACATTTACGACAATAATTTTTATCAAAAAAAGCGAACTAATGACAACATTAGCTCGCTTTTTTTCGATTATTTTTATAAATATCGATTCCTGCTTCGTTAAGCATCCATTCAATATGGACACCGTAACCGGAGGTAGGATCATTTACAAAAACATGGGTAACCGCTCCAACGACTTTACCGTTTTGAATAATCGGACTCCCGCTCATTCCTTGAACAATTCCACCTGTTTTCTTTAACAATTTAGGATCTGTAATTTTAATAACCATTCCTTTAGTAGCCGGAAACTTTTGAGGTATAGTACTCATAATTTCAATATCAAATTCTTCCACTTGATCATCATCTACTACCGTTAGAATTTTAGCCGGTCCTTCTTTTACTTGATGAGATAGAGCAATTGGCATTGCTTTATCCATTATTCCGTTTTCCATCGTTGAAGACAATTTTCCAAAAATACCGAAAGGACTATTTCGTGTAATATTTCCAATGATTTGTCTATCTTCAGAAAACCTCGCTAGCTTTTCGCCGGGAACGCCATTCGAACCTTTCTCAATTGATGTAACGGTCGAACGGACAATTTGTCCATCTTCTACTACGATTGGCTTTTTTGTATCCATATCCGAAATAACATGGCCTAAAGCGCCGTACTTTTTAGATTTTGGATCATAAAAAGTCATTGTGCCAATTCCTGCAGCTGAATCACGGATGTATAAACCGATTCTGTACGCATAATCTTGCTTATCTTTTAACGGATACAGCTTCGTGTCAAACTGCTTTTTTTCTCTTAAAATATGCAGATTTAATGGTTCACCCGTTTTCCCTGCCTGCTGAATAAACGGTGTAATATCACTCATTTTTTCAATGGTTTTACCATTAATCTTCGTAATCATATCTCCAACTTGAATACCCGCAATTTCGCCAGGAGATTTTTTACCTTTTGCTGTATCTACCTGATGATAGCCTACAACAAGAACACCTTTTGAATTTAATTTCACACCGATTGATTGTCCACCAGGAATGACTTTAAAATCAGATAATACCTGCACGTCTACACGCTTTACAGGAATACCGGCTAAATGAAGCATCAACTCTTCTTTGCCTACCTGTTTGCCTGCTACGGTCAGCTTCGCCTTGTTACTTGTTACATCGTAAACAGGTGATGAAGCTTCTACGCTAAGCGGTAATGTCGTATTAATTTTTTCTTTTTGCTGTTCAAATAAGACGATTTGTTTTGGAATGTGTATATATTGTTGCACAACTGGAATAAATCCTACAAAAATGAACGAAACAAGGAGAATCGCACCAATTATATGTCTGTATCGATTTTGCATGTTTTCACTCTCCTCGCTTCCTCGCCTAAATGGCTACACATTTAATTTAGCCTTCTTAGAGCGCATTTATAACAGAAGTTCAGAGAAAAATGAAAAGAAGTGCAAGGAAACATTTTCAGTTCCTCCATTTTGTATAAAAAAACACCTTTAACACATACTGTTACGTGTTAAAAGGTGTTTTGTTAAATGGTCTGCTTCATCTTATCCGCTAAATCTAAAAGCTCTTTGGCATGCTCCTTCGTTAAGCTTGTAATTTCAGCTCCTGCAATCATTCGACCAATTTCTTTTACTTTTTCATCAAGAGTTAATGGAAGAACAGATGTCGTTGTACGATCACCTTTTATCTCTTTAGCAATAAAGAGATGAGTATCTGCCATAGCTGCTACCTGCGGCAAATGAGATATGCAAAGAACCTGCGAATCAACGGAAATGGCATGTATTTTTTCACCGATCGATTGAGCTACTCTTCCACTTACGCCTGTATCAACTTCATCAAAGATAATGGACGTCACGCCTTGATGCTTAGAGAAGATGCTTTTTAACGCCAGCATGATCCTTGACAGTTCTCCGCCTGATGCTACTTTCGCAAGAGGCTTTAACGGTTCACCAGGGTTGGTAGAAATATAAAACGCTACGTTGTCAATGCCGTCTTTAGTGAATTTTATTCTTTCGCCATTTACTTCAACGTCATTTTTACCTGCATTTACGACAGAGAATTTAATTTGAAATACGGTTTTAGCCATATAGAGTTCTTGAAGCTCATGATGGATGCTGTCCGTTAACTCCTGAGCAAGTTTTTTTCGAATAGCTGAAACGTTGTTAGCTTCTACTAATAAATCCTGTGCTACGCTGTTTAACTGTTCTTTGATCTTGCTCACGTGCGTATCTCGATTTTCAATACGATCAATTTCATCTTCAATTTGCGCTGCATATTCTAGAATTTCATCTACACTTTGACCGTATTTACGCTTTAAATGATTAATTTCATTTAAACGCGCTTCAATAAAGTCTAAGCGTTTCGGATCAAATTCTAATAAATCCAGCTGCTGACGAATTTTATAAGATGCGTCTTCTAACTGATAGAAGCTCGATGAAATAATCTCCGAAATTTCGGCATAGTTTTTTTCCAGTGACGAAATATCCTCCGTATGATTCATTGCTACGCCTACCCAATCCAGACCTTGATGTTCACCGTGCAGCGCATTGTACGCATCGTTTAGCGACGTATAGATCTTTTCAAAGTTGGAAATCTTCAAACGCTCTTCATTTAGTTCCTCGTCTTCATTGAGCTGCAAATTTGCGGCTTTGATTTCATCTAATTGAAATTGAATAAGATCGAGGCGATGTGCCATCTGCTGCTCATTTTCAGTTAATTGATCCAACTGCTTTTTTAGCGACGTATACCTCGAAAATACCTCTCGATACTCCGTCAAAGCCTCTTCTACTTTTTCTCCTCCATATTGATCAAGAAGAGTTAAGTGACGATCTTGATTCATTAAATCTTGGTGCTCGTGCTGTCCATGTATATCAATTAACGTCTGTCCGACTTCACGTAGGATAGCTAACGTTACGAGCTTCCCATTGATACGGCAAATACTTTTCCCATTTGTAGTGATATCTCGGCGAAGCACAATCATTCCATCTTCCACTTCCAAACCGACTTGTTTGGCTTTTTCGTGACTCGGATGCTGTTCTTCATCAAATAAGAAAAGCCCTTCAATTTCGGCTCTGTCTGTTCCATGGCGGACAAACTCCGAAGAGCCTCTTCCACCTACTAACAATGAAATGGCATCAATAATAATCGACTTTCCCGCTCCTGTTTCGCCTGTTAATACCGTTAAGCCTTTTTCAAATGAAACAGAAAGTTCATCAATAATCGCAAAGTTTTTAATGGATAATTCAGCTAACAACCTGCTTCACTCACCTTTATAACATTTCTAAGAATCGGTCTGATATAATTTGCGTATCTTCAGGAGTACGGCAAATAATCAAACATGTATCGTCTCCACAAATTGTTCCTAATATTTCATCCCAGTCCAAATGATCAATTAATGCGCCAATCGCATTTGCGTTTCCCGGCAATGTTTTCATCACCAGCATATGCCCGGCTGAATCAATTTTTACAAATGCGTCCATAAGGGAGCGCTTTAACTTTTGTAAGGGATTAAAACGCTGATCTGCAGGCAAGCTGTATTTGTATCGTCCGTCCATCAAAGGCACTTTGACTAAGTGCAGTTCTTTAATATCACGAGAGATTGTTGCCTGTGTTACATTAAAACCTTGGTTTTTTAAAATATCTACCAATTCATCCTGTGTTTCAATATCATTATTCGTGATAATGTCACGAATTTTAATATGTCTTTGCCCTTTATTCATGTTGGCACCTCACATTAATATGTAATCTTCTTTTTGTTTTGTTGTTTATAAGTCTTTCACTAATTAAGTATCATAATGTGTTCAACTTGATTATGCACCTTTTGTATAAAGAGTCATAATCAAATCGCCAATGCTAAGTTTTTGCTTAACATTGGCCATTATTACTTTTTCTCTTTTAACGTCTTATGTGCTTCTTCGACCACTTCACGCACAGTAAGCGGAGCTTGATTTTCACCAAGTTCACGCTCGCCTTTCCAGCTCAGGTGAAGAAGAAATTCGATATTTCCATCTCCTCCTGTTATCGGTGAATACGACATGTTATATACATCGTATCCTTGACGAAGGGAGAAATCCACCATTCCTTGAAGGACTTCTTCATGCACTTTTGAGTCACGCACGATTCCTTTTTTCCCAACTTGCTCTCTTCCAGCCTCAAACTGTGGCTTAACAAGTGCAACAACATCGCTGTATGGAACAAGAAGTGTTTTTAACACAGGGAGAATGAGTCTTAAGGAAATAAACGATACATCAATAGAAGCGAATTCAGGCAAGCCTCTTGATAAATCAGCTGGTGTCACATAACGGAAATTTGTTCGTTCCATTACTTCTACTCGCTCATCTTGACGAAGCTTCCAAGCTAGCTGATTATAGCCTACGTCTAGCGCATAGGACATCTTCGCTCCATTTTGAAGCGCACAATCGGTAAAGCCTCCAGTAGAAGAACCAATATCAATCATGATTTTATCCGCTACATGGACATTAAATTCTTTAATCGCTTTTTCAAGCTTAAAGCCGCCTCTGCTGACGTAAGGCATCACTGCACCTTTAATTGTCAGCGGCGTATCGCGTTCAATTTTCTCTCCCGGCTTATCCAAACGGACTTCATTCGCATAAACAAGTCCTGCCATCACTGTACGCTTTGCTTTTTCTCTTGTTTCAATCAAACCTCGTTCTACTAACAATACATCTACTCGTTCTTTTTTTGTCACTTAACTTCAAGCCTCTTTTGTGTTGGTGTTACGAGTTTTTTAACTCGATTTATAATCTCTTCTTTGGTTAAGCCAATTTCTTCTAAAAGTTTTGTTACGCTGCCGTGCTCGATAAAGCGATCTGGAATACCCATACGTTCAACGCGAG
Organism: Priestia sp. HNGD-A6; assembly: GCF_045784335.1. Taxonomy (NCBI): domain Bacteria; kingdom Bacillati; phylum Bacillota; class Bacilli; order Caryophanales; family Bacillaceae; genus Priestia; species Priestia sp. HNGD-A6. The sequence goes on along the minus strand of NZ_CP138621.1, from coordinate 3,571,588 downwards.
TATTATAATAGCCGTGCTCTGATGCAAACTCTAACACCGCACTTCCAAAACCGCCTTGAAGTACCGCTTCTTCCACCGTAATCACAGGCTTATTCGTTTGGAAAATCTCGTGAAGCATTTTTTCATCCAGCGGTTTAATAAAACGAGCATTGACCACTTTGACGCTGATTCCTTGCTTCTCAAGTTCTGATGCTGCATCCATCGCCATTGAAATCGTTGTACCAAACGTTAAAATGGTTGTATCCGAACCTTCTTTTAATACGTCCCATGTACCAATCGGAATGTTTTTCAGTTCTGAATCTAGTTCAACACCTAATCCGTTTCCTCTCGCATAGCGCATCGCAATCGGACCTTCTTCATAAGTCAAAGCAGTGTGAACCATGTGCTGACCTTCATTCTCGTCTTTTGGCATCATAATAACAAGGTTAGGCAAATGACGTAAAAACGCAATGTCAAATACACCTTGATGCGTTTCACCATCAGCACCTACTAGTCCAGCTCGATCAATCCCAATAAATACATTTAGCTTCTGACGGCAAATATCATGAACCACTTGATCGTATGCACGCTGTAAAAACGTCGAATAAATAGCTAAAAAGGGCTTCATATTTTGAGTTGCAAGACCAGCGGCCATTGTTGTTGCATGCTGCTCTGCAATCCCAACATCAAACATGCGATGCGGAAACTCTTTTTGAAACGCTTCAAGTTTTGAACCTACAGGCATTGCTGGCGTTACTGCTACGATACGCTCATCTTCTCTAGCCATTTTCAATACCGTATCACTTACTAATTTACTCCAAGCAATCGGAACATTTTTGTCTTTAATAAAGTCACCGGACTCAATTTTGTAAGGGCCTGTACCATGCCACGCTCCGCTTTTATCGCTTTCCGCTGGCAAGTACCCTTTCCCTTTTTTCGTAATCACATGAATCAGTACCGGTCCTTTTGTTTTCTTTGCATATTGTAACGTTTCCAATAAATCGTCATAGCTATGGCCGTCAACCGGTCCTAAATACGTAAAGCCAAGATCTTCAAAGAACATGCCTGACACAACCATGTACTTTAGGCCATCTTTTACACGTTCTGCCGTTGCCGCGAGCTTACCGCCTACCGCAGGCACTTTTTTCAGTAGAACTTCAAGCTCATCTTTTACCCAGTTGTATTTGCCCGCCGTGCGCAAACGCCCCAGAATGCTGTGTACAGCCCCGACGTTAGGAGCGATAGACATTTCATTGTCATTTAAAATAACGGTCATATCCGTTTGCTCGTGCCCGATGTGGTTAAGCGCTTCAAGAGCCATACCACCTGTTAAAGCTCCGTCACCAATGATAGGAACAATGTGAGCTTTTGTTTTTTGCAAATCTCTTGCAGCAGCCATTCCCATTGCGGCTGAAAGAGATGTAGAACTATGTCCCGTTTCCCATACATCATGCTCACTTTCATCTCGCTTTGGAAAACCGCATAATCCTTTATATTGACGTATTGTATCAAACTCTCCCGCTCGTCCTGTTAAAATTTTATGGACATACGACTGATGCCCGACGTCCCATAAAAATTTATCTTTTGGACTGTCGAACACTTTATGGAGTGCAAGCGTTAACTCAACAACCCCTAAATTTGGCCCTATATGACCACCAGTTGCAGAAAGCTTTGTAATTAAAAAACGACGAATCTCTTCACTTAGTTCTTCTAATTGTGTTACTGACATTTTCTTTAAAAACTCAGGATTTTTTATCGTTGTAAGATCCAAGGTGGATCACTCACTTTCGTACTTGTTATAAAGTTACCTTAATACATTGTCTATTGTTTTATACGTATAGTCAATTTTTAGTATTTCCTTATTACTTACAATACCTTTGATATTCTATCAGTAAACCAGTGATATTCAAAGGAAAATAGTGAAAAAATAGCCGCTAACACAAATGTGATAACGGCCACCAAGATATTGTATATGTCTTTCAAACCTATGCACTACGCTTTTATACAGTAGTAAAATCATTATAGCATAGCCCCTATTGGGACTCAATCTTATTTTACTGTATCACTCAAAAAACCTGACAGAAATCGTCATTAACTATCACGTTTTGCTATATATAAACAAATTTCTTCTAGTAATCCGTGCTTAATTTGAGCTTGACGTAACGAGAGAAGTGCTTGTTCAACATGATACTGTAACTTTTCTTTGGCCGCTTCCATACCTAATAAAGAAGGATATGTTGTTTTTTCATTTTCTGTATCACTGCCAATTGGCTTTCCTAACTTTTCTTCAGACCCTTCCACATCCAAGATATCATCTTGAATTTGAAACGCTAACCCTACATGCTTACTGAATTCTTCTAATAATTCTTGCTGTAGAGGCGTAGCTTTTGCAAGAATTGCTCCTGCTTTTACACAGAATCCTAGCAGCTTCCCCGTTTTATGAAGATGAATATATTCAAGCTCATCTAGCGTGAGCTGCTTTTTTTCACCTTCCATATCTGCAACCTGTCCGCTGATCATACCTTCTGTTCCGCTTGCTTTTACCAGTTCTGTAATGAGCTGAAGTTTCATATGTGATGTAATTTCAGGATGTACCGCTTCAGAAATGAGCTGAAAGCTATTTGTTAAAAGAGCATCTCCAGCTAATATAGCTGTTGCTTCGCCGTACACCTTGTGATTTGTCGGTTTACCTCTTCTTAAGTCGTCATCATCCATACTAGGTAAATCATCATGAATGAGCGAATATGTATGAATCATTTCCACTGCACAGGCTGTTTCTAATCCCATGCTCTCGTCTTTTCCAAATGCATGTAGCGTTGCAAACAACAGCACTGGGCGAAGTCGCTTTCCTCCTGCCGTAAGCGAGTAAAGCATGGATTCCTTTAAGTTAACCGGAGCATGTAATGCCTTTACCACTTCAGGCAAGCGTGTTTCTACTCGATCTTTTGTAAAAGAAATATACTCTTTTAAATTCATTTCATTCACCATCACTCTTCCTCCTGTACCGAGAATGGCTCAAGCGTTCCGTCTTCACGTAAAATAGTTTCCATTTGCTTTTCAATATGCTGAAGACGATCGTGACAGAATTTTGAAAGAGTCATTCCTTCTTGGAATTGTTGAATTGCTTCTTCTAAAGGCACGTCGCCTTCTTCTAGCTTGTTTACGATGGTTTCTAACTGCTCCATCGCCTCTTCAAACGTATACTCTTTATTTGTCGCCATTTTTCATCGCTCCTCTATTTTCGAAACTTCACACTGCAACTGTCCATCGGTCAAACGAACGTTTACCACATCACCTTTGGATACTTGTTTGGTTGATTTAATTAACTCTTTTTCTTTATCGTATACTAAGCTGTAGCCTCTTTCCATTGTTTTTAATGGACTAAGCGTATGTAATTTTGACGTTGCCGTGGCAAATAAAAGCTGTTTTTGCTTTAGCAGCTGCTGCATCTCTTTTGTCAGCATTTTCGTCAGCTGCTGTTGACGGTCTGCCGCTTTCGTTAACTGATGCTCGGGGTGATTGCGCAACAAAGCGGCTGTTAGCTGCTCGTAGTTCGTCCGTTTATGCTCAATGTACCTTCTACCTTCACGATAAAAACGCTCCATCAGCTGATCTAACTGCTGCTCTTTTTGCTCGACCAACTTTTGAGGGTAACGAAAAGCATACGATTTCTGAGACCGTTCAAGCCTGCGGCTACTAGACTGAAGCATCTCTTTCATCGAACGAAGAAGACGGATATTTCGCTGAGTCAATCTTTCTGTAATTTCACTGATATGAGGTACAGCCAACTCCGCAGCACCCGTTGGAGTAGGGGCTCGCAAATCTGCTACAAAATCTGCAATTGTAAAATCGGTTTCATGTCCAACCGCTGAAATAACGGGAATAGTAGAAGTGAAAATTGCACGAGCTACGCTTTCTTCGTTAAACGCCCAAAGCTCTTCAATTGACCCGCCGCCGCGGCCAACAATTAATACGTCTGCTTCTTTACGACGGTTTGCTTCTTCAATTGCCTTGATGATAGACGGTGCCGCATTCACTCCTTGAACAAGAGCGGGCATAACAATAATGTTCGCGTTATATCTGCGCTTTAATGTCGTAATAATATCCCGTACGGCGGCTCCAGTAGGAGATGTAATCACACCTATTGTTGTTGGATACTTCGGAAGTTTTCGTTTTCTAGCATGATCAAACAAGCCTTCTTTTTCCAGCTTTTTTTTCAGCTGTTCGTAGGCCAAGTATAAGTTTCCAACGCCGTCAGGCTGCATTTCTTTTACGTACATTTGATAATTTCCGCTTGGTTCATAAACCGAAATTTCAGCTCGAATCAGTACATTCATTCCTTCTTCAGGCTGAAAATTAAGCTGACGGTTATGCCCAGCAAACATAACGGCTGCGATACGAGCATTTTGATCTTTTAAGGTGAAATACATATGTCCTCGACTATGACGTTTAAAGTTAGAAATTTCTCCTTTAATCCATACATCTTGCATGTGAGGGTCTACGTCAAACTTGCGCTTGATGTATCGTGTAAGAGCCGTAACGGTTAGATAACGCACTTCACTCATCATTTTGCCTCCTTTGCAGTCACCCTCTCCCCTTTATATAAAGGAGAGAAGCATGTTAGTCACTTGATTTGGCAAGATGAACATTTATTTAGATAAAGTTGTTAACACTTTAGACAATACGCCATTGATAAACTTGCTTGATTGATCATCGCCAAATGTTTTTGCTAATTCAATCGCTTCATTTAACGTAACGCTCGTAGGAATTTCTTCTTCATACTTCATTTCGTATACGGCAATACGCAGGATTACGCGGTCTACAGTAGCTACGCGGTCTAACGTCCATTTTTCTAAATGATTGCGTAAAAGTTCATCAATTTCTTGCTGATGCTCAACTACACCTAGCACAAGACTTTCTAAAAATTGATCAGACTTTTCGTTTTGTACAACATTTCCGATTGCCTCCATTGGCTCGGTTTGCCCTAAATCATGCTGAAATAGTGCTTGTAATGCTTTTTGGCGTGCTGTATGTCTTTTCATTATTTTTGCTCCTTTATTTATCTTCTTCAACTAGTATACCTAGATAATAGCATAGTTTATGAAACGATACTTGATTGTTCTTATACGAAGTTTGTAGAACACGAAAAAGACCGTCTTTATGACGAGACAGTCTTTTTCACTTTACCATAGCTTGTGTTGAAAAGGAACAAGTAATCATACGTTATTCCATTTTAGCAACAGCCGTTAGGTAAACGTTTGTTTTATTCAACTTCTTCAATATCAGTTTTTTGCGTATCAAACTGAATCCCTACGATATGAATGTTTACTTCATCGAGATCAATAGCTGTCATATTTTTAAGGGCTTGACGAATGTTATCTTGTACTTGCTGCGCTACGTTTGGAATAGACACACCAAACTTCATCATACAAAACACGTCTACTTTTATCCCGTTTTCTGTTAAGTCCACTTTTACACCTTTACCGTGGTTTTTCTTTCCTAGTTTCTCCACAACGCCAGCTGCAAAATTTCCTCTCATTGCAGAAACGCCTTCTACTTCAGAAGCAGCAATACCCGCAATGACTTCAATAACCTCAGGAGCAATTTCTACTTTGCCAAGAGAATTTGGGTGTTCTTCCATTTCTAATACATGATTTTCATTCATGTACAGCACCTCCTATAGTTTATATTATACTAAGAATTCATTACGTCATATAGCTCAAGAAACTTCGTGTTGAATTCACCGCTAACAAATTTTTCATGATTTAATAGCTTTTGGTGAAAAGGAATAGTGGTCGCAACGCCATCGATAACAAATTCATCTAACGCGCGCTTCATTCGTTCAATAGCTTCCTCACGAGTTGGCGCATGAACAATCAATTTAGCCACCATTGAATCATAGTAAGGTGGGATTGCATAGCCCGGGTATGCAGCAGAGTCTACGCGCACTCCGTAGCCACCTGGCGGCAAGTACATTTGAATCGTACCTGGTGATGGCATAAAGTTTTTCTCTGGGTTTTCTGCATTGATTCGGCACTCAATTGCCCATCCGTTAAACGTCACTTCTTCTTGCGTAAACGGTAAAGTTTCACCATTTGCCACGTTGATTTGTTCTTTAATTAAGTCAACTCCTGTCACCATCTCTGTAACAGGATGTTCTACTTGGATACGCGTATTCATTTCCATGAAGTAAAATTTGTTTTCACGATAATCATAAATGAATTCCACGGTTCCGGCTCCTGTGTAATTAACGGCTTGAGCGGCTTTAACAGCAGCGTCGCCCATTAATTCACGCGTTTTTTCGTCCAACGCTGGAGAAGGCGTTTCTTCAATTAATTTTTGAAGACGGCGTTGAATCGAGCAATCACGCTCTCCTAAATGTACAGTATTTCCATGAGAATCAGCCAACACTTGGATCTCAACGTGACGGAAATCCTCAATGAACTTTTCAATGTACACACCAGGGTTACCGAAAGCTGTAGCAGCTTCTTGCTGCGTAATTGTAATACCTTTAATAAGCTCTTGTTCATTTTTCGCAACGCGGATTCCTTTTCCTCCGCCTCCTGCCGTTGCTTTAATAATAACAGGATAGCCAATATCATTAGCGATTGACATACCGTCTTCCACTGACTCTACAATTCCAGTGGAACCAGGAACAATTGGGACACCGGCTTCACGCATCGTTTCCCTCGCTACGTCTTTTGTTCCCATTTTGTTAATGGCTTCCGGACTTGGTCCTACAAATGTAACGTTACACTCTCTGCATAGCTCTGCAAAATCAGCGTTTTCAGCTAAAAAGCCGTATCCAGGGTGAATGGCGTCACAGCCCGTTAGCATCGCAACGCTCATAATATTTGTAAAGTTTAAATAGCTGTCTTTAGATGACGTTGGTCCAATACAATACGCTTCGTCTGCTAATTGTACATGCAAAGAGTCGCGATCAGCTTGAGAATGAACAGCTACTGATTCTACACCTAACTCTTTACACGCTCGAATAATTCGAACCGCAATTTCTCCTCGATTCGCAATTAATAGCTTTTTAATCATATTTACCGCTCCTTATTCAGGCTTTACTAAGAAAAGAGGTTGACCGTATTCTACAAGTTGTCCATTTTCAACTAATACGTCAACGATTTCACCTTTAACTTCTGCTTCGATTTCATTAAATAATTTCATTGCTTCTACGATACATACAACCGAATCTTTTTGTACTTTATCTCCAGGCGTTACGTATACATCTGATTCTGGCGACGATGACGCATAGAATGTCCCTACCATCGGAGATGTAATTTTATGTAAGCTTTCATCAACCGCTGGGGCCGCTTGTTCTTCTTTTGGCTGAGCAGACTGTGCTGCTGTGGCTAGCGCTGGAGCCGCTGCTGCCTGCGGTGCAGGTGCTGCTGCTTGTTCAGGTGCCGAAACCACTACTTGCTGCGCTTGTTTGGAAACAATTGCGTCTTTTTTCTTCATCTTGATTTTGGAGCCTTCGTGCTCATAGGTGAACTCCTCGATTGATGATTGATCAACTAGTTTAATGATCTCACGGATCTCTTGAATTTTTAACATATTGAACACTCCTACCTCATGAAAATAGAATTCTCTACAATGTTAATAATACGATAAATGGCTACAGCCATTCAATTCGTTTGGCAAACATTAAAAAGAAGTTCCACTTACTCTATAATAACTTTTTAGCGTTATTGTTTTATAAATGGAAACATAGCTTTACAGATGACAATACTTATGAAAACATTTGTCACCTAGTACTAATATAAGATTATGAAACCTATTATAACCGAAGTAAAAAAAGAAAGCCATGTTAAAATTTTTCCCGTCTCGCTTAGATTTTAGTCATTTCATAAAAAAAGAAGTGTAAACAACCCCAATTTGCGGCTGTTTTACACTTCTTTTATTCCCTTTATTTAGTTGGCTGAAACTCTACCGCTACTTCTTTTGGACCCATTTCTTTTTTGACTAGCTGAATGATTTGATTGGCTTTTGTTTTTGAGTGTTTTTCTGTCTTAACGGTAATTTGCACTTGTTTTCCATCTGCTCTTACTAGCGCGTCGCTGTATCCTTTTGCTTTAATTAATGTTTCGAGCGTTGCTTCTTTTTCCCCGAGCTTTGATAATTCATCGATTTTATCCATCGCTTTGCTTACTTCTGCAGGCGTTACATTTTTTGATGCCGCTACTTCCTGATACTCTTCTTTCAGCTGACTTCTTTCATCATTTAATTCCAAGCGGAGCGCCGTAAATAGCTCGTCGCTATCTGTGCTTGATACAACCGCTGATTCTTTTGCATTTTTAGCCGTTTCCTTTTTTACATCTTCTGCTGAGCCTTCAGTTTTTGAACCTTCTTTTGTTCCTGATTTCTCATCTGCCTGTTGTTTTGTATCTTCTGCAGGAGCCTTGTCATCAGCCTGTTTTTCGCTTTGTTTTTCATTGTCTACTAGCGCAACATTACTCTGAGGATTTTCTGGCGTTGTCATATAGTACACCGATAACACAACAACTAAACTTAACATTGTTAATAACCAAACCGTTTGCTTTTTTAATAACATATTCATTTCCCCCTCATCCTTTTTTCGCTAATACTGCTACTCTATGACTTGGTATATCGAGCGCTCTTGTCACGGCTTCAATAATAGATTTCTTTACCTCGATATTATCAGCTCCTTTAGCGACAACTAACACACCTCTGACTTTTGGCTTTTCAGTTTTGACTACAACAGGCTTTTCTTGTTCTCCACTTCTTACAATGACCAGCTGTTCATCTGTTGAGGAATCTTCAACTTTACGAGTCCCTCCTTCACGGTCCGTCTCGTTGGTCGTTTGCGATTTTGTCACGCTGTTTTTTTCATATATTTTGGATTCTGTTGCATCTAGGTTCACAATTACTTTTACCTTACTTACGCCTCTAACTTGATCTAAAATATCTTTCAATTCTTCCTCATACCGCTCTTCATAACCTGTCATCGTTGTTGTCTTTTTGGAGCTAAAAGCGGGAATATCTTGTGATACGGGTGGTGCGCTGGTTTCTTTGCTTGCACTCTTTAATAATCCGCCTGAATTCATAGATGTTGTGAGTGAGTTGCTAAATACCATAAAGATAACGCCTGCAGCTAGTAAAATACCTATATACATTAACTTTGAAGGTTTCTTCGTAGTTGATGACTGTTTAAATGAAAAGAACCGCTGAAAAAATGATGGGTCACCTTTTTCTGGCTTTTGACTCATTTCGTGTCTCCCTCCTCCATATTCACAACAACTTGGCCTTGTTTTACATCCCATTTTGCTGCTAAATAGTTGGATAATTTCTTGGATTCTGTTGGTTTGTTTGTTTCGATCGGTGTGGAGGTATCAATAGAAATAACTTTCACAGCTGAAACAACCTCGGAATCACCCGATGCTTTTTTACTTACGGCAACTGAAATGGATTTAATATTATCAGCGGTAGGTTCGTCGTTCGGCTTTTTTGTTTCAATGTGAATTCGATCAATTGCTACACCATACTGATCCATCAACTCCTCTTTTACATCTGCCTCCATTTGGACAGCCATTTGTTCTAAAATATATGCACGTTGTGAAGCTTGTATTTCTTTTTTCTGATTTTCTATTGAATTTTCTACCTGTTGATCGGATCGAATAGATGATAAGCTAAGTGATTTCAGCATTTGATTAACATCCACTTTAAAAATTTGAAAAACGGGTGTAATAATAATCAGCATCAAAAGAAGTCCAACCACCAGCTTCGTATACTTTTGAAAACTAGAATTGGGCAACAGTAAATTAATAATGGTAGCTAATAAGATAAAAAGAACGATATTCGTAATCCACGTCGTTAAGGCCTGCAATTTCTTCACCTCACCATCATTGTGACGTTGCTCGCTGTAATGATGACCGTTAAACATAAGAAAAACATAAGCGAGACAACAGCAAGCGCCGCAAAAATATAGATGACGCTTTTGCTGATAATGCTCAAGCAGGAAATAACCGGTCCTCCTCCAATGGGTTGAAGAAGAGCTGCTGCTAGCTTATAGATAAAAGCGAGCGTTAACACTTTAATAGCCGGAAATGCGACGATTAACAGTAAGACTGCTACTCCAGCAATCCCTACTGAATTCTTTAATAGAAGCGAGGCACTGATGACTGTATCAGCCGCATCTGTGAACACACGTCCTACAACAGGTATAAAGTTCCCTGTGACGAACTTTGCCGTTCGAATCGTAATACCGTCAGCAACAGCTGATGTGGCACCTTGGACGGATAGCACACCTAAAAAAACAGTTAGGAATATTCCAAGCACGCCAATGCTTATATTTCTCAACAGCTGAGCAAGCTGTGTAACCTTATGCTCATCTGAAATCGTACTCACAATGCTAAGCAGTGCTGAAAGAAAAAGCAGCGGCATCACTACGTATTGAATAAGCAAACCGCTGGTGTTCATTAAAAACAAAATCATCGGATGAAAAAAGGCTGCCGATACAACTCCTCCTGATGATGCCATTAAGGCAAGCAGCAGCGGCACCAGAGCTAAAATGAATTTGGTCATGGTCTCGATCGCTCCTGTTGCATAAGAAATAGCAATTTGAAAACTATTAAGAGCAATGATGATCAAAACCATATATACAAGCGCATACGCTACTTTACTTACGGTTTGCTGATTAAACGCACTTTGGAGCGTTTGCAAAAACACGCTAAAAACCGTTAGCATAATGAGTGTACCGAGGAGCTTTCCATTCGCTAATACTTCGTGAAATAAAAACTTTACAAGACCTCCTAGCCATTCTTTAAGAGAGAACTCTTTTTCTCCTTTTAAAAAATCGACTAAACTTCCCTTCTGACTCTCGGGTAAAAAGCCGCCGTATTGGGTAATAATATCGTCCCAAAACTGTTTGACTTCATCGATACCGAGCTTATCAATTTGTTCATTGACAAGTTCTTGCTGCTTCGGGGGTTCGGAAGCTTGTACATTTTCTGGAAAGAAAAAAAAGAGGAACAAAAGAAGAGCGAGTATATTCACTTTAAACGTCCACCGCTTCATTTCGTCACCTCATATTAAGTAAAATTAATTGGGCAGCATTGAAATAATCGTTTCAATAATGACCGTCAAAATAGGAATTGCCATGGAGAGAATCAGCACTTTTCCACCTAATTCAATTTTAGAAGCAATGGCACCTTGTCCTGCATCTTTCGTAATTTGAGCACCAAATTCGGCGATATAGGCAATACCAATGATTTTCAAAATGGTTTCCACATAAATCATGTTAACGTGGGCATTGATCGACAGCCGCTCGACCATCTTAATAATCTCGTAGATTTGATCAATTAAAAAAAGAAAGATCACGGATCCCACGAATACGACAAGTAAAAAAGCAATAGGTGATTTATGTTCTTTTAAAATGAGTGCCAAAAATGTCGCTACTAATCCTAAGCCCACAATTTGAAGCATTTCAATGGCAAATCACCCCTCTACCCTTGAAATAAAAAAACCGATTTGATTTTTTGAAATAAGTCCTCCACAATCGAAGCAACCATAAATAAAATATAAATAAAACCGATGAGGGTAACCCAATTCGCGTAATCTTTTTTTCCCATCTGTTCGAGTACGGTGACTAAAAAAGCTACGACGATACCAATCCCAGCGATCTGAAAAATGGTGTTCATATCAATTCCCACATTCAATCCTCCTCCATCGCTACATCAATAGGATGACCAGTAGCAATCCAGATAGAAAGCCTAAACTTTTAACCATTTTTTCATAGCGATTCTGCTTATCAACTGCATCTTGTTCTTCGCGTTCGAGATGGTTCAGCGTCAGCAAAATATGCTTTTGCTGCGAATAACGATCATGCTGACCAAGCGTTTCACCAAATTGTTTTAAGATTTCCAGTTCTCCTGTTTTAAGTGCGGTTTGTTTCCAAAATTGGTCCAACGTCTTTTCCCAAGCTTCCTTGACACTTTCAGTACCTTCTTTTAATTTCATTGAAAACTCACTAAATAAAGAAGCTAAAGGGTTAGGAAGCTGTAGAGATAACAAATGAGCAACTTCTTGAAGAGGCCGGTTGCTGTACATAATTTCCGCTTCTAACGACCGAAGAGCCGTTTTTAATTGCCTGAGCTGCCTAGGTCTTTCGCTAAGCTGCTTTGCAAACTCAAATCCTGTGTAAGTGGAAGCAAATAAGATAAAGATGGCACCAAACAGTTTCATACACCATCACCCTTTACTATTTTCAATAAGCGACTTTTCAGCGGTCAATTTCATGGAGTTATAATGCTCATCATAGATAGCCTGAAGTGTTCCAGGACCTCGGCTGTTCGATAGCACAACATACTTTTTAAATACGTGAAGTTTCATTAAAGCTTGCAAAGTGGGACGCTTCATTAAATCGTCAATGTCATACCCATGAACAGTCATAATGACACGAACACCAGCATTAACGGCTTCAAGTACGGCCTTACAATCTTCTTCACTTCCAACTTCATCCACGATCAGTACATCGGGACTCATGGAGCGAATCATCATCATCATGCCTTCAGCTTTCGGACAGCTATCTAATAAATCCATTCTAGATCCGAATGTATGCTGAGGAACCCCTTTAACAGCCCCAGCAATTTCTGATCGTTCATCTACAATCCCTACTTTAAACGGAGGAATCTTAGAGCGCTCTATGCCAGTGCTTATTACTCTGGCTAAATCACGAATCATGGTTGTTTTTCCTGTTTGAGGAGGTCCTATAATGACCGTACTTTGCCAATGGCGATTGTATAAAAAAGGAATAAGCTGATTCGAAATGCCAATCTTTTGTTTAGCAATCCGGATATTAAAGGATGATACATCACGAATCACACGAACCTGTCCATTTTCCGTTACAACTTTTCCCGCTAGTCCAACCCGGTGTCCGCCTTCAATGGTGACATATCCTTTTTTTAATTCTTCTTCAATCATATAAATCGAAAACTGGCTTAGTTTATTTAAGATAAATAAAGCATCTTCTGCACTTGGAAGATACGATTCGAAATAAGGCTGATTGTTGATTGTAAATTCGACAGGTCTTCCTATGCGCACTCGAATTTCTTCTAGCACATGAGAATGGTTTGTGACATAAAATTCAACAGTCTTTTTTAAATTAGGCGGAAAAATTGCAAGTATTTCGTTTAACATATTCATCCCCTCATATTTGAACTCACTTCAATGTATTATGAGCTTGACCATTTTATGCCTACCTTTTATTTAAAAACACCGATTAAAATGAAGAGCACTCCTATTACAATCATGATTAATTTTCCAAAAGATAATTGATCTGCTACGGACACTAAACCAATGGTGAAAGAACTCACCATTACAATCGGACCAACAAGCGCTAGCATTCCATTAATCATTAACGCTTTTTTCACATCATTGTTTGTGACAATTAAAATAGCGGCAATAAACTCAATAAATGAAGAAATAAATCGAAGGCACGCCATCGTTAATACCGTACCGTTTAAATGATCCAACCACTGCTTCATAAGCCCCTCCTATATCTCTGCGTTGTTTAGTACAACCTATGCAAAATAAGGAAGGGTTAGCACAAAAAAACACACAAAAAAGGCAGAGAATCATTCTCTGCCTTTTTCGTGTGTTTACAGCTTGCTTACACGACCGAATTACGCGCGTGATACGTAGCTGCTGTCTGTTGTGTTAATAATTAATACGTCGCCTTCATTTACGAAGAAAGGAACGTTTACTGTTAAACCAGTTTCAACAGTTGCTGGTTTTGTACCGCCAGAAGCTGTGTCACCTTTAATACCAGGTTCAGTTTCTGTTACTTTAAGCTCAACTGTGTTCGGAAGTTCAACACCTAATGTCTCACCTTGATACATCATAATTGCGACTTCCATATTTTCTTTTAAGAATTTTAGCTCATATTCAATTGCACTCGCCGGAAGCTCTAATTGCTCATAAGACTGGTTGTCCATGAATACGTGCTGATCGCCGCTTGCATATAGATATTGCATTTTACGATTATCAATTTGAGCTTTTCCTACCTTTTCACCTGCACGGAACGTTTTTTCTTGCACAGCTCCTGTACGAAGGTTACGTAGTTTTGAGCGAACGAATGCAGCGCCTTTACCAGGCTTTACGTGTTGGAAATCCATTACACGCCAAATACCCCCGTCTACTTCTACTGTCAAACCTGTACGAAAATCATTTACTGAAATCATGAAGAAATCCTCCTACATTTTATAAAATAATGAACTCTTTTGATGAGTGCGATAATGCCTCATTACCTTCTGCTGTGACGACCGTATCATCTTCAATACGAACGCCCCCTAAGTCTGGTATGTAAATACCTGGTTCAACGGTTACAATCATACCTGGCTGCAGTACATCTGTAGATTTCACAGAAAGCGATGGGCCTTCATGTACTTCTAACCCTACGCCGTGACCGGTCGAATGTCCAAAATACTGGCCGTATCCGTGTTCTGTAATATAATCACGCGTTAGCGCATCTGCTTCTTTACCCGTCATACCTGCTTTGATACCGTTCATTCCGTTAAGCTCTGCTTGCAGTACGACATTATAAATTTCTTTTAGCTTATCACTTACTTCACCGACGGCAAATGTTCGTGTGATATCTGAACAGTAACCATTATAGTATGCGCCAAAATCAAGCGTTACAAGTTCGCCTTTTTCAATTACTTTGTCAGAAGCAACACCATGCGGTAAAGCCCCGCGATGCCCTGAAGCAACAATTGTATCAAAAGATGAAGATGTTGCGCCTTGTTTTCTCATAAAGAACTCCAGTTCATTCGATACTTGAAGCTCTGTTAAACCAGGACGAACAAAGGTTAAAATATGTTCATATGCTGCATCTGCTATTTTTGCAGCTTCCTTTAATATCTTAATCTCTGAGTCACTCTTTATCAAGCGTAAGTTTTCGATTGCGTGCGAGATTGGAACAAGTTCCGCTCCGATATGCTTATCAAATAATTGATGCTGTCCATATGTAACATAATTCTGTTCAAAACCAAGCTTTTTAATTCCAAATTGTTTCACTACATTCGCTACTTCTTCTACAATAGGACCCTTGTGCTGAACGATATCAAAACCTTCTGTTTGACTAGTTGCTTGTTCAACATAACGAAAATCTGTTACAAATGCCGCTTTGTCTTCAGAAATGATAACGACACCAGCAGATCCTGTAAAATTGGTCATATAGCGTCTGTTATATTCACTTGTAACGACAACACCGTCTACATTCAACTTTGAAAACTGTTCGCGTAGTTTTTCGATTTTCATTTTATTTCCCCCTTAATTGTAAAAGTGCCTGCAGAGCAAGCTCGTATCCGTATAAACCTAACCCGACAATTTGACCATGCGTAACAGGTGCCGTCACCGAATGGTGGCGAAACTCTTCACGCTTATGTACGTTCGAAATATGCACTTCAATAACAGGAACAGATATACTGGCAATCGCATCTCGAATGGCATAACTGTAGTGAGTAAAAGCACCAGGATTGATCATAATCCCATCAAACTTTTCATCCGCTTCGTGAATCCAGTCGATAATTACACCTTCGTGATTAGACTGTACGCACTCAACTTCTACTCCGTGGTCTCTGCCTGCTCGCTGAAGCTTCTCTTCAAGATTTTGAAGATTATCTGTCCCATATACCGCTGGTTCGCGTACGCCTAAACGGTTTAAATTAGGACCGTTTATTACTAAAATCTTATTCATCTTATTTCAACACTCTCCCCTACTACGAACCCTTTATGCAGCTCACTTGTGTGAATTTACACTTTATTTTTCTTTTTAAATCATTATATAGAATATATTAGCATACGTTGGAACATTCACACTACTTATTCGCCGTTTGAAAATCTGTAGATTCGTCTTTTGTTTGAAGCTCTGCCGCTTCAAAAGAAATGGAATATCCGATGAATACACCATATAAAATATAAATACAGAGGGATGAAATAATTGTGTTAGCTGGAAGCTCTCCAATTGTTTTCAAGTTAGGAAAGAGCGGATTCAAAACAACGAATACGATTGCCCACCATAATAAGCCGTAAGCAAAACCTATCCAAATTGTTTTAAACTTCTTTAATAGGACGTAGTATAACAACCCGACAACAATAGATAATACCCCTATGAGAAAAATACTGACGATAACACCTATTCCTTTATCCTTCCAATCACCTAATGCCCATGGATCTAAAAGCATATTTGGATTGATAACACTAAAGCTAAACAGATAATTTAAATAGCCAATAAAGCTCCAGAAAACCCCTCCAAAAAAGGAAATAAAGATGGCTTTAAATAAAAAAGATATTTCCTGTTTATGCGTAGGTTGGTTATCCTGTTTTTTTTCATGCTGTTCTTTAGGTTCTGACATATTAATCACCTCTTGATGTAGTATGAACTTTTTTCTCATTTCCTACCGACTCATTTCTAAGTTTTTACGTTTATTACTCTTCCTATACGCAAGAAGGGCGCCTGATATCGCAGAGACATTTTAAAACTACTTCACACAGAGTTTCATAAAAAAATTTTATAAATGAAAGGAAAAAAATTCATATGAAGGGTGTGGAGATGAAAAATATTGGCTAAACTAGATAACATGCATCCGCCTAGAGGTTTATTTGATTTTGCTGTAGAATATAAAATACTAAGAAGTCTAGTCTAGTTAAGTTAGGTTGGTGCCTGAAATGTCTAAATTACAAAAACCTGCGTATGGTGGTCAAGCCGTTATAGAAGGTGTCATGTTCGGTGGCAAACGTATGATGGTGACGGCTATTCGCCGCAAAGATCAATCTATTGATTATTTTCATTCAAAAAGAAAATCAAATTCCGTACTCACTGCTTTAAAAAAAATTCCTTTTTTACGAGGAATTGCTGCTATTGTTGAAGCCAGTGCAAACGGTACGCAGCACTTGAACTTTTCCTCTGAACGCTATGACGTGAATCCAGAAGATGATGCTCAAGTAGCAGCAGAACAACAAAAAGAGAAAAAAGAATCAAAACTATCTTTAATATTTGGCGTTGCAACTATTGGTGTAATATCCTTTCTTTTCGGGAAAGTACTATTTACATTGATTCCTGTGTTTTTAGCACAATTGACACGTCCTGTTTTCACTTCAAGTGTAGCTCAAGTTTTTATTGAAGGAGTATTTAAACTATTATTGCTCCTTGGCTATATTTATGTGATTTCACAAACGCCACTTATTAAACGGGTGTTTCAATATCATGGAGCAGAACACAAGGTCATTAATGCATATGAAAACAATGCTGAACTTACGGTAGAAGCCGTTCAAGCACAATCTCGACTTCATTATCGCTGCGGAAGTAGCTTTATCCTCTTTACCGTAGTTGTAGGAATGTTTGTCTACCTACTAGTTCCAACGGATCCTCTTTGGTTACGAATTGTGGATCGCCTTGCATTAATTCCAGTTGTCCTTGGTTTATCATTTGAAGTGTTACAGTTAACCAATAAAGTTCGTCATGTCCCTCTTCTTCGCTTTTTAGGTTATCCCGGTTTATGGCTTCAGCTTTTAACAACCAAAGAACCAAAAGATGATCAAGTTGAAGTTGCGATTGCTTCATTTAAAGAACTTTTACGCGTTGAAAATGAACTTTCTTCTACCACTGACGAACAAGTTGTCTAATCCACACCGTTTTGCTTTCTTTTTTTACTATTTTAGGAGGTGAACAAAATGAGACGTCCATTCGTGAAACCACTTGTATATGGTCTAATCGGGTTAGGAGTCATTGGCTTTGCATTTACGTTGATTACAGATCCAGCTGTTTTATTACGTCAAGCAGGTTATATTTTTCTGTTTATCATTTTGTTTTACTTAGTTTATCGGTTTATTCTCCGCCCTTCTCAGACAAAAGGTCAAGATAGAGGCTATGTGCGCGCAGTAAAGCAATCGAAACTGCGTCAAAAAGAAAAAGAGCGAGGAAGCAACAAAGTTGATATGCATACGTACCGAAGCTCAAATAAGCGCCCGGTATCCAAATCAACGAAACCGCTAAAGAAAAAGAAAAACAACTCACACTTGACCGTCATCGAAGGTAAAAAAGGAAAAAAGAAAAATAGAGCATTCTTTTAAAAAAACAAGGAGAAAAGCCTCCTTGTTTTTTTAATAGCACCATTTTTTCAAAAATGCCCTTGTACGCTTTTTGCCAAACGCAATCAGCTCTTCCTTCCGTTCTTCTGTGAGGGTAAATTCTGTCGCAAAAACTTGATTAACAGGTAAAAAGATAATATTTTTCTCGTGACGTTTTGAAATATGTCTTGCATCGTGCGCATCTTTCATCGTCTCAAAAAGCGCACTGAATAAACCAACGGCATTTTTAATTTTATTCCGTTCTCTCTCTTCGTCCTTCGGACTCAGCTTCACACCAATTACCGGTCGTTTCTTCAAACTTTTATCATCATCAAATAAAAAAATTGGAAAGTTGCTTAACACTCCCCCGTCGACTATTAAACTGCTTGGAGTAGATTTTAATTTAACCGGCTCAAAAAAATATGGAATGCTGCAGCTCATCCGAACGGCTCTTGCTACAGAAAAACGATTCGGATCAATGTGATATTTAGGCAAATCATCTGGAAGAACAAGCATCGTACTGTTGGTCAAATCTGACGCAATAATACGCAGCGACTGATCAGGCAAATCAGCAAATGTACGAATTCCTCTGCTCCGCAACTTCTCAGCAATCCACTTTTCAAGCCTTTCTCCTTTATATAATCCCATTTTCCAATATAAAAACAGCCATTTTGTCAAGCTCGATGGTAAAAAGGACATTCTTTGATCTAGGAAAGAAGATAACTCAATTTCATTCATCATTTCAACGATTTCTTCACTTGTATAACCAGCTGCTACAAATGCACAAATAATGGAACCCGCACTCGTTCCCGCTAAGCGCCGAAAAATAAAGCCTTTTTCTTCTAGAGCTTGTAACGCACCAATCAGTGCAAGCCCTTTAATACCGCCACCTGAAAATACTCCGTCGACGTACACAGCCTCTCCTCCAAACTACCTACTCTACATTTGTAGTCGACTCAGCAACAAGTTATGATAAAAAGAAAAAAAGCAGTGACGCTATTGGCCGCTGCTTTTTCCTTATAATTTTTGCTCTTCTTCATTTCGTTTCTGTACATTGCGAAGATCTTGAATACGGTTATGATTTTCTTCAAAGTATTGAACCAAGTCCCCAATTCGATCAATGGAATTCCAGCTTAAATGATGTTCAATTCCTTCTACGTCATCATAAATATTCTTCTCATCCACGCCAATGATTCGCAATAGCTGCTCTAAGAGCTCGTGGCGATAAACAAGACGTTTTCCAATCTTCTGTCCCTTAGCTGTTAAAACAAGGCCTCGATATTTTTCGTAAATTAAGTACTCATCTTTGTCTAGTTTTTGAACCATCTTTGTTACAGATGAGGGGTGAACCGCCAATGCATCAGCAATATCAGACACTCGAGCGTATCCTTTATCTTCAATTAGCATATATATTTGTTCAATATAATCTTCCATACTCGGTGTAGGCATGAAATCTCCCCCAATTAATATTATGTATTGCTAATAATAAGTCATAAATGTCTGTTTCTTATAGTGATATCGTGTTCATGTTTGATAATCTATGTGAAAAAAAACGTGTAAATAAAGCGATGTCATAAGATAAAACTGGATAAAAGACATTCAATTAAAATCATACTACAATGCTTATTCAAATACAAGAACCGTTCTCTCCCGCTTCTTATTTATGCCCCATTTTCATACATAATAAAAGCCGACTCACTTGAGTCAGCTTTTACTAGTCAATCATGATTAAAAATTAAAGGCCGCATTTCAGCTGTGCACCACAGTTTGTACATGTGTTGCATCCGCCCATTTCCTCTACCGTTCCTTGACGGCAAACCGGACACGTATTACCTACTTCAGAACCGATTGTTACATCAGTTGAACGAATTTCATTAATTGTATCAACTAACACAACGTGTGGTTTTGTTTCTTCTTTTGGCGCTTCAATTTCTTCATCAAACGTATTTTCTTCTGCTTTTAGCGTTAAGACTTGTGCATCACGGCTTCCGTCTACGTACACCGTACCGCCTTTTGCTCCGCCTTTATACAGACGCTCGTACACTTTTTGAACTTGCTCTACCGTGTAACCACGAGGAGCGTTTACTGTTTTACTAATTGAGCTATCAATCCAGCGCTGAATCACACATTGCACGTCCGCGTGAGCTTGTGGTGCAAGTTCCATAGCTGAAATGAACCATTCAGGAAGATTGTTTGGATCTGCTTCTGGATGCTGATCTAAATACTCTTGAACGATATCAGCTTTCACTTCAATAAACTTACCCAAACGACCGCTTCGGAAGTATGAGAATGAGAAATAAGGTTCAAGACCCGTTGATACTCCAACCATTGTTCCAGTACTGCCAGTTGGCGCTACTGTTAATAAATGAGAGTTTCGGATACCGTGCTCTTTAATGTTTTCACGAATATCTTCAGGCATTTTTTTCATGAAGCCTGTATTTGTGAATGCTTCACGTAAAGAAGCCGTTTCAGCATCTGTTTCGCCCACTAAGAACGGGAAGCTTCCTTTTTCTTTTCCAAGCTCTACAGACGCGCGGTAAGCCGTCGTGGCAATTGTTTCAAACACTTTATCTACTAACTCATTGCCTTTGTCAGAGCCGTATTCTGTTTCACAATAAATAAGAAGATCGTGAAGACCCATTACACCAAGACCAACGCGGCGTTCGCCAAGCGCTTGCTTTTGGTTTTCTTCTAAGAAATAAGGAGTTGCATCAATAACGTTATCTTGCATTCTAACGCCCGTTTCAACCGTTTGACGTAGCTTTTCAAAGTTAACTGTTTTTGTTTCTTTATCTGCCATTTGCGCTAAGTTAACAGCAGCTAAGTTACAAACAGAGAATGGTGCAAGTGGTTGTTCACCACATGGATTCGTTGCAACAACGTGCTGACCATATGCTTGAGCATTTGTCATGTCATTGGCATTGTCGAAGAAGAAAATGCCTGGTTCAGCTGAGTACGTTGCACAAATATTAATTAAGTTCCATAGCTCTTTTGCACGGATAGTACGGTACGTACGAACTTTGTTTCCTTGTTTTGCCCACTCGCGCACGTCGCCTACTTCGTGCCAGTTTTCATTGTAGTTAGCCATTTCTTCTTTTGAATAGCTTTCTACGTCTGGGAAGCGAAGTTCGTATTCACCGTCGTTTTCAACAGCATCCATAAAATCTTTTGTTAAGCATACAGAAATGTTTGCTCCTGTTAAAAACTCTGAGTTATGAACGCTGTACGTTCCGCCTGTTTGCAGCTTTTCTTCTGCATCTTTAATGATTTTTTCACTGAACCCACCAAGACCAGGAATTTGTTTATAGTTAATGATTCCTTGGTACATTGCTTCTTCAGACTCTGTTAGCGGCGTGAACTTCAATTTATCTTGAGCGTGCTTTTTAATCATTTCGTCATTTGTGTTTTCAATTAAGAAACGTAAAATGCGAGGGTTTTGCATTTTAGAAATAATAAACTCTACAATGTCAGGATGCCAGTCGGCAAGCATGATCATTTGAGCCCCACGACGTGACCCACCCTGCTCAACAAGATGCGTCAGTTTAGCAATATCATCCAACCATGAAACCGAACCAGATGATTTGCCGTTTACACCGCGAGCCAGCGTGTTGCGCGGGCGAAGAGTTGAACCATTGGTTCCAACACCGCCTCCGCGGCTCATGATTTCCATTACTTGTTTGCGGTGTTCTGAAATACCTTCGCGTGAATCTTTTACATAAGGCATTACGTAACAGTTAAAGTAAGTTACGTCCGTGTCAGCACCTGCACCGTAAAGAACGCGGCCAGCGGGTACAAAGTTTAGCTGAACAAGCTCTTGATAGAACTTTTCAAACCACTCTTTGCGCTTTTCTTCTGTTTTTTCCACAGAAGCTAAGCCTGTTGCATTACGTTTTGCAATTTGCTCATAGAAGGCCTCTAGAGGTTTTTCAATGACATCTAAAGAACGAGTAATTAACCCATTTTCTGCTTCTTCAGGTGATAAAGCTCCTCTAAACTCATCTTCTACCTTGACAACAGCGGTTTTTTGCTCAAAATTAATGCTTTCCACATAGCCAAGTCCTCGTGCTGGAAATTTTGGGTCTTCCTTTACAGTTAGAACAACAAAATCTCCTTCTGATAACGTTAATTTTTCCGTATCTTTAAACGCATAGCGGTCTAACATTACCAATCTTGAAACACCTTTATGAGTTAACTTCATATCCGGTGTAATCGGATGTACTTGCGGAAAGCGTTCAATATCTGAATTGAGCTTTTCAACATTCATATTCACTTTTTGATTTAACAAAACAGTCATTCTCACAACTCCTTACCTATCGAACATCTATAAATTTATTAACTCTATTTCCTTTTAAAGGAAATAGAGTTTTTCAATCAACTATCAATAACTTACCACACGGCTTGGACGAATTCAATATATAGTATTTGACACTTCTCCAAACATCTACATATAGAAGGGTGTCAAGTGAAATATTTTTTTTTTCGTAAAAAAAGTGTTTGACTTTTCTTCCCTATGTATTCTATTAGCCAAGCATTGTTTCTAAAAATTCCAATAAAAAGTGCAACTTATAAGAAGTTGCACTTTTATCTATTTACCATCCGCATTCGTTTAGCGCTTAAAGTTCCATTCATCCGATCCGTACTTTGTGCGCGCTAGTTCTTCTACATATGCTTCCTCTTCTTCAGATAGTGTATACGGTTCTAAATCGATATCAAGAGCAGAAGCAAATCCTTTATAAAACGCTTCTTTTGCTTCTTCAATAGAGATTTTGCGGCCCGCAATTGCATTGATCGCTACCGCTTTAGAACGAAATGCGCGCTGCATTCTTTCTTTCACGCGGTCATTTGGGTAATTAAACACGCTGAATAATTTATCTTCATCAATCTCTAACAGGATAGAGCCGTGCTGGAGGATAACTCCCTTTTGTCTAGTCTGAGCACTTCCAGCAATTTTGCGGCCCTCTACAACTAGTTCATACCAAGAAGGAGCGTCAAAACATACAGATGAACGAGGGTTTTTTAAGCTATTTTTTTCTTCTTCTGAACGAGGAATAGCAAAATAAGCCTCGAGCCCTAACGAACGAAAACCTTCCAGTAAACCTTCTGAGATCACGCGGTATGCTTCTGTAACTGTCTTAGGCATATTAGGATACTCTTCAGATACAATGACGCTGTAAGTAAGCTCTTCATCATGAAGCACGCCCCTGCCGCCCGTTGGACGTCTCACAAAGCCTAATCCTAATTCTTTTACTTTATCAAAGTTAATTTCTTTTTCAGCTTTTTGAAAATAACCGATCGACAGCGTTGGAGGGTTCCATCCGTAAAAACGAATCGTAGGTGGAATTTCCCCTTTACTATGCCATTCTAATAACGCTTCATCTAACGCCATATTGTAATAAGGCGAACGGTTGTTGGAATCAATAAATCTCCACTTTGCTTTCATATACCTCATCCTCAGCTATATGTAATATAAAAAATAAATCCGTTTTTTAGTCTACCAAAAGATTGAGCTAAGGAAAAGCAAAGAGCAACATAAAACTGCGAATTCAAATGTGGTAGTTTTTTCATTTTGGGGAAGAAATCCGCTAGATTCAAGGCAAAATCGCTTTACTTCTAATTTCATTCACTTATATAATAAGAGTATGGATTTTGTCGAAGAAAGGAAGAATCAGCATGTCACCAATTACAGCAGTACTCATTTTACTTGGAGTAATCATCATATACTCTGTCGTTATGTTCTTTATCCAACGTCGCATTATGAAAACGTTAACTGAAGAAGAATTCCGCAGCGGCTACCGCAAGGCACAGCTAGTTGATATTCGCGAACCGAATGAATTCGAAAACGGACATATTTTAGGCGCACGAAATATTCCTCTTTCACAGTTCCGTATGCGCATTAAAGAATTTCGTCCGGATCAGCCTGTGTACATCTATTGTCAAAGCGGAATGCGCACAGGACGTGCAGCACAAATGCTTCGTCGCCACGGTGTTAAAGAAATCTATGATTTAAAAGGCGGCTTCAAAATGTGGAACGGTAAAGTAAAAAAGAAAAAATAATGGTATGTATATAGAAAAACCTCGCCTTTGGGCGAGGTTTTTTGTTAGACGTTTTGAACAGCCTGTTCTTTCTGATAGCGAAGAACTGGTTTTCTCGCTGCCAGCGTTTCGTCAAGGCGCTTCACAACCGTTGTATGCGGAGCTTCCTGTACGAGTTCAGGCGTCTCTTCTGCTTCTTTTGCAATTTGAATCATCGCATCGATAAACGCATCTAGCGTTTCTTTCGACTCCGTTTCCGTTGGTTCGATCATCATGCACTCTTCTACGATAAGAGGGAAGTAGATAGTCGGCGGATGATAGCCAAAATCAAGCAGTCGTTTCGCGATATCCAATGTGCGCACACCAAGCTTTTTCTGACGTTTTCCTGATAAAACAAATTCGTGCTTACAGTGACGGTCAAACGGCAGCTCATAGTGTTCTGCTAAACGACGCATCATATAGTTGGCATTTAGCACAGCGTTTTCCGTTACGGCTTTTAAGCCGTCTGGACCCATTGAACGAATATACGTATAAGCGCGAACGTTGATACCGAAGTTGCCGTAAAACGGCTTTACGCGTCCAATTGACTGAGGACGGTTATAGTCAAAGTGATAGCCTTGTTCTGTTTTCACAAGCACTGGTTTAGGCAGATACGGAATTAAATCTGCTTTTACCCCTACCGGACCAGAACCAGGACCGCCGCCTCCATGAGGACCTGTAAAGGTTTTATGAAGATTTAAATGAACAACGTCAAATCCCATATCTCCAGGACGAGCTTTGCTTAATACTGCGTTTAAATTTGCACCATCATAATAAAGTTTTCCACCTGCTGCGTGAACAATTTCAGCCATTTCTAAAATATCTTCTTCAAATAACCCTAGCGTATTTGGGTTTGTTAACATTAAAGCGGCTGTATCTTCTCCCACTACGCGGCGTAAATCCTCTAAGTCCACTAAACCATGTTCATTTGATTTTACCGTTACCGTTTCAAATCCCGCAACTGTTGCCGAAGCAGGGTTCGTTCCGTGAGCTGAGTCTGGAACAATGACTTTTGTTCGCTGCGTCTCACCATTTGCTTCATGATAGGCACGAATCATCATAAGCCCGGTCCACTCGCCATGAGCACCCGCTGCTGGCTGAAGTGTTACTTCATCCATTCCCGTAATTTCTGTTAAATGCTCTTGTAAATCATATAAAAGTTCGAGAGCACCTTGAACCGTTTGCTCATCTTGAAGCGGATGAATATGCGCTAACCCAGCAATGCGTGCTGCTTGTTCATTCACTTTTGGATTATATTTCATCGTACATGAACCAAGCGGATAAAACCCTGAGTCCACTCCGTGATTTCGTTTTGAAAGCGCAGTGTAATGACGCATAATATCGAGTTCTGATACTTCAGGAAGCTCAGGAGCTTCGGTACGGACATACGCTTTTCCAAGCAGCTCTTCAGCATTTACTTGCGGAACATCTAACTCCGGCAATGAATAGCCGATTCGCCCTTCTTTACTGCTTTCAAAAATAAGTGATTGATTTTGATTAAGCATGAAGATCCCCCAATTCATTTACAAGTTGGTCAATTTCCTCTTTTGTACGGAGTTCTGTAAAAGCAAGCAGCATGTGATTTTCAAGCGCTTGGTTATCACGGCTAAGATCATAACCGCCAATTATTTTTGATGCTAATAAATGATTGTTTGCTTCTGTTACCGAAACAGGAAGCTTCACGACTAGTTCGTTAAAAAACGGTCCTTCAAATGCTACATTTACCCCTTTTGCCTTTAACGCTTCATATGCATAATGCGTTTTTGATAAGTTTTGCAGCGCCATTTCTTTTACACCTTGCTTGCCTAAAGCTGTCATGGCAACTGATGCTGCTAAAGCATTTAACGCTTGATTTGAACAAATGTTAGACGTCGCTTTATCGCGGCGTATATGCTGCTCACGCGCTTGAAGGGTTAAAACAAACCCTCGCTTACCGTTTTCATCGACCGTTTGCCCTACTAATCGTCCTGGGATTTTTCGCATAAGCTTAGACGTAGTTGCAAAGTATCCGCAGTGCGGGCCTCCAAATTGACTTGGAATACCAAATGGCTGTGCATCTCCAATGACAATATCAGCTCCAAATTCTCCAGGAGGCGTAAGTAAACCTAATGATAAAGGATTGCTTGAAACCACAAACATACATTTTTCTTGATGAGTAATTTCTTCAATTTCTTTTAACGGCTCGATTTGTCCGTAGAAATTTGGATACTGGACAATAACAGCTGCCACGTCACTTCCCATCTCTTTTTCTAATGCAATCATATCTGTTACGCCGTCTGCTGCAGGGATTTCTACCACTTCAATATATTGACCCTTCGCATACGTTTTTAACACATCTTTTGACTCAGGGTGAACGGCCGCAGAGACAAGTACTTTTTTCTTTTTCGTTTGACCCGCACTGAGCATAGCGGCTTCTGCTAAAGCAGTTCCTCCGTCATACATAGAAGAATTGGCCACGTCCATCCCCGTTAACTCACAAATCATTGTTTGAAATTCAAAGATGGCCTGAAGTTCTCCTTGAGAAATTTCTGGCTGATACGGAGTATAGGCAGTATAAAATTCCGAACGAGAAATAACATGGTCAACAATAACCGGCATGTAATGATCATAAACTCCCGCTCCTAAAAAAGAAGAATATTCTTTCAAATGAGCATTTTTTGCAGCCATATTATTTAATTCTTTTAACAGCTGAGGCTCTGAAGCCGCTTTTTTAATATTGTATTCTCCTTGAAAACGAACGCGCTGCGGAATATCTGAAAATAAATCATCAACGGATGAAACACCAATTGCTGCTAACATTTGCTGCTGATCTTGTTCTGTCATTGGTAAATAGCGATGTAACATGTTAAATTCCTCCCCAAAGCTTACTTTGAACGTTTATAAAAAGGTGTTGAAACCACTTTTGCTTTTAAGCGTTTTTTCCGAACCTGCACTTCCACTTCTTGACCAAGCTCTGTATACTCTGCTGATAATAGCGCTAAACCGATGTTTTTCTTTAATGTCGGTGACTGTGTACCTGTTGTCACAAATCCAATTTGTTCTTCATCTGCAAATACTTCGTAACCGTGTCTTGGTATACCTTTATCAATCATTTCAATTCCTACCAGCTTACGAGGTGCCCCGCTTTCACGCTGTTCTTTTAACACTTCTTTTCCAATAAAGCTGTCTTTGTTCGTTTTTACTGCAAATCCAATTCGAGCTTCAATTGGCGTAATATCTTTTGAAAGCTCTTGGCCATATAAAGCCAAAGTAGCTTCAAAACGAAGCGTATCGCGAGCGCCTAGTCCGCAAGGCAACACACCGTCCTCACTTCCTGCTTCTAAAATAGCCGTCCACAAGTGAGAGGCGTCAGCTGAAGAACAATAAATTTCAAAACCATCTTCTCCGGTATATCCAGTACGTGAAACGAGAGCTTTTACATTCGCTACTTCTACATCATCAGCAAATGTAAATGGCTTTAATGAAGCTAAATTTTTATTCGTTAACGTTTGTAAAACTTTTTCTGCTAAAGGACCTTGTAATGCTAGCTGCGCAGTTTCATCAGATTGATTAACGAGCGTTACATCTCCTTGTTTGTGAGACACAAGCCACTCATAGTCTTTTTGAATATTAGCAGCGTTTACGACCAGCAAATACTCTTGATCTGCTTTTTTATAAATCAGCAAATCATCTACCGTGCCTCCGTCTTCATAACACATAGCTGTATACTGTGCTTTTCCATCTAGAAGGATAGAAACGTCATTTGTCATCGTGTGCTGAAGAAAAGCTAAGCTATCAGCTCCTGTTACAAGAATTTCTCCCATATGAGAGACATCAAAAAGACCTGCCTTTGTACGTACAGCTTCATGCTCTTCTTTAATAGAAGAAAATTGAACGGGAAGAGCCCATCCTCCAAAATCAATTGTTTTGGCACCATATTTTTGATAGATATCATAAAGCGGCGTTTTGTGTAATTCTGTTGTCATATTTATGTCCTCCTCTTTTTCACGTGAAACTTTTCATAACGGGGAGTTTTCAAATAGTGTGGGGATCACTATGTATCCAAACAAAAAAGGACAGAAAACCCCCTACTGTATTTAGTAGGAAGTCTCTGTCCTTTTCACCTGAAAGTTTACCTATAAACGAATAGGTTTGCCTCGTGGGTGGTCTATAAACGCATAGACACTCTCCAGAGCTGCGTCAAACAAGAGTCTTTTTGCCTGAGAGATTCACAATTTTATTGCTTGCTCCTTCGGCGCTACATTCAAGTAGTCTCTCCCCGTGTCGTCATTCGCTTCTATAAAGTTGATAAAGTTGGGCATACTACTGAAAGATGTATCTATCTTTATTCACACAATCATTTGTAAAGTGCTAATCTATTTTCTTTTTCAAATTTTCTAAATATATTTTTATCCTACCTGATTCTTATCATTTGTTCAATAAAAATTTTTTACAAAGGAGCATTTTTATCATGAAAGTGAAATTAAACATCGATGAAACATGGGAAGCAGCCTTCTCAACTAAATTGGAGCAAGACGGCCCTTGGTCTGCATGGGATTTGTATAAACTTGCCTATGAAATAGAAGACCAAACGCTTATCTCAGAATTTGAAGGGCTACAAAGCCCAAAACATCTAGCCGATTTAACGCCGCTTCCTCATCAGCTCGAAGTAGCCAAACAAGTAGTCGAAACAATGAATGGGAAAGCCATTTTAGCAGATGAAGTAGGACTAGGAAAAACGATTGAAGCAGGGTTAATTTTGAAGGAATATATGATTCGCGGGCTTGTTAGAAAAGTTCTCATTTTAGTTCCAGCTTCGCTTGTTTCACAGTGGGCTATGGAATTGAATCAAAAATTTTATATTCCCGCGGTCCCTCAAAGAAAATCATATGTGTGGGATCAGTGTGACATCGTTGTGTCTTCAATTGATACAGCAAAACGGTCTCCTCATCGAGAAATTGTGCTAGAACAAGACTACGACCTCATCATCATTGATGAAGCTCATAAACTTAAAAACAACAAAACAAAAAACTATGAATTTGTTCAAAGCCTGAAAAAGAAATTTTGTCTGTTGCTAACCGCAACACCGATTCAAAATCGAATTGAAGAAATTTTCAACTTAGTCTCTCTTTTAAAGCCTGGCCATCTCGGCAATAAAGACTATTTCGAAGAATTATTTTCTGCTAAAAAACGCTCTTTGCAAAACGATGAGCACTTAAAAGAGCTTGTTAACAAAGTTATGATTCGAAATCGCCGCCATGATACGGGTATCGAATGGACGAAGCGAATTGTTCAAACCATTCCTGTTGAATTTTCACCGAAAGAACGCGAGCTATACGATGCGATTACGTCTTTTAAAGGAAACGGACTGCACCCTTCAAGTGCTTTTTCAATTTTAACCCTGCAGCGAGAGGCCTGCAGCAGCCGTGAAGCGGTGTATATGACATTAAAAAACATGCTGGAACGTCAGGAAGATCAAAACAGCGCATTAACGGAACATATGATTACTCCGTTAATGCAACTACTTCAGCAAGTGCCGCAAAATGCAAAAGCAGAAAAAGTGCTAGAGCTCGTTCAAAAAATTGATGACAAAGTCATTATTTTCACTGAGTACAGAGCAACTCAACTGTATTTACAGTGGTATTTAAAACAGCATGGAATTACCTCTGTACCGTTTAGAGGCGGATTTAAGCGAGGTAAAAAAGACTGGATGAAGCAGCTTTTTGAAAGCCACGCGCAAGTATTTATTGCCACTGAAGCGGGCGGAGAAGGAATCAACCTTCAGTTTTGTCATCATATCATTAACTATGATCTACCGTGGAATCCAATGCGTCTAGAACAGCGAATTGGAAGGGTCCATCGTTTAGGTCAAAAACATGATGTTCACATTTACAATTTAGCCATTCAACATACGGTCGAAGAACATATTTTAAAATTGTTATACGAAAAAATAAACCTTTTTGAACGAGTTGTTGGAGAGTTAGATGATATTTTAACAAAGCTTGATTTAAAAAATATCGAAGAGCATATTCAAGATATTTTATTTCATTCACGGAGTGAAGGAGAAATAAAAATCAAAATGGAGAACTTGACGTCTATTATTCAATACGAAGACAGCGAGGAGGATCAGCATGCAGCAAACTGACATTCATCAATTTTTAAAGCGTTACTTTCTAGCTAATAATTGTTCTATTGTCACAGAAACACCCTCTTATCTAACGGTTCAATTAACAATCGAACTTGACAAAGAGTTGATGAATCGTCCATTTTATTGGCATTATGTTGAAAAGACAGGCGGAGAAGCAAATCCTGCTTCACTCACTTTCATTACAGACCCCGCGTTTGAAGACGATTCTGTTCAAGGAGAACGAATTCATTTTGGCTCACCTAGGCTGCATCAAATTTTCGCTTCTACTCAAAAGCTAGGCGGGTTTATTCACTTGTATGAACAAGTTTCATCAGCTCAGCCAACAAATCAGCCTTTACATCCTTGGCTTGCGTTAAATATTAAAGTCTCGTACAAATGTGATCGTAAAAAAGACGAGCTCTTGTCGCTTGGCATTAATTTAATCAATGGACAAATCGTTGAATCATTTCATGAATTAATCATTAATCAAAATTTGTCATCTAAAATCTCGGACTATTGCTTTACTCTTTCACCTTTTATTAAACCGAAAAGTGCGATTGCACGACTCACATCATACGTGACTGACTACGTTAAAACTCAACCGACTGAATGGGCAGAAAAAGCGCAGGAAAGATGGTACGAAGACTTAGCGCTTCTTGATCATTTTTACGAAACAGCAGAAGAGCTGCCAGAAATATATATGACCGAAAAAACAGCGCTTCAAGAGCTGTACGAACCGACCATCTTATTTAAGTTTATAAACGGTGGCTTATTTTACATATCGCCCGAAACGATGTCACGTCAATTTAATAAAACACAAGCCGGTTAAAAAAAGATGAGCATATGATATGCTCATCTTTCTTTTTTCTTGCGGTACCACAGCATAAACGACAGCGGAATCATTCCAAACCATCTGTTCGCAAAAGGTGCTCGCTCTTCTTTTTTTTGAATCTTTTTCGTTTTCCTCTCTTCTTTTGGCTGATCCATATATTGTACAAATTGCTGAGTCATATATTTTACATAATCATTCGTTTTCATATAATCATCTCCTCAGCACTATTATATCCGGAGGGAAAGAGACTTAATCCGTCCACTTCACAATGTGTTGGTCCTTTTTTTGAATATATGCGGTTTCTGTCAATGCTCTTCCTTGCAGTGTTTGACACTTTATTTTTAGGATAATCATCTGTTCATCTTCACTTACTACGTCGTATGAAACCGTACCCGTTTCTAACACTAAGGGTGCAGATGGAGATTTATTATGTTCTTTTATTTCTTTTTTTACATGTACAACCGCGTTTTCTAAAAGATGCTGCAGACGATTTTTCTGCTCTACTTCTTGATAAAATGAACTTTTCGTCACAAAATAAGTAGTTTGCTGAGCTACTAACAGAAGAAAAAGCGCACAAAATGCCAACACAACCGGGAGAATAAACCCTTGCTCATTATGTTTCATAAGCAAGCATCAAAAACGTCGTAATGGTTTCTTCTCTAACTTTGTTAACACCATCTGTTGAACGAATCAGCAGCCTTTCTTTTTGCTGTTCATACATGATATTCTTAATATGCTGCAGCACAACTTCATGACCGCTTTCATCCACTCGTCTTCTTATCTTGTCTTCGTATCGTTCATAAGTGATGATCTGATTATTTTCCATTTTCAACGTAAGCGTAGTCGCATGAATTCTCACTTCTTTTGCTTCTCGATATTCCATAGCAAGTTGATTCACAAAAATTTCCCACTCCATTTCATTCATACTAAAGTCTGGATTATATGTTTGCTTAGCTAGCGGAATGATAATGGGGAAAAATGAAACAATGATCAAAAAAAGACCAAAACTGACTAACATCTCTACAAGCGTAAAGCCTTTTTCACTTTTCACTTCAACATCACATCACACTTCTTTTTCATTTTATCAGCGGAATCTGTCCATTCTACACAAAGCTTTTGAGCAATTTCTCCGTTCCACTTCAGATAAAACACAACGTTTTCTTTTACGATTTTTTCTCGCCGTTTATATCCTGTTTCATATTTATATTTCAATAGTTCTTCGTGTAAGATAGCATCAGCTTGATACGAAACATATTGCTTCTTTTCTTCTTCCCTCATCTGAACATACAAAGGAATAATTGTACCGGTTAGGAGTAAAAGCATGCTAAATGAAACAAGCATTTCTAACAAGGTATAGCCCTGCTGACCCTTACATCT
This sequence comes from Priestia sp. HNGD-A6, assembly GCF_045784335.1. Lineage (NCBI taxonomy): Bacteria > Bacillati > Bacillota > Bacilli > Caryophanales > Bacillaceae > Priestia > Priestia sp. HNGD-A6. The sequence goes on along the minus strand of NZ_CP138621.1, from coordinate 3,539,123 downwards.
TGTCCACATAAAAACGCCCTCTACCTATTTGAAAAGTAACTTTGTATTTAAACTTTTGACTGCTGATAAAAATGGTCTTTGCTTGAGAAATATTGCCGTTTTTGTTGTATTGTATCGTGGAATTGCCGCTTCCAAACGTGATATGAATGGTGGAGTCATAGGCGCGCTTATAAAGAACGGCACGAGAATCAGAAACAATATATTCTGTTCCCTTCGGTGCAAAGTTAATTTTAATTGGAGATTCTCGATTCATGGCTGTCTGCTGCACATAAAACGTGTCGCTTTGCAGCTGTCGCAAGAATAATGTGATTTTGTAATATTCCACAAGCGGCCGAATGGTTACGATAATGGAAAACATCATCACTTGCACAATAAATAAAACCATCAGCATCTCAATGAGGGTAAATCCTTTTTGCTTAAGAAGAACCACTAGCCGTAACCTTTCCGGTACCGTCAATTTGAATAGCTTGACCATTTGGACACACGGTGCCTTCTTTTAAGTAGCCTCCTGCTTCAAGCTCTTCTAGACTTGGTTTTTCGCCGTTTTCAAGCTCATATACTTGTACCTCAGCCTCTACGGTTTTGACAAGAGCTGAGCAGCCTTTGTTGTTAATAACCGTATTATGCTTTAATACATTTGGAATCATAATGAGCAAAAGCACGGTAATAACGAGCATAACGATTAACATTTCAATAAGGGTAAACCCTTTATTACTTTTTAGAATCATATTCTTTCACCCTTCTACAAGCTCGACATCACTTCTAACATCGGAAGCATAACGGACATATACATAAGCAGAATGACCATTCCGATGAACAAAAATGTAAGCGGCTGTACATATTTTAAAATACGAAAAATAAATTGTTCCATTCTTTCCATCATAAATAGACTGTAATCATACAGCTCTTGAGAAAGCTCACCGTTCTGCTGGCCATGCACAATAACATGAGCCAAGTCTTTTTCATAATGAGATTTAGCTGAAACGATATGATCTAATCGCATTCCTGAGGAAAGTTGATCTGTAAAAGCAAAAGCTTCCACTTGAAAGAACGGATGATGCTCCTGCTTTTGAAAAAGAGCAAAACATTCATAAATAGATAAACCACCGTTTAATAAATTGCTCATATGAACAGAAAAAAAGTAGGAGTTAAATAGTCGTGTGAACGTTCGGATAACGGGAACTCTCATAAAAAGCTGCATTTGAACTACTGGAGGCAATTTTTTAATGTAAATTACATAAAACAAATAAAGGATGATTGGCATACTGATGACTGCAGGTAACACAAAAGGAAAGAACGACATCGCCTGCATAAATAAGAGGATAAACGAAGACTGCTTGTTTCCAAAGGATAAGTACAGAGCTTCAAACTGCGGAAGTAAAACCGTACTTAAAACAAATAAAATGGAAAGAATAAACAGAAGTAGCAATACGGGATATTGAACAAGCTTTTGAAATTTTTTACGATGCCTTACTTTTTCTTCAATCATTGAGCTACTTTCTTTTAAAGCAAATTGAAGGTTTCCATGCTGTTCCGCAAAATATAAATAGCTTAAAATATCACGGTGAAACTGAAGTTTAACAAAAGCATCGTGCAAAGATTCTCCTCGTTTTAACTGCTCAAGACATTTTTCAATATCCGTTTTTTCTTTGTTAGATACTTGAAACGTCAAAAATGAAAGAGCTTGAGAAAGAGTGTAGCCTTTTTCTAAGAGCTTGGAGACCTGCTTAAGAATTTTTGCTTGCTGAGCGAGAGACCACCTTTTTTGTCTATTTGTCTTTACCCCCATCCGTCTAGCGAATGCGGATATAAATAGCCTAGCGCGATTCCTTTTAGAATAACATCTCGGAGCGTCTTATAATCATAATCCGCATTTTCTCCTTTCACTTCTCTCATCACTGCGCTAAGCTCCTTGCCATAAAGCAATTCGTATATACTGGACTGACGATGCTTCCTCATTTTTTTACAAGCAGGGTGGCATTTTCCCGAACACAGCGGACAGCGAATTTCTACAAGACGCTGTGCAGCTACTGCTACAAGAGTCTGCTCCATTTCTTGAAAGCTAACGCCAAACTCAAGCAGCCTGTACAAAGATCCTTTTGTATCTTTAGTATGCATCGTTGTCAAAACCAAGTGTCCGGTAAGCGCTGCTCTCACAGCAATTTTGGCGGTCTCACTATCTCTTATTTCTCCCACCATGATAATGTCTGGATCATGGCGCAATATAGCTTTTAAACCAGTCGTATACGTAATCCCTGCGCGTTCATTTACCTGCACTTGAAGCACGGTTTCACTCGGTTTTTCAATAGGATCTTCTAGTGTAATAACATTTCGATTAAAAAGGTGCTTTACTTCGTGTAAAAGAGTATATAGAGTAGTGGTTTTACCTGATCCTGTAGGACCGGTAAAAATAATTAATCCATGAGAGAATTTCAAGAGAGAAATAAGCTTTTTAGTATGTTCAGGAAAAAGAGATAAATGTTTGAGAGAGGTAGATTGTTGATGAGGCAAAAGCCGAATAACAAGACTTTCATCATGAGAAGTAGGAAGAGTTGATAAACGCAAATTTACTTGATAGTGATCAACGGAAGTGGTCAATGCACCATTTTGAGGTTTTCTGCGCTCCCCAATATCCATTCCCCCTAAAAATTTAAAATGCGAAATGAGCCGTTCAGACATTTCCTTTGAAATAACCCTCTTTAAAATAAGCTCCTGGTCAATTCGCAGCTGAATCACAGCATCTTTCTTTCGGGGCACAATATGCACATCAGAACTTCGACACTCACATGCATCTCGTATAACGTAAGTAGCAAACTGTTCAATTTCGGTCAAACGATCATCACTCCTTTATTTGTAATGAAGATGATTCTTAAAACACCTAGAAACAGTAATTTCGACCTTTTTCGAGATTTTCCTTCTTCTTTTTTCATTTTTATAATTTTTTTCGTATACGCTTCTTTTCTTCGCTTCAGTCCTTGTACACGATGTACAACTTCTGTACACCTCTAAACGATTACGTAAAAAAAGACAACGTGATGTAAAACTCTACGCTGTCGTTTTATTCGTTATTTACTGAATTGAGCTTCTTCATCATGTATGCTTACACAACTAGAGACGCAAGACTTGTTTTTTTCTTGACCAAATTTTTAAGTGCAGATTCGTTATAACCTACTACAAGCTTTTTGCCATCCGTTAAAATGGGGCGGCGAAGCAAACGAGGATGTTCAATTAATAGATTGACTACTTGTGATAACGTCATGCTGTCCACATCAACATTTAACTTTTTATATTCCTGACTTCTTTTAGCAAGAAGTTCATCCATCCCTTCTGTTGTCATAGAAAGAAGTTCAAGCATTTCTTTATGAGTAGGTGTTTCTCTAAATAAATGACGCTCTTTAAAATTTACATCTTCCTTCACTAGCCACTTTTTCGTTTTACGACATGATGTACAGCTCGGGTACGTATAAAATTTAATTTCTTCCATATGAAACCCTCCCGTTTTTTAGTTATAGATTGTTTATATACATTGTACACGTTTTGTATAACATTTGTATAGTATTTTGCATACGTTTTGTATAACTTTTTTTCTTCTGTCGTATTTCAAGGAAAAGATAGCGTTTTCAGGAAAGAAAGGATGTATTATAATGGAAAAGTATCGATATAGTTTCATAAGTGCTTTCTAGTGCTTACACAGCGATGACATTCATCATGACACTAACTAAGTTTGATAAAGGAGGAAATGGACGTGGAACGAATGTACCGTGTAATGGGGTTCTGGACAGCAATTTTCACTGTAATGTTTTACCTCGGTCACATGCATAAGACTTCTTTACTCTTTTTAGCTCAAACAGGATTTTTTGTAATTCTTAGTTATTTAAAGCTGTCTGAAAGAATGTACATTTACGTTTTTGGAGCATATTTGACCGTCTTTTTTGTGGGGTTCACGTACTGGTCAACTTTTATGATGACACCAGGACAGTAAAGAGAAAAGCGATGGGCTTCCATCGCTTTTTGTATTCTTAAAACCCATTTAGAAAAGGATTTTGATCCATTTCGTGTCCCACAGTTGTTTCAGGTCCGTGACCGCTTAGTACAAGCGTATCTTCTGGAAGGGACAGCAATTTCGATTCGATGCTTTCTAACAGCTGAGCTTGATTACCTCCAGGTAAATCTGTGCGCCCGATGCCGCCTGCAAAAAGCGCGTCACCAGATACTACAAAGTTACCCGGTTTGAAATAATATGAAACGCTGCCAGGAGAATGACCAGGCGTTTCATACACCTCAAATTGGAATGAACCGATTGTTAAATTGCCTTCTGATGAAATAATATCGGTTGCATCTGGAGCTGTAATTTCTCCTAGGTCAAAAAATTTCGACCCGTTTAAGTCACTATTATGAAGCCATTCTTTTTCCTTTTTATGTACATAAAGCGGGATAGAGTAGTGATTCATCACCTCATCTACTCCTCCAATGTGATCGAAATGAGCGTGTGTCAGCAAAATAGCTAATGGTTTATACGTTTGTTTTTCGAGAAATTCAACGAGCTGTTTTCCCTGAGCTCCCGGATCAAAAATTAAACATTCTTTTTTTTCGTTAGCAACGACATAACAATTCGTTTGAATAGGTCCTAGCGGTATACGATGATAGTTCATAATGTGTCCTCCTTGTGTAAATTTATTTCCGTTATATGCATTATCATACACACATCATCTTATAAATGAAAGTAAGGACCTTTCTAAGCCAAAGAAGCAAAAGAAAGATTGGTTTCCATCTCGACAAACGGTTAGAAAAGTTTTACAATTGAAGGGATAAGCTAATGATAGCGCTTTAATTTTAAGTTACCTAAAGGAGGTTTCTTCGAGTGGGTCTTATGATTATTTTTGCACTAACAACATTGCTAGGCGTATTTGCAGCTATTTCATCTTTGAGAAATAAAAACATATTAGGCATTGGTTTTTCGGTACTAACATTCGGTGTATTCGGATGGTTTACCGTGATGACCATCATACATCACGGCTATCCGGCGGTACATCATTAAAAAAGCCATGCAAAGCATATGCTTTGCGTGGCTTTTTAAATAGACAGATAATCCATTGCCGCAACTAAAATAGCTTTAGTCGGATTATATACGCGCGATATTTGAGATAAAGGCAGCGGATTAATCCCTTTCCCCAATTCTAGGGTGAACCCCAGCTTTTTCTTTTCTAAAATAAACCAATCCTTGAATCCCGCGTGACTATCAATCGTTTTGACAGCTTTATAACCGCTTACCCTTTCAAAATAGCTTGCTATTTCCTCTGCTTCCTCAGGCTCTTCATTCATATACCCCCAATAAAATTCTTCTCCTTGGGTATGTAAAGCAATCACACAATCAAAATCATGACGCTCAACGAGTTTTACCATTGCCTGAGCTTCAGGTTCAGAGAGAGATTCATAGCCTGGAAAATCTCGATAATGCGGCGCTTTAGGTTCTTTACGCTTTTTTTCGATTTCCCAATAAGCCGGAAACTGATTGTTTAAGTCCACCCCTCGGATATTTGCTTTCCAGCTTTGAAAATCTGGAAAATCTCTCCCTATTTTAGAAAGAAAAGACGCATAAGGTTCGCCTACACCAGGACCTTTTAAGACCAGATCTACTCCGTCTGGGTTAACAATTGGAACTGCAGAAAGCGTAATTTGATTAAAAAGAGCTCTTGAATCTTGCCCGTTCAACGCCTGATCATAATGAAGAGCAGCTAAATAATCTTCCATAAAGTGTAGAAGAACATTTGTCGTAATCCATTCATTAGCATGAAACGACGCATTGATATGAACCTTTCTCTTTCCGTTTCCAATTAAAATATGAGGAATCGGCTTTCCAAGCACGCTGCACCCTATCCATTCAAGAGAACCATAGGGATAATAAGTCAAAAGTGTTTGTATGTCTTTTATGGTTCGCTTGTAATCGTAAGGCTTTTGGATATCTATAATTCGCATAATCTTCACTCCTTTACACTATGTATATGTAAAGATTGAAAAGATGCATGATAAAAAAGCGCTTTGACATTTAGTCAAAGCGCTTTTTTATCTCAGTTAGATTCATGCTTATTATTCAAAATAAGATTTAACTAACCAAGCTCCTCCAATAATTCCCGCATCGTTTCCTAAAGTAGCGATTGCTAGCTCAGCACCTTGCGCTACGCGAGGAAATGCAAAACGTTTGAAATAATCTCTTACCGGTGCAAGTAATACCTCGCCTGCACGAGATACACCGCCACCTAGAACGATTTTCTCAGGGTTTAATGCATTAGCAGAGTTTGCTAGTGCTAGGCCTAAATGAAAGGCAACTTTATCTACAACATGCATAGCTAACTCGTCTTTTGAACGAGCTGCATCAAATACATCTTTAGATGTAACTTGTCCGTTTTGTTCTAACACTGTGCGAAGCTCACTTGGTTTGTCCGTTTCCGTTAACTCTTCCATCGTTAAACGTACAATCCCAGTTGCTGAAGCAATTGTTTCTAAACAGCCGGTTTTGCCGCAGTTACACGGTGCCCCGCCTTCAGGAATAGATGTGATGTGGCCAATCTCACCAGCTGCTCCATTTACGCCTTGTACAATTTCACCGTTGGCAATGACACCGCCGCCAACACCTGTGCCAAGCGTAACGCACAGCAAATCTTTTGCTCCGTCTCCAGCACCTTTCCACATTTCTCCAATCGCTGCAATGTTTGCATCATTGTCTACTACAACAGGAAGGGAAGTTTCTACTTCCAAGATATCTTTGATAGGGAATTTTTCCCAACCTAAATTGACAGCTACTTCAATCGAACCGTTTGCAAAGTTGACAGGCCCCGGTGCACCAATACCAATTCCCACCAACCTTGACTTTACTTCTCCAAGATCGTTTAACTTTTTATCAATTGCTTTTGCAATATCTGTTGGAATCTTACGGCCTTGCTCGCTCACATCCGTATTAATTTCCCACTTGTGAATGATTTCTCCATAATGATTAATAAAGGCCATTTTTATTGTTGTACCGCCTAAATCAACTCCAACTAACCATTTGTCATCCATGTTCATTCATCCTTTTTCTCTTTTTGTTGTTTTAACTCTCGACGAAGCAAAAGAATTGCCATTTGGTAATCACGTACATCAATCAAATTAGACTGATATAATTCTTTTACTTCCGCTTCCATCAGCTCTAAATCAGCAGTACGATCGCCTACGTATATAAAAATGCCGAAGGACTTTAATAATTGTTGTACATCATATAGCGTATTCATTCTGTCACCTTTATCCTATTTTCTAGGTGATATGATTCATTTATTTTGAGATAACTCAACAGTCATTCAGTCATAAACAGCGGCCGTATTTAACGCCCACTGCTAGGTCTACATATTAATATTCTAGTAAACGTTCTCACAATAGTAAAGTATAAAATATTAAATTCGTCATTCAACAGTTTTAATTTTCTAGCTGTCGCTTCAGCTTTTCATATTTTTTACTTTGTGGTTCAAGCGCAATTGCTTTGTCGATATTTTGTGTGGCCGCTGAAATATCGTTCAGTTTTATATTCACCAAAGCTAAATAGTAATACGCCTCATGAAAAGTTGAATCATACTTTACAGCCTGATTCAATTGCTGTTTAGCTTCTTTATAATTTTCAAGATAAAGTTCTGCGCTAGCACTGATAAAATATATGTCACTATTGCTTGTCCCTTTTTCAATAAAAAGCTTGATGGCGTCTTTTGCTTCTTCATACTGTTTCTGCTGAAGATACGTAGCCGCTACGCTGAGTGCATATGGCTCATCTTGATAAACAGAACGCTCATGATATCCATAAAAAAGCAGACTTCCTACTAATAAAAGTGTGCAAATGAAAGCCGGAATCTGAATATACAGCTTTTTTTGTTTCGGTAAACTGACGATGCTTGCAGCTAAAAATCCGCCAACCAAACCGCCAATATGCCCTGCATTATCGACGTTCGGCGCAACAAATCCAAAAATCAAGTTAATCACAATGATGACAATGAAACTCGATCCCATTGTTCGAAAAAAGAAGCGTGGATTTGTTCTTGCTAAAAACAGTAAAGCTCCAAAGCAACCGAAAATGGCCCCTGAGGCTCCTGCGGAAATAGACGTATTCCATATAAAACTTCCTAGAGATCCTGCAAACCCGGCAAATATATAAATAAAGACAAAACGCCCGCTGCCATATATCCGCTCTACAAGCGTTCCTAAATAATACAGGGCTACACTATTCATAAGCAAATGCAGAAGTCCTATATGCAAAATTATAGGTGTAAAAAAACGCCACCATTCGCCTTCTATAATTAAGGGGTTATATTTAGCTCCGTATTGAATCAGAGTGAGCGTATTTTGCGTACTGCTTTTCCACTCCAGAAATAGAAACATTAAGATTTGCATCGCTAAAAATATATATGTAAAAATAGGCTTTCCGTATCCAGCTATTTGCTGTTCTTCGCTTTGTTTTTTCTGCACAAAAAGCACAATTTTATGTTTCCACTGTTCTATCTGCTGAGCTTCTTCTTCGGAAGAGAAATTGTCTGCGCTTTCTAATGTAAGACCCAGCCGTTCGAATAGAGATTCATAAGCGCTTGCTTTCTCTGCCGTTAGTTGTTCAACATAACTATTCACTTTAGAGGGACTCGGCGCACTTTCTAAGGACTGCTCTGTATAAAAAGGATCAAAATCAGCAAAGTAAATTGTGTTAAGAGTAAGCGTTGATTTACCGCCCTGCTTTCGCACATTCTCAGCTCTTTGTAATGCATACAATACATCTTTTTGCTGCTCAACGACTGATTTGAAATTACGGCGGACTATGCGAATTATTGACTTATCTTTGCGATAGTGAGATTGAAACCATAGCTCTGAAGCATCAGCTTTCATCGAAATCAGCTCATATGAAGAATGGCCAAGCAATTGCTGTGCCACCTGCAAATAATAAAAATCTTGCCTAGACAAATAGTCACCTCCTCACACTCTCTATATGTAAAGATGGCAGAAAGCCAGGAAAAAAGCAACGATTTTCCCTTTTTCTTTTTCTACGAAAAAACACCTTACATGTCTGTAAGGTGTTTTTTATGTATCTTTCGCTCTTAGCGGAAGACCTGCTTCATTAAACGATCCCGAACAAACGGCAAATTAAAAAATGAACGAACAGCTAGACTGCGGATAAATGAATTTCCAAACAGCGAATTTAAAACACGGTATCTCATTTGGTAGCCCAGCGTTCCAACAACTAAAAGCGTAAGTACTAATACAATATGTCTCATTTTCAAGCCTCCTTACGTTTACTTTGCTCCTATGACGAACATTTTATGCTCTTATATAGGTAAAAGCAGGATAAGGATTCCGCCTGTAAAAGCAGCAAGCAAAATAGCGGCAAGATTCACAACATCATTGTTAAAGAACGTTATTCCTTTTTCTTTTACGGTTGGCTTGCCGCAATGATCTTTCCGTTCCGTTTCAATACCGCAGCTTTGACAGCGAAAGCGAACTTGCACACTTGCTCCAAGAAGAGTGTCTATAGCGTTTCCAATAAAACCAAAGCACCCAACTAGCAATATACTACTCAGCGATACGGATGGAAAAGCAAAATAACAAGCGGCAGCAATAAGAAAAGCTCCGGCTGCTCCGGCTGCTGTACCTAAAAGTGAAACGGCTCCTGAAGTACCCGCTTCTACTCTCTTTAACGTCCAAATGTAAAACGGCGGCTTCTTACTAAGAGACCCTATTTCAGATGCCCATGTGTCAGCATTAGCAGCTGAGATACTAATCATAAACATCCACATGTAAACAGGCAAAGCTGTTGCAGCATATAACAAACCGCAAGCAGCAGCTACACCTCCATTAGCAAGGACTTGAATGTAATCTCGCCTGTCGTGCTTCTCTAGCTTTTCTTCTAATGCGCGTTTTTTTTCTTTTTTATACTTACTACACAACGTAGAAGTGCTAAAAAATAAGAGTAAGAGTAAAAAACCTTGAAGCGAAAAACCGATATAAACGCTCGCTCCTACGATGAAAGACATGCAGGCTCCCGATACTGTCAGTGCTTTTGCTATGTAGCCCGCTCCTGCCATGAGCAATATCACGATTATCATGACAGCATCAAACGGATTCACAGCAAATAAGCTCCTTCTCTGTCAAAATATATTCAACGGGAATATCATGAGATTCATATGGAACCTCTGAAACGACTTGACAATCAAACGCAAGGCTTAGCTTCTGTCCAGTATAATCTGTTAAATACCGATCGTAATAGCCGCCTCCATAGCCGATACGATATCCATTCTTGCTATATACCACGCCAGGCACAAGGAGTAAATCAATTGAAGATTTTGAAACGGGAACCGTTTCTTCAACAATTGGTTCGGCTAACCCGTAGTACACTGTTTCAAGCTGTGAAAAATTCGTAATCTCGTAGAAAACCATTTGAGATGTTGTGGGGTTGCATTTTGGAACAGCTACTTTCTTTCCATCTTTCCAAGCCCGTTCAATGATGGCTTTCGTATTAACTTCTTTATTTCTTGAAACCGTAGCTGCAATGACTCTAGCCTCTTTCCATAAACAAGTTTCATACAGTGCATTTGCTATGCTCGTTGAATGTGCCTCGTGCTGCTCTTCAGAAATTAAATTAAGAACGCGCTTCATCTCTTTGCGCAGATGAGATTTCATTTTAATTCCCCCCCTATAAAAAAAAACAGCAGGATTGTACTCCTACTGCTTACTTTGTTTCACGATGAAGTGTAACTTTTTTAAGTCTTGGGCTGTATTTTTTTAACTCAAGACGATCTGGGTTATTACGCTTGTTTTTAGTTGTAATGTAATTACGGTCACCAGTTTCAGTGCAAGCTAATGTAACGTTTACGCGCATCTATTTTCCCTCCAAACATTATAAACATAAATCAGACTTTAATATAATATCATTTTTCGAAAGGAAATGCCAGTCTGTTTTTTTGAAGAAAGTCATTTAATTTCATTTCTTCACTTTTTCTTTCCTCTTAGAGTCCTCAGCTCCTTCTCTGCTACGCCTTATATATAGATGAAGTTTCTTAAAATAGGCGGAACTCTTTTTATGAGAGGCGTACTTCCTTTCTTTTAAATAAAATCCATTATTTACACTCTTTGATATTCTTGTATTTTTTCTACAAAATATGCCGACAGCTTCTTGGCAGTCTGAGTGTTTAACGCCTCTGAATAAATATTTAATACAGGCAAGTGACCATCGGGCAAAATAAGCGTCCATTCATGAGGATCATGGTAAATTTTCAAACCATCAATGACATACACTTGTTTACCGATTGCTTCTTCTAATAACTTCTTCATCACTTGTTCTTGAATTTCTATCGGACATGAAATATAGCGCCAGTTCATATAAGCGTGAGGGACATATTGAATCATTTCAGAAATTCTACGCTGTTGCACCATAATTAATTCGATCAGCTGACATAAAGCGTACATGGCATCTAACTGAAATTGAACGGGCCCCAAAAGACTAAGCAAGTCACGTTTTTTTGCTTTTGTCCTCATAAATGATTGATTGAGAGATTGAGCAAATGTTTCTAGTGTGGATGAATAGTGTATAGGAATAGGAACGAATGCTACTTTTTTTGTCATGTATACGCTATAAATATAAAGCGACATAATTTCTGAGTCATTTACGCTGCAGCCTTTTTCATCATATAGAGCAAATGTTTCTCCATCTTCTTTAATCTGAATACAAAAAGACAGCTTATTTCGTTTAATTATTCGTTTGATTTCTTCTGTTTTCTCCCATTTGTTTAAAAATAAAACGCGGACACGAAGACGCTTACATAACAATTCGACAACTTCCTGTATAAACGGCGAACAAATTACGCCAATCCGCGTACTGTCTTCTAATAAAACATGCTGATTAATTGATTTTACTAAAGCATCACAATATTCTTCCCTGATATTTCCTATGCTTGTTTCTTTAAGTGAAACAGAAGTTGTTATGTTTGCTTGTTTAGCTTGAAGGTACATCCGCTCAATCTTTTTTTCAATAAGCTGATTAACTAATTGCCCTTTCTTGTCATATATTTCTAAAAAGAGGCCGCTGCTTTTGCTATCCACACCAATGTAAATACCAATCCTCGCTTGTGAAGTCATCATGTAATATCGAAATACCGGAAGAGCTTCTTTTTTAATATCATACACAGCTGAATGATTACTCCGTAAAAAAGAAAAGCATTCTTTGCGAAGTTGAATGGCTTCTCCTTCATCATCGCTTGCTAGACAGAACGCCCCTTGGTGTTTGCATACGAGTAATAACGCATTGTATAGTCTTTCTCGATCAACAGATGAATGTACATACAGGCGACCGTTTTTGAAGATAGAAACATCTGGTTTTACAGAAAGTTGAGGTAGCAATTGATTTTCAGCTACTGTATCTTGGACATACGTAGTCATTGCTTGAACATTTACATAGGGACCTATCGTAGCGTTGTATAAAAACGATTCTGCCCCCACCGTTACGTTTTGAAGCAAAATCGTTTTATCGATTGCAGCATGTGCTTCTATGATACTATTGGTTCCGATAATCGTGTAAGGACCAATTGAAGCACCTTTTCTAATCACCACATTTTCTCCTACGTAAACCGGATCGTAAATAGTCACCCCTTCTTCTATAAGCGCATCATCTGAGACAATACTTTCCTGTCTATTGCCGAACCACTTCCTCCACAGATCATAGTGTGCTTGACGATAATGGTGGATTTGCCCAATATCAATCCAATAATCTTCCGTTACAAAACTGCACACAGTATGATTATATTCCAAAAGCAGCGGGATAATGTCAAAGCTAAAATCTGTAGGACCATAAGAATTCACGTAATCAAGAACGGATTTTTTGATCACATACACTCCCGTATTAATCAATCGGCTATTGGCCTGTTCGTAGGTCGGTTTCTCTACAAATCCCGTGACTCGATTCCCTTCATCTATCGTCACCACTCCATAACCCCGCACGTCGTTTACTTCTTTTGTAACAATGGTCATTTCGCTTTTTTGTTCATAATGAAAATGAATAACGTCTTGAAGATTAATTTCTGTTAAGGCATCTCCACTAATAATAATACAGTCTTCCTCAATAAAGGCCTCTGCTCGCTTAATTCCGCCCGCTGTTCCAAGAGGCTCTTTTTCGATAAAATAAGTAAGCGTCACTCCCCACTGAGAGCCATCCCCAAAGTATTCAATAATTTGTTCATGCCTATACTGCAGCGTAATCCCAATCTCTGTAATTCCATGTTTCTTAAGCAGTTCAATGCTATATTCCATCACAGGTTTATCGTAAAGCGGCAGCATAGGCTTTGGAATCGTGTAGGTCAAGGGCTGCAGTCTTGTTCCTTTACCGCCAGCAAGTATAATGGCTTTCAATTTTTTGCCTCCCTCCTTTTTTTATCTTGGCAAATGTGATGTTGAAACAGCTTACTTGTATCAATAGCGATTTTCTCCCAGCTAAACATCGTTGTTGCTTTTCTATACCCATTTTCGCTGATTTTCGCAGCTATTTTTTCATTTTTTAACAAAAATTCAATACAGTTGATTAATTCGAGCGTATCTCCTCTAGCAAACGTCAGGCCCGTGTCGAAATGTGAAACAATATCGCTTAGACCTCCTGTATCGGCAACGATGGTTGGCTTCTTGGCTACCATCCCCTCTAAAGCCACAATTCCAAAAGGTTCATATAGACTTGGAAAAACAACCATTTTGCAAGCTTGAAGAAGTTGATTTCGTTCGTTATCGGTAATGTATCCAATAAAATACACGTATTTGTCTAATTGCTTTTCACTTACCTGTGTTCGAAATTCATGAAGTAAAGGCCCTTTTCCCGCCACAACAAATTGAACATCTATTTGTTTTTTCTTAAATAGTTCCGCTGCTTCAATAAATAACTGAAATCCTTTTTCATATACAATTCGTCCAATTGAAAAAATAATAGGGGCCTTTCTAAAATTATATTTCTTTTGTAAACTTTCTTTTAACCGTTCATTTACTGCGTCGACTACCAGCTGCTTGTCAATTCCATTTGGAAATATAGCAATTTTATCCTGTTCTACGTGAAATAAAGTGATTAATTCTTTCTTCATATAGTCGCTGCAGACAATGATTGAGCTTGATTGTCTAATCAGCTCCTCTTCTTGCAAGTGAATTTTCTGCTGCATGTCATTATGAATACCATTATTGCGCCCATGTTCTGTCGCATGAATGGTCGTAATTAGCGGCCTATCCGTTTTATCTGCTAAACATTTTGCTGCGGATGCAACAAGCCAGTCATGAGCATGAATAACGTCAAAAGACAGCTTGTAGCCTAACTGCAGTCCTCTAAGAGCCATAGCCACGTTCAAACTGTTTACCCATGTCAAAAAATCCGGATGATGAGGCTGCAGGCTTTTAACTCTGTAAACGTGAACACCGTATAAACGTTCATATTCCGGCAGCCCCTCTACATAGGTCGTTAATACACTAACGTGATGGCCCGCTCTAGCTAACGCTCTGGATAAATCAAATACATGTCGTGCAAGTCCTCCGATAACTAGAGGAGGGAATTCCCATGCAAGCATTAAAATGGCGAGACCGCCTTTATATTGATTTACTGATAAAGCCGACGGCTCTATCTCTTTTACAGGGTATAAAAAAGAACTTCCTGAAAGAAAACTGTTTTCACTATCCATCCTTGGATTCTCTTCGTGACAGAGAAAATCAAACAGCTTTATTTGCCTTTCGTATTCACCTCTGACTTTTTCAAAAGTATAAAGCCAATCGCTGCTACTTAAAAGGAGCCACTGTCGGTAGATAGCATTCACCACGCTAGGATGCTTAAAATCGATCACACCTAGCATCGCCTCTGACTTCTGTACGGTTGAAATAAACAATTGATTGTTCTCACTGACAAATTCGGCGCTTTTTGTTGCACCGTAGAGTGCAAGAGTTTCATTTTGATAAAACTCTATATCCCTCGCGTAATCTAAAGGATATTGAAATGTACCGCTTGCTGCTTGCATTCGCTGAAAGCCAAGCGTGTCCTTCGCTTTCAAATCCAAAACAGCGCTCGCTTTATTCATTGTTCCTTCCTCAACTTGTTTTCCTTGCTTAGGATATGGAAACAAGATAATACCAGCAGGGGACTTTTTTAGTTCATCTGTTGATGACTTCACAAAGGTATAGCGCATTTCATGAGATTTCAGGAGCATATCTACTTGATGAGTATACTCTCCTTGCTGTATAAAAAAACCGACGGGCTTTTTTTCAAAAAACTGTTGAAAAACACGTATTGCTTCTGTAATTTGGAGATTTAATGTTTGTTCTGTTTTAAGGATGGAAACGAACGCGTTCGTTACGGTAGTAGGAATACATTCCAGCATGTCATGCTGAAAGAAATATTTGCAGGCTGAGAACAAGCTCCCGTCCCATTTTTTTAAAAAAGTGAGTGCTCTCTGATGCTGCCGGCTTGAAAACTGGTGTAAATACTGAGCGTAACGAGTATTAAACTCCTCGTCGTTTAATACGTTCAAAAATACACAAGACATCACAGCTGTTGCACCTATCAATTTTTCAGACTCAATTTGATCTAAAAAAGGGATGAATTCGTTCGTTACTTGTTCAAACAGCGGATACTCACTCTCTGCTTGAAGTACATGTAGCAACGGATAATGCATATAAGTTAAAAGAATACAGTCATCACTATTCATATTGCTTCTTCACCTGCTCCAAGTCATTTGAATATAAGGAATATGTGCTAAATTCATTTTGAACACCCTGGTGAACTTTTACAGGTTCGTACATCCAGCTCAACGACGTTACATTCACTTGTTCATGCTGTTCTTTCATCAAATAAACCGGATTCGAACGAAGAAGGGAAAAAAAACTTCCTTCTTTATCTTGAATACCAATATCTATTACATACGTGCGCTCACTTTCCAAGCTATTCATAAATATGAAGTCTTGCTTAGGAGTAAGACCCTTCATATAATAGCGGTTTGATTCATGGCCGTTAAAATGAAGGCCTGTTATATCATACGTACACATAGCTAGATTCAATTCTTCCCATCGTGTCGAAAACATACTTTCTACCATTTCTCGAATATGCTCTGAAAACGACCAGTGAACATAAATACGAGATGAGTCAAGCTGAGTAGCTATACACACATTTAAGTTTTGAATAAGATTAGGAGCCACTGTTTTATCACTTCGTTTCTTAGATTGTTTTTTCTACATATAAATGCCGTATAAACTTATTAACATCTTACCATTCAGAAAAAGTTGCTACAATAAACGCAATTTGTCGATTTGTGTTAAAAAATCCAGGCCAGCAAATTGGATGCATGAGCCCGTATGAATCGTTTGTTACACCGCTGTTGATTTCCGTGCAAAATGTCGCTTTCCGAGGGCGGCGATGAGCCTCCTCGTCGCTTCCGCTTTTCCTGCAGGAGTCTTTGCCCTTCCCTCTCATTAACAGCTAGAAGCAGCTACATTAAACCTACGTTTCTCGATACAATGAAAAAAATCCGAACGATTCATCGTTCGGATCTTCCTTCAACTAAAACACTTTTGTCCCAGCCTCTTTTTCCACTATTCATTTAAATCGTAGCGTTTGCCTTTTACAAGGTAAAATACGCTTTCTGCTACGTTAGTGGTATGATCAGCCATACGCTCTAAATAACGGGCTACAAATAAAAGCTGTGTAATTTGGTTCATAGCCTCCTGCTTTTCTTTAGCAAGACTTAAAAGTTCTTTAATTGTTATTCCGTAAAGCTCATCCACTTGATCGTCCATTTCCGCTACTTTTTTAGCCAACACAAGATCTTCTTCGTGATAAGCTTTTAACGAAAGGCTCAGCATTTCAATCGAAATATCGTGCATTTTCTTTACATGTTCTAACGGCTTAATTAATTCTTCGTTTCCAATTCGTATAGCTGATTTTGCTACATTAACGGCAAAATCTGCCATACGCTCAACATCCGAAGCAATTTTAATTGCCACAATAATACGTCTTAAATCAATAGCCACGGGCTGCTGCTTTGCAATCAGTAGGATAGCTAGATCATTAATTTCTTCTTCTAAGTCATCCACGTATGAATCACCGTCGATAATTTCTAGCGCCAGCTCAACGTTACTTGTTTGCAACGCTTCAATTGATTTTGATAACGCCTCATGCGTTAAGCGCCCTATTTCTAATAATTTTTCACGTAATATCTTTAAATCACCATGAAACTTTTCGCGTACAACCACTCATCCCATCTCCTTGTATGTCTTAACCGAAACGACCTGTAATATAATCTTCTGTGCGTTTATCAGATGGCATTGAGAAGATTTTATCTGTTTCTGCGTACTCTACCACTTCTCCATTTAAGAAAAATGCTGTTTTATCTGAAATACGTGCCGCTTGCTGCATATTATGTGTAACAATAATAATGCTGAAGTCTTTCTTTAATTCTTGTACTAACTCTTCTACTTTTAATGTCGAAATTGGATCGAGTGCAGAAGTAGGCTCATCCATTAAAATAACGTCGGGTTCAATAGCCAAGCAGCGCGCAATACAGATACGCTGCTGTTGTCCACCTGACAACCCATTCGCATTTTGATTCAAACGATCTTTAACTTCGTCCCAAATAGCTGCTCCTCGTAAACTTTTTTCAACAATTTCATCTAGTTTTTTCTTGTTGCGAACGCCATGAATTCTTGGACCGTACGCGATATTATCATAAATAGATTTTGGGAACGGATTTGGTTTTTGGAAAACCATTCCTACTTGCGTGCGCAGCTCTTCCACATGGTACGATTTATCAAAAATATTTTTTCCTCTATACTCAATTTCACCTGATGTACGGACAATTGGCGTCATTTCTACCATACGATTTAACGTTTTAATATATGTTGATTTTCCGCAGCCCGATGGACCGATGATCGCGGTAACTTCGTTAGCATGAATGTCTAAATCAATATTTTTTAAGGCATGTGTGTTGCCATACCATAAATTCAAACCTTTTGTTTTATATACAATTTCTTTTGTTTGCGGAGTATTTACTTTTTCTTTGTTAGTCAATTCCATTGTTA
This sequence comes from Priestia sp. HNGD-A6, assembly GCF_045784335.1. Classification (NCBI taxonomy): domain Bacteria; kingdom Bacillati; phylum Bacillota; class Bacilli; order Caryophanales; family Bacillaceae; genus Priestia; species Priestia sp. HNGD-A6. Next base: position 3,521,042 of record NZ_CP138621.1, on the reverse strand, counting down.
TTGCCATTGGATAATCCTCCTTCATCGTCTTTAACCGTTTTGAGCACAATAAAAGTCTCTCTATGTCTATTTAATATCTATTGTTTACTATTAGTGTAAATACATACGAGAAGCCGAACGCTTCCCCTTATTTTGATCATTTCTATTAATCCTTACACTTACAGAATAATAGCCGACTATTAATTGTGTTTTAACTCAATGTAAAGCTTTTGTAAACGAAGGCCTATCTGCGTGTTTTTTAGGTAAAAAACTAGTTCTTACGACCCTTAAATTCAATAAAAAACCATATATGTAAAGATTTCTAACAAAAAAAAAGAAGAGGTTGAGACATAACTAAATTAATTTGATATAAAGATAAGTAAATTAGATAAATAAGCCAGTACGAATCACTTCTGACACCACTGTTGATTTCCGTGCAAGCAGGCGGCCGGTGAGCCTCGTTGTCGCTTCCGCTCCTGCGGGGTCTCACTTCTTCCGCTTTTCCGGCAGAAGTCTTCGCCCTGCCCTCCAATCAACCGCTTAAAGCACCTACTTACATGAAATCTACGTTCACCCTCTCAATAAAAAAATCCGAACAGCGTTGATTCTTAATCAACGTCGTTCGGATCTTACTTCAACTAATCTGCTTTTTCCCAGCCTCTTTAATTGGCGTCGTTTGCAATGACAGCCTGTTGATTCTCTTCTTGATCTTTTACTTCTTGTTCACCTTTTTTCTTTAAATCAAAATACGTATCGAGCGCAGAACGAGCAAGCTCTTTTGTAATGGTATTTGGTGCACTTGGCACAAATGCCGATGGTACCACGACAGCTACTGCAATTTCAGGATCATTTGCCGGAGCAAAGGCCACAAAGTTTGAGTTATTAACTTTAATCGGATCCCCTCCGCTTGGGTTTTTCTCATAGGCTTGTGCCGTTCCAGATTTACCAGCAGGATTATAGTTCGCTGTATGGAAAGCTGCGTACCCTGTACCGCCTTGTTCCTGCGTAACCCGCTTAAAGCCATTTTGAACATCTTTAATGTATTCTTCTTTCATCGTGATACGATTTAACACATCAGGTTCAAATGAATGCTGCGTACCGCCAATTTCATCGGTTTTTATCGTTGGCTTTCGGATTTCTTTTACTAGCTGCGGCTTGATGCGATACCCTCCATTAGCTATTGCAGAAGTATATTGAACAAGCTGCAGCGGCGTGTACGTATCATACTGGCCAATTCCTAAATCAAGCGCTGTACCTGGAACATTGCTTCCGCCTTGTACACCTGTTGATTCGTTATCGAGGTTTATGCCTGTTGATACGCCTAAGCCGAACTGACTGTAGTACGAACGCAGTTCGCTGAATGTGTCAGGTTTAATCGGTAAAGTCATGTTCTTGTGGTACTGTAATCCAGCCATCGCCATTACCGTTTTAAACATAAATACGTTGGATGAATATTTTAACGCGGATGAATACGTTAAGGGTCCTAACCCCTCAGCCTCAGCTGATTTCTTAATTGGTGTTCCTTTAATTTTTAACGGTTCATCAACGAACACTGTGTTTGGCTTAATAGCTCCTGAATCTAAGCCAGCTAGAACCGTTGCCCCTTTTACAACAGAGCCCATTGTATAAGATGTTGAAATATTCCCTAATGCAAAATCTTCTATTTTAGGTACCCCAGTCTTCTTATCAATGGTGTATTTTTTACCTGCCATTGTTAAGATTTCTCCTGTGTGAGGATCCATCATAATCACAAAAGCACGGTCTAAAAACTGCGTTCCTTTCATTTTCTTTTTGGCTAAAAGCTGGTCCGTAATTTGTTTTTCTACCGCTTTTTGAAGCTCCATATCAATAGTTAAAACTAAATCACTGCCGCGTTCGCCTTTCGACACTTGAATTGTATCAAGGAGATTTCCTTTATCATCTGTTACATACTGGACTTTTTCTTTTTGACCGCTGAGCTGAGCTTCGTATTGCTTCTCTAAATAGCTCGTCCCAACTTGGTCATTTCGACTATAGCCTCTTGATAAGTAATACTGTACTTTATCTTTGGGCAGACCCTCGTTGGCAGAGGATACATTTCCAAGCAAAGTACGGAGAGTGCTGTTTTCTGGGTATGAGCGATCCCAATACGTTGTTGTATCAACACCCGGAAGTTCATCTAAATGCTCACTTACAACGGCATACTCTTCATTTGTCACACCGCTTTTAACAATTTGCGGGGTGTTAGAATAACCTGCCTCCATTTGGCGCTTAATAGCTAGAACTTCTAAATCACTCTTTAAACTTTCTAAATCTTTTTTAGAAATGCGGTCTAACTGACGTTGATACAGTTCGTCATCAGTCATTTCACCATCTTGAACTTTTTTACGATCAGCTTTCGTAATTTTCTGCTCCGCTTCTTTAGGGTGAAGCATAATCCAATAATCCTTCATGTCACGTTCTGTAATTTTTACCACGTTTTTAGCATCTTTATTCTTTCTATTTTCTGGAATATCAATCACATTTGTGGTGTAAGAAACATCGATCATAGTGGCTAACTTTTTAGCGATGCGCAGCCTTTCTTCAGCTGTATTTCCTTGAAAACGAGTATATGTAATCGTATTTAAAGAGGTATTATCTACAATTACGCGGTTATACCGATCGTACATTTTCCCTCGAGGAACAGGCGTACTGACTGTAACGTCCTGTGTTTTTTCGACTTCTCGTTCGTAATTCTCACCGTACACAATTTGAACAAGTCCCAACCGCAAAATTAATACGGAAAATAGGGCAAATACGGTCAAGAAAAGTAAGTTCACACGAAAAGGCACGTGACTTTTTCTTCTTTTTTTCTTTTTCATACCAACACCTACACTTTATAAAACATATATACCATAACACCATAAAATCAGACATTTAGCAAATAAATAGACACCTGGCAGGTGCCTATTTACACAACGTATTTATTCTAAAAGAAAAGCGAGGCATTTTCCATAGTACAAATGAAGGAGCTGATAATACTCTAAGCTGGAGACTCTCCGTCTCCTTCATTTAATACTGGAGGAGTAACAGTCGTTTCTTTTTTGTGCAGAGGCTGTGAGATATGTCTTACACAAAAATAAATGACCGTATGCCCTGCTCCAACAATAGCTAATAAAATGGGAATACTTTTTGCTTCATCAAAAAATAGTACGGCTATTAAAAATAAAGATATGGAAACAACGCGCCCAATATTCAGAAATACTTCTCTGACAACAATGTATTCGATTCTTTTTGAAACAACGTCCTTTGCTCGTCCAATCACATCGTACGTTAGAGAAATGAATGGAACCAACAAAATAGGATAGGCAATGGCAATACAAACAGCATATATAATTAACTTTGGATACGATAAGTTAAAGATAAGCAAAAAGACTGCTCCATAGAGAAGGAGGCCCCCGGTGAAAATAAATCGAAGGCGGTTTTTTTGCTTAATAAATCTTGAGGCTACATAGTATCCTACAAACGCCACCGCTGAATTCACCAGTCCATAAGTTCCTAAAGCTAATTCACTTCCCGTCGTAATAAATACCATAACGGATACGACAAAAATGAACGTACCTTCACGCAATCCTTGAAAGAAATGAGCCTGTAATATTCGATTCCAGTCTTTGTTGACTTTTCGTTCAGCCCACACTTCTTTAAATTTGTATACTCCTTCAGCTGCGCGTCTTGTAATAAAAAAACTAAGCACAACGGCACCGACAAACAATAGCAGAGATACACCAAACACAATTTTATACCCAAGTGATTCATACAAAGCGGAAATAACAAAGCCCGCTCCTAAAGGACCAATCATCCCTGCAAAAGAGTTTAAGATCCCTAAAAATCCGTTAAAAAAGTCTCTTGTATCAGGTTCTGTAATTTCAAAAGTTAGCACATTAAAAGCTAGCCAATAAAAGCCATATCCTATACCTAGCAGTCCACCAAGCAATACTAAATACTCGGCTGCGTTAGCTCCACTGACCAATACAGCGATATAAAAAACAGCTAAAAAAGATACGCCTAACCTTAAAACCACAACCCGGTCAATTCGTTTGGCCCATTTACCTGCTAAAATAAACGTAAGCGGCTGAAGCACCACTACCGCTAAATTATAAATAGCGAGATCCGAAAATTCGCCTGATTGTTTCCACAGATAAATGTTAACAAACGAATTGGAAATTGAAATAGCCAAGGCATAAAGACCGCCTATAATTAAAAGCAAAAGTAAATCTTTACTAACTTCTACATCTCCAACTACTTTTTTTAATAAAGGCATATCAAAAAACTCCTTTTCTCTTCTACACCTAGTGTGTGAAAAAGAAAAGGAGATATGTAAAAGAATTGGAAAACAAAAAAGCCAGTAAAGGTAATAATTACTTTACTGGCTCTTAAATACGTCTTCAGCTTATTTTGCAGCGTCGTAACGCTTAGCAACTTCGTCCCATTTTACAACATTAAAGAATGCTGAAATGTAATCTGGACGGCGGTTTTGATAATTTAAGTAGTAAGCGTGCTCCCAAACGTCTAGACCAAGAATTGGCGTTTTGCCTTCCATTAATGGGCTATCTTGGTTTGGTGTGCTTGTTACTTCTAATTCGCCGTTGTTTACAACTAACCAAGCCCAGCCAGAACCGAAGCGAGTTTTAGCTGCATTTGCAAATTCTTCTTTGAATTGATCAAAGCTGCCGAATTTGCTAGCGATAGCGTCTGCTAATTCACCAGTTGGAGCACCGCCGCCGTTAGGGCAAAGGATTGTCCAAAATAATGAGTGGTTCGCATGACCGCCACCGTTATTGCGTACTGCTGTACGGATATCTTTAGGAACAGCATCTAAGTTTGAAATTAACTCTTCAATACTTTTGCTTTCTAAATCCGCTTTGCCTTCAACAGCAGCGTTTAGGTTTGTAACATATGTGTTGTGATGTTTTGTGTGGTGAATATTCATTGTTTCTTTGTCGATATGTGGTTCCAGTGCATCGTATGCATAAGGTAGTTCTGGTAATTTGTAAGCCATGAATAATTCCTCCTTCAAAATATGTAAGCATTTTGGCGCAAAAGCACCATATACGTTTAGATTAGCAAATTTACCCTACTCTTTCAAATAAAAAGTACCTAATCCATGATTTATATTTACCTAATTCCCATTCGCTATTCTTTTAAACATAAAAAAAGCTTCTTTTTCTCAAAAGAAGCTTTGAATAGACAATAGTATGGCGGAGGAAGAGGGATTCGAACCCCCGCGGGCTTTAACACCCCTGTCGGTTTTCAAGACCGATCCCTTCAGCCGGACTTGGGTATTCCTCCAACCCTATAAATGGTGGACCCTGCAGGACTCGAACCTGCGACCGGACGGTTATGAGCCGTCTGCTCTAACCAGCTGAGCTAAGGGTCCACGTGGCTCCACAGGTAGGACTCGAACCTACGACCGATCGGTTAACAGCCGATAGCTCTACCACTGAGCTACTGTGGAACAATATGAATTATGTATGTCACAAACGTAAATTGGAAAATAGCGGCGGAGGGGATCGAACCCCCGACCTCACGGGTATGAACCGTACGCTCTAGCCAGCTGAGCTACACCGCCATGGCTCCACAGGTAGGACTCGAACCTACGACCGATCGGTTAACAGCCGATAGCTCTACCACTGAGCTACTGTGGAACAATATAACATTTACTAGCGACATTAAAAATTTAACATGTTTCTGGCCTAAAGTCAATATATTATTTTAAAACAGCGTATAAAAAATAGGCAATCATCAACAGTTGAATAAATCCTTTCGAGATAGCGCCACTAAAAAAGCCAATAACCGAACCTACTCCAATTTTTACTGCGTTGCTAATTGTGGTCCGATGAACAATCAGTTCTCCTACAATCGCTCCGATAAACGGCCCTAAAATAATTCCAAATCCCGGAATAACAAACGGACCCACAAGCAATCCAACTGTACTTCCCCAAACGCCTGCTTTAGTGCCTCCGAATTTTTTCACACCAATAATATTAGCGATATAGTCTGCTAAAAAAAGTGCGACAACTAACAATCCTTGTATCACCCAAAATAACCAGCTATAGGAGCTAAAATCATAAAATAAACCGTATATGACAAATCCTAGCGCTACAAATAGCACGCTTGGGATGATGGGATAAACCAACCCAACAAACGATACAACAAAGCTAATGATAACTAATGCCCAACATAAAATAGCCATGCCCGCACCTATCCTTTTTATTATTACTATTTATCATACAATAACCACTCCTATAAAGAAAGACCTTGCACCACGAGACCTTCCTTTATTTTACTTTCGAATATATCTTCAGATAACGATTTTTGAGTGTACCACTGCACTATTGACAGCACAGTCCTCAAACTGCCCGTAATAACCCCCAAAAACAATGACAGCAAAATCTGTACATATAAAGAAATGCTTTTGACAAAACGATCCATCGCACCATTGTAATTGGTAACGTTTTCTAAAATCTATTGTAAACCTTAAATTTCCGCTATAAAATAAGGTACAATCAGAATTTTCAATAATAGGAGGCTTTACAATGAGCATGCTGAAAAAGATAGCATGGAGTTTTACTTCCTTCAAAAAAATAAGGTCGCTTCGCTTTGAGCATACGAATAAAACAATTGGCTTTGTGCTGTTTTTAACATTCATTTCTTTGCTGCCTACATTTTTCTTTATGACTTTGACGATTGTAAACGGCTATCATACCGCGACTACAGATCTCCCGAAATCTGTTTCTTTTTTTTCTATTTCAAATTCACAGCTTACGTCAAGCCAACCTTTCACAAAAAAAGTAAACGGTACCGTTTTTACCTTAGACCCCTCACAGTCTATTGAACGGTTTCATTCCCCTGCTCATGCAATTGGTTTTTTAAAGGATGGAATTTACATTACGACTAATTCACAAACACAAACGTATTCATATGAGTTGCTAAACTGGCATCATAAAGATAAAAATGAACTGTTAAACTTGCTGCACGAACAAAAATTTTCTTTATACATACTTGTCCCTATCGCTATGCTTTTACTGTACGTATTAACATCTGGACTAAACTTCCTTTCTATTACCTGCCTTGCTTATGTTGGAAAACTGATTGGACTCATCACTAAGAAGCAGCTTCCTTTCAAACAGCTATGGGCACTGAGCGCTTATAGTACGGTAGCCTTCACGCTGCTTTATACGCTTTTTGAAGCTTCTTCTTTGTCTCTAGCAACACATAGCTCTCTTTACTGGATAGGAACGTTCTTCATTTACTTATTGCTCGTCACAAGGGTTCCTATGAGAAAAAAGGTAAAACCTAATAAAGCGATTGAAACATAACGAAATGAATCCAATCAACCGCTAGAAGCACCTACATACATAAAATCTATGTTTACCCTGCCAATGAAAAGCTCCGAACGAATTTAATTCTTGATCAAGAATCAAATTTGTTGGGAGCTTCTTCAACTAACATACTTTTGTCCCAGCCTCTTTATTTCTGTACAACTTTTCTTCTCCCCATTGCAGAAGAAAAAATTTTCAACTGATACAAAACCCACAAACCTCCTGCTGCGAGCAAACTAAAGCTATAAATAAACATCAGCCTTTCAGTATGCATCCACACTTCAAAAACAACGGGTCCCAACGCTACTCCTAAAAATCTCACCGTTCCATAAATGGATACAATAAATCCTCTTTCTTCGTCTGAAGCCGCTGAAGTAATCATCATATTAATACAAGGAAGAACAAATCCTAAGCCGCCAAAGGCGACTGTCAAACAAAACATCAGCACAGGAAGCGTATAAATCACCGTTAATACGCCAAACATTACAAATAAAAGAATCATTCCTACTATCATCAATTTTTTCATGAGCACTACATCTGTTTTGATTCGCTGACCGGTCCAATAAGAAACGAGCGTCATCGCTCCAAGAGGAAATAAAAAAGCGGTTCCTTTGAAAAAACCGTCTATATGATACGTTTCCTCTATTAAAAAAGATAAGTAATATAAAATGCCAAATAATAAAAACAACCCCAGTCCCCCGACAAAGAATAAAGGAAAAAGCGATTTTCTTTTATCATAGACAATCCCAATGGCTCTCTTTAAATACTCTCCAACAGATACTGAATCTGAACCTGTTTTCGCTTCTCTCACATACAAGGCTATACCTACTAAAGCAGCACCTGCAGCTAAAGGATACACAAAAAATGCGGCATACCATACAACGAGTGCCGCCGTTGCTCCAATTATAGGTGCAACCACTTTTCCAGCTCCATTATATACTTCTAAAATCCCAAGGACTTTTGCTCTTTTTTCCCCTGTAAATACATCTCCAGTTAATGCCATTGCCAACGTTGTAGTACCAGCAGCGCCAATCCCTTGAATCACTCTTCCAGCCATCAACACAGCAAAGCTTCCAGAAGAGACCAAAGCGCTACTAGCAGCGACAAGGCTACCGATTATCATCACGATGAGGGAATACATAATTAATTTTTTACGTCCATATCGATCTGATAAAATTCCTACCGCAGGAATACACAATGCAGCCGGAATCGAAAATACACTCAGTATCAAACTGGTTTGGACTCCACTTAAGTGAAGTGACTTTTGAATGCTTGGCAGCAGAGGAATGAGCATGGAATTTCCCAGCACCATGATGAAAGGCAATAAGCCTAATGAAACAATCATTAATTTTTCTTTCAATTTTCGTTCTCCAATCATATTTAAGTAAGACAAGCATAGGCTTTACACATAAGCAAAAGAATGAAGGAGGAGCGTAATGAAAAAGCTATGTGCATTAGCCGCTTTCGCTTTTATCGGATATATTTGTCACTACGACATTAAATACGGGACCATTCCTACTGCGACTGAAGCAGTTCAAGTCAGCAAAGCGCAGCCTGCAGAAACAAAAGCCGCCAGCTCTTCTTCCACCTATACAAAAATAAAAATTAAGCCAGGCGATACAGTTTTGTCCGTCATTGAAGAGCTTACAAAAAAATCGATACCGGTTTCTATGAACCAAATGATTAAAGACTTTAAGAAGTTAAATAACGGTACAGCGCCTGAAGATATTCAAATTGGAAAAACGTATAAGTTCCCTATTTACAAGTAATGACAGCATTCTTCTTGTCAAGATGGGATAGTCATTGTTAAAATAGCTAAGGTAGTACTTTCTACTAGTTATTTTGTTCATAAAGAGTTATTCTATTAATGAATTCAAATTCTTGATTTCATTTTGAAGGAGAGATTATCACGTGAGTGAAATTATACATCGTACAAAAACACGCCCCGTCAAAGTTGGAGATTTAACAATTGGGGGCAGTAACGAATTAGTTATTCAAAGTATGACAACCACTAAAACACATGATGTTGAAGCAACGGTTGCAGAAATTAAACGTTTAGAAGAAGCAGGATGCCAAGTTGTTCGTGTTGCTTGTCCAGATGAGCGCGCAGCAGATGCAATCCCTGAAATTAAAAAACGCATTAACATTCCATTAGTTGTAGATATTCATTTTGACTATCGCTTAGCGTTAAAAGCAATTGAAGGCGGAGCGGATAAAATCCGTATCAACCCAGGTAATATTGGACGCCGTGAAAAAGTGGAAGCTGTTGTAAATGCTGCAAAAGCTAAAAATATTCCAATTCGTATTGGAGTTAACGCCGGTTCACTGGAAAAACGTATTTTAGATAAATACGGCTATCCGACAGCAGATGGCATGGTAGAAAGTGCACTTCATCACATTAAAATTTTAGAAGACCTTGATTTCCATGACATCATCGTTTCAATGAAAGCATCCGATGTTAACTTGGCAATTGAAGCATATGAAAAAGCTGCTCAAGCTTTTGACTACCCTCTTCACTTAGGAATTACAGAATCGGGTACATTATTTGCGGGAACTGTAAAAAGTGCAGCAGGTCTTGGCGCTATTTTGTCTAAAGGAATCGGAAATACATTACGTATTTCTTTAAGTGCGGATCCTGTAGAAGAAGTAAAAGTTGCACGCGAGTTGCTAAAATCATTCGGTTTAGCTTCCAATGCTGCAACGCTTATTTCTTGCCCAACTTGCGGACGTATTGAAATTGATTTAATTAGCATTGCTAATGAAGTTGAAGAGTATATTTCAACTGTAAAAGCACCGATTAAAGTAGCGGTACTTGGCTGCGCTGTAAACGGTCCTGGCGAAGCTCGTGAAGCTGATATCGGGATTGCAGGAGCACGCGGTGAAGGTCTTCTATTCCGCAAAGGTGAAATCGTACGCAAAGTTCCGGAAGAAACAATGGTTGAGGAACTAAAAAAAGAAATTGATAAAATTGCTGCTGAATATCACGCAAAGCAAGAAGCTGAAAAAGCTGCAGCTAAATCATAACCAAAAAAAGCGAGGCGCATATGCGCCTCGCTTTTTTTATGAAAAGAACGGTAATATAAACGTACCGACAATAATCGATACAACTCCGATCCCTATTGCCCATGCTCCTAGCGTAAGTGCTCCTTTTCTGCGTGCGATAAACCCTAGAATAATCCCAGCGGCACCAAGAATAATTGGTAAAAAGAATAGTGAAAGAATCGAAAGCACGAGTGCGAAACGACCGTATCCCGTTCCTTCTCCTCGTCCAGCGACTTCATGATTGCGATTGCGGTCAATATCTATAACTTCACGCTCTGCATGTGGCTCTCCTACTCGGTAAGGAACGCCCACTTCAGCTGCAGTTTCTTCCATGAAATCAGCTTCATATACATCTTTTCTACGCCTTTGTTCTTCATTCTCCATGCTTAATCCCTCGCTTTCGTAAATAAGGAGCATTTATAGTATCTGAATGCGAGAAAAAATTATAAGTGTTAATCTTATACAGCTGCTCATTTTTTTGCAAAAATAGATACCTGCACGATTCCCACACCGTATAATCATCCTTATCTTTTTTCTTAAGGAGTATAAAAAGTATTACTGTTTCTCTTTAGGCTTTATGTTACACTAGACAAGAATAATCAAGCACCTAAGTAGAATAAACGTATTAAAGGAGTGCACGTAGTTGACAAAAAAGTTTGGAATTGACATTGATGGAACTGTTACCTCTCCTGAAACTTTTGTTCCTCATTTAAATAAAGCCTTTAACTTAAATTTAACACTTGAAGATATTACAGAATATGATTTCAGCCCTTTTGTAAATGTATCACCTGCAGAACTCGGGAAATGGTTTAAAGCAAATGAACGCTCTATTTACGAAACCTCTCCACTTGCAGACGATGCAAAAGCGGTTTTGCAAAAGTGGCATCAAAAGCACGAATTGTTCTTTATTAGTGCAAGGCACGATCAGCTATTGGACGTCACGGAAGAATGGTTTCAAAAAAATGAGCTATCGTTTCATCACATTGAGTTAGTCGGCTCTCATTTTAAAGTTGAGACAGCAAAACGATACGATGTTGATATCTTTTTTGAAGACAAACATGATAATGCTTGTGAAATCAGTGAAGAATGCAATATTCCCGTTATCTTATTTGATACTCCTTATAATCGCTTACCTGTTCCAAAAGGAGTGGTTCGCGTATATAACTGGCTAGAAGCAGATCAGTGGGTAGCCCACTGGTTAAAAGAACAGCAAAAATAAAAAAGAGAGGTGCTTAACGCCCTCTCTTTTTTATTGATTACATTCTATACATTGACCGTAAATTTCGAATTTATGGCCTGTAATATTATACCCTCGCAAATCCTCGTTTACGTGTTCCATCGGACAAGCTTCAATTTCTTTTGTTTTTCCACAATCTAAACAAATGAAGTGGTGATGATGATGAGCAGTTGCACATTTAAATCGAAAGTGCTTTTCGCTCGAAAGCTCCGTCATTTCAAGTACGCCTAACTCCACAAATAATGATAAATTACGGTAGATTGTATCAAAACTTAGACCAGGATAATCAGGCTTCATATATTCTAATACATCTTTTGCCGTTAAGTACTTATTTGATTTTGAAAACAAGGCAAGCATTTCTTCACGTTTTCCTGTATGTTTATATCCTTGATCTTTTAATAAATGAATGGCTTCAGTTAAATTCATTTTTGTTTCCCCTTCCGTCCTTTATTAATCATAATAGATATGATTAAAATAACAACAGCAATGACAACAATTGTACCGCCTGGTGCTAAATCCAAGTAGTACGCTGAAAATAATCCGCCTAAAACAGATATTTCACCAAAAATCACCGAAAGCAGAATCGTTTGTTTAAAGCCTCTAGCTAAACGAATGCTTGCTGCTACAGGAAGAGTCATAAGCGATGACACCAATAGAATACCGACGATACGCATCGATACAGCAATGACAAGAGCAACCATCACGATAAATAAAAAGTGCATCCACTTCGATTTAATTCCAGAAGCAGAAGCATGCTCCTCGTCAAAAGATAAAATAAACAATTCTTTATATAAGAAAAAGACAATAGCTATTACAAATACGGCTATGACAACAACTGTCCAAAGATCCGAACGACTAACTGCACTCACGCTTCCAAACAAATAATTCATTAAATCATTATTAAAACCGTCTGCCAGCGAGATACAAATTGCACTAATACCAATTCCGCCCGATAAAATAATCGGAATGGCCAGCTCTTGATAGTGCTTGTAGACCCCTCGAAGCTTCTCGATAAAAAGAGCCCCTGTAACGGAAGACACCATTCCTAAATAGACGGGGTTCACTCCTTGCATAAACCCTATTTTCTGACTAAGAAGCAAGCTCGCAGAAATTCCGGCTAGCGTCACGTGACTTAACGCATCTGCAATTAAAGAAAGACGTCTTACTACGATGAACGTGCCCAATAAAGGAGCTAAGACGCCAATAATCATACCTGTTAAAAATGCATTTCGCAAAAACTCAAATTGAAATAAACTGCTTATCATACGTGCTGCCCTCCATGATGATGATCATGGGTTAACACATGAACATTATGACCATAAAACATAGATACGTCATGTTCACAAAGCTGTTCGAATTCTTTGGCGTTCCCATGAAAGTGTAAAAATTTATTTAAACAAGCAACGTGGGTTACTTTTTCCGAGACAGTTCCAATATCGTGAGTAACAAGCACAAGCGTAATTCCTTTTTCTTTATTTAACTTTTCAAGAAGCTCATAAAAAGTGTATACATTTTGTGCATCCACTCCGACCGTAGGCTCATCTAAAATTAACAGCTCGGGCTCACTTACAAGCGCGCGTGCAATAAAAATTCGCTGCTGCTGACCACCGGATAGCTCTCCTATGTTTCGATTTAAAAATTCGCTCATCCCCACTGCTTCTACCGCTTCTTTTACCTTTTGTTTATGAGAAGCATTCATAAAGCGAAACAAACCTAGTTTTGAAGTAAGGCCCGTGGAAACCACTTCAAAAACGGTAGCAGGAAAGCCGCTGTTGAAACTATTCGCTTTTTGCGATACATATCCAATTTTACTTCGTTCTTTAAACCTTCTCTGATCTTTTCCAAATAAACGAATTGAACCTTGAGATGGTTTTTGCAAACCAAGCAAACATTTGATTAGCGTTGATTTCCCAGAACCATTTGGACCAACGAGCCCCAAAAAAGCTCCTTTTGGAATTGAAAAACTTATATCTTCTAATACATTCACTCCATCATATTGAAATGATAAATGATCAATTTCAATGATATCAGGTGTATTCATATGCGCCTCACCATTCTTTTTTTATATTTCTCCATACAAAAGAGGGCACGGTTTCTATCGTATACTCCGTTACCCATTTACTTTCTCAGAATCATTACGATTTAGTCATTAATGTAGTATACAGGATTGTGTTTTATTTGTAAACTAAGCCGTTTCACTCTTTCGCTTTCTTACCCCCGTAGGTTCATCCGACTCAAAATGTTGTTTTATTACACAATATAGTCACATCTTTCTTTTTTATTCATAAACTGTATATGACGAGGAGGTAATCATATGAAAATTGTACAGCAGATTGTCAATAAGAAAGTAAACAATATTACCCCGAAAGAGCTTTTAAAGTATAGCAAACAATACAACATCCCCATTACAGATCAGCAGGCACACACCCTTGTATCTGTCATTAGACAGCAGCCCGTAAATATTTATAACCTTGAAGAGCGCCGAAATTTAATCAAACAAATTGCTAAAGTAACAGATCGTGAAACTGCCAGACGCGTGAACGAATTATTTCAGCAGTTAATGTAAAAGAAGAGGTCATGTCTGTAGACATGACCTCTTTCAATCACATATGAAATTACATAAGCTTTTGTTTTAATTCTGAATCAAAGCTTTGTGCACGAATCATATCAATTTCCAATTGATATGGCGCTTTTTTATTTTTCTTATCTTCTCCTACATAAGGAGTTTCTAGAATTTTAGGAACTTCTTTAAACGCTGGGTGATGAACAATATAATTCAGTGCACCAAATCCGATTTCACCAAACCCAATGTTTTCATGACGGTCTTTTCGAGCACCGCATACATTTTTACTATCATTGATGTGAAGCACTTTAATTCGCTGTATTCCTACGGTTTTGTCAAATTCATTTAATACACCGTCAAAGTCTTGAACGATATCGTAACCAGCATCATGTACGTGACATGTGTCAAAACAAACAGAGAGCTTTTCATTGTGCGTCACACCATCAATAATTTGGGCGATTTCTTCAAAGCTTCTTCCACACTCTGTTCCTTTTCCAGCCATTGTCTCAAGCGCAATTTGAACTTCTTGATCAGCTGTCAACACTTCGTTTAGACCGTTGATAATTTGCTGAATACCAGCATCTGCTCCGGCCCCCACATGAGCCCCTGGATGAAGAACAATTTGCTTTGCGCCAAGAGCATGGGTGCGCTGAATTTCAGACGTTAAGAAATCTACTCCAAGCTCAAATGTTTCGGGCTTTGTTGTATTCCCTAAATTAATGATATAAGGAGCATGTACAACAATATCTTTCATTCCATGCTCTTTCATATGCAAAAGACCAGCTTCAATATTAAGCTCTTCAATCTTTTTGCGACGAGTATTTTGTGGAGCGCCTGTATAGATCATAAACGTATTTGCTCCATAAGAAGCTGCCTCTTCACTTGCCCCTAAAAGCATCTTTTTGCCGCTCATCGATACGTGAGAACCAATTTTCAACATTCTTTTTTACACCTCTAACCTATTGCGATTAACGATTGTTGCGTCTTTCACTACGCTTTTTCTTTTGCACGTACTTTGTAATTTCACGAGCACGTTTTTTCTTATAGCCAGGCTTTACTTTCTTAGGCTTTTGAATAAAGCGATGTGCCTCTTCTCCCACTTCATCCGCTTTCTTCACACGCTTTTTACGGCGGTTACGGTCATCAATAGAAACCCATTCTTGCTTTTGAAGATCTTTGTTTACAAATTCGATTCCCATTTTCTCTAGCTTATTTACTGCATCTTCATCTTCCACATCGAAGATTGTAGCAGCAATTCCAGAATGACCAGCACGAGCTGTACGGCCTACGCGGTGAATGTAGAAATCTAGATCTGAAGGAAGCTCAAAGTTAATAACGTGTGAAATCCCTTCAATATCAATACCGCGAGCTGCTAAATCTGTCGCTACTACGTATTGAAATTCTAAATTATTAATTTGCTTCATCATTTTCTTACGGTCACGAGGAGATAAGTCTCCGTGAATTCTTCCTACTTTTAAGCCTTTAGACAGTAGGTCATCTGCTACTTCGTCCGCCATTTTCTTTGTATTTGTAAAGACGATAGCTAAATAAGGATTATACGAAATAAGCATATCGTGCAGCAGCTTAAACTTGTTACGATGACGTAGTGGAACTAATACATGCTCTAATTTAGCCGCTGCTGCTTGCTTCGGCGAAACATGCGTAAATTTTGGATTTTCCATGTATTTTTTTAAGAATGGCTTTAATTTTTCAGGAATCGTTGCTGAAAAAACAAGCATCTGTAATTTTTCAGGCATGTTGCTTGCCAAACGGTCCACATCTTCTAAAAATCCCATATCAAGCATTAAATCAGCTTCGTCTACTACTAACGCCTTAGTTGTATAGACAACTAACGCTTTTTCATTTACTAAATCAAACAAACGAGCCGGTGTTCCTACAACCACTTGAGGCTGTTTCTTTAATTTGTCGATTGTACGCTGCTTATCTGTACCGCCGATAAAACATTTTGCTGAAATTTCTTCTCCTTCAGCACTGTGTTTTGTTAGCTTTAAGACTTCTTGATAAATTTGAGAAGCAAGCTCACGAGTTGGAGCGGTAATTACAACTTGTACTTCTTCTTTTTTAGGATCTACCTTTTCAAGTAAAGGCAATAAATAAGCGTGTGTTTTGCCCGTCCCTGTTTGTGACTGACCAATTACACTTTCCCCTTTTAAAACGGAAGGAATCAAGCGCTCTTGAATCTCTGTAGGCTGATAAAAACCTAATTGTTTAATTGCTTCTATTAAAAATGGTTGAAACTCAAAACGTTCAAAGTTTGTTTTTTCCATAATAGTCTCCTTTTTTACATTCACGTTCATCTTTTAAGGCACAATATATGATTATAATCGATTTTTCCTTCTGTGACTACTTCTCATTCATATTACTAAAACTTATTACCTGTTTCAAAAACATTTTATCGCGAGTTGCATACGATAGTAAAAGAAAATCTACTTTACTAAAGGAGGTGCGTCCTTTGCTACAGCGAAGACCACCATTTCCACCCGGTATGCAAAGAAGAATGATGCCAGGAATGCCACCGCAAAACGGTTTTGGGCAACAACCTGGTAACTTTGGCCAATTTAATCCATTACAGCAGTTTCGTAACTTTGCCCAGCAAACAAATGCTCAACAATCATTTTACCCGAATCAGCAAGGCCTGAACCGTGGAGGAGGTAACTTCTTAACTCGCCTATTCCGAAGAGGCGGGAATAGAAACATCCCCTTTCAACAAGCAGCAGCTGCTGCTCCTCGAGGTTCTTTGTTTTCAGGCCTTTCAGGAGCCCAAGGTGCTGCAGGAGCGACCAACTCTTCTTCCCTGCTTGGAGGTTTGCAAGGTTTAACGAACCCTGCTAACTTAAGCTCCATGATGGGAAATGTTCAGCGAGTATTAAAAGCTGCGGAAACGATGGGACCTATGATTCAACAATACGGACCTCTTGTCAAAAATGCTCCTTCTCTATGGAAAATCTATCAAGCCCTGCGCTCAAGTGACGATACAGATGAAGTACTCGAAGCAGAAGGAACAGAGATTGCTGAAACTGATGAAAGCAAAGACAGTAAGGTTTTGTCAACAGGCGCAGAAAGCACGGATTCATCTGATGATGAGCTGGATTTCTTCGAAGAAGAAATTGAACTTTCCTCTAGAGATCGAGTGTCTAAACCAAAACTTTATATTTGATAAATCTGCTAGTTCCGTAAGTAAAGACAGTAAGTAAAAAAAGAATATCTTTGTATTCTTCCTTCCTCTTTTATATAATAGAAGCGAGTTGAATTGCTCGTCAGGATTATGATGAGGAGGAAATTGAAATGAAAGTTATTAAAATCGCACCGCGCGGCTATTGTTATGGTGTAGTAGACGCAATGGTCATTGCACGAAACGCCGCTTTAGATAAATCATTGCCTCGACCAATCTATATCTTAGGAATGATTGTTCATAATAAACACGTTACAGATGCGTTTGAAGAGGACGGCATTATCACACTGGACGGTGCTAATCGCCTAGAAATCTTAGACCAAATAAATGAAGGAACCGTTATTTTTACGGCGCACGGAGTATCTCCAGAAGTAAAAGAACGAGCAAAAGAAAAAGGTTTAACAACAATCGATGCTACATGTCCGGATGTTACAAAAACCCACGACCTTATTCGCCAAAAAGAAAAAGAAGGTTATGACGTTATTTATATCGGAAAAAGAAATCATCCTGAGCCAGAAGGTGCACTTGGCATCGCACCAGATATCGTTCATTTAATTGAAAAAGCAGAAGACGTAGCCCATTTAAATATTCAACGTGAAAAAGTCATTGTAACCAATCAGACAACAATGAGTCAGTGGGACGTTGCAGATGTCATGGAAAAAGTAAAAGAAAAATATCCGCACGCTGAAGTTCACAAGGAAATTTGTTTAGCTACACAAGTTCGCCAAGAAGCTGTAGCTGAGCAAGCAGGTGAAGCAGATGTTACAATCGTAGTAGGAGATCCTAAAAGTAACAATTCAAACCGTCTAGCTCAAGTATCAATGGAGATTGCCGGCACTGAGGCATATCGCATCGGTGACATCTCAGAGCTTCAGATCGAATGGTTGATGAACGCGAAAACCGTAGCTGTTACGGCAGGCGCATCTACCCCTACTCCAATCACAAAAGAGGTCATCAATTTTCTAGATCAGTTCGATCCGGAAGATGAAACAACATGGACACGTGAAAAAAGTGTGCCTCTTTCAAAAATTTTACCAAAAGTTCGAACAAAAAAATCGTCTTAATAGACGCAAAAGAAGGTGTTGACATTCGTCAACACCTTCTTTGTTACATAAACGTAAATGGGTTTGTGTCTACTTTTGAATCAAATACTTCACACTCAAAGTTTTTCGCTTCAAAAAGACTGTTTAATACGCGTGTTACACCTTGTCTCATGACTTTTTCAACATGATGACCAGGATCTACAACGTTTAATCCCATTGCCATTGCATCATGCGCAACGTGGAAATACAAATCACCTGTTACATAGGCATCTGCTCCGCTAAATTTTGCGTTTGTAATATATTTGTTTCCGTCTCCGCCAAGAACAGCTACTTTTTTCACAGTGGCATCCATAGACCCTACTACTCTGACACCATCTACATCCAATGCTTGTTTAACGTGATCGGCAAACTGTTTTAACGTCATCTCTTCTTTTAACTTACCAATTCGTCCAAGTCCAAGCGTTTCGCCCGTTTGTTCCACTGGATAAATGTCATAGGCTACTTCTTCGTAAGGATGAGCACTGAGCATGGCACGAATAATTTTATTTTGTTGACCCGCTTCAAAAATAGTTTCAACTTTTGTTTCATTGACACGTTCTAGCTCTCCTTTTGAGCCAATGTATGGATTGGCTTCTGAAGAAGGTTTAAATGTGCCTTCGCCTTCTGTTGAAAACGTACAGTCGCTGTAAAGGCCAACATGTCCAGCTCCCGCATCACAAATAGCTGTGCGCACTGCTTCAGCGTCATTTGAAGGAACAAATACAGCTAGCTTTTTCAATTGAATCGACGTTGTCGGAACCAGCACTTTTGTCTCTTGTAGCCCCAACGCTTCGGCTAACAAGTCATTTACTCCGCCTTTAGCTATATCTAAGTTTGTATGAGCAGCATATACGGCAATATCATGCTTAATGCATTTCTCTAAA
Source organism: Priestia sp. HNGD-A6 (assembly GCF_045784335.1). NCBI lineage: Bacteria > Bacillati > Bacillota > Bacilli > Caryophanales > Bacillaceae > Priestia > Priestia sp. HNGD-A6. Next base: position 3,501,722 of record NZ_CP138621.1, on the reverse strand, counting down.
ATACGTCCTTCAGGACGATCTGTAACCACTTGTTTTAGAGGTCTAAAAATAGGAGGATGATGAGCAATAATTAAATCCACTTGTTTTTCAATTGCTTCGTCTACGACCGTTTCAAGAACATCTAACGTTACCATTACTTTTTTTACAGGCTTGTTTAACGTTCCAATCTGTAAACCAATTTTATCTCCTTCAACCGCTAAATGCTTGGGAGAAAATGATTCAAATGCCTCAATTACTTGAAATCCGTTAGGGATTTTACTCATTTTAACGCCTCCTCAATTAATGAGATGTCTTGGGTAAGTTTTTGAAGTTTTGCTTTACTTTCCTCTGACTGAGCCTGTTCCATTTGACTGACAATTTGTTTAAGATGATTTAGTTCATGCGTCCACTTTGTCATAAAAGCAGAAGAGCGCTTTTCTTTTAAAATAGGGCCCATTAACACACCGGCTTCCACTTCCCCGTTATACGGAGCTAAAGGGTTTCCAGGTTCAGCGACGATGACTTCATACATACGACCGTCTTCTTCGATGATTTTTTCATCAATGATTTCCCAGTTGTGTTGAATCAGCCAGCTGCGAATATGATGTGAACCAATATTTGGCTGAAGCACAAGTCTTTTTACTCCTTCTAATTTTGCCTTTCCTTCTTCTAAAATCATCGTAATAAGCGTTCCGCCCATTCCGCAGATTGTAATACAGTCTACTTCATTCGGCGATATTACTTCTAGCCCGTTTCCTTTTCGAACATCAATAACATCCGTTAAGCTTGTTTTTTTCACCTGCTGAATAGCCGATTGCAGGGGACCTTCTGTAATTTCACCTGCTACAGCGCCGCTAATATATCCATTTAAATAAGCAAAACATGGCAAATACGCATGATCTGAGCCAATGTCTGCTATCTTTGCTCCCAAAGGAATCGACTTTACTACTTCTTCAAGTCTTGTTGATAAGTTTAATTCATTCATTTTGTCACCTATTCTCTATGTGATTACTGTTCATTATTTTAACATAGATAGCTGCATGATTCCTATTTCTCTTCATGTTTTCCTTTTAGCTGAATGCATATAAAAACATCATAAAAAAAAAGCCTGCTTTATAAATGAGCGGCTTTCCAGAAAATCATGTTTCTGAACTCTATTTAATTTCGGATACCCATTTAGCCATTTCCTTCGCTTTTTCCGGAGGAACCAGCCCCGGCGGCATGTTTCCTTTACCGTTTACAACAATATCTGCAATTTCGTCTTGAGAAACTTTTTTCCCAATTCCTTTTAACGAAGGACCTACTCCACCTTGATACTGATCGCCGTGACAACCAATACAAGTTTTTTGATAAATTTCTTCTGGTTTAGCTGAAGCCTGCTGTTCCGCGCCACCGCCTTCTTTTTCAGCCGCGATTTCTTTTGCATTGTTCAATCCGTTGAACGAAAGCGTTAACATTAAAGCAATCCCGATTACCGCAATTAATAAAAATGGTATTAGCGGATTTCGCTTCACTCACTATACCCCCTTTATGTATTCCCATCCCTAGAAATAACAAAATAGTATAAGCACTTTTATTTTACTTGAAAATGCTCATAAGTGAAAGGGTTTTATTTACATAATTAACTAATTTCTTATTGCTTATCTTAACAGCCAATTTGCCTTGCAATAACAGAGCGCTGAATTTCCGAAGTTCCTTCTCCAATTTCTAAAAGCTTGGCATCCCGTAAATACCGCTCCACGTGATACTCTTTCATGTAGCCGTATCCTCCATGAATCTGCACAGCTTGACTGGCTACTTCCATACAAATTTCAGAAGCATACAGTTTACACATAGCTGCTTCTTTCGTAAATGGCTTTCCTTGGTCTTTTAACCACGCTGCTTTATACACCATATTTCTTGCTAACTCAATTTTCATGGCCATATCAGCTAATTTAAACTGAATCGCTTGAAACGATGAAATAGCTTTCCCAAACTGCTTTCTTTCCTGCGCATATGACAGTGCTTTTTCATAAGCCGCTTGAGCGATTCCAACGGCCATTGCCCCAATTCCAATTCTTCCCCCGTCAAGCGTCATTAGAAATTGTTTGAATCCTTCTCCTCTTACACCGAGTAAATTCTCTTCAGGCACTTCAACATCCTCTAAAACGAGTTCAGTTGTATTTGAAGCATGTAGACCCATTTTCTCGTAATTGTCTATTACAGTAAAACCTCGAGCTTCTGTAGGCACGATAATAGCTGAAATTTCTTTTTTACCTTCTGTACGGTTTGTAACAGCTGTTAAAGCTAAAAACTTTGCATAGCTGGCATTCGTAATATAGCATTTACTTCCATTAATCCTAAATGTTCCATCCTTCAACACTGCTTCGGTCTCCGTTCCCCCCGCGTCACTTCCTGCGTTCGGTTCGGTTAAACCAAACGCTCCAAAAGATTCCCCGGAGCATAAAGCAGGTAGGTACTGTTCTTTTTGCTCCTTTGTTCCGAATAAATAAATAGGTGCCCCCCCGAGCGAAACATGAGCTGAGTATGTAATTCCTGTAGAGCCACAAGCTTTACTTAACTCCTCTACGACAATAGCAAAACTAACCGTATCTGCGCCTCCGCCACCATACTCTTCAGGAAAAGGAAGGCCCATTACACCAAGCTCACTTAACTTTTTAAAAACATCAAGCGGAAATTGCTTACTTCGATCGCGCTCTAGTGCATTTGGTGCTACTTCAGCTTCTGAAAATTCTCTCAGCGTCCGTTGAATCATCTTTTGTTCATTGGTTAATTCATAATTCATTTTTATTCCCCCTAAAAATGTATACGCTTACATTATCTAATTATAATTCATTTTTGTAAATTTTCTCAACTTTTAAAACGTTTTAATTTTTTCATGTTATAATAGAGGAGTATTCATCAATGCAAGAATAAAATGAGAGCGATTCCATTTTTTTCGGATGTTTAAATGAAATTTGAACATCTTACGCTTCTATAACAAAAGAATATAAAGGAGCATTTGCAAAACGAAGGACAATTCAGTAAAATATATGAAAGAAGAAAAGTTGGTAAAAAAATCAATATACTTCTTTAAAATGCGTTTTCATGAAATTTATTCCATAAAAAACAGACAGCCTCTTTCCGCAGGGAAAGAAGCTATCTCATAAGCGCTATTTACGCTTTTATCTATTCTAAGAAATCTTTTAGACGTTTGCTTCGACTAGGGTGACGAAGCTTGCGAAGCGCTTTAGCTTCAATTTGACGAATACGCTCACGCGTTACGCCAAATACTTTTCCTACTTCTTCAAGCGTACGCGTACGCCCATCGTCCAGACCAAAGCGGAGTCTAAGAACATTTTCTTCGCGATCTGTTAACGTATCAAGGACGTCTTCTAACTGCTCTTTTAATAATTCATATGCAGCATGTTCAGAAGGTGATGTTGCATCCTGGTCTTCAATGAAGTCACCTAAATGAGAATCATCTTCCTCACCAATTGGCGTTTCAAGAGAAACCGGCTCTTGGGCAATTTTTAAGATTTCACGAACTTTTTCTGGTGTTAAGTCCATATCTTCTGCAATTTCTTCAGGAGATGGTTCGCGACCTAAATCTTGTAGAAGCTGACGTTGAACACGAATTAGTTTGTTAATCGTTTCAACCATATGAACAGGGATACGAATCGTTCTTGCTTGGTCAGCAATCGCACGAGTAATAGCTTGACGAATCCACCATGTCGCATACGTACTGAATTTATAACCTTTGCGATAATCAAATTTTTCTACCGCTTTAATAAGACCCATGTTTCCTTCTTGAATTAAATCAAGAAACAGCATACCGCGTCCAACATAGCGTTTAGCGATACTTACCACAAGACGTAAGTTTGCTTCAGCAAGACGACGTTTCGCTTCTTCATCGCCTTCTTCAATACGTTTTGCTAAATTGATTTCTTCCTCTGCCGACAATAAGTCAACGCGTCCGATTTCTTTTAAGTACATACGAACTGGATCATTAATTTTCACACCAGGAGGTACACTTAAATCATTTAAATCAAACTCTTCTTCTTTTGACAGTTCTTGAATATCGGGATCGGCATCGTCATCATTTGCTTCAGATTCACTCATTACTTCAACACCTTGTTCTCCAAGGTATTCATAATATTCATCCATTTGATCGGATTCAATTTCGAAGTTCGCCATACGCTCTGCAATTTCTTCGTATGTTAGCACACCACGTTTTTTTCCGATTTCGGTCAATTGATCTTTTACTTGTTCAATTGTTAAATCTGAATCAAGTTGTTTTGATTGAGCTGATTTTTCAGCCATCAGATCCCCTCCTTCCAAAATTTTAAGGAAAACCTTCTAAAAGTGGGACTAATACGCAACATCGTTTATTTTAACGTTTTTTTCAACTGTAAAATTTCCATTGCTATTGTCGCAGCTTTTAAATAATCTTTTTGACGCTCTGCTTCTTGCTTTTCTGCTTCTTTTTTTTCTATCGCTACCCTTTGTGGATAAATCAATATCGTTTGGATATAATCATTCAAAGCTTGCTCCGACAATTCATCATTGATTGACATCATCGCCAATTCTGAAGCTAGACTAGACAACGAAGATTCGGGCAACCGCTCAATAAATCCGCTCGGATTAGGCTCGTGTCCTTCCTCGTAATAGGCATACAAATATAGAACAAGCGCACGATGTTCTTCGACATTGAACTGACCTTGAAGTCGGTCTTGAATTCTAAATGCTACATCCTTATCTTTCAACATATGAGCGATCAAAAAACGTTCTGCATTTTGATAAGCCGGTAATAAGCTTCTCTTTACGACTGGTTGTCTATTTATATTATTTCGATTTGGAGAATCATTATCCTTTTTCTTTTTTTCCGTTCGATACACTTGATACTGCTGTTCTTTAAGCGCATCTAATGAAATGGAAAACTCTTGTGCCAATTGGCGTAAATAATGATCTCGCTCTACAGCTTTTGTAAGGAGGCTTATTTCTTTCAAAACGTCTTCAATGTATTGCATACGTTCAGATTCATTTTGTAGATTTCGCTTTCGGCGGAGATACCTCATTTGAAATGCCATAAAGGTCAAGCTGCTATTAATAACATCATTTTGAAACTTCTCTGCCCCGTATTCTTTAATATAATCATCCGGGTCATAACCATCCGGCATCACAGCAATCTTAACGGTACAACCCACATTTGTTAAGATAGCAGTTGCTTTGTGCGCTGCTTCAATTCCAGCAGAATCTGCATCATAGCAAATGATAACGGACTCTACATTTCGGCGAATAATTTTGGCTTGTTCTTCTGTTAAGGCAGTTCCCATTGTTGCAATTGCGTTTGGGCACCCCGCTTTAACAGCTGAAATAACATCTGCAAATCCTTCAAATAAAATAACCTGCTGATTTTTGCGTATATGTTTTTTAGCGCGGTGAAAGTTGTAGAGTGTGCGACTTTTGTTAAAAATAGAAGTTTCGGGACTGTTTAAATATTTAGGCTGCCCTTTTATCTCTTTTAGCAGGCGCCCTGAAAATGCAATTGTTTTGCCTTGCAAATCAGCAATAGGAAACATAATTCGATCGCGAAAACGATCAAAGTACGTTTCATCTTGGTTGCGTTTAATGATTAAACCTGCATGTTCCATCTCTTGCGGATTAAACCCACGTTTTGTTAAGAACTTACTTACAAATTCCCACGAATCTAAAGCAAAACCTATCTCAAATTCATCGATAATTTCTCGTGAAAACCCTCGATTTATTAAATAATCATAAGCATCTTGGCCTTCTTTTGTATTTACCAATAAATGATGGTAAAATTTCTTTAAAAGCTCGTGTGCTTCAATCATTTTATTGCTAGGCTTTTGATTATCTTCTTCATGAGGATGTATCTCATGTTCAAAAGGAATGTCTCCTTTTTCAGCAAGCTGCTGAGCTGCTTCCGTGAAGGACAGTCCTTCTAATTCCATTATGAATGAAAATGAATTCCCTCCTGCACCGCATCCAAAGCAATGATAAATTTGTTTATCAGGCGATACTGAAAAAGATGGTGTGCTTTCCCCATGAAACGGACAGAGTCCAAAATAATTGCGCCCTTGTTTTTTTAGTTGTACATAATCGCTTATGACGTCGACAATATCTACTGAATGCCGAATACGGTCGATTACTTCATCAGGAATTCGATTTGCCATAGTAACAGCTCCGTATTTCATATAATATTCTTCACTAAGTGCTAAATTCCTGCAAGTTTCGACAACATTTTTTCAAAAGCTTGAATGAAATGCTGGCGATCTTCTTCACTAAATGCCTTTGGGCCTTTAGTATGACGCCCTGACCGTCGCTCTTTTGCAGAAACATAGCGAAAGAAAAGCACCGTATTCATTTCGTCGTCATTATAGTACTTTCCACGAGGAGACAGTGCGTAAACCCCTCGACTTACTAACATGCTTGCTAAGCCAGTATCTTGAGTTACGACAATATCCTGCTTGGCTGCGTGATTTAAAATATATAAATCTGCGGCTTCCTTTTCTGCATCTACATAGACCCATTTTCCTGGTGTAGGATTTGTTTGCATGTGAGCATAGGAAGCAACAAACACAAGCTCGATGTCATATGTATGTGTAAGTTCAACGATTTCTGCTTTAACAGGGCATGCATCAGCATCGACAAAAACTTTACTTTTTCTTTTGCTATAACTCTGTATTCTACATCCCTCCAGAGATTCCTTCTAACAATTTGTTATTTCCTGTAGATGGCATTTGTCGAATACTTTTTTCGATTTTGACTTGACTTTTATATAAATAGTTTATTCGTTCTTAACAAAGTCTAAACCTAAAACTATTCTTTTTTATCACAATTTTTTATTATAATATAAACAACCTATATTTTCTATACCAAAGTCACTTGTTTTTAAAAGTTCTGTCATATTCATCTTTGGTATATTTTCTTAGGCCTACAGCATACAAACATAAGAAAGCAATCTCCTTTCTGTCACGCACAGAGGAGATTCATCGTTTATTTCTTTTTGATGGTATTGAGAATGATACCAGCTGTTTCTTCTACGGCTCTGTTGGATACATCAACCACTTCACAGCCAATCTTATCTACAATTCCTTGGAAGAATTCAAGTTCTTCTTTAATACGGCCAATATTAGCATAAATTGCTTTATCGTTTAGCCCAAGAGACTTTAAACGCTCTTTACGAATATCGTTTAATTTTTCAGGACTAATAGTAAGTCCTATACATTTCTCAGGTGATACGTGAAACAGCTCTTCTGGCGGATCTACCTCAGGTACAATCGGAACGTTGGCTACTTTCAAACGCTTGTGTGCTAAAAACTGAGAAAGAGGTGTTTTAGATGTTCTTGATACACCGATTAATACGATATCCGCTCTAAGAATGCCTCTTGGATCACGCCCATCATCATATTTCACTGCAAATTCAATCGCTTCTACTTTCTTAAAATAATCTTCGTCTAACTTTCTAGCCATTCCAGGCTCATAGCGAGGAGAAAGTTGATAAGAAGATTGAATTTTATCAATTAAAGGTCCAATAATATCAAATACCTCTACCCCGTTTTTGGACGCTTCTTGAATTAAAAATTCTCTCATTTCGGGCTTTACTAGCGTAAAGCCAATAATAGCGTTGTTCAACTTCGCTACTGAAACCACTTCTGAAAGTGTTGCGATGTCCTCTACGTAAGGTACTCTTTTAATTACAAAGTCCGTCATATTGAACTGACTTGATGCAGCCTTTACAACTAGTTCAGCTGTCTCACCTACAGAATCCGAAATGACATAAAGACATGGGTTGTTCATATTTTGTGCATCCCCTTTTTAATCCTTTTTCACTTATAATACTTCATCATTTGCTAGTGCTACTAGTAATTTTGTAATATTTGTTTTGGTAATGCGTCCCACCACTTCAAAATTGCCTTCTCCCTCTTTAATAACGGGCATAGCATCAATCTGTTTTTCAATTAAGATCTTAGCAATATCCATTAACAAATCTTCCCGATAACAATATGTAATGTTGGGCATTCTCGTCATGATAATATGAACAGGAATAGATGTGAGCTCTTGCTTTCCGATACTCGCGCGCAATAAATCTTTACGCGACAGTACTCCCACTAGCTGTGATTTCTCATCCACTACAAAAAGGGTCCCCACGTCTTCTAGAAACATTGTACAAATAGCATCATATACCGACACATTTTCGTTCACGACTACAGGGATAGACTGATATTCTTGCACCTGTATTTTTTTTATTTTATCTGTAAGAAGCTGTGCTCCTGTTTTACCTGTGTAAAAGTAACCTACGCGCGGTCGCGCTTCTAGATAACCAGCCATTGTTAAAATAGCCAAGTCCGGTCTTAGCGTGGCCCGCGTAAGGCTAAGCTGATCTGCAATATGCTCGCCTGTAATAGGGCCTTCGTCTTTGACAATTTGTAAAATTTGTTCTTGTCGTTTGTTCAGTTCGATTGTACTCACCACCTAATCATTAAATGTGACATACTATTTATAAAACATTATATACTTTTTAAGCAAAAGTAAAAGCTATAACTTATTAATTTTAGCATTTTATCTTTTTAGAATGCCGTTTATTTTACCATGGCTTCTCAAAAAAAGCAGACATTACGCTTACAATAAGCGAAACTATCCCTTCGCTCCACAGTAAAAAGGGTGTCCTCTACACACTACGAGGCACCCTAGCGACAGCAATTCCTTGCATATCACTGATTATCTTTTCTATTTCTTATCAGAGAGCGATTGTTTTAAAGACTCCATCTGATTCAAAAACCGCTTTGTTTTTAAAAACAATCCTGAATATTCTTCATAATATTGATCAATTACAAACTTTAATTGTTTTTTTGTTTCGGGTTTAACAGAAATAGAACCTAACCGCTTTAAATCAATGTAATAAAATAGCCTTAATAGTTTAACCGTCATCGGACTAATTTTCAAATGATAAGGATCTTTTTCTAAGCATCGATGACAAATAAACCCGCCTTCTCGAATGGAAAAATGAAATGTTCCTTCACCTTGATGGCAGACTGCACATTCATTTAATGTAGGATGAAGACCTAGAACGTTTAACATTTTCATTTCATAAATAAATGTTAAGATCTCTGCATCATACTCTTCGTTCATATAATGAATGGTTTGGTGCAGCAGTTCAAATAGAAATGGATTTGGTTTATTGTTCTCAGTAGCTTTATCTGTTAATTCAAGAATATAAGAAGCATACGCTGTTGTGAAGATATCTTCGCGTATGCTTCTCATAGATGAGATAACTTCTCCTTGATGGAGAGTACCCATTCCTGAACCTGCTTGTATAAAAAAGTATCCATACGTAAATAATTGTGTGACGGAAGCTAAGCGACTACTGGGCTTTTTTGCCCCTCTTGCCATAAGACCCACTTTTCCGAGTTCACGTGAATAAATGGTGACAATTTTATTTGATTCACCGTAATCATTCGTTCGAATGACAATTCCTTCACACTTTTTAAACAATCATCATCACCGCCATCTTACAGAAGGCTAAGACAAGGGAGAATTGAGACTTTCGCTGTTGTCCTCATATGTTTCGGGTCTTTCTTTCACTTCATTTTCAAGTTCCTTAAAAATGAGATAAGTATCAATGCTACCTGTTTGTGAAAAAATGTTCCAAGTAAAATTCAACATAGAACTCCCACCTTTCTAACCATAAAGATCAGATACATATTTCAATTCCTTATGTTTAGAATAGCCTTCCGACGTAAAATCATGTAACACAATTTTTTACAAATTACCTTCTTTTATGAAGGGGTATAAATCGACGCCAACAAGAACTCAAATGATTAATATTCGTCTTCTCTAAATCCAAAGTCACGGAGATGCGACGCTCGGTTTCGCCAATCTTTTTGCACTTTTACCCATAGTTCTAAAAATACTTTTGAGCCTAAAAGAGCTTCAATGTCTGCTCTTGCTTTTCTTCCTACCTCTTTTAACATCTTTCCTTGCTTTCCAATTACGATGCCTTTTTGTGAATCTCTTTCGACGATAATTGTAGCGCCGACGTAAACAGCGCCATTATCTCGTCTTTGCATAGAATCCATCACAACGGCAATAGAATGAGGTATTTCTTCCCTCGTTGCATGCAGTACTTTTTCACGAATTAATTCCGTAATAATAAAGCGCTCTGGGTGATCTGTTACCTGATCTGCCGGGTAATACTGCGGACCTTCCGGCAATCGCTGCTTGATTTGATCAAGCAAGCGCTCCACGTTATTTCCTTGTAAAGCTGAAATTGGCACAATTTCAGCGAAAGGATATAAGTCTTTATAATTCGTGATAATTGAAAACAATTCGTCTGGATGAATTTCATCAATTTTATTAATCACAAGGAAAACAGGCGTTTTTGTATCTTTTAAACGCTCGATAATAAATTCATCGCCTCGACCTAAACCCTCTGTTGCGTTAATCATAAATAAAATTAAATCTACTTCTTTAAGCGTATTTTGCGCTACCTTCATCATAAAGTCGCCTAATTTATGCTTTGGTTTGTGAATTCCTGGTGTATCAATAAACACAATTTGCGCCTGATCTTCCGTGTACACACCCTGAATTTTATTTCTAGTTGTTTGCGGTTTGTCACTCATAATCGCAATCTTTTGACCGATTACTCGGTTCAAAAAAGTTGATTTCCCTACGTTTGGTCTTCCAATAATTGAAACAAAACCTGACTTAAATTCATTATTACTCATGTAAATCCTCCGATGAAAATGCTCCTGGAAGTAATTCTTCCACAGTTAGTTCTTGTATGTTATTTTTTAAATTGGTTAATATAACTTTCATTTCTTTTGGACAAAGCTCAGAGATTACTTGTCTGCATGCTCCACACGGAGAAACAGGACGATCAGTATCAGCTACTACAGCAAGTGCTGCATACTCTTTATCTCCTTCTGAATAGGCTTTAAATAAAGCCGTACGCTCAGCACAATTGCACATGCTATAAGCCGCATTTTCAATATTGCAGCCGCGATAAACCTTTCCATCTTTCGTCAATAAAGCTGCACCAACTTTAAATTTTGAATACGGTACATAAGCCATTTCACGAGCTTTTTTCGCCTCATCAATCAGTCCGGTCTTATCCATTTATCCGCTCTCCTTTTGCGCTTCTACATGTCTTTTAACTTGTCCTTTTTTATTATACCACGGGGGTGTAAAGAACCAAAAAGAATCCTTTTTAAAACAAATACTTTAAGAAAATAATTCCTCCTATAAGGACAGCAAAACACGCATAGACCAACACCGCGGCTGCGGCTGCATCTTTTGCGTGTTTTGCTAGTATGTGATATTCAGGAGAAACTAAATCAACAACTTTTTCAACCGCTGTATTCATTAACTCTAAGCTGAACATGCCTGCAATCAGAAGCAGCACAACCGTCCATTCACCAGCTGTAATTGACAGCACGGCTCCTAAGAGAAGGACGATGAAAGAAGCTGCTACGTGAATTTGCATATTTCTCTGTGTTTTACAAACATAGAGAAACCCCTCTATTGCATAACCAAAGCTACTGACAACTTTAGCTATCCCTTTTTTATCGCGAGAGTCCATATTGTTCTAAAATATCTTTTTGACGTGTAAACATCTCTTTTTCATCTTCTGATGTTTCATGGTCATACCCAAGCAAGTGCAAGAAACCGTGAACCGTTAAGAATCCTAGCTCCCTCATAAACGAGTGATTGTATTCTTCTGCTTGCTCATGAGCTTTTGGAATCGAAATGACAATATCCCCCAGGACTCTTGGCATCTCATCTCCGATAATTTGCATTTCATCTTCGCCCATTTCTTCTAGCGCAAACGATATTACATCCGTTGGCTGATTTTTATGGCGGTATTGATGATTGATTTCTTGAATTCGATCATTATCCACAAATGTAACGGATACTTCTGCATCCTCTTGAAGATTTTCATATATAGCAGCGGCTTCAAGCAGCTTCTCAAGCTCTTTTTGCTGCTCTTTACTCACTTCGTTTGTTTCATCAATAAAATCAATAACTAAACTCATACCTTCACCTTCTCTTTTTTTATCTCTGGATATTCAATTCGGGAATGAAAAATCCCATTTAAAGTTTCACATAGTGCTTGGCGAATTAACTCTAGCTCTTTGAGCGTTACGTTACACTCGCTAAGCTGCTCATCCTGCAAGCGATCTTTAATAATATTTCGCACCAAGTTCTCAATCTTTTCCGGAGTTGGATTGGACATTGACCTTACGGCTGCTTCTACACTATCAGCTATGCAAATAACCGCTGCTTCTTTTGACTGAGGCTTTGGTCCAGGATAGCGATATTCTTTTTCATCAATTTTTTCTTCTGTTTGTTCAAGTGCCTTATGATAGAAAAACTTAAGCAGGGTCGTTCCGTGATGCTGCTCTGCAATATCTACAATCTCTTTTGGAAACTTGTGATTTCGCAAAATGGTCGCTCCATCTGTAGCATGTGCGATTATAATATTTTTACTAGTCTTCGGACTTAGTTTATCATGCGGATTGATAATATTCATTTGATTTTCAATAAAATACTGCGGTCGCTTCGTTTTACCAATATCGTGGTAATAAGCCCCCACTCTCGCTAATAAACCGTTAGCTCCTATCGTTTCGCACGCCGCTTCAGATAAGTTTGCCACCATTACACTGTGATGATACGTTCCCGGTGTTTCGGTTAAGATTTTACGTAATAGCGGATGATTAGGACTCGATAATTCAATCAGCTTCATCGTAGATAAAATGCCAAATCCACTTTCAAAAAACGGAAGCAAACCTATAGCTAAAACGGAAGCAATAACACCAGATGCAATTGACATCATGCTGTAATAGCCAAGCTCTACAGTACCAATTTGGCCATTTTTAATAAAAATAATAGCAAAGCTAATAATTACGTTTACCATCGCCACAAATAGACCTGCCTGCAAAATCCGTGAACGCCTGTGCTGCCTGCTTAAAAATAAAATAGCAGCAATATTGCTAATTAAAAAGTAAATCCCAATGTTCATATTAAACGAGGTTGTCAATTCACCATTAAAAATAATGCTTCCACAAATAGCAAATACAATACTTGATAAAATAGCAATGCGTTCATCCATTAAAATTCGAATCAGCAAACCTCCCACTGCAATAGGAGCTAAGAAACCTATTTCCGATAAATCAATTTGCTGAAACACGCTTAAGATTTTCATGAGGCCAATCGTAATGGTTGCTACCAATACATACAACAACAAGGGCTGATATGTCTTGGTGTGAAATTCACGCAAATAGTAAATGAGGCCCGCTATCATCATCACAATCAGCAAAGCTAATCCCGCAAAAGGCTGAATAGATCCTTTATTATTCAACAATCCCGCGAGCTGGAGCTGACGATATATATCAGGATTAATAAGCTGATTTTCTTCTACAATAATCTGACCTTGTTTAATTCGAACAGGCTCCACTTTTTCCACAGCTGCTTGACGGTTTTCAGCTGTTTTTTTGGGATCATAAATCACATTTGGAATGATAGCGAATTTAGCAATTGCATTCATTGAATCCTTTAAGGAATTGCTGACATTGGTGTAAACAAGCTGACCTTCTACCTGGTCTTTTTTCTCTTCTACATCGCTAATCTTCACTTGATCTTTCATCACATGATGAACGGCTGTAACTACAGCGTCTTTCGCAATAGATAAATCACTGTTAGAAGACTGAAGCAGCTGCTTGATGGTATCCTTTGGCAAGTTTTTTTGAATGTCTTCAGGAAGCTTGTCCTCTAGCATTTTTTGTTTGGTTTTTAATACGGCATCGATACTGTCATCTTCATGATCTTCTTTTTCATATTCTGTATTAACTTCCATCATCGCATCAAAAATAGATGCAACAAGATCGACTTGGTTCTGTGCGTATTCTGTTTTTTGTGTATACACATCTTCAACGGCTTGTTCTGCCTCTGCCCGTTTTTTCTCTGTGCTCTCTTTATCTTCAATGGTAACGGGTGAGTAAATGGTTTGCGGGGAAATAGACAGTAGTCTAAGATCTAATTCCTGCGGCTTTACATTGCTATACATAGACGCAAACATCATTATACCTAACAAGGCATATAACCCAATTTGAATTAACCGTAATCGCTCGATCTGTGCCATTGTTTGCTTGATTATCCGAAACGTTGACACAAACGTACCCCCTTTACAAAAAATAGACCCTATTAAGAAAGGGTCTTTTGGTCAGCTTGTTCGTACGCTTGAATAATGCGTCCCACAAGTGGATGGCGCACAACATCTGACTGTTCTAGATGAACAAACGAAATACCTTTAACATTGGTCAGGATTTTCGAGACAGCCGCTAGACCAGACTGAGCTCCTTTTGGTAAATCAATTTGTGAAATATCTCCTGTAATCACCATTTTAGACCCAAATCCTAGTCGTGTTAAAAACATCTTCATTTGCGCCATCGTGGTGTTTTGTGCTTCGTCTAAGATAACAAACGCATCATCTAGTGTACGACCTCGCATATAAGCAAGGGGTGCTATTTCAATAACTCCGCGTTCGATTAGGCGTTGCGTATGTTCTGTTCCTAATACATCATGTAATGCATCGTACAGAGGCCGCAAGTACGGATCTACTTTTTCTTTCAAATCTCCTGGCAAGAAGCCAAGACTTTCACCTGCTTCAACAGCAGGACGTGTTAAAATAATACGCTGTACGTGACCATTTTTAAGAGCATTAACGGCCATGACAACGGCTAAATACGTTTTACCCGTACCAGCAGGCCCAATTCCAAATACCAAATCATTTTTCTTAATAGCAGAAATGTAGTGACTTTGTCCTAATGTCTTAACACGAATAGTCTTACCTTTTACGTTTTTACCAATCTCTTCTTCATATACATCTTCAAAAAACTCGAGAGAATTTTTCTTAGCTAATTGAATCGCATACACAACATCTCGTTCAGATATGGAAATATTTTTGCGGATAATGTTCAGTAACTTTTTAAGCATTTCTTCCACTAGCTGAACATTTTCTGTACTTCCGGAGACTACAACAGTCTCACCTCTTGAAATGATCGAGACCTGCATTTCTTCTTCAATTCGCTTTAAATTCGCATCTTGTACGCCAAATAATGAAATGGCTTCGTTTGAATCATCAAGTTGTACGTTAATTGTTACTAGCTGTTCTGACATTCATCAATCTCCTTGAATAATTGGTTGAGTGTTCGCAATATTTTCTATAACTTGGTAATGTATTGATAATCTAACTTTACCATTGTCCTGTTCTTGGTGCAAAACTTTTTCACCTTTTATTTTAGCATCCTCACCTAAAGTTGATAGTAATTTTTTTCGACCGATTTCCAAAGCTTTTTCCACCGCCTCTTGTTTAGAATAGATGCGCTGCGAATTCTGTTCTTCTCGTACAGCAACTTTCTCATACGACAGAGGTAATTTCCATTTTAAAAAATAGAGTGGATGCTCCACTTTTTCTGTCACCTTTGAGCCGTATTTCTCTTTGTTGAAAGCCCAAAGAGGCATTTTAAAAGCTTGAAAATCTAAATAGTGCTTCGTATATCCATTACCCGTTAATACTTGAAAATCAGTTTTTAAAGGCACTTCCACCTCAGACTTATACCATGTTTCACCGTAGACTTTCCCTTTAGCAGCTACTACTTTTTTATTTTTTTCGTTTCCAATAATACCGGAAACTAAGACCTCGCCTTCGTTGACAAAATCATTAACCTTGACTAAAGGTTGTCCTTTTTCGACAAACAAATTCGTAATAATAGCTTTCTTTTTAGCAATTAAATGTTGGTAAGGTGTTTTTTGCTGAGGCTTGGGCTCATTTTTTTCAACCACTTGGAAGTGATAAGAAGTGCCGCGCACTTCTACTCCCACCCAGGTAATATTGTTCATATTATCCGTTAAATAGCGCTGAATTTTTTCAGGACTCTCTAACAGAAATTGAAACTCTCCTCTTTTTACACCTATTTTGGCCAGCTGCTTCGTCATTTGATGTTCTGTTTGTGGTTCTGCACCGCTAATTTCCACTTTCCACACCATGTTGGAAAGCAAACCAAGAATAATAAAAAAAGAAAGAAAACCTAAAGCAAATCCACTATTTTTAATCACTCGTTTTGTTAAAAAAGGAAAACCTCGGCCTCTTATAAAATAAATTTTACAGTCTGCGTTGCGAATTAGTATACGAATTTTCTTTACATCTTTCAATAATATCGTTGCTGTCGCTAGCTGACCGTCAACTTTATGGACATTCGAGATCATAATCTGTTGTCTCACACAATTATTTAAAAAACGTTCAATTCCTTTTCCAACAATTCGAATACGTACGGTACCAATAACAAAGTTTGTCCATCCATTCTTCATTTTTTTCCTCCTTGTGTTATTGTTCTAAATAAAGAACTTGATTGATTTTACCTTCTAAAACCAGTTCTTCTGGCAGTATTACTTTAATGACCAGTCCTTCACCTCGAATTAACATTTGTCCCTGTTTTAGTAACACGCGTATTTCAGTATCAGAAAAGGCTAATAAACCTTTATGATTTTCAATATAAATGTGTATTTGTCCAACTAACGTAATACGGGGAAGATCCATTAATACATCAGCGGGTAGTTCCATTGTTTTTGTCATCCATCTTTTCATTTGGTGTCTCCACTTTTTGCTCATAAAAAGAACCCCCTTTCATCTCATGTTTATGAGAAAGGGGGTTAATGTATCACATCTATTTATCGTTTATATTTACGTTGTTTCGATTTTGGCGGCCCTAGAATTTCGGACCATATCACTCCTTGAACAGCTTCTTTACGAGAAATGGGCTTAAAAACGTTTTTCTCATCAGTTGTTTTTGGTTTTTCAACTGCGATTTTCTTTTGAATAGAAGGTTCATGATACGAACGGTTTTTTAGCTCTTCCAGTTTTTCTTGCAAAGGATTTGTTTCCGCTGAAGGAACAGTTTCTGGCTCCATACGAGCTGTTTTTGGCTCTTCTTTGACAGGGCGATATCTAGGTCTTTCCCGCCTTGAAGGATTGTTTACAGGAGGCATAGGAGCTCTTTTAGAACGCTGCTGTTCTTCCTCTTTTGACTGAGCCATAAAACGCTGCACAACGTTAAAAATAATCCCTCCAATGATGACAAAAATGAAAGCATTATTAATAATTAGTTTAATAAGCGTTTCAACGATATTCATTAGGAGAAAACCTCCTTGTTAAACTGATTCATTATTTCTCATCGTCTTCTTTAGACATTTTTCCAATTGAATCACGCATATCCGTATCAGCAGTCAAGTTTTGAATATTCATATAATCCATGACGCCAATATTGCCAGAGCGCAGTGCTTCTGCCATCGCTAATGGTACTTCTGCTTCTGCTTCTACTACTTTTGCACGCATTTCTTCTACTTTTGCACGCATTTCTTGTTCTTGAGCAACGGCCATAGCACGACGTTCTTCGGCTTTTGCTTGGGCAATATTTTTATCTGCTTCTGCTTGGTCTGTTTGAAGAACTGCCCCAATATTTTTACCAATGTCGATATCAGCAATATCAATGGATAAGATTTCAAACGCTGTTCCGGAATCCAACCCTTTTCCTAAAACCGTTTGAGAGATCATATCAGGGTTTTCCAATACTTTTTTGTGATCTTTTTGTGAACCGATTGTAGAAACAATCCCCTCGCCAACACGGGCAATAATCGTTTCTTCTCCAGCTCCCCCTACTAGTCGATCAATGTTTGCACGAACGGTAATTCGGGCTTTTGCTTTAACTTCGATTCCATCCATAGCCACCCCTGCAATAAAAGGTGTTTCAATAACTTTTGGATTAACGCTCATTTGTACAGCTTCTAGCACATCACGGCCCGCTAAGTCGATAGCTGCTCCGCGCTCAAATGTTAACTCAATATTTGCTCGGTGCGCTGCAATCAATGCATTTACCACGCGGTCCACGTTACCGCCTGCTAAATAGTGGCTTTCTAATTGATTAATGGTAATACCTAAACCGGCTTTACTTGCTTTAATTAACGGGTTCACAACGCGAGATGGTATCACTCGACGAAGTCTCATTCCGACCAGTGTGAAAATACTAATACGAACGCCTGCTGCTAATGCTGAGATCCATAACATAATCGGTACAAAAGTGAAAAAAACAGCTAAAGCAATAATTGCTAGGCCAATAACTACAAAAAACAATACGCTACCTGCTTCCATTAATTAAGGTCCTCCTTTTTCAAAGGCTCTGTGAGCTTCCGCACCACAACCCTTGATCCCTCTACTTTTATAATATTTACTAACACATCTTTGTCTAAATATCCGCCTTCAGTGACTACATCCACATACTCTTCATCGATGAGCACGGTGCCTGAAGGACGCAGCGGTGTTGTTGTTTTACCTTGTTTTCCTATTAATTCATACCGATTTTGATTCGATACATAACCAGATTCGGTATTAAGTGAATCATTAAGCACCATTTTTTTGAAAGGTGTAAGCTTTCTTTTAAAAAATTTCATCATCACAAACGCACCTCCCAGTGCCACCACTATTGCAATTACAAGAGAAATTCCCATTTCGACATTATTATCTGTTGACATAAAAAAACTTAAAATGATAGCTCCAAGCCCTAGCAGCCCTAAAACGCCGCCTGGCACTACAATCTCTAATAGAAGCAGTATAATTCCTGCTATAAATAAAACGAGGGCTTCCATTCCTGCTAATCCTGCTACCATATGACCATAGAAAAATAAAAGAAGTGAAGCTACTCCAATGGAGCCCGCAATACCGAATGAAGGCGTAAACAATTCAATTACAATTCCTAAAGCACCAATAGATAATAAAATGGGAACAACAAGCGGATGGGTAAGAAAACGAGCAATTTGTTCACTTACACTCATTTTTGCATACGTCAGTTTAGCATCTTCATAGCCAAGCACGCTCAGGAGATTATCTAAATTTTTTACAGTTCCTTCTGAATAACCAACTTGCTCGGCTTGCTTCGGAGTTAGCGTCAACAATTCGTTTCCTTTTAAGTTGAGCTCAGGTATGACCATCTTTGTGTTTGCCATCGCTTCTGCATATTTAGGGTTTCGGTTATTTTGTTCTGCTGCGCTCTTCATAGCCGATAACCAGTAGGACTGAGCTTTTTTTCCTGCTGCATTTCCCTGTTGGTCAATCACAGCTGCCGATCCCATTGTAGAACCGGGTGTCATATAAATTTGATCGGCGTTAAGTGCAATATACGCTCCGGCCGATAATGCTTTTTTGTCGACAAAAGCAGCGGTAGGAATAGGTGTTGAGGTTAAGCTTTTAGCTATTTCAGAAGCTGCATCTACAGCTCCTCCAGGAGTATCTATGTCCAATATAATCAAATCTGCACCGTCATTTTCCGCATCTTCAATGGATCTGTTTAAAAAAGAAAGCAGTCCATTTTCTACCGTTTTATTGACAGGAATAATGTGTACACGCTTCACGTCAGCGGTGCTAATAGTGGGGAATAACCCAGTGGCTAAAATAAGAAAGCACACGAAAGAAAATAAGATTTTCACCGAATACACTTCCCTCCTTCCATAGATAGTATGAGTATGTATCTGTATATACGAATAACTTTAACAATAGTTTCAAATTTTTTAAAATTTATCTATTTTATTCTTTGCACTAGAAAAATAAAACATACGTTCGATTGTTATCCATATAAAAAACACCTTACACAAGGTAAGGTGTTTTTTATGATAAGTGTTGAAGGACAAGCTTATTAACAAGAGAGCCATCCGCTTTGCCTTTTACTTTCGGCATAAGCGCTCCCATAACTTTCCCCATATCAGCTTTAGAGGAAGACTGCGTTTCTTCAATCGTCGTTTTAATAATTTCAGATAACTCTTCTTCAGTTAGCTGTTTAGGAGCGTAAACTTCTAAAACCGCTAATTCAGAATGAATTTTATCAACAAGATCTTGACGACCTGCTTTCTCAAATTCATGGAGGGAGTCTTTACGTTGTTTGAATTCGCGAGAAATAACCGTCAACTCGTCTGCTTCAGTTAGGTCAGTGCCTAACTTAATGGCTTCGTTTTGAAGAGATGCTTTGACCATACGAATGACCCCAAGCTTCTCTTTCTCTTTGTTTTTCATCGCTTGTTTCATATCACTATTTAAACGCTCGAGAAGACTCATAAATCCACCCTCTTATTAGAACTTGCGTTTTCTAGCAGCTTCAGATTTCTTCTTACGCTTTACGCTAGGCTTTTCATAGAATTCGCGCTTTCTTGCTTCTTGTAACGTACCAGTTTTTGAAACTGAACGTTTGAAGCGACGAAGAGCATCTTCAAGCGATTCGTTTTTACGAACAACTGTTCTTGACATTCTAATTCCCTCCCTCCGAACAAAACCACTAACATCATAATGAAATGACATGTTAGACATGTCTTTTGCAATTATAATATAATGATTCCTTAAGGTCAACCGCTTTACATAAAGTAATGCAGTTATTCCCCCTTTATTTTATGAACTTTCTTGATAAAACATTACTCGCTCAGCTGTTTTATACGTATGAAAAAAGCTGCGCAAACACGCAGCTTTCCAATAAGTGTTATGAGCTCATTTTCACATGATCTTGAAGATGAACCTCATCTAGCACGCGAACAAACTCACCTTCATTATAAGGATATCCAGCTTTTGAAATTTTCACTTTTACAAGCTTTCCAACCATTTCTTCAGACGCTTTAAACACAACCTTTAAGTAGTTATCAGTATATCCTACATATAAACCACTTTCAGGATCTTCTTTATATTTTTCTTCCGGAATTACTTCCAGTACTTCTCCTTCAAACGTTGAAGCATATTCTTTTGCCAATTGGTTTGAAAGTTCGATTAAACGGTGCACACGTTGATTTTTTACTTCTTCATCAATCTGGTCGGTCATACGAGCTGCTGGCGTACCTGTACGTTTAGAATACGGGAATACGTGAAGCTCTGAAAAACCGTGCTCTTTAATAAAGTTATACGTCTCCATAAACTCTTCTTCTGTCTCACCTGGGAAGCCGACAATCACATCTGATGTAATCGCTAATCCAGGAAGAGCTTCTTTAAGACGGTTTAAGCGCTCGCCAAAGAACTCCATTGTATACTTACGACGCATGCGCTTCAATACCGTATTTGAACCTGATTGAAGAGGAATATGCAAATGACGTACAACCATTTCTGATTGATCTAGTACCTCAATCACTTCGTCCGTAATTTGGCTTGCCTCAATTGACGAAATACGAATGCGTTTTAATCCTTTTACTTGAGACTCTAAATCACGAAGAAGCTGTGCAAGATTGTAATCTTTCATGTCTTCTCCGTATCCGCCAGTGTGAATACCTGTTAACACGATTTCTTTATAGCCTGCATCCACTAGCTGCTGTGCTTGTGCTACTACTTCTTTAGGATCACGAGATCGCATTAAACCGCGTGCCCATGGAATAATACAGAATGTACAGAAGTTGTTACAGCCTTCTTGAATTTTTAACGAAGCACGCGTACGGTCTGTAAATGCCGGTACATCTAGCTCTTCATATACGCGTGTTTTCATAATGTTTCCTACACCGTTAATCGGCTGACGCTCTTTTTTAAATTGTTCAATATACTCAAGCATCTTAACACGATCTTGTGTACCTACTACGATATCAACACCAGGAATGGCCATAATTTCAGCTGGCGAAGTTTGAGCATAACATCCAGTTACACAAATAACCGCATCTGGATTTTTTCGCACAGCTCTGCGAATAACTTGACGGCTCTTTTTATCTCCTGTATTTGTTACCGTACATGTATTAATTACATATACATCGGCAGTTTGTTCATATTCAACACGCTCATAGCCTTGGCCTTTGAACAATTGCCAAATTGCTTCTGTTTCATAGTGATTTACTTTACACCCTAGCGTGTGAAAAGCAACTGTTGACATAATCGTCACCTCATTAACTCAGTTTGATAAGATATAGCAGACAGCGCATATAATGGAGCTGTTTCTGCTCGTAAAATCCGCGGACCAAATCCGCTTATTGTAAATTCATTTTCTTCTAATACTTCTACTTCCTGCTCGGTCAAACCACCCTCGGGGCCTACAACCACAAGCACGGAATTGCCGGGTTTTAAAGCTGAAAGAACAGCATGCAGATGAGATGTTTCTCCTTGCTTTGCTCTTTCTTCATAGGCTACAACTTTATGAGTATAGTCACCGCTAATTTCTACTAGTTTCTTAAAAGAAATTGGGGCTTCTACTGCTGGTACAATCGTACGATGAGATTGTTCTGCAGCCTCTTTAGCAATCTTGTTCCAGCGATCTACTTTTTTTTGACTCTTTTTATCATCCCATTTAACAACTGAACGAGCCGCAATAAAAGGGATAAACCTATACGCTCCAAGTTCTGTCCCTTTTTGGATAATAAGCTCGAGCTTATCCCCTTTAGGCAGACCGTTCACAATTGTAACATGGACTGGAAGCTCTTTTTCTTCGCTTATCCATTCTATAATAGATGCTTTCACTTCGTTAGCGGAAATATTTTCAATTTCACACAAAGCAGCTTGCCCCTGTTCATTACAGGCAATAAACTGTGATCCTTCATTCATTCTCATGACGCGTGAGATATGATGGGCATCATCTTGTATCACTGTGACACTTTGCTCTTGAAATTGATCATTTGGCAGAAAATAACGTTGCATCTTGACACCTTCTCACTTGTTAAGCTTGTTTTTGCGCAATAATTGCTACCCAGTCTTCCATAAGCGTTACTTCTTGAATAACAAAGCCCGCTCCCGTTAACGCTTTTTTGACATCTTCTTTTTTCGCACTAATAATACCTGATGTAATGAACATGCCTCCTGGCTTTAATACCTTTGCAGCATCGTCTACAAAACGAACGATTACCTCAGCTAGAATATTCGCCACAACAATGTCAACCGGCCCTTCTATGCCTTGCAATAAGTTGTTTTGACCTACTGTTACGATATTTCCAACTTGATTCAGTTCAATATTTTCGCGGGCAGAACGTACGGCTACTTCATCAAGATCTAGAGCTTGTACATTACTTGCTCCTAACAGGGCTGCGCCAATACTTAGCACTCCTGAGCCTGTACCCACGTCAATAACGGTATCTCCTGCTTTCACTGTTCTTTCCAATGCTTGAAGAGACATAACCGTCGTTGGATGCGTACCTGTACCAAAAGCCATTCCGGGATCAAGCTCGATAATCAATTCATCTGTGCTTACTTTTTCATAGTTTTCCCAAGTTGGTACAATCGTAAAACGCTCTGAAATTTTCACAGGGTGGTAATATTTTTTCCAAGCAGTGGCCCACTCTTCCTCGTTCACTTCACTGATCGTAACTTTGTTAGCTCCTAAATCAAAGTCGTAAACAAGCAGTCCATTAATTTCTTTTTTGATACCATCCACAGTTTCTGCTAAAAAGCTGTTAACTGGAAGGTATGCTTTAATCACTACACCTTCCTCTGGGTAGTCTTCTACGTTTAAATCATAGATTTCACCAAAAGTTGTATCTCTGTCCTTCACTAAATCAGCAGGATCTTCAATGACTACCCCGCTAGCTCCTGATTCATGTAAAATATGAGAGATGGGTTCAATTGCTTCTTGCGCTGTATGAATACAAATTTCAGACCATTTCATTGCTACCAACTTCATCCTTTCTGCCTTCAGTAATATAGGATTTTAAATATGAACATGACAGATGACAGGTTGGCAAAGTACCTTTACCAACCTGTCTCTGTTTATTATGAAAGACAATTATTCTCCTTTAATTGCTCGTTTTACTTTTGCAAAAAAGGAATCATGCTGCTCATCAACGGCTTCTTGACCGCTCAGTTCAGCGAACTCACGCAATAATTGTTTTTGTTTTTCTGATATTTTTGTTGGCGTTACAACGCGAACGTGAATATGCTGATCTCCTTGACCATACCCTCGTACGTTTGCCACACCTTTTCCTTTTAAACGGAATTTCGTCCCCGTTTGTGTACCAGCAGGAATCTTCAGCTTCACCTTGCCGTGTAGAGTTGGTACTTCTACTTCATCACCTAGTGCTGCCTGAGCAAACGTTAAAGGCATTTCGCAGTAGATATCGTCTCCATCACGTTCAAAGAATTCATGAGTGCGCACGTGGAACACTACGTATAAATCTCCCGGAGGACCACCATTTACCCCTGGTTCTCCTTGAGCACTAACGCGCAGCTGTTGACCATCATCTACACCAGCTGGAATTTTAACATTAATTTTACGTCGTTTTGTTACTTTACCGTCACCGTGGCACGTTGCACATTTGTCTTTAATGATTTTTCCCGTACCATTACAATGATGACACGCACGTCGATTTACCACGCGACCAAACGGCGTGTTTTGTTCAACGTTTAACTGACCTGAACCATTACAGTGCGAACATGTATCAACTTTTGTTCCAGGTTTTGCACCTGAACCGTGACATGTTTCACACGTTTCTTCACGTGGAATTTCAATTGTTGTTTCTTTTCCGAAAACAGCTTCTTCAAAAGAAAGTGTCATCGTGTATTGTAAATCGGCACCTTGTCTCGGAGCATTAGGGTCACGTCTGCGACCACCACCACCAAAGATCGAGCTGAAAATATCTTCAAAGCCGAAGCCGCCAAAGTCTGAGCCGCCTCCACCAAAGCCGCCAAAGCCTTGATTTGGATCAGTATGACCAAATTGATCGTATTGTGCTTTTTTTTGGTCATCACTCAATACTTCATATGCTTCTTTTACTTCTTTAAATTTGTCAGCAGCATCTTCCGCTTTATTAATATCTGGATGATATTGTTTAGAAAGCTTGCGGTATGCTTTTTTTATTTCATCTTTTGTAGCGCTCTTACTGATACCGAGTACTTCATAGTAATCTCGCTTACTCATCAATACTCACTCCCGAATCGTTTCACATAAACGTAATTGTATCATTATTAATAATTCCATAGCAACATAAAAGTTACTTTCTATTGCTCACGTGCACGCAGAGAGCCAAGAGAAAAACTTCCCCTTTCGCTTTTCCACGTTAAAAAAGTCAAAGCCAAGAAATAAGCTTGACTTTGACTTTTTAAAAAGATGTGAATCGCACCATGGCGTCATTCACGTTAGTCGTCAAGATGCATTATTTTTTGTCGTCGTTTACTTCTTCAAACTCTGCATCTACAACATCATCATTTTGAGCGCCTTGTTCACCTGCTTGCTGAGCTTGTTGAGCTTGCTCATACAATTTTACAGTTAACGCTTGAACGATTTCTTGAAGTTCATCTTTTTTCGCTTTGATTTCTTCAAGGTCATTCTTTTCAATCGCAGCTTTTAAAGCATCTTTTGCTTCGTTAGCTTTTGTTACTTCAGCTTCTTCTACTTTTCCTTCAAGATCTTTTAATGTTTTTTCAGTTGTAAACACTAGTTGATCTGCTTCGTTGCGTAGTTCCACTTCTTCTTTACGTTGCTTATCAGCATCTGCGTTTTCTTCCGCCTCTTTTACCATGCGTTCGATTTCGTCATCTGATAAACCAGTTGAAGATTTAATTGTAATCGCCTGCTCTTTGTTTGTACCTAAATCTTTTGCACGAACGTTTACGATACCGTTCTTATCAATATCGAATGATACTTCGATTTGAGGTACTCCGCGTGGTGCAGGAGGAATGTCTGTTAATTGGAAACGTCCTAGCGTTTTATTGTCTGCAGACATTGGACGCTCACCTTGAAGAACGTGAATATCTACAGCCGTTTGGCTATCTGCAGCCGTTGAGAATACTTGTGATTTACTTGTTGGAATTGTCGTATTACGCTCAATTAGCTTTGTAAATACGCCACCCATTGTTTCGATACCTAGTGATAAAGGCGTTACGTCTAGTAATACAACGTCTTTTACATCACCAGTTAATACGCCACCTTGAATTGCTGCACCAAGTGCAACTACTTCATCAGGGTTTACACCTTTATGAGGATCTTGACCAGTTTCTTTTTTGATTGCATCTTGTACCGCTGGGATACGAGTTGAACCACCAACTAAGATTACTTTATCAAGTTCGCTTGCAGAAAGACCTGCATCTTTTAAAGCTTGACGCACAGGGGCCATTGTACGTTCAACAAGACCTGCTGATAACTCGTCAAATTTAGCACGTGATAAAGATACTTCTAAGTGAAGAGGACCAGCTTCTCCAGCAGTGATAAATGGTAAAGAAATTTGTGTAGATGTTACGCCTGATAAATCTTTTTTCGCTTTTTCAGCCGCATCTTTTAAACGTTGAAGCGCCATTTTATCTTTGCTTAAATCAACGCCGTTTTCTTTTTTGAATTCAGCTACTAAATAGTCGATGATTACTTGGTCAAAGTCGTCACCACCAAGGCGATTGTCACCTGCAGTTGCGCGAACTTCAAACACGCCGTCGCCAAGTTCTAGAATAGATACGTCAAACGTACCGCCACCAAGGTCATAAACTAAAACTGTTTGATCTTCATCTGTTTTTTCTAATCCGTATGCAAGCGCTGCTGCAGTAGGCTCGTTAATAATACGCTCTACTTCTAAACCAGCAATTTTACCAGCATCTTTTGTTGCTTGACGCTCAGCATCATTAAAGTAAGCAGGAACTGTGATAACAGCTTTTGTTACAGGCTCACCTAAATACTCTTCAGCATAACCTTTTAAATGTTGAAGAATGATAGCTGACATTTCTTGAGGCGTGTATTGCTTGCCTTCAGCTTCCACCTTATGGTCTGTACCCATATGACGTTTAACTGAAATAATTGTGTTAGGGTTTGTAATAGCTTGACGTTTCGCTACTTCCCCAACTTGACGCTCACCGTTTTTGAATGCCACAACTGATGGCGTTGTACGGTTTCCTTCTGGATTTGGAATTACTTTTGGTTCGCCGCCTTCTAATACAGCGACACAAGAGTTAGTTGTACCTAAATCGATACCAATGATCTTACTCATTGACAATGACCTCCTTCATAATATGTAGTGTTATTGATTCACTTTAACCATCGCAGGGCGGATGATTTTATCTTTTAATTTGTAACCTTTTTGAAGCTCTTCTACTACCGTGTTCGGTTCGTATTCATCGTCTTCTACTTGCATCACTGCTTGATGCTCGTATGGATCAAATGTTTTCCCAACTGACTCAATTGCTTCAACACCTTCTTTTTGAAGTGCCTCTACCAATTGACGGTATACCATTTCTACACCTTGTAGCACAGATTTGGTTTGTTCGTCCGCTGTGTTAACTTGTAATGCACGTTCAAAGTTATCAAGTGCTGGTAAAATATCCGCAACCAATGATTGAGCACGGTATTTTTGAGCAGCTTCTGCATCGAGACGTGAACGACGACGGAAATTATCGAAATCAGCTTGTAGACGTAAGTAGCGATTCTCTTCTTCTTCAAGCTGTTGCTTTAATTGATCATTTTCTTGTTGAAGAGGGTTTACTTCCTCAGACGCTTCAGCTTCAGTTGCTTCAGCAGCTTCTGTTTGAACTTCTTCAACCACTTCTTCGTTTTGTTCTTCTACTTGCTTTTCGTTTGACAATTCATTCACCTCCCTTAAATGTTTACACACATTTTCACATTTTAAACAACGATTTTTATTTTATCACAGGGAAAGGATGGAAGTAATATATTCCACCCGATTCCTTTATTCTTTATACAAGTTTGTTAACACTTGAGACATATCTGATGATAGCAGTGTAAGCAAACTAATCACACGCGCATATTCCATGCGGGTCGGTCCCAGTATAGCAATTGTGCCGAGCTGTTCGTGACCAAAAGAATAACTAGCTGTAATTAAGCTGCAGCCTACCATTTCATTCAACTTATTTTCATGACCAATTTTCACGTGTATGCCAGCCTCATTTGGGCTTAGCAGCTTATAAAACTGCTGCTCATGTTCAATAATGTTGAACAGCCCGCGAATTTTATTAAGATCATGAAATTCCGGCTGAGCAAACATATTCGTTTTGCCGCCAACTACTAATTTGCCATTCATGTTGAGCTTTAATGCATCATTGAGTATATCCATCGTCTGCTCATACCCTTGAATGTGGCTTTTTAAGAGCGTCGCTACTTCTTTGTACATTTTATCATGTAAATCAGTAATGCGAACGCCGATGAGCTTTTCGTTCAAAATGTTAACCATCTTTTCAATATCGGAAGGTTGAATACTGCTCGGTAACGTAATCGTCCGACTTTCAACGTGTCCTGTATCAGTCACAATAATGGCAACAGCTGACTGAGCCGTTAAAGGTAAAATCTGCAGCTGTTTTAACTTATGGCTGACCGCTTTTGGCCCTAGCACAATGGACGTTAAACTCGTTAAATCAGATAAAATTTGCGCTGATTTTTGAACGAGCTGCTCCAGTTCTACAATGCGCTCAGCAAATACCGAACGTACTGTAGAAACATCGCTTGCTTTCAAGTGCTGCGGGGACACTAGGTGATCAACATAATAACGATAGCCTTTCTCAGACGGAACGCGCCCTGAAGAAGTATGAGTTTTTTCAATAAATCCAAGTTCTTCTAGGTCTGACATCTCATTACGAATCGTAGCCGAACTAAAATTAAACTCTTCTTTCTTAGATAATGTTCGAGAGCCTACCGGCTGCGCAGATCGAATGAAATCATCAATAATGACTTGTAAAATTAATAACTGTCGATCAGTAAGCACGCTTCATCACCTCTGTTAGCACTCTAAAACTCTGAGTGCTAAATCTAATAATAAATTACCAAATCACTATAGCGATGTCAACGATTTGGTATTAGATTATCCCAATAAAGGCTTGAAAAACTTCATTCCCCAAAAATCGACCATTATGTGTTAAAAAGACGGAGCTATTGTCTTCACCCAAAAGTCCTTTCTCTTTGTATTCTTGAATAGGTTCTCCAAATACATCTTTTAATTCTCGATTGAATTTTTGCTTAAACTCCTCTTTTGAGACTCCTTTCGTTTTACGAAGACCCAAAAACATTTCTTCTTCCATTTTTTCAGCCTCGGTCACGCTCACTTCATTAAGATATGCATTTCCTTTTTGCTCGACTGAATCAATGTACTTTTTTAATGGTCCAATATTTGCTCGTCTTATTCCGTCAATATAGCTATGTGCGCCTGCACCAATTCCGTAATAATCGTCGTTGTTCCAATATGTTAGATTATGAATACTCTCGTAGCCTGACTTTGCGAAATTACTGATTTCATATTGATGAAAACCTTGTTTGTCCATTTCTTTCATAAGCAGCTCATACATAGCTGCTTCTTCTTCTTGAGCAGGCAGCGGCAGCTTCCCTTTATTCATTAAATTATAAAATACCGTTTTAGGTTCAATAATTAACGAATAGGCAGACATATGCTCTACCTCTAATGAAAAAGCGGTTTGAAGCGTAGAAGAAAAATCAGCTACCGTTTGTTCCGGCAAGCTATAAATTAAGTCTAAGCTTATATTCGACATTCCAATCTTTCTCGCTTGCTCAATACAATCAAATACCTGCCTATTTGAATGCACACGTCCAATTTTCTCCAATAACCTTTCATTAAACGTTTGTACACCAATACTTAAACGATTCACGCCATAGTCATGGAGAAGCTGAAGCTTTTCTTTTGTCAATTCATTCGGATTCGCTTCAAATGTAAACTCACCTTTCTCATCATAAGGAAGATACATACGAATGGATTCTAAAAAATACTCCAGCTGCTGTTCATCTAAGGCTGTGGGCGTTCCACCCCCAACGAATATCGTGTTCAAATTGGTCGTTGGATAACGTTCGACTGTTTGTTTCATTTCTTCTCGCATGCTTTCCAAATACGGCATAACGGGCTGATTTTTGAAAAACACTTTATTAAAGTCACAATAGTGACAAATATGATGACAAAACGGGATATGCAGATATGCTGCCTTCACCATGGACTTTCACCTCAATCACATTTATAAATGATAAAAATACCGCAGAGTCTCTCTGCGGTATTTTTATCTATGTTCGTTCACACTTATTTACAGCGCTCAAAACTCTTTACTATCGTATCAGATTCGCTTCATTTTCAAAACTAATTTGACATGTTAAATAATAGAATTTCAGCTATTAATCTTCGTCCATGCGAAGCACAGCCATGAATGCTTCCTGCGGTACTTCAACAGAACCGACCTGCTTCATACGTTTTTTACCTTCTTTTTGTTTTTCAAGAAGTTTACGTTTACGAGAGATATCTCCTCCGTAACATTTTGCTAAAACGTTTTTGCGAATGGCTTTAATTGTTGAACGCGCCACAATTTTTTGACCGATTGCCGCTTGAATCGGCACTTCGAACTGTTGACGTGGAATAAGCTCTTTAAGCTTTTCTACAATGACTTTACCACGATCATAAGCTGAATCTCTGTGAACGATAAAGGACAGCGCATCGACCGTTTCACCGTTTAAGAGAATATCCATCTTCACAAGCTTCGAAGGCTGATATCCGATAAGCTCGTAGTCAAACGACGCGTAGCCTTTTGTATTTGATTTTAGTTGATCAAAGAAATCATATACAATTTCAGCCAGCGGAATTTCGTATACAATACTCACGCGATTAGCATCCAAGTACTGCATATCAATAAAGTTGCCTCGCTTCTTCTGACAAAGCTCCATCACAGCACCAACATAATCGTTTGGTACCATCATTGTGGCCTTCACATACGGTTCTTCCACGCGTTCAATCTTTTGTGGGTCCGGCATATTAGAAGGGTTATCTACAGACAGATGAGTCTCGTCTGTTAAATATACGTCATAAATAACGCTTGGAGCTGTTGTAATTAAATCAATTTTAAATTCACGCTCAATACGCTCTTGGATAATCTCCATGTGAAGCAGTCCTAAGAATCCACATCGGAAACCAAACCCTAAGGCCTGAGACGTCTCTGGCTCAAACTGAAGTGCAGAGTCATTTAGCTCTAACTTTTCTAGTGCTTCACGAAGATCGTTATACTTCGCTGTATCAATCGGATACAGTCCGCAGTATACCATTGGATTCAGACGACGATAGCCAGGAAGAGGTTCACTTGCTCCGTTTTTGGCAAGAGTAATCGTGTCCCCTACTCGCGTATCTCCAACATTTTTAATAGCTGCTGTTAAAAACCCTACGTCGCCAACAGAAAGTTCATCTTTAGCAACGGCTTTTGGCGTTAACACACCTAGCTCCGTTACCTCAAACTCTTTTCCTGTTGCCATCATTTTAATTTTGTCGCCTACTTTTACTCGTCCCTGTACGATACGAATAGATGCAACTACACCTCGGTATGCATCATAAAATGAATCAAAGATTAGCGCTTGAAGCGGTGCATCTGGATCCCCTTCAGGAGCAGGAACTTTTTCAACAATTTGTTCTAAAATTTCTTCGATTCCGATTCCTGCTTTAGCTGAAGCTAATACAGCTTCCGATGCATCTAATCCAATTACGTCTTCAACCTCTTGGCGCACTCGCTCTGGCTCTGCGCTCGGCAGGTCAATCTTATTAATGACAGGTAAAATTTCAAGGTTGTTATCAAGCGCTAAATATACGTTTGCTAGTGTTTGAGCTTCAATACCTTGAGCTGCATCTACTACTAGAATAGCACCTTCACACGCGGCTAAACTTCGCGACACTTCATATGTAAAATCGACGTGTCCCGGTGTGTCAATTAGATGAAAAGTATACTCTTCTCCATCTTTTGCTTTGTATTGAAGCTGCACAGCATTTAATTTAATGGTAATTCCACGTTCACGTTCTAAATCCATCGAATCTAAAAGCTGAGCTTTCATTTCTCGCTGTGTTAACGCATTTGTTTTTTCTAAAATACGGTCTGCTAATGTTGACTTACCGTGGTCTATATGAGCAATAATCGAAAAGTTTCTGATTTTCGATTGTCGTTTCAATCTTGCTTCTCTATCCATATTTTTTTCACTCCTACTGAAAATCGGCAAAATACACTAAACTAAATTATAACAACACATTCGTCAACATTCAATAAGCATTCCATTGGGGATTTTTCCATACAAAAAAGCAGAAAGAGATTCTGCTTTTAATTAAGAAGATGATGGATAGCCTTAAAAGCTTTCCCTATTGTACTTTTCACGCCTTCCGCTAGACTTTGACCTAGCGAGGAGAAAAAGTTAAAAGCCTTTCGTTTTTCTAAAAGCTGCTGTTTTTCATCAATGTTCACAACTTTTTTTGAACCTAAAACAGCAGCTTCCACCTGACCATCTGACGTTTTAGACACATTAATAACATGTTCAATCGAAGGATCATTATATCCCTTCATTTTAATCAGCCCTTGCTGAGCCGTCTGCATTCCTAAAAATACGACGAACAGTAAAAAAATAGTTAGCACTACTGATTTTAAAGTAAATTTAATCATATTATTAGGCCCCTTACTTCTTTATCTTCTGTAGTACTAACCATTATGACTATATTCTGAAGAACTCATTCATCTAAAAGCGTATTAATGAGTATATGCCCCAAAGTTCTCTTGGTCCACTTCATGATGCAAAGCAGCGTTAAGTCCTCCTGCAACTACATTAGCCATATCTTCAATAAACATATCCACTTCTTTTGGTGTAACCATCAAATTATGACCTAAAGGTGCAAGCACTTCATGAATAAGACGTCTTTTTTCTTCATCGGGAAGAGTGCCAATCATACCGAGGTACGTTTGACGCTGCTCTTCATTGGGTAAATCATCCTCCGTGAGCTTCTTTTTTTCTCCAAACGTCATACCGGACGGAAGCAGCGACTTAGACGGCTTTCCCTGCTCTTTCATTTCTCGGCCGAAATGTTTTAAGATAAAGTCAATTGTATCGCTTGTAATGGACACAGCGTCCACCACCGTTGGAATACCTATTGCAATAACTGGAATGCCAAGTGTTTCATAACTGATTTCTTTGCGCTTGTTTCCAACCCCAGACCCAGGATGAATACCTGAATCTGAAATTTGAATGGTAGCATTTACCCGTTCAATCGAACGAGCGGCCAGCGCATCGATTGCAATAATAAAATCCGGATTCACTTTCTTTACAACGCCAAAGATAATATCACTTGTCTCAATACCCGTCATTCCCATTACTCCCGGAACAATGGCGCTAACGGGTCTAAAGCCATCTTGCACGCTTTCAGGCTGTAACTCAAACAAATGTCTTGTAATCAACAAATTATCTACTGCCTTTGGTCCAAGCGCATCTGGTGTCACACTTAAGTTTCCAAGACCCACTACAAGACAGCTAGCATCATCTGGAATGTTGAGGCTTTTAATAAAAAAATTCAGCTCTTTAGCAAATACTTCTTCCATAGCCTCTTGCTTTTCAGTATCCTGCTCGCGAATGCCTACCGATTCAAGGGTTACATATCGGCCTTTTTTCTTACCGATTGCTTCTGCGCCCTCTTCCGTAATTTCTACCATTGAAATTTTGACACCTTGTTCTTCTTTTTCTTTTACAATTACGCCGTTGATTTCTGACTGGTTATTCGGTTTAGGCTGATTTTCTAACGCTATGTCTTTTGCTTCGACAGCTAGATCCGTGCGCACGCTATATTGACTTAAATCAAGTTCTTTTTCCATTTCTTAACCTCCTAGACAATCTTTGTTGAAATTATTGTCACCGAGGACTGGCAGATTCATGCATTTAAGAAACGAAAAGTAGAAGGAAGGGCGCAATATCAGCTACAAGCTTTTAAAGAGAGGTCTGTCAGATAAAATTCCTTGTCAAGGCTATTGCATTCTGTCCTTGTGTTTGATAAAATATCTTTTGTTCTTATTGTGAAGAATGTCGAGTTCTATATAATCTCGATTGTTATCATTTCGGGAGGTGAAACGGATGCCAAACATTAAATCAGCTATCAAACGTGTAAAAACTACTGAAGCTCGCCGTGCTCATAACATTCAAGCTAAATCAGCTATGCGTACTGCAATCAAAAACTTTGAAGCTTTAGTTGAAAACAACGATGTAGATAACGCAAAAGCAGCATTTGCTGTTGCTTCTAAAAAATTAGACAAAGCCGCACAATCTGGTCTTATCCACAAAAATGCTGCAGCTCGTCAAAAATCTCGCTTAGCAGTAAAACTTAACGGTTTATCTGCATAATTGAGACAAAAACGATCCCATTAGGATCGTTTTTTTATTGCGCTCTTTTTAATAAAAACAGCTGTAAAATAAGCGCTTTATCCATTTTCCCCGTCTTCATTTCATAATCTGCCTCTGCTAAATCCTTTAAAATTCCTTTAAGCTGCTGTTCCTCAAAACTTCTGCTCTGCTGCAAAGCGATTTTCACACGAAACGGATGAACCTTAATCGTTTGAGCAATTTGCTGCTGACCGTACCCTTGACTAGACAGCTGCTTCGTATGATAAATTAAACGAAACTGCGTCGCTAACAAAGATAAAATTTTAATAGGCTCTTCGTTGTTACGCAGCAAATCCTGATACATATTTAAAGCGATAGAAACCTTTCGCTGAATAACAGCATCAATAAGCGTAAATACGTTTTGTTCAAGCGTTTTTGCCACAAGCTTAAGCACCACTTCTTTTGTAATGACTCCTCCTTGTCCAACGTATAACACCATTTTTTCAATTTCATTTGTCACGAGCGTTACATTAAGCCCCACAAGCTGAATAAGCAGCGTTTCAGCATCTTCATCCATATTCACTCCATCTTTTGAAAGCAAATTATGAATCCACTGCTTCATTTCTTTTTCACCAAATTCGTTCGCTTCGATGTAAGCTGCTTGTTTTTTTAATAATTTTGTTATTTTTTTTCTTTCATCCAGCTTTTCATAAGGGGCTAGAAGAATTAACGTTGAAAAAGACGGGGGCTGTTCGACATATTGCTGAAGTTTTGCCAGATCATGCTCAACTTTATCTTTTGATTTTTCAGCCGTTAAAAATGCTGCATTTTTCGCAACCACTACACGCTTGTCTCCTAAAAAAGGAAGCGTTTCAGCATCTTCTAGAACTTGATCAATCGATGTCTCTTCTAAATCGTATAGGGACAAGTTAAATTCTTTATCTTCTTCATTCAACGTATAGTCGACGATTTTATCTCTAATCTTTTTACTCATAAATGCATTAACCCCGTGTATTAAATAAACGGGGGCGATATTATTTTTGGTAATACTTTTTAAGCTATCAACTGCCAACGTATATACGCTCCTCTTTTTTTATTCATCTATATTGATTATGTATAGTTACTGATAAACAAAATACAATTTCTATCGTAAAGGTGTTATGAGTTTTTGGCAACAATACAAAAGGAATTGTCTTAAAACGACAATTCCTCAGTTTATGATAAACATCAACAATATAAGCCCTAGGTTACTTATTTGTTAATGATTAAACCCTTATCTCTATTTTCTCCTCATGCTCATAAAGTATAGTTGTTAACTGTTGTCAGTTTGTGAAAACGCTTTTAAATTGTCTAGATTTTTAAAAAAAGTTAGATTATACTGTAAACAGGAGGGGTGTTAATGAACCAATTTGAAGAAAGTGTCCAAAGTAAACGCAACGACGCTGTCGATTCTGCCGTAGGATTTGGTGTTTCATTTGGCTTTTTCACTGCCTTATTTGTTATTGCAACTGTGATTCACTACTTGGGTTCGTAAAATTGCTTCAAGGCTGCTTCTTAGCAGTCTTTTTCAGTTCGTTTTTCTTACTATAGACTATGGAAGTTGCTGCGAAAACGTTCCTGACTTTTTTGTAAATTCATACATTACCCCACCATCTTCATCCGTTCGGTAAATATACACCCCGTAGCTTTTCAGAAGCTCTAATATTTCTTGATGAGGATGACCATAACGATTTTTTTGCCCCGCTGAAACAAGCGCTACTTTAGGGTTTAAATGTTGAACAAACTCTTCTGAAGTTGAGGTTTTACTGCCATGATGACCCACTTTTAATACATCTGCTTTAAGGTTGGGAAAGTCTTTCAATATTCTTTGTTCTCCTTCCTTTTCTAAATCTCCGGTGAATAGCCATCTTAAATTTCCTAACTTAGCGTCTATTACAATTGAGCCGTTGTTGCTCGTTTCTTCGAAACCTGTCGGAGAAATAACCTGAAATAAGACACCTCCTTCTTGCCAGCTATCTCCTTGTTGAACAATTTGAACAGGCACGCTTTGTTTTTGAGCAGCGATCACCAAGCCAGTCTCTACGTCATTTAATTCGGCTTTTTTCCCAAGCACCAGCTCTCCGACAGCCACTTGTGAAAATAAATGCTGTGCCGCCCCTGCGTGATCATAATCGCCGTGTGTAATAATCATTTTATCTACCTTTGTCATTCCTTTTGAATGCAAAAAGGGAACAAGTACGTCTTCTCCCACGTCAAAAGAAGAACGGCGTTTTTGCCATGGTTCTTTTGGAAATGAAACGGTTCCTCCGGTATCGATCATATACACGCCTTTTCGATAAGGAAGCTCAATGATAAAGCAGTCTCCTTGTCCTACATCGACCATTGTGACCGTTCCTTTTGGATTCAAATAAGGATACATACATTGTGCGGCTAACAATGCCGCAAGAAGAAACATATAGCGAACGAAAAATTCCCCTTCTTCGACCGCCACAAATAAAGCATAAATGCATAGGTACATGCCCAAAAACAGCAAAATGTGGGGTTTTCCCGTTACGAAATCAGCGGGAATCCACTCAAAAAAATCAAGCAATTTTTCACAAGCAAGTAAAAGAACATGAAGAATTTGCTCCAGCAATTCACTCACTCCCGGCAAGATGATACGAACAAAAAGAATGAGCAAACAAAGAGGTAATACAACAAGAGAAAACAACGGTACAAAAACCATATTTAATGGCAAACTGAGGAGAGATACTCCATAAAAATAGTACAACAATAAAGGAAGTGAACTGACTTGTGCAATCGCTGAAACAGCCATGAGCTGGCTGAAAGAAGAATGAAAACGAGGTAAAATTGTCTGACTCGATAAAATCAAGGCAAAACTAACGGCAAAAGAAAGCTGAAATCCTACATCAAATAAATAGTACGGTTTGAAAAGCAGCATGCTCATAAAAGCAAGGCTGATGCTATCAACCAAAAGAATTTTTCTTTGTATTTTTATCGATATAAGCATCAGCATACTCATAAAAACAGCTCGGACAACTGAAGCGCTGCCACCGGCCAAAACCATGTATACAGGAAGAAGCAAAAGTAAAAGCGTAATGGCTCGCTCGCGCGTTATTCCAATCCGAATGAGCAAATAAAAACACATCGCTGTCAGCAGTCCAACATGAAGACCTGATATGGCAAGCAAGTGTATTAAACCAAATTGCTGATAGCGCTTGATACTCTCTTCTTCGATCCCAGTACGCTCGCCGTAAATTAGTGCCTGCATAAATCCAGCGCCTGGATCCGACATGTTTTGTTGAATATAATTAATTCCTTTTTGACGAATAAAGGTAAGGTACGTAAGTGGAGTTAAGGTGGGGAGCTGGCATTTTGCCAAATCAAGTCTCTTGACGTTAAGCTGCCAATGAATAGACTGATGGTATAAATATTGCTGATAATCAAATGCATGAAGGTTGCGAGCAGATGAAGGAGAAGTTAATTGCCCTGCTAGTTGACAAACTTGATGAATCGTTAGCTTTTCGAGCTGCTGTTTCTCTTCCAGCGTTTTTAGTTTATAAAAAGCTATGACTTCTTCATTTTGAACCGTAAACTTAAAAGTAAGCTTGTCGCCGTCACTATGCGGAACAGATGAAATTTCGCCTGTAAAAGTAGAAGATTCAGCTAAAAGAACCGTTTTGTTATGGTTATTTGCCTCAGCTAATAGGTAGACGCACAAAACGCTCAACAGTGTAGAAGCAATAACCACTTTCCTCGGACATTGTAGCCATTGAAAAATGAAAAGCACGATTAGCAAAAACAGGCTTACAGCGGAATGATTATCATATACATATAAGGCTAGCATCATGCTAAAAGCACAGTAAATATAATATCCTTTCACTTTTAGCTCCTTTCTTCCTTAAAAGAAAGAGGCTTCTTACTGTTACCAAGTAAAAAACCTCTTTTACCTTTAATTTGCCGTAAACAAAGCGAGAGCTTCACGCTGTAAATTCATCACTTCTGCTTCGTCAGCTCCGCTTTTTTCTAAACGAGCGAGAACATCCGTTACAAATTGAAGCTTCTCTTTACTTTTTAAGTCAATGATTGCTTCATCAAGTTCAACTTTTGCTGTTTTCACTCCCGCCTGTTCAAATAACTCAACAGCATACGGATGATTTTTGTAATCATTAGCATAATATACTGTTTTAATTCCCGCTTGAATAAGAGCTTTACAGCAGTTTAAACAAGGAAAATGCGTGACGTATACTTCCGCATCTTCTGTCTTCACACCAAACTTAGCACACTGCAAGAGTGCATTCACTTCTGCATGGACAGTTCTTACACAGTGGCCATCAATTACATAGCAACCTTCGTCAGCACAATGCACGCCTCCGCTGATCGAACCGTTGTATCCTCCAGCTATAATACGTTTATCACGCACCACTGTAGCTCCAACAGCCAGACGTTCACAAGTGCTTCTTAAAGCTAGCAAATGGCTTTGTGCCATAAAATATTGATCCCATGAAATCCGGTTCATCTCATTCCCTGCCTTTTTATTTAAAACTGAATAATGATACTTTTCTCTTTCATAGTGTAGCGTTTTTTTTCCTTTTTCGTCAATAAGTCTCTACTGTACCGTAATTTGAGCTTTGATTTTTTCTAGCGACTTCTCGCCAATACCTGATACTTTTCCCAAATCCTCTACTGTTTGAAACAAGCCATTTTCCTCTCGATATGAAACGATGGCACTGGCTTTTGAAGGTCCAATGCCATTTAACGTTTGCAGTTCATCAGTGTTCGCTGTATTGATATTAACAAGGGGCTGATCATTTGAAGTTCCTGAGGAAGAAATTGAAGAAACTGGAGACGAAGGGGGGATTTCTTCTCCAGCAGCTGGAATATACACAGCCATTTCATCTTGTAGCTTGCTAGCTAAATTGAGCTGTCTTAAGTCCGCTTCTTTCGTAGCGCCTCCGGCTTGTGCTAGAGCATCTTTTACCCTTGCATCTTTCGGGAGCTGGTATACACCAGGCTTCTGAACAGCTCCTTTAATATCCACCATCACAAACGGGGAATCTTGGCTTGAAATTACTTGATTAGACGACTCTCCTTCTTTTTTTGTACCAGAAGATTCTGCCTTGATTATATCTGAGGTTTGAAGAGAACTTTCCGGTTTCTCTCCTCCTGTTCGATAGATATAAAAAGCCAACCCAACTGCTAAGCAAATACACCCAATTAGCCATTGTTTTTTTGAAAAAGTCAACTTGTACACTCCTTTGAATTTTGAAGTAACGTCATAAATTCCATTACGTCTTCATAGTGTTTAGAAGAAAAGGCTTTTGAAGGAGGGAATGAATCAGTGAACATAGGGTTTATCGGAACAGGAAACATGGGGAAAATATTAATTGATGCGTTTATTGAATCAAAAGCCGTACGTCCTTCTAAAATTACTATTATGAATCGTACAAAAAAAAGGGCCAAAGAGATTCAACAGCAGCATAAAAAAATTCATGTTGCTGATACAGCTGAAGAAGTTGTTCACGCATCCAAAGTCATTTTTATTTGTGTTAAGCCATTGGATATTCACCCCCTTTTAATAAAATTAGAACCACTGCTGACGAAAGATCACTGCATTGTATCCATTACCAGTCCAATTAGCGTAGAACAAATCGAACGCCTCATTCCGAGTCAAGCAGCTAGAATTATCCCTAGCATTACGAATCGGGCATTAGCAGGTGTTTCTCTTTTCACGTTTGGAGAAAGATGTACGCCTTTTTACCAAAATTATTTACATGAATTATTTTCATCTATGTCAAAGCCTGTGGCTATTGATCAAACGATTACCCGCGTATCATCCGATATCGTAAGCTGCGGTCCTGCATTCTTCAGCTTTTTGCTTCAACGCTTTATTGATGCAGCAGTTCAAGAAACAAATATTTCTGAAGAAGAAGCTACCGTCATGGCCAGCGATATGATTATTGGAATGGGAAAACTGTTGGAAAAAGAAATATTTACGCTTCCTACCTTGCAGGATAAAGTATGCGTAAAAGGCGGTGTAACTGGAGAAGGTATTAAAGTTTTAGAAGCTGAACTCGGAGAGATGTTTGTGCACGTATTTCAAAAAACACACGAAAAATTTGACGAAGACATTGAGCTTGTTCACAATCAGTTTGATAGTCTTATTCCATAATTTCTGTAGAAATCCTGCTTTGAAACAAAAAAAGAAGCCTCTACTCGGCTTCTTTTTT
The DNA here is from genome assembly GCF_045784335.1 of Priestia sp. HNGD-A6. NCBI lineage: Bacteria > Bacillati > Bacillota > Bacilli > Caryophanales > Bacillaceae > Priestia > Priestia sp. HNGD-A6. Next base: position 3,461,440 of record NZ_CP138621.1, on the reverse strand, counting down.
TTGCGCAGAGAAAAAGATGCGCTCACTGTTTGAAGTAGGCTTACTCATTTTGAAATCTGCACTTACTTCTATATTTATAAAACCAGCTTGGCTCAACCATGATTGATAATGGTCAATCGACCAAGTGCGCTGAGCATGCACCTCATCAAAGCGATGATATGCATCGATTTCTTCATCATAAGCAAAAAACGTAATATCATGCTCTACACGCATGTCTGTATCGTCATAGGTGCAGTTCCAAATATATGACACGTCTTCATCTACATAAGAAAAAGATTGATTTCCAAATACGTCCTTCATCTTGTGCACTGAATGAACATCAAATATAAAGAGCCCACCTGGTTTTAAGTGTTTATATACACGTTGAATGGTTTCTTGAACTTCTTTATCACTTTGCAAATAGTTCAAAGAATCACAAAAGATTACTACACAATCAAACTCTTTCAATAACTCAAGTTCCGCCATGTTTTGCTGAAAAAGAGATAGCGTTACCCCTGCTTCTGCTGCCTTCTCTTGAGCTACCATAAGCATATCATCAGACAAATCAACGCCGACTACGGAGAAACCTTCTTTTCCAAATCGAACGGAGAGTTCTCCCGTGCCGCAGGCAAGGTCTAATATACTGTTAGGCTTTGTTTTTGCTTTTGCCACCTGCTGATTAAAAAATTCAGCCCAATCGTCATACGGAACGTCTGCCATTAGCTGATCATATACGTAGGCAAATTCTCCGTACCTGCTCATAGCTGTAGCTCTTCTGAACTTACAAATGGTGCATCTCCCCATAAGCGTTCTAAGTTATAATATCCGCGCTCATCTTTATGGAAAATGTGAACCACAACATCTCCAAGATCAACAAGCACCCACTTAGCCTGCTCAAACCCTTCTAAACGCTTCACAGAAATGCCTTGTTCGTGTGCTTTTTCTTTAATTTCACGAGCAATTGCCTGCACTTGTTTATCTGAGTTACCGTGACAAATAACAAAATAATCTGCCACAAGTGAGATTCCTTCCATATTTAACGCTACGATATCGATTGCTTTTTTATCATCGGCTGCTTCTACAACAAGAGATAGCAATTCACGTTCAGTCATGTGTTTGACCTCCTAAGATTAAATCATTATATGTCATCATCGTATCGGGATAAACGGCCTGATGTTTGGTCATTAAAAAAGAAATAGTATTCTTTAATGATTGAATAAGTGCTGCATTTAAGTCGGTTTTAGCTAACTCCCGCACTTCATCAACACCTGGAAATCTCCTTCCAGGTTCAATATAATCAGCAACGTACACAATTTTTTCAAGTAACGTCATGCCAGGTCTTCCGGATGTATGGTAAGCAATTGCATCCAATACTTCCTTATCCGTAATCCCTACTTCATTTCTCACTAAAAACGCGCCTACTGGAGCATGCCATAATTCGGTATTGTATTCCAATAAAGAAGGGTTCATGTTTTGATCAATAATAATTTGCTTCATCTCTTCCTTTGGACGAAACTTGGCATAGTCATGAAAAATAGCAGCCAGTTCTGCTTTTTTTTCATCTGCTTCAAAACGTTTAGCTAATTCAATTGCTGTTTCCATTACCCCGACAGTATGAATATAACGACGTTCTGTTAACTGTTTCTTTACGATTTCTAATGCCTCAGTTCGATTCATATAATTGATTCTCCTCGATATATTGTTTAACACCAGCAGGTATAAAATAACGAATGGTTTCTTTCTTTACTACTCGTTCGCGAATAAAGGAAGAGGAGACATCAAACTGCGGAACTTCTACTTCTTTTATCGGGTAAGGGGACGTAATGGTATACCCCGGGCGCTTTACACCTACAAATGTAACCAAATTGACTAATTCATCAATTTCATACCACTTCGGCAAATATTCTACCATATCAGCACCAATGATGAAATGAAACTGATACGTTGGATATTTCTCTGTTAGTATTCTCATCGTATCATATGTATATGAAGGTTCTTTGCGCTCAAATTCAATCGGCTGCAGGGTGAATTGATCATGTTCTTCAATAGCTAGCTTTAGCATTTGTAAACGATGATATGGCTCAATAGGCTCTTTGATTGTTTTATGAGGTGGAATATATGACGGCATGAACCATATCTCATCTAATTTCAAGGCATGCAAAACCTCATTTGCCATCATTAAATGCCCCAAATGAGGCGGATTGAACGTTCCACCTAAAATTCCAATACTCTTCAACAATCCCCGACTCCTTTAATTTACTTCATTTTTAAATAGAGCGGGTTTCCCCGCTCTATTTCATTTCACTTTTGGAAGCATTAACTGCTTATTTTCACGTGATTCTTTATATAACACAATTGTATTTCCAATCACTTGTACAAGCTCTGCTTTTGTTCCTTTTGTTAATCGAGCAGCAACCGTGTCACGATCTTCGTCACAGTTTTGCAGAATGCTTACTTTTAATAATTCTCTTGCTTCTAATGCATCAGCAATTTGACCAATCATATTTTCATTGACTCCACCTTTTCCTACTTGGAAAATTGGATTTAAATGATGTGCTTTTGAACGTAAAAAACGTTTTTGTTTACCTGTTAACATAAAAACCTCCGTTGTATCTTATCTCTTAGTTAGTGTTGAAAGAACAATGTGTTCCATTGCCTCTTCGTCAGGACGGACCTTCGTCCATTTTTCAAATGCAAGTGCACCTTGCAGTACAAACATACCGACACCGTTATGAGTGCCTGCCCCTTTTGCTTCAGCCTCTTTCAAAAGCTTTGTTTTTAAAGGGTTGTAAATAATATCGCTGACTACCGCTTCTTTTTGCAATAAAGTAAGTGCTAAAGGCAGCTCATCAACGTTAGGATACATCCCCACCGAAGTGGTATTAATAATAATATCGAATGTATCTAGTTGTTTTTCCGCATCAGAAATAGACATCGCCGCCGTTTTCGTCGAAAAAGGCAGCTCGTTAGCTAGTAAAGCTGCTTTTTCGACGGTACGATTGCATATCGCAATTACATCGGGAGCGTGCTGAGCTGCAATTGTATAAAAAATAGCTTTTGCAGCTCCTCCAGCTCCAATAATTAAAATGCTTTTTTGGGATAAGCCGCCTTCTACTGCTTTGAGTAAAGAAGTCACATACCCCTCTCCGTCGGTATTGTATCCAATATAACGGCCATCTTGATTAACAACTGTATTTACAGCGCCAATTGCCTTTGCTAATGAATCGACTTCATCCAAATGATTCATAATATCAACTTTATACGGAATCGTGACATTAAATCCTTGAATGTTTTTATCTTTTAGCTCTCCAATAGCTGACTCAAAATGAACAGGTTCAATTGGAAAAGCCTCATAATGCGCATCCATGTTCAGACGTTTAAAGGCATCATTTTGCATCAATGGCGATAGTGAATGCCCAAGCGGATAACCAACTAGCCCATATAATGTACTCAAGATTTTTTCCCCTTTTTGTTTAAATTAAAGAATCGCGCACAAATACGCCGACTCCTTTTGGTGCATGCGCCACAACTTTTGAACCTGACTCATTAACCGTCACCCAGCCAAGCCCTGAAAAAACAATATCCGTCTTTTCATTTTTGATTGTAAATTCATGTGCAACAAGTTCAGGAAACTCACTCATTTGCTCTGGGCGCGGCGGCTGAAGCAGTTCACCTGCTTGCTTTTCATACAACTCATCTGCTTTTTCAAGCTTTGTACGATGGATATGCAAATCATTCGATACATAACATGTTAACGACTTGCGGCCTCCCTGTACATAATCTAAGCGCGCCAGTCCTCCAAAGTATAACGTTTGCCCTTCGTTTAGCTGATAAACCTTCGGCTTTATTTCTTTTTTAGGAGAAATTAACTTTAAGTCTCGTTTATCTACATAGTGAGCCATTTGATGATGATTAATAATGCCAGGCGTATCATATAAAGACGCGCCGTTATCAAGCGGGATATCAATCATATCAAGCGTTGTGCCCGGATATTGAGACGTAGTAATAATATCTTTTTCTCCCGTTACTTCTTTAATAATGGCATTAATAAATGTCGATTTACCAACGTTTGTACATCCAACAACATATACATCTTTACCTTCGCGATAATGTTCAATGGCTTCGGCAATTTCTCGAATTCCTTGTCCTTTTTGCGCGCTCATGAGGAACACATCCACTGATTTTAGGCCAAGCTCTTTCGCTTCTCGCTTCATCCAATGAATTAGTTTATTTTTCTTTATAGACTTCGGCAGTAAATCTGCTTTATTTCCCACTAAAAGAACCTTATTATTTCCAACAAATCGATGCAAACCAGGTAACCAGCTGCCGTTAAAGTCAAAGATATCTACAACTTTTACAACCAAACCGTCCGTTTGACCAATTCCATTTAAGATTTTTAAAAAATCATCGTCTGTTAAGGAAACATCTTGTACTTCATTATAATGCTTCAAGCGAAAGCATCGCTGGCAAATAATAGCTTCTTTTTCTAATGCTGATTTTGGAGCGTAGCCAAGTTCATTCGGTCGTTCTGTTTGAATCTCCACTCCGCATCCTACGCACTGTATTTTTTCTTCACTCACGTTTTAATCCTCCCAGTTAATCATACCTTTTCGTTTCATCCAACCTAAAATTCTTCGTTCCATTTTACGGTTAAATTTCGTTACAAATCCATCTGTTTGCGCAACTGGTACAACCAAAACCGTATATACGCCTAGGCGATTTCCTCCTAATACATCCGTTAAAAGCTGGTCGCCAATGACCACAACCTCATCTTTTTGCAGCTCCATATCACGAAGAGCTCTTCTAAATGCTTTACGCATCGGTTTGCGTGCTTTATATACAAATGGAAGTCCAACTGGATCTGAAAACAGCTTGACTCGTTTCTCCACATTATTCGATACAATCGTAATTTTAATTCCACTATCTTTCATTAACTGAAACCACTCAATTAATTCCGGAGTGGCATCAGGGCGATCCCATTCCACCAACGTGTTATCTAAGTCGGTAATAATTCCTTTTATCCCGCGCTCTTTCAAATCGTCTGGCTTAATTTGAAACACGTTTTTCACATGTTCATTTGGTAAAAAAAGTTTCAACACGTATCATGCACCTCGAATATATAGTTACATACTAAAATTAACGCCGTCTATCATTATAACGACTTCTTGTTATTTTCCAACCTAAAATTTTATTCTCTTCAAAAACAGGTCTTTTCTTAGTATAAAGGATATGCCTTGTGAATGCTTTAACTTTATACAGAAAGTTATTGACAAAAGGCAGTAAACCTCCATTTGTTCGTGAGCTTACGATATATTTACCCACTGCAAACTTAAAATAAAAAATAGTGCAGAAAACGTTTATTACTTATCAAATAGGGTAAGTGGTAAACAAATTCTGTTAAAAGTTTTCGACAAAAAATGATAACCCCAACTATGTGGATAAGGTTATACACATTATCCTCTGTTATAGTTCAGCAATTAATGGTAATTATAAACAACATACCCACATTTTATCCACCGAAAGCTGTGGATAACAGAACGATTGTTCCTTTATTTGATTCATGTTAGATTATAAATAAGGAATTTATTAGCATTTAAATATAACTTTTTAGGATATTTATTTTAGTAGGAGGTGGCGGCAATCTTATGAGAAAATTATCAGATGAGCTGCTTATTGAGTCATACAGCAAAGCAACCGAACTGCAATTAAGCCCTGATTTTATAAAATTAATTGAAGAGGAAATTGAAAGAAGATCATTAAAGATTAGCATACAAATCCCTTCTTAACGAATAAAAGAGCCTTCTTAATAAAAGAAAGCTGCATCTTCATTTATCTATCTACTCTTTTATTATATAGGCTCTATTTTTTCAAATGAGCAATTGGTTCTCCACATTTTACGTAAGAACCTGAGTGGACGTTAGAATCAAAAGTGATTGAGTTCTTCTCAAATAATAAAATGACAGTCGAGCCAAACGTGAAGTAAGCCATTTCTTCCCCTTTTTCGACTACTTCTTTTTTAGAAACCGCTTCAATGCTGTTTATAAACATGGCTCCTACTTTTACCATCAGCATGTGACCATTTTCAAATGTTAACTCCGTGAGCTTCCGGAAATTTTTCACAAGCGGTTCTTTCCCATACTTGATTCCTAATGAATTTACTGGATAAGACTTTTGTCCAACGGTCCACGTATTCCCTACTTGTGCTTTAAGAGGACTGTGAATGCGATGATAGTCTTTTGGACTAAGATAGAGGATGATAAACTGTCCTTCTATATATTTTTCAAGAATGAGATCATTTGAAACCATTTCCTGTATAGAATAAGGTTTGTTTTTTACAATCATTTCTTTTTGAGGCGTAATGACTCCATATGCTTCTATCTTTGCATCTACAGGACTGACAACGCTGTCTTTCTGCTGATCGACCGGACGGGCAGAAGGCTTCAAACGACGAATAAATAGCTCGTGTAAGTTTTGATAATGATGCAGAGGCTTGTCCATTTCTTCTTTATTTACTTTAAAAACTTTTGTATAGGAGGGTATAATAAACCGACTCCATTTAGAGAAAGTGAATTTTCGAATGAGCTTCGATGATCCCTGGTGATTCGTAAGCTCAATAAACGTTCGATACAGGTGCTGCAACAATAATTTTACCTCCACATACTGAATAGTTCTTTACTAGAATAAGGTTTGCGTCTACAATGAAATTACCATTATTTTTACCTTTAGTTCATTCCATCCTTTAAAGGAGTGAGGAAATTGTTTTTATTAGACTATCTAGATCATACAATTAAAAAGCTGAGATCCCAAGCGGCAAACTCCTTAACGATTGTTAATTTAAGTTTAGGAAGCTTTGCTATTTTATTTGTCATGAAAAATGAATTGAACTTAAGTTTATTACTAATTTTTTTAGCAGCGTTAGCAGACCGATTCGACGGCATGGTAGCCAGAAAGCTGCAAATTGAATCTGAACTTGGAAAACAACTGGACTCCATGTGCGATATTATATCATTTGGCATCGCTCCAGCTCTACTACTTTATCAAAGTATTTTATCTCACTTTGGTGCTGCAGGTTCAATTGTTACCATCTGTTACATTGCTTGCGGAGCACTTCGTCTTGCCCGCTTTAACATCACAGAAAATACCGGGTATTTTACAGGGCTCCCTATTACCGCAGCAGGTTGTTTATTAACTCTTAGCTACTTGGGCGTCCCTTATTTGCCTTCACACTTTTATATGTTTTTAATTATCGTACTTGCTTGCTTGATGATTAGTACGTTCAAGCTAAAAAAAGTATAGAGCTCCATTTACTTTTACAAAGGAATATTATCATCTTGCTTCTTTTCTTAATTATAGAATAAATCATCTTCTTTAAGAAACAAAGCGAAAATTCCTTAAGAATTCTTAAAAATGAATGGTTCTATTCGGTAGGATATGTCATCTAAAAAAACTCATGCACATGCATGAGTTTTTTTTAACACCAGCAGCTAAAAAACCAATAGAAGCTTCCGAAAATTAATAACAGAACAAATAGAACAATCAACAATCCAAGTCCCCAGCCGAACCCTCCTCCGCATGGGTAAGCTGGATAATTAGGATAACAGCAGCCTCCGTAACCGTACATACTCTCCCTCCTTACACTATAAACTACTACTAGCGTATGTACATACTTTTTCTCTGTATAGGCTGGTAACTATCTCTAAAGAAAAATCTATGGACTTTTTCAAACTCTCTTGTCCCTGGGGGGAATTTTAAACGTACAGGCAAAGACATCCTTCTTTTTACATATAGTGTAATGTTAGTCTCTCACAGGTTGATATCCCCTTATGGAGGTGTAGAGATGTCTGCATTATTTACCGCACTAGGCTATTTCTTTAAAGAATTGGTTTTCCTTGTTTCCTACGTAAAAAACAATGCGTTTCCTCAACCCTTGTCTGCTGCTGAAGAAAAGAGATATTTATCTTTAATGGAACAAGGAGATCAAGAAGCGCGAAACCTTCTTATTGAACACAATCTCCGACTCGTTGCGCATATTGTTAAAAAGTTTGAAAACACGGGAGAGGATGCGGAAGATTTAATTTCAATTGGGACAATCGGTTTAATTAAAGCAATCGAAAGTTATTCGCAAGGAAAAGGAACAAAATTAGCTACTTATGCCGCACGCTGTATTGAAAATGAAATATTGATGCACTTGCGAGCGCTCAAAAAAACAAAAAAAGATGTGTCGCTGCATGATCCAATTGGCCAGGATAAAGAAGGAAATGAAATCAGTTTGATTGATGTATTAAAATCAGAATCAGACGATGTAATCGATATGATTCAACTAAATATGGAATTAGAAAAAATAAAAGAATATATCGATATCCTCGATGATCGAGAAAAAGAAGTAATTGTTGGCCGCTTCGGTTTGGATTTGCAGGATGAAAAAACCCAGCGAGAAATTGCAAAGGAATTAAATATTTCAAGAAGTTATGTTTCGCGAATTGAAAAGCGAGCGCTGATGAAAATGTTTCACGAATTTTACAGAGCCGAAAAAGAGAAAAAAAAGAGCGGAAAGAAGGAGAATTAATCCTTCTTTCCGCTCTTTTTTTAAAATAATTTCCAAATGATAATCCGCAGCAAACACATCATTACTCCCCCTACTAGTCATTTAGGTGGAATCTTTCTCCACAAGCAGCCATACAACGATATATCCTTTTTGATTAATCATCATTCATCCACTCCTTTCCACTATTCAAATTAGAAATGACGATAAAATTCATACTTGCGGTCTTTTATTTCTTCTTCTAATTGTCTTACATACTGTTCATGCTTAATTTCTTCCTCTGAGTATTGACGGGACTTTATGGTAATAGTTAAAAAGAAAATATTCAGTGTCATTCCAATCACCTCCTTATACAAAAAAAACCACAGTTATGCATAAGCATCCTGTGGCTGAAAGACAATAAAAACCACAGGGCTACTATTCGCACCTGTGGTGAATTAACGTGTTTTAACGATCAAGGTAAGAAAGTTACTTGATACAGGAACACGGCCGAATAGTATACATATATAGACGATTTTTGAACATAGCCCAAACTGAATGATCCATACCTGATAAACGTCTTAACATATGACTCGACCTCCTTTTAATAAAGTATTTTCCTTACAATGGTAATTATATCCACGAACTTATAAAAAGTAAACTGTTTTTTTGAAAAATAGGGAATTTTTTTATTTTTTTTAACCCTCATAAAAAAAAGACGATGGATCATCGCCTTTTTGTATCTATTATTCTTTTTCTTTCATTAATTCTTTTTTTAGTTTTTTAGTTTGATAACTAAAATAAAAAGCAAGGGCGGTAAAAAGAATAACGATCGCTTCCATTATTCCAAGCTGCATATCACTTTTTTCACCTTGGCCAATCATAACACCAATATACAAGAATGTACTTACGGCTAGAAGGACGTAAATAAAGCGGCTGTAATCTTCAATTTTTGCTTTGATGTGTTGAGCTTTCATACAATCACCTTCTCAGTAGAATGTTATAACTCTACTCTATCATAGATCTATAGGTCTATAAAAATCCTATTTTTACCACCTTTATTCCAATGCTCTTTCTAAGTCTTCAATTAAATCTTCTACATCTTCAAGACCTACAGAAATACGAATTAATCCATCTGTAATTCCTAGCTCTTTACGTCGGTCGCTCGGTATAGAAGCATGAGTCATTTTAGAAGGAATGGAAATGAGGCTTTCGATGGCTCCTAAACTTTCTGCTAATGTAAAATACTTCACTTTGCTCAGTACTTCTTCCGCTTTCTCTTCGCTTCCCACATCAAACGAAACCATTCCCCCAAAACCTCTTGCTTGCTTTTTAGCAATGAGGTGGTTTGGGTGGGTTTTTAATCCTGGATAATATACTTTTGCCACAGCAGGATGGGCAAGTAAAAATTCTACTATTTTCCCCGTGTTGAATTCGTGTTCTTCCATTCGTATTCCTAATGTTTTAATCCCTCTCATTAAAAGCCAAGAATCCTGAGGTCCTAAAATGCCTCCAGTCGCATTTTGGATAAAATGAAGGTCTTCAGCTAATTTAGGCGAATTCACCACTGCTAGCCCTGCTACAACGTCACTGTGTCCCCCTAAATACTTAGTTGCACTGTGCAGAACAATATCTGCGCCTTTTTCGATAGGATTTTGCCAATACGGCGTACTGAATGTGTTGTCAACGATGGTAAGTAAATGGTGTTGTTTAGCTACTGAAGAAGCATGCTGCAAGTCAGTAATTTTTAGAAGAGGATTCGTTGGAGTTTCAATAAAAATGGCTTTTGTGTTAGGGCGAATTTCTTTCTCGATATTTTGGATATCGCTTGTATCAATAAAAGTAGCCTCAATGCCGATACGGCTTAGTACCTTTGTGATCACTCGATACGTTCCTCCGTATACGTCATCTGTAATTAACACATGATCTCCGCTGTTAAACAGCATGAACACGGCAGTAGTAGCGGCCATACCAGATCCAAACGCAAACCCAGCATACCCTCCTTCAATTTCTTTGATAAGTTCTTCTAGGGCATGACGTGTAGGGTTACCGGTTCTCGAATACTCATATCCCGTATGTTTTCCCGCTCCCTCTTGTTTATAAGTACTCACTTGATAAATAGGAACAGAGACAGCACCCGTCTGTTCATCGCCAACAATTCCACCATGAATCAACTGTGTTTTACGTTTCATCTTATCTTCCTCCACTGTAAATATTTTTACTTAAGTACCGTTCACTGCTATCCGGAAAAATCGTGACGATATGAGCCCCTTTTTCTGCATTTTTTGCTTCGATAAGGGCTGCTTCAAAGGCTGCTCCTGAAGAGCTACCTACTAGTAACCCCTCTTTTAAAGCCAGCTCTTTCACTCTTTGAAAAGCATAAACATCTTCAACAGTATGAATAGCATTAAAATAAGATCGCTCCATATAATCAGGGATGAACTCCATTCCAATTCCTTCAGTTAAGTGAGGACCGGATTTCCCCCCGTTTAAAATTGAACCTTCTGGCTCCACGATGACTGTTTTTAGAGAAGGATTTTTTTCTTTCAAAAATTTCGCTGTACCCATAAATGTCCCCCCTGTACCTGCTCCAGCTACAAACACGTCAACTTTTCCATCAAGCTGTTCATATATTTCTGGCCCTAAGGTTTTATAATAAGTCATAGGGTTGGCCGGATTAGCAAACTGTTGAGGACAATAAGAACCAGGGATTTCACGCAGCAGCTCTTGAGCTTTGTTTATAGCACCTTTCATACCAGCTTCAGTAGGCGTTTGAACTACCGTTGCCCCCAAAGCCTTCATAAGCTGCTGTTTTTCAATACTGAATTTTTCTGGAACACATAGTATGACGTTTATTTCGTACTGAAGAGCAGCTAAAGCCAGCCCGATCCCCGTATTCCCAGCAGTAGGCTCAACCAGCGTTCCGCCTCGCTTCAGTCTTCCAGAGCCAAGAGCTTCTTGCAGCAGTTCTTTTCCTAAACGATCTTTTACACTTCCTCCTGGATTAACATATTCCAGCTTGGCAAATATCCTGATTTCCCTAGGTAAATCAAATTGTGTAATCTCAATCATAGGTGTGTTTCCAATCAATTCATGAACGTTTTTGACTACCTTCATAATCTTGAACACCTCGCTATCGAAATAATATAACTTAACCTATAAATAAAGTAGGAATTAAGATAAAAATATAGTCTACACCCCATGTTATGACAAACGATGCAGAGTGTAGACGAAAACAAACTCTATATTTTATGAACAGCTTATTTTAATTTTGTAATAAAATTCAATACTAATTTCGTTGAATTAACAGCTGCTTTTTCTAAAAATTGCTCAAAAGAAACATTTGATTCTTTGCCGGCGATGTCAGAAAGAGCACGAAGAATAACAAACGGTACGCCAAATTGATAGCATACTTGAGCAACAGCCGCTGCTTCCATTTCAGCTGCATAAAGGTCTGGAAACTTAGAGCGAACAAACTCTACGCGCACAGGATCGTTCATGAACGAATCTCCTGTAGCAATTAATCCTTTTACAATTTTCATATCCGTTACTTCAAGAGCGCTTTCTTCAGCAAGGCGAACTAGTTTTTCATCTGCTTTAAAAGCTGCAGGCAAGTTTGGCACTTGACCGTATTCATAGTTGAATACCGTTACATCTACATCATGATGACGAACTTCTGTTGAAATAACCGCGTCCCCTACGTTTAACTCTGGATGGAAACCGCCTGCTGATCCTGTGTTAATAACGTAATCAGGTTTGAACTTCTCTAGTAAGATGGCTGTAGATAACGCCGCATTTACTTTTCCAATACCTGATTTTAATAATACAACCTCCACGCCGCTGATTGTTCCTGTTGAGTATTCACATCCTGCGATTACTGTTTCTTGACGATTCTCAATTTTATCGCGTAAAATCGTCACTTCTTCTTCCATTGCTCCAATGATTGCTACTTTCATTTTAAAACCTCTTTCTACTATTGTTTCGTTGCCTCCAATACCCACACAAAGTGATTAAATTGTGTAAAGGTTATGTGAAAACCATTGCTTTCAAAGATTTGCTTTAAGACAGGGATCGTTGTATAGTATTCCCTCTCTAGATCTTCTGCTAGTTGCGTATACCCTTTTTGTTTTGCCTGAACAATGGTATCAGCAAATGAATCCGCTGTTTCAAACATTGTATCGGCAAACACTATTTTACCACCGGTTTGAAGTAACTTTCCATAGTTTATCACAGCTTCTTCTTTTTCTTTATCTGTTAAATGATGAAATGCATACGTACTAACTAAGCTCTCTGCTGGAAACAACGATGTATCAAACTGTAAAAAGTCTCCCGGTGTGACTAAAACATCTGCTCCTAATTTCTGGTGTGCCAATTGTCTCATTGGCACTGACGGTTCAATTCCTACTACGGTTAGTTCCTTTTCTAACAGTTTTTTTGTTAAGTTTCCAGTCCCTGTTCCAAATTCGATCACATGCCCTATTGAACGATTTGCTACATACTCTAAGATTTCATTATAATTGCGAAACACTTCTTTATACTGTTCATCTTTCCCGCTTACCGATGCATCATACTCATTCGCCCACTTTTCAAAGATATCTAAAAACTCTAGACCCATAAAAAACGCCTCCTTATAACTAATAATTCTTATGGATATAGTATGTTTTTAGTCATCGTTTGTTCTTCATTTACAAATATTTTAAGCTTTTAACTTTCTATTTGCTATACTATAGTAATGAGGTAAGGAGGTCGTAAGATGAATTTTGAATTTGAAATGATTGAAGATAAAATAGAATTTTTTGAAGCGCCTGATGTTAAAATGCTTGAGAAACAAATTGCGGAAAAAATTGATCAAAATAAAGCGATTTTGCTTGAGGTGCACAGCGTATCTCATCAAATGTCTGTGGACTATGAACAAGGTAAAAAACTGTACTCTGCAGTTGTTCATTTCAAATTAAAAAAGCAGCGCTAGCGCGCTGCTTTTCTTATTGAAGCTTATCCACTACTGCGGGCTTCCAGCCTTCTCCATCTACCCATTCAATTTGAACGCGGTATTTTGTTGATGAGTTGCCTTTAGGACTAACCGTAGCTACGGCTTTACCTACGCCACCGTTATTCCCTAAACGCCATACGGTCATATTGCTTGGGCTAATGCCTGATCCTTCGCCTACAGCTTTTAGCATTTCGTTCCAATCCGTTGATCCTTTTTTATAAGTTGCTGCAGGTGCATCTTGTGACGTACCTACTGAATCCCATGAAGGATCTACCTTGCGTTCTGCCACGCCAGGCTCTGGATTTTTCTCTACTTCAGCCTGTGAATCTGAGTCATTTGATTCTTCATCTGTTGCTTGATCATCTTCAGAGCTTTGGTCATCTTCAGAACTTTGATCGTCCGTTGCTTGATCATCTGTTGCTTGATCATCTTTCGAAGAATCATCGTCTTTTTTAGCCGTCTTGTCCGTTTTTTGGTCATTTGTTTGCGGATTGTTTTGAGTTGTTTCCGCTTGGTTATCCGATTTATTCTTGTTTCCAAGAATCATCGTACCACCGACAAATACAATTAAAACTGCTACGACAGCAATTAACAGATTATATAATCGGTTTACTTTTTTTTCTTTGTTTTCGTGTCTTGAAGAACGATTGTTATTCATTGCTACAATTTCCTCCAACTTTTATAATGCTTTATTCTAACATGTGTTTTCTTATACATGAAGCATCAAAATTTATTTGAAGTATATTTGTAATATTTTTTACAAATTCTTCTTGTTTTAACGTGTATTTAAGTCATACATCCCTTTAACAATATCATAAAATACGCTGTTTGTGGGAGATATCGCACTTTTTGTATTTAAATCCACCACTACCATTGCATATTTTGGATTATCTGCAGGAAAGTAACCGGCGAACCATTTATTGACGATATCGGCTTTCACATTGATTTCAGCAGTTCCTGATTTTCCTGCCACTTCATAAGGAAGCGTTTGAAATCTTCTTCCTGTTCCTTTTTCGCTCTGTACAACGCCTTTTAAAAGCTGCTGCATAGAAGCAGCTGTGGCTTCATTAATCGTATCTCCTTTTAGCTCATGCTCTTTAAACGTATACAGTGACGTATTGTTTTTATAGTCCAGCGCATCTACCGCTTTTACCTGCTTCTTTTCTCCTCCCCGTGCAATTGTCGCCATCATATTTGCTACTGCAAGCGGAGTCACTTTTACGTCAAGCTGTCCAATTGCTGTTTGCGCTACAGCATTTGGTACTTTTTTTTCTCTATCATTTGTCCAAACTCTTCCCGATTTTTCTCCTAAAAACTGCTTAAAATGTTCAAAGTGAAACACATCACCCGTCCATCCTACAGGCTGAAGAAGCCCTAACTTATCAGCATATTGTTCAATGATATCCGGATTAGATATTATCATTTCTTTTGCTAGCTGGGCAAACGTTGCATTACAACTTTGCGCAAAGCTTTCTTCAAACGTCAGCTGCCCTTTTTGATGATCTTCTTCTACATTATTGCCATAAATACTTTTATCGCAGTTATAGGTAAATGAAGGCTGAATTTTATTTTGTTCAAGCGCTGCAGCTGCTGTTACGGTTTTAAATATAGATCCGGGAGTTTGCGGCGTCAGCAAACGATTTTCCACGCTGTCTGAACCGTTTTGCTTTTTAAATGGATCTTTCTTATTAATTGAAGGCCTGCTGGCCATCGCAATTACTTTATTGTTTTTTATATCAATTAAGACGGCTCCTCCGTCTTTTAACTTATAATGATTCAATGTATTCTCCACTAGCTCCTGAGCAGACAAATCAAGCGTCGTACGCACACTGACTGGATAATAAGGGTTAGCTGTGCCCGTATATTTTACATCGATGCCAAACATAGGTCCACCTAGGCGATCAACATGATAAAGGAGCTTAGACTCTTGTTCAGGCAGCAAAAACTCGTCAAAAGCCCTCTGCATCCCTGAGATACCTACAGGCGTAGTTGATTTAATAGCTCCATTTTTCAATTTATCACTGTACTTCTCTTCAATTATTTGTTTGCTTTGTGCTTCTAGTCCGATTAAATGTTCAGCAAGAGGAACTGGACGCTCATCTTTTAGAGGAATTCCAAACACGCCAGGTACCTTTAATGCATTTATTTTTTCGACTTGTGCATGGGATAATTCTTTTGTAATAACAACCGGTGTTTTAGCATTCGCTAGTCTGTTCGTTAATTCCTGTGGTTGCATTCCCACAATTTCGCTTACTTGCTGAACGGGCCACTTCATTTTTTCTAAAAACGGAAATAGAACTAAGCGATTATGCGTGATAGATGTTAAAGACTGTCCATTTTTATCTTCGAATTTCCCTCGTCCGTCGTCTACCACCATTTCCTGCGTACGCTGTTTTACGCTTCCTTCAATTAAGTTAATATTTTTATCAGTAAAAGATTCTGTGCTGACAAGCTGGAGTTGAACAAGCCGTGCTCCCAGTCCACTAATTAATAATAAAATAAAAATAAGAGTAATATAAATTCGCTTTTGAATTATTTTCATGACTACACCTCACTCTTTACAAGTGTCGACGTTGCCATTACTTTTAAAACCATTATCTTAAGAAATATTCATTCTTTTTTTCATTCCATAAAAAAACTTGCTGATTCAGCAAGTTTTTATTATTCATTTTCCGTTAAAAATTGTTGAGTTGTTCGTAGCTTTCCTATTTTCGGAAAGATGTAAGAAAGAGTGGCTTCATGCTCTTCTTTTGTAAATGTCGCCATGGCATCCGTGATAAAAATTTGGTTATATCCATACTGAAATGCTTCACGAGCTGTGCTTTCCACACCAATATTTGTTGCAATTCCGCAAAGGACAATTGTATCAATTCCTCTTCGGCGAAGCTGAAGGTCTAAATCTGTCCCAAAAAAGGCTCCCCACTGACGTTTTGTCACAATGTAATCATTCTCTTGAACATTAAGTCTTGGATCGAATTCTGCCCAGTCTGCAGGTCTTTCTTGAGGAGCAGATGGCTTTTGATCCGTTTCTGGCGTCAACGCATCTTTTCCATCTTGAAAATCTACTCGTACAAAGCTAATAAATCCATTTTGTTCGCGGAAACGATTCACAAGCTGAACAGATTTTTCTACAATTTCGTCTCCTCCAATTGGAACAATCCCTTTTTGTAAATCAATTAAAACAAGCGCTGTTTTAGTAAAATCGATATCTTTCATCTTCATCTTTCCTTTCCTACATATCTTTTCTATTCTCTCCGTTTTTTTAAATCATATAAAAAAAGCTGACGCGTGTCAGCTTTTTCACTTACGAGCATTCAGTAGAACGCTTCCAACCATATGTTTTACTTAACAGATACAATTTTCACTGACATATCTCCACCAGGAGTTTGAACAGTTACTTGATCTCCAATTTGTTTGCCCATTAGACTTTTAGCAATTGGCGAATCATTTGAAATTTTCCCTTCAAATGGATCTGCTTCTGCACTACCTACAATTGTATACGTTTCTTCGTCACCATCTGGCAACTCTACAAATGTTACAGATTTACCTAATGATACGATAGAAGAATTTTCTACATCTTCTTCAATAATTTTCGCATTGCGAATCATATTCTCAAGCGTTGTAATACGTCCTTCCACGAAAGCCTGCTCGTCTTTTGCAGAATCGTACTCAGAGTTCTCCGATAAATCTCCAAAACTGCGGGCGATCTTGATACGCTCTACAACTTCTTTACGTTTTACTGTTTTTAAATATTCTAGCTCTTGCTCTAGCTTTAGCTTTCCTTCTTCTGTCATTGGAAATACTTTTTCTTGTGCCATAATCCCTTCACTCCTTCTTGAACTCAAAATCTCTAGTGTATACAGTCGATTTCTGTATGTACAAAAAATTTTCCACTCTGTGGAAAAATCAGTTAATAGAGAAATGACAGCTTCAAAATAGAAGCTGCTCGTTTCTCTATTCTTTATAATGTTTGTGTTTAGTTAGCAGAATATGTCTGCATTGTCTTCAAAAAAATTCCTGCATCTATGCTATGTTATTATAAAATGGCATTTTGTTCAAGAATTGTTTGAATTTTAGTGACCATCAAGTCAATCGCTACGTGGTTTTGACCGCCTTCAGGAATGATAATATCTGCATAGCGTTTTGTTGGTTCAACAAACTGATTATGCATCGGGCGAACGACAGATACGTATTGATCAACAACTGACTCAAGCGTACGCTCTCGTTCTTTAATATCACGAAGCATACGACGAATGATACGAAGATCCGCATCTGTATCTACGTATAGCTTGATATCCATTAAATTACGCAAGCGCTGATCTTCTAGTACAAGAATACCTTCTAAGATAATAACATCTTTTGGTTCTTCTTTAATTACCTTCTCAGAGCGCGTATGAATTGCGTAATCATATACCGGTTTGTCAATGCTCTCATAATTTAATAAGTTTTGCAAGTGTTCAATCAGCAAATCATTATCAAATGCTAGAGGATGATCGTAATTTGTTTGCAAACGCTGTTCAAACGGTACATCGCTTTGATCTTTATAATAATAGTCTTGCTCAAGAAGCATAATAGAATGCCCTTTAAAATACTCATAAATAGCTTTGGTTACAGTTGTTTTACCAGAACCGGATCCACCAGCGATACCGATTACAACGGGCTTTTTCCCCATTTTATATTTAAATCCCCTTTCGCATCATGTTATATGAAAATAGAGGTTGGTCCACTTTAAATTTCACAATTTGCAGCGGATGACGCGCAGCATCTAGTTCATTGCCATCTTCGTCCCAAATTTTATCTATTTTTTGCGTAAAGTTTTTAATTTCCGGACCAAAAAATTCCACTTCTTCTCCCGGTTTAAAATAGTTACGCTGTTGCAATGTCACGATGCTTGTTTCTTCATCATAATTCAATACTAAACCAGCAAAATCAAATTTTGTTTTCTTGCCGTGTACGCCAAACATTTGTTCATCCACTCCAGGAACCCCTTCAAAAAAGGCGGGAGCCGTATCGCGGTTCGCACATTTGTCTAGCTCATCAAGCCATTCTTTTTGAATCACAAAATTCTCAGGATCTGCACAGTATGCGTCAATCACTTTTCGATATACGCTCACCACTGTTGCAATATAGTGGATCGACTTCATACGTCCTTCAATTTTCAAGCTATCAATACCCAGCTCAATCATTTGAGGGATAGATTGAATTAAATTTAAATCTTTTGGACTCATTGCAAACGGATCGTCTTGCTCATCAAATAAAGGCGTTTCCGTTTTACCGTCTTCTACTTTAAATAAATCATAGTCCCAACGGCATGATTGACAGCAGCCTCCACGGTTTGAATCACGCGCTGTCATGTGGTTACTTAGCACGCAGCGGCCCGAATAAGCAATACACATCGCTCCGTGAATAAAAGCTTCAATTTCAATATCCACTTTTTCTTTCATTTCGCGCATTTCTTCAGCACCCGTTTCACGAGCAAGTACAACACGTTCTAATCCTTCTTCTTTCCAGAATTGAACGGCTTTCCAGTTTGAAAGTGATTGCTGGGTACTTAAGTGTACTTCAAGCTTAGGTGCAACGCGTCGACAGGTTTCGATAATTAACGGATCAGCTACGATGATTCCAGAAACGCCAGCGCGCTCTAATCCCATTAAATAATCTTCAAGTCCGTCCATATTTTCATTGTGAGCAAAAATGTTTGTTGTAACATAAATACGTGCGCCGTATTTGTTTGCAAACTGAACACCTTCTGCCATTTCTTCAAATGTAAAGTTATCTGCATTTGAACGAAGGCCAAACTCTTTTCCTCCGATAAACACAGCATCTGCTCCATAGTGTACGGCAACTTTTAATTTTTCAAGGTTACCGGCTGGAGCTAACAACTCAGGCTTTTTAGTAATAACTCGTTTACCTTCTACTACAGTATCGATTTGAACAGCCATCGTTTGTACCTCCTTTGTTTATCTTTCTTTGCATGCTTTTTAATATACCGTTTCTTTAAAGAAAAACCCTGTGTCTAACGGGCGGTTAATTGGCTGCAAGCTTTCAATTTCTTCTAACAAATCGTCTTTAACGTTTTCGTATTCTTCACGGTCATCTACACATAAATCAATCGCTTGACGATATTTTTTTGTTACTTCTAAAATATATTGCGGTGACTTTAATACGCCGTCAATTTTAAATACATCTACTTCAGCGTCAATCATTTCGGAAAGCTCATCGATAATGCACATATCATTTGGACTCATAATATGCGTTCCATTTTCATCTTCGAAAATTGGATACTTATTGTTTCGCTCATTATCAAGTAAAAACATATCTTTTTCTACTTTACGATTTTCAATTTCCATGACTTTTCCTTGATACTCAAAGTAGTTGCCAAGAAGTGAACGTTTCGATTGGAACATACACGTCATGCCATGCACCTGAACTTCAATTTCTACTTCGGCTTTTTCTATGATATCAATGATGCTATCCATGCTTAGCTCACGAGCAAGAACTGCACGCTTAGCTCCTTTGCGGCCCCAGTAGTTACATGAATACCAGTTTGTTCCCGTTGTTTCAGTACTCCAGTGCATCTTCATTTCTGGAGCTGTTTCACGCACTGCCATTAATACAGCCGGATCTCCAAATACAATCGCATCCACGCTTGCTTCTTTTAAGAATAAAATATATTCATTTAATTCGGCGATTTTATCATTGTGAAATAATCCGTTCATCGCTACGTAGACTTTTGCATCATGCTGATGAGCAATATTTACAGCTTCTACGATATCTTCACGTTTGAATTCACCTGCTAAACGCAAACCGTAGCGCTGTTCACCAACCATAATAGCCGTTGCTCCAGCTTGTAGTAATGATTCGATTTCCGAAACTGCAGTTGGTGTCACTAATAGTTCTGGTTTTTTCATTCTTGGTCACCTCTTTTAATACTAATCGCGATTCCGTCTCCAATAGGGAGAATAGTTGTATAATAATCGGGATGATTCATCAGCCACGTATTGTAGGCCTGAATTTTTTTAATTAAGCTGCGGCGTCGACGTGTTTCTACTTCCGCCAAATCGGTCGCTACGTGACCTTTAAATAGTACGTTATCCGAAATAATCATTCCTTTAGAAGATAGCATCGGCTCATAATGTTCGAAAAAACGCTGATACTGACCTTTAGCTGCATCGATAAAGACTGCATCATAAGGACCATGACGTTCAATTTCATCTCTAAGCTCAAGTGCATCTCCAAACAACGACACAATTTTATCTTGTTTTCCCGCCCGTTCAATAAACTCTTGCGCTTTTTGGTAACGCTCTTCATTTCGTTCTACCGTAACCACTCGTGCCTCTGGAAGCGCATGGGTGATTCGAATAGACGAATATGCAATCGCTGTTCCAATTTCTAATATATGTTTTGGCTGATGAAGACGAAGAATTTGCAATAGCGTTTCAACACCAATCAATTCCATAATCGGAACGTGATGTTCTTCTGCATAAGCTTCCATTTCTTCAATAAGCTCCTGGCGCTTAGGAATAAGCTTTTCCACATACTGCTCTACGTTTTGTAAAAGCAAAACACTTCCTCCGTTCTCAGAAGTACATTTTACATTATGTTTTCATAACGTTTCATTACTGCAAAATAGTAAGACAACTAGTCTATTATAAGTTTTTTTCGTTTTTACGTAAACCCGATATATTTTAACATAAAAGATGGGGAATGCGAAGTATCGCGATTCCCCAATTTTAAATTTCCAATTATTTTTCGGTATTTTGCTTTTCTTTACCTGTAATATGCTTGGCTTTTTCTTTGTTATGTTCTTCTAACGTTTTGGTAAAAATAACTTTTCCTTCAGGTGTAGCCAAGAAGTATAAATAATCTGTATTGGCTGGATGTAACGCAGCTTTGATTGACATCAATCCAGAGCTGGCAATTGGTCCTGGAGGCAACCCCTTTACTTTATACGTATTGTAAGGAGAGTCCACTTCTAAATGCTTATAGAACACCCGGTCTTTATGCTCTCCTAAGGCATATAATACGGTTGGATCCGTTTGAAGAGGCATGTTTTTTTCAAGGCGATTATAAAAGACACTGGCAATTTTTTCTCGGTCGACTTTCGCAGTCGCTTCCTCTTCAATTAGAGAAGACATGGTTAACAATTTATGTGCACTAAATTTTTTCTTTTCCATTTGCCCACTGTACTGACCTAATACATTATTTGTTTTCCCTACCATTTTATCCAATATTTCATCTAACGACACATTTTTATCATAAAAATCATACGTAACGGGATATAAATAACCTTCTAGCGGATGTTTAATATCTTTTTGCATCACTTCATCCGTTACTAAATCTGGATACTTTTCTTTCATTTTATTGATGAATGCCTTATCGTCTAGCTTTTTCATGACTTCGTCTTTTGTAAACTTTGTATTTTTAGCAATGATATCAGCAATTTCGACAAGCTGGCGTCCTTCTGGAATGGTGACACGAATATCAGGTTGTTTTGAAACCTCGCCTTTTTCCATTTTTTCAACCATTTCCCCTAAGCTCATGGAAGGAGAAAATAAATACGTTCCAGCTTGAAATCCAGATACATGGGTTAATTTTACGTAATAGCGAAAGGCACTTTTACTTTTAATTAAATCTTCTTTTTTCAATACCGTACCAATCGATTGAACGGAAGAACCTTGTGGAATGGTCACATTTACTTTTTTATTGCTGTTTCGATCCACGGGTGTTAAGCGGGATTGAGCATAGAAAAATGCACCGCCAACAAGTAAAAGAAGTACGATAATTGTAATAAAAATAACTCGTTTTTTCCTTGAACGATTAGGTGGTAAAAATGTTTGTTGCGACAAGCAGCTTCCTGGTTAAATCTACTTCTGTAAAAGAAGATACAACCAGTTTCACCTCTTTTCTTCTTGATTTTTTGTAAGTATGAACAGAGAGGATACATGAGATTGCGATTCATTCGTATCTCCTATAGGTGTGAGATGGTATCGCTTCCTTAAACTATCGCCTCTCCTAAATTTTTTCCATGATTTATGTTATTGTCTGCCCAAAGTCTAGTTTCATCCGTTCAAACAATGAATTCTTTTATTAAAATGCACTCTCACACGCAGGAATTATTATACTACAATTTATCTCATTTTTCGTCATTATCATACAATCTCCCCTAAGAATGCAAGGAAAAACCTTTTTATATCTAAAAAGAACGGCCGCTATGTAAAAAAAAGCTGATAACGATTGTCATCAGCTTTTTCACTATAATTATTCGCCTTCTTCGTCAAGGAATGTGTTAACCATTTCCTCAACCATGTCCCACTCTTCTTCTGTTTCAATCGGTTGAAGCTCGCCGTCTTGACCGTCTTCACTTGGTGTGAAAGCAGATGCATGAATTTCGATTTCTTCTTCATCATCTTGGTCTGCTCCGATTGGATAGTAAATTACATATGATTTGTTATATTGATCAGAATCAAATGTGAATAAAATTTCGCATAGCTGCTCATTTCCATTCTCATCGACGATTGTAATTTTATTTTCTTCTACGCTCATGTTTGCACCTCATTTTATATTGTAAGCTCTTAGCTTAACTTTTTCTTCAGCGAAAAGCAAGCTGTTCAGTTATTTCACTTCCCTTTTACGTACAAAAGAATATGTAAAAGGGAAAGTCATAACTTGTCAGCTTAAGCAAAGCCTGCTGCTTTTCTTATTGCTTGCTGTCTAAGTATCCTTGAAGAATCATAACAGCTGCCATTTTATCGATTACTTTTTTGCGTTTCTTGCGGCTTACGTCGGCAGACAGCAGTACTCGCTCTGCTGCCATCGTTGACAAGCGCTCGTCCCACATCATCGTTTCAATGTTAAGTTTTTCTTTGACGTTGTCAGCAAACTCGATGCACGCTTCGCCTCGAGGGCCAATCGTACCATTCATATTTTTAGGAAGACCCACTACGATTTTCTCTACGGAATATTCGTCAATTAACTGCTGTAAACGAGGATATGATTGCTCCATCTGCTCATCTGCAATTTTAATTGTTTCAATTCCTTGCGCTGTCCATCCCATTTCATCACTAACTGCCACACCAATTGTTTTGGTTCCTACATCTAATCCTAATACGCGCATTTATGAATCCTTTCGATGCTGTTGTAAATAAGATTTAACAAGTTCTTCAATGAGCTCGTCTCGCTCTAACTGGCGAATTGTGTTTCTCGCATCGTTATGACGAGGAATGTAAGCAGGGTCTCCTGATAACAAATACCCAACGATTTGGTTAATCGGGTTGTAGCCTTTTTCTTGCAGTGCGTCATAAACCGTAAACAATACTTCATGTACGTTTGTTTCAGCTGGCTCATCTTGAAAATTAAATTGCATGGTTTTATCAAATGAACTCACGGTCCCACCTCACTCTCTTAATTTGTGAACACATTGTGCACTATGCTAAGTCTTATTTATATTGTACACCAAGAAAGAGGAGAATTAAACGGATTTAACCCATTCTTCTACAGTGCCAAGTGCTTTTTCAATTTGGCTAGCGTCTTTTCCTCCAGCTTGCGCCATGTCAGGGCGTCCGCCTCCGCCTCCGCCGCAAATCGTTGCTACTTCTTTAACAAGTTTGCCAGCATGATGGCCTTTAGCAATTAAATCTTTTGTTACACCTGCAATAATATTTACCTTTTCACCTTGTGGAGAAGCTAATACGATCACAGCAGATTCTAATTTTTGTTTTAAATCATCAACCATTGCACGAAGGTTATTCATATCCGTTGCATTCACTTTTGCTGCTAGGACATTTACACCATTAATGTTTTTTACGCGGTCAACAAGATTGCCAGCTTCAATATTGCCAAGCTTTGTAGATAGTGAATCATTTTCACGCTGAAGATTACGAATTTCTTCTAGTAATCCTTCAACGCGCCCTACTAAATCGCGCGGGTTGGATTTTACTTTTGCCGCAGCTTCTTTTAGTAAACCTACTTGATCATTCATTAACTGATAGGCAGCTTTTCCAGTTACAGCTTCAATACGTCGAGTACCTGCACCGATTCCAGATTCTGATACAATTTTAAATAAACCGATAACAGATGTATTTGGTACGTGACATCCACCACATAATTCTAAGCTGTAGTCGCCTACTTGTACTACGCGCACGATATCTCCGTATTTCTCACCAAATAGTGCCATTGCACCCATCGCTTTTGCTTCGTCAATTGCTTTGTTTTCAATTTGTACAGAGATGCTGTCCCAAATCTTTTCATTAACGATTTGTTCAATTTTCTCAATCTCTTCTTGTGTCACTTGACCAAAGTGAGAGAAGTCAAAGCGCAAGCGATCCGCTGTTACTAAAGAACCCGCTTGATTAACATGCGTTCCTAACGTATCTTTTAATGCTTGATGCAATAAATGCGTTGCCGTATGGTTTTTCACAATCGCACTGCGGTTTTCTTCATCAAGCGTTGCCATGTATGTTTCACCTTTTACAAGCTCACCGCTTGTTACAGATACCGTTTGGACATTTTGACCATTTGGCGCTTTTTGAACGTCTTTTACTTCCGCTTTTCCTGAAGCACTTTGGATCGTACCTTGGTCCGCAATTTGACCGCCGCTTTCTGCGTAGAATGGCGTGTGGCTTAAGATGACTTGCGCTTCTGTTCCAGCTTCAGCACGGTCAACAAGCTCACCGTCTACAATAATTGCTTCAACAACTGTTTCTACTTCATTTTTATCATAGCCCACAAACTCACTTACAACCGTTACTTCACCAAGTACGCCGCCTTGAACTTGCATAGAACTAGAATCTTGACGAGCAGCACGCGCACGCTCACGCTGTGCTTCCATTTCACGTTCAAAACCTGCATGATCGATTTTCATGTTCTCATCTTCTGCGTATTCTTCCGTTAATTCAACAGGGAAGCCATACGTATCATATAGACGGAAAACATCTTCGCCTTGTACCGTATCACTGTTTTGCGCTTTTTCTTTTTTAATAACAGTTGCCAAGATAGCTAGTCCGTCATTTAACGTTTCGTGAAAACGCTCTTCTTCATTTTTGACTACGCGCTGGATAAAATCCGTTTTTTCCTTTACTTCCGGATAGAAATCAACCATGATTTCACCTACTACCGGCACTAGGTCGTACATGAACGGACGATTAATGTTTAACTTTTTAGCATAGCGAACTGCTCGGCGTAACAAACGACGCAGCACATACCCGCGGCCTTCATTTGAAGGAAGAGCACCATCACCTACAGCAAATGTTACCGTACGAATGTGGTCAGCAATGACTTTAAATGCCGTATCTTGCTCATCATTTGTACGATATTTAGCGCCTGAAATATTTTCTGTTGCTTCAATAATTGGCATAAACAAATCTGTATCAAAGTTTGTTTGCACATCTTGAATAACAGAAACCATACGCTCTAAGCCCATTCCTGTATCAATATTTTTCTTTGGAAGCGGCGTGTACGTATTATCAGGATTATGATTAAACTGAGAAAATACAAGGTTCCAAATTTCTAAATAACGCTCATTTTCTCCACCTGGATATAATTCCGGATCAGTTAGGTCATTTCCATATGCTTCTCCGCGATCATAAAAGATCTCTGTATTTGGACCACTCGGACCTTCTCCAATATCCCAGAAGTTACCTTCTAAACGAATGATACGCTCTTTAGGCACGCCCATTTTTTCATTCCAGATCTTAAATGCTTCTTCATCTTCAGGGTGAACTGTTACAGATAGCTTATCTGCGTCGAATCCAATCCATTTATCGCTCGTTAAGAATTCCCATGCCCATTGGATTGCTTCTTCTTTGAAATAATCACCGATAGAGAAGTTACCAAGCATTTCAAAAAACGTATGATGGCGAGCCGTTTTACCTACGTTTTCGATATCGTTTGTACGAATAGATTTTTGTGCGTTACAAATACGCGGATTTTGAGGAATAACACGACCATCAAAATATTTTTTTAATGTAGCTACTCCACTGTTAATCCATAATAAAGATGGATCTTCATGCGGAACTAAAGATGCGCTTGGTTCTACATCATGGCCTTTTTCTTTAAAGAAATCTAAATACATTTGACGAACTTGTGCTGACGTCAGTTTTTTCATGATTGGTCCTCCTTTAATACTCTTCTTATTTATAGACAAAAAAATGATGACATAAAAGCATCTATTTTCCCTGTGTCCAAAAGTAATTGCTAGTTATTTGCACACAAAAAAACTCTCATCCCTGTAGCAGGGACGAGAGTTGAACTCGCGGTACCACCCTGATTATAAATGCCAAAAGCATTTATCACCTTCATAGCGTTAACGTTGCTGACACGGCAGGTTTTAGCCTGCACTCTGGACTAGCGTTCAGCTGCTCTTTGTTTAGCGCTTCTTTCAGCCAAGGAAGCCCTTCTCTAAAAACCAGTGTGCAACGTACTCGATCCATCATTGTGTTCAAAATATGTAGCGTTTTCTTATGGCGATATTATGACAAATTAACCGCTCTTTGTCAATGTTTGAGCGTATAAGAGCGAATATGCAAAATAGATATTTTAACGACTGCTAAAATTGGCACAGCCAAAATGAGACCCAATACTCCTCCAAACTCTCCTCCTAAAAGGAGCGCAAGCATGATAAACAAAGGATGAATATGAAGGCTCTTTCCTACGATAAGCGGAGACAGCACATTTCCTTCTAGAAACTGCAGCACAAAGATAATAATGACAATGGTAATAACCAACTTTATCGAGATAGTTGCTGCAATAATAGCTGCTGGAACCGCACCAATAATCGGGCCAAAATACGGAATGATATTCGTTACGCCAATAATAAAGCCTAAAAGAAGTGCATAAGGTACATGAAAGAACCAAAGTGCTGCTGTGGCAATCACACCAATAATGAGACAAACAAAAAATTGTCCTCTAATATAATTGCCAAGCGATTCATTCACATCCGATAAAAAACGTTCGCCTGGTTTGTGCCACTTTTTAGGTGTGACATAAGCTGTTGCTTTCTTAATAGAGGAAAAATCCTTCAGCATATAAAAAACAATAAATGGAATAATGATTAAAATCAAAAAAGAGGTAATCAATGATTTTAATCCTTCCGCCACTTTTGTAAGCCACACGTTGAGCGTAGCCTCTACATCATCAATGCTGCCTTCAATTTTCTCATGTACACCGTTTGGAAGTGAAGTTGTACGATCATGAATCGATTCTACCCAATGTCTATATGTATTCGTAAAATGAGGCAGCTGTTCATTTAAATCTTTTACTTGTTCCACAAAAATAGGATACGACTTATAGGCTCCGAACCCGATTCCTCCAAAAAAGATAATGTAGATCAGTAAAATAGCTAGAGGACGAGGCACGCCTTTATCATGCGTTTTTTCAATAAGCGGATGAAGTAAATATGTAATGAATGCTGCAATAAAAAAAGGCAGCAGTGCTTTTAAAAACATGTAAATAACAGGCAGCCATAAAAACTGGACTTTAAAAAAGACTAATATGCACAGCAGTGCTAATAACAGCAGTCCGAATCTATAGAACCATTTGAATGAACTATCTTTCAACGTAAACTCCTCCTCTCTTCTATTTTTTGATAAAGAAAGGAGTTTATACATGCAGTTGTATCTTCTGCCTGCAAAAAAGCACTATTGCAGCTTAGTGCAATAGTGCTTTTTTATTAGTGAATAGCTTTCATCATACGTTTACGCATTTTTTTCATATTTCTTTTTGTAAACATCTCTCGATCATCTGCCATTTTAAATGCATAAGCTCCAAGACCGAAAGCGACTACTGACGGAATGATTCTGCCCATTGCTCTTCCTCCCGGTAAAAAAGAATTAGAAATTGATTGTGCGCTCGTCATCTGAGAACAAATCATCAAGCGAGCTCAATGTTCCATCTTCTTCTACTTGGTGAGTATTAATTTGTCCTTTTGAAATAGTCATTTCAATAAAACAATTCCAGCAGTAATACTGATTTACACCAATTTTGCCAACGTCAATACTTTTACAGTTTGGACATTTAAACAAAGTCGACACCTCTTTATACGTTCTACTTATATAAACGCATTATGTCCACTTTTTTTCACGCCCATACTTTATTTTCTGACAATTAGCAAAGAAGGATGGCAACAAAGGAGTTTATTTAACTCTTTGTTAGCATGCGAAAGGTTACATGAAATCATACGGCGTAACGTTTTCCATCCCAATATTTGCATCTTTCATAAATGGAATTTCGGGATCTTCTATGTCGTTATCCAAGCTTTCTCGAAGCAGGGGCTGTAAATTCGTTTGTCGAATGCTGTCTTCATTCCGGCTGACTCCAAGCTGAAACGCTTCGTCTTCGCCGCATAAAATTAAAAACTGTTTACTTCGCGTAACGGCGGTATAAAGTAAATTGCGTCGCAGCATCCGGTAATAGCTTTTGACAATTGGAAGCACAACAATGGGAAATTCACTTCCCTGCGATTTATGAATGGAACAGCAGTATGCATGAGTTATTTGATTAAAGTCTTGCTTTGTATAAGTTACTTCGTTTCCTTCATATGAAATAACCAGCATATCCTGTTTTTCGGTATTTTCTTTGGCAAAGAAAACTGAGACGATTTCTCCCATATCTCCGTTAAATACGTTGCTATCCGGCTGATTTACAAGCTGCAGCACTTTATCTCCGACTCGGTACGTAATATCTCCGTGCTTAAGCTCTCTTCTTTGCTCAGAAGCCGGGTTAAATAATTCCTGAAGAACTTCATTCAGTTTATCAATCCCTGCAGGACCTTTATACATAGGAGCTAGAACTTGAATATCTTTAGCCGTATAGCCTTTTTTTAACGCATTCCCGCAAACTTGTTGCACGACATTCGTGATGTGCTGTCCGTGACAGCGAATAAAGGAACGATCTCCTTGCTGCCTCGATAAGTCTTCCGGAAGCTTTCCTTTTTTTATTTCATGAGCCAAATCAATAATCGACGACCCTTCCGCTTGCCGGTATACATCTGTCAGACGGACGGTAGGAACTACTTCTGAACTCAGTAAATCTTTTAACACCTGTCCCGGACCTACTGAAGGAAGCTGGTCTTCGTCTCCAACTAAAATAACCTGTAAATTAGCAGGAAGAGACTTAAACAGCTGATGAGCAAGCCACAAATCTACCATCGATACTTCATCCACAATCAATAACTTTCCGTCAATTGGATTCTCCTCATTATGGTCAAATCCTTCTTGTCCGTTCCATTTTAATAATCTGTGAATCGTAACTGCCGGAAGTCCGGTCGCTTCGCTCATTCGTTTAGCAGCGCGTCCAGTAGGTGCCACAAGTAAAACAGGAAAAGCTTCATCTTTTTTATAATCCCCTGGATTTAACGAACATCCGTGAAGTTCTGCATAGAGTTCGACTATTCCTTTAATAACCGTTGTTTTCCCTGTACCTGGTCCACCTGTTAAAAGAAGCATTGGAGACATTAAAGCAGTTTGTATGCCCTTGCGCTGAGACGGTGCATATTGCACGTCTAATCGCTCTTCTAGTTCACCTAAAGCTAGTAAAAATTCTGATTCTGGAAACTGCTCTTCGTATTGCGTTTGGGCCATAATTTTTTGAATAGCTTTAACCAGCCCTTTTTCAGCATAGAAAAGGGGCGGAAAATAAATTTTTTCGTCTTGAATGATAAGCTTTTTGTCTGCTTTTAATGCGTCCACTTCTCTTGTAAGATCCATTTCAGACAGATTCTCATGCCTGCTTTTTCGAAGAAGCTCTGCTGTTTTTCCGTACAGCTGATCTGCCGTGACGTATACATGTCCCATTTGATTACATTCTTGCTCAATCACGTATAAAATACCTGCACGCAAACGATCAGGATGGTTGGTTGCCATACCAAGCCTCTTTCCAAGTTCATCAGCCCTGCTAAAACCAATACCTTGAATATCTTCTACGAGCTGATAAGGATTATTTTGAACAATTTCAAGCGCTTCTTGTTTGTACGCTTGGAAAATCTTCATCGAAAGCTGCGGTCCAAACCCGAGGTCTGTCAGCTTTACCATTACTTCTTCTAACCCTTGATGTTCACGAAGCTGCGTTACTAAAGCCTCTGCCTTGTCGGCTGAAAGCCTCGGAACCTCTTTTAGCACGGACTCATTTTGCAAAATACGAAAAATAGCGCGTTCTCCTAGAGCGTCCACAATATTTTCAGCGGTTTTTTTACCGATTCCGTGAAATAAATCGCTTGATAGGTACTGAACAACCCCTTGCCTTGATTGCGGAAGTTCTTTTTTAAATTGCTCAACATGAAATTGCAGACCAAACTTTGGATGCTCTTTGAAGTCCCCGTAAAATGTGTATAATTCATCTTCATTAAGCTTAGGAAAATAGCCTGTAACGACCGTTTCTTTATCTTCAATCTCTAAATTTGTTTTTTTGATCCGTATCCGCGTAACGTTATATAAGTTTTCTTCGTTATGAAAAACCGTTACAATTGACGTGCCGCTTATATAATGACGTTCTGGCTGTGAAGGGTTCACTAGTTCTTCGTTCATGTTATCCTTCCTTTACCCGCTTTCTTAATGTTCTAATGTAGACAGAACTTGTTTAGCATTTGCGGCCATTACGTGATCTGGCTGCACGTTTAAAGCTTCATCTAACATCTCAATTGCTTTGTCCTTATCATCTTTCATGGCATACGCTACGCCCAAATTATAGAAAGCATCGGCATGTTCTGGCTCTTGATTTACTACCTTAAGAAATTCAGCAATCGCTTCATCTACCATTTCGAGCTGTGCTAAACAAAGACCGTACTGAAATTTTGCTTCTACATCATGTTCGTTTAGTTCTACCGCTCGCTGCAGATAAGGCATCGCAAAACGAATTTCTTCCATATGAAACAGCGTTAAACCAAGCATAAAGTAGGCATCGGATGAATCTAAGCCTTTTTTGATTGCTAAATCAAAGTAGTGCTTTGCCTGCTCAAGCTGCTCTGCATTAAAATAAATATTTCCTGCTCCGTAATACGCTGTTGCCGTTTCTTCATCTAATTCAATCGCACGTTCATAAAATTTCAAAGCACGATCCATCTCACTAACAGCCGCTAACAAATTGCCAAAATTTACATACACAATTGGATCTTTTGGATTATCTTCAATTGCTTCTGAAAATGTTTTAGCAGCCTCTTCAAATTTCCCTTCCTGCATATACTGAATTCCTAGCTGATTTTTATCTGTCATTTTTTCGTTCACTCCACTGTTTTAGTTATGATTTAAAAGATTTTCACATCATGAAAATCTAGAATATGTAAGTTATTAGTTTACCCAATAAGTAAAGTATATCATAGAAAAACCTCAGCTATATACAGCTGAGGTTTTTCGTTCTTGCTTATATAAATTATACGTACCAAATTTGCTCTTCTTCTTGAAATACTTTGTCAATAGTTGCTCCGCCAAGACATTCGTCATCTTTGTAAAACACAACTGCTTGACCTGGCGTAATTGCCCGCACGGGTTCAGCAAAAATAACTTTAATTGTATCATCATCGACTTTTTCAACGGTTACTGCTGAATCGGTTTGACGATAGCGGAATTTTGCTGTGCACGTCATTGGTGACGACCAGTCACGGTCGCTTACCCAGCTGACATTTGTTGCTGTAAGAGATGTAGAATAAAGCAGCTCATTGTGAAAGCCTTGATCGACGTATAAAACGTTTTTTTCTAAATCTTTTCCAACTACAAACCAAGGTTCGCCGCTGCCTCCGATACCCAAACCATGGCGTTGACCAATCGTGTAGTACATAAGGCCGTCATGCTTGCCTTTCACTTCGCCGTCAAGCGTTTGCATCACACCTGGCTGAGCAGGAAGATACTGACTTAAAAATTCCTTGAAGTTGCGTTCGCCAATAAAGCAAATACCTGTGCTGTCTTTTTTCGTTGCTGTAGCAAGGCCTGCTTCTTTTGCAATTTCACGCACTTTTGATTTCTCAATTTCTCCAATTGGGAACATTACTTTTGAAAGCTGATCTTGTCCTAATTGATTTAAGAAATACGTTTGATCTTTATTTCCATCTACGCCTCGAAGCATTTTATACTCCCCGTCACGATACGCAACGCGTGCATAATGTCCTGTCGCTAGATAGTCTGCTCCTAGCGTCATTGCATGCTCCAAAAAGGCTTTGAATTTAATTTCTTTATTACACATTACATCAGGATTCGGTGTACGACCTGCTTTATATTCATCTAAAAAGTAGGTGAATACTTTATCCCAATATTGTTTCTCAAAGTTGACTGCATAGTAGGGAATACCAATTTGATTACATACGCGAATAACATCGTTATAATCTTCAGTCGCAGTACAAACTCCGTTTTCATCCGTATCGTCCCAGTTTTTCATAAAGATTCCGATCACATCGTATCCTTGTTGTTTTAATAAAAGAGCTGCTACAGATGAATCAACGCCTCCGCTCATTCCGACTACTACACGTGTATCTTTAGGTGATTTTGTCAACTTCGCCACCTCCGTTTTCTTCATTTTAATTAAATTGTTCGCTAAAAAGCGAAAGAAACGACACAAACCATCAGTGAGGGATGAAGACCCTACTGATGGCTGCTATTTACATCGTTAGTCGCTTAACGATGTTTGCTGTTTGACGTGCGGTTTTTTCAATTTGCTCAGCAGAGTTTCCTAGGCCAAAGCTAAATCGAATAGAAGTTGTTAAACGCTCAGACCCTTTTCCAAACATAGCAACAAGCACATGAGAAGGATCGATTGCTCCCGCTGTGCAAGCTGAACCGCTCGATGCCGCAATTCCTGCTAAGTCTAAATTTACGAGCATCGATTCAACATTTGTTTTTGGAAATGATAAATTTAACACATGTGGCAGAGCATTTTCAAGATGTCCGTTAATTTCAAATGAAATACCTTCTTCTTTCAACACAGCTACCATTATTTCTTTGTATCTTCTATATTCATCTGCACGTGTTTGCAGCGTTTGTTGCGAAATTTTCACAGCTTCTTCAAACCCGACGATACTTGTCATGTTCTCAGTTCCAGCTCGTCGTTTGCGCTCTTGTTCTCCTCCAAATAGCAAAGGAGACAGTGAAACGTGAGCAGCTGCATATAAAAAGCCCATCCCTTTTGGTCCGTTAATTTTATGAGCCGAAACGGATAAAAGATCGACACCTAATTGTTGCACATTTAACGGAATTAATCCATAAGCTTGCACTGCATCCGTGTGGAAATATGCTCCATGCTCTTTTAATAGAACTCCAATTTCTCCAATTGGCTGAATAGCACCTACTTCATTATTTCCAAACATCACCGACACAAGAATTGTTTGATCCGTTAGGGCTGATTTTATTTCATCCACAGATACTTGTCCGTACTCATTAACTGGTAGGTAAGTCACTTCAAAGCCCTGTGTTTCTAAATATTCACACGTATGAAGCACAGCGTGGTGTTCAATTTGCGTGGTAATAATATGATTTCCTTTATGGCGGTTTGCAAGAGCGACTCCGATCAGTGCCATATTATCTGCTTCTGTCCCACCACTTGTAAAAATCAGTTCATTTTCGTGTGCTCCAATACTTGCTGCAATCGTTTGGCGAGCTTCGTCTAAATAGCGTCGACTTTCCCGCCCGTAGTGATGAATACTAGACGGATTTCCAAAGTACTCATGCATAAAAGTCGTCATTTTCTCAACGACTGCTGGATGTATTGGAGACGTTGCTGCATGATCAACATAAATACGTTCCAAAATAAACGCCTCCTAGCTCATTATTAAATATAAAACATATAAGACGCTTGATCATCATCAGAATGATTTGCTAAATCTTCAAGCGTTGTACTATCTAGCACTTCTTTAACTGCATCTCGAATACGAATCCACAGCTCGCGTTTTGCAGGCTCTTCATCTTCAATTCCTTCTACAGGACTAATAGGACCTTCTAAAACGGAAATAATATCGCCAGAAGTAATATTAGCAGGTTCATGTGCCAAGATGTAACCTCCATAAGCTCCGCGCACGCTTTTTACAAGCCCAGCGTTACGCAGCGGTGAAATAAGCTGCTCTAAATAATGTTCAGATAAATCATGCGTTTGAGCAATAGTTTTAAGCGAGATAGGACCTTCTCCAAAGCGCTTCGCAAGCTCAATCATAATCGTTAAACCGTAGCGTCCTTTTGTTGAAATTTTCATACGATACACTCCTTCAATACACTTTTTTTATTTATGAAAAAAATAAGACCCTCACGTTGTCACTGAATGCTGTGATGAGTCGTTTTTTACTAAGCTATATGAACTTCTCTATACGCGTTTCTTGCAAACGTAACTGTTGATATTATAACATACTATGCCTATAAGATAAATTTCCACCACCTATTCACCTCTTGTGATACAGTGAAAGAAAAGAAAGGAGAAAAACATGTCTACAAAACCTCTCGCATTTCGAATGCGTCCGACTCATTTAGATGACGTTATCGGGCAGCAGCATTTAGTTGGCAAAGATAAAATGATTTATCGAATGGTAAAAGCAAATCACTTAAGCTCGATGATTTTATATGGGCCTCCAGGCGTCGGGAAAACAACAATTGCGACAGCTATTGCAAAAACAACCAACACGGCGTTTCGTCAGTTAAATGCCGTTGTAAACAATAAAAAAGATATGGAAATTGTCGCCGAAGAGGCCAAAATGTCAGGCAAAGTAATTCTTCTGCTAGATGAAGTTCATCGCCTTGACAAAGCCAAGCAAGACTTTTTGCTTCCTTATTTAGAAAACGGCATGATCATTCTAATCGGAGCGACAACAAGCAATCCTTATCACGCGATTAATCCTGCTATTCGAAGCAGATGCCAAATCTTCGAATTAAAATCTCTTACGCCAGATGATATCAAAATGGCGCTAACAAGAGCACTCAACGACTCATCCAATGGATTTGGGGATAGAAAAATTGCCGTAGAAGATGACGCCATGAACCACTTTGCCAACAGCTGTAACGGTGACGTGCGCTCGGCTTTGAATGCTCTGGAACTAGCTGTTTTATCAACAAGTGAAAGCGATGGTAAAATCGTTATTACCTTACAAACGGCAGAAGAATGTCTGCAGCAAAAGTATTTTTCACATGATAAAAATGGTGACGCTCACTATGATGTATTATCGGCTTTTCAAAAATCGATTCGCGGGAGCGACGTAAATGCCGCTCTTCATTATTTGGGACGGCTAATTGAAGCAGGAGACTTGATCAGCATCAATCGTCGCCTTTTAGTCATTGCCTATGAAGACATTGGACTAGCTGATCCGGATGCCGGCATGAGGACACTAGCAGCTATTCAAGCAACTGAGCGATTAGGACTTCCAGAAGCACGCATCCCGCTTGCAAACGCCGTTATTGAGCTTTGCCTATCACCGAAGTCCAACGCTGCTTACAAAGCATTAGATGAAGCGATAAGTGATATTAAAAAAGGGTTGTCCGGCGACGTTCCCATTCATTTGAAGGATGCTCATTACAAAGGAGCAGAGAACCTTGGACGAGGCGTTGAATATCAATACCCGCATGATTTTGATAACGGATGGGTCCTTCAACAGTATTTACCGGATCGCATCAAAAACAAACAATATTTTCATCCTAAACAAAATGGACAAGAAAAATACTTTTCAAAAGTTTTCAATCGTTTAGAGACATTAAAAAAAGAAAATGGCTGAAACTGTTGCTCAGTTTCAAAGCCATTTTCTTTTTTGTCTTTATCTATTAAGCTGCACTTTTAACGTCTTTTCGTTTTTTCGTTTTTGTTGAACCTTTAAAGTAGCTGTCTAAAAGTTTTGCTACTAAACGAGCGATGATATTAAACAACAGAACCATAATGATTAGAATAGCAGCTGACTTTGTTGCAATCAATCTCGCATCAGGTACAATTCCTTCAGAGTTTAATTTCCAAATGTGGACGGCAAGCGTCTCCGCTGGTCGAAAAATATTAAACGGGTTTACAGGACTCGTTAAGTCGGCATTTGAATTTAACATCGGCGTCGTTAAGCCAGCTGTATAAATCAGCGCAGCTGCCTCTCCAAAGATTCGTCCCGCTGTTAAAATAACGCCCGTGATAATTTGTTGAATTGCTGATGGAATCACTACTTTGACAATTGTTTGCCATTTAGTCGCACCCAAGCCTAAACTCGCTTCTTTTACACTCGCAGGAACAGATGCAATCGCACTTTCACATACGCGCGTTAAACCCGGTAAATTTAAAATTGTAATCACAAGTGCTCCGCCGATAAGCGTATAGCCCCAGCCTGAAAATGTGACGAAAATTAATAATCCAAATAAACCAACTACAATGGACGGTAATGACGCCATTGTCTCAATACATAAGCGGACGAAATTTAGGAAACGACCTTGCTTCGCGTACTCCGCTAAGTAAATTCCAGCTCCTAAACCAAGAGGAATAGAAATGATCAGCGTTAAAACAAGCATGTAAAACGAGTTAAACAGCTGCGGTCCAATACCACCACCTGCCATCGTATTGCTTGGCTTTCCAAATAAAAAGTTCGGATCCCAAAATCCCCAGCCCTTGGCGATAATTTCAACAACTAAATACACTAATAGCGCCACAACTAGAGCGGCAATGCCATAAAAAATACCTGTCCATATATTATTTACTGTGCGTGCATTTTTGTTTCTCATTGATGAGCACCTCGTTTCCCAATTGCTCGGATAATTAAAATGAACACGAAAGAAATAAGCAGTAAAATCATGGCTAACGTCCACAATGCGTTATTCCATGCCGTTCCGTTTAACGTATTAGACATATCCATTGTTAAAATACCTGTTAATGTTGCCGTTGGGCTGTATAAGCTTTCAGGAAGCTTAACCGTATTTCCGATAACCATTTGCACAGCTAGCGCTTCTCCGAATGCACGGGCAAGCCCTAACACGATACCTGTTAAAATACCTGTTTTAGCAGATGGAATAATAACTCGGCTAATTGCCTGCCATCTTGTTGAACCTAGTCCATAAGAAGCTTCTAAATATTCAGGTGCTACGCTTCGAATTGCATCGTCAGCAATACTTGCAATTGTCGGAAGAATCATGACGCTTAAGACAATAATTCCGGCAATCAAACTAAAGCCCACTCCGCCGAAGTTATCGCGAAGAAGCGGCACTAAAATGGTAACCCCTAAAAGGCCGTATACCACTGAAGGAACTCCGACTAAAAGCTCTAAAACCGGTCGTAAAACCGTTGACCCAAATTTAGGCGAAATATAGTTGTTAAAAATGGCAATAGCAATTCCAATTGGAGCACTTATAATAACGGCTCCGATTGATACAAGCATTGAACCCAGAATAAACACAAGTGCCCCGTATTCTTTATTGTTTGGGCTCCATTTTGTTGAAGTCAACATTTCACCGATTGATATATTGCTTTGTAAAAATGACTGTATGCCTTTTTCACAAATAAATACGATAATAGCTAACGTAACAAGTACAATTAAAATACCGCAAAATGTAGAAAGCGTACGGCCAATGTATTCGCTTTTTACATAATTAATGGATTTTTTCCCCTTCATCGCTCTGTCTCCTTACATATTCAGTATATATTCGCTTTTCTTTTTATTTGCTATATACTTTATTAACATTCAAATAGAATAAGACTGACTGTGTTAGTCAGCCCTATTCTTTTTAAAAACACTTTTATTTTTTGAATTCAGTCATTGGGATATAGCCCATATCTTCTACTTGCTTAGCAAAGTCTTTACCAGATACATAATCAATGTACTCTTTTGCACCATCTTTTGGCTCACCGTTTGTAATCATGTACTCATAAGACCAGAACGGATATTTTTTAGAAACAATATTTTCTGTTGTTGGCTCCACACCATCAATATTAAGCATTTTTAAACTTTCTTTTTTATCGCCAATTAAATACGACATAGCAAGGTAACTTACTGCTCCTGGAGTTGAGTTTACTGATTGTTCAACCGCTCCGTTTGAATCTTGAGCTGTACCAACGCTGTCATTTACTTTTGCGTCACCCATTAATGTTTTCTCAAATGTAGCACGTGTACCAGATGATGCTGGACGGTTGATTACGTTAATTTTTTCGTCGTTTCCGCCAACTTCTTTCCAGTTTTTAATTTCACCAGAGAAAATCTTTTGAATTTGCTCTTTTGTTAACGATTCTACTTTTACATCTTTATTTACAACAAGTGCGAACCCAATGCCCGCTACTTTCGTATCGACAAGTTTATCTGCTTTTGATTTATCTTCGATTTTATCGGCTGCTGGAACGTCAGAGTTTCCAATGTCAACTGCTCCTGATGCTACTTGGTTAACACCAGTTCCACTACCTCCACCTTGTACCGTTACTGAAAGGTTTGGATATTTTTCCGTAATTCCATTCGCTGCTTCTTCTGCAAGTGGTTGTAAAGCTGTAGATCCCGCCGCTGTTAACGTACCTGACACTTCTTCTTTGCTGCCCGAACCACTGTCGTTGCTTGCTCCGTCTTTACCACATGCTGCTAGTGCTCCTACCATTAAAAAAGCTGCTAATGTTACTTTAAAACCCTTTGTTTTCATTACATTACCCTCCAATAAATATATGTGTAATTAGTACTAGTCCTTTGTACTCGAACAACAGGTACAAGACACATTATACGAGTAGATTGTTGTCTTTATATGAAGTGAATTTTAAGTTACTGTAAACTTACTTATTTGGGGTTTATTTTTTCTTATTTCTATCAAAACCCTTGATATATAAGACTTTCTGAATATTACTGTAGAAGATACAACAGAAAGAAAGCCAAAACGTAAATTTTATGTAAATAAAGCGTTAAATAAATTTACATAAATCTCTTTTTTTACTACAGTGTAAATTCACCATCAAGCCATATTTTTCAATTTATTAGTACTTTTTATACATATCAAACAGAAGATTCCATCCAAAGCATAAATAGAACAGATATTTCCATAAAAAAAAGAAGGCTGCAATAGCCTTCTTTTTATTGATCACCTACGCGGCGAATCTTAATATTACTTAATAATTCATTGATAACATGACCGCCCATAATTAATCCCGCTACAGATGGAACAAAAGCATTAGAAGATGGGGGCATTTTCGCTTTTCGAATTTGCGCTTGATCGTTTCCTACTTCTTTGCGAACTTCTTCGCGAATAACGATTGGACGTTCATCAGAAAAAACGACGTTAATTCCTTTGCGAATTCCTTCTTTACGCAGACGAGTACGAACCACTTTTGCAATCGGATCTGTATGCGTCTTTGAAATGTCTGCAATTTTAAAACGTGTTGGATCCATTTTATTCGCAGCACCCATACTTGAAATAATCGGAATATCACGTTTTAAACATTCTTTCATTAAATGAATTTTATACGAAATCGTATCGGATGCATCCACTACAAAGTCCGGTTTGTAACTAAAGAACTCTTCATACGTTTCTTCCGTATAAAACATTTGAAGAGAAACGACGTCACAGTCTGGGTTAATATCCAAAATACGCTGTTTCATTAATTCTGTCTTGGGCTGACCTACCGTCGAAAGCAGCGCATGAATTTGACGATTTACGTTTGTAATATCAACATCGTCTTTATCTACAAGAATTAAACGACCTACTCCTGACCGAGCCAAAGCCTCAGCAGAAAACGACCCTACTCCTCCTATCCCTAAAATAGCAACCGTGCTGCCTTTTAAAGTAGCTAACCCTTCTTTTCCTATCGCCAGTTCATTACGCGAAAACTGATGCAACATGTTAAAACACTCCTCTATTAAATACACCAACGTGTATGATTAATTCAAATAAACAACGAAATTGACTATACCATATTTTTAGCAAAACGAACATGAGCATTCGATATTTCTCCATAAAAAAACTCTATGCAAATCATTACATAGAGGATTTCTTATATGTATGCTAGTCCCGATCGTGCCGTCTCGAGTGCCTTCGTTTTGAACCCGCTCTCGGCAGGTGGGTGCTCTGCTTTAACCATTGTAAGTCCTCGAGATGAGGCATGTACGCTCGTTAAAAACTCCGAGCTCCCAAGCAAAAAATTGTTCGGTCAAAACTGGATTAAGGACGAACACATCAGGACTATTTAGTTCTTGAAAGTATCTTATCACAGAAAAAATCACTTTGCAATTAATAAGTAAAACAAAAAAAATCGAGCCTGTCGTGCTCCAGTGACAGGCTCGATTTAACAGATGGTTTAATCGATTACGCTTCTGTTTTTTGCTTTTTTACCTGCAAATGCAGCTCATCTAATTGCGCTTCACTTACTTCACCAGGTGCGTTTGTTAATAGACAGCTTGCACTTGCTGTTTTAGGGAAGGCAATTGTATCGCGCAAGTTTGTACGTCCTGCTAAAAGCATAACCAAACGGTCAAGACCTAACGCAATTCCGCCGTGAGGAGGAGTACCGTATTCAAATGCTTCAAGTAAGAAACCGAACTGCTCATATGCTTCTTCTAATGTAAATCCAAGCGTTTTAAACATTTTTTCTTGAATATCACGCTCATAAATACGTAAAGATCCTCCGCCAAGTTCGTAACCATTCAACACTAAGTCATATGCTTGTGCACGGACTTGTCCAGGATCGCTTTCTAACATTGGTAAATCTTCACGAACTGGCATTGTGAATGGATGATGAGCCGCGTAGTAACGGTTGTCTTCTTCGTCATGCTCAAGAAGAGGCCAATCTGTTACCCATAGGAAGTTAAATTTCGTTTCATCAATAATCCCTTGTTCTTTTGCAAGCTTTAGACGAAGAGCGCCAAGTGCATCTGCTACAACTGACTTTTTATCAGCTACAAATAAAAGTAAATCTCCTTCTTCCGTTTGAAGAGCTTCAGCAAATTGCTTTTGCTCATCTTCGTTGAAGAATTTTGCAATTGGTCCTTTTAAGCCGTCTGCTTCAACTTTCAGCCATGCTAACCCTTTAGCACCGTAAATTTTCACGAACTCTGTTAAAGCATCGATATCTTTACGTGAATAGCTAGAAGCGGCACCTTTTACGTTAATCGCTTTTACTTCTCCGCCGTTTTCAACTGCTGCGCTAAATACTTTAAACCCGCAGTCTTTCACAAGCTCTGATAAGTTGACTAGCTCCATTTCAAAACGTGTATCCGGCTTATCTGAACCATAGCGGCTCATCGCTTCATCATATGACATGCGCGGGAAAGGCGTCGTTACATCTAAATCTTTTACGCGCTTCATTACTTTAGACATCATTTCTTCCGTCATTGTCATGATGTCCTCTTGAGATAAAAATGATGTTTCAATATCGATTTGAGTAAATTCAGGCTGACGATCTGCACGCAAGTCCTCATCGCGGAAGCAGCGAGCAATTTGATAATAACGCTCAACTCCGCTTACCATTAACAGCTGCTTAAAGATTTGCGGTGATTGAGGAAGAGCATAAAACTCACCT
Organism: Priestia sp. HNGD-A6; assembly: GCF_045784335.1. Taxonomy (NCBI): domain Bacteria; kingdom Bacillati; phylum Bacillota; class Bacilli; order Caryophanales; family Bacillaceae; genus Priestia; species Priestia sp. HNGD-A6. Next base: position 3,419,552 of record NZ_CP138621.1, on the reverse strand, counting down.
TCGTGTACGCGGCTCGGCACAAGATAATCACGTGCACCTTCTGGCGTGCTTTTTGTTAAAATAGGTGTTTCAACATCTAAAAAGTCATTTTGATCTAAGAAGTCGCGAATTGTTTTTGTAATGTCATTGCGCATTTTAAGCGTGTTAAACATTTCAGAACGTCGAAGATCTAAATAACGATATTTTAATCGAACATCTTCTGATACTTCGGTTTGATCCGCAATGGCAAAAGGAGGTGTTTTGGCTTTATTCAACACCGTAATTTGCTCAGCGTGAACTTCAATTTTACCTGTTTTTAAGTTCGGGTTAACGGTTCCCTCTTCACGAGCTACAACAGTTCCCTGCACTTCCAGTACGAATTCATTACGTACATCTTCAGCAATTTTTAGCGCTTCAGCAGATTTTTCAGGATTAAATACAACTTGCACAACTCCGCCGCGGTCGCGTAAATCAATAAAAATTAATCCGCCTAAATCACGGCGCTTTTGAACCCACCCTTTTAATAGAACTGTTTCGCCAGTTGCTTGTTCTGTTACATCTCCACAGTAGTATGAACGTTTTGTCATCATGGTTCCCCCTTATACTTGTTCCTGCAAATAGCTAACCAATTGATCAATTGACACTTCTTGCTGTTCGCCAGATTCCATATTCTTTACGTTTACAACTTGTTTTGCTAGCTCATCTTCACCTAGAACAACAACAAATTTTGCTTGTACACGATCGGCTGCTTTGAACTGAGCTTTCATTTTTTTATCTTGATAATCTTTATCTGCTACAAAACCTGCACGTCGAAGCGTATTTACAATTGAAACAGATTTTTCTTTCGCCTCATCGCCCATTGTCACTACATAGCAATCTACGCCAGTTTCTACCGGAAGCTCAATTCCTTCTGCTTCCAATGCAGATAATAAACGTTCAATGCTTAAAGCGAATCCGATACCTGGTGTTTCAGGTCCGCCGATTTCTTGAATCAGCCCATTATAACGGCCTCCGCCGCAAAGAGTTGTAATGGCGCCAAATCCTTCTGCTTCACTCATTAGTTCAAATGCTGTGTGATTATAATAATCTAACCCGCGTACTAGCGTCGGATCTACAACATAGTCAATGTCTAAATCGGTTAAGTACTGCTGTACTTTTTCAAAATATTCTTTTGAATAGTCGTTTAAATAATCAAGAATAGACGGCGCTGTAGCCATCAGTTCATGGTCACGATCTTTTTTACAATCTAAAATACGAAGAGGATTTTTCTCCAATCGGCTTTGACAGTCGCTGCAAAACTCTCCGATGCGAGGTGCAAAGTGATCGATAAGTGCTTGACGGTGAGCTTGACGACTTTCTGTATCTCCTAAACTGTTAACAACCAGCTTTAATTTTTTTAATCCAAGCGATTGGTAAAAGCTCATTAACAGGGCAAGAACTTCAGCGTCGATAGCTGGATCATTTACCCCTAATGCCTCTACGCCAAACTGAACGAATTGACGGAAACGTCCCGCTTGAGGTCGTTCATAACGAAACATAGGACCGATATAAAACAGCTTCGTTGGCTGCGTTGGATTTCCAAACATTTTATTTGAAACAAATGATCGTCCAACTGCAGCTGTTCCTTCTGGACGAAGTGTTAAGCTGCGGTCGCCTCGATCCTTAAATGTGTACATTTCTTTTTGCACGATATCCGTTGTTTCTCCCACTCCGCGCAAAAATAATTCAGTGTGTTCAAACATTGGTGTACGAATTTCTTGGTAGTTGAACGCACGGCAGATTTCTCTTGCTCGCTGTTCAACAAACTGCCAATATTCTACTTTGCCCGGTAAAATATCTTGTGTGCCTCTAGGTATTTGAACTGACATAACGTGATATGCCTCCTATATTTAAAATTTACAATACAAAAAAACTCTCGCCTCTACTATTTTTCCATAGTAGGGACGAGAGTTAATCTCACGTGGTACCACCCTAATTGAAACATATGACATGTTTCCACTCATTTCGTTAACGCACGAACACGTTCATCTCCTACTAAGTTTCCCTTTTCAGAGTGAAGCCTCCTGAGTGTTCTTTCATAAAGTCATCATGTAGAAATGCTTTCAGCCTAAGACATTTCCTCTCTAGCCATGTGTCATCTTTACTACTTTTCTCGATCTTTGGCTTATCAATATAAAAATGTTATACATTCATTTTAATTTAGCAATTGCTTTCTATATTACGAATGAAATGAGCAGTTGTCAAGCACCTTTCATGTTAAGAGCGGTCTAATTGTTTTCTTAGTTTCTGAATATCTCGAAGCGTTAAACCAAATTCAGAAGCCAATTCAAGGGATGAGGCTTCACTTTCTCTATCAATAAAATCATGAAAATGAATGCCAAATACCGGATTTACCTGCTGAAATGATTGTTCACCTTTTTCACTAAACTTCATCGTTTCTTCCTCCCTGCCTACACTTACTTATCCTTTTATTAGCATTGCCCAAAAAAGATGTTTTTACATAAGAGAAAGGATTTTTTTTCTTTTCATCGAATACTCTATTTTGTTATAAAAAGGAGGTCTATCTATTCGCCATCTTAACATGAAGTCTGTATCTGTTTTGGCTGCAAGTATCCTTTTGTTACTGTGCTCTTCCTCATTTGAGCGCCCAAATGTACCGGTGCATCAACCCATTGTTGTAACAGCTGACTCTCTTCATGTACGCAGCGGTCCAGGACGTTCATTTTCAATTACAAATAAATTGACGAAGAATACAAGACTATCCGTTTCAGACCGTCAAGGAGATTGGTATTATGTAGAAAGCTCGGGTATTCAAGGCTGGGTGTTTAAAAAATTCACGAAAACCGTAGCGCTCCGCAGCGTTCAGCCTAGCATGCAAGTAGCGCAGCGCCAGCCTGTTTATACGCTGAGTAAAAGCTTGCAGCACCTAAAGGGCAAAACCATTATTATTGATGCAGGCCATGGAGGAAAAGACAAAGGAGCCATCGGCACACAGGGCACATATGAAAAAGATCTCACTCTCCGAACAGCGCTGATTTTACAAAACAAACTTCAAAAAGAAGGCGCACACGTCATTTTAACCCGCACCCGTGATGAGTACGTTCTGCTTTCACAGCGCACGCTGCAATCGACTAAAGCAGATGCTTTTATAAGCGTTCACTACAACAGTACGAACAGCTCACAGCTAACTGGCCTTATGACGTATTATTATCATCAGCATCAGGACAGTCCACTCACACATTCTATTCATCAGTCACTCATTGAACATGCAAAATTGAAAGACAAAGGAGAACGATTTGGAAACTATTATGTTCTTCGCGAAAATACACGTCCGAGTACATTAATTGAACTGGGCTTTTTAAGCAACGAACGGGAAGAAACGTATATTAATTCCATCAGTTATCAGCAAATGATTACATCCGCTATCGCTGAAGGATTAAATCACTACTTTCAAAGCAAAGAAAAAACGCAGACTCATCTTTGAGCCTGCGTTTTTTCTTTGCTTTCTACAATAAGTGTGACCGGTCCGTCATTCGTAAATGATACGTCCATCATTTCGCCAAATGCGCCGGTTTCTACTCGAATATTTTTTCCTGATAATACTTTATTAAAATAGTTGTAAATCGTTACAGCATGATCTGGCCTAGCAGCTTCCATAAAGTTTGGTCTTCTGCCTTTTCGGCAATCTCCGTAAAGCGTAAATTGAGATACCGATAAAATTTCTCCTTCTACATCTAGAAGCGACAAATTCATTTTGCCAGACTCATCTTCAAACACTCGCAAATTTACAATTTTGTCTGCTACATACTCTGCATCGGCTTCAGTATCCTCGTGGGTAATACCGACTAAAAGCATATATCCGTGCTCAATCTTGCCGACCGTCTCGCCTGCAACAGTTACTTTTGCATTCTTTGCTCTTTGTACGACTACTCTCATGTATAACGACCTTTCTTAATGCATAATTCGGCGAACTGAATAAATGTCTCGAAGCTGCTTAATGCGCTCGACCACTTTATGAAGATGACTGATGTTATGAATAGAAATTGACATATGAATCGTAGCCATTTTGTTTCGGTCCGATTTTCCTGAAACGGCTGAAATATTCGTTTTAGTCTCGTTTACAACCTGCAGAACTTCATTTAGTAAGCCTCGACGGTCGTAGCCCGAAATTTCAATTTCCACATTAAACTCTTTGCCTTCTTTAATATGTGTTTCCCACTCTACAGGAATAAGACGGCTTTCAGCATCATCTGTGTGAACGTTTAAACAATCTGCTCTATGAACAGATACTCCCCGCCCCTTTGTAATAAAACCAACAATCTCATCTCCGGGAACTGGATTACAGCATTTAGACAAGCGAATCAGCATGTTCTCTACACCCGGTACGATAACACCGGAATCTTTTCGTTTATGCTGGCGAACACGTTTAGCCGCAGTGTCGCGTGCAATGTCATCAATTTGGATCTCTTGTTCTTGATCGCGCTGCTTTCTCCACTTCTCGGTTAAACGATTAGCTACTTGAGCCGCAGTTAATCCGTTATATCCAATAGCTGCATACATATCATCTTCATTTGAGAAATTAAACTTCTCCGCTACTCGTTTGATATTATCAGCTGTTAATACTTCTTTTAAGTCAAACTCCATTTGACGAATTTCTTTTTCAACCAGCTCTTTGCCTTTTTCAATATTTTCATCGCGGCTTTGCTTTTTAAAGAATTGGCGAATTTTATTTTTGGCTTGAGACGTTTGAGCAAGCTTTAACCAGTCCTTGCTTGGACCATATGAATGCTTAGACGTCAAAATTTCGATAATGTCCCCCGTTTTCAAACGGTAATCAAGCGTAACCATCTTGCCGTTGACTTTTGCTCCAATGGTTTTATTTCCGATTTCAGAATGAATACGATAGGAAAAATCAATTGGAACAGAACCCGAAGGAAGCTCAATGACGTCGCCTTTTGGCGTAAAAATATAAACCATGTCAGAAAACAAATCAACTTTTAGAGATTCCATAAACTCTTCCGCATCGTTTGCATCATTTTGAAATTCTAAAATTTCTCTAAACCACGTTAACTTTTCTTCAAATGAAGCATGCTCAGCTGTTTTTCCCTCTTTGTAAGCCCAGTGAGCAGCAATTCCATACTCAGCAATTTGGTGCATGTCAAATGTTCGAATTTGAACTTCTAACGGATCACCTTTTGGTCCGATAACCGTCGTATGAAGAGACTGGTACATATTTTGTTTTGGCATCGCAATATAATCTTTGAAACGTCCTGGCATTGGTTTCCAGCACGTGTGAATGATCCCTAACACCGCATAGCAGTCTTTAATGCTATTTACAATAATGCGCACAGCTAGTAAATCGTAAATTTCATTAAACTGCTTGTTTTGCAGTGCCATTTTACGATAAATGGAATAAATATGTTTTGGACGTCCTGAAATTTCAACTTTAATCGACACTTCATCTACTTGCTCACGAACTTCATCAATAACTTCAGCCAAATATTGCTCGCGTTCCGCACGCTTTTTCTTCATCAAATTGACAATGCGATAATATTGCTGAGGATTTAAGTAACGTAAAGCTGTATCTTCAAGCTCCCACTTAATTTTTGAAATACCAAGACGATGAGCAAGAGGAGCAAAAATTTCAAGCGTTTCATTTGAAATGCGTCGCTGCTTTTCCTGTGGTAAATGCTTCAGCGTACGCATGTTATGAAGACGATCCGCAAGTTTAATCAGTATGACTCGAATATCTTGAGCCATTGCCACAAACATCTTGCGGTGATTTTCAGCCTGCTGCTCTTCTTTAGACTTATATTTAATTTTCCCAAGTTTCGTTACGCCGTCTACTAGCATTGCTACTTCTTCGTTAAAAGCTTTTTCTAAATCCTTTAGTGTTATCTCTGTATCTTCGACCACATCATGTAGAAATCCAGCTGCAATTGTTGCTGGATCCATATCTAGATCAACTAAAATTCCTGCGACTTGAATCGGGTGGATAATATATGGTTCACCCGACTTGCGATATTGTTCTTTGTGAGCTTCTTTTGCAAAATCATATGCTTTTTGTACAAAAGCCACGTCTTCTTCATTTAAATATCGCTTCGTATTGTCAATGACCTGTTCCGCTGTTAGGACTTGCTCATTTGCCATGAAATCACCTTTTATCAACTAGCATTTTTAATTCATATTGTAACTATTATCTTGAAAAAATCCAAGGATGTAAAGCCTTTGCGTCTAATTTATGAAATTTACATCATTTCCATTTTACGTATTCACGTTTTTTAACGAAAAAAGAGCACCTGTATCAGGTACTCTTTTTTATGTGATCGTTCTTCTTAATACGTCATTAATGTGAATACATCGTAACCGTCTAGTTTGTCACGGCCGTCAAGGTAAGAAAGTTCAATTAAGAACGCAGCTCCAACAACAATTCCGCCTAATTCTTCAACAAGCTTAATTGTCGCTTCAATTGTACCGCCTGTTGCTAATAAATCATCTGTAATCAACACGCGCTGACCTGGCTTAATTGCATCTTTGTGAATCGTTAATACGTCTTTACCGTATTCTAAACCGTAATCTACTTTAATTACTTCACGCGGTAATTTTCCTTCTTTACGAACAGGTGCAAAGCCGATACCTAACGCATATGCTACTGGACAACCAACGATAAATCCGCGAGCTTCCGGTCCTACGATAATATCAACTTGTTTATCATTGGCATATTTTACAATCTCATCCGTTGCGGCACGGTATGCGTCACCGTTATCCATTAATGTTGAGATATCTTTAAATGTAATACCTGGTTTTGGCCAGTCAGGTACAATTGTAATATAATCTTTAAAATTCATTCTAATGTTGCCTCCTCATTCAATCGAACGCTTAAAAATATCTTGAAATTGATTTTTAAGCTGTACATATGACGTATAAATAAAGTTTTTTTCTATTTCAATCTGCTGCTGCTTTTGGCGATAAGTCGCAGATTCTATTAAATCACGTTTCGTAGAATTTTTCACTAACGAAATTAAGCCATTGTTTATTGTAACAAATTCTAACTCAAAAAACACCTTTGCCATAAAATCAATCGTTTCTTTCGACCAGCCCTTATGAATTGCTAAATCTTCTTTGTAGCGTTTTAAATCAAAAGGACCCTTTTTCGCTAAAAAGCCGTAGAACCATTTAAAGTGATCGCGAGTTGGGATTGTATCAAAATAATGGTCTTCTTCCGTTAAGAAAATAGCGTATATCCTAGAAGGAATACCTTGGACAAACAAAGCTTCAAGCCACTTCTGTGACGGAGGCAAATCTAATAAAACGATCTGTTCCCCTGCAAACATGCATGCTTTTGCCTGTTCTTCATTTTGAATAAGAACAACATGTTCCATCGGCAGCATCGACTTGTATTTATCAATTGTTGAATCGTGAAAAGCAACAACTTTCATTTGATCTGTGAATACCTGTTCAAAGAAACGTTTGACATCAACCGCGCTGCGATAATCAAACATCTGCCACTCATCTACAGAGATATCTTCTACCATCAGCTGCGGTTTGCGCATATTGTTCCACTCATTAATAGATAGTTCACCTACTAATGATACCTTAGCTATAGGAGATACTTCATCTAATATATAGCCTAACCCAAATCCTACTGCATCAACCGATACACCGCTGTCTTCAAATACGAGTTTTAAATGATTTTTATTCGCGCCAATTTTCCGCATAGATGTTGTATGAACATCTTTAATGAGAACTTTTGGCTTCGGATTATGCATACCAAATGGAGCAAGCGCACTCATTTGTTCAATGTTTTCCAGCGTAATTTCCTCTGTTTTGCATACTGTATCAACTGATGTAATTGGAATAAAGTCCTGTTGAGTTAACACGTTGCTTGCTTGTTCATTAAGGCGTCTGCGCAGTTCTTCTACATCCTCGCTGTTTAACGTCATGCCAGCTGCCATTGGATGCCCTCCAAAATGCGGCAAAATGTCACGGCATTTAGATAAGTTCGCGAATAAGTCAAAGCCTTGGATACTTCTTGCTGAACCTTTAGCAATATGGTTTTCAGAGTCAACACTTAATACAATTGTTGGTCTGTAGAACTTTTCTACGAGCCTAGAAGCAACAATTCCAACAACGCCTGCATTCCATCCTTCTCCCTCTACAATAAGAACGCTATTTTCATCCGGAGGATACATACTTTCAACAAATTCAACGGCTTCTTCCGTAATATCATTTACGATTTGCTGCCTTTCCTTGTTTAACGCATCAATTTCTTTAGCTAAACCTTTTGCTTCTTCAGCATTTGTTGTCATAAGCAAATGAACAGCTGGACCAGCATCTTGAAGACGTCCTACTGCATTAATGCGAGGAGCCATGGCAAATCCAATTGTATCTTCAGTAATTTCTTCGCGTTTTACTCCACATACGCTCAGCAGCGCTTCAATTCCAGTACGCTTCGTGAGCTTGAGATAGTCAAGACCTTTGCGAGCAATTAAGCGGTTTTCGTCGACTAAAGGAACTAAGTCAGCAATCGTCCCAATCACTGCTAGTTCTAACAAATGTTCCGGAAGCTCCCCTAACAGCGCATGAGCGAGTTTAAAAGCCACTCCTACACCTGCCAGTTCTTTAAATGGATATGTACTTCCCGGAAGCTTTGGATGAATAATTGCATACGCATCGGGTAAAACCGGACCCGGCTCGTGGTGATCAGTAATAATTAAATCAAAATCTAATTCACGTGCATACGCCGTTTCTTCGACTGCCGAAATACCTGTGTCTACCGTAATCACCAGCTGATAGCCGCCTGCGTTTATTTTATCAAATGCTGCCTTATTCGGCCCATAACCTTCTGTAAAGCGATTAGGAATATAAAAATCAGTATCAGCGCCGAGCTGCTGTAAAGCAGATAACATAACTGAAGTACTGCTGACGCCGTCCGCATCGTAATCTCCATAGATCATAATTTTTTCATTATGATCAATTGCTTGCTGAATACGAGCTACTGCTTTGTCCATATCGTGCAATAAAAACGGATCGTGGAACGTTTGTGCATCAACGTGTAAAAACTCACGTGCCGCTTCTACTGTTGTCATGCCTCTATTAAGTAATAACGAAGCTACTAGAGGTGTAATATTGAGGTTTTCTACAAATTCATTAACAAGTTGTTCATCACATTCTTGAACATTCCAACGTTTTTTTGACTGTAACATGTCTCTTCACCCCTTAACCCACATTATTATACTAGAGTGGATGAAATGGAGCAACGAAAGAAAATAAGCATATTTTTCTGACAGTGCGCCTTAAATTTTCACGTACAAAAAAAACGTGCGAACACTTCGCACGTTTTTGAATTACTTGCTTTCTACTTCTTTTTGTTCCTCACGCTTCAACTGTTTACCTTTCCACACAAGCCATAGCTGCGCAGCAATAAACACAGATGAATATGCACCAAGAATTAAACCTACTAACAGGGCAATTGAGAAGTTTTGAATGGACTCACTTCCGAATACAAGAAGTGCTACAACTGCAATCACAACTGTTAACACGGTATTCATCGAACGAGTAAACGTTTCGCGTAAACTTAGATTTACGATAAATGCCAAATCGTCGAACGTTTTGGATTTGAATTTCTGCATGTTTTCACGAATGCGGTCAAATGTAACGATTGTATCGTTAATTGAGTAACCAACAATAGTCAAGACAGCGGCGATAAACGTTAAATCTACCTCTAACTTTGTTAAGCTAAAGACCGTAACGATAAAGAACGCATCATGCAACAGAGCAAGCACGGCTGCAAGCGCCATGTAAAACTCGAATCGAATCGTTACATAGATGATAATTCCAATTGAAGCAATCACGATCGCCATCATTGCATTTTTCGCCAGTTCTTTTCCAACTGTCGGCGAAACGGTGCTTACGTTTGGTTCAGAACCGTATTTGTCTTTAAAGTGGTCTTTTAAATTGGCAATTTCTTTTTTATTCAAGACCCCAACTACACGTACGACACCCGTATCATTACTTTTTCCTGTAATAACTATGTCATCCGTTTTGATATCAAGAGACTTCATTTCACGCTGTATCTCAGCCTGCGTAACGGTATGATTTGCTGGAATCTCTATACGAGTTCCACTCGTAAAGTCAATACCGAGGTTCAGCCTAAACACAGCAACCGAGATAATACCGATAATCACGAGCACGCTTGAGAATGTGAAGAACGCTTTACGGTATTTAACAAAGTCAATTTTATCCCACGCTGTAGGTAAAACGGTTGTGCCGTCATCTTTGCTTAAATCGTGAATTTGCTCTTTCTTCACGCCAAAGTATCCTGGTTTTTTATCAAACCAGCGGCTGTTTACTAAAAGGCTCATTAGTAAACGAGTACCATAAACAGCAGTTACAAAGCTTAGCACAATCCCGATCATTAATGTTGTTGCAAATCCCTTCACTGAACTTTGACCATAAAAGAACAGTACAAGAGCCGCTAACATTGTTGTAATATTGGCATCAAAAATGGTCGCAAGTGAGCGACGATTTCCTGCCCGGTAAGCCGATATAACAGACCTTCCTGTTTTCAGTTCATCTTTAATCCGCTCGTAGGTAATAATATTCGCATCTACTGCCATACCTACGCCGAGAATAAGAGCCGCAATCCCTGGAAGCGTCATAACCACGTGCATCCAGTCAAATACAACTAAGTTTAAGTAGATATAAAAACTGAGTGTAATAACGGCAATAAGCCCCGGTAAACGGTAGAAAAACAGCATGTAAAGGAAGATAATTCCGATGCCGATAATACCCGCTAGTATAGTCGTATGAAGAGCTTCTTCTCCAAACTGCGCTCCAACGGATGTAGAGTATAGCTCATCTAATTTAACTGGCAGCGACCCGGCATTTAACAATTCCGCCAGCTGCGTTGCACTTTTCACTGTGAAGTTTCCACCTGAAATTTCAACATCTGGCTGTGTTAACACGCTGCTAACAGAAGCTGCAGACAGGTACTTCGGATTTTGTTTTGCTGATTCTTTTTGGTACGAGTCTTTTCCTTCTTCATAATCCAGCCAAATGACAATTAAATTGTTAGGTGCTGGTTTTTGAGAAAGCTCTCGCGTAATCTTTTCAAATTTTTTCGCATTTTTTAACTTTAGTGAGACGCTAGGCTGATTGCTTTGGTCAAACGATTGCTTTGCCCCGCCTTGCGCTAAGTCTGTACCATCCATCAGCACCTTATCGTTCACGTCACGGAACGTTAAGTTTGCTTGAGTTGATAACAGATCCCTAGCTTGCTTTTGATTCGTGACACCAGCTAGCTGAACACGGATGCGGTCGTTTCCTTCAATTTGAATGCTGGGCTCACTAACTCCCAGTACATCGACACGTTGACGCAGCGCTTCAACCGTGCTGTTAAGTGCCTTTTTGTCAATGACATCGCCTTTTTTAGCTGGACTGACTTTATATAAAATTTCAAATCCACCTTGAAGGTCGAGGCCAAGTTTAATATCTTTTGTAATTCCAGTCATCGTTGTTCCGATTGTACTAAACACAAGCAGTACTAAGAGGAAAAAGGCAACGATACGTCCTCTTTTAACCATCGACAGAAAATCCTCCTTCTTATGTAAAAAACATGAAATGATAACAATAGATAAATGACCAATCTAATTATCATTCATAACCTAATGTCTGTCAAATAAAGACCTTATCAAATTTTAATACATGTATTTTACAAACTCTACTTTAATAATTCTTTCCAGTCTTCTCCATTATTAACACTTGAGAACATATCAGATTTATAAGATTCAATGGTTACATAGCTCATCACCTGCGTGATCTTAACAGATAAAATATCATTTACAACTTGATGGAGAGATAGCTCCTTTTCTTTTTTCCATTTTTTCATTTCCAAATAACTCAATAAATCGTTCTCCGTTACTTCTTCATATCCGAGCATATGAAATTCTTCCATTTTGCTGGATACGACAGGCTGTATAAGTTCTTTCGAAGCTGAAATAAATGGATGTGTCATATTGATCCTCCTTTCCGTTTGACATTTTGCGTAAAATTTCTTTCTCGTATGAGGAATACTTGTCATGCTTGGACACCGACGGCGCATATATTCACTGTATAAACCTCAAGAAAGCAGTGAGTATATGTCTAAATTTTTACAGGGAACTATTATTTTAATAATTGCTGGCTTAATTACACGTGTACTCGGGTTTGTCAATCGAATTGTGGTGGCTCGAATGATTGGAGACGAAGGTGTGGGACTTTATATGATGGCGGTCCCCACACTGGTATTAGTAATCACCTTAACACAGCTTGGGCTACCGGTTGCCATTTCAAAGTTAGTGGCAGAAGCAGAAGCTTTAGGTGACAGGCATAAAATAAAAAAAATACTTGTCGTCTCTTTAAGTATTACGTGTACGCTGAGCGTTTTATTTACGCTCGGACTAATATTATTCGCTCCCGTTGTAGCAAAAACCTTCTTTACAGATTCACGTACGATCTATCCGCTGCTTGCGATTATTCCTGTTATTCCGATCATCGCCGTGTCGTCTGTCATTCGCGGATATTTTCAAGGAAAGCAGCAAATGAAGCCCGCTGCTTATTCTCAAATTATTGAACAAGTGGTGCGAATTACGTTAATTGCTGTCTGTACAAAAGCATTTTTACCTTATGGAATTGAGTACGCCGCGGCTGGCGCTATGCTCTCTTCGGTATTTGGAGAGCTCGCTTCCCTGTTTTACATGGTGTTTATGTTCAAGCGAAAGAAGAAAATAACGGTAAGACGAAAATTTTTTGCTTCTTTACATGCGGGCAAAGATACGTTCCTTGACTTAATGCGAATCGCTCTTCCCACGACAGGAAGCCGCATGATTGGGTCAATTTCTTGGTTTTTAGAACCTATTGTAGTAGCTCAAAGTTTAGCAATTGCAGGAGTAGCGACAGCGGTAGCAACGAAGCAGTACGGAGAATTAACAGGCTTTGCACTCCCTCTCCTGATGCTGCCTTCTTTTGTAACGGTGTCTCTATCCACTTCTTTGGTTCCCGCAATCAGTGAATCTCTTGCACAGAATCAAATGAAACAAATCGAATATCGGCTTCATCAAGCTCTCCGCTTGTCGTTTGTAACAGGCGGACTGGCCGTTGTTGTTCTTTATGTATTTGCTAATCCGGTAATGGAATTGATGTATGGTTCTGACAAAGCTGCTATTTTTGTCAAAGTCATGGCGCCTTTTTTTATCTTTTATTACTTTCAAGGGCCGCTTCAAGCTGTTCTGCAGGCGCTAGACCTTGCAAAAGCCGCCATGATTAACAGTTTTATAGGAGCAGCGGTCAAAACGTCTCTTATCTTCTTACTCGCAACTCAGCCCAATCTAGGCATTATGGGAGCTGGCCTTGCAATTGTTGTGGGAATGATGCTTGTCACTCTTTTACATCTGTCTACGGTCATGAAAAAAATCACGTATAAGCTTCATGTGTTTGAGTATCTTCGCAGCTTTGCTGTAATGGGCATATCAGGCTTTATTGGACACTTTGCTTATATGAACCTTTTCACTTCCATCCCGTTAAGCTTACGAACCATTTTATCAATTGCACTGACAAGCTTTGTATATGTACTGTTTTTGCTGCTTTTTAGACTGATAACAAAAGAAGAATTAAATCGCTTTTCTGTTTTACGTTATTTTAAACGAAAATAAAACGCGGAGCACTCCGCGTTTTATTGTTTCACATCTATTAAATCTATAAAAAATTTTCCGTTGTCGTAGCTGCAATATGAAATCTTGTCTAAATTTGAATGCCCCAGTTTCTCTAACTCCTGCCTTAACCATTCCGTTGTTTTATGTTCATGCAACAGATGCTCTTCTTGAATAACGCCGTCAATGATAAAAGGCAAATTCAAATTGCCTTTTTTACCTGATTGCTGATCTTTTTCAAACACGGATAGCCTTCCTGAAGATTCTAAAATAGCAAATTCAACATCAGCTACATTTTTTATATTTTTATCTCGCAGCTGCACAAGCAAATCATTGAAGTTATATCGCTGCCTTTTCATTTCATGTTCATTTATTTTTCCATTTTCAATGATAATACTAGGTTTACCATCAATAAAATTTCGCATTCGATTGCTTTTAAGAGACCATATAGCTAAACCAATTTGAATAATAAGAAGCGTTAACATCGGAAGAATTGAATACAGCAAAGGATCTTTTGGGTTTTCAATAGCCATTACTGCCATTTCAGCAATCATAATAAAGACAACTAAATCCAAAATGCTCAGCTCTCCTATTTCCCTTTTGCCCATAACGCGAAAAATAATTAAAACTACTACATACAAAAGCACGGTTCGCGCAACCATGATTAATAGTTCCACTGCAAAAACCTCCTTTATGTATTCCCTTGTAGTTTGTACCATTTATTTTAAAATAGCCTTACTTTTATGCGTCTATTTTGAAGTCATCCCGAATATGCTCGTACTAAGGGTTCACCTATCTTTTTATTTCATGAGGGGGAAACAAGTTGGGTGCAAAACGAATGAGCAACGCTGTATTTGCAGGGGTAGCAACAATCTTAGTGATGGCTTTAGCGATTAGCATTATCTTTTCGCTTATTTTAAAATTCACATCGCTTGAAGAACAGTCCGTACGTTTATTTTTACTTATTCTCTCATTTATTACACTGTTTATCGGAGGATTTATCGCAGGAGGACGAAACGGTTCAAAGGGACTGCTTGTTGGAGGAGCCACTGGTATTTCTTATTCTTTTTTAATGTTTTTGCTGCAATTCCTCGGCTATAGTCACCTGTTTTCTGCACAGCAGCTTTTATTTCACGCTGGGTTTATTGGAGTCGCTATTCTCGGGGGAATTGTTGGCGTAAACATTGCCGGTTCACGAGAAGCATAAAAAAACGTCACGTACATGTACGTGACGTTTTTTTATTAATCTACGCTTCTTACTTCACGAATAGCATTGCGGTCAAATGTTAATTTTGAACCGTCAGTGCTGCGAACCACAACTTGTGACTCATCGATTGCTTCTACCAAACCATGCATACCGCCAATTGTAACAATCTTATCACCTTTTTTAAGTGCTGATTGCATTTGCTGTACGTTTTTTTGACGTTTTTGCTGTGGACGGATTAACAAGAAATAGAAAATGACAAACATTAAAAGTAATGGCCAAATATTTTGTAAAACACCCATGAAAACTCCTCCTTTTATTTATATTATCAACAGGTACTCATTCATAAATTTGATGAAAATTCCTGTAGTGACCTAGAAATTCTTTGCGTCTGGGCCGTTAAACCCATATTTTTCAAAGAACTCATCGCGGAAATCGCCAAGTCGGTCTTCGCGAATGGCTTCACGGACTTGCTCCATTAAGTTTAGCAGAAAATATAAGTTATGGTAAGATGTTAAACGAATTCCAAACGTTTCATTACAGCGAATTAAGTGGCGAATATACGCTCTTGAATAATTTTGACATGTGTAGCAGTCACAGTTTGGATCAATCGGACCGAAGTCTTCTGCATATTTGGCATTTTTAACAACAAGACGACCTTCACTTGTCATAAGCGTTCCGTTACGTGCAATACGCGTTGGTAATACGCAGTCAAACATGTCAATCCCGCGAATT
Source organism: Priestia sp. HNGD-A6 (assembly GCF_045784335.1). Lineage (NCBI taxonomy): Bacteria > Bacillati > Bacillota > Bacilli > Caryophanales > Bacillaceae > Priestia > Priestia sp. HNGD-A6. The sequence continues at coordinate 3,403,946 of NZ_CP138621.1, read as the reverse complement.
GCCCCATCAATTAACGAGTCAGGTGATCCTACTCCCATTAAATAACGAGGTTTATCAGTTGGCAAGTATGGGGTCGTAAACTCTAGCACACGATTCATCACATCTTTTGGTTCTCCAACTGACAGGCCTCCCACAGCATAACCTGGGAAGTCCATTGATACTAAATCAGCTGCACTTTGACGACGTAAATCTTCAAACTCTCCGCCTTGAACAATTCCAAAAAGACCTTGGTCTTGAGGGCGGCTGTGAGCCTCAAGGCATCGCTCTGCCCATCGGCTAGTACGCTCTACTGAACGTTTTAAGTAGTCATACTCTGCTGGATAAGGAGGGCATTCATCAAATGCCATCATAATATCAGATCCAAGCGCATTTTGAATGTCCATCGCTTTTTCTGGAGATAGGAAAAGCTTGTCTCCATTCAAATGGTTGCGGAAATGAACGCCTTCTTCTTCAATACGGCGCAAATCGCTTAAACTAAAAACTTGGAAGCCGCCTGAATCTGTTAAGATAGGACGATCCCAGTTCATAAATTTATGCAGACCACCTGCTTTTTTAACAATTTCATGACCTGGACGAAGCCATAAATGGTACGTATTACTTAAAATAATGCCTGCCCCCATTGCTTTTAAATCTTCCGGAGACATTGTTTTTACTGTAGCTAATGTGCCTACTGGCATAAAAATAGGCGTTTCAAATGAACCATGAGGCGTGTGGACAATACCTAAACGCGCTCCTGTTTGTTTACAAGTTTTTATATGTTCGTAACGAATTGCTGTCATTGATGTATTCCTTTCATGTTAAATTACAAAATTAGCATCGCGTCGCCGAAGCTGAAAAAGCGATACTTCTCTGCTACAGCTTGTTCATAGGCAGAAATGACGTTTTCTCTTCCTGCTAAGGCACTTACAAGCATAATGAGCGTAGATTTTGGAAGATGGAAGTTTGTAATCATTCCATCAATTGCTTTAAATTCATACCCTGGGAAAATAAAAATATTGGTCCAGCCTGAAGAAGCAACAAATTTTCCGTTATGCTCAGTTGCAATTGTTTCAAGAGTACGGGTAGAAGTTGTACCTACTGAAATAATGCGTCCGCCTTTTTCGCGTACGCTGTTTAGTAAAGCCGCGGTTCCTTCACTCACTTGATAAAACTCTGCGTGCATATCGTGCTCTTCTAAGTCGTCAACGCTGACTGGACGGAACGTACCTAATCCGACATGAAGCGTTAAAAATGCAATATGCACGCCTTTTGTTTTTAACTGTTCAAGCATCTCTTCTGTAAAGTGAAGACCTGCTGTTGGCGCTGCTGCAGAACCTTGCTCACGGGCAAAAACCGTTTGATAGCGCTCTTGATCATCCAAACGTTCTTTAATATAAGGCGGCAGCGGCATTTCTCCTAACTGTTCAAGCACCTCATAAAAGATGCCTTCATAGTTGAATTCTAGCAAACGTCCGCCTTGATCGCTCGTTTCTTTGCATACAGCAGTCAGACGTCCGTCACCAAACGAAATAACCGTTCCTTCTTTTACTCTCTTAGCCGGTTTTACAAGCGTCTCCCACGTATCGCCTTGCGTTTGCTTTAAAAGCAATACTTCAATATTAGCACCTGTATCTTCTTTTGTGCCAAATAAACGTGCAGGAAGAACACGCGTATCGTTTAAGACTAAACAATCTCCTTCTTGCACATAATCAAGAAGGTCATGAAACATATGATGTTTCACATTTCCTGTTTCTTTGTTTAATACCATGAGTCTTGATGCATCTCGCTGCTCAAGTGGTGTTTGCGCAATCAATTCTTCTGGTAAATGAAAATCAAATAAATCTACTTTCAAAATGTTCACCTGTTTCTACTTAATTATTTAAACCTGCCAATTACATAAAAAATAAGTGATAACACAACGCTTACTAGGATACATGTCACAATCGGGAAATAAAAGGTTGTATTTCCTTTTTTAATAAAAATATCGCCAGGAAGCTTGCCAACGAACTGCCATAACAGCCCGATGACTACTAAAATGCCTCCTAATGTGATCAGCATCTTAGGCATATCATTCACTGATCAGGCACCTCCAGCTGAAAATGATCATAAACCAAAGGAGTCACAATTCGTCCTCGAGGCGTTCGCTGCAAAAAGCCAATTTGTAGTAAATAAGGCTCGTATACATCTTCAATCGTGTGAGATTCTTCACCAATAGTAGCTGATATTGTATCTAAGCCTACAGGCCCGCCTCTAAATTTTTCAATAATCCCTCTTAATAATTTATGGTCAATATGATCAAGACCTAAACGGTCCACCTGTAACATTTCTAATGCTTCAGTAGCAAGGGTTTCAGTTATAGCTCCGTCTCCTTTTACCTGGGCAAAATCTCTGACTCTTCGAAGCAAGCGATTCGCAATACGTGGAGTTCCCCTAGCACGCCTAGCCATCTCAAACGTCGCTTTCTGATCAATCTCTACATCTAAAATAGCTGCTGTTCTTTCTACTATCGAAGCAAGATCTTCTTCTTGATAGTATTCCAAACGGCTTAAAACGCCGAAGCGATCACGTAAAGGAGAAGATAAAAGCCCTGCTCTTGTTGTTGCACCTACTAGCGTAAACGGAGGCAAATCAAGACGGACAGAACGTGCACTCGGCCCTTTTCCAATCACAATGTCCAAACAGAAGTCTTCCATTGCTGGGTACAGTACTTCTTCAACTGAACGATTTAATCGATGAATTTCATCAATAAAAAGCACATCTCCAGGCTCTAAGCTGGTTAAAACCGCGGCTAAGTCGCCTGGACGCTCAATGGCTGGCCCTGAGGTCGTTCGGATTTGCACGCCCATTTCATTAGCGATAATAGTGGCAAGGGTTGTTTTACCTAATCCTGGAGGACCATATAAGAGCACGTGATCTAACGTTTCGCTTCGCATTTTGGCAGCTTTAATAAAAATGTCAAGATGGGATTTTACTTTATGCTGACCAATATACTGCTGTAAGGTTTGCGGCCGCAAACTTTGCTCGATGATTTCTTCTTCACCAAGAACATCTCCCGTTACAATACGATCGTCCATTTTACTCCTCCCTTACTTATTGTTTCAATAATCGTTTTAGCGCTTCTTTAATATACTGATCTGTTGTCATCGTTTCCTTCATTAAAGCTGGAACAATTTTTTTGATTTCTCTTTCCGCGTAACCTAATACTTTAAGTGCTTCAATCGCTTCATCGAGTGCTTCTGAACTTTGAGATTTGACTTCTTGTGCGTCCAAATCTGCAAATAAAGAAGGAACGGCATCTGGCACAATATCATGCAGCTTTCCTTTTAAATCTAGAATCATCTGTCGAGCTGTTTTTTTACCTACTCCTGGAAACTTAACTAAAAACTTCTCGTCTTCCTCTTCCACAGCTTGGACAACCTGCGCTGGATTACCTGACGCTAAAATAGCTAAACCGCCTTTTGGGCCGATTCCTGACACGCTAATTAACTTCATAAATAAATCCTTTTGTTCTCGTGAAGCAAACCCGTAAAGTGCAATTACGTCTTCTCTTACATATTGATAGGTGTAAACCGTTTTTGGTTGTTCATCAATTGAAAACACGTATGGATTCGGCGTAAAGACCTGATAGCCTATTCCGTTGTTTTCAATTACTATATACTCAGGATTTATATATGTAACCGTGCCTTTGATATAATCAAACAATAAGCTCTCTCCTTACTCACGTACGCGCGGGCAGTGACCTTCCATCTTACCTATGAAGAGTCCTGCCCGCATCGTTCTCTATTTTCCTTTACAGTTCCTTTTAAAAAGACGTTCAAGAGAACGTTCGCCTCTTTTCATCTTTGTCAACCCACTTTTACAATAGCTGTAAAAAATAGAACCGCCCACTTTTATTGATGAATGACCTTTTAAGTTATATACAATACTAGACTGCTGAATACCATTTTAACATATCGCCAAAAGCAAATAGAAGCAATTTAGAATGTTGAATTCAATAATTATTTTACCATACTAAAAAACGGCTGCTTGATCGAAAGCGGCCGCTGCTGGAGCTGATAGATTTTATAGAAATTAATGAGGGAAAGATATTCATCTTTTGATTGAACGCGAATACCTTTCTTTAATTGTTCATGCTGATAGCTTTCAAGCCTTTTGATGTCAATTTGAAAAAACGACTGTATAATGTGCTGCGACGAAGCTGGCTTGCCTTCAAATGCTGAGAGAATACCGTTAACAGAAAGCCCTACGTAGCCGTTGTCTTTTAAAATAGGTGAAATATCGTCTATGCTTGTTCTAAAAACTAGCTCTCGATCGGTTTCTTTAAGCAGTCGCCAATTTTTATATTTTTTCATTAATTGTTTTTTTGTCATAGAAGGGCTTTTGATCATCTCTTGACTTACGACTCCATCCACATACACGCGCTCAAGAAATAATGTCATCGGCTCCTTTTCATTCGCATCTGCACGGTATGGCATTATACAAAGCACAATACTTACTAGCATTAAAAAAGCTGCTTGATGAATGACTTTCTTCACTCACCTTCACCTCACACGTTAATCATACTCTTTTTAGTATTATCTAAAAAGGTTTTGTGAAAATCTACACTAATAGTTTGACCTACTTATTTTCTTTTATCCTCTTATTTTATGAAGCGAATCCTTTTCACGATATTATGTTAAGAAAACATGGAGTATTTGTTACATTTGCACACTATTTGTAAAATTTTCTCTTAAACGTTTTAATTAAATTTTCGCAGGGTATGTACATAGTGGAAGTAATTGTAAGGACTTCTATTATCTATTTTCATAAAAAAGGGAGCTGAAGTAATGAGAATGAATAAACGTGTAGTCGGAACTTTTTTTTCAGAAAAAGAAGCTTTAGATGTTATCCATAATTTAAAACGTCAAGGTTATCGAGAAACAGACATCATGGTCATTTCTAATAGTAAAAGCAATACATTTCAAATAGGTCATGATACAAATGTAATTATTGAAGCTGGTTCGCCTGCCGTAAGTTCATTAGCTGGCGTCATGATGGATAACTTTTTTACCATGATGACAGGCGGCATGGGGCTCAAACAAGGAAGCGGCTTGAAATCAAAATTAATCCGCATGGGCATCCCAGACATCTCAGCCGTGCAGTGCGAGACAGATGTAGCTGCTGGTAAAATTCTAATTTTGATAGATGCCGTAAGCTCTGAACAAACTCCAGCGTACGGAACCTATACGGAACACAACGAGCATAGAGCTGTCCAACTGCGTGAAGAAAAATTAGATGTCTTAAAAGAACGCGTTCAAGTAGGTGAAGTAAAACTCCACAAAAAAGTAATAGAGGAAGAAAGAACTGTACACGTTCCTGTTACAAGAGAAGAGTTTTATATTGAACGCCGCCCTGTAATTGACGGAGACTATAACGCTGGCCCACTTACAGAAGATGAAATTATTCGTGTTCCAATCATGGAAGAACGAGTAGAAATAACCAAAAGACCAGTTATTGTTGAAGAAGTAATTATAGGAAAAAAACTTATTCAAGAAACAAAAGAATGGACTGAAACGATTAAGAAAGAAGAAGCAAGCGTAGAACCTGATGGACTCGCGAGCCCTGAAGTATACGAAAATATGATGAACTATACAGACCATACTTACGCTCAAGTTTCTGCAGCTCTAGCAAGCGACGTGGAAGCTGAATACGAAAATAGTCAGACAACTAACAACGAGAAGCCAAACACACAAGCTAATAAGACAAGCTCTTCTGCAAAAAATGTTAAAAATACAAAAAGTGTCGCTACGGCACCAGCAGATACGCAAAAAAGAGAAGGTCGCCTCAAACAAAACGAAACTAACGCTCAAAATGAAGAAGCGGAATCTAAAACAACAAACAAATCTGCTTCTAACAAGAAAAATTAATAGTTACATGTTCGAGGAATAGCTGCCTGGCTTCAATGGCAGCTTTTTTATATGTATTCTCATCAAAAAAACAGCCGTCCTTCACAGACAGCTGCTTCTTCATTTAACGATGTTTATGATTGACATTCTCATCGACTGATTCAAATAGACCATTGAAATTAGTTTGAATCGTATTTCGGTCTTTTCCATTTCGAATATCGTCATCAAGAGAACGAGCATTCATAAATACATCGTGATCTACTTTTACTTGAACATTGTAGTCCTTCGCAATAGGCTTTACTTTATCGAGCACATTTTGTCTTAAACGGCCGTTATTTATGTCTTTGGCAGGATCCACAGCAACTAATAGCTGATCTCCACGGACAACGGCGCGACTATTTTCTACACCTTTAACGCTTGCAGCTCGATCAGCCACTTTTTCCGTAAAGTCTCTTGGATAATCTTCACCATAATACATATTAGCCACGCCATTTGTACGATCATTTGTATTATTGATGTTTCCATAAGGGTTTGTCGGATTGTCAAAACGTCCATCACTTACGTTTAACGGATAATTAGGTGTTCCATTCCCATCTAAAACTTCAGTCATTGGACCTTTCGGATTATCTACGCGATGTTCATTCGCTTTTTCATTTGTATGATACCCAACAGGCTGTGTCGTATCTGTATAGCGTTGTTCCATACCTTGGTCTTTGTTATTGCAAGCGCCAAGTCCCATCATACATGCAAAAGCTAAAGAAGTTGCTACATACCTATTCAACATAATCGCCCCCTAATTTAAGCTCCATTTACTCTGAGCTTACTATTAGGATTAAAAGACAAGCCGTTTCTTATTCGATGAAGTGTTTATAAACTCTTTACATGTCATGTAGGTTTTGTAAGTGCTGGTAAATCACTCGATAAAACCGTGTACGCTGTGACCATTCTTCAACTGATTGCTGCATTAACCTTTGACGGTTTGCCCATGATAAAGCAGAGGGGTTTATATTCCAGTTTCTCATCAGCATCGATGGAAATAGCAAAGAAGCAAGAAAAAAACGCTGCTTGCTTAATTCTTTTATTTTCGAGTGTTGAAGTAGTTCTTTCATCGACCACTGGACGTAAGGCAAAAAGCGCTGGGCCAGCTGAACATAGTCATAAAGAGCAGGAGCTTTAGCCGCTAAGTCAAAATCAATCATAACAATACCCAAGTGGTTTGTTTTCAAGAAATTATGTGAAGCAACATCACCATGAATAATGGAATAGTTCAACCCTCTATCTTTGAAGCGCTCCATTAAGACTAAAGCTTTTTCTCCCCAAGTCACAATATCTTTATATACATGAAATTGATTAAATTCTCTAAATATGTGTGATGCTTCTTGAAAAGAAGAAAGCCGCTTTTTCCATTTTAAAATAAGATCATACTCAGAAAGCTTTGTATACGCGGCTATTTTCTTTTTATGAACTTCTCCATGATAGCGGCTCAATGCTTGTAATACTTCTTCTCGATCCTGAAAACTTTCATACGTTACCTCTTTTACTTGCTTAACAAAGGGCATCATCGCCCAATACAAATGACGGTCCTTTATATAAAGTTCACCTTGTGGGTAAGCTTCGAAATTAACAGCGTACCCTTGTTGAATCTGAGATAAAAAATGATAAACATGTTCAATTTTACCTTTATCTCTGTAAGCTTTTATTACTTTTTTTCCTTTATTCGTATCCGCTATGATGACATGAGGCTTTTTCATACGGTAGGTCTCAACTTGAATATCTCTTTTTTTCAAATAGAGAAAGAGACGATTTAAATTAAAATCGTCTCGTGTATAATAATCAATCCTCATCTTCGTCGTACTCATCATATTCTGGAATACTAAATGCATTTGGGTCAAACGCAGGATACGGAGGTACACCAATCATGCCATATGGGGCTGGATAGGGTGCCCTTGGGTCCTGAAAGCCATAAGGTACCTGCTGCTGGTACTGTGGATAAGGCTGCTGTGGTGCATAGTCGTCAGGTCGTGGTTCACCGCAGCCGCAGTCTCCTTGCTGCTGTGGCGCATAGTGCTGCCCATAATGGTAAGGCGCGTTTCCAAAACCTTCGGAAGAACTTTCATAATGGCCACCTGTCATAGCTCCTTGCACTTGTGGATACATCGGTGCTTGATGATAGGCCGGATAAACGGGCTGCTGATATCCCCATGGAGGCGGACAAGGAGAACATTGTACCGGTCCATAGCAGCTGTGTGGCATCATTGGATACATTGGCATCGGTGCCATGTGAGCGCCCATTGCATGTTCTTCAAACGATTCGTTTTCATAACCGTGATGATACATTGGAGCCTGTTGATACATTGGCATTGGATATGGCTGCGGTGCATACATTGGCGGATGACACGGCATATAATTAAATCCGCAGCCTGGCATCACAGGCGATATTGGCATGATTGGGTAACATGGCATTTGAGGAGGCATTTCTATACTCTCCATCTCAGGACTTTCTGGCGATTCATGCTTGGGTAGTTCTTTTGGTGCTTCTTTTTTTGGAGCCTGCATCGCCATATTAACTGTGTAATAATTGTTAATATCAATCTCAGGTGCAATTGGCTTTAATTTAGGAAGCTTTGGCGCAACTGGCATTTCTTTTTTAGGCTGAACAATTGGTGCTTCTTTTTTAGGCTGGGCGACCGGCGCTTCTTTCTTTGGCTGCGCAATCGGCGCTTCCTTTTTCGGTTGAGCAATCGGTGCTTCTTTTTTAGGCTGGGCAATTGGTGCTTCTTTTATCGGTTGCATAAACGGTGTCTGAGCAGGCTGATTAGCTGACTTTTTCTCATCTGGACTTTCATCAATTTCCGTTACTGGATAAGCTTTTGTGGATTGGTCACTATAAGGGTGTTGAACTTTAGGCATTTCTTTTATCCCAGGTGAAGGAGCTCCTTCTTTTTGAACAGGCACTCCGCTTGTCGGCACTTTAATTTTCATTCCAGGCATGATCATATCTGGATTGCTTAATTGAGAATTCGCTTTTTTTAACTCTTCAAAATTAACCCCATACTTTTCAGCGATTTTCCAAAGGGTATCCCCTTTTTGAACGATATGGATTTTCAACGTCATTCCCCTCCCGAGTAGAGTCTCTGCCATCTATATGTGCAAAATCAAAGTAAGTTCTGTTTGTTCATCACAAGATATGCCTTGAACCATTTTTTTATTCATTTTGCCCACAGTTTGGTTCAAGTTTTTATGATAAAGAAAAAAAGACTTATCAACACAAACAATATGTCAATAAGTCTTCTTTTAGACCTTCTTTGTTTAATTGTCTTAAAAATCTTTATGCTCGTTCTAACATATTCGTTAGGGCTTTGATAGCACCTTCTGCTGTATGTTTATCCACCTTGATTTGATTTACTTCTTTTCCTTCTTCGATGCTTTCTAAAGCCCACAGCAAGTGAGGCAAATCAATTCGGTTCATCGTCAAACAAGGACACATATAGGGATTAAGTGAAACAATTTCTTTATCCGGATGACTATTGATAATCCGTTTCACTAAGTTCATTTCCGTGCCAATGGCCCATTTAGAGCCTGAAGGAGCTTGTTCAATTGTATCAATAATATATTTTGTAGAACCTGCATAATCTGATTTTTGCACCACTTCATGGGAACACTCTGGATGAACAATAATATTCATCCTAGGCTGCTTCTCGCGTAAATAATCAATATTTTTAACCGTGAAATTTTCGTGCACAGAACAGTGACCTTTCCATAGAATCACCTTGATGTTGTTTATATCGCCTTCATATTCAAGTATTTCTTCAATAGGATTCCAAATGGCCATTTCATCTAGTCCAACACCTAAATCATAAGCCGTGTTTCTGCCCAAATGCTGATCTGGTAAAAAGAGAATGCGCTCTTTTTTAGAAAATGCCCACTCCACCATATTTTTTGCATTTGAAGATGTTACTGTTGCACCATCATGTTCGCCTACAAAAGATTTAATTGCAGCTGTAGAATTTACATACGTAAGCGGAATAATCGTATCTCCGAAAAGATCCTGCAAGACAGGCCATGCCTTTTCTGTTTGCTGAATAGTAGCCATATCAGCCATTGAACAGCCAGCTCGCATATCGGGTAAAATGACTTTTTGGTTTTCATCTGTTAAAATATCAGCTGTTTCTGCCATGAAGTGAACGCCGCAAAACACAATATGCTCAGCTTCTCTATTTTCAGCCGCTATTTGAGCCAGCTGTAAGGAGTCTCCTACCGCATCTGCAAACTCGTACACTTCGTCTTTTTGATAATGGTGGCCGAGCAGAAACAATTTGCTTCCCAGTTTTTTCTTGATTTCTAATACTCTTCTTTTCATTTCATTTTCTGTGAGCTCCGTATATTTAGCGGGCAGCGTTTGCTGCTGAAGCGTTTGTAATAAACTCATCATTTTCTGTTCCCCTTTCTGTTAATAAGTCCAAGCTGATATCGATAGACCCTGCTGAATGCGTTAAAGCTCCCAGTGAAATATAGTCCACTCCGCTGTCTCTATAAGAATGGAGCGTGCCAAGCGTAATTCCACCGGATGCTTCTGTGACAATATGAGCGGGAACCAGCGGTATCCAATCTTTAATGACTTCTGGAGAACAGTTATCGAACATAATGACATCTGCTCCTGCCTCTATTGCTTCTAGCAATTGACTTTTATTTTCAATTTCTACTTCCACCTTAACCATATGTCCAAGCTGCTCTCTTACTCTCACAACAGCGTCTAGAATAGATCCTGCATGTGCAATATGGTTATCTTTTAACATGACGCCATCGTACAAGCCAAAACGATGATTATAACCTCCTCCAGCACGAACGGCATACTTCTCTAACATTCGCAGACCAGGGGTTGTTTTTCGCGTGTCACATATGCGGGTATGTGAGCTGCCAAGCATCGCTACGGCTTTGTGCGTCATCGTGGCAATTCCGCTCATTCTTTGAAGTAAGTTTAAAATTACCCGTTCACCGGTCAAAATAGATCGCATGGATCCTGAAACGGCAGCTATTTTATCTCCAGGCTTAAGAACATCTCCATCTTTTTTTTCGAAATCCACTTTCACATTAGGGTCTATTAAATGAAATCCTTCTTTAATCAATTCTACTCCTGCAATAATACCTGATTGCTTTGCCGTAAACACAGCCTTCCCTTGGTCAGACGGAGAAAAAATAGCTTCACAAGTTAGATCTCCATCTCCAATGTCTTCTATAAAAAAAGACTGCAACAGCGTTTGTAATTTCAACGTGTTCATTGTGCTACCTCACCTTTCTTTTTAGATTTCCTTGCTTATAAAATCAATGATTGTTTTGTTGAAGCAGCAGACTGCTTAATAATTCGCTTATGCTCCCACTCTTGCTTTTCATGTGGAAAGTCACTTCGGTAATGACCTCCTCTACTTTCTCTTCTTGCAAGAGAGGACTCGGCAATAAGCAGACCTGCAGTTAGCATATTGCAGATGGTTGCAGCTTCCCTCGAATATATAACTTCTTGATCAAGAGGTATTCCATCCAAATAATTTGTGAATTCATGCACAATGGTAGCCAATTCGTTTTCATGACGAATGATTCCTACACAATCCATCATTTTATGCTGAATTTGTCTTGTGGCAGGCAGTATTTTAGGCATGCCTTTATAGACGTAACGAACGGGAGTATAACGAGATACCGTTCTCGCTTTATGTAAAATATGACGCCCTGCCCGTTTTCCGAATACAAGACACTCTAACAATGAATTGCTTGCTAGACGATTTGCTCCATGAACCCCTGTAGAAGAAACTTCCCCCACGGCATACAATCCTTCAACACTTGTTTGTCCGTAAGCATCTACTTCAATTCCACCCATTAAAAAATGTGCGCCCGGAGTAACAGGTATTCGTTTTTTGTCCAATTGAATTTTATACTTTCGACACAGTGCCGTAATCGTAGGAAATTTTTGTTCAAAATGAGCCACTTTTTCAATGTCTAAAAATACGGATCTTCCTTTTTTCATTTCATTAAAAATCGTCCTTGCTACAACATCTCGCGGTGCTAAATCCTTAAAGAGATGAACGCCTTCCATTATGCGTTCATTCCATTCATTTACCAGTACACCACCTTCACCTCGAACCGCTTCGGATACTAGACCTTTCGCTTCCTTTTGATACAAAAGGGTCGGATGAAACTGAACAAATTCTAAGTCCGCTAATTTTGCTCCAGCCCTGTACGCAAGCGCTAGCCCATCTCCTGTCGCAAGCGGCTGGTTAGATGTATGCTTGTACAAAGCGCCGATTCCTCCGGTAGCAATAATGGTTTGGCGAGCATAATATATAGTAATTTTGTTGTTTTCACCTTGTCCGATAGCACCTCTACACGTTCCATCTACAGTTACTAAATGCTGAATCATTTCGTTTTCAATCACTGTAATATATGGCAGGACTTCTTTTTTCAAAAAAGCGAACAGCGCTTGTCCTGTTGCATCCCCACCTGCATGCAGAATACGATTGACACGATGGGCTCCTTCTTTTCCAAAATGCAGCGTACCATCTGGATTTTTATCAAACTTCATTCCTTTATGAATCAATTCATTTACTACAGCCGCACCTTCTTCCACTAAAGTGCGTACCGCTTGTTCATTGCAATGCTTATTGCCCGCAATCAACGTATCATAGAGATGTTCACTCCAGTGATCGCTGCTTCCAATAGCAGCTGCTACTCCGCCTTGAGCAAGAACTGAGTTATTGCGGTCAATTTTCCCTTTCGTTACCATTACAACTCTGTTATGACGACACAGTTCATAAGCTGCAGAAAACGCTGCTAATCCGCTTCCAATAATTAAAACATCCGTCTCTAACATTTTACACCTCTTTATTTACATGTGTCTTGACACCTATATTTACATATTATTAAATGAAAGACAAGAAGTTTTTTTATCGGGGGGAGAAAATGATTTATCTGGACTATGCAGCAACAACGCCAATGAGACAAGAAGCAATTGAGGTATATACTGAAGCGGCAACGAGCTATTATGGAAATTCCAGCAGTCTTCACACACTTGGAACACAAGCAGAGAATCTGCTTACACTATGCAGAAAAAAATTAAGTCTGTTAGTAAATTGCCGAGAGGATGATCTTTTTTTTACAAGCGGGGGAACAGAAGCTAATTACTTAGCTATTCACTCTCTTTTAAAAGGAAACACTAGCAAACGAAAACATTTGGTTACAACGAAGCTTGAACATTCTTCAGTTCTTCATACGTTGCAGCAGCTTGAAAAAGAAGGCTTTTCCTTATCTTACGTACCTGTAGATCAAAACGGCGTTGTGTCTGTAGACGACTTAAAGAAGACGATTCGACCTGACACTGTGCTAGTAGCCATTCAGCATATCAATCATGAGCTCGGTACAATTCAGCCAGTTGAGGATATTGGCCATTTTTTATCTAAAAAAGAAATTCTCTTTCACTGTGATTGTGTTCAATCTTTCGGTAAGCTTCCTATTGATGTTAAAAAGCTGAAAGCTGATAGCATCTCAGTTTCTAGTCATAAAATTTACGGACCAAAAGGTGTAGGAATGGTATACATGAATTCAAGTTCTTCTTGGAAGCCTATTTATCATAAAGCAACTCATGAAAAAGGCTTTCGCCCTGGGACTGTAAATACCACAGGCATTGCTGCCTTTACTGCAGCAGCTGAATGCGCATATGCAGAAATGAAGACCGCCAGAAGCCATTATGAGCGCTTAAAATCGTACTTACTGGAAAAACTAGAATCTCTTGCTCCTTTTATAGAGGTAGAAGGCCTTGGGAACTCTCATTTTCCTGGAATTATTGGACTGACATTTTCAAACATACAGGGTCAATATGTTATGTTACAATGTAATCGTCACGGAATTGCTATATCTACGGGAAGTGCCTGCCATGTAAATCAGCAGGAACCATTAGCTTCTTTACTTGCGATTGGCAAATCGACTGCGAATGCTAAGAACTTTGTACGTCTTTCATTTAGTCAACATTCAACGTTTAAGCATATTGATCGACTCATATCCGTTTTTCATTTATTACAGCAAGAATTTATGACAGTGTAAAAGGAGGGATTAAAGGTGCCAGGAACTCAAAAGAAAATTCTTGGAGAAGAAAGAAGAGAACTTATTCTACAATGGTTACAAACAGAGAATAAACCAATGACGGGCAGTGAGCTTTCGAAAAGAACAAACGTTAGCCGCCAAGTCATTGTACAAGATATTTCGCTGCTTAAAGCTAAAAATGAGCCCATTATCGCAACAAGCCAAGGATATATTTATATTCAAAATCCATCTCAAACTACCGTGCATCAGCGAATTATTGCCTGTCAGCATACGCCAGAAGATGCTGAAAAGGAGCTTCTCCTGCTTGTTGACCACGGCGTTCTCGTAAAAAATGTAACCGTTGAACACCCTGTGTATGGTGAATTAACGGCTTCCGTTATGATTCAAACACGAAAAGAAGTAGAAACGTTCATAAAAAAAATTCAAGAAACAAACGCAACTTATTTATCTCAGTTAACAGAGGGGATTCACCTTCATACAATTGAAGCAGATACAATTGAAAAACTGAATGCTGCCTGCTTAGCTCTTGAAGCGGAAGGTTATTTAGTTTCGAATGAGTAAAAAGGTGTTATAACAAAAAAATCCCGCTTTAAAGCGGGATTTCTGTTTCAAGTAGTGTATGAGGATAGCTTCCTAACAGCTCTACGCTACAGCCTAGTGCCTCAAGTTCAGCCATAGCCCCAGGAATTAATACTTCATCCATTTTTTGTTCAATATCAACGATAAAGAAATAGTTTCCAAGCCCTGTTTTCATGGGACGGGATTCAATTTTAGACAGATTTAGCTTACGCCAAGAGAAAGCTGAAAGCACTTGATGAAGCGCTCCTGCCTGATCAGATGGAAGTGTAATCATTAACGTTGTCTTGCACCCGTTTCCAGCTAAAAATGGCACCTCTTGTCCTCCATCTTTATGCAAAATAACAAATCTTGTTGTATTATGATCATAATCATGAATGTTCGGGCAAGCAGTATGTAATCCATATTCACGGGCTGCTAATCCATTCGCAATAGCTCCAATATTAAGCTCAGGGTGTTCGCTTACATATTTAGCAGCAAACGCCGTTGATGTCATCTCTTCTACTGCAGTTGACGTACATTCTCCGTGTAAAAATTTATGACACTGCGCAATTGCATGAGGATGAGAATAAATCGTTTCAATGTTTTTCCACTGTTCTGCATGAGATGGATGAACCATTAAATGCTGACGAATTGGAAGCACAATTTCTCCAACAATCGGCAGACGACGTTCGTGAATGAGATAATCAAGTGTTAAATTTACAGATCCTTCAAGTGCATTTTCTAACGGTACAATTCCATACTCAATTTCTCCTTTATCCACTGCATCAATGCATGCTGGAATTGTTTTGTATGGAATATGGTCGTGCTGTTTAAATACGCCTTGGACGGCCACATGTGTAAATGTTGCCTTTGGTCCTAAATATCCTACTTTCCCCACAATCATGCCTCTCCTTATCTATATCTGTTTACCATTATGCCCCTGAACCAAGCACGTCCACTTTATCTACAAACTCTAAGCTTTTCAGTCTTCGCAGCATTTCATTTAACTCAACACTCATACTTGCTGTATCTAATGAAAGAGTTACGTTGGCACGCCCTTGTAAAGGAATGGTTTGGTGAATTGTTAGCACATTGCATCCTGATGATGCAACGGTGCTCAATAAATGTGATAAAGTTCCTGATCGATCTTCAATATGAAAAAATAGTGAAATAATGCGCTGTTTGACAACCGTCTGAAACGGAAAGACCGTGTCGCGGTACTTATAAAAAGCACTGCGACTCAAGTCTACGGCTTGTACAGCATCTGCTACCGACTCAGCTTTTCCCCGTTCAATTAACAGCTTCGCATCCAATGTTTTTTTCATCGCTTCCGGTAATACATCTTCGCGAACTAAATAAAACTGCTTATCGCTCTTATGCAAGTAAAGCCCCTCCCCTTATCCTATGAACAACAATTAGTCGATAAATTCAAATTCATATTCAAACAGCTTTACAATGTCGCCATCTTTTGCTCCTCGTTCACGAAGGGCTTCATCGACGCCCATGCCTCGAAGCTGGCGCGCGAATCGACGAACTGATTCTTCACGTGAGAAGTCAGTCATCTTGAATAATTTTTCGATTTTTTCACCGCTTAATACGTATGAGCCATCGCTATCACGCGTAATAACAAATTCCACTTCTTTCTTTTCATGCTTGTACAGTACGCGGTGCATAGATAGATCTTCCTCTTCTTGCATTGGGAATTCCGGCGTAGTTTCTACAAGATCAGCTACTGTAAATAACAGTTCGCGGATTCCATCACGCGTTGCCGCAGAAATTGGAAAGATTTTCACTTCGTCCCCTACTTTTTCTTTGAATGCAGCTAAATTCTCTTCGGCTTGCGGGATATCCATTTTATTTGCTACCACTACTTGCGGACGTTCCGTTAAACGCATATTATACTGACGCAACTCTTCATTAATAGTTAAGTAATCTTCATATGGATCACGGCCTTCTAAACCTGACATATCGATTACATGGACAATCACGCGGGTACGTTCAATGTGACGTAAAAACTGATGACCTAATCCTACACCTTCATGTGCACCTTCGATTAGCCCTGGTAAATCTGCCATCACAAAACTGCGATTATCTTCTGTCTCAACTACTCCCAAATTCGGATTAATTGTTGTAAAATGATATTCAGCAATTTTTGGCTTTGCAGCAGACGTTACGGATAATAACGTTGACTTTCCAACACTTGGGAAACCAACTAATCCTACATCGGCTAATACTTTTAATTCAAGAATGACATTTCTCTCTTTACCTGGCTCTCCATTTTCTGAAAGCTCCGGTGCTGGATTTGCAGGTGTAGCAAAACGCGTATTCCCACGCCCTCCGCGTCCACCTTTAGCAATCACTGCACGCTGGCCGTGCTCAACTAAATCAGCAATCGTTTCGTTCGTATCTTCATCCAACACAACGGTACCTGGTGGAACTTTTACAATCATCGGCTCAGCGTTACGTCCGTGCTGTCCTTTTGACATTCCATGTTCACCACGGCTTGCTTTAAAGTGACGCTTATAACGGAAATCCATCAGCGTACGTAATCCTTCTTCTACTTCAAAAATGACATCTGCACCGTGACCACCGTCACCACCTGCAGGACCTCCTTTTGGTACGTACTTTTCGCGACGGAAGGCAACCATTCCATTTCCTCCGTCGCCACCTTTTACATATACCTTGACCTGATCTACAAACATTTCTTTTTCACTCCGTTCTATATCTTAGCTCTTGCCATAGCAAAAGCGCTTTTAACTTATTGTGAGCATAAGGCTAAATTCATCTTCAGACATATGCTGTTCAACCAATGCAACTCCTTGAGCGCACTCATAACATTGTAGCTTGTTTTGTAGCTTCTGTATATCTGTTAGTATTCCACTAAAGTCAAAAAAGAAACGAATTCCCTGTTCTTCAATGCATACTGAAATACTCAAATAGTTTTCTGCATGATAATCAACATACTTTTCGAGTGCTTCTGTCAAATAGCAACACCAGTTGTATACGAACTCATCGTATTGTGATAAATCCTTCAATTCTCCAAGCACTTCCACATCTAAGCGAACAGCATGGTTATTCCAATGATAGGTCATAACAAAGCCCGCAAACAGTCGCATATTGATGTTTGTTAACTTGGATTCATGTTTGGATTCATTTACAATTTCTTCAATGATTTCATTCGCTCGATCAAGCCGATTCAACGCTAGATTGCCTTTGATTAATTGCAGCTTATTTAACCAATCATGCCGCGCGTATCTTAATACCTCTACGACATCCCATTCTTTTTCCATCTTAGCACTCCTAACTTTGACTCGAGCATAAGTATTTCACAACGCTGACAAACATCTCGTATCAATCTTCTTAGATATGTTCGATTATAACAAATTCCAATGGGTAATAGGTGAAATATTCTACAAAAAGAAAACTCTAACCTACTTGGGTTAGAGTTTTCTTTTTGTATCTTATGCTTCTTGAGCAACAGGGTATACAGATACTTTTTTACGGTCACGACCGAAACGTTCAAATTTAACGATACCGTCGATTTGAGCGAATAAAGTATCATCTCCACCACGACCTACGTTTGCACCTGGGTAAATTTTAGTACCGCGTTGACGGTATAAAATTGAACCACCAGATACGAATTGGCCATCAGCACGTTTAGCACCAAGACGTTTCGAGATTGAATCACGACCGTTTTTAGTACTACCTACTCCTTTTTTAGAAGCGAAGAATTGAAGGTCTAATCTTACTAACATGACATCCACCTCCTGTTTAGTTGTCGTTAATTTTTATATAATTACTGTAATCTAATTCGATCGTTTTCAGTGAAACAACCATACCTTCTAATAGCAATTGAATCTGTTCCAATGTGAACGAATCCACATCTTTCGGAATCTCACAACGGAGATAGCCACCATCTCCACCTTGCTCTAAGTGCGGTTCAACCCCACTTATTGAAAAGATAGCATTAATTGTTCCAAATGAAACTGCAGATGCTCCCGCACAAACAAGATCTTTTCCGTGTTCGGAAAAGTCAGCATGTCCACTCATCGTGAACCCGTCAACTTTCTTATTTGCATCACGAGAAATCGTCACCTTAATCATTTGTTATAATTACGCGTTGATAGCGTCGATTACAACTTTTGTGTAAGGTTGACGGTGACCTTGCTTACGACGATAGTTTTTCTTTGCTTTGTATTTAAATACAGTGATCTTTTTAGCGCGACCTTGTTTTTCAACTTTAGCCGTAACTGTTGCACCTTCTACGAAAGGAACACCAACTTTCACGCTGTCGCCACCTACAAATAATACTTTGTCAAAAGTAACTGTTTCGCCTTGTTCACCAGCAAGTTTTTCAACGTAGATTGCTTGACCAGCCTCTACTTTAATTTGCTTACCACCAGTTTCAATAATTGCGTACATTCTCTGCACCTCCTCTAAAAACTAAGACTCGCCATCACAGGTGTTCAAGTGAACTTAAAACCTGTTCTGAGCGGTTGTAGCACGGGTGCTACAAACCAACATATTAAATCTTACTACAAATCAAAGGTTAGTGTCAATTGGAATTCATGTTTTCTTCTAAAAATTTATATAGAAGCAGAGACCCTTTTTTGAATCTGCTCTTTCGACCCCAATTGACGCAAAACAAATGCGTTTGTATAATCATCGCTTGGCGTAAGATATACGGTTTTTTTAACCATTTTCTCTAGAGCTTTGAGAAACCCTTGAGCTTTCATTTCATTTATAACATCACTTCGCGTCTCAATCCAAATAGCCTCTTCTTCCGCGCCGCGATGTTCCCAAATTACACGTTCAATTTGAAAAGCAACCGTTTTGGAATCAATCATTTTACCGGTTCCTTCACATACTTCACAAGGCATAGTTAATGTTGACCCAATGCTATTGCGCACTTTCTTCCGCGTTAATTGCAATATGCCGAGCTCTGTAAAGCCAACTACATTCGTCCGCACTTCATCTTGTTCACATAGCTTTTTCATGTACCTTTCTACTTCTGTCCGATCTTCTTTATGAGACATATTTATAAAATCAATTAAGATCATGCCGCCTAAGTGACGTAATTGCATCTGTTTGGACAGTTCATACGCAGCTTCCATATTTGTTTGAAGCATCGTCTTTCGAATATTATCTTTTCCTGAAAACTTCCCCGTGTTCACGTCTACGACCGTCATCGCTTCCGTTTCGTCAATAACGATATAACCTCCACTTTTGAGCCACACGATTCGCTTTAAAAGCTTCTCTATTTGCCGTTCCACATCATAAAAGGAGAAAATATTTTCATTTCCTTTATAGTACTCTATTGACGAGTTAGGGTAGGCAGCTTGAAGATGTTGATATAAGTCAAAGTCATCTACTACTATCCCGTCAATTCCTTGTTGAAGTGCAGCTTGCACTCTTGTTTCGAGAAAATCTTGTCCTTTGCTGACTAGGGCAGGAGCTTTCATTCCCTGTGTCTGTCGTTCAAGGCGCTCATATTTCTTCTGTAGCTCTTTTATTTTGTGTTGGACCGCAGCTTCTGATTTTTCCTCAATCGCTGTTCGAAATAAAAAGCCTTCCATCCCCTGTTTTAACCGCTCGCCAAGCTGTTTCCACTGTTGGCGTTTTGGCTCATCTATTTTTTTGGATACAGCGACATAGTTTCCGTGCGGTAAATATACAAGCTCATCAGAAGAAAATTCAATAATACCCGTCAGCTTCGGCCCTTTTGTTCCAATGCCTTCTTTTACAACTTGAACCAATACTTTTTCTCCTTCACGAATAAAAGCAGACATCGGCTGCTGATCCTTGTGAGGATTATTTGACTGCTGATAGGATACAAGTTCATTTCGATGAATAAATCCGTTCATTGATAAACCAATATCGATAAAGGCTGCTTGCATATGCGGCAGGACTTTTACGACTTTACCCCAATATATATCACCAATAATTTGATTCTCGCTTTGTTCTTCTAAATATATTTTTTCTAGTGTTTTATCGTTTATCACGGCTATACGTTTGGAAGAAGTAGCCGCGTTAATGATACATGCCTTCACATACATTGCCTCACTTTAATCTAAATTCATAGGAAAAAGTTCGGTCAGTGCAACCGAACTTTTTTCATTCTATTCTATGTTACTAGAAATCAGTAAACTGTTACAAGTTCATCTAGTGGGCTATTTGTTCTTTTTTCTACAAAGTAAGCGTGTAAAAGTTCATTTTCATCAATTTGTACATGCTCGCCTGTTTGAGATGTAGCAATAATCATATGCTTACAACCTCTTTGGAATTTTTGCAGGACTTGATGGAGCGTCTCACTGGTTGATACACTTAGCGTTTTTAAAGCTCCAATTGGATGCTCTTTTCCATGATACCTCTCCAACAAAAAGCGCATGTAGACAAATTGCCTGCTCTTCCATTCCAAATATCCGGATATAATTAAAAATGAAATAACAATCCATAAGTGCAGCTGAAAAGGATGCATAATGACGGCGTAGATAATACCGATAGCTAAAAAAAACGTTGATAACCGGAGTGCAAGCTTATGCGCTTCTAAAAATGGTAAAGAACGACTGCACATTAAAAAAAGCAGCTTCCCTCCGTCCAATGGCCAAATGGGCAAAAGGTTAAACAGTAAAATTACTGTGCATTGAAACATAAATTGCTCATACGTTTCCAAAGACAACACATTTATTTTCATTAATAAGAAAGCAGCTCCAAACATCCAAAGATGCTGAAGAGGTCCACTTATTGTCACAATAAACTCTTCTCGAAATGGACGATTACCATGTTCATCTACTTCTGCTACTCCTCCAAAAGGTAAGAGCATAATTCTACGAATTCGCCAAGAAAAACACTGAGCCGCTACGGCGTGGCCCAGTTCATGAATAATTACAATAATAAATAACAAAAAAAGCTGCTTTACCGTAGCCGTTAAGATACCAATTACGAAAATCCCCCAAAACAATGGATGAATGTGAATTTTCATCAATAACGAAAAAGCACTATTCAAATTGAATCACCTGACTAGGATCCACAAACTTATCGCCTTTTTTAATAGCAAAATAAAACGTTCCAGCATCGCCTTTTTTACTGTTTTCCACAATTCCTACTTCTTTGCCTTTATTCACAAAATCATACATGCTAACATTGATTTTTTTGAGCTGTCCATACCAAGTTTCAGTTCCATCGGCATGTTGAATAATAACGGTATTCCCAGTATCATCACGTTTTCCTACATACCTTACAATACCTTCACTCATTGCTTCTACAACAGAATCCACTCCTGTTTGAACCGTCACGCCTTGCTTACTTTGAGCAAATGTTTCCGTTACTTTCCCTGAAGCTGGAGTAGCGTATTCTCCGCTTACACTTTGCTCCGTTTTGCTAGACTCCTTATTCGGCAGGAGCGTTAACGGCTTCCCAAACTTATCTTCATACCAAGAGGAAACAGCCGCAAACTGAAATTCTTTATCCATTGTTTGTTGAACCACCACTCTGGCCTGTTCAAAAGCAGGAGAAGCGTTCTTGAACATAATCCCTACAATTAACACTAAGCAGGCCGAAGCTAAAATTTTAAATAAAAAGCGTTCTTTTCGAAATAACGGGTGATATTCCTTTGCTGATGGTGTGTATTCAACCGCAGAATAATCCATCGATCCATATTTTTCTTCTTCACTCATTAAGGACGTATGAAGAGGTTCTTGAGGAAGACGCTTCGTTGTATTTAATTGTTTTCGCTTGCGCTCAGCAATTCGTTTACGGATTTCATCAGCACGTCGATTCATGATTCATCATTCTCCTTGTTCTTATCGTATAATCAACTATATGACTTGTCCGTAGAGCTTATGACAGCTTGACCCTACAAAATCACACAAATAAAAAAAGCTTCCTCTATCGGAAGCTTTTTAAGAACGAACACCAAAGAATCGTTTAATACGTGCAAACATTCCCTTATCTTCTTCATCTAACGATTGAAGAGGAACCGTTTCACCTAGAATACGTCTTGCAATATTACGATATGCAATTGATGCTTTGCTTGATGGATCCATGACAATTGGTTCACCGTTGTTAGAAGCACGAATAACATTTTCATCGTCAGCAACGATTCCAATTAAATCAACAGCCAGAAGCTGAGAAATTTCTTCCACGTCCAGCATGTCTCCATTTTTCATCATATGACTACGGATTCGGTTAATAACCAGTTTTGGAGATTCGATATCCTCTTGCTCCAATAATCCAATAATACGGTCAGCATCACGAACAGCTGAAACTTCCGGTGTTGTCACAACGAGTGCCTTATCAGCGCCAGCTACGGCATTCTTATAGCCTTGTTCAATACCAGCTGGGCAATCAATAACCACATAGTCATAGTCTTGCTTTAACTGAAGAACTAACTCTCGCATTTGTTCTGGTTGAACAGCTGTTTTGTCACTCGTTTGAGCAGCAGGAAGTAAGTACAAACATTCAAAACGCTTGTCCTTAATCAAGGCTTTTTGCGGTTGGCATCGACCTTCTACCACGTCTACAAGATCATAAATAATACGATTTTCAAGCCCCATTACAACATCCAAGTTGCGTAAGCCGATATCAGTGTCTACTAGACACACGCGCTTTCCAGCTAATGCTAGAGCAGTACCTAAATTGGCTGATGTCGTTGTTTTTCCAACTCCACCTTTACCAGACGTAACAACAATAGCCTCTCCCACTGTCAAATTCTCCTTTCTACCCTGGTCAAATTCGGTCTTAGATGCGGTAAAGCTTGCACGCGATCTATCACCATTTGATCATTATCATCTAAGTATGCACATTCCATTATATTCTCTTCCTTCTCACTGCGCTCTTCTTCTGATCGGGTAATGATATCAGCAATGCGCAGCTGTGAAGGTTTCATTAACGATGCAGCAATAACAGCGTTTTTATTGCCGCGATATCCTGCATGAGCAATCCCTTTTAAAGCACCTAATACAAATAAATTTCCTCCAGCTACAACGGTTCCTCCGGGATTTACGTCTCCGACTAGAAGCAAATCGCCTTCTACATGGAGAACCTGTCCTGAACGAACTACCTTTGTAACAGATACTAATTCACTTTCTTCTCTTACTCGGACTGCATCTTGCTTTAAAATAACGTTACTATCAATTTGTTTAACTACTAAATACTGATTTTCTTCTATGAGCGCCTTCAATTCGGTTTCCTGCTCTGTAGTTAAATAACGATTTCCGATTTTGACATACACTGTGACGATTTGATCGGCATCGCCATGCTTATTTGTCAAAAGCTTCGTCTTAAGTTCCGTCAAAAGCTCTGCAAATGAACATGTATCATTGAGATGCAACGTTAATCCATCTTTTGTTCCTTTAATTGTCACATTTTGTTGCTTTTGTTTATTCAAGACGCTCACCTCAACGAATATATAATTTCGACAGAGACTTACTCAATTCCTTTTTTTCGTTTCTTCAATCAGCATTTTTATCACATCACGAACGAGAAGCTTAATATATTTTCGGATCAGCGTTCATCGATAAATTTAGCGAAATATTGAAAACATCTTTGAAGCGGAAATGCAAAAATGAGTGCAAATATGGCATTTAAAATGATGGTTGCGTAAAATCGCTCTTGCAAGAAGCGACCAATGGTCATATCGGATATATTAATAATGCTATTAATTCCATATACATAAAACTCAATAATGGCTACAGCTAATAGCGACATGCAGATTACGATAAGCGTATTTTGCTGAAAAATCTTCATTAGTTTTGATACGATATAGCATACGGCCGGCAATCCAAGCGCGTATACTCCTAAGACATCCGTAAAGGCAATATCGTACATGAATCCAAGGATTACCCCATATAGCATCGCTTGCTTTGGGTGATAATACACTGCCATAAAAGCCAGTACCACTACAACAAAGTGAGGCGATAGAATCCAGTCTCGCCATGGTGATGCCATGGCGACAAAATTAACAAAGATACTTTCAAACATAAAAACGACAAGCACGAGAATAGGAAGGACAAACCGCTTCATCAGTTAGCCTCCTCCGCCCCTAAATCGTCTTCAGCAGCGGGCGCACTTCTTTTAGCTACAACTACGTTATCTAAGTCATACAAGTCAGCAGCAGGTTTGATATAAGCTTTTTTCGTTAATCCATATTCATCAGGCTCAATTTTTGTGATAACGCCAATTGGAAGATTGCTAGGAAAAATGCCGTCTTCTTGTCCTAGACCGGACGTTACTACTTTTTGCTTTTCTTTAATATCAGCATCAAAAGGAATACGACGCATAACAAGCGCCTGTTCTTTATCATCATAGCCTTCAATTAAACCAAACACTTCTTTTTTAGCCTGAATTTTAGCAGATACACGGTTTGTACGATCTGATGAACTAATTAACTGCACAGTAGATGTGAACTTAGATGCATGCTTCACTTTACCAATCAGCCCTTCAGGAGTCATAACAGCCATATTTTCCTGTACATTATGAACCGTCCCTTTATCAATGGCAATTACCTCATGCCAACGGTCTGGATTACGAGCAATAACTGTTGCTTCGATTGGATTGTATTGACTTAAATCCGTTTTTTTGTCGAGCTGTGCTCTTAATTTTTTATTTTCTTGCTGCAAAGCGTTGGCTTTCGTTTCTAATTGCATGCGTTCGTCTAAACGGGCTTTTAATACCTCGTTTTCTTCGTATGTACGCTTTAAGTCACCTACATTCTGAAAGAAACCCGCTACAAATTGTGCGGGTTCATTAAAGGTAGCCTGAACAAGACCAACCGTATCTTTGACAAACTGTTCAGGCCACGTTACATTTTTACGACCATTTAACGAAAAACCAATCAATGCCACTAATACAATAATACTGACCAATAAAATAACTAAACGTTTATTTAAGAAAAATTGTGGCACGATCTACACCTCTTAATATTTAGCGATATGAATCGCTTGTACGATTTTTAAATAAATCAATGTGTTCTAACGCTTTACCAGTTCCAATTGCAACACAGTCAAGCGGATCTTCTGCGATGACAACCGGCATATTTGTTTCTTCACTAATAACTTTATCTAAATTACGTAGCAATGCGCCACCGCCTGTTAATACAATACCGCGATCCATAATATCTGCCGCAAGTTCAGGTGGTGTTTTTTCTAATGTACTTTTTACTGAATCGACAATAGAAGCCACTGTATCTTTTAGTGCTTCTGCAATTTCTTCTGCTGAAATTTCGATTGTTTTCGGTAGACCTGTTAGTAAGTCACGTCCGCGAATTTCCATGTTTTCAATACCTTCTGGAATTCCGGCAGAACCGACTTCTACTTTTAATGCTTCTGACGTACGCTCACCGATCATTAAATTGTAATTCTTGCGAATATATTGAATAATCGCTTCATCCATCTCGTCCCCAGCGATACGGATTGACTGACATGTTACGATTCCGCCTAAAGAAATAATCGCAACTTCTGTTGTTCCTCCACCAATATCTACTACCATACTTCCCGTTGGCTCCCAAACCGGTAGATTGGCCCCGATTGCTGCAGCAAACGGTTCTTCAATTGTATACGCATCACGCGCGCCAGCCTGACGAGTCGCATCAATAACGGCACGCTTCTCAACAGCTGTAATGCCAGAAGGTACACAAACCATTACATACGGCTTACCCGCAAACAAACTTTTTGTTTTTTGAGCTTGATTGATGTAATATTTCATCATCGTCGCAGTTGTTTCGTAATCTGCAATAACTCCATCTTTCATTGGACGAAGGGCTACTACGTTCCCAGGTGTACGACCAATCATATTTTTTGCATCGTTACCTACCGCAACGATTTGTTTTGTATCAGTTTGCAAAGCCACAACAGACGGCTCACGCACAACAATTCCTTTTCCTTTTACATAAACGAGCGTATTTGCAGTACCCAAATCTATTCCAAGGTCTCTAGTACCGATTCCAAACATGTGTCTCTTCCTTTCTCTTACCAAAATGCAAAGGTAAAAATTCCATAATTCAATTTCTTCATTTCATAAGTAACATTTTTTATTTTCTATACTTTTTTCATAGATGTCAACGCCAAATATTGTATGATAAAAAGTCATACTTTGTCTATTAATAACGAATGATTGTAAAGAACTTGTCATTTAAAATCATGACTACTATTATAACCCAAGGATTTTAAAAAGCATAGCCTTACATGTATCCTTTTTCTTTTAAACTAATATATTTTCGATCTCCGATAATTAAATGATCTAACAATTCAATTCCTATGATAAATCCGCACTCTTTTAAGCGCTTCGTTACCTCTATATCTTCTCTGCTGGGAGTAGGGTCGCCGGAGGGATGATTATGAATACAAATAAGAGATGCAGCTGAACGGCGAAAGGCTTCTTTAAATACTTCTCTTGGATGGACAATAGATGAATTGAGGCTTCCGATAAAAATGGTTTGCTTGTGGAGAACTTGATTTTTCGTGTTGAGGTATAAACAGACGAAATGCTCTTGGGACAGCACGCGCATTTCTTCCATCACATAATTAGCTCCGTCTTCAGGGCCATGAATGGTATATCGCTCACTAGATTTCCGCTGTACAATCCTCTTACCTATTTCAATAGCCGCTATAATTTGAATCGCTTTTGCGGGTCCGATACCTTTAATATTCATCATTTCATCAAGCGATGCATGCTGTAAAAGTTGAAGACCTTCAAAATGCGTTAATATGCGATTGGACAGCTGAAGAACAGATTCATCTTTGGTTCCGGTGCGCAGCAAAATAGCAATAAGCTCGTGGTTAGAAAGACTAGAAGCACCCATTGCCACAAGGCGCTCTCGAGGTCTTTCATCTTGAGGAAAATCTTTAATTAGCAATGATTGATCCAATTTCGTCACTCCTTTTTAGTAGACGAAACCGTATTGTTTTAGCTCACGTATTGTTCGGGAGAGCGGCAAGCCCACCACGGAGAAATAGTCTCCTTCAATTTTTTTAACTAGCGCAGCACCGAGCCCTTGAATTCCATAAGAACCAGCCTTGTCCATAGGCTCTCCTGACTCTACGTACTGTACGATTTCATCTTGTTCAATCGGCCAAAACTCTACATCAGTTTGTTCATAAAACGTATGAACTTTTGCATTTGATACGAACGCTACTCCAGTTAACACCTGATGTTTTTGACCTGACAGCATCGTAAGTGTTTCAATCGCTTCTTGTTTCGTTTTTGGCTTTCCTAAAATACGATTGCCATATACGACAACTGTATCGGCGCCTAGGACCATATCCTCTTTATAATGCGAAGCGACGTCCACTGCTTTTTGCCTAGCTAAATCCATTACTACCTCGGACGGAGTGTATGATGGATTGACGATTTCTTCAATTGTACTAACGTGAACGGTAAAGGGAATGTGAAGCTGCTGAAGTAATTCTTTTCGACGAGGAGAGCCTGAGGCTAAAATTAATGTTTGTTTCATACATCTCACCTTTGCATTTTGATTTTAAAAAAGAAGGACACACCGTTATTTTAGCAATTTCATCTCTAAATGACAATAAACAAGTGAGGCAGCATTACACTACCTCACCTGTTAAGACGTTACAAGGCTTTCATACTGCTGAAGAGCTTTTAACACGTATCGCTGAGCAAGCCAAGCGTCTTTACTGCTTTTATTGTCTTCATATGAAGATAGAGAAGCCGCAGCCTTTTGAAGGGTGCTCACCATGGTTTTAATGTCTTCATTTGACGCTTCTTTCTGAACTTTTGTCAGCTCTTTTTTCAAAGATTTGATATCGGCTACCCGCTCTCCCTCAATCGCTTTAACAGATTGATCTAAGAGATTA
Source organism: Priestia sp. HNGD-A6 (assembly GCF_045784335.1). NCBI lineage: Bacteria > Bacillati > Bacillota > Bacilli > Caryophanales > Bacillaceae > Priestia > Priestia sp. HNGD-A6. The sequence continues at coordinate 3,375,625 of NZ_CP138621.1, read as the reverse complement.
GCCATAAACGGCTGCGCTGTTGTTATAACCGTTTGATCTTTTTTCCCTAATTCGCTAGTGGGCTTAATTTCATAAGACTTTACATATACATCTTTACCTTGTTGTTTATACGTTTTACTAAGTGCCTTTGCTTTTTCCTCTCCAGTGGCAGCACCAACGACAAGAGAATAGGTTTTAGGTGAAAAAATCTCGCCTGCTTCGTTCTCTTCTTTCCATTTATCCATTGCTTTATTTGCAGCAGCTTTTGATGAAAAAGCACCTGCTTGCACAATGTAAAAGGAAAAAGGGTCTAAAGTAGAAGCAGCAGCTGACGTATCCTTCGATTCCTGTTCGCTTTTCTTTTCAGCTTTACCAACACTTTCAGTGGCAGACGCTGTTTGAGCAGCTTTTTCTTCTTTCGCTCGCTCACTTGTTTGTGCTTTGCTTACAGGCTGTTCGCTTCCTGTCATCATTTTCACACCAACCATACCAATGCCGCTGCCTATTCCGACTGCTAGCAATACAATCACAGCCGTTCGTTTGATCACACCGCCGTTTACTGTTTTAATCGAAACATTTTTAGGATGTAATCGCGGCTTTTTCTTCTTTTCATTTCTTACATCTTCAATAAACACCACTTTATTTTCTTCCACATGAGAATCTTTGGATGCCGGTTCCGGAAGAACCCACGTAAATTCGTCTTTTTCCGGCGCTTGTTCATCCTTCTCATCCTTAGATTGACCATTGATTTTAATTGAAATTTTTCGTTCCTGCTTGTCCACTGCCCCACCGCCTTTAGTTAACGTAGTCTTAGTACCGGTTGTAAGCTGAGGTAAACCGACATAAAACATACACTTTTTTCCATGCTATCATAGAAGAAAAAAAAAATAACAAGACATTTGTCGTCTTGTTACAAAAGGTTTTCGCTATTTAGTTACAGAAATTTTAACTTTGTCGAAGACTTGAAGCTCAATAAAAATAGTTGCTAACATACCAATCTATCAATTCGTTTCCATGAAAATAAGCAGCGATTGTCCCTATAAAAATAAAAGGAACGAAAGGAATTGGTACACCTACCTTTGCCTTTTTCATTAACAATGCTCCTATACTAACGGTTCCGCCTATTAATATAGCTAAAAAAAGTGATAGCAAAACAAGCTTTACTCCAAGCACAATACCAATCAAACCATACAATTTAATATCTCCTTCTCCAAGGCCTCCTCTGCTGAGAAATGCGATTAGAAAGAGGAGAAAAAATGCGATTCCTCCTCCCATTAAAGAATCACTCCACGAAGTTAATGGAATGAAAAGACGCTCAAGAAGAAAGATAGGCAAAAAGAAAAGCAGCACCTTATTTGGGACAATCATATAGGCTATATCTGAGACAACGATAATTGTTAAAAAAGAAACAAAAGTTAATATGACAATCAGTTCTAACGTCATATTCAATTTTAAAAAAGCATATACAAATAAACTTCCTGTCGAAAATTCTACGAACGGGTAGATGAAGGAGATTTTTTTGCGACACATACTACATTTTCCTGCATTTTTAATGTAGGAGACTACGGGGATTAACTGTTGTGGAGAAAGAACGTATAAACAGTGTGGACAATGAGATCTTGCAGATAAAATAGATTTTCCCTGAGGAATTCTAAGGCCTGCTACGTTGTAAAATGAACCTAGAGTGATACCTGAAACGAATAGATAAAGGTAAATTATACTCATACGACTCCTTCCATTTCAGGGGTATAGAATACTAACTGTAGATTTTCTTTTGAATGGGGCAATGTATCTTTTCCTTTTAAATAGCTGCCAATAAACGGTATGAGAAAAGCTGCTAGAAGACCTATTACGATAACCAGTATAATCACTTGCGTGAGAGAAAGTCCTTTATTCTCTTTTGACAGTTTATTCATTTCCACACCTCTCTTTTATTGATTAGTATCAAACAGCTCCTTCATTAATAAACTGAATCTTAATACCCATAAAAGTCATATTCTGTATGCCTCCTTCCTTAAAACACACCTTTTATAGGTAATAAGGATTATACCACTAAAAAACAAAAACAGCATAAAAAAACGTCTGCAAAAGCAGACGTTTTTTAATAGTAAGGAGCCATAAATAAGTAGACAATTACACCTGTAAGGCTTACATAAAGCCAGATTGGCATTGTCCATCGCACAATTTTTTTATGTTTTTCAACTTGCATTGTCCAGCCCCACACAAGTGCAAACAGTGCCAGCGGAACGATAATCGCTGCTAAGAAACTGTGTGTGATCAAAATAAAGAAGTAAATGGGACGAACAATTCCTTCTCCACCAAACGTAGCTGTTTCCGTTGAGATATAGTGGAACGTTAAATATGAAACTAAAAAGAGCAGTGTAGAAGTGAATGCCGCTAAGATAAACCCTCTATGAGCATTGATGTTTTTTCTAAAGATTGAAATCAACGCTGCAACTAAAAAAATAAACGTAAAACTATTCAAAATAGCATTTAACCGTGGAAAGATAGTCAAATCAAAACTTACTTTTCCTTGATAGCCAATATTCGAAAAGAATAGCAGTAAGATAATAACATTCGCTATCACTGAAAAGGTAAGAATAATACCGGTAAAGTTTTTATTACTTTTCGGTACAATTTTTTCATTATTCTTACTCATGTTAACAATCTCCTTATTTAGTGATGTACATGTTTATTATATATCACTTACCTAGGGGGTGAAAGTGACAATACTTTGAACTTAGTGCTTCCTTATTATTTGTATCCCTTTCTTACATTATGTTAAAAGCAGCAAGATTTCACTTGCTGCTTCTGCTCATTTGAGAAGAAAGGCCCGCACTTCTGATATAAAATACAGAGACCCTGTAATCACGACCATGTCTTGTTCACCTGTCGCCTTTTCCTTTACGTAAGCAATTGCTTTTTTCCACTCCTCGTCCATATGCTTATTACGATGAGTACTCATCTCATAAAGTTCCCCAGCTGCGCGAGCACGAGGAAAGTCAAACGACGTAAATGTAATACTTGCAGCGATTGTTTCAAGTTCTTGGACCATTCGATCAGCGCTTTTATCATTTAAGCAGCTGAAGATTAAATGAATGTTTCGATCTTCATAATGAAGGCGTAAAGTAGATAACAAGCTATCAATGCCTTCTGCATTATGAGCCCCGTCAATAATCGTTAAAGGATGCTCATTTACTATCTCAAAGCGGCCGTTCCACTTTGTATGCTGAATCCCTTTTATCATTTGCTCATTGGAGATAGAAAGCTTTTTCTTTTCTTTTAAATAACAAACGGCCATCACAGCCAAAGCTGCATTTTTAACTTGATGATAGCCAAGCATATTTAATTGCAAGTGTTCAAATATACCATACGGCGTTTTTAACGTAAAGCCTTCTCCATTTGCTAAGGGCTCATAGTTTTCAATTTTAAATTCTTTTCCTAACACAAATAACGAAGCCTGCTTCAAATTTGCCTCTTCTGTAATGACGTCAAGCGCCTTTACTTGCTCTGCACCAGTAATAATAGGGACTTCTTTTTTAATAATCCCCGCTTTTTCTGCTGCAATTTCTTCTACCGTATCACCTAGTATCGCCATGTGATCAAATCCAATGTTTGTAATAATACTCACCATAGGATTCACAACGTTTGTTGAATCATATCGTCCCCCAAGACCTGTTTCAAACACAACATAGTCAACTGAATCATGATAGCCGAAATAAAGAAAAGCCATGATTGTAATCACTTCAAATTCCGTAGCTGACCCTAAGTCCGTATGTTCTAGTCGCTCCACTACAGGCTTTACTTCCTGAACAAGAGCGGTCATTGCTTCATTTGAAATAGGCTGTCCATTCACGCTAATCCGCTCATTAAATGTTTCGATATAAGGGGAAGTAAACGTTCCAACTTTATACCCTGCTTCTTCTAACATATTTCGCAAATACGAAACAGTAGAACCTTTACCATTCGTCCCAGCAACGTGAATAGCATTTATATTTTGCTGCGGAAAATCAAGCTGCTCTAGCATCCATTCCATTCGTTCTAACCCCGGCTTGATTCCAAAGCGAAGTCTGTTATGAATCCAATCAAGCGCTTCTTCATATGTCGTTATCATCTTTTATTCACCTTTCTTTTCCATCGCTATTATTATGTAAAGAAAAAGCGTCGCTATACAAGCCACGCTTTTTCTGTTGGTTTATTAACCCATTGATTATCCGCGTAATTCAGCAATACGAGACTGAACAGCTTCACGTTTTTCAACGTAATCTTGCTCTTTTGCACGCTCTTCTTCTACTACTTTAGCAGGCGCTTTTGCAATAAAGCCTTGGTTGTTTAATTTCTTTTGTACACGTTCTACTTCTTTGTTTAACTTATCGTATTCTTTTTCTAAACGGGCGATTTCTTCTTCGATATTAATTAAACCTTCAAGAGGTAAAATTAATTCTGCGCCTGTTACAACAGCAGTCATCGCTTTTTCATCTAATGAAACATCGGTTGAAATCACAAGCTCACTTGGATTACAGAAACGTTCTACATACGCACGATTCTTTTCAAGCTGACTTTGAATATTTTCATCTTTAGCTTTAATAAATAATTTTACTTGTTTGCTCATCGGCGTGTTCACTTCAGCACGAATGTTACGAACAGCACGGATAATATCTACAAGTAAACGCATATCGTTAGCAGCTTCTTTATCCGAAAGCTCAGCGCGTACTTCCGGCCATTTAGCTACTGTAATTGATTCACCTTCATGCGGCAAGCTTTGCCAAATTTCTTCAGTAATAAACGGCATGAATGGATGTAAAAGTCGCATTGTGTTATCAAGTACATAAGCTAAAATTGAGCGAGTGGTCTTTTTAGCTGCTTCATCTTCTCCGTAAAGAGGAAGTTTAGCCATTTCAATATACCAATCGCAGAAGTCATCCCAAATAAAGTTATAAAGAATGCGTCCAACTTCACCAAATTCATATTTGTCAGCTAATTTTGTTACGTGCTCAATCGTTTCATTTAAGCGCGTTAAAATCCATTTATCCGCAACTGACTTTTCGCCTGATAAATCAAGCTCTTCAAATGTGATGCCGTCCATGTTCATTAATGCAAAACGAGAAGCATTCCAAATTTTATTTGCAAAGTTCCACGTCGCTTCGACTTTTTCAAAGCTGAAGCGTAAATCTTGTCCCGGTGAGCTTCCTGTAGATAAGAAATAGCGAAGAGAATCTGCACCGTATTTCTCGATTACTTCCATTGGATCTACGCCGTTACCAAGTGATTTACTCATCTTACGACCTTCAGCATCTCGTACAAGACCGTGAATAAGTACATCGTCAAACGGACGTTTACCCGTAAATTCAAGACCTTGGAAAATCATACGAGATACCCAGAAGAAAATAATGTCGTAGCCCGTTACAAGCACATTTGTTGGGTAGTAGCGTTTGAAATCAGCTGCATCCACATCCGGCCAGCCCATTGTTGAGAACGGCCATAGCGCTGAACTGAACCATGTGTCTAATACATCTGAATCCTGTTCCCAGTTTTCGATATCTGCTGGAGCCTCATGATCTACGTATACTTCTCCAGTTTCTTTATGATACCAAGCTGGAATGCGATGTCCCCACCAAAGCTGACGCGAAATACACCAGTCGCGAATATTTTCCATCCAGTGTAAGTATGTCTTTTCAAAACGATCAGGCACAAAGTTTACTTTTTCTTCTTGTTTTTGAAGATCTACTGCTTTATCTGCTAACGGCTGCATTTTTACAAACCACTGAGTTGATAAATAAGGTTCAACAACGGCACCGCTTCGTTCACTGTGACCTACTGAATGCATGTGGTCTTCAATGTTGAACAATACGCCGTCTTCTTGAAGGTCTTTAACAATTTGCTTACGGCAAGCAAAACGATCCATTCCTTCATATTTACCTGCTTTGTCATTCATCGTGCCGTCTTGATTCATCACTAAAATACGCTCTAAATTATGACGGTTTCCAATTTCAAAATCGTTCGGGTCATGAGCAGGCGTAATTTTTACCGCACCAGAACCGAATTCCATATCTACATAATCATCGCCTACGATTGGAATTTCACGACCTACAATCGGAAGGACAACCTTTTTGCCGATTAAGTGCTTATAGCGATCATCTTCAGGGTGAACAGCTACAGCCGTATCTCCTAGCATTGTTTCAGGACGAGTTGTTGCGATTTCAATATGTCCAGAACCATCTGCCAACGGATAGCGCATATGATAAAACGCACCTTGTACATCTTTGTAAATAACCTCGATGTCTGAAAGAGCTGTTTTTGTAGCTGGATCCCAGTTAATAATATATTCTCCGCGATAGATTAACCCTTTTTTGTAAAGCGTTACGAATACTTCGCGCACTGCTTTAGAAAGGCCTTCATCAAGCGTGAAGCGCTCGCGTGAATAGTCTAAGCCAAGTCCTAGCTTCGACCACTGCTGGCGAATAAAGCTTGCATATTCTTCTTTCCATTTCCACGTTTCGGCTACAAAATTTTCGCGGCCTAGATCGTAGCGGCTTTTCCCTTCGCTGCGAAGCTTTTCTTCTACTTTTGCCTGCGTTGCAATCCCCGCATGGTCCATGCCAGGAAGCCATAAAACGTCATAGCCTTGCATGCGCTTCATACGCGTTAAGATGTCTTGTAACGTTGTATCCCAAGCGTGGCCTAAATGCAGCTTGCCCGTTACGTTTGGGGGTGGAATTACAATTGTATATGGCTCTTTTTCAGGGTCATTTGTTGCTTCAAAAAACTTCCCGTCTAACCAATACTGATAACGATTTTCTTCAACGGCTTTTGGATCATACTTCGTTGGAAGAGTCACTTCTTTTTCAGACATAATGTATACCTCCATAATATAAAGTTTCAGTCTTTAGAAACTGTGTAAAGCTTTTATAAACATAAAAAAACTCCTTTCCTAATAAAAGGACGAAAGGAGTTGATTTCGCGGTACCACCTTTTTTTATAGACGTATCCCGTTTGATAAGCCTATACACTTCATTTCATAACGGTTGATTAACCGGCTTTTTCTACTGAGCTATGCAGCTGTTCAAAAAAGCTACTCATAGGCGACATTCCGAGTGCACATTCTTAAGAAATCTCACAGCAGCTGATTTCTCTCTCTGAAAGACGAACATCCCGTACTCTTCCTATTCACTGTATTTATGTATGAATTTCTCTTAATTATACTATATGAAAAAATGTTGAATCGTCAATAATCTTCTCCATTTTTTTATGATTATATTCATAATTTTTTTGTTCTGCTCTTTATTTTTTCATTCACTCGCTAATTTTGGAAATAAAATGAAAAGTCCGCTCAAAAAAATGGCACCATTTCTTTCTTTTTTCATATACTTACTTTAACCTGGGCACGTGGATTGAAAGGGGCATGTACAAATGAAGAAACGAATAAATGTAAATTCGTATCAGCTGCAGCGGTGGCTCAAAACAGCAGGAGCGGCTTGTGGACAGTTTATTGTTCCTTTAACAATTTTTCAAGGTATACGTACACTATTCTTCCCCACAACCTTTGATGTACTGTTGTTGGCACTGCTTGCCATACTAGCGGTTGCTTTATATTCGGACTGGATTTAAAAACCCAAGCGCTATTCGTTCGCTTGGGCTTGTGCAGCTGCTTCCGCTGCCATTTTTTTTTGCTGATCTACTTCAAATATTTTAATATTGAGCTGTTCAATGTTTTTCGTCAGCCAGTATGCTCGAATAAATGACTGCATATGTTCAAGCTCCGTTTTACTTTCTTTATGCTGCCTATATTGAACGATACACTGATACAAGGGCTCTGGAAACGCTAAATAACTGTGCAAAAGCAGTCTTTCCTCTTCTCTGAGAGCAAAATGTTTTTCATACGTACTAAACCACTCATAGCTGTCATAGGTAGTTACTGGGTACGTGCGAAGAGTACGGAAATAAAATGAGACCAAATCATAAATCGGTGAAGCATCTTTTGCATGTTCAAAGTTAATAAAAAAACCATTTCCCCGTTCGTCATAGATAAAATGTTTAGCCGATAGCTTTCCATGAGACGTAACTAGCCGGATCTTTTCCTTTTCTTCCATTTCATCGTTCCACTGATCGAGCTTTCCAAAACCAAACTCAAGCGCTCTTGTCATTTCATAATAAAATGTACAGTAATGCAATTCAAACGGGGACATATACACTTTCTTCTCGCATTCTACTACGTACTGTTTCAGCTCTTCCTGACGTTTTTCCCACGTTTCTTTCATCGATGTATAATGATTTTCTATATCTTCTTTTTTTACTTCTACTTCCTGCGCCGAAGCGCCGTGAAGCTTAGCAAGCTCTTGAAATAATTTATGATATCGAATATCACGCTCTTCGGTTGGGTTATTTGGGAGCCACGGCATTAAGTAATACGAGCCGCTTTCATCTGAAACAATGGGCTGAGAACGCTTCGTTTGATAAATAGGGACAAAGCCCATCCACCCTTTTTGATACACGTTCTGCAACTTTTGAATGAAGTTCTGATTTCGCTCTTGATGATTCGCCATTTCTTTAAGCGCAAATACGCCAGTTTTTGTATAGACTTTTTTTACTTTTCCGTAGTCTTCGATAAAGTCAACATCTAAGTCATATTCTTTTAACAATACTTTGTAGTCTGCTACTGTCCGCTGCATCTATATTCTCCTTCCTCGTAAAAAATAAAGAAAACAGTTAAGACATTATATGCGTCAAAACTGTTTTCTTTCCGACTTTAACGAACGGGAATATTTAAGATGCTTCCTTCTTCCAGCTCATATTCATCTCCTAAATTATTCACTCGTAAAATGTTTTGTACATTCGTATTATAGCGGTTTGCTATCGTATCAAGCGAATCTCCGTCTTGAACAATACAAAGCTTCCACGTTGAAAAAGCTTCTTCTTCCCGCGAAAAGAGCTTTGTTAAATAAAGGGCGTTTTCATTTCGGCCGCTTTCATTTTCTTCTTTCCGAAATTCAACAATAATCTTTTCCTTTTCTTGCTCAGCCTCTTGTTGAACGTCAGCATACGTATTTAATTCACTAGCTTGCGATTCTTCGAAGCTTTCTTGCTCTTGACGAAGCTGAAAGAGCTCAATCACGTTGTCTTCTCTTTCTTCCTCGATTGGTGCCTCTTTTTTCACTTCGACTTCAAATGGTTCATATGCTTCCTCTTCATATTCCACGACCGGCTCAGCACGAGATTCTTTTTTAAATACAGATGAAAAATAACTAGGAGGCTTTTCTGAATGATCTTCTTCAATAGCCTCTGCCTCTAAAAGTGCGGGAGCTTCACGATAGCTTACGTCAAACTCTTGCTCCTCTTGTTTCTCTTCTTCTTGAGCAAAGTTTTCAGTATATACCTCTTCAGCATCGTCTGCTTCTTCATAGGAGACGATGTGCTGTTCTTCCGCAAACTCTTCCTCTTCTTCTCGTTCTTGTTCTTCATGCTGTTCCCCGTACAATCCTGTGATGGACAAGTCAGCCATTAGCTGCAGCTGATTTGTGCCTGGTAATTCATAATCAAATAAATCAATAGATACATATACATCTTCAATACTTTGAATACGATTTTTAGGAATGGTAATATCAACAGGAAATTGATGTGATAATTCAGCCGTTCCGTCTTCACGGACAGAGATAGATTGCACTTGATTCTCATTTGTATATTCGCGTAACGAGTGCTCTCCCTCGTACGTTTCGTATTCACCTGTTAATTGTAATGCTCCTCGAATAGACACATATTGGTCATATTCTTGAATAGATACTTGAGGCTCTAAGGAGATAGACAAAAGTTGTGAGACTTCCTGTCCTTTTTGAAACCATACTGATTCTTCTACGGAAAAACGCAGACATGATAAATTATCCTGCGACAAATTGTTCTCCCCCTTCCAACACCCGCCAGGTAATAGCGCGGTCATTAAAGATGTATGAACAAATAAATTAAAATATGTCTTGAAAACTAAAAAAGCTTACGGAATCCTCCGTAAGCTTCTTTATAAAAGTTATTTCTATTTAGCTGTTTATCCACGCAACTTTGAAAAAGCTTTTTCAGCTGCTGCAATTGTATGTTCAATGTCTGCATCTGTATGAGAAGTTGATAAAAACATTCCTTCGAATTGAGAAGGAGGTAAAAACACGCCTTCATTAGCCATTTCACGATAGTAAGCTGCAAAATAATCTAAATTCGATGTTTTCGCTGTTTCGTAATTTATGACCTGTTCGTTTGTGAAGAAGAAACCGATCATTGAACCAGCTCGGTTTACGGTAAACGGCACATCATATTTTTCAGCTGCTGCCATCAATCCTTCTTCTAAGCGATCTGCTTTACGAATGAACTCATCGTAGGATTGAGGTGTCAGCTGTGTTAATGTCTCGTATCCAGCTGTCATCGCAAGCGGATTACCTGATAATGTACCTGCTTGATAAATCGGGCCGCTTGGTGCAACTCGCTCCATAATTTCAGCTTTACCACCGTAAGCACCTACTGGTAAACCACCACCGATTACTTTTCCTAAGCAAGTTAAGTCAGGCGTAATGTTGTAGTAGCCCTGTGCACAGTTGTACGCTACGCGGAACCCTGTCATTACTTCATCAAAAATGAGCAGTGAGCCATATTCTGATGTGATATCACGAAGCCCTTGTAAGAAACCTGGCTGCGGCGGTACCACACCCATATTTCCTGCTACCGGTTCAACGATTACTCCGGCAATGTCATCTCCGAATTCTTTAAAAGCATATTGTACGCTTTCTAAATCATTGTACGGCACTGTAATCGTGTTTTTAGCGATTCCTTCAGGCACTCCCGGGCTATCTGGTAGGCCTAACGTTGCAACGCCTGAGCCAGCTTTAATGAGAAGAGAGTCACCGTGTCCATGGTAACAGCCTTCAAATTTTAAAATTTTGTTGCGGCCCGTATAGCCACGCGCTAAACGCAGTGCGCTCATCGTTGCTTCCGTACCTGAACTCACCATACGGACGATTTCGATTGAAGGAACGCGCTCAATCACAACTTTAGCGAGCTCATTTTCAATTAATGTTGGTGCACCAAAGCTTGTACCAGATTCCGTTACTTTTTTTACTGCTTCAACTACTTGATCGTTGGAATGTCCGTGAATTAAAGGTCCCCATGATAAGACGTAGTCAATATATTTGTTGCCGTCAATATCGTAAATCGTAGCGCCTTTTCCTCGTTCCATAAAAATAGGATCCATATCTACTGATTTAAATGCACGAACAGGACTGTTTACTCCACCCGGCATTAGTTGCTGCGCTTCTAAAAAAGCTGCTTTTGACTTTTCATAACTTCTCATGTGTAAGCCTCCTTAATTACTTGTCAGATAACCAGCGTGCTGCGTCTTTAGCATGATACGTTACAATTAAATCCGCTCCTGCACGCTTCATGCTAATTAATTTTTCAAGAACAATCTCTTTTTCATTTACCCAGCCGTTTTGAGCTGCCGCTTTAATCATTGAATATTCACCGCTCACATTATAAGCCACTACAGGTAAATTAAACGTATTTTTCACATCGCGCATAATATCTAAATATGATAGAGCTGGTTTTACAATTAAGAAATCTGCTCCTTCTTCGACATCAGATTCCGCTTCTCGAAGTGCCTCTAAGCGATTAGCTGGGTCCATTTGATATGTTTTACGGTCTCCAAATTGAGGAGAAGAATGCGCTGCATCACGGAATGGTCCGTAAAAAGCAGATGCATATTTAACAGCATAAGACATCACCGGCACATCTTCAAATCCAGCTTCGTCTAGACCGTGGCGAATAGCTGCCACGAAACCGTCCATCATGTTTGAAGGCGCAATAATATCCGCTCCTGCTTTAGCTTGACTAACCGCTGTACGCGCTAGTAAGTCAAGGCTAGGATCGTTTAAGATTTTTCCGTCTTCAATTACACCACAGTGGCCATGATCTGTGTATTGACACAAGCATGTATCTGCGATAACAACAAAATCTGGAAAATTTTCTTTAATTTGACGAATACCTTTTTGGACAATTCCGTGGTCATGGTATGCCTGTGAGCCGACCGCATCTTTTTCAGCGGGAACACCAAATACCATAGCTGACTTGATTCCTAAATCGACTAACTCTTGGATTTCATCATTCAAGTAGTCTAAAGAAATTTGATCCACACCTGGCATTGATTTTACAGCATTTCTTTTTTGTTCACCTTCTACAATAAAAATAGGATATATAAAGTCTTCCGGATGTAAATGTGTTTCACGTACAAGCGCACGCATATTTACAGAATTACGAAGACGACGATGACGTGTAAATTGTAAATCTTTCATGTTAAAATCCTCCTTTATTATTCAAAACAACTAACCAACATATCTATCATACCATTTATTGTGTATGTGTTAGGAACAAGATGCTTAATTCCATATTCGCTCGCTGTCTGACTCGTAATAGGACCGATGCAAACAACTTTGGTTTCATTTATAAGCTCAAGCCAATTCGGAATATCTTTAACTAACTCGACAAAAAATCTCACTGTAGAAGAACTTGTAAAAGTAATGGCATCAATTCCTGTTTCTAAATGTTGCTTAACCAAGCGTTCAGAGCCTTGATTTCGAATGGTCTGATATACAACTAAATCCGTTACCTCACACTCTTTTAACCCATCTTTTAAAACAGAGCGGGCTAATTGTCCTCGTACAAGGAGAACTCGCTCGTGATGTAACACATTTGCTTTTAACGACTCAAGAAGTGATTCGGCAACGTATTCTTTTGGAACAAGTTGCACGTTAACATCGTATTTTTCCAGCAATTTTGCGGTTTTTTCTCCAACCGCAGCCACTTTTAATCTTTTTAAAGCACTCCGACTGATATTTAACTCTTTTAGCCATTCAAAGAAAAAAGAAATGCCGTTTTGACTTGTAAAAACAATCCAATCAAAACAGTCAATCGACAGCAGGACATCTTCCACTTCTTTTTCATTGTTAGAACGTGCAAACGTGAGGACTGGTAAGCTTAAAGGTATGCCTCCAAGCTTTTTAATCTGTGCTGCAAATGAATGAGCCTGCTTCGCTTCTCTTGTAATCAAAACTTTTTTCAAAAAAAGAGGAGCCTCATGACTCATTATTTGTCCAGCTCCTCTTTTACGCGGTCAATTAAAAGCTTAGCTCCTTGAGATGTTAAGCGACTAGCAGCTTCTGAACCGATAGCAACGGGGTCTTTTCCCGTAATGTGCTCTTTATAAATCGTTTTGCCATCAGGAGATGCGACTAGCGACGTTAGCTCAATATTTCCACCGTCTACTATACGCCCATATCCCGCAATCGGCACTTGGCATCCGCCTTCCATCTCTTTTAAAAATACGCGTTCAGCTCTAACAGCACGAGCCGTTTCATCATGATTTAGAGTTTGAAGAAGCGATAATAATTCATCGTCATTTTCTCGGCATTCGATAGCTAAAGCTCCTTGTCCTACAGCAGGAACACTTATTTCCGGCTCTAGGTACTGAGTGACCGTATCTCTCGACCAGCCCATACGAGATAGTCCTGCAGCGGCCAAGATAATCGCATCGTAATCTTCATTTTTTAATTTCTCTAGGCGTGTATCGATATTTCCTCGAATCCATTTAATTTCGATATCTGAACGCATAGATAGAAGCTGTGCCCCTCGACGCAAGCTGCTTGTCCCAATCACAGCACCGCTTGGCAGCTCCTCAAATCGCTCACCATTTTTTGAAATAAGCGCATCACGGTGATCTTCTCGTAAAGGAATACATCCAATCGTTAATCCTTCTGGCAAAACAGCCGGCATATCTTTCATACTATGAACGGCCATATCAATTTCTTTATCTAACATGGCTTGTTCAATTTCTTTTACAAAAAGACCTTTACCGCCTACTTTGGACAGCGTTACATTTAAAATTTTGTCCCCTTTTGTCACCATTTCTTTAATTTCAAACTCAAAAGGAAGACCTTGTTTTTTTAACTGTTCAATGACCCACTTGGTCTGTGTTAACGCAAGTTTGCTTCGACGAGAGCCGACAATAATTTTTCGCATGTTGTCCTCCTAATTACGAACCCCAAAAGTGAAAATTCGATAAACTGCCAAATAAAAAGAAATTAATAAGTAAGACTAAGAACAATCCAATATTCCACATCGCGATTGCCTTTCCTTGAATACCTCTACGCAGTCTAGCATACAAGTAAGCGCTGTATGCAACAAACATTAAAAATGAACCTAACACTTTTGTATCGTACCAATGAAAATCTACGTATTTAATATAAGCCCATATGATTCCTAAGATTAACGAAAGCAATAACAGCGGTACACCAATTAAAATTAATACATAGGACATGTAATCTAGCTTTGTTAAATCTTCAATTCTTAGCAAGCGCTTGCCCCATTTCTTCTTTTTCAATAAATTATACTGAACAAGATACAGAGCAGAAAAAACAAAAGAAACTGAAAAAGCGCCGTAAGATAAAATAGCCATGGTAATATGGATGATTAATAATTCTGACACAAGGCGCTCCGACTGGACAGCCGTGTATGTTTCAAGTGGAGCAAACGTATGAATAGCCATAATTAAGAAACCAATCACATTTGTAAAAAACACCATAAAATCAACGCGGAACAGGCGATTAATCACAAGTGAAAGAGTAATTAACACCCACGCGTAAAAATACAGCCCTTCAGAAACAGTAAGAATAGGAAACCTTCCCGTCTCAAACATTCGTAAAATTAAAAAGGCTGTTTGCAAAACCCATACAATAGAAAGTAACCAGAAGGCTATCGAGTTTGCCTTCCGGTTATTTTGTACAAAATCAATAAAATATAATAAAACGCTCACCGCGTATAAAATCACAATCAATTCATAGATTCTGGTTAATTCCATATCAACCATTATTCAATCCTCACTTAAGACTGATAAGCTACTGAATGAGACGTAATCGATGTATGAAGCTGCTCTTCTTTTTCTTTTTGCAAAGCAACTTCCTGTTCAATATTAAAAATCTTCATGAACAGCTCTAAAGACTCTTCAGCATGTTTCTCTCCAGCCAATTCTTTCGCGTGTAAAATTGGATCGCGAAGAAGTTGATTAATTATACTTTTTGTATGTTTATTTAACACTTTGCGCTCACGCTCAGATAAATCTGGGAGCTTACGATCAATGCTTTTCATCGTTTCAGCTTGAATGGTAAGTGCTTTTTGACGAAGTGCAGAAATAACAGGTACAACGCCTAATGTACCAAGCCAAGACTTGAAAGCAACAATTTCAGCTTCAAGCATAATTTCAATTTCATCCGCAGCTTTTTGACGCTCTTGCAAATTAGATTCTACAATCCCGTTTAAATCGTCGATATCGTATAAAAAGACCGTCTCTAGCTCATCTAGTTCTGGATCTAAGTCACGCGGAACGGCGATGTCTACCATAAACAATGGACGACCTTTACGCGTACGCTCTGCTTCACTCATCATTCGTTTCGTTACTACATAGTCATTAGCTCCTGTTGAACTAATTAAAATATCTGCTTCGCTTAAAGCATGTTGAAGATCAGCAAATGGTTTGGCTTCTCCAGAAAAACGGTTTGCTAGCTCCTGTGCCTTTTCAAATGTTCGATTCACTACCGTTACTTTTTTAGCTCCGCTGCCATATAAATTCTGCACGGCCAGCTGACCCATTTTTCCCGCACCAAGAATCAATACGTGTTTAGATGATAAGTCTCCAAAAATCTTTTTAGCAAGCTCTACGGCTGCGTAGCTGACAGAAACTGCATTTGCACCAATTTCTGTTTCATGATGAGCTTTTTTGGCTAATGTCACAGCTTGTTTAAACAGCTGATTAAAAACCGTTCCAATTGTTTCTTCTTCTTGAGCAAGCAAAAAGCTTGAACGCACTTGTCCAAGAATTTGTGTTTCACCAATCACCATTGAATCTAATCCACATGCTACTCGGTATAAGTGTTCGATGGCTCCATCATTTTCATAGATCGTTAAATAAGGCGAAAACTCTTCTTTATCTATTCCGAACCATTCAGCTAAAAATGCTTTTACATAATAACGGCCCGTGTGTAATTGATCAACAACAGCATAAATTTCCGTACGATTGCATGTTGAAACAATGATGTTCTCCAAAATGCTTTTTTGGCCGCTTAACGTTTTCATGGCAGATGCTAGTTCTTGCTCATTAAAACTAAGCTTTTCTCTTATTTCAACAGGGGCTGTTCGAAAGTTTAAGCCGACTGCTATAATATGCATTTGTACATACCCCCTATAATTGAAATGTGCTTATTTATCCGAATTTGACGGGCAGTAACCCCTAAATTTCCAAAGAGCTACAGTGAGATAACTGCCCGTAAAATCCGGCGTTCTTCATTCTACTATTCGTAAAAACCGGCGGACATTACACAGATGTAATCTTCGGCTTATCTCTAACTATTATAACATGTTCTATAAGTCATTCGAAAAAAAAATGTGAACAGTCTTTGAAAACATGTGTTAAGATATTAACTGTTATTCCGTAATAAATTGTATCAAAAAAGCAGCGTTTTATCACGTTTTCTGTTTTGAAACACCTGGAGGTTACTATGAAAAAGCAATCAATGTTTTTTGGTGTCTTACTAGTTGGATTTGGAATCTTTTTCTTACTGAATGAACTACATATGAGCATTGCAGCAAAGGTATACACGTGGCCTGTACTGTTAATTTTAATAGGAGCGGCACTGTTAACTGAGTCTGCTTTATCTCAAGATCATTCAAACTTGCTTGCAAGTTACATATTAATCACTTTAGGTATTCATTTCTATGTAAGTGAACAAATTCCCTTTTGGCCTACGAATATTAGCATGGTCGTTTTTATGGTGGCCATTAGCTTTTTACTCAGTGCTAGAAAAGCCAAATCGGGCTTTTTCCAAGGCGGCACCCTTTTAATTATTGCCATTTTAATGATGTTTTCAGACCGTCTTAAACTATTTTTGCCAAAAGTTGAAGACGGCGTAAATTATTTAACAACCTTCTGGCCTATTTTATTGTTACTAGTTGGGCTATATTTATTATTTTTCAAACGAAAGTAATCTATGTAAACAAGTTAAAAAAATGGAACGTTTGACTCACTTCCTGGTAGAGTGATGATAAACGTTCCATTTTTTTAGCTTCTATTCCTTTGTTTAGTGAGTCATGCGATACTGCAAAGATTTCCACGCTTTATCTTTTCCTTCACCTGTTTCAGATGAGAAATGAATTAATTCATCATTTGGATCTAAATCCAGCGTTTCTCTCACTACTTTTAAGTGCTTCTGCCATTTTCCTTTAGGAATTTTATCGGCTTTCGTCGCAATAACCATAACGGGAAGGTCATGGTGCTTCAAAAACTCATACATCATAACGTCATCCTTTGAAGGAGCATGGCGTAGATCAACAATCATTAACACAGCTTTAAGCTGCTCACGATTTGTTAAATACGTTTCAATCATTTTCCCCCATGCTTCACGCTCTTTTTTAGACACTTTTGCAAATCCGTAGCCAGGTACGTCTACAAAGTGAAGGATTTCATTAATTAAAAAGAAGTTAAGCGTTTGAGTTTTTCCAGGCTTAGACGACGTACGCGCTAAGCTTTTGCGATTGAGCATCTTATTAATAAAAGATGATTTTCCTACATTTGAACGGCCTGCTAACGCAAATTCTGGCAGGTTTTCTTTAGGATATTGTTCAGGGCGTACGGCACTGATAACAATATCGGCTTGAGTTACTTTCATTTTACCTCTCCTACTAGCGCATGTTCCAATACTTGGTCCACATGTGACACAAGAACGATGTCTAATTCCTCTTGTACACTGTCAGGGATATCTTCAATATCACGTTCATTATCGTGAGGGATTAATATTTTAGTTAATCCGGCACGGTGTGCACTAAGTGACTTTTCTTTTAAACCACCGATTGGTAATACGCGACCTCTTAGTGTAATTTCTCCTGTCATTCCTACTTCTCTACGCACTGGTTTACCCGTTAGTGCTGATACTAGAGCAGTGGCAATGGTAATTCCTGCAGAAGGTCCATCCTTTGGTACAGCTCCTTCTGGAACATGGATATGAATATCATGTTTTTCATAAAACTTCTCATCAATTCCTAGTTTCTCTGCATTTGAACGCACGTAGCTAAATGCCGCCTGAGCTGATTCTTTCATCACGTCTCCAAGCTTTCCGGTTAGCACTAGTCTTCCTTTACCAGGGGATAAGCTTACTTCAATGGCCAGCGTGTCTCCTCCTACAGTTGTGTAAGCAAGACCTGTAGCAACACCAACTTGATCTTCCGTCTCAGCCTGTCCGTAGCGGAACCTAGGCTTACCAAGGAATTCTTCAAGCGTTTTGGCCGTCACCACCACGCGCTTTTTCTCACCAGAGACTACGATACGAGCTGCTTTTCGACAAATGGAAGCAATTTCGCGTTCAAGGTTACGAACACCAGCTTCTCTCGTATATAAACGTATGATTGCTGTTAAGGCGTCATCGCGAATCTGCAAATTGCCCTTTTGCAATCCGTGATTTTCTAGCTGGCGCAGCAATAGGTGACGCTTCGCGATTTCAAGCTTTTCCAGCTCCGTGTAACCAGCAATTTGAATAATTTCCATTCGATCGCGCAGCGGCCCCGGAATCGTAGCTAAGTTATTAGCTGTAGCCACGAACATCACTTTTGATAAATCATACGTTTCTTCTATATAGTGATCGCTGAAATTATGATTTTGTTCAGGATCCAATACTTCTAACAAAGCAGAAGACGGGTCTCCTCGGAAATCATTTGACATTTTATCGATTTCATCAAGCAGAAATACAGGGTTAATCGTTCCTGCTTTTTTCATTCCTTGAATAATGCGTCCAGGCATAGCTCCCACGTACGTGCGACGATGACCGCGGATTTCTGACTCATCTCTCACACCGCCTAGAGATACTCGTACAAAATGACGATCTAGAGACGTAGCAATTGAGCGGGCTAGGGATGTTTTCCCTACGCCAGGAGGTCCTGCTAAACATAAAATAGGGCCTTTAAGAGATTTTGTCAACTGCTGCACGGCTAGATATTCTAATACGCGTTCCTTCACTTTTTCAAGGCCATAGTGCTCATCGTTCAGCACTTGTTCAGCATTATGAATATTGAGCGTATCTTCCGTTTCGTTTGTCCAAGGTAGCGCAATCAACCACTCGATATAATTTCGAATGACTGAGCTTTCAGCGGAGGTAGCAGGAATTTTTTCATAGCGATCCAATTCTTTAAACGCCACTTGTTTGACATGGTCCGTCATCCCACTTGCTTCAATTTTTTCGCGAAGCGTTGCTACTTCTCCTGTCTTTCCTTCTTTGTCTCCAAGCTCTTTTTGAATCGCCTTCATTTGCTCACGAAGATAATACTCTTTCTGAGTGCGTTCCATTGATTTCTTTACACGCTGTCCAATTTTTTTCTCCAGCTGCAAAACTTCTTGCTCGTCTTGAATATGAGAAATGATCGTATTTAATCTTTCTTTCACATCAGTTGTTTCTAAAATTTCTTGTTTAAGCTGAATTTTTATTGGTAAATGAGAGGCTACAATATCTGCTAATCTTCCTGGTTCTTCAATGTCACTTACGGTTGAAAGAGTTTCAACGGACACCTTTTTGGAAAGTTTTATGTATTGTTCGAAATAGTCTAAAAGCGTGCGCATCAGCGCTTTATCTTCTACATCAACCTGATGTTCTTCATTTTGCTTTTCCACGTGTACAACAAAATATTCTTCGCTGTCTTCAAATTCTGTAACGGTTACGCGATTTAGTCCTTCTACTAAGACGCGCATCGTTCCATTCGGCAGCTTTAGCATTTGTTTAATTTTTGCCAACGTACCGGTTCTATATAAATCCTCTTTTGTTGGTTCATCGATACCCATATCTTTTTGTGATACTAAACAAACTAAGTGATCATCCATCATTGCTTTTTCTAATGCTTGCACAGATTTGTCTCGCCCAACATCTAAATGAAGCACCATTGTCGGATAGACGATCAAACCTCGTAAAGGCAGTAGCGGCATTGTCAATTTTTCTTTTTCTGCCATGCAATGAACACCTCCAATGCTCGTCAATTAAAGTATGTAAAGTGTGAATTCTTTTAACAATTTTATCTCATTTGTATACACATTGTCTAACAATAGTAATTACTAATTGTATCATGAGAAAGAATTAAAAGGCAAAATATATCTTTTTAAGCTCTTTTCATAAAAAAACGCCTTTTTCGTTGGCTGTGTATAAAGGTTTTATACGCGAAAAAGGCGATGAATATTCATCTGACCATTAATTTTTAATTATCATGATAGAGTTAGCTAGATTCTCTATTTGGAATAGCTGGATCTACCGACAAATGTGCAACATGCTCATGTACAGACAATAGTGCTTGTTCAAACACCTCTGTTAAATGATGGACAGGAATAATATCGATACCTTTTACCTTTTCTACCATTGCATTCATATTTTCTTTTGGCACAATCACCGTCTGAACGCCTGCTTGTTTTGCTGCCTTGATTTTTGGAATTACGCCGCCAATTGGCTTTACGTTGCCGTGCAGACCAATTTCTCCTGTCATTGCTACCGTGTGTTTGATTGGGACTTCATAAATTGCTGAGTAGATCCCTGTTGCCATAGCAATACCAGCAGAAGGTCCATCGATTGGCACACCTCCCGGAAAATTCACGTGGATATCATACTCATCGGCTGGCACATCCATTGAGCGAAGAACCGTTATGACATTTTCAATTGAGCTTTTAGCCATACTTTTACGACGAATAGACTTCCCTTGAGTCCCTATACTTTCCTCTTCAACGATACCCGTAATAATAATGTTCCCTTTCTCTTTTGCAGGAATCGCTTTGACCTCAATTTCTAAAAGTGCTCCAGAGTTGGGCCCGTACACGGCTAATCCATTAATAAGCCCCACTTTTTCCTCATCTGCAATTTTCGGATCGTGTCTTGGAGATAGTTGACTAGAATGAACAATCCATTCAATATCTTCATTTTTAATGTCCGTTCGTTCCTCTGATATCGCTAGTCCAGCCGCAATTTGCATCATATTAACCGTTTCACGTCCATTGCGTGCATATGTAGAAAACAGAGATAAACCTTCTTCTGATATATCCATTCTGACTTTATTTGCTGCTTTTTTTGCAACTGTAATAATTTCGTCGCGATCAAGCTCACGGAAAAATACCTCTACGCATCTGGAACGAATGGCAGGCGGAATTTCATTAGGCGTTCTAGTCGTCGCACCAATCAAGCGAAAGTCGGCTGGTAAACCATTTTGAAAAATATCGTGAATATGTGTTGGAATTTGTGTATTTTCTTCGCTGTAATAGGCGCTTTCCATAAACACTTTTCGATCTTCTAGAACCTTTAACAGCTTATTCATCTGAATAGGATGGAGTTCTCCAATTTCATCAATAAATAAAATTCCCCCGTGTGCATCTGTAACTGCTCCTTGTTTTGGCTGCGGAATTCCAGCTTGGCCCATAGCGCCTGCGCCTTGGTAAATGGGGTCATGCACTGATCCAATTAAAGGATCTGCAATGCCTCGCTCATCAAAACGCGCCGTAGTTGCATCTAACTCTACAAATACAGCTGCTTGTTTAAAAGGTGATTTTTTATTTTTCTTTGCTTCTTCTAACACTAAACGTGCTGCTGCTGTTTTTCCTACTCCAGGCGGCCCGTATACAATAACGTGCTGTGGATTAGGACCGCAAAGGGCAGCCTTTAGTGACCGAATTCCATCTTCTTGTCCGACAATATCGGAGAAGCTAGACGGCCTCACACGTTCGGCAAGCGGCTCAGTTAAAGAGATGGCTCTCATCTTCTGCAGTTGCTCCATTTCTTTCTTTGAATCCCGGTCAATTGAGACTTTTTGCGTACGCTGATTGCGTAATAAATTCCAAAAATATAAGCCAATGATGATACCAAAAAAGAGTTGGACCATTAAGGCAATATTCGTCCAGTTCATAGATAAACCTCCTGCGCAGTTTAGTAAGATAATTATCAGTTATTATCTCCCTGCAGCAGTAGGAATAAACAAGATTCTAGTAAAAAGTAAAATTTAGTTGTCCTTCATCAACAGAAAAAAGCCGGGTACTCAAATTGAGTACCCGGCTTTTTTTATGCTGATGTTTTGCTGCCTTCTTGAATAGTAGATCCGTCTTCTAATACGAACTTAGGAGCCGCTTGATCACGAACTGTTTCACCTGTGATAATACATTTTGTAATATCATCACGTGAAGGAAGATCAAACATTACATCTAACATAATACCTTCAATGATTGAACGTAGACCACGAGCACCTGTTTTACGCTCGATTGCTTTTTTAGAAATTTCTACTAAAGCCTCGTCTTCGAACTCAAGTTCAACGTCATCAAGTTCAAGCATTTTTTGATATTGTTTCACTAGTGCATTTTTCGGTTTTGTTAAAATCTCAACTAGCGCTTCTTCATCAAGAGGCACTAAGCTAGCAGTAACCGGTAAACGACCAATAAACTCTGGAATTAAACCAAATTTTAATAAATCTTCCGGTAATACTTTTGCTAGTAACTCTTTTTCTGTAAAGTCTTGTTGTTTTGTTTCTGAACCGAAACCAATTACTTTTTTACCTAGACGGCGCTTAATAATAGGTTCGATTCCGTCAAACGCACCACCGCAAATAAATAAGATATTTGTTGTATCAATTTGAATAAATTCTTGATGAGGGTGTTTGCGTCCACCTTGAGGAGGAACACTTGCTACAGTACCTTCTAAGATTTTAAGAAGAGCCTGCTGCACACCTTCACCTGATACATCACGTGTAATAGATGGGTTTTCAGACTTACGCGCTACTTTATCAATTTCATCGATGTAGATGATACCTTTTTCAGCTTTCTCCACATCGTAATCAGCTGATTGAATTAATTTTAATAAGATGTTTTCAACATCTTCTCCTACATAACCCGCTTCTGTTAGAGATGTTGCATCTGCAATCGCAAACGGTACGTTTAAAATACGAGCCAATGTTTGAGCTAGTAAAGTTTTACCGCTTCCTGTAGGTCCAATTAATGCAATATTACTTTTTGATAACTCAACGTCATCAATTTTACTGTTTGAATTGATTCGTTTGTAATGGTTGTATACTGCAACAGATAACGATTTTTTCGCATCCTCTTGACCAATTACATACTCATCTAAAATGTCACGAATTTCTTTTGGTTTTGGTACATCTTTAAATTCTACTTCTTCTTCTGTACCTAACTCTTCTTCTACGATTTCCGTGCAAAGTTCAATACATTCATCGCATATGTAAACACCTGGACCCGCAACTAACTTGCGTACTTGTTCTTGTGTTTTACCACAAAATGAGCATTTTAACTGCCCTTTTTCATCGTTAAATTTAAACATAATTTTCACCCCTTGTAGTATTTACTAAAGTGCTCGAAGCTGATTTCTATCCGCGCTATAGCCCAACAACATGAACAACTCATCTATTTGTAGGTAAATGCCCCTCTTTATCACATAGTAAAAGCGCTATGAAAAGATTTGTATTGCATTTTACCATACATTTTCTTGAATAGATACTAAAACGTTTTATGTATATGTTGTTGATGAGCATAACAGAATGAAGATCTGCTATTATATAGTGTCCTCTTATTGGGCCTATTTCATAACCACGGATTTCAAACAATGGGTTAAAGCTGCTTCTACGGTGTTGGTTATGATATAAAAAAACTATTGAAGTTTATAAAACAAGGCACGATCAAGTCGCGCCTTGTTTCTTACTTACTATTATGCAACAGCTTTGCTGTTTTCTACAAGAAATTCAACTGCTTTACGTACTTTCATGTCTTCTTTAATGCTATCAAGACTGCCAAGCACTTTCTTAATTTCTTCGACAGGCATGTTGTACATTCCTGCCATGTTTTCTAATTCTTTTTCTACTTCTTCTTCGCTTACTTCAAGATTTTCAGCTTTTGAAATAGCTTCTAGCGTTAAGTTGATTTTCACACGCTTTTCAGCATCCGGACGCATTTGGTCGCGAAGAGCTTTTTCATCTTGACCTGAGAATTGGAAGTAAAGTTCAAGGTTAAGACCTTGCATTTGTAAACGTTGTTCAAACTCTTGCATCATACGATCCATTTCAGTGTTGAACATTGCTTCTGGAATTTCTACTTCAGCATTTTCAGCAGCTTTTTCTACTAAAGTGTCGCGAAGAGCTGATTCTGCTTGGTTTTCTTTATCGCTTTGTAATTTTTCTTTTGTTTTTGCTTTTAATGCTTCTAAAGTTTCTACTTCTTCATCTACGTCTTTTGCAAACTCATCGTCTAAAGCTGGAAGCTCTTTAGATTTGATTTCGTGTAATTTCACTTGGAATTTAGCAGCTTTACCAGCTAGCTCTTCAGCGTGATACTCTTCAGGGAATGTTACTTCCACTTCTTTTTCAGCGCCTACTTCAAGACCAACTAGTTGCTCTTCAAAGCCAGGGATGAATGTGTTAGAACCGATTTCTAAAGAATAGTTTTCGCCTTTTCCGCCTTCAAATGCTTCGCCATCAACGAAACCTTCAAAGTCGATTACAGCTGTATCGCCTTCAGCTACTGTTCCTTCTTCTTTAACAACTAGTTCAGCGTGACGCTCTTGAAGTGTTTTTAATTCAGCTTCAACGTCTTCGTCTGTTACAGTTGTATCTACTTTTTCTACTTCTAAGTTTTTGTATTCGCCTAATTTAACTTCAGGCTTAACAGTTACTTTAGCAGTGAAAACTAGAGGTTGTCCTTTTTCGATTGTTTCAACATCGATTTCTGGACGATCAACCGGCTCGATACCAGCTTCAACAATTGCATTGCTGTAAGCTTCAGGTAATAAGATGTCTAGTGCATCTTGGTATAAAGATTCTACGCCAAAACGTTTTTCGAAAAGTGGACGAGGCATTTTACCTTTACGGAACCCTGGTACGTTTACTTGTTTTACAACTTTTGTGAATGCTTTATCTAAGGCTTTATCAAACTCAGCAGCTTCAACTTCTACTGTTAAAACGCCTTGATTTCCTTCTTGTTTTTCCCATTTTGCAGACATGAATGTTTCCCTCCAAAATCATTTTAAGTAGTGATTTCTAAATTAGATAATGCAGATAGCCTATCAGTTCAAACCTCAATCATTATCTATTTAACTCCCTACTACTTTAAAGTAAGTAGGAATGTAATGTAAAGATGAAATTCTACTATACGTATTTAAGTGCATTTTACAACCATTATATTATAACATACAACAATGACGTTTCAACTAAACACCACATTTTATATAAAAGAAATTTCTTCAATTTCTTTTAGCTCTTTAATTGCCTTTCGTAATTCAGCTGCAGAGAAACTTCCGTCTTCCTCTGCTACAGCTGCATCTGACTCTTCTCCTTGCATCATCAGACTAACAGCATACACCGCTTCTGTCCAAAGTTTTACATTATCACCCGGTAAAAACGGAAATGTTATAAATAAATGACGCTGCCATATTTCAACGGCAACCTGCAGCAATGTAGGATTTTCATGCTCCAGCTTTTCCGTCAGCTGCGCTTCTACTTGCTCGGCAAACAAATACGGTGTTGTTCGTTGAAGCTGAAGCGCATTTACTTTTTTCGTCTCTCCAAACTTACTAATCATAAAATCAATGTCTACTTCTTCTTCCATGACTGTTTTTAAAGCGACTGTTTTTACGATAGGGTGAATAGCTTCAGATGAAAATAGCTGTTCCAGAAAGAAGCGCTGCTTTTCAATTCTCTTTGTTTTTAATGAATGAACCCATTCAAGCTGATCTTGAATATTGTCTAGAGCTGTGAATGATTTAAACTGCTCTATCTGTTCTTCTTCTGTTTGTTCTTCTATGACTTGTTCTTGATTCATTCTATTTTTGCAGAACTCCAATAGCTGATAAAGCTGTTCAGCATGTTCAGAAGGGAGTTTGTGTTCTTGAATAACTGCTTGTAGAGTGACATATCCTTCATGATAATGACCAAGCTGAATTAACACCATGAGGTACATTTGCAAATTATGATAATAATCGCCAATATCTTCTTTCAGCATTTGCTCACATAATTCCTTAGCTATGCCTGCATCACCGAGCTCCACGTGACAAATAACAAGGCCAAGCAAAATTTCATGATGCTTATTATCAAGTTCGTAGGCCTGCTCAAATAAAGGAAGTGCTTCTTGAAATTGCTTGTGCTGCATATGTTCTGTAGCTTTTTCAACCAACCGTTCTTTTAATAGAGGAAAAGCTACAATTTTGTTTTGTTGTTCATTCGACATGTTTTCTCCCCACTTCGCGGTCCATTTGCTTTACAGTTTAGCAATTGAATTAACGGAACGCAAAAAAATCGAGCAAAATCATCATTTTGCTCGATTTTTGGTTAATATCTTACCGTTTTTGCTTCATAAGCAGAAATGTCGTCTTCAAAAGAAAGCGTATAGCCAATTTCATCATATCCGTTAACAAGCATATATTTCCAATGGCCATTGATCTCAAACGTACGTTCAAAACCTGCTTCATCGGTAATTTTTTGCTGATGAAGATCGATTGTACAGGCGTAAGAAGCACTTTGAGACTCTTTCATTAAATAGGAAACATCTTCTTTTGGTAAAATAATAGGTAAAATACCATTTTTTAGACAGTTTTGTTTAAAAATATCCGCAAATGACGGTGCGATAATGGCACGGAACCCATAGTCTAAAAGCGCCCATGGAGCGTGTTCACGTGACGAACCACACCCGAAGTTCTCGTCAGCTACAAGAATTGTTGCTCCTTGATTTTGAGGCTGATTTAGTTCAAACGTTTCATTTAACGTTTCATCTTCATTATATCGCCAATCAAAAAAGAGAAATTGGCCAAAGCCAGTACGCTCAATTCTTTTCAAAAATTGCTTTGGGATAATTTGATCAGTATCTACGTTTGCTCGGTCGAGACCTGCTACTTTTCCTTTATGGATTGTAAAAGCATTCATCTGTGTTCTCCTCCTTATCGCACCGCTTGTTCTTGTAGTTTGCGTACATCAATAAAATGTCCATATACCGCTGCCGCTGCTGCCATTACCGGGCTTACTAAATGCGTTCTGGCACCTTTTCCTTGACGTCCTTCAAAGTTTCGATTAGAAGTGGACGCACAGTGTTCGCCTTGTGGAACTAAGTCAGAGTTCATGCCTAGACACATGCTACAGCCCGAGTCTCTCCATTCAAAGCCTGCTTCAATAAAAATAGCAGATAACCCTTCTTCTTCAGCCACTCGCTTTACTTTTTGAGAACCTGGTACAATCATCGCTCGCACATCTGGTGACACTTTCTTTCCTTTAATAAAGGCTGCCACGTCACGAAGATCAGACAAACGAGCATTTGTACATGAACCGATAAATACATGCTGAACTGGGATCTCTTCTATTGCCATGCCGGGCTGTAAGCCCATATACTCAAGTGCTCGTGACAAAGACTTTTTCTCAGCTTCTGTTGTACACTCTTCTAATGTAGGAACTTGCTTGCTAACATAAGAACTCATCGCCGGGTTTGTTCCCCATGTTACAACAGGCTCAATTGTATCTGCATCAATTTCTAGCGTCTCATCGTATGTTGCACCTTCATCTGTTGCTAAAGCTGCCCAAGCTTCCACTGCTTTTTCAAACTGTTCTCCTTTAGGAGCATACTGACGCCCTTTAATATAAGAGAAAGTAACATCATCTGGACTGATTAAACCAGCTTTTGCACCGGCTTCAATAGACATATTACAAATAGTCATGCGCTCTTCCATTGAAAGGTCGCGAATACATTCGCCCGTAAATTCTACGATTGAACCCGTTCCAAAATTCACGCCGAATTTTTGAATAATTGCTAACACAATGTCCTTAGCATAAACACCAGGCTGTTTTTTGCCATTTACTTTCACTTGTAGCGTTTTTGGTTTCGCTTGCCATAGCGTTTGCGTTGCTAAAACATGTTCTACCTCACTCGTTCCTATACCAAAAGCAAGCGCTCCAAATGCACCGTGAGTAGATGTATGGCTATCTCCGCACACAATGGTTTTTCCAGGCTGCGTCAATCCTAATTCCGGTCCAATGATATGCACAATTCCTTGCTCTTCGCTTGTTAAATCTAAAAGCTTCACGCCAAACTCATGACAGTTTTCAGATAGTTTGTCTACTTGTTTCTTTGCAATCGGATCTTTAATATTAAAACGGTCAACCGTTGGAATATTGTGATCCATTGTAGCAAACGTTAAGTCCGGACGCTTCACTTGACGATTTGCCACGCGAAGACCTTCGAATGCTTGAGGAGACGTTACTTCATGAATAAGATGAAGATCGATATATAATAAGTCCGGCTTCCCCTCTTCTCGACGTACAACATGTTGTTCCCAAAGCTTATCAATAATTGTTTTTGGTTTCATACTGCTCCTCCTTTCTGATTATGAAAAACGTTTCTCACAAAACGTGAGAAACGCATGATTAACTGTAAGCTGTCATAATGCTTGAAATGGCAGAATCGTTGGCAATAACCGCAGTTATCGCATCCACCATTTTATCGGTACCTAAATAATGATTACCGTCTGCTAAGTCAGCTGTTCGATGACCTGCATGTAATACACTTTCAACCGCTTGTTCAATCACCGCTGCTTCTGTTTCTAATCCAAATGAATATCTAAGCAACATTGCTGCAGATAAAATAGCAGCAATCGGATTAGCTTTGTTTTGTCCAGCAATGTCTGGTGCAGAACCGTGAACCGGTTCGTATAAAGATGGACCATCAACCGTTAAACTCGCAGATGGAAGCATCCCTAACGATCCTGTCAGCATAGAAGCCTCATCACTCAAAATATCACCAAACATATTTTCAGTTACCACTACATCAAAATATTTCGGATTACGAATTAACTGCATAGCAGCTGAATCTACAAGCATATGCTCAAGCTCTACATCCGGGTAGTCTTTTGCTACTTCTTCAGCTACTTCACGCCACACTCGACTAGACTCAAGCACATTCGCTTTATCAACCGACGTTACCTTTTTACGTCGATTTACAGCCGTTTCAAACGCTTGGCGAATAATCCTTTCTATTTCTGTACGCTTATAAAATAACGTGTCGACAACTGTCTCTTCATTTCCTTCTGTTCGACGCTCGCTAGGCTGACCAAAATATAAGCCCCCTGTTAGCTCACGAACGATAATGAAGTCAACACCTTCAATGTATTCTTTTTTCAAAGGAGAGGCATCTGCTAAGCTATCATAAAACGTCACTGGACGAAGGTTAGCATATAAATCCAATTCTTTTCGAATAGCTAGCAAACCTTTTTCTGGTCGCAAATGTGAAGGGTTACGATCCCATTTTGGCCCTCCAACGGATCCAAGTAAGACGGCATCCGCCTGCTTACAAATCTCAATTGTACTTTCTGGAAGAGGTGTGCCAGCTTCATCAATTGCAGCTCCGCCAATTAATCCATACGTAAACTCGAATTGATGATCAAAGCGCTCTCCAATTGCTTTTAAAACTTCAACAGCGCCTTTGGTTACTTCTGTTCCTACGCCGTCACCTGGTAATACAGCGACTTTTTTTGTCATGGTGGTCTCTCCCTTCAGTTCACATTACTTCTTGCTTTGTACGATGCTGCTGAATAGCGATTAATCGATTAATGGCATTTAAATAGGCTTTCGCTGACGATTCTAATACGTCAAATGCTACTCCGCGTCCGCTTGCTTCAGTTCCTTCGCTTTCAACCTTCACAAATACTTCAGCCAGTGCATCCGGACCGCCGTTAATAGACTGAATACGATAGTCTAATAGTTTGACATCTTGCTCAACACAGCGCTGCAGCGTATTATAGATAGCTTCCACGCTTCCAGATCCCGTAGCTGCTTCTTGAATCTCTTCGCCGTTTTCTTTGCGAAGCGTAATCGTAGCCGTAGGAATATTGTTCGTACCATACTGAACCTGCAGACTTTCAAGCTTATATTCACTGTCTTTGCTAACTTGCTTTTGAATGACTAATGCCAATAAATCATCGTCGGTAATGTCTTTTTTCTTATCTGCTAAGTCTTTAAACTTCTCAAAAAGCACGTTTGCTTCTGTATCTTCCAATGTGAACCCAAGCTCTACTAAGCGTGTACGGAACGCATGACGACCAGAATGCTTGCCAAGCACAATCGGATTTTGTTTAACACCCACAAGTTCTGGGGAAATAATCTCATATGTTAACGGATTTTTTAAGACGCCATCTTGGTGAATACCTGATTCATGAGCAAAAGCATTTTTTCCGACAATTGCTTTATTTGGCGCAATATTCATTCCGGTAAGCTTACTGATAATGTCACTCGTACGCTTGATTTCGGGCAAGATCAAACCTGTGCTCGCTTGATAGAAGTCTTGACGGACATGAAGCGCAAGTGCTACTTCTTCAAGAGCAGCGTTACCGGCACGTTCTCCGATTCCGTTAATCGTTCCTTCAATTTGAGTAGCTCCTGCTTCAATAGCAGCCATTGAATTAGCAACAGCTAGCCCTAAGTCATCGTGGCAGTGAGCTGACAAATCGACCTTATGAATATTTGATACATGTTCTTTTAAGTAATTAAATACGGATTGATAGTCACCAGGCGTGATAAATCCTACCGTATCTGGAATATTAACGACTTTTGCACCAGCATCGATAACAGCTTCTACAATTCTAGCTAAAAACGGTAAATCTGTGCGACATGCATCTTCAGCAGACCATTGAACAACCGGGAATTTTTTACTTGCGTATTTCACCATTTCCACTGCTGTTTCAAGTACTTCATCAGGTGTTTTTTTCAATTTATGCTGCATATGAATTTCGGAAGTAGCGATAAAAACATGCAGTCTTGGTTCTGCACTTTCTTTTAACGCTTCCCATGCAATGTCAATATCTTTTGTAACAGACCTTGCAAGGCCTGTTACAGAAGAATTTTTGACAATAGACGCAATTTCTTTTACGGATTGAAAATCACCTTTTGAAGAAGCTGGAAATCCGGCTTCAATAATGTCGATACCTAATCGCTCTAACTGCTTAGCAATTTCAAGCTTTTCTTGTAGGTTCAAATTGACTCCAGGTGACTGTTCACCATCGCGTAGCGTCGTGTCAAATAGTTTAATTTTTTGCACTAGCGATCACCGCTTCTTTCTTTTGTTTTTTAACAAATGGCATCATTTCACGTAATTGAGCGCCAACTTTTTCAATTAAATGTTCGTTTTCACGGTTATTGATAGCTGTAAATTCTGGACGATTTGCTTGGTTTTCTAGGATCCAGCCTTTTGCAAATTTACCTGTTTGGATATCTTCAAGCACTTTTTTCATTTGTTCTTTTGAACGCTCATCTACAACGCGTGGTCCTGAAACGAAGTCACCCCATTGAGCTGTATCAGAGATTGAATAACGCATGCCTTCCATTCCGCCTTCATACATAAGGTCAACAATTAATTTTAATTCGTGTAAACACTCAAAATATGCAACTTCCGGTTGGTAGCCAGCTTCTACAAGCGTTTCAAAACCAGCTTTAACTAATGAAGTTAAACCGCCGCAAAGTACTGCTTGCTCACCGAAAAGATCTGTTTCTGTTTCTTCTTTAAACGTTGTTTCTAATACACCCGCACGAGCTGAGCCAATTGCTTTAGCATAAGCTAATGCTACGTCTTTTGCTTCGCCAGTTACGTCTTGGAATACTGCGAATAACGCCGGTACGCCAGCTCCTTCTTCATACGTTCTTCTTACAAGGTGACCAGGACCTTTTGGAGCTACTAAGAATACGTCAACGAATTCAGGTGCTACGATTTGATTAAAGTGAATGTTAAAACCGTGAGCAAATACTAAAGATTTCCCTGGTTTTAATCCTGGAAGAATTTCTTCGTTATAAACTTTTGGCTGATGCTCATCTGGAAGTAATACCATTACTACTTCTGCTTGTTGAACTGCTTCTTTTACAGATAATACAGTGAAGCCGTCTTGTTCTGCTTGATCCCATGATTTACCTTTACGTAATCCTACTACCACGTTTACTCCGCTGTCGCGTAAGTTTTGTGCGTGAGCGTGACCTTGTGAACCATAACCTACGATTGCTACTGTTTTACCTTGTAATAATTGATCCTTTGCATCTCCGTTGTAATATACCTTTGTCATAATAAATCTCTCCTCTTAGTTTATATAGTTTTATATAGTTTACTTTTTTAGTAACTAGCTAGAATTAAATGATTGATGAAAGTTTGGCTGCTGCTTTTTGCGTACCGCGCGGAACAGCTACTGTCCCTGTGCGCGTTACTTCTTTTAATCCATAAGGCTGAAGTAAATCAATCATCGCTTCAATCTTGCTGGATTCACCTGTTACTTGAATAATTAAGCTGTCGCGGCTTACATCAATGATGGTTGCACGGAAAGGCTCAATTACTGCATAAAGTTCGTTACGGCTCGCAGGTGTAGATGCTACTTTCATTAAAGCAAGCTCTCTTGACACCACGGCTTGATCCGTAATATCTTGAACTTTCAACACGTCAATCTGCTTGTTTAACTGCTTAATCACTTGTTCAGCAGCATTGTCATGCTCTACGTTTACGACAAACGTCATGCGTGATACATCTTCAGATTCAGTGTGTCCTACCGAAATACTCTCAATATTGAAATTTCTTTTTGTAAATAACCCCGTTACGCGATTTAAAACGCCCGCACGGTTTAATACAGTTGCTGTAATGATTCGCTTCATGGTTTCACCCCTACCATTTCATGTAATCCTTTTCCAGGTGCAACCATTGGATATACGTTTTCTTTAGGTGCGACAAAGAAGTTTAGTAAAACAGGTCCATCTGTTTCCATTGCTTCTTTCAGAGCCGCATGCGCTTCTTCTTCAGTAGAAGCTTGTAAACCTTTGATATCATAAGCTTCTGCAAGCTTCATTAAATTAGGCTGATTCGGAATTAAAGAGTGCGAGTAGCGTTCTTCATAGAAGATTTCCTGCCACTGACGAACCATTCCAAGCGACTGATTGTTAAGCACAACCACTTTAACAGGTAAGTTTAATTCTCTAATAACCCCTAATTCTTGAAGCGTCATTTGAAATCCACCGTCACCAACGACTGCTACAACTGTTTTATCTTTATTTGCCAGCTGAGCGCCGATTGCAGAAGGTAATCCAAAACCCATGGTGCCAAGGCCACCTGAAGTTACCCATCGATCTGGATTATTAAATGTGTAGTATTGAGCTACCCACATCTGATGTTGCCCAACGTCCGTTGTAACAACGGCATCTCCATTTGTGTATTTGTGAAGCAACTCAACTACTTTTTGTGGTTTCAACACGTCCGCTGAGTTCTGATACCATAATGGATATTCTTGTTTCCACGCCGCTAATTTCTCATGCCATTTCGTATAATCTCCAACTTCTCCTTCTTGCAGAAGCAATTGCTTTAATACTTCTTTTGCATCTCCAACAATTGGAATCTTGGTTGGAACATTCTTTCCAATTTCCGCTGGGTCGATGTCAATGTGAGCAATTTTTGCATTTGGTGCAAAATGCTTTAAGTTACCTGTTACTCGGTCATCAAAGCGCGCCCCGATACTAATGAGAAGATCACTCTCATAAATTGCCATGTTTGCTGTGTACGTTCCGTGCATGCCAGCCATTCCTAAATGAAGCGGATGATCTGCAGGAAAACAGCCTAACCCTAAAAGCGTATTAATAACCGGAATATTTTGACGCTCAGCATAATTTTTTAATTCTTCTGAACCTTTACTCAATAATACTCCCGCACCTGCTAGAATAACAGGTTTCTTTGCAGCTGCTACTGCGTCTGTTAACTTTTTAACCTGCAGCTGATTTGGAAAATAAGTTGGCTGATAGCCAGGTAAATCAATTTCTCCTTCGTAATTAAATGTTCCATCACCCTGTGCCATATCTTTTGGAATGTCGATTAAGACTGGACCAGGTCTTCCTGTTGTCGCAATATGAAATGCCTCTTTGATGATTCTCGGCATGTCGCTGATATTGCGTACTTGATAGCTATGTTTTGTAATTGGCATTGTGATTCCTAATACATCTGCTTCTTGGAACGCGTCAGAACCAATTACACTTGAAGCTACTTGACCAGTAAAAACAACTAAAGGAAGTGAGTCAATCATCGCATCTGCCAAACCTGTTACGATATTTGTTGCACCAGGACCACTTGTTGCGATAACTACACCGGGTTTACCTGAAATTCTTGCGTACCCTTCTGCTGCGTGAATTCCACCTTGTTCGTGACGAGCAAGTACGTGAAACATTCCTGAACCGTATAGCTTATCGTAAATCGGTAAAACGGCTCCCCCTGGGTAACCGAAGATGACGTCAACGTTTTCTCTTCTTAGAGATTCAATCAACATGTCAGCTCCATTCATTTGTGCCCCAGTGCTTACAGGTTCTTTCGTTTGCATATTGGCTCCCACTTTTCTCATCCTTTCGTTTTCTAGATAAAAGAAAAAAGACTTCTCACCCCTAAATAGACCCTATCAAATGATATAGGTCAAGGGGCGAAAAGTCTTTTGTACTTTACGCGGTACCACCCTCGTTTGTAATCGAAATGATTACCTTATGAATGTATACTGTACATTCTTTTTGATAACGAGTGCTTTGGAAGTACACTCGGTCGCCCTTACTGAATTTCAGGGTGACACTCTGAGGTGAGTTCATTTTGAGTTGGTAACGCCGGCTTCCAGCAACCCGACTCTCTGTTGATACCTAAACATCAAAACTACTTATCCTCTTCAACGTTTTAAAACGCTATATGCTTTTTGAACAATGCTTTACACATCATATTTTAATTTAATTACAATTAATTAAAATTTTTAGAAAACTTATATTTGAGGACTATCTTACGCCCATTTCTATGCATAGTCAACCACTTTTCAAGATTTTTTTAGACAATTTAGACTAAACAGAATATTTGAATGCGTTTTCATTATTGATGCAATAAGGGTTTATAGCCACTCAAAAAGTTTTTCTGAAACGTTCATTTGTACACACTGAATGAACAAACATTCACTTTTAAGATAAATAAAAAAATCCCGGCTTTTACTAAAAAGTAAAAGCCGGGATTTTTTTTCTAGACGTCCCAGGAGAGATTCGAACTCCCGACCGACGGCTTAGAAGGCCGTTGCTCTATCCTGCTGAGCTACTGGGACATAATGTTAAACTGTATCAAAGACAATACTTATTATATTCAAATATAATTTAAAAGTCAACGTTTTTTTGAAATTTTATGAGAAGAGAGGTAAAAAACCTTCTCTTCTCCCTATATTTGGCTATATTATGCTGAAAGTGTACAGGTTAACTGCATGCTAGGAATATGTTTACCGCTTATATCGTAAAACTGCACGGTAGCTTCTGTACCATCCATTACTAGTATAGCATACGTACGTTCTTTTCTCATACGAGGAAGTAACATACTTCCTGGATTGATAAATAAAACTCCGTCCATGAGCTCAGCTCCCGCTATGTGAGAATGCCCAAAACAAACAACGTTTGCCCCCACTTCTCTCGCTTTGTAATGCAGATTCATCATAGACATTTTAACATTATATAAGTGACCGTGTGTAACCAGACACGTGGCTTCTCCAAGTGACTCTACTCGATCATTGACGTAAGATGCATCATAATCACAATTTCCTCGAACGCCTAAAAACGAAGACATTTCTTTGCTGTCTTGTGGCAGCTCAGAGTCACCACAATGAATCATCTTATCTACATCAGCATGTCTTTCTCTGATAGTGAGCAGTTCTTCTTGTAACCCGTGGCTATCGCTTACAATTAATAGTTTCACACGTCATCACTCCTTCTAAAATTGCGCATCAATTAGCGGTGCTAGTTTTTCTAACGCATTTGCTCGGTGACTAATTTGATTTTTTTGTTCTTTAGACAATTCTGCCATGGAGCAGTTCCATTTTTCTACAAAGAAAATAGGATCGTATCCAAAGCCGTTCTCGCCTCTTTTTTCTTCCAAGATGCGCCCTTCACACGTGCCTTCTACAAGCTCTGTTCTCTTTCCAGGCACTGCAATAGCAAGCGTACAATGAAAACGTGCCGTGCGCTTTTCAAACGGCACGTCATGTAATTTTTGAAGTACCTTCTCTATATTAGCATTATCATCTTTATTTTCACCAGCATAACGCGCGGAATAAACGCCTGGCTCTCCGTTTAAGGCATCAATAGCAAGCCCAGAATCATCGGCAATAACCGGCTTATTTAATGCTGATGAAATGGTTTCTGCCTTTAGCGTGGCGTTCTCTGCAAATGTAACGCCCGTTTCTTCCACGTCCTCAATTTCAGGAAAATCAAGAAGCGATGTTACTTTAAATCCCTTCGGTGAGAATAGTGTTTCAAAATCCTTTACTTTGCCTGCATTTTTAGTTGCAATAATGATTTCACGCACGTTAATCCCTTACCTTTCTTTAACCGGAATGTAAGCAGCCAGATGATCAAGAACTTTCTTTTGCTGTTCAATCAATTGATAAACACCCTTTTCCCCTAAATCCAGAAGATGGTTTAACTGTTCTCTCGAAAACGTCGATTCCTCTCCCGTTCCCTGTAATTCTACAAACTGTCCGCTTCCTGTCATCACAATATTCATGTCAACTTCCGCTGTCGAATCTTCTTCATAATTTAAATCTAAAATCGAATTTTCTCCATGGATACCTACTGAAGTCGCAGCTAAATAGTCACGAATAGGAATTTCTGTCAGCTTGTTCTCTTCAACCAGCTTTCCAAACGCTAAAACCATAGCCACAAAGGCACCTGTAATGGATGCTGTTCTTGTTCCGCCATCTGCTTGAATAACATCACAATCAATCCAAATGGTCTTTTCTCCGACCTTTTCCAGGTCGACTACAGAACGAAGAGCTCGTCCGATCAGACGCTGAATTTCCATTGTTCGTCCTGTGACTTTACCTTTTGTTGATTCGCGTATATTTCTTTGTGCCGTAGCTCGAGGCAGCATAGAATATTCAGCTGTAATCCATCCTTTTCCTTGTCCACGCATAAAAGGAGGCACTCTGTCGTCTATGCTTGCTGTACAAATAACCTTTGTGTCTCCCACCGAGATTAATACAGATCCTTCTGGATGCTTTAAGTATGAAGTATGAAGAGATACAGGTCTCAATTCATTAAATTCCCTACCGTCCAAACGCATTAAGCATGTCCTCCTATTAATTCATTTATATGTAATAGCTTCTTCCATTTTAACTATAAAACAGCGGAAAGAGGTCGCTATTTCAGCAGACCTCTTTCTACTTAGTCCTTTACTAGTATAACAAAAATTTGTTTTTAAAAACTACCTGTGTTCACATTTTTAGGTCTTGAAACTGGCTCCGTTAGCTTTTTCCCTTTTTCATCTTTTAGCGTTTTTTTGCCATTCACCTTAATGGCAACGCTGTCTACGGCTTTTTGTTCCGTCAGCGATAACACCAAGGAGTCGAGAACATACTGAGAAATTTCCGTTCCTTTTAAATTTCCAAAGATGTTTTTATTAAAGTTCAGCGTTAACTGACCGTCCGCATACTTTGGAGCTGCTACGAGCTTTGCATCAGGATTAAAATCTGTCACTAAACCTGATGCAGGCGCAGGTCCTTCTACAAGCTCGTTCACAATTGCAGTGTACATATCTTTGTCATCAGAAGCAATTCGTTTTGTAACAGGAACATAGTAAGTTTGTTTGCCCTCTTGAGCTAAGTAATAGATCGTAACTGGCTTCGTTTGGGTTACGTCAACTACTCCAGTATTATCAAAGTTAATGCCATCTGCTCTGCTCAACCCTTTACTGATTGGTGTATGATTTACAGGCATCTCATCTTTATCATAGCCGTTAATGCGAATTTTAACTTTATTTACGCCTTCAAACTGCGTCAGCGTCCACGTTACGGCCTGCAGGATACGGAGTTCATCTTCTTTTTTATATTCAGCAAATTCAGGTGAAAAATCTGCTACCATCGTGCCGTCACTTTCCAGCTTTGTCCCTAAAACTCTTGTATCAGCAGGAAGAACCGCTCGGAAATTATTTGGCAATAAGTTTGTGACTGGTCCACCCTCTACTAAATATTCAAGAGACTGTTTAGCGACACCTTTTGATTTAGGAATTTCAAGCGTCTGGGGAACAACGTACCCGTTTTTATCAATTAAGTAAATTTCTCTTTTGGTAGGCGCAGATGTTTCTGCCGCTTTACTTTGTTTTTTATTAGCTTCCGTTACTTTCGCTTCAGTCGCTAATGATTTTTCATCTTTCACATAGGTGACATCCTTTGGCGGATCAATTTCCTTTGCTGCGTTATCCCCTCCGAAAAGTCCACAGCCGGATAACAACACAGATGTGGTCACCACGGCGGATATGAGAACAAATTTGGTCTTTTTGGACATTCCTTTCCCTCCTCAGACTGTTTGTACTACTATGTATACGAGCTTATTTGCATTTTAGACCAGCTCAAACAAGTTTTTGGCCACAAAAAAAACCGAGCTTAATATGCTCGGTTTTAAAGTTTGATATGCTCAACATTATATACAGGGTGTTCAAACCATTTAGATGCAATAGATTGAAACAGTTCTGTTGAGCCTGTTGTATAGAAGTAGTGTTCGGGCTCCATGCTTCTAGGAGCTAGTAAATTGCTATAAGAAAGAATGGCACTTACCTCTATTGCCGTTTCTTCACCAGAACTAATTAACTGAACTCGAGGTCCAATTGCTTCTTGAATAACTGGCTTTAACAACGGATAATGCGTACATCCTAAAATAAGGGTATCCATATCTGTATGATAAAAAGGTTTTAATGTTTCTTTTACAATTCGCTGCGCTTCCGGTCCTTCATAATTACCGCTCTCTACAAGAGGTACAAACAAAGGGCATGCTAAATTTTCCACTTCCACTCTCGTATGAAGAGCGCGGAGTGCATGTGTATAGGCTTGGCTTTTAACGGTTCCGTTTGTGCCGATTACGCCTATTTTATGATTTTTAGTTACTTTAAGCGCAGCTCGTGATCCTGGTTCAATGACGCCTATAACCGGAATATCGAGCTGTTCTTGAATTTCATCTAGTACAACTGCCGTAGCCGTGTTGCACGCAATAACAAGCATTTTAATATCTTTATCTACTAAATAATTAGTCATCTCCCATGTGAAAGCTCGTACTTCTTCACTGGGACGAGGACCGTATGGGCAGCGGGCTGTATCTCCAATGTACATAATTTGTTCTTTCGGAAGCTGTCTCATAATTTCCTTTGCTACCGTTAATCCGCCCACACCTGAATCTATAACACCAATTGGTCTACTCAAAACAATCGCCTCATTTTTCTTTCATTTCATCATGTAATTTTCGTAACGTTACTCGTAAAACTTCTGTTTCACTAGGAGAGAAGTTTGCCAGTACGCCATTTAAATACGTTTGTCGCTTTTCAATTACTTCTTCGATAACACGTGCTCCTTCAGGAAGCAAATGAATACGCACTACGCGGCGGTCTTTCGGATCTTTGACCCGAACCACCAACTTATTTTTTTCCATACGATCTACTAAATCTGTCGTTGTACTACAAGCGAGAAAAATCCGATTTGATAAATCGCCAATCGTCATATCTCCACGTTCAAACAGCCACTGCAAAGCAATAAACTGAGGTGGCGTAATCGTATAGTCTTCTAAAATTTCTCTTCCTTTTTGCTTCACAATAGCTGCAATATGTCGAAGTGACTTTTCTAATTCTGCCACTGTATCCTCATTATTTTTTGCTGTCATACCGTAATCCTTTCCACCTATAAGTCTTATTTTCTATTATTTCTTTCAGTTAAACCCGTCTCTATTGTTTCTCTTTTCTATTTTATATTGTGCTCTTTTTTCGGTGATTTTTCAAGGTTAACATGAGGATTCTACAACGTTCAGCATTAAAAAACAGCTGCTCCATAAAAGGAGCAGCTGTTTCTATTAATTATTGATATACAGCTCGAAAACTGAGCTGAAATCTTTTGTTGTGTAGGCTGTTTTTTTATCTAATAACCAAGAAAACGCGGCTTCGTTAATTTCTTTAAATTCACCAGCAACACTTCCACTTGTATTTCTTGTACTGCTTAGCGTAGAAGAAGCTAGCTGAATGCTTTGTTTAGCAAAATCGAGCGCAATTTCATTTTCACGCGTTATTTCAGACATTTTAAACAGCGCTTTATATAAATCTTTTACCTCTTCTATATGCTTTTTGTGTACATCGATAGAAAAAGTTTCCGAGCCAATTTTAAATTTAATTTCCACATCTAAATCGACAGTTCCAGCCGTTTCTAGCATTACGTTTGAAATGTGATTTGTGCTGTAGTTATAGCGGCGAAGCATTCGCTTTTTACTTGTAGCACTTGTTCCATCAAGGTGAATGAGCGCTTTATTGGTAAAGCAATATTCATCTGACTTTGATTTGATTAGAAAATAAATTTTTTCTTGTTCTTCATGCATAACGTAATCGTCTGCATCTACCTTGTTATAATCAACTGGCTTAATAACAGAACCAATATCACTTAGCCCCAATACATCAGCAGCTACTTTTCCAAACATTTCCCCATCTCCCTTTTAAAAACGATTGTGTTATTTTCATGTTTTAAGTGTACTGTGCAAATGAGGGGGTGTAAATAAAAAAAGGAGCTTCTTTAAAAGAAGCTCCCCATTTATTAAAAGAACAAATTTAAAATCATATAGATAAGTGCAGCTAATGAAGCTGAAATTGGCAATGTGATAACCCATGTAATCACCATGCGCTGTGCAGTTCCCCATTTTACACCTTTCACTCGGTGAGCAGAACCTACACCTAAGATAGAAGATGAAATAACATGAGTAGTACTGACAGGTAGATGAATAAATGTTGCTCCAAAGATAATGGCAGCACCCGTTAAGTCCGCAGCTACTCCATTAACAGGACGAATTTTCATAATTTTACCGCCAACGGTTTTAATGATTTTCCATCCACCAATTGACGTTCCAAGCCCCATTGCGACTGCACAAGCCAGCTGTACCCACCACTGAATCTCAGTACCGCTTTGCATATTGTTAGCAATAAGCGCTAGCGTAATGATACCCATTGCTTTTTGCGCATCATTCGTACCGTGTGTGTAAGATTGTAGAGCTGCAGTCAGGATTTGAACGCGGCGAAAACGCTTATTCGTTTTCGTCAAGTTATGGTTTTTAAACGTTAGCTTGATAATCGTATAGACAATATAACCTACTACAAAGGCTAGAACTGGTGAAATTAGAAGGGCTTCAATGATTTTGATGAAACCTTTGTAATTTAAAGCACCAAATCCAGCAGCTGCAATAGCTGCTCCTGCAATCGATCCAATAATTGCATGAGAAGAACTACTCGGGATACCGAAATACCATGTGATTAGGTTCCACGCGATAGCAGAAATTAATGCTGCTAAAATAACGACAGAACCATTTTGAAGCGTATAAGGATCAACGATATCCTTTGTAATCGTTTTGGCTACGCCCGTAAACGTCATAGCCCCGACAAAGTTCATGGTTGCGGCTAAAAGAATTGCATGTCGCGGTTTTAAAGCTTTGGTTGAAACAGAAGTCGCAATGGCATTAGCTGTATCGTGAAATCCGTTGATAAAGTCAAAACCAAGTGCACCAACTACAATTAGAATGGTTAATATTAGCATTGAATCCATTATACTATAGCCCCGTTACGCATTCTTCATAATAACTGATTCTAAGTTGTTCGCAACCGTTTGACAATAATCCGCGATTTCTTCTAGCGTTTCATAAATTTCTTTATATTGAATAACTTTAATTGGATCTTTACATGTTGCAAATAATTGTTTTAGTGCACGACGATATAATGTATCACAATGTGACTCATACTCTTTAATTTTAATTGCATGCTCACTAATTTGAAGAAGCTTTTTCTCAGACAACAAATTAATAGTAATTAAAATTTCTTCAGCACAGCCTTGAATATTTTTAACAAATTCAGCTACATATTCATCAAATGTCGTAATTGAATGAATTTCCATTAAAGCAGCAAAGCTGTCGATGCCATCAAGTACATCATCCATGCTCATCGCTAGCTGTAAAATATCTTCACGCTCAATTGGAGTAATAAATGCTTTGTTCAACTCAGTAATCACTGTATGCACGTATTTATCACCTTTTGATTCATACGCTTTTAAAACGTTGGCAAATTCCTTTAGGTCAGATACATTTTGAAGTTCAAAGCTGCCTAAAAACTCCGCTGAGTCCTTAATATTTTGGGCAATGTCCATTAACATTTCAGAAAACTTGTCTTTTTTTCTTTTGATCACGTTGCAATCCTCCATCCAATTTATCGAAACTTTACCACTCGTTTTTTCTCTCTATCTTTTTATATGTGTTCTAGTTTCTTTTTTCATTTAAAGTAATGGATAAAACCTAGCTGTTCATTACTATAACGAGAGAAACCACCTCTCTTGTGTATCAAAAAATTCTAAAAAAACAAACGTTTACCAGAGCAAAAGTCCCAAAATGTGGTTCTTTCACCTATAGGTTATGCGATTCATTTTTTTACGCCAAGTCAAAAATTACTCCTATTATTGTTAATTGTCAATAACTTTTCAAACACATTTTTTTAGGCTTCTTTACAATACATTAACAATAATACGTTGATTCCTTTTAAAATAAGGGTTTTCAGAGTTTGTATAAAATTGGGATTTACAAAAACTTAACATTACTCCCCTTGTGTAAATAATAAAAGCCAGCTCTTTTAGAACTGGCTTTTATTATTTACTTATTATATTGCTGAAATACATTTTTTACTTTCGGCACGACGTAATGACTTCCGCCTTTATCCTCTACCCCTTCAACCATCATTGAAACGAGTAAGTTTTTCTGTTTTGTGTCCACAGCTACAAACCATCCGTTTTCCTGCCCTTTTTCACCTTGAGTTTTCTTTAGCTCTGCTGTTCCCGTTTTTCCAGCCAGGGTTAACCCATCTATCTTTGCTGCATGACCCGTACCGTTTTTATCTTCAATGACATCAACTAAATCATTTTGAATTAATTGCGCCGTTTCTTTAGATATTACTTGTTTTTTCCATATTCCACTCTCATCACCGTTCATAAGAATAGGCTTTACTATGTTTCCATCGTTTACAATCGATGTATACATCAATGCCAAGTGGAGAGGATTCACTTGCAGTTTCCCCTGGCCATAGCCAGAGTTTGCTAATACTCCCTCATCTTTAATATCTTGATCACCTGCAATTTTAGACGTTTCAAAAGGATAATTAACAGGCAATTTTTGATTAAACCCAAACTGTTTTAAACCACTGTTAAATTTGTCTAAACCTAGCTTCAAAGCAGTCTGCGCAAAATAAATATTATCAGATGTAACATAAGCATCACGTAAATTAACATTCGGTTTGCTGCCCACTCGTGTTACGTAGAAATTTCCCCAGCTTTTATCTTTCTGCCATTTCTTCCCGCTGATTGATATACTTTCATTTGGATTTAGCACGTCTTCATCAACCGCTAAAGCTCCGGTGACTAACTTAAATGTAGATCCCGGAGAATACGTTTTGGTAAAACGATTCATTAACGGCTTATTAGGATTCGTTGAAAGGGATTGATACGTATTAGCATCGATTCCAAAAGAAAAAGAATTTGGATCAAAAGCTGGCGTGCTTACAAGACCTAATATTTCTCCCGTTTTAGGTTGAAGAGCAGTAGCTACTCCTTTTTCATCTTTTAACTGTTCATAAAGGGATTTTTGAACATTCGTGTCTACCGTAACCTGAATGCTTTCCCCGTCTTTTGGATTCACTTTTGCAATTTCATTCTTTTTATTACCATCTTTATCTACAGTATAAATCGTGACGCCGTCTCGAGCACGAAGCTTATCTTCATACAAAGATTCTAAGCCAATCATTCCAGCTTTAGACTGAGCATTATAACCTTCATCTTTATGCTCTTTTAAATATTCAGCTGTGACAGGCGCAACGTATCCAACTAAATGAGCACACGCTTCTTCACAAGGATATACGCGCGCATTCACCTTTTTTTGTTGAATGCCTTCTACTTTTTTCAAAGAATTCTCTAAATTAGAGGCGTCTTTTTGACTAACTGTTTTAATAGGAACAAATTGATTCTCTTTCACCCAAGAAGCGCTCAGTGCTTGATTAATACTTTTTTCTGAAAGAGCAAGAGTCTTGCTTAATTGTCGTATCGCTTGCTCGCCGCCTTTAGAAAACTGCTGGGGAACAACTCCAACTTGAATCGCTTCTCCGTTTTGAGCTAAATATTTCCCTGAACGATCCATAATTTCTCCACGCACAGCTGACTGAGTAGCTACTCTTACTTGCTCTCCTTGCTCAAGTCCTTTAAAAATCATATTAGGCTTCCAATTAATATACCAATTCTCTGTATCCCCTTGTTTTTCTTGAACCACAGCAGCATTTTCTTTAAATGAGATTTCACCGGCTACAGAGTTCATGTTTACTTCAAAAGGTAAAACAGCTTTATGGTCTTTTATTTCTAAGTCTTCTATTTTACTTGCCTTCACTTTAAGCTTGTCCGCTTCAATTGCATCATAGATATTTTTATATCGATTTACAAAGTCTTTTTCTGAAATCGTCTTTTTAGCATCTTTAGACAAGTATCCATACATACCTTCAAAATCTTCTTTATTCCACATGGCTACATATTTATCAAATCGATCCTGTGCTTTCTGTTGATCATTTGAGCAACCGGCAGTTATGAGTAAGAGAATTGCCATAGTAAAAAATAGCCACCCAATTCGTCTCATGATGATTTTCCCC
Source organism: Priestia sp. HNGD-A6 (assembly GCF_045784335.1). Lineage (NCBI taxonomy): Bacteria > Bacillati > Bacillota > Bacilli > Caryophanales > Bacillaceae > Priestia > Priestia sp. HNGD-A6. The sequence continues at coordinate 3,330,840 of NZ_CP138621.1, read as the reverse complement.
CTTTTTTCAATACCATTTCTATCATATAAAATTTTACATAAACTTTCCATTAGAAAGTTACATCCAGGAATTAATTGGTATTACAACCCACTTAATTTACATATCGACAAAAAAATCAATAGGTAAATAAGAAAAAAATTGAACATTTTGTGAATATTTTGTGTCTTTTTTGGAAAGTATTTGATATAATAAGTGTAAGAAGAAAAAGAATAGGAGGCGACTAAAATGAGAAGATTCTTACAGTTTTACTTTATGTTTAGTTCTCTGTTCTGTTTTGGAAGCGTTTTCGTCCTACTTATGTCTCAAGAATATTATTTTGCACCGTTATTCCTCACACTGGGCTGTTTAAATATTTTTCTCTTTAAAGTATATATTCAAGAAAGTCGAAAAGATAAACAAGCTGCACCTGAAAAACCAAAACCAACAATTTAACGGACTCGTCTCTCGGCTGAGATGAATGTAAAAGAAGAACCGGTGAATTTTTCACCGGTTCTTCTTTTACGAGGTTGAAGCTTTTGGAAACCTATCGTTTGCAATAATCTCACCGATGCTTTCACTCTTTCCTTCACCCTCATCAATATTTAAAAGCGGGAACAATAACTCTCCTACGTGATAAGCTTCTTCTAAATGCGGATAGCCTGATAAAATAAAAGATTCAATTCCTAAAGCTTCATATTCTTTTATTCGTTTCGCTATATTTTCAGCACTGCCTACCAGGGCAGTTCCTGCACCTCCCCGGACGAGCCCCACACCTGCCCATAAGTTAGGGCTAATCGTAAGTTCCTCTCGGGTTCCTCTATGAAGGCTCGCCATTCGCTGCTGCCCAACTGAGTCATACCTTGCAAAAGTACGCTGTGCAGCTTGAATTGTGTCGTCGTCCAAATGCTGAATTAATCGATCGGCTGCTTCCCAAGCTTCTTCTTCCGTTTCCCGTACAATAATATGCAAACGAATCCCAAACTTAACGGTTCTGCCTTCTGCTTCTGCTTGCTTTCTCACAGCCGTTATTTTTTCTCTTACTTGTTCAGGAGGCTCTCCCCACGTTAAATACACGTCAGAATGTTTTGCTGCAACTTTTTGTCCTGCGGGTGAAGATCCGCCAAAATAAATAGGTGGAGAAGGTTTTTGAACAGGTGGATACAACAGCTCACTGTTCTCTACATGAATATGTTTTCCTTCATAATTAACCGTATCTCCAGCCAATAACCCTTTCCACACATCTAAAAATTCATCCGCAGCTTCATAACGTTCATCATGTGATAAGAAAAGGCCGTCTCCGGCTAATTCTGCTGGATCTCCTCCTGCTACTACGTTAACTAGTAAACGACCGTTTGAAATTCGATCAAGAGTCGAAGTCATGCGCGCTGCCACGGAAGGAGCCATAATGCCCGGACGTACAGCTACTAAAAATTTCAAACGCTCTGTTTCAGGTATAAGTGAAGCAGCCAATAGCCACGGGTCTTCGCATGATTTCCCCGTTGGAATCAGAACTCCTTCAAATCCTAACCGGTCAGCTGCTTGAGCAACTTGCCGAAAATATGAATAGTCTGCTGAACGACCTCCTCGATTTGTCCCTAGATATCTTCCATCTCCATGGGAAGGAATAAACCATAACATTTTCATGATTCAACACTCCTTTTCGTTTGTTCTAGATGATATTCAAGCTCTTTTAATGAACGTTTAATTCTCGCTTCTGCTTCTTCCGCAATAAACTCAATTTCATTTTCTTTCGTATAGGCCACCTCAGAATCAACAATATAAACTCCATGAATAAGAGCAGTAGCTCCTAAAACGGATAATGTCGGCTTAAATACATAATCAAGAGCCAGTAGATGAGCAATGGTTCCCCCTGTAGCTATCGGCAGCACGGTTTTATTGTGCAAACCTTTTTCAGGTATTAAATCTAAAAATGTTTTTAAGATTCCTGTGTAGCTAGCTTTATAGATTGGGCTGACAATAATAACGGCATCAGCATCTGCCACTTTCTTTTGAGCTTCTTGAATCGCAGGGCTAGAAAAGTTAGCATATAGTAAGTCTTCAGCTGGTAGATCGCGGACATGCACGGTTTTTACTTCATGTTTTTCATTTTGCAGATATGCTGCAATATACTCACTTAAAGCAGCTGACCTTGATTGTTTTGAAGGGCTTCCCGTAATAATTGTAAACTGACTCATTATCATCTCTCCTTTTAACTTATAAAACTGATAGATTTACAAGGATTAATAAATATATAAATCCTTCTTTTATTTTTCACCTGCGTAGCTGTCTCTCCATTTAAGAAGACGCTTTTCTAATACTCGGACAAATGAATCAGTTAATTTGCCTACAACAGCAAAAATGATAATTCCGACAAAAACTACATCTGTTTGAGAAAACTGCCTAGCATCCATAATCATATATCCTACACCTTCACTTGCTCCCATCAATTCAGCTACTACCAGTCCGAGCCATGCAATACCTAAAGACAATCGGACACCAAGTAAAATATTAGGAAGAGCGGCTGGTAAAATGAGTTTCGTGATTTGTTTCCATTTACTAAATTGCAGAACACGCGCAACATCAAATAATTTCGAATCAACGCCGCGAATGCCTAAATACGTATTAACATAGATTGGGAAAAACGCACCGTTTGCAATTAGCAATATCTTTGAAATTTCCCCAAAGCCAAACCATAAGATAAATAAAGGAGCCAAGGCAAGGTGAGGAACAGTTCTAAGCATTTGAATGGATGGATCCATATAGTGCTCCGTTTTCTTTGAGAAACCGACAATAATACCAAATAGTAAACCTAGACCAGCTCCAACGGCAAAACCTATGGCAGCACGTAAAATACTGATTTGAAGATTAGCTCCGAGTTCTCCCGATACGATGAGCTGTTTGAAAGAAAGTACAATATCAACAGGTGTAGGAAGAACGGTTTTAGATACATAGCCTGCAGAACCAATGATTTGCCACACGACGATAAGCAAAATTGGCACGACGAGAGAACGAAGGAAAATTCCCTGCTTATTTTTCGCTTCTTCCTTTCTTTTTTTCACTTGTTGCAAGTGAGCTGCTGAAGACTGGACATGTCCTGAAACCACGGATGTTTTACTCATTTTCATCACCTCATTTTTCTTTTAATGCTTTTTCAATAAATGAATTATCAACGACATCTCCCGTATCAATTTTCTTTTTAATAACGCCTAAAGATTGTTGAAAATCAGCTGTTCGCTGTTGTTCTGCAATAATTTCTTTAGAGGTTGGGCGATTATAGGCAGGATTATTTTTTAACACTTGTCTTACTACATCTTTATCTAGATTTTTTTGTTTTGCTAGAATATCCACAGATTCTTCAAAATGTTCGTTTTGCCATTCAAGTGCTTTTTGATAAACTTGTAAAAACTTAACGACTAACTCTGGATGATCTTTTGCAAAGCCTTCTCTTACAATAGTAAAGCCTGGTGAAGCAACCTTTAACGAATCGCCGTCTGCTAAAATACGAGCTTCATTTTTTAAGTTTTGCAGGGAGATAAACGGTTCCCAAATTGACCATGCATCCACTGACCCATTTTCAAATGCTGGCTGAGCTTCGTCTGGCTGAAGCTGAATAATCTTTACGTCACTTGGCTTCAACCCATTTTGATCAAGAGCTCTGTACAATAAGTTAAAACCGCTGCTGCCTTTCGCAACCGCAATCTTTTTACCTTTTAAATCTTTTACGCTTTTAATCTTGCTGTTTTTTCCTACTAAAATAGCATTTCCTTTTAATCCGTCGCTCGAATTAGCAATTTCTAAAAATGGAATATCTGCCCCTTGACCAGAAATAACCGGTGAGTTTCCAACTTGGCCGAAATCCAAGTGTCCAGATGCTAACCCTTCAAATTGCGGAGGACCGCTTTGAAACTCTGTCCATTTAACGTTTACACCTATTTTTTTAAATTCTTTTTCAAACCATTTTTGGTTTTGTGCCAGCATTAAAGGTCCTAGGCTTTGTTGAATGCCAATATTGATCGTAACGTTTTTCGAATCTTCGCCGCTCGCTTTTTCTTTCGTCCCGCACCCAGCCAATGCGAGAACAAGTACAATAGCTGCAGTTAAAAGTAGCTTTTTCATCTGTTCTGTCTCCTTCTCTGTCTGATTGAATCTTTAATGTTCTCCTGCTTCTTCAAATTCTTTCAGCACTTGCTGCCTTAGCTGCTGAAAAGGTAGTTCTGTCTTTTTTCGCGGATGACTAATTTCTACTGGAACAACCCGACTAATTTCTCCTGGTCTGGCACTCATAATCACAATTTTAGTTCCTAAGTAAATGGATTCATCTAAATCGTGGGTAACAAAAATCATGGTTGTTTTTTCTTTTTTCCATATGTCTAACAGCACATCTTGCAGATGAGTGCGAGTAAAAGCATCCAACGCACCAAACGGTTCATCTAACAATAAAACCTCGGGATTTCTTAAAAGAGCACGCGCAATCGCAACTCGTTGAGACATCCCCCCAGATAGTTCTCGAGGATAAGCTTTTTCAAATCCTTTCAGCCTGACAATATCAATTAGCTCATCTACGCGGCGCCGAACGTTCGAATCTTTCAGCGATAAGTCAGCCGCTATATTTTGCTCCACATTAAGCCACGGGAACAAGCGGTGTTCTTGAAAGATCATTCCTTGTTTAATGCTAGGTCCGGCTATGTGCTTCCCGTTGATTTCAATGCGCCCTTCATAATCTATATCAAGTCCAGCGATCATTTTAAGCAGCGTACTTTTTCCGCATCCGCTCGGACCAATAATGGTAATAAATTCACCTTTATTAATCGTAAGATTTACATTTCGCAATGCTTGAGTTACTTGTTCTCCTTTTTGAAATGAGCGGTTAACCGATTGAATCACGACACTCACAGCAATTCCTCCTCCTTGAATTTTTAAATCAAAAGCTATTTCACCTAAAAACATAAAAGCTCCTACCTAAAAAAGGTAGGAGCTTTCGGTTGACCGATCAGCCCGTTGCTATAGTTAACTGATTTGTTATTGGATTATTTTGAATTTTATCATATTAATCCGATTTGTCAACTGTGTTTTATATATTTTATCCATTAGATTCTTGAGGATTTGGTTTTTTCCATTTAAATATTGAGTTTAAAAATCCGTATATATGCTTAGACTCCTTCGTTAACAAAGGACCAATAATAGCTAAAATCAATACATAAAGCGCAGCGAATGGCTGAAGGATGGCCGATAATCCTCCTTCAATTCCGATGTTAGCCATAATGATTGAAAACTCACCTCGTGACATGATTGTTAATCCAATATTGGTAGAAGCCTTGTGTGACAGCCCGCTTTTTCTTCCTGAAATCATACCGGCTGTAAAGTTACCAATAATCGTAAGCGCAACTGCTCCAAGGGCAAGCCAGCCTGCATCCCAGAGCGTGAGAGGATCAATACTTAATCCGAAGCTGAAGAAAAAGATGGCTCCAAAGAAATCACGAAACGGTACGACAAGATGTTCAATCCGATCGCGATGTTCTGTTTCAGAAAATACAAGTCCAAGCAATAAGGCTCCAATTGCTTCTGCCACGTGAATTGTTTCTGAGAAGCCTGCCACAAAAAACAATACCGCAAAAACGACGATTATAAAGATTTCATTCGATGAAATATTTAAAAGTTTATTTAGTAGAGGCGTAGCTTTTCGAGCAATGATAAAGAACAGCATCATATAGCCAAACGCAATTAAAATAGATGTTAAAGATCCAGCAAGCGATCCGTGGTCTCCAAGCACCAACCCTGAAACGACAGAAAGATAAACCGCTAAGAAAATATCTTCAAACATGATGATCCCTAATATCAATTCCGTTTCTGGATTTGCCGTTCGTTTTAAATCAACCAATACTTTTGCGACAATTGCGCTGGACGAAATCGTAATAATTCCAGCGATAATCAGCACTTCAAGAAGAGGATTTCCTGTCAGGTATCCATACAATAATCCTAAGGTAAAGTTAATTAAAATATAAATAGATCCTCCCACCGCGATGGACTTACCTGATTTAATTAACTTTCCAACTGAAAATTCTAACCCTAAATAAAAGAGTAAAAAGAGAACTCCAATTCTCCCCATAAATTCAATAATCTCTTGGCTTTCAATAAACTTTAAACTGAATGAGCCAAACTCAGGAGCATGGGGACCAACCGCCATGCCCAGCAGAATGAGGAATGGAATAATCGTAAATTTAAATTTATGTGCTAGTATAGCCGCTAAAGCGACTAGTAACAAAGCTGTCCCAACTTCAAATACTAAATGATCCAATTATGAACTACCTCCTTGTGAAAGCAATTCTTTAATGAGCGTTTTTAAATTTCCTCTTTCACCAGAGATGACAAGCGTATCTCCTTCTTCAATTAACGTATCTGGTCCTGGGGTGGATAATTTTTTTTGCGTGTTTTTAATGACAGCGATGATTGTGACATCATAGTTGCTGCGAACGTCAATTTCGCCAATTGTTTTACTGTGAGCTTTCGCCTGTTTTTCAACTTTGTACCATTCAATCACTAAGTCATTGAATGCCACTTCAATGGTTTCCATTGCTTTTGGCTTGTAAATCATGCCGCCTAAAATTGCAGCTAGCTGTCTTGATTCCGTATCTGTTAACGTAATGTCAAAAATGCTTTCTTCTAAATCTTTTTGATCGAAGTGGTAGATTTCACGTCGTCCATCATCATGAATAATAACGACCACACGGTTTCCTCCGCTTGTCTCAATTTCAAATTTACGGCCGATTCCTGGTAATTCCGTTTCTTTAATCATCATTGAATGATCACTCCTATAAAATTTTTAAGAAGAATATTAAATTTTCATTGCATTATTTGTATAGAAAATCCCCATGACAAATAAGCCTAAGAATAGTAGGTAATTTTAGGTTTGAAGAAAAGGCTGCTGAAATTTCAACCTTTTTTATTTAATTGAGGTAACTTGATTGAAAGATTTTTGGATAAAAAAGTGTTTTCTTGAGGAAAAAATACGCAATTTGATGCGTCGGAATGATGAGCTTGGTACTCACCCATACTAAAGCAAAAGTTACTATCACACTTTGTATTAGAGATCCTATTTGTTTGACGCTGTGCTTAGCTCCTGGAGACATGTGCACGATATCCGTGTAATGCTGTACCGAACTTTTTGTGACCTTTACTTTTTCAAAGTCATTATCAATAAATTTATCTGGCAAACTCGCAAAAGGCAAGCAGAATATCATGCATAATAATACCCCTAACCATACATTTTTCATCATCTCACCTCTCTTTCTTTTGAAGTAGTATCTCCTTACTTAAAAGTATACGTACTCTGAAATTCAATTTCAAGCAATAAGTTTCTTTTATAAAGATTTACCTTTTTTATAATATTTTCTTAATGATATTCTTTTTAGATACATATGCGATACTTAAAAAAATATACAAAAAGCTGGCTTTCTAAAAAGAAAGCCAGCTCATGTTATAGTTCAAGTTCTCCCATTCGAAGGAGTTCTACGACTGCTTGAGAACGCCCCTTGACTCCAAGCTTTTGCATCGCATTAGAAATATGATTTCGAACTGTTTTTTCGCTAATGAATAGTTCACTCGCGATTTCTTTTGTTGTTTTGTCCTGTACTAAAAGCTCGAATACTTCTCGTTCACGCTTTGTAAGTAGCGGTTTAGGTTGAAACTCTTTTTCTTTCAATGTAACCCTCCTTGCCTGATCCTGAGTTGAACTATCGGATGGGTGTAAATTTAGTCAACATATCTTATGTGCGGTATGCCTACGCGGTTACTAGTTTTAGAAAAAATATGCAAAAAACTCTTTTTTACCTTTGAAAAAGAAAAAAAGCCTGAAGAAAGAGCCTTCAAGCCATTTTTATATAGTCGATAAACACCTTTTCATCTCTTCATTCCAAGGCACGCTTTTTCCTGTTTCTTTAGAAATTTGCACCATTGTTCCTCTCCCCGTGAGTACAACCTCTCCTTGCTCATTTTGAATCATATAGTGTAAATCAACCGAAGAACGTCCGATTTTATGGGCCTTTACAAAAACAGCTAGCACGTTGCCAAAATACACTTGTTTGACATAGTCGCACTGCAAATCAGCCACCACCGGTATCGTTCCCTCATACTCACTCGTCCACTTTTGCATAAAGCCAATATGGTGAAAGAATTCCGTACGTATTTGTTCAAAATAAACAAAAGGAACCGTATTATTTAAGTGCCCAAACATATCTGTTTCCGAAAATCTTACCTTGATTTTCTGCTTAAACGAAAATGACTCTTTCCAGTGATCCATGTCTTCAATATACGAAATATTATTCATCTGTATTTCCTCCATTCGTCATAGACAAAATAAAACCTCTCCACGTGGAGAGGTTTTGAGTGGTTATACTTGATCGCTACCAAAGAAACTTCTGAATGCTTGAATTGTTGTGTCGCGGTTCAAAGCTGCGATTGAAGTAGTCAATGGAATTCCTTTTGGACATGATTGAACGCAGTTTTGAGAGTTCCCGCAGTTCGCTAGCCCTCCATCACCCATAATCGTCTCTAAACGTTCTCCTTTATTTAACGCACCGGTTGGATGGGCATTAAACAAGCGAACTTGAGAAAGCGGTGCTGGACCGATGAAGTTTGACTTGTCGTTTACGTTTGGACAAGCTTCTAAGCAAACGCCGCATGTCATACACTTGGATAACTCATACGCCCACTGACGTTTCTTTTCAGGCATACGCGGTCCTGGTCCTAAATCGTATGTGCCATCGATCGGAACCCAGGCTTTTACTTTTTTCAGTGAATCAAACATACGGCTGCGGTCTACCTGCAAGTCACGAACAACAGGGAATGTTTTCATTGGCTGCAAGCGAATCGGCTGTTCTAGTTTATCAACAAGAGCTGTACATGACTGACGAGGTTTACCGTTGATAACCATTGAACAGGCTCCGCATACTTCCTCTAAACAGTTCATTTCCCAGTTTATCGGAGCAACCTCTTTACCTAAAGCATCAACAGGGTTACGTCTGATTTCCATCAGTGCTGAAATAACGTTCATATTCGGACGATACGGAATTTCAAACTCCTGATTGTAAGGAGCAGATTCAGCTGAATCTTGACGTGTAATAATGAAGCGCACTGTCTTTTGGACTGTTTGTTGTTCACTCATTGATTAACGAACCCCCTCTTGTTGTTTTTTTGGTTTTTCATCTTTTTTCTTTGTGTAGTCGCGCTTACGCGGTTTGATTAACGATACGTCTACCTCTTCATAATGGAAAGAAGGAGCCGTTTTCTTATCAACGAAAGATGCCATTGTTGTTTTTAAGAATTCTTCATCGTTACGATCTGGGAAATCCGGCTTATAATGAGCACCGCGACTTTCGTTACGGTTGTAAGCTCCAAGCGTTACAACACGTGAAAGCTGGAGCATGTTTTGAAGCTGACGAGTAAATGTTGCCGCTTGATTACTCCATTTAGCCGTGTCATTAATGTTAATACGATCATAGCGTTCAATTAATTCTTGAATCTTTTCATCTGTTTTTAACAGTTTGTCATTGTATCGTACGACTGTCACGTTGTCAGTCATCCATTCCCCTAGCTCTTTATGAAGAACGTATGCATTTTCTGTACCTTGAAGATTCATGATATTGTTCCATTTCTCTTCTTCTTCTTTCACATGACGATCATATACGCTTGAAGAAATAGCATCTGCGCTCTTTTCTAAACCATTGATGTATTCAACGGCTTTAGGACCAGCAACCATACCGCCATAAATAGCTGACAATAATGAGTTTGCTCCTAAACGGTTCGCTCCGTGCTGCGAATAATCACACTCACCAGCTGCGAACAAGCCAGGGATATTTGTCATTTGATCGTAATCCACCCATAAACCGCCCATTGAATAGTGTACGGCTGGGAAAATCTTCATTGGTACTTTGCGCGGATCATCGCCCATGAATTTTTCATAGATTTCGATGATACCTCCAAGTTTAATGTCTAGCTCTTTTGGATCTTTATGTGAAAGGTCCAGATAAACCATGTTCTCTCCGTTAATTCCTAACTTCTGCGCTACGCAGACGTCAAAAATTTCACGAGTTGCAATATCACGAGGTACTAAGTTACCGTATGCCGGATATTTTTCCTCTAAGAAATACCAAGGTTTACCGTCTTTATATGTCCAAACGCGCCCGCCTTCTCCACGAGCAGATTCACTCATAAGACGAAGCTTATCATCTCCCGGGATAGCAGTTGGATGAATTTGAATAAACTCTCCGTTTGAATAGTATGCACCTTGCTGATACACGATAGATGCCGCTGAACCTGTATTAATAACTGAGTTCGTCGATTTTCCAAAGACAATACCAGGTCCACCTGTAGCCATAATAACCGCATCAGCTGGGAACGTTTTAATTTCCATTGATTTTAAATTCTGTGCAGAAATTCCGCGACAGCTGCGCTCATCATCAAGAACAGCACCTAAGAATTCCCATCCTTCGTACTTTGTCACAAGTCCGGCAACTTCATAGCGACGAACCTGCTCATCTAATGCGTACAATAACTGTTGACCCGTTGTTGCTCCAGCAAAAGCCGTACGGTGATGCTGCGTTCCGCCAAATCGTCTGAAGTCTAACAAACCCTCAGGAGTACGGTTAAACATAACACCCATACGGTCAAGTAAGTGAATAATACCAGGAGCTGCTTCACACATTGCTTTTACAGGTGGCTGGTTGGCTAAAAAGTCTCCGCCATACACTGTGTCATCAAAGTGTTCCCATGGTGAATCTCCTTCACCTTTCGTATTTACGGCTCCGTTGATTCCACCTTGCGCGCAAACTGAGTGAGATCTTTTTACCGGAACTAGTGAAAATAAATCTACTTGCTTGCCAGACTCAGCAATTTTTATTGTTGCCATCAAGCCAGCTAAACCGCCACCGACTACGATGATTTTTCCGTTACTCATCGGAACCCCACTCCTTCAAAACCTTAATTTTATGCAAATGCGAATAATGTACGAACACCTACAAATGTAAGTGCTAAGAAGATTGCTAATGTCACATAAGTTGAAATTCTTTGAGAACGTGGTGTTACAGTTAACCCCCAGCTAACTCCAAATGACCATAGACCGTTTGCAAAGTGGAAGATCGTAGATACAACACCAACTATGTAGAATGCAAACATTGCTGGGTTGCTTAAAATTCGTTCCATCATTTGAAAATCTACTTCTTTTCCAAGCGCAGCTTGTATTCTGGTTTCCCATACGTGCCATGTGATGAAGATAAGTGTGATTACACCTGAAACACGCTGAAGGATAAACATCCAGTTACGAAAAAATCCATAGTTGTTAACGTTTGTTTTAGCAGTAAATGCGATGTAAAGACCGTATATTGCGTGAAAAACGATTGGTAAGAAAATAATGAAAATTTCTAGAGCATAGCGGAAAGGTAAGCTCTCCATGAAGTGAGCTGCTTGATTAAATGATTCTTCTCCCTTTGTCGCGAAATGATTCACAACTAAATGCTGTGTTAAGAAAATCCCGATTGGTATTACTCCAAGTAGTGAATGGATTCTCCGATATTGAAACTCTCTGTTTGCCGCCATCTGCGTAGACCCCCCTTAGTTAAATGAACATAGTTTGTGAAGAACTTTCTTACTCCCACTAGACAAATAGATTAATCGTGAATACAGGAAATGAAAACCTTTGCATTTCCTAATAAAGTATGTGACAGGTTAATTTTACTCCCATCGATTAAGAGCGTCAAGGCAAGATGTTTAAATCTTCTATAAAATATAAATTTATAAAATTTTATATTTGTTAACGCTTACTGCATTGGTGTTAAAGATTTTTTCTTTCTATTATAATATCGCTTGCCACAGTTAAGTAAGCGTTTACTTTATACTTTTATTGTAAACAAGTTCACAAAACATTTACACAGGTAAAAGTACCCTTTTAAAAGTAATTTTATGGATTTTTCATCTTTACATCTAACTCTTTTTACCATAATAAAGATCCTCTTACATTTTATTAAAAAAATGCGTGAGAGGTTTTTTAGATTTGTATATAATAGTAGTAAAGAAAGAGGGGAAAGCATGAGCAATTTACAAACAGAATCACAGCAAGAACTTGAAGGGACGATGGAAACATTAGAACCTAATGCCGCAGCTGAAACAGAGAGAGCTCTTGATCACGTTCCATATTTCGGATACAGCCTTTTGCGTGACGTGTTAATTCCAGAGCTTCTTGGAGACGAAACGAATACCATCTCATACTGGGCAGGAAAACACCTTGCGCGTAAATATCCATTAAATACAATGGATGAAATCGTCGCATTTTTTAAAGCAGCTTCCTGGGGAACACTGACGCTTGCCAAAAAAGATAAATATTCACTAGAGCTTGAGTTATCAGGTGATGTGGTCAGCAAAAGATTTCAGCAGGAAACTTGTTCATTTCATCTTGAGTCAGGGTTTGTGGCTGAACAGATTCAGCGTCAAAACAACTGCCTAACAGAAGCCTACTTAACACCTAAAGAAAAGAACGGAAAAGTGCTGATTTCCGTGCAGTGGGACCGAAAAGATATCTTACCTACCGAAACCCGTGCGGAGCGTTATAAAAAGTAAGAAATACGTATATATAAAAGACGTGGAGATACCACGTCTTTTTTCTTTTCTTTATACTTGCACTGCCTGCTGCTCTTCTAATTCAAATGCTACGTGAAGCGTCTCAACAGCTTTTACCATATCAGCATGCGGTACAACTGTAGATACTTTAATTTCAGACGTGCTGACCATCTTCACTTCAATTTTCTCTCCTGCCAGCACTTCAAACATTTCGGCTGCAACACCTGGATTAGATATCATGCCAGATCCCACAATCGATACTTTAGCCAGACTGCTTTCATGTTCAATACGCGTATACCCCAAGGTAGATTTATACTCTTTTAAGACGGCAAGAGCAGCTTCTACATCTACAGTTTTAATAGAAAATGAGATAGAGAGGCGATTATTAGCCGTTACGTTTTGAATAATAATATCCACATTTAACTGTTCTTTTGCTAATGCTGTAAAAATAGTAGAAAGAGTTTGTAACTCGTTGTTTAACCCTTCAATTGTCACCCGTGAAATATTATCTTCAAACGCAATTCCTCTTACGACTAAGTTTTGTTCCATTGAAACTTCCTCCTCAACAATCGTTCCATTCTCGTTTTCTAAGCTTGAACGCACTTCTAGCGGTACCTGATAATTTTTTGCAAACTCAACAGCGCGCGGATGCAGCACCCCTGCTCCTAAATTGGCTAATTCTAACATTTCGTCATATGAAATAGAATGAAGTTTACGAGCATCTTCTACGTAGCGCGGATCCGTCGTAAACACTCCTGTTACGTCTGTATAAATATCACATTTTGCAGCTTTTAGTGCCGCGGCAAGAGCTACTGCCGTCGTGTCAGAGCCGCCTCGACCTAATGTTGTAATGCTTCCATCTTCTGAACAGCCTTGGAATCCAGCTACTACTACGATTCGACCTCTATCTAATTGGCTTTGAATACGAGTCGTGTCAATGTGCTGGATTCGTGCATTGCTGTGAACTGCTTCCGTCTGGATACCAGCTTGCCAACCTGTTAGCGAAGTGGCTTCATGACCTTTGAATTGAAGAGCCATTGTTAACAGGGAAATCGTTACTTGTTCTCCAGTTGTAAGAAGCATATCCATTTCGCGTTTACTTGGACTGTCCGTAATATCACTTGCTAATTTCACCAGTGCATCTGTGGTTTTGCCCATTGCCGATACAACAACTACTACTTGGTTACCGCGCTCTGCTTCTTGAATAACACGGTTTGCTACATGTTGAATACGTTCAACAGAACCAACAGATGTTCCACCAAATTTTTGAACGATTAATGCCATAATTTTGTTCATTCCTTTTCAATAAATTTGCATATGCAGGATGATGAGAAGCTAAATTTTTTTACTCAGACAATAAAAAAAGCAATGAGATGAGCTCTCATTGCTTAACGAACGAAAATTATAAAACATAACCGTCCACTGCCGTGAGATAGCTCTCCAAGAATCTACATCTTGACAATCCTACGTTTATTCAACGCAGAACCAGCAATCATTACTATGAGGTAATGTTCACTTCGGCAAATTTCCCTTTCCGCATCGTTCATAAGGGCTCATACCCTTCCTGATGCGTACTGATTAAATTTGCACCTCTATCTTCACTTCATTTGATGAAGTGTCGTATGAAATTAGTTAATAGCTTATCAAATATTTTCTATTATTTCAAGACTATTTTTGTAATGTTTCATAAATTTTTTCAGCAATGTTCTGAGGAACACCTGAATTTCGAATATCTTCAATCGTTGCTTCTTTCAATTTTTTCACCGAACCAAAATGCTTTAACAAAGCTTTTTTACGCTTTTCTCCCACTCCCGGAATGTCGTCCAGAACTGACTGAAAAGCGGACTTAGAGCGCACTTGACGGTGGAAGGTAATCGCAAAGCGGTGAACTTCATCTTGAATTCGCTGAAGCAAATAAAATTCTTGACTATTGCGTTCAAGCGGTATGATTTGAGGAGGCTCACCAATCATCAGATTGGAGGTTCTGTGCTTATCATCTTTGACAAGACCTGCTGTAGGCACTAAAAGTCCCAATTCATTTTCGAGAACGTCCTGTACTGCAGCTAAATGCCCTTTGCCTCCATCTACAACAATTAAATCCGGAAGCGGAAGACCTTCTTTTAACGCTCTGGAATACCGTCTGCGAACGACTTCCCTCATGGAACTGTAATCATCTGGTCCCTTTACCGTCTTAATTTTATATTTGCGATATTCTTTCTTTTCCGGTTTCCCATCAACAAAAACAATCATCGCAGAAACTGGGTCTGTTCCTTGAATATTTGAGTTATCAAATGCTTCAATCCGATAAGGAGCGGCAATTCCAAGCTCCTCTCCTAACCGTTCAACTGCGCCAACTGTACGCTCTTCATCTCGTTCAATTAAATAGAATTTTTCACCGAGCGCAATCTTTGCATTTTTACACGCAAGTTCTACTAATTCTTTCTTTTTGCCTCGCTTTGGATGCTGAACCTCTACTTCTACTAACTTCTCAGCTAACTCTGCATCAATCGTTGCTGGAACCATCACTTCTTTTGGCTTAATATTTTTGGCATAAAACTGACCGATAAAAGTTAAGAAATCTTCTTCTGGCTCTTTATAAAAAGGAAACATAGAAACTTCTCGCTCAATTAATTTCCCTTGGCGAATAAAGAAAACTTGAACACACATCCAGCCTTTATCGTAAGAATAGCCAAACACATCTCGATTAACAAAATCATTAAACGTTACTTTTTGCTTTTCCATTGTCGCTTCGATATGAGCAATTTGATCTCGGTATTCTTTAGCCCGTTCAAAGTCAAGTTCTTCTGAAGCTTTTAACATTTTTTCAGTTAACTCTGTTTTGACATGCTCATATCCACCATTTAAAAACCGCGTGATATTTTCAATAATTTGTTTGTTTTGCTCTTCTTTTACCTCTTTTACGCAAGGAGCTAGACATTGCCCGATATGGTAATACAAACAAGGCCTATCTGGCATAGTGGAGCACTTTCTTAACGGATAAATGCGATCAAGAAGCCGCTTTGTTTCATTTGCTGCTTGAACATTAGGATAAGGACCGAAGTATTTCCCTTTATCTTTTTTTATTTTTCTTGTAATAACAAGTCGGGGCTGTTTTTCAGCTGTAATCTTAATAAACGGATAGCCCTTATCATCTTTAAGCATAATATTGTATTTTGGGTCATGCTTTTTAATTAAATTCATTTCTAAAATAAGCGCTTCTAAATTAGAAGATGTGACGATATATTCAAAGTCAACAATGTCGTTTACAAGTCGAAGCGTCTTTCCGTCATGAGATCCGGTAAAGTAGGAACGTACTCGATTTTTTAATACTTTTGCTTTTCCTACGTAAATGACCGTTCCATATTTATCTTTCATCAAGTAACAGCCGGGCTGATCCGGTAAAATAGCCAGCTTTTCTTTTAAATAATCGTTCATACTTTTCTCCTTCCTCTTCTCTTACTCTGTCCATCTATACAATCGCTTATGAAGCGTAACCTACATTCTTTCCTGTCTTAATACATGTACATAAGCTGGATTTATGGCGATGTTCCTTACATCTAGTATAAAACAAACGAACGCATATTCGCTAAATAAAAGTATTCCCAAAAGAGAAAAAGTGGAGAAAAAGAAAAAAACCTAGCCTGAGCTAGGTTTTGACTTACGCGTGTTTATTAATTAATTCTGTTAATGCTTCTTTTGGTTGGAAACCAACTACTTGATCAACTTTCTCTCCATCTTTGAATAATACTAAAGTTGGGATACTCATAACACCAAATTTTCCAGCTGTTTCTTGATTTTCATCAACGTCTACTTTTACGATTTTAACTTTATCGTTAAGTTCGCCATCAATTTCTTCAAGAACTGGAGCAATCATTTTACAAGGGCCACACCATGGTGCCCAAAAGTCAACAAGCACTAGGCCTGATTTAATTTCATCTGTAAAGTTTTTATCTGTAGCATGTGCAATAGCCATTTTAATTCCTCCTAAATATATGCAATATCCAAATTCTACTCACAGTATATCACCTTCAAATAAGGTTTGCTAACTTTTTGCTTACATTTATACTGTTTATTCTCCGCTCTAGTTTGTACAATTTGCCTAAAAATATGCGTAGAAAATTTCGTTTCCCATGAGGCTGAGACCTGACTAAATGAATCCAAAGACGAACAAATAGTATACATGGGTTGAACCGCTTGCGACACCGCAGTTGATTTCCATGCAAGACTTCGCTTTTCTAGCAGGAGTCTTCACCTTGCCCTCCAATCACCTGCTAGAAAGACCTACCCTGCTTTTACCCTAACAAAAAAACGAACCACTAATCAAAAATCTTGATCAACGGTTCGTTCTTCACTTCGTCTCAAATACTTTTGTCCGAGAATCTTACGCAGACTGTACTTTCAGCTTTTTAAATTCTTCCGTTAGCAGAGGCACTACTTCAAATAAATCTCCAACGATTCCGTAGTCAGCTACTTTAAAAATATTCGCTTCAGGATCTTTATTGATTGCAACAATAATTTTTGAATTTGACATACCTGCCAAATGCTGAATAGCACCTGAAATTCCGCAGGCAATGTATAAATCTGGTGTGACTACTTTGCCCGTCTGACCGATTTGAAGAGAATAGTCGCAGTAATCTGCATCGCACGCTCCGCGAGACGCTCCAACAGCTCCATTTAACACGTCCGCTAGTTCTTGGAGAGGTCCAAAACCTTCCGTGCTTTTTACACCTCGACCACCTGCAATCACGACTTTTGCTTCGGACAAATCAACCCCTTGCGTTGCTTTGCGTACGACTTCTTTTACAACAGTACGCAGGTTTTTGATTTCAACATTTAAATCCTCTACATCACCTGTACGCCCCTCATCTTTTGCAAGCGGTGAAATATTATTTGGACGAATCGTGACAAACGTAAAAGCATCGGTCATGATTTTCTTCTCAAATGCTTTACCAGAATAAATTGGGCGAGTGAAGACTACTTGATCCCCTCCCACTTCTACATCCGTCACATCCGAGATAAGTCCTTTATCTAAGCGAGCTGCCAGTTTTGGCGCTAGATCTTTGCCAAGAGCCGTATGCCCAAATACGATAGCTTCAGGCTGTTCACTTTCAATGATGGCTAATAATGCCTGAGCGTAACCATCCGATGTGTAAGCAGCTAAATCTTCGTGCTCCGTCACAACAACTTTATCTGCTCCGTATGCAATAAGTTCTTCACTTAAAGATTTTACGTCCTTTCCTACTAACGCTGCAATAATTTCTCCCCCGTCAGCTACAGTAGACGCTGCGGAAATCGCTTCAAACGATACGTTTCGTAATCCCCCATCACGTGCTTCTCCAAGAACTAACACTTTGCGTCCCATTACAATACCCCCATTGTTTTGACTTTTGACTTATTAAATGACTTTTGCTTCCTTATGCAGTAAATTGACCAGCTCTGTTACTTGATCTTTTATATCTCCTTGTAATACGCGCCCCGCGTCTTTTTTCGGAGGTAAATAAATTTCAATTGTCTTTGTTTTTGCTTCTACATCATCTTCATCTAAATCTAAATCGTCTAATTCCACTTCAACCAACGGTTTCTTCTTCGCTTTCATAATCCCTGGAAGAGATGGATAGCGAGGCTCATTAAGTCCCTGCTGAGCTGTTACTAAAAGAGGAAGCGACGTTTCAATAACTTCCGAATCTCCTTCCACATCGCGTACAACCGTCACTTTTTCACCTTCAATATCCAGCTTTGTAATCGTTGTAATATATGGGATTTCTAACTGTTCTGCTACGCGCGGTCCCACCTGGCCTGAACCTCCGTCAATCGCTACGTTTCCTGCTAAGATTAAATCAGGAGATTGCTCTTTTAAGTACTGTGCCAGCAGCCTAGAAGTCGTGTACTGATCGCCATCTTCTATGTCATCTTCCGTATTGATTAAAACCGCTTTATCTGCTCCCATAGCCAAAGCTGTTCGGAGTTCTTTTTCTGATTCTTCCCCTCCTACACTCACGACCGTAATCTCTCCGCCATGCTTTTCCTTTAGCTGAATAGCCTCTTCAACTGCATACTCATCGTAAGGATTAATAATAAATTCAGCTCCATCTTCAACAATTTGACCATTTTTTAGTGAAAGTTTCTCCTCTGTATCGAACGTTCTTTTTACTAACACATAAATATTCATTCAATTCCCCTCCTAAGCTTATTTTCCTAAAAATTTAGGCTGGCGCTTTTCAATAAAAGCGGCTACGCCTTCTTGAGCATCACGGCTTTTGAATACGCTTCCAAAAAACTGTGCTTCTTTTTTGATGCCGCTGTAATAAGCATCTGTTTTTACATGTTGAAGCAGCTGCAAGGTAGCTTTAACAGAGATTGGGCTTTTTTTGGCAATTTTTCTAGCAAGTAAAAATGTTTCATTGATAAGCTGACTTTCTTCAAAAGCTGCGTTTGCCAATCCTAACTCCACTGCCTCGCTGCCCGATATTGGATCACTTGTCAGCATCATCTCACAAGCCTTATGAACCCCTACATAACGAGGCAATCGCTGAGTTCCTCCAAACCCTGGTATAATTCCTAACTGAAGTTCAGGCAAGCCCAGCTTAGCATTTTCTGTTACCAAACGGATATGGCAGCTCATAGCAAGCTCTAATCCTCCGCCTAAAGCAGCTCCATGAATAGCTGCAATAACTGGTTTTGGGTAATTTTCAATATACTCAAAGAGCTCTTGGCCGTTAACAGCAAGTTTCTCGTAATTTTTTTCCTGCTGCAGTGATGTAAACTCTTTTATATCAGCTCCAGCACAAAAGAATTTCCCTTCGCCTTTAATGACGATAACCCTTGTCTCTTTGCTATCTTCTAAATGTTTTAAAACACTTGAAAGATCTTTTAATAAATCTTGAGACAAAGCGTTAGCAGGTTGTCTATTCAACGTAATGAAGCTTATTGCATCAACAGTTTCAACCTGGATAATCTCCATTTGTTTCCCCCACCCTTTCTTTCTATTTTCATTACCTTGCGCTTCTCCCCTCGCAAGGGAGCAGCAGGCTCACTTACGATTATGAGCCGCTGCAGCCGTTTAACAGCAGGGAATGGACTTTATCTACCGATTCTATTAGACCATATCGATGATCGTTCATTACCCATGTTGTGACAGTTTCATCAATCGTTCCAAAAATCATCTGTCGCGCAAGACGAATATCTATATTTTCAGAAAACTCACCCGTTTCGATTCCTGTCTGTAAAATAGAATCAATGAGAGTCAGATAATCTTTTAATACATCGTTAATTTTCAATCTTAAATCTTTGTTCGATTGACGCAGTTCAAGCTGTGTCACTGTAGCTAAATGATGATCCTCCGCTAGAAACGAAAAATGCTTGTCAATTAATACGTGAAGTTTTTCTGCCGCAGTTTCAATTCCCGCCAGTTCTTCATAAATTTTTTCTACAAACTGTCCCATCTTCTCTTGAAATAAGGAAATCAAAACATCTTCTTTGTTTTTAAAATATAAATATATCGTACCGTCTGCAACTCCAGCCTGCTTAGCAATTTTAGAAACCTGAGCATTGTGGTATCCGTTTTCTGCTATTACTACTACAGCTGCATCGATAATCTGCTTATACTTTGGCTTATTTCTTCTCAATCTTATACGCTCCTTTAAAATATGAATGATTATTCATTCATATCTTTATAATAAAGAAACCGCAAGTATCTGTCAATTATGTTTCAGCAAAAAAATCAAAGGCGACGATCAATTACGTCGCCTTTTTATGCTTTTCATTTTCTTCTTCAATCAGCGCTCGTCGCAGAATCTTCCCGACCGCTGTTTTTGGAAGCTCATTTCGAAATTCATAAAGGCGCGGAACTTTATAAGCAGCTAAATACTTTCTAGAAAACTCATTTAACTCTTCTTCAGTACATCTTACACCATTTTTTAATACAATGTAAGCCTTCACTGTTTCTCCTCTATATGGGTCAGGAACACCTACCACTACAGCTTCTTGAATTTTTTCATGCTCATATAATACTTCTTCAACTTCTCGAGGATAGATATTATATCCCCCGGCAATAATAATATCTTTCTTTCGATCTACTACATAAAAATAACCTTTATCATCCATATAGCCAACATCACCTGTTAGCAACCACCCGTCTCGCATAACAGCCTCCGTTTCTTCAGGCTGCTTCCAATATCCTTTCATGACCTGAGGACCTTTAACCGCAATTTCTCCTACTTCGCTTACAGCAGCTTCTTTACCTGTTTCAAACGAGAGAATTTTGGCATCTGTGTCTGGCCAAGGCACTCCAATGCTTCCTGGTATTCTCTCTTTCCAAAGAAAATTAGCATGAGTAACAGGAGAGGTTTCCGTCAATCCATATCCTTCCACTAGTTTACCTCCAGTGAGCTTTTCAAACTGCTCCTGCACTTCCACAGGAAGAGGAGCCGAACCGCTCATACATGAATCAATAGAAGATAGGTTGTATTTTGCTAAATCAGGATGGTTTAATAATGCGATGTAAATTGTCGGAGCACCTGGAAATAAAGTAGGCTGCTGCTTATGAATGGTTTTGAGCGTCGTTTTTGCATCAAATTTAGGCAGAAGCACCATCTCGTAGTTTTGCAAAACCGATAGAACAAGAACCGTTGTTAAACCATACACATGAAAAAACGGGATAATTCCAAGCACTTTTTCTTCTCCATGCTTGCAGCGGTATAACCAATGTGAACACATCGTTGCATTGGCTACCAAGTTTTTATGAGTAAGCATGACTCCTTTTGGAAAACCTGTTGTTCCCCCGGTGTATTGCAAAATCGCGATATCTTCGTCTGAAATTCCCTCAGCATTACATACTGCTGGAGAGGATTCACTTATAATGCGTTTAAATAAATGAGTAGTCTCCGTATGACTCACATCCACGCTTATCTTCTGCTGTTTGCGCTGAATAAATGGATAGATTATGTTTTTGGGAAATGGGAGATAGTCTTGAATAGAGGTGATGACTACGTGTTTTACACTTGTTAACGCTTTCATTTTTACTACACGCGGATATAGCAAATCGAGTGCAATAATCATGGTCGCTTCTGAATCATTCAGCTGATACTCTAACTCCCTTTCCGTATACAAAGGGTTTGTTTGAACGACTACTCCTCCGGCAAGAAGAACAGCATAAAAGGAAATGACAGCTTGAGGGCAATTTGGAAGCATAATGGCTACTCTATCCCCTTTTTTTAATCCCAGTTCAATAAGGTAAGATGACAGTTTCAAAGAATCTTGATGCAGTTGGGAAAACGTCATTTTTTTCCCTAGAAAATAGATTGCGTTTTTTTTAGGGGCTTTTTGAACTGCTTCTTCAAAAAGCTGTGCTAAATTTTTTTGCTCATAATGAAGCGTAGCAGATATTTCCTCTGGGTATTGAGAAAGCCATATCTTTTCGGTGGATTCCACACGTATCCTCTCCCTCAAAAAAATAAAAAATTAGAATTTTCTAATTAAAATTATAGTTCATTCTTTTTTTAGATGCAATCGTTATTGAATGTTCTCTTTCCTGTCTAATCACTCTTTCATCCTGCAGCGTAATAAATAAAAATTGAATTTATCCCTGTACATTATCCTAATTTTTTGTATATAATGAAAATTAGATTTTTTTTAAGGAGCTGTATGAATTGATAACAACATTGACTAAAGGACCGTTCAAAGCAGATCACGTTGGAAGCTTTTTGCGTCCTGAGCGTATCAAGCAAGCACGATTACAGGTAGAAAACGGGGAAATGACAAAGAAACAGCTTCGAGCAATTGAAGATGAAGAAATTAGTAAGCTCGTAGAAAAGCAAAAACAAATTGGATTAAAAGCCATAACAGACGGTGAGTTTCGCCGTGCGTGGTGGCACTTTGATTTTCTATCAGAACTTGTGGGCGTAGAACTTTACGAAGCAGAGTCGGGAATTCAGTTTCACGGGGTCCAAACAAAAGCTCACGGTATAAAAGTTACTGGAAAACTAGATTTTAATCACCACCCTATGATTGAAGATTATAAATTTCTTCATCAAGCGGCCGGAAAAGAACACGTGGCTAAGTTCACCATTCCAAGTCCCAATATGCTGTTTTTCAGAGGTCATATTGAAGAGTCTGCTTACTCGGATACGGATGTATTTTTTGCTGATTTAGTTAAAACATATCAAAAAGCCATTCAAGCATTTTATGATGCTGGATGCCGCTATTTACAGTTAGATGATACTGCGTGGGCGGTCTTTTTCTCAGAAAAAGGACAAGAACAAATCGCGTCAAAAGGATTTACGCCCCAAGAATTACTGAAACGTTTTACGGATGCGATCAATGAATCCATTGCGCATAAGCCAGATGACATGGTTATTACAATGCATATTTGCAGAGGGAATTTCCAGTCTACTTATACAGCAAGCGGCGGATATGAAAATGCGTCAAAAGCTATTTTCAGTCAGTTAAACGTAGATGGACTATTTTTAGAATTTGATGATGAACGCTCAGGAGGATTCGAACCTCTTCGACATGTAAAGCGAAATGACCTTCAGATTGTCCTTGGTCTTATCACATCAAAATTTGGAGATTTAGAAGATCCTGAAGCAGTGAAAAAACGAATTGCTGAAGCGGCAGAATTTGTTTCTCTTGATCAAATTTGTTTGAGTCCCCAGTGCGGATTTGCTTCTACAGAAGAAGGAAATTTACTAACTGAAGAACAGCAGTGGGATAAAGTAAAGCACGTGATTTCAATTGCTGAAGACGTATGGAAGTAATCATTAAAAAAGCTGACCTGCTTTAAGGCCAGCTTTTTTGCTGTCATCACAATGTTAGGAAAAGCTATATAGATAAATAGATAAGACCAATAAGCATAAACACTCCGCATAAAATGAGTAAAATTTTCGCTAACTTCTCCATGACTCTCTCCTATCCTATCCCTGCTCCTATTACATAGGACATACCGATTGAAATAACAAGTGAAATAAACCCAACGGCTCTGTTATCTTGTTCAATTTCATCATCGATTCGAAATTTCGGCGTCAAAAATTCGAAAATAAAATAGCTGACTAGTAAAAGAACAAACCCATATATTCCCCATCCAAGCATTCTTAACAAATTGTCGTTGTGCTCAATCGAATAGCGAAAAATATTAGCTAATCCAAATATTTTCCCACCTGTTGCCATCGCAACAGCCATATTTCCTTTTTGAATCTCTTCCCAATTCTTATATTTAGTAACGAGCTCAAACACAACAAGAAAGACGACAATGCTCAAGACAACCACGCTGTAATAAGCGGCGGATTCAATATACGGGTCTTTCCAAAAATCCCTCATTTTTGCATCACTCCTAATTTATATTACACTCCACGTAATGAACTGACAGGTCTCTTTCCTTTACTTGCATCGTTCTTAAAAGAGATAGAAAACCCAACATAGTTCATGAGCCATGTCGGATTTTCCATCTTCATATATGCTTGTTCAGCGCATCGACTGACACCTTTATCTCAGCATTCTTTTACTTAAATTCCACAACCGTAACGCCAGAACCTCCTTCAGAAGCTTCTCCGAAACGAATATTTTTAACAGAACGATGATTTTTCAAATATTCCTGTACACCTTTACGAAGAGCTCCGGTTCCTTTACCGTGGATAATCGAAACGCGCGGATAGTTGGCTAACAAAGCATCATCAATATATTTTTCAACTCGAATCAGCGCATTTTCATAGCGCTCTCCTCTTAAATCCAGTTCTAGATTTACATGATAATCTTTTCCTTTTACCGTAGCAAGCGGCTTTGTTTCTACAGGTTTTGGGGAACTAATATATTCGAGATCTTTTTCTTTCACCTTCATTTTCATGATTCCCATTTGCACTTGCCATTCATTATTACTTACTCGTTCCACAAGCGTTCCTTTTTGTCCCCAGCTTAAGACTTTCACTTCATCTCCAGCTTGAAGAGTGCGCTCTTGTTTTTTCGGCACAGCCGGTTTCTTTTTACTTTTTTCAAGAGTTGGAACTGCATCTTCTAGACGCTTACGTGCTTCAATCAATTCATGCTCTTTTACAAGCGCATGATTTTTTTGACTCATTTTACGCAAATCGCTAATGATTTTCTCTGCTTCTTCAGATGCTGCTTGAACTGTGGCTTGAGCTTTTTCTTCAGCTTTTTCGTACAGCTTATCTCGTTTTTCATTAAACTCAATAATCTGACTCTGTAATTCTTTATGAAGCTTCTGAGCCTCTTTTCTTAGCTGTTCAGCTTCTTCTAGCTCATGTTCTGATTGACGGCGGCTATCTTCAAGAGAAGCGATCATATTTTCTACTTTATTTGTTTCTGAGCCAATATAGCCTTTGGCACGTTCAATTACTTCTGCACTTAAACCTAAACGTTTTGAAATTTCAAAAGCATTGCTTCGACCCGGTACACCAATCAGCAGCTTGTAAGTAGGGCTCAATGTTTCAATATCGAACTCTACGCTAGCATTGACCACTCCTTCACGGTTATAGCCGTACGCTTTTAATTCAGGATAGTGAGTAGTCGCAACTACGCGAGCGCCTCTTTCATATACTTGATCTAAAATCGAAATCGCAAGCGCTGCACCTTCTTGGGGATCTGTTCCGGCTCCCAATTCATCGAACAAGACCAGACTTTCATGATCTACTTTTTGTAAAATATCTACAATGTTGACCATATGAGATGAAAAGGTACTCAGACTTTGTTCAATGGACTGCTCATCTCCAATATCAGCAAATACGTGTTTAAACACAGCCATTTCCGATCCATCCAGCGCAGGAATCTGCAAACCTGCTTGAGCCATCAATGTGAATAACCCAAGTGTTTTTAACGTTACGGTTTTACCGCCGGTATTTGGTCCTGTAATAACGATAGACGTATATTGATCACCTAGCTCAATATCATTTGCAACGACATCTTCCTGGGCAATAAGAGGATGTTTTGCCTTCACTAACTTAATATAGCCTCGATCGTTCATTTTAGGTTTTGAAGCTTTTAGCTCATGGCTATAGCGCCCTTTAGCAAACATGAAGTCCAGCTCACCTAACAAATAAACGTTTTGACGGAGTTCATTTGCCACTTCCGCTACCTGAACGGTTAGAGCAATAAGAATACGCTCAATTTCTTGTTTTTCTTTTACTTTTGCTTCTTGAAGCTCATTATTTAACGTCACAATCGCCTGTGGCTCAATAAATAACGTTGCTCCAGATGAAGACTGATCGTGCACAATGCCTCCATACGCACTGCGATATTCTTGCTTAACAGGAATAACGAAACGTTCGTTTCGAATGGTAACAATCGCATCTGACAACATTTTCTGAGCAGACGAGGAGCGAATAAGACTTTCTAGCTTTTCGCGAATACGAGACTCCGTCGAGCGAAGTTTTTGACGAATGCCTCTTAGCTGGTCGCTTGCACCGTCTAGTACTGTGCCATTCTCATCAATGCTCATTTTAATTGTTTGTTCTACCTCAGGAAGAGGCATTAGTTTTTCGATATGTTCAATTATAATTGGAAGCTGTAAATCTTCGTCTTCTACTACTTGCTCGATAAATTGCTTGACTTGTCTTGCAGCATAAATAGTACTTGCTACATCAAGAAGTTCATTAGAGCTTAGCGTTCCTCCAATTTCAGCGCGCTTTACGCTAGGTCGAACGTCAAAGATGCCTCCTAGCGGTACGTTGCCACGCAATCGCAGCACGGTTGTAGCTTCATCTGTTGCTTCCTGCCATTTGACTACTTCTTCATACTGAGTCGAGGGAATCAAATTCGCTACTTTTTCTCGGCCTAAAGAAGAAGCTACTTTTTTCTGAAGCTGTTCCTTAACTTTATTAAACTCTAGTACATGGAAAATACGTGATTGCAAAACTGATTCCTCCTGTTGCTTATTTATGTCGATTTAAAAAGGCGGTTAATTCTTTGAGGCTATACGTATTTAATACCGTTTCTGGTTTAAGCCAGCCTTTAATTCCCGTAGATATTCCAATTTCCATATGCTCTAGCATGTCTAGATTGTGAGCATCTGTATTAATTGCAATTTTAACTCCTGCCTCTTGTGCTTTTTTTATGTGCTCAGCGGCTAAATCTAAACGGTTTGGATTCGCGTTTAGTTCAAGAGCCGTTTTTGTTTCCTTAGCTAATTCAATTAGCATATCAATATCTACATCATATCCGTTGCGGCGACCAATCAAACGACCGGTCGGATGAGCGATTAAATCTACATGAACATTATTTAACGCTTGCTTTAAACGATTCATAATTTCTTCGCGTGATTGTGAAAAACTAGAGTGAATGGACGCAATAACAAAATCTAGCTCAGCTAGCATTTCATCATCATAATCAAGTGTTGCATCGGGCAAAATATCCATTTCAATTCCTGCTAGTATTGTAAAATCATCGAACTGTGCGTTTAAACGATTAATTTCTTCACGCTGTTTGCGAATGCGTTCAGGCGTTAGACCGTTAGCTACTTTTAAATACTGAGAGTGGTCTGTAATCGCCATGTATTCATAGCCTCGCGCGCGACATGCTTCCGCCATTTCTTCAATTGAATACGCTCCGTCGCTCCACGTGGAGTGCATATGCAAATCACCTTTTACCGCACCGTAGGTCACAAGCGTTTGAGGTTTTATAAATGCATCTACTTCCGTTCCATCTTCACGAAGTTCCGGCGGAATAAAAGACAGCCCAAAATGTTCATAGAATGCTTGTTCAGACTCAAATGTCATAACTTCGCCTGTCTCCGCATTTTCAACGCCATACTCGCTAATTTTTTCACCGCGTTCTTTTGCTAATTGACGCATGCGCACATTATGATCTTTTGATCCTGTAAAATGATGAAGCGTCGTGGCAAACGCTTTATCTTCTACAAGACGAAAATCCACGGACACATCGTACTCATAGGCTAACGTTACCGATACTTTTGTATCTCCATTTGCAATGACATCCTTCACATTTGGCAGCGATACTAGCTGTTCACGGACAGCATGAGGCTCAGCTGTTGAAATAATAAAATCAAGATCTTTTACAGTTTCTCTCATGCGGCGAATGCTCCCTGCTTGAGAAAAACGCTCAATACTATGCATATGTTTAAGGGCTTCTAAAATTTCTTCCGCTATTGGAAGCATAAAAGCAAGGGGCAAACGATCAGGACGTTTCCCAAACTCTTCAATAGCAGCGATAATTTTCTCTTCCGTCTTTTTACCAAAACCGCTTAGTCCCTGCACTCGATTTTCCATACAGGCCTGATGCAGTGATTCCATGTCTTTAATATCTAGCTCTTTATATAATTTAGCGATTTTTTTACCTCCAAGCCCCGGCAGCTTAAGCAGAGGAATAAGTCCTTCAGGAACTTCTTGCTTTAGTTCTTCTAGTACGCTTGACTCATTTGTTTCCATATACTCTGTAATAACTGCGGCCGTTCCTTTACCAATCCCTTGGAGCTTGGTAAAATCCTCAATCTCTGTCAGCGTTCTCTCGTCCGTTTCTAGCGCTGCAGCTGCTTTTCGAAAAGCAGAAATTTTAAAAGGGTTATCTCCTTTTAATTCCATATATGTGGCAATTGTTTCTAACAATTTAATAATATCCTTTTTATTCATCTCTTTTCACCAGCCTATTATCATAATAACGAAACTTTCAAAACATGATGAGTGACATATGTACTCTCTCAAATTTTTATCTAGACATACTTTTATCTCCGTGAAAACCGCAGAACAGACTGCGATAAAAAAAGAGGGTATCTCAAAAGTATTATGACACTTTCGACACACCCTCTCAACAAGCTATTGTAATTTCATTACATTACACCATACTGAGTCCACAAATCTTGAATGGCAGACGATAAGTATGGAGTATTTTGTACGATATTGATTGCAATTGAAGACTGTTGAATTGGCGTTTGAATTTCACTTACAGGAATCACGGCTCCAATGTATAACAAAATAAAAACGATGATATACACTTCAACGAATCCAAGTGCACCTCCGCCCCATTTATTTAACTGGCGCAGAATTGGCAGTTCGGTTAAAGCCGTTAAAACAGAGCCTGCAAGGCGAAGTACAATGTGAGTAGCAAAAAATAAAATCGCAAATGCAATCATTCGATAAAAAGCGTCTTCTATCGTTCCAGAATCAAATACAAACGATGCGACACTTTGCTGCTGAATATTGTCTGGAAACGGAATCAACAAGCGAAGTCGGCTTGCCAAATCTCCACTAAACATATAAGCGACGATAAACGAAACCGCAAAACTGACAATATGAATGAGCTGCAAAATAAATCCCCTTTTAAGACCTGTTACAAAGCCTAAAAGAAGCAATATAATTAAAATGATATTAAGCATTGACTCAGTCATTCCTCTTTTCCATAAAGTTTTTGTTCAAGTCTCTCATAGTCTTCTTTCAGTTTTATATATTCGTGTACAGCATTCACAGCTGTTAATACTGCTAATTTATTGATATCTAAAGAAGGGTTTTTAGTACTGATTTCACGCATTTTTTCATCCACTATAGAGGCGACAAGTCGAATATGGCTTCTACTTTCGCTACCGACGATGCTGTACTGCTGACCAAAGATGTCAACTGTCGCACGTGTTTTATCTTGTCTTGACACGAGAAAATCCTCCGTTCCACGAAAAATCCTAATCCCTATCATACCACGAAGAAGACTTCAATGGAAACATATCTATATTTAAGCTATCATAAGGGATAGTGCTTATAAAGTAAACTAAAATACCCCGAAAGGAGTGAAGCATTATGTCACATGCTGTTATTAAGGTATCAGCTGATCAGATAGCTAAAATGAAGCTTCATTACACATCCTATTTGCAGCCTAAATTGCCGCAGGGAAGTATTTTTTCGGCTAAAACTCCCGGCTGTTCTATCACTGCATACCGCTCTGGAAAAGTACTTTTTCAAGGAAAAGAAGCTGAAACAGAAGCAGCTAAGTGGGGAGGTCCTTTAGATGCTGCTAAAAAGGCTCCCGTCTCACACCTCCCATCAAACTTCAGTTCACTATCGGTCATTGGTTCTGATGAAGTAGGAACGGGAGATTATTTTGGTCCCATGACCGTAGTTGCTGCCTATGTTCAAAAAGAGCAGCTTCCTTTGTTAAAAGAATTAGGAGTACGAGATTCAAAAGAGTTAACGGATGCTAAAATCATTGAAATTGCCAAGCAGCTTGTTTCGTTTATTCCTTACAGTTTGCTTGTCTTACATAACGAAAAGTATAATGCATTTCAAGAAAAAGGCATGTCACAAGGTAAAATGAAAGCTCTGTTGCACAACAAAGCTTTATCCAACGTGTTAAAAAAATTGGATCCTGAAAAACCTGATGCGATTTTAATTGACCAGTTTGTTGAAAAAAACACCTATTATAAACACATCGTAAAGGAAAAAGAGATTATCAAAGAAAATGTCTTTTTCAGTACAAAAGGAGAAAGCGTTCATTTATCTGTAGCCGCTGCTTCCATTATTGCCAGATACGCATTTTTAAAACAAATGGATTTACTAACGGAAAAGACCGGGATGGTCATTCCTCGCGGAGCTGGAGCACAAGTTGATATCGCCGCTGCTAAAATTATTAAAAAACATGGCGTCAATGCGCTGAACTCTTTAGCTAAAATCCATTTTGCTAATACAGAAAAAGCTTTAAAATTAGCTAAAAAATAAGAGATGTGGAAATCCACATCTCTTTTTTTATTCTTATGAACGAAGCGTTGCACCAAATTCTTTTTCAACAGCTTCTAAAACTGCACCATGTGCTTTTGCTACTTCTTCATCTGTTAATGTACGTTCAGGATCTAAGTAACGTAAAGAGAAAGCTACAGATTTCTTGCCTTCTTCCATACGCTCGCCTTCATATAGATCAAATACTGTCACGTCTTTTAAAAGTTCTCCGCCCGTCGTATAGATGACGCGCTGAACTTCTCCTGCAAGAACGTTTTTATCTACAACAAGTGCAATATCACGTGTAATAGATGGGAATCTTGGAATAGCTGAATAACGAACTTCTTCGACATCTGCAGCTAATAGCTCTTGAAGGTGTAATTCAAACACGTATGTTTCACGAAGGCCGTACTGTTTCTGAGCAACAGGATGAACTTGACCCACGTATCCAATTTCTTTTTCATCTAACCATACAGCCGCTGTACGTCCAGGGTGCATACCGTCTTTTTTAACGGGAGCATATGAGATTCGTTTCTCTAAACCAAGCTGTGCAAATAACCCTTCTAGTACACCTTTAATCACATAGAAATCAACGACTTTCTTTTCACCTTGCCAACCGTGAGCATGCCATAGACCCGTGATTGCACCAGCTACGCGCTCCTGCTCATCCGGTAATTCCCCTTCACCTTTAGATAAGAACACTGAGCCTGTTTCGTATAGCGCAATAGAATCCGATTGACGAGCATTATTGTGCTTCACTGCTTCAAGTAAATGAGGCACTAAGCTTTGACGAAGGATGCTGCGATCTTCACTCATCGGCATTGCTAAACCAATCGTACTTGTTGCATTGAGTGCAAACTGAGTAGCTTTTTCAGCGCTCGTTAACGAATAGGTTGTTGTTTGCGCTAGCCCTGCTCCCTCTAAGAAACGGCGAACTTTACGGCGTCCAAGCTGATACTCTGTTAATTTTCCTGGAGTTGCCACTGTTACAGGAAGCGTTGTAGGAAGGTTGTCATAGCCATACATGCGCGCTACTTCCTCCACGATATCTTCTTCAATTGTAATATCGCCTCGACGAGTCGGTACCGTTACAACGATTGTTTCATCTTCGACTTTGCTTTCAAATTGAAGACGGTTCATAATATCTTGTACTTCTTCCATCGATAGTTCTGTACCAAGCACATTGTTAATACGTCCAAGTGACACAGCTACAACAGCAGGTTCCACAGTTAGTGTATCTACTTCTACAGTACCGCTTACCACTTCACCTGAAGCGTATTCAGCCATTAATTCTGCTGCGCGGTCAGCAGCTACACGCGTACGGTTAGGATCAATTCCTTTTTCAAAACGAGCACTTGCCTCACTGCGAAGACCGTGGTCTTTGGAAGCTTGACGAACTGTTAAACCTTTGAAGTAAGCTGATTCAATAAGAACATTTACCGTATCGTCTTTTACTTCAGAGTTTGCTCCCCCCATTACACCTGCAAGGGCTACCGGTTCACTGCCGTTTGTAATAACAAGCTGATTGCCTTTTAATACGCGCTCTTGATCGTCAAGCGTTACAAACTTCTCGCCTTCTGATGCGTGACGTACAACAATTTCTTTTGAACCAAGACGATCATAGTCAAAAGCATGCAGCGGCTGGCCGTATTCAAGCAAAATATAGTTGGTAATATCAACAACGTTGTTATGAGGTCGAATACCAGCTGCCATTAAACGCGTTTGCATCCATAATGGTGACGGAGCAATTTTTACGTTTTTCACAACGCGCGCTACGTAAAGGGGATTGTCTTCTTTTGCCTCTACTTTAACGGAAATATAATCAGCTGCTTGCTCATCAGACGTTTGCACGTTTACTGACGGATACTTCACTTCACGACGTAAAATAGCAGCCACCTCATGTGCTACACCTAACATACTTAAGCAGTCTGAACGATTTGGTGTTAGCCCTAGTTCTAATACTTCATCGTTTAAGTTTAATGCATCTAGCGCATCCGCTCCTACCTCAGCATCACTTGGGAAGACGAAGATGCCTTCTTGATAATCTTTTGCCACAAGCTTGCTTTCAATGCCAAGCTCTTGAAGAGAACAAATCATACCGTTCGATTCTTCACCGCGAAGCTTAGCACGCTTGATTTTAAAGTTACCTGGAAGTACAGCTCCCACTTTTGCAACCGCTACTTTTTGACCTTGTGCCACGTTAGGTGCTCCGCACACGATTTGAACGATTTCTCCTCCGCCAAGATCTACTTGACAGCGGCTTAATTTATCCGCATTTGGATGCTGTTCACGTTCTACAACGTGACCAATTACCACTCCGCTGATGCCTTTATTTAAGTTTTCTACACCTTCAACTTCAATTCCACTTTTTGTGATTTTATCAGCTAACTCTTCTGCCGTTACGCCTGATAAGTCAACATACTCTTGTAACCAACGATAAGATACAAACATCGTAGTCCCTCCTTTATACTTGTTTAAATTGATCTAAGAAACGAACATCATTTGTATAGAAATGACGAATATCATCCACGCCGTGTTTTAACATAGCAATACGCTCTACACCGATTCCAAAAGCAAAACCACGATATTTAGTTGAATCGTATCCAGCCATTTCAAGAACATTTGGATGAACCATACCGGCTCCTAAAATTTCAATCCAGCCTGTTTGTTTACATACATTACAGCCTTTACCTCCACATTTTGCACACGATACGTCTACTTCTACAGATGGCTCAGTGAATGGGAAGAAACTTGGACGAAGACGAATTTCACGGTCTGCACCGAACATCTTTTTCACAAATACTTCAAGCGTGCCTTTTAAATCGCTCATACGAATGTTTTCGTCTACTACAAGACCTTCAATTTGCATAAATTGATGTGAATGCGTAGCATCATCGTCATCGCGGCGGTACACTTTACCTGGGCAAATAATTTTAACAGGTCCTTTGCCTTCATTCTTGTTCATAACACGAGCTTGAACAGTTGATGTATGCGTACGAAGAAGCGTTTCTTCCGTAATATAGAACGTATCTTGCATATCACGTGCTGGGTGACCTTTTGGCAAGTTCAGAGCTTCGAAATTATAGTAGTCCTGCTCTACTTCTGGTCCTTCTGCTACTTCATAGCCCATTCCTAAGAATAAATCTTCTACTTCTTCAACCACGCTTGTGAGCGGGTGATGCGTACCTGCTTTAACCGGGCGTCCCGGCAGCGTTACGTCAATTGTTTCTGAAGCAAGTTTACGCTCTACCTCGGCTGCTTCTAACGCCGTTTGTTTTTCTTCAATTTTAGATGCAATCGCTTCACGTACTTCATTTGCAAGTGCTCCCATTACAGGACGCTCTTCAGCTGAAAGTTTTCCCATACCGCGAAGTACTTCTGTGATAGGGCCTTTCTTTCCTAAATAAGCTACGCGTACGTCGTTTAATTCTTTTAAAGCACTTGCTGCTTCGACTTTTGCAATTGCTTCTTGTTGAAGTTCTTGTAAACGTTCTTTCATCACTTATTCCTCCTTTTAACGTAAAAAATGACAAATAAAAAAACCTCCTCCCAAAAAAGGGACGAGGATTAGTCGCGTTACCACCCTTGTTAACTATATACACAGACGTATACAGTTCACTTCATTCAGGTTAACGGAATCTCCGGAACACCTTTACATCTATGTAAGATGGTCTAAGTGTCAACTCAAGAGGTGAATTCACTTATTACATTTATAAAAATGCTTTCAGTCATGGCATTTTCTCCCTGCATAAACGGACATAAGCTACTGCTCTCTTTCATCGTTTTTTACATATGTAACTATTGTATTATTATAGTGAAAACACGTTCTCGATGCAACTACATTCCGCGTAAATAATAAAGTAAGATTCCAGAAGCGATGGCAACATTTAACGACTCGCTCTTTCCATAGATGGGAATGTACAGATTCTGATCCGTTTGTTCCAACACTTTCTCGCTTACGCCATTTCCTTCATTTCCCACAATCAGCGCAAATTCGTTTGAAGGTTTTACGTGTGTGTAGACCTTTCCATTTTGTAACGACGTGCCGTAAACTGCTATTCCTCTTTCTTTTAACAATGAAATTATTTCGAGTAAATCGCCTTTTACAATTGGAAGGTGAAAAATAGCTCCTTGCGTTGAACGAACGACCTTTGGGTTGTACACATCCACGCTGCCCTCTCCAATGATAATAGCCTCCACTCCCGCAGCATCAGCGGTTCGGATAATGGTACCTAGGTTACCTGGATCTTGCACGGCATCTAAAAGCAATACTTTCTGTGCTGTATGAATAATTTCCGCATGCTTTGTTTGAAAACACACGGCAATAATTCCTTGAGGTGTTTCTGTGTCAGATAATAACTTACTAATTGCTTCGTTTACAACGATTATTTCGATACCGTCTATATCCCACTGTGCAGGCACTTCGGTCGATTCGCGTATAATTAGTTCCTTTACGCAATCCTTATTTTTGATAGCCTCTTCGACTAAATGAAAGCCTTCTACCATAAAAAGGCCCTGCTTATCACGGTCTTTTTTATTATGCAGTTTTTTCCACGCTTTTACCTGCGGATTTTTAACTGAATCAATTTGTTTCACAAACATAACTCCTTTATCTATACAAAAATAAATAGTTCGATTACATTTTGTTCAATAATCATTAGATAAGTTTCACTTTATTGTACATAGAAATCGCAAAGAAAACAAAAACTATTGGTAACTTTACGATAGCTGAGGTGAAAATGATGGATCTTAATTTACGAAATGCTGTTATTGCAAACGTTTCAGGAAACTCAAAAGAAGAGCTTGAGGCTACAATTTCTGACGCTATTCAAAGCGGTGAAGAAAAAATGCTCCCTGGACTTGGTGTTTTATTTGAAGTGCTTTGGGAAAAGTCTCCGGAATCAGAAAAAGAAGAAATTCTGACAACGCTTGAAAACGGTTTAAAATAAATAACCTTTTCCTATGTACAACAAAAAGCTCATTCTCCTAGGAGAATGAGCTTTTTTCAATTATACGTAATGGCATTAACCGTATCTCGGTCTAAGCGCTTAATGACTTCCGCAATTAATTTAACTGCGTTTTCATAATCATCACGATGAAGCATTGCTGCATGAGAATGGATATAACGAGTTGCAATTGTAATCGAAAGTGCTGGCACCCCGTTAGCTGAAATATGGATAGAACCCGAGTCCGTACCGCCTCCAGCAATTGCATCAAATTGATACGGAATATTTAATTCATCTGCCACATCTACCACTGTATCTCGAAGTCCTTTATGAGAGACCATGGAAGCATCATATAAAATGATTTGCGGACCCTGCCCCATTTTAGAAGAGGCTTCTTTATCAGAAACACCAGGTGTATCTCCAGCGATACCGACATCAACAGCAAATGCAATATCCGGTTCAATAAAGTTAGCAGATGTTTTTGCACCTCGGAGTCCAACTTCTTCTTGCACCGTTCCTACACCATACACAACATTTTCATGTTTTTCATTTTTTAAAGCTTTTAATACATCGATAGCGATTGCACAACCAATACGGTTATCCCAGGCTTTCGCTAGCAGCATCTTTTCATTGTTCATAACCGTAAATTCGAAATAAGGTACAACCTGATCACCAGGTTTTACTCCCCACTCCGCTACTTCTTCTCTGCTAGAAGCACCAATATCGATGAACATATCTTTAATGTCAACTGGCTTTTTGCGAACTTCTGGAGGCAAGATATGAGGTGGCTTTGAGCCAATAATCCCCGTTACCTCTCCTTTAGATGTCACGATGGTTACGCGTTGAGCAAGCATAACTTGAGACCACCATCCGCCTACCGTTTGAAAACGAATAAAGCCGCGTTCATCAATTTGAGTCACCATAAAACCAACTTCATCCAAGTGACCGGCTACCATAATTTTAGGCCCTTGTTCGTTGCCTACTTTTTTTGCAATCAAACTGCCTAGCCCATCCGTCGTTACTTCATCTGCATAAGGTGCAATATATTTCTTCATAACCTCACGCGGTTCACGCTCATTTCCAGGAATTCCTTTTGCATCTGTTAGTGCTTTAAGCATCGTCAATGTTTCATCTAACTTTGTCATATGGATTACCCCTTTCATATGTATACCTCTATTATAGCTAAAAAGAGGTTGAAGTAAAATTTCCCATCCCTTTATTTCTAGTATCCTTGTTCTTGGCGTTTAAAATTCACTTCATTTTTTGACATGTACGCCTCTTCAATATGTTCAGCAGAAAAACCAAACATATCGCCAAGCTTCATGTAAGATGCAAACATGTTCACATAGTTTTCTTTTGACAGGTCCTGCTCGAAAGCAGAAACTTGTGCAAATACCTGTAAAAATTGTGTTGTTTTTGAATCAGCTGCTTTTACTTTTGGCAGCTCAGTTAAATCATCGTATCCTTTTTCAATACCTAAAGAAAGAATGAAATGTACGCCGTCCACAAATTCTTCTAAAATAACAGCATCTTCAGCCGGAGGTTTAACGCTCCAAAATTTGAAGCAGCGCGTTTCGTTTGCCAGCTCTCCCATTTCAACAAGCAGAGCTAAAAGTTTTCTTGGAACCAAGTCTTCCTTATGAAGCTGATGCTTGTCCTCTATATGCTGATCCAGCTGGCGCTGCATGGTAAATAGCTGTTGTAAATTCAATGTAATCACTCCTGTAATTATGTATATCTTCTTCTTTTTAAACCAATAAAGAAATTATATCAAAAATCGTGAAACTTTTTAGAGACTGAAACGTAAAGTAAGAAAACTGTGCCTTGTAAAGGAGGGAGCGTTATGTTTGTTATTGTTATCGTTCGCGTGTTCATTTTCGCGCTTGTTGCTTACACACTATTAAAGCTGGTTCAGCATTTTCGCAGTCCAAAGCGGAAGCTTGTAGCAGCTCAGGAACATCAGCAATTTTTTGTCGTTGACGAAAAAACGAATATCCGCAAAAATTTTCTACTAACGTATAAAGGTATTTTATTTGAAGGAGAAAAATACAGCAATCCCAATGAACCAGAGTCTTTGTCGATTACAATGGTGTTAACAGATCCATCTCGATTGCATGAACTGCAAAAACAAGATTTCAAGCTGCTGGAAAATCACGTACACAACATGTATCCAAATGCTCCTATTCGCTGGAAAAGCCCCGTTCGAGAATTTTTACACTGAGCACAAAATCATTTGTGCTCAGCTGATAACAAAAAAGAAAAGTAAATCAAGAGCGGCAAGAATAGGAAAACCTACTGTAAACGATGTGTGCTTCGTTTTATGACGATAGCAATACATACCAATCAGTCCTCCAATGGCTCCTCCGATAGCAGCTACCGTCCACAGTGTGCTTTCGGCAATTCTCCACTCATGTCTTTTCGCTTTTTGTTTATCTCTATACATCATTCCTATCCCTATTATATTAATAACAATAAAATAGGTAAGCAGCAGTTCATTCATGATATGTCCTCCGATAGCAAAAAAGCCTCATCATCTAAAGATGACGAGACTTTATATTCATTACTTATCTAAGCCTTTTTTAGCAGCAGTTGCTAATTCAGCAAATGCTTTTTCATCAGCTACAGCTAAGTCAGCAAGCATTTTGCGGTTAACTTCAATACCTGCTAATTTTAAACCGTGCATTAAACGGCTGTAAGAAAGACCGTTCATACGAGCAGCTGCATTAATACGTGTGATCCATAATTTACGGAAGTCACGTTTTTTCTGACGACGGTCACGATAAGCATACATGTGAGATTTCATAACTTGCTGATTAGCAACTTTATATAATCTATGCTTCGAACCGAAGAAACCTTTAGCTAATTTTAAAACTTTTTTACGACGTTTGCGTGTTACTGTACCGCCTTTTACGCGTGGCATAATTGTTTACCTCCTGTATTGTTTCTATCTCAACCCAAATTACTTAATGTTATCTAATAAGTGACGGATACGTTTGAAGTCACCTTTGCTTACTAAAGAACCTTTACGTAATTTACGCTTTTGTTTTGTAGATTTGTTAGCGAATAAATGGCTTGTGTAAGCACGAGCACGTTTTAATTTACCGCTTCCAGTCTTTTTGAAACGCTTTGCAGCGCCACGATGTGTTTTCATTTTTGGCATGGGGTGTTCCTCCTCGTTCTATTACTTTTCGTTTTTAGGTGCCAAGACTAAGAACATGCTGCGGCCTTCCATTTTAGGAGCCGATTCAACTGAACTTACATCTTCGCAAGCTTGTGAAAAACGTTCAAGTACTTTTTGGCCAATCCCTTTATGAGTAATGGCACGACCTTTAAAGCGAATAGACGCTTTCACTTTGTCACCTTTTTCAAGGAACTTGCGTGCGTTACGAAGTTTAGTGTTAAAATCATGTTCATCAATTGTTGGACTTAAACGAACTTCTTTTAAGTTTACAACTTTTTGGTTTTTACGAGCTTCTCTTTCTTTACGTTGTTGCTCATAGCGGAATTTACCGTAGTCCATAATACGACATACCGGCGGTTTCGCATTTGCAGCAACCATTACTAAGTCAAGATTTACTCGTGAAGCAATTTCTAATGCTTCATTTTTTGATTTAATTCCTAATTGTTCACCATTTTGATCAATTAGACGAACTTCGCGAGCTCGAATGCCCTCGTTTACCATCATGTCCTTGCTAATAAGTAGCCACCTCCAAGGTTTAATGAGCGAATACGCTTGCTTAGACCGATTATTAACTCACACAAAAAAGTGTGAGTACATACTGCACCCACACTTCTATCGTTTTAATTAAGATACGATGTACCTGCTAACTGCTTTATGCGTCACTCAGGTGAGAAGCGGGTGCTTCTTCTTCTGTATAAACAAGTATTCAATTACTTAAGCTATTATAGTATCAACAAAGACAAAAGTCAATGATTTCGTTCTTTTTTCACAACAAAAGTTATTGTATCAAAGGAAAACCATTTATGCAACAGTTTTTTATAAATGTTAGATAAAAAAGCAGAGAATTTCAATTCTCTGCTTTTTTCATTAACGAGATGCTTCTGCTTTTACATTTTGTAAAAAGGCTTGGAAATCCACTGTTTCTGAATTCTGCTCACCATATTTACGTACGTTTACTGCTTTATCTTCTACTTCTTTATCCCCTACAACAAGCATGTAAGGAATTTTTTGCATTTGAGCCTCACGGATTTTATAGCCAATTTTCTCATCGCGAGAATCAAGTTCCACACGAATACCCGCAAGCTGAAGCTGTTCTTGCACTTCTTTTGCATACTCAAGGTGAACCGTAGGTGATACCGGAATCACTTGAACTTGTACAGGTGCTAACCACGTTGGGAAAGCTCCTTTGTATTCTTCGATTAAGAAAGCTACAAAACGTTCCATTGTTGACACCACGCCGCGGTGAATAACAACAGGTCGATGCTGTTTTCCGTCTTCCCCTACATACGTTAAATCAAAGCGTTCAGGAAGTAAGAAATCCAATTGAACCGTAGATAGCGTCTCTTCTTTACCAAGAGCTGTTTTAACTTGAACATCTAGTTTTGGACCGTAGAATGCCGCTTCGCCTTCAGCTTCATAATAATCGAGGTCAAGCTCATCCATTGCATCTTTTAACATGCTTTGTGCTTTTTCCCACATTGCATCATCATCGAAGTATTTTTCTGTATCTTCAGGATCACGATAAGATAGACGGAATGAATAATTTTCAAATCCAAAATCTTTATAAACCGCTTCAACTAAGCGAACCACACGAATAAATTCTTCTTTGATTTGATCCGGACGTACAAAGATATGTGCATCATTTAACGTCATGCCTCGAACGCGCTGAAGTCCTGATAATGCTCCTGACATTTCGTAGCGGTGCATTGTTCCAAGTTCAGCAATACGGATTGGAAGCTCACGATAGCTGTGAATACCTTGTTTGTACACCATCATGTGATGAGGACAGTTCATTGGACGAAGAACCAGGTCTTCGTTATCCATTTCCATTGCAGGGAACATGTCATCTTGATAGTGCTCCCAGTGACCAGACGTTTTGTAAAGTTCTACACTTCCAAGCACCGGCGTGTAAACGTGCTGATAACCAAGGCTTACTTCTTTATCTACGATATAACGCTCGATAATACGGCGGATCGTCGCACCTTTTGGAAGCCATAAAGGAAGACCTTGTCCTACTTTTTGAGAATTTGTAAATAAGTTTAACTCTTTACCAAGTTTACGGTGGTCACGTTCTTTTGCTTCTTCAAGAAGACGAAGATGCTCGTCTAAATCTGCTTTTGTAAAGAATGCTGTACCGTAAATACGCTGCAGCATTTGATTGTCGCTGTCTCCGCGCCAATAAGCACCTGCTACGCTTAATAGTTTAAACTCTTTAATTTTGCCTGTTGACGGCACGTGCACACCTCGGCAAAGATCAAAGAATTCGCCTTGTTGGTAAATCGTCACCTTTTCACCTGCTGGAATCGCATCAATCAATTCAAGCTTTAGTTCATCGCCAACTTCTTTAAAAAGTTGAATGGCTTCTTCACGAGAAACTTCTTTTCGTTCAATTTCAATATTTGAATTAACGATTTTTTTCATTTCTTTTTCAATTCTACCTAAATCTTCAGGAGTAATTGATTCTTCCATATCGATGTCATAGTAAAACCCATTTTCGATAACCGGGCCTACACCTAGCTGTACTTTTACATCTTTGTATAAACGTTTGATTGCTTGAGCCATTAAATGCGCTGTACTATGGCGCATAATTTCAAGCGCTTCAGGAGCATCTTGCGTAATGATTTCAAGACTGCCATCTTGTTCGATTGGCGTACGTAAATCCAGCAGCTCGCCGTTTACTTTACCTGCTAATGCTTTTTTCTTTAATCCCGGGCTAATAGAAGCCGCAATATCTTCTGTTGATGATCCTTTTGGATACTCTTTAACAGCTCCATCAGGAAATGTCATTTTGATTACTTCTGACACAACTTTCCACTCCTTTAACATAACTAATAAACTTTTTGTAAAAACAAAAAACTCGTCCCTTATAAAAAGGGACGAGTTGTGTATACACGCGGTACCACCCTTGTTTCCTCTTCGTATCTTGGATAACCCAAATAACCCGAAGCGGCTCGAGGTTTTATAACGGAAATTCCGTCAGTAATTACTAGAGACGCTGCTCGTTTACTACTGAAGTTTAGAGGTGGTAAGAATATATTCCGTGTTAGGAGATTTTCAGCCTAGATCTCCCTCTCTATAAACCGTAAATATACACTCATGTCCTCATCATAACTTGTGACATATAGCTGTTTTTCAATATGCATTTATTATATTCATTTTCAAAATAGAAATCAACCTTTCACGTTATATTTTGCTTTTGATCAAACGGAAATTCATTTTTTTCGTATAACATCACTTTTTCTTGAAAAATATTTTGAATGGTATAAACAAAATCATGATCATGCTGGTCGCTATACAGATGAATAGCAGCTGGAGATAAACTCAGCAAAGGCGCGATGATAGTTGAGTCTATGTATACTGATTCTTGTTCAGATAGAAAGGCCTCTGCTAGGGCTGCACATTCACGCTCCGGAACATATCTACTGCTTTGGTCGTACAATACAAACTTGTTTTTATTCAAATGCATTACATACACATCGCCTGTAGATGACTGTCTTTCATTAGCTGCTTGACGCAGCTGATGAATAAGAATTTGATAGTCTTGTTCAAGCTTATATTCATCAATCGCCAGCTCAGCATAATAGCGCAGCCGCTCTTGATATTCTTTTAAACGGAATTGGAGAAAAGACTCAAAGGTGAATGTTACATTATGAATGAAGAAGTCTTGAAGAGCCTGGCGGATAAGTAATTCTCTTGGAAGGGAAAATGTTTTTTGCGGAATTTCGCCTCTCTCTCCTTCCATAATCCCCCTCATAATTTGAAGCAGCAAATCTTGTTCTTCCTCTTCTGAATAGAAAAATTGTTCTTTTAATATGTTTACCATCATCTTTTTTTCTTTCTTTTTTAAAATCACGTGCGTTAATACCGGTATCACCATGTCTTGTAAAATGGCCTCTCGATTGTATGTCTCATCAATAACTAAAAGCTGATTATTCACCAACTTCAAGCACTGTGAACCATATGATAAAGCGCTTCGCTTCGCGCATAAAGACTCATATACAATGACTGCGTCTTCTACATATTTAAAGAATATTTTCATTCCTCATAGCCCCCCTTTGGACACGCTTTATTAATGTATATGGGGCAACATGCAAAAAAATGAGCAAGTCGTTACAAGAAATGTAAAACGACCTGCTCATCTATTTCGTTTATTCTCTCCATTCATTTCAACGGGAATGGCTAGAGACTTAATTCGTTCCATGACACGAGCGGCTTTGAGCTCTTCCTGCTCGCCTCGTTGGGTATAAGTCAAATGATGTTGAAGCTCTTTAAAATTTAAATTCGAGCTGAAAAATGTCGGCAAATTTTCGAGCATGCGGAATTGTAAAATGGTTCCGAGCACATCGTCTCGCATCCAGCTCGTTACAGATTCTGCTCCGAGATCATCAAGCATAAGAACCGGTACTTTTTTGACATACTCTATTTTCTCATTGAA
Organism: Priestia sp. HNGD-A6; assembly: GCF_045784335.1. Classification (NCBI taxonomy): domain Bacteria; kingdom Bacillati; phylum Bacillota; class Bacilli; order Caryophanales; family Bacillaceae; genus Priestia; species Priestia sp. HNGD-A6. The sequence goes on along the minus strand of NZ_CP138621.1, from coordinate 3,288,036 downwards.
GCTTTGATCTTGAAACGAACCTTTTAACTCACGCAAAAACTCCGGGACATACAGAATCGTAGATTTCACTTTCTTTTCGGCTAACGCATTGGCAATTGCTCCAAGAAAATACGTCTTCCCCACACCAAACGAACCGTGTAAATATAAAGCTTTCATTTTCTTATTTGGCTCATATTCTCGCACAAAATCTCTTACTAATTTAATGGCTTCAAATCTTCCCTGCTCAATTTCAATATCAGACATCGTTGCCTGTAAAATTTCTTTGGGCACGTACATACACTGAATAAAAGATTCTTGTTCTTTTCGCTCATCTTCTTGTACTTTTCTAGGACAGCGTTCATACTGTAAATCAATATTACGGCCTTTTACAACCAGCTGAGGGTGATACCCCTTCACCATATTGACACAGCTTTGCAGAGAAGGGCATTTGTCACAGCATTTGCTCTGGTCGATGAATTCATGCATCTTCATCAAGCCTCGGTCGACCATTTGCTCATCTAACTCATGGCGATGCTCTTGCAGAAACGTTTTAACTTCGGGATTAGACAGAATACTGTTTCTTAATGCTTCTAAACGTGCTTTAAAATCCTTTTTGTTCACTAACTGATTTAGTGAATCATTGATAGGCTTCATCTTTTTCACCTCATCTCTATCATACCTGCTTTTTATTCTTTATGCTTTTGTTTTAGCTCTTGATCTAACTGCTTGAGCTCTTCTTGTAGCTTTCGTTTTTCTTCTTCAAATTCATCCGCTTCTTTTGAAGGCTGCTTTTTCTCTTCTTTTTCTTCATCGCTCAACCACTCTGGCACCATTTCTTTACGCACAATTTTTCGTCCGGCCGTTTTTTTATTTTGCTTTGCCTCAGTCCAGTTCTGATATTCTTTCTGTTCATTTTTAGCTAAATTCATGGCATCTTGAACAGTTTGTACCTTTTTGCGCGCCCAGTGTCCAGCAATTTTCTCTACATAGCTCTTAGATAATTTCATATCGGATCTTAGCATAACATAGTAAATCAGAACATTTACTACCCCTGGTGAAAGCTTTTGATTAAACATCACTTCTTCAATCATTTGTAAATCTGCTTTTGATGGCTCTGCCCCCCCTGAAAACTCGATCAATAGCTGTCGAGGAGAGGTGACTTCTAGCTGTTGAATGAGCTGCTCTTCCTTAGTCTGAGGCTGCTTTTCCTGCATGGTACGAAGCATAGGAGGCTGAATTTGTTCGCTTAGATTGGGAAGTGCTTCTCCATTTTCAAATTGGTAAAAGGACTGTGCTGCTTTTCTAAGCAATTCAATATCAACTTGATCATTCTCATTTAGCGAATCGAGCACTACATTTTTCATTTGAAGAGGATCAATGCCGTATAAAAAAGCTAACTTTTCAATCGCTTGTTTTACTTTAGATGTAATTGACCTTTTCGAAATCATTGAATCTGTTAGGCCTGCTAAAAATAAATCAAAATCAAAGGAATCCGGGCTCATCTCAATAGAAGCACGGTTTGAAGAATCTATAAAGTCCGTTTGAGCATCAGGAGAAAATACATCCTTGCTTTCAGACTGAAAACTTGGAGCCAGCTCCGTTGCTTTAACTGATTTAAATACATCGTTAAATGAATGCGTCACATCTTTGAACGATTGATCATCCACGAGTGAATCCGAAAAATAATTTTTTATTTTTTGAAAGATGGATTTTCCTAGTCGGTTATATAAATATACATTTAACACGCCATCGTTAAAGAACTGATGGGGCGTAAGAGGAGGAATGAGCTCATAAATGAACACACGAACATCATCTTCTTCCTTAATATATGTTTTTAACAAACCAATACCTTCTAATTTTAACCGCTCATGGTAAATAGCTTTCAAATTAATTTGCATCATTGACATTAGGTGATGATGCGTAGACTCTTTTCCCCATAAACGATCTTGTTCCAGCTCGCTCCATAGCGTCATATACAAACCAAAACACGTCGTACCCACCAACGGCTGATAGAGCATTGTTAAAATCTTTCGGTCGTATTCCTGCAGTATGCCGCTCGAACGAACAACATAACGATCGACCGGTATCATTTCTTTCCAATGTTGTTCTTTCATGTCGTTCCCTACCTACTTTTAAAGTAATAGAAATGACAAAAAAAGAGCCTAAAGAATACTTCAATAGCTCTTTTACAGTCGTTCCTTCTTAATTAAATCTTTTAATTCATCAATAAATACATTGATGTCTTTAAATTGTCGGTATACCGAAGCAAATCGAACATAAGAGACTTCATCGATAGCAGCTAATCGCTCCATCACCATTTCTCCTACCACATCTGACTGCACCTCTGATGTACCCTGACTGCGCAGCTCTGTTTCAATATCGTGTACGGTATCTTCCAGTTGTTTTAAGCTTACTTGGCGTTTTTCACACGCCTTAATTAACCCTCGAAGGATTTTGTCTTTGCTGAACTCTTCTCTCGCTCCATCTTTTTTTACAACAATTAACGGAAGTTCTTCTACTTTCTCAAAAGTTGTAAAACGATAGTGACACTCTTCGCATTCACGTCTTCTACGAATAGAGCGGCCTTCTTCTACAGGGCGCGAGTCCAGCACTCTCGTTCCATTGTAATGACAGGATGGGCACTTCATATTCTCAGCTCCAATAATAAACCTTGTTTTTCTTTTTATTTTCTCTCATATAAGTTAATTTTCATCTATGTTAGCCGGCTATTCGCCATTTATTATGATTGTCATCATCATTTCCTTTATCAAACACGATGCTATATTAAAGGATTTACTTTATTCCATCTTATAGAAAACAAGGCTTGAATACAAGTAAAGGAAAAGGAATTTCCCCATTTTATTTCCTGAAATTCAAAAATGATAAGGAACTTACGAAGAAAGAGGAATAAGTTTTTGATCAAAGCTCTTATAAAGCGTACGTACAAGTTCTTTGCTAAAACCAAAATCAACTGGCACCACTTTTGACTCTGTTGTAGCAGAAAAATCGATAGCGGTTTCAAGAGGACGTACGCTAATAATGGTAATCACAACAAAAGCTTTTCTTCCTTTTACAACGTTTAAGCTAATTTCTCCTCGCTCTTCATACGCAGCAAGTATCTCTATCCCTTGCATATGCTTCAACATTTCATGAACTTGCTTAAATGCATTCCCAGCCGTTGTTTTGTAATAATGCGTTTTTAGAGTCGGATCTGAATGACGATCGCTTGTTTCTACATGATTAGAAAATAAAGATTTAACTACTTGTACTACCCCCATGTTGTTATCCCCTTTGTTTTTGCATATTAAAAATTTATATACTAAAAAGAGGTGTGTAATACACCTCTTAACTTACGTAATCAATCGACACTATTAAAGTGCATTCGCTTTAGTTTGTTTTACCTGAACAGGACCCATTCCACGTGGTAATTCAATTGTTTCACGTGTCTGTGCACTTAGAGCATCTGCAATATAATCTGCTGCGATTGTAGGATCTAAATGACCACAAGTATAAACATCGATACTTGCATAACCATGCTCTGGGAAGCTGTGAATCGTTAAATGTGATTCTGAAATAATAACAACGCCACTTACACCTTGAGGTGCAAATTTATGGAACGCTACTTCGCGAACTTCCGCACCAGATTTTAAAGCTGCATCAACAAACGTTTTTTCAATATAATCAATATCATTTAACTTATCGAAATCGCATCCCCATAATTCTGAGATGACATGACGACCCATTGTTTCCATAATGATATTTCCCCCTTTAACAATTTTTAATCGTTAAACATGAAGTTCTTTCGCCATATAGCATGTTAACTACCACGGGGGAAAGTTAGTCCAAAGAGGTCCTAACCCTTTAAGTAGCCACATCACCGAAAGGTACACAAGAAGTTCACGAAACATAGTATACTTTGTTTACATTTATTTTGCAATACGTGTTTTGATTTTATTAAAGATTGTTCCCGCAGATAGACCTATACAAATTACCCCTGTATTCTCGTGAGACAGTGTGTAAAAGCTGCTAAACGACTATTCATTTTTTTATTAAAATTGAGGAAAAGAAACACTCCTTTGCATGATTATCTTATTGCTTTTCCCTATTCTTTTGAATAAAAACAAAAAAAACAGGGCGATAGCTCCCTGTTTTTTTAAAAAGCAATCTATAGCTTTCTTAGCTTACTCTTATCTTTGATCCATTACGCATTTCTGCAGCAATATATCTTACCAAATCGACTACGCGCTGAGAGTAGCCCCACTCGTTATCGTACCAAGCTAACACTTTAATTTTATGATCTTCCATTACGATAGTCGATAGTCCATCTACAATCGCTGAATGAGGATTTGTATTAAAGTCAATTGATACGAGTGGTTCCATTGTTAAATTTAAAATATTCTTTAATGGTCCTTCAGCAGCTTTAATGAACGCTAGATTAACATCTTCCATCGTCACAGGTTTCCTTACATCCACAACTAAATCGACAAGCGATACGTTCGGCGTAGGAACGCGCAGCGCCATTCCATGAAGCTTTCCTTTTAAATGAGGAAGAACTAATGAAAGCGCCTTGGCTGCTCCAGTTGTTGTAGGAATAATTGATTGAGCACACGCACGGGCTCTTCGCAAGTCTTTATGCGGGTTATCAATATTCTTTTGATCATTTGTATATGCGTGAACGGTCGTCATTAAACCGTTTTCAATTGTGAACGCTTCGTCTAACACCTTGACAACTGGAGCTAGACAATTTGTCGTACAAGAGGCATTAGAGATAATGTTATGCTGATTCACATCAAACTCTCGTTCGTTTACGCCCATCACAATAGTAATATCTTCTTGTTTACCCGGTGCCGTTAAGACAACTTTTTTAGCACCTGCTTCAATATGTAACTGCGCTTTTTCTCTTGAATTAAATTTCCCTGTTGCTTCAACAACTAAATCAATCCCAAGCTCTTTCCAAGGCAAATTCAGCGGATCGCGTGAATTTAATAGCTGGATTCTTTTACCGTTAACAATTAGCGCATCATCATCACATTTAACATCTCCATTAAATGGTCCGTGTATAGAGTCATATTTGATTAAATGTGCTAATGTTTCTGCTGGATAAGATGCATTTATAGCAATAATATCTAAATTCTCCTCTATAATCGCTGTGCGAAAAACCATTCTTCCTATTCTCCCAAAACCATTAATGGCAATACGTGCTTTCATGGCTATACCCCTCTCTATATGTGTTATACTATTTAACTTTTTATATTGAATAGTATAACATAAATATTTAAAAAGTGAATAATATTAATTTTTTTTAATAAATTATTTTAATTAAGTTTTACTATATGTATATAGCGAGAACAGATATTTAACACATTCTTTTTTAGAAGCTCGTAAATATTCTCAATAAAAAAATCCGAACGAGCTTGATTCTACCTCAAGAATCAAGCTCGTTCGGATTTCCCTTCAGCTAACATACGTTTATCTCAGCCTCTTTAATCTAGCCATAGGGCTAATATACTTAAAAGCTGTTGTTTTGTTTCCTCTACAGGTCCGTTGTTATTGATCACCGCATCGGCTAAGGCTACTTTTTGAATCAAAGGCAGCTGTGCGTGGATACGTGCATAGGCATCTTTCGTCGAGAGATCATTACGAGATTTTAACCTTTCTAGCTGCACAGGCTCATCGACATATACAACCACTACTTTATCGACTAAATGCGTCAAATCACTTTCAAACAGCAGCGGAATATCTAATACCACAGCATCGTATCCTTCCTCGATATACCTTTCCTTTTGAGAAAGCATTTCTTTTCTTACCGCAGGGTGTACAATTGCATTCAACTTTTTACGTTCTTCCTCTTGAGAAAACACAATTCCCCCTAAAGCAGCTCGATTGATCTCCGCATTTTCGTGAAGAATGGCACGGCCGAACGTCTCTACGATTTGGTTATATGCTTCTTTTCCTGGTTCGACGACTTCTTTTGCAATGTGGTCAGCATCGATTACTGGAATATTAATATCTCTCAGCATTCCGGTTACCGTACTTTTTCCACTAGCAATTCCGCCCGTTAATCCAATTACAATTGACATTGGCCTCTCCTTTATCGCTTTATTTAAAATCTAAAAATACCTAAAATAATAAGCAGAACTCCCGGTAAAAAGGAAAACATTTTCATCCATGATAAACGTGAAAAAACTTTGCCAAACTGTATGCCCGCACTTAAAAAAAGTGAACTCATAAGAGCTACAGCAATTGCTAAAGCATACGGCGAATAACCTAATAAAGCTGCTCCAAACCCTGCTCCAAATGCATCAAGAGATAATGCAATTCCAAGTATAAATGCTTCAATCCCAGTGATGGAACCTGAATTATCTAAATCTGCTGCCGTTGGTTTTTTCAATACGTTAATGACTAAGCCAATTGACTTAATTTCAATTTTCACTAATGTTTTTTCTTCTTTCACTCGAGATGAATCTGCCGGACAAAAAAACTGGTATAAAATCCACATTCCAAGTAGAACAAGAATACCTCCGCCTACTTTATTTAGTACATCCACTGAAAATAGATGCGTAAGTACCTTTCCTAAAAACATAGAAAACATTAAAGAAAATGCTGAGCAACATGAAATAATAAAAATGGATTTCAGCGGGATTTTCACCTTTCGAAGTCCGTATGTCAGGCCAACGCTAAAGCTGTCAAGACTTACGGCAAAAGCAAGAATAAGTAAAGAAAATGTTATCATGATGAGAGGACTCCTTTCCTTTCTGTCTATACGTAGTATATGAAAGGAGCCCATCCATTGTTATTTTTTAGCCGGCTGACAATTTGGGCAGATATGTGTTCCTCTACCGCCTACAACAAATTTTTCAATTGGGGTACCGCAAATTTTACAGGATTCGCCTTTTCTTCCGTACACGTAAAGCTGCTGCTGAAACATGCCTATTTGCCCCTGTGTGTTTACATACGTGCGAATTGTGCTTCCCCCTTGTTTCACCGCTTCTTGAAGGGTCGCTACAATTTCTTCGTACAATTTTTCATACTCTTCGTCTGTTAATTGGCTGGCCACTCGTTCAGGGTGAATCCCTGCGCGAAATAGTGCTTCATCTACATAAATATTCCCTAGCCCAACCACGACATTTTGATCGAGTAAAACCGGCTTGATTTTTCGAGAGGTTTTGCCGATTCGCATTTTTAACTGACTTGGATTAAATGTTTCGTCAAACGGTTCAGGTCCAAGGCCAATAAGAGGAGGAAACAGATCTTCCTCTCCCTTTTTAAATAAGTGCATGGTACCAAATTTCCTTACATCCCGGTATCGTAATTCTGTTCCGTCGGTGAAGTGAAAAAAGACGTGTACATGCTTATCTGGTTCGTCTGCATTTTCATGGAGAGCATATTTTCCTTCCATACGCAGATGAGAAACCATCGTATAATCATCGAGTACAATTTTCAAAAACTTACCTCTGCGTTCAACATCTCGAATGGTTTGTCCAACAAGCGCGTCACAAAACTGCTCAACTTGCTCAGGACGTTTGATAATATTAGGCCATTTAACGGTTACACGCTCAATGGTCTTACCACTGGCTAATTCAATCAACGTACGTCTGACGGTCTCAACTTCTGGTAATTCTGGCACGTTTGTCACATCCTTTTTCCACTACTTTGCTTCGTACCAAGTCTTTCCGTAAGAATAATCTACTTTCAACGGAACTTCTAGCTCTAAAGCATGCTCCATTACTTCTGGTACGATTTTCTCTAAAATTTTAATTTCTTCTTCTGGGGCTTCAAAAATCAGCTCATCGTGTACTTGAAGCAGCAGCTTAGCCTGAAGATTTTCATCTTTTAAGCGCTTATCCATTTCAATCATTGCTTTTTTAATAATGTCAGCTGCTGTCCCTTGAATAGGCGTATTCATAGCTGTACGCTCAGCGAAGCTGCGGAGGTTAAAGTTTCGGCTCGTGATTTCAGGCAAGTAACGGCGGCGGTGCAAGAGCGTTGTTACGTATCCCTTTTCTTTTGCATCGCGCACAATCGTATCCATATACTCCTGTACACCCGGGAAGCTTTTTAAATAGCGTTCAATAAAAGTAGCCGCTGCTTTTCTTGTAATTCCTAAACTTTGCGATAAACCGTAATCACTGATGCCATAGACGATTCCAAAATTAACTGCTTTAGCCTGACGGCGCATATTCGACGTTACTTCTTCTCTTTCGACGTGGAACACATCCATCGCTGTTTTCGTATGAATATCTAAGTCATGCTTAAACGCATCAATTAGCTTTTCATCATTTGCAATATGAGCCAGTACGCGCAGCTCAATTTGTGAATAATCCGCCGCAAATATTAACCAATCAGGCTGTGAAGGCACGAACGCACCTCTTATTTTTTTACCTTCTTCAAGACGAATCGGGATGTTTTGCAAGTTAGGATCTACTGAGCTTAACCTTCCCGTTTGAGTTAACGTTTGATTAAAGCGGGTATGAACTTTTCCATCGCTTTCATGAATAACCTTTTTTAACCCTTCGATATACGTAGACTGTAATTTTCCTAGCTGACGGTATTGTAAAATCTCTGGGATAATATCATGGGCGCTAGCTAATTGCTCTAATACATCAGCTGATGTGGAATAGCCTGTTTTTGTTTTCTTTATGACTGGAAGCTGCATTTTTTCAAAAAGAACAACTCCTAGCTGCTTTGGTGAATTAATATTGAATTCTTGTCCAGCGTATTCGTAGATTTTCGCTTCAATTTTTTCAAGCTGTTCTCGAAGATCTTCGCCCATTTCATCCAAACGCGCCCGATCAATTTTCACCCCTTGATATTCCATATCGGCAAGGACAATGGCAAGAGGCATTTCAAGCTTTTCAAACAGCTCAAACTGTTCATTTTCAACCAATTCTTTTTCCAACACTTCTTTTAAATAAGCTACGGCGGCGGCTTTTCTTATAACATGCTCAGCTAGCTGAGCAGCTTCCGCAATGCTTCGCTTAGCTCCTTTTCCATACACAGCTTCATCTGATTGCACTTGATGATATCCTTTTAATTTTGCAATTGTCGCTAGGTCATCATTTGCTTCAGCGGGATTTAAGATGTAAGAAGCAATCATTACATCATGTTCAATTCCTTTAATTTCATGCCCCGCCCATTTTAACGATACAATCGTACGTTTTCCATTAAATACCGTCTTTTTTACATCTTCATCTTCTAGCCATGCTGTAAACTTGGAAGATGAAAGAGCTGTGTCTTTATCAATAAAATAGTGGCCGTTTTTGTTGCTGATTCCAAAACCGAGCAGCTGATTGTGATGATAGTTTTCTTCATAACCTTCTACGATCAGAGCTGCTTCGCTTGTTAACATATCATCGTGAACTTCCTGCACTATTTCAAACGTCAGTTCTTCAAAATCTGCTTCCTCTTCTGCTGATTCACCAAATTTAGCAAGCAGAGAATTAAACCCAAGCTCTTTAAATAAAGAGATGACCTTTGAAGATTCAAACCCGTCATATTTCGCATCTTCTACAGATACTTCAAGAGGCGCTTCGCAATAAATAGTTGCAAGCTTTTTACTCATGATGGCTGATTCACGATTATCTTCCAGCTTTTCTTTTAATTTTTTACCGCTGACTTGATCGATAGATTGCAATACATTTTCAACGGTTTCAAACTCTTTTAATAGCTTTAAGGCTGTTTTTTCTCCAACTCCAGGCACACCTGGGATATTATCTGAGCTGTCTCCCATAAGACCCTTCATATCAATGATTTGCGCAGCCGTGATTCCATATTTTTCATCAATGGCTGCAGGCGTATAGGAATCCACATCCGTAATTCCTTTTCTCGTAATATCTACGGTTACATGCTCTGACACAAGCTGAAGTAAATCTTTATCACCGGAAATGACTTTCACGGCCATTCCTTTTTGTTCTGCTTGTTTTGAAAGTGTACCGATAATATCATCTGCTTCGTACTCAGGCAGTTCATAGCGCTTAATTCCATATGCATCTAATAACTCACGAATAAAGGGAAACTGCTCTGAAAGTTCAGGAGGCGTCTTTTGTCTGCCTCCTTTATACTCTGTAAATGTTTTGTGACGAAACGTTGTTTTCCCTGCATCAAAAGCCACCAGTAAATGCGTTGGCTTCTCTTCCTCTAAAATACGTGTCAGCATTGTAGTAAAGCCGTATATGGCATTTGTATGTATTCCTTTATCATTGTTTAAAAGCGGCAAAGCAAAAAATGCACGGTAGGCAATACTATTCCCGTCAATTAATACTAGTTTTTGTGTCATTCATGTTCCTCCATTTCGCTCTCTTCTTATCTTACCTTTATTTTAGCAAACAATAAGCTTTAAGGACAAAAAGTACTCTTGAATTCAACGTTTTATTTTCATATGGTGATAAGATCTATACATCATAAAATAAAAAACACCGCCTGGTTATTTTAGGCGGTGTAGCATGTGAATGGATAGAAATTGTCAAAAAGAATCGGCGAAAATAGCACGGTTAAAGCTATTTTCACCTTACATATTGGCTCCTTGGATGAAGGGGTTTCCATGAAAAATTGTATCAATTAATTATTAAGCTACATTAAATAAATTGTAAAAGGAACGTAAACATTTTACATCTGCAGCAAATACTTGTGCAGCTTCACCGAAAAAGTTGTCCCTTTATTGACTTCACTTTTCACTTCAATTTCCCCTTTATGAGCTTCAACAAGATGTTTAACAATTGCTAATCCAAGACCTGTTCCTCCGGAATTGCGGCTTCTTGCTTTATCTACTCTGTAAAAACGCTCAAAAATACGTGAAATTTCATCAGAATCAATACCGATACCTGTATCTTGAACATGAACCGTAATCGTTTCTTCTTCCTCTTCAAGCGAAACGTGAACGGTTCCTCCAGGCATTGTATACATGAGCGCATTGCCAATTAAGTTAACGAACACTTGCATAAGGCGCTGACTGTCACCATCAATCCACGCTTCTTCAGGAAGCGTATCTAACGTTAGAGTGATTTCTTTTTCATTCGCTCGGTTCGATAGCACTGTTATGACCTCATAGAGAAGGGTATTCAAATCTACTGAATGAATGCTTAGTTTAAAACCTTGCTGTTCAACTTTAGATAAATCCAAAAGATCTTGAATCAGGCTCTCCATGCGCTGGCTTTCCGTTAGAATAATAGATAGAAACTGCTCTCGCAGCTTTGGATCTTCCATGGCACCGTCTAACAATGTCTCACTAAACCCTTTAATGGACGTAATAGGTGTTTTTAGTTCATGAGACACATTCGCTACAAAGTCACGGCGCACTTGTTCTAGTTTTTTTAGCTCGGTAATATCATGGAAAACAAGCACAATGCCTTTCCATTCATCGTTTAAGCCAATAATCGGCGCTCCGTAAACATCAAAATATCTTCGTTCAATATTTAAAGGCAAAACGACTTGTTTTCGAACCTTTACTTCGGTCATAAATATTTTTTCCACAAGTTTAATGATTTCTTTGTGCTCAAATACCTCATAATACAAGTGATAAAGGAAGTCGTCCGGATGTATATGAAACTGCTCTTTATAAGCTCGGTTCACTAAGTTTATATAGCCCCGACTATCGATAAGAAGCATACCGCTTCCCATATTTTCAATTAGCGTGCGCAGCCTGTCCTGCTGCATTTCTTGATTAGTGATAGACTCTTGCAGATTACGAGCAAGTGCGTTAATAGACTGACTCAGCATCCCTGTTTCATCTACATAATCTTCATATGTACGAGCTTTATAATTCCCTTTTGCAAGTTCCATAGCCACCTTGGTTGCCGATTCAATAGGACGGGTATAGCGCCCCATAATCTTTACACCTAAGAGTAAAATCACAATCAAAGCTAGACCTAAGCTTCCAATAAGAAGCCCCCAGATTTGCTGATTTACTTGTTTTAATGAATCAAACGATGTACTCAAAACAACAAATCCCTCTTGCTTACCTTCTATAATAAGCGGGATACCATAGTAATATAAGTCGTAATCTTCTTTAATTTGATCAAAGCTTTTTTTGCTGTTTAACTGCTTTTTTAATACTTGTTGGATTACAATACTTTTTTCGATTCTTTGCTGCTTGCTACCTGGATTTGAGTCAACTAATATTTTTCCATCTTTTTGAACGACAGTCGTTCGTACACTTAGCGAATGACTGATTTGATCAACTTTAGATTTTAAAGCAGGACTTGTGATGCCTTCTTCACTAATGTACATTTCCACAAGCTTTGCTTCTTTTTCCATTCGCTCTTGAAACGTTTGAAAATAAAAGTTTTTAAACAACTGCCCCAGCAGCAGGCCAAGACCTACTAATACAATAATAATAAGTACTAATAGAGCCAAAAGTAGCCTTGAACGAAATTTATTCATCTACCTTTGGTTCCTCCAGCTTATATCCTAATCCTCTAATCGTTTTTATATAAACCGGTTTTCGCGTATTATGTTCAATTTTCTCACGCAGATGGCTGATGTGCACATCTACAATTCGCGTATCTCCGGCAAAATCATAATTCCACACTGCACTTAGCAGCTGATCACGAGTTAATACCCGTCCTTTGTATTTTGCCAAATATAATAATAACTCGAATTCTTTCGGAGTAAGCTCAAGCTGCTCTTGATTAAAGTAGGCCTCATAATGATCTGGAAGAATTTTTAAATCACCAATCATGATGCGTTCGCCATCTTCCTCCTGTTCATTTTCCTGAGCAATAATTTGTGTTCTGCGTAAAATGGCTTTTACACGGGCTACTACTTCTCGAGGACTAAATGGTTTCGTCATGTAGTCATCTGCGCCAAGTTCTAGCCCTAATACCTTGTCAAACTCATCGTCTTTTGCAGTTAACATTAAAATAGGCGTCATCACTTTTTGCTGACGAAGCTTTTTACAAACTTCAATTCCATCCATTTTAGGAAGCATCAAGTCTAACACAATTAAATCAGGTTTTCCTTCTAATGCCTTGTTGTATCCTTCTTCCCCGTCTTCAGCTGTTTCTACTGTAAAGCCAGCTTGTTGTAAATTATATTGTAATAATGTTGAAATTGATTGTTCATCATCTACGACTAATAATTTCTTACTCATATTAACGATATAAGCCTCCATCTAGTTAAATTAAACCGCAGCTTCACCCAAATGATATTATTTTCTATTTATCTTCTCTTATCATACAATGTTTTAGCCTCGTTCTCCAATACATTTCAACATTTTCAGAAAATATGGCTAAAGAGCTTCTTCTATATTTATCAATATTTAGGCCGTTTTAAAAATTTTCAAAGTCATGTGTCTCTACTGATGGAAGTCTAAGCGGCGGATACACAAGAAACCGAGCCGTTACTACTTTCTCTTTTTGTTCATTGACCGCTTCTACTTCAATCGTAACAGTTTTAGAAGAAACATCTACCTCTGTGACTTCAAATAAAAATTCAATCGTACTATAATGATGAATTTTTTTGGGAAAGGCAACCGTATGTTCTGCAACATGGCTTCCAGGTCCGGGCAAATACTTTGAAATGGCTGCTGTCATAATACCGGTAATCATAATGCTTGGCACAATAGGTTTCTTAAAAGGTGTCTGAGATGCATAATCATGCTGAATGTATAAAGGGTTAGAATCATTTGTCAGCCCTAAGTACAATAAGATATCTTTATCTTCAATTCGTTCAGTTAGCGTTAATTTTTCTCCAACTTTTATATCTTCAATACTTCGACCTATTTTTTGTTTTTTACCTAATACCATCATCATTCCACCTTTTGTATAAAGTAATAGTTTTTCTTTATATACAAGAAAAATTCGAGGTTTCCCTCGAATTTTCCTTGTGACTATTGTTTGAATATCTATAAAAACCTATACTCAAACCTACTTTATTGTATTAAGCTAATACACCCATGACAGTTTTGACTGATTTTGCTGATTGATCTAACGCAGCTTTTTCAGAATCAGTAAGTTCTAATTCAATTACTTGCTCAATTCCTGCAGCTCCTAATACGGTCGGAACACCTAAGTAGATGCCGTTATAACCATATTCACCCTCTAGGTAAGCAATCGCTGGTAAAATACGACGCTGATCTTTTAAGATCGCTTCTGTCATTTCCACTAAAGAAGCAGCAGGAGCGTAGTACGCACTTCCGTTGCCTAATAAGTTAACGATCTCGCCGCCGCCTTTGCGTGTTCTTTCAACAATTGCTTCAAGACGCGCTTTTGGAATAAGCGTTTCAAGAGGAATACCGCCAGCATATGAGTAGCGTACAAGAGGTACCATATCGTCGCCATGTCCACCAAGTACAAAACCTGTGATATCTTTCACTGAAATGTTTAACTCCTGCGCTACGAACGTACGGAAACGTGCAGAATCTAATACGCCTGATTGACCGATTACGCGGTTTTTAGGAAAACCAGATTCTTTAAATACTGTGTACGTCATAGCATCTACCGGGTTTGTTAACACGATAATGTGACAGTTTGGCGAGTATTTAACAACTTCTTGAGTAACAGACTTCATAATTTTTTGGTTCGTTGTGACTAAATCATCGCGACTCATACCTGGCTTACGCGCGATACCAGCTGTAATAATGACAATGTCAGAATCAGCTGTGTCTTCGTAGTTGGCTGTTCCTGTAATGTTAGCGTCAAAGCCTTGTACAGGACTTGCTTCTAACATATCCAGCGCTTTACCTTTAGCTGGATTTTCTAATTGCGGAATATCAACTAATACAACATCAGCTAATTCTTTTTGACCAATTAAAAAAGCAGTTGTAGCTCCCGTAAAGCCCGCTCCGATAACAGATACTTTTTTACGCATATTTGCCATTATAATTCCTCCCCTAAATGAATAGCTATTAAACTGTTACTTGTTTTCCTAGATTGCTAATTAATTCATCAGCAAACTCTGAACACTTCACTTCTGTTGCGCCGTCCATTAAACGTGCGAAATCATATGTTACTACTTTTGAAGCAATTGTTTTTTCCATTGATTTCATGATTAAATCCGCTGCTTCATTCCAGCCAAGGTGTTCAAGCATTAACACACCTGATAATAATACAGAAGATGGGTTTACTTTATCTAAACCAGCATATTTAGGTGCTGTACCGTGAGTTGCTTCAAAGATAGCATGTCCAGTTTCATAGTTGATGTTTGCTCCTGGAGCAATTCCGATACCGCCAACTTGTGCTGCTAATGCATCTGAAATGTAATCTCCATTTAAGTTCATTGTTGCTACTACATCGAATTCACGTGGACGAGTTAAAATTTGTTGTAAGAAGATATCTGCAATAGAATCTTTTACAATAATTTTTCCTGCTGCTTCCGCTTCTGCTTGAGCTTTGTTTGCAGCTTGTGCACCTTCTTTTTCAACGATGCGGTCATATTGAGCCCAAGTAAATACTTTATCGCCGAATTCTTTTTCAGCTAGCTCATAGCCCCAATTTTTAAATGCGCCTTCTGTATATTTCATAATGTTACCTTTGTGTACAAGCGTAACAGACTTGCGGCCCTGTTCAATCGCATAGTTGATTGCTGCACGCACAAGACGCTCTGTTCCTTCAGAAGAAATAGGCTTAATACCTAATCCAGAAGTTTCAGGGAAACGGATTTTATTTACACCTAATTCCGTTTGTAGGAATGAAACAAGTTTTTGTACTTCTTCAGAACCCTTCGCATATTCAATACCAGCATAAATATCTTCAGTATTTTCACGGAAGATAACCATATCTGTATCTTCTGGGCGCTTAATTGGAGAAGGTACGCCGTCAAAGTAGCGAACAGGACGTAAGCATGTGAATAAGTCTAATTCTTGACGCAATGCCACGTTTAGAGAACGAATTCCACCGCCTACTGGTGTCGTTAATGGTCCTTTGATTGCAATTATGTATTCGCGAATTGCATCTAACGTTTCTTCCGGTAACCATTCGCCAGTTTGATTAAATGCTTTTTCACCTGCTAATACTTCTTTCCAAACGATTTCTTTTTCACCACTGTATGCTTTTGCAACTGCTGCTTCTAATACGCGGGAAGCTGCTGCCCAGATATCCGGACCAATTCCGTCACCTTCGATAAATGGAATAATTGGGTTATTTGGTACGTTTAAAATGCCGTTTGCTACAGAAATTTGTTCACCTTTTGTCATGAGAATGACCTCCTTAAAAAATTGTCTACTTTCACTTATGGAAAAGTGCTCAACGAACGTGAGCACCTTCGTCACATTGTTTAGCTGCGCTCTTCAAGCGGAATGTACGTTTGTTTTCCAGGACCGATATAATCAGCTCTTGGACGAATCAAACGATTGTTTGAATACTGCTCTAAAATGTGAGCAATCCATCCTGATACGCGGCTTACGGCAAAAATCGGAGTAAATAAATCGTGATCAATACCTAAGCTGTGGTATACAGAAGCTGAATAGAAATCAACGTTTGGCGGAAGCTTTTTCTCGCCTGTTACGATTTCCTCAATTTTCACTGACATATCGTATAGCGTTGTATCTCCTGCTTGTTTTGTAAGTTTTTCAGACATTTCTTTCAAGTGCTTGGCACGAGGATCACCCTGCTGATACACACGATGTCCAAATCCCATAATCTTTTCTTTTTTCGCGAGCTTTTCGCGAATGTAAGGTTCTGCGTTTTCAACTGTTTGAATGTCAGACAACATTTTCATAACAGCTTCATTCGCTCCCCCGTGAAGAGGACCCTTTAACGCCCCAATAGCGGCTGTAATCCCTGAATAAATATCGGATAACGTTGCCACACAGACACGCGCTGTAAAAGTTGAAGCATTTAGCTCATGGTCAGCGTGTAAGACAAGTGCTTTATCAAACGCTTCTACTTGGATATCAGTTGGCTCTTCGCCGGTTAACATATATAAAAAGTTAGCGGCAATGCTATAATTTTCGTTTGGCTCAATTGGCTCTAATCCGTTGCGAACTCTTGAAAAAGCCGTCACCACTGTTGGTAATTGTGCTTGCAAACGAACAGCTTTGCGATAATTTGCTTCTTCATCCATTAAATCAGCTTCAGGATCGTACAACCCCAATAGTGATACGACTGTTCTTAAAGCTGCCATTGGATGAACATCTTGAATTGGATAAGTTTTGAAATGATTTAAGACTTCTTGGGGTAATTTAGCGTTTTCTGCTAGTAATCTAGAAAACACAGATAATTCTTCTTTATTAGGTAATTTTCCGTGCCATAGTAAATACACCACTTCTTCAAATGTTGCATAATTCGCTAAATCATCAATATTGTAGCCTTGATATGTTAAAGTGTCATCAATAATTGAACTTACTGCTGACGTTGTAGCGACTACCCCTTCTAGACCTCGAGTTGCTGTCATAAATCTCCACTCCTTTACAGAAAAAATTCCCCATACCTTTCTGTGTAAAACGTGAAAAACAAAATTGAGCTTCTGCTCAACTAGACATTAAATGATATACGAAGCGCCTCTTTTGAATATATATCTTGGAAGAACATTCCTTCACCCCACGTAAAGAAAATGCTTACATTTCCATTTGTTTCAATAACACACAAAATTAAAACATCTGCATGTGTCATTGCTTTGTTACAGCCCTATAGGTAAAACATACAATTGTATGTAAAAAGATGCGGCCTCAAAATATATTATAAACAATTATCTGACTTTTGTGAATCAAAAGAGAGAAGAAATTTTAAAAAAATTATTATTATACAAAAATTTCTACGAAAAGAGTTCAGTTAATTTCATAAATAAATAAGCAATTCCAGCACCGATTAACGGACCTACTGCTACCCCTTGAAACAGCGCCACAGCAAGAATTGTGCCAAAAACTAAAGCGGTCGTAATATGCGGATCATCTTCCAAGAGCGTAAGCCCATATTTGGCAATAATTGCTACAGCAATACCGGCTCCTAGAGCAATCCAGGCATAAGAAGATTTCACAGCTTCTCCTAATTGTTTAAACCCTATGTCTCCTGTTGCAATTGGCACAAGAACGGCAATTGTAATCACCGTTACCCCAATATTAATTCCTTTTGATTGTAGAAAAGGAAAAACCTTACTGTCTAACCCGATTAATTTTAAAATAAGTAAAAATGCAACTGCAATGATTAATGATTGATTTTTAGCCACTAATCCAATTACGAGTAAAACAGCTAAAAAAAGCATCGGTTGTGAAAACATTTTACTCATCCTTTCTTTTTTTATTGTGATAATTCTAAAGCGTATTACGTAACTATTTTATGAGTAGCTTTTTCTTTTGTTGACTATCGTTTACAAGGAGGCCTCTATTTATTGTGTACAAGCTTCATTTACATCGCCTATTTCGCTTAGCTTGTGTGTTGGTAATTATTGCAGCAGCTGTATTTCTTAGTTATTATGTCTCTTCTCTCCTCTATCCATTTATTATCGCCTGCTGCATCGCTTTTTTTATAAATCCTATGGTTAATCTATTTGAATTAAAGCTGCGCTTACCACGCTACTTAGCTGTTTTACTGTCAATGGTTCTTATCTTCTCTCTTTTGGCTGGACTTATTACGTTACTTATCACAGAAATTATTGCAGGAAGTACGTATTTAGCGAAAGTTGTTCCCACAAATTTCAAAGAAGTGGTCATATTTATTGAAAATATTGCTACAGAACAAATACTTCCGTTTTATGAACGCATTACTTCTATGTTTAATAACTTAAATACCGGTCAGCAAGCAACTATTTTATCGAACATTAAAGGGGTAGGCAACCATATCGCTCAAACGGTGGGAGATTTTCTGCAAAATGTATTGCAAAGCATCCCAGGATTTTTATCCGTATTGCCTAATGCAGCTACTGTGATTATTTTTTCATTGCTGGCTACTTTTTTTATTAGTAAAGATTGGTACAAGCTGATGGCTAAAAGCAGCGTGTTTATTCCTAAAAAAGTAAGAGAAAATGGACAGACAGTTGTTATGGAGCTTAAAAATGCACTGTTTGGTTTTATTAAAGCTCAGCTTACGCTTATTTCGATTACCACCATCATCGTTCTTTTTGGTTTACTTGTTCTTAAGGTTGATTATGCTATTACAGTCGCTTTATTAATCGGCTTAGTAGATATTCTTCCTTACCTCGGAACAGGACTGGTTTTTGTTCCCTGGATGATTTATGCGTTTGCAACAGATAATGTGTCATTTGCTGTAGGACTTTCGGTACTATATGCTGTAGTACTTGTGCAGCGACAAATTATGGAGCCCAAGATTCTGTCATCGAGCATTGGTCTTGACCCTCTTGCTACATTAATTGCTTTATTTGTAGGATATCAATTGATTGGATTTTTTGGATTAATAGTTGGCCCTGTTATTCTTGTTATTCTAAAAACACTTCATACAACGGGAGTTTTTAAAGAAACGTGGCAGTTTATTATAGGAAAATGAAAAAGTGTGTGAAAGAAGCTTCTTTCACACACTTTCTAGTTAACGTATAATCGGCATTCGATTACGCCCTTGAAAAAATCTTCTTAACCACGTTAAAAGAAAAGGCTTGACGATTTTGCGTGTAAACGGCAGCAAAAAGATAAAGCCTACAACATCTGTCAAGAAGCCTGGAAACAGTAGAAACAAACCGCCAAATAGTACACACATACCATCAAGGATTTCACCGCTTGGAACATGTCCTTGGCTCATCTGACGCTGTGCTTTTTGAAAAAGAGATGTTCCTTGTTTTTTCGCTAGAAACGCACCAATAAAACTGGTAGCAATAATCAGTAAAAATGTTGACATTACACCAATGAGATGACTTGAATAAATCAAAATCATTACCTCAACAGCAGGTACAATAAGAAGGAGCGGAAGAAGCTTCCTCACCATCATCACCTCTTCGCTTATTGAATTGCCTAAACAAAAAGAGAAGGATTTCCCCTTCTCTTTTTTTCAATCATCTACGTGTTTCTTACAGTACGCTTGCGTGTCCGTTGTATACAACACCACGTGAAGCATCGACTGTAATATCTTGATCTTCTGAGAATACGCTTGTTGCGTTTTCTACACCTACAATGACAGGAATGCTTAAGTTTAATCCTACTACAGCTGCATGGCTTGTTAGACCGCCTTCTTCCGTAATAAGAGCCCCTGCTTTTTCGATTGCACTGATCATATCGCGATCTGTGCTGTTTGTAACAAGGATAGCACCTTCAGTCATTTTTGCATTTGCTTCTTCAGCAGTTTTAGCAATAACTACTTTACCAACTGCTGCTTTACGACCAATTCCTTGTCCTTTAGCCAGAACGTCACCTACAACTTGAACTTTCATTAAGTTCGTTGCACCTGATTCTCCAACTGGAACACCAGCAGTAATAACAACTAAATCACCGTGTGCTACAACGCCTGTTTTTACTGCGTCATTTACAGCGTAATCTAACATATCGTCAATTGTACTTACGCGCTCACCAACAACTGGTGTAACACCCCATACTAGAGAAAGACGACGTGCAACAGAATCGTTTGCTGCAACAGCTACGATTGGAGATTGCGGACGATATTTAGAAACGATTTTCGCTGTATAACCACTTTCTGTTGGCGCTACGATTGCACTAGCGTTTAAGTTAAGCGCTGTGTGTACAACAGATTGTCCGATTGCATCTGTAATAGATGGGCCAACTTGCTTGCTGCGCTGTTGTAAAATCTCAGAGTAGTTTAGAGCTTGCTCAGCACGAGAAGCGATTGAATGCATTGTTTGTACAGCTTCAACTGGGTAAGAACCCGCAGCTGTTTCACCAGATAACATAATTGCATCTGTACCATCAAAAATAGCATTGGCAACGTCACTTGCTTCCGCACGAGTCGGGCGCGGGTTGCGTTGCATTGAATCAAGCATTTGTGTAGCTGTAATAACTGGTTTGCCAAGTGCATTACATTGTTTGATTAGATCTTTTTGTACTAATGGTACTTCTTCAGCAGGAATTTCTACTCCTAAGTCACCACGAGCAACCATTAAGCCGTCTGAAACTTCAAGGATTTCTTTGATGTTATCTACGCCTTCTTGGTTTTCGATTTTTGAGATGATTTGAATGTGAGCTGCATTATGTTTTTCTAGTAGTTCACGAATTTCTAATACATCAGATGCGCGACGCACAAAAGAAGCAGCGATAAAATCAATGCCTTGTTCGATACCAAATACAATATCGTTTGCATCTTTTTCAGTGATACCAGGAAGGTTTACACTTACGTTTGGTACGTTTACACCTTTTTTATTTTTTAATGTACCAGGGTTAAGTACTTTCGTTTTGATTTCACCATCAGTTTTATTGACATCTAGTACTTCAAGACCGATTAAACCGTCATCTAAAAGGATTTTTGATCCTACGTGTACGTCATCAATTAGACCTGGATATGTAATTGAGAATTTTTCAGTTGTTCCCACTACTTCTGTCATAGAAACAATGATTTCAGCGCCTTCTTCTAACTCAATTGCACCATTTTCCATTGTGTTTGTACGAATTTCAGGTCCTTTTGTATCAAGTAAGATACCTACTGTTTTACCTGTTTGTTTCGCAGCTTCACGAATGTTAACGATACGTGCACCATGCTCTTCAAAGTCACCGTGAGAGAAGTTTAGGCGACAAACGTTTAAGCCTGAGTTAATTAGTTCAACTAATTTTTCTACACTTTCACTCGCTGGTCCAATAGTACATACAATTTTAGTTTTACGCATTCAAATTTCCTCCTATATATTTACTATTTACTCTTTAGGTAGAGCAAACAGCTATTTCCTTTACTAACCTTTTACAAGCAGGCTGTGAACAAATATTTTGTTGCCTTAACCTGTTCACCTTGCTTTACGTGTAACTTATGAAATACCTACATAGCGCTGAATCAAATAGCAAACAAATACACAGCACTTTAACGATGAATTTCTTCATCGTTTGCTTCTTGTTTTACTATTCCCTGCAATTCATACAGCAATACTTGCTGCCTGATTTGTCTTATATATCTCACGTTTTAGAGAAAAGACAAACGCTCGCACAGCTGCTAATAACCATAGGAATTTTTTTGAAAACACTCTTTTTCTACTTTTACTTAAAGGTTTTTGCTGTCTATAAAATACCACGAAGAACTTGTAAACACAATAGAGAAGGGCTATACAAACCGCACAAAAACGCGCACCCTTATTTTTCAAGAGTGCACGTTTCTTTATTTTATAGTAATGGCATCGTTTTCAGCTGCAAATTGTCCGATTTTTTTGTATTTTAAATAACGCTCTTCCACTAGCTCTTCTTTTGATAAATTCATCAGTTCTTTTAATGACTTCTTAATAATGCTTTCCATGTATCCAGCTTGTGCATCGATATCTCGATGAGCTCCGCCTTTTACCTCTGAAACCATTTCATCTACAATACCCAGTTCTTTCAAATCTGGTGCTGTAATCTTCATCGTTTCAGCAGCTTTTTTCGCAAGAGAAGAATCTTTCCAAAGAATGGCAGCCGCTCCTTCTGGAGAAATAACTGAGTACGTCGAGTTCTCAAGCATATGAAGGTGATTTCCTAAACCTAATGCCAAGGCTCCTCCGCTTCCTCCTTCTCCAATGACAATACAAATAACAGGTACAGTTAAGCCAGCCATTTCGAAAAGATTTTTCGCAATAGCTTCGCTTTGTCCGCGTTCTTCTGCCGCCTTTCCTGGATAAGCTCCTTTTGTATCAATAAAGCAAATAATTGGGCGGTTAAATTTCTCCGCTTGCTTCATCAGACGCAGTGCTTTACGGTAGCCTTCAGGATGTGGCATACCAAAATTACGACGAATATTTTCTTTCGTATCTTTACCTCTCTGATGTCCAATCACGGTAACAGGCACGCCATTAAACTTGGCAATTCCTCCTACGATTGCTTCATCATCTCCATAAAAGCGATCTCCATGACACTCTAAAAAGTTTGTAAACAAGCGAGTAATATAATCGAGTGTTGTAGGACGCTCAGGATGACGAGCAATTTGAACACGGTTCCACGGGCTTAGATGATTGTAAATATCGTTTTCTACTTTTTCTAAGCGCTTTTCCAACTTATCAATTTCGCTAGATAAATCCACTTCTGTATTTTTAGCAAACTCTTTCAGTTCTGCAATCTTGTCGCGTAACTCAACAATTGGACGTTCAAACTCTAATTCACTTACCACTCGATGTCACCTCCTGCTACGTGTATATCTAAAATAGTTGTTAACGTGTCTTTTAAATCGTGACGGTCAATAACTCCATCTAATTGACCATGCTTCAACAGAAATTCAGACGTCTGAAAATCTTCTGGAAGCTCTTCTCTAATTGTTTGTTCAATAATACGTCTTCCAGCAAAGCCAATTAACGCGCCCGGCTCGGCTAAATTATAATCGCCTAGCGAAGCAAAGCTTGCTGACACTCCTCCCGTAGTAGGATGTGTCATGATCGAAATGATTAAGCCGCCTTCGTCACTGAACATTTTAAGGGCTGCGCTAGTTTTAGCCATTTGCATCAAGCTCAGAACACCTTCTTGCATACGTGCACCGCCTGAAGCTGTAAAAATAAGGAATGGGACATGCATTTCCTTTGCTTTTTCAATGGCGCGAGTAATTTTCTCACCTACTACAGAACCCATGCTTCCCATACGGAAATGTGAATCCATAACAGCAACCACTACTTTAATTCCTTCAATATCTCCTTCACCCGTAACAATCGCTTCACTTAAATTAGTTTTCTCACGATCTTTTTCGAGCTTTTCAAGATAATCCGGGAATCCAAGAGGATTTTCTGACGTCATATCTTTGTCGTATTCAACAAACGTACCGCTGTCAATCAAGCTTTCAATACGCTCTGGTGCTGTCATTTGATGATGGTATCCACAGTTTAAGCATACTTTTAAGTTTTTATTTAACTCTTTTGTATACATGATTTTCTTACACTTTTTACACTTGGTCATAATCCCTTCAGGTACATCTTGTCTCATATGCTCAGAAGGAATCGTAGCATATTTTCGTTTTTTTGGAGTTTTTGTGTTTTTTGTAAATAAATCTCGTAACAAGGTGTAACCTCCTTTTGGTTCTTTTCTTTAACATAAGAACCTTTCTTCTTCCTCTTCTTCTACTTTACACGTTATGAAAGCCCGTCTCAAACGCAAAAACAAGCGACATATAAGAAAAAATTGGATGAATTATTCGCTTCACTTTATTAGTTGCTATTTACTTTACTAGATGACGGTTTGATTTTGTGTAGAAAGATGGCATGTCTCTTTCGACAAATTCCTTCTTTCACACTTGTTTGTAGCACTGATGGTGAAGATTTAATACAGCTGCTTCATCTTTTTTAACTAGCGCCTCTACTAATTCATTTATAAGAGTGTCGCTTGGCGGTGAGTTTTGTTGAAAGGTTTGAGAAAAACGGCAAATAATCAGCCAAATTCGGTGCAATAGCCGATTAGGCTGCAAAGAAAACAAATAGTCAAACAAGTTCTTTAAGCGATCGTCATTCTGCTTTTGAATTACTTTTGAAACATTGATTTTGTTCTGTTCCGCTAAAACAGAAAACAAACAGCTTTTTTCCAGAATATATCTCGTCTGAATTAAGTCTGACTTTGTTTTGCCGTCTTGTATTAAAAAAGTAGCTAATAAATCAATAAATTGATGATCTCCCACTTCTTTAATAAACGTACCTTCACCTCTTCTAGTTTCAATCAATCCAATTAGCTCTAACGCTCTGAGCGCTTCTCGAACGGAAGAACGTCCTGCGCCTAACCGTTCAGAAAGCTCTCGTTCTGACGGGATTTTATCACCCGTAGTTAAACGATCATCTTCCATTAGCTGGCGAATTTGTTTTAGAATTTCTACATATACTTTTGAACGTTCATTCTTCAAGTTTATTACCACTCACTTTACATTACTTTAACAGGCATGCTTGAAGCATCATGCCTGTCAAAGAACAGTTGATGTAACCTTATTCAATAATCGCTAAACGGCGTGTATTTTCAGCTACGGCTTCTGGCTTTACTTTTATTCGGGCAACGCCTGTTTCCATAGCTGCTTTTGCAACAGCTGCGGCTACTGCCGGAGCCACTCGTGCATCAAATGGCCCTGGAATCACATAGTCTGTATTCAAGTCCTCTTCCGTAATTAAATTAGCAATGGCCTCAACTGCAGCCATTTTCATTTTTTCATTAATATGAGTAGCACGCACATCCAGTGCACCTCGGAATATCCCCGGAAACGCTAAGACATTGTTCACTTGATTAGGAAAATCTGAACGTCCGGTGCCGATTACTTTCGCGCCAGCTTTTTTAGCTTCTTCTGGCATAATTTCAGGCACTGGATTTGCCATTGCAAAAATGATTGGGTCTGGATTCATCTTTCCAATCATTTCCGATGTGAGTGCTCCTTCAACCGAAACTCCAATAAATACATCAGCTTCTTCTAACGCATCGGCTAACGTACCTTCTACTTTGCTTCGATTTGTATAGGCTGCAACTTCATCTTTTATACGGTTCATGCCGTGAGGACGCTTGTCATAAATCGTTCCTTTGGAATCACACATAATAATATCGCGCACTCCATAGCTGTATAATAATTTAATAATAGCAATGCCAGCAGCTCCTGCTCCATTCGCTACTACTTTGATTTGTGACATTTTTCTTCCTGTCAGCTTCAGGGCATTAAGAAGACCCGCTACCGTAACAATAGCCGTCCCATGCTGATCATCATGAAAAACCGGGATATTTGTTTCCTTTTTCAACCGCTCTTCAATTTCAAAACAGTTAGGAGCCGCAATATCTTCTAAATTAACGCCTCCAAAAGTTGGTTCTAGCAATTTAACAGTTTCTATAATTTTGTCCACATCTGTCGTGTTTAAACAAATTGGGAATGCATCTACGCCGGCAAAACTTTTAAAAAGGACAGCTTTCCCTTCCATTACTGGCAGAGCAGCTTCAGGGCCTATATTGCCCAAGCCCAATACGGCAGTGCCATCAGATACAACAGCTACCATATTTCCTTTCATCGTATATTCATATACATTGTTTACATCATCATATATTTCTTTGCAAGGTTCTGCTACACCAGGGGAATAAGCAAGGCTTAAATCCTCTGCGTTTCGAACAGGAATTTTGGACTTTGATTCTAGTTTACCTTTGTTAATGCGGTGCATATGCAATGCTTCTTCACGTAAAGACAATGAATTTCACTCCCAATAAACAAAATGATAACAAATACTGCGCCTGAACCATGTTCTTTCCCACACTCATATGATGTTATAAATCCAATTGCATTTCATTTCAAGAAAAACGCATCTAATTCGTATATTTTATAAAAAAACGGTGGTCAGACCACTTTTTTAACTATTTTACCATATAACATCACATGAAATCTGTAAAGACTATATCTTCTTGAACACAACGTGCTTCTCTCCAAGCATTGCTTTTAACGTTTTGATCAACTCATCGCTTCGCTCAACAGAATAGTGAACAGGAAGCTTGACCAATTGGCGTTCTGCCTCATAATAAATTTTCACGGGGATTTTCCCTCTATGAGACTGAAAATGCTGATAAATAGTATGAAGCAGCTTTTCCGTACCTTGCTTTGTTTCTATACGTAAGTACAATTCTTCTGACGGTAATTTTTGAACCGCTTCGCTAGCAGCTTCAGCACGTTGACAAACAATTTGCTGCTGCCCATTTCTTTCATCTATCTTTCCATGTATCAGTAAAACCTTACCTTGTTCAAACAGCAGACGATTCTGCTCAAATACGCGGGGAAACGCAACAACTTCTCCTTCTCCACTTTCATCCGTAATGCGCAAAAAGGCCATTTGCTCTCCTTTTTTCGTGCGAATGACGCGAATTTCCAACACAAATACTAAAAGAGAGACCGCTTTTCCTGAAGCGTGTTCTTTCATATCGTGAAGAGAAACAACAGAATAAAAGGAATTCAGTGCTTCATACTGAGAAGCAGGGTGGCTTGATAAATAAAAACCTAGCATATCTTTTTCATACTGAAGCCGATCTTCTATTTTCAGTTCCTCTTTTTCCATATATTTAGGCTTTAACGAAAATTCAGCTCCAAATCCAAAGTCATCATCAGGGAGCACCAAGCTTGCATGTTCAAATGCTACATCAATGGTTGCTAATAAAGTTGCTCGATTTTCTCCAAATTCATCAAAGCCTCCGGACAAAATCAAAGCTTCAAGCGCTTTTTTATTCACGGCTTTTGGTGAAACACGTGCACAAAAATCAAATAAGTCTTCAAATCTTTTTTTCTTTCTCTCTTCTGTTATTTCCTGCATAGCTGCCGCACCAATATGTTTAATCGCTGCAAGGCTATATCTTATTCTTTCACCTTCTACATTAAACGAATACATGCTCTTGTTAATAGAAGGTGGGAGAACTTGTATTTTTTTTCTTTTGAGTTCATTAATATATTGAGCAATTTTCCCTTCGTTTCCAATAACGCTCGTTAACAACGCTGAAAAGAACTGTAGCGGATAATGTGTTTTTAAATAAGCTAACTGATAGGCCACCATACTGTAAGCAACGGCATGGCTCCGGTTGAAGCCATAATCAGCAAAGCGCACAATAAGGTCATAGACCCGATTAGCAACGGATAGGTCATATCCTTTCTTCTCGCTTCCTTGAACAAAATGTGCTCGTTCACGATCAAGCACGGATCGTTCTTTTTTACTAACTGCTCTTCTCAATAAATCTGCTTCTCCAAGAGAAAAACCGGCCATCTTTGAAGCAATCTGCATAATTTGCTCCTGATACACGATAACGCCATGGGTGGATTGTAAAATGCCTTGAAGCGTGGGATGGTCATATATGACGCTCTCCACTCCGTGCTTGCGCTTAATATAAGTTGGAATATTTTCCATCGGACCGGGTCTATACAGCGCGTTAACTGCTACAATATCTTCTAGCTCTGTAGGTTTTAATTGCTGAAGAACCCTTCTCATTCCATCTGACTCTAGCTGAAAAATCCCTGTCGTATCTCCTTTGCTCAGCAGTTCAAAAGTTTTCTGATCGTTAAATGGAATACGAGACAGTGACAGCTTTTGGTTCATGTCCCGCTCAATTTTCTTTAAAATGTGATCTAAAATGGTTAAGTTACGCAAACCTAAAAAGTCCATTTTCAAAAGCCCAACGTCTTGCAGAGCTTCCATTGGATATTGAGTCAGATATACATCATCATGTCCTTCTTGTACAGCTATAGATTGCGTCAGCGGCTTCTCACTGATCACAACGCCTGCTGCGTGTGTGGAAGTATGCCTTGGCAGTCCTTCTATCTTCATCGCAATGTTATACCATTGTTTTCTGGCTTCATTTTCAGATAAATAGTCTTGAAGAACTCTTGAATCACGA
Organism: Priestia sp. HNGD-A6; assembly: GCF_045784335.1. Taxonomy (NCBI): domain Bacteria; kingdom Bacillati; phylum Bacillota; class Bacilli; order Caryophanales; family Bacillaceae; genus Priestia; species Priestia sp. HNGD-A6. The sequence continues at coordinate 3,259,760 of NZ_CP138621.1, read as the reverse complement.
AGGGCACTTTTTAACGTTGTACCTGGTTTAGTTGGAATCGCTTTGGACATTTTGTTTAACGCCTCTTGATCAAATCCCATCACTCTTCCTACATCACGTACGGCTGCTTTAGCCGCTAATGTTCCAAATGTAATAATTTGAGCTACATGCAGCGCTCCATATTTTTGAGCCACATACTGAATGACTTGATCCCGTTTATTATCAGGAAAATCGATATCAATATCAGGCATCGAAATACGTTCAGGATTTAAAAAGCGCTCAAAGAGAAGCTGATGCTGAATTGGATCAACATTTGTAATTCGTAAGGCGTATGAAACTAGTGAGCCCGCCGCTGAGCCACGACCTGGACCTGTTAAAATACCATGTTCATGAGCATAATTCATAAAATCCCACACGATAAGGAAGTAATCGCTAAAGCGCATACTTTCAATAATGTTCAGCTCATAATCTAAGCGTTTCTGGTATTGTTCCGTGATCACTTGAACTCTTTCTTGCAGTCCTTTCTCGCAAAGAGTGCGTAAGTAGGTTGATGATGTAACGGACGGAGGAACAGGGTATTTTGGAATAGACATGACGCCTAGAGAAATTTTAAGCTCGCATCGTCTTGCGATTTTTATACTTTCTTCTATTAAAAAATGCTGATCATGAAAGAGAACTTCCATTTCATGAGGTGACTTGAAATAGTACTCGCTGCTTTCTTCTTGCACCTGTTCACCGCTATGTAATTTCTCTCCGTCTCGAATAGCCGCTAAGCAATCATATGCGTCCCGATCTTCTTGTTTTAAATATTTCACTTGATTCGTTGCTACGAGCGGGACATTTTCTTCAGCAGCAAGCTCCGTTAACTGCTGATTTATCAAAGCTTCATCCTGTCCGTGGCGCTGTATAGATATATACAAAGACTGAGAATATACTTTTTTAAAGAATTGAAGCACTCGCTTTGCATCTTGAAGCTTGTTTTCTGCTAGCAGAGTTTCTACTTCTCCCCTTACGCCAGGTGTAATAGCAATCAGCCCGCTGCTATAATGCTGGAGCCATTTTTTCTTTACACCGTGTTTTTCCTTTGTTTGAACTAAACTGCTTAGTTTTAATAGATTTTCATAGCCTTTATCATTTTCTGCTAGCAAAACTAAAGGATACGCTTGCTCGCTTTCTTCATGTTCCAAAATTGATAGTGTAAGCCCAATAATCGGCTTAATCCCCGCTTTCACGCAGGCTTTATAAAAAGGAATGACTCCGTACATTACATTTTCATCGGTCAAAGCAATCGCTTCATAGTTCATTTTTTTAGCTGTTTCTACAAGTTCATGAATACGAACGGAACTGCTTAGTAAGCTATAAGAACTTTGAAGCTGTAAGTGAACAAAAGGCACAGGACTTCCCACCTTTCTTTAATTCTTTATTCTCATTATAAATTTTGTTGCGGGCGTAGACAAATTACATAACTCTGAACGTTTGTCCATATATATGTAGGAAGCATGAGTTATCAATAAAATAGTAAAGGAGGACGCGTCATGACAAAAGAGCCTTTTATGTCTCTTTTCATTTGGAGTTACTTTACTTCATTAGGTATTATTTTAGGCGGTTCATTAATCGGAGCATTTGCGGGGTTTTTAATTGGAAAATCTCCCCTGTACGTTATGCATACCCTCAGCAATAGCTTAAAAATCTGGGCAATTGTCGGAGCCATCGGAGGAACATTTGATACGTTTTACAGCTTTGAGCGAGGACTCTTTGAAGGAGCGACAAAAGATGTATTCAAACAAATTCTTTTAATTCTATCCGCTATGGGAGGAGCTCAGACCGGGGCTCTGATCATCAAGTGGTTAACGCAGGAGCACTTTGTATGAGAGTACCCAGCGAGCGAATGTTCAAGCGCTCCGACTGGCAGCGTTTTTTCGCCGGTATTGTCATTGGAGCAATTGTCAGCTGGGGAGTGTTTTTAACAATTTACGGCGTTTCAAGAGATAGAGAGCTAGAGGAGATTCGAATTGCTAATGATAAGCTAAAAAAAGCAAATTTGCAAATTAGCGCATGGCAAGAAGATGTAAAAGCATTAAACAAGGAAATGAAGCAGCATTTGATTATTCAAAATGTGAAAGTAAAATTAGTGAACGGCCATCGTTATAAAGTAAACTCTGTGGTGGAATACAATATTCAAAAAAGCGTCGACGAAGAAGCGCAGCACTTAATTGCCCAAGATATTGAAAGTGCGTATCGAAGCAGGGATATCTTAAAAAAAGCAATTGAAAACAAAAAATACGAATTCGATAAAACGATTTATGAAGTTGAAGTTCATCAAATTTATTTTTATACAACGCTTTCGATTGAAGTTCGAATTAAAAAGATGGAAAAAGTACTATAAAAAGCCGCTGATTTAAAATCAACGGCTTATTTTACAGATTACTCCTGACTGCAGAGCTCTTCTAAATCAAGTAGTAAAGGCTCTACTTCTTCCCATGAGTCAATGGAAGCGCCGGACGCAAGAGGATGGCCTCCTCCGTTGTATTTTCTAGCAATTGTATTAATCACAAGCTCTTTTGAACGCAGGCGGACCCGAATCTGATTTTCTTCTTCTACAAAAAATACCCACGTTTTCACTCCATCAATTTGTCCTAACGAGCCGACTAGCTGAGAGGCATCAGCAGGTGTCACATCATATTTGCGAAGAATTTCATTCGGAATTTTCATGTGAGCAACTCCCGCTGGAGACATCGTGAAGTTTTGCAGCACATATCCATGTAAGTGAGCGACGTTTTCTTTTGTTTTGTATAGCTGATCATATACATCCTTAAAATTGAAGCCATATTGAATCAATTCACTTGCATAGCAAAACGTTTTCGGCTTTGTATTTGGAAATAAAAATCGGCCCGTATCACCGACAATACCAGTGAAAATTAACTTTGCTCCTTCATCATTAAGAGCTAACCCCTTTTCTTTTCCTTCCAAGTAAAATTCATAAATCATTTCACTTGTTGAAGAAGCAGACGTCTCAACCCAAAGTAAATCACCGTAAGGAGTTTGATTCGGATGGTGATCGATTTTAATGATCATTTTTCCACTTGCGTAGCGCTGATCTGATACACGCGCTTCATTCGCCGTATCACAAACGATGACAAGCGCATCTTCATAGGTGTCATCGGCGATATCATCCATACGGTATAAAAATTTTAACGACTCCGCTTCTTCTCCCGTTACGTATACCTTCTTCTCCGGAAAAGATGTTTTTAACAATTCCGCTAATCCGCACTGAGATCCGTATGCATCTGGATCTGGACGAATGTGCCTGTGAATAATGATGGTGTCAAACTGCTTAATAGCTTCTAATATTTGTGCTTTCATTTTCTCTCTCCTGTCAATACTGTTCTTGTTTTATGTACGTACCACATGCACTTATATTTCCACAGCGCTGTATCCATAATCTTTATTAAATCATATCTCTTCTCCTTTTTAAAAGAAGAATCAATCAATAGTAGAATTTTCTGTTATTGACCTGTAAAATAATAGATACTACTGTAAACACTTTCAACACTACGCATTACTAGCATCTAGAAATATTACGGATAGAAATACACCGGACTGGAGGGGCGTCTGTGCCATTTTTTATGATTTTAATCGTTGTGTCCTTTGTTTTCTACATGTATTTAAAAGTAAAATACGTACGTTCAAAACGCCCAATGGAACGAAAGTGGATTTCCGCTAAGTCGAGTATTTGTCTTGGCTCTTTTGTATTATTTTTTGGGATCAATCAATGGTTTATTTACGAAACAAACCTTTCGCTTATCATCGGCATATTATTTGTATTATTCGGTTCAGGTAGCATAATAGCAGGTGTCAAAGCTTATAAGTACTATCAGCCTTATGCAATAAAAGAAGCAGATCAAATGTAAAAAAGGCTGAGGCATAACGAGAGGAATCCAATCTAAAGACGAACAAATGGGAGACATGAGCTGAACCGCTTGAGACACCGCCGTTGATTTCCGTGCAAGACTTCGCTTTCCGCGGGAGTCTTCGTCTTGCCCTCCAATCAATGGCTAGAAGAATCTCAACAGGTGAAACCTACGTTTACCCTAACAAAAAAAACGAACCAATCATCAACATGGTTGATAAGTGGTTCGTTTTTCACTTCGTCTAACATACTTTTGTCCCAGCTTCTTTTTTTATACTCTGTCCAATAACTGAGCCATCATCATCGCTTTTCCCACTACAACTCCGGCGTTGTAGACTTCTACATCTAATTTAGCAAACTTCCGACCAAGTTCTAATAGCTTAGGGCGAATTTCAATTACACTTTCAATTTGAACCGGTTTAATAAAATAAACGGTAATGTTTTCAATAACCAAATCACCTTTTTTATATAAGCGCAGAACACGATTGGCAGCTTCCGTCACAATAGTAGTAAAAACTCCGTATGAAATAGTTCCCATATAATTTGTCATTTGTGGCGTTACTTCACAGCGATAGACAGGTGCTTCCTTTGTCTCTTGTACGTCCATAAATTGATTCGTTACAATGTCATCAATGGTTTCTCCTACCTGTGGTTGACGCTGAATCATTTGCAGCGCTTTTAAGACATCTTGACGGCTGATAATGCCTTCTAGTCGGTGGTAATCGTCCACTACAGGCAGCACTTCAATCCCTTCCCATACCATCATATGAGCGGAAGAAGCGACCGATGTTTTCCCGTGAACGGTCATCGGATTTTTCGTCATCACTTTTTCAATCGAAGTGGAAAGATCATATCCAATAACATCTTTTGAGGTAACCATTCCATGAACTTTCATATGCTGATCTACTACAGGAAAACGACTGTGGTGCGTTTGATCGTTACATTCGTGCCATTTTTCAATCGTATCGGTTAACTGCAAGCTAACCGCTTCAGAGACGGGTGTTAAAATATCCTCTACAAGCACAATTTCTTTTTTTATCAACTGATCATAGATAGCCCGATTAATCATCGTTGCAACTGTAAATGTATCATAGCTCGTTGAAATAATAGGAAGCTTAAGATCATCCGCAAGCTTCTTAACCCATTCTTCCGTATCAAAGCCGCCCGTAATTAAAACGGCTGCGCCTGCTTCAAGGGCTAATTCATGAGCGTTTACTCGATTCCCTACGATAAGAAGGTTTCCAGCCTCGGTATACCTCATCATAGCATCAAGCTTCATCGCTCCAATAACAAACTTATTTAACGTTTTATGCAAACCTTCACGTCCGCCCAGCACTTGTCCATCTACAATGTTTACTACTTCGGCAAACGTGAGCTTTTCAATGTTTTCTTTCTTCTTTCGTTCAATTCGAATAGTCCCTACTCGTTCAATCGTTGAAACATATCCTTTATTTTCCGCATCTTTTATTGCTCGGTACGCCGTGCCTTCACTGACAGTCAGTTCTTTGGCAATTTGGCGCACTGAAATTTTTTCACCAATTGGAAGCGAATCGATATACTGTAAAATTTGCTCATGTTTTGTCGCCACGTGTACTTCACCCTTCTAAAACGTTTTTACGTTTCATATGTCTTTTCTTTTATTATACGGGGGAAGTGAAATGGATTCAATCTAACCTCTTTGACGCAAAGGCTTTCTCGCACTATTTTTTTGAATACCTGTCTTTTTACGGCGCGGTGCATAAAGTAGTGATGACAAATTGCCTCCGGCTACAAAAAGAGCAAAGGTAAGCCAGCTTATACTAAAAATCCCTTGCAAACTCGCAGTTGTTAACACTAAGTGCGGCATTGCATAGTAAAGCATCACTCCGCATAGTAAAAGCGATAAAATAACTCGATTTTTTTCCATAACTCTCCCTCCTTATTATTACTATCGTATGCGGGAAAGTAAAAAAAGCAGAACGTTTCTTTGCAAATAAAAAGAGATTAAGACATAACTGCATCGATTCAATCTAAAGATGAACAAATGTGAAACCTACGTTCACCTTAACAATAAAAAAAGAACGAGTGATCGATATTATCAATCACTCGTTCTTTTTTAACTTTAACTGAAATCGTTTTGTCCCAGCCTTTATTTATGATTAAAGATCCAATCCTTCTCCAACTTTTAATACTTTTCCTTCAATACCAGATAAAGACTCAACAAATTGATGAGGATCTTGCTTAATTACAGGAAATGTATTGTAGTGAATTGGCACAACAAGCTTTGCCTGCACCCATTCCGCTGCGATAGCCGCATCTTCAGGTCCCATTGTAAAGTTATCTCCAATTGGAAGAAATGCTACGTCAGGCTCATGGCGACCAATTAACTTTAAATCAGAAAATAAAGCCGTATCTCCAGCATGATAAATTGTCTTTCCTTCAATCGTTAAAAGCAAACCAGCCGGCATTCCTGTATAAATAATTTTCTCATTATTTTCTGTATAACTTGAACCGTGGAAAGCTTGTGTCAATTTTACCGTACCAAAATCAAATGTATAGGCTCCGCCTATGCTCATTGGATGTACGTTTAAGCCTTGCCAGCTAAGATATGTAGCTAATTCTGCTACTGCCACAACAAGTGCACCGCTGCGCTTAGCAATTTCCACCGTGTCGCCTACATGATCATTATGGCCATGAGTCAGTAAAATCACATCTGCTTTTACATCTTCAGCATGTAAATCTGTTAATTCATTTCCAGTGATAAACGGGTCAATTAAAATTGTTTTTCCTTTTGTTTCAATTTTAACAACAGAATGTCCATGATAAGAAACGTGCATCATATATTCTCTCCTTTTACACTAACCTTTTCTATATTCTACCCGTCTGTTTTGGTTACAAAACAAGTGAATACGCGGCTATCATATCACAAACTGCGCAAAAACATGCCTTATTATGCTTGCTCTAATAAAGTTGTTGCATCAGCGTAAGTTAGACCGTGTGCATCTGCAACAGCCGCGTAAGTGACAAACCCATTTAGGGTGTTGATGCCTTGAAGAAGGGAAGGGTTTTTTAAGCACGCTTTTTTATATCCCTGATTTGCTATTTGCAGAGCATAAGGAACCGTTACGTTGGTCAGCGCTAAGGTCGACGTGCGGGGAACAGCCCCTGGCATATTAGCAACAGCATAATGCAAGACCTCATGCTTCGAGTAAGTCGGGTTATCGTGAGTAGTAATACGATCAGTTGTTTCAAAAATTCCGCCTTGGTCAATGGCAATATCAACTACAACTGACCCTTTTGACATCGTTTGAACCATTTCCTCGGTGACAAGCTTTGGCGCTTTAGCTCCCGGTATGAGAACCGCTCCTATCACTAAATCTGACTCTTTTACAGATTGTGCGATATTGTAGTGATTTGACATTAATGTTGTCACTTCTTTACCAAACAAATCATCCAGCTGGCGAAGGCGATCAGCGTTTAAATCAATTATTGTGACATCAGCCCCTAATCCGACCGCAATTTTAGCAGCGTTGGTTCCCGCTACTCCTCCTCCAATAATTGTTACTTTTCCTCTTTGCACGCCTGGCACCCCACTTAACAAAATCCCTTTGCCACCTTTGGTTTTTTCTAAAAATTGAGCTCCAATTTGAGAAGACATTCTTCCTGCAACTTCGCTCATCGGCGTTAACAGAGGCAAGCTTTTATTTGGAAGCTGTACCGTTTCATAAGCGATACCCACTACCTTTTTATCAATCAATGCTTTCGTTAACGCTTCTTCAGCTGCCAAATGTAAATACGTAAACAAAATAAGTCCTTCACGAAAATATCCGTATTCTTCTGAAATCGGTTCTTTTACTTTCATAACCATTTCAGCATCCCATGCTTCTTTTGCAGTATTTACAATAGAAGCTCCTGCATTTGTGTAATCTTCATCATGGAATCCAGAGCCTTCTCCTGCCTGTGTTTCAATATATATATCATGCCCACCGTTAACTAAAGCTGTAACACCAGCTGGAGTAATAGCCACGCGATTTTCATTATTTTTTACTTCTTTCGGCACTCCAATTTTCACCTTTATCCCTCTTTTCTTATATCAGTGATTAACTGAAAAAAAGAACGCCACACCAAATCCTTTAGAAAACCGGATTTACTATGACGTTACCTTTCGATAGAGCTCAGCATAATCCTGCTTTTCTTAGTCTATATACAGTATATGCATGTAGTTATTCATATAGTTCGTTATCACTCTGTGCTTCTGGATTTTCAACTACGGAAGCCATAGCATCGCCAATAACGCCGCTTGAATAAGAATCCATTAGCTGTCTTGATGTCTCTTTTTCTCCTTCAAAATCATATTCATATACATGCTGCGGATGTTTTTTGTCTTTCATATGTCACTTCTCCTTTTTCACTCTATTTTCTTTACGAATGTGAACTTTATTTCATAATCTCTTACATGATCTTTTCTATTTTCTTCTTTATTGCTCTAGTTATACCATTTATCTCACATCAAAAAACGCCCGCAGAATTTTCTGCGGACGTTTTGAAAACTGTTTTATATTGAAGCTTTTTCATGCAATTCATCTTTAGCTAGCTGAATTGCTTTTTTCACTTGTTCAAACCCTGTTCCTCCCGCGCTATTGCGGCGATTAACAGCTGTTTTTGGACTTAATACATGGTAGATGTCTTCCTCAAATAAATCTGACGCTTCTTTATATTGCTCGAGCGGCAAATCCATTAGGTAGATATTTTTCTGAATACAAACGAGAACTAGTTTCCCAACCACTTCATGTGCTTCACGAAACGGCATACCTTTTGCAGCAAGATAGTCAGCTAACTCCGTTGCATTTGAAAAATCTTGTTTCGTAGCTTTTTCCATAACATTTGTTTTTACTGTCATTGTTTCAATCATGCCAGCAAAGATTGTTAAGCAGCCTTCAATCGTTGTAACCGTATCGAACATGCCTTCTTTATCTTCTTGCAAGTCTTTGTTGTATGTTAAAGGTGTGCCTTTTAACACAGTCAACAAGCTAAATAAATGACCATATACTCGTCCTGTTTTACCACGAATTAACTCTGCCATATCAGGATTTTTCTTTTGAGGCATAATACTGCTGCCAGTTGCATACGTATCATCCATTTCAATAAATTGAAACTCTTGACTAGACCATAAAATTAACTCTTCACAAAAACGAGATAAATGCATCATTAAAATAGAACTGTTGCTCAAAAACTCTAAAATAAAGTCACGGTCGCTGACAGCATCCATACTGTTTTGATAAATTCCATTAAAGCCTAGAAGCTCCGCGCTGTAATGACGATCAATTGGAAATGTCGTACCAGCTAAAGCTCCTGCTCCTAAAGGAGATAAATCAATACGCTTTAGTGATTCCGCATAACGCTCAGCATCACGCTTAAACATTGAAACATAAGCCATTAGATGATGAGCAAAAGAAACCGGCTGCGCGCGCTGTAAATGTGTGTAGCCTGGAAAAATAGTTTCGACATGCTGATCTGCTTTTGTAAGCAGCACATCTTCTAGATTTTCGATCAGTCCTACAATTTGCTGAACATGCTTTTTTAAATATAAGTGCATATCTGTAGCAACTTGATCATTACGGCTTCGACCCGTATGAAGCTTACCTCCAACCGGACCAATTTCATCAATTAATAGCTTTTCTAAATTCAAATGAATATCTTCATATTGAGCAGAAAATGTTAATTCTTTCTTCTTAGCTTTTTCAAGCAGTGTTTGAAGGCCTTTTTTAATTTGTGACGCTTCATCTCCAGAAAGAATGCTGCATTTCTCAAGCATTGTTACATGTGCTAAACTGCCTTCAATATCTTCTTCTACAAGATGCTGATCAAATGAAATGGACGCACCGAACTCGTCAATCCATTGTTCAGGGCGTTTCGTAAAACGCCCTCCCCAAAGTTTGGTCATACCGTTGTCACCTTCTTTTGATTTACCATGCTGCTCACTTGTGTTGGAAGACCCCATAATGAGATAAAACCAACTGCTGCATTGTGATCAAATTCATCTTCTTTTGTATATGTTGCAAGTTTTTCATTGTATAAAGAATTAGGAGATTTACGTCCCTCTACGATAGCATGCCCTTTAAATAGTTTTACTCTCACTGTTCCGTTCACATATTGCTGCGTGTCTTTTAAGAATGCAAGCAGGGAATTTGTTAATGGAGAGAACCATAAACCCTCATAGATAACTTCTGTTAATTTTTTCTCAATCACTGGTTTGAAGTGCGCGACTTCTTTCACTAATGTTAAATCTTCAAGCTCTTTGTGTGCTTTGATTAATGTCATAGCAGCTGGACACTCATATACTTCACGTGATTTGATTCCCACAAGACGGTTTTCTACATGATCAATACGTCCTACTCCGTGCTTACCTGCAATTTCATTCAATTCTAGAATTAACTGAGCTAGCGTATAAGATTGACCATTTAATGCTACTGGAACACCTTCAACGAATTCAATTTCTACTACATCGGCTGTGTCCGGAGTATTTTCAAGAGAAGCCGTTAGGTCATATGCTTCTTCAGGTGGAGCTGCCCAAGGATCTTCAAGAACGCCGCACTCGTTACTTCTTCCCCATAAGTTTTGGTCAATTGAAAATGGGCTGTCTAAGTTAATTGGAATTGGAATATTCTTTTCTTTTGCATACTCGATTTCTTCTTCACGAGACCATTTCCAGTCACGAACAGGAGCTAAAACTTCTAAGTGTGGATTTAATGCTTTAATTGATACTTCGAAACGCACTTGGTCATTTCCTTTTCCCGTACATCCATGTGCGACAGCTACTGCATTTTCTTGTTCTGCTACTTCTACAAGCTTTTTAGCGATTAGCGGTCTAGATAGTGCAGATACTAATGGATATTTTCCTTCATATAACGTGTGTGCTTGAAGTGCTGCTAATGCAAATGTATTAGCATATTCTTCTTTTGCATCAATCACATATGACGATACCGCTCCAACTGTTAAGGCTTTTTCTTTAACGAATTTCAGATCTTTTCCTTCGCCTACGTCTAAACAGCAAGCTACCACATCGTACCCTTTTTCTTGTAACCATTTAATTGCAACTGATGTATCTAAACCTCCGGAATATGCTAAAACAACTTTTGGATTACTCATCATCTATTCCTCCTACAAATTATATATATATTAATACAACCGTTTTAATTTTTATTCATTTAATCTACTATTACTTTAACAACTTTTTAATCTATTTTCAATAGTTATTCAAAAAAAAGTATATAAATTCACGTTTTTTTAATTTAATAGGATAAAAGCTTTTAAAATACTGTAAAAATAGACGTGAATGAATATTCCTGCCTTAAATGCATTGTATATTTATATGCATAAATCAAGTATAAATGATTTATTTTTCACTTAAAGTAGCTCTGGCTTTTGTCATTGTATAAAATGGAAGGGAAGAGGTGAAAAAATGGAGCGCTTTTTTACTTATGACAACAGACTCGGTATAAAAATTCCTGCTCTTGAAAGAGAATGGACATTCTATTCTGAAAAAGTTCAGCAGGATATCCTCTTAACATGGGAATCCATTCGAGGGCAAATTCCAGACAAAATTCAATCTGTAGAAAAGAGGATTAATCAAAAACAAGCGGCGTTAGAAGATGAGACTAATTTTATCCGCTCCTGTGAATTAAATAGCGAGATAGGAGAACTTGCTTCTATTATTAATGATTTGTGGCTTTGGTATCGAACAAATGAGGAAATATCAGAAAAAGTTCACGGATAGACAAAAAAACGAGTCTCATGAAAAATTAATGAGACTCGTTTTTCTTATCCAGCAAATAGCGGTATTGGTAAAAGCGCTTCGCATAATCTGTCACTTGTTTGGCCATTCGATAATTCATCCCTCCGCCAACCATCATACTCACAATTGGCAAACGATTATAAACTTTTCGCTTCGCAGAAAATATAGCTAGCGTTTTTCCAATTTGCACAACGATTTTTTGCAGCCACGTCTTATCTACAATTTGATCAACACCTTCATAAAAATACGGGTCAAATTCTTGGCTTAGCTCACTCTTTAATTGATGCCACCCCTCAGCCTGAAGGTGTCTAGGTAACGTTGCTGCATGAAAAACTTTTAGCGTTAGCATAAGCTCTGAAGGAGTCTGGATATGATAGCCGTAGCTCATTGCTGCCTGTTGCACCGCTTGAATATTCATGCATAAAACAGCGGGTATATCAATACCGACTAGCAGCGATTGGCCGGTTCCTGAAAGTGCTCCTTGACTCAGCGCATACAACCGCAGCTTGGCCATTTGCTGTTCGCATATATAAGAAAGCTGATCTACTTGAAGGGAATTCATTTCTGACAGATCTGTGATATCTTCTTTGAATACACGGGCGGTTTCAATAATTCGTTTTGTCGCTTGAGTTTGCATTTCCGTACCTTGAATTAATGCAGTTAACTGAAAGAGTCCCTCATCAATTTTATGTAAATAGGTCTCACGAACAGAAGCAGGAATTAAGTTAAGGCCTTTTTCTAACCATTCTTCGTACAATAACTCCATCTCAGTTGCTTCTACGCTCTGTAAGCTCTCTTCCCATTTATAGATTTCTTCCAAAAGCTGTTCTTCGCGATTCGTTAATATCATCATGTCACCCTTTCAAGAAATAAGTAGTTTTATTTTTATTATAACAAATAATGCATCCGTTACATTTTGCTTCCTATATTATTTCTTTCTTCTATACGTTGTAAACCTTCTTTCAACCGTCAGCTCCTTACGCTATATAAAAAAGCTGATTTCCTAACAAGGAAATCAGCTTTTCGTTAGTTTGCCTGACAATTTATGAGAATTCATGCATTGAAGAGGCACTTTATGAACTTAAATATTCGCTAAACGAGTAACGTCACGTGCAATCATAACTTCTTCGTCTGTAGGAATAACCATAACTTTAACTGGAGAATGAGGGTAGCTAATAAATGCTTCTTCTCCTTGTACACTATTTAAAGCTGGATCCCAATAAACGCCCATGAACTCTAAACCACGAAGAACGCGAGCACGTACAACATCACTGTTTTCTCCAATACCTGCTGTGAAGATGATTGCATCTACACCAGACATACGAGCAGCATAAGAACCGATATATTTATGAATACGGCTAGCAAATACTTCAAGTGCTGTTTCAGCGCGTTCATTGCCTTCAGCGCTTGCTTTGATTAGATCACGTAGGTCACTAGAAATACCAGATACACCTAAAAGACCACTTTCTTTATTTAATACATTTAATACTTCGTCAGCAGTTTTTCCTGTTTTCTCCATAATAAATGGAATTAATGCAGGGTCAATGTTACCTGAACGAGTTCCCATTGCTACACCAGCTAATGGTGTGAAGCCCATTGATGTATCAATTGACTTTCCGCCTTCAATTGCAGCGATACTTGCACCGTTACCTAAGTGACAAGAGATTAAGCGTAATTGTTCAATTGGGCGTCCAAGAAGCTCAGCTGCACGCTCAGAAACATATTTATGAGATGTGCCGTGGAAACCGTATTTACGAACGCCATACTTTTCATAGTACTCGTACGGTAAGCTGTACAAGAATGATTTTTCTGGCATTGTTTGATGGAATGCTGTATCGAAGACTGCTACAGCTGGAACATTTGGAAGAATATCTTGGAACGCTTTAATTCCCACAATGTTTGCTGGGTTGTGAAGCGGTGCTAAATCAGATAAAGCTTCAATTTCCGCTAGTGTTTCATCTGTGATTAAAACAGAGTCAGCAAATTTCTCTCCGCCGTGTACGACACGGTGACCTACACCAGTGATTTCATCGTATGATTGAATGATGTTTTGAGAAAGTAACTTTTCAACTAAAATTTTAACTGCAACAGCATGGTCAGGGATTTCTGTAATATCCGTTTGTTTTTCACCATTTACCGAGATCGTGAAAACAGCGTTATCTAAACCAATTCGTTCTACTAAACCTTTTGTTAATACCGTCTCACTTGGCATTTCAAATAATTGAAACTTAAGTGAAGAACTGCCGGCGTTGATTGCCATGATTTTTGACATAAAAAAACAGCTCCTTCTTTATTATACGTGCATCATAAACATAACGAACAGAACATAAAAGTGTAATCTCTACAATATTCTATGCATTTCGACACGATTTCTATCCTTATTCATTTAATCATTCACGACAATAGATTTCAAGAGCTATACATCATGAAAACGCTACCGGCAAATATTCATTATTTTCGAAAAAGACTTACTTTTTATTAACGCGAAACCATTGGTCCATTTGAGCCATAATATCACTCATTGCTTCTCGATTACTGAACTTCGGCAAATTCACAAGCAGCGCGTTCTCAGGTGCCGTTACCCCTTCTCCTTGCTTTTGAAGAATGATAATACTCTTAGCAGCCTGCTCTTGTTTGAACATTGAAAGCGGCAGCTGAACGATTCCTTGAACGATTGCTTCCTCTTTTAGCAGCGGCTGTAATAAATGAGACTGTTCAGATTCGAACAAGTTATTTGGAATAAGAGCTACTACGTATCCTCCGTCTTTTACATGGCGCAAGCTTTGTTCAATGAATAAGTGATGAGCATAGGTATGACCTTCTTCAGCTCTTACTTTATACTCTTTTGCCCCTTCATCGTTTGGATAATAACCAACCGGCAGGTCACAGACAACTAAATCAACAGGATCAATAAAAAGCGGCTGTAAGCTGTCTTGATTAAATAATTGAACGCCGTGCTTCTGTAAGTTTGCATTTACATATGTCAGTTGAAGTAATAAATCATCCACATCTACACCGTATACATGTTCAATTGACGCAGCGTGTGTATTTAAAATGGTTGTTAATAAGTTTCCAGCTCCTACTGCTGGATCTAAAAGCGTATACTTATCTTTTCCTGCCATGAATTTTCCAACTAAGTAGCTGACAAATAGTCCTACAGCATCAGGGGTCATTTGGTGGTTAGGCTGAACTGCTTCTTTCATCCCTTTTAAAATAGCTAGCTGATATGCTTTTCGAATCGTTTCTTTTTCAAAATGATCAAGCGTGATTGAATCGTATTCTTTTTTTAAACGTTTTTTGGTTACCTCATCTAGCTCTTCTTGCAAAATAGTTCCTTGAAACAAGTTTTCTCCCGTTTCAGCTACTGCTTCTAAATATACGCAGTTTAGTTCTTTTCTTAAAATAATAGCTGTTTGATCAATTACACCAAATAGCTTTTCCATACTAGCTAATTGACTCATATTCTGCCTCCTGTGTAATGAAATGATATCTATATAAATGAGTAAACGTCCTATTTGGAACATCATATTTTATCATAAAAGCTTCTTAAAACACAAAGAAGGCGAAAAACATTGTTTTCCGCCTTCTGCCGAACGCCATCGACAATCTTACTTAGCTGCTTTAGCTGCTTCGATTGCTGCTTCGTAGTTCGGATGCTCAGTTACTTCTGGTAAGTACTCAACATACGTTACGTTGTTATTTGAGTCTACTACAAAGATTGAACGAGCCAATAAGCGTAATTCTTGAATAGCTACACCATATGCTTCGCCGAAAGATAAGTCGCGGTGGTCAGATAATGTTTGAACATTATCAATGCCATTAGCACCACACCAGCGCTTTTGAGCAAACGGTAAATCTACGCTCACTGTTAATACTTTTACGTTATCTAATTTAGCTGCTTCTTCGTTGAAGCGGCGAGTTTGCGCATCACAAACTCCAGTATCAATAGAAGGAACTACACTGATTAGGCGAACAGAACCCTTTGTACTGTCAAGCGTTACTTCTGATAAATCATTTGCTAAAACGGTAAAGTTTGGCGCCTTGTCTCCAACCTTTACTTGATTTCCTAATAATGTTACATCGTTACCTTTAAATTTAGTCACGAATAATTCCTCCTTTAAATAAGTATGTACACTGTTCATATTAGCTTGTCTGTCTCTATATTGCAATTAAATGACATACATACTATAACGCTATATGCTAGAAAACATGCCCAATAAAAAAAGGCTTTGCTTGCTTCTTTTATCGTTCAAAGAAGCAAGCAAAGCTTTATTTTATCCCTACAAATTAAAATCATTTGCACCGTCATGATGCTGATTTTGTTGATTATGATGATCCTGCTGATGGTTATTTCGCTTGAACATTTGCTGCACGCGTTCAATTGCTTGAGGTGCTGTATCTAAAATCTTTTCATATAAATGTGTACTTTCATTAAGGTGAAGCATTTTAATTCCGCTTCCACTCACAATTAAAAAGGCAATTGGCGTAATTGATACACCGCCACCGCTACCTCCGCCAAATGGATGACCTGATTCTTGCTGATGCTGCCCTGGAGAAGATGGCGCATGCCCTTCTACTCCAAACTCGCTTCCGCCCGCTGCAAAGCCAAAACCTACTTTTGAGACAGTTAAAATAACGCTGCCATCAGGTGTTTCTACGGGATCACCAATGATTGTATTAACATCAATCATTTCCTTTAAATTTTCCATAGCTGTCGACATTAAACTTTTAATTGGATGTTCTGCCATTAAGATAACCTCCTTATGTTTTCACAGAGTGTGTCTTGTTCTTATTTGACGACTTCCATCTTTTGCGACGCTTTTTGGACGTATGCCGCCAGTATCTCAAGGTCCGTAAACCTACTAGAATAGCTTGACCAACTCGAAAAGAAATTATGCACTCAAATACCGTTTCTGACCAAAGATGTTGAAATACAGGAGTAACGCTCATTACAGGCATATCTTTTAGTTTCATATAACGGCTGATTATACCAACTATGCCCCCCTTTGCAGACCATACCGCCCCGGTAAGTACGCCTGTTAGCGCAGCATCACCTAAGCCGAAACGGCTGTGCCATTTAATATCCCTTACCGTCACTTTCTGTAAGAAACGACGAAAAATTTTATGAAAACCGACTACCTGTTCAAGGAATTGCTTCGCATTTTCTAACATGCTTAACCCGTCTTCTACAGAATAATCACTCCATGAATTCTCGTCTTCTTTTCCTTGATCACCCATTCCTTTCTTCTTTTCAACAAGCAAACGAGGAGAATCTTTTTTTACTTTCACTACCGGAATTTCATATGTATAGCGAATAAGACCAAACCAAGCCCTGAGTCTCACTCTGTAATAATCGTTATCTCGGACATGATGAAGCTCTACAAATAGCGTGATTTTTGTCCATACAATAAGTACAATAACAATTAAAAGTGCTAGCAATATCCATAAAAGCCATAGCACATCCTTCACTCCTTCTTAGCTTCACATTATCTCCAAAACAGAGAATATTAAACCTTATGAAAACAATAAAAAGAGGTTGAGACATAACGAAATGAATCCAATCAGCTGCTAGAAAGATCTACATAAATGAAACCTACGTTTACCATAACCCAAAAAAACGAACCACTAATCAAACACCTTGATCAATGGTTCGTTTTTCAATTCGTCTAAATATTTTTGCCCCAGCCTCTTTTTATTATCTGCTTATTGTACCTTCATGTATAACGGTTGTATCTGCGTAGTAATCATGCGCTCCTTGCTTTTTAGGTAAAAAAGCAACTAACAAATAGCCAAGAAAAAAAACTGTTTTAGAAATATAACGTCCAATTCCTTCACGAAACAGCACAACAGGCCAAGTTAAAGTGGAGTCTTTCAGTGATACTACTTTAAGCCCAAACACCATCTTTCCAAGCGTTTGTCCAAAATACTTGGTCATTAAAACAAAATAACCATAAAAGATAATCACCGTCACAATCGTATAGGGAGAAAAAAATCCATCCCCTTGAGGAATATCTGCTAAATGGAAAATGGGTTTGATCAGCAGGGAGTTCAAGCTAGCTACTACAGCTAGATCCAAAAGATATGCCCAAAAGCGCATCCAAAAGCCTGCATAATGGAATTCACTACCTATTGGAGCACTTACCGCTGGCTCATGTTTTATAGTGTCGTTTGATTCGGTTGAATGAGATTGATTTTCCATGTTCCCACCTCTATTCTGCATATAAATACATCAAGCGCGGAGAGCTTGGCTGCGCAAATGTTTTTAACATTGCGGTAACTTGTTCATCTCCACCAATTACTTTTTGCATGCTCATTGAAAGCCAAGAAGGCAGTCCGAATCCTTGATTGTATTGAATTACTTGTGCACCTTTTAACTTGTAATCTTTCTCCATTCCTTTTACCGTATCTTCAAAATAGCCTAGTTGATCGACCAGCTTCAGCTCTTTAGCCTGACGTCCATCGTACACTCGTCCATCTGCAATAGAACGCACTTTTTCTTTAGAAAGGTGACGTCCTTCAGAGATAACATTGACGAAACCATCATACGAGTTGTCTACAAGTGTTTGCATAATTTCTTTTTCTTCTCCGGTCATTTCTCTTGTTGGAGACATAATATCTTTATGAGCCCCGCTTTTAATAACAACAGATTCTACTCCTAGTTTATCCGCCAGCTTGCCATAGTTAACGCTTTGCATAATTACACCTAGTGAACCTGTTAAAGTGTCAGGGATTGCATAGATTTTAGTAGCAGCTGTTGAAATGTAATAGCCTCCTGAAGCAGCCATTGATCCCATTGAAATATAAACTGGCTTTTTCGTGTCTTTCTTCAGCTCTTCAATTTTTTTATGTATTTCAGCACTTTCAACGACGCCCCCGCCCGGTGAATTCACCTTAATAATGACTCCTTTAACTGCCTTATCATTTTTTGCAGCCTCTAGCTGCTTTAAAAATGCTTGGTGGTTATAACCATTCTGAGACATAAGCGGAGAGGAACCGCTTCCTGTATCTTGAATCGTTCCATTGACCTCTAGTACTGCAATTTTCTTAGCTGCATTCCCTTTTTCGATAACTGTTTCTGATAGTTCACTGTCGTCTCCTCCAAATATGCCTGCCAGACCGTCATCTTTTTCTTCTTTGACTGAAAAACCAACATTAACAATCGCAGAGAAAATGAATAAGCAGGCCGCAATCAAAAGAGCAATCCACCTTTTTTTGTTCATGAAAATCCTCCTTTTTAGGTGTCAGAATTAAAAGATTATTCTTTTAATTTTTAAAGCAATAATGCTATAATTATTGTAACAAACTTTTTTTAAAAAGTTTACTTTATCGCTAATATTTTACATATCAGACAAACAAGGGGGAACTATCTATGCCAAATCGTCGCAACGTTTATTTCTTTCATCCAAAAAACCAGGAAACAAAGGCGCTCGTAAGTCCACTTATTGAACTTGCAAAACAATATGATTTTCATGTAGTAGACCATTTCGACAGCGCTAACATCATTGTAAGTATTGGCGGTGACGGAGCTTTCTTGCAGGCTGTCCGTCAATCTGGCTTTCGAGATGACTGCTTATATGCTGGTGTCACAACTTCAGATCAGCTAAGCTTTTACTGCGATTTTCATATTGATGAAACGGATAAAATGATTGAAGCTATTACAACAGAAAATATAGAAGTACGTCGATTTCCCGTTTTACAAACTCAAATTGATCAAGGAACTTCTTTTTATTGCTTAAATGAATGTTCCATTCGATCAGGTGTTATAAAAACATTCAGTCTAGATGTTTTTATTAACGAAAATCACTTTGAAACATTCCGTGGGGATGGGATGATTATTTCAACACCAACAGGCAGTACGGCTTATAATAAATCAGTAAATGGAGCCGTAGTTGATCCGTTAATTCCTTGTATGCAAGTCAGCGAATTGGCATCGTTAAATAATAATAACTATCGTACATTAGGATCTTCATTCATCCTAAGCGCTGAGCATACGCTCACTTTAAAACTATCCAATGACAACAACCACAATCCAATTATTGGAATAGATAACGAAGCATTAAATGCACGTCAAGTTGATCAAGTTCAAATTCGTTTAAGCGACCGTCAAATTAAAACGGTTAAGCTGAAAGATAACTCTTTCTGGCAACGAGTTAAGCGTACATTTCTATAACAAAAAGCGCCCTTGGGCGCTTTTTATTTTTGATATACAATTTCTCCATCAATAGCAGTCATCTGCACCCGTACCCCTGGAATATCATCTGCAGGTATCTCAAACAGATCTCGTTCTAATACGGTAAAATCAGCTACATAACCCTTTTGAACGTATCCTTTTTTATGCTCTTGATGAATGGCCTGCGCGCTTCCTAACGTAAACAGCTGAACAGCTTCAAACACAGTCAGTCGCTCAGAAGGTATGTAAACGACCGAGCTGTTTGGAGAAGTTTTTCTTGAAACCGCTGCATGAATCGTTAACATTGGATTGATAGGTTCAATAGGCGCATCCGATCCACCTGCACACATAACGCCCTCGTCCAATAACGTTTTCCACGCATAGCAATAATCCAAATGCTCTTCTCCAATTTTTTCAATAACCCATGGAAAATCACTGGCTAAAAACCGAGGCTGAATATCCAATACAACAGGAAGATTTTTTACACGATCAACTAAATCTTTTCGTAAAATCTGCGCATGAATGATACGATCTCTTTGCCCTGTTTGAGGAGGGTATTGCTCGATGCTTTCTACTACGTATTGAAACGCTAAATCACCAATCGCATGAATTGCAACGGTCATGCCCAATTCTCTCGCTTTCCTCACTAGCTGCTTTAATTCATCTAGTGATTGAATAGCTATACCTCTTGTAGAAGGCTCGCTTTTGTAGGGAAAGCTTAAAAGCGCAGATTGACTGCCAAGCGAACCATCAGCAAAAATCTTCATTGGTCCTATTTCGATAAAATCGGATGTGTCTTTCTTTTCTTCACAGTATGTATACATATCATCTACAACTTCATGATGAACAAGTAAATGAGCACGAAACAGCTGCTTTTTTTTATGAATAACGTCTTGAAATGCTTGATATGTACGCAAAAAGCCTCCATAATAATTTAAATCCTCCGTATGTCCACCCGTTAATCCGTGCTGAACACAATCTTTTATGGCCACTGAGAGCGCTTGTCGAATGTATGCTTCTGATACTTGAGGAATATGAGCCGTTACTAATTCTTGCGCTTGATCAGCCAAAAAACCGGTAGGATTTCCAGCTTCATCTCTTTGGATAACACCTCCTTCCGGATCACGTGTTTCAGCTGTAATTCCGGCTATTTTAAGAGCTGTTCCGTTCGCTACTAATCCGTGACGACAAACTCGCTTCAACATAATAGGATGTTCAGTTGAAAGCTGATCAAGATCTTGATACTGAATCAATGAGGAATTTTTCCACTGATTTTCATCCCAGCCTTCCCCGATCACCCATTCTCCTTTTGGCGTACTCTCTACTTTTTGCCGAACACGCCTCAACACATCTTCCCGAGAAGTAGCTTGAGACAAATCAAGCCGAAGAAGCTTTTCACCGTGACCAATTAAGTGAAGATGGCTATCTACAAAGCCAGGGTACATTGTATATCCTTTGAGGTGTACTTCGTTTTCAATTACAGGACCCCATTTGATTCTTAACTCTTCTTCTGCACCTATATCTTCAATAAATCCTTTTTCAACATATACGCTTTCTACATGCTCATCTTCTTTTCGCATCGTATATATTTTGCCGCCGTAAAATAAAGTTCCCATCGCCAACATCTCCTTTACTTTATAAAGCTTGACCTTTTCTCTATTATACGTGACAAAACAAACAAGACAAAAGAGTGGGGTTTCCCCCACTCTTTTTAGCCATCATTATTTAGTTAATATGACTTATTTACCACCAAGTTGTTGCTCAGCTAGTTGAACTAAGCGTTTAGTGATTTCTCCACCAACAGATCCGTTAGCGCGAGCTGTTGCTTCTGGTCCAAGATTTACACCGAATTCAGAAGCGATTTCGTATTTCATTTGGTCGATAGCAGCTGCTGAACCAGGAGCTACTAATTTGTTTGTGTTTGCCATGTGTTTTCACCTCCTTGTTGAATATAGATTGTGTCAAAACACATGGCATCATACATTATTTTTTTGGTAATTTTATGAAATTTTACTTTTAAAACAAATCTTCTACGCTGTCTGCGGTATTTGTAGCCGAAGAAGCTGTCATCTCAAGCGTTTCTACATTATTTACCGCTTCTTGAATTAATGTTTCAAAATCATAAAATTGTTCGTATCGATTTATTTTTTCACGCTTTGGCTTAGTTTTTGGTGAGCTTGGCGTAAAAATGGTACAGCAGTCTTCATACGGACGATTCGAAATTTCATGCGTATCAATCTTACGGGCAATTTCAACAATCTCCGTTTTATCCATTGTCACAAGCGGACGCAAAATTGGCGTATTCGTCACTTCATTAATCGCATACATGCTCTCAACAGTTTGGCTAGCTACTTGCCCTAAGCTGTCTCCAGTTACGATAGCTAACGATTCATTTTTTTCACGAATAAGGTCCGTAATTCGAAGCATCATACGACGTGTAGAAGTCATCGTATAATTCTCTGGAATTTGTTTTTGAATCGCTTGCTGTACAGCTGTAAACGGTACAATGTGAAGCTTTACTTTTTCGTGATAAGCCGTTAATTTTTGCGTTAAATCAATTACTTTTTGCTTAGAACGTTCACTTGTAAAAGGCGGACTATAAAAATGAACCGCTTCTATTTCTAAACCGCGCTTCATAGCTAAGTATCCTGCAACCGGGCTGTCGATTCCTCCAGAAAGCATGAGCATCGCTTTTCCACTCGTACCAACTGGAAGACCCCCTGCTCCGCGATAATCAAAACATGTAATATACGTTGCTTCACTTCTCACTTCTACTCGTACATTTACGCTTGGCTCTTTTACATTTACTTGTAGATGCTCTGTATTTCGTAGAATATGACTTCCTACTGCATAATTTAATTCGTTTGTATCAAGAGGAAATTGTTTGTACGCTCTTCGAGTAGATACTTTGAACGTTTTTCCTTCTATATCAAATTCTTTCATTGCTTCTAGCGCTGCTTCTTGAATGGCTTCAAGTTCATTTTCAACTTTTAATGCTAAACTAAAACTTTGAATACCAAAGATTTGCTGAAGACGTTCAATGATAGGCTCGTGATTTTCACCATTTAAGTGAATATACATGCGGTCTCTTGTGTATTTTACGTGAATGTTTTGGAATGCACTAAGAGCCGTTACAATATTTTTTCTTAGCTGCGCAACAAATTTTTTTCTATTTTGTCCTTTAGTGGAGATTTCTCCGTATCGAATTAAAATATGGTTATATATCATAGTTATTTACCTCATTACTTTCTTTAGATCTTCAATTACTGTGAAAATAGCATTTATAATGGGCGTTACTTCATTATAGTCATTTAATCCTGACAAGCTCAAACGAATGGACTGATCGGCTTCTTCGTAATTTTTACCGATAGCTAAAAGCGTTTTACTTGGCTTTTTTCGTTTTGATGAGCAGGCAGATGTAGTTGATACAAACACTCCTTTTTCTTCAAGAGCGTGAACAAAAACCTCACCTTTAATACCTTGCGCTGTAAAATTTATAATATGGGGAGCTGAATGCTCATTCGGCGTATTAATCGTGATTCTTTCGTGAGCAGAAAGTTTGTCCATCAGTTCTGCTTTTATTTTCTGCATTTTTTGCTGATTCTGAGCTGCATGTTCAAGTGTTAAACGAAGTGCTTTAGCAAATGCTACGATTCCCGGAACATTTTCCGTGCCTGATCGATGCTGCATTTCCTGAGAGCCTCCGCTAAGCAACGGATGAAGCTGAACTCCATTTCGTTTATATAAAATTCCCGTTCCTTTTAAGCCGTGAATTTTGTGTCCTGATAATGTGCATAAATCAATTTTATGATTTGCTAAAGAAAGCGGAACTTTTCCAACCCCCTGCACATGATCGACATGAAAAAGCACCTTCGAATAGTTCGTGAGCATCTGTCCAATTTCTTCAATTGGCTGAATGGTGCCAATTTCATTATTTACATGCATAACAGATACTAAAATGGTTTCATCCGTAATAGCTGATTCAATAGCCGCAGGTGACACAAATCCACTTGAATCTACCGGAACATACGTAACGTTAAATCCTAGTGCTTCTAACTGCTTAAATGGTTCATGAACGGAATCATGTTCAATATTTGTCGTAATGATATGCTGACCTCGGCTTTTATATTGCATCGCTACGCCTTTAATAGCCAAATTATTCCCTTCTGTTCCTCCTGATGTAAAGATAATTTCATTTGACGATACGTGCAGCAATTCTGCTACTTGCTCACGTGAACGGCTCAACAAATTCTCCGCCTGTACGCCAAATTGATGGAGGGACGATGGATTGCCATAATAAGTTGTAGCTACTTTGGTAAAAGATTGTATGACTTCATTATAGGGTTTTGTTGTAGCGCTATTATCTAAATAAATCAAGGATGCGCGCCCCCTTCTTCATTTTTTCGGAACAACGTATTATCATACCACACCTTGGTATTTTTTTAAATTAGGCGTTCCTTTTATTATTAATAAACTATTTAGATTTTTTCGAAAAAACCTATATATGATTCCATAAATGTGGTAGTATGTATCACGTACTTTTAGTTTTTAAAAAGTCAGAAAATTTAATCATCAACATAAGAAACACTAGGAGGCATTATGAAAACCAAAGCACTCACTAACAAAGAAATACTTGCCATCGGTCTTATGCTGTTTGCTCTCTTTTTTGGAGCGGGAAATATGATTTTCCCTCCTTTGCTCGGACAGCAAGCCGGAACACACACTTGGAGTTCCATTATCGGTTTTCTCATTACAGGTGTAGGACTTCCGCTTATGGGGATAATCGCTGTTTCTAAAAGTAATGGAAACTTTACCGAAGTAGCTAAAAAAGTTCACCCTATTTTCGGGATTTCTTTTACTATATTGCTTTACTTAGCAATTGGCCCTTTTTTTGGTATACCCAGAACGGATACGGTAGCGTTTGAAATCGGTGTGACCCCATTTTTATCAGAAAATGCGGTTGCAAGCAAGATTCCTTTAATGGTCTATACCGTTATTTTCTTTGGCCTAACACTTTATTTATCATTGAATCCAACTAAAATTGTTGATCGCATAGGAAAAATTCTAACTCCTTTACTGCTCGCAGTATTAGCTCTTTTAGCTATCAAAAGTTTAATGACACCTATGGGTTCTTTTCAAGAACCTCACGCCAAATATATAGCCTCTCCATTTACGGGCGGCTTTATTGATGGATATTTGACAATGGATACAATTGCAGCTCTCGTATTTGGCATCGTTGTTATCAACAGTATTAAGGAAAAAGGCGTAACGGACGAACGAACACTTGCTTCGGTATGTATCAAAGCCGGGTTGATTGCTGCTGCTGGGTTAGCTATCGTTTATCTTTCTCTCGCGTATGTCGGCGCTTCAAGCGTAGAAGCAATTGGTATGAAAGAAAATGGAGGAGCTATTTTAACAGCTGTAGCTACAACATTATTCGGTTCGTTTGGCACCATTATTTTAGGACTCGCTATTACATTTGCTTGTCTAACGACAGCCATCGGATTAACTTCTGCTTGCGCACGATTTTTCACGCAGCTGGTGCCAAGCATGTCATATAAAACATTTGTTGTCATTTTAATGCTGTTTAGTGCTGTTATTTCAAATGTAGGGCTTACTCAATTAATTTCTATTTCCATACCTATTTTGACCTTTGTATACCCTATTGCCATTACGCTAATTGCTTTATCATTAATTGAAAGAGCCATTTCGTTTGGTCGAGAAGTATATGTGACAGCCGTAATCATTAGCTCGATTCTGAGCATTTTTGACGGGTTAAAAGCAGCAGGAATTATCCTAACAAGCATAGACAATTTTTTCAAAAACTATTTGCCGCTTTATAGCCAAGGCCTTGGCTGGCTTATTCCAACAGTTGCTGCTGCCTTCATAGGCTATATTATTAGTATTGCAAGAGGTACACATCACACAGATAGTATACAAAGAAAAGCGTCATAAAAAAGCTCGTGTCCTTTGGACACGAGCTTTTTAACTCTGTGAAGATACAATACGCTGTATACGATCCAGCGCACCAGGATCTACTTGCTCAATAGCTGCAGATGCCTGTTTTAATGCTTCTTTGTATTCGTAATGACGAAACGCTTCTTCTGCTTCTTCTAAAGACTGTGCAATCGAGTGATGAGTACTTCTATAACGGTTACCGTATTGAATCACTCTTTCAACGAGTCGCGCCTCTTCTAACATTGCCTCTGTTTCATCAAATGTATCCTGAACAAAACCAACAGCATCTTCAAGTAAAGATTGAACAGCTTGAATATTAAGCGGTTTTTCTTTCAGCTTAGCGGTTACTTCATTTAAGATATGAACCGTTTTTTCAAGCTGCACTTTGTATTCTTCAGGAACACCGGGAAGGTTGCTTTTTTGAATAAGGCGTCTTGCTTCAATCAACTGAGATTTCAGTTCTTCTATTTTGTCCTTAGCCGAGAGCTCATCTTTGCGAAGAGCTTGTAGCATATCGCTATAGGATTCCTGAGATTCTTTTAATTGATTAAGCTGTTTGGAAACGTCTTCGAGTTCTTCTTGGATCACACTGTAGGCTAAATTGTGCTCCGCCACCTTGTCCGAAATATTATAGTACAAGTTAGTCAATCGTTTTAGTTCGCGGTCCATTTTATAATATACGTCTAAATCGCGCTCTTTAAAATGATAGCTCTGCTGTACAAATAGCGTTTCTTCACGAAGTTCACGGTTTCGTTCTTGAAGCATACGAAGGAAGTTAGATACCGTATGAGATTCACGGTTCATTTTATGATAGGAGAAAACCTCATGCTCAAGTGAGTCATATAACTGCTCTAAGCGTTCGTTCACATCATCTAGTTTTGTAATCGCTTCTTCCACATATAATTCTTCAATATCTGCAATAATTTCAGCAGTTTCTTGTTTTAAAAGCTCTACCGTTTCTTCTACTTGCAGATGATCTAACACATATCCCTGCTCACTCATTTCGCGGAACCCGTCAAGCAGTTCATTGAACTGAACAGGAAGAGTGGTCTGACACTCAACTAACACTTTTGGAATTTGTTCTAAATACGAATCAATAGCTGTTAAATCAGTTTTTAATTGAAGAACAATCTCACGTGCTTGAAGATAGTTTCCGTTAATCGTCTCTTCCTCGTATTTTTTAAACTGCTCTTTAGATGTATTAATTGCGTATTCTAACGTTTTTTCAGCATTTCCATAGGAATACCGATGTGCGAGCAATTTTTTCTTCACGTGGCGGTGAAGCTGATTTAATTCCTCAATATCATATCGATTATCTTGTTCGCTACCAATTAAATTTTGAAGTTCAGTAAGTATGTTTTCAATATCTATCTTGGTTTGTTCTAAGGCTTGATCAATATGTATAGATAACTGCTTCGCTTTTTTAAACCGGTATTTATCTGCTGCTTCTTCCGTTTCAAACAGTTCTTTATCAATTTTCGGGAGATTAGTTGATATAATTTCATCCCACTGCTCACGCCAACGTTCAAATAGCTCTTCAGTTTGACCTGTCATGTTCAATTCTTTTACTTTTGAAATTTCCTCTGCAACTGGCGTATTTGCTAATTCGACTTTGATCGTTTCCAGGCGATCAATTTCTTGATAAATCTTTTTACGTGAAAACATTCCGTACACAACTAATCCGATAATAAGTATGATTAGTGCTATAATGAATTCCATACTAAGCCCCCTTACAGTGCGTTCTACATGACAAGTTTCTTATTTATAAAAAGGGTGAATTTAATCCTTTAAATTTTTTTGCGTCAATGTTTTTATGATACCATGTAAAGTCCAACTTTTGAGCAAAAAATTAAATTTTTTTATACAAAATATTGGCATGGAGTCACTTTGTGTCGTTACAATGGAAAAAGAAGAAAAAAGGAGGCATTTTTTATGAAAGTTGACAAACATATTCATACTCCATTTTGCCCACACGGTTCACCTGATTCATTGCAACAATATGTTGAACAGGCGATTTCCCTGAACTTTGGCGAGATTTCGTTTACAGAGCATGCTCCATTACCAAAAAGCTTCAGTGATCCGACGCCTGATCGCGACAGCGGAATGGATCCTGACAAACTTGATCGCTACATTCAAAACGTACAGCAAGTTAAAAAAGAATTTGAGCGCGATATTCGTATCAATGTCGGATTGGAAGTTGACTTTATTGAAGGATTTGAACAAGAAACAACAGCTTTCTTAAACGAGTATGGTCCTTGTCTCGATGACAGCATCCTTTCTGTCCATTTCTTAAAACATGAAGAAGGATATGACTGCCTGGATTTTAGCGCTGACGTATTTGCACATATTGTACAGAAGTTTGGCAGCGTAAGCAAAGTATATGATAAGTATTACAACACGGTATTACGCTCTGTACAGGCCAATTTAGGCGTTTATAAGCCTAAGCGCATTGGTCATATGACACTCGTACATAAATTTCAAGCTCAATTTCCATATGAAGACACACTTTCCCCTATTATTTTATCAATACTCGATGAAATAAAAATGAAAGATCTGGCGTTGGATTATAATGGTGCAGGATTGTTTAAGCCTTTGTGCAAGGAAGCGTATCCAGCTCCCTTTGTCGTAAAGGCAGCCCAACAGAAAAAAATCCCTCTCGTATATGGGTCAGACGCCCACTGTGCGAAGGATTTAGGCCAAGGCTATAGAGAGCTTCATTTAAGATAATTGAACGCGAAGTTTGTTTGTCCGTTCATATGGCAAACATACCGTTGTGTGCACCCATCGCTCAAGCTCAATCGCATATTGCTGAACAAAATACGGTTCGTGAGGCAATATATGAAGAACTTCACTTAGGTACTGAGGATGAAGATAAGGCATAGACAGCATGCCCTTAAGCTCAATGATTGTAAAGGAAACGTGCAGCTTTCGAAACTCCTTTTCTTTCATCCCTCTTTCAAGGATTGTTTTTAAGTAGTATTTTTCCTTGGTTAAATACGTAGTCATAACTTCTCGAATTAAAATCGTGTCAAGAGAGATTTCTCTATATACGAGCCGGGCAATATGCCTATTTTCGTGCTGGTAATGTAAGATAGCTCGAATCATTACGATCATACTTTCTGTTGAAGACAGCTTTTTCATTTCTTGAAATGCTTGCTCCAGCACCCCAATATAACCTTCAAAATAAGAAATCACTAAACTTTCAAGCAATCCTTCTTTGCTATGAAAATAATATGAAATATTCGCTACGTTCACTTTCGCTTTTCCTGCAATCTCGCGCACCGACGTACCATCAAAACCTTTTACGTTAAAAAGAGAAACGGCCGCATCAATAATTTTCTCTTTCGTTTTTGACTGTACAGCCATCTATCTACACCTCATTTCGATTTATTTTTACAAAACACATATGATTGCAAAATTGTGTAGAAATCGTTACAGTATTTAAAAAGGATTTTAGTAGCCTCTCTACATAATTCGTGATAGGCTTTTTAGTTCCTGTAATCTTTTATCGACAAAGTAGCGTTAAAACTGACGTTTCCTGATAAAAATTCATTAAATCTTATGTTGAATGGAGGAGAATACATTGTTTAATGTCGAAAACTACAGCGGCTCAAAACAAAAGGATTATGAATTAGTAATTAAGCAATTACGCGCCTTATTAGAAGGAGAAAGCAATACGATTGCTAATCTAGCAAATGCTTCAGCTTTGCTAAATCAATTTTTAAATGAAGTAAACTGGGTAGGTTTTTATTTAATGGAAGACGGGGAGTTAGTGCTTGGACCTTTCCAGGGACTGCCGGCTTGCGTTCGTATTCCACTTGGAAAAGGCGTATGCGGTACAGCAGCTCAAAATCAAAAAACAGAGCGAATTGAAGATGTTCACGCCTTCCCTGGCCACATTGCATGTGATGCCGCTTCTCAATCTGAAATCGTTGTACCAATTGTAAAAGACGGTCAGCTTTTAGGTGTTCTTGATATTGACAGTCCAATCAAAAATCGCTTTGATGAAATCGATCAACAGTATCTTGAAGAATTCGTCAAAGAACTCACTTCTTTTCTTTAAATATG
Source organism: Priestia sp. HNGD-A6 (assembly GCF_045784335.1). Classification (NCBI taxonomy): domain Bacteria; kingdom Bacillati; phylum Bacillota; class Bacilli; order Caryophanales; family Bacillaceae; genus Priestia; species Priestia sp. HNGD-A6. The sequence continues at coordinate 3,229,901 of NZ_CP138621.1, read as the reverse complement.
AATAAGCAAAAAAACCGCTGCAAATCAGCGGTTTTTACTTATTAAACAAACGTTTGATTAGCCATCACCACCGTTTTCTTACGTTCTTTCTTCTCTTTTCATACTTCAAATGAATATATCCTTTCTTTTACAATCTTTTAATCTTCAATCTTCCTTGACTTTATACGAGGAAACACCTATAATACTCGTTGTGTGAAATATTGCAGCTTATACAATCTTCTTTATGTTTTTTCATTTTGTTCCTCATTAAAAGGTTGTTTTACAGAAGTAGCAATTCTTTTAAAAAGATGGTGTATCGTGTAACTCTCTGCTGCTAGAGCGATGGTACATGAAAACAAAATGAGCATATCGCTAGAATGTGTCTGTTTTTGTTTTGCATAAAATAAAAACACAAACAAGGAGGAGTCATCATGGCTCGTTATACAGGTCCAAGTTGGAAAATCTCTCGTCGCTTAGGTCTTTCTCTAAGTGGTACAGGTAAAGAATTAGAAAAACGCCCTTACGCTCCAGGTCCACACGGCCCAGGTCAACGTAAGAAAATTTCTGAGTACGGTTTACAATTACAAGAAAAGCAAAAATTACGCCACATGTATGGTGTAACTGAGCGTCAATTCCGTAACTTATTCGTTGCTGCTGGTAAATTAACTGGTAAGCACGGTGAGAACTTCATGATTCTTTTAGAAGCTCGTCTTGATAACTTAGTATACCGTATGGGTCTTGCACGCACTCGTCGTCAAGCTCGTCAATTAGTTAACCACGGTCACGTTTTAGTTGACGGTAAACGCGTTGACATCCCATCTTACCGTGTACAACCTGGTCAAGTGATCGGTGTTCGCGAAAAATCTCGCAACCTTTCAATCGTGAAAGAAGCGCTTGAAGTTAACAACTTCGTACCAGACTACTTAACAGTAGACGCTGAGAAATTAGAAGGTACATTCACTCGCTTACCTGAGCGTTCTGAATTATCTGCTGAAATCAACGAAGCACTAATCGTAGAGTTCTACTCTCGTTAATAGTAAAAAGCCGTTCCCTATGGAGCGGCTTTTTTACTTTCTTTATACAAAAAAAGGCCTTTCGGCCTTTTTTTATGCGTATTGAATAAGCGTATATTTTTTCTTGCCTCGACGAATTACTGTAAATTGACCTTCAATACGGTCTTCTGCTCCTACTGTTTTTTGCAAATCTTGCTCACGCTCACCGTTTAAGTAAATCGCACCGTTTGAAATATCTTCACGCGCTTGACGTTTAGAAGGAGAGATTTTACTTTCTACAAGTAAATCGATTAAACCAATATCTTCACCTGTATGCGTGTAAGAAGGAACATCCTTGAATCCTTGCTTAATTTCTTCTGCTGTTAACTCTGAAATACTTCCGTTAAATAAAGCTTGCGAAATACGAATGGCTTGCTCAAGAGCTTCTTCACCGTGTACAAGCGTAGTCATCGCCGCTGCTAGTGCTTTTTGTGCTTCGCGTTTTTCAGGCGCTTCTTTTGCAGATGCTGCTAATTCATTAATTTCTTCATGTGATAAGAATGTAAAGTATTTTAAATATTTTATAACATCACGATCATCTGTATTAATCCAGAACTGGTAGAATTCATACGGACTTGTTTTTTCAGCGTCTAACCAAATTGCTCCGCCTTCTGTTTTACCGAACTTCGTGCCGTCTGCTTTTGTTACAAGCGGAACTGTTAATCCAAATGCTTTTGCATCTTCTTCTGATTTACGAATTAATTCTAAGCCAGCTGTAATATTTCCCCATTGGTCGCTGCCGCCAATTTGAAGCTTACAGTTATACGTTTGGTATAAGTTCAAGAAATCATATGATTGTAAAATCATGTAGCTGAATTCCGTAAATGAGATGCCTGATTCGATACGAGATTGAACAGAATCCTTTGCCATCATGTAGTTAATACCAAAGTTTTTACCGATATCTCGTAGGAATGTAATAACATCTAACGTGCCAATCCAGTCATAGTTATTCGCAATAACCGCTGCATTTTCACCTTCTTCAAAATCTAAGAAGCGTGAAAGCTGACCTTTAATACGCTCACTAAACATAGCAACCGTTTCTTTTTCATTTAACGTACGCTCTGCTTTTTTACCGCTTGGATCTCCAATAAGACCCGTACCTCCACCAACTAACGCAATCGGTTGGTGTCCAGCTTGTTGAAAGCGACGCAAAATTAAAACAGGAAGCATGTGGCCAATGTGAAGGCTGTCGGCTGTTGGATCGAATCCACAGTACAAACGAACAGACTCTTTACTCAAAAGTTCATTTAAACCTTTTTCATCCGTTTGTTGATTAATGAGCCCTCGAAACTCAAGATCTTGTAAAATATCCATGTTATATTCTCTCCTTTATCTAATTGCTCGTTACAATTTGTTGAACAACATAAAAAACGCCCCTTCTTAAAAAAGAAGGGACGAAAATATCGCGGTACCACCCTATTTGGAAATAAATTATTTCCCACTTAAATGATGTAACGGTCTACCCGTCTTTTGCTACTGTAAGTTCACAAAAGATGCTCAAGGACGTATTTCATATTTGTCTATGTACTGATTTTCAGCAACCATCAGCTCTCTTAAACAGGGAGACAAGTATTACTTCTTCCTATCACTGCAGTTTATTTTATTTAAAAGTTTACACCCCACAATTATGAATGATTTCATTTTAAAATTCAAGTCCAAAAAAAAGTTCAAACAGCTGGCTGTTTGAACTTTATAAAAATCACTTATTTTCCCTACAAAGATTGAAACGTTTACTCCTTAGTCTTCCATCGTCGACAAATCGCCCGTTGGCAAATCTAATTCCCACGCTTTTAAAACGCGACGCATAATTTTACCGCTTCGTGTTTTAGGTAGCTTATCTTTAAACTCGATTTCACGTGGAGCTGCATGAGCAGCTAACCCTTTTTTCACAAATTGACGAATATCTTCAATCAGTTCATCTGAAGATTCATACCCATCTCTAAGTGCGATAAACGCTTTAATAATTTCCCCACGCACAGGATCAGGCTTACCAATGACACCCGCTTCTGCTACAGCAGGGTGTTCAACAAGCTTACTTTCTACTTCAAATGGACCAACTCGTTCTCCTGCGGTCATAATAACGTCATCAATTCGACCTTGGAACCAAAAATAACCGTCTTCATCCATATACGCGGAATCACCTGATACGTACCAGTCGCCTGGCATAAAGTATGACTCATACTTTTCCTTGTTGTTCCAAATTGCATGCATCATAGATGGCCAGCCTTTTTTAATTGCTAAGTTACCCATTCGATAAGGTGGAAGCTCTTGTCCTTGATCGTCAACGATTGCTGCTTGTACACCCGGAATAGGTTTTCCCATAGATCCTGGTTTAATTTTCATAGACGGGTAATTACAAATCGTCTGACCTCCAGTTTCAGTCATCCACCACGTGTCATGAATACGTTTTTGGAAAACCTTCATTCCCCAGCGTACCACTTCAGGATTTAATGGTTCTCCCACGCTTAATACATGTCTGAGGCTGCTTAAATCATAGCGTTTAACTAAGTCATCTCCAGCACCCATTAGCATACGAAATGCTGTAGGCGCACTGTACCAAACCGTTACGCCAAAATCTTCAAGTGCTTGATACCATGCATCTGGACTAAAGCGTCCTCCTACAATCACATTTGTTGCTCCAGCAAGCCAAGGACCAAAAATTCCGTAGGAAGTTCCCGTTACCCAACCCGGATCTGCTGTACACCAATACACATCGTCATCTTTTAAGTCGAGCACCCACTTAGCAGTTTGATAATGCTGAAGCATTGCATTATGAACGTGAAGCACCCCTTTTGGTTTTCCAGTTGAACCTGATGTATAATGAAGCAGCATACCATCTGTTCTATCTACCCACTCAATCTCCACCTCTTTATTCGCCGCTTCTAATCGCTTCAGAAAATCTAGTTGAATGCCTTCTTCTGCTACATTTTCCCCTACAAGGAGAATGTGTTTTAAAGCTGGCAAATCCTTCACCGGAACGCGGCTCAGCAGTTCAGGCGTTGTAATTAACACTTTTGCATCACTGTCTTGCAAACGATCTTTTACTGCACCTTCCATGAATGCTTCAAACAAAGGCCCAACAATAGCGCCAAGCTTCACCGCGCCTAACAATGCAAAATAAAGTTCCGGAGAGCGAGGCATAAAGATAAACACACGATCTCCCTTCTCTACGTCTGCTTGTTTTAGCACGTTTGCGGCTTTGTTTGACCATTCTTTCATTTCTTTGAATGTATATTTTTCATTGCGCTGCGCATCTCGATAATAAAGCGCAACTTTATTTTTACGCGTAGAGTTTGCGTGCTTATCAATTGCTTCATAAGCTGCATTTAATTTACCTGTTTCATGCCATGAAAATTCCTTCTCCACTTGTGACCAGTCAAAGGTTTGATACGTTTTATCGTAGTCCTGTAAGTTGTATACCCCTTCAATTACAGGAAGCGCTTCCACCTTCATCACAAACTCCCCCTTATGTATAAAATTTACAAACCTATTATATAACAAAAATAGACTTTTCACAATTTTATAAAAATTATTTGTCGGAATTGGGATAATAGTCTCCCTTGTTATATGACAACCTTTGTTATATAAGTGTCGAATTAACAAGAATCTCTTTTAATTTCCTATTCTATGTTTTTGAAAAAACTCCTTTTCTTTTATTTAATTTTTTGAAAACGCTTTAATGTAGAGTTTTTTTTGTATTATAATACAGATAAGACTGCTTGAAGGTGGTGATTCATGTGAAACATTCCCAAACATACAATATGAAAGAACTAAAAACAGCGATTGGAGCAATTGTTATTGAAGGACCTGTCTCCTCACAAACCTTGCAACAACTTGATTTTCATGAGCAACTAACGGCCTTTCGTCCACCTGAACAGCAAAAAGAAGCATTGATCGAAATTGCCAACTTGCCTGAAGGTAGAATCATTATTGCTCGTCATCATCATACAATCATTGGTTATGTCACCTTTTTATATCCCGATCCTCTAGAACGATGGTCGGAAGGAAATATGGAGAATTTAATCGAATTAGGAGCTATAGAGGTAGCTGCCCCGTTTCGCAGCTACGCTGTTGGCAAAAACTTGCTTATCGTATCTATGATGGATGATGCAATGGAAGATTATATTGTTATTACGACAGAATACTACTGGCATTGGGATTTAAAAGGAACAGGGCTAAATGTGTGGGATTACCGCAAAATTATGGAGAAAATGATGAATAAAGGCGGACTGACGTGGTTTGCCACAGATGATCCGGAGATTAGCTCCCACCCTGCTAATTGTTTGATGGTAAGAATCGGGAGCAGAGTCCCTCAAGAAAGCATACAAGAATTTGATAGCCTGCGCTTTCGAAATCGCTTTATGTATTGAGCTGACCTTTAAGAAAAGGAGCTGTGTCTGATGATTGTTGAAGAGATGATGAAAACCGATCTCGTTACCTTAACCCCCGACCATACGATTGCTGAAGCTATGAAACTTTTAGATACACATAAGATTAGACATATTCCTATCGTTAATGACCTTCATCACGTAGTTGGCATCATTTCTGATCGAGACGTAAGAGATGCAAGTCCATCTATTTTAGATAATACTTATACATCTGTTCTTCTATCCGAACCCGTGCGGATGATTATGAAAACAGAAGTCATTACAGCTCACCCTCTTGATTTTGTTGAAGAAATTGCAAGCATTTTTTATGAACACCAAATCGGTTGTATTCCCGTCACAAAAAACAAGCGGTTAGTAGGAGTTGTTACCGAAAGAGATCTACTACATACGTTTATTCAGCTTACCGGCACTAATAAGCCAGGTTCACAAATTGAAATAAAAGTAGAAAATAAGGCTGGCGTGCTCGCTGAAGTTACATCCCTCTTTGGTTCAAAGAGAACAAACATCTTAAGCGTACTTGTCTACCCTGATGTAGATGAACGATATAAAATCCTTGTGCTTCGCATTCAAGCTATTAATCCATTGATTAGTATAAATACATTAAAAGAAAACGGCTATGAGGTGCTATGGCCTAAATTACCGGAGATGACGTAATGACTAGTAATGCTGTATTTATTTATTCAGATGATATTCTTTCGTACAAATTCAGCAATAATCATCCGTTTAACCAGCTTCGTGTTCAACTAACATATGAACTGTTACGGGAATTTGGCGCTTTAGGCAATCAAGATATTGTATTACCGCGGATGGCATCTGATGAAGAACTTCAGCTTGTCCATGATACTAGCTATATTCAAGCGGTAAAATTAGCAGGAAGCGGCGAGCTTTCTGTTGAAAAAGCAGCAGATTTTGGTCTTGGAACAGAAGATACACCTATGTTTCCCAACATGCATGAAGCCAGTGCGTTTTTAGTTGGGGGTACACTTACGGCTGTAGATTATGTGATGACTGGAAAAGCTAAGCATGCTCTAAATTTAGGAGGAGGATTGCACCACGGCTTTCGAGGAAAAGCTTCCGGCTTCTGTATTTATAACGATAGCGCGGTAGCCATCAAATATATGCAGCAAAAGTACAACGCGCGCGTCCTCTATGTCGATACAGATGCTCACCATGGTGACGGCGTGCAATGGACATTTTATGACGATCCTTCCGTTTGTACTCTTTCCATTCATGAAACGGGACGCTACTTGTTTCCAGGCACGGGAAACGTTAACGAACGCGGGCACAGTGAAGGCTATGGTTATTCATTTAATGTGCCTGTTGATGCTTATACGGAAGATGAGTCTTGGCTCGACGTTTATAAGACCTCTTTAAAAGAAGTAGCTGCTTTTTTTAAACCAGATGTTATCTTGACACAAAATGGAGCCGATTCTCATTATTACGATCCGCTCACTCATTTATGCGGCACCACGAAAATATACCGTGAGATTCCTAAAATTGCTCATGAAATTGCCCATGAATACTGTCAGGGAAGATGGATTGCGGTTGGCGGAGGAGGTTATGATATTTGGCGGGTTGTTCCTCGGGCTTGGTCATTCATTTGGCTTGAAATGATTGAACGAAAGGCAGAAGGCATGCTTCCTCTATCATGGCTTGAAAAATGGACAAAAGTATCGCCTCACCCCATTTGCACGCAGTGGGATGATGAACCTAATATCTATCAGCCAATTCCAAGAAAACCAGAAATAACAGAAAAAAACGCTCAAACTCTTGAGCGCGCTCTTTATCCTATTCGTTCTCATACATCTCATTCTTAAAAAAAGGCTATACAAACGTATGGCCTTTTTCACTGTGCTTCGGGATCTGAAATAATAATTTCGACGCGTCTATTTTTTTGTAAATTGTCATTAGACGTGTTCGGAACAAGCGGCTTTGTATCTCCGTATCCAAGTGCTTCAAAGCGGTTAGCAGAAAGAGAAAAGTGGTTCGTTAAATAACGTATGACGCCGCTGGCACGCGCTGCCGATAGTTCCCAATTAGATGGATAACGATAGGTTTGAATAGGTCGATTATCGGTATGACCTTCTACTTTAATATCATTTGGAATAGTACTGAATAACCTTCCTAATTCATCCAGGAAAGGGGTACCTTTCTTCAAAATGTCTGCCTGTCCTGTTTCAAACAGCACCTGTTCTTGTAAAATAAGCACAACTCCGCGTTCATCTCGCTTAGCAGTAATAACATTCTGAAGCTTATTTTCCTTCAGGTAATTTTGCACTTTCGCTAAAATGTTATCCAGCTTTTGAGACTGCTGGCTCTTTTCTACAGAAGCTAATGAGCCACCGCTTGTAAGCGAATTGACAACGGTCTGAAACTTTTGATTATCAACGCTAGACATTGAAAATAGTAAAATAAAAAAAACTAATATTAACGTCACCAAATCAGCAAATGTTACCATCCATTTTGGCGACTGTGCCGAATACCTTTTTCTTCTACGCTTCACGAACGTGTTCTCTCTTTTCTTCCAGCTTTCGTTTTTCAACAGGGGCAAATACTTTTAGCTTTGCTTGCACAAAGCGAGAATTTTGCCCCGCCTGCAAGCCGATGACACCTTCAATAATCACTTCTTTAACAAAAAGCTCATGCTCCGTTTTACCAGCTAATTTAGCTGCGATTGGCTGAAAAAACAAGTTTGAAAGCAGCGCCCCGTAGAAAGTCGTTAAAAGAGCAATTGCCATGTTAGGCCCAAGCGATGAAGGGGTATTAAGGCTTTTAAGCATTAGCACTAGCCCAACGAGCGTCCCAATCATTCCCCAAGCGGGGGCATAATCGCCTGCTTTTTCAAACATACTTCGACCTCTCGCATGTCTTTCTTCTACTGCAGCTATTTCAGCTTCAAGCAGCTCCCGAATCATTTCTGGTTCTACTCCATCAATGGCTAGCAAAATACCTTTTTTCACAAATGAATCATCGATTTGTTCAAGCTCTGCTTCTAGCGATAGAAGCCCTTCTCGACGCGCTTTTTCCGATAAATGTACAAATGTTCCTACAATTTCTTCTACGTTTATTTCTTTCGATTGAAACGCTTGTTTCCCTACTCTTCCCATATTTTTTAATTGTTTTAACGGAAAGCTCACGCACAGCGTACCAAAAACGCCTCCCAGTACAATTAAAATCGATGGCACATCAATAAAAGCTAAAAAACCGCTCATTCCTCCACTTGAAATAACCCCAAACACAACCATAGAGATACCAATTAGTATCCCTATAGGTGTGAGCATATCAATTTTTTTCATATTCTATCTCCCCGTGTCTGAACTTTGGATTCGTTCTTATTCATTCACAGGTATTATTTTGTTGATTGTCTGAACTCGATGCGGTGAGGAAGCTGTACAATGCTGCTGTCTACCGTTTCTTTGTTCATGTATTTCGTTAAGAGACGCATCGCTACTGCACCAATATCATACATTGGCTGTACAACAGATGTTAACTGAGGACGAACCATTGTTGAAAGTCTTGTGTTATCAAAACCGATAACTTCTAGATCGTTTGGTACATTCAACCCGCGATCTTGTGCCCCGTGAATAACGCCTAATGCCATTTCATCCGTTCCAACGAAAATAGCAGTTGGCTTTTCATCTTCTTCTAATAGTTTTTCAACTGCTTCAATACCTGAATCGTACGTGTAGTCTCCTTCTACAATATAAGAATCGCGTACAGGCAATCCGCTTTCAGTAAGAGCACGCTTGTACCCTTTTACTTTTTTCGCATGATTGATCGGTTCTTCTAGCGTACCTGAAACGAATGCAATATTTTTATGACCGCTGTCAATTAGTGATTGCACTGCATCAAAAGCTGCTTGTTCATAATCAATAGTTACAGATGGGATTTGGTTAGTTGATTCGATTGATGCTGCAAGTACAACTGGAACCGGTGATTTTTTTAACTCTTCTACGTGTTCTTCCGTTACATTCCCACTCATGAAGATGATTCCGTCTACTTGTTTACCAAGCATGTTATTTAAAAGATGAAGTTCTTTATCTTGATTTTGGTCGGAGTTACTTAAGATGATATTATACTTGTACATTGTTGCAATATCTTCGATTCCACGCGCTAACTCTGCATAGAAAATATTTGAAATATCAGGAATGATAACTCCTACTGTCGTTGTTTTTTTACTGGCTAATCCACGCGCTACTGCGTTCGGACGATAGCCTAGTCTTTCAATTGTTTCTAATACTTTTTTTCTAGTTGATGGTTTTACATTTGGATTTCCGTTTACCACACGAGAAACCGTTGCCATCGACACGCTTGCTTCCCTTGCTACATCATAAATTGTTACGTTCACAACAAACACTCCTTATCGAAAAACATTTCGTTTATTTTATCCTTATTTCATTTCTTGTATTTACGTATATAAATCCATCTTCCTTTATAGAATGGCTATTTCTAGCTCCTTCACTCTTACATACAGCTTAGATACCCTGTATGCATCTAAATCATTCCTGTTATGCCCTTATTATTACGTGTGCAAAGACAATTTTACCAGTTTATATGTAACAATGTAAAAGACGGTGTATAGTAAGTAAATAAAAAAAGTGAATCGCGAATTTATATCATATGCACTCACAGAATGATAGCGAATATCTGTAACTACTATACGATACTATGTGCTTCACCGCAACGTATTTACCGCCTTTTTCCGACAAGTTTCACGAGAATTTCATAAATTCTTGTTTTTTGGATTTGCACTTATTCTTTCCTATTTTGACAAAAGTTATCGACTGTTTTCAAAATACGTGATAATTTCGCTTATCTTTATTATAACGAAAGGCAAACAAGCTTGAAACCATTAAGTGCCTCAAACTTGTCATAAAAGTATACGAATTTTTCTTTTTTACGTTTTTTTATAAATTTAAGTTACATATAGGTTTTAGCTGCTTCATAAATTCTGTAAATTGTGGAATATCCATTTGCTGAGCTGAGTCAGAAAGTGCTACCGCCGGATCTGGATGAACTTCTGCCATAATTCCATCCGCACCAATGGCAAGAGCCGCTTTAGCCGTTGGAACAAGCAAATCTCGTCTTCCTGTTGAATGCGTGACGTCGACTAAAACAGGTAAATGAGTTTCTTGTTTTAAAATGGGAACGGCTGAAATATCCAGCGTATTTCGCGTTGCTCGCTCATACGTACGAATTCCTCGTTCACACAAAATCAGCTGATCATTTCCTTTTGATACAATGTATTCAGCAGCATTAATAAACTCATCAATCGTAGCGGCTAAGCCCCGCTTTAATAAGACAGGCTTCTTCACCGCACCCGCTTCTTTTAACAGCTCAAAATTTTGCATATTACGAGCACCAATTTGAATCACATCTACGTATTCTACAGCCGTTTCAATATCAGCGGGGTCGACAATTTCACTAATAACGGCTAAATCATATTCGTCAGCTACTCTTTTTAAAATTTGCAGTCCTTCTAAGCCAAGGCCTTGAAAATCATAAGGAGATGTTCTTGGCTTGTAGGCTCCGCCTCTAAGCATCCCCACACCCTGCTGCTTTACGGCTTTTGCTACGGCTGCTACTTGCTCATAGCTTTCAACGGAACAAGGTCCTGCTACAAAACGCTGAAGTCCGTCACCAATTGTTTCTCCTTTTACCGTAACGATTGTATTTTCCGGCTTCTTTTTACGGGATACAAGAAGTGCTTTACGATGATCATCTTCTTGAAGCTCTAAATGAGCTTTGAAAATCTCTTTGAAAATATGTTGAAGCGTAGATGTTTGAAACGGTCCTTCATTCTTGCTTAAAATCGCATCAAGCATTGCTCGTTCACGAACAGGGTCAAACCGTTTGGTTGACTGCATTCCTTTTAATTTTCCTATTTCTTGAACAAGCTCGCCTCGCTCATTAATAAGCTTTAACAGTTTCATATTTACTTCGTCAATTTGAGATCGCAAATGCTGAAGATCTGAATTCGTCATGTACGTCCACCCTTTCACTGATTTAAAAAAATCCGTTTAGCAGGGTTACTACATAAGATGATAGGTGATGGAGGATATATGTAAGGGGCTTCTCTGCTTTTATGTGCTAAACTACATCTATTGTACGAAAAAGTGGATGAAACCGCAATCAGCTTACAAAAAAAACCGAACGATTAATCGTTCGGATCTTCCTTCACCTAAACTGCTTTTGTCCCAGCCTCTTTCAATTAATGAGCTACATTTTTCGCTAATTCTTCTTCGTTAATGTTCCAGTGAGAAGCGTGCCACTTCACTTTTCCATCTTCAAACAGAAGCGCTTGAGGTGATTCATGCTTCACTTCATACGTTTCAGCAATATAGTTGGATACGTCTCGTGAATCTTGCACATGAAGATAATAAGAAGGAATGTCTTCATGACTAGAAGCAAACGCTGAAAATGCCTCATGACCAGCTGCACTAATTGGACACGTCGTGCTGTGCTTTAAAAATAAAAAGCGATGGTTTTCCTTAATAACTTGTTCGAACTCTTCAACTGTTGAAATCTTTTTCATTTTTTTCACCCTTTCTGTACTTACTCTTAAGTTTACATGGTTTGACCGTTTCCATACAAAAAGAGTGCTCAGCTTTATGTATAATGCTAATGAATTTATTTATAAGGTGAAGTTATTTTCAGCATAGAAAGAAAAGAACTTGTTAAATTAAAATCCCTCTGATGAAACTAACATTTACTTGCCGTTCAACCTAAATTACATACAAAAAAAGCGTTCACCCTATAGGTTAAACGCTTTTGATTCTTTATTATGGTCGTGGCACTGTGCTTTCCACTTCATCTAATGCTTTTTGAGCTTCTGTTAGCTTCTGTTGAACGTCTTCGTTGCTTTGAGACTCCACTTCATCAGCAAGCACTTCTAAGCTCGTTGGAGGTAATGCTTCGTGTTCAGGATCTACTTTACGGAAGTTTTTCACTTTGTCCACTACTTGTGAAGATTGCTCAGATAATGTTTGTGATAAACCAGCCGTTTTTTCTTTAGCCGTTTGAGCAAACCCTTGTCCTTTTTCAACAGCGCTGTTTTTCGCTTGCTCTGTTTTTAAACGAACGTAAGCTGCCTGCTCATTTAAATCCGAACGGAACTCTTTACCTGATTTTGGAGCAAGTAATAATGCCGTTGCAGCTCCTACAACTCCTCCAATCACTGTTCCTACTAAAAAGCCTTTATTTGAAGTGTTGTTTGGTTTATTTGGTTTGTTTGACATATGCGTCTCCTCCTTTAAAGTTCATCCTTATGAAAATGAGCGTGAGCGTTGAACCGCTTTTTCTTTTACTTCAACAGGTACAGGCTCCGCGTCAATTTTTTTCTGTTTTCTTAATTTTATACGTTCCCATACGTCTAATGCAACATTGCTCCATTGAACGACTTGAGCAACAGTTTCTTTATTTTCTTCTACTTTCTCTGAAACGCTTGATGATACGCTTTTAATCGACTTATTTAGGTCTTGGATTGAGTCACCTACGCCTTTAACAGAATCCACGACTGTGTTCAGCGCTTCGGATTTACGCTGAATATCTTCAGCTAACAGATTAGTCTTATGTAAAAGTGCAGTTGTTTCAGCTGTGATTCCTGTCATTTGCTTTTCTACACCGTCTAAAGTACCTGCCACTGAATTTAATGTGTGCTGAACGGATTTCAATGTTTTTGACACGGAAACCACCAGGTAAAAAATCGCAATGGCAACAATAGCAGCGCTTAAATAAAGAATAATAACCATCTGTGCAAGGCACCTCCTATTTTTATCTCTCTTGTTATAACTACTTTCCCAATTTTATAAACAATTAAACCTTCTATTCCCTATAGACTCTTTAACTTTACCATATTCTCTCTGCATTTATTCATAAAAAGGGAAGATTGCTACATTATTTCGCGATATATGAGTTATTTCTCTTCCTAAAGAAAAAAAGGATTTTAAAGCATAAAAACAAACAAAATAAGCTCAGTGGGGTACAATAGAAAGTGAATCATCAATCATTGTTATTTTAAGGAGGCACTATTTATGAAAGACCCTAGAATTGCAACATTAGCTAAAAATTTAATTAATTATTCTGTTCGCCTTCAAAAAGGAGAAAAAGTATTAATCGAAAACTTTGGACTTCAGCGCGAGCTTGTGACAGCACTTGTAGATGAAGCGTACAAGGCTGGTGGCTACCCGTTTGTACTGCTAAAAGATCATTCGGTAGACCGAGCTCTTTTAAACGGTGCACAAGAAGAGCAGTACAATATGATGGCAGACTTCGAAGCAAATGTGATGAAAGAAATGGATGCTTATATTGGCTTACGTTCTGGTTCAAACATTTTTGAACAATCAGATGTTCCGGCAGATAAAATGAAAATCCAAGGGAATACGATCGGTAAAAAAGTACATAGAGAAATTCGCGTTCCAAAAACAAAATGGGTCGTTCTTCGCTACCCAAACGATTCAATGGCGCAGCTTGCTAAAATGAGTACAGAAGCATTTGAAGATTTTTATTTCGATGTATGCAACTTAGACTATGGCAAAATGAGCAAAGCGATGGATGCTTTAGTTGAGCTCATGAACCGTACGGACAAAGTGCGTTTAACGGGTGAGAATACAGACTTAACGTTCTCTATTAAAGATATTCCTGCAGTGAAGTGTGCCGGAGAAATGAATATTCCGGACGGTGAAGTATACACGGCTCCTGTACGTGATTCTGTAAACGGAACAATTTCTTACAACACTCCTTCTAACTATCAAGGCTTTACGTTTGAGAATGTATCCTTAACATTTAAAAACGGTAAAATTGTTGAAGCAACCGCTAATGATACAGAACGCATCAACGGCATTTTTGATACAGATGAAGGCGCTCGTTTTGTTGGCGAATTTGCGATTGGCGTAAATCCGTATATTCAACATCCAATGCAAGACATTTTATTTGATGAAAAAATTGACGGAAGCTTCCACTTCACTCCTGGCGAGTGCTACGAAGATGCGTATAACGGAAACAAGTCAAATATTCACTGGGATATGGTGATGATTCAGCGCCCAGAATACGGCGGCGGTGAGATTTATTTCGATGACGTGTTGATTCGTAAAGACGGGCTATTTGTCATTGAAGAATTAAAAGCGTTAAACCCTGAAAATTTAAAATGAGTTTTGAAATAAAAAAAAGGCACTCAGGAGAGTGCCTTTTTTTTATGATACGGTTTGCTGATATAGTTTTTCAAACTTTTGAATGTCTCCAGCACCCATAAATACTAATACAGCTTCATTATGGTCTTTTAACGATTCAATTGTTTCTTCATTAATTAATTCAGCTCCGCTGATTTTGCTTCGTAGATCTTCAATTGATAATTTACCTTGATGCTCACGGGCTGATCCAAAAATGTCACATAGATATACTTTATCAGCGTGCTGTAAGCTTGCTGCAAAGTCCTCTAAGAACGTTTGTGTACGCGTAAACGTATGCGGTTGGAAAACAGCCACAACTTCACGGTTTGGATACTTTTGACGAGCAGCTGAAATCGTTGCATTAATTTCCGTTGGATGGTGTGCATAATCATCGATTAGCACTTGTTTGCCAACGTTCTTTTCGCTGAAACGACGCTTTACACCTTGATATGTTTTAAAACGCTCTTGCAGCACAGCAACGTCAATTTCTTCATAATGACAAAGTGCAATAACGGAAAGTGCATTTAAGATGTTATGGTCGCCATACCCTGGAATCTCAAATGATGCGTGGAATGTATTTCGAACGAACACGTCAAATGTTGTGCCTGTTGTGCTTTTTACGATATTACGTGCTTGGAAATCATTTTCTTCGCCTAATCCGTAATAAAGAACAGGTACCTTCGCTTGAATTTGCTGAAGATGTTCATCGTCACCACAGGCAATAATTCCTTTTTTGACTTGAAGTGCCATCTCTTGGAACGCGCTAAATACATCATCGATATTGGCAAAATAATCAGGGTGATCAAAATCAATATTCGTCATAATTGCATAGTCTGGCGTATAAGATAAGAAGTGGCGGCGATACTCACATGCCTCAAACGCAAAATACTTGCTGTCTTTTACACCTTTACCCGTACCGTCTCCAATTAAATATGAAGTAGGTTCAGCTCCTTGAATCACATGCGCTAACATACCCGTTGTGGATGTTTTTCCGTGTGCTCCTGTTACGGCTACACTCGTATACTGTTTCATAAAGTCACCTAAGAAACGGTGATAGCGTACAAGCTTGACTCCTTCTTTTGAAGCTGCTTCTGCAATTTCTTCATGCGTATCAGGAAAAGCATTTCCTGCAATTACAGTCATGCCGTCTTTAATATTATTTTTATCAAATGGTAAAACAGGAATTCCCTGCTGTTCTAGTGCTTTTTGCGTAAAAATTTCTTTTTCAATATCCGATCCTTGAACTTGAAAGCCCATATCGTTTAGGATTTGCGCAAGCGCACTCATTCCTGTTCCTTTAATACCTACAAAATGGTAAACTGTCATATAAAGAACCTCCAACATTCGTCTATCTGTAAGACAGTATATGACGGTTATCTAGAATTGCTCTTACAAACGTATATAAATGTCGTTTGATTGCTGATTTCACGATAACATTCGTACATTATATCACTTCTTATAACATAACTCCATGACTCCATTTCTACTCTCTTCCATTGCGAAACGGCCTTTTATTTTGGCTTCATCACATAGTATATAGCCTGCTGTTTTAAAAACGATCGCCATGTCATTGCATTTTTTTTGTCATTATATTGGGTTACTAACTGTTCAATGCGTTGTTTATGTCCTAAAAAGAAAGAGTCAATTAACACGTCATATCCGATTGATTTTATTTTTCGAATCCAAATTACTTGTTGTTCCTCTAAATTTGCAAATCTTCCTCTTACATCTTTGATGATAACCTGCTCATTTGTCAATGGGGTATATCCTTTTAAGAAAAACGAATTAGGTACTTTAGACACAATAATTGGCTCTAGTACACTCGTCAAAAAAAAGGCTCCTTGAATTAAAAACGACTCTGTTTTCTGCTTCGCCTGATCAGCTAAAAACAGCTGCAGCAGGGTTTTCCCCTGAATGGTTACATATTCAAATGCAAACCACTGAAAAAATAATTGTTCATGGGAATCAGATAGAGCCGCCTCATGAGGCAAGTTTACTAACTCTTTAAATAGATGTGAAGCCCGCACTTTTTCTCGTATATTCGTATAGCGGTTCACAAAAAAGAAATATTGATTGTAAAAGTCGCAAATAGCATTATCAGACTGAAGCTGCTTTTGTTCACGAATTTCATTAAAGTTAATCAGTTCATGATTTTCTTCTGTCATTACTCTTCACTCGTACTCTAATTATTTTGGTTTGTCCTCTTTA
The DNA here is from genome assembly GCF_045784335.1 of Priestia sp. HNGD-A6. NCBI lineage: Bacteria > Bacillati > Bacillota > Bacilli > Caryophanales > Bacillaceae > Priestia > Priestia sp. HNGD-A6. Next base: position 3,213,107 of record NZ_CP138621.1, on the reverse strand, counting down.
AACGCCTTCAGCTCATATGTTTCAGCTGGTGAGAAATGATAGCAAACTATCACATGCTAAAAAAGCAAAACACACATTATCCTTACATATAGTAAATCATTTTACTAGTTCTGACAAACCTTTTCCTTTTTTTCCTGATGGATTTCTTCCAAAATCCCTACTCAAATTCTGTATAAACGAACTTAAAGGAGGAAAAAAAGAGGCGGCGGATACAGTGACAGAGCGTTAGCTCACATAAAGCTGTATCCTGCTGATTTTGCATAGCCTCTTTTTTTAACCTACATGCAGAAAAACAGCTTAAAATGTAGAAGTGGCTGTTTGACTTTCCATTTCCTGAAGCTCGTTTTCGGTAATGAGTACATCTCTCGGCTTGCTTCCTCTTGCTTCTGAAATAATTCCTTGCTGCTCCATCATATCAATTAGGCGCGCTGCGCGATTGTACCCCATTCTGAAGCGTCTTTGCAGACTGGAAGTAGATGCACCGCCTTGGTCTAGCACAAACTCGCATGCTTCATAGAAAAGCTCATCTTCTTCATTTGAAGCAAAGCTTTGCTGCTTTTTCAACAAATCTTCTTGATCAAATAAGTATGTTGGCTTCATTTGCTTTTTGACATGATCTACAACGCGATCAATTTCTTCATCTGAAACAAAGTTCCCTTGAATTCGAACGCTTTTAGAAGATCCGTTTTCAAGAAGCAGCATATCACCTTTACCTAATAGCTTCTCTGCTCCTCCTGTGTCGATAATTGTACGTGAATCAACTTGCGAAGAAACAGAAAATGCGATACGCGTTGGCACATTCGCTTTAATTAAACCTGTAATAACATCTACGGAAGGACGCTGCGTTGCAAGCAATAAGTGAATGCCACACGCTCTTGCCTTTTGTGCAATACGGCAAATAGCTTCCTCTACTTCCCCTGGAGATACCATCATCAAGTCGGCAAGTTCATCAATAATAATAACTAGATACGGCAGCTCCCCGCTTTTTTCATTATGTTCTTTTACACGTTCGTTGTATTTTGTAATATCACGTACGCCCGCATGTGCAAACAGTTCGTAACGGCGCTCCATTTCCTCTACTGCCCACTTTAAAGCTGTAGTAGCTGCTTTCGCATCCGTGATAACCGGGCTGACTAAATGCGGAATGCCGTTGTAAGGAGCTAGCTCAACCATTTTAGGGTCAATTAACATAAGCTTGACTTCGTGTGGCGCAGCTTTATAAAGCAAGCTGACGATAATGGTATTAATACACACACTTTTACCAGACCCCGTCGCTCCAGCAATTAAACCGTGAGGCATTTTGTTCAAGTCAGTCACAACCGGCGTTCCTGAAATATCTAACCCTAACGCCACCGTTAAAGGAGAGTTATCTTTTCTAAAAGAAGGATGCCTCAAAATTTCGCGAATTAACACCGGCTTACTTTGACGATTTGGCACTTCAATCCCAATCGTATTTTTCCCTGGAATTGGCGCTTCAATTCGAATATCACGCGCGGCTAGGCTCAGTTTAATATCATCTGTTAAATTCGTAATTTTGTTCACTTTCACACCGGGTTCAGGATGTACTTCAAATCTGGTCACGGTAGGACCTTGCGTGACGTTTACGACCTTAGCTCGAACGTTAAAGTTTTTTAATGTCATATCCAAAAGCTCACGCTGCTCATCCGCCCATTGATTATCTTCTTCAATAGCAGCTGGAGGAATGTTAAGCAAGTTCATTCCAGGAAATGCATAAGGAGAAGAAGCCTTTACATTTACAGGTTCTTCAGCTTTTAACGAAGCCTGTGGAACCACTTCTTTGGATTTTTCACCGTGAACTTCTTCTTGCCTACTTACTTCCGTTTTTTTTTGCAGAGCTTCTGCCTCCTGCCTTTGGTATGAACCTTGAGACGGCTGACTTTTTTCTCGAGCGCTGTTATCCATCTTTGTACGGTCTTTTTTCAGCATCATTACGTTAAAAGGCACTAATCGCTTACCGCGAGCTCGTTCAGCATTTCCTGGCTGTTCTGCAGGTACAAGAGGTTCTACAGCTGACTCTTGCTGTACTTGTCCTTGTAACTCTTGACTTTCTTGCATCCTGCTCTCTTCCTCTTTTATCACTGAATTTTCAAGCTCTCGGTGCACAACAGCGGATACCGCTTCTGGTTGCCATTCATCAGCTGCGGGTTGCGATGGATGTAAACTTTCAGAATTCAGCTCATGTTCTGCTTCAACATGAACACTGTTTGTTGGCTCTTCTAGAACGACGTCACTTTCTTTTTCAGCGGCTGGAACTTCTTCTCTCTTTCTAGGCTTTAGTGCTTCTACTTCTTCTGCTTGTAAAAACGCTGGGCTTTCTTCCATCAACGTTTCTGCTTCTGCCTCTTCAGCTTCATTTCCGATCTCTTGTTGGAAAGAAACGGATGATTCAAACGGAGGCGTTTCCTTTGAAATTGGAGCCTCTTCAGCTACTGCTGTTTCTTCCGCCAAATCCCAGTCGGTAGCTTTCTCTTTTGCCACTAACGGTTCGACCGCATGTGATTCTTCAAAAGTTGGAACCTCTTCCTGTTCTTTTACGGCTACTGAAGAACTTGGCTTTTCTTCAGGAAATGATATCTTCTCTTTTTGATTTTCCTCATATTGCTTCCACTGAGCAAAACGCTGAGAAGACAGTTGCATCATTTCTTCCGTTTCTTGAATCTGTGCTTCTTCCGCTATAGGCTTAGAAACTGGTTTTCTTAACGGCTCTACAACAGACGTATTCATCGCTCGTCGGTAAATTTCATCTTCAAACGCTGCTTTTGATAACTGTGTACTCGGAAGCTCATATTCTACTACTTCCTCACTTCCGTTTTGTACAACATTAGAAGGCCGCTTATTAAACCCATAAACAGGTGAAGGGATTTCAGTCGGACGGAACGGACGTTTTCTTACTTGCGGAATCGCTTCTTTCTTTTCAGATACCGCTTTTAACGGCTGAGATACTGACTTAGGCTGCGTTAGCGCCGACTTGCGAACAGGCTCTTGATAAAACGGAGCCGGTGCCTTTTTTGCTACAGGCCTTGGTTCATTTTTAGGAGCTGCTGCCTTTTTTGCTTCTCCCGTATCATCAATTAAAGGGAAACGAAACGTTCCTTTTGGGTATTGATAAGCTACTTTTGTATGAACATCTTGCTGCTCTTCACTGTAATTCCGCTTTTGCGTTCTGGCCGAGTGTGGAACAGAAGGTTTTGGCGCTGCTTTCATCACTGGCTTTTGATGAACTGACTGCATTTGTTTAGGCTTAGTAGCCTTCTTTTTAGGAATTGTTTTTTCTCTATTTAAAGGGTATTCTTCCGTTGTATTTCCATGTTCGTCTACAACGATTTCTTTCACTTCGTATCCTAGTAAATAATCCATTACTTTTCGTACAAAACCCATTTTTATCACTCTTTCTATCAGACTATCTTACTTCGTTTAGCCTCTTATATCGCAGTGCTGCGACATCTACAAAAAGCTATCCATGCATCCTTTATTTACCTTTGGCCTCAAAGTATTCTCTGAGATGGATATATATACTATCTTTTCATTTATCATTCTATCACGTATGCTTGAACTCTTACTATAAAATCTACTATTTTGCTTCCCTTATTTATACAGTAAAATTCCTCTTTGCAAAAATATTTTTTCATGTTTAATTAGCACTCATAATTAAACGCGAAAAAAGCCACTAGTCTATACTAGTGGCTTTTAATTTTATCAAACCTTTTTAAGAATTGACAATTGCTTTTCAGCAACTGTAACGCTTTGAAATATACGTGTAAAAAAACATCCTGCTTTTGCCCTATAAATTAGTATCACACTCTGCTTTTATGCTTGAAAAGGCTGACCTACTTCATATTTGTCTTCAAGTACTAAAATCCCTTTTTCTTGAGGAGCGTTCGGAAGCGCCAGCTCTTTAGCAGAGCAAATCATGCCTGAAGAAGGTACACCGCGCAGCTCTGCATCTTTAATGATCATACCGCTTGGCATAACCGCTCCTACTTTTGCTACGACGACTTTTTGACCTGCGTCTACATTTGGTGCTCCACATACAATTTGAAGTGTTTCTGTGCCAACATCTACTTTACAGATGTTTAGCTTATCTGCATTTGGATGCTTTTCTTTTTCTTGAACATATCCAACTACAAACTTAGGAGATAAATCCACTTCAAGTTTACCTTCAAAACCGCTTTCGCTAAGTACACGATTTACTTCTTCCACCATTTCTTCTGTTAATTCAAGAGAACCATTTCCCTCTACTTTTAACTTAGAAGAAGCATGAAAGATGTTATAGCCAGCCGTTGTATTTGATTTTTGATCAAAGATACGCACAACGTCGCTTTTTGTTTCAAACGTGCGATTTTCAATTGCAATATCTTCTAGCTTGACGATTAACGTATCGCCGATACCTTCTTTATTATAAAAAAGATTCATAATTAGTCCCGTCCTTTACTGCGATTTTTTCCTAGAATAAAAATAGGTTCTAGCTCACCGTTTTCGTATAAAAATGAAAGAGCTGTGATGGGTACACGTCCACTTGCAAAAAAGCTCATGGTCATTTGCGCAAGAATATCATAACCCGTTTCGTTTTGGATATCAGCTAGAATCAGCACATCTTGATGAGGTACTGCTACAGCCATTGTGCCCGAAACACTAGAAGCAAAATCTTGCAAAAATGCCTCGTTAAGAATTCGGCTTGCATCGTATCCATCGTTCTGATTTACAAAATAAAAGTCATTGCCTGCTACCGTATCTTTTTTATGTGAAATCGGCAAAGAGCGAAGATTAAATTTAGCCATTTCCCGCACTGCGGATAGATCTAAATTTTCCTTACGAATTAGTTTCTCATCTAATAGACGATATGTATTGCCTAAATCAAGCGCATAATAAATGCGTGTTTCAGCTGTATGTTCATCATAAATCAACGGCACGTCTTCATTCGATTTATCCGGAAAAGACGTTGAGCGAATAACTGGATAAATGCGCTTTTCTTTTCCCGTTACCTGCTGTTCATCGTTCATAACACGAAGAGCTTCTTTTATATAATATACCATTTCATCTAGAGCCGCTTCCTTTTTTTCTTCCCATTTTGCAATTAGCCCGGGTAAAGAAATGGTTACACCTTTTTTCGTTTCCTGATGTTCAACGCGCAGCGTATCTTTTTCACGATCAAATAAAAATGACCAATCCGCACCCGTTAATCGCTCTTCTAGTAGTTTTCTCATCTTTTGACTATTCATTTTCGCCATATTTACGCCTCCTTTTCTCATTTTTATGTATGAAGACTGATAGCAATTTATCGCTATCAGTCTTCACTTGTTTTATGCATTTAAGCCGTTAATGAACTCTTCAATTTCTTCTTTTGTTTTACGGTCTTTGCTGACAAAACGTCCTGTTTCTTCTCCGTTGCTGTAACCAACAAAGCTTGGAATACCAAAGATGCTTAATTCTGCACAAAGATCGATAAAGTCGTCGCGATCCACATAGTGAAATGTATACTCGCTATGATTCGCCTCAATTTCTGGAAGCACAGGCTCGATTACTCGGCAATCTGGACACCAGTCTGCTGAAAACATCATGATATGCTTTCCCTCTTTAATGACTTCTTTGTATTGTTCAATTGTTTGCATTTTTTCCATTTTTCTTTCCTCCACTTTTTCTTTTACTTTCGTATTTAAACGGCTAAAGCCCCATACATTTTTTAATCCTTCTACATCAAAACATAGTATATGAGTTGTTGCAACTATCATACACTGATGCTTTTCTATTATAAAGGGTTACAAAGGAATTTCCTATTGAACAGCTTGATTTGTCCTAAAATCTAGCTGTCCTTTTAGCATTAAAACAACCTGATAAAACATAGAAGTCCGATCTAAATTCCCATTGGTGAAAATGCCGATTGCTCCTTCTTTTTTTCGAATATTTTTTTTGTTTGTATACACTTCCATAGCTTCGGCTAATTCTTTTTTATCATGACGAAGCATGTCGGCTACCGCTTCAGGAAGCCGAATACGAGCTCCTCCACCTAAAATCGGTTCAAGGTCCTTAGAGGTAACAAGACTTCCCCAATTGCAAAGGAATAAGCCATGAGGTGTTTCCTGTACCCCTCCTTCGAGCCCAATGCCGATATCAGCACCTGTCTCTTTAACAGCAGCACGCGCGCGGTTAATCGCTCCTTGGATGGTTTCTTCATCAGAAAAAGGCTGTGGTGACACCCCGGACTGCACGTCTACCTCTACATATGTAAAAGTATCTCCAAATACTTTTTTTACTGCATTTATTTTTGTTGGATTCTTCGTTCCGATTGCAATTTTCATTTTTTTCTCCTGTCATGATGAAACAAAGCAACCGCAAAAGCAGCTGCTTTGTTCTTCTTTATCCGTTTTGTTTAATCGTATCAAGCGTTGTTTGGTCTGTAGAGCGTACAAGTTTGACTAATAATTCTTTTGCAGCTGCATAGTCATCCACATGAATCATAGATGCATGGGTATGAATATAACGTGAACATACGCCGATCACTGCAGAAGGAACTCCGTTATTAGAAGTATGAACGCGCCCTGCATCCGTACCTCCTGGAGAAACGAAGTATTGATAAGGGATGCTGTTTGTCTCCGCTGTATCTAAAATAAATTCTCTCATTCCTCTATGTGTGACCATCGTACGGTCAAAGATACGAAGTAATACGCCTTTTCCTAATTGTCCAAATGCATTTTTATCGCCTGACGTATCGTTAGCAGGACTAGCATCTAGTGCATAAAACAAATCCGGTTTAATCATATTCGCAGCTGATTGAGCACCGCGAAGTCCTACTTCTTCTTGAACAGTAGCTCCAGAATATAAGATATTTGGCAATTTTTCATTTTTTACTTCTTTTAATAATTCAATCGCAAGTCCGCACCCATAGCGGTTATCCCATGCTTTTGCCAGTATTTTCTTTTCATTTGCCATTGGCGTAAACGGACAAATCGGTACAATTTGATCGCCAGGACGAATGCCCATTTCTGCTACTTCCTGCTTGCTATCTGCGCCCACATCAATCATCATATTTTTAATGGCCATTGGCTTGTTGCGCTGTGATTCGTCTAATAAATGGGGAGGGATAGAAGCAATTACGCCGGTGATAGGACCTTTTTTTGTCACAACATGGACGCGTTGAGCTAGAAGTACTTGACTCCACCATCCTCCTAGAGTTTGAAAACGAAGCATTCCTTTATCAGTTACAGACGTAACCATAAATCCTACTTCGTCCATATGTCCTGCTACCATTACTTTAGGACCTTTTTCTTCATTATAGCGAACGCCGAATAAACTTCCTAACCCATCTTGAATGACTTCATCTACAAGGGGTTCAATTTGCGAGCGCATAAATGAACGTACTTGATGTTCGTTTCCAGCGGCACCTGGTAACTCCGTTAATGTTTTAAATAGAGATAGCGTTTCATTGTTCATATATACTCTCCTTTATGTATCATTTTCTTTATTGTATCGAAAACCGGAAATAGTTGCTAGTTCCGTCCTTCTCTTCTATGACTCAATTTAACAAAGCATTCGACAATTTGATATAATGATGAAAACATATCCTTAAAAAGCAGGTGAATAACGTGAAATGGACTCAACTAATAGCAGGAGCTGCAGTCGGATTTGCAAGCGCTTATATTATTCAAAAAAGAACGTCGTCAATTTCCTCATCGGAAGCCCTTACGATTGTTAAAAGCGCTTTTAAACAAAATGGGGCAATCGACGGCTCATGGATTGAAACGACGACTAAGGTCATTCAAAAGCATGGTCTCTCTTTTTATGGTTATACAGGTGGAATTATCAGAACACGTGATGCAAAACAGGAACATTACGAGTTTTTCATTGATAAAAAAAGCGGTGCTATTATTGAATTGACGCTGAATACACCCGTTTAATTTCGTCAACTATTTCTCCTTTGTTATCCCATTTTACAGCTCGATAAAAAGCATCATGATAAAAACTTAGCCAAGCTTGATGCTCATAGGCATAAGCTAACCACTGCTGCTTTTGTTCAATCGAAGTCATTGGATAGTCATCATATGCCATTACCCATAAGACATTTTGATGTGCATGTGTTGGCAAAAGATCGCCCATGTGCACTAAGATGTCATTGTTTCCTTTTAATATAACTACAGCATGACCATCGCTGTGACCGCCGGTATGATGAACCGTTACTCCAGGCACAATTTCATCTTTGTCGCTAAATGTTATTACTTGATGCTGAATAAATTCCCAATTTTGTTTCCAATACGTATTTTTAGAACGTATATTAGGATTCCTCATTTCATTCCACTCGATGTCACTAACAAAAATTCTTGCATTTGGAAAAGCAGAGGAAAAGTTTCCGTTGATACATTTTGTTAAGCCTGACACATGATCAAAGTGGAGATGCGTCATAATGATATGAGTAATATCTTCGCACGTGAACCCTAACTTTTGTAAGTCTTCAGCAATAAATGATTCTTCCGTTACGCCAAAATGACGCTTTTTTTTCTCATCCAACATCCCATTTCCTATACCTGCATCAATTAACATGAGGTGTTTTTCAGTTTGAACGAGCAAAGGATCAGTCCTCATGGGAATTCGATTCCCGTCTGAAATGGGATATTTTTTTGTCCAAAGCTCTTTTGGAACAACACCAAACATTGCCCCTCCATCTAAATGATTATTCCCTCCACGAAGCCATGTAACTTTTAATTCGCCTATTGTTAGCGTTTCCATTTTACACCTCCATTATATTCCTTTTTATTTTATCACTATCCCCTTCTCTTTTTGAACAAAAAAAGACTGAGGAACTCAGTCTTTTTCATTCAGGTATTTTACTTCACAGCGGTAAATGCGGCTGCCTTTTTGTGAAAATTTCTCTTCATATTCCGTCATAACATTGCCTTCAAAATCGCTTTTATGCAAATCTAAGCTAATGTACTTGAGAAGAAGTCCATATTCTGAAAAGCTTGTCAATGAATACTCAAATAGCCCTTGATTATCTGTTTTAAAGTGAATTTCTCCACCATCAACCAGCAGATTTTCATACATGCTTAAGAACGTTTTGTATGTTAAGCGGCGCTTGGCATGTCTCTTTTTTGGCCATGGATCAGAGAAATTGAGATAAACGCGACCCACATCATTTTTTGCAAAAAACTCACTAAGATGGTTAGCATCTACATTCAACAACTTTAAATTTGGAAGCTCTTCTTCAATCAATCGTTCTAGAGCACTTAAGATGACACTTTCATACATTTCAATTCCAATATAGTTGATATGCGGATTTTGTTTAGCCATCCCTACTAAAAATTGGCCTTTTCCTGTTCCTACTTCAATATGAAGAGGATTTTCATTTCCAAAAACTTCTTTCCAGTTTCCTTTATACTCCGCTGGATTTGGAACCACGTATTGGGGATTTTCAGCAATTTTATCTTTTGCCCAAGGTTTGTTTCGTAATCTCATGTTGCACCTCTTTAATTTATTTTGACGCATTGAAAATGTCGGTTATTCGAAACAACCGACATTTTCATGCATAATTGTGTTTAGATAGAAAAAAATAAGAGCATCATACGAGAAAGGATGATGCTTAATGCCTTTAAATGCCGAACACCAAATGAATATAGTAAAAGATATTTTATCTAATCATCAAAGTGATTGCTGCGGAACGGTTGCGGAATGTGAACAGGTTGAACGTTTAATTCAATCAATGTTAGCAAAAGGATATGCTAGCACAGACGTACAAGCAACACTACAAAACGTTTATAAATACACGCAAGATGCAAAAAGTGCTGCTCATTTAGACGAACATATTCAAACCAATCAACAAAATTTATCACAATGGGTCCAAGAACTATCTACCTTGTCATAACCTTTGCTACTGTGCTTGAATGTCGTTGACGAGCAACATCCGAAGATATTCAAGCCAGTAATTCATTTCAGAATGTTCATTTTTCGAACGATGCCATTCAATGAATAAAATGGTTTGACTTATCACATACCACTTCATTCTCGTTTTCAAGTTCTCAGTTAGTTCAACCCCATAATGCTCAAGCCATTCTTCCCACTGAGATGGATTGATGTACCAATAAAGCAATAAACCTAAATCAATAGCAGGATCTGCAATCATCGCTCCGTCCCAATCGATTAAATATAGCTGCGTATTCTCTCCAAGCATCCAGTTATTGTGGTTCACATCACAGTGACATACCACATATTTATCTGTCTGAATGGACGGAAGCTCTGCTTGTAAATAGCTGATTCCCTGCTCTACAATACTCTCTTTTTGAAGTCGCTCGTCCACGTTCTCTAGAATATCGGCTAGCACGTCTCCGGGAAGAAGCGGTGTTTTCCCTAACCTTTTCAACATATCTAATAACTCGTTTGAATGATGAATTTTACTAAGCAATTCTGTCACTCGACTCGAATTCATATCTTTTGGTTTTAATTCTCGACCATCTAGCCAGTGCTGAGCTGTGATCACATCTCCATTTTCCATTCGTCTTGTCCACACGAGCTTCGGTACAATTCCTTCAGCTGACAATACTGCTAAAAAAGGTGATGAATTACGCTTTAAAAAAAGCTTTCGGTCTTGAAATTTTGCAAAATAAGCTTCTCCTGTCGCTCCGCCAGCAGGAGTAATTTCCCATTCGCTTCCTAATATATCTTCCAACCAATTCACCTTCAATTTCAACACACACATTTCGTTTAAAAATTTCACTCAATAAAGCAATCTATTAAGACATCATGACGTTATTTTCTTAGTAAATAAAAAAGACGGCTATTGAGGATATGTATCAATAGCCATCCTTTATAAATATTATCTCCATCACACTTTTTTCGTCAAGTGGTTGAAGACAATAATTACGTTTGAAATAAAATAAGAACGCTAAGCTTTGGAACATTTATAGCATTATCCTCTATAGTAGGATACCCATTTTTATATACTTTACAATGATCAAGTGCTATTTTCCATGGTCCTTCTGGCAAAACTACTTTTTCTTCCATTAGGCCTTGATTAAAAAACACAATAATATTCTTCCACGGACCGTAAGCCAATACGTTTGATAAGCAATAGCCAATAACGGATTGCGGCGTGTTTAGAAAAGAGACATGCTGCCTAATCGCTGAAGCATCCCCCAAGCGAAATGCATCGTGCTGTTTGCGAATACGAATCAGCTCTTGAACCCAATTCACATCAGAAGAAAATTCCCTTCTTCGATTCCAATCGAGTGCATTAATATCATCGGGTGAATTATAGCTGTTCTCTACGCCTTTTTTAGTGCGGTAAAACTCTTGACCACTATGAAGAAACGGTATGCCTTGTGAAAGAAGCACAATAGCAGTAGCAAGGCGATGACGACTTCTACGAGTGTCTTCGTCTTCTTCTCCGTTTGAATTCGTTAACTTATCCCACAGCGTATGATTATCATGTGATTCAACATAATTAATTGACTGTGCTGGATTTATAAATAAAGCGGGACTGTCTTCTTTATCCAGAATGCTACCCGCTATCACAGATTGCACTGCTTCTTTTTGATGAATATTCCCGCTGATAAAACCTTTTTCATACACATCGAACGTGCTTCCTTTTACAGAATCTCGAAAGCGGTCATTAAAATAGCCGATTTGAGGTGTTTGGCGGGCATTCGCCATCATTGCTTTTTGAGTGTGGGGAAGAGGCGTATTTAAATCCCAGCCTTCGCCAAACACCAAAATAGTAGAATCAATTTCATTTATTTTTTCCCGAATGATTTTCATCGTTTCTATATCTAAAATCCCCATGAGGTCAAAACGAAAACCATCAACATCGTACTCTTTTATCCAAAATAATACTGAATCGATAATAAACTTTTGCGCCATTTTCCGTTCAGAAGCAAAATCATTTCCTACTCCCGTCCCGTTCGAAGGCATCCCAAACTCATCATGTCGAAAATAATAGCCCGGAACAATTTTTTCAAAAGGTGATTCTTCTCGTACAAATACGTGATTATAAACTACATCTATAATAACACGGAATCCCTGTTGATGAAGCGTTGATATTAATTGCTTCACTTCAACAATACGAGTGGTGGGATTTGAAGGGTCAGCAGAGTAGCTTCCTTCCGGCACATTAAACAACAATGGATTATACCCCCAATTATAAGAAGCATGAGGATTTAATTCATCTACTCCGCCAAAGTCGTTAATAGGAAGAAATTCAAGATGGGTCACTCCTAGCTCTTTTAAATAATGGAGGCCTGTTGGTTTGCCTGGCTGACCGCTTGATTCAGTAACAGCTAGGTACGTACCTTTTTTTTCTATCCCGCTTGAAGGATGAATAGAAAAGTCTCGAACATGCATTTCGTAAATAACGGCATCCGTTGGCTGAAGGAAAGGCGGCTTTTCATGGGGATGAACATAGGCTGTATGAAGATTTATCAGAACTCCGTATTCACTATTTGCTGTAGCTGCAACGGCATAAGGGTCCACCGCTTCATTTGTCCGACCGTTTACATCTATTAAAAATCGATAATAATACCCTTCTTTATCTAAGGGAAGTTCCTTTTCCCATACGCCTTTTCTTTGACGAGTCATAACGTACAGTTCTTCTTCTCCGCTATTTGCATGTATTAATTTTAAAACCACTGCTGATGCAGTCGGGGCCCAGACTTTTATCATAATATGATCTGAATAAAAGGCTGCACCCAAATCATTTTGATTATAATAAAATCTTTCATCAAACTCTTTTGTTCGTATAACAGCCCCTACCTGCAACGGAACTTTCTCCCCGTGATTATCACAGATAACGTACGAATGTCCAATTTCTATGCTCTCTTCAACCTTACCTTCATATTTGATAAAACCTTCTAATTCATGTACGTTTTCAATAGAGATGGTCTCATGCATTTGTGCACCTTTAATCACAAAAAAATCAATTTGACCTTCATGATAAGAAGTTGGAACTAAAACAGTAATATGATCTATTTGATCTAAATAAGCCTGAAACTTATTATCACCAGTCATCCTTTTCTCCTCCTTATGCCAATTACCTCTTTAGTAGCATTATATGTAGCAAACGCAAAAACGAAAGCACTTTCATAGCATGAATGTTCGGATTATTCACCTGCTTCGAATTCCCGGTCAAAATAAATACTCTGGCTGTGTTCGAGCAGTACCTGAGCTGCTTTCATCTGTTTAAACTTTAAAGGCGCTTTAGATTTCCTAAGTTCATAAAACCATTCTTCATACTTTCTAGCATCTACAAATTCAACCTGATAAGGCTCCGCAGCGTAGTCAATGTATCCATTTCTGCTTAGTAATATTTTCTTTACGCTATGTTCAATATCGTGAGTACGATAGATACTTCGGACAATTTGCTCCATTCGATTTAACCCAATTAACGGATTTAATATCTTTTTTTGATCTCTTCCTCTTAACTCTGTCCAAAAATTTTCTTTTGAATACTGAAAAACAGCACTTTTATATGTTTCTATTAAACAAATACAGAGGGTTTCCGTTGGAGTAACAATAATGATATCCCCTTCTACCGGAGCTTTATTAATCAGGAAAACAGGCTTGTACATCACGAGATACGTATCAGGAAAGCGCTGAATAAAATAACGGAGAGCTTCATCATGGTAATATTTACGATCTGCTTGCGAGAACTCAAATAAAGTGGATGTAGCCCATTTCATTTGAAGATCAAATACATTTTCTAAAAACAATATTTTCAAATCTTCCGCTGTTTGTGGAAGAGTTGTAAACCTCAATAGCTCTTGATTTTCCACGCTATCGCTAGAGAACGCTTCTTCCACTTCAAGCGTTTCTTTTTTCCTTGTAAACCGCTCTTTTGCTTTTTGCAAAAATGAACGTTGAGCTTTTGTTTCTTCTTTTACAGGAGGGCCATGTAATAGCCCTTGTTCAAACAATTGCTTTGCTTTCTTCCAATTATGTTTTTTTAAATGATTAAACTGAGACGTGTAGTGATAAACGTCTTTTTCATAACGGGAAATATAATCTTGCACCTTAAGTAGCTGCGCCACGTTTACATCAATCCCCTAATTAAAATTCCTCTAACACTTGGTTCACCGATTGTTTCTCTATTATCATCGGCGTTTTCTTTCCTTTAATAAGAGTGATCTTTAAATAACCTCTCTCCATGCTTGTATGTTCATATGCTACTGTGACTGCAATGAAAAAGATAGTATTTTTTTATATTTAGGTTTGCTAGCAGGATGAACTTCAAAAAGGGCAAATGAACTTACTTGAAACTGTTCTTCAACCGACGTTTGCTTTAACTGCTCTTCCGAAAGCCCGGCTTCCCCTCCCCACTTCTTTGCAATCGTAATATGAGGACGATAAGGACGTTTTTCGTATAAGCCGCTTAGGTCTCCCCATACAGCTTGTATATCCCTTTGTAGATTCACAAGCTTATCATTTGGCTTAAGGCTTACATAAAGCACTCTAGGCTTGTTATACGCACCGAACACATCGTACTGAACGGTCTGCAGTGAAAAACTTGAATGACGGGAGGCTACTTCTTTTAAGCGGTTAATCAGCTTTTCCTTTTTGTTATCTACAAATCCTAAGAATTGTAGTGTTATATGATAATCGTCAGGGTATGTCCATTGTTTAAAAGGAAAAGGTGTTAATTCTTTTGCCCAATTTTCTGCCTGATATGCAATGGAGACTGGCACGTTGATTCCAATAAAATAGTGTTGATCACTTTTCATCAAATCCCTCCTTTTCTTTTCATTATCTTTCCCCAATTTGTCATGTTCAAAAAGAGCTAGATTTATTTTAAAGGTTTTCTGGATCAAATAGAGAGGTTTTTCTGAAAATTTGTCATGTGCTTAAAAAATAAGAAATTGTGTTATCATAGAAATAATACAGAGAATTTTTATAAGAAAAGGATGAGAAAAATGAAAGTTGTTAACAATATGGCTGATTTGATTGGCGAGACACCTCTTGTTAAATTAAATCGTCTTCAACCAGCAGATGGAGCATCCGTTTACTTAAAACTAGAATTTTTTAATCCGAGCCGTAGTGTAAAAGACCGTGCTGCTTTTAATATGATCGTGGAAGCTGAAAAAGCAGGCTTGCTCAATGAAAATTCCACCATTATTGAACCAACGAGCGGAAATACAGGTATTGGCTTAGCTATGAATGCAGCAGCAAGAGGGTATCGTTCTATTTTAGTCATGCCCGATACGATGACTCAAGAACGAATTAACTTGTTAAAAGCATATGGTGCTGAAGTTGTTCTAACACCTGGCGATGAAAAAATGCCTGGCGCAATCCGCAAGGCAGAAGAGCTTACAAAAGAAATTCCAAATGCATTTATGCCCATGCAGTTTGAAAATAATGCAAACCCTGACGCACATCGAAAAACGACTGCTAAGGAAATTATTGAGGCAATGAACGATTTAGGAAAAGACCTATCTGCTTTTGTTGCTACTGCTGGAACAGGCGGAACGATCACGGGCACAGGTGAAGTCCTAAGAGAAAACTACCCAAATATGACCGTTCATGTTGTGGAACCAGCTGGGTCTCCTGTATTATCTGGAGGAAGACCTGGAAAGCACAAGCTTGTAGGAACAAGCCCTGGATTTATTCCTGATACGCTTAACATAGAGGTTTACGACGAAATTTTAAAAATTAAAGATGAACAAGCCTACGATATTACGCGACGCCTGGCTTCTGAAGAAGGAATTTTAGTCGGTCCTTCATCTGGCGCTGCCTGCTATGCTGCTATCGAGGTAGCCAAAAAATTATCTCCTGATCAAGTGGTCGTATGTATTGCTTGCGATACAGGTGAACGTTATTTATCAAGCGACCTATTCTCATTTGAATAATAAAGAGGCTGGAACAAAAGGATTTTAGCCCAAATGAAAAACGAACCATTGATCAACATGTTTGATTCATGGTTCGTTTTTTTGTGATGGTGAATATAGGTTCATCGGTTTCGTTACTTCTAGCAGTTGATTGGAGGGCAAGGCGAAGACTCCTGCGGGAAAAGCGGAACAGGTGAGACCCCGCAGGAGCCCAGGCGACGAGGAGACTCAGCGGCCGCCCGCGGAAAGCGAAGCCTTGCATGGAAATCAACTGCGGTGTCACAAACAGTCCAGCTCATGTATCCTAGTTATTCACCTTTAAATTGGATTCGTTTCGTTATGTCTCAACCTCTTTTTATTTAGCCAATTCGTAAATAGCCTGTGCATAAATAGCTGTTGCACGAAGCAAATCTTCAATTACCATGTACTCGTCTTTTTCGTGCGCTACTTCTTCACGGCCTGGGAAAAGAGGTCCAAATGCCACACCCTCTTCTAATGCTCTGGCATATGTTCCTCCTCCAATTGAAATAAGCGTAGGTTCTTCATTTGTTTGTTCTTGGTAAACCTTTTGAAGCGTTTGAATAAGCTCATGTTTTTGATCGACGTGATGTGGTTTAGAATCTGTAAAATGTTTGATAGTCATTTGATAAGATTCACTTTTTTCTTTAATCGTATCAATAATATCGTCAATATGAGCTGATACAGGATAGCGAATATTTAAGCCAAAGTGCCCCGCTTCTTCTTGATTATAAGACATGATTCCCACATTTATCGTTAAATCACCCGTGACCTCATCTTTGCGATTTAAGCCCATTTTTTCTCCTAGTGCATCTTGGATTAAATACGCATTTGCATAACCTACAAACTGATTAGCTTGTTCATCAAGTTCTAATGTGTGTAAAAAGCGAAGAAGTGTAAGCCCAGCATTTTTCCCTTTATCAGGCACGCTTCCATGTGCTGAAACTCCTTCTAGAGTAAGTGTATACGCACCGCTCTTTTCGGTTATTGAACCTTTTAAAGACTTATCTTTTAAAAATTGATCATATTTATTTTTAATATCCGTTTCACTATGGAATTCAAGAACAGCTGTTGCAAGATCAGGAACCATATTGTAGCGTCGCCCAGAGACAAATGATGTAAGCTGGACGCTTCCCTTTGTTCCTTCAATGGGCTGCTGGCGAATTTCTACATCTGTAATGCCTTTTTCAGCATAAATGATAGGAAAATCCGCATCCGGCGCAAATCCCATCGTTGGCATCTCTTCATGATTGAAGTAGTGGTCCACACATCTCCAGTCACTTTCTTCATCCGTTCCAATAATCATTCGAACCCGCTTAGATAGAGGAAGCCCTAAATCTTTCACAATTTTCATCGCATAATAAGCAGCCATCGTCGGGCCCTTATCGTCGATTGCTCCTCTAGCAAAAATTTTCCCGTCTTTTATTTCACCGCCGTATGGATCAACCGACCACCCGTCTCCTTCAGGAACGACGTCTACGTGACACAAAATGCCAAGAAGGTCTTTTCCTTCTCCCGCTTCAATATGACCTGCATATCCGTCTACGTTCTTGACGGAAAACCCGTCATTTTTTCCTTTGTTTAAAAGAAAGTGAAGCGCTTGAGCAACTCCAGGTCCAAATGGCTCTTCTTTTTTTTCTGTGCTTGTCAAAACACTTTTAATTTGCAAAAAACGCTGCGTCTCAGCTAGAATTTCAGCTTCTCTTTTTTGCACTTCCTCTTTCCAATTAATTGCTGTCATCTGTGTGCCTCCTTTGCCTGCTTTTACAGATTGTATCTATCATTACTATTGGTAAATTTAACTTTATCATACCTTTATATAGAAAGAAATAATTGTCTCTTTCCTTTCATATCAAAGGTTTACAGAGTCAAAATTCCGGGAAATAATTTGTAGGCACAATCGATAAAAACGGATTCTATTTGTTTATTGTTTACATATACTATAAAAAATGTGCAAATAGAGGAAGGAGATGTTACGAAAGGATTACATATTTATATCATTTTTTGTAAATATTGTGTTAATTTGCGTTTTCTCTTTTATTTTTCTGTCGATTTTGTGTACAATAAGGATAAGGACTGAAATAGTGCTTGACATCTCAGAGTTATAAAGAAGTTGTGCCTTACGAAAAACGAATAAGGAAGTGGTTTTTTGAAACCTTCAACTAATCGAATGCTAACTCGTATCAAATCGGTCTATATGTTCATTTGTAAAAATGGAACAGTTACAACGCAAGAGCTCGTAGACGAATTTGGTATTACACCAAGAACCATTCAGCGTGACTTGAATGTGTTAGCATATAATGATTTAGTTCGCAGCCCAAGTCGCGGTACATGGACGACTACGCAAAAGAAGGTCAAGATGTCATCCTAGTAAGTTTATTTCAAGGGTAGTAAGTGATTTATATATAGAGATAAAATTCTACGCAGTAGAAAGTCAAGACTTGGACGAGTGCATAGTCCCCCGCTCCATTTGCACGTCAAGCAGAGTTGGTACTCGTTTAAGTGCTTTAACGTGAAATGTTTCACTTGTCGAATAAAGTGGACAAAAAAAGGAACCATTTTAGACTTAGGTTCCTTTTTCTTTCGCCTCTTCTTAGGCATTTGATTTTTGTAATAAAGCTAGTTCTTCTTCCGTTAACTCCCTGTACTCTCCTAAATCTAACGACTCGTCTAATAGCAAAGCTCCCATAGATAAACGTTTTAAATACGTTACTTTTTTTCCTCTTGCTTCAAACATACGCTTCACTTGATGAAATTTCCCTTCAACGATCGTTAATTCAATTTCTGATTCCACACCGCTTGTTAGTACCTTTAACTCTGCTGATTTTGTTACGTATCCATCATCAAGAGTGACACCCTGTCTAAATGCTTTAGCATCTTCTTCAGTCACCGGCGCATTAATTTTTGCAAAATACGTTTTAGGAACGTGCTTTTTAGGAGATAGCAGCTGATGTGCAAGCTGACCGTCATTTGTCAGCAGCAAGAGCCCTTCTGTATCTTTGTCTAAACGCCCTACCGGAAATGGGTCATACACAGCATCGTCAATTTCCAATAAGTCCAAAACTGTTTCATGAAGAGAATCTTCCGTCGCTGATATGACACCTTGGGGCTTATGCAGCATAAAGTAAACAAATTCTCGGTAAGAAACGGCTTCGCCATGCACAGTTATTTCTTGTTCATCTGGATTAACATGTACCTTAGCATCTTTAACCGCTGTACCGTCTACCTTAACAGCTCCAGTCTTTAAAAGACCTTTAACTTCTTTTCGGCTTCCGTACCCAATGGTAGAAAGCAATTTATCCAAACGCATGTAATATCCTCCTTTTTTTGAAAAGAAGATGACTCTAACGAGTCATCTTCTTATGCACTGCGCTGTTTATTTCGGCGCAGTATCTTTCGTTCAATTGCACCTGTTACCCTCGCTCCCATTACTTTTTCAAGCAAGCTTGAACGATAGGTAATAATAAAGTAAATAAGGCCGCCTACTGCTGCTCCTATAATCGTAATAACCGTGGCAGAGAATCGTCCTGGGGTTGTAAACAGACCAATTACTACTGAAACAATTTTTACGCTGATTCCCATAATCGCAACAAAAATGAGAATGAGCACAGAGCGTTTTATAAACTCACTGTAGTTATATTTTGCGTGTTTTTGAATAAGCGCAAACATATAAACAAGAGATACGATATAGCCTAGTGCTGTCGCTAAAACTGAACCGATCTCGTGGAACATAAGAATAAATGGCACGTTCACGACAATTTTCACAATCAATCCAAATAATAGACTTAAAACAGCATATTTTTGTTTGTTAATCCCTTGTAAAATAGCTCCATTAACCGTGAAAAACGAGAACAATAAAGCTACGGGTGCATAATAAAGCAAGACATTTCCACCCGCATCCGATGCATCTGTTCCAAAGAAAAACGTATATGCTGGACCAGCTAAAGCCATTAACCCTACAGATGCTGGCAGCACAAGAAACATAATCGTTTGATATGTTTGATCAATTTGCTTTTGCAATACATTATAATCTTTATTCACAAATGAACGTGTAATCGTTGGTACAAGAGTCAAACCGAATGCAGTAGCTAATGAAACAGGAATCATCACAAGCTTTGGAACATAAGACTGAACAATTCCGTTCATGGACTCCGCTATTTCTTTTTGTCCAGCCGCTACCATCGCACGGTTAAATGTGAATTGATCCACATACTGATAAAGCGGAATAGCTAAGCTGACAAATACATAGGGCAATGAATACGTAAGCAGCTCTTTAAAAATGGATACGGTAGAAATACGCGTAGGCGTTACCGTCTGCTCGTTCACCATTTTATCGAGATGAGGCTTTCGTTTTTTCCAGTACCAAATTAATACGGCAAGTCCAGCAAGAGCTCCTACAAAAGCACCCATTGTAGCAAATCCAACGGCTAGTGCAAGACTTCCATGCACAATTTTGATCACAATATAGGTAGATACCAATAAAAAGACAACCCGCACAAGTTGTTCAACTACCTGTGAAACGGCTGTTGGACCCATAGACTGGTGACCTTGGAAAAATCCTCGCATTAAACTCATCATCGGTACTACAATTAACGCAACACTAACCATTCGCATAACCATTACTACATCTTCTAAGGAGTTATTTAAATCAGAACCTCCAAGTGTAATTCTAGACATAACAGGCGCTAACGAATATAAAAGTAAAAATGCAAGTATTCCTGTGACAAGCATTAATTTCATGCCGGCCCGATACATTCTTCTACTCGTATAATAATCACCGAGTGCATTATATTTTGATACAAATTTCGATACGGCCATTGGCATACCGGCTGTAGCAATACTTAAATAAATAGCATATTGGTTATATCCATAACCAAACAGTGCTCCCCCTACGGTTCCAACAAGGATCGCAAATGGAAATAAATAAATCATTCCCAGAATTCGGGATACATAAGTGCCAAGCGTTAGCACAAAGGTCCCTCTTAACAATTTTGAATCAGACATACGTTTGCCTCCGATACTTAATGTTACATACTGATAATAATGATAGAATTGAAAAGAAGCAAGTGAGAGTATACACTAAGAAAGGTCTTATACTCACTCACACTCGTCAACAAGCTAAAAAACAAAGACTATAGCCCATTTTATCCAATGTTGAGAGATTTGTCAGTGAACAAACTAAAATTTTTTAAGAATAGACAGGTTGGTGAAAGTATGATATATGATGTAGTCGTAATCGGAGGAGGACCTTCTGGTTTGATGGCATCGATTGCAGCTGGTGAGTCAGGTGCAAACGTATTATTAATTGATAAAGGCAATAAACTCGGACGAAAGCTTGCCATTTCTGGAGGGGGCCGCTGTAATGTAACAAACCGCCTTCCGATTGATGAACTTATTAAACACATTCCAGGAAACGGACGCTTTTTATACAGTGCGTTTTCTGTTTTTAATAACGAAGATATCATCTCCTATTTTGAAGGCCTTGGAATTAAATTAAAAGAAGAAGATCACGGGCGTATGTTTCCGGTTAGCAATAAAGCACAATCTGTTGTTGATGCATTAATTAGTGAACTTCACCGTCTTCGTGTAACAATTCGCACAAACACAGCCGTTAAACGCGTAAACTATGAAAACAACACCGTGAAAGAAGTTGTGCTTCAAGACGGAGAAGCAATCCAAACGAAAAGCGTTGTGATTGCAGTAGGCGGAAAATCAGTGCCTCATACGGGTTCGACAGGAGACGGTTATCAATGGGCAAAAGATGCAGGTCATAAAATTACTGAACTTTACCCAACAGAAGTTCCTATTACATCTAGCGAACACTTTATTAAAACAAAAACGCTTCAAGGTCTATCGCTTCGCAACGTAGGACTAAGCGTACTTAATAAAAAAGGCAAACCTGTCATCACTCATCAGATGGATATGATTTTCACTCACTTTGGCATCTCTGGCCCTGCCGCTCTTCGCTGCAGCCAATATGTTGTTAAAGAGTTAAAGAAACAAAAAAGCAACACTGTTCAAATGTCTCTTGATTTATTTCCTAGCCAAAACGAAGAAGAGATTTTTCAACAATTAGTCAAAACAACAAAAGAAGAGCCGAAAAAAGCGATTAAAAATGTTTTAAAAGGTTTTGTATCTGAACGCTATCTATTATTTTTACTCGAGCAAGCAGACATTGATAGCCAAGCGCTAGCGGGACAGCTTCAGCATGAAAAACTGAGAGAATTCTCGAGAATGTGCAAACGATTTGAATTTGCTGTAAACGGCACACTTTCTTTAGAGAAAGCCTTCGTCACAGGAGGCGGAGTATCCGTTAAAGAAATTCACCCAAAAGAAATGTCTTCTAAATTTATGCAAGGCCTTTACTTCTGCGGGGAAATTCTTGATATCCACGGATATACTGGAGGATACAATATTACTTCTGCCCTTGTAACAGGCCGTTTGGCTGGCAGTAATGCAGGAGAATTTGCAACAAGCCTAGCATAATACGCTAGGCTTTATACATAACCATGGCTGAAAAACAGTACACCTGCTCATCACGATCAACATCCACTGTGACTTGGTACTTAATATCCACGACGTCTTCATCTTCTAATTTGCGTAAAAATCGGTTCACCGCAAACTCTAAATCTTTTTCATGCTCTTTATCAAACATTTTCACCTGTATCATAGCTTCTACCACCTTGTCCTATCAAATTTGTTTCAATCAGAATGGACTGCTTCTCTCAATGATGGCTTTCGTACTGATTTTCAACTTCTTCCTACCTCTATTTTTATGAAGACTTTTATAGATTTAGTCATCATTTGTTTTGCTACTATCATTTTAGTCGAATGGTAGAAGTTTCATTCCAAAAGAAAAAAGCGCCTGTCAAAGGCGCTTTTTCTTATTTATTAACCGTTTTTCCTTCCCACTCTAACATACCGCCAACCATATTTGTTACTTTATAACCTTGTTCTTGAAGGTAGTAACATACGTTTTCACTGCGGCGTCCAGAACGGCAAATGAAAATATATTCTTTTTCTTTATCGAAATAATCCACATTAGTTGGAATATCATTCATACGAATGTGTTTAGCAGTTGGAATCATTCCTTCTGCTACTTCCTCATCTTCGCGAACATCAACTAAATGAAGCTCTTCTCCATTTTCAACGCGTTTTTGAAGCTCTTCAGGCGTAATCACTTTTACTTCTTCCATCTTCGTCATTCCTCTCTATTCTTTCATTCAGCTTGCTATCGCTATTGTAGCAAATTCAAATACCTTTATGCCACTAAATAAGAAAAGCTTAAGCAGCAGCCTACCTAAGCTTTTCCAATCGTAGTTAAAGGTTTAACTAAGGGCCTGATGTCAACCCCGAAAGGGGGACATCAGGCCCTTAGGTCTAGAACAGCCCCCCTGACTGCTCTTTAGTCAGGGGGGCTGTTCTACATCAATACTTAATTAGCTACGATGTTTACTAATTTACCAGGCACAGCAATCACTTTGCGTACTGTCTTACCTTCAATGAACTCTTGAACATCTTCATTAGCCATTGCAATATCTTGAAGCTCTTCACGAGATGCCTCAGCAGGTACGTTTAATTTTGCACGTACTTTACCGTTAATTTGAACGACAATTTCCACTTCATCATCTACAAGTTTCGCTTCATCAAACGCAGGCCAAGCTTCATATGAAATCGTATCTTCGTGGCCTAGTTTGCTCCATAATTCCTCAGTTGTATGAGGACAAATTGGTGCTAATAGCTTCACAAATCCTTCTACGTATTGCTTTGGCAGCACATCAACTTTGTATGCGTCGTTGATGAATACCATAAGTTGAGAGATACCTGTATTAAAACGAAGACCTTCGTAATCTTCCGTTACTTTTTTCACCGTTTGGTGATATACGCGTTCAAGTGTAGTATCATTGCTTTCTTGAACCTTGCTGCTTAATTCACCATTATCCTCGATAAGTAAACGCCATACACGATCTAAGAAACGGCGTGCACCATCAAGCCCTTTTGTTGACCAAGCAATGGATGCATCTAACGGTCCCATAAACATTTCGTAAAGGCGAAGCGTATCTGCACCGTGGCTTTCTACGATTTCGTCTGGGTTTACAACGTTACCTTTTGACTTACTCATTTTTTCATTGTTTTCTCCAAGAATCATACCTTGGTTAAACAGTTTTTGGAACGGCTCTTTTGTTGGAACTACGCCGATATCATATAAAAATTTATGCCAGAAACGAGCATACAATAGATGAAGAACAGCGTGTTCAGCTCCACCGATATAAATATCAACCGGCAACCATTCTTTTAATTTGTCTGCATCTGCTAATGCTTCGCTGTTCGCTGGATCAATGTAGCGTAAGTAATACCAGCAGCTGCCTGCCCATTGAGGCATTGTATTTGTTTCGCGGCGCCCTTTTTTGCCCGTTTCCGGATCTACAACGTTCACCCAGTCATCAATGTTTGCTAATGGAGATTCACCTGTACCTGACGGCTTGATTTCAGTTGTTTTTGGTAAAACAAGCGGAAGCTGATCTTCAGGAACTGCAGTTGTTGTGCCATCTTCCCAGTGAATAACAGGAATCGGTTCACCCCAGTAGCGCTGACGGCTGAATAACCAGTCACGCAGACGGTATGTTACTTGTTTTTCACCTTTTTCATTTGCTTGAAGCCACTGAATCATATTTGAAATTGCTTCTTCTTTGTCTAGACCATTTAAGAAGTCTGAATTAACGTGCTCGCCGTCGCCTGTATAAGCTTCTTTTGAAACGTCTCCACCCGCTACTACTTCTTTAATCGGCAGTTCAAATTTAACAGCAAACTCATAATCACGCTCATCATGAGCAGGAACAGCCATAATTGCACCTGTACCATAGCTCATTAGAACATAGTCAGCAATCCAAATTGGCATTCTCTCACCGTTTACAGGGTTAATTGCATAAGCACCTGTGAATACGCCCGTTTTGTCTTTAGCTAAGTCTGTACGCTCTAAATCGCTTTTGCTTTTAATTTGATCTAAATACGCTTCTACCGCTTCTTTTTGTTCGGCTGTCGTAATTTTATCCACAAACGGATGTTCAGGTGCTAAAACGGCATACGTTGCCCCAAACAGCGTATCAGGACGCGTTGTGAACACAGTAAATGTTTCGTCATATCCATCAATTGTGAAGTGAACGTGAGCTCCTTCAGAGCGGCCAATCCAGTTTCGCTGCATTTCTTTAATACTTTCTGGCCAATCAAGATCATCTAAATCTTCTAGTAAACGATCTGCATAAGCTGTGATTTTAAGCATCCACTGCTTCATTGGACGACGCTCAACCGGATGCCCACCGCGCTCACTTTTGCCATCTATAACTTCTTCGTTTGCAAGTACTGTTCCCAACGCAGGACACCAGTTAACAGCTACTTCATCCACATAAGCTAAGCCTTTTTTATATAGCTGTAAGAAAATCCACTGCGTCCATTTGTAGTAGTTAGGATCAGTCGTATTAATTTCACGCTCCCAATCGTAAGAGAAACCTAACGATTTGATTTGACGACGGAAATTATTAATGTTAAGTTCAGTGAACTCAGCCGGATCGTTTCCTGTATCTAATGCATACTGCTCAGCAGGTAGTCCGAATGCATCCCATCCCATTGGATGAAGTACATTGTATCCTTGCATACGCTTCATACGAGATAAAATGTCCGTTGCTGTATAACCTTCTGGATGCCCAACGTGTAAACCCGCCCCAGATGGATAAGGGAACATATCTAATGCGTAAAACTTACGCTTTCCTTCATCTTCTGTTGTTCTAAATGTTTTATTTTCTTCCCAAACTTTTTGCCATTTTTGTTCGATCTTTTCATGATTAAAAGCCATACATAATCCTCCTTGTACGCTCCAGCTGTATTTAATTAAACTAAAAAACCCCTCATCCCTCAAACAAAGGGACGAGAGGTTGAATAAACTTCCCGCGGTACCACCCAAATTAGCACAATTATGTACTCACTCATTTTCCTTAACGCGGATAGACGGTAAATGTTACTTTACTTCACATTTACAACTCCAAGGTGAGTTCATGAACGCCCGTTTGCTGACTCGCACCACCCGTCAGCTCTCTTAGCTCGCTTCGTTCACTACTATTCCTTATCATAGTTTTTACATCATACTACCTTGTATTGTAAATAATATGTTCGCAAACTGCAAGTTGTTCAACGGATTTTGTAAAAGTTTCTACACTGCCTCACTGCTTTGTTGCTAAATCCCCTCTTTCATTCTTATATATGAACAACTTCTCCCAAAAACATACATACAACGCCAAACAAAGAGATTTAGACATAATTAAGTTAATCCTATCTAAAGCTGAATAAATAGGATATCTGGACTCCTTGCTACAAAACTGTTCATTTCCGTGCAAGGCTTCATCTTGCGCTCCAATCAACAGCTTAAAGCAACTAAACACATAAAAGCCGAGTTCACCATAATAATGAAAAGATCCGAACGATTTATCGTTCGGATCTTCTTTCAGCTAAAATACTTTTGTCCCCGCCTCTACTTTCTTTAACAGCTATTATTAAATACCAAATCCAAAAGAAAACAGGATAATCGCAAGTACGAGACCAACAAGCGGCACAACTACCGTCATCGCTGCAACTGATCCATACGCATCTTTATGAGTTTCTCCGCAAATAGAATTAATTGTGGTGACGACATAACCATTATGAGGCAAGGAATCTAATACGCCAGAAGATATAGCTACTACACGATGGAGAGCTTCTGGATTTACACCAGCATCTAGATAGTGAGGGGCTAAAATTGGCAAAGCAATCGCCTGACCTCCTGAAGCCGAACCTGTCATCCCCGCGATAACACTCACCGCAATAGCTCCCCCTATCAACGGACTGCCTGGAATATGCGTCATGGCATCTACAGCCACTCCAAACGCGGGAACAGCCTTAGCAACCCCTCCAAAACCTACGACAGCAGCTGTATTCCCAATTGCAATTAGCGCTCCAAGCGTCCCTTCTGATGCTGCATTCCAAAATCCTTTAAAGTGTTTTCGGTTCACAATGTATGTGACAATGATACCGCTTAAAAGTGCGACAATCAACGCAGATTGCTGAAGCGGCTTATGAAGTGCAAAAGAAATAATGAGCACGACCACAAGCGGAAGCAAACTTAATAACGGATTAGGAAGAGACTGATTTTCCGTTACTGCTGGATCTTTCTCGCGTGATATAAAACGCTCTCCATTTTTAACTGCTTTTGAAATTAAGCGCTTTAACCACCAGTAGCCGAATACAGCCATCACTACCGCTACAACTAAACTAACTTCCCATCCTGCATACGGACTAGTCTTTAAATATTCAATTGGAATCCAGTTTTGGATTTCAGGCGATCCAGCCGAGGTCATCGTAAACGTAACGGAACCGAATGCTAAAGCAGCAGGGATAAACCGCCTCGGCAAATCAGCTTGTTTGAATAAGCTTAAAGCCATTGGATAGACAGAGAATGCTACTACAAACAGACTGACTCCTCCATATGTTAAGACCGCACAGGCAAGTACAATCGCCAACACTGCTCTTTTCATTCCTAGTTTACTGACAATCCAGCGAGAAACACTATCAGCGGCCCCGCTGTCTTCCATCACTTTTCCAAAAACGGCCCCCAATAGAAACATTAAATACCAAGAAGCAATAAATCCTGTGAAACCAGACATATAATTCCCAACAAAATTTGCTTCTCCTTCTTTCACCAGCTGTGGAAATAAAGGCATTCCGCTTGTTAACGCAACAACTAAAGCACTAAGCGGACCTGCTATAAATAAATTCATGCCTCTCATCGTTAATACAATGAGCAGCAATAATCCTCCAATTAATCCAATCATACTAAGCATATTCTAGCCCCCAAGAAGTCATATAATTAGAAAACGCTTACATTTTTACAGGTATATACTCCTTTCTTTGCTTGTCACGACCCTTACTATATTATTAAAGGAATACTGAAGACATTCCTACGTTTATTGAACAGTCAAAAATAAAACCACCTCTATTTATTTAGAGATGGTTAGTGAACGCTGACGTTTTTCTTTTAATTTATAATCGTATATCCATGTTGTACACATGCTAAATAACAATAGTGCAATTAATAAATAGCACAGGGTAGACATATTAAACGCATCGAAAATAACGCCTCCAAAGAGAGGGCCAATCATTTTACCTGCAGTAGCCATACTGTTGACTACGCCTTGATAAAACCCTTCTTTTCCTGATGGAGCTAACTGACTTGCGACAGCTGGAATTGCTGGCCAAACAAACATTTCTCCAACTGTTAACACAATCATTGCTGTTAAGAACTGCGAAAATGTTGTGGCATTCACCACGATGATGAAAGAAGCCACAAAAATAACCGTTCCAATTAGAACCTGTACTTTTAATGTCTTTGCTACTTTTTGAATGATAGGCACAATCAAAGGCTGACCGACTACAATTAAAATGCCGTTAATCGTCCAAAGCAAACTGTAGCTAGAAAGAGGTATATTCAACTCACGCGTATGCGTAGCAATCGTTGTTTGCCACTGAACATACGCGACCCAGCATAATACGTATCCTGTACATAAAATAAGAAGGGCCGTCAGTTTCGTTTTGTGCTGAATACTACCGGCTTCATTAAGGACATTCGTTTGCCCAACTGTAACCGAAATATGACGGTATGAAAAAATAGCAATAAGAAGAAAAATAACGTATAAAATTGTATTAGCTAAGAAAATATACGTAAATGAATAGGATGCTACAACGCCCCCTACCGCTGCGCCAATAGCCACTCCTGCATTTTGAGCAACGTACATCGCATTAAATGCTTTTCTTCCGCCTTGTGGCCAGACTGAGCCTGCCATTGCATACATAGATGGAAACACAATACCAGATCCAAACCCTACAATAACCAAGAGAACAACATATGTAGGCCAACCATGGAAAAACACCAGTCCCACTAATGCAACAAGGGTAATAATAATTCCTGATAAAATGGATTTATATCCTCCAATTTTGTCAAAAAGCGTTCCCCCTAGTAAATTACCCACTACGCTTGCAGCAGAGTTCAGCATAAGAACCACTCCTGCAACGGATAACGACTTTCCTAAATGTTCATTTATATAAATTGTATTGAGAGGCCATAAAAACGAAGCTCCCGTTACGTTTACAAGCATACCAATAATCAAAAACCAAAGTGACTTGGGCATTGATCTCCCCCCTATCTATTCGAATGCCAACGTACATTCTAGTCTTTTCTTAAAGGGTTCGCAATGCTTTTACATATAGACAATTTATTTGAAATTCGCTGACTATTTAAAAAGGTGATTTCACATGACAATATCATGCAAAATCACCTTTTTACCGCTTATTTTTGCTTCGAACGAACCGGCTGGGCACGCTTGCTGTTCCGTGCTTTTAATTCTTTTACAGGATCAAAATCTTTTCCTAGCTCAATATCATTGCTGTTGATCCCGTTTTTTGTTTTTTGTTCCGGGTTATTTTGATTTGAACGAGTTGCCATAAAATCCTCTCCTTAATGCTGAGTTGTAATCAATTTATTTTGCAGCTGCTGAACTTGCAGGCGCATGCGATATAGCTGCTCTCTTTGCTGTGCATTTGCACTGTGAGAAAACTCTTCAATTTCTTTATAAGCATTTTCTAATTTTTCCTGTGCTTTTGTATATTCAGTGTCATTGTAATGTTCTTGTTTCATGCCTTCCTGTAACTGACCTTGTCCAAAGCGAATAGCATCTTCACACTGCTGCATAAGTTGATCCACTGCTTGACGAGTTGTCATTGTCTATTCCTCCTATTCGTTCATTTCTGTCTTATTTTGCGCAACTTTACTCCCCTTTACGACAAGAAGAACCTGTTAAATATAAGCATCCTTAAATTTGTTTGGCACTTTTTCACGTTTTTGATACAATTTGTTGATGTATATTGCATGTAAAAAGGAGGTTGCTGATTTGAATCAGACAAACCCATTTCCGTATAAATCTGAAAACAAACGTTATCATACCTGGAATTACCACTTACGTAACCACTTTGGCCATAAGGTATTTAAAGTAGCCTTAGATGGAGGATTTGATTGTCCAAACAGAGACGGCACGGTAGCTCACGGCGGCTGTACGTTTTGCAGCGCTGCCGGTTCAGGAGATTTCGCTGGAAACAGAGCGGATGATCTTGTGACACAATTTAACGAAATCCGTGAAAAAATGCATCATAAATGGAAAGACGGAAAATACGTTGCTTACTTTCAAGCATTCACTAACACTCACGCTCCTGTTGAGGAGCTTCGTGAAAAATATGAAGCGGTCTTAAAGCTTCCCGGAGTTGTTGGGCTTTCTATCGCCACGCGCCCTGACTGTCTCCCCGACGATGTGGTGGAGTACTTGGCTGAATTAAATGAACGAACTTATCTATGGGTAGAACTTGGACTGCAAACTGTTCATGAACGAACTTCACTGCTTATCAACCGGGCACACGATCACCAATGCTATGTAGATGGTGTAGCAAAGCTTCGAAAACACGGTATTCGCGTTTGTTCTCACATCATTAATGGTTTGCCTTTAGAAACACCTGAGATGATGATGGAAACGGTACGGGCAGTAGCAAAATTAGACGTTCAAGGAATTAAGATTCATCTGCTTCATTTACTAAAAGGAACTCCTATGGTCAAACAGTATGAAAAGGGCCTTGTTGAATTTCTTTCATTTGAAGAATATGTAAAGCTTGTATGCGATCAGCTCGAAGTAATCCCTTCTGAGATGATTGTTCATCGTATTACCGGTGATGGACCGATAGACCTCATGATCGGACCGATGTGGAGCGTAAATAAGTGGAGCGTATTAAATGCCATTGATCAAGAGCTCGAACGTCGCCAAAGCTATCAAGGAAAATATTACGAAAAAGAGTTGATGGAAAGATGAAAATAGAACGTATCCTGCCTTTTGCCCGCACGTTGCTCACTAATGCTGTGGCTGAAGGAGATGTCGCGATTGATGCTACAGCAGGAAATGGACATGATACATTGTTCTTAGCCAACTTAGTCGGAGATACAGGTCATGTATATGGATTTGACATTCAGCCCCAAGCCATTCAAGCAACTCAGCAGCGATTGACAGAACATCATGTAGAAAAACGAGTCACGCTTATCCAAGAAAGCCATAGCAATATAAGCATGCTTCCTACTTCTATTAATGGACGAGTGACGGGCGCTGTCTTTAATTTAGGTTATTTACCAGGTGGAGATAAAGACATCGTCACCACTTCTGAAACAACAATTTCTGCAATTGAGCAGTTACTTGATTTGCTAGCACCTGAAGGAGTGATTGTGCTCGTTATTTATCACGGACACGAACAAGGGAAACAAGAAAGAGACGATTTACTAACGTACGTCCAAAATCTGGATCAAAAAGACGTCCATGTTTTACAATATCGCTTCATGAATCAGCAAAACAATCCTCCGTTCATCATTGCTATTGAAAAAAGATAAGCCGTATATGGCTTATCTTTTTAACATTCGGTACAAGCGTCCGTTGATATAGAAAAAGTAGCTGAGTGCTCCCCCCGCTTTGATTAATCGACGTGCATTCACATGAACATGTTTTTGTGCCCTCACTTTTTGATCGGACAAATAAACGCCCAGGAGTCCCTTATAGATAAAGCAGTGAAAGTGATAATCCGGCAGTTTTTTAGCATATTCGTCCGCTTTTACAACAAAATGCAAAAAGCGGTCCATCATTTGCTGATAGTGAGGATAATAAAAACAAAAGTTCAAATCTCCTCCTGCTTTATCTTCTTCTTGGTCAATTAAATAATCGAGTAAAATATGTAAACCTTGAATATAAGGAAAATATCCCGCTTTTATTTTCTCCGTCATTTCTTTGGTCATCTCTTCTTGAAAACTGTAAGCGGCCAAACAAAAAATGCCTAACGTTGAACCAGAGCACGCTGAAAATTCATACCACTCCATTTCAGGAACACTGTGCCGGTGAGCATCAAACCAATTCTCTAATCGTGGAACTCTTTCCTTGATTTCAACATGCTTATGTATTTGCAAATCACAATAATAAGTAGCTAGTTCTAATAAATGTGAAGAGACGATATGGTAATTACAGGCTTTTCGCAAGGACTGCTGACAAGTCTGGACAAGTTCCGCTAAATATCCTCCATCGTCTTTATCCGTTCGAAAACGATAGTAATCCCCAAGAGGTGCATGAGGAGTCAACGCATCTGGCATCGATTCATGTAAGGCTGCAAAATCTTTAGGATCGAGCGAATTGCTGCGGTCACATAAGTTATCTAAGTAATCGCTGATTGTTTGGTAGGCAACGATAAATTTTACGCATTCAATCATGTTTTCTTTCGCTAAAATCGATAGGATGCCGCCTCCTTCACAATGAAAAGTTTTTGTATCGATACTTGCCAATGCTTGAGTGCGTAATTCTTTATTAGGAATCTCTTTTGCCCGTTCCCGCCAATGGTTAAGCTCATGATGAACGACGGGAAACACTTCTCGATAAATTTTTCTCATTAATGAAATAGGACGAGACGGAATCTTCATTTATTTTCACCTCAATTTCTGACAGCACTCATTAAATGTGAAGATCAACAAAGCTTTTCGCGTATGTAAAAACGTATTCTCTTTCAGGCTCATTAAAGATTTCGTGATACAGCTGAGACCATTCTTTGTAGATTTTTTCACTTAGCTCTATTTCATCAAACCACTGTCTAACAATCAGCTTTTCAATAATTTTATCTTCTCCTGCCTGCATCACAAGAAGCGGAACATCCGGCAAACGATCGATATCTTTAAAAGCTAAGTTAACAGCTTGAATCAATTCTCGGTACCATCTTACAGAAACTTTTGTAACGTACAGTGAGTCGTTTTCATCTTCATCTCGAACTTCTTGGTTTCTTGTTGCTTTTTCAACAGTAAGACCCAAATCAAAAAGTTTGTTCGGCATGACTTTATTTAATCCTTTAGATAACATATCTAAGTAAGCTGGTACTTGCTCTTTTAATCCTAGACAAGGTGAGGAAAGAATCGCACCCCATATAGGAAGATTTTTTGTCTGCAGCGTACGAATAACCGCCAGTCCTCCCATACTATGTCCTAACAGGAAAATAGGCAAATCATATTTTTGCGCTTCACGTACCCATTCTTCCACTTCATATACATATTCATCAAAGGATAGGATATGTCCTCTTCTTCTCGTTGTTAAGCCTTGGCCAGGAAGGTCTCCCATGATTACGTGCATTCCAACCGAACGCCACATCTCAATCAGCCAGCGATAGCGCCCGTGATGCTCCGCTGCTCCATGGACCATGACAATAACGCCTTTTGGATTTTCTGCTTCCCATTTATGCATTTGAGTTACTCCTTCTTCCTTTTTTTGTTTACCTGCTTTAAAAACCTTTGTACACTTACATTAGAAGATTTACTACTTTTTTTCAACTAATAAAGGGAGATGATTTGATGATTTATCCGTATAAAGAAAAAATGCCTAATATTGCACCCAGCTGCTTCCTCGCAGACTATGTCACGATTACTGGAGATGTCACCATTGGTGAAGAAAGCAGCATTTGGTTTAACACCGTTATTAGAGGAGATGTTTCGCCTACTATTATCGGGAAACGAGTAAATATACAAGATCAATCAACACTCCATCAAAGCCCAAATGCTCCTTTGCTTATTGAGGATGATGTGACAGTAGGACATCAAGTTATTTTACACAGCTCCATCATCCGCAAACGCGCGCTCATTGGCATGGGCTCTATTATTTTAGACGGTGCGGAAATTGGTGAAGGTGCTTTTATCGGTGCAGGAAGTTTAGTGCCTCCCGGTAAAAAAATACCACCTAATACTCTCGCACTCGGTCGACCTGCTAAAGTAATCCGCACTCTGACTGAGGAGGATTTAAAAGATATGCAGCGCATTCGTACAGAATATGTAGAAAAAGGGCAGTATTATAAGTCTATTAAGAAATCTGATTCTTCATTATAAAGGAAACGTTCCCTCAGAAAGTCATACTGAGGGAATTTTTTTAGTATCTCCACAAACTCTCTAATCATGTTCTATTCTCTCCACAATTGTAAAGAAATTTCCATATTAATTTACATCGTTTTAGTACTGCCTCCACAATTAAAGATTAAACTGAATAATAAAGACGTATTTATTAAAAAGGGAGCGACTCTATGAAAGCCAAGTTAATTCAGTATGTATACGATGCCGAATGCCGATTATTCAAAAGTGTAAATCAACATTTTGATCGAAAGCACTTAAATAGATTTTTACGTTTACTAACTCATGCCGGCGGAGCCACGTTTACCATTGTGATAGCGTGCTTGCTGCTATTTCTGCATCCTTCATCCGTCGCTTACGCCTGTGCCTTTTCTCTAGCCGTTAGCCATATTCCTGTTGCCATTGCTAAGAAGCTATATCCGAGACAACGGCCTTATATTCAACTAAAGCATACAAAAGTATTAGAAAATCCATTAAAAGATCATTCATTTCCATCGGGGCATACAACGGCTATTTTTTCGTTAGTTACCCCTCTGATGATTACTTACCCAGCCTTCGCTGCCGTTCTTTTGCCGCTTGCAGTAACGGTAGGCATTTCAAGAATTTATCTCGGTCTGCACTATCCGACGGATGTCATGGTAGGCCTGATACTCGGCATCTTTTCAGGTGCTGTTTCACTGAACATATTTTTAGTCTAATTGATAGGAGGAGTACTCATGAGAATTGCTTTATTTACAGATACATTTGCTCCGGAAGTTAACGGAGCTGCTAAAACACTTTATCAATTTACTCAGTATGTCAAATCAAAGCAAATTCCCATCCAGGTATTTGCTCCTGAATTTGCTCATAATCGGTCGTTTTCACCGTATGTTCACCGCTCGCCTAGCATGCCGTTTTTCCTTTATCCAAACAGCCGCTTTTCATTGCCAAACGTTCTAAAAATTAAAAAGCAGCTGCAGGAATTCAACCCTTCTCTTATTCATTTGGCCACTCCTTTTACAATGGGGCTTTGCGGCTCCTATTACGGAAAAAGATTAGGTATTCCTCTTGTCGGCTCTTATCATACCAATTTTGATGATTATTTATCTCACTATGAACTTGAAAAAATGCGTGTACCACTGCAAAAATATATGAAATGGTTTTATAAACCTGTACAAAAATTATTCGCTCCCTCCGAAGTGACCAAACAGCAGCTAGAAAAACAAGGGTTTCACAACGTAGCTATTTGGTCGCGAGGGGTAAATCACAAATTGTTCCATCCCCACTATGACCGCTTTGATATTCGTATTAAATATAATATAAAAAAACCCTACATCTTAACGTATGTAGGAAGGTTAGCTAAAGAAAAGAACGCTGATTTTTTACTAAAAATTGCCCGATCTTTACCTGATCATATCCGCCACCAAGTTCACTGGCTTATTGTGGGAGATGGTCCTTTAAAAGAACAAATGCAACAGCAAGCATCTGAGCATATGACATTTACAGGCTTTCTTGAAGGTAAGCAACTTGCTCATATCTATTCTTCATCTGATTTGTTTGTTTTCCCTTCAGAAACAGAAACGTTCGGAAATGTCGTACTGGAGTCTCTTGCTTCTGGAACTCCCGTGGTGGCAGCAAATGCAGGAGGAGTTAAACAGATGGTTCAGCACGGGCGAAACGGCTACCTTTGCAAACCTCACTCCTTAGAAGAATTCAGTTCGGCTATTACAGGTTTACTTGATGATTTGCACCAGCGGCTTCACTTTGGCCATGCAGCTAGACACTATGCTCTTACTCAATCATGGGACGCCATTTTTCAGCATTTGCTTTCAGAATATGAAGATGTCGTAGAAAAATCTGCTGAAGGTATTCAATGGGCATAAAAAAAATCTCCGTTTTCACGGAGATTTTTTTTATTATTTAGCTAAAGCTTGAGTTTTTAATGCTTCAGCTTTGTCTGTGAACTCCCAAGGAAGCTCCACATCTGTACGACCAAAGTGACCGTAAGCTGCTGTTTGCTTATAAATTGGGCGACGTAAATCAAGCATTTTAATGATGCCTGCTGGACGTAGGTCAAAGTTTTTGCGTACTACATCTACTAGTACTTCTTCAGAAACTTTTCCTGTACCGAATGTATCAATTGAAATAGATACTGGCTGTGCAACACCAATTGCATATGCTAGTTGTACTTCACATTTATCAGCAAGATCAGCTGCTACAATGTTTTTCGCAACATAACGAGCTGCATAAGCTGCTGAACGGTCTACTTTTGTTGCGTCCTTACCAGAGAATGCACCGCCGCCGTGACGAGCATATCCGCCGTAAGTATCAACGATAATTTTACGACCAGTTAAACCAGCATCTCCTTGAGGGCCGCCGATTACGAAACGTCCTGTTGGGTTAATGAAATACTTTGTATTTTCATCAATTAACTCATTTGGAACAACTGGATTAATTACATATTCTTTTAAGTTACGTTGAATTTGCTCTAACGTTACTTCTGGGTGATGCTGAGTTGAAATAACAATTGTATCGATGCGAACAGGTTTGTTGTTTTCATCATATTCAACTGTTACTTGTGTTTTACCATCCGGGCGAAGGTAAGGAAGAATTTCTTCTTTACGTACTTCTGTTAGACGGCGAGCAAGTTTATGAGCTAATGAAATTGGAAGAGGCATTAATTCTTTTGTTTCGTTACATGCATAACCAAACATTAACCCTTGGTCTCCAGCTCCGATTGCTTCGATTTCTTCATCGGACATTTGACCTTCACGTGCTTCTAACGCTTGGTCTACACCAGCAGCGATATCAGCTGACTGCTCGTCGATAGATGTTAATACTGCACAAGTTTCAGCATCAAATCCGTATTTTGCACGAGTATAGCCAATTCCTTTAATTGTTTCACGAACTGTTTTAGGAATATCCACGTAAGTAGAAGTTGTAATTTCACCGCTTACTAAAACTAAACCAGTTGTTACGCTTGTTTCACAAGCAACACGAGCATTTGGATCCTTTGCTAGGATAGCATCAAGAATTGAGTCAGAAATTTGGTCACAAATTTTATCGGGATGTCCCTCTGTAACAGATTCTGACGTGAACAGACGACGTTGTGTTGACATCAGTTTTCCTCCTTATAAATACGATACATTGTGATACGGTACTCATTCCCTTATTTTCATTACACGTTAAAAAATATAAAAAAACCTTTCCTTGTATCGAGGAAAGGTATCAAATTCTACATAAGCCTTTCACTCTTATCGATCAAGGTTGTGCCCTTGCATCAGGTTAGCACCTTATCGTCTACACAAAAAAATGACGATGGTTGCTGGGTTTCACAGGGCCTGTCCCTCCACCAGCTCGGGATAAGAGAGTATCCGTTCAAGGACATATAATACATGAAAAAGCGCTTCACTGTCAACAACATTCAAATGGAAATCATCTCTTTATGTTTGAATCTGTTTTAATGTAACATACTCAAATTTAAAAATAGTATACCTTATTAAGAATGATCACGAAGTTTGGTTAACAAGACAGAAAAAAAAAAGGCTTTCACTTGAAATAACTTCACTTTTTTTGCTTCTAGCACATATACATGTGTCTAAAATAGGTATAACGTATATTTTTTTATAATACACAAACATTTTTAGTTAAATAGTATAGAATAATTAAATAAATGTGTTATACTAATTATAAATTTCAAACATTAATGAATAAATAATAGCTAAAAAGGAAGGTAGTGCACATGAGTACTGTTGATATGTCTATCGAATTAAATGGTTTGCTTCAATTAAAAACAACAAAACACCAATTATCTGTTCCACAACTTGTTGAAAAAATTCTAGCTCGACGCGAAGGAACGCTGACTTCTACAGGTGCTGTGTCAGTCGAAACCGGAAAATATACAGGTCGCTCTCCTTTGGATAAATTTATTGTAAGCGATGCTGTATCTTCAAAAACGGTTGAATGGGGACCCGTCAATCAGCCAATTTCTGCTCAGCGATTCGATGCGCTATACAAAAAAGTCTTAACCCACTTAAAGAAACAGGATGAACTTTTTGTTTTTAATGGATATGCTGGAGCTGATAAAAAGTATCAGTTACCAATTCAAGTAGTTAATGAATTTGCATGGCACAACCTATTCGCTCAGCAGTTATTCATTCGCCCTTCAGCTGAACAAAAAACAAATGATGATGTGAAGCCGTTTACAATTGTAGCAGCTCCAACGTTCAAAGCTGATCCTGAAACAGACGGGACGAATTCTGAAACCTTCATTATTCTTTCATTAGAGCGACGCATTGTGCTAATTGGAGGAACTGAATACGCTGGTGAAATGAAAAAATCTATTTTTTCAGTGATGAACTTCTTGCTTCCTCAAAACAATATTCTATCCATGCACTGTTCTGCTAACGTAGGAGAAGAAGGTGACGTTGCATTATTCTTTGGTTTATCTGGAACGGGT
This sequence comes from Priestia sp. HNGD-A6, assembly GCF_045784335.1. NCBI lineage: Bacteria > Bacillati > Bacillota > Bacilli > Caryophanales > Bacillaceae > Priestia > Priestia sp. HNGD-A6. Next base: position 3,174,805 of record NZ_CP138621.1, on the reverse strand, counting down.
AAAACAACGCTTTCTGCTGATGCAAACCGTCGTTTAATCGGAGATGACGAGCACGGTTGGTCAAGCTCTGGTGTATTTAATATTGAAGGAGGCTGCTACGCGAAGTGCATTCAGCTTTCCGAAGAAAAAGAACCGCAAATTTTTAATGCAATTCGCTTCGGCGCAGTACTGGAAAATGTAGTGTTGAATCAAAATACGAAAGTAGCAGATTACAATGATAATAGTTTAACAGAGAATACTCGTGCCGCTTATTCAATTGACTCTATTGATAATACGGTATTGCCAAGCGTTGCTGGGCACCCTACAGCTATTGTCTTTTTAACTGCTGATGCCTTCGGCGTCTTACCTCCAATCAGCAAGCTTACAAAAGAACAAGCGATGTACCATTTTCTGAGCGGATACACTAGTAAGTTAGCTGGAACAGAGCGCGGCGTAACATCGCCACAGGCTACTTTCTCTACATGCTTTGGTGAGCCTTTCTTACCTCTTGCTCCAACAACTTATGCAGAAATGCTAGGAAAGAAAATCGATGAACATAACGTAAATGTCTACCTTGTAAACACTGGATGGACCGGCGGTGAATACGGCGTGGGTGAACGAATGAAGTTAAGTTACACTCGAGCTATGGTTCAAGCAGCTCTTGAAGGAGAACTAGCTAATACCGAAACAGTAACAGATGCTATTTTTGGTTTATCGATTCCAACTCATGTTCCGGGAGTTCCTGATGAAGTGCTTCAGCCTTCTAAAGCATGGAACGATGCAACAGCTTATAACCAAAAAGCAACTGAACTTGCCGCTAAATTCAAAGCGAACTTCAAGCGTTTTAATGATGTAGCATCGGACATTTCAACATTAGGCGGACCTAGAGTCTAATAAAAAACCGATCGTCTTATAGACGATCGGTTTTTTAGTTAGTCGAATGTAATTTTGTCAGTTCATATGTGACAATGGTTTTTTCCTGCTCCATTTCTACCTTACGCACAACAGCAGTTCCAATACATTCTCCATTTTTCGTTTTGTGAATGTTTAATGGAATATCCAACGGATACAAACGATATCCTTTTTTCTCAACTTGAAAAATGTTATCTGTTACACGCTTTTCGTTGCCTTTTGTCACAATCATTGTATTTAATTCTAGCGGCATCCCCATTTTCTCTCACTCCTCACTGTTATTCTACTTGTTTTTTCTATCGTAGCATATCTTTTATTGCGCTTTCATCCACTTCGTTAACTTCTTTACCGTTTCTCGGTTTTCTTTTGGTGGAAAAGCATGTGGAAAGTTTTCAAAATACCAGCTGGTAACTTTTTTATTGGACTTCTTTAGTTTAGATTCGAGCTGATAGGAATGATCAATTGAGACGTTTTTATCTTCTAAACCATGAATAAGCAAGACCGGCGGCTCGACGAGATGAGCACGATGCAAAGGTGTCCTCCATTCGTATCTTTCAGGATATTTAGAAGGAGTTCCTCCAATCACCCGCTTCATCATTCTTCTTAAATCTTCTCTTTCTTCATATGTCAGCACCATATCCGTGACGCCTCCCCATAGCACAAGAGAACGGCTGTCTTTTTTTTCAATGGCTGTGAGTAAAGCCATCACTCCCCCTCGTGAAAACCCAAAAATATGAATGCGGTCATGGTGGACGTTAGGGAGCTGTTTCAGTAAATCGTAAGCAGCAAAAGCATCGTAACGATCATCTCCTGCAAAATCTTCGTTTCCTTCGCCTCCTTGATTTCCCCTATAGAACGGAGCCATCACAATAAAACCTTGTGAAGCAAATTGAATGAGTCGAGCAGGGCGAACCGTTCCTACGTTCTTAATACCTCCTCTTAAGTATAAAAAGCCGTCATACATTCCTTTTTCTTTTGGCTCTGCAAGCATTCCTTTAATCTTAAGCCCTTGACATGCATATGTAATCACCCACAGCGTCACGCGGGGATTTGATGATGGGAAACGCTGTTTATGAAGAATTGTTCCATCTTTCATTTTTTTCCTCCATTCTTTATATAACTAGCCTACTTTCTTCCGCTAAGGTTTACTTTCAGTCGTTGACTACTACTTCTTTGATTTTCCACATAGTTATATAGGCACTCACCTTCTTCCACTTCTTTACATACATTATCATAAAATATTTTATTACTTTAAGGAGGCTTGCTTTATGAAACCAATTAAATGGCTTTTTTCTTTGCTTGCTATTATGATTTTACTAATTCCACTAATTAGCTGCAGCAAAACAACATCTGTACAAACGGTTCGTGTCGGCGAAGTAACTCGCTCTATCTTTTATGCTCCCCAGTACGTCGCTATTTCAAAAGGCTTTTTTGAAGAAGAAGGACTAAAGGTAGATTTAAAAACAACTTGGGGCGGAGATAAGACAATGACGTCACTTTTATCTGATGGCATCGACGTCGCCTTAGTCGGCTCGGAAACGTCAATCTACGTATATGCACAAGGGTCTAGTGATCCCGTCATCAACTTTGCACAGCTAACCCAAACCGACGGAACATTTCTAGTAGCACGTAAAAAGGTCGATCAATTTTCATGGGATCAGCTTAAAGGCAAAACGTTTCTTGGTCAACGCAAAGGCGGCATGCCGCAAATGGTAGGGGAATATGTGTTAAAACAGCATAATATTGATCCTAAAAAGGATGTAAAACTCGTTCAGAACATTGATTTTGCTAACGTTGCGAATGCTTTTGCTTCTGGTACTGGAGATTACGTTCAATTATTTGAGCCAACGGCTAGTATTTTAGAGAAACAAGGAAAAGGACATATCGTTGCTTCCTTCGGAAAAGAATCAGGAACAGTTCCTTATACAACATTTATGGCCAAAGAAAGCTATTTAAAAGATAACCCTGAAGCAGCAGCTAAATTTACTCGAGCTATTTACAAAGCACAAAAATGGGTGAATACACATAGCACAGATGAAATTGCTGAAGTGGTTGCACCGTATTTTGAAGATACACCTAAAGACACGCTAAAAACTGTTATTGACCGCTATAAATCGCAAAAATCCTTTGCAACTAACCCTTTATTAGATGAGAAAGAGTGGGATCATTTACAAACAATCATGGACGAATCTGGAGAACTTCCAAGACACATTGATCACAGCAAGCTAGTCAACACAAAATTCGCAAAAGATGCAATGAGGGAGTAATATGACAAAACTTCACATTCAAGATGTTCAACATATGTACCTTACGACAAAGTCTGCTACCACTGCACTTGAACATATTAATTTGTCTATTGAAGAAGGAGAATTCGTTTCCTTTCTCGGCCCAAGCGGATGTGGAAAAACGACGCTTCTATCGATTATTGCAGGCTTGATTGAACCAACGTCAGGCTCTGTCACAATAGACGGTGAAAATATCGGAACATCAGTTCCAAACATCGGTTATATGCTTCAACAAGATTATTTGTTTCCGTGGAAAACCATTAAAGAAAATATTTTACTTGGGCTTGAAATTCGCGGACAGCTAACAGACAAAACGGAGAGTAAAGCACTGCTGCTCCTAAAAGAAATTGGTCTACAAGGCGTAGATGACCTATATCCACACCAATTATCCGGAGGCATGAGACAACGCGTCGCTTTAGTCCGAACACTTGCCATTGACCCCGCTATTTTACTCTTGGATGAACCTTTTTCAGCACTTGATTTTCAAACAAAACTCAAGCTTGAAGAACTTGTCTCCAAAACACTGATGACTTATCAAAAAACGGCCGTTTTGGTCACGCACGATATCGGCGAAGCCATTGCTATGAGCAGCCGAATCTTTTTATTCTCAGCCAAGCCAGGAAAAATCGCAAAAACATTCACGGTTCCTTCTATTTTACGAACCCTCTCTCCGTTTGAAGCACGACAGCATCCTGTCTATAACGATTTATTTATGGACATATGGAAGGAGCTTGATCAACTTGAAACCCACTAGCTCCCTAGATACTCTTCACGAAAGCTACCTTCGCAAGGTTCGGGGCGAAAAACGATTAGTACTGAGCGTACAGCTGGTCATTTTCTTAGCCTTTTTTAGCTTCTGGGAACTGGCTTCTCGTTTAAAGTGGATTGACCCTTTAATCTTCAGTTCCCCTACTAAAGTATGGCATTTATTTTTAATTAAACTTGCCGACAGCTCGCTGGCAGAACATATTGGTTTTACGTTATTCGAAACAGTTCTTGGCTTCATTTTAGGCACAGTGCTAGGTATTTTACTTGCAACTGCCCTTTGGTATTCAACTAGGCTTGCACATATATTAGACCCTTACCTCGTTATTTTAAACGCCATGCCTAAAGTAGCGCTGGGCCCTATTTTAATTGTAGCAATTGGGCCAGGATTTTTCTCAATTTTAACGATGGGAGCGATTATATCCGTTATCATTACATCCATCGTCGTTTACACAGCCTTTAAAGAAGTAGATCCAAACTATATTAAATTACTAAAAAGCTTCGGGGCAACGAAAACCCGCTGTTTTAAAGAAGCAATTCTTCCAGCTTCCATGCCTGCCATTATTTCCACATTTAAAGTAAACGTCGGTTTATCTTGGGTAGGCGTCATCGTAGGAGAATTTTTAGTTTCTTCAAAAGGGCTTGGATATATGATTATTTATGGTTTCCAAGTCTTCAACTTTACTCTTGTTCTTCTCAGCTTATTATTAATTGCCATTTTCGCTACGATTATGTACCAAGGCGTGGCTTATCTAGAAAAGAAATTGATCCGACGCTCATAAAAAATACCCCCGTACAAACGGGGGTATTTTCGTTGATATGATGCTTTTACAAAAATGTTCGCTTTACATATTTCATTACATACTGCAAAACATTATCTTTCATAATGAAGCTGTACGCATCATCTTGTTGAATGCCCGAAGGTAGTTCGTCAATCATTACGGGACCATCTGTTTCCATGTAGTCTTCTTTTTTAATTACATTTCCAATCGTAGCAAAATAAATATTTTTAATAATGGTCTTTCCTTTACTTACTACTTTATATTGACCAATATAAGTTAAAGAAGAGACTTCTCCGCCTGTTTCTTCAAACACTTCTCGAACCGCTGCTTCTTCTGGTATTTCATTGCCTTCTAGTTTTCCTCCGGGAAATTCTAAACCTCGTTTTGAGTGATTCGTTAGCAACCATTGATTTTCATACCTGCATACGACCCAAACATGACGTGGAGTTTTCGAGAATGGATTTTTTTCAAATGATAAAAATACTTGATTATGATATGCATCCTTAAATGTGTACATGGTCGACTCAAACTCCATTTGATTTTTCCCTTATTTTATCATACATTACGGCCATACCTTATAAGAAAAGTATGCTCGTACTTTTTTTCTTTGCATTTTACCCCTTATTCCGTTCTATCTGAAGATAAAATATTCATCTGTTTGATATGTGATTTTGTTTCATCGTCTCCCAGCTGATAAAGCATGGCATATATGTCAACTGTTGTTTTATCGTACATATCATTTTGAGAATCATGATGATATTCCAGATACGGAATATGGGATCGCCAAAAGCTTGACCAATCGCTTGAAGCGCGCTGATCTAAATAGGTTCTCAGCTGCTCCACTTCTTCATCTGTTGCTTCAATCGCATAATTCCAATCTGAAGCAGTATTTGACTGATTGATTTCCCCTGAACTCAGAGATACATAATATTTTTTTGTCATGAAAGATATTCAGCTCCTTCTTTCTAGTGCCAACTTATCTTTCTTATGTGTATCTTATTCTTTTTTTATACACTCTACGATTTAAAGCGGTCTTTTAAAATCGCTATTGCTTTTTTTAACGGCTCTGGAATTGGAACCCCTACAATTCTTGCGTTTTCTGTAATTGAAATCATTTCGTTTAAAATATAGAACAAAATAGCTCCATCTCGAATAATATGACCGTTTTCCCAAAATACAGAATCGATAAAGTTTGCTACAGCAATCATGGCAAAAATAAAAATTTTTTTGGCAATTCCTTTAAAACCTACTTTGCTAGATAAACGTTTATTTATAAAAGCTGCAATCGTGCCTGTCAAGTAATCAATTGCCACTAATGCTACTAAAGCCATTAGTAAATAGTCCCACTCTCCAAATAAAAAAAAAGCCAGTGAACCTAAACTTGAAATTATCAAGACAGAAAGCTTCTGCATATCCACTTTTTTCACCCTTTCAGCAGTCATATCCCTACAGTATATGCCGATGAAAAAAAAGTGTTCGTCCATCTTATCATAAAAAAACCTGCGATTGCTCGCAGGTTTTACTTACTTGCCTAGGAATGACTTTAACATCCACGTATGTTTTTCTAAGCTTTGATGAATAGCTAACAGCATGTCTCCTGTTGTTTCATCGCCCGCTTCACCGGCTGCATCCATTCCTTCTTTTAATTCAGCAGTTAGCGTATCAAAATCGCTTACTAAAGAAGCAACCATGTCTTTAGCCGTTTCGCTTCCATCCGCTTCTTTAATAGAAGAAAGCTCTAACGATTCTTTCATTGTTGCCACAGGTTTTCCTTCTAGTGCTAAAAGGCGTTCTGCAAGGTCATCAATAATTGTAGCTGTTTCCGTATACAGCTCTTCAAACTTTTCATGAAGAGTGAAGAATTGTTCACCTTTCACGTACCAATGAAAATTATGAAGTTTTATGTACATTACACTAAAGTTTGCCACTTGTTTATTAACAATTTCATTTACATTTGCTGCCATGTTGTTCGCTCCTTTATGAACTCTTTATATAGTATAGTTGTACCCTTTTTTAGTTGATTAAAACATTTTTTTCATAAAAAGAGACATTTCCCTTTCTTTAGACTCAGAGAAACGTCTTCATCTTTTTCCAAATAAAATAAGCAGCCCAGCGGACTGCTTATTTTTAGCCAAATACTTTTTCTAAATCTTCTTTGTCCTGTTCTAACCAGAACTTCATCAAGCGTTTTGCTCCTTCTAAATCGTGAAGTTTTGCTTGACCGCACTGTTTTTCATTTGCTGCTGGAATTTCAGTAATGTTAATTGCATCTTTTAGCGTATCGTCCAACAAATCAATAATTTCACGTACAGTCGGCTCCCCGCTCACTACTAAGTAGTATCCCGTTTGACATCCCATAGGCGAAATATCAATAATATCAAAGTGATCGTATTTTTCTACATGAGTACGAATATTAAAAGCTAATAAATGCTCTAACGTATGAATAACGTCCGGCTTCATTGCTTGTTTGTTTGGTTGGCAAAAACGAATATCGAATTTATTTACAACGCCGTCGCTTCCCACTTTGTGAACACCGCAGTGTCTTACGTAAGGTGCTTTAACCGCATTATGATCTAGCTCAAAACTTTCTACTGATGGCATAATACCACTCCCTTTTTCTTCTTTCACCTATCATAACATGCAATTCCGATATATTTCATCCATTTAATAACCTTTATTTCTTTTAGTTGCTTTTTATTCCTTCTATCCCTTATAGTATGAGCAAACACGAAAGAAAGAACGTGATAATAAATGATTGCAAAGCTTTTGCTTTTACTTATAAAAGGATATCAAAAAGGAATTTCGCCTTTTCTTCCGGCAAGGTGCCGGTTTTACCCTACTTGCTCCCAGTACGGAGTTGAATCCATTAAACGCTTTGGTGCCGTAAAGGGATCTTATTTGACTATAAAACGCATTTTAAAATGCCACCCGTTCCATCCGGGTGGCATCGATGAAGTACCTGAGAAAAAATCACACTAAGCTTTAGTTGTTTTCGATTGCTTCATACCCATTTACAACAACATCTAGCTTTCCTGTATTTGGATCAATAACTAGTCCATGTACAGGAGTATCTTTTGAAAATAGAGGATGATTACGAATTGTCTCTACACTATGCTGAACAGTCTCTTCTACTGAATCAAAACCCGTTAACCATTTTTTCAAGTCCATAGAATATTCAATGGTATTAATCACTTCATCTGAGATGCCTTTTGCTCTTACTTTCTCTAAAAAAGGTTCCGCCTGAAGTTTACCTGCTCCGCAGTCATGGTGACCAATTACACATACCTCATCAGCTTGTAGCTCGTACACAGCTACTAAAATGCTTCGCATAATACTTCCAAATGGATGTGAAACAAGTGCTCCTGCATTTTTAACAATTTTCACGTCTCCGTTACGCAGATTTAAAGCGTGCGGAAGCAGTTCTACCAATCTTGTGTCCATACACGATAAAATAACCATTTTTTTATTAGGGAATTTGCTTGTTTCGTAAAGTTCATACTTCTTTTCTTCTACAAATTTTTTGTTGAATTCTAAAACATCTTGTAATAAGCTCATTTGCTGTCTTCTCCTTCATAAAAAAATTCTTTCTTGTATTATAATACTTTTTCCTATAAGATGAAAAGTGTTAAATCGTAATCATTATTATTTAAAGACAAGAAAGTAGGTTATAACAGTGAAAAAAATTCCCGTTACCGTTTTAAGCGGATACCTTGGGTCAGGTAAAACAACTCTTTTGAACCATATTTTAAAAAATAAAGAAGGTTTAAAGGTCGCGGTCATTGTCAATGACATGAGCGAAGTAAATATTGATGCAGACTTAGTTAAACAAGGCGGATTTTCTCGAACAGAAGAAAAACTTGTTGAAATGCAAAATGGCTGTATTTGCTGTACGCTTCGAGATGATTTAATGAAAGAGGTAGAACGCCTCGCTGACAATGATGATATTGATTATATTGTCATTGAATCTTCCGGAATCAGCGAACCTATCCCTGTTGCTCAAACATTTACTTATATTGATGAAGAGCTTGGCATTGATTTAACTCAGAAATGTTCATTAGATACGATGGTCACTGTAGTAGATGCTAATCGCTTTTGGGAAGACTTTTCATCCGGCGAAAGCTTATTAGACCGCAAAGAAGGAACGGATGAAAACGATAAAAGAGAAGTGGTTGATTTATTAATCGATCAAATTGAATTTGCAAACGTCATTTTATTAAACAAAGTTGATTTGTTAACAAAAGATGATGCAGATGAGCTGCAGGCTGTTCTTCACAAATTAAACTCAGAGGCCACTGTTATCCAAACAATTAATAGTGAGGTAAAACTTGAAGCCATACTTCATACCGACTTATTCGACTTTGAAAAAGCTAGTCAAGGAGCCGGGTGGATTAAAGAATTAAATGAAGAACACCATACGCCTGAAACAGAAGAGTTTGGTATTTCTTCTTTTGTATATAGAAGGAATCGTCCCCTTCATCCTGAACGCTTTATGAAATGGTTAGAGGACTGGCCGGTTGATATTGTACGTGCAAAAGGATTTTTCTGGCTTGCTTCACGTAACCATATGGCAGGACTTCTTTCTCAAGCAGGTACGTCCATTATGATTCAAGGAGCGGGTGAATGGGTCGCAACGTACACAGCAGAGGAAAGGGAACAAACCTTAAAGGAAGAACCTGAATTACGAGCAAAATGGGATGAACAATTTGGAGACCGTATTAACGAGCTTGTATTGATTGGTATTGATATGAACAAAGCTGAAATAATTGAAACTTTAGACCACTGTTTGCTGACAAATGAGGAAATGAATCAAGATTGGGCTACTTTCAAAGACCCCCTTCCTAAGTTTACAGTAAGTACGTAAATTTTTAGTTTTCAAATCGTAATAATTACGATATAATAACATAGGTTATAAATGGTTACGATACGAACGGAAGGAGCAACATAATGAAATTCAAACCACTTTTAATGGTGCTGGCATTAGGAATTGGAACAGCCCTTGCAGGGTGCAGTTCAAGCAGTGCAAATAACGCATCTGATAATAAAAATAAAAAATTAGAAGTTTACACAACAATTTACCCTTTACAGGATTTCACTGAAAAAATCGGTGGAAAATATGTAGAAGCTAAAAGCATTTTACCAACGGGTGTAGATGCTCACTCATTTGAACCTACCACAAAAACAATGGTCAAACTCGCAAACGCGGACGCATTCGTTTACTCAGGAATTGGGCTTGAAGGCTTTGCAGATAAAGCACAGTCTACGCTAAAGAATGAAGATGTCGCTTTAGTAGAAGCTGCAAAAGGAATTGAACTAGCAAAGAGTTCTGAAGATGAGCATGCCCATGAGGACGAACATGCACATGAAGAAGAGCATCACCACGGAGATACAGACCCTCACGTTTGGCTTGATCCTATTTTAGCTATTCAATTAGCAGAAAATATTAAAAATGAACTTGTTGAATTAAAACCAGATAAAAAAGCAGAATTTGAAAAGAACTTCCAATCCTTAAAGACTCAGCTTGAAGATGTGAACCAAGAGTTAAAAACAACGATTGGCGACGCACCTCATAAAGAAATTTTAGTATCACATGCAGCCTACGGCTACTGGGAAAAACGATACGGATTAAAGCAAATTAGCGTAGCGGGTTTATCTCCTACAAATGAGCCGTCTCAAAAACAATTAGAAAACATCGTAAAACAAGCAAAAAAAGACCATATCAAATACTTTATCTTTGACCAAAATTTAAAGCCTAAAGTGTCTACACTTGTAAAAAATGAAGTGGGAGCTCAAGCTTTAACACTTCATAACTTAGAGTCATTAACGAAAAACGATGTTAAAAATAAAGAAGATTATTTCTCCATTATGCAACACAACATTGATACGTTGAAAAAAGCATTATATTAATAAAAAAACTAGCCTCTCGGCTAGTTTTTTTATTGTAATTTATATTTTTGCTTAAAGCGTTCCACACGGCCGCCTTTATCAGCAAATTTTTGTTTTCCTGTATAAAATGGATGTGTATCCGAACTAATTTCAACTTTTAAAAGCGGATATGTGTTGCCATCTTCCCATTGGACGGTCTCATTTGATTGTTTTGTAGATCCTGATAAAAATGATGTTCCGCTATTTGTATCCATAAACACAACTTTACGATAGTCTGGATGAATATTTGTTTTCATTAAATATCTCTCCTTTAAAACAATATATACTTATTATAATCGTAATGATTACTATTTTCAAGTTATATGTTTTACCAATTCTGATGCATAAAGCGTGGTAAAAAGTGGACAATAAGGTTTATCAATACTTTACTGGAAAGGTTGAAAAATGAATGGATCATTTAGTTACTGCACGTTCAATGTTTGGTCTGAACATGGGAGTACATATCATTTTTGCCACTCTTGGCGTCGGCATTCCTCTCATGATTTTATTGGCTGAAATTCTTTACTACAAAACAAAAGATAAAGATTATGAACTTATGGCACAGCGCTGGACAAAAGGAGCTGCTGTCCTGCTTGGAGTCGCTATTCCTACGGGAACGATTGCTGGTGTGCAATTAGCGTTGCTTTGGCCGGGTTTTATGGAAATCATAGGGAAAGTGATGGCTCTTCCTTTTCAAATTGAAATTTATGCTTTCTTTATTGAGGCTCTTTTTCTCTCTATTTACGTATACGCAGCGGACCGTATTTCTCGAAAAATGAGGATTATCAGTCTCATTTTAGTAGCAATAGGCGCTCTTGCCTCTGCCGTTTTAATTACAAACGTGCACGCATTTGAAGGAACACCTGCTGGCTTTCGAATTTTAAATGGCGAAATTGTAAGCGTAGATCCTTGGGCAGCTTTCTTTAATCCGAGTTTCTTTGTAACGTCCGGTCACGTAGCCGTTTCTGCTTATACAACCGGAGGCTTTGTCATTGCTTCAGTCGCTGCCTTTAAAATGCTTCGTGCGCGAAAACATAATCCAAGAGAATATAAATTTCATCATAAAGCATTGATGATGGGATTAGTAATCGGCGGGATTTTTTCTTTTGTAACAGCTTTGAATGGACATGAATCGATGCAAAAAGTATACGAATATCAACCCGAAAAACTTGCAGCAGCTGAAGGTCTATTTGAAACGCAAGATCATGCGCCATTAGCTTTAGGCGGATTTACAGATGAAAAAGAACAGCGAGTCAAGTATGGCATTGAGTTTCCATGGATGCTCAGCTTCTTGTCAGGTAATAGCTTTAATACAGTGATTACTGGACTCAATGACTTCCCTAGAGATTATTGGCCGCCGCTTTTTGTGCATACCTTGTTTAACGGTATGGTCATTATCGGATCGATTTTAATTTTAGTGGCGCTAGTGGGCGTTGTTTGGTACAAGTTTTTAAAGAAGAAAAGCTTCCCTAAAGTTTTCATGTGGGCATTTGTCGCAACGGGCCCTCTCGCGATCATGGGCATTGAATTCGGATGGATTTTCGCATGTACAGGCAGACAACCCTGGGTCATTTACCGCATCATGCGTACATCAGAAGCCGTTACTACTTCTGCTAATTTGCATATTTTATTTTTCTTGTTTTTGCTTGTTTATATCGTACTCGTGGCCGCAGTCGCCCTTGTACTGGTGTTTTATTTTAGACGAAATCCGCTTTCTAAAGAGCTTGCTGCGCAAGCAGATTAAAAAGGATGTGAGAATATGGGTGATTCATTACTAGCAATTACTGTAATATGGGGCTTCATTTTTATCTATGCTGTAATGGGAACGATGGACTTTGGAGCTGGTTTTTGGTCGATGGTCTATATTAACCGTACGAAAACAAATGCTACAGATGTAGCAAACAGATATCTATCGCCTACTTGGGAAGTAACCAATGTATTTATCGTTGCGATTGTTGTTGCGCTGTTTAGCTTTTTTCCGCGAGCTACATTTACGCTTGGAACAGTGCTACTAGTACCGGGGAGTATCATTTTACTTCTCTTATCTATTCGAAGCGGATTTTTAGTGTTTTCACACTATGCTGGCAGCTTCAAATATCGGAGAGCGTTGGTTTATGTATCTGGTATATCTGGCGTATTAATTCCTGCTTTTTTAATCGCCGTACTGCCCGTAAGTCAAGGTGGATTTATTGATGTAATTGACGGAACGCAGCGATTAAATTTAGCAAGAGTGTTTTCAAGTCCGCACGTCTATTCATTTATTGGTTTTGCCATTACCTCTTCCCTGTTTCTGTCGTCTCTTTTATTAGCAGATTACTCGAAGTCATCTGACGAAATGGAAGCTTATGCGGTCTATCGGCGCGATGCGCTCATTACAGGACCTCTTTCACTGCTAATGGCTATCTTTATTATGATTACAATGCAATCAGAAGCCAGCTGGTTATATGATAAAATGATGCAGTTTAAGCCTCTTCTTTACGGGTCTGTAGGTCTATTTGTAGTAGCTGGTATTGCTCTGCTGCTGCCTTCTCAAAAAGGAAAAGGAATGCCTCGTTTAGCCGTGGTATCAATCGTCCTTCAATATTTCTTAGCAAGTTACGTATACGGACGAAGTCATTTACCGTATGTCGTGTATCCAAACGTAACGATTGAGAATGGATTTACACATCCCGATGCGTTCCATTCGTTATTTATTGTGTATATTGTTGGCTTTGCGATTTTATTTCCTGGATTCTTTTATTTCTGGCGTCTATTTATGAAAGATAATAAAGAATACAGCAAAAAGAAGCCATATTAAAAACCCGGTCAGCACTTGACCGGGTTTTCTTATGAAGCAGCAGATTTTGCCACTACTTCAGCAAAGTCTTTAGCAAATACCTTACATTTTTCTACATCTTCTCCAAAGGGAGAAAGCTCGATTTTCAAACCAGGAACAGCTATATTTCCGTTGCGTCCCTTTATTTTTTCTTCAATTAAATCAACTGCTCCGCAAAAAACATCATATGATGAATCACCTGAACCAAATACAGCCATCTGCTTTTGACTGAGATCTATATCATCCATTTCATCATAAAGATCTAAAAAATCATCTGGCAGCTCTCCATCTCCCCACGTATAAGCTCCAAAGATAATAGATTCTGCCAATACAAGGTCCGAAGCATCAATGTCATATACTTCTGCTCGTTTCACATGCAATCCATGCTTGACTAATTCTTCTTCGATCAAATCGGCTATTGCTTCTGTGTTGCCTGACATACTCGCATAAGCTAGTAAGATTTCCTTCATGTAAATGACGCTCCTTTACACCAGCAGTGTGGGCCGCACATCCCCTTCTTCATCACATTCTTGCTTAAGAGGACAGTTTTCACACTCACTGGATGCATAGTTCTTTTGAAAATGTTTTGGTTCCATTAACACACTTTTGACAATATGTAGTTGAAGTATGGCTTTTTCATAATCGCCTGTTGCAATATAATAAGTTGTTGTTTCTCCGGTTAATAATGAATAAAAACGAATTTGTTCAGGAACCTTTTTAAAAGCTTGTTTCGAAAAAACGATAATAAAGTCTTTCATTGCGTTCTTCACTTCTTCATGGTCATCTAGAATGAATTTTGTTACCGTATAAGACTTCTCTGTCCATGTAGCAAAATCAATGGTCAGAGAAAGGTTGCTTTGAATTTCTTCTACATAAACGCTGTATTTCTCAAACACAAAAAGTGGTAGATCCACATGTGTTTTCTCGCCTAAAAACCTCAGTAAATAATCACTTACTTTAGCTAACACATCGTAATAGTGAATGGGTGATGAAAACATATTTGGCTTTAGACGCCAATATTTTTCAATAAGCTGTAAAACATAGAGGTTTGAGCGATACTCAACTGGCTTGCTATAGTATGTTTTAATGATTTGATGGACGGTTACTTGAACATGCTGTTTCCAATCTATAGATGTCTTTTTCAAAAGAAGCTGCTGCTGATAAAATTTGTACGGACATCGAATAAATTGTTCGATGTGGTTATTGGAAAGTGTCTTTATATGCACTTTCATCGGTTCCATCTATGTCTCACCACCCTAATTGAAATTCATTCTCAATAATGATCAAAAATTAAATCATGAAATTTGCTCAATCACTTTACGAATAGCACTCCATGAATGTTTGACGAAATAAATTGGTTTTTGCTGTTTTTTTGCTTTCTCTTTAATGACTTTTGCCATATTGTGATTAATAAAATCCGTAATAACTAATACAAACCCAATATGTTCGGGAATTTCTCGCTTCACCATATTGCTTTTACGGCCATCTAAATGAATTACTTCATTAAACCCTTCTCCCGCTAGACGATCTGTAATATGCTTTAACCTGTCTCCTCCTACAACCATGACTGATGACATGTTTGTTCCCTCCCAATTAATTATTCATTTAATGATTTGACAACAACCTGTATTCTTTACTATATATACAGTTTAATTGAGAATGATTCTCTTTGTCAATGTTTAATTGATAAAAATTCTCAATTAAAATGAAAGTCTACCACCTTTCTTATAAGTTAGTTGAATTTTGACCATACTATAGCTATCACATACAAAGGAGGGTTAACGTTGGAACAAAACATTCTTTGTGAAGTAAATAACTGTCACTTTTGGAAAAATGGAAATCACTGCAGTGCAGAAGAAATTTACGTAGTAAGTCATAGCGGAAAACATGCAGCAAGCAGCTATGAAACAGACTGTAAAACGTTCAAGCCAACTGAAGCGTAACCCGCAAAAGGACAGCCTCTGGGTTGTCTTTTTTCTCTCTTCAAGATCATAAAAAAGGAGACTAGTATGAAGACTGAACAACTGATTCATTTTTTTAAAGAAGAAGCCATAAAAGCAAATGAACAAACCTTTCCAATCTATGTACAATCATTTACTCATTTATGGACATACAAATGGGGAACACTTGAAAACATTCCAGAAGAAATTGATGACTTAATTACCACACGTGCGTTAGAACTTGGACTTATTCACTTAAAAAAAGCTGACTAATCAATAAGGAAATTAGTCAGCTTTTGTGTTTATAGATCATCAAATCCATTTGCATCTGATGCTTTTGTATATTGTCGTGATTTCTGTTCAAAGAAATCGGTTTTCCCTAAATCTACCTCTTGATAAGCAATAATCCAACGAAGAGGATTTTCAATCGGTGCTTCTGGGAAAGCAGCTCGACCGAAGCCTAACTGATTACAGCGTTTATTCGCCATATATTCAATGTACTGCTGCAGTTCTTTCATCGTAATGCCGTCGAATTTTTCTCCAATAACAGATTCCGCCCATTCAATTTCAAGACGAGCTGCCTCTTGGAACGTTTCAACTACAAACGTTTCTAGCTCCTCCGTACGATAAGCTGGATTTTCATTTAGTACTTCCTTGAAAATCTTTTCAAATAACCCAACGTGAAGCTGTTCATCACGATTGATATAATTAATCATCGTAGATGTCGCCACCATCTTTTGATTTCTCGCAAGATTATAGAAGAACGCAAATCCGCTATAGAAGAAAAGTCCTTCTAAAATAACATCATATACCATAGACTTCAAAAAGTTTTCAACCGTTGCTTCTTCGCTAAATGCTTTATATCCGTTTGTAATAAAGTCATTTCGTGCGCGAAGCTTTTCGTCTGTACGCCAGTATTCAAATACTTCATCTTGTTTTCCTTTTGGTACAAGACTTGATAAAACATATGAATACGAATGATTATGAACCACTTCTTGCTGCGCTAAAATAATCATTAGAGCGTTAATCGAAGAATCGGTTACATAGTCAGCTACTTTGCTAGCATAATCTGATTGAATACTGTCCAGTAGCGCCAGCAGGCCAATAATTTTTAGAAAGCTCTCTTGTTCGTCAGCGGTTAACTGAGGGAACTGTTTAATATCTTGACCCATATTAATTTCAAACGGCGTCCAGAAATTAGCTAGCATACGCTTGTATTTAGGGAACGCCCATGAAAATCGGACGTCATCCCAGTTTAGAATATTGGAGCTCTTGCCGTTGATGATTCCTGTCGAACGGTTCGGAGCTGTTTCGTTCATTAATTCTCGTTTTAACATGCTTGTCATCAATTATTCACTCCTTTTAACTATGACAGCTTTCACATTCTTCAATGACTTCACTTGATGTTGAACGTACGTAATAGGTCGTTTTTAATTTTTCTTTCCATGCCGTCATATGAAGATCTAGCAGCTCTTTTGCTCGGATATCATTTTGTACATATAAATTGAATGAAATAGATTGATCAATATGACGCTGGCGCTTGGCGTTTTGCTTAATGCTCCAGTGCTGATCAATTAAATAAACGGACTTATAATACCAGTTTGTTGCTGGCGATAAATCTGGTGCCGTCACTGGGATTTTATAGTTTTTCTTTTCCTCTGAATAAAACTTACGGAAAATCGGATCAATACTTGCCGTAGAACCCGCGATAATAGATGTTGATGAATTAGGTGCTACAGCCATTAAATATCCATTTCTTATCCCATTGCTTTGAACTTCGCTACGCAGTTCACTCCACGCTTCGCTCGTGTATTCACGTGTTTCAAAATAAGCGCCTGACTCAAAATCTGAGCCTTTAAATAATGGATATGCGCCTTTTTCTTTAGCTAAGTTCATGCTTGCCTGCACGGTTAAGTAAGAAATTTGTTCATACAATTCATCGCAATATGCTACCGCTTCATCTGTCTCCCATGCTATTTTCTTTAAGGCAAGCAAATGGTTCCAGCCAAATGTGCCAAGCCCTACTGCGCGGTACTTTTGATTCGTTAGCTTTGCTTGAAGTACCGGCAAATCATTTAACTCAATAACATTATCAAGCATGCGTACTTGAATTGGAATTAAACGTTCAAGTACATCTTCAGTTACGGCTCTCGCTAAGTTAATAGAAGAAAGATTACATACAACAAAATCGCCCGGATTCTTTGTAATAATAATTTTTCCGTCTTCCGTAATTTCCTCTGTTACGACCGTTGTACTTTGGTTTTGCGTGATTTCTGTACATAAGTTACTGCAGTAAATCATGCCCGCGTGTCGGTTTTGATTAGCTCGGTTAACCGTATCACGATAGAACATATAAGGAGTTCCGGTTTCAAGCTGCGAAAGCATAATGCGCTTGAAGATCTCAATAGCAGGCACTGTTTCTCTTGAAAGCTGTTCATTGTTTACACACTCAGCGTAACGAGTGCGGAACGAACCGCTGCCTTCTTCTTCATCATAAAAATCTTCTAACGAGTAGCCCATCAGCGTACGAACTTCGTGAGGATCGAATAAGTGCCAGTCTTCACGTGCTTCTACTTTTTCCATAAACAAATCTGGCAAACATACGCCAGTGAATAAATCATGCGTGCGCTGGCGTTCATCACCATTGTTCAAACGCGCGTCTAAGAATGAAAAAATGTCTTTATGCCAAACGTCTAAATATACGGCAATAGCTCCTTGTCGTTGACCTAGCTGATCGACACTTACAGCCGTATTATTTAGCTGTTTCATCCATGGAATTGTTCCTGATGATACGCCTTTAAAACCTTTTATATCACTTCCTCGGCTTCTAATATGACCGAGGTAGACACCAATTCCGCCTCCATTTTTACTAAGCGTGGCCAAATCTGTATTGCTATCATAAATACCGCGTAAGCTGTCATCAATCGTATCAATAAAGCAGCTAGATAGCTGTCCGTAGCTCTTTCCTGCGTTTGAGAGTGTTGGTGTGGCAACCGTCATATATAGACTAGAAAGCGCCCAGTACGCTTCTTTTACTAATGCTGTTCGATTTTCTTTCTTTTCTTGAGACATCAGCGTCATAGCAATGATAAGAAAACGTTCTTGCGGTAATTCGTATACACGCTTATCATGTGATGTCGCTAAATAGCGATCTGCTAATGTCAGCAATCCAATGTATGTAAATAAACGATCGCGTTCAGGAATAATGACTGAAGCAATTTCATTAATTTCTTCTTCTGTATATGTTTTTAATAGCTGTTTATTATAAATGCCGATTTTTGTTAGTTCTTGAATAAGCTGATAAAACGAACCGTACTTCTCTTTTTTATCATAACCTCGGTTGTCCGCTGCTTTTCGATATAGTTCGTTTAAATAGACGTCTGCCGCCACGTACGTCCAATCTGGTTCTTCCATTGAAATACGCTCTAGGGCTGCCAAAATTAGTACGTTTGCAACCTTTTCGTCCGTCATATTTTCCTTTACTGTAACAGTTTGAATAACCTTTTCCTCATACAAAGAAAAATCAAGCTGCGTAAATTCTTTTTTTAAACGTTCAATATATGCAGTTAATTCATGTAGAATTGTAGGCTTTAATGTATTCACCATAAATATGGCTCCTCTCTTCACTTCAAAATAAAAAATCGCTCACCGTACCTCGGTGAGCGAATAGAACGAAGATAGAAGAAGACACTAAGTCTTTTCTCAATCCTCGCTCTACCCTCTCACCTCCCGAAGAAGATAAAACGACATAAAAAAGGCAGGTCTCCTGACTTATGCTTCTTTTTACTTTAAGGCCTTCCCATGATGTTTACTCACAGTGGATTTCCTTATTTCATCAGCATTCACAGTTGCGGGGACAGCTTTGGATTTTCACCAAATTCCCTTTTAAGTCTTTTTATCAGACACCTTTTTCACTGGAAAACACAAAATATAGTATTTTATTATTGTTTAACAAACAACATATTGTGTTATGTTATAAACACATTATATAGGACAACTTAGAAAACTATCAACCTATTTTCAAAAATAATTTTGTTTTTTACGATAAAATCCTTCGACTTTTTTCATCAAACTACTCCATCATAACATGTTTTGACACGCTTGATGGAACAATGTGCTCTTTTTAAAAAATTTGTCCTATTTTTCTACTAAACATTGCCAACATCAATAAAAAACCGTTTTTCATAAAAAACGGTTTTTAATTATTTGTATTCTTTTTCAAATGCTGTGATTGTTTTGATAAACTTTTTATCAATATCGTATCCGATCCCCGGTTTTTCCTTCACCTTTATTACTCCGGCTTCTACCTCTACTTCGGGCTTAATAATATCTTTTTCCCAATAGCGAGACGACGCAGAAATGTCACCTGGTATCGTGAAAGAAGGCAGTGTGGCAAGGGCGATATTATGAGCTCGTGAAATCCCGGCTTCTAACATTCCGCCAACCCAAAGCCTTACACCGTGTAGGGCGCATAAATCATGAATTTTTTTTGCTACAGACATTCCGCCAACTCGACCGATTTTCACATTGATAATCTTGCAGCTTTTTTGTTCGATTGCATGACGTGCATCTTCATAGCTCACAATACTTTCATCTAAGCAAATCGGCGTCTTCATTTGCTTTTGTAATAATCGATGATCAAGGATATCATCCGAACTTAACGGCTGTTCGATCATCATTAAATTCAATTCATCTAGTTTTTTCAATGAATCACTATCGCTTAACTTATAGGCTGAATTGGCATCAGCCATAAGAGGAATGCTTGGAAATTCATCTCGAATTTGTTTCAGTAGCTCATAGTCAGCGCCTGGCTTAATTTTCACTTTAAAGCGCTTATAACCATCTTTCATATAAGTCTTTATTTGTTCTTTCATGATGGAAATATCATTTAAGCCAACTACCACTCCAGCTTCTACAGCAGGCCTTACTCCGCCAATTACTTCGGCTAAGGGCTTATTTTGGCGCTTTGCATACAAATCCCATACAGCACAGTCCAAAGCTGCTTTAGCCATGTTGTTGCGCTTTAGAGGTTTGAATAACTTTTGAACATCCTCTGGTTTTTGAAGCTGCTGGTGAAGAAGAGAAGGAATTAAAAAATCGTCTAACATATGAAAACATGTCCGAATCGTTTCTTCCGTATACCAAGGAGATGAAAAAGCAACGACTTCTCCCCATCCTGTAAATCCTTTTTCATCTTCTACTTCAAGCAAAATCAATTCTCGATCCTGGACCGTACCATAGCTTGTTGAAAAAGGAGAAAGAAGCTTCATGTCAATTTTATAAAGATGTACTTTTTTGATAATCATCGATTAAATTCCTTTCTGTATGAACGATGATAGCTTCCGGCGTATGATTTTATTAGAGGCCGTTCGCGGTAGCTCCTCTACTCGAACGAAATACTTTGGAAGTTTGTACTTTGCTAAAAATTGTTGAATGTGTAAAGATAACTCTTCATCTGAAACGTCTTCGTTTATAACAATGCATGCTGCAGGAACTTGTCCCCATTTTCCATCGGCTACTCCCGTTACACCGGCCTCTTTAACAGCGGGATGCTTCAACAAAACATTTTCAATTTCAGCTGGATATACATTTTCTCCACCTGAAATAATAAGGTCCGAACGTCTGTCTAATACATATAGAAAGCCTTCTTCATCCACTTTCCCTATATCTCCTGTATAGAACCAGCCTTGTTGAAGGGCTTTTTTAGTAGCTTCAGGTTTATTTAAATATCCTTTTGTAACATTTGGACCTTTAACAATGATTTCTCCTGCTTCACGTGTTTCATTTCCATTCTCATCTACAATTTTCATTGCACACGGAAATAATGGTTTACCTGCTGATCCCAGTTTTCGCAAACTATCTTCAGGTGAAAGCGTAACGAACTGTGAAGATGTTTCTGTCATTCCATACGTTTGATAAACAGGAATTTCTTTATTCACACAAGCCTCTAAAATAGTAAGCGGTGCGGGTCCTCCTCCTAAAAGCATACAGCGAAATGTATTTGGATATTTACGTTCAGCTAATTCATCCAGCATATTCGATAGCATGGAAGTGACAACCGAAATAATTGTTACTCCTTTGTTTTCAATGGCTTCATTCACCGCTCTTGCTTCAAATCGTTCTTCTAAAATGATTTTCATTCCGTAAAAGACGCTCCGCATTAAAATGGATAATCCGCTAATATGAAACAAAGGAACCGCTATAAGCCAGCAGTCTTTTTCATTTAATCCTAAATTAAGCGCTGAACCAATGGAACTCCACCAGTGATTTCCATATGTCTGCAGCACTCCTTTTGGATTACCTGTTGTTCCAGACGTATACATAATGGTGAACGTCTCCTCGAGATTCCAAGTTTTCTGAAAATACGTTTCTGTTTCTGGAGAACTTTTTAAAGAAGATAAAGGAAGCTGAGTAATAGAACTTTGGAACTCTCTCGTTAAAAATGCTTCATCCGTAATAAGCAACGACACGTTTGCATCTGTTAGCTGATAATTGATTTCTTCATTTGTCAAACGCGTATTGACGAGCAGCACCCGAGCGCCAATATAAGAAACCGCATGTAAAATCTCAATAAACTCCACGCTGTTTTTCATGCATAAAGCAATGGTATCACCTTGCTTTACACCGTTAAACGAAAGCTGCTGCGCTACTTTTTGAACACGCTTATGAAGCTCTTGAAAAGTAAGCGATGTTTGCGGTGTTTCTACCGCCACTCGGTTTGGCGTCAAATATGCTCTTTGCATAAGCCCATTAGGAATCGTTTGGCCACTCATAAATTTCTCTCCTTTTTATACTAATTAACTAAATCAAATTGAAAAAACAGCCTGATGATAATCACCAAGCTGTTTCAGCTGTTTAAGGGAAACGTGGGAACTGTTGGAAGTCTGGATTGCGTTTTTCCTTAAATGCATCGCGACCTTCTTTTGCCTCGTCCGTTGTGTAATAAAGAAGCGTTGCGTCACCCGCAAATTGCTGGATACCAGCTAAGCCGTCCGTATCAGCATTAAATGCTGCTTTTAAGAAACGAAGAGCGGTTGGACTTTTTTCTAACATCTCTTCACACCATTGAATTGTTTCAGCTTCAAGCTGTTCTAATGGAACGACCGTGTTTACTAATCCCATGTCTAGTGCTTCTTGAGCGTTGTACTGACGGCATAAGAACCAGATCTCACGCGCTTTCTTATGGCCTACGATGCGAGCTAAGTAACCAGAGCCATATCCTGCATCGAAGCTTCCAACTTTAGGACCTGTTTGTCCAAAGACTGCGTTATCCGCTGCAATTGTTAAGTCACATACAACGTGAAGAACGTGGCCTCCACCAATTGCATAGCCTGATACCATTGCAACAACCGGCTTTGGAATTACGCGAATTAAACGCTGTAAATCTAGAACGTTTAGACGTGGAATTTCATCTTCTCCTACATAGCCGCCGTGACCGCGAACTCTTTGGTCTCCGCCTGAGCAAAATGCTTTATCCCCAGCACCTGCTAATACAATTACTCCAACGCTTGCATCGTCACGAGCATAAGCAAATGCATCGATCAATTCCATTACTGTTTTTGGACGGAATGCATTGTGCACTTCCGGACGGTTAATCGTAATTTTAGCGATTCCGTTATATGTTTCGTATAAAATGTCTTCATATTGACGTACTGATGTCCATTCAACTGTCATCTTTATTTCCTCCTAATTATGTAGTAGCTAAGAACTCACTTACTATTCTACCAAAAATCTCGGGTTGTTCCACGTGAATTGCATGGCCTGTCCCTAAAATAATTTTAGAAGTAGCATTTGGTATTAATGTTTGCATTTCTTTGGAAATTAAACAAAACTTTTGATCTACTTCTCCTGTAATAAGCAAAACCGGCATCAACAGATCGTCCAGCTTCTCCCAAAGGGACGGCTGGACTCCTGTTCCCATTCCTTTCAAGCTGTTGGAAAGGCCGATTTCTGTATGCGAAAGTCTTTCTTGACGCACCGCTTCTTGAACATAGCTAGGCAATTGCTTTTGAGAACGAAAAAGAGGGATTTCCTCCCAAAAGTTCACAAATTCTTCAATTCCATTTTTCACAATGCGGCTCGCCAGCTGCTCATCTTTTTCTTTTCTTAGCTTTTGTTCTTCTCGCGTTTTTAAACCAGGCGATGCGCTTTCTAATACCAACTTTTTCACAGGGTGTGGATATCGCTGAGCAAATGAGAGAGCAAGCCTTCCTCCCATCGAATATCCAATTACATTCACCTGTGATAGAGATAGCTGTTGAAGCAGCTCATGCAGTGCTTCAACAACTGCTTCCATTGAATATGGTTTGATTTCTTTCGGAGCTGCTGATTGGCCATGACCAATAATATCAACAGCAATCACTTGATAGTCTTTAACGAATTTCTTCATAAAGGTACGCCAGGTTTGAGAAGAACCGGTAAAGCCGTGAAGAAGCAGCAGCGGCTCTCCTTTTCCCTCGGTGTGCACATAGTAAGATACACCATTTAATTGATACATCATTGCTTATTCCTCACCGTTTGACAAATTTATTTCCTCGGAAACAAGTTTCCACAAACTGCGATGAGTCTCTACATTTTCTGTACGAGTTGTGCGAATCTCTACAACATGTAACCCGCCTTTTGTGAAAGCATGGTTCATTGCATGTCGAAATTCTTCCCAGCTGCTTGCTGAAGAAAATGTGCCATCATACAGACGAGTGGCATGCTCAAAATTCAATCCAGTTGGCGTACCGAATAAAAATTCAAAGTGCTTTTCTTGTTTTGACTGCGGTAAAAATGAAAAAATTCCTCCGCCGTCATTGTTAACTAGCACAACGGTTAAATTTAAATTATGCATCTTAGCTGCCAGCAGACCATTTAAATCGTGATAAAAAGATAGGTCACCAATAAATAAAACGGTGTGATCGTAAGCCGTGCTTACGCCTAGAGCAGACGAAACCACACCATCAATTCCATTTGCTCCTCGGTTTACAAAAAGTGGAATATCTTTCTCCGTATTTAAGAAGAAAGAATCAATATCTCGAACAGGCATTGAATTTCCAACAAACAAAGCCGTGCCTTCAGGTACTACATCCACAATTTCTTGAACTACTTGTCCTTCGAACCATTCCTGGCCAGAAGTTAATGTTTTGAGAGCCTGTGCAGTTTGAGCATTAATCT
Source organism: Priestia sp. HNGD-A6 (assembly GCF_045784335.1). NCBI lineage: Bacteria > Bacillati > Bacillota > Bacilli > Caryophanales > Bacillaceae > Priestia > Priestia sp. HNGD-A6. The sequence goes on along the minus strand of NZ_CP138621.1, from coordinate 3,150,246 downwards.
TTTTCCATAGACTCAGCCATGAAGTAGACTCCTCTTGATTCGCTGAAAGGCGCTTGATCAGTTCTTCACAAAATAATGTTTCATTGGCTTCAATCATCACTGTTGAACGCAAAGTAGGATCTCTCCAGCCTTTACCTTGGTCAACTACAAACATTTCTTTCGGCTCGTGTGCTTTTAAAAATTGCAATAGCGGTTTCGATACCGGCATCGCGCCAAAACGAATGACAACTTCGGGGTAAAAACGCTCATCAACCTTATCACTTTTTAAAAATGTATCATATGTCTCTATTACATTTTCTTTTGAATGCTTGCCGCTTCTTAATTGTGATAACGGATCTGCGAGCACCGGAAAGCTTAAAGCGTCAGCTAAACGGCATACGCTGTCTACTGCTTTTAAAGACATTTGATCTCCGCATATAATAAGTCCTTTTGTTGTTCCCTCTAGGCGCTTCGCAATTTCTTCGAATCCTTTTTCAGATAGAGATGCTTCTCCATGAATAGCAGCCACATATGATTTACCGCGTTTCCCCTGACTCCATAAATCTTCAATAGACAAATCTGGTACAATCGGTTCACGTAAAGGTACGTTAATGTGTACAGGACCGCTCGGTATAGCTTGAGCTGTATGAACAGCCCTTGAAGCTACTGTTCGAATATAACGATTCATATCTGCACTTTCTTCTGGTAAAGCTGTATCTACAAACCACTTCGCATACTGACCGAAAAGATGATTCTGATTAATTGCCTGCGGGGCACCTATATCCCTTAACTCGTGCGGCCGATCCGCTGTGATAACGACTAAAGGAATGCGTGAGTAGTGAGCTTCAATTACTGCAGGATAATAATTCGCTGCAGCTGTTCCAGATGTACATACAAGCGCCACTGGTTTTTTCTTTGCTTTTGCTATTCCTAGAGCAAAAAAACCGGCAGAACGTTCATCAATGTTTAAGTGCACATGAATATCAGGGTGCTCAGCCATAAGCATCGCAATAGGCGTTGAACGTGACCCTGGACTGACCACTACTTCTTCAACATTTGCTTCTACTAATTCATCCACGAATGACGCAATATACGTTGTTAATGATTTAATGTGTTCCACGCATAATCCCTCCTAAAGCTGAAAGCATCGGGTTGAATTTAATTTTTGTTTCTTCATATTCACTTTCAGGCGTAGAATCTGCTACAATTCCACAGCCCGCAAATAAAACAGCTTCTTTTTGCTGAATAACAGCCGAGCGGATTCCTACTATAAATTCACCGTTTCCATTGATATCCATCCATCCTAAAGGAGCTGCGTACCACCCTCGGTCAAAGGATTCTAGCTTTCGAATAATAGGCAAGGCCTCCTGTTGAGGATATCCTCCTAACGCTGGTGTTGGATGGAGCTTTTGAATAAATGAAAATAGCGTCACATCTTCCTTTATACGCCCTTTCACAGGTGTATACAAATGTTGAATATGCTTTGTTTTATATAAACTTGGCTTACTTGGAATTTCTACTTCATAACAATAAGAATTCATCGCTTCTTTAATCATATGAACAACAACATCGTGCTCAATTAAGTTCTTAGGATCCTGAAGCAATTCCTCACCTAGTTCGTGATCTTCCTGCCTTGTCTTTCCTCTTGGAATCGAACCCGCTAAACAAGTGGAAAACACGTAATCTCCTTGTTTTTGTACTAGTCTTTCTGGGGAAGCGCCGATAAAATGCTGATGCTCTCCCTCTAAAATATATGTGTAGCTAGTTGGCTGTTCCTTTAACAGACGCTGAAGCACGTATTCAGTAGAAATATCTTCATTAAATTTTACTTTTAATTGGCGAGCAAGAACCACTTTCTCTATAACCTGTTGCTTAATTAAAGTAGTAGCTCTTTCAATATTTCCTTTAAATTTCTCTACCCCAATTTCTTCTTTTTCCAACAGCAAAGGTGAAATATGAGATTCCCCGTCGTACTCTTCACAAAGAACAAGTTTTTGGACCTCTTCGAAATAATTGATGTGCTCTTTTACAGAATCTTGTCCTTTAACCATCATATTAACGGTAAGATATCCTTCTTTATTTACCTGGGTATATAACACAGTTGGAATCATAAATTTTGAACTCGGGAAATCACTCCAATAGTTTTCTCGATACTGATTTGGGTCAAATGAAAATCCTCCAAATAAAAGAGGACCTGTCCCGTCAGGGAAAATTTGGTTATTTTTATAAAAGTCTTCTTTTATAAAGCGCTTCCATTCATTTTCAATGTGGAAATAACGTTCTTTTGCCGCATTGGTGCAAATAGTATGCGCATATCCTAATCCAACAAATGTATAATAACTGTTGGGATCTTTCCAAAAAAAGCGTTCTTTATAAAACTGGTCATGTCCGTTCGCATAAAAAATAAGGGGGTCAATAGGTCTTACTTTTTTCACTAAACTGACCAATTTTGGCTGATTTTCATTTTTTGCACACTCAATCGCATCTTTAATGTATTCTTGTACTAACTGTTCGGTCGTTGCAATCACACTACGTCCCCCCGTTCATCTTTTTTTCTTAAGTCTGTAACTAACTTATTATAAACTTTCAGTTCAAAAAAATCTAGCATCGCGATTCATGAGCAAAAATTAATTTCGCTTGTCTAAATTACGCCTTTTCAGTAAACCAATAAAAAAATCTTTATGATCTATTTAGTACTCTTTAGCCCTCAAGAACGTTATTTTTATCATACCCTTTTCTATAACCTTTACCTTTCTTTAATTTTCCACTCCATTTCTCTCTTAGCTTCATGAATACCCCAAATCCTCCTAATATGAATCGTGTTTTTTTGAATTTTTAACACATACTACAAAAGCACACTAAATTTTTAAGGGGGAGCTTCATGACACTTTCAAAACAAGAAATCAGTCAGTTAAAACAAAATTTACAGCAGCAGCAGGCTGATATTCAATCGCACTTTGATCAAAATGATCATTTTGGTCTAACTCGAAGCGACGCTCACGATGCTGTAGGAGAACTTTCAAGCTACGATAACCACCCTGGTGACACAGCCACAGAAACATACGAGCGTGAAAAAGACCTTGCACTAAATGAACATGCAAAACAAGAGCTACATGAAATAGAAGAAGCACTGCAGGCAATCGCTCACAGCACGTATGGAACATGCAAAGTATGTGGAGCAGATATCTCATTTGAAAGACTTCAGGCTGTACCAACTACTTTATACTGTAGAGAACATAGCCCATCACAGGATATTCCAAAGCACAGACCTGTAGAAGAAAATGTTCTCCATCACCCATTTGGTCAATACGACTATGACGATACCGAGACGACAGGATACGACGCAGAAGATTCTTGGCAAGACGTTGCGCGTTACGGGACGTCTGAATCTCCTTCTGATTTTATAGAAGATACGTCTAACTATAGTGAAACCTATATTGAGGCGGATGAAGCTATTGGGTACGTTGAAGATTATGAAAACTTTGCCGCTACCGATTTATATGGACAGCCTCTTCCTATTTATCCTTCAAAAGAGCATGAGCGATATGAAAATGCACTGGATGAAGAAGGTACGATGACCATATTTGGAGATTTACCGGCCTATGAGAAAGATCCATACACTGAAAAGGAGTAGTTCTTCATACTACTCTTTTTTCTATTTTTAGTAGGAGCTATGGGAGATGACATCGAATGAATAGGAGATTAGAATTAATAATGAGGTGAACATAATGAATGCACATGAAATTGATTATAAATTGTATGGAGATGACATGCAGTTTGTTGAAATTGAATTAGATCCTTCAGAAAGTGTGATAGCAGAAGCTGGAGGAATGATGATGATGGAAGATGATATTGAGATGGAAACCATTTTTGGTGACGGTTCTTCCTCCAACAGCAGCGGACTTTTTAATAAACTAAAAGGTGCTGGGAAACGCGTATTAACTGGTGAAAGTTTATTTATGACGGTATATACAAATAACGGATATCACAAGCGAAAAGTATCTTTCGCTTCACCTTTTCCAGGTAAGATTATTCCTGTCGATTTAGAGCAGCTCGATCATAAAATTATTTGTCAAAAAAGCTCCTTTTTATGCGCTGCCAAAGGCGTATCCGTTGGTATTGACTTTCAAAAAAAACTAGGAACTGGCTTCTTTGGCGGTGAAGGTTTTATTATGCAAAAATTAGAAGGCAATGGCCTAGCATTTTTGCATGCAGGCGGCACCATTCATAAGAGACAGCTGCAGCCGGGTGAACGCCTTCGTGTAGATACTGGCTGTTTAGTGGCCATGACCCGTGATGTAAATTACAACATCGAATATGTAGGGAAAATTAAAACAGCTCTGTTTGGAGGAGAAGGCATGTTTTTTGCTACTCTGTCAGGACCGGGAACAGTTTGGATTCAATCTCTTCCTTTTAGCCGACTAGCCGATCGCGTTTTATCAAGTGCAGTTTCACCAACGGGAGGTAAAGGTGAAGGCAGTATCCTTGGTTCTTTAGGTGATTTCTTAAACGGTGACAACAGATAAAATAAAAAAGGTGTAGTCGTTGACTACACCTTTTTTATTTATTGATTTAATAAATTTTTAGTGGAATGAATTTCCCAAATATCAGATGCATATTCCTCAATCGTTCGGTCACTAGAAAAAAAGCCGGAATGTGCAATGTTCGTCGCACTCATTTGAAGCCATTTATTTTCATTTCCATAAGCTTCGTTTACTTTTTGCTGTGCCGTAACGTATGAGTCAAAGTCACGGAGTACGTAGTATTCATCATTTTGCATTAATAATGAATCATATATAGGCTCGAATAAGTCATATGTGTCAGGTAAGAAGCCGTTTGTGAGCTGCTCGAGCACTTGTCGAATCCGCTTATCATGATGGTAATAATCATAGGCACGGTATCCTCCATTTTGCTGATAGCTCAATACTTCTTCGGCTTTTAACCCAAAAATAAAGACATTATCTTTTCCTACTGCCTCGCTAATTTCGACGTTCGCTCCGTCCATCGTACCAAGAGTTAACGCTCCGTTCATCATGAATTTCATATTTCCCGTTCCCGAAGCTTCTTTGCTGGCGGTTGAAATCTGTTCGCTGACATCCGCTGCAGGAAAGATATACTCAGCAAGTGACACTCGATAGTTTTCTAAAAAAACGACTTTTAAAAACGGTGATGTTTGTGGATCATGATTGACAACATCAGCTACAGAATTAATTAGCTTGATGACTTTTTTTGCATAATAATAGCCGGGAGAAGCTTTCGCACCAAAAATAAATGTACGAGGCACGATTTGAAAATTAGGGTCTTCTTTTAATCGATTGTACAAATACATAATGTGCAGTACATTTAAAAGCTGTCTTTTATAAGCATGAAGCCTTTTAACCTGTACATCAAAAATAGAATGTGAATCTATTTTAATTCCCGTTTGCTCTTGAATAATATCGGCAAGCAGCTTTTTACGCTGTTGTTTTACTGTTTTTAGTCCTTGTAAAAAGCTTGGATCTTCCACATACTCTTGGAGCTTTATAAGAGAATGCGGCTGTTTAATCCATTTATCTCCTATCACCTCGGTAATAAGAGAGGAAAGCTGCGGGTTAGCTTTTAACAACCAGCGCCGGTGGGTAATTCCATTCGTTTTATTGTTAAATTTAGCAGGATAAAACTGATAAAAATCTTTCATTTCTCGTTCTTTTAAAATATCAGTATGAATCTTTGCCACGCCGTTTACTTTATAACTTCCCACAATTGCTAAATGAGCCATCTTTACTAGCCCGTGCGCTACAATAGCCATATTTTCAATCCGCTGCCAGTCTCCTGGATATGCTTCCCATAATTCTTTACAAAAGCGCTCATTAATTTCTTCAATAATCATATACACTCGTGGAAGCAAGGGTTGAAATAAATCAATCGGCCATTTCTCAAGGGCTTCAGAAAGAGTCGTATGGTTTGTGTATGAAATGGTATTGGACGTAATATGCCATGCATCTTCCCATTCCATTTTTTCTTCATCCAGTAAAATTCTCATTAGCTCAGGAATCGCAAGTACAGGATGCGTATCGTTAATATGAATGGCTACTTTTTCGTGAAAGTTTGTAAGTGTTTGATAGGTATTTCGATGTGCTCTGATAATACTTTGTAAGCTAGCTGACACAAGAAAATATTGCTGTTTCAACCTTAATATTTTACCATCTTCATGTGTATCATCCGGATATAAAAATTCTGATACAGCCTCTGTTTGACGCTTATACTCCATCACATCTTTATGTACTGGAAATGATGAAGGCTCCGCATTCCAAAGGCGAAGTGTATTCACTGTATCTGTTTTATACCCGATAACCGGGATGTCATAAGGAACAGCAGAGACGGGTTCTCCTTTTACATGACGAAAAGAGAATGTTCCGTCTTCCTGTACCATTTCAACTTCGCCCCAAAAGTTCACTTCGATTGCTTGATCTAATTTGCGTACTTCCCATGAATTCCCATGCCTTAACCATTGTTCTGGGAGCTCAATTTGAAAGCCGTTTACAATCTTTTGATCAAACAAACCGTGTTTATAGCGAATCCCATAACCGTGACCAGGAAGATTAAGTGAAGCAAGAGAATCTAAAAAACAAGCAGCAAGCCTGCCTAATCCCCCGTTTCCTAATCCTGCGTCTACTTCGATTTCCTCAATATTTTCAAGTGAAATATTCAGATCACTTAATCCTTCTTTTACAACTTCCCGAATTCCTAAGTTCAACAGATTTTGACCCAACAGTCTGCCTAATAAAAATTCGATAGAAAGATAATACACTTGCTTTGTATGTGAAGACCTATGAATTTCATTGGTTGAAATCCAATCGCTGCTAATATACTCTCGCACCATATTTCCTAATGTATGATAGTGATCTTGAACAGTAGATTCTTTAAAGCTCTTTCCATATGTCATTTCCAGCTTTTTTAAAAAAGCCTCTTGAAAGCTTTTTTTATCAGAGAACAATCTGCTCACCCTTTCACGATGGAGTAGATGTCAAATTTGAATACAATTGATTATATTTAAATGCCGATTGCCCCCAGCTATAATCCTGACTCATAGCATCCATCATTAATTTTTTCCATACATCTTTCTGGTGATAAAATGAAACAGCTCTTTCTAACGTATGAAGCATGTCATGAGCATTATAATTCTTAAAAGAGAAGCCATTTCCCTCTCCGCTATATTCATTATAAGCTTTGACCGTGTCATTCAGGCCGCCCGTTTCACGCACGACTGGAATGGTTCCATACTTTAAGGCTATTAATTGTCCGAGTCCGCAAGGCTCAAAACGGGAAGGCATTAAAAATAAATCCGTACCGGCATAAACTTTATGAGCAAGTTCCTCATTAAAACCAATAATGGCTTTTACTTGTTGCGGGTACGTATCTTCCATCTCACGGAAAAACTGCTCAAACTCGTGTTCGCCAGTTCCTAAAATAACAATTTGGGCTCCTAAGTTAACCGTCTCATGGAAAACGTGCTTGACTAAATCCAATCCCTTCTGCTGGGTTAACCTTGTAACCATCGAAATAATTGGAACATCCTTATTTTCCTCTAATTCAAGATAGCGCTGGAGCTCTTTTTTATTTTTATATTTTCCTTCAATCTCTTCTACAGAATAAGGATAAGATATAAGCTGATCTGCGTCTGGGCTATAAGCTTCTTCATCGATTCCATTTACAATCCCAATTAAATCTTGATTTCGCTGACGCAATAATCCATCTAAACTTTCTCCGTAATAGGGCATTTGAATTTCATCTCGATATGTAGGACTTACCGTGGTAATTTTATCAGCTGATACAAGAGCCGCTTTCATAAAATTAATATTCCCATAAAACTCGAGCTGGCTTGTAGTAAAATAATAATCATTTAAATTTAATAGCTCATATAAATTGCTTTTAGGGAAAATTCCTTGGAATTGCAAGTTATGAATCGTAAAGACCGTCTGGATATGATCATACATATCATAATTAGCACGAAGTAAAAATGGAATCATAGCCGTATGCCAGTCGTGACAATGAATGATATCAGGCTCATTCTCTAAAAATGGGATAGCTTCAAGCACAGCTCTGCTGAAGAAAGCAAATCGTTCAGCGTCATCGTAGTGCCCATATAAGCTATCTCTTTTAAAATAATATTCATTATCAATGAAAATATATTTAACGCCATCCATCGTTAACGATTCAATCCCACAGTACTGTCTTCTCCACCCAACCTGCACATGAATAACTTTTTCAAGCACCATTTCATCTTGATAATGTTGAGGAATGGTTCCGTACTTTGGCATGACTACACATACGTTCGTTCCTAACTTTTTTAATTCTTTAGGCAGGGCACCTGCTACGTCTGCTAATCCTCCTGTTTTAATAAAAGGTACACATTCTGATACAGCAAATAATACATTCACGACTTCATCAACGCTCCTTGAGTTGTTCCTTTAGCAATGACTCTAGGTAGACCTGACTCACCTAGCAACGTTTCATTACTTCCTATTTTCACATCTTTGTCTAAAACAACATTTTCTAATACACTATTTTCTAAAATAACGCCTTTTTGCATCACAATGCTATTCTTAACGACCGTACCTTTTCCAATTTTAACGCCTCGGAAGATAATACTATTTTCCACATGTCCTTCAATCACGCACCCGTTTGCGATCATTGAGTTTTTCACAACCGCTTTTTTTGCGTAACGAGTAGGCGGTTCATCTTTTACTTTAGTGAAAACAGGACGTTCGTTGATAAATAACTGCTTCCAAACATCTGGAGATAAAATTTCCATACTTGTTTTATAGTAGGCATCTAAGCTAGAAATCTCAGCCGTATATCCATGGTGCTCGTACTTTTCTACACGATGAGATTGTGCCATATATCGAACCATTTCTTTAATCGTATAAAAATCATGCGATTCATTTTGCAAAATATTAACTAGAATAGATTTATTAATAATATACATATTAAGCGATTTATCACCCTGCTTCATTTCAGTAATATCTGCATTTGAAGCAATATGACGCTGCAGCACGTGCTCAAAGTCAACTGTACATATCGTATAACTATTAGCAATTAATACGTATTCCTGCTTACTTCTTAAGAAATAATCAATATGATAACGGAACTGCGTGAATAGTGATGGACTCTCTAAGTGTAAATCACTTGTCATAGGAGGGAAGATAAACAATCCATCTCGCTTCCGATCCAAATCCCATTCTTTTCCTGAACCTATATGATCCATCAATGCGCGATAGCGATCACGAGGAAAAATGGCAACGCTCGAAATTCCAGAGTTCACCATATTAGAAAGCGTAAAATCGATTAATCGATAGCGCCCTGCAAAAGGAATGGCAGCAATCGATCTATAAAAGGTTAAAGGCTGCAGCGCTGTTGTGTTTGTACAAGCATCAATAATACCAAGCATTTGATTATTCAATGTCGTTCATCCTCTCTGTTCGTTAAATGCATTTAGCAACTGATTCAATCAATTCTTGAGTAACAAGAATTACTTCTTCGCTTCCTTTGGTCGGTCGAATGATAGTACCGTCTGGAACTTCAATGTCCGATGGAACAATTGCGTTTTCAATATATACGTTAGAGCCTATCTTTGCAGTAGGCATGACAACCGTTTTCTTAACTTCAGAACCTGAACCGATTTGTACACCTGGAAATAACACGGACTGCTCTACGTTTCCTTCGACAACGCACCCTTCATTTACTAATGACTCCACCACGCAGGCGTTTGGCGCAATATATTGAGGAGGCTGATTAGGGTTAACAGAGTATACTTTCCATGAAGAGTCAAATAAATTAAGCTCGTCTTTATCACATAACAAATCCATATTCGCTTCCCATAAGCTTTTTACAGTTCCTACATCTTTCCAATAACCTTGGAATGGATATGCAATTAGCTTTTTCTTTTCATCTAGTAAAAGCGGAATAACATCTTTACCAAAATCATGGCTTGAGTATGGATTGCGTGCATCCATTTCTAAATATTCTTTTAAAATACTCCATTTAAAAATATAAATCCCCATAGAAGCTAGATTATTTTTAGGACGCTGTGGCTTTTCATCGAACTCCATTACATCTAGGTCACTATTTGTATTTAAAATACCAAAACGGCTCGCTTCTTCCCAAGGTACTTCAATAACAGAAATCGTTACATCTGCTTCTTTGTTTATATGATAATCAAGCATATTTTCATAGTTCATTTTATAAATGTGATCACCTGATAGAATCAGTACGTACTCAGGATCATATTGTGTCAAATAGTTTAAATTTTCATAAATAGCGCTAGCCGTGCCTTTATACCACTTTACTCCATCTGACTCCGCGTATGGAGGCAATACTGTGACGCCACCATTCCGTCGGTCCAAATCCCAAGCGCTTCCAATTCCAATGTATGAATTGAGAACTAGCGGTTGATATTGTGTTAATACACCTACTGTTTCAATACCTGAATTTGTACAATTACTTAAAGCAAAATCAATAATTCGATACTTACCACCAAATGGTACAGCTGGCTTTGCTAGATTTTTTGTAAGTGAACTTAGCCGACTACCTTTTCCTCCTGCCAATAACATCGCTACGCATTTCTTTTTTAACATGTTGTTTTCTCTCCCCTCGTTTTCTCTTTGCTCGTAGTATACTAATGCCAAACGGCGGAATATTCATTTCAATGCAAAAAGGTTGACCGTGAAACGATTCATCCACTGATTTTAATGCCTTTTTATTTACAATGCCTGAACCGCCGTACACTTCGTCATCACTGTTAATAACTTCAATGTACTCTGTCTCAACTGGAACTCCAACTTTGTAAGAATGATATGGATACTCAGAAAAATTGCTAACAACTATAAAAATCTCCTGATTTTCTTTCGACTTGCGAATAAAGGAGAAAATTTGTTGATGATGATTGTTAACATCAATCCATTCAAATCCATCTGGATTATGGTCTAATTCATATAAAGGCTTGCTTCTTTTATAAATCTTGATGAGATCCTTCATATATCCGTTAAGATTGCGATGCATGTCAAAGTCATAAAGCATCCAGTCTAATTCTTCCAAATCTTTCCACTCATCAAATTGGCCAAACTCTCCGCCCATAAATAAAAGCTTTTTTCCAGGGTGTGCAAAGAAATATCCATATAGCAGTCGAAGCTGTGCAAACTTGCGCCAGTAATCACCTGGCATCTTATTAAGCAATGATTTTTTCCCATGTACGACTTCATCATGAGAAAGCGGCAAAATAAAGTTTTCGTTAAACGCATACATTAGTGAAAAGGTCATTTTATCGTGAAGATAGGGACGTCTTTCCACGCCAGCTTCCATGTACGTTAAAACGTCATTCATCCATCCCATGTTCCACTTATAATTAAAGCCTAAACCTCCCTCATACGTAGGTGCTGTAACAAGGGGCCAATCCGTTGAATCTTCTGCCATCATTAATATCGTTTCATCAGATTTAAAAACAGCTTCATTCAATTTTTTTAAGAAGCTGACAGCTCCATCATTTACTGCTTTTCCAGAAGAATTTTGCCAATAAAGCATATTAGCTACAGCATCTACTCGAAATCCATCTATGTGGAAGTACTCCAACCAAAACAAAGCGTTCGAAATGAGAAAACTTTGTACTTCAGGCTTGCCTAAATCGAAATTAGCTGTTCCCCAAACATAGTTTTCACGGTCGGGTTCTTTTTTGTATTCATAAGTAGGTTCTCCATCGAACATATACAGACCATGTTCATCCTTACAAAAATGCCCGGGTACCCAGTCTAAAAGAACGCCTATATTATTTTGATGACACTCATCTATAAAGTTCATCAACTCTTTAGGTGTACCGTATCGACTGGTAGCAGAATAGTATCCAGTTCCTTGATATCCCCAGGATCGGTCGAGCGGATGCTCAATGACTGGTAATAACTCAATATGTGTAAAACCTTGTTCAGCAATATAAGGAATAAGCTCCTGTGCTAATTCACTGTATGTATAAAGGCTGCCATCTTCATGAGTCCTCCAAGACCCTGCATGCAGCTCGTAAATACACAGTGGTCTTTCATATATATTTTGCTGTTTTTTCTTTCTACGCCAATATTGGTCGTTCCATTTGTACCCATCCAATGAGTAAACAATAGACGCAGTGTTTGGACGCACTTCACTGAAGAAAGCGTATGGATCTGCTTTTAATTTTTTTTGATTGCTTTGTGTGATGATTTCATATTTATAAATAGTCCCTTGTTCTAATTCAGGGATAAATGTCATCCAAATACCTTCTTCATTAACTTTAACCATTGAATGTTGAAAACCGTTCCATTTATTAAAATCACCTACAACGCTTACACCCTTTGCATGAGGTGCCCACACGCAAAATCGTACGCCTTCAATTCCTTCTACCGTTACCTGATGCGCACCGAAAATAGAGTAACTGCGAAATAAGTTTCCTTCGTGATACAAATGAACATCAAATTCAGTAGGCTGAACCGCTAGATTCACTTTTGCCACCCCTTTAACTTCAAACATAATATACGCACATAATATACGCTTCTTACCACTCATTCCCTTTTATAGTAAAAACATAAACCTTTTCTACAAATATAATAGAATAAATGTTCTTTAAAATTACTCTTTATTCCATACTCTTCATACTTTATTACTTTATGAATAATTCCATATGATATAGGGAAAATCCTGCTTAAAACTTACTTTTTATTCTGAAAATTCATGGTAATTATTCCTAACTATTATTCCTGTTTACTTAATCTTTAAAAAAGCGCAAATAAAAAAAGGTTTGCATATATGCAAACCTTTTTAAGATGACCCGTACGGGATTCGAACCCGTGTTACCGCCGTGAAAGGGCGGTGTCTTAACCGCTTGACCAACGGGCCATATTTAAATTTAAAACGACTGGCGGAGAAGGAGGGATTTGAACCCTCGCGCCGCTTACACGACCTACACCCTTAGCAGGGGCGCCTCTTCAGCCACTTGAGTACTTCTCCGTATGGCTCCACAGGTAGGACTCGAACCTACGACCGATCGGTTAACAGCCGATAGCTCTACCACTGAGCTACTGTGGAATATGGTGGGCCTAAGTGGACTCGAACCACCGACCTCACGCTTATCAGGCGTGCGCTCTAACCAGCTGAGCTATAGGCCCATTATTTGGAGCGGGTGATGAGAATCGAACTCACGACATCAGCTTGGAAGGCTGAGGTTTTACCACTAAACTACACCCGCGTTACTTAAGATGGGGCGACTGATGGGAATCGAACCCACGAATGCCGGAACCACAATCCGGTGCGTTAACCACTTCGCCACAATCGCCGTCTTAAAATGGTGGCTCGGGACGGAATCGAACCGCCGACACAAGGATTTTCAGTCCTTTGCTCTACCAACTGAGCTACCGAGCCAAACAAAATGGCGGTCCCGACGGGAATCGAACCCGCGATCTCCTGCGTGACAGGCAGGCATGTTAACCGCTACACCACGGGACCACTTTGGTTGCGGGGACAGGATTTGAACCTGCGACCTTCGGGTTATGAGCCCGACGAGCTACCGAACTGCTCCACCCCGCGATGATATGAATATGATATAAATAAATGGCGGAGGAAGAGGGATTCGAACCCCCGCGGGCTTTAACACCCCTGTCGGTTTTCAAGACCGATCCCTTCAGCCGGACTTGGGTATTCCTCCGTATATTTATAACAAATGTAACTTATATGGTAGCGGCGGAGGGAGTCGAACCCACGACCTCACGGGTATGAACCGTACGCTCTAGCCAGCTGAGCTACACCGCCATATTATTCGTTACAATTATTTAATTTCATTGGTGGAGCCTAGCGGGATCGAACCGCTGACCTCCTGCGTGCAAGGCAGGCGCTCTCCCAGCTGAGCTAAGGCCCCATAAATGGTCGGGAAGACAGGATTCGAACCTGCGACCCCTTGGTCCCAAACCAAGTGCTCTACCAAGCTGAGCTACTTCCCGTTTATGGCGCGCCCGAGAGGAGTCGAACCCCTAACCTTTTGATCCGTAGTCAAACGCTCTATCCAATTGAGCTACGGGCGCTTATTAAAATGGTGCCGAGGGCCGGACTTGAACCGGCACGGTAGTCACCTACCGCAGGATTTTAAGTCCTGTGTGTCTGCCAATTCCACCACCCCGGCAGGACTTATATACGTGGAGCGGAAGACGAGGTTCGAACTCGCGACCCCCACCTTGGCAAGGTGGTGTTCTACCACTGAACTACTTCCGCGCATATATGAAATTAAGTAAAGATGCGGGTGAAGGGACTTGAACCCCCACGTCGTAAGACACTAGATCCTAAGTCTAGCGCGTCTGCCAATTCCGCCACACCCGCGTGTGAATATTAAATGGTGAGCCATGAAGGACTCGAACCTTCGACCCTCTGATTAAAAGTCAGATGCTCTACCAACTGAGCTAATGGCTCGAAAAAAATGGTGCCGGCAAGAGGACTTGAACCCCCAACCTACTGATTACAAGTCAGTTGCTCTACCAATTGAGCTACACCGGCGTGCAATCTCTGACTTAAATAGTCGATGGTGGAGGATGACGGGATCGAACCGCCGACCCCCTGCTTGTAAGGCAGGTGCTCTCCCAGCTGAGCTAATCCTCCGATATAAAAGCCTGGCAACGTCCTACTCTCACAGGGACAAAGTCCCAACTACCATTGGCGCTAAAGAGCTTAACTTCCGTGTTCGGTATGGGAACGGGTGTGACCTCTTCGCTATCGCCACCAGACATATTATATTATACACTATTATATAAAGAAAGCAATACTTTTTTTCGAAAGATTTATTCTTTCAAAACTAGATAACAGTTTGCTGAGTAAAGCTTACACTTTTAAAGTTTGGTTAAGTCCTCGATCGATTAGTATCAGTCAGCTACACATGTCGCCACGCTTCCACCTCTGACCTATCAACCTGATCATCTTTCAGGGATCTTACTAGCTTGCGCTATGGGAAATCTCATCTTGAGGGGGGCTTCATGCTTAGATGCTTTCAGCACTTATCCCGTCCACACATAGCTACCCAGCGATGCCTTTGGCAAGACAACTGGTACACCAGCGGTGTGTCCATCCCGGTCCTCTCGTACTAAGGACAGCTCCTCTCAAATTTCCTACGCCCACGACGGATAGGGACCGAACTGTCTCACGACGTTCTGAACCCAGCTCGCGTACCGCTTTAATGGGCGAACAGCCCAACCCTTGGGACCGACTACAGCCCCAGGATGCGATGAGCCG
>NZ_CP138621.1:2757500-3130000 GCF_045784335.1 Priestia sp. HNGD-A6 | reverse complement strand
CTCAGCTCCCCCCTTCTTCATACGTGCGATGGACAGTGAAGGAATTTGTCGAATGATTTTTTGGAACACTTTCTTTAAATTTGATAAACTACTTTTAGAAAACGCTTTCATATATACTTTAACATTATTCAAGGAGGAAACCAAATGAAACCATTGCTTGAAGTAACGGTTGGAGAACTTTTAAAAGAAAGTACAAAAAAGTTTGGGCATCAAGAAGCGGTTATCTACTCTGAACAAAATATTCGCTATACGTACGCAGAGTTTTATCAAGAAACCTCTCGAGTTGCAAAGGCACTTCTAGCCACCGGTCTCAAAAAAGGCGATCATATCGCTATCTGGGCTACAAATGTGCCGGAATGGTTACTTCTGCAATTCGCAGCAGCTAGAATAGGCACTGTTTTGGTTACCCTTAATACAAGCTACCAATCCTCTGAATTAGAGTATGTATTGAGGCATTCTGATACAGCAGCGCTATTTTTCATTGATGAATTTAAAAGCACTTCTTATACGTCTATTATCACCGGTATTGAACATAATCTTCCCAATCTAAAACATCTTATAAACTTAAGTGAATCAAGCGAACATACTTCTTGGAACGAGTTCTTAATGAGTAGCTCAATGGTATCGGATGAGGTGCTCGATAAGTATGAGCAATCCCTACATATCCATGAAGTTATCAATATGCAATATACTTCCGGAACAACAGGTTTTCCAAAAGGAGTTATGCTAAGTCACCATAATATAGTAAATAACGGCTTTTTAGTTGCTCAGTCTATGAAACTGACTAACGAAGACCGCTTATGCATCCCAGTTCCTTTCTTTCATTGTTTTGGATGTGTACTGGGCGTTCTAGCATGCGTATCCGTAGGTGCTACTATGCTACCGATTATTGAATTTCAGCCTTCCTCTGTTTTACGCACCGTAGAGAAAGAAAAATGTACAGCGCTTCACGGTGTACCAACTATGTTTATTGCGGAATTAAATGCACTTGAGTTTAATCAATATGACTTATCTACTCTTCGCACAGGAATCATGGCTGGTTCTAATTGTCCAGCAGAAGTAATGAAACGAGTCATAAATGACATGGGTATCAGCGAAATTACCATCGCCTATGGTCAAACCGAAACATCTCCTGTAATCACCCAAACAACCCCAACTGATTCTATCGAGCGGCGAGTACAAACGGTTGGCAAAGTACATGATCATGTACAGATTCAAATTATTAATCCAATTACAGGTAAACAAGCTTCTTTTGGAGAACAAGGAGAACTTTGTGCAAAAGGATATTTAACAATGAAAGGATATTACAAAATGCCGGAAGAAACAGAAAAAACAATTGTAGAGGGCTGGCTACATACAGGAGATTTAGCTACCATCGATAAAGATGGCTATGTAAAAATTACAGGACGTCTAAAAGATATGATTATTAGAGGTGGAGAAAACATTTACCCAAGAGAAATTGAAGAGTTTTTATATAGATTACCCGAGGTAGAAGATGTGCAAATTGTCGGTATTCCTGATCCAAAGTATGGAGAACGAGTTGCTGCATGCATTAAACTCAAGCAAGATTCTTTTCTTACCGCTCAAGAAATCAAAGACTTTTGCAAAGGTAAGCTTGCTCATTTCAAAATTCCCGAACATATTTATTTTATAGACGACTTTCCCATGACGGCATCCGGCAAGATTCAAAAATATAAATTAAAAGAAACGATCGTAGCGCTTTATAAATAATCAGATTTTTTCGAATTTCACCTGTCATTATGAAGAAAAGTTTACTATACTGATACATATCTGTTTTTCTTCTTTCATACAGATATAAACAACAATGTCTATTGAAATAGGTGAAAATAATGGAAAATGAAATGTTGCTCAAATTAGGTATTTCTGCTGTACTTGGTCTTATTATTGGAATTGAAAGGGAACTAAAACGAAAGCCTGTTGGTTTAAAAACATCTCTCGTAATTTCCATTATTAGCTGTTTACTCACGATTGTTTCGATTGAGTCTTCTCAAATTTTTAATAAAGGTGATCATGTCACAATGGACCCGCTTCGTCTGGCTGCTCAAATTGTTTCTGGAATTGGTTTTTTAGGAGCGGGTGTTATTTTACGAAAAGAAAATGACAGCATCTCTGGGCTTACAACAGCCGCTATTATCTGGGGGGCAGCAGGTATAGGTATTGCTGTAGGTGCAGGGTTTTATCCCGAAGCTATTACCGGAGTTGTACTGCTCATCATCAGCGTTGAACTTCTCCCTTTCCTTATTACTATTCTAGGGCCTAGGCAACTGCGCGAGAAAGAGCTTATTCTTCAACTTAAGCTGGCTGATAAGCACAATATTTTTGATACAACTAACAGCATTAGAGAAAAGAATATTACAATAAAAAATATTCGAATCAAAGATTTAGACACCAATGAATTATATATACGTATGAAAGTGTCAGTTAATAATCAGCGTCCTACTACAGAAGTGTATTACGAGATTCAAAAAATCAGCGGTATTCGTAGCATTGAAGTTGAAAATGTATAAATAAAAAACGGCCAATTGGCCGTTTTTTTATTTATACATTTTCAATCTGTTGTAAAAATTCCCTCTGTTTTACTAGAGACAGCCGGTATTGATCATCGATAATTTCTGTTAACAACTCATGTTTACGGCTCTTTGACACATTCAATCTGTGGATAAGAACTCGGCATTCGTACAAAAACTGTGTATACTGTGTGTAACTCTCATCATAATTCGAAGATAATTCTTCTTTTATTCGTTTTGTCAACAAAGGACTAGCGCCATCTGTGGATATTGCCAGCGATAATCTCCCTCTAGAAAACTGTGCAGGAATTTGAATATTTCCATCGGAAAAACCGCTGGCCATATTAACCAACTGATCATTTTTAATATGCTGCTTAACGAACTTATTCACAGCTTTATCATTTGTAGCTACAACAATAAAAAAAACATTAAGTAAGTCTTCTTCTCCTACTTTTTTTCTTTTTACACACAGCTGATTCTTAGCTTCCCACTCATTTATTTCAGCTGAAACAGTTGGAGCAACCACTGTAATGGCTGCTCCTTCTTGTAAAAAACCTTTAATTCTACGAGTTGCGATTGTTCCGCCTCCAACTACTAAGACCGAACGATCCTTTAAATCAAGCATAACGGTATACATCGTATTGATTTCCTCTGCTCGATAATAACGTTTTTACTTGAT
This sequence comes from Priestia sp. HNGD-A6, assembly GCF_045784335.1. Lineage (NCBI taxonomy): Bacteria > Bacillati > Bacillota > Bacilli > Caryophanales > Bacillaceae > Priestia > Priestia sp. HNGD-A6. The sequence goes on along the minus strand of NZ_CP138621.1, from coordinate 3,126,793 downwards.
GACTTAAAATGTGTGCAAGTCCATCATGATAACCTAGGTAGTTTGCTAAGATAAACTGCTGGTCATCTGTTGATAACTGCTCCAATTCTTCCTTAATTTCGTTCATTAAAATACCGGTAAACAAAAGGTACGGGAGAACGAATACTTGCTTATACGAAGTTTGTTTAGCAAGGTGCAGGCCTTCTTTTAAATTAGGGGCAGCGGCAGCTAAATAGCATGTGCTCACTTCTTTAAAAGCTCCTTTACCTTTTAGCAGTTGAGCTATTTCGTTAAAATCTTTTTTTACAGCAGGATCACTGCTTCCTCTGCCGACCAGCAATACCATCGAATCTTCATGCTTATCCACATTGGTTTCATTGATTCTCTCTACTAAGATATCAACAATTCGTTCGTCTACGCCGAACGGTTCTCCGTACAGTACTTCTACTTGTGGATAGCGTTCATATACTTTGTGTATTTCTTCAGGTATATCATGTTTTGCATGGGCAGCTGTTAATAACAGCAGCGGCACAATGGCAATACGAGTAGCACCTTGTTCAATACACGCTTCAAATCCTTGTTCAATAGTAGGGTAAGCTAGCTCTAGGAAACAAACTTCTTGAATCGGTACATCTAGATTTTTTTTACATCTTTCAATAAAAGCAACTGCCTGATCAGCGCCTTCTTTTACGCGGCTGCCATGGCAAACATATAAAACTGCATCCATATAATCAACCTCTTTAGTAAGCTTCTTGTGCATACGAATAGTAATGCTGTCCAGTCTTCTCAAACCAATTCAATCGGTCATGAAAATTTACAACTTCACCAACGATAATCATACTGGGATTTTCAATTTGTTCTTCTTTAACAATATCAACAATTGTACCAAGAGTTCCAGTTACAGTGCGCTGGTCCGCACATGTGCCCCAGTGAATCAATGCAATTGGCGTAGCTGAGGTTTTTCCATGTTCCATTAACTGTTGGCAAATGTACGGTAAGTTCCTCACTCCCATATAAATGGCAAGAGTATCTACACCTTTGGCTAGGCTATCCCATTTGATTGCATCATGCTCGCTGTCTTTACGGTGTCCTGCTACAAAAGCAAAGCTTGCGCTGTATTCCCGGTGAGTGACAGGGATTCCTGCATAAGCAGCAGCTGCGATACCTGATGTAATTCCTGGAACAATTTCAAATGAAATGCCCTGTTGCACGAGAGCTTCTGCTTCTTCCCCTCCGCGTCCGAAAACAAATGGATCTCCGCCTTTTAAGCGCGTTACAATTTTCCCCTTTTTAGCGAATTTCACTAAAAAGTTATTGATTGTTTCTTGCTTGAGGGTATGGTAGTTTGGAAGCTTTCCGCAGTAAATAATATCAGCATCACTTTTAGCATACTCCAGCAGGTCCTTATTCACTAAACGATCATATAAGATAACATCTGCTTGCTGAATTGCTTTCAACCCTTTTAATGTAATTAAATCTGGATCTCCTGGTCCTGCACCGACTAGATATACTTTCCCCATGAATGCCTTTCACCCTTCCATCATTTCCACGTCTCCGCAGCGCTCCCAAATTTTAATTTGAATTAGAACAGCGGACAAAGTCCGCTGTCATTTAGATGAATTTTCGGTTAGATAAATATTCAATAACAGTTTGTACACATTCTTCTACAGACTGTGTACTTGTATTAATTGTTACTTCAGGATTAGCAGGTGACTCATAGGGAGAATCAATTCCTGTAAAATCACGGATTTCTCCGCTTCTTGCTTTTTTGTAAAGGCCTTTTGGATCTCTTTTTTCACATTCTTCTAACGGACACTCTACGTATACTTCCAAAAATTCATTCCCCTCTAAGATCTCACGCACTTGAGCGCGATCTTCTTGGAATGGAGAGATAAATGCTGTTAGTACCACTTGACCGCTGTCTACGAACAGCTTAGAAACCTCACCGATACGGCGGATATTTTCTGTACGATCTTCAGCAGAAAACCCTAAATTCTTGTTTAAGCCAAAACGAACATTGTCACCATCTAATACATAATTGCGAATATTTTTATCAAAAAGCGCTTTTGCCACTGCGTTTGCTACGGTAGATTTACCTGAACCCGAAAGGCCCGTAAACCATAATACAAAACTGTGATGATTATTTTGCTCGCGTCTTTCCTGTTTTGTAATTCCAGCATCATGCCACGTAATGTTTGTTGATTTACTCACTTCAACCGCTCCTTATTTTGAAGATACTTTTTGTTTTGCTAATCCCTTAATTAACACTTCAATTACTTCTTTACGGCTGAATGTGCTTGGTGGCACTTCTCCGTTACGAAGCATTTCACGTACCTTGGTACCAGATAGAATCATATGATCTTCCTTGCTGTGAGGGCATGTTTTCGTTGATGCCATCGCTTCACACTTCTTGCAGTAGAAGCTGTGTTCAAAAAATAAAGGTGTAATTCCTAATTCATCTGCCGTAAAGTTACTGAAGATTTTTTGTGCATCATATGTTCCGTAGTAGTCACCAACACCAGCGTGGTCACGGCCTACAATGAAATGCGTGCATCCAAAGTTTTTTCGAACCATTGCATGGAAAATAGCTTCTCTAGGTCCAGCATAGCGCATTGCAGCAGGGAAAACTGCCAAAGCTACACGATCGCTAGGATAATAGTTCTCTAAAAGTACTTCATAACTTTCCATACGGATATCTGCTGGGATATCATCTGACTTTGTTTCTCCTACAAGTGGATTTAAAAACAGGCCGTCTACAATTTCTAATGCTGTTTTTTGAATATACTCATGCGCACGGTGAACAGGGTTACGAGTTTGGAATCCAACAACCGTTTTCCAACCGCGCTCTTCAAATGCTGCTCTTGTTTCAGTTGGATCTAGGTAATACTTTTCAAAACGCGTTTTAGGTGTACGTTCTACAAGTACGATTGGACCTGCTACATATACATTTGGGCGTTCCATCATTTTCTTCACACCAGGGTGGGCAAGTTCTGCTGTGCGGTACACATTTTCCGCTTCTTTTTCTTTATTTGGCGTATATACTTCAGAAACTTCTAAAACACCATATGTCACACCGCTTTGAACTAGTTTTACTTTGTCGCCAATGTTTAATTCTTTAGCCTGCTCTTCTGTTACGGGAAGAGTAATAGGAATACTCCATACAGTTCCATCTGCTAGACGCATATTTTCAACAACTGATTGATAATCTTTTTCTCCTAAAAACCCCGTAATTGGGCTATAAGCACCAATTCCAATTAGTTCTAAATCGCTTAGAGCCATGTTGTCTACTTCAATTTCTTTTGTTAGTGACGTGTAGTCATATGTTGGTTGATATAAATTAATTAATTCTCCACCGTGTGCTTGAATTGTTGTCATTTTGTAAAATCCTCCTTAAGTAATTAACACAATATAATAAAAAGCACTTGAATCACGCAGTCATTTTTTCTTTTTCCGACTGCAGGCTTGCTCTTTTTCTTCTAGTCGTTCTAGCTAAGCTTAGAATACCTCCTGTAGCAATACATCCACTAGCTAGCACCACAAATGAATATAAGTCGCTTTCAAGTACTAATTTCACAAGAACATATGAGATTACGAGTGAAAATACAGGGGATACCACCCAAACCTTTAACATTTGAATGACCACTTCTCGCTGTTCTTTCGTAAATCCCGTTTTCGCTGCGCCTATTCCAATAATAGAAGACGTAGTGACCTGTGTAAGCGGTACTGGCAAACCAAACAGTGAAGCGACTGTAACAAGAGAAGCACCAGTACCCGAGATAATACAGCCTTCTCCTACAGAATAGCGAGTAATTTTTTTTCCGTTTGTTTCAATAACTCGGCCTCCTAGTAAAAGAGCTCCGAGCGCCACCGCCAATCCTCCTGCTATGACACCCGTTGTAGCATCCATTAATCCAGCTCCTACTAGAGGACCGACAGCATTTGCCACATTGTTCATTCCAGCTGAGAAGGCTTCAAAGAATCCCGTTGCAATAACTAAAATCGTTAAAACTCTTTTCCACTTTCCCTCTGCTTCTTTTTTATGCGCTCTGCGCTTTATCACTTTCCCAATCAAAAAAGCAATAACAAATGAAACTAGCGGAACAATAATCCAAAAAGACATGACAATTAAAAGTTTTTCTACATACAGAGATTGATAAGCTACCCCTACTCCAACAACTGAGCCAACTGTTACTTCACTTGTTGATAAAGGGATACCAATCAAATTCGCGAAAAAGAGTGACAGCGTTGCAGCAGCCAGAATGATAATAACTAATTCTACTGACAGCAGTTTTTCAGGTATGATACCTGAACTGATGGTTTTTACCACCTCACCGCCTCCGGTAACAGCTCCGAGCACAATTCCTACAGCACAGATGAACAGGGCCACTCTTCGCTTTTTAATTGCACCGGAGCCGTATGAAACGCCCATAGCAGCTGCTGCACCGCTTGCCCCAATATTCATTGCAAAAAAAAGCGCAATGATAAAGGCAACATATAAAAGCATCATTTATTCAGCTCTTTCGTATTTAAGATTCGTGTAATCCGCACTCCACTTTTTGTGTACCTGCCCATCTTCCTGAACGTAAATCGTCTACATTATAGGCAGGTGCGGTACAGGGCTCACAGCCGATACTTGGGTAGCCTTGATCATGAAGTTTGTTGTATGGCAAATCATGCTTATACACATAACGCCAAATTTCTTTCCATGACCAATGAATTAACGGACAAACTTTCACCTTCTTGAATTTCTCATCTTTATTAAAATAATTCGTGTTGGCACGAGACTCAGACTGCTCACGTCTCAAACCAGAAATCCACGCATCATAAGGAGCAAGGGATTCTCTTAGCGGAATGATTTTTCGAATTTGACAGCATAGGTTAGGCTGACTCTTCCAAAGCTCATCTCCATGTTTTTCAGCTTGTTCTGCAAGAGTTAAATCCGGCTTTTTCATATGAATACGTAAATCAGGGAAGCGTTCTTTAATTGCATCAATCACTTCATATGTTTCTTTAAAATGAACCCCTGTATCTAAAAAGACAATTTCAGCATCTTTTTTCACTTTTGAAATTAAATCAATTAACACGATTCCTTCGATCCCAAAGCTTGACGCATAAATAATTGAATCTCCGTAGGTATCATACGCCCACTGCAATGCTGAAAGGGCTCCTTTTGTTTCATCTTTACTGTCGAACTCTGGAAATGTATCGCTCCAGTTTTCGTACGTATATAAGTCTGCCATTTTCTCCACTCCAATTCTTAGTTATCCGCGTTATCCAATAAAAAAAGACGGTTTTACCCACTAGAATTGGATAAAACCGCCTCTAGTGTGTCTAGTCAGCGAAACTATTTAATTCTTACTTTGCTTCGGCGTGTTCAAAGGTTTGTTTTAAGTCGGGGTTTACAGTCATCGTTGTCCCTCCTCAAAATATCTCTTGCGCTATATCAAAATAAAAAGTCTTCCGTATTGAAAGACTGGGTAGGCAATAATTTTCACCTTATCTTTCAAAATGATACACACTTTGCTGGAATTAGCACCTTGCTAAGCAGGTTGCCGGGGTTCAGCGGGCCAGATCCCTCCACCACTCTTGATAAGCATTTTTTAAAAATTTTAGCATATTTAGAATATTTGTCAACATTAAAAATTATATATCCGATAAGAAAACTATACTTTAAATTCACAGAAATATCTATACTTTTATTTAAAACAACATATGTAAATTTAACCCAAATGTGAACATATCAGTTTATAAAACGCTTTCTTTTTTCCCCGACTTTTTATGTTCTCTTGCTAAATAAAATGCAAAATCTCTCTATAAAATTAATAACGGATTTATGAGCTTTACGGATAATTCACTCACATTAGCACACATTACAGATAACACTGACTGACAGATAGGAGCTATATAAGATGGAGAGACAACCCTTTCAATTAGACGATACAATTAAAAATAATGTGCGAACATATTTACAGCAGATTTCAACTGAAGCCTCTAATTTAATTAAACATTTAGACACGAGTGATCATTGTATTTTATGTGATTTTGAGGAGATGAGAAGGTTATTTCAAGATGTTCAAGCTACGGCCGCCTCTTATTACTTGCGTCATTACTTATCGCCTTATACATTTGAATACGCTGCTCTGTCCCTAGCTATTCATAACCTCTCTGAGAAACGTCACGGCGCTTTAATTGTCATTGAACGGGAACAAAATGTTGATCCTCTTATTCAAAAAGGAATGCCTATTCAAGCTCCTGTCAGCGCTACGCTAGTTGAGACACTGTTCTATCCAGGGACACCCTTACATGACGGAGCCGTCCTAATTAGAAATAATCAGCTTATTTCAGCTGCTAATGTTTTACCTCTCTCGTCTATTATTTCAACGAACAAAAAGTTGGGAACACGTCACCGTGCAGCAATTGGAATGTCGGAAAAATCGGATGCATTAATTTTAGTTGTATCTGAAGAAACAGGTAAAATTTCGTTTGCTCTTGATGGAAGCCTCTACCCTATTCACTCCAGCAAAAATATGATTTAAGAGCCCTTTCCTGATAAGCAGCCCTATCTTGACTTATCTATCCTTTCTCTTTAATATATTTCATAGTTTTTACATACTATAGATACGGGTGATGCATATGGCAATTTTAAAATTTGAACATGTAGGCGTTCAAGTAAAGGATATAGAAGAATCTATTGAGTTCTATACACAAAAAGTGGGGTTGGAGCTCATCGAAACACTACCACATACCGATCCGTCTTTGAAGCTAGCTTTTCTAGGTTTAGAAGGCAATGTAATCGTAGAGTTAATTCAAGGGTATAACTCAAGCTTACCTAGTGAAGGTAAAGTTCATCATTTTGCGCTGGCAGTAGATGGAATTGAAGAGGAGTTTGAGCGTTTAAAATCAGCAGGCGTTTCATTTGTGGAAGAAAACATTGTAACTTTGCCAAATGGAGCAAGATACTTATTTTTCTACGGTCCAGACAAAGAATGGATTGAATATTACGAAGTAAAAAGATAAAGATATCTTATACCTTCAGTGAAAAATGGTCATACTGTGGCTATGACTAATCACTGGAGGTTTTTTTATGATGGAATGGCTATTATTCCGACTTTTTCGTCGTTCTATTTTAGTGCGGCTTCTTTTTATTATCGGCTGCCTTGTTTTACTTTTCGGCATGCTTATACATTTCCTAGAGCCGCAAACGTTTGGGAATGTGTTTGAAGGAATTTGGTGGGTTATTATTACAATCTCTACTATAGGGTACGGTGATTTTGCTCCCACCACTACGATTGGAAGGTTAGCTGCAATTATTTTAGTCCTGGTTGGAACGGGATTTATTACTACTTATTTTGTCACGCTTTCTAAAATTGCTGTTTCCGCTGAGAGCGCTTATTTGGAAGGGAATTTAAAGTTTTATGGAAAAGATCACTTCATCGTTGTGGGGTGGAATGAGCGCGCCAAACTCGTGCTAGAGTCTTATCGCGACGCATTTCATAAAGAAGACATTGTTCTTATCGACGACTCTCTGACTAAAAACCCCATGATCTGTGATCGCGTTCATTTTATTAAAGGAAGTCCCTCTCACTATGAGGTATTAGAACTTGCCAATGCTCGGTGCGCAAAAAAAGTGCTGATTACTGCCGATCAGCATAAGACAGAAGAATATGCAGACATGAATACGATTGTTACGCTAGTCGCTCTGCAAGGATTGAACCCTTCTATTTACAGCATCGTTGAACTGTTAACAAAAAAGCATATTCAAAATGCGCAAAATTTAGGGGTAAATGAAATGATTAAAACAAACGAGTTGATTAGTCAGGTCATGTACGAACATATTTTTGTGAAAAAATTAGAGAGTTTAAGAAAAGAATAATCCTTTCAATTATTGAAGCAGCGCCTCTTCTGCCTCTCTAATTAGCTCTTCTCCTAAGCTGATATACTTTTCTGGAAATGAAGCGTCTGCGTCTTGGGGTTCTGCAAACTGGTTAAATGAAGCACCCACGTTTCCATTGTGAACATTGTCATCTAAGCCAATTTGATACTTATGTGAAAGTAAAAATGGCGTACCAATCTGTACGGTTGTTCCTTTAGAATCCAGTTCTCCATTCGTAGCTGTAAACGGGATGCGTAAAAACTGATAGCCGACTTCATCATTCATCTTATAGTCGAATGAACCATGATCATAATCCCAATTTCCTCCAATGTTATACCCAAGCGGCTTAAGCGTTTTTTCTAATTCATAAAGCTTGAATAATGTGCCGTCTAATCTTGAAGATAATTCAATCATCTTATCCCTCCTCTGTTTTAACATGTCCTTTTTCCAGCTTTTTATCCTTTATCTCAAAAGCAAAAAAGTTCACCTTCTAACAAGAAGGTGAACTTTTTATTTATTTCAAACGCTTTTCTAATTCTGCTTTTTTCTCTTCAAAACCAGGTTTTCCAAGAAGAGCAAACATATTTACTTTGTATGCTTCTACTCCCGGCTGATCAAATGGGTTTACGCCTAATAAATAGCCGCTGATTGCGCATGCTTTTTCGAAGAAATATACAACATATCCAAATGTATACTCATCTAGCGCTGGAATGTTCACAACTAAGTTTGGAACGCCTCCGTCTGTGTGAGCAAGCATTGTACCTTGGAACGCTTTTTTATTTACAAAGTCAACTGTTTCACCAGCTAAGTAATTTAGTCCATCTAAGTCCGCTGCATCTTCTTCAATTGTTAGCTCATGACGAGAATCTTGAACTTGTACAATTGTTTCAAAAATATCACGGCGACCTTCTTGTACATATTGACCTAAAGAATGAAGATCCGTTGAGAAGTTAGCAGATGAAGGGTAAATACCTTTTTGGTCTTTTCCTTCACTTTCACCAAATAACTGTTTCCACCACTCAGCAAAGTACTGAAGAGCTGGCTCATAGTTAATCAGCATTTCAATTGTTTTTCCTTTATTATAAAGAACATTACGAGCTACAGCATATTGATAAGCTGGGTTCTCTTCTAGCTCTGATGATGAAAATGCTTCTTGAGCATCAGCTGCCCCTTTCATCATTTGTTCGATATCAAGACCTGCAGCGGCGATTGGTAATAAGCCAACCGCTGTTAATACAGAATAACGGCCGCCTACATCATCTGGAATAACAAATGTTTCATAGCCTTCTTCGTCCGCTAATGTTTTTAATGCGCCGCGCGCTTTATCTGTTGTTGCATAAATACGCTTGCGTGCTTCTTCTTTGCCGTATTTCTCTTCTAATAATTTACGGAAGATACGGAAAGCAATCGCCGGTTCTGTTGTTGTACCAGATTTTGAAATAACATTAATAGAGAAATCTTTATCTTGTAAAACATCCATTAGGTCTTTCATGTATGTTGAGCTGATGTTGTTACCAGCAAAAATAACTTGCGGAGTTTTACGCTGTTCTTTTGATAATGTGTTATAGAATGAATGCTGAAGCATTTCAATAGCAGCACGAGCACCTAAGTAAGATCCTCCAATACCAATAACAATTAATACATCTGAATCCGATTTAATTTTTTCTGCACTTTTTTGAATGCGTGCAAATTCTTCTTTGTCATACTCCGTAGGAAGGTCTACCCATCCTAAAAAGTCGTTCCCAGCACCTGTTTTTTCATGAATTGAATGGTGAGCTACTTTCACGGCATCACGTAAGTATGTAAGTTCATGTTCACCAAAAAATGATAACGCGTTTGAATAGTCAAAACGAACATGTGTCATAGTCTGTTCCTCCATTAAAATATCTTTATTTTCCACTTTATCGAAACTGTTAGCTGAATTCAAGGGAATCCACTTACAATTTGACACAATCATTATAGTTTGTTGAAACTGCAATCATTGTATGTACCCTTTTATTTAACGATAAATTCAGTTATGAAGTCAACTAATGTTCTTTGATTAAAAAACGTAATTCATGCACGATTACGCAAATAATAAGCAAATAAAAAACGACTAAAGAGTGGTCTTCAATCGTTTTTCATTTGCTTACCGGATGGTGAAATATAGTTCATTTCACCTATCTTTACATATTGTCTCGGTTTATAAGAAGCTTTTAACAGGGAAGAGTCTATTGATATAGAATTTTCAGCTTCGTTTTTAGAAGTGAGTAGCATCCTGTTTTCTTCTTTCATTTCTAAGTGATTATTCAGTACAAATCCGCTCATACATAATGCGCTAAAAATGAGAAAACTGATGGTTATTTGTTTCCTATACATTTCCATCACCTCACTCTTAGAGTGACAATTTCACCTGATTTTTATACGTCTAAAAAAATTTTTTTATGTTTTTTTTATGGATTTTGTGACGAGTTTCTATTTATTTAATAAGGTTTGAAAAATCCGCTGATACTAAGAATTAGCATGGATGCATGCATAATTAAATTATTATATAATCGGTTACAGAATTGAATATCACAAGGAGGTTTGTCTTTTGTCGTGGTTGCACTTGGTGATTTTATCGCCTTTTTTATTAGCCTTTTTTGTCCCGCTTCTGTATAGGAAATTCCAGCGTATTCATACAGGGTGGTTCGTTTTGCCTCTCCCACTTGTGTTGTTCATTTATTTCACACAATATATCAGTGGTGTTTCTAAAGGGGAAACCTACCTACATTCAATGAAATGGATACCTAGTCTGGGCATTAACTTTGATGCTTATGTGGATGGACTCGGTCTTCTATTTTCTCTGTTAATCACTGGAATTGGGACACTTGTTATTTTTTACTCCATTTATTATCTTTCTAAGACAAAAGAAGCGCTGCATTCGTTTTATGTCTATTTGCTTCTTTTTATGGGGTCTATGCTAGGAGTTGTATTATCAGACAACTTAATGAGTCTTTACAGCTTTTGGGAATTAACAAGCCTTTCATCTTTTTTATTGATTGGTTATTGGTACAAACGAGAGAAATCTCAATACGGAGCCTTAAAATCTATGCTCATTACCGTATTCGGAGGACTTTCCCTATTAGCAGGAATTGTACTTTTATATGTCATGACAGGTACTTTCAGCATACGCGAAATTATCTCAAACGTAGATGTGGTTACATCAAGTCATCTATTTATTCCAGCTCTAGTCCTCATTTTATTAGGGGCCTTTACAAAATCTGCTCAGTTTCCTTTTCATATTTGGCTGCCAGATGCAATGGAAGCTCCAACCCCAGTGAGTGCATACCTTCATTCAGCTACAATGGTAAAAGCGGGAATTTATCTTTTAGCAAGACTCAGCCCTGTTTTTGCTATAAGCGCCACTTGGTTTTTTGTTATTTCAACCATAGGACTAATTACACTGTTTTGGGGCTCGTTCTCAGCAGTAAAGCAACAAGACTTGAAAGGGATTTTAGCTTTTTCAACAATTAGTCAGCTTGGGATGATTATGTCACTTATAGGAGTAGGTAGCGCAGCTATTCACTATAATTTTTTAGACGATAATATCTACTTAGTGGCTCTTACTGCAGCAGTTTTCCATTTGATTAACCACGCTACCTTCAAAGGCAGCTTGTTTATGGTAGTAGGCATTGTCGATCATGAAACAGGCACGCGTGACATTAGAAAGTTAGGCGGGTTAATGAGCTTCATGCCTGTCACATTTACCATTGCTATCATTGGGGGATTTTCAATGGCAGGTCTCCCTCCCTTTAACGGATTTTTAAGTAAAGAGATGTTTTTTACAGGCATGGTAAACGTGACAAAAATGGATATGTATAGCATGCAGACGTGGGGAATTTTGCTGCCTATCATCGCTTGGGTGGGAAGTATTTTTACGTTCGTCTATAGTATGATTCTTATCTTTAAAACCTTTACAGGCAAATACCAGCCCGAAAAGTTGGAGAAGAAGCCGCATGAAGCACCAATAGGCATGCTGATTTCACCGGTTATTTTAGCATCACTGGTTGTTATTTTTGGCTTTGCTCCTAATTTATTAGAATCAACTCTTATTGAGCCAACAATGGCCTCTATCGCACCTAGCCTGCTAGAGGCAGGTAAAGAATATCAAGTGCATATTAAATTTTGGCACGGCTTTACGCCAGAATTATTTATGACGCTAGGGGTCATTACATTTGGTATTTTGTTGTTTATGACACTTCAAAAGTGGTCAAAAATTTATACACGATTTCCTTCTTCTTTAACGCTTAACAACGGATATAATTATGGCATTAAAGGGCTGGAAAAAGGCTCAACGCGCATCATGAAAACATTAATGACAGGATTTATTAGAGACTATCTTTTAATCATTTTTACTTTCATAGGCATTTTACTTCTCGTAACGCTCTTTTCTCAGAATGCCTTTGCGATTGATCTAAAAGATACTGCTTCTATCGGCGTTTATGAAGCCATACTAGCAGTTGTAATGGTTGCGGCTACTATTACAACTTTATTGGCAAAATCACGCCTCACAGCCATTATTTCGCTGGGAGTTGTCGGCTATACACTTTCTTTATTTTTCGTATTATTCCGCGCTCCTGACTTAGCTTTGACTCAATTAGTTATTGAGACTGTATCCGTATCACTGTTTTTACTATGTTTCTACTACTTGCCGGAGTTTCGGAAGCGAAAAGTAAGGGTGAAGTTTCAACTGCCAAATTTACTGGTTGCCCTTCTTGTAGGAACGACCGTTACATTGCTTGGCATATCAGCAAACAGTACAAAACTATTTGAATCCATTTCACATTACTTTATTGAAAACAGTTATGAAAAAGCAGGCGGCGAAAACATGGTGAACGTGATTCTTGTTGATTTCCGCGGATTTGATACATTATTTGAAATTACCGTACTTTGTATAGCAGCTCTTGCTATCTATGGCATGATTCGTCTTCGGTTAACAAAGGAGGAAGAAGAGTGAAAAAAAATGATTTGATACTACAAACAACAACGAAAGTAGTCACATTCATTATTATCATTTTTGCCATTCATCTTTTCTTTGCAGGTCATTATACACCTGGAGGAGGGTTTGTTGGGGGACTTACTACCTCAGCTGCCCTTGTATTACTACTGCTGGCTTTCGATATAAAAACCGTATCGAAAGTCATCCCATTTGATTATAAGAAGGTTGCGGCTTCCGGTCTGCTGTTAGCTATTTTAACCGGGCTGGGATCATTTATTTTCAAAGTTCCCTTTCTCACTCACACGTACAGCTACTTTAACCTTCCCCTTCTCGGGAAAACATCTTTAGCTACCGTTGTACTGTTTGATTTAGGCGTATATCTAGTAGTTGTTGGTGTTACGATGACCATTATTCAAACGATTGGAGAGAGTGAATAGTGGAAATATTAATGTCCGTAGTGGCAGGGATTCTATTCACTGCCGCTGTATATCTCATGTTATCCCGCAGTTTACTGCGAATTATTATTGGAACAGGCTTATTAAGCCACGGTGTTCACCTGTTGATTTTAACGATGGGCGGATTAAAAGGGGGGAGTGTTCCCCTTCTGGGAGAAAAGGCTTCTTCTTATACAGATCCTTTACCTCAAGCCCTCATTTTAACTGCCATTGTCATAAGCTTTGGCGTCACTTCTTTTTTCCTTGTACTAGCTTACAGGGCTTATCAAGAACTCGGAACAGACGATATGGACAAGTTAAGGGGAAATGAACATGACGAGTAATTTTGTAATCATCCCACTGCTTATCCCGTTTGTTGTAGGTGTTGTGCTCATTTTTTTCAAAGACAATATTAAACTTCAAAGGATAATCAGTGTTTTATCATTAATCACCACCACTGCTTTTGCTGCATATTTGGTACAGTTGGTTCAATCAAAAGGTGTTTTAACTCACGAGCTTGGGAACTGGAAACCTCCTTTTGGAATTATTCTAGTAGCGGACATGTTCGCTTCCCTTCTCGTACTTACTGCTAGTATCGTAACACTATGCTGCGTTCTTTTTGCTTTTCATACAATTGGCGAAAAACGTGAACGCTTTTACTTTTATTCGTTTGTACAGTTTTTATTAGTAGGCGTATTTGGCGCTTTCTTGACAGGTGATATCTTTAACTTATTTGTCTTTTTTGAAGTCATGCTTATGTCTTCGTACGCTCTTATTGTAATTGGCGGTACAAAAGCACAGCTTCGAGAGTCTCTTAAGTATATTTTAGTCAATGTCATTTCATCTGCTTTGTTTGTAATTGCTGTTGCTTATTTGTACGCCGTAACAGGAACTCTCAACATGGCAGACCTTTCGCAGCGAATTGCAGAGGCTAATCAGCCGGGAATTTTAACAACCATTGGCATGCTTTTATTTATTGTATTTGCATTAAAAGCAGCTTTATTCCCAATGTATTTTTGGCTTCCAGGTTCGTACAGTGCGCCTCCACCCGTTATCATCGGGTTGTTTGGTGCATTGCTCACAAAAGTAGGCGTTTATTCGATTTTCAGGACTTTCACTTTACTGTTTTACCATCATCCTGAATTCACTCATCAAATTATCGGCTACGTTGCGCTTTTGACTATCGTTGTTGGTGCAGTAGGCGCCATTGCTTATTCGGATGTGAATAAAATTTTAATTTATAATATTATTATTGCTGTCGGAGTCATTGTCTACGGTGTAACTTTAACAACAAAAGCAGGTTTTGAAGGAGCCATTTATTATTTAATTCACGACATGATTATTAAAGCAGCTCTCTTCCTTCTTGCTGGAAGCATCATTCGAATAACTGGAACAACAAAATTAAAGAAAATGGGTGGGTTAATTAAAGACTATCCGCTGCTTGGCTGGATGTTTTTTATCGCTACTATTTCGTTGGCAGGAATTCCTCCCCTAAGCGGCTTTATTGGAAAATTCCTTTTAGTTCAAGGCGGTTTAGAATCAGAGAGCTACACGTTTGTAGGAGTTTTACTCGTTTCAAGCCTGCTCGTTTTATATTCTGCCATTAAGATTTTCATGAGCTGCTTCTGGGGTGAACCTACGCTTTCTTCTGAGCATGAAAAAGTATCCCTTAAAGGTATTCTATACCCATCCGCTATCTTACTTGCTGTTTCTGTCTTTTTAGGACTAGGTGCAGAAGCTGTTATTCCTTATGTGTCGACAGCCGCTCAAACGCTTATGGATCCTTCAATTTATATCCAATCGGTGTTAAAGGAGTAGATCTGCATGTCATTTCAACTATTATTAAACGTAATCATTGCATTCACATGGATGTTTTTGAGAGGGATTTGGACACTACCTTCCTTTATTATAGGATTTTTCTGGGGAGCGGTACTGCTGTTTGTTTTCCGCCGTTTTTTTCACAGACGTTTTTACCTGCATAAAGTATATGCGATCATTAAGCTGCTGTTTATTTTCATACGAGAATTATTCAAAGCCAATATTGCAGTGACGAAAGACGTATTGCGCCCTCAATTAAATATTCAGCCAGCCATCTTTGCAATGCCAACCTGTCTGGAGAGTGAATGGGAAATTACCATTCTTTCTCTTTTAATTACGCTAACGCCAGGCACACTGGTAATGGATGTATCAGATGATAATTCTACTATCTATATTCATGCAATCAATACCGACGATATTGATGACATTATTACAGATATTCAGCAAACATTCGAAAAAGCTATTATGGAGGTGAGTCGTTAAATGCTCGATATTTTTCTAAACGTTTCGCTCGTTCTCATTTCTGCTTCAACTATTGGGTTTGTTTACCGAGTGGTAAAAGGTCCGTCAACTGCTGACCGAGCAATGGCCCTTGATGCTATTGGAATTAACATCATTGCTATCACGGCCATCATCTCGATTATTTTTCGAACTCAGGCTTTTTTCGAAGTCATTTTACTGCTAGGCATCATAGCCTTTGTAGGTACCGTTGCTTTTTCTAAGTTTTTAGAGAAAGGAGAAGTGATTGAATATGAACGTGATCAGTGAAATCATTGTAGGAGCTTTGGTACTCATAGGGTCTCTTCTGACAGTTGTGACCATGATTGGGCTTATTCGTTTGCCTGATACGTACACAAGAAGTCATGCTGCCTCCAAAAGTGCTACCTTAGGCGTTCTGTTTATATTAGTGGGCTGCTTACTCTACTTTTGGATTGACACTGGCCATATTAGTGCACGGTTAATTTTAGCGATTGCCTTTGTGTTTATCACCTCTCCTATTGCTGGGCATTTACTAGGAAGAGCAGCTTATTACAGCGGAGTTCCTCTTTCTGATAAAACCGTTCGGGATGATTTGAAAACCAAACAGCAGAAAAAGCTTACCCATCATGAATAAAAAAAACGCCGTGCGGTTTGCACGGCGTTTTTTATCGAGAATCTTATAAAGAAGCGCGTAGGATTGCTAGTACATCTTCTTTGTTTAATTTTTTAAATTTACCAAATTCACCTTTGGCCATTGCACGATCAGCCATAAGATCTAATTTGTCTTCGCCAATATCATAATCAGCTAAGCGAGTTGGTGCACCTAGGCTTGACCAGAATTCACGAAGCTTATCCACACCTTCAAGTGCTACTTCTTTATCTGTCTTACCTTCCGTATCTACGTTAAATACGCGTACAGCTACTTGCTTGAAGCGATCTACGTTCTCATCCATTACGTGTTTCATCCAGTTCGGGAATAAAATTGCGAGTCCACCCGCATGTGGAATATCATATACAGCTGATACCGCATGCTCAATATTATGAGTAGCCCAATCGCCTTGGTGTCCCATTTGTAACATACCGTTTAATGCGATGGTACCATTATATAAAATCGTTTCACGTAACTCGTAGTTTTCTAAGTCGTTTAATAATTTTGGTCCCGTTTCAATAACCGTTTGTAGCACACCTTCACACATGCGATCTTGAAGCGGCGTATTTGTTGCAGCATGGAAATATTGTTCAAATACGTGGCTCATCATGTCAACCATGCCATAAACTGTTTGATTTTTTGGTACAGTAAATGTATTAACCGGATCTAAAATAGAGAATTGAGGGAATGTTGCCGGACTGCCCCAGCCGTATTTTTCTTGTGTTTCCCAATTTGTAATAACAGAACCAGCATTCATTTCTGAACCTGTTGCTGCTAATGTTAGCACTGTTCCAAATGGAAGAGCTTCAGCTGCGAATACGTCGCGGTTAATGATGTCCCATACGTCGCCATCATATTTTGCGCCAGCTGCGATTGCTTTTGTACAATCGATTACGCTTCCTCCACCTACTGCAAGTAAAAATTCAATACCGTTTTCTTTACAAATATCGATTCCTTTGCGAACAGTTGTCAGACGAGGATTCGGTTCTACTCCCGCTAACTCATGTACTTCTGCATTCATGTCATTCAGTACATCCATTACTTGATCGTATAAACCGCTGCGTTTTACACTTCCTCCGCCGTATACTAATAATATCTTTTTACCAAAGCGACTTGCTTCTGTTTTTAATTGCTCTAATTGACCTTTACCAAAAATTAATTTTGTAGGATTATAAAATGTAAAATTGTTCACTATAAACTCCTCCTTACGAGCTTGATTACATGCATCATTATGAAGAACAACTTTTTGATTGTAAAGAAAATTGACTTCCTAAAGATTATTCCCTGTTGGCTAGATGCTCACCCCATCCAAATGAACGTTTATTTGTCTGTATCTTCCAAAAGCAAATATGCATATTTCCCTCTAAAAAAAGCAGGCTAATAAGTGAACTACAAAACAAGGAGGGTTCATCATGAGTGGTATTCAACGTATTGCGCTCGTATTAACGATTATTGGAGCAATTAACTGGGGACTTATTGGCTTTTTTCAATTTGATTTAGTAGCAGCAATCTTCGGCGGTCAAACATCTGCTTTCTCCCGCATTATTTATGGATTGGTTGGAATCGCAGGACTGATTAACCTAGGTCTATTATTTAAACCTTCTGCTGAAGTAGAGCGTACAGAACCTAGAACGGAACATTAAAAAAAGAAGGATAGCTAAGCTATCCTTCTTTTTTCTTATTTCTTAATTAGATCTTCGCGGTTTGATTGCTCAATCCACTCTTCTAATTTTTCTTTTAATGTGTTGAATCCTTGAGTAGATTCAGTATGAACTGTTGCTTGACCTTGACGCTTTTTAGCAGGTTTTTTAGGTGCAGAAGCTTCAGTTTTTTCTGGAGCTGGCTCAGTTGCACGAATAGATAAACCAATTTTACCAGTTGACTCATCAACAGATAAAACTTTAACGTTTACTTCGTCTCCTACTGATAAATGTTCGTTAATATCTTTAACGAAGCCATGTTTTACTTCTGAGATATGAACTAATCCTTGAGTTTCTTCATTTAATGCAACGAATGCACCGTATGGTTGAATTCCTGTTACTTTACCTTTTGTAACAGTACCGATTTCAAATTTTGACATATAAACACTCCTAGATACCTTATTATTTTCACCATTATAGCCAATTTAAAATTATAGCACAGTTCATAGATTGAATCAAAAAGTAGTTATACTATATTTATTATTTACCAATTTCGTCACAAATATAAACTAACACTACATTTCATCATAGCAAAAAAGATATTATATCAAACCGTCTATACGATATGACATAATATCTTATTTTTATTATAACTTATTTTCAACAAAACGGCTAATCCGTTTTATGGATTCTTCTAATGATTCCATTGAAGAGGCGTATGAACAGCGAATATGTCCCTCTCCGCCTTTTCCAAATACATTGCCTGGCACGACGGCTACTCGTTCTTCAAGCAAAAGCTGCTCAGCGAATTCTTCCGATGACAATCCCGTTTTCGTGATAGACGGGAATACATAAAACGCTCCTCCGGGAGAATGGCATTCCAGACCAATTTGATTTAATGACTTCACCATATAGTTCCGTCTTCTGCGATAGCTTTTTCTCATCTCTTCTACGTCATGCTGCCCGTTTTGTAGTGCTTCAATTGCTCCATACTGGGCCATGGTAGGCGCGCACATCATTGTATACTGATGAATTTTCAGCATTGCTTTAGCAATCTCAGTTGGTGCACATATGTACCCAAGACGCCATCCAGTCATAGCAAACCCTTTAGAAAAGCCTGAAATAATAATAGTTCGTTCTTTCATTCCTTCTAAAGAAGCAATAGATGTAAATTCTTCATCATATGTTAATTCTGCATATATTTCATCCGTGATAACAAGCAAGTCATGCTTGATTACAATATCCGCAATAGCCTGCAACTCTTCTTTAGATAGCGAACTTCCTGTTGGATTATTAGGAGAACATAAAAGAAGGGCTTTCGTGTTACTTGTAATGACTTCTTCAATCTGTCTAGGCTGTAGTTTAAACTCTGTTTCCGCCGTTGTTTCAATTGCCACAGGAACTCCTCCTGCTAGCGAAATTAACGGGCTGTAAGACACAAAGTTTGGCTCCACGACAATAATCTCATCTTCAGGGTTAATCAAAGCTCGCATTGTAATGTCTAAAGCCTGACTTCCTCCAACGGTCACAATAATATCATCTTTATAATCATACGAGACGTTAAAATTTCTTTTCATATACTTCATAATTTCAAAGCGGAGCTCTAAAAGCCCCGCATTTGCTGTATAAGAGGTATATCCTCTTTCCAACGATAAAATACTCGCTTCTCGAACAGCCCAAGATGTGACAAAATCAGGTTCACCTACTCCAAGAGAGATGACGTTATCCATACTTGCTGCTAAATCAAAAAAGCGGCGAATACCTGAAGGTTTCAGCTGTTGTACAGTTGTTGACAAGCGCTCTTTCATTACGGAGACACCACGATTCTGCGATCTTCATCGCCTTGGTCGTAGATGGTACCATCGTGCTTGTATTTTTTCATAATAAAGTGAGTCGTTGTAGATAAAACAGAGTCTAGCGTAGAAAGCTTTTCAGAAACGAAAAATGCTACTTCAGACATTGATTTTTCTTCAATAATAACAGACAAATCATATGCTCCTGACATTAGGTACACGGATTTTACTTCTTGAAAACGATAGATGCGCTCCGCAATCTCGTCAAAGCCTACTCCTCGCTTTGGTGCAACTTTTACATCTATCATAGCTGTGACGCCCTCATGTCCATCTACTCGTCTCCAGTTAATATCAGCTGAATATTGCACAATTACTTTTTCTCTCTCTAGCTTTTTAACAATATTAGAGGTTTCTTCAAACGTTAAATCCACCATTTTTGAAATACTATCTATTGAAATACGGCTATTTTTTTCTAGAATTTCTAAAATTTCTAACTCTTTTTCTTCTAAGAACACCGCGTTCCCCTCCTACACCGATTAAATTTTTTCACTTTTTCCATTATATCAAATTTAAACACATCTTTAATGTGAAATCTATACCGGTAATTGAGTTTCATTTTATAGATTGCTGGAAATTAGGACAGACTAGAAAGAAAAAGATGGAGTGAAACAAATTGACTGACTCTAAAATTACTTGCCATCAGCGTACTTTTAATGGCGTCAATGTTTACTACGAATGCCATAACTATCACCCTGATAAACCAGCTATTGTATTTATTCACGGCTTTTTATCATCCAGTTTTAGCTTTCGGCGTTTAATTCCTTTATTTGAAGATACGTTTTCTATCATTACGCTGGACCTTCCGCCATTTGGGCGAAGTGAAAAATCGTTAACCTTTCAATACTCGTATAAAAACTTAGCCAAAATTGTCATCGAGTTGATTGAATACTTAAAATTGAAAGATGTTGTACTATCGGGACACTCAATGGGAGGACAGGTTTGTTTAAACGTAGCAAAATTAAAGCCTTCTTGTGTATCAAAACTCGTTCTTCTGTGCAGCTCAGCTTATTTAGGCCCTTCACATTATGGGTTGGTCATGTCTTCTTATGTTCCCTTCTTTTATCTGTGGGTAAAAACGTGGCTGTCTCGCAAAGGTGTATTAGGTAACTTGCAAAATGTCGTATTTGATCATCAGTTAATCGACGAAGAAATGATTGATGGCTATACTGAACCCTTTTTGGATGACCGTACGTTTATGGCTTTAACAAGAATGATTCGTGATCGAGAAGGAGACCTCTCCTCAAAGGATTTGCAGCACATAAAAAAACCAAGTTTACTCATTTGGGGAGAAGAAGACCGAGTTGTCCCTTTACATCTCGGACGTAAATTAAAAGATGATTTGACAGACTCTACCTTTATCTCGTTAAAGGAAATTGGACATCTTTTACCAGAAGAGTGTCCCGACATTGTGCAGTCTCATATGGTCGATTTCTTGTACGGTGAAAAAGCCCTGTCTCAATAATGACGGAGCGAGTTCATATATTTCACACGAGGCGCTAACTTTAATAAAAAATTTATTAGTGGTGCTTCAGCCAATTTTCCCACTTTCTTTATTGACTTCACAAGTTAACTTCGTTGACAAACGTATTGAAAATAAGCAAACTATTATATTAAAAAAGGGGGTACTTTTATTGTCTACTTATTCTTTTGATCAATTAATTAATCGTACAGGTACGCAGTCCGTAAAGTGGGACAAAACGGACCTCGTTTTTGGAGCGAAAGATGTTCTGCCTTTTTGGGTAGCTGATATGGATTTCCAAGCGCCGCCTAATGTTCTTCAAACCATTAATGAGCGTGTCAAACACGGTATTTTCGGCTACACTTCCCCTACTGAATCTACGGCAAATGCTTTATCATCTTGGGTAAAAAACAAGCATCAGTGGACCATTGATCATGAATGGATTACATACAGTCCAGGAGTTGTATTTGCCCTGAGTATGGCTATTCAAGCATTTACGGAACCTGGAGATTCAATTTTAATTCAACCTCCAGTTTATACTCCGTTTTTCAACATGATAGAGGTAAATGATCGAGAAGTTGTTGAAAATCCGTTAAAACTTGCGGGCGATAAATACGAAATTGATTTTGCAGATTTAGAGAAAAAATTTGCAGAAGGCGTAAAATTAATGATTCTTTGCAGTCCTCATAATCCAGTAGGACGCGTGTGGACAAAAGAAGAACTGAAGAAGCTTGCCAATCTTTGTCAAAAATACAATGTATTAATTGTTTCAGATGAAATTCATTCTGATCTAATTTACCATCCTTATAAACACATTCCCATCAGCATGGTGAGTGAAGATGTAGCCAATCGAACCATTACGTGTATGGCCCCTAGCAAAACATTTAATATACCGGGACTTCAGGCTTCAGCTGTTATTATTCCAAATGAGAAACTGCGCACACAGTATGTTCAGCAGCAGCAAAAACAAGGGTTTTCTAATTTAAACACATTCGGAATAATTGGATTAGAGGCGGCTTACAGTGAAGGTGAAGAGTGGCTAGAAGCACTGCTTGTGTATCTGAAGAAAAATGTAGATCTCGTGACAGGGTTTATAAGTGAACACTTACCTGAACTGCGAGTCATTCAGCCGGAAGGAACTTATCTACTATGGATTGACTGCAACAAGCTGCACTTATCAGAAGAAGAATTACATGAACGTTTATTAGAAAAAGGCAAAATCGCCGTAGAAAAAGGCGAAAAATACAGTTCCACATATGGAAAAGGTTTTATTCGCTTGAACATTGGCTGTTCACATGAACAACTTCAAGAAGGATTAAATCGCTTAAAAATAGCTTTAACGTAAAAAACAGCGTTCTTTCTCACGAAAGAACGCTGTTTTTAATGTTTTTTTGAAATAACTCCGCACGCGATTCGCTTGCCAGAATTACCTGATGGCTCTGTCATTCCATCATCACCTTGTTCAGTAATGACAAGAGAGGAACCATCCATACGCTTAGCGAGAGACGTCTTTCCTTCTTTTAACGTGACTTGAAGAACCATATCCGTTCCTTTATACGTCTGATCGTCTTCTACCACAATATTTTTCATATCGCCTAAATGTGGTCCTTTTGGATTTAACAGTCCGTGTTTCTTTTTATCAGGATCAAGGTGATTTCCTGCACTTTTAAAGTTAGGAGCTTTGCAAATCCCCATTTCATGAATATGTACGCCGTGTTCGCCAGGTGGAAGTCCGCTTAAATCGTACGTAAACTCAATTCCATCAGCCTGCTCTTTCAATTTGACTGTACCGATGCTATCTCCATCTGCGTTATAGACTTTGACTTCTTTATTGGATATTTCTTTTTCCATACACCCCGTTAACAAGAAAAAAGGCACGGTTCCAATGAGTAGTAGTTTTTTCATGTTGCCCTCCAATCGCATACGCACTAGCGAAAGTTTTAGATGTCTTTCCATAGATTGTCCAGCAACATATCATTTTAAACGCTTACATTTTATTTGCATTTCATTAGAGTGACTTCTTATTTTCTTGTTCTTTCAACTTTGCTTCTAATTCCTTCGTTTTTTCTTCTTCTTTTTTAGACACCTTGATGATGAACCGCCAGACTGCAACTGCTGCTAGTACAAAAATCGCCATTGTAGCAAAAGCAGGAATATATTCTGTTTTATCTTCCGGAAAATAAAGCAAAAACATTAAATACATCATGTACAACATCCTTTCATAGAAACGGTAGTAGGTTTTGATTTATACTGTTTATAACAAACACTTTACTTAAAGGAGATCTGGCAATATGACATTTACAATTGGTCAAACCGTTACAGCACTTTATAAAACCGGGAAATACATCGGTGAAATTACACAAGTTCGAGATCTGCATTATGTTGTACGAATTCAAGCTGTGTTGAAGCATCCAGAACAAGGTGACTTACATAATCCTGGACAAGTGGACGTACCTTTTTTTCACGAGCGAAAAGCACTTGCGTTTCGAGAGCAGGCCAACATTCCTCAAAAAATGGTTCATCTCTATGAAGACAGCGTTCCTGATTATAAGCATTCACTAAAAAAAGCCCTTGAATTAAAGATAGCTGAACAACAAGCCAAAGATAGCGCTTTTGCTCAAGCAAGTATTGACTGTTTAGAAGAGTTAAAAAAAGAGTACGGTATTCATTAAGCAAAAAGCCAAATTCACATAGAAGTGATTTGGCTTTTATAATGCAAATTTATTTAATACTTTTGAAAAATCGATTCGATCTCCTATGGTCGTTGGCTCCGGCTTTTGAAGGTACCGCTTATCTTTTTCTACAAGCTTAAAGATGTTGAGTGTCGTCATCGCATCGTCAAGCGCGCAGTGGTGCTTTCCAGTTCCTTCTTTACCATACTCTTGCACAGCTTTCCAAAGGCCGGTTTGATTTTGATCTCCAAAAAAGCGCTTATACTCCATCGAAAGATCAATTTCTTTACCTGTAAAAGGAAACGGCACCTTATTTTTTTGACAGCACTGCCTTAATACTTTCATATCCATGTTTCCCCATGTAATAATCGTGCTGTTTTTATACATGCCCAGTCGCTGTACAAGCTGCTCTAGCGTAATTCCTTCATTTACTTGATTTTGTTCGATATGGAGAAATGATTTACAGCGCTCAGTTAATTTTGTAAAGTGTGTAGGCTGTACGTAAGAGGAGAAACGATCAATGATTTCTTGATTTTTAACAAACACCAAACCAACTTCAATGATTTCCGGAAAAAAGCCTTTTGGAAAACCTTTATACTCTGGCATTGTAAATTCAAAATCAATGAATAAATACTGAGAGTTCTTATCCAATATTATCACCCCTTTGTAAAATAAACCGCCCTACTATATTAATGCTATTATAGCACGATTGAACAATCGGAAGGTCTATTTTCTGTTATTATTTTTAATATTATGAATATTCTAGTTGCTGAATAAAAAGAATACTTTACTACTACTATATTCTAGAGCATGTCTCTATGCGCAGGGTAACTGTCACGAATAGACATAATTCCGCTTCTTTTTTTTACCTATTTTTTCACTTTTTTATGTATCCGCTCTTCCAAATTCTCTTTAAGCTCTCACATCAGTGTGTGAGGTGCTCCTCCTGACTTCAAAAGCATACCTCACACCTTTTAGACTAAGCCTTTCTTATATTTAAGCTTTAGGCAGAATAGCAAGCGTGCACCGGGATATACAGATTAAATTCTCTTCTTCATCTTGAATTTTCACTTCCCAAACCGCTGTTTTTTTTCCTTTATGTAAAGGAACGCCTATAGCTGTAACTGTTCCATCTTTTTTCCCTTTGATGTGATTAGCATTAATCTCTAAACCCACGCAGATTTCTTTTTCAATATCTACACTTTTAATAGCACCTAGACTAGCCACAGTTTCGGCTAACGCCACCGATGCTCCTCCGTGCAAAAGCCCGAATGGCTGACGCGTTCGCTCATCAACAGGCATCGTCGCTTCCACTCTTTGTTCACTTGCGCTAATAATCTCAATTCCTAATGCTTCTAACAGCGTATCTTTTGTTTTCATATACATACCTCCCTTTGTACCTAGTATACAATAACGGTTTTGCTACAACATATACGAACCCTCTACATATACATAATAAAAATCCGTTTTTTAGGAGGATTCTTATATGAAACCATTTGCTCCCTTGTCTTACTACTGGCCATCGTACTACATGCCTCACCCTTATACATACAGGGTACCTAGCTTACCTGAGGCGGACATAGCGACTTTCCAGCAATCTCTTAAAGTGATTCCCTCTACCATGCAAAGCGCTACCATATTTATTCAAAGAGCTAACGCTTCGCCAGCTTTAATAAAAAAAATAAAAGCTGCTGCTCAAGAATCTAAAATGAGTGAAGTAAAAAGACTCATTCTTTCAACAGGCGTTAAGGCCAAAATTGATGTTTTTTATACGCCAGACTATATTAAAATTACGTTTATTCATCCCGATAACCAATTTGACTGCTGTCACGTTTCGTTAAATATTAAATG
The DNA here is from genome assembly GCF_045784335.1 of Priestia sp. HNGD-A6. Lineage (NCBI taxonomy): Bacteria > Bacillati > Bacillota > Bacilli > Caryophanales > Bacillaceae > Priestia > Priestia sp. HNGD-A6. Next base: position 3,101,125 of record NZ_CP138621.1, on the reverse strand, counting down.
GTAAAACACAAGGAAAAAAGTCTTATTTTCTTTTGAAAAAGATGTACATGTTGTTTTGTTTCGAATATTATAATATATGCCGTTTTTGGATGTAAAAACAAATTACACGATAATTGTATTTAGGAAATAAATATGATATTGTATTTGGAAATATATTTTTTCTTTAGGAGGGATGACATGATGAGACATGTTACGCTAGTAGAAATTTTCACGCATCCTATCGCTCAAAAATATTTAACACGATCTGGCGTTGCGCATGCTGTATCGGTCGCCTATCATGCGTTTCGTCTATCTGTACAGCATAATGTAAACCCTGATTTAGCTACAAAAGCAGCGCTGCTTCATGATATTGGCCACTACGAATGGTACACAAATGGTCAGTGGGATTATGAGAAGTATCGTCAAAATGATATTCACGCTATTAAAGGTGCTGAACGTGCACATAAATTACTCATTCGTTTAGGCGAGGAACCTCAGGCGGCAAAAGAAATTGCCTTAGCTATTTTACTACACACAGACTCCTATTTGCCTGAAGGAACCATTCAGCAACGCCCTCTTCAAAAAGTAGTCAAACTAGCTGATGAAGCTGATGAAGAGCCAGGCGGCAAACATCATTACCGTGAAATGGAATACAATTTGGCTGTAAAGAAAATTAAGGAGCTTGATAAGAAAGTGCTTGAACTTCTACATTCCAACCAATTTAAACAGTTAGGCTGACAGGATTAACTCCTTTCATAAGAGTTAATCCTTTTTATTATTTCTCCTCATAATTCCCTGCAAATTACTCATACTACTTATTGATTCTCATTTTTGGTTAGTTAGGAGGAAGAAGAATGTCTAAAAACGCTAGAGGTTACGTGCAGGATTCTTGTACGTCATTAAATCAGGCAAAAGCAAGCCTTGAACAAGCTCTTCAAACAGTAGAGAAAGATTCAAATCGCGAACATATTGAACAATCTCTTCAGGCTGTAGAGCAAGCATTAGGAGCTTGTGACAGCACTGCTTCTACTCTTTCTCAAGCATGAAAAAAAGCAGCCGGTTTTGATCGGCTGCTTTTTTTTCATTAGAGACCCTCTATTTACAAGATAACTGAGGCAACCCACCCAAAAATAATGAGTGGAATGTTATAGTGAAGAAAAGTTGGTACACACGTATCCCAGATATGATCATGTTGACGATCGACTGCTAGTCCAGATGTTGGTCCAAGCGTACTGTCTGAAGCTGGTGAACCAGCGTCTCCAAGCGCTCCCGCTGTACCAACAATACAAATCGTTGCCATTGGACTCATACCAAGTTCTAAGCAAAGAGGAACAAAAATCGTCGCGATAATTGGAATGGTAGAGAAAGAAGAACCAATGCCCATTGTGACTAAAAGCCCGATGACAAGCATAAGAAATGCACCCAGCATTTGGTTTCCGCCAATAAGAGCAACAGAGCCTTTTACAAGTGCTTCTACATCTCCAGTTTCTTGAAGAACTTTTGCAAAACCAGAGGCTGACAGCATAACAAATCCGATGAAAGCCATCATTCTCATTCCGTTCGTTAATACTGGATCTGCTTCATTCCACTTCAAAGCCCCGCTGAAATAAACGACCACAATTCCTGCAAGCGCTCCGAAAATCATAGAATCTACTAAGAGCTGCACAGTTAAAGCCGCTACAATCGCAAGTAACGCTACTATAATCCCTCTTGTTGTGTAACCTGTACGCTCCTCTGCGCCTTGATCAATGTCAATGTCTTTATAACTGCGCGGCTTACGGTACGAAATAAACACAGCAAACAATAAGCCCGCTACCATTCCTAAAGCTGGAAGAGCCATCGCCGTGGTAATATCTCCTTTATCAATCGTTAATCCACTTTCTTTGATGTTAGTAAATAAAATGTCGTGATAAATCTTACCGAATCCTGCCGGCAAATACATATAAGGTGTAACCAATCCAAATGTAATAACTGTTGCGACTAATCGGCGATCTATTTTCAACTGATTAAATACTTTTAATAGCGGTGGAATTAAAAGCGGAATAAATGCAATGTGAACCGGAATAACATTTTGAGAAAAACACGAAATAATAAGGATGATCAATAAAATTAGTACTTTTGACAGTGACTTCTTTTTCGTTTCTCCTTCTTTTCCTACTATTTTCAACGCTAGCTGAACAACGGCATCAGGCAGCCCTGTCCGCGAAACAGCCATTGCAAATCCTCCAAGCAAAGCATAGCTTAATGCAACAGAAGCACTGTTTCCAAGACCATCTGTGTATATACTTACTGTATCTGTGAGGCTGATACCGCCAACAAGTCCTCCAATTAGCGCTCCGACCGCTAAAGAAAAGACAACGTTGATACGCAATAAGCTCAAAATCAGCATCACGAGCACAGCTATTAATACTGCATTCATTTTGAAACCTCCATTTTTCTTTTTACTTTATCTCATTAAAACATTAGAGAGATAAACAACATGTTCATTATATTAGGTATAGAAAAAAAGTCAATCATCTTACTAAATAAACGTTTGTTTAACTTCTCTACATCCTTAACAATATAAGGATTTTTTTAAACAATCTTTTCTTCCTAAAAAGAAAAAAACGTTATGTAAACATATTAAAAAAGAAGCATCTTCGATGCTTCTTTTTACGTTTCTTTCTATCACTGCTATGTTCTTTTTATTAATTGGCTTCAAATGAACAAACCATCGCAGCTAGGGTTCGCACCATCACGCCTGTTGCACCTGAAGGTCCTAACTCATGAGAAGCAGCGGATGTTGCAGTTCCAGCAATATCCAAGTGAACCCATGGTGTTTGCTCTGCAAACTCACCAATAAAGGTTCCTGCCATAATTGCGTGCCCCTCCCGTCCAGGAGAGTTATTTAAATCTGCTACTTTACTTCCCCGAACACGCTTTTTGTCTCGTTCTGTAATAGGCAGCTCCCAAATCGGTTCGCCTGTCTCAATGCTCGCTTTCGCTATTTGCTGCAATAAAGCAGAATCATTCGTCATTGCCCCAGTTGTGTGTGTACCAAGAGCTACGATTACACCACCCGTTAATGTCGCCACGTCTACTAAATAATTTGCTCCATGATGCTTGGCATATGAAATACCATCAGCTAGTGCTAAACGCCCTTCAGCATCTGTGTTCAGCACTTCTATTGTCTTTCCATTCATTGCTGTAATAACATCATCTGGTTTAAAGGCACGCGCGCTAATAACGTTGTCAGTTGATGGAATGACCGCTACTACGTTTTGATGAGGTTTTAATTCTCCAATCGCTTCCATTGCACCAAGAACAGATGCAGCTCCACCCATATCTGTTTTCATGCCTACAATCCCGTCTTTAGATTTGATAGAGTAACCACCTGTGTCAAAGGTAATCCCTTTTCCTACCAACCCAATAACGTCTTCCCATTTTTCTTTACCTTGATATTTCAGCACAATCATTTTAGGAGGCTCTGCGGAACCTTGATTGACTGCGAGCAACGCGCCCATCCCTAGCGTTTCCATCTCTTCTTTTTCTAAAATTTCATATTCAAAACCATATGTATGTGCCATTTCTACTGCATAATTAGCTAAATCTGTAGCCGTTAGCATATTGCTTGGTAAGTTAACGAGAGTGCGGGCTGAGTTTGTTGCTTTCCCGTACGTATATCCAACCAACGCAGATTGTACAACGTCTTTATAAAAAGAAAACAGTTCAATTTTTTCAAGCTGCTTGTCAGGTTCGTTTGATTTCTTTTTGTAGTTTTCAAACTCGTACATAGCAAGCTGTTGAGCTTCTCCTATTAAAGCTGCAGTTTCTTGCTCTGACCACTCTCCTGTATCAAATGTAGGAAGGACAACCGATGCGTTTGAAATTTTTGCTTCTTTTAACTTTTTAAATAAAAGGCCAAAGCTTTCTTTGAGCCCATTTTTAGTTAACGCCTGCTTTCGTCCGAGCCCTACAAAATAAAGACGTTTTGCTCCTAATTTTCCTAGTGTATGAATCGTTGATATACGCTTTTCCTGTACGCGAATATCTCCTTCCTTAATCAAATGAATGAGCTGTCCACCTAAGGCATCATCAATTTCTTTTAGAAAGCCTTCAAACTGTTGGTTTTGATTAAATAACCCGATTACGAGCGCTTCTGTTTGATGATCAACACCATATGTTTCTACGTGCGAAAACATAAAATTCCTCCCTTTTACGTATAGATATTTTATTTTTATTTATCATCTGCTTTGTTTAATCTATTCAGCAAGTGGAATATATATCATATTCACCACTGTTTTCATCTATATACATATGATAGCAGAAATACAATTTTTAATCACAGTTCAAAAACCTTAGTTTCACACATATACTTTCATCTACCACTGTTTTCATCATACGGATTTATCTTTTTAGACATTTTAAGTTGAGGGAGGACATCTCAATGGAGTTATTCTCAAATTTTCCACTTTGGAGTTCATTAATCGCTATTTTCTTTGCTCAATTTATTAAGATTCCCCTTTCTTTTGTAGCTACTAAAAAAATAGACGGCAGCTTATTTTTTAGTACGGGGGGCATGCCAAGCTCTCACTCCGCAGCCGTAACTTCCTTAGCAACTGCCATTGGGCTAGCAGAAGGTCTTAAATCCCCTATTTTTGCTCTATCCGCTATTTTTGCCATCATTGTCATGTTTGATGCTAAAGGAGTAAGAAGACACGCAGGAGAGCAAGCAACAGTTTTAAATCGTTTGGTTGAAGACTTTCAGCGCGCAGTAAAAGAGGCAAAGCTGTGGACGACCAATGAAGAGGACGAAAAACAAGTGAAGCTAAAAGAACTGCTTGGGCATAAGCCTATTGAAGTTTTCTTTGGAGCCTTAACAGGAATAGCAGTTGCTTTTGTAACGTATTATGTATGGCCATAAAACATAAGAAAACACATGAAGAATGCTTCATGTGTTTCTCGTTTATTTCACCTGCTGACGAAAAACTTGCATCGATTTCTTTTCATTCAGCATTGTTAACTCTTCTTCAGTTAAACGGCCGTCTCCTGATTTGACTACATAGACGTTTAATTCTTTCTTACCCCATATGTTATACACATCAGAAACAGTTTCAAAGTATAAATCAAGATGATTGCCTTTAATAGCCCCACCTTTATCTGCTACCACTCCGTACCCATAGCCCGGAATGAACAAGATCGTGCCAATTGGAAATATGGTTAAATCAGCAGCGATGGTTGAATACAAGTCACGTTTTACTTTAACGCCCGAATATGTAATACCATACCCTGGATGATTGGGATTTTTCCCAGTTGATTCGTAACCAGCTGTGTAACCCGTAGCCAATACATTCTTAGTTGGATAACGCGACCAATCAAATGCTTCTTCAATTGTCAGACGCTCTCTGTCATTGCTAGCTGCTTCAGCTCTTAGTGGTTTTAGAAATGATGGTAAGAGCCTTTCATTCATTAGAGGATGCCCTGTACTGTTTATAAAAGGCATATATTTGATGACCGTGTTTATTGGGACGCCAGTAATTGCTTCATATGTTGTAAACAGCGCTCCGACCAGTAGTAGGCACATAATGAATCGCTTTGCTATTTTTCCAATCATTGTGATTTCCACAACTCCTCTCACGAATCTATTTGTTTCCAACATAAAAACAAATTATTCGTTCGCGAGAAGAATTTACATTCAAAACATTTGGTACCCTCTTGTTCGTAAAGATTTAATGGTAATACCTGAAGCTAGTGCACCTATAAAACCAGCCATTAAAATCGCAATGTCAGCTGTGGCTAAAGATAGCACTTTTGTACCTAGCTGCTGAAAGGAGTGAGCGGGATGTTGAATGTAATCAACCGCTCTTACATCATCAATAATAAGAATAAAAATTACGGGATAAATAATGGCCATAATCCAAGACATGCGAAGCAGCATATTCAACAAGAAACCGATTCCAAAAAACAACACAAAAAACAACAAGATGGAGATAATTAGGACAGGCACACTCATTTCCATTGCTTTTCGCCTCCGTTACTCTTTATACTCTCAGTTTACTTAAGAGTAATCAAGGCGTCAATCACAGAAAAGTAAGTTAATACCAAAAAAAGCAAAAGGTTTGAAGACCTTTTGCTTTTTGTTTTAAAAGAAATTAAATTTTCCCTTTTTCAATACAAGACCTGCTCCGCCTTGAAGGAAAAGCGAGCGATTATCAACAACTTTTTTCATAAAAGATGCGCTTGAACCAAATAGTTTTCGACCGTATACAACGCCAATTGCGTCATCATGCCCTAACGAACATACCGTTCCTTTAATATCTGGTTTGAACTCGCTTAATTCTTTTTGCCCTTTCATCAAACGGCTAATATTTTCAGCGCAGGTACCGCCTTGTTGCATAGCGATTTGAGCTGTTGGCGGATAAGGACGTTCTGTTTCTGGGTTAATCATTAGTGAACAATCTCCAATAACAAACACATCTTCATGCCCTGGTGCCAGCAAGCTATTGCTTACTTTTACACGTCCGCGCATGTTCTCAAATCCAGCTTTTTCAATTAAATGACTGCCTCGAACACCTGCAGCCCATACAACTGTTGCTGATTTGATTTCTTCCACTTGGTCATCTTTTGATACAATAATTCCTTCTTCTGTACACTCTTTAATCGCTGTTCCGATCTTGAACTCGATTCCTTTTCGTTCTAGCTGTGTTACCGCATATTCTACAAGTTCCGGATCAAAACCTGGCAAGGCCGTAGGCGCTGCTTCTACACAAATAACGCGTACTTTTTCACGCGGGATATCAAACTCTTTGCAAAGCTGAGGGACTCGATTTGCTAATTCTCCCACAAATTCAATGCCGGTAAAGCCAGCACCTCCAACAATAATTGTCAGAAGTTCGTCTCTTTTTTCCACTTCATTGTTGTACGTCGCAAACACATAATCAATATGCTCACGAATTTGACGTGCTGCATTAATGCTCGTAATGGTAAATGCATGTTCTTTTAAACCTTTAATTCCGAAAGTTTCTGCTTCATACCCTAAAGCAACAACTAAATAATCGTACGTTAGCTCACTGTTTTCAAGAAGAACACGCTTTTCATCTAACTTAATATCTACGACCGTGTCTTTAATAAATGTAACCTTATTCGTGTTAATTAAATTTTTAACAGGAACACGAGATCGATCTTGATGAATTGTACCTGCCGATACTTCATGAAGCCATGTCGTTTCGTAATGGTAATCGTTTTTATTTACCAAAACAATTTCCGCATCACTAGCACCCAGTTTCTTTTGTAAATTAACAATTGTCATAATGCCGCCATACCCGGCACCCAAAATGACGATTTTAGGCTTTTTCATAGGAATGTCATCCACCTTTTTTAGTTATAGTCACAAGTATGTCTTACAAATATAATGATAAGAGCAATTTTATTTGGTTTGCTTTTTTATGTTAGTTTGAGCAAGAACGATCATCGCTATCCATTTATTATTCATATACGAAAAATAATGTGAATCACTTCACGTTCTTTTTTAAAAAAATACATTTTTTCTTTTTCAAAAAAATGTAAGCATAAGTCCTAGCTTGATTTACACCAACATCTTATGCTTTTTTCATCGGTTTTTCAACCCTTCACTTTGTATTTACAAGCTTTTAAATTTTCAATTACTTTCCTGTATACCCAGTTTTATATTTGACCAAAACGTGTGGTTATGTTAATGATTGCAAATACTGATCTTTAAGTTGAGAAAGTTTCTCAAACATTCCAGCGTGTTTTAATGATATTTTATAATTTACTATGCTATCATAAAGTAGAATATGCATTGGCACAGAACAATCTAGAGGTGATTATAAATGAAAGAAGATAAACAAGTATACGATATTACCATCATCGGAGGCGGCCCTACAGGCTTATTTACAGCATTTTATGGCGGTATGCGTCAGGCGAGCGTAAAAATTATTGAAAGCTTACCTCAGCTCGGTGGACAGCTTTCTGCTTTATATCCTGAAAAATATATTTATGACGTAGCTGGGTTTCCAAAAGTACGTGCTCAAGAATTAGTCAATAACCTAAAAGAGCAAATGGATCAATTTAAACCTGCAGTTGCACTAGAGCAAGCAGTAGAAAAGGTAGAAAAACAAGCGGACGGTGTATTCCGATTAACTACTAATTCTGAAGTCCACTATTCAAAAACAATTATTATTACGGCTGGAAACGGTGCATTTAAGCCCCGTAAAATTGAGCTAGAAAACGCAGAACAGTTCGAGCAAACGAACCTTCATTATTTTGTGGATGATATGAATAAATTCAAAGGCCGCAAAGTATTAGTATGCGGGGGTGGGGATTCTGCTGTAGACTGGTCTCTTATGTTAGAGCCGATCGCAGAAAAAGTAACGTTAACGCATCGCCGAGACAAGTTCCGCGCTCATGAACATAGCGTAGAAAACTTGCATAATTCATCAGTTGATATTAAAACACCATATGTACCGGTTGAATTTATTGGAGATGACCGTATTACACAAGTTGTGTTAGAAAATACAAAAGGTGAAGAAAAGACAGTAGTAGACGTAGATGATGTTATTGTAAACTTTGGATTTGTTTCTTCTCTAGGTCCAATTAAAGAATGGGACTTAGATTTAGAGAAAAATGCAATTGTTGTTAATTCAAAGCAAGAAACAAATATTCCTGGCATCTATGCAGCAGGTGATGTCTGCACATATGATGGAAAAGTAAAACTCATCGTGGCAGGATTTGGCGAAGGTCCGACTGCCGTTAATAACGCTAAAGCATACATTGACCCAAAGGCTCGCTTACAGCCTATGCACAGTACGTCAATGTTCTCATAAAAAAAGCAGGCTCTCGCCTGCTTTTTTTCATTGCTGGATTGGTGTAACCATTCGATGAATGATTTCACTCATCATTTCTGCATCACTGCTTATTAAACAGATTTCATAAAAGGAATGGTTTCCTTCTTGACTAGTTACGCTCATTCTGTAGGCCTTCAAGCCTTCGAGCTTGCTTAAATATTTTACTACCTCTGATTGACCGACAATACGTTCAATCAGCAGAATATGCTCTCCTTCCACTGCTCCATAGCTTTCGGCCAGAGATGCATTAGCATTTTCATAATAGCGAATGTAAGGTTCAGAATGGTTAAGAGGCACAGAGGACGAGTTTTGATGACAGACTTCACCTGAGGAAAAAGGCAAATGTTGAACAAATAAATGCGATTCACTGAAGTGAATACTTTTTGCATCCTTAGACTCCATTTTCCTATTTTCAAGTTTTAACCAGTTTATAAACCCCTTCCATAGAATAGGCAGGGTATTTTTTTTACGAAAACTGCCATAACCTCCTACTTGTTCTGCGTCGTAACGAGTCGCATCTATCAAATCCGTTCATCTCCTCTTTTTTATTGAGTATAAAAAAGACTGATTATTCTGTAAATAAGTTTGGTAGATGATGTAACATACAAAAATTTCTCACTAAAAAAGCTTTCTTCACCAGATGAGGTGAAGAAAGCTTTTTTATAAAAATATACTTAGCACTCTTCAGGAGCACCTGCGTTGCTTGCTGTACGGAAAGAAGAGCCGCAGCCGCATGCTGCAATGGCGTTCGGGTTATCAATTGTAAACCCTCCGCCTAGCATAGATTGCTTGTAATCAATTTTTACATCTTTTAAAATTGGAGCACTTTCGCTATCTACAAGAATCTTAATGCCATGTTGTTCAAACAGCGTATCGTTTTCATTTACTTCGTGTGCAAAACCCATGCCGTAAGAAAGACCTGAGCAGCCTCCTCCATTTACAGTAACACGTAAATAAGCATTTTCTTCTTCATGTTCTTTCATCATATCTTTTATTTGAAAGCTTGCAGCTTCTGTAATTGTTAGGATATCTTGACTCATTTTTAAACAGACCTCCTTTTTTGTTTAGTATACGACGAAATGTCTGTGACGACAAATCGTCTGCTTCTTCATTTTTAATAGTAATACGTGCCGTCGCAAATCACATTGGCTGGACCTGTCATTAACACATTGCCTTTATTTTGCCAAACAATCGTTAAATCTCCTCCAGCGAGGTGTACAACAGTAGGCACATCTTTTTTCGTCTTCTCATTTAACACGGACGAAACAACAGCAGCGCATGCTCCTGTCCCGCATGCTTGAGTGATACCCGAACCTCTTTCCCATACGCGAAAGTTCAGCTCTCTTTCGTTCACTACCTCGACAAATTCAACGTTCACTCCTTCTGGAAAACGCGCATCTTTTTCAACTATCGGACCTAGTGTAGTAAGAGGCGCTTGTTCAATATCATTTACATAAAAGACGACGTGAGGATTTCCCATTGATACAGCCGTCCCTTTTAACCGTTCTTTTCCAAATTCCATCTCTTCATCAACAACTTGGTATTGGCTTGTTCCCGTCATTGGAATTTGTTCTCTAGCTAAAATAGGCTCTCCCATATCGATTGTTACTTCTGGAACTTCATTTCCCTGCGGATGCACCGTTGCTTCTACAACTCCAGAAAGCGTTTCGATAAAAAATCTTTCGCTTGTTACTAAATTATGTTCGTATGCATATTTAGCTACACATCTTAAACCGTTTCCGCAGTTTTTTGCTTCCGAGCCGTCATTATTAAATACGCGCATTTTCACATCTGCGCGTTCAGATGGACAAATAAGAATCATTCCATCCGATCCGATTCCCGTATAAACATTTGAGACTTTTACAGCAAGCGGTGCTAACTCTTGCTCTTCTATATGTTCTTCAAACATATTTACGTAGATATAGTTGTTGCCAAGTGCATGCATTTTTGTAAACTGAAATTTTTTCATATTATCACCCATTATTTTTTTATGTAGCTCTAGTATAAAGTGATTCTCTTTTGTACACAATAATATCATCCCCCGTTTTTTTAGCTCCTTAATCATAAAGATTAAGGAGTTTTTTATTTTGTCCTCCTTTAGAGTATTAAAAAACAAAAGAAGCTTTATGATTACAAAGAGGATGGTTAAAGCGCATATATTTGCGCAAAAACGCATAAAAAAGCACGGCAAGACTAGCCGTGCTTACATCATCTATTCTATTAGCCTCATGTCCCTCTCCTGCTAAAAAGAGATACGACAGCGGGGATAGTTTAAAACATTGGGTTTTCTTCTAAATGAATGTAGATATTATCTACTAACTGTTCAGGTGTTTCCGCCGTAACAATCTCTCCATTTACCAAGGCAAATAAAGATTGTGAACATTTCCCGCAATAACCTAAACATCCGTATTCAATAATATCTAGATTTGGATCTTTTTCAAGCTTTTCTAAAGCTGCTTGAGAACCGCTGGCTAAATTGCTAACGCAAAATTCAATAATTGGCTGTATCACGTTTTTTCACCTCTCTACTATTAGTTTATCCTATCTCCTTTCATTTTCAACGTCAACTTTAGAAATTCACGTTCATTTCGCGCGCGCTTTTTAGATTTATAGACTTTTTTCAAAAACGCATAAATAAGCTTTATTACGTGGATAGCTTGAAATTATGTTGAAACATATTGTGGTTTTTTATTAATTTAGTTATACTTTTATGTATAGAAAACCAAACGAGGTTATATTAAATTATTATTTAAGTAAAATATGTTATCTTATATAGCCTTTCATATCTTTTTGGCAACCATCCTTATTAACGGTAATTTGTACCCTCCTATTCTTAAAAGCAAGAATAATAGAGAGACAACAAAAATGCATGAAGCTAAAGGGGAAATTCACATGAAGAACCTTGTCATACTGGGCGGCGGATACGGTGGTATGCGCATTTTGCAGCGCCTTTTTCCGAATCAATTGCCTAACGATGTAGAAGTAACGCTTATTGACAAAGCACCTTATCACTCACTAAAAACTGAATTCTATGCACTTGCAGCTGGAACAATCTCTGATCAACATGTCCGTGTTGCTTTTCCTGAACACCCTCGCTTAAAAATCCGCTACGGCTGTGTAAAACGAATAGACCTGAAAGAGAAATGCGTCTATGTGGATGATCAAATGATCGCTTACGATGACCTGATTGTAGGACTCGGATGCGAAGATAAATATCATGGAGTTCCCGGAGCTCTTGAGCATACATACAGCATTCAATCCATTGATGCTTCACGAGCAACTTATCAGACATTAAACAACTTACCGGCCCACGCTACTGTTTCAATTGTCGGAGCTGGATTAAGCGGCGTAGAACTGGCAAGTGAGCTAAGAGAAAGCCGCCCGGATTTAAAAATCATCTTATTTGACCGCGGTAAATTAATTTTATCTGCTTTCCCAGAACGTTTAAGCAATTACGTTCAAACTTGGTTTACTTCAAACGGTGTCGAAATTGTAAATAGTGCTAATATTACAAAAGTAGAACCGAACATTCTTTATAATCATGATGAGCCCGTTCAAAGCGATGCAATCGTGTGGACAGCAGGCATTCAGCCAAATAAAGTGGTACGCGATTTAGACGTGGAAAAAGATCCTCAAGGACGCGTCGTATTGACAAAATACCATAACTTGCCTGACGATGAAAATGTCTACATTTTGGGTGACTGTGCAAGCCTACCGCACGCCCCAAGTGCTCAGCTTGCAGAAGGTCAGGCTGAACAAATTGTGCAAGTGCTTCTTCACCGCTGGAAAGGCGAAGCGCTTCCTGATGAATTGCCAACTATTAAATTAAAAGGCATACTTGGTTCATTAGGCAAAAAGCATGGGTTTGGCTTAGTTGCCGAACGTCCGATTACAGGACGCGTAGCTCGATTATTGAAATCAGGTATTCTTTGGATGTATAAACACCACAGTGGATAAAACAAAAGCCGTTAGATGACTGACAATCTAACGGCTTTTTTCGTTATGATGCGCGGAAACCATACTTCTCCATTTCCTCAAATACGCGCTTTAATTTCGGATTGCCTTCCCCAACAATTTCTCCATTAATGACCACTACAGGATAGAATAAATCTTCGTCAATCACACGCTTGGCAAAAGCTGCTTTTTCCGGATCCGTATGCGGCTCGTTTATATCTACATACGTGATAGCAAACGGTTGGTTCGGATATTTACGAGAAATAGCTGCCTCTAGCCAATCATAGGTGTCTTTTGAAGACGGCAGGTTAACACAGCTTGCACAAACAATTTCAGCTCCATAAATACACACTTCTACCTCAGTTGACTGCATAGCACATCCCCCTTGAATCTTTACATATAAACTGTACGATTATTCACACTTTTACTTCATTATGAATACTATTTTACACAAAACTGATTCATTGCACATCTTTTTCTTTTAAGGTAACATTACGATGTATACTCCAATAGATTTTTCATGAAAGACCGTTTATAATAAGAGTAGAAGAAAGGAGTCGATAGTTATGTCAGAAATGCACGAGCAAGTTCAAGAAGTATTAGAAAAACTTCGTCCGTTTTTACTTCGCGACGGTGGAGACTGTGAGCTAGTAGACGTAGAGGATGGTATTGTAAAATTACGTCTTTTAGGCGCTTGCGGAAGCTGCCCAAGTTCAACAATTACGCTAAAAGCTGGTATCGAACGTGCCCTTTTAGAAGAAGTACCTGGTGTAGTTGAAGTAGAACAAGTATTCTAATCTCTTTGATTTTATTATAAAAGCAACCTCCCATTTTATTGGGGCTTGCAAATGAAAAATCCTCATTCAAATGAATGAGGATTTTTTTATTAGCTCGTTGTGACTTCAGCTTCTACAAATACACCTTTGCGGTCAATTTGTAAAACATCTATTTCACAGTTCGGCAGTAAAGCATACATATGTTCAGCAATCGCTTTTCCTTTTCCTTTTGGTGCTAAACATAATACACTCGGACCGGCTCCGCTTAGTGACACACCGTATGCGCCGAGAGCTTTTGCTTCTTTTCGCACAAGAGAAAGTTCTGGCACGAGTCTCATGCGATATGGTTCGTGATATAAATCTTTCTCCATAAATTCGCCTACCAGAGGCAAATCTTTATTTAACAAGGCTGCTACTAGCATGTTGCCTATTGCTCCAGCTTCTACTGCATGGCGATAATTAATATCGGAAGGCAGCACATCACGGGCATCCGTTGTTTTTAATTCATATTCTGGAATAGCCATCACAATATCGACATCAAATTCAGGTATTTGAGCAATATATGTTTCCTTTTCATGATGGTAACCAACAACGATGCCGCCGTAAATAGACGGGCTGACGTTATCAGGATGTCCTTCCATTAAGCTGCTGATGCGAAGCTTTTCTCTTTTTGATAAACGCAAGTCACACAGTACATTGGCCAGCTCGATTCCAGCTACGATCGCCGATGCACTGCTTCCAAGTCCCCTTGCTAATGGAATGTTGCTCCAAACATTGACCTTCGCACTTGGAAGATCAATGTTAAATTGACGAGCCACGTCTTGTGCCACTTCATACATTAAGTTATCTGTACCTGTAGGAATACTTTGCACTTCTTTCGTTTCAGGGATAAAAACCCATTCGTCATGACGCTCTACTGTTAATCTTAAGTAGCGGGATAAAGCCACTCCAATGGAATCAAATCCTGGCCCTAAATTAGCAGAGCTAGCTGGAACCGTAATGACAAAACGCTCATTTTCTAGCATGAAGCAACGACACCTTGGATATACTCAAATACCTTTTCTTCATCATTTGGTAAAACCACTGGCTTTACGTTATGAGCATCGATTGCTACATTTGGATCTTTTAATCCATTACCTGTTAGTACAGCTACAACCGTTGAACCTTTTGCAATTTTACCAGAAGCTACATCTTTAAACACACCAGCAATTGAAGCGCAAGAACCTGGCTCTGCAAATACGCCTTCTTTGCGTGCAATTGTACGATATGCTTCTAAGATTTGTTCATCTGTCACTTCATCAATTTTTCCGTTTGATTCTTTTGCTGCGTTTACAGCATAATCCCAGCTTGCTGGATTTCCGATTCGAATAGCCGTTGCAATTGTTTCTGGATTTTCGATAACTTGATTACGCACGATCGCCGCTGCACCCTCTGCTTCAAAACCATGCATGTGAGGAAGAGACGTTTGGTGACGCTCACTGTATTCTTTGAATCCTTTCCAGTAAGCTGTAATATTCCCTGCATTCCCCACTGGGATAGCTAAAACGTCCGGCGCTTTTCCAAGCTGTTCACAAATCTCGAAAGAAGCTGTTTTTTGCCCTTCAATACGGTATGGGTTCACAGAGTTTACAAGTGCAACCGGTGATGTTTCACTTAGCTTACGAACCATAGAAAGCGCTTGGTCAAAGTTTCCTTCAATTGCTACAATTTCTGCACCATACATAACAGCTTGAGCTAATTTCCCCATCGCAATTTTCCCATTTGGAATAACAACGATACAGCGCATGCCAGCGCGTGATGCATAAGCTGCGGCAGCTGCGGATGTGTTACCTGTAGATGCACAAATAACCGTATTGCTTCCTTCTTCTTTTGCTTTTGCTACAGCCATTACCATTCCGCGGTCTTTAAATGACCCCGTTGGATTTAACCCTTCTACTTTCACATGTAAATCAATGCCTAGCTCTTTTGATAAATGAGCAAGATGAATTAAAGGCGTATTTCCTTCATGTAGCGTAAGCATAGGTGTTTTCTCTGTTACAGGTAAAAATTCTTTATATTCAGCTAATAGACCTTTCCACATCATACTGTGCCAACTCCCTCTACGCGGTAACTGCTTTTTACATTTTCTACAATTGGTAAATCCCGAAGCTGCTGAAGGATTTCCTCATAATCTTTTTGAGACGTTTTGTGTGTAACAACAACAATCTCAGCTAATTCGCTTCCTTTCACAGGAAGTTGGATAATTTTTTCGAAGCTCACGCCACGCTCTGAAAACAGTGTTGTTAATTTTGCAAATGCGCCAACTTGATCTTTAACATGAATACGTAAGAAATGCTTTGAAAACATTTCATCTTCTGCTTTTAACTGTTTTGGATACTGAGGTGTTACCGCACTTTTACCATTTACACCTAAACGCATGTTTTTCATAACGCCTACTAAATCGGATACGACAGCAGTGGCAGTTGGCAGGCTTCCTGCCCCCGGTCCATAAAACATCGTCTCTCCGACAGCTTCTCCGTATACATACACAGCATTGTACTCATCGCTTACTGAAGCAAGAGGATGTGTATCTGCTAAAAGAGTTGGCTGAACACTCACTTCTACATTGTCACCGTCACGATGTGCATATCCAATCAGTTTCATCGTATAACCTAGTTGTTTACTATATTGCAAGTCTTCTTCCGTTACTTCTGTAATACCTTGAACACGAACATCATCCAAATCAATTTTCATTGAAAACCCTAGTGTAGCCAAGATTGCCATTTTACGAGCAGCATCTAAACCACCTACGTCAGAAGTTGGATCCGCTTCAGCATATCCTAAATCCTGCGCTTCTTTTAACACTTCATCATAGGCGCTTCCTTCTTTTGTCATTTTCGTTAAAATGAAGTTTGTTGTTCCATTGACAATTCCCATCATCTTCGTAATACGATCAGATGCTAACCCATCTGCTAATCCGCGAAGGATTGGAATACCGCCAGCTACACTTGCTTCATAAAATAAATCACAATTATTTTCAGAAGCTACTGTTAACAATTCTGAGCCGTAAACCGCCATTAAATCTTTGTTTGCCGTTACCACATGCTTTTTATTACGAAGGGCTGTTAAGATATAGTCTCTTGTTTCTTCAACGCCACCCATTACTTCAATGACAACGTCAATCTCCGCGTTATGTAAAACGTCTTCAACATTCGTTGTTAATTTATCTTCACTGATCTCCACGTCACGTTTCTTATCAATATCTTTAACTACTACTTTTTTAACTTCTACAGGACATCCGACTTGATGACTTAATTTATCCTGATGATTTTCAATAATTTTGACTACTCCGCTTCCTACCGTTCCTAACCCTAATAATCCTACTGAAATACTTTTTGTCATATTCCTCACCTCTGTGTTCTTTCTACGTATACATTTGTTCTCTTATAGAGGACATTATAGACCTTATTTTTCTTTTTTACAAGGTTTACTGGCCATCTTTTCTCGTAAACTTGTTAAAAAAATTGGTATATAAAGATAAATGTAAATTTTTAAAATATTTCATTTTATTATCATAACATGGCTACCACTGTTTTTTAATAAAAAAAAGACAATTTCACTGAAATGAAATTGCCTTTTTCCATTATGATTTTTTCGCAAACGCTTCTTTATTTACAATTGTAATAGGAGACTCGTTTGTGAGCACTGCTTTAATGTTTTTTACGCATAAAGAAATCATTTCCATGCGCGTTTCGATACTCGCACTGCCGATGTGAGGAAGCGCTACAACATTAGGCAATTGAAGAAGAGGGTGAGAAGCAGAAATAGGCTCTTGATCGAATACATCCAAGCCAGCTCCGGCAATTTCACCTGATTGAATTGCATGTAACAGTGCTTGCTCATCAACCACTGCTCCTCTTGAAGCATTAATAAAAATCGCTGTTGTTTTCATCTGTTTAAATGCTTCAGCATTAAATAAATGTTTGGTTTCGTCCGTTAACGGTGTCAAACAAACAATAAAATCAGATCGCTCAAGCAGCTCATTTAACTCACAGTAAACTGCATCGAGCTTTTGTTCTGCTTGGAGGTTGCGGCTCCGATTGTGATACAAGATTTCCATATCAAAACCTGTAGCACGTTTCGCAAGCGTCTCTCCAATTTTCCCCATTCCAACAATACCTAATGTTTTATGATGAACATCTCTACCCGCTAACAAAAATGGGCTCCAGCTTTTCCACTGATTTTCTTTCACGTATTCAGCAGCTTCTACTAAACGTCTAGCTACACTCATTAACAAACCAAACGTTAAATCCGCTGTTGTATCAGATAAAACATCGGGTGTATTAGAAACGATAACTCCGCGTTCAGTTGCCGCTTCTATGTCAATATTATCGAATCCGACCGCTAAGTTAGCTACAAGCTTTAAATGAGGAGCTTGCGTAAGCAATTCACTGTCAATACGGTCTGAAAGCATTGTTAATAGAGCATGTGCGTGCTTAGCTTTTTCACAAAGCAGCTCATGAGGAACTGCCTCATCTTCTTTATCCCACATTTCCACATTCGCTACTGCCTTTAAAGGTTCAATTAATTCATTCGGTATTTTTCTCGTAATAAATACAAACGGCTTGTCCATATGTACGCCACCTCTTTATCCTTTTTAAACTGCATGCACAAAAACAAAATAGAAAAACGGGTTTGGATTATCCAACACCTATTTTTCTATTTTATCATATTCTATAGTAATCGCTTTTTAATGAATCCATGTTAATTCAGGAATGTGATAACGAGACGTTGAAATGCCTACCGACTGGTAAAAGCGCTTCAGAAAAGCTTCGTAGTGAGAAGAATGAGCTAATACTCCTTCAAGCTTCTCATAATACTTTTGTTTTTCCCGCTCATCTTGTACACTGTAGTATCCTTCAATGACCTCAAAATAATGAACGGGAAAAAGAAGTCTAGCATATAACAGTCTCCATGAAAAAGAAGAAAGTGGATTGACCTTTTCGTATTCACTTAAAAACTGATGCATGTGCCTTTCATCGACAGCGTATGTTAATAAATATTGTTCCCTTATATATTCAGCTATATCTCTGCTAGGGTGATCGAAAACCCAGTCTGCCGGGAGCTTGTAAACGTGGTCTTCCCCCCATGTTTTTTGGCCGAACCGATGATGACAAATCGTCGCAGCGTCAACTGACCGGGGCAAATCGTCAATTTCCGTGTCTACTAGGTATTGAATAGCATTTTCCGTTAATCCTAGGTAATAAGGAAAAGTTTCTAAAAAACGTTTTTCCATCTCTTGATTAGGTAAAGCACGTAATCTTCCATACCAAAATTGCTCCATCTGGTCGAGACGCTTCTCCCACATGGACTTCCATTGCCCTAGCCGGTTTGCTTTTTCCACTTCATAAGGAAACAGCCTCCCTTTTTGATGAAAAACAGCTAGCTCGTGCCCAGGTGAAAAATTGGGGTTTTTCTCTTCCGCAAGACATCGGCAAATGATAAATTTTTCAGTTTCAGTTTCTGTAATCATTTCTCCATTTAAATTAGGCATAAATGTTGCCACATGGCGATCACCTTGGCCCATCAGAAATTGACTCATTTGATATAGTTCATTTAACTCGTCTTGTTCCATTTGCTTTACATTAATGATTGTATATAAAATATCTCGATACTGAAAACCTTCAAATTTACCAACGGGCATAAATTCATTTGGACGTAATCCGTAATGCTCATAAATGGTTTGTATCATTTTAATCCCTCTCTTCATTCATTCAAGAAATTATATGATGGAAAACAACATTACTTGTCATAATATTTACGGAGGAATGAATAGATTAGAAATACACCATTTATAGTTATTTACTCCGGGTTAGTAGTATGAAACAACTTTAGACTTAAAAATATATAGAAAACAGGTGATGATACTTGGAGAAAAAACATACACAAAGTGAATTAGAAAAAAAAGCAAGAGAATGGTTAATAGAACGCGGCGTGGCTCTTACAGACATTGCTGAACTGGTCTATTACTTGCAAAAAAAGTATCACCCAAACTTAACAATCGAAGACTGTCTATATAACGTTGAGCGCGTCATTTCTAAACGAGAAGTTCAAAATGCTATTTTAACGGGTATTCAACTAGATGTCCTCACGGAAAAAAAAGTGATTGAGCCGCCTCTGTTGGATATTCTTGAGAAAGATGAAGGTTTATACGGTATCGACGAAATTTTAGCATTATCGATTGTAAATGTGTACGGATCAATCGGCTTTACCAATTACGGGTATATTGATAAACAAAAGCCGGGTATTTTAGAAAGATTAAATGATAAATCTACTGGAGAGTGCCACACTTTCTTAGATGATTTAGTAGGCGCAATTGCTGCCGCTGCTTCTAGCCGGTTAGCGCATCGGGCTGCCAGTCAAGAATAGGTTTTAAAAACAAAAAAAGCTGTCAATTGACAGCTTTTTAAATTCGCTCCATCCACTCTTTTAGTGAATCTACCGTATAAGTTGGCTTTTTCTCATATCCTTCTAGTAACTCTCTTGTTGTTACCCCTGTATGGACTAATAATGTATCTAAGCCTGCATTCATCCCTGCTAAAATATCTGTATCATAGTAATCACCAATCATAATTGTTTCTTCTTTTGGCGTACCGATGACTTCAAGGGCTTGCTCCATAATAATACTTTCTGGTTTACCAATAAATACTGGATTTGTTTGAGTAGAAACCGTAATAACGGACGTGATAGATCCATTACCAGGCAGTAAGCCTCTTTCAGTAGGAATGGCAATATCTCCGTTCGTCGAAACAAAAAAGGCCCCGTTTCGAACGTTTAAACATGCTTTTGCTAATTTTTCATATGTAATTTCCTGATCCAAACCAACAACTACGAAATCCGTATCTTCCTCTTCAATGGTAAATCCTTTTTCAAGCAACGCATGTCGGATTCCTTCTCCACCAATTACATAAGCTGAAGCGTTTGCTTTGCGTTCATGCAAATAATTAGCTGTTGCCTGGCTCGTTGTAAAAACTTGCTCTTCTGTTGCAGGAATGCCAAATGCCTCTAGCTTTTCAGCTACTTTATCGGGCGTTTTTGTTGAGTTGTTTGTTACAAATAAATAAGGAATTCCTTTTTCCTTTAATTTAATAACAAAATCACGCGCCTCGGCAATTAGCTCTGTTCCTTTGTACATGGTTCCATCTAAATCAATCAAATATCCTTTATATTCCTTCATGTTGTGTGATCTCCTTTCAAGTCTCATACTTGAAATCATAGCTTATTTTTTATACAACTACAAATTGCTTGCCTTTAGTTACGAAAAGCAGACACAGGTCCTAACTCTGTCTCTAGATATGTCCTTACGCGCTCTGAAAATGCCGCCAGCACGTCTTTATGCTGCATCACTTTTTGATAAATATCCTGATGATTAACATCCACATATTCTTGAACAAGGCTTTTACGCAATTGAACAATCTCTTTTAATGGTGTTTCTTCCTCTTTTTTAACCACTTTCTCATCAACTAAAATGTCAATGATATCATCGTAACTGCCTGGGTCTCTCATAATAAAACCATCAATCATTGCATTTCCTACATCTAAAACGTTTTCAATTAAAAGATGTACAATTCTCTCTAATGCCTTTTTCTCTATTTCTGTGTTCCAGCTCGAATGCTCAGCAAACAAACGAACGTGTTCATCAAAAAAAACAAGCGTGGCTTCTATTTTTTCACGATCTACAAAGTACATATTATTTCCTCCCTAGTTGTCAGCTCTGTATAAATCTTCTTTCATAAACAAACGGGGTTCCTGTTCTATTTTATCATGACCCATTATCCATTTGATAAATTCATTTTTGTTTTTGACCTTATTTGATATGATACAAATACAACCTATGAAAGGAGTATACCTATGAGCGAACGCTTTTATCTATATGACGATGTCGTCTCTACAAAGACCCGGTTTGTCAGCTTTATGGGCGAAAATCAACGATTTGATTTAGCTATTATCCAAACCGACCGTTATTATGGCAAACAAGTTGTTCTTGATATTCAAGGAGGACGCTTTGCCATTATTGGACAAGATGACCTTGAAGAACCCCACTATCTTGAAGAAGTATTTAAACTAAACAGCGAAGATGGTCAGGAACTTCGCGAATTTTTATATGAAATCATCTAAAAAAAAAGGCAGCGTGAAGGACAATTAGTGTCTTCGGCTTGCCTTTTTTTACTTATGGACTTTTTTTAAGACAAAATACGCACAGCCAAAATTACAATATTCATGTAAATAATCTTGAAGCGTACTAATCTTCGTATCATACGTTGCCTTCTGGTTACGATCATCAAAAAAGCCTCGCAGTCGAAGCTGATTGTATCCCCAATCTCCCACAATATAGTCATAGCGGCTCAGCACGTCGATAAAGCGACCTCTAAACGCCTCTTCATTAAATGCCTCGCGCTCATCTTTTAATACTTCATAACAAATATTATTGATACAGACCATTGCTCACACCTCTTCTCTTAAAATTTACCATACCATAATTATGATGATGAAACCATCAATTAACATGAAATTTTTCACGTATAAGCAGCACTCTAATCCTGTAGGAGTTTTATCGTTATACCTACTGATCTTTTATGCTCCACATGAAGGTTCGCCGGTTTACCTGGCGTACGATATTTAACTACAGGAGGTGGAAATGGTGAAGAAATCTATTCTTGGAATCGCTTTAATAACAAGTATTTTAACCATTGGCTGTCAAAATAAAAACACAGCTGAAAATGAAAATTTATCACCAAACAACCCAGATGCCATTAATGTAAACGAGCCTAATCATTATTATAATCCAAATAATAATAGCGGCACAAATTATGGATATGTCCGATACACTAAAAACACAAATGAACAAAGTTCCAATATGAACCAAGTAGGAACATTTAACCGAGAGGAAGCAGCCGACAATATTAGTAAACTGAGCACCGCTATCCCAAATATTAAAAAAGCCGCTACGCTAGTAACGGATAAAGATGTGCTTGTTGCTTATAAAACAGATGCTAAAAACAGGAATAACGCAGCCGATCAGGTAAAACGTACAGCTATGTCTGTAGTCCCTCGTTATTATCATGTATACGTCTCAGATAATCCGAAACAGATGGACCAAATCGAAAATATCAGTGAAATGAATACACAAACAAATGATGCTAGAAAACGAATCGATGCTGTTATTCAACAAATGCTAAAATCTCCCCAAGGGCGTAAAATGAACGGCGGAGAAGATGCAAATGGAAGAGAGAAAAACGAATTGAATGAACCGATGACGGACAAAGATATGGTGGAATAGACAAAAAAGTTGAGACGTAACTAAAAGAATGTAATCGAAAGACGAAGAAATGAGACACATGAGCTGAACCGCTTGTGACACCGCAGTTGATTTCCGTGCAAGGTTTCGCTTTCCGCGGGCGGCCGCTGAGCCTCCTCGTCGCTTGCGCTGCTGTGGGGTCTCACCTGTTCCGCTGTTCCCGCAGGAGTCTTCGCCTTGCCCTCCAATCAACTGCTAGAAGGAACAAAACAGATAAATTTTACGTTAACCGTAACAAAAAAAACGAACCACTAATCAAACAATTTGATTAATGGTTCGTTTTTCACTTCGGCTAAACTACTTTCGTCCCAGCCTCTTTTTACCTTATTTGCTTTCTTGTGCTTTGTTTTTGGCAGCAGCGTTAACTTGCTCATCTGCATGGTAAGAAGAACGTACAAGAGGACCTGCTTCGACATGGCTGAATCCTTTTGATAATGCAATTTCTTTTAGCTCTTCAAACTCATTTGGATGGTAATATTTCTGAACTTTTATGTGCTTTTTAGTTGGCTGTAGATATTGGCCTAGCGTCATAATATCTACATTGTTCGCACGCAAATCATCCATCGTTTCAATAATTTCTTCTTTTGTTTCTCCTAGACCAAGCATGATACTTGATTTTGTAGGGATATCCGGCTGCATTTCTTTTGCACGGCGAAGGAACTCAAGAGAACGCTCATATTTAGCACGAGCACGAACACGAGGCGTAAGGCTGCGTACTGTTTCAATATTATGGTTTAAAATATCAGGACGTGCGTCCATTACAATACGTAAGTTCTCTTCCACACCGCCCATATCAGAAGGCAATACTTCAATTGTTGTGAATGGATTTTTACGACGAATCGCACGAATTGTTTCAGCTAATACGCTTGCTCCTCCGTCTTTTAAATCATCGCGAGCTACTACTGTGATAACCGCATGTTTTAAGTTCATTAGCTGAACAGAATCTGCTACGCGTTCTGGCTCTTCTAAATCTAATTCTGTTGGTAAACCTGTCTTAACCGCGCAAAAACGACAGGCACGTGTACATACTTCTCCTAAAATCATAAAAGTTGCCGTACGACGAACAGCCCAACACTCATGAATATTCGGACATCTTGCTTCTTCACAAACTGTATGAAGGTTTTTTTCACGCATCATTTTCTTTAAGCCTGTGTAATTTTCGTTTGTGTTTAGCTTAATCTTCAGCCACTCGGGTTTGCGGACATGCTCTTCTTTTGTTGCCATATTATCAACTCCACCAATCTAGAAAATGTCTATAACCTATATGCTTAATTTTAACTACATATTAAAAACATAACTATATGTCACTTTATCATAAAAAAGTGAGATTCGACAAGTTGTCTGCTCTTTATTTTCCTCAGTTTTCTTCTATTTTCCATCCAAATGTGTGCGTTTTCATCGTCCGTATAATTTCCATTTATCTTCTGAATAAAATTCTTTTAAAAAGTTTTGAAGCGATTTCCATTAATTAATATTTATGAAATCTTTTTTCTCGCTGCAAACTAGTGTTACACACTATTTTTAGAAAGGGGGAAACACGATGCGCAAAACGATTATCTTACTTTTTATGTTCATGTCTATATTCACAGGATGGCACCACGTAACAGCTGAATCTTCAGCAGATCAAGAAAAAATGCTTATTCAAAAGAGATTAGAGCTGTATAACCAAATGGAAGCCGCTACTACAATTCCTTGGTATTACTTTGCTGGGATTGACCAGTATGAACGAAATATTCGACGCTCTCATAAAGATATTCCAAGAGAAAAAGGTGCGATCGCCATTTATTATCCTCCAGAAAAATGGTCAGGTTCTTTAAATCCAAATTTGGAAGATACAAACCCACTTACTATTTCTCTTCTCGGGGGAATGGGTAAAGATGGGAACGGAGACAAAAAAGCAGACCAATTTAATGATGAAGATATGCTTTTTACCATGGCAGATTATATTCGGACGTTCGGGGTGTCCGAAGACTATATTAAAATTGCGCTTTGGAACTATTATCACCGGGCTAAAGCGGTTGATATTATTTTAGGGAATGCTAAAATTTTTCGCCATTACGGTCGCATTGATTTAAAAGGTTCTTCATTTCCTGTCCCTCTCCGTGCGAACTACAGTTATCGCAGTACATGGGGAGATGCGCGCGGCTGGGGTGGAAAACGAATCCATGAAGGAACAGACATTTTTGCAGATTATGGAGTTCCAGTAAAATCCCCTTGCTATGGCATTATTGAGCTTAAAGGATGGAATAAATATGGAGGCTGGCGAATCGGTATTCGTGACCTTCATAATAACTATCACTATTTAGCTCATTTAAGCGGATTTGCAAAAAATTTAAAAGTAGGACAAATTGTAGAACCAGGAACACTTATTGGCGGAGTAGGAAGTTCAGGTTATGGACCTCCTGGAACTTCTGGGAAATTCCCTCCTCACTTGCATTACGGAATGTATAAAGATAACGGCAAAAATGAGTGGTCGTTTGACCCATATCCTCAGTTAAGAACGTGGGAAAGAAATGATCGTTTAGAACTAAAGAAAAAATAAAAAAACAGGAAGCTAATGCTTCCTGTTTTTTTACCCTGATGGTTTACTTTCTTTTGCTTTTTTCACAGCATGAGTAATACTCGCGGCCAAGCCGCCCCATATGATGACCATCCCTACAACCATCATTGTAATTGAACTTCCATCCATTATTTAGAAACCCCCTTCTCTTTAACTGACAAACGAGTCGCCCCATCTTTCCATCGTGCAAAAGAAAAAGCAATTCCTAAAATAACAGCCAGAGCTGCCACGCCCCAACCAAAAGGACCTACAAAAGTCGTTGCATACTGCTCGTAATTTTCCGAAATATTTTTTCGGAAGTTATCAAACATCATATACCCAAGTACAAGCGGTGTAACTACTCCTAAACATATCTTCCACCATGATCCGATTCGAATATCAGAAACTTCGTTTGCATGCTGCTGAAGGCTGCTCAGCTTTTTAAATACCCAAGCAACTAATACAACTTCTACTAAGCCTGCTAAAGCAACTCCGAAGTTATTAATGAAATAATCGACCACATCTAAGAAATAAAGTCCGCCCTGTGTTGCAAATAATAGGGAGCAAATTGAAGCGATTCCTCCGCCTATTAATACGGATTTTGTACGTGAGATAGTAAATTTATCTTGAATGCCTGCTACAAATGTTTCAATAATTGAAATAAGCGACGTTAACCCTGCTAATGTTAAGGAAGCAAAGAATAACATGCCAAACAGCTGTTTAAAGGCTGGAAATTCATTAATAATTTGCGGGAAAACAACAAAGGCTAGTCCTACGCCTCCCTGAACCACCTTATCGATTGGGATACCTTGCTGAGTAGCCATAAAACCAAGTGCGCTAAACACACCGATTCCTGCTAGTAATTCAAAAGCGGAATTACCGAATCCAGTAATAAACGCATTATTAGTTAAATCAGATTTTTTTGGAAGGTAACTGGAATAAGTGATCATAATAGCAAAACCAACAGATAAACTAAAGAAAATTTGACCATATGCTGCAATCCAAACCTTTCCATCTCCAATTGCGCTCCAGTTTGGTTTAAAAAAAGCGTGCAGACCTTCCATTGCTCCGTCCAATGTTACTGCTCGAATGACAATGATTAAAAATAGAACAATTAGTGTTGGTAAAAAGATTTTATTTGCCGCTTCAATTCCTTTTTTGATTCCTTTTAATAACACACCTAACGTCACAATCCATACAAGTACAAGCGGAATTAAAACATGTAATACGATGCTTCCTGTTTGTCCTGGTGCTTCAGCTAACTTTAAGTAATCTCCATATAAAAACGCTTCCGTATCCTTTCCCCAGCTTAACTTAAATGAAAAGATAAAATACGACATCGCCCATGCGATAATAACGGAATAGTAAACTGAAATAAAAAAGGAAATAGCTACTTGCCACCAGCCTAGCCACTCAGCCTTTGGACTTAGTCTCGCTAATGATAAAGGAGAAGAACCTTTATATTTATGACCTATAGCAAACTCCATGATTAAAATAGGAATCCCTGCCGTCAACAAAGCAAATAAATAGGGAAGAAAAAATGCTCCTCCTCCGTTTTCATATGCAGTAGCTGGAAACCTCCATATATTCCCTAGTCCAATTGCTGAACCTGCTGCTGCTAAAATAAACCCTGCTCTTGATCCCCACTGCGGCCTATTTTCCACCGTAATTCCCCCTCTTGTTCTCTCCCTACTCTCTTTTTATCGCAGATCAACGATAATTTTTATAATTTTTAGATTATTCTTTCTATAACTTCCTATCTCAAATTATAGAAGGGAGAAGATAGTATGTCAAAATATTTTTTATAGAAAATTCAGACAAATTAACCAATGAATAAAAGCAGGTATGAAAGTCTTTTTGAACTTCCGTACCTGCTTTTTCAATAATACTTTATCACGTTAATATAATATTGTTAATTTTTCTTCGGAAGTTCAATCGCCGGAGAAGACGAGTTTCCACCGTTAAAATAGTCAGGAACATTTCCAGGAATAACGGTGCCTCCGACTGGGATTGTAGCCGTAACGGTTGTTTTTTTAGTTGCAAATGGGATAATGATTTGCATGTTTACTTTCACTTTGATAGATACTTCAAGAAACGCATTATTTATTCCATACTCCTCGATTTTTCGCACTACGTCTGTTTGAACGTCACCAATAGCATGAAATTTAACCGGAATTAGCGGACCCAGATTTCCAAGCAGCGCATTATTAGTCGCTTGCCCAAGCGGAACTTGGTAGACAATTCCTTGATTCCGCAACTTTTCATTTTTTTCAATACGAATATCTGTTGGAAGTTCAAGTGCATCTAAATTCCCTTTCTCTGCTTCTTTTAAGTTAGCCTGGACAAATGACGTAGTTTGAGCTCTAACTCGGTTCACAAGCGCTGTGTCAATTTTGGCTACTTGACCGTTAGGTGTAGATTCCACTTTAATGACATCTACGTCGAGCTGATCGAGTACCTGTTTATTCACCGCTTTATTAATAACTAAAGTTGCAATCTCTTTTGTTTGTGCTTCAGCATATTTCATCAACGTTGGTTCAATCCCTCTATTAATTAGCCATAATCCTACCCCTGTGGAAAGCATAAAAAAAAGAAAGGTGAGCAATAGAACGTAACGAAAAGGAAGCGGGCCTTTTCTTGTTAATTTCCGACGAAGTTTAACCAAAAAAAATCCCCCCTTACAAGCTATATGTATGCATGTATAAGGAGGTTCACGCTTCTTTTAAAAAGTTTTATCTTAAATTCTCGACTATATTAAAGCATTTTCAATAAAGCATCTTTGCCAATTGTGCCTTTAAAAATCCCTCTTTTTTCAGCTTCAAGCGTTACAGATTCAAGCGGCGCTTCAAGAAGCTGCTCAATTGTACGTACACCTACAGCTCTTCCAGCTATTATTTGACGATCAGCTAATTTATCATTTAATAGACCTACATCTAGTGCTCCGCACATAATGTAGCCTTTATCTGATGAAATGGTTAACAAAGTTGTTTTTGGCAGCAATACGGTAACTGCATTAAACGTATGACCTTCAATTACGATAGGCGCTAAGGTAATCATAGTAGCTCACTCCTTTCTTAATCAATTTATGATTTTGAAAGAAAAAAGTGAGGTTTTACATATACTTTTCTACCTATTTAACGTTTAGAGTAATCCTTATACATTTTATAGACCTCGGTGCTAAAATTCGTTAAAAAAATCTAGTTGCTTAGGAGCTAAATTCTCATATTCAATATTTAATAAGCTCATGAGCTGTTTGGCATTATGTACAGCATCTCCGCCGGAGTTATTATTAAATAATAAGTAGATGTCCTTCGTTTGTTTTTGCAGCTTTTCAAGACGTTCTTTCCACTCTAGGAGCTCTTTTTCATTGTAGCGATACAAAAACCTTACCGCTCGCCAATTGCCTTCTGCGGGCTTATTCCAACCGTGTACGTTTCGTCCATGAAAACGTATAAGTGTTTTCTGTTTATCTGTAGCATGAATCACAGTGGGAATAGATCCTTCTCCTGCCTGCGGTTCATCACAAATACCATGAATCCACTTCTCTTGTTCCATAAACGTTAACGTTTTATCATAGAAAAACGGTTTAAACCAAGATTGATTTCGAAACTCCAGCGCTACTGGCAAATCTCCAAACTTCTCACGGCTATACCTCAAATAGGCTACGTTTTCTTTTGTACAGTCAAACCAAGGCGGCATTTGAAATAAAATCATACCAAGCTTATTTGAACTTACGTACGGCTTCACTGATTCTAAAAATGCATGAAACATTTCTTCTTTGCTATCAAACGGATTTCCTTCTCTCATATGCCCCGTCATGCCTTGATAGGCTTTTACCACAAAACGAAAAGATTCCGGCGTATCATTCATCCACTTTTCTACATTTGACTTAGGTTGAATGGCGTAAAAAGATGAATCGACTTCAACAATTGGAAAATGGCCTGCGTATACGGCAAGCTTGTCTCTTGATGAAACACCCGCTTCATATAATGAATCATGATCTCCCCAGCCTGTAACTCCAATATAAATCATGCCATTCCTCCTCTATTTTCTTAGATTGCTTTTCTTTATTTTAATACAAACGATACAAAAAAACTCGTTTGCTTAAACAGCAAACGAGTTTTTATCTATTATTAACCGATTGAACCTTCCATTTCAAATTTGATTAGACGGTTCATCTCTACTGCATATTCCATTGGAAGCTCTTTTGTAAATGGTTCAATAAAGCCCATTACAATCATTTCTGTCGCTTCTTCTTCAGAAATACCGCGGCTCATTAGATAGAATAATTGTTCTTCAGATACTTTTGATACTTTCGCTTCGTGTTCAAGTGAGATGTTGTCATTTAAAATCTCATTGTACGGAATTGTATCAGAAGTTGATTGGTTATCCATAATTAGCGTATCACACTCAATGTTCGCACGTGCACCTTCTGCTTTACGGCCAAAGTGTACGATACCGCGGTATGTTACTTTACCGCCTTGTTTTGAAATTGATTTTGATACGATCGTTGAAGATGTGTTTGGTGCTAAGTGAATCATTTTTGCACCAGCATCTTGGTGCTGTCCTTTACCAGCGAGGGCAATAGATAATGTCATACCGCGTGCGCCTTCGCCTTTTAAGATAACAGCTGGATATTTCATTGTTAACTTAGAACCGATGTTTCCATCAATCCATTCCATTGTTGCGTTTGCTTCACAAACTGCACGTTTTGTTACAAGGTTGTATACGTTGTTCGCCCAGTTTTGAATTGTTGTATAGCGGCAATACGCGTCTTTTTTGATGATGATTTCTACAACGGCACTGTGAAGAGAGTTTGTTGTATAAACAGGTGCTGTACAGCCCTCTACATAGTGGACGTGTGAGCCTTCATCAGCAATAATTAACGTACGCTCAAACTGTCCCATATTTTCAGAGTTAATACGGAAATAAGCTTGTAATGGTGTATCTACTTTTACGCCTTTTGGTACGTAAATGAATGATCCACCAGACCAAACCGCTGAGTTAAGAGCAGAGAATTTGTTATCCGTTGGCGGGATAACTTTTCCAAAATGCTCGCGGAAAATATCTTCGTTTTCTTTTAGCGCCGTATCTGTATCTTTAAATACGATACCTTGCGCTTCAAGATCTTCTTTCATATTGTGATAAACAACTTCAGATTCGTACTGAGCTGATACACCCGCAAGATATTTTTGCTCTGCTTCAGGAATACCAAGTTTATCAAACGTTTGTTTAATTTCTTCAGGAACTTCATCCCAAGAGCGTTCAGACTTCTCAGATGGTTTTACGTAGTACGTAATTTCATCAAAGTCTAAGCTTGCCATGTCTCCGCCCCACTGTGGCATTGGCATGTTGTAGAAGTGCTCTAGAGATTTCAAACGGAAGTCAAGCATCCATTGTGGTTCCTCTTTCATACGAGAAATTTCTTCTACGATTTCTTTTGTTAAACCGCGTTTAGAGCGGAAAATTGATACGTCTTTATCGGAAAATCCATATTTATAATCGCCGATTTCTGGCATTTTTTTAGCCATCTTTTATTACCCCCTACTTGATAGGATTGGGAATGAATGAAGGTCTTATTTTTGTTCGTTAAGACCTTTTTCCATCGCTTTCCACGCTAGTGTTGCACATTTAATACGCGCAGGAAATTTTGCTACACCTTGAAGTGCTTCAATATCTCCTAAATCTATACTATCATCATACTCTTTACCTTGCATCATGTCAGAGAAGATATGGGCCATTTTAAACGCTTTGTCTACTTCTTGACCTTTAATTGCTTGTGTCATCATTGAAGCTGATGACATTGAAATTGAACATCCTTCACCTTCGAACTTTGCATCCACCACTTTGCCGTCCTCTACTTTTAAAGAAAGTTCAATGCGGTCTCCGCACGTCGGGTTATTCATATGAATGTTCACAGTATCTTCATTCAATGTTCCACGATTACGCGGGTTTTTATAATGGTCCATAATTACTTGACGATAGAGAGTATCTAAATTATTAAAAGCCATTTGTAAAATACTCCTTCGTTTTTATTAATGATGACACCAATTTATCTACTTCTTCTTCCGTGTTATACAGATAGAAGCTTGCACGTGCAGTAGACGATACGTTTAAATATTTCATCAGCGGCTGCGCACAGTGATGACCTGCACGAATCGCAATTCCATCAGCGTCTACTACTGTTGCAACGTCGTGCGGATGCACATCTTCAATATTAAACGTCACAACACCCGCTCGCTCTTTCGGTCCGTAAATCGTAATTCCATCTACTTGCGATAAGCGATCCAGTGCATATTGCGCTAGCTTGTGCTCATGTGCTTGAATGTTATCTAAACCAACTTCTTCTAAGAAATCAATCGCTGCACCTAAACCAATTGCACCTGCAATGATTGGCGTACCTCCTTCAAATTTCCAAGGAAGCTCTTTCCACGTTGATTCGTATAAGTTTACGAAGTCAATCATTTCGCCGCCAAACTCGATTGGTTCCATTTTTTCAAGAAGCTCTTTCTTTCCATAAAGAGCGCCGATTCCAGTCGGTCCGCCCATTTTATGTCCAGAGAAAGCAAAGAAATCACAGTCTAAATCTTGTACATCCACCTTCATGTGAGGCGTACTTTGCGCACCATCCACAACCATTACTGCACCGTTAGCGTGTGCAATTTCTGCAATTTCTTTTACTGGGTTAATTGTACCCAATACGTTAGATACTTGCATAATCGATACAATTTTTGTGTTAGATGTAATCGTGCTTTTCACCTCTTCTAGTGAAAGTGCATGATCTTCTGTTAATGAAATATATTTTAACGTTGCACCTGTTTCCTTGGCAACTTGCTGCCAAGGAATGATGTTACTGTGATGTTCCATATAAGTAATCACAATTTCATCACCAGGTTTAAGATTCGCACGGCCATAGCTTGCAGCTACTGTATTAAGAGCTGTCGTTGTACCGCGCGTAAAGATAATCTCTTCCGTTGATTTTGCATTAATAAACTTACGAACCTTTTCACGAGCGCCTTCGTATCCGTCTGTTGCTCTTGTACCAAGCGTGTGAACACCTCGGTGTACGTTTGAGTTATATTCTTTGTAATACTTCTCAATTGCTTCAATTACAGCAAGCGGCTTTTGTGAAGTTGCTGCACTGTCTAAATAAACGAGTGGGCTGCCATTTACCTCTTGGTCTAAAATAGGAAATTGTTTACGAATATCAGAGATATTCATTATCGAACTTTCCTTTCAATTAAATCCGTTAATTGTTTTTTAACCGTTTCGATTGGCAACTCGTTTACCACTGGTGCTAAGAACCCGTGAATAACTAGACGTTCTGCTTCTGTTTGCGGAATACCGCGGCTCATTAAGTAGTAAAGCTGAATTGGATCTACGCGCCCAACAGATGCAGCGTGTCCTGCTGTTACATCATCTTCATCAATTAGAAGAATTGGGTTTGCGTCTCCACGTGCTTTTTCACTTAACATTAACACACGGGATTCTTGCTCAGCGTTTGATTTAGATGCACCGTGTTCAATTTTACCGATACCGTTAAAGATTGAAGACGCGCTTTCTTTCATAACGCCGTGTTTTAAAATGTAGCCTTCAGAATGTTTTCCGAAGTGTACGATACTTGTTGTTAAGTTTTGAGACTGCTCTCCACGTCCAACTGTTACCGTTTTTGTATCTCCATATGAACCGTCGCCCATTAGATACGTTGTATTTTCTGAAACTGTATTTCCTTCACTCATTAAGCCTAAAGCCCACTCAATGCGACCATCTTTGCCCGCTACGCCGCGGCGATTCACATAAGTAGTTGTACCTTTAGCTAAGTAGTCAACAGCTCCAAACGTTACTTTTGCATTGCTGTTAGCGAATACTTCCGTCACGATATTGACAACACCGTGTGACTCTTCAGCAGTAGCAATGTAGTTTTCTACATATGTTACTGAGCTGTTGTCTTCAGCTACAACAATAACATGGTTGAATAAAGCTGCTTCTTCATCTTCACGGACAAATACAGCTTGAAGAGGCTCTTGTACTTCTACATTTTTAGGAACGTATACAAATACACCCCCGTTTAATAACGCTGCGTTTAATGCAGTTAAACGGTGCTCATCTACTTTAACTCCGTCTTTCATGAAGTACTTCTCAACAAGGTCGCTATGCTCTTTAGCAGCTGTTTGAATATCTGTAAAGATAACGCCTTGAGATTTTAGCTCTTCTGTTAACGTTGAGTATGCAGCTGTTTGGTCACGCTGAACATATAGATTCTTAACCGCTTCTGTATCAATTAGTGCTTTAACCACTTCTGGAAGCTCGTCTACAGATGAGATTGTGCTTGCCTGTGAAGTGTGCTTGTCAAAAGCAGTAAAGTTCCATTTCGAAATGTTTGTTTTATCTGGCTTTGGAAGTGCAAGATCTTCTGCTTTCGCAAGAGCTTGTAAGCGAAGATCTAGCAGCCAACTTGGTTCATTAGCTTCTTTTGAAAAGCTGCTGATGTACTCTTGATCAAATGGTAATTTCGTATCAATAGTCATAGAGATCCTCCTAACTCTTAAGCTTCTTGCTCTACAGTTTCGTCTTCAATACCTAATTCTTGTTTGATCCAGTCATAACCTTCTGCTTCTAGACGCTGCGCTAATTCTGGTCCGCCTGATTTTACAACACGACCTTGCATCATAACGTGAACTTTATCTGGTGTAATGTAGTTTAATAAACGTTGGTAGTGAGTGATCATTAAGCAACCAAACTCGCTGCCGCGCAGTTCATTAATACCTTTTGATACAACTTTTAACGCATCGATATCTAAACCAGAGTCGATTTCATCTAAAATTGCAATTCCTGGTTGAAGCATCATTAATTGAAGAATTTCGTTACGCTTCTTCTCACCGCCAGAGAAACCTTCGTTTAGGTAACGCTGAGCCATGTCTTGATCCATTTCTAAGAAATCCATGTTTTTGTCTAATTGACGGATGAATTTCATTAGTGAAATTTCTTCGCCTTCTTCACGACGAGCATTAATTGCTGAACGTAGGAAGTCTGCGTTTGTTACCCCGCTGATTTCACTTGGATATTGCATCGCTAGGAATAGACCTGCACGAGCGCGCTCATCTACTTCCATCTCAAGTACATCTTCGCCGTCTAGCGTGATGCTTCCTTGTGTAACCTCGTATTTAGGATGTCCCATGATTGCTGAAGATAATGTTGATTTACCAGTACCGTTTGGTCCCATGATTGCATGGATTTCGCCGCCCTTAACTTCTAAATTAACACCTTTTAAAATTTCTTTACCTTCAATTGCAACATGAAGATCTTTAATTGTTAAAGTTGACCCTGCCATATTAAAACCTCCAGTTATAGACGTATATAGTAAAAAACGATATACCTATATCTTTTTAATTATTCTCATTTTATTCTCATTACAATCTTATAACAAATGAAAACTTATAGCAACCTTTTGACCCAAAAGGTTTTAAACCATTATGTACGTTTTTTAAGACTAAATCCACTCATAAAAAAGTTGCCTTAAAAGACTCGATAGAGCCTTCTAAGACAAGCTTTTTACCCGCTTTATTTACTTAGTGCGTGTGGCTAGTCAGTTCCGAAACACACTCTTGGACAAGCGTAACGGACTGACTCATCGCTGCGCCTCCGCCAAATGCCGCTGATACTCCGCATGCTTCTAAAATCTCTTGCTCAGTTGCACCTTGATCAATGCAGCCTTTTGTATGATAAATCATACAGTACTCGTCTTGAGCTACTACGCTGATTCCTAGCGCGATTAACTGCTTTTCTTTTTTAGAAAGAGAACCTTCTCCAAAACATGCTTCAGTAAACGCATTAAACGTTTTTGTTACTTCCGGCAATTTTTCGCTAAATTTCCCAACACCCATTTTATAATCATGAAGTGCTTGCTCAGTTGAATGACGTGCTTCTTGCTGCATAACGTCAGCTCCCATCATCAGTAAAGTTTTCACGGTTAGTATGCGTGAGAAAAATAAGAGTTATTCGTTTTGATGCATACAAAAAAGCACTTGCCCAGAGTGGGCAAGTGCTTTTCTTCTATTATTTATTTACCGGCAATACTCCGCCTTTGTATTTTTCTTTAATGTAGTCTTGAATTTCTTTAGAGTGAAGAACTTTTACTAAAGCTTTCACTGTATCTTTATTTTCGTCACCTTTGTGAACCGTAATGATGTTTGCATATGGGTTATTTTCTTTGCTTTCCACTGCGATTGGATCTTTTACTGGATCTAAACCAGCATCGATAGCATAGTTAGCATTGATAACAACAGCGTCACCTTCATTGTTTTTGTACATTTGAGGTAACAATCCGCCTTCAACATCGGCTTTAAATTTTAAATTCTTAGGGTTTTCTACAATATCTTTAATTTGTGCGTCTGTTTTCTTTACGCCTGGTTTTAATTTGATCACGCCAGCTTTTTCAAAAATCGATAAAATACGTCCTTGCTCTGCTACTGCATCACGCATAATAACTGTGCCGTTTTTCGGAAGATCTTTTAAGCTTTTGTATTTTTTAGAGTAGATACCAATTGGTTCAATGTGAATGGCACCGGCACTTACGAAATCATACCCTTTTTCACCTTTATGATCTTTTAGCACTGAATTCATATAAGGAACGTGCTGGAAGTAGTTTGCATCAATTTCATTGTTTGCAAGAGCTGTGTTCGGTAAGATGTAATCTTGGAATTTTTTAATCTCTAAATCAATTCCTTGTTTTTCCAAAATAGGTTTTGCTTGTTCTAAAATTTCAGCATGAGGCGTATTAGATGCACCCACGACAATTTTCTTTTCATCTTTTGATCCATTGTTAGATCCACACGCCGCTAATCCTACTACTAGCGCAGATGTTAATGCTAAAGCTGAAAGCCATTTTTTCATAATAAATAATCCTCCCTTTATCTTTTATCAATTTTTGCAGTAATCGCATCTCCAATAAGTTGGATAATAAATACAATAATCAAAATTAAGATCGTAGCGGCTAGCGTTACGTCATTATGACTGCGCTGGAATCCTTCTAAATATGCAAGGTTTCCAAGACCTCCAGCTCCAATCACACCCGCCATTGCCGTATAGCCTACTAACGCAATGGTTGTTACTGTCAAACCGGAAATCAAAGCTGGCAGCGATTCAGGTAACAGCACTTTAAAGATAATAGTGCTTGTTGTGGCTCCCATTGATTTAGCAGCTTCAATAACACCTTTATCAATTTCACGCAGACCAATTTCTACAAGACGCGCATAAAATGGTGCTGCTCCAACAATTAAAGCCGGTAACGCTGCATTAGCGCCTAAAATACTTCCTACCAATGCTTTGGTAAATGGAATCAGTAAAACAATTAAAATAATGAATGGAATGGAACGAAAGATATTTACAACCGCCGACACAATGGCATATAAAGGTTTGTTTTGCCAAAGCTGTCCTTTGGACGTTAAAAATAAAAGCAGGCCCAATAAAATACCTAGAACAAATGTGGCTACAACTGAAATAGCCGTCATATATAGTGTTTCATTTGTCGCTTGAATAAAATCATCTAAAATAACGTTTGGAAATAGTTTCTCAAGCATTTGTCATTACCTCCACTTCTACCTGCTGCTCATGAATGTATGCAATGACTTTTTCAACTTCTGTTAATTCTCCGTCTAAATGAACGAACAGCGTCCCGTATGAACCTGTTTGTGTATGAGAAATCTTTCCTTGCAAAATATTAATCGTTACATCAAACTGTTTTAAAATCGTTGTAATGAGCGGTTGCTCTGCTTTTCCGCCAACAAACGTCAGCTGAATAATTTGCCCGCTTGGATACAGCTCTTTTACTTGTTCAATCGTTTCAAACGTTTCCTCTGGTTCAGAAATCTGTTGAACGAATCGTTTTGTAATCGGCTGCTTAGGTTTTCTGAATACTTCTAGCACTTGTCCTTCTTCTACTACTGCCCCATTTTCCATAACGGCTACTCGATGACAAATTTTACGAATGACGTGCATTTCATGAGTAATCAATACAATGGTTAACCCTAGCTTCTCATTAATATCTACTAACAGATCTAAAATAGAATCTGTCGTTTGAGGATCAAGCGCTGATGTTGCTTCATCACAAAGCAATACTTTTGGATTGTTCGCTAGCGCTCGAGCAATCCCAACACGCTGCTTTTGTCCGCCGCTAAGCTGTGATGGATAAGCATCTTCACGCCCTTCAAGCCCGACTAGCTTAATAAGTTCGTCCACTCGTTTCATTCTTTTTTCTTTTGAAATCCCTGCTATTTCTAACGGAAAGGCAATATTTTCTCGTACCGTACGCGACCACAAGATATTAAAGTGCTGAAATACCATACTAATTTCTTGTCTAGCTTTTCTGAGTTTTCCGCCTTTAATTTTTCCAATATCATTACCTGCTACTTCGACCGTTCCTGTCGTTGGTGTTTCTAATCCGTTTAGCAAGCGAATCAAAGAACTTTTCCCCGCTCCGCTATAACCAATAATTCCGTAAATTTCACCTTGGTTAACGGTTAGATTCACATTATCAACAGCTGTTACTTGACCGCTTTTGGCCTGATAAATTTTTGTAACGTCTGTTAATGTAATCATATTTCTTCACCTTCTTTAATAAAAACTTAATTATGTTAGGTTGCCCTATAGGATGAAAAAGCCGTAAAACAATTTTCCCCATTAAAAAAGCCTCTCTGCGCATGACAGAAAGGCTCGATATTTAATCCTTTCTCTCATCTTTCAAAGCGCATAGCTTTGCAGGAATTGGCACCATTTCAGTTAGTCTGACGGTTGCCGGGTTTCACAGGGCTCAGTCCCTCCACCTCTCTTGATAAGAGTTCGCAACAATTATTTTGTTTTTAGGAAATATTCATTCATTTATGAACATTCATGAGTGTGATTTTAGCATGTGTCAGATAGGCTGTCAACAGATTTTATTCTTGGGATAATATCCCAAGATTTCAACAGCCCCAACGGTTCGCTCTCTTTCCACTTCTTCATTTTAAACAAACGTTTGATTATCGAAGCTCCTCGAGTACGTGCTCGATGGAATGAAACGCGTAGAGTTTTTTTACCATTTCACCATTTTCCACTTCAATCAAACAAGGTACGCTTTCAATAGAAAATAATTCTGCTTTTGAAGGCATATAATTTAAATTGCTCATTCCGATGGTTACATCCGGCAGCATCGCTTCTGCCACGGTTAACATTTTTTTTGCCAGCTGACATGTCCCGCAAAAAGGCGTATGGAAAAAGATAAAGGCTCTTTCTCCTTCTTTTAACTGATCATCCAGCTGTTTTTCGCTCCATTCTTGCATGTTGCTCATTCCTTTTATGTTAAAAATTCTGCATTAACATCGATATTGGCACTCAGCAATACTGTTGCTATGTGATGTCTAGGGGCGGCAGCAACTTCTCGGTACATTTTATCAATATATAGATGCTCTGCTTCCGGAAGCTCTCGTTTAAATTGTTTTCTCAGCTTATTCCCTGAATCATCAGAGTCAACGAGTATGTATACCTCTTTGTTAAACGTACAGTCAATAATTTCATCCAGCTTTGATAAACTAATCGTACCGTTTGTACAAATAATTTCAATTGGTTCTCGAATGATATCTTGAATACGCTTTTTATCTGACTTTCCTTCGACAATAATTACTTTTTCAATTTCAATTAGCCCCATTTTCATCACCCATAATCGTCAGTTGTATAGTAACATCATTTCTTTATGCTATACAATATTCGTTAATGTATCACAGTTCACCTGTTTTTTAAAAGAAATTTGCAAGAAAGAACTCTTTTAAAAGGCAGTTTAGGCCATATTATCCCTATAAAACAAGAAAAACAGCGGCAGTTGCCACTGTTTAGCACCATCCTGCTTCTTCATCGCAGTCTGTATATTTTTGCGTTTCACCTTGTTTTTGTACGTCCGCGTATTGATAGAACTTATTATTTTCTTGCGAATATCCTTCTTCAAAGCGGTATTCATTGCCGCTTGTTCCGTAGCTAACTTCACCAATTGGCTGCTTATCAACGTATAATTTCATACCGCCGTCATGAAATTTAGCTGTAACGCGATCTGTAACGTCCATTTTTTGTTTTTCAAACATAAAAAGACACTCCTTTAGCTTGTTTACTAATAGAGTGTCCAGTCAAAAACTTTTCATAAAGACAATTTATGGAGGAATATTATCCTTCGTTTGTCATTTCTTCGTATTGCTCTGCTGTCATCAGCTTGTCTACTTGAGAAGCATCAGATGGTTTGATTGTAATCATCCATGCTTCTTCGTATGGAGATTCATTAACAAGTTCAGGACTATCGCCTAAGTTGTCGTTTACTGCTACAACTTCACCGCTAATTGGTGCGTAAAGCTCAGAAACTGTTTTTACTGATTCAACGCTACCAAACGGCTCGTCAGCTTCTACTGTTGCTCCTACTTCTGGCAGTTCAACGAATACGATGTCTCCAAGCTCAGCTTGAGCGAAATGTGTAATACCTACGCGGACAACGTCTCCTTCTGTTTTTACCCATTCATGCTCTTCAGAATAACGCAAATCTTTTGGTGTACTCATCTTAATCCCTCCAAAATATGTATCGTAATTTGTTTATATAAAAAGCGCCTTCAACGTGGAGAACACTTTCTACAACCTAAAATAACTTCCTATTAACAGTGTAACGTAAAAGGTAAAAATTTTCTATTTGAAAACTTACTTCCACACGTCCTCAAACTGCTCTTCTTTGAAACCAAGCGTTACTTTTTGTCCATCTGTTAGCAGCGGACGCTTAATTAACATGCCATCTGACGCAAGAATAGACAGAAGTTCGTCTTCACTCGCACTGCTTACTTTATCTTTAAGACCTAACTCGCGATATTTTTTACCGCTTGTATTAAAGAATTTTTTTAATTCTAGGCCGCTGTTCTGATAGTAAGCTTGCAGCTGCTCTTTTGTTGGCGGATTTTCTACAATATGAATTTCTTCATATGCTACTCCGTTATCATCGAGCCACTTCTTTGCTTTTCGGCACGTACCGCACTTTGGATATGAATAAAAAAATAATGACATTTCGTCAACCACCCTTTATTTTAAGCTTTTTTCGTATTTTAACACATCCTTTATCATTTACCTAGATAGAGGCTTCTTAAACAAAAAGGAGCTCGCAAAACGAGCTCCTTTTTCCTTAAACTGTGAATTTCTCTACTTCTAGAAGCGTTTTTGCAACCTCGCGCTTTACGCTAATTACATTGATTGGTGTATAGCGAGTTAATTTGCGAAGAGACGAAAGCATGACTCTAAGCGTATCACCTTGTTCAACGCCAATTAACGTTTCTTTTGCATCTGCTTCGATTCGATTAAATGCTTCTTGGCAGAATACTTGCGTGTATTTTAATTTTAAGCTGTTTTGATCTACTCCTGTTTTGGAAATGGCTTTTTCAGTACGTAAAACAGTAGATTCCATTGCATATACGTTACTAATCATATCAGAAATATTAACGAGAATTTCTTGTTCTTTTTCTAATTCTTTGCCATACTTTTGTGCAGCTAATCCCAAAAGCAAGAGCGCAATTTTCTTCCCGTTTTGCACAAGCATTTTTTCTTGATCTAACGGCTCATTTCCTACTTCCTGCGGCATAAGCATCATCAATTCTTCTTGAAGCGTTTGTGCTTTTTGAAGCAGTGGAAGCTCTCCTTTTAACGCTTTGCGTAAATATGTGCCTGGTACTAAAAGACGGTTAATCTCATTTGTTCCCTCAAAAATACGATTAATGCGAGAATCGCGATACAGACGCTCAATTTCATACTCGCTCATAAAACCGTAGCCTCCATGAAGCTGCACGCCTTCATCTACAATGTAGTCAAGAGCTTCCGTGGCAAACACTTTATTTAATGAACATTCGATAGCATATTCAGCAATAGAAGCAGCAATTTGTTTTCCGTCTTTTTGCTGTTCTTCTGAAAGCTGGCCCATATGGTCTTCAAAAAGTCCTACCGTACGATATACGGAGCTTTCAGTTGCATACAATTTAGAAGCCATTGTGGCTAACTTTTCTTGTGTTAATGAGAATTTAGCAATTGGCGTTTTAAACTGCTGACGCTGGTTAACGTATTGAGACGTAATTTCTAACGCACGTTTCCCTGCTCCAACTGCTCCAACTCCAAGCTTATAGCGCCCAATATTTAAAATGTTAAAGGCAATCACATGGCCTTTTCCAATTTCACCTAGCACGTTTTCTTTTGGAACAAGCGCATCTTCAAGAATCAACGTTCTGGTTGATGAGCTTTTGATTCCCATTTTCTTCTCTTCCGGGCCAACCGAAACGCCTGGAAATTCGCGCTCAACGATAAAAGCAGAAAATTTATCGCCGTCAATTTTTGCGTACACCACGAATACATCAGCAAATCCAGCATTCGTAATCCACTGCTTTTCTCCATTTAACACATAGTGTGTACCTTCTGCGTTAAGGCGAGCTGTTGTTCGAGCACCGAGAGCATCCGAACCAGAACCCGGTTCAGTCAGCGCATAAGCCGCTATTTTTTCCCCTACCGCTAAAGCAGGTAAATATGCTTGTTTTTGCTCTTCTGTTCCAAATAAGACGATTGGCAATGACCCAATTCCTACATGAGCACCATGAGTGATGGAAAATCCGCCTGCTCGAGACATTTTTTCAGCAATTAAAGCCGAAGTAATCTTATCTAAACCAAGCCCACCGTATTCTTCCGGTACATCTGCACCAAGCAAGCCTAATTCACCAGCTTGTTTTAATAGCTTTACAGAACGGTCAAATTCATGCTTTTCTAAATATTCCACTTGCGGAAGGACTTCATTTTCTACAAATTCATCTGTCGTCTTGGCAATCATCTTTTGTTCAGATGTATAATCCTCCGGCGTGTAGACGCGGCTTGCATCGCCTTCTTCAATTAAAAAACTTCCACCTTTAATCATTTGTTTTGTTTTATTTGACATGTTCATATCCCCCTTTGAAATGATTATGCTAACAATTCAAATACACCAGCAGCTCCCATTCCTCCACCAATACACATGGTGACAATTCCAAACTGCTCATTTCGACGCTGCATTTCGTGCATTAAGCTAAGAGTCAGCTTAGCTCCAGTACAGCCTAATGGATGACCTAAGGCAATAGCGCCTCCGTTTACATTTACTTTATCTTCATTAATATTTAATTCACGAATAACGCCAAGTGCTTGAGAAGCAAATGCTTCATTTAATTCAAACAATCCGATATCAGAAAGCTCCAGCCCTGCTAGTTTAAGAGCTTTAGGGATGGCAGCTACCGGGCCAATCCCCATTACTTCAGGTGGAACTCCTCCAACTGCAAATGAGCGAAACTTAAGCAAAGGCTTTAAGCCTTCTGCTTCAGCTTGTTCTTTATCCATTAGAAAAACGGATGCAGCTCCGTCACTTGTCTGCGAAGAGTTTCCAGCTGTGACGGATCCTTTAATCGAAAAGGCTGGACGAAGTTTCCCTAATACGTCCGCAGTTGTGCCAGGACGAACTCCTTCATCTTGAGAGAACATCAGTTTTTGTTCACGTAGCTTATTGTTTTCATCGATTTTCCGAAGCGTCACTTCTACGGGAACAATTTCGTCGTTAAACTTCCCTTCTTGAAGTGCTTTTGCTGCTTTTTGATGGCTGCGTACGGCAAATGCATCCTGGTCTTCACGTGAAATGCCGTATTTCATCGCCACTTGTTCTGCTGTATGTCCCATGCCCATATAATACTCCGGCGCATTTTCAACCAGCTGAACATTCGGACGCGCTACGTTTCCAAACATCGGAACAAAACTCATTGATTCTGCTCCTCCAGCTAACACT
Source organism: Priestia sp. HNGD-A6 (assembly GCF_045784335.1). Taxonomy (NCBI): domain Bacteria; kingdom Bacillati; phylum Bacillota; class Bacilli; order Caryophanales; family Bacillaceae; genus Priestia; species Priestia sp. HNGD-A6. Next base: position 3,057,864 of record NZ_CP138621.1, on the reverse strand, counting down.
GCTTTGGCTTGCCCTAGCATAATTCGTTCTGCACCGTAGGCAATACTTTGCAAACCTGATGAACAATAACGATTAATCGTTATTGCTGGCACCGTATAAGGCAAACCTGCAAGAGCGCCAATATTTCGAGCCATATTCAAACCTTGTTCTGCCTCAGGCATCGCACAACCAATAATTAAATCATCAATCGGTCCTTCGTATCCGCCTGCTCGGCGAAGAGTTTCTTTAACCGCAATAGCTCCCAAATCATCAGGTCTAACACTTGCCAATGAACCTTTTTTTGCTTTTCCGACCGGTGTCCTAGCACCTGCTACAATAACTGCTTCTCTCATTTTTTCTCCCCCTTAATTGCGCAGTGGCTTTCCTTTAACTAACATGTGCTGCATACGTTCTTGAGACTTCGCTTCTCCAACAAGGCTTAAAAATGCTTCTCTCTCTAAATCAAGCAAATACTCTTCATCCACTTCGGAACCAAACGCTACGCGTCCTCCAGCTAATACAAATGCTAACTTACTAGCAATTTTGTAATCATGTTCTGATATATATCCTGAATATTTCATGGATTGAGCTCCTAGCAGCAACGTTGCATATCCTGTTTCTCCAACGACAGGAACTTTAGTTTTTACAGGCGGTTTATAGCCCGTGTCGTGTAAAGCAAGGACTGAGTTCTTTGCATCATTCAGCAAGTGATCTCCGTTTACACTGATAGCATCATGGCGGTTTAAAAAGTTTAGCTGCCTAGCTTCTGCAGCAGAAGTAGATACTTTTGCAGTAGCAATTGTTTCAAATGTTTTATTGGCAATTTGCTGAAGATCGAGCGTTACACCGTTCGGTAAACCATTTAGCTGTTTGATATAAAGCTCCTTGTTACCTCCTCCGCCAGGAATTAACCCGACTCCTACTTCTACAAGGCCCATGTAAGTTTCAGCAGAAGCTTGGATTTTAGCTGACGGTAAGCAAATTTCTGCTCCGCCTCCAAGAGTCATCGCAAATGGAGCTGCAACAACCGGCTTTTCGTTATATTTCACCTTCATCATTGCCTGTTGAAATTGTTTAATGACAAGCTCAACTTCAAAATAATTGTCATCTTGTGCTTCCATCAAAATCATAGCTAAGTTAGCGCCAACGCAGAAATTTTTTCCTTGGTTTCCTATGACCAGCCCCTTATAATTCTTGTTCACTTCTTCAAGAGACTGATTCAATAAGCTGATAATATCTAGCCCAATCGCATTGTTAGGAGAAGTAAACTGCAGGCATGCCACATCATCTCCTAAATCAATTAAGCTCGCTCCGCTGTTTTCTAAAATGACATTATTTTGAGAGCGTAAAGATGACAGGTGGATCACCTTTTTATTTTCTTTTACTGCTTTATACTCATCCTCTTCGTAGTAAAGCGTTTGACCTTCCATTTCTTTATAAAAGCTTGTAAATCCATTTTCCTGCATTTGTTTTACCCACTGCGGGATGGCTAAGCCAGACTGCTCCATCTTCTCAATTGATTTTTCTAAACCAATTGCATCCCACGTCTCAAAAGGACCCATTTTCCAGCCAAATCCCCACTTCATAGCTTGATCAATGGCGACGATATCGTCGGCGATTTCATTTTTCAACTGTGCTGCATACACAAGAACGGGGCTGATAATGTTCCAAAGAAGCTGTCCAGCACGATCATCAGAATATATAAGCGCTTTCATTTTGTTTTGCAGCCCTTTTGCCTGCTTACTTAATTCGGTAGAAGCTGTTTTTAACTTCTTTCTTTCGACGTATTGAAGTGTATTAGGATCAAGTTCTAAAATTTCCTTGCCTTTCTTTAAAAAGAAGCCTTGCCCCGACTTGCTTCCCAGCCAGCCATTTTCCTGCATTTGTTTCATAAATAAAGGCACGTCGAATACCTCTTTTTCTTTGCCTTCCACTTTGTCAAACACATTGTTGGCCACATGAATAAATGTGTCTAGTCCCACTACGTCTAACGTTCGAAACGTTGCGCTTTTTGGTCTTCCAATTAAGGGACCCGTCACAGAGTCAACTTCTCCCACGCTGTAATTACCTTTTAACATTTCTTGAACGGTCACAAGTAAACCGTACGTACCGATACGGTTGGCGATAAAGTTAGGCGTATCTTTTGCAATAACTACTCCTTTACCCAATACATCTTCACCAAACGTTTTCATATATTCAACAATTTCTGATTTTGTGTCATGAGTTGGAATAATTTCTAATAACTTTAAATAACGAGGTGGATTAAAAAAGTGCGTTCCTAAGAAATGCGCTTTAAAATCTTCTGAGCGTCCTTTAGCCATTTCGTGGATCGATATTCCTGAAGTATTTGAACTTACAATACTTCCTTTTTTTCGTACGCCGTCAATTTTTTCAAACAACTGCTGTTTAATATCAAGGCGTTCCACTACTACTTCAATGATCCAATCGCAGTCGCTTAACTGCTGTAAATGATCTTCAAGGTTTCCCGGCGTAATTAACGATAGTGACGACTTCGACGTTAAAGGTGCCGGTTTTTGCTTCGTTAATTTAGCTAAAGCAGTTGTGCTCAACCGATTTCTGACTTGCCTATCTTCAAGCGTTAGCTGTTTTTTTTCCTCGTCTGGTGTTAATGAAGCTGGAACCACATCTAGCAAAAGCGTTGGAATTCCTACATTCGCTAAATGAGCTGCAATTCCAGAGCCCATAACTCCTGAACCTAAAACGGCGGCTTTTTTTATGTTCATAATTATCCCCACATCCCCTTTGATATATTGAATGAATGGTCATTCATTTTATGTGTAAAAAAAGAGAGTCACTGTTAATCTCTGTTTTTACTATAAAGCATTTTTTAAATTTTCGCAATATATTCACAATATTATCTCTAACTATTTTTTATGTGTTTGGTTATCTTAATACACAGGAGGTGATTTTGTGAGTAAATTAAAGAAAGATCCATCTTCAGCAGGCGTAAGCGCAGCAAGCGTTAAAGGAAATGCTGGACCGGTTAATGAACCGCACGGACGCGGCAAAAAGACATCTCAAAACCAGCAGTACACAAAGCATAATACACAAGGACATTAACCTCAAAATCGAACATGAGTAATCGAATCATGTTCGATTTTTGACTATTTCTTATTCTGTCATCACGACCATTTCATGGTTATTTTTTTACGATTCCTTTTAAGACAAATGCGACATTTGCAGGTCTTTCTGCAAGGCGCCTCATAAAGTACCCATACCAGTCCGTTCCATAAGGAACGTACACTCTCATTTGATATTGTTCTGCTACGAGCTGAACCTGCCTTTCTGGTCGAATACCGTATAGCATCTGGAATTCAAACTGATTCATTGAAATTCCATGCTTTTTAACAAACTCTTTTGTATACTGAATGATTCGTTCATCATGAGTAGCAACTGCTGTGTAGTGACCGTTTAATAAATGAAGTCCAATTATGTTTTTGAAGTTTTCGTCTACGTCTTCTTTATCAGGAAAAGCCACGTCTGCCGCTTCTTTGTACGCTCCTTTTACTAACCTTAATTTAGGAGCATAAGCATCTAATTCGCGAACGTCACTTTCTGTTCGATATAAGTATGCCTGAAGTACCGTCCCTACGTGGTCATACTCACTTTTTAATTGTTTAAACAGCTTAATCGTCTTGCTGCATCGCTTATAATCTTCCATATCAATCGTCACGAACACGCTATATTTTTCCGCTTCATTTAGAATATGACGCATATGATGAAGCGCCAGATCTTCAGAAATATCAAGTCCCATAGACGTTAATTTCAAAGAAATTTCTGAATCTAACCTTTCTTTGTGTATAAGATGGATGGCCTTTATGCATTGAGCCACAGCATTATTGACTTCAGCTTCACTTTCCACAAACTCTCCGAGATAATCAATCGTTACTTTTAATCCCTGTTCATTTAGCTTTTTTATCACACTAACAGCTTCATCGATGGTTTCCCCTGCAACAAACCTTGCTGCCCCAAAACGTAAACCATAGCGCTTAGCTAACTTTGTTAACTTTTTGCTTTTTGATAACAATAAAAAAAAGTTTCTTATCGTTTGTTCCAAAGCAACCCCCCGCCTTCACTTGTCATACACCTCACAAATTTTATCTAATTATCATTAATTTTACCATTTTATCAACCATATAGATAGGCACCCTTCATTAACATATGCACACTAGATCAAAAAGCTACCTGGAGCTTTTTTGATAAAAAAACATTCATCAGCTTCGTGATGAATGTTTTTATTCTGGTTTTCGCTGTGACGCTCGATGCGCTTCATTCAGCTCTTTTATTTCCTTCACAATTTCAATCATTTCCGCTTTTGCGTCTGGATATAATTGATTCCAATGCTTTGTTAAAGGCGGCATAGATTTTGAGATATGGTTGTAAAGTGCCCACATTTTCACTTTTTCCTGCAGCTGTTCATCACTTTCTCCAACCATTAGTTCCGTATACTTTTCAATCAAACCGTCGAATTGCTCTTGAAAGGTTTTACTCATGCGCAGTCACTCCTTTCTTTGGTTTACAAATAACCGGACACGTTCGACAATAAGTCTCTTTATCTCCTGTTTGGTAGGACAAACAGCACGTTTTTCGTACTCTTATCTCCTGCTTTTGTTTCTCTATATATTGAGGAGGTGAACTGTACCCAGCAAGCGGATTGTTATGATATGAACCAAAGTGACGTCCCTCAGCTTCTTCTAACACGTATCGTAAATTCTTTTGCACTTTCACATTGTCTATTTCTTCGTTTGCTAAAAGCAAATCATAAAGCCAGTGAATATAAACAGCTACGTTTTCCCACAGCGTCAGCTTTGAGATTTTTGTCACTTTACGCAGTACTGACCACATCGGCTCAATTTGATGAGCAAACAATTCATCAAGAAGTTCATCAAGAAGAATTTCGCGATTATCCTCTGTTACTTCTGTCGTCTCAATTTCTGAGATAAACACTTTTGGAAGCCACATCGTTTCAACTTGTTCGGTATGCAAAGATACATTTTTAGTCGATGCATTTATCTTTTTTTGAAACACAATAAATGAATACAAAGCCGCAACCACAACAAAACTATACCGCTTTGCTAACATTGAAGCAGCTGCTCTCAAACTAGCGGCCTCCATCGTCTCTTGAATCCATAATAGCTGCACCTTCACCTTACTTTCATCCATGCAGCTGGCAGGAGAAAACCTGTACAGCGAGTTATCTTTAAACGTACAGCGGAATTTTTCTGCTAACTCGCTTTGCTCATTCCTACTGAGCATGCTGCGTTTCAACTCGCAGCTTATTCACAATACATCGTCCGCGCCCATGAGGAATACAAAGAGGCGTTCCAAATAACGGATCAACAGTCACTTCACAGTTCATATTAAAGACTCGCTGTACTAAATCGCAGTTAATGACTTCTTCTGGTCTTCCCTGTGCATAGATTTTTTTATCTTGAAGCGCCACAATATGATGAGCATAGCGGCAAGCTAAGTTTAAATCATGCAGCACCATTACGATGGTACGATTTTCTTTTTCATTCAGTTCAAACAACAAGTCCAAGATCTCAATTTGATGCGTCATATCTAAATATGTTGTCGGTTCATCAAGTAAAATAATATCTGTATCTTGCGCTAGTGTCATGGCAATCCATGCGCGCTGACGCTGTCCCCCAGAAAGCGAATCAACTTGACGATCTGCCAAGTCTGCTAAGCCTGTTGCTTCCAGTGCATTTTGCACTTTTTCTTCATCCTCTTGAGACCACTGGCGGAACCAATTTTGATACGGATAGCGCCCTTGTTTAACAAGCTGCAGCACAGTCAGACCTTCAGGTGCAACAGGACCTTGAGGAAGGATTGCTAGCTGCTTTGCAATTTCCTTGGTAGGAAGAGAAGAAATTTTAGAACCTTCTAGTAAAATAGAGCCTGCATGTGGCTTCAATAACCTTGCCAGTGAACGCAGCAGCGTAGATTTTCCGCATCCATTACTGCCGATAAAAACCGTAATCTCACCCTTTGGGATGGTAACGTCAAGCTCATCTATAATCATCGCTTCTCCATATGATAATGTTAGCGACTTTGTTTCTAACGAATGCATGCGAATCGCTCCTTCTACAAAGAATGCTATACGTTTCTTTGTTTGTATAGTAAATAAATGAAGTATGGTGCGCCAATTGCAGCTGTAAATACACCTGCTGGCACTTCGATTGGCAAGAAGAATGTTCGGCCAATTAAATCTGCTGCTGTGATTAAAATCGCTCCGATTAGTGCCGATAGCGGTATTAAAGCGCCGAATGACGAACCTACAAGCTTTCGGGCAATATGTGGAGCAAGTAACCCTACAAAGCTAATTCCACCGGCAAATGCAACGGCGCTCCCGGTTAAAGCTGTGCTCATCAGCAATAGTGCCAATCGATTTTTTTGAACGCGACTTCCAACGTTAGTCGCAATTTCTTCACCTAATTCTTGAACATTTAAATTTCGAATCATTAAAATCGTAATTATAACCAGCCCTGCAGTAACTGGAACTAGTACGGAAACACTTGCCCAATTTGAACCATACACCGTTCCGGTAATCCAAATATTTGCCTGGCTAGCGCGGTAGATAGGACCCATAATCATAAACAGCGTGGTCATAGCTTTCGTTAACGCTGTTAATCCAATTCCTATTAATACTAGTGTAATAGGAGAGACACCATTTTTCCAGGCAAACACATAAAGTAAAAGCGCCACTGCCACGGCACCTAAAAATGCGCTAACAGGCATCCAATTAATACTTACGGTTAACGAGTTGCTTTTATCACTAAATAGTGTCAAAAATAACACTACACCAACTGACGCTCCTCCTGTTAATCCAATTAAGTCTGGTGAAGCAAGCGGATTTCTCACAAGCCCCTGCAAGATAGCGCCCGCAATAGCTAGACAAATACCAGCACAAATGGCAACAATAATACGCGGCAGTCTAAAAGATGTAACAACTAATCGTTCAAACTCCAACCCATGACCCGCTAAAATTTTAATTACACGAAAGGGATTAATAAATAAGTCACCCGTACCTGCACTTAACAAAAAGAGTGCAACAAGGACAGCTGAAAATCCGGTAATGATTAGAGCAGCTTTTATATTAACTAAAAATGAAATTCTCTTTAAGCGAAGAGATAAGTATGTTTTCATGACGTCTTCGCCCCTTTCCTTGCCATATAGATAAAGAAAGGTGTACCAATAACAGCAGTCATGACTCCAACAGGGATTTCTTGAGGCATAATGACGTACCTTGCGCCAACATCAGCTAATAAAATTAAAATCCCGCCGACAACCGCACTATAAGGAAATACCCAGCGATAATCTTGTCCTACGATTGCTCTTACAACGTGAGGAACAATGATTCCTACAAAGCTAATGGGACCGGCTACTGCAACGGCTCCCCCCGCTAAAATCGCAATAATGATACCGCTTATAATTTTGACAAGAGCTGTTCTTTGACCTAATCCTTTGGCTACGTCTTCACCAATCGTTAAAATATTAATTTTTGAAGCGATAAAAAAAGTAACAATAATTGCTGGCACTACATAAGGCAGTATGCCATACAACATTTCAACCTTGCGTCCTTGCACAGACCCTGCCAGCCAAAAGAGGACTTGATCAAGCGAAGATTCATCCACAGCTAGCAGTCCTTGTGTTAAAGAAGAGAAAAAGGCTGCAATAGCCGCTCCTGCGAGCGTCAGTTTGATAGGCGTTAGCCCTTCTTTTCCAATGGACCCAAGAAAATAGACAACCACTACGGTTAGTGCCGCTCCTACAAATGCAATCCATGTAAAAGCTTGAAGTGAATTGACCGAAAAAATCATCACTGCAACAACAATAAAAAAGCTGGCCCCAGCGTTCACACCGATAATATCCGGTGAAGCAAGTGGGTTTTTCGTTAACGCCTGCATCATTGCTCCTGCAATTCCTAAACAAATACCTACCACAGCACCGATTATAGCGCGCGGCAATCGAATATTTTGAATAACTATGTGCTCATTCGAACCGTTAAACGCTTGAAAAGCTTCAAATGCTGTTTTGATACTTGTATCTGTGTATCCGAGTACGATACTTAATCCAATACAGATTAAAAGCAGCATGATTCCAATGATGAGCCCCATTACTTTCATTTGAACACTGCGTAGCATCATTTTCATTGCTCTCCTCTAAGATGATTCCTATATATATCTAACCTTTAGTTTAGGAAACATTGAAAAAAGTGTCAATGATTTTGAGAATCATTTTCAATTTTTAATTGACACCGCTTAAAAGTTAGAATATTATCTTAATTGTTAATGAAAATCATTATCACTTAAGAGGGGGAAAAGATGTGAATACATATTCTAAAGGCAAGTTGTCATATTTGTTGTCCATTCTTACCATTATGACACTGCTTGTGCTGGCAGCCTGCGGTAATTCAAACGGCGCTGACAGCGATAAAAAAGAAAAAACTGAGGGTTCTGGCGAAACTTACACAGTAAAACACGCAATGGATAAAACCGATATTAAAGGAACGCCTAAACGAGTGGTTGTTTTAACGAACGAAGGTACTGAAGCTCTTCTTGCAATGGGTGTAAAGCCTGTGGGCGCTGTTCAATCATGGTTAGGAAATCCGTGGTATGACCATATTAAAGGTCAGATGAAAGGCGTTAAAAGTGTGGGTACAGAAAGCGAGCCAAGCTTAGAAGCAATCGCTGCTTTAAAGCCTGACTTGATTATCGGAAATAAAATGCGACAAGAAAAAGTATACGATCAGCTTAGTCAAATTGCTCCGACTGTATTCTCTGAGGAGCTGCGCGGAGATTGGAAATCAAACTTTAAGCTATATGCAAAAGCTGTAAACAAAGAAGAAAAAGGTAAAGAAGTATTAGCTGACTATGACAATCGCGTAGCAGATTTAAAGAAACGCCTTGGAGATCAGTTAAAACAAAAAATCTCAGTTGTACGCTTTACAGCTGGAGACGTTCGTATCTATCATAAAGATTCATTCTCAGGTGTTATTTTAGATCAGCTTGGATTTGCTCGCCCTGAGTCTCAAGACAAGGATGATTTTGCTGAAATGAATGCAACAAAAGAACGCATTCCGGCAATGGACGGCGATCAGCTATTTTACTTCTCTTATGAAACGGGAGACGGTGAAGCAACAAAGCTTGAAAAAGAATGGATAAACGATCCTCTCTTTAAAAAGCTAAAAGTGGCTCAAGAAAATCATGTTCATAAAGTAGATGATGCTACTTGGAATACAGCAGGCGGTGTGTTAGCAGCTAATATCGTACTTGATGATATTGAAAAAATCTTCTTAGATAAAAAACAACAATAATATGAAAGAAAGAGCTTCGACGAATCGAAGCTCTTTCTTTCATGTATAATGTATTTCCTTTCATCGCACACTAACCGTGGTCTCACTTTATTAAATAGGAGTGGTGAAAATGAATTCAAAAAAACAGCCTAAAAAGCAGCCAGATACAAATGAAATGGCTGACCGCCAGTTCGAAACAGAAGATTATAACCGACAAGATGCACTCTCGCAAGGTCTAGCAGAAACACATGAGCAAGTAAGCGACGCCTATCAAGAAGGATCATTTGAAGATACAGATCGTTAATAAAAAAGAGCTGACTCTAAGTCAGCTCTTTTTTATTTTGAATGCTGCCATGCCGTTTTAGGCAATGACATGGACATCCACTGCTGGCGCTTTGATTTATCAATCGTCACTTTCTTTGCTTTAATTCCTTGTTGAATCAGCTGTTTCATTAGTTTATCAATTGACTTCATCGCTATTCACCTCAAAAGCGGAAATTTGTCTTGCTTCTACTCTTTTACTTTTTTGCGCTTAAACTTCATAAAAAACTCATAGACAATTGGAACGATAATGAGCGTAAGCAGCGTAGAACTTGTTAGTCCTCCAATCACGGTAACCCCTAGCCCTTTTGAAATAAGGCCTCCACCTTCAAATCCAAAAGCTAATGGAAGCAGTGCACCAATCGTTGCAATAGCTGTCATTAAGATCGGGCGAAGACGTGTCATTCCAGCTTCTAGTAAAGCTTCACGCGTTGAAAGACCCTCTTGCTCTTTATGAATCACGCGGTCAATCAGAACAATCGCATTGGTTACCACAATTCCAATCAGCATAAGAGCTCCAATCATCGAAGAAATACTAATCGTTTCCCCAGAGATTAAAAGCGCCACTAGCGCACCAATAAGTGTAAATGGAAGTGAGAATAAGATAGCAAATGGCGCTAAACCTCCACCAAATGTCAGTACAAGTACGAAGTACACGATACCAATGGCTGCGAGCATGGCAATTCCTAATTGACTAAATGAGTCATTAATTTGCTCTGATGCTCCGCCAAAGTTAATGTCCATATCACTTGGCAAATCAATTTTCTTCACTTCTTTTTGGACGTTAGAAGAAACACCGCCTACATCGTCACTCTTAATATCGGCACTTACCTCTGCATAAATTTTATTATCACGGCGAGTTACCGTATTCGACGTTTTACCTTTTTTAATATCGACAACTTCATTTAATGTAACTTCCTGTCCAGTTTGAGAGGTCACTTTTGTGCTTGAAAGTTCGGCAAAAGTAGAGAAATCCTCTTTTTCTTTTGGAAGGTATACGTTAATTTCGTTTCCGTCTTTTTGGATAGTTGTTAATACTTCACGCTGTCCAAGGTTGGAAATCTGCATTCCGATTTGACTAGCAGACAAGCCGAGTTCAGCGGCTTTCTTTTGGTTCGGTACTAGCGTATATTCATCAAACGTATCTGAAAGCGTAGAATCGACATTTTTCAGTTCTTTATGCTTTTCTAAAACGCGCTGAACTTTGTCAGCATAAGGTTTGATTTCGTCTAAGCTATCTCCGTAAATAAGGACGTTTAATGAATTATTGCTGCCGCTAGACGCCGTATTCATGGAGCCCCATTCACCTTGATTCGCTTGTTTATTCAGAGCTTTTAATACTTTATCCTGCTCTTTATCAAAGTTTTGTGTATCCTCGTCATATTGCACAAATGTTAAAACGTTATTTTTGCTTCCCGGATTAAAAGAGTTACCTTCACCGAACGAATACTGAACCGTTTTGACACCATCTCGCTTCATCAAGTACGCTTCTGCGCGATTCGCTGCTTTTTCCACGTCGCTTTGAGACTGTCCGGCTTTCGGTGTATACGTAAGCGTCAGCGTTTTTTCTTGATCGGATGATAAAAAGCTAACCCCAATAGAAGGAACTAAAAATAAACTTCCTACTAACAGTAGTACGGCTAACCCAAAGGAAATAAGCTTATGGTTTAGCGTCCAGTTCAAAATTCGCTTATATCCGTGCGCTAGTTTGCTTGGCTTTTCTTCTTTGACTTTTACATTTGTTTTAAATAACGAATGAGCAAGCATTGGCACGAGTGTTACCGCTACTAGCAGTGATGCTAACAGTGCAAAAACAACCGTTAACGCAAACGGTAAGAATAGCTCTCCTACCGGTCCTTCTACGAGACCTAACGGTAAGAATACGGCCACGGTTACGACTGTAGAAGAAAAAATTGGAACAAACATTTCTTTCGTCGCCGCGACAATTAAATCTTTTCCTGTAAGCTTTTCTTCCTGATAAGCCATGCGGCGGTAAATATTTTCAATAACGACAATGGAATCATCTACAACCCTTCCGATGGCTACAGTCATCGCTCCAAGCGTCATAATATTTAAAGAGATATCCATTGATTTGAGCGCCAAAATGGCGATTAATAGCGAAAGCGGAATTGAAATAACGGCAATAATCGTTGAACGAATATCACGTAAAAATAAAAGAATAATAATAACCGCAAAGACCGCACCGATAATAGCTTTATTTAGCATCGTATGAACAGAATCTTCAATCGGTTTACCTTGATCAAAAATATTGTCAACGTGAAGTTCTTTATTTTTCTTTTCTAGGCTATTCATTTTTTCTTTAATATCATTTACAACATTTACTGTGTTCGCATCCTTCGCTTTGACAACTTGTACAGCAATTGAAGGTTTTCCGTTCGTGCGAGAAATGGATTCTGCTTTCCCCGTCACTTTAACATCCGCAATTTCTTTTAATTTCACAGTTGGAATCGAAGCTGCGGACGGCGCCTGCTGCACGGCTCCTTGTGTTTGCTGCTGGCTCATTCCTTGTTGCTGACCTTGAGCAGCTCCTTGACTAGGCACAGCTGGAATCTCTAAGTTTTCCAAATCTTTTTCTGTTGTCATCTTTCCGTCTACCACAACAGATTTTTGAGATCCATCCATCGTATACGTACCAGCCGGCACTTTTGCATCGGATGCTTGGATCAGCTTTTTCACCGTATCTTCATCGAGTCCCAGCTGCTTGAGTTTGTCTTGTTTGAATACAAGTTCTGCTTCTTCAACTTGTTCTCCTGACACGCTGACCGAAGAAATGCCTTGCACTTTTTCAACTTGTGGAACAACGGTATTTTTTACATACTTCGTTAAGTCTTCTAATGATTTTTTATCATCTGAAACACTTAATGAAATAATCGGAAAATCACTGATGCTTTGTCTTGAAACATTTGGTTCCTCTACATCATCTGGCAGATCCACGTTTGAAAGAGCTCGTCTGACTTCGTCTTCTGCCTTCTCCATATTTTTACTAAAGCCATATTCAACTTGAATGGTAGCCATATTTTCATAAGAAGACGAGCTAACTGTGTCAACGCCGCTCAGTCCCTGAAGCTTTTGTTCAATTGGCTTACTCACCTTGTCTGCCACTTGTTCCGGAGTGGCGCCCGGATAAGTTGCATTGACTGTTACAACAGGCGTTGATATATCAGGAATAGTCTCTAGCTTCATATTAAATCCTGAATACAGCCCTGCAATAATGACAAAGAGTGTTAACAGCCATACTGCAAATTTATTTTTCAATGAAAATTTAATAAACTTCCCCAATGCATATCCTCCTTCAAATATATGTATACTAATAAAATTGACTGATTGGTCACAACAACTTAAAATATAAATGACTAACTGGTCAGTGTCAACCCTAAGCAGTCTCTCTCCTAATATGTTCATAATAAAGACATATTTACGATAAATCTTTTTTAGAGGAACTGACTCCCGTTCTTAACTTTGATATATACCTTTATCTTTTTTAGTGTATGATACTATTATCTAACGAAATGAATGGTCAAATTGTTCAATAAAGGAGGTAGAATACTTGAAAGAAAAAGAAAAAAGAATAATTGAAGCTTCGATTAAGCTTTTTGCAAAAAAAGGATTTAATGCTACCTCTGTGCAAGAAATTGTAGATGAATGCAACATTTCAAAAGGTGCATTTTACCTGCACTTCAAATCTAAGGATGCACTTTTATTATCAATTCTAAACTTTTACTATGAAAAGCTCTTTAGCTCTGTTTATGCTCTCGACGAGGAAGTAAACGATGCCCGCAGCCGCTATATGAATCAGCTCATCTATTTCTATGAATTTATTACAGAGCACAGAGATTTTATTATCATGCAAATCCGTGAAAAATCGATTCCATTTAACAAAGAAGTGGAGACCTTTGTTCATAAAATGCAGCGAGAAACGTTTTACTTTCATCGCAAAAGCCTCGTTAGCGTATACGGAGAAGACGTAACTCCTTATATCTCCGATTTAACGAAAATGATTGAAGGTATTCATCATTCCTTTTTAGAAATTATTATCTTCAATCAATACGAGCTTACCTTTAAAGAAGTCGCGCAGTACATAATGGAACGAGTTGATGTATTAGTAGAAGATTTATTAGCTAGAAAACCTCGTCCCCTTATTCCCGCTTCTTTTGGTGAAGATATATACGGAAAGGAACGAACGACTTTTCTAAGTAAAAATGAGCAGGTAAAACAAGCTCTTGAGGAAATTAAACATCTGCTAGACACCAGCGATCATATTTCTGATGAACACGCAGACAGCTTTCACATTTTACAAACGGAGCTAAAAAAAGATAAGCCTACCGCTGCTATTGTAAAAGGCATGGTTGGAAATTTAACGGACCTTAAACCGTTGGAAGAACCGCTTAATCTTTTAACAGCTTTACTCCAACAAAAATAACAGAAGGCTTCAAGCCTTCTGTTATTTTTCTGCTTTTGAACTAGATACTCCCCCAGATAACACGAACTTCATTGCTTCTTCCGGCTTAATATCTAACCATTCAATTTCTTCTTTTGGAATCAAAAAAGTAAAACCGGCTACTTGAAAAGTTTGTGGAACATAGACAGCGACATGGTCTTTTAACGAGTGAATCACCTCTTCTACTTCTTCAGAGGTCACAAACCCTATGACTTTCATTGACGTGCCGGGCATTGGCACTAAAGCTACTTTTGAAAAAGACTTTTTCTCTCCAAGAAAAGATTGAAATGTATCTTTAATGACACTATATAGCGTTTTAACAAGCGGTATTTTTTCTAACAATCGATCAATTAAGTTAATAATTTTCCCAGCGAAAAAACGGGTAGATAACCACCCTAAGAACGTAATTAAGACAAGCGTTGCTAAGATTCCAATACCAGGTATATAATCCTGCTTCATATAGGGCTTCAATACGTTCCCTAAAATGCTGTCTAAAAAATTAAATACTCTTACCAAAATATAAATAACAAGGATAATAGGGACAATCGTTAAGAGTCCATTAATAAAACTTTTTATGATTGCTTTCATGCAAACACCTCATTTTTCCTGACATACTGCTGTTCATTATACAATGAATTTGTTTTGCTGCGTCTCTTTATTTCTGTTCACATACGTATAAACTAGCGACGTTTTATCAAAATAATAGATGGGTACATGAACATACATACTTATATATTTATTTTTTCGGAGGGATACAATTGGGACGTTTAGAATCAAAAATTGCTGTTATTACAGGGTCAAGCTCTGGTATAGGAAAAGCAACTGCTGAGCGCTTTGCGAAAGAAGGAGCGGTTGTTATTTGTGCCGATATTAATTTGGACGGGGTAAAAAAAGTAGCAAAAGAAATTAAAGACGCTGGCGGTGAAGCATACGCCTACTATATCGATGTAGCTGAAGAAGAAAAAGTAAAAGAGTTCACAGCGGAAATTGAAAAGAAATTTGGAAAAGTGGATATTCTTTTTAATAATGCGGGGACAGACACAGAAGGCGGCAAGCTTCACGAATACCCTGTAGAACTTTGGGATCGCTTAATGTCGGTAGATTTACGTGGAACATTTCTTGTAAGCAAATACGTTATTCCGCTGATGTTAGAAGATGGCGGGTCGATTATTAATAATTCATCCGTATCCGGACTGGCAGCAGACTTAGACCGTTCTGGCTATAACGCGGCGAAAGGTGCTATTACCAACTTAACAAGAACCATGGCAATTGACTACGCTCGTGAAGGTATTCGCGTTAACTCAATTGCTCCTGGAACAATTGAAACGCCTCTTCTTGATGATTTATCAGGCGCTGAAGAAGGAAAAAAATTCAGAAAAGCATATGAATGGGTCGATCCCATGGGCCGTTTAGGCAAACCAGAAGAAGTAGCCGGTGCCGTATTATTTTTAGCATCCGATGACAGCTCATATGTAACGGGTGACTGCATTACGGTAGATGGCGGTCATATGGCGTATACATGGCCTGGAAAAATGCTTTACGATAAAATGTGAGAATACAATTAGCTCTATACCTTAAGGTATAGAGCTTTTCCGTTTGCATTTTTTCTTTAAAATAGACGTGACATTATGTCAAGACAGGTGTAAACTTAAAGCAAAATTCTTTGCTTCTAGGAGGAAGACATGAAAACAAAACAATTATCAGAACGTCAGCTTCTTGGCATCGCAGGGCTAGGATGGCTCTTCGATGCAATGGATGTTGGCATTTTGTCTTTTATCATTGCAGCTCTTCACGCTGAATGGGGACTTTCCCCTACTGAAATGAGTTGGATAGGCAGCGTTAACTCGATCGGGATGGCCGTTGGAGCTCTCGTGTTCGGGCTGCTGGCTGATCGAATTGGGCGAAAAACCGTTTTTATTGTGACTCTTGTTCTTTTTTCAGTGGCAAGCGGACTTTCGGCTCTTACTACTACCCTTGCTGCTTTTTTAGTATTTCGATTTTTAATTGGAATGGGTTTAGGAGGAGAGCTGCCTGTTGCTTCTACCCTTGTGTCTGAGACCGTGGCGCCGGAAAAACGCGGTAAAGTGGTCGTCTTGTTAGAAAGTTTTTGGGCGTTCGGCTGGCTACTGGCAGCGCTTATTTCTTACTTTGTAATCCCAGCTTACGGGTGGCAGCTAGCTCTTATCCTAACGGCTATACCAGCATTTTATGCCATTTATTTGCGCATCAAACTGCCAGATTCTCCTCAATTTTTAGAGGCGACAAAGGAAAAGAAACCGTCTATTGCGGACAATGTAAGAAGCGTGTGGTCTAAGCCTTATCGTCAATCTACGATTATGCTGTGGGTTCTGTGGTTTTGCGTTGTATTTTCATATTACGGCATGTTTTTATGGCTACCTAGCGTCATGGTCATTAAAGGATTTAGCTTAATCAAAAGCTTTGAATACGTATTGATTATGACATTAGCTCAGCTGCCTGGCTATTATACGGCTGCTTGGTTTATTGAACGCATGGGCCGAAAATTCGTATTGGTCACATATCTGTTAGGTACGGCTGCCAGCGCATATATATTCGGAAATGCGGAGTCACTTTGGCTGCTGCTAACAGCAGGAATGTTGTTGTCTTTCTTCAACTTAGGCGCTTGGGGAGCTTTATACGCGTATACACCTGAGCAATATCCGACATCTATTCGAGGCACAGGAGCTGGAATGGCCGCTTCTTTTGGACGAATTGGAGGAATTCTAGGACCGCTGTTAGTTGGGTATATGTCAACTCAAGGTGCTTCTTTAACCGTTACGTTCTCAATCTTTTGTGCAGCTATTTTAATCGGTGTTGGTTCGGTTGTTTTTCTAGGAAAAGAAACCAAACAAAAGCAGCTCGCATAAAAAAAGACGCTCTTTTAGAGCGTCTTTTTTGTGCTTATTATTTATTTTCTACTAGCTCTTTTTCGCCTGTCTCTACTTCCACGTCACGCTGAGCGAATACTTTCTTAGCTACGCTTAAAGCATTTAACACGCGAGGGAAACCTGTGTATGGAATTAATTGAATGATGCTTTCCACAATTTCATTCGGCTCTAGTCCAGCTGTTAAACCTGTGTTTAAATGCAGCTCAAGCTGAGGCTCTGTACCCTGAGTAACCAGTGATGAAATGGTTACTAATGCTCGCTGCTTATTCGTTAAACCTGGTCGTGAATAAATGTCTCCATAGGCAAATTCAATAATATATTTCCCAACGTCAGGAGCTAGGTCTTTTAAGTCTTCCGTAATTTTTAAATGAGTCGAAATATCATCGTTACTCGTTAACGTATATTCCATTAATTTATCTAAACCTTTTTGATAACTATTTTGTGCCATGTAAAATCAGCCTCCGTATTTTTTACTAACACCGCGCGGAATCAATGTTTGTTTTCGTGTATGTTTTCTACACTATCTACTTTAGCGCACATTCTTTCTTTCGTAAAATACATATATTCAATACAACATATGCATTTTATCTATATAAAACAGAATGCTGTTCATTCATATAGTGGAGGAATTGTTTAGAGGCATATGAAATATATTTATCTTTTTTTAAAATCAATCCTAAATCCCATGAAATTGAAGGATTAGTAATAGGAACTGCTTTTACGATAGCAGAATCCACTTTTGCTGCAATGGACTGTGGAAAGATAGATACACCTAAGTTTTCCGCAATCATTTCACCAATAAAATCCCATTGAGAGCTCTCGTAAGCTACGTTAGGTTCAAATCCTGCTTGTTGACACGCCTGAATAAGCCGGTCGTGAAGCGTAAAATCTTCATTAAATAAAATAAATTTCTCTTGGGCTAGTTCATTAATTTCCACATGAGTTTTAGAGGCCAAAGGATGAGAATGGTGAACATATAAAAGCATTTTTTCAGAGATAAAAGGATTAATATCAAAAAGATGTTCATTTACTGGAAGCACCGCTACACCTAAGTCTAACTCTCCTTTTTCTACTGCTTTTTGAACACGATTGGCTCCGTATTCAATAACTTTAATTGTGATATCTGGATAGAGCTGCTGAAACCCTTTAATAATCTTTGGAAAGAACAGGACTCCAATCAATGGAGGAATTCCAATTTTAATCATGCCTTTTTTCAGATTCATCACATCGTATAGATAAGTCGATAGCTCATCAATGGATGCCATAACTTTTTGTCCTTGCGCATACACAACTTCCCCGGCATCCGTTAAATCAATCTGTCTTGCGGACCGATCAATTAATTCTACTTCCAATTCTTCTTCTAAGTTTTTCACCATTTTGCTCAAGGTCGGTTGTGAAATATGAAGACTTTGAGATGCTTTAGTAAAGCTCCTTAATTTAGCGACTTCTAAAAAATAATTAAGCTGACGAATATCCATCTCTGCTCCTCCTATAGATAAAGCGAATATATTTTATCTTATTTATTCATTTTACCTATTATTTTTTAAGATATACAGATAAAAAATATAAAGAAAAGATGGACACATAATAAATCAATTTACTCTAAATAAGGACAAATGGGATAAAGGCGCTAGTATGGACCGCTTGTGACACGGCTGTTGATTTCCGTGCAAGGCTTCGCTTTCCGCGGGCGGGCGCTGAGCCTCCTCGTCACTTGCGCTCCTGCGGGGTCTCACCTGTTCCGCTTTTCCCGCAAGAGTCTTCGCCTTGCCCTCCAATCAACACCTAAAAGCTACTACATGCACGAAACCTACGCTTACCATAACATCAAAAAATCCGAACGATTTATCGTTCGGATATACCTTCACCTAAAATACTTTTGTCCTGTCCTTTTTTACTACGGTTATTTAAAATATTTTGGCTGCTTGTGCTGCTTGTTCTAAGCCACTTTCAATAATTTCTTGAGCACGATCCGGAAACTGATTATGTCCTTCAATAATAACGGAGTTCACGTCCGTGATTCCAAAGAATTGAAGTACGCTGCTAACATATTTAACGGCCATTTCGACCTCAGCTGCTGGACCTTCTGAATATACTCCGCCACGCGCGTTTAATAACATCACCTTTTTATCGCACAGTAATCCCACAGGACCTTCTGGCGTATACTTAAACGTTTTGCCTGCTTGATTTAAATAATCAAAGTACGTATGAAGCACGGCCGGCACAGTAAAATTCCAAAGAGGAAAGGCAATGACAATTTTATCAGCTTTCACAAATTGTTCTAGGTAACGATTAGCAATTTCTGCTGCTTTGTTTTCCGCTGCCGTCACTTCTAGTTCTCTTGCTAATTTAAACTGACCGTTTATCATGTCAGCACCTAAATAAGGAAGTTCTTCTTTGAACAAATTTAGCTCCATTATTTCTTCACCTTGGTGCGATTGTTGATAGCTTTCTAAAAACGCATCATATAATTTTACGCTGACCGCTTCACTTGCCGATCTGTCATTTGCTTTTATAAAAAGAGTATAACTCATACTAAAACCTCCACTGATTGTTGATACTCTTATTTTATTCGCTTTGTCCTTGCGTTTCGCACGACTTTATAATGAAATACTTTCATACTTTAGTCGGAGAAATCTTATATAAGTAAGAATTTTTAAAGAGCCAAAAATCACATTGACAACGATAATCATTATCATTAAAATTAGAGAGAAATTATTATTTATCATTTAAAGTAAGGGGAGCTTTTTATGTGGTCAAGTTTGGCTTTGTCGCTTCGTGAAGGTTTAGAAGCATCGCTTATCATTGGAATTATTTTAGCTCATATTACAAAAATCGGCCGAAAAGACTTAAAATATTCCGTCTTTATTGGCGCTGCTGCAGGCCTTATTTTCAGCTTAGTATTTGGCTTTATTGGTTTTAATGAGGCGAAAGAGTTAGAAGAAGAGTCAGAAGAAATTTTTGAAGGAGTCATGATGCTTTTAGCTGCAGGCCTTATTGCTTATTTTATTCTGTGGTTGCACCGAAGCAAAGAAGTGACATCTTCAGTTACATCAAAAATTTCCAAAAGCTCTTCCAAGTGGGGATTAATCGTTTTAGCCTTTTTATCTGTCTTTCGTGAAGGAACAGAACTAATCATTTTTAATCTGACACAAGTGAATCAACACGCCTCTTCTATTGTATTCGGCAGTATAAGTGGCATTTTGCTGGCCGTCGTTATTACATACATTTTGTTCAAAACAGCTATTAAGCTGAACCTTTGGATTATTTTTAAAGCGCTTGGTATTTTCCTTATTTTTATTGGGGGAGAGTTATGCGGTGAAGGTTTGGTTAAGCTATTTGAAGCTGGTGGAGAACCCCTTGAGATAATTGGATTTAGTGTATTTACAGTTGCATCACTGTATCTATTCTTCCAAACGGAGTTAAAAAAATTAAGAGTAAGAAAACAAAAATCAGCATCATGATCATAAAAAAGCCGCCTAATGGCGGCTTTTTTAGTTTATAGATGAAACGGGAAGATGAATCACAACTTCCGTCCCTTGTTCTTCTTCACTTTTAATAAAAATCTCGCCTTTATGCTGACGGACAATAGTTTGTGCAATCGATAGTCCAAGCCCCGTTCCTCCCGTAGCTCTGCTTCTAGCTTTATCCACTCGGTAGAAACGTTCAAAAATATGTGCAAGATCTTCTTTTGGAATACCAATTCCATAGTCTTTCACTTTGATAATGACATCTTCCTGCTTTTTTTCCACGGTCACTTCAATTTTATTCGTACTGTATTTAATTGCATTATCAAGCAAAATAATCAGCACTTGCTTCATTTTCAGTTCATCCACTTGAATCATAATGGGCGTTTGATCATAATGAAGAACTAATTCTCTTTTGTATACCTGCTGCAGCTGCTTAACGATTTGTTCAAAAATAAGAACAAGATCTGTTTGCTTCATATCAAGCGTTTGTTCTTTTTCCACACTTGCCAGATCAAGCAGCGTTTCAATCATTTTTTGCATTTTGGTTGCTTCCGCATAGATGGTGTCGATCGCATCCAGCGTAATTTCTTCATTTTTAATCCCTCTTCTTCTTAATAAATTAGAATAACTGCGAATAACGGTTAGAGGGGTTTTTAATTCGTGAGAAGCATCAGAAACAAACTGATTTTGCTTTTCAATATTTTCTCGCAAGCGGTCAATCATATGATTAAACGTAACGGTCATACCCTGCAGTTCATCTCTCGTCTCCGTTTGAATGAGAACTTTTTTAGGAACACCGCTCTCTTCAATCTCTTTCATCGTTGAGACCATATTTTTAATAGGATGCATAATGACGCGTGATAACCATCTTCCTCCTAAAAGCGACAGTAAAATGGACACAAGCGAACAAAAAATCAAAATTGATAGCAAAATATCTTTGCGGGTTTCAAAACCAGTCAGGAGCTCACCAATCTCAAGCGTTTCAACGACTTGATTATTGACTTTGACAGGCATGCGAATAACCAATACTTGTTTTTCTCTAATTTTGCGAAGCTTCACCTTTTTTTTCTTTGAAAATTCGGGCTTAATTTTCACCAGATGAGGATCATTTGATACTTGATTAATGACCGTAGAATTTTCTGAGACTGTTCGGATAAATGAATGGTTGGTCAAATAAAATTTTAGTAACTCTGGCGAAAGCTCCACGGAATGATCTTGCTGACCTTTTTGAATAATCTCGCGTGCTTTTTCGAATAAAATGTCCTGTTCCATATTCACCGTAGATTTAGTGAAGGAGAAAAAAACAACGATGTTCATGATTAATAAAATAACCACTAGCCATGCTGTTGTCAGCAAATTAATCTTCGTCGTGATCTTCATGTTTCTCCTCTTTCATCATATATCCTACGCCCCGCACCGTATGAATGAGAGAAGTAGAAAAACCTTCATCTACTTTTTTTCTTAAGTGGCGAATATACACATCAATTACGTTTGTTTCTCCTTCATATTCATAGCCCCAAACGTTTGTGAGAATCCCTTCTCTCGTGACAATTTTATTTTTATTCGTAAGCAAATACACGACTAAATCATACTCTTTCGGTGTCAACGTAATGGATTCATTGTTTCTTAGGACTTCCCTTGTTTCAAGATTAATGGTCAAATCACTGATCGTTAAGAGCTCTGCTTCAGCTTCTTTCGTTCCTGATGCTTCTACGAGCGAACGATAGCGAATACAAGAGCGAACTCGTGCTAACAGCTCTTCAATTTCAAACGGTTTTGTAACATAATCATTAGCCCCTTGGTCTAACCCCATTACCTTATCTAACGTCGTATTTCGGGCAGTTAATAAAATAACTGGCGTAAACACTTCCGCTTTCCGAAGTCTTCTTAACACCTCAATACCGCTCAGACTTGGAAGCATCACGTCGAGCAAAATGAGGTCATATTGAGCGGATATTGCCGTCTCTAAACCCGCTTTCCCGTCGTACTCAACATCTACTTCATAATCTTCAAATTCCAATTCAATCTTTAGCACTTTCGCAATTTGCGCTTCATCTTCCACAATTAAAATTTTCTCTTTCATATTATGCACCTCTCACCACATGTCTTAAGTGAAAGAATAGCTTCTTTAGATAAAAAAACAACACCTTTTTCAAAAGATGTTTGTTTTTTTATCTAAATCCTACTTTTTCAACATACTTGTTCTTTAGCTTATCCTTATTGTTTGTAAACATGAATGTTTTACGCATGAAGACCAATCGTTTGCTTTTCACCTAGAATCCAATTGACTACTGCTAAAAGTTCTTCAGGCGTTTGTGCTTCGATTTCTTTATGGTAAGCAGCAATCGCGTTATACAATGTGCTCATTTTACCAGCATCCTGCAGCACTGTCTGCAGCTGACTTTCTAACGATTGATCCGCCTTTAGTTCTTGAACTAAGTTTCGCTCTGTTAAATAGCGTAAATTCACCTCTTCTTGACCCGGTAAAGCAGAATGAACAAAAATCGGTAAATTTTTGCGAAGAGCTTCACTGACCGTGATACCACCTGGTTTTGTTACAATAGCATCCACTCGCTCATACAGTTCATTCATTTCTGTGCGTGATGAAATGTACGGAATTGGTGTAACGTGTTGTAGTTCCCACCCTTTGATTTCTTCATATAACTTTTGATTTTTGCCGCATAAGACAAAGTAATGAAAATGGCGCGCGTCTTTTAAATCATTGTAAAAATCCATAATATTGCCTAGACCGCTGCTGCCTCCGGCAATTAAAATATTTCGGCTACCATGATGCTTAACAGTTCTTGTTTTTGTTATTTCTTCATGTACCGGTATCCCTGTGACCATCATATTTTGAAGTGGAATTTCACTTTGAGCACGAAGCCCTCTTTTTACTTCTTCACTAGGAAGAAAGTGAAAGTCAATCTCTTCTTTTCCCCATAAATTATTAATAAAGAAATCCGTGTAGACATTTATAATAGGAACATTGCACTTGCCTTTTGCTTTTAATTGGCTGAGCAAATAAGAAGGAAATCCATGTGTGCATATAATTAAATCCGGATTTTCTTCTTTAACTAAGTGCTCCATTTTTTTTGCGAATACGTGATGATACCATTTGAATGAATGAACAGGCGGTTCATAAAAGAGATGTTTGTATGCCATATTGTATGTTTCTGGAGCATAACGAATCCATTTCAAATATGTGCCTGTAACCACTTTTTCTAATAGTTCGTTTGTATAACTTAATAAATCTATTTTTTTATAACAAATATTTGTTGTTCTTCTTTCCAATATATCCATTAACGCCTCTGCCACTTGATGATGGCCAGAAGGCATTTTTAGAAGAGGTAAAAATAAAACCTTTTTCAACTGTTTCATCTCCTATTCTAAAAGCAGTTTCTTCCTCTCCTTTTTATATCATTAAATGCCCTTGAATTTCGGATTTTAATTGATTTTTAATGTGAAATTCATCGTTTTTTTAGAGTGTCAATCTAAACTAAGAGTGAAAAGTACTGCATAAGGAGAAAACAAATGAACCTCAATTACGAAGTATTTCAATGGATTAACTCGTTTGCTGGTAAATCCAGCGCAATGGATTCTGTCATGGTTATCATTACGAATAGCGTTCCTTATTTTATAATGGCTTGTTTGCTTTTGCTTTGGTTTAGCGGAAAAACAGAAAGAACAATTTATCACCGTTATACGGCTTTATACATGTTGTTTACAATTGTCCTTTCTCTTTGTATCAATGAAGTCATTCACCTGGTGTATTACCACCCGCGTCCGTTTGTGACTCATCATGTTCATAAGCTGATTCCGCACCCGGCTAATTCATCTTTTGTCAGTGATCATTCGATTTTAGTCTTTTCTGCTGCTTGGATCATGTGGTTACGAAAAAACAAATGGAGAAGCGTCATTTTTATATGGGCTGCCATCTCGGGCCTTTCACGCATTTACGTAGGTGTCCACTATCCAGCAGATGTACTTGGAGGCATGGTAATTGCGGGAGCTATCAGCTGCTTTGTTATCTATCTTTCAGATAAAACAGCTCCTCTTATCCAGCGATTATTCTGGATTCACGATGTGATTATCAAGCGTATTCCGTTTCTGTCTCCTTACACGCATGAACAAATTAGTAAAAAAAATCATTCAGCTTAAAGACGCTAAGACAAAAATAGTATAGTTGAAGTGAAAAACGAACCACTAATCAAACCGTTTGATCAGTGGTTCGTTTTTTTTGGTTACGATGAACGTAGATTTTATCTGTTTCGTTCCTTCTGGCAGCTGATTGGAGGACAAAGCGAAGTCTTGCACAGAAATCAACTACCGTGTCACAAGCGGTCCATACGAGCTCATTTATCCGATTTGTTCGTCTTTAGATTGCATTGATTTCGTTATATCTCAATCTCTTTTTATTATTTATAAAAAAAAAAGATTGTTCACTTTCTTGACTTTCACTTTTATTTATTTTATATTAGTTGATGTATCAAACATTGATGTATCAAATATTAATCCATCAATAAATATCATAGAAAAAAGGGAGCGACTTTCTTGTCACATTCATGTTCTGAAAAAGCAAATGTTCTGTATGCTCTGCAAGAAGTTAATAAACAAATTAATCAAAAGTTTGAGCATTGTACCGGTGTTAGCCAATCACGTCTTGATATTTTACATCAGCTTTATGAAACAGGTGAAATGAGTCAAAAGGCGCTTCAACAGCAAGTAAACATTGATAATGCTGCAATTACAAGGCATTTAAAGCAGCTAGAAGAAAGAGATGTTGTATCACGCCGTAAAAATCCTGATGACAACCGCGTAACATTTGTAAAGCTTACGAAAAGCGGACATGAAAAAATCGGTGCATTTCGAAACGAAAAAGCTCGCTTTATTGATGAAGCATTTAAAGATTTCAGCGAAGAAGAACAGCTGCTGCTTTCCAAAATGCTTGAGCGTTTAAAAGTAAACATTTCGGCCATTGAACGGTCATAACATTTTTAACATAAAGGAGAGTTCATCATGACACAAACAAAAACACTAAACAATGATTTCCAAGATATTATTACAGGGCGCAGATCTATTCGTTATTACGATCCATCTGTCAAAATCAGCCGTGAAGAAATGAAAGAAATTTTAACAGAAGCGACGCTAGCTCCATCTTCTGTTAATGCACAGCCTTGGCGCTTTCTAGTAATTGATAGCCCTGAAGGAAAAGCAACACTAGCTCCGCTTGCTAAATTTAATCAATCACAAGTAGAAACATCGGCAGCTGTTATTGCGATATTCGGCGATTTAAAAAGCGAAGAAAATTTAGATGAAATTTACGATAAAGCTGTTGAACTAGGCTATATGCCACAAGAAATTAGAGATATGCAAATTCCAAAAATCAAAGCGCACTACGCAGCTGCTTCTGAAGAATTAAATAAAGAAACGGTATTAATTGACGGCGGTTTAGTATCTATGCAGTTAATGCTTGCTGCACGTGCTCACGGTTATGATACGAATGCTATTGGCGGTTATGAAAAAGATCAAATTGCCGAAGCATTCGGTTTAGACAAAGAACGCTATGCACCGGTTATGTTACTTTCAATCGGCAAAGCAGCAAATAGCGGTTACCCTTCTGTACGTTTACCAATTGAAAAAGTAGCTCAATTTAGATAATAAAAAAGGTGCTGTGTATTCAGCACCTTTTTTTATCCTCCACTAACGGGTGGAATAAATGCAACGGTATCTCCCGTTCCAATGATTTCTTCATCTGTTACAAACTCTTCGTTGACTGCTGTCATCGTTTGATTCAGAGAGGACAGCTTATATGTTTTTTGTACATATTCCTTTAATTCCTTCACTGTTATATCTTGCTTATCAACTGTTACTTGTTCCACTCCAGCCTCTTCACGTATAGCAGCGAAAAATAAGACGTTAATCATTTTTACATCTCCTTCAATGGCTTTCCTTCAGGATATTCTTTTGTTTCTAACTGATCCCCAATCCATTTTGTTCCATCTTCCCAAAATTCCTTTTTCCAAATTGGCACAATTTGCTTAATACGTTCAATAGCATACTCATTTGCTTCATAAGCTGTTTTGCGATGCGGAGAAGAAACCGCAATAACTACTGCGACTTCTGTTATATCAAGCTTTCCGATTCGATGAGTAATAGCTGTCAAAGCATCCGGCCACTTTTCCTGAATTTCGTCACCAATTTGGCTGAGCATTTTCACTGCCATTGGCACATAGGCTTGATATTCAAGAGAGAGCGTCTTTTTGCCTTTTGTAAATTCTCTTACCGTTCCAATAAATGTCGTAATAGCTCCCGCGTCTCTTCTAGAAACTTTTTTAATTATTTCATCTACCGCAATTGGCTGATTTACTACTTCAAATAAGTGCTGGTTCATCTTCTTTCCCCCACTTCTTTCAATAAAAAATTAAGATAAAGCTCGTCTTCTTGTAAGTGAAACATTGGATATGCTCGCTGCACTTCGTTTTTAAGCGGAATGTGACTAATCACGCATATGATATTGGTTAGAGAGGAAAGCAGAACAAGATCTTCTTCGCTTCGAATCAAGACTGCTTTTGGATAGGATTCTTTTTTATATCCTTCAACAAAAATGACATCTGGCGAGAAAAATTGATAAAAATCAATCAGCTTTTTTAGGCTCCAGTCTTTACTGTTTGCCGTAAGCTGAAGGATCCCACCTCCTTCTACACCTGCCACATCGGCACCTGCTTGCTGGTGGCGATGACTGTCTTTTAGCTCACTGCTGCTATCTGGAGGTCCGCCGTGTCCATGGTGCTTAATAGAACCTACACGTAGATCGAATTGTTTCGCTTTTTTAATTAGCCTTTCCACTAAAGTCGTTTTTCCGCTGTTTTGAAATCCAACTACTTGTAAAACGGTGCAACTTGCTACCAAGGCCATTCACTTCCCTGCACGTCATCTAGCAATAAGACGTCAACCAGCATTCCTTCTTTGTACCCTCTCGTCCCTCCGGGAAATATAATTAACGTATCCGCATGAGCTAAAGAAGAAACAGCACTAGATTTTGTAAAGCTTAATGGAGAAGCAATCAGCTGTCCTTCCCTGTATGAAAGCCTGCCAGATACAAATCGCATAAAAGGATTTGGCTTTAAGAAGTCTTTTCCTAACAAAGCTTTTTCTTTCCGGAGATGAGGGGTTCTTTTCCCCGCATATGTACTGATGACCGGACGAGCTAGCAGTTCAAAACCAACGTAGCAGGCCGTAGGGTTTCCCGATAGACCAAATAAAAGCTTGTCTTCCATACGTGCAACTGTTGTGACACTGCCTGGTCTCATCGCTATTTTATTAAAAAGAACTTCGGCCTGTAATTGCTTATACACCTCTGGTAGATAATCATAATCTCCTACTGAAACGCCCCCCGTTGTAATCAGTATGTCCACTTCTGATAGCGCAGATTTTACCGCGCTGTAGCACTGACTTAAATCATCGGGCATAATACCAAAATAGTTTACTTCTCCTCCAGCTTTTTCAATTTGGGCACGAAGCATATGAGCATTGCTATTACGAATTTTCCCTCGCTGAACAGGATCACGTACTTCCACTAGTTCACTTCCCGTTGCAAGTAATCCAACTACAGGCTTTTTGAAGACAGCTACGTTACTATAACCAAATGTGGCTAGAAGAGCAGCTACTCCCGGAGTGATATACGTTCCTTTTGAAACTAACATGGTGCCTTTTTTTGTTTCTTCTCCTTGAAACGAAATGTTATCTCCGCTGTTAAACGACCGCTTGATTTGAACGACGGGCTGGTTGTCTTTTGTATATTCTTTTGTTACTTCAAGCATTGCCACCGCATCGCAGCCTTTTGGAATAGGAGCTCCTGTCATAATACGCACAGCCTGCATCGCGTTGACTGCATGTTCAAAAACAGAACCCGCTCCTATCTCTCCTCGAACATCCAGTTCTACTGGATGAAGTGATGATGCTTTTTTCGTATCTTGTGACCGAATAGCAAAACCATCATATGGAGAACGATTAAAAGCAGGAACATCATGATCTGCCATTAAATCTTCTGCTAAAAATCTGCCGTGAGCTTCTTCAAGCGCAATGATTTCTTGCTTTCCGCTTTTGACATACTGCATCACTCGCCCAACGCATTCTCCGACAGGGATAGGAGTTCGCTTTTCTCTCATTTTTTCACTCCTTTACTCATCCTAATAAACGATAATATAAACTTCTCGCAAATTGAATATCATTCGTTCCATGAATAAATACACGGCCATCTTGAAAAATAACAAAGCGCTGCTCTGGAAGCTGACATGACAGAAGATATGGGTTGCGGTCTACTTTCCCTTGGTTTTTTAAACGCTTTTCCAATTCATCAAAGTTGTGTAAATGCTGCTGCGAGGGTCTGATCTGAACCGTCTCTCTGCCGCAAAGAACTTCTGTTTTAAGCTGATTTTCATACGCTAAGTACGGATATGTGCGTGCCGATCCGCAAGAAGAACATTCATAACTTTTCATTTTACCCGTCTTAAATTCAGCGTGCTGATTATTCCAGACGTCAAAAGTTAGAAATGTGTGTCGCAAAGCTTCAACGTCTCCCACTAAAATTTTTAATGCTTCGGTTATTTGATAGGCTGCCACAATTTGAACGGCTGGACTGATAATTCCTGCTGTCTCACACGTCGCTCCTCCCACAGGCACTTTTTTCAATATGCAGTGCAGACAAGGGGTTACGTTTGGGATAACGGTATAAGTGGTGCCATAACTCCCTACACATGAGCCGTAGATCCAAGGAACTTCATACTTATGTGACAAATCATTTAAAATAAAGCGAATGTCGAAATTGTCTGTCGCATCGATAATCAAATCAGCTGTTTGGACGATACTTTCTAAATTAGCAGGCTGAGCATCCATCACCAGCGCTTCGATTTTCACTTCTGTGTTTATTTGACGCAAACGATTTTTGGCTGCTACAGCTTTAGGCAGTTTGTTTTGCGCATCTTGTTCTGTATAAAGCTGCTGACGCTGCAGATTACTCCATTCTACATAATCACGATCTACAAGAGTCAATTTTCCAATTCCAGCACGCACGAGAGCTTCTGCACTAGCGCTGCCTAGAGCCCCTGCGCCTACAACTAAAACATGCTTACTTCTAATTTGCTGCTGCCCTTTGTTTCCAATGGGCTGGAAAAGCTGCTGACGTGAATAACGTTCTGTCACTCTTTTCTCTCCCTTTCTCGTTCAATCTATGACTTCACTATCTATTCCTTCGTCAAAGATATTTCTTTAAAAACATGCTATTATACACATAAAGCTAAGCTGCTTTACGGACGCTTATGTGCATAAATATACAACTATATTTTGATGGAGGTATTTAATAAATGTCCATTGCCGGCATTGTATTAGCAGGAGGAAAATCTTCTCGCTACGGTCAACCAAAAATGTTTGAAACCTATAACAAGAAATCATTTTACGAATATAGTATAGATGCATTAAAAGAAAATCACGTCACACCTATACTTGTGTCTACCAACCAAGATTTACTTCCTTATTTTCAAAGAAAAGATGTTTCATTTGCAGTTGAAAAATGCCCGTATCAAGGACCTTTGTATGCAATTCATCATGCTTTAACTGCAATTGATTGCCGTGCTGAATGGTTCTTTATTCTTTCGTGTGACATTCCTTTTGTTAATGCTGAGTTTGTTCATAATATGATTACCCTAACTCAGGCGAACTCAGCTGATATTGTTCTTCCTGTTCAGCCAAATCACATGCACCCGCTTCTAGCCCTCTATCACCGTAGAACGCTTCCTCTTATTGACCAACTCGTTACACAAGGTGAAAGAAGGCTCACAGGATTGTTGAATCAGGCAAACGTCCTTCGCGTGCCTTTTTCAGCAGAAGATCCTACTTTTATAAATGTGAATCATCGCAGTGATTGGCATTTATAAGGCTTTTTTTGAATTATCCACCAATATGAGACATTTCCACTTTCTCAGCGCCTTGGACCTGTCTTCCGTTAGCCCGCTCATCTGAGTAACGATCTTTCCGATGATTCCAGATATCAGAAATGGTGTCACAAACAGTATGATCAGATGCTTGTGATCGTATCAGTTTCCGGAGGTCGTACCCTTTTGACGCAAACAAGCAGGTATAGAGCTTTCCTTCAGCCGATACTCTTGCGCGTGAACAAGTCGAACAGAATGAATCTGTCACGGATGAAATGATACCAATTTCCTCTTCTGTCCCAACATACCGATACCTGGTAGCTACTTCTCCCGTGTAATGAGGCGGAATTTCTTCAAGAGGCATTTCTTGTCCAACTATATCAAGAATTTGTTTCTTTGTTATAACCTCATCCATTTTCCATCCGTTTGAATTTCCAACATCCATGTATTCAATAAAGCGCAGCGTATGTTTTTTGCCTTTAAAATATTGGGCCATCGGAAGGATATCCTGCTCGTTCTTGCCTTTTTGGACAACCATGTTTATTTTGACTGAAATCCCCGCAAGAGCTGCTGCCTCTATTCCTTCTAACACTCGTTTGACGCTTCCTCGATTTCCGTTCAGCTCTTGAAATCTCACTTCATCAAGCGAGTCTAAGCTGACGGTTACTCTTGATAATCCCGCTTTTGATAAGGCTTCTGCATGCTTCTTTAACAGTGAGCCGTTTGTTGTTATGGCAATATCATCTATACCCTCAATTTGCTTCAGACGATTGATTAGATCTGGCAAGCCTTTTCTTAGCAGTGGCTCTCCTCCCGTTATACGCACTTTTTTTACTCCTAGCGATGCGAATAATCTCGTGAGTCTCTCTAATTCATCAAACGAAAGAATATTTTCGGCAGGTAAAAATGGATAGTCTGCCCCAAAAATTTCTTCAGGCATACAATATCGACAGCGAAAGTTACAGCGATCTGTTACGGACAAACGCAAGTCTCGTAAAGGGCGCTTTAACGTATCAACTATAGTGTATGACATCTGCCTCATCTCTCCTCTCTAGCTGTCAGCTTCTCCACAGCAGATTAACTTTCTCTTAAAATTCTTTCCGGGCATGTATAAATATTCAACGAATCACTTCGGATAAACCCTACCGTTGTAATTCTCAATTCTTCTGCTAGATTTAAAGCAAGTTCAGTCGGAGCGGATTTTGAAAGAACCACTTCACACCCGATCTTCGCTACTTTCAACAAAATTTCTGAAGAAATACGGCCGCTGAAAACGACTACTTTATCCCTAATTGAAATATGGTGTTTTAAGCAATACCCATATAGTTTATCTAGAGCATTATGCCTGCCAATGTCCATTCTGCTAAGCATGAAACCATTTTTATCACAAATGGCAGCGTTATGAACGCCACCCGTTTCTTGAAACGTAGCAGCAGATTGCTGCAGCTTATTCATGAGTTGAAAACAATCCTTAATTGAAAGTTCTACCGATATATCATTCATTTTTTTAGCAGTCAACGCATCATTTATAAAGACAAACCCTTGCCTGCTCGCCCCGCAGCAAGACGTGATATATCGTTTATTTTGAAGGTTTTGAAAATACGGGTTTAATTTATCTATTGTAACATGAACATACCCTTCTTTTTCTTGAACCCATATGTTTTTAATGTCTTTGTATTCTCGAATAACCCCTTCAGATGCTAAATAGCCAATTACCATATCTTCAATGTATTGAGGGCTACATACCATCGTGACAAACTCTTCTTCATTAATTTTCACAGTCACAGGAAACTCCGTTACAATTTTATCTTCCACGCTTTCCATTTCACCATTTTTAAATCTAAGAACTGTACGCTTCTTAACGGTCGAATTCATGTGATGTCTCCTTTTTTAAATAATGTTTTTATCAAAAACAAATACGGAAACCGCTATATTTTCTTTTATTTTCATATCTGAAAATAAATTAACCAGCTTTGCTCCTACCAATTCTTCTAGCCCTTCCGGCGGATTCGATGCATATACATCTTGAATCATTTTTGTTCGAGCTAAATGAACCATGTCACACCCTTCAGAAGTGCTTGCAATAAATGTTTCTGTCGGAGTTAAATTTCCATACAGTGTTGAGACAGCCATATTTTCAACAAAAACCGTATGTATTCTTTCCGGTCCTTTTCCAAATAAATCTTTTCGAAGCTTCCGAATAATATCATTAAATTCATGAATTGTTTTTGACATAATCAACGCTCTCCCACCGATTAAAATTAAATTGTGCATTTTATTCCTACAGTTTTTTTATCATAAATCAACACTTCAAAAAATAAAAGCCTAAAATCTTTGCAGCAAAACTTTTGAAGAGAGTTGGGTATTTAAAAAAGTTGTGCATTTAAAAACGTAGCGATATAATTATAAATAACCGAGATGGAATAATAATAATAATGAATTGTTATTACTCTATCACTTTTTCTTAACGATATAAATGGGCCGGATTGGCATATTAGTAAGACCTGCTAGTAAACTATTCCACCATGATTGCACTTCCCTTATTTAATTAGGCATGTGTATTCATGGTGGTTTTTTGTTTTATATAAAGGAGGAAAACAAATGAGTCGTGAAATCATCACTGTTCATATAAATGGCAACGAATACAAGGCAGCTTCAGGTTCTACCATACTCGAAATTATTAACCAGCAAAACATCGAGCATCCTCAGATTTGTTATGTGCCTGAAGTAGACCCTATTCAAACTTGTGACACATGTATTGTTGAAATGAATGGCGAGTTAGTTCGTTCTTGTTCTACAAAAGCTGAAAACGGCATGAAGATTGAATTACAATCAGCACCCGCAAAAGCGGCACAGACGGAAGCAATGGATCGCTTATTAGAAAATCATTTGCTATACTGCACCGTTTGCGATAATAACAACGGAAACTGTAAATTACATAATACAGCCGAAA
The DNA here is from genome assembly GCF_045784335.1 of Priestia sp. HNGD-A6. Lineage (NCBI taxonomy): Bacteria > Bacillati > Bacillota > Bacilli > Caryophanales > Bacillaceae > Priestia > Priestia sp. HNGD-A6. The sequence goes on along the minus strand of NZ_CP138621.1, from coordinate 3,024,528 downwards.
TGATGGAGATTGAACATCAAAAATACCCCTATACGCCAAAGGCCTCAGAGGATGAAGTCGATATGTCTCATCCGTTTTACCGTTATGACCCTAATCAATGCATTGCTTGTGGACAATGTGTAGAGGTTTGTCAAAATCTTCAAGTTAATGAAACGCTCTCTATCGACTGGGAAGCGAAACGTCCCCGCGTTCTCTGGGATGATGGTGTAGCAATCAATGAATCTTCTTGTGTGAGCTGCGGTCAATGTGTAACAGTATGCCCTTGTAATGCCTTAATGGAAAAATCTATGCTCGGAGAAGCTGGATTCATGACCGGACTTCCAAAAAGCGTTTTGAATCCAATGATTGATTTAGTTAAAGAAGTGGAACCAGGGTACAGCGGAATTTTTGCTGTTTCAGAGGTGGAAGCAGCTATGCGTGAAACTCGGACGAAAAAAACAAAAACCGTCTGTACATTTTGCGGAGTTGGATGTTCATTTGAAGTGTGGACAAAAGGCCGCGAAATCCTTAAAGTTCAACCTAGCTCAGATGCTCCCGCAAACGCTATTTCAACCTGTGTGAAAGGAAAATTCGGCTGGGATTTTGTAAACTCTGAAAAACGTATTACTAAGCCTTTAATCCGAAAAAATGGCGCATTTGTAGAGTCGTCATGGGAAGAAGCGCTCGATTTAGTAGCAAGCAGGTTAAACTCCATCAATCAGCAGTACGGACATGGATCCGTTGGTTTTATCTCTTCTTCTAAGATTACAAACGAAGAAAACTATGTTATTCAAAAGCTGGCTCGCCAAATGTTTGAAACAAATGACGTAGACAACTGTTCTCGCTACTGTCAGTCTCCTGCAACCGATGGATTATTTCGAACAGTCGGAATGGGAGGCGATGCCGGCACGATAAAAGACATCGCAAAAGCTGGACTGGTTATCATCGTTGGAGCTAACCCTGCCGAAGGTCACCCTGTATTAGCAACTCGTATCAAACGCGCGCATAAGCTTCATGACCAAAAACTAATCGTCGCAGATTTGCGCAAAAACGAAATGGCTGAACGCTCTGACATTTTTATCAGTCCAAAACAAGGTACGGACCAAGTATGGCTAATGGCTGTAACAAAATACATGATTGATCAAGGATGGCACAACGAAAAATTTATCCAAGAAAACGTCAACTATTTTGAAGACTTTAACTCTTTGCTTGAAAAGTACACGCTTGAATATGCTGAACAAATTACGGGTATTTCAGCAGCAACACTCATTCAAATAGCTGAAATGATTCGAGACGCCGATGGAACCTGTGTGCTGTGGGGTATGGGCGTGACGCAAAATACAGGAGGCTCTGATACATCAGCGGCTATCTCAAACCTGTTGCTTGCTACTGGAAACTATCGACGCCCTGGTGCAGGCGCTTATCCACTCCGAGGCCACAATAACGTGCAAGGCGCATGCGATATGGGAACTCTTCCCGCTTGGCTTCCAGGTTATCAGCACGTCACGGACTCAGTCGCTCGAGAAAAATTTGAAAAAGCATACGGCGTGAAAATTAAAGACAAGCCGGGTCTTGATAATATCCAAATGCTTCATTCAATTGATGAAGGAAAAATGAAAGCTATGTACCTTGTAGGAGAAGATATGGCTCTTGTCGATTCGAACGCTAATCACGTACACGAAATATTATCAAATCTAGATTTTTTTGTTGTCCAAGACATTTTCCTTTCAAGAACGGCTCAATATGCTGATGTTGTACTCCCTGCTGTTCCTTCTCTTGAAAAAGACGGAACGTTTACCAATACGGAGCGACGCGTACAAAGATTGTATCAAGCATTGCCAACGCTTGGTGATTCGAAGCCGGATTGGTGGATTGTTCAAGAGATTGCAAACCGCTTAGGTGCAAATTGGACGTATACACACCCTGGTGACATCTTTTCAGAAATGGCTAGTCTATCACCTCTGTTCAGCCAAGCCAGCTACGAAAACCTTGAAGGCTGGGATAGCTTCTTATGGGGGAGCTTAGAGGGGAAAAGCACGCCTTTACTTTACGTCGATGGGTTTAATTTCCCAGATAAAAAAGCGCGCTTTGCTTTATCAGATTGGGTCCTTCCTGCTGAATTTCCAGAGGAATATGATTTGCACATTAATAACGGACGAATGTTAGAACATTTTCATGAAGGGAATATGACCAATAAATCGAGCGGTATTCAATCAAAGGTACCGGAAGTATTTGTAGAAATTTCACCTCAGCTTGCCAAGGAGCGTGAAATTGAAGACGGTTCGCTTGTCAGATTAATCTCACCGTTTGGAGCAGTAAAAGTACAGGCATTAATTACAGAGCGAGTAAAAGCAAATGAGCTGTATCTTCCGATGCACTCCGTTCATAAAGATTCGGCTATTAACTTCTTGACGGGACCTGCAGTCGACCAACGAACAAATACGCCGGCTTACAAACAAACAAAAGTACGGATGGAAGTATTAAGCAAAGGTGGAAAAACGCCTTTACCGTCTACAAATCCGCGTAACAAAAAACGTCATCCTCAAAATGGGGTCGAGGTTCAGCGTAAATGGAATCGTCCTGGCTACGTCCATTTAACAAGTAAATAGGAGGAGAAAAGATGGCACAACCTATTACAGAAATTAAAAAGCCTCTTCTAAGCGAGGAAGAAAAAAAACAGCAAAAATTAGAAGACTTGACTTCTCTGCTGGCAGATAATGAAGAAGCGCTGAATCGTATTCTCGGTATTGTCGGAGAACTTAACGACATGGGTGTTCTTGAAGCTGCTGATTCAATGATTCAAGCAAAAGAAAAAATCTCAAAAATTGCGCTTCATCAAATTTCTAGAGAACCCGTAACCAATTTAATTAATACCCTTATGGGTGCAAGCAGCGGTTTGATGAAGGCAGACCCAGAGGTAACCGCTAAACTTGTCAACAGTGCAACAGCTGGTATGAACGAAGCAAATGAATATGTAAAAACAGGAAAAAAAGTAAGTGCGTTAGCTCTTATAAAAGCGCTAAATGATCCAGATGTTAATCGTGCAATTGGATTTGGACTTCACTTTTTAAAAGGAATGGGCAAAGCGTTGGAAGAGTAAATAAGGCAGCGACTTGAAAGTTTTTCCCTTTCAAGTCGCTGTTTTCTTTTTAGGAAGTCCTTTTCTAAGTGAACGTGATATAGTTATACTAAATTGCTCTACTAAAACTAATTGAGGTGACACGATGCAACAATACTTTAAACCCTTATTCGCACTATTATTTTTAATTATGTTTACTGCTGCTTGTTCGAATGGAACAAATACGAGTCAATCAGCGGCTCAGCACCAAAACGTCAGCTTAACGATATCCGCTGCAGCCAGCTTAAAAGATGCGCTTACCGATATTCAAAAGCAATATGAAACAAAGCATCCGAATGTCGACTTAAAATTTAATTTTGGGGCTTCAGGCTCGCTGCAACAGCAAATCGAAAACGGCGCACCGGCTGATTTGTTTTTTTCAGCAGCGGAAGATAAGTTTGATGCACTGGTAAAGTCAGGAGTTATTTCTAAAGAAAATGGAACTGACTTGGTTGGCAACGATCTTGTGCTTATCGTCCCAAAGAATAATTCGGCTGCCATCAAAAATTTTGAAGATCTATCAAAGCCTGCTGTTCAAAAAATTTCACTTGGCATACCGGAATCCGTTCCTGCCGGACAGTATGCAAAAGAGACTTTTGAACACATGAATCTGTGGACAAACATTGAGCCTAAAACCGTCTATGCAAAAGACGTACGCCAGGTGCTTTCCTATGTGGAGACAGGAAACGTTGAAGCTGGAGTTGTTTATAAAACCGATGCGTTGATTTCAAAAAAAGTGAAGATTGTCGCCACTGCAGATCATAGCACTCACAAACCAATTGTATATCCTGTAGGCGTTATTAAGGATTCGAAACATCCACAAGAAGCAAAGGATTTTTATCAATTTTTACAAAGTAAGACGGCTCTTAACACGTTTAAAAAATACGGTTTCACTGCGAATTGAGATTGCTATGATTCAAGAGTTTTTATCTCCTCTTCAGCTATCGCTTAAAATTGCATTAGTAGCGGGATTTGTCGTGATTATTCTAGGCACTGTTATAGGAAAACTGTTATCAAGGAAACACTTTAAGGGAAAAGTGATGGTTGAAACGGTGTTGATGCTACCATTGGTCCTGCCTCCGTCCGTTGTTGGATTTTTATTGATTGTCATATTCGGAAAACACAGCCTACTCGGCCGAGCAATTGAATGGGTCTTTCAACAACCCGTTATTTTTACGTGGTGGGCAGCTGTTATTGCATCCGTTGTCGTTGCGTTTCCCCTTATGTATCAATCTGCCAAAACGGGCTTCCAAGGCGTTGATCATGAAATTGAAGACGCAGCTCGAGTAGATGGTGCAAGCGAATGGAAAGTCTTTTTCTTTATTTCCATTCCTTTAGCTTCTAAAGCTATCGTAACAGGAGGTGTGTTAAGTCTGGCAAGAGCACTCGGAGAATTTGGAGCCACTTTGATGTTTGCTGGCAATATTCCAGGTGAAACTCAAACTGTTCCTACCGCTATCTACGTCGCGATTGACTCTGGAAACATGAATCTCGCTTGGCTATGGGTTATCTCGATCGTCTTTCTTTCCTTTCTTATGCTGCTTTTTGTTCAGCTTAAACAAAAGTAAAAGGATGCCTCTTACACAAAGAGGCATCCTTTTATTTTTGTACCGCTTTTTCAATTTTACATACATCATAAATTAAAAAGGAGCTAATCAAATGTAGATCATACATTTGATTAGCTCCTGTTATAAGTAAGGTAAGCCACCAAAAATATGTATTTGGTGGAGACGGTGGGAGTCGAACCCACGTCCAGAAATATCGCCACTTAAGCGTCTACGAGTGTAGTTGGCATATTGATCATTCGCGAGCTGTTCTGCCTACCAACAGGCGTCCCAGTCGCTAGTCTGATTATTCTCTTCCTTCGTCCTCAGACGGCGAACTCCGGCGTAGCCCACTTAAAGTGAGTCCCTTACCCTACCACATGGGCGATGGAGGGAGGAACCGCTAAGCTACTATTATGCAGCTAAAGCGAAGTTATTGTTAGATTTGCCAGTTATTATTGGCGTTGATGTTTTAACGAGGCCATCTCCTCGACTCGCAACCTAAGCTCGAACTATCCCTGTCGAATCCGTAACGTCCCCATATAAAAGGGAGTCGGAATGTGTAAGAAAAATTCTTACATCAGATAGCGACTTCAGTATGCAAAATGAAATCTAACTGATAACAATATTTATTATATCACAAAATGAGCATTTTGCAATTGTAAGATTTTGTAATTTTACATCTTTTGACGATCACGAAATGCTCGTTCGATATCACGCTTGGCTTCTTTACGCTTTAAGTCTTCACGCTTATCATATTTCTTTTTACCCTTACCAAGCCCTAGTAAAACCTTTGCGTATCCATTTTTCAAATACACTTTTAACGGAACTAGTGAATAACCTGTTTCTTTTGAATAGCCAATTAGCTTGCTGATTTCGCGTTTATGCAGCAATAGCTTTCGTGTACGAAGTGGCTCATGATTGTATCGATTTCCTTGTTCGTAAGGACTAACGTGCATATTGTGTAAAAATACTTCTCCGTTTTGCACACGAGCAAAAGAGTCCTTTAAATTCACACGACCATTACGAATTGATTTAATTTCCGTTCCTTGTAGAACAATACCCGTCTCATATGTTTCTTCAATAAAAAAGTCGTGGCGGGCTTTTTTGTTTTGTGCAATTAATTTCCCTTCACCTTTTGGCATAAAACGTTCCTTCCCTTCAGCCGTACTTACGTATATGTATGATATTATGTATCATTTTACTGTATGGAAATCTAAACAACAACTAAAACGTTTAATAGAGCTGTTTTGAAGCAGAAGGTCTATCCTTCTGCTTCACTGCTGTCGATTATTTGCGCTTTTTCTTTTTGCGCTTAACGTTTGGAGCGCCTTCGAAGAATCTTTTTTTCTTTTTCTTCTTTGGTTTTTGAGTAGACCACTCTTCATTTTTGCTTCGGCTGCCCTCTCGACCTTTTCCTTTATCATCTTTGCGTGACTTTTGTTTTGCCTTAATCACTTTAGGACGATCTTTAGATAAGCGTTTGCGGCCTTCTTTCATTCCCACAATAACAAAGTCCACTGAACGCTCGTCTTTATTCACATCGGCAACTTTCACTTCAATTTCGTCTCCAATTCGGAAGACGTTGCCCGTTCTTTCTCCAATCATCGCATAATGACGTTCGTCGTAACGATAATAGTCATCCGTTAAGTCACTAACATGAACTAACCCTTCAATCGTATTTTCCAGCTCCACGAACATCCCAAAGTTTGTAACAGAGCTAATAATACCATTGAATACTTCCCCAACTTTATCAGCCATAAACTCAGCTTTTTTCATATCGTCCGTTTCTCGCTCAGCGTCAACTGAACGACGTTCCATATTAGAAGAATGCTCAGCAACATCAGGCAGAAGCTCGCGCCATTTTTCTTGCGTTTGCTGATCTGTTTTTCCTTCAATTAAATACGTACGAATGAGACGATGAACGATTAAATCCGGATAACGACGGATTGGAGACGTAAAATGCGTATAGAATTCAGCTGATAAACCAAAGTGGCCTAAACTTTCTGCTTCATACTTCGCTTGTTTCATCGAACGAAGCATAACAGTTGAAATAACCATCTCTTCAGGCGTACCCTTTACTTCTTCTAAAATATCTTGCAGCGCACGCGGATGAATATCGTTGCCTGTCCCTTTCACTGTATAACCAAAGTTTGTAATAAACTCTAAGAAACGAGTAAGCTTCTCTGCATCTGGATCTTCATGAATACGATAAATAAACGGTACGTTCATCCAGTGAAAATGTTCTGCTACTGTTTCATTCGCCGCCAGCATAAATTCTTCGATTAGCTTTTCAGCAACTGAACGTTCACGCAAAATAACATCGTGAGGATGTCCATCATCATCTACCAATACTTTTGCTTCTTTGAAATCAAAATCAATGGCACCGCGATCCATTCTCTTTTTACGAAGAATAGCTGCCAGCTTTTCCATACGCTCAAACATCGGAACGATTGGCTCGTAGCGTTCTAACACTTCTTCATCTTTATCCACTAAGATTTTGTTCACATCTGAATACGTCATTCGTTCTGTCGTTTTGATGACACTTTCAAAAATCTCATGTTTTACTACTTCACCTTGTGGATTAATTTCCATCTCACAAGAAAGTGTAAAACGGTTAACTTTTGGATTTAATGAGCAGATTCCGTTAGATAAACGGTGAGGAATCATCGGAATAACTCGGTCTACTAAATAGACGCTTGTTCCGCGCTCTGCTGCTTCTACATCAATCGGAGAACCTTCTTTAACGTAGTGACTTACATCTGCAATATGAACACCTAATTTGTAGTTTCCGTTTTCAAGCTCTGTAACCGTTACAGCGTCATCCAAATCTTTTGCATCTGCTCCGTCAATGGTTACAATAACTTGATCCCGAAGATCGCGACGGTTACCGATATCTTTTTCATCAATCGTCTCAGGTGTATCAATTGCTTGCGTTAAAGCGTCAGCAGGAAATTCTTGAGGAAGACCGTGCTTATGGATAACAGAAATGATATCGATCCCCGGATCGTTTTTATGTCCAAGAATTTGAACAACTTTTCCTTCTGCATTCATGCGGCCTTCCGGATAGGTTGTGAGCTCTACTACTACTTTATGGCCTTCAACTGCACCATTTCTTGCTGCTTTGGGAATAAAGATATCACCTGCAATTTTTTTGTCATCCGCAATCACAAAGCCGAAATTCTTGCTTTGCGTATACGTACCTACAATTTGCTGGGTACCTCGTTCTAAGATTTTTACAATGGTTCCTTCACGACGAGCACCTGATGATTCTGATAACACTCTTGCAAGCACAATATCTCCGTGCATAGCATTGTTTGTTTCAGTAGGGGGAATAAATACATCACCCGCATCTTTTTCTTCAGGAACTACGAACGCAAACCCTTTTGCATGTCCGCTTACTTTCCCTTTGACAAAATTCATTTGTTCCGGCAGCCCGTAGCGGTCATTTCTTGCTCGGATAATTAAACCCTTCTCTTCCATAATAACAAGTGCCTTAACAAACTCTTTGAATGACTCTGCATCCTCCGTATTAAATTCTTTTGCAAGCTCTTGGACAGTCAAAGGTTTGTAATTATCCCTTTTCATAAAATCCAATATTTCATTCATATAGGGCTGATTTTCTTCTTTCACATCATGTCCCTCCTTTTTCCTTATTCGTATTATCTCTATTACCAATCAAGTGATTCCAAAAATGCATATACATCCTCGTGAAGCTGATCTCGCTCTTTATCAAAGGTAATGGTATGACCAGATTCTTCGTACCACTTTATATCTTTTGTAGGAGACTCGACGCTATTATAAATAATATTGGCGCTGTCTGTATTAATCATATGATCATGACGACCTTGTACAACAAATGTCGGTGCATAAATCATATCAACTGAATTTCGCACTTCAGCGATTAATTCCTGTAAAGACTTTAACGTGTTCATTGGTGTTTGTTTGAACTCTTCCATTTCTTGTTCAATCTGTTCAGACGATTTACCTTCACGCTTTTTATATTCGCGTGCATACGCTAAAACACCTTCATACATGACTTCTTCACTCTTTATATACATAGGCGCGCACATAGGCACAATACCCTTTATAGGTACAGTGTAACCTAATTTCAGTGAAAATACGCCACCTAGTGAAAGACCTACAGCGGCAATACTTTCATGGCCTTTACTTTTCAAAAACTCATAGCCTTCCATGACATCTTTCCACCAATCTTTTGGACCAGTATGAACAAGCTCTTCAGGCGCTACACCGTGTCCTTTATAGTGAGGTGCGTGGCATGTGTATCCTTTTTTCTCTAAAAAACGACCTAACATACGAACATCAGCAGAATTTCCGGTAAAACCGTGAAGTAATAAAACAGCCTTTTCGCCGCCTTCAAATGTAAATGGCTTTGGTTGTGCAATTTTCATATATCATTTAACTCCTTTTAGTTATAATATCTGCAGTCATAATAGAAAAAAACATGTATTTATGTGACGGTCATCACATAACAAGATATGTGTCCGTCAACTTTTACGCTTTTATACTATATTTAGTACTTTTTTCTAAAGCTATATTATATCATTACTTAAAAATGAAATTAAAGTATTCAACACGCCCATTAAAAAAGCCACCTAATACATAAGTTGGTATACACCAAGTACGTATGCATTAGGTGGCAGTCTATCCAGTAACATATTAAAGTTTGAAATAAGATACAGCAAGTGTTAACGCAAAGAATAAGATAGATAACACTACTGTCAAACGGTGTAAAACTAAGTCAATTCCACGTGCTTTTTGTTTTCCAAATAACGTTTCAGCTCCACCGGAAATAGCTCCAGATAATCCAGTAGTTTTGCTTGATTGTAAAACGACCACAACAATCAATGCAATTGAAACAATCACTAGCAAAGTAATCAGCAATGTATGCACTAAGACACACCTCCTACACCAAGTAATAGTCAATCAGCGGGGTTTCTTCATCCCTTCTGATTGGCATTACCGGGGATAAAGTACGCGCACTACGCTAAGGTTAATTTATCATAAAAAACCCTCTCATACAAGTAATGACAGCGAAATACACCGGATTTTAACATAAAAAAACGGATGACAATCGTCATCCGTTTTTTATGATTTCAACTTATTTTTTTAAGTTGTAGAAAGATTTAGCGCCATCGTATACAGCTAGAACACCTAGCTCGTCTTCGATGCGTAGTAATTGGTTGTATTTCGCAATACGGTCTGTACGGCTCATAGAACCAGTTTTGATTTGACCAGCATTTGTTGCAACAGCGATATCAGCGATTGTTGCATCTTCAGTTTCACCAGAACGGTGAGAAACTACTGCTGTGTAACCAGCACGTTTAGCCATTTCAATAGCTTCGAACGTTTCAGTTAATGTACCGATTTGGTTAACTTTGATAAGGATAGAGTTACCTACGCCTTGTTCGATACCTTGAGAAAGTTTTTTCGTGTTTGTTACGAATAAATCGTCACCAACAAGCTGTACTTTGCCGCCAATGCGCTCAGTTAATAGCTTGTGACCATCCCAGTCATTTTCGTCTAAACCGTCTTCGATTGAAACGATTGGGAATTCGTTAACTAACTGCTCGTAGAAATCTACCATTTCAGCAGAAGTTACGCCTGTACGACCTTCGCCTGCTAAGTCATATTTACCAGTTTCTTTGTTGAAGAATTCAGAAGAAGCAACGTCCATACCTAATTGGATGTCTTGACCAGCTTTGTAGCCAGCTTTTTCGATTGCTTCAACAATTACTTCTAATGCTTCACGGTTAGAACCAAGGTTTGGAGCGAATCCACCTTCGTCACCTACAGCTGTGTTTAAGCCTTTTGCAGATAAAACAGATTTTAACGCGTGGAATACTTCAGCACCCATACGGATTGCTTCTTTGAATGTAGGAGCTCCTACAGGTAAAATCATGAACTCTTGGAAGTCAACGTTGTTATCAGCATGAGAACCACCGTTGATGATGTTCATCATTGGAGTTGGTAATTGCTTCGCGTTGAATCCACCAAGGTAACGATATAATGGAAGACCTACGAAATCAGCTGCTGCGTGAGCTACTGCCATAGATACACCAAGGATAGCGTTAGCACCTAATTTACCTTTGTTTTCCGTACCATCTAGCTCAATCATAAGGCGGTCGATACCGATTTGATCAGTTGCGTCCATACCTACTAATTCAGGAGCGATAATTTCGTTTACGTTTTCTACTGCTTTTAATACACCTTTACCTAGGTAGCGAGATTTGTCACCATCGCGTAATTCTACTGCTTCGTGTTCACCAGTAGAAGCACCACTTGGTACGATTGCGCGTCCGAAAGCGCCTGATTCAGTATATACTTCTACTTCAACTGTTGGGTTACCGCGAGAATCTAATACTTCGCGTGCATAAATGTCAAGAATTGTTGGCATTTTAAAACTCTCCTTTATAATTAATTATTTAATTAATGTTTTACCTGTCATTTCTTTTGGCTGTGCTACATCTAGAAGAGTAAGCATTGTAGGAGCTAGATCCCCTAGAATACCGTCTTCACGAAGCTCTAAGCCTTGTTTTGTTACAATTACCGGAACAGGATTCGTTGTATGAGCCGTCATTGGATTACCTTCAAGTGTAATCACTTCATCAGCATTACCATGGTCTGCTGTGATAATTGCTGTACCGCCTTTAGCTAAAATTGCATCTACAATTTTGCCTAAGCACTCATCTACTGTTTCAATCGCTTTTACCGTTGGTTCTAACATACCTGAATGACCTACCATATCAGGGTTTGCAAAGTTTAATAAAATAGCGTCCTGCTTGTCGCCCTCGATTTCTGCAAGCAACGCGTCCGTCACTTCATAAGCACTCATCTCAGGTTTCAAGTCATATGTTGCTACTTTTGGTGAATCGATTAAGATACGTGTTTCACCAGGAAACTCTGCTTCACGTCCACCGCTCATAAAGAACGTTACGTGAGGATATTTTTCCGTTTCAGCAATACGAAGCTGCTTTAAGTTATTTTGAGATAATACTTCACCAAGCGTATTATCTAAGTTAATTGGCTTAAAGGCTACATATCCGTCAACTGTTTCGCTGAAGTGAGTTAGACATACAAAATGTAAGTTTTTCGGATGTTTCTCACCGCGATCAAATGAGCGGAAATCTTCGTTTGCGAACGTATTTGAAATTTGAATTGCGCGATCGGGACGGAAGTTGTAGAAAATGACTGCATCTTCGTCTTGAATTGTCGCAACTGGCGATCCGTCTTCCTTTGTAATAACAGAAGGTAAAACGAATTCGTCATAGATTCCATTTTCATATGAATCTTTTACGCACTCTTCAGCGCTTGTATATGATGGACCTTCACCGTACACCATTGCGCGGTATGATTTCTCTACGCGCTCCCAGCGTTTGTCGCGGTCCATTGAGTAGTAACGTCCTGAAAGTGTTGCAATTTCACCAACGCCGTACTCTTCAATTTTTTCATTAAGTTCTTTTAAATACGTTTCAGCAGATTGAGGTGCTACGTCACGACCATCTAAGAAGCCATGAATGTAGACTTTTTCTAAGCCTTCACTCTTAGCTAGACGCAATAATGCATAAAGATGTTCGATATGACTGTGTACACCGCCATCAGATAAAAGTCCGAAAAGATGAAGGTTTGTACCCTTTTCTTTTGCGTGCTTTACAGCTGCTACAAGCGTTTCGTTTTGTTCAAACTCGCCTTCACGAATTGCTACGTTTACACGAGTTAAGCTTTGGTACACAATTCGGCCTGCACCGATGTTTAAGTGACCTACTTCAGAGTTACCCATTTGGCCTTCCGGTAAGCCTACAGCTTCTCCAGACGCCTGAAGTGTAGCATGAGGATACTCGTTCCAGAAACGGTCGAAGTTTGGTTTTTTTGCATGTGTTACCGCATTACCTTTATCTTCATCGCGTAATGCAAAACCATCTAAGATGATTAATGCTACTGGCTTTTTACTCATTACTTACCAGCCTCCAAAAGCTGTAAGAAAGAATCTGCTTCTAAGCTTGCTCCACCTACTAAAGCTCCGTCAATGTCTGATTGAGACATATATTCTTTAATATTAGCAGGTTTTACGCTACCGCCGTATTGAATACGTACAGCATCTGCAACATCTTGAGAGAATTGTTCTGCAACAACGCTACGGATGTATGCACAAACTTCGTTTGCACCTTCAGCAGTTGAAGATTTACCTGTACCGATTGCCCAGATTGGCTCATATGCGATAACCGTTTGTTTTACTTGCTCATCAGTTAGACCAGCTAATGCTTTTTGTACTTGATTAGCTACAACTGTTTTTGTTTGGTCTTGTTCATACTCTTCGTTTGTTTCACCGCAGCAAACGATTGGTGTTAAACCGTGTTTGAATGCAGCAATTGTTTTTTGGTTTACTGTTTCGTCCGTTTCAGCAAACATTTCACGACGTTCAGAGTGTCCTAAAATTACGTAGTTCACACCTAGGTCTGCTAATGCAACAGGGCTCACTTCTCCAGTGAACGCACCGTTTTCTTCGAAGTGCATGTTTTGTGCACCAATTTTTAAGTCTGTGCCTTTAGTCGCTTCTACTAAACGATCTAAAAATAGTGCAGGTGCACATACTACTGAATCTACGCTTTCAGGAGATGGTACTGCTCCTTTTACTTCTTCAACAAAGCTAGTTGCTTCAGAAAGTACTTTATTCATTTTCCAGTTTCCTGCAATAATTGGTTTACGCATGTGTAACACCGTCCTTTGTTTATTGTGGGTTTTCACTTCACGCGTTAGATGTCCAAGAGGGTGCTGTTAAAAGTGATTCGGTCCCTTTTATCTCTTGGTCATCCTTCTTCGCTGCTTGATAATTATTTATATTATCAGTCGTCAGGTCGGTCCTCCGTCTTACTGAAACATAAACTTACTTATCGTTTAGTGCAACTACGCCTGGAAGTTCTTTACCTTCCATAAACTCTAGTGACGCACCGCCACCTGTAGAAATATGGCTCATTTTATCAGCTAGGTTGAATTTTTCAACAGCTGCTGCAGAGTCTCCTCCGCCGATTACTGAATATGTGTCAGTTGCTTCTGCTAAAGCTTCAGCTACTGCTTTTGTTCCATTAGCAAATGCGTCTAATTCAAATACACCCATTGGTCCATTCCAAATAACTAACTTAGAGTTTTTGATTACGTCAGCATAGATTTCACGCGTTTTCGGTCCTGCGTCTAAGCCTTCCCAATCGCTTGGAATGTTTTCAATTGATACAACTTGAATATTAGCATCATTTGAGAAGTCATCTGCTACTACCACGTCCACTGGCATGTAGAAGTTTACTCCGTTTTTCTTAGCTTTTTCCATGAAAGATTTTGCAAGTTCAATCTTGTCTTCTTCAAGAAGTGATTTACCTACTTCATGGCCTAGTGCCTTAATAAATGTGTAAGAAAGTCCTCCACCGATGATTAAGTTATCTACTTTATCAAGTAAGTGGTCAATTACACCGATTTTGTCTTTAACTTTTGCTCCACCAACGATTGCAGTAAATGGACGTTCTGGGTTCGATAATGCTTTTGAAAGCACATCAAGCTCTTTTTCCATTAAGAAACCTGCTACTGCTGGAATGTGTTGAGCAATTCCTTCTGTTGAAGCATGCGCACGGTGAGCTGCACCGAATGCATCGTTTACGTATACATCTGCTAATTCAGCAAACGCTTTTGCTAATTCAGGATCGTTTTTCTCTTCGCCTGGGTAAAAACGTACGTTTTCAAGTACTAAAACATCGCCTTCGCTCATGCCGTCGATTGTTTTCTTTACTTCTTCACCAAAAGCTTCGTCAGCTTTTGCAACGTCTTTACCAAGAAGAGCTTGTAAACGTTCTGCAACAGCATTTAGACGTAATTCTTCAACAACTTCGCCTTTTGGACGTCCAAGATGGCTAGCTAAAATTACTTTTGCACCTTGTTCTACTAAATATTGAATAGTAGGAACAGCTGCACGAATACGAGTTTCGTCTGTTACTTTTCCGTCTTTCATTGGTACGTTAAAGTCTACGCGACAAAATACTCGCTTTCCTTTTACATCGATGTCTTTCAACGTTTTTTTGTTCATCGTTAAAAGGCCTCCTTAAGTATTTATGGTACTAAGCAAGTAGGCTTCTATGTAATCATCAATCCACAAACCAACGGACATTTCATTTTATATATTGGCGCCTTTCTATATAAAGTGAAACTCCAGTTAGCTGTTTATGACGCTTTTTCATGTAGAAGCCAATACATAAATCAAGGAAGAGGGGGTATGCCCCTCTCTTCCTTAGCAAGTCTTATTATAGTCGTTCTATTTTCAGATATCCAATAAAAAAGGAAAGTCTAGTCGATTTCTGTCTTATTGAATCAAATAGAAGCGAATTTTAAGTTATTCTTATAGTCCTTTAGCAGCGATGTATTGAGCAAGGTCTACTACACGGTTAGAATATCCGCTCTCGTTATCGTACCAAGAGATAACTTTAACCATGTTACCTTCCATTACCATTGTAGATAATGCATCGATTGTAGAAGAGTTGATGTTACCGTTGTAGTCACCAGATACTAGTGGCTCTTCACTGTAACCAAGGATGCCTTTAAGATCGCCTTCAGCAGCTTCTTTAAGAGCATTGTTTACATCTTCAACAGTTACTTCTTTGTCAAGTTCAGCAACTAAGTCTACTAAAGAAACGTTTGGAGTTGGAACACGCATAGCTCCACCGTTTAATTTACCTTTTAATTCAGGTAATACTAGAGATACAGCTTTAGCAGCACCAGTTGAAGTTGGGATGATGTTTTCAGCAGCTGCACGAGCACGACGGTAATCTTTGTGTGGTAAGTCTAAGATTTGTTGGTCGTTTGTGTAAGAGTGAACTGTTGTCATCATTCCGCGTTTAAGACCGAACTTGTCGTTTAACACTTTAGCAAATGGCGCTAAGCAGTTAGTTGTACAAGAAGCATTTGAAATTACGTTGTGGTTAGCTGCATCGTATTTGTCTTCGTTAACACCCATTACGATTGTGATGTCTTCATCAGATGCTGGAGCAGAGATAATTACTTTTTTAGCTCCTGCTTCTAAGTGTTTTGCAGCGTCAGCGCGTTTTGTGAAGAATCCAGTAGATTCAACAACGATTTCTACGCCTTGTTTGCCCCAAGATAATTGAGCTGGGTCACGTTCAGCAGAGATTTCGATTGTTTTACCGTTTACTACTAAGTTGCTACCATCTACTACTACTTCTGCATCTAATTTTCCGTGTACAGAATCATATTTTAAAAGGTGAGCAAGCATGTTAGCATCTGTTAAGTCGTTGATTGCTACTACTTCAACGTTATCATTTTTTAAAGCTGCGCGGAATACATTACGGCCGATACGACCAAATCCGTTAATACCAATTTTTACTGCCATGGGTATTTCCTCCTTGAATGTAAAAAGTATTTTTTTATATGAGGGATTAATTAAAATCCCTTACTAACTCTTTTGCGGCGCCTTCATCTGTAATGAGAATCGAATCATGCGCTTGTTGCATAAACGCTTTAATTGCCTTTGCTTTGGATGAACCTCCTGCAACAGCAATAACACATTTATTGTTCTTTAAATCATCGAGTTGTATGCCAACTGTTTTAACTTTATGAACAACTTCGCCTTGATGATTAAAATAGTATCCAAATGCCTCACCTACAGCATGTCCATTTTTCACTTTTTCTAAGTCAGCTTGTGGTGTTTTACGGCGTTCTGCCATTGTCATAGCGTCTCCTATTCCGTGAACAACCATACCAGCGGACTTGATTAAATGAAGCATGTCTTTAATAGATGGCTCACCGATAATGGATCGGTATGCTTCATCACTAAGCTGATCTGGAACATGAAGCAAGCGATAGTGACTCATGGACTTTTCAGCCATCTTAGCACAAATCGTGTTTGCTTGGTTTTGTACATTTTCACCTAGCCCTCCGCGAGCAGGTACAAAAAGTACATCAGGGTGTTTTGAATCAGGTGTCATCATTTCGGCAACGGCGGCAAGCGTTGTACCACCTGTAACAGCAACGGTATTTTTTTCACCAACAAGGCGCTCCTTGATACACGAAACAGATGCTCGACCCATTTCATTTTTGACCCAAGGAGACTGATCACTATCTCCAGATACAACAACAACTTCTGATAAAGAAAACGCCTCTTTTAATGTTGTTTCCAATAATCGAAGTCCTGAAACTTCCTTCATTACTTCTTCTAACTCAGCTAGAAGTAATTCTCCCTCGTTTGTAAGCGTCATCCCACTAGGGTAAATGTCAATCAAATCTTGTTCTTTTAAGAATGTTACTTCGCTTCGTAACACACGCTCTGTTAGCCCAAGGCTTACAGCTAAGTTTCTGCGGCCAATCGGCTGCATTAAACGTATGTATTGCAAGATTTGATAGCGCTTTTGCATAACTGAGAGAAGTTCAGGTAATAATTTTCGTTGTACTTCTATTAAAGAACGCATGTTAAAATCCCCTTAAGGCATAAACTTGCTGGACATATTTTGTCCCGTATAGACATATTATGTCCCACCTTGCGCAAAAAAAATTCACCCTGCTACAAAATCTATTCTAACAGGAGTGAATCCTTTATTCAACTCATGTGTTGCCTATTTTTAAAAGTAAGCGTTTTCTTAATGGAATACCTGTTATTTTTCCATATTCCACTTCTTCTCCATCCATTTCTACTACAGGAATCGCAAGGTGATACTTTTCCAGCCACTCATCGTTTTTGTAAATATCTCGTTCCATAAGCTGAAAGGGAAACTGAGACTGCATCTCTGCAAGCAGCTTCTTTGCATCATCGCATAAATGACAGCCATTTTTGGTATATAGTACGACTTCCACATTCCCACTCCTTTACTGCATGACAAAAAGTTTTCGTTGACTGGATGGTAGAACGTTTAATTGGTCTCGATATTTGGCTACCGTTCTTCTTGAAATAGTAACGTTATAATTGCTTTGCAAGACGTTAGCCAACTGCTGATCTGAAAGCGGACGCTGTTTGTTTTCTTCTGATACTAGCTTTTTAAGCAGTTCTTTTACGTGAGTTGTAGAAGTCGCTTCGTTGTTGCCCAGTTGAATACTAGTTGAGAAAAAAGATTTCATTGAAAAGGTGCCAAAAGGCGTTTGAATATATTTGTGCCGAGTAGCACGGCTAATCGTTGATTCATGCACAGAGGTTTGTTCCGCTACTTCCTTCATCGTTAACGGCTTCAAATACGAAGGGCCCTTTTTAAAAAATGCTTCTTGTTCAACGAGTAAAGTATTCATTAATGCGTTTAATGTGTCTTTGCGTGTGTGTAAACTTTTCATAATCCATTGAAATTCACGATATTTCTCTTGCAAATAAGAAAACATTTCTTGGTTCTGCTTATTTTTCAGCTGAAGTTTGTATTGTTCGTTCACTGAAAGACGAGGTTCCAAATCCTCATTTGCATAAGCAACGACATTTCCATCTTCAATTTTCACAATAAAATCCGGTACAATGAATCGTTCATTGGACTTCATATAAAATGATCCAGGACGAGGATTTAATTTCTTAATCTGTTCATGTAATTGTTGAAGAGCTTCAAGTGAGATTTGACATAACTTTGAGATTTTCATCCATTTTTTATAAGCAAATTCCTCAAAGTGATGTGTCAAAATTTGCTCTATTTTTTCTGTCCATTGATTACTTCTTTTTAATTGGAGCATTAAGCATTCCTGCAAACTTCTCGCCCCTACTCCTGCCGGGTCCATCTGCTGCACAAGTTGAAGAGCCTTTTCAACCTGCTCTTGATCTTGGCCAAGCTGGTTAGCAAGTATGATTAACTCATCGTGCAAATAGCCAGCATCATCCAGACTATGAATAACAAACTCAACGGCTGCCTGCTCACATTCATCTAATTTTAATAATGCGGATTGATTCATTAAATGTTCGTACAGCGTTTCTTTAGGAGCTGGTATACTGCTCATATAATCTGTTGAATCAGAAGTTGCATGATTTTTTTGATTGTGAGATGTATTGACGGGCAGCTCTGAAAAATCTATAAGCGGATTTTGAAGCGCCTGCTCATGTAAAAACGCTACAATATCCATCGATGAATATTGTAAAAGAGAAATAGCTTGTGATAATTCTTTTGACATCGTCAGTTTTAACGACTGCTGCTGAAATAATCCAATCTCCATTATTTCTCCCCTCCCCTTCATCTATTTTACTATAAAAACGCTTTCAAAGAGCATGTAACTATTTTTTATATGTAATTTTTTCATCAAAAAATCTCCGTCAACCTTTGTTAACGAAGCATTTCATCCTATTTTTAGTTACTAACCATCAAAAAAGTAATAGAGCTATACACCTTTATAACTTTTCATTATAATTCGCGCCTACTACATGATCCGAGTACTAATTCGACATGACGTTTTCTTCGTCATGTCGAATTTTCTGCATTTGTATAATATATAGAAGAATTGCTTATTGAATAGTTTGTGCCATTTGCATAAACTTGTCTAAGTTTTCTGCGTCATTTTTCGTAAAAATGGTTAGCTTCATTGGTTTCTTTCCTTTAACCAACACGGCGTTTACCGTATGATCGCCAGATGTGGCTTTATACCAAACAGAATCTTTGAAGATTCCATTCTCCTCAAGATTCTTTTTCTCTGCTGCATTTTTATTAACTGCTGTTGCCGTTTGTTTAACAGATTGAGCAGCGTCATCCAGCGATGCTTCTGATGAAAGCATTTCAATACGCATAAATTGAGAATCATCTGAAGTTAACACTAACGCATCTTTTCCAGGTTCTTCACCCGTTAGTTTATAGCCGTCCATTACTTGAATAGAATAATCTTGTTCTGAGCTTTTTGTTAGTTTTGTTTCTGAAGAAGACCTTGACTGTCCACCTTCCGCCGTTTCGCTAGTCGATGATTGACTTCCTGAAGGTTCGGCTGAGACCTCAGCAGAATCCGCATCTTTTTTCGACTCTTCTTTTGCAGCGCCTGATGTTTGATCAGATTTAGAAGCTGTATCCTGCTGAACATTTTCTGCTTGATCATTAGACTTCGGCTGAGCAGAATCTTCGTTCGTCCCGCATGCAGATAGTAATAGGGCTACCGATGCACTGACAATGAAAAGTTTGTTCATGTATTTCATATTTATTCCTCCTCCGTGTTTCTTTTCCTTATATACTGTTTTATAGTATTCTGACAAATTCCGCAACCGGTACAATGGAATTAATTTCTTGCTTCCTTACGCGTATAAAGGGTTATAGAAGGAAAATAAATATTATTTTTTAAGAAGATGAGCCTTTTTACTCAAAATAAAAAACGTTGCGTAATCCGCAACGTTTTAAGACGCCCTCGACAGGATTCGAACCCACCCTAAGAGAACCGGAATCTCTTGTGCTATCCACTACACTACGAGGGCATATTTGTCACAACTTCCATTATAGGAGAGAAAACTTCTCTTTTCAATAGAATACTACGTTTATTTTTTTTAGAAGGGGGAAAAATTTTAATAATGTCAAAGAGGAATACATAGTCTTTTAAGCGAATATGTGTAGTAGAGGTTCTTTTGTTTGACCTTTATTGACCATACGTGTATTATAGGTACATAACAAATTATTCTTGTTAAGGAGGAATTTAATATGAACTTAATTCCTACAGTTATTGAACAAACAAACCGTGGTGAACGTGCTTATGACATTTATTCACGTTTATTAAAAGACCGCATTATTATTTTAGGTAGTGCTATTGATGATAATGTAGCTAACTCGATCGTTTCTCAGCTTCTATTCTTAGCTGCTGAAGACCCAGAAAAAGATATCTCACTTTATATCAACAGCCCAGGTGGCTCTATTACAGCTGGAATGGCTATCTATGATACGATGCAATTCATTAAGCCAAAAGTTTCTACAATTTGTATCGGTATGGCTGCATCAATGGGTGCTTTCTTACTGGCTGCTGGTGAAAAGGGCAAACGTTTTGCTCTTCCAAACAGCGAAGTAATGATTCATCAACCTCTTGGTGGTGCTCAAGGACAAGCTACTGAAATCGAAATTGCGGCAAAACGTATTCTATTCTTACGTGAAAAACTAAATTCAATTTTAGCTGAGCGTACAGGTCAACCGTTAGAAGTGCTACAACGTGATACAGATCGTGATAATTTCATGACTGCTGAACGCGCTTTAGAATACGGTCTAATTGACAAAGTATTAGAAAACGACCCTAAATAAGAAAAAAGCCTTTCCCACTTTGGGAAAGGCTTTTTTATGCATCGTTCTCTACGTAAGCGACTAACGCATCCATTGCTTCTTTTTCATCTACCCCTTCAACAATGAGCGTAATAAGAGAACCGTTATTAATCGCTAAGCTCATTAACCCCATGATACTTTTAGCGTTGACTACTTTCTCATCTTTCTTCAAGTACACATCAGATGTAAAACGAGTTGCTTCTTGCACGAATAGTGCCGCAACACGAGCTTGTAATCCCGTTTTTAATTTTACTTCTACTTGTTTTTCCATGATAAAATCCTCCCCCTTGCAATTCCCCTTATGTGACTGGCTGACCGGCGCGAAGCTTGTCTGCTATTTGGTCAATTTTACGCAATCGATGGTTAATGCCTGATTTGCTAATTTGACCTCCAGATACCATCTCACCAAGCTCCTTTAACGTAACGTCTTGATATTCCACACGCAAACGAGCAATTTCTCTTAGCTTTTCTGGTAAGATATCTAATCCAGCTGTTTCATCAATATAACGAATGTTTTCCACTTGACGAATGGCCGCTCCGATTGTTTTGTTTAAGTTAGCTGTTTCACAATTAACTAAGCGATTAACGGAATTTCGCATATCTCGGACAATTCTTACATCCTCAAACCGTAAAAGAGCGTTATGGGCTCCAATGATATTTAGAAACTCCGTAATTTTTTCAGCTTCTTTCAAATAGTTAATATAGCCTTTTTTTCGTTCTAATGTTTTACTATTCAATTGAAATTCGTTCATTAAATTGCATAAAGCTTCGTTGTGCTCTTCATACAATGAAAAGATTTCAAGATGGTACGATGATGTCTCCGGGTTATTAATAGAGCCGCCGGCTAAAAATGCGCCTCTTAAGTAGGATCGCTTACAGCATTTCTTTTGTACTAGCTCTGGTGAAATACGATGTGTAAACGTGAATCCTTCTTCTACAATTTTTAAGTCTTCCAAAAGCATTCTTGTTTTCTCTACTAATCGAACAATATACACATTGTTTTTCTTCAGCCGCATTTTCTTACGTACAAGCAGTTCTACTGACACATCATAATTTTTCTTAAGCAGGACATAAATGCGTCGAGCAATCGCTGCATTTTCAGTTTGGACATCAACTGTGAATTTTTTATTCGAAAAAGAAAGTGAACCATTCATTCGAATTAATGCAGAGAGCTCTGCTTTTGCACAGCAATCCTTGACTTCTAAATTCGTTAACTCTTTTTTTGTTTCTGATGCAAATGACATAACTTCACCTCCAATCTACATACGGAAATAGTGTTAAACACCAGTATTCGCTTTACCTTGCAGCGATGTCAGCATAGAATACACAAGCTTTGCTACTTTTTTTGTATCATGCCTAATTACGCTGCCGTCATACTGAATAATTTGATCTTCAATCACTTCTAAACCTAATTTTAGCAATACTTCACGGTCATATTCTACAGGCTGAGCCTGCTCTACTTGATATTTCTTTTTTAAAGGTGCCGGAATAGGTGCATTATTGACAATAATCGCATCTAAAAACGCACACGGCATATGGTTGTAAAGCGCTTTAATATGATCACTTGCCTTAAAACCCAATGTCTCACCCGGCTGCGTCATCACGTTGCACACGTACACTTTCTTTGCTTTTGTCGAACAAAGCTCATTACAAATATCTTGCACCAGTAAATTCGGCAAAATACTTGTATAAAGACTTCCCGGCCCCAATACAATTAAATCAGCGCGTCGAATAGCTTTTATTGTCTCGACAAGCGGTTTCACATCGGCAGGCGATAAAAACACTTTATTAATCTTTTTATTAACTTCTGGAATTTTAGATTCACCTGTTACGATGGATCCATCTTGCATCTCCGCATGCAGCACAACACTTTGATTAGCTGCCGGAAGCACTTTCCCTCTGACGTTTAGTACTTTGCTCATTTCTCGTATAGCATGCACAAAATCGCCAGTAATAGACGTCATAGCTGCAAGCAACAAATTGCCAAGAGAATGGCCTGTAAGCTCATTTCCTGTATCAAATCGATGTTGAAAAAGCTCTTCAACTAGTGGCTCTACATCAGATAAAGCAGCTAGCACATTTCGAATATCACCAGGAGCAGGGATTTCAAGTTCATCGCGCAATCGGCCAGAACTTCCCCCGTCGTCTGCTACGGTTACGATGGCTGTAAGATCAAGAGGGTATTCCTTCAACCCTCTTAACAGCACTGGTAAACCCGTTCCTCCCCCAATGACGACAACTTTTGGAAGCTGTTCACTGCTCATCTATGATTTTCCTTTCTCCTCTCAATGTCACGATGAGAAATATGAGTTTTGTATTCATTCTGGAAATGGTGACCTAAATATTCAGCTAATGTGACGGAGCGATGCTGTCCCCCTGTACACCCTATAGCGATGACCAGCTGGCTTTTACCTTCTCGCTTGTACTGCGGAAGCATAAACGAAAGTAGGTCTACTACTTTTTCAATGAACTTTTGAGTTTCCGTCCATTTTAATACGTAAGAAGAAACCTCTTCTTCAAGCCCTGTTTTAGGACGCATATGGTCAATATAGTGAGGGTTTGGCAAAAAGCGCACATCAAAGACTAAATCAGCGTCAATAGGCACCCCGTATTTAAAACCAAATGACATCACATTAACAGTAAAAACTTGTGAAGCGTGCGAAGAAAACTGAGTTAAAATCTTTTCTCTAAGCTCTCTTGGCTTTAACTCTGATGTCTCATAAATAAGCTGAGCTCTTCCTTTTAACTCC
This sequence comes from Priestia sp. HNGD-A6, assembly GCF_045784335.1. Lineage (NCBI taxonomy): Bacteria > Bacillati > Bacillota > Bacilli > Caryophanales > Bacillaceae > Priestia > Priestia sp. HNGD-A6. Next base: position 3,000,890 of record NZ_CP138621.1, on the reverse strand, counting down.
TCAAGCAGCTCCCGTTCCATACCAATTCCTTCTAACGGTAAACCCGAAGGAGCTAGCGGATGTGAACGTCTCGTTTCTTTGTAGCGCGTCACCAGTACAGAATCTTTTGCATCTAAAAATAAAATTTGTGGCGTGACCCACGTTGTTTCACTCATGTTATCTAATGCTTCAAATAGGCTTTCAAAAAACTCTCTGCCTCGCAAATCCATAACAAGAGCAACTTTATTCATTTTATTCCCTGACTCTTTCATGAGTTCCAAAAATTTCGGTAGCAATGTAGGGGGTAAATTATCTACACAAAAGAACCCTAAATCTTCAAAACTCTGAATTGCTACTGTTTTTCCTGCACCTGACATTCCAGTAATAATCACTAATTGAATATCGCTTACAGACCCAGTACTCATTTTTCATCCCCCTCAATCTATGCATACATGTCTATTTATCATTAACAAGGATCAATTCGATAAGATAATAACTCGAAATCCGTTGTATACGTAAAGTTGCCATAAATAACACCCGACCCTTTTGCTACATAATCGATAATGTGATGATCTCCCGGGGCCATCGGCAATTCACTTACTTCACTCAAATTATGCCAACCGAGTTTGCCTTCTTCTGATTCTAGCACATTTGTCCCATCAAAATCTGTAGCAAAAAAAGTAAACATCATCCACTCAGATGAAATTTGATCGTTTTCTTTCATCGTAAATGTAAAAATACCTTTTACAGTGGGATTTTTCAAATAAATTCCTGTTTCTTCACGAAATTCTCTTACAACAGAGTCTTTTACAGATTCTCCTTGCTCCATTTTCCCACCCGGGGCCACCCACCAGTTTCTTCGTGGCTTTTGAAGCAACAATACTTTATCGTCTTTCATTAATACACAATTTGTGACCCTTTGCATGTTTTCCACCTCATCATATGTATACTGACATTTTCTTTTATTATACTACGAAACAAACTTCTCTCACAACGGAGATGAACTAACTATTACTAAATTTTCTGAAAATAAACACTTGCTGTTATATACGTAAATTCAATCTGTTATAGTCAAAAAAAAGAGGCATAGGAACACGTCCTATGCCCGACATACATATATTTTATAAAAGGGGGTCAATTACTATCTATATAGTACCCCATCAATGTTTCACAGGTGTTACAGAACAGTTAAAACCGAATTACGTTTTGTAAACGATTGATTTCAGCCTTATTGCTGAATAGCTTTTAACTTTTCTTTTAACTCTTCTACATAGTGCTGAGCCGCTTGAGCAGCAATGCTGCCATCACCTGTAGCTGTTACAATTTGACGAAGAGCCTTTTCACGAACGTCTCCAGCTGCGAACACACCTGGTACTTTTGTTTCCATTTGCTCGTTCGTTTCAATATATCCTTCTTTATTCGTGATGTTTAGGCTTTCGAATGGTTTTGTTAGTGGAACCATTCCAACATAAATGAATACGCCGTCCGCACCAAACTCGCGCTCTTCACCTGTTTTTGTGTCTACTAACGTTACGCTGCCTACTTTACCGTCTTTTTCATTTACTTCTTTGACTGTTGTATTCCAAATAAAATCAACTTTTTCGTTGTCAAATGCACGCTGCTGTAGGATTTTCTGCGCGCGAAGCTCATCGCGTCGGTGAATAATTGTTACTTTTGTTGCGAAGCGTGTTAAATATACGCCTTCCTCAACCGCAGAGTCTCCACCGCCTACAACGACTAGCTCTTTACCTTTAAAGAATGCACCGTCACATACAGCACAATAAGATACGCCGCGGCCGCCTAGTTCTTTTTCTCCTGGCGCACCTAATTTTTTATATTCAGCACCAGTAGCAACGATTACTGAACGTGTTTTATATTCTTTGCTGCCTGCACGAACTGTCTTGTATTCTTCTCCGTCGATGATTTCTTTAATATCACCGTACGCATATTCCGCACCGAATTTTTTTGCATGCTCAAACATTTTGTTAGAAAGGTCAGGACCAAGGATATGATCATAACCTGGATAGTTTTCTACATCTTCCGTATTAGCCATTTGACCGCCTGGAATTCCGCGTTCAATCATTAGTGTTGATAAATCTGCACGAGATGTATATACAGCAGCAGTCATACCTGCTGGACCTGCCCCAATAATAATGACATCATAAATTTTTTCTTCTGTCATTTCTTTACACTCCTTTTAGGAAATTCCTTCGTAGTTGATTCCAAATTTATGGATAATTATTTCGTTACCACTATCCTAATATGTTCTTCCTATTATCGTCTATTTTTTTGCTCAATTTAATAACGTATTCACAATTTTACTGTACTTTCTAACTGTTGCAGCCGAAATGGAATATTGTTTTGCCGCATCGGCTTGAGTAATAGACTGGTTTTGTTCTTTCGCCCATATATATGTGACGGCTGCAGCCCATGCATTTACGTTGACATGCTGAAAATCATAGGATTGTTTATATACCTGTACATATACATAAAACCAAAAGCTTAAAAGATCCTGGGTATCACTTTCAGTCTGCGATTCCATCTCCAGTTCAATAACATCTGCCACCTCAAAAATCACATGTTGTTTATCCTGCCATACATACGTATATACTTCATCCAAAAGTGTACTCATATGTATGGACGATTTGATTTCTTCTAAAAGAAGCAGACGCTGCTGTTCAGGAAGCTTTTTTGCCATATACAAGCTGTAAAGCTGATCGTGAACATTGTTTGTTGCACACTTCTTTTTCGCTGTAACATCCACTTTCGATTGAAAAACCTTCGCAGCTTTTTGACTGATGCGCCAAGGCTCCTCTCCTTCTTTATCAGGAACGTCTTCCAATGCCAGCTTCCACATTTCTTTAGCGAAGGCTTCATGTCCAGTATAGTAAGAGGCGTATGAAAGCCAATAATGAAATGAGTTGTCTCCTTGAAAACCTTGTGTATAAAGCTTTTTTAACCATCTGTATGATAGTTTGTATTGACCAATCAACGCAAATGTTGCTCCAAGCTTATAGCGGTGTTCAAATGACATCGGATAAACGCGGCTAAGCCCGTCTGTAAGCTCCTCAACTTCTTTATGCTTATGGCAATAATAATAGAAAATCAGCTGATTGCATAACGCATGAAGATTTCCAGGGTTTTTCTCCAATACTTCATTCAGCAAATCCATTGCCTCATCAATTTTATTTAAATAAAAATAAGCTAACGCTAAATTATTATATGCAGACCAGAATTCTGGATACTCATCAATTATTTCAGTTAACAAATCCACTGCTTCTTCAAAATTCGTTGCTTCAAGCAGTCGTTTTGCTTGTTCTTGTTTTATAATCAGCATGTCGCCTAGCTGATTTTTAGGCTCTTCATCTTCTTCATCCACATCAATTGATAGTAAATCTAACAGATCTGTAGCCGATCGAAAGAGGTCACCATTTGGAAAATGCTCAATGTAATACATCGCGTATTTTTTTGATTCTTCAAACAGTCCAAGATGCGCATAGCTGTTGGCTATATAGTAGTAACAGCTTCCTAATGTATCGTCCATATGATGAATCACATGGAGAAAAAGCTCGTTGGCATCTTGATAATCTCCCTGCTCCGTTAAAGCTACTCCAACGTTTGTAAGAAGCTGTGGATTACGGGCATTTTCTTTGTTTGCACGCGTTAAATACTTGAGCGCTTTATCTGACTCCTCTTCTTCAAACGCCTGCAGCGCTTTTTCGAAATAGAAGTCACCCGTTTGCGAAAATGGAATTACTTGTGCCATTTTTTGAATTACTTTTGAGTGTTTTTCCATTAAGCCCTCCAAATAAGTTGATAATTTCGACGTTCGTAGTATATCACATTTGCCAAGAAGTTTAATACCTCTATTCAAAAAAGGAGCCTGCAAGCAGTCGTTTCTTGACGCAAATAAGAGAAGGTTTTGCCTCTTTTATCTAAAATGAGACAACTCCTTCTCTCCTTTCACTATGTAGCTATTAGCTAGAGTGACGTTCCTTTAATACTGATAGGACATCGTCCAAAGGCAGCTTTTGCTCACGAAGTAAAACAAGTACGTGGTACAGTAAATCCGCAACTTCCCACTTCAGCTCATCATGGTCACGATTTTTTGCTGCAATAATCACTTCACCTGCTTCTTCTCCTACTTTTTTGAGGATTTTATCTACGCCTTTATCGAATAAGTACGTCGTATAAGCTCCTTCTGGCATTTCAGCTTCACGCTTAGCAATCACTTCTTCTAGCTCATTAATAATAGCAAACCGATTATCATTTTGTTTATTTTCGCCAAGAATTGTTTCATTAAAACAGCTGTAAGCCCCCGTATGACAAGCAGGACCTTGAGGCTCCACTTTTACAACAAGAGAATCAGCATCACAGTCATATGCCATGCTCACAATTTTTTGTGTGTTCCCAGAGGTTGCGCCCTTGTGCCATAACTCTTGTCGAGAACGGCTGTAAAACCATGTTTCACGTGTATCAATTGATTTTTGAAGTGATTCTTCGTTCATATAAGCCAATGTTAAAACTTCTTTGCTCACAGCATCTTGTACAATAGCTGGCACAAGTCCATCACTGTTGAATTTAATGTTTTCAATCGTCATCGAATGCTCACTCCTTGTTGTTTTGCATAGCTTTTAATTTCTTTTACAGATGTTTCTTTATAGTGAAAGATCGAAGCCGCCAAAGCCGCGTCAGCTTCTCCTTTTTCAAACGCATCGACAAAATCTTGACCATTTCCTGCGCCGCCAGAAGCAATAACAGGAACGCTCACCGCTTGGCTGACCGCTTTGGTTAACGCTAAATCAAACCCTGACTTTTCGCCGTCTTTATCCATGCTCGTTAACAAGATCTCACCCGCACCGCGCTTCACTGCTTCTCTTGCCCAGTCGATTACTTCCCAGTCCGTTGCATTGCGGCCTCCGTGTGTATAGACTCGCCATGATTTTAAGCTTTCATCGTACTTAGCATCGATTGCTACCACAATACACTGAGCTCCAAAAAAGTCGGACCCTTCTGTAATCAGTGCTGGATTGAGTACGGCCGCTGTATTTAATGACACTTTGTCTGCACCAGCACGAAGCATTCTCTTCATATCTTCTAATGCATTAATTCCTCCGCCCACCGTAAAAGGAATCGCTAGCTGAGATGCTACTTCTTCTACAACATGTACCATTGTTTTGCGTCCTTCATGAGAAGCAGAAATATCTAAAAAGACTAATTCATCTGCGCCTTCTTCATCATAAAATTTCGCCAACTCTACAGGATCTCCTGCATCTCGAAGTTCCACAAACTGAACTCCTTTTACCACACGGCCGTCCTTTACATCTAAACAAGGAATGATTCGTTTTGTAATCATTGCGCTTTCACCTCTTGAAGTGCTTCAGCTACTGTAAACTTATTTGTATAAAGTGCTTTCCCTACAATCGCACCAATAACGCCGTCAGCTTCATATTTCTTTAGTGCATCTAGATCAGCAAGCTTACTAACTCCCCCTGATGCAATCACACCTTTTCCAGTAGCCTTAGCCATTTCAACAATTCCTTCCACATTAGGACCAGACAGCATACCATCTGTAGAGATATCCGTGAAAATAAATGTTTCCGCACCAGCATTAGCCAATTCTTTTCCTAGTTCTGTCGCTTTGATTGTAGATGTTTCCACCCAGCCTTCCGTCGCAACATAGCCATCACGTGCATCAATACCAATAGCAATACGCGCACCATATTCCTTCAACATTTTTTTCACAAATTCAGGATTTGAAATAGCTGCACTTCCTAAAATAACGCGGTCAATTCCGTTTTCTAAATAGTAAGCAACGTCAGCTTCTGAGCGAATGCCTCCTCCAATTTGCACACGTACATTTAATTTCTTTTTCACGCCTAGCACAAATTCATCATTCACGCGCTTAGCCGCTTTTGCGCCGTCTAAATCAACCATGTGAATCCACTGAGCGCCTTCACTTGCGAATTGTGTGGCCATATCTACCGGAGAGTCTCCGTACACCGTTTCTTTTGTGTAATCTCCTTGAAGCAAACGGACGCACTTCCCTCCGCGCATATCAATGGCTGGATATATTTCAAATTTGCTCATACGATGGGCTCCTTTTCTCTACGAAGTTTGCATAATTTTGAAGCATTTGCATTCCGATTGCACTGCTTTTTTCAGGGTGGAATTGAGTGCCAAATACGTGTTCTTTTCCAACAACTGCTGGAACTTCAACATCATAAGGACTTGTTGCTAAAAGCACGTCTTGGTCGTTTGTTTTTACGTAATAAGAGTGAACAAAGTACACGTGACCTGCACTGATTCCATCAAGCAGAGCGGACTGCTGATGAAAATCTAAAGAGTTCCAGCCCATATGCGGAACTTTATATGTCTGTCCTTCGGCAGTAATGCCGGGAATACGCTCGACTCTCCCTTTTAACAGTTCCAGCCCTTTTGTTACACCGTTCTCATCGCTTTCTTCAAATAAAAGCTGCATACCTAAACAAATTCCAAGCAAAGGCATTCCTTTTTCTACTTCTTCTTTAATAAAGTCCGTCAGCTTTGTTTGATTCAGCTGTTCCATCGCATCTTTGAATGCTCCAACTCCAGGAAGAATCAACCCTTTTGCCTTTCTTAGTTCTGCAGGATCTGCGGAGATGATATAGTCATAGTTTAATCGTTCAAGAGCTTTACTTACGCTGTATAAGTTTCCCATCCCATAGTCAATAATGCCAATCATTTACAACATTCCTTTCGTCGAAGGCACACCTTTGACACGCGGATCAATCGTTGTCGCTTCGTCCAAAGCACGTGCTAATGCCTTAAATACCGCTTCAATAATGTGGTGCGTATTTTTACCGTAGTGTACGATTACATGTACATTCATGCGAGATTCTAATGCAAATTTCCATAAAAATTCATATACAAGCTCTGTATCAAATGTACCGACGCGCGAAGCGGGAATGTCACCTTTAAATTCAAAATGAGGACGATTGCTTAAATCTACTACGACTTGGGCTAACGCGTCATCCATTGGTACAAACGCATTTCCATAGCGTTTAATTCCTTTTTTATCACCGAGCGCTTCTTTGAACGTTTGACCAAGGCAAATACCGATATCTTCCGTTGTATGGTGATCATCAATCTCCGTGTCTCCATCTGCTTTTACATCAAGGTTAAACTGTCCGTGTTTTGTAAATAAATCGAGCATATGATTTAAAAAAGGAACGCCTGTATCAATGTTCGCTTTTCCTTCTCCATCGATTCCAATCGCTAATGCAATATCCGTTTCGTTTGTTGTACGTTTAATACTTGACTCTCTCATTGTGAAACTCCTTTCAACTGTGCATGTAATAAGTAAAGAAAAGAACATTTCTACTCTTTTTTTTAATCTCCGCCTTATTTTTTAAAGCGTTCTTCAACTGCCCTTGCATGAGCTTCTAGCCCTTCTAAACGAGCAAACGCTGCGATTTTTGAAACATTTTTCTGCAGGGCTTGTTGGCTGTATGAAATAATACTAGACTTCTTTACAAATGAATCAACTGATAAAGGACTTGAGAATTTTGCTGTCCCATTGGTTGGAAGAACATGGTTTGGTCCAGCGAAATAATCGCCAACAGGTTCTGAACTGTATCTTCCTAGAAAAATAGCACCGGCATGACGAATGGAACCTAAAAGTTCAAGCGGACTTTCAGTCATAATTTCTAAATGCTCAGGGGCTAATTGATTAACAGCTTCAACCGCTTCTTCTAATGACCCGGTCACATAAATAGCGCCATGGTTATCAATAGAAGGTTTGGCAATTTCTTTACGTGGTAAAGACTCTACTTGCCTTTCTACTTCTTCTTTAACAGCTTCGGCTAACTTCATAGAAGGCGTAACTAAAATACTTGAAGCTAATTTGTCATGTTCTGCTTGAGACAATAAATCAGCGGCCACTTCGTTCGGCTTAGCCGTATCGTCTGCTAGTACGACAATTTCACTAGGTCCAGCAATTGAGTCAATGTCTACTAAGCCATATACTTCTCTCTTCGCCAATGCAACAAAGATATTACCAGGCCCTACAATTTTATCGACGGGTTGAATTGTTTCTGTTCCATAGGCAAGTGCTCCTACTGCCTGAGCTCCCCCTACTTTATAAATCTCTTCGACCCCAAGCTCACTCGCTGCTACAACTACTCCAGCAGGAAGCGCGCCGTCTTTTCCTGGTGGTGAAACCATCACGATACGTTTTACACCTGCCACTTGAGCAGGAATGACATTCATTAAAACGGAAGAAGGATACGCTGCAAGACCTCCCGGTACATAAACACCTACTGCATCTAAAGGCGTTACTTTCTGCCCTAAAATGGTGCCGTCTTCTTTTGTTGTCATCCAAGACTGCTCGACCATTCTTTCGTGGTAATCACGAATGTTGTCAGCAGCTTCACGAATGATTGACAGCATATCTGCATCAACCAGCTCATAAGCACGCTTCTTTTCTTGTTCTGTCACAAGCAAAGAAGCAAGCTCAACGCCGTCAAATTGGGCTGTATATCTTTTTAAAGCTTCGTCTTTTTGCTCTTGCACTTGCTTTAAAATATTTACGACAATTTCTCTTTGGGCACTCGTCCCTTGATCAATCGTACGCTTTAAGCTCACTTGTTCTGTTACACGTGTAATTTTCAATGTATGTCACCTCTTTTATACAGGTTGAACCACTTGGGCTAAACGATTCACTAAATCATCAATTCGTTCGTCTTTTAAACGATAGCTTACAGGGTTCACAATCAAACGCGATGTAATATCTTCAATGTGCTCCAATTCAACAAGTCCGTTCTCTTTTAGTGTTTGTCCTGTTGATACAATATCAACAATCCGATCAGCAAGGCCGATTAAAGGCGCTAATTCAATCGAACCATTCAATTTAATAATCTCTACTTGTTCTCCTTGCTCCCTGAAATAAGTAGATGCTACATTTGGATATTTGGTTGCCACTTTTTGAGCAATTTCTGATTTTTTAGCATTAGGCAAGCCGGCAACGGCCAGATGACATTTACTAATATTTAAATCCAACAGCTCATAGACATCTCGTTCTTCTTCTAACATTACGTCTTTGCCTGCAATACCAAGATCCGCTACTCCGTATTCTACATAAGTAGTAACGTCCATTGGTTTCGCTAAAATAAAGCGCATGTTCTCTTCAGGAATATCTACAATCAGCTTGCGCGAATCGTCAAATTCTGGCGGCAATTGAAAGTCTGCTTGACGCAAAAGTTCAGCTGCTTCTTCAAAAATACGTCCTTTTGGCATTGCAATTGTTAATAGTTCACTCATTATTGTCCCCCCTTGCCTCGTTTTCCAATTAGAAACGTGACTTCTTCAAACTGTGCAGTAAATACATCAACATCATCAACGCCCGCAATTTCCTGAGTCACTACCCGGTATCCTTGCTTGCGCTGTTCAGCAGCTAAAGCTAATGCCTCATCTAAACGCTCTTGACTATATAATATGCCGTATACTACTGAAGGCTCATATACTTCTTCGCCCAGCGCTTCAATTAAGCGGTCGAGCTGAATTCCAAATCCTGTAGCTGGTGTTTTAGACGCGAATTTTTCAAGAAGCTGGTCATAACGTCCTCCATTACCGATATGGAAACCAACGTTTTCAGCAAAAACTTCAAATAAAATACCTGTGTAATAGCTCATATGACTGACTAAGTTAAAATCAATTTTAATTTCATCCGTTACACCGTACGCATCAAGCATATTCCATAGCTTTTTCAAATCACCGGCTGCTTTTTGCCCAGCTTCGTTTTCAACGAGTTCAACCGCTTCTTCAATCTTCTTTTCATCTCCACGCAGGTTAAGCAGCTGAAGGAGACGCTGTTTATCGATAGAAGATAGATTCAAATCTTTTACATGATTACGATAACCCACGTAATTTTTCTCATATAAAAAGCGGCGAAGCACGTTAGCACGTTCTTCATTTCCGACAATCTCTAAAAAAAGCGAATTAACGAACCCGATGTGGCCAATTGCGACTTTAAATGATTTAAGTCCCGCTCTTTTTAATGCGCCGATCATGAGAGCAATGACTTCAGCATCGCTGCTCATCGTAGCGTCTCCAATTAGCTCAACGCCTATTTGTTCAAACTCCGCCGGGCGGCCACCCTCACGCTGCTGAGCTCGGAATACATTTGCTTCATAAGCTAAGCGCAAAGGAGAATTATTTAAAAGTTTTGAAGCGGCCACACGTGCAAATGGCGTTGTTACATCCGGTCGCAGCACAAGCGTATGCCCTTCTTTATCTAAAAGTTTAAACAATTGTTGATCTAAAATAGCTGATGCGCTTCCTACCGTCTCGTAGTATTCCACAGTAGGTGTTGCCATATATTGATAGCCCCAGCTGCTGATTTCATCTGCCAGCTGACTGCGAACTTGTTTTTTTCTTTCAAAAAGAGCTGGCAGGGTATCTCTCATTCCAAGGGGTTTTTCAAACATAAATAACTTTGACATTCTGACACGTCCTTTAAGCTTGATTTTATCTATTAAGGAACCATTGATAGGTTGATTTTACTTTATCGCGCTAATGTATTAGCGAAATAACAAATTAAAGTTATTGATAGTTTACACCCGATAAAGTCAGCCGTCAACCGCCAGCTGTTCAAATTTACAAAAAAAACCACAGCTTAGTTCTTGCTAAGTTGTGGTTTTAGGTTCTGCTTCCCTGCGCTTTTCCATTTCTTCTTTTGTATAGATGACACGCATAGGGTTACCTCCAACAAAGAAACCGGGTGCTACATCTTTATGAACCACCGTTCCAGCCGCTACAACCGCTTCGTTGCCGATTGTTACACCTGGAAGGATGGTGCTATTTGCTCCAATCATCACTTCATCCCCAATGATGACATCTCCAAGACGATATTCCGTTATCAGATATTCATGAGCGAGAATAGTGGTATTGTATCCAATGACCGTATTGCGTCCTACTTGTATTTTTTCAGGAAACATAATATCAAGCATCACCATAAGGGCAAAGGATGTTTGAGGTCCTACTTTCATCCCTAAGCACGCTTTATACAGCCAGTTTTTCATCGAAAGAAAAGGCGTATAACGAGCGCATTGAATGATGAGGAAGTTGCGCACTACTTTCCAAAAAGGCACGGTCTTATAGACATGCCAAAGGGAGTTAGCTCCTTTAACCGGATAGCGCGTTGTTTTTCTCACTGACGTTCTCCTTTTAATATATCAATTAAATCCGTCATATTTTCTAAAATAATATCAGGGTTATAAGAAGCGATATGATCTCTTCCTTTTGCACTCCAAGCAACTCCAGCTGTTTTCGTGTAAGCTCTTTGGCCGGAAACGATATCGTGATGGTTATCTCCTACCATCAGCGCTTCTTCAGGTTTAGCATCAAGCAGATTCAGCGCTTTTTCGACCGGCTCAGGATGCGGCTTTGCATTTGTTACGTCTTCAATTGCGACAATCGTATCAAAGAACTGATCTAACTTTGTTAACTTAAGCCCCATCATGACCGTATTTCTTTGCTTAGTTGTGACAATACCTAATTTATAATTCTGCTCGTGCAGCCATTTAACTGTTTCAAGTACGCCTTCAAATTCTTTCACAAGCAAATCATGATTGGCTAGATTATGCGTGCGATACATCTCAATCATTTCGTTTACTTTCGTTTTATCCATTTCTACAAACGTGTCGTATAAAGGCGGACCCATGAACTGTAAAATATCTTCACGAGTGTATTGTTCAGGATAATAGTGATTAAGCGTATGAGTAAACGAAGCAATAATTAATTCATTTGTATCAATTAACGTACCGTCTAAATCAAACAAAACCGTATTAATCGTCATTATTCATTTCCTTCCCTTGCGTCAAATCAAGTTTGTCTAAACCTTGTAGCTTTTCTTCATTTACGCCTTAGATTGTGCTTCTTCATTCTCTAAGTATTTCTGTTTACTCATTCCCGTCACGCGGCGGATAATAATTAAAATAATGGCTATGACAATCAGTGCAAGTGAAACAACTTGAGCGATTCTGAGTGTATGCGTCAGCATTAAACTATCCGTGCGAAGCCCTTCTACAAAGAAGCGTCCAACTGAGTACCAGATTAAATAAGATAAGAAAATTTCTCCTTTTCGCAGACTGGTGCGGCGAAGTACCATCAACAGGATAAATCCGGCAAAATCCCATAATGATTCGTATAAAAACGTAGGGTGATAATATGCACCATTAATATACATTTGGTTAATAATAAAATTTGGAAGGTGCAACCCTTCTAAAAAAGCACGGGTAACCGGCCCCCCATGTGCCTCTTGATTCATAAAGTTGCCCCAGCGCCCAATGGCTTGGCCAAGGATTAAACTAGGCGCAGCAATATCAGCCAACTTCCAAAATGAAATCTTTTTTACTTTCGAATACACAATGGCAGTTAATACGCCTCCGATTAAGCCACCATGAATGGCGATCCCGCCTTGCCAAATCTGAGGTATTTCGTTCAAATGCTTTGAATAGTATCCCCATTCAAAGGATACATAATAAATTCGTGCACAAATAATAGCTATTGGCACAGCAAATAGAATAAGATCAACAAATGTATCTTTTGATAAGCCTCTTCTTACGCTTTCTCTTGTCGCAATATAAAGACCCAACAGAACACCTGCACCGATAATGACACCATACCAGTAGACCGTTAGAGGGCCAATTTCAAGGAAAACGCGATCTAACGGCTGAATAGTTGCTTCCACAAGTTAACACCCTTTCTTATAAATCTTCACGGTCTCCTTCTTCAATTACATCTGTTAGACGTGCAGAAAATTGTTCTGCTGCGTTAATACCCATACGCTTTAAGCGGAAGTTCATTGCTGCCACTTCAATGATAACAGCTAAGTTTCGTCCCGGACGTACTGGCAATGTAATTTTTGTAACGTCTGTATCAATAATTTTCATTTTATCTTCTTCTAAACCAAGGCGATCATAATGTTTCTGCTGATCCCATGTCTCTAACTGAATAACAAGTGAAATTCGCTTATAGCTTCGTACAGCTCCTGCGCCGAATAGCGTCATCACATTGATGATCCCTAGTCCTCGAATTTCAAGCAAATGCTCGATTAAACCAGGCGCATTTCCTACAAGCGTGTCTTGATCTTCTTGACGGATTTCCACACAGTCATCGGCTACTAGACGATGCCCCCTCTTAACAAGCTCTAGAGCTGTTTCACTTTTACCAACGCCGCTTTTTCCCATGATTAATACACCAATTCCGTATATATCAACTAATACGCCGTGCAGGGCAGTCGTAGGTGCTAGCCTGCTTTCAAGAAAATTCGTTAAATGGCTGGAAAGTCGCGTTGTTTTAAAGCTTGAACGCAGCACGGGAACTGATTCACGCTCTGAAGCTTCGATAAGTTCTTTCGGTACATCCATTTCGCGGGAAACAATGATAGCCGGCGTGATATCTGTACACATTTTTTCCATTCGAACTTTTTTTTGTTCCTCATCTAACTGTTTAAAAAATGATAGTTCTGTTTTACCTAACAGCTGGATACGTTCTGCTGGGTAGTATGTAAAATAACCTGCCATTTCAATACCTGGACGTGAAATATCACTCGTTGAAATAGGGCGGTCGATTCCTTCTTCTCCGCTAATAAGCTCTAATTTAAATTTCTCAATGATGTCTTTTGTACGTACTTTAACCACCGTGCATCCTCCTTTTATAAACAGTCATATACCTGTTCATGTCTACAGTATATCCAACTCTCGCTTTTATGTCGCGTTTGGTTCTACTAGCCACTTTATTTTATCATTAATACAGAAAGAAAAGAAAAAAAAGATGGCATAGGCTGCATCGCCTTACCATCTTTTTTAGAAAATTAAATATTGCAAGAAAGTTATCTTCTATTTTGAAGCGGTTCAACAATCACTCGTTGAATAAGCGCATTTAGAAGCGACATAATTACCGAGGCTAAAAGCGCTGTACCAAACCCGTCAATATTAAAAGAATCTCCCATAACACTTTGTGTAATCATCAGCGTAATGGCATTAATGACGAATAAGAATAGGCCAAGCGTAAGAAATGTCACCGGCAGGGTAAGTAAAATTAAAATCGGCTTAACAAACACATTCAAAATCGATAGAATTAAGCTCGCGATAATAGCTGCACTGACCGATTCCAAGTGAAAGGTGTCAATATAACCTGCGATTACGATTAATACGAGGGCATTGATTAAAATACTAATGATTCCACGCAATAACATTTTTAGAAATCTCCTTCTTCATTTGGAACTAAAAACACAAAAATCATATATAAAATGACCGGAGTACCTACTGTAAAAAATAAACTGATGATAAACAATACGCGGAGTAGTGAAGCATCTATTCCGATATACTGAGAAATACCGCCGATAACACCCGCAAGCTTGCGATTTGTTCGCGAACGATACAACTTTCGCACGTTAATCATCTCCTTTGTTTTTTTACTAAAACAAGCATTTTCTATTTTATAACAATTGAGCCTGTTTTGGATTCAGCTAACAATTTATAGCCTTTCGGCGAAGCGACATTTGCTTTGAAACGAAGTTGTTTCATCACCGTTTCTTTTTTCTCATCTACTATTTCCATCTCAGGAAGTGTACACGTAAAATTCCCAAAGTTAGATTTCAAATCTCCATCAACGGAGAGGTGGGACGGCGTATAGAGCGTAATGCTTCCTGTAGTCGTTTTGAAAAATGCTTTTTCAATGCGCTCTCCTTTTAAATACGTATCAATATCCCCGTTAAATGTCTGAACATCAATCTTTTTTGTATCTCCATCAAATTTAACCGTTCCATTGATTGTCTCAAGCTCACATTTCGAAGCGAGTATTCGAGAAAGTTCCATATGCCCGTTTGATGTCTCCATTTCAAGAGAATGGCTATTCACATCGTAAAAGCGGATGGTGCCATTAGCTGTTTTGGCTTTCAGGTCTCGTACGCTTAGTCTTTCCCCATCGATTGAACCATTAAACATACGGAGCTTGACGCGTTCATATTCCATTTCTGGAATATAAATAATCGCTTTCACCTTCATTTGCTTTTGCTGAATTGCAAAGCGCAGTTTGCCATTTTCGATGGAAAATGCGGTATGCTGCAAGAAAGTGCGGCGCGCTTCATCCGAATTCTCTACTTTGTAGATAGCAGCTTCACACTCTATTCGTACTTCTGTACTTCCCCAAGGTCGGAGTTGAACGCTTCCATTTGCTAAATCTACGTCAATCTCTTGAATATATGCTTCTGATTGCTGAAAGATGTGCTGAACGTCAATCGAAGGACCAAAGTTAAAATCTAAATCTCCTTCTTTTACTTTTTTTACCGTTTGATCTACAAATGTAAACAATTTTTCCTTTAAAGAGCTTTGAGATGACTTAGAAGCGTACGTTTTTTTCTGTTTTCCTCCTACATAAGGGGATAGCTCAGCTTTATCAGGCGTAGCATAGTAAGAGTCATTAGCTGAGTCTTTTTCCAGTGAATTCAGCAAGGTTAAAGCCTCATCTACGCTAAGTTTCCCTTCTTCTACCATCTGTAAAATTTGTTTGCGCTTTTCACTCATACCTTCCATCTCCTCTTTAAGTTTTAGTCATTTAACTTTTATCTGCTTAATATTTGTATCCCTTTTACAATATTCCATACAAACACAACAACATTAACTAAAGAAACAACAACTAAAGCTACAATTAAAAGAATAAATACCGTTCCACTAGAGCCAGTAAGAGCAGGAAGCAAGAAAAATAAGAACAAGATCGCTGTAGCGATAGGTAATAAATGTGACAAAAATGCAGTTTTTGCATGTTTCTTTACTTCTATGTTATGAACAACAAAATAAATAATAATAGGTAATAAAAATGGTGCAAAGAAAACGCTAAAATAATTTAAGGAAGATAGTATGCGATTTCCTTCCATAATAATCAGCTCCTTATATCATGTACTACGTTTTAATGAGTTAAAAAGTTTCATTCTTTATAAAAAAGACACCAATGCTGGTGTCTTTTAACGAGTTAATGCCTCTGCTTTTTCAACTTTTTTCTCCATACGCTTACGGTCACGTTCTAAAATTGGCTTCAAATAATGGCCCGTATAGGATTCTTTTACTTTCGCCACTTCTTCTGGCGTACCCGTAGCCACAATTTGTCCGCCTTTATCTCCACCTTCAGGCCCTAAATCAAGTAGATAATCAGCTGCTTTGATCACGTCTAAATTATGTTCGATCACTAGAACTGTATCTCCATTTTCAACTAAACGCTGAAGCACTTTTAATAAACGTGCGATATCATCGACATGAAGACCGGTAGTCGGTTCGTCTAAAATGTACAGCGTTCTTCCTGTTGAGCGACGGTGAAGCTCTGAAGCTAACTTTACACGCTGGGCCTCTCCACCCGATAAAGTAGTGGCCGGCTGTCCAAGCGTGATATAGCCAAGTCCTACATCGTAAATGGTCTGCAGCTTCCGCTTAATCTTTGGAATGTTTTCAAAGAAGTGAAGCGCGTCTTCAACTGTCATATCCAACACATCTGAAATGTTTTGATCTTTGTATTTTACTTCTAAAGTTTCCCGGTTATATCGTTTGCCGTGGCAGACTTCGCAAGGAACGTATACATCTGGAAGGAAATGCATTTCGATTTTAATAATACCGTCTCCTCGACAAGCTTCACAGCGGCCGCCTTTCACGTTAAAGCTAAAGCGGCCTTTTTTATATCCGCGCACTTTTGCTTCGTTTGTTTGGGCAAATACATCTCGAATGTCATCAAATACACCTGTATAGGTTGCAGGGTTTGAACGAGGCGTACGGCCTATGGGAGACTGATCAATATCAATGACTTTATCTAAATGTTCAATGCCTTTGATTTCTTTATGTTCTCCTGCTTTGCTTTTTGCTTTATGCAGCTTTTGCGCCAATGATTTGTGAAGGATATCATTTACAAGCGTACTCTTACCTGATCCAGATACACCTGTAACAGCTGTGAATACACCTAACGGAAGCTTTGCTTTTACATTTTTTAAATTGTTTTCTTTTGCTCCTATAATTTCAATCATCCGATCTTTATCTATTGAACGTCTTTCGGCTGGAAGTGGAATAAACTTCTCTCCTGATAGATATTGACCCGTTAAGGAATTTTCATCATCCATCACTTCCTGAGGCGTGCCTTGAGAAACAACGGCACCCCCGTGTACGCCGGCTCCTGGTCCGATATCAATTAAATAATCAGCTGCCATCATCGTATCTTCATCATGCTCTACAACAATCAACGTATTTCCAATATCGCGCATGTCTTGCATTGTGCGAATTAAGCGATCGTTGTCACGTTGATGAAGACCGATAGAAGGTTCATCTAAAATATAAAGAACCCCCGTCAAACGAGAACCGATTTGAGTAGCCAAGCGAATGCGCTGCGCTTCCCCTCCTGAAAGAGTTCCAGCAGAGCGGTTCAATGTTAAGTAATCAAGTCCCACGTTAATGAGAAAGCTTAGACGCTCACGAATTTCACGCAGTATCATATCCGCAATCTTCATGTCTTTTTCAGATAAACTGAGACTTTCAAAAAAGTCATATGCTTCTTTTACTGAAAAGCGTGTTGTATCTCCTATATGCTTTTCGTCAATAAGCACCGCTAAGCTTTCGCGTTTTAAACGATTTCCTTTACATTTTGGACAAGCTTGCTGAGCCATGTATTTTTCCATTTGCTCACGGATATAATCAGAACTTGTTTCATGATAACGGCGTTCTACGTTCCGAAGCACACCTTCAAATTCGATATGATTTTCTCTTACTTGGCCAAAATCATTTTCATAGCGAAAGTAAATTTTTTCTTTACCGCTGCCATATAATACTTTATCAAATAAATGTTCCGGGATATCTCGAACCGGCACATCCATGTCGATGCCGTAATGTGTACATACGGCTTCAAGCAGCTGCGGATAGTATTGAGAACTTGTTGGCTCCCAAGGTGCAATTGCGTGCTGATGAAGTGTTAAGTCATAGTTAGGAATCACTAAATCTTTATCCACTTCCAATTTCGTTCCTAACCCGTCACACGTTGGACACGCCCCGTACGGACTATTAAATGAAAACATGCGGGGCTCAAGTTCTCCAATGGAGAAGCCACATTTTGGACAAGCATGATGCTCGCTAAAAAGTAATTCTTCCTCACCTATTACATCAATAATTACTTTCCCATCTCCAAGGCGAAGAGCTGATTCCAAAGAGTCCGACAAACGAGCGGCTACACCTTCTTTGACAACAACGCGATCAATCACTACTTCAATGGAGTGCTTTTTGTTTTTTTCCAGTTCAATTTCTTCTGTTATTTCACGCATTTCTCCGTCTACTCGAATGCGAACGTACCCTTCCTTTTTAATATCTTCTAATACTTTTACATGGGTGCCTTTTCGGCCAGATACCACAGGGGCCAGTACTTGAAGTTTTGTACGTTCAGGGTACTCTAAAATTCTATCTACCATTTGCTCAATCGTTTGAGACGTAATTTCAATTCCATGATTAGGACAAATCGGCTTTCCTACACGAGCAAACAAAAGGCGCAAATAGTCATAGATTTCGGTCACAGTTCCGACGGTTGAACGAGGGTTTCGGCTCGTTGTTTTTTGATCGATTGAAATAGCAGGCGACAATCCTTCGATCGAATCTACATCTGGCTTATCCATTTGACCTAAAAACTGTCTTGCATACGCCGAAAGTGACTCGACATAACGTCTTTGTCCTTCAGCATAGATTGTATCGAAAGCTAAAGAAGATTTACCAGAACCTGACAACCCTGTTAATACCACTAATTTGTCTCGCGGGATTTCAATATCGATATTTTTCAAATTGTGGGCTCGTGCACCTTTTACCACGATTTTTTCCATCGCCATGTTTTATCACCCTTCCGCTTTTAATTCTAGAATCAAGTCACGAAGCTCAGCTGCGCGTTCAAAGTTAAGCGCTTTGGCTGCTTCTTTCATTTCTTGTTCCATTTCTTCTACGAGCTTTGCTTTTTCTTTTTTATTGAGTTTATCAAATGCCGGTGCTTCTTCATACGTTTCTGTATCTTCTGCTACTACTGTTGCACGAATTGAGCCTCGAACTTCTTTTTGAATCGTTGTCGGTGTAATACCATGCTCTTCGTTGTAAGCTTCTTGAATACTTCTACGACGCTTGGTCTCATTGATAGCAATGTCCATAGAGTTTGTGATGCGATCTGCATACATAATGACATGTCCATTAGCATTTCGCGCAGCACGTCCAATGGTTTGAATAAGCGATCGTTCTGAACGCAAGAATCCTTCTTTGTCCGCATCTAATATGGTTACTAACGAAACTTCTGGAATATCTAAACCTTCACGAAGTAAGTTAATCCCTATGAGCACATCATATTTTCCAAGCCGCAGCTCTCGGATAATTTCAATACGCTCGAGCGTCTTCACCTCAGAGTGAAGATATTGAACTTTAATGCCAATTTCTTTTAAGTAGTTCGTTAAATCCTCAGACATTTTCTTTGTTAACGTCGTGACGAGCACTCGTTCATTTCGCTTAATCCGGTCGTGAATTTCTCCAATTAAATCATCAATCTGCCCTTCAATTGGTCGAACTTCAATATTTGGATCTAATAATCCCGTTGGACGGATAATTTGTTCAATCACCTCAGGCGCCTTCTCAAGTTCGTAAGGACCTGGTGTTGCTGAAACATGGACGATTTGTTTAATATGCTGTTCAAATTCATCAAATTTAAGCGGACGGTTATCTAATGCAGACGGCAAGCGGAAACCATGGTCCACCAACACTTGTTTACGCGCTTGGTCTCCATTATACATTCCTCTAACTTGAGGAATGGTAACGTGGGATTCATCCACCACAAGAAGGAAATCTTCCGGGAAGAAATCCAGCAGTGTATAAGGTGTAGAACCAGCCGGACGAAGCGTTAAATGACGAGAGTAATTCTCGATTCCTGAACAAAATCCCATTTCTCTCATCATTTCTAGGTCGTAGCGAGTGCGCTGCTCCAAGCGCTGCGCTTCTAAAAGCTTTCCTGCTTCTTTTAACTTCTCTAGCTGTTCTTCTAGTTCTTTTTCAATGTTTTGAATGGCCACACGCATTTTTTCTTCCCTCGTGACGAAGTGAGATGCCGGGAAGATAGCCACGTGTTCACGATCTCCAATAATTTCTCCTGTTAAGGCGTCGACTTCGCGAATGCGGTCAATTTCATCCCCGAAAAATTCCACGCGAATACAGTGTTCATCTCGAGACACAGGAAAAATCTCAACAACATCACCGCGAACGCGGAACGTTCCGCGCTTGAAGTCAATATCGTTTCTTTCGTACTGTACATCCACTAGCGTACGAAGCAGCTGATTGCGTTCTTTTTCCATTCCTACTCGAAGAGATACGACCATTTCTTTGTATTCTTCCGGAGACCCTAATCCATAAATACAGGATACGCTGGCAATAATAATGACATCTTTTCGTTCAAAAAGAGCAGAAGTTGCTGAGTGACGAAGTTTATCAATCTCGTCATTAATGCTTGCATCTTTTTCAATAAATGTATCTGTTTGAGGTACATAAGCTTCAGGCTGATAGTAATCATAGTAACTGACAAAGTATTCGACTGCATTATTAGGAAAAAACTCTTTAAACTCACTGTACAATTGACCAGCAAGCGTTTTGTTATGAGCCATAATTAATGTCGGCTTATTTATTTCCTTAATAACATTAGACATAGTGAAGGTTTTTCCCGTTCCTGTAGCACCTAATAATACTTGATGCTGCTTACCTTCTTTAATTCCTTTCACAATCTTTTCAATTGCCTTTGGCTGATCACCTTGCGGTTGATATGGGGATACTAATTCAAACTGATCTTTCAAATGAAGGCCTCCGTTTCTATTTTCTTGTTTTATCTATTTTTATTACGATATGTAAAAACCGAAAACACGAACTGATATTCGTATTTTATCACTTTATACTCATAAATGAAACTAATGAGTATTAATCTTATATAGTGTTTGTTTGTTTTGATTTTTTACCCTGTTACTTTATTACCCACTAAATTCTTATACTACCCTTTTCGAGGGGAATACAACTCTTTAGATGAAAGCAATAAAAGAAAGTAAGCTGCCTAATTGTTTGAAAAAGATAGGCTTTTGCGCCAATTTCTAAATTATGATACAGTATAAAAAATATGTACTGAGAGGGGTTTAGTATGGCAAGCGTTGATCAAGTTCTTATAAATAACTCCTTTATAACAGTTGAAGAATCAACTTCTTTAGCTAAAGTGAAATCTGAACTTTCCAACTATGATTTCGTTGTAGTCACAGCAAGTACCTTTTATGTAATACAAAAAGATGAACGATACCTTTTAACAGGTCATGACGAGGCATCGTCCATTAAAAAAGTAATAGCGGACACAAATTGGCCTTCATCTTCTACTTCTACGTTAGCCAATTTACAAGCCAACACAAACTGGAATAGACCAGTCCTCATTCAAGCAGAAAACCAAGAAACCACAATAGGACTTGTAACACCTTCACAGTGGATTACACATTTGCATAGCCAAAATGAGATATTAGCTTCCTATTTTGATACATTGGCAGAAACCATTAATGATGCAGTGACAGCGGTCGATCATGAAGGAAATGTAATCTTGTGGAATACTGCTGCGGAACATACGTATAAGATTCAGAGAGATGATATTATTGGTAGAAAAATCGGAGAGCATTTTAAAGATGAATCCATCATTCTACATACGATTCTAAATGAAGGGCGTCCTGTGCGCGGAACGTATCATCGTCCTAATGAACAAACTCACGTGCTCATCAATGCATCTCCTATTATAAGAAACAACCGAGTCATAGGTGGAGTCGCAACCGAACATGACATTACCAATATTGTAAGACTAAATGAAGAAATTGATGTATCTCTTCTCATTCCGAAAGATAATCCATTTTCTTCTTTTGCGGGTATCAGTCCTGAAATTAAGCAAGCCGTTGACATTGCCAAAAAAGTGGCATCTACAGATATGCCTATTTTATTAACAGGAGAACCTGGTTCTGGGAAAGAAATGCTGGCTCAGGCCATCCACTACGGGGGATCCAAACATAAAGAACCTTTTTTATCTTTAAATTGCGCCACTATTCCATCTGGACTTCTGGAAATTGAACTCTTTGGTCATCAAAAAGACGTCTTTTCAGAAGATCCAACGACCATTGCAGGAAAACTGGAGCAGGCTCATAACGGGACGTTATTTATTGAAGAAATTGATAAAATGCCTCTTGAAATTCAAGTTAAGTTTCTCCGTTACTTGGAAGAACGAGCCTTTTATCACGTTGGAGGCACGGAAGAAATTCAAGTCCAAACCCGAATTGTAGCCTCTACTACGACGCCTTTGGAAGAGTTGCTAAAAGCCGGTGAATTCCATGAAAATCTTTACTATTTGCTGACCGTCATTAATATTATCATTCCGCCGCTTCGAGACCATAAAGAAGACATTGAAGCATTAACGCAGCAATTTGTACAGGAATTTAGTAAAAAGTATAAAAAGAAGGCTCCTTTCATCAGCTCTGAAGTTCTCGAAGCCTTTATGCAATACGATTGGCCAGGAAATATTCGCGAGCTGAGAAATACGATTGAACGAATGATTTTTCTTAGTGATCAGTCGTTGATTACCCTTACGCACCTTCCTGACAATCTGAAGGATGCCAGTTCTTTCACAGAAGTTCAAAAAGAAGAAGATTCTCTCCAAGAAGCTAGGCTAATAGAAGAGACTCTTCAAAAAACCTATGGAAACAAAAGTGCAGCAGCAGATCTGCTTGGCATTTCGCGCGGCACCCTTTATAACAAAATCAAAGAATACGGATTAAACTAATTAAAAAATTCGACACGAAGCTCAGGATACTTGTGTCGAATTTTTTATGTTTCTTGGACTGAACTTATTTGGAGAAATTTTTTAATACGAACCATACGTTGGCGGGGCGTTCGGCTAGGCGTCTCATGAAATACCCAAACCAATCAATTCCGTAAGGAACATAAACCCTGACTTTATATCCTTCTTTGACCAGACGATCCTGTAGCTCTACGCAAATTCCATAAAGCATTTGGAACTCAAACTGATCATTTGAAATGCCGTTTTCTCTTACTAATCGTTTTGTATACTGAATCATTTCCTCATCATGACTTGCTACAGCTGTATAGTGTCCATTTAATAAATGCATTTTAATGATTTTTTTATAGTTTTCATCTACGTCTTTCTTTTCCGGAAACGATACTTCTGGCGATTCTTTGTAAGCTCCTTTTACCAGACGTAAATTAGCTTGATATTGATGTAAGTCATTCATATCTTGTTCTGTACGATAAAGATACGCTTGAATCACAATTCCAATATTATCAAATTCTTTGCGTAATTCTTTATACATATCAAGGGAGATTTGGCAGTGCAAGTAGTCTTCCATATCAATTCGAACAAAAATATCATTCACTCTGGCTGTGTGTAGAATTCTGCGCATATTTTCCATACAAAGCTCTTTGCTAATATCCAATCCTAAAGAAGTCATCTTTAATGATAAATTTGATTGAACGCCCGATGCTGCAATGGCTTCTAGTGTCTGAATGCACATGGCCGTAGATAACCTAGCTTCCTCTTCTGTAAAAACAAATTCGCCTAAATGATCGAGTGTCACAACTTTCCCACCATTGTTAAGCTCCTTGGATGTTCGAATTGCTGATTCAATTGAGTCTCCAGCAACAAAACGAGCTGCCCCCATCCGCAATCCATACTTTTTAGCTAATTTATTCATTGAATGATTTTTGCCAAGCGACTGAAACATTGTTCTCATTAACACTTCCATCGATACTAAACCTCCTTCTATTTTTAAAAATCAAAATAAATATAATTTTCAGATTAATTTCTTTATTTTTCTATACCCCAACTACATATTTGTACACACATTTAAAATAATTTACACAAAATTGTTTAAGTTATTTTATTTACAAACATATTTGTATAATTAATTTAATTATACTCATTTATCGATGGAACCGTAACAACAGTGTTATGAGTTCTAACTCGTTTTTCGACATAAAAAAGCTCTCCACATTTCGTAGAGAGCTTTTGCGTACGTTTTGATAATAGGATGATTCACTTATCATCAAAGCAACAATCTTTATTTTCCAGCTGCTAGCATGCCTTTTGCATATATAAAACCAATGGCTGCTGAAAGTAAATCTATTAAAATAATAAGCGGATAATCTGCGTACCCTTTATATACAGAAACAGCTATCAACAAAAGCGTCAGCGCTGTGGCAACATATAGGTTATATGTTACTCTAGCAAACAGAACAAGCAATATGGCGGGTAGAAAAACTGCGGCAATCGTTTTGACTTCCACAAACATTTCTCCTTTTTATCCGTCTTTTAACCAGCTTGTGAATTACGTTTTGTATAATTGTGTACAAACAAAATACCTAGTTCATGATGTTCGTTGTCATACAATGCTCGCTGAGTAAAGCGAACTTCTCCATTTTCGTCAATAACTTCTAGCTTACAAAAAGCACGGTTATTCACTTGTAATGCTTCATAAAATTTATGGACTTCAGATATAGCGATTCCATTTACTTTAATAATCACTTCTCCTACTTTCAAACCCATTTTCTCTGCCGGAGAATGAGGGATGATTCCTAACACAACCAAACCTTGTGTACGCTTAGTAAATAGTGCGGGCGCTTTTTCATCGCTTCGACGCTGCTGCAAACGAATCCACTCTCTTCCTATGATCGCTAGAATAACAACAGCGACAGCGGCAGGAGGATAAAAAATAGCAGCAATTGTAATAATCGTTAATCCCACGCCTAATGCTAATACACGCTTACCGGTAAATTCAATAGATTTAAACGGAACCATACTTTGAATTCGCTGATAAAAACCGATAGCAAAAGGAACAAAAAACAGGCTAAATGATGTTCCGTCAATAGATAACACAGGCCACCATGGAAACACAGACGTAATGGCGCTGCCTGGAATTAAGACAAAAAGCGGAACAACCCATAATTTTTGAGAATAATGAGCCCCAATTTCCTGCCCTCTTTTACTTTTCACAATGGCTGGAGACGTACCTTTTGCTCCAAACTTCCAAATTAAATATCCTTCTGCTAATACAAGCAGCGACATTAAAATAGTAAGAGAAGGTAAATCTGCGTTATGAGCTTGCACAGACCACGTTTGAATAAATCCTTCACCGAAACCAGCTGCAGGAATAAGCAAGGTCGCAAGCACAGCCAGTCCTACGGTATAAGAAGGAGAAAGCCATTTAAACGTCCACGGGCCGCTTATGATAAAAGTTAAAACAGCTACAAGTACAATCGTTCCTATAGATACATAGACACCTAGCAACACGGTAACAACGGATAAAATCAAACCAATAATGATACCTGGAAAAAATAAATATTTTGCTTCTAAAATAAAATCAAACACGCGAACATGAAAATTCTGACGCTCTCTCTTGACGCGAGAAAGACCTACAAAAAACGAGACGAGCAGAAATAAATAAGTTAACGGGTGCAAAAATAAACGCCCGATACCTTTTAAAAGCTCTAATGCAAAATCCATTTTTTCACCACCTGTATTTTTCACATTTTTATTACAACATTTACGATTGATTGTTATGTATCATAGGCTTCTTTATTTTATCAAAATGCATCACTAACCGACAATGTTGTTTTTACTAAAAAAGTTCCGTGCTTTGGAAAAGCACGGAACTTTTTCTACTTCTTATTGACTAGCTAGCTTTAAAGCCGTTTGAAGCTGACGATCTTCATCTTTGGATTTAATTTTTTCTAATAGTTTTGTTTGTAAAAGCGCTGCTGTATCTTCATCAATTTCACCTGTAGCTTTTTGCTTATTGGCTTTTTGGAATGCAGTTACAGCTGTTTCTGTCTCTTTACTAAAATATCCGTCTGTACGTCCAGGTTCAAAGCCAAGGCCTTTTAGCATCACTTGAGCATTCTTCACTTGGTCACCTGTCATATCACGTGTTAATGGCTTTTTATCAACTTGAATTGGATTTGCATAATAGTAATCCGGCTGCTTGACTTCTACCGTTGGTTTTATACCTTTTTCGTTAATCCAGTTTCCATCAGGCGTTAGCCATTTATAGAACGTTAATTTTAAATTACTGCCGTCTTCCATTGGAACAGCTTGTTGAACCGTTCCTTTTCCATAGGATTTTTCACCGACTAGCTTGTATCCGCCTGCTTCTTTTAATGCCCCGGCAAGAATTTCAGAAGCAGATGCACTTCCTCCATCAATCAAGGCCACAATTGGATAATCCTTTTGCTTTTTCATTGAAGAAACCACTTTTTGACGTTCACCGTTACGATCTTCAATTTGAATGTATGGCTTTTTATTCGTTACTAATTTATCGAGCATTTTTTCAACACTCGTTAAATAGCCACCAGGATTTCCACGAACATCTAGAACTAAACCATCAATATGTTTATTTTCAAGTTTTTTCAACTGTTTCGTAAATTCGTCTCCCGTTGATTCAGAGAATGACGTAATTTCCATGTAACCAATTTTTTTATTGTTTACATTTTTAACAGAAGAATAGACGGTTTCAATTGGAATCTCATCTCTTACAACTTTTACTTTCATCGTTTCTTTCACGCCTGGTCTTTGAACATCTAATGTCACGGTAGAGCCTTTTTTACCGCGAATTTTTAATACCGCTTCATTCAATTCAAGACCCGCGATACTTTTACCATCGATCTTTAAAATCTGATCATTTGGTTTTAATCCTGCTTTTTCCGCAGGAGATTGTTTAAACGGAGCTACGATTGTTACTTTTCCATCTACCATGCTTACTTCAGCACCAATCCCCTCAAACGATGAATCAAGAGACTGCGTGAATTGCTGTGCCGTTTTCTTATCCATGTAAGATGAGTGAGGGTCTCCTAAGGTTTGTACCATTCCTTGGATTGCGCCATCTAATAATTTTTTGTCATCTACATCTTTGTAATATTTTGAAGATATCAGTTCGTAAGCCTGCTTGATTTTGTCTAGCTCTTCCTTTTCCACTTTACTATCATTTGAAGAAGTTGTAAGGGGGGTACTGACCGTTCCAGCATTTGCATACTGAATGCCAAAATATGTACCTGCTGCTCCAACAACTAAGGAGAGTGCCATTAATAGTGCAACGATTTTCCGATTCAAGTTCTTTCATCCTCCTCAACCTTAAGCCATCTCTTCTTATTATAATAGATACAACCAAAACTATGTAATAAAAAGGATGCATGTGTTATTTGTAGCAAAAGGCACCACACAAATCAAGTGCGATGCCTTTTTGTTAAACTATATGTTGAGCTTGTACCACGTATGCTAGGAACTTAAAATTTAATATAACGTTCAGGGTTTACAGCAGAGCTTTTGCCTTTCCAATCGCCCTTATGCAATTCAAAATGCAGGTGAGCACCAAACGAACGTCCTGTGTTCCCTATATAACCTAATTGTTGACCTTTATTGATAGATTGACCACTTGAGACGCTGTAGCTCTCTAAGTGAGCATAAACTGTAACCCACGTCTGACCTTCGACATTGTGACGAATAAATACGGCATTACCAAAAGAAGAAGAATGATATGCTCTAATTACTTTTCCGCTTGCTGCGGCTACAACTGGCACACTTTCTCCTCGCTTTCCAATATCAATACCGTAATGTCCTCTTCCAAACGTTTCTCGATATCCAAAATGAGATGTTACCGGGCCCTTTGCCGGCCTCATAAACGACCCGCTTGTAACAGGTGGTGCCTCCTCTGTTGCCCCGGCTTTTTCAATTTCTTGCTGTTGAGCTTGTGCTGCATTTTTTTGATCGGCTAAAATAGAAGCTTGCTCTTCTAATCCAACGGCTTCTTCATTAAATTCTTTTTCCTGATCTTTGAGCGTTTGCATGAGGTGATTCTTTTCATCCACTTGTTTTTGCAGCTGCGCACGAAGATTTTTAAGTTCTTCAAGCGCTTGATTTACTTCCGTTAGCTTGTTTTGAACTTTTGTTTCTTTCTCTTCTTTTGCCTTTTTATCAGCTTCATGCTGCATTAACAAATCGCGGTCAGCCCCTACAATTGTCGAAACCGCACTCACTCTGCTAATAAAGTCTCCGAAGCTTTCAGAGCCTAGCAGTACATCTATGTAATCCACAGACCCGCCGTTTTCTTGTAAAGCACGAGCACGCTTTTTTAATAGCTCATTTCGTTTTTCAATTCTTTTTTTTACAACGTCAATTTCATTTTTCAGCTTTTCGATGTCTTGCTTTGCTTTTTCTACTTCAGCTTCACGGCTGCGGATGTCTGCATTTGTCTGTCCGACTTCTGAATCCAAACGCGCAATCTCAGCTTCTTCGTTTTTTTGCTGTTCTTGAACTTCTTTTAATTTCTCTTTATTTTGATTAATATTTTGGTTCACATCGTTACTTTTTTTCTCTAAATCACTGAGTTTAGTAGTGCTGGCACTTTCTGCATAAGCAACTTTTTCATTACCTATCCAAGCTGTACCTAGTCCAACTAAAACTGCTGCTGTCATTACTAATGTCTTACGTGTCATTTGTTTCTCCCCATTTGCACATATTTCCCCGTATAAACGGGCATTAGCAAGACCCCCATTAGCACTTTTTTCTATTTTTATCTGTAATTACACAACAACCTCACATCTGATAAACATCAAATGTGAGGTTGTTATAATCTATTATGTTAAAAATCTATCTTTATTTTCGTAAGAATTTACGGATGGATAATGTACTTCCCCACATCCCAATTAGACCACCGATTACAAGTAGTAATAGCGATACTTGAAGCACGAATGGAAAAGCAGGTAAAAGTTCAAAGAATCCATCGAACTTAGGCTGAACTTCATTATATAAAACGCTGTACACACCGATAATAACAGCAATTGGCACAATAGAACCAAGCACTCCTAAAAACAGACCTTCAATAAAGAACGGCCAGCGAATAAAGGAGTTTGTGGCTCCAACTAAGCGCATAATTTCAATCTCTTCACGGCGAGCTACAATCGTAATTTTAATTGTATTTGAAATGAGGAACATCGCTGTAAATAGAAGCCCTAAAATCAGTACTACTCCGATATTACGAGCTACTTTCAGCACTTTAAATAACTTTTCAACTTGATCTTGTCCGTATTGAACTTTTGCTGCATACGGATATTTCTCAATTTGTTTAGCTACTTTTGCGACATCAGTCGGCTCTTTTGTTTTAACAACAAACACATCATTTAATGGGTTTTGCTGCTCAAACGGTTCAAAAGCTTGTCCTTCATCACCCATACTATTAATTAAATCTTTTAACTCTTTATCTTTAGAAGAAAACGTCACCGTATCAACTTGCTTAATTGCATCTAGCTTTTCTTTCATTGCTTTTCGATCATCCGCTGTCGCTGCAGCATCAACGTGAACGCGAATTTCCACATCATTTTCAATCAATTTAGCAATGTGGTTTAAATTCATCATCAACATAAAAAATACGCCTACAAGCAAGAGCGTCACGGTAACCGCGCTTGCAGATGCGAATGTCATCCAGCCGTTTCTTCCTAAACTTTTAGATCCTTCACGTAAGTGGCGACCGAATGTCCTAGCCTTCATATCCGTATTCACCTCTTACTTCATCACGCACAACATTTCCATTTTCAATCGCAATTACGCGCTTTCGAATTGTATTTACAATTTCACGGTTATGCGTTGCCATTAAAATAGTCGTACCGCGTTTATTAATCTCCTCAAAAATATCCATGATTTCCCACGAAGTCTCCGGATCAAGGTTCCCTGTCGGTTCGTCGGCGATGACAACCTTAGGACTATTCACAATTGAACGCGCAATAGACACACGCTGCTGCTCTCCTCCAGATAATTCATCAGGGAAAGAATCCATTTTACCCTTTAACTTAACAAGCTCTAGCACCTCTAGCACTCGCTTTTTAATTTCTTCGGGACTTTGCTCAATTACTTCTAGTGCAAAAGCAATGTTTTCATAGACCGTTAATTTTGGAAGCAGCTTGAAATCTTGAAAGACTACACCAATATGACGTCTAAAGATAGGAACTCTGCTATCTTTTATTTTTGCTACATTTGCACCGTTTACAATGATATTTCCTGAAGAAGGCTTTTCTTCACGATACATCATTTTAATAAAAGTGGATTTTCCTGCTCCACTTGGTCCTACGATATAAGCAAACTCACCTTGATTAATCTTGATGCTAATGCCATTGATTGCTTTTACACCGTTCGGATACGTTTTATATACATTTTGCATTTCAATCATAAGTAATCACCTAATCAAGTGTGTTATTTTAATACTATGTAAAACTTGTCAAAATACGACAAAACTCTACAATTCAAACCAAAAATTCGACTCTTCTCACGCGCTTTCTCATTATAACATCACTCTTCGTGAAAATAAGCCCCAAAAATATTACATTTTTATTTCAAATATGACATAAGTAGGATATTTTTAGCAGGGTATGAGAATTTATCCTTATTTTTAATTCTGTTGTTTTTTGCTGTTCATTTTTTTACGAATATCGTTAGACAAAGCACATTCATGTCTACTTTTTTACAAACAAGGTATGATAAATAAGAAAAACGATGAGGAGAGATAACATGATCACTATTTATGGAAGTTCACGGGAAAACGGAAATACGGAAGAATTGGCTAAAGCAGTCTTAAAAGATATCAATACTGAAGAAGTTTACTTACGTAGGCATACCATTAACCCCATTACTGATATGCGTCACGATGAACATGGATTTACCAATCAACAAGATGATTATTATGATATAGCGAAAAAGATGGCAGCGCACGATACTATTTTATTTGTTACGCCTCTTTACTGGTACGGTATGAGCGGATTGATGAAGAACTTTGTGGATCGTTGGTCTGAAAGCCTTAGAGATTCGACAATCAACTTTAAAGAACAAATGAAAAATAAGCGCGTCTATGTATTAGTAGTCGGGGGCACAGGCGCATCTGTAAAGGCCCTTCCTCTTATTATGCAATTTCAATACATTGTCGATTTTATTGGTTCTTCCTTTAGCGGATACATCATTGGAGAAGCCAATGCACCTGGAGACATAGCAAAAGATGTCAAAGCTCAACAGCAAGCTATTGTCTTAAATGAACAATTAAAGCAGCTTTAACACAAAAATAAGACGGATACCCGTCTTATTTTTTCTTTGCCAGCCAAGCCGCAACTTTTTTGGCATCTTCTTCATTAATCAGTCCTTTTGGCATACCGCCTTGACCATTGTTAATAATGTTTTCAATTTCAGCTTCTGAGTGCTTGCTGCCTACATGCTGCAAGCTTGGCCCATTTGCTCCTCCTAAATCTACACCGTGACAGCCTGTACAGTTTTTCTTCACAATATCTTCTGCACTCGCTGAAGATTCACCGGCAGATTCATTTTTGGAACTGCCTCCGCCGCACGCGGACAAAACAAGCGCTAGGCCAATTGTTAACGTTAATAATACTTTTTTCAAGCCTTCTCCCCCTTGCTGTAGAGTTTTCACTCTATTATAACCTACTCAAGAATGTTTAAAACACTCTGTTTACAAGGACTTTGTTTCAATTTCATGAATTCTCTCATCGTATTTATGTATGAGGTCAAGCAATTGATTCGTTTCCTAAACGTTTTTTGTATACTACGCGTGAAATTGTCACACTGAGCTCATATAAGAGCAGAAGCGGGACAATGACTAAAATATCCGAAATAAAATCAGGAGGAGTAATAAGCACAGATATCACAATTAAAGCAAAATAAGATAACTTCCTTGCTTTAGCTAACCTCACTGGATTTAGAACCCCTAAACGCGTTAAAAATAAGACAACTAAAGGCATTTCAAATAAAAAACCAAATGGTAAACACAGATTAAGCATAAAACGGAAATAATGCTCCGCCGTAAACATGAGTGAAAACTGATCATTCGACAAACCTGTTAAAAATGCTAAAACCATTGGAAATAAAACAAAATAACCAAACCCCAAGCCACTTACAAATAAGAGAAAAAAGAATGGAATGAAGGTAATCATAATCTTATACTCTTCCTTTTTTAATCCCGGTGAAACAAACCGAAATACTTGATAAGCAGCTACTGGAAGTGTAAAAGCAAGCGCAAAAACAAATGCAATCACCATATAAATCCATACAATTTCACTTGGTCCAAGTACAGCAAGCTTACCGTCCAAATCTTTCACTAGCCACTGATAAATATCTTGTACAAATACAAAACTGACAATAAGTAAAACTACAAATGCACAAAGTGTTTTAATAATACGAACACGCAATTCTTCAAGGTGCTCCATCAAGCTCATTTCTCCCATTGTCTATTTCTCCTTTCTGACAAGTAGAAATAGACGAGTTTCCTCGTCTATTTCCTTACTTACAATGTCGATTCATTCCTTTTTTGTTCAGAAACGGTTGCTGCCTGCTTTTCTTTAACACTTTCATCATCTGATACGAGCCCTTTTGCTGCTCCTTTAAATTCAGTTAATGTTCGCCCAAACGCCCGTCCAACTTCCGGCAGCTTAGACGGCCCAAAAATAATTAACGCAATGACCAAAATAATAACTAAACCAGGAATTCCAATATTAGAAAGCATACTTGACCTCCTTTCCCTTACTCAATTTACTGCTGTACTTTTTCTTTCTTTTTCAACTCTTGTTTTTCATGTGCTTTCCCGTGTGCCCGCATACGATCTTCCTCTACTTCCTTAGAAATCTTTAGCCCACGCGGCACGTTATTTACTTCAACTTCTGTCATACCTTTTCCATCTTTTTTATATTGAAAGGAAGCTCGAGTTGAAATTTCCGCACCAGGTTCTGTTACAAAAGGCACAACGCGATAATCAGCTTGCCATATATCAGGAGTGACCGTACACCTTACATATCCTCTGTAATCATTAAAGAATGTAAGATGTGGATTTTGACTTAAAATTTTATCCGTATCAGCTCGTTTATCTGCTCCGTTCCCTCCGGAAGTGATGGAGGTGCCAACGAACTCTGCACCAATAATTCTTGAATTAAGATTGGCAAAATCCGTGTGTAAATTAGAAGCCCAGTTAGCGTGCACATCTCCAGTTAGTACAATGACGTTGTCCAACTTTTTCTTTTCAATAAAATCAATAACACGCTGACGATTCGCCGTATACCCATCCCATGCATCCATGCTGTATGTAGGCTTAGCCGCCGTTCCAAATTTTCTGGGAGCAAAGAAAATTTGTTGAGCCAGTACGTTCCAATGACACGCTGATTTTTCAAGATTAGTAAAAAGCCATTTTTCTTGTTCAATCCCTAATAGTGTACGTTTAGGATCAAGAGATTCTGGCGTTTGCGGCTTTGTTCCGTCTCCGTTTGCTTGATCGTCTCTGTATTGACGCGTATCCAACACTTGAAAGGAAGCTAGTTTCCCATATGAAAAGTCACGATACAATCTCATATCCGTTCCGTGAGGCAAGGATGTTTGACGCAAAGGCATATGTTCGTAATAAGCTTGATAAGCTGCCGCGCGGCGTTGAATAAATGCTTCTACTGATTGTCCTTTTTCAGGAATTACATTTGCATAATTGTTTTCTACTTCATGATCATCCCACGTCACAATCCAAGGAAAAGCAGCATGAGCAGACTTCAAATTGGCATCTGACCTGTACTGAGCATGCCTGTTTCGATAGTCTTGAAGCGTTTGAATTTCTGCGCTGCTGTGAGTACGAACATTTCCGCTTGCAGCCACATACTCGTTTGGTCCATATTCATAGATGTAATCGCCCAAATGAACCACAAAATCCAATTGTTCTTTAACCATATGTTCATAAGCTGTAAAGTAACCATGTTCATACTGTTGACACGAAGCGAATGCAAACGTCATGCTGGCTACTTCTGCATTTGCTGAAGGAAGTGTTTTTGTTTTTCCAACCGGGCTTAACTCATGACCGCTTTTAAATCGATAATAATAAATACGGCCTGGCTTTAATCCTTTTACATCAACGTGAACAGAGTGAGCAAGTTCAGGTCTAGCTATTTCTGTTCCTCGTTTGACAATTCGATGAAAGTCTTCATCTTCGGCAAGCTCCCATTTTACTGGAACGGGTTGATTAGGCATTCCCCCGCCATTCAATGGGTCTGGTGCTAATCTTGTCCAAAGAACAATACTATCTGCTAAAGGATCTCCCGATGCGACGCCTAAAGTGAACGGATAACTTGAAAATTTAGGCGCTGCCGCTGAAACTTCTACTGCATTTAAACCGATAGACTGAGCAATTGTTAAGCCAAGTGATACTCCTGCTACTTTTCCAGCTCCTTGTAAAAAACGCCTTCTATCAAACCCTTTACTCGAAGAAAAACTGTTCTGTTTTACTTGCTCTATTAATTCGTGTAACGATTTATTTGCCACTGCACATGCCCCTTCCTCTTGATTTAACTCAAATTATAAAAGCTGTTTGTAAAAGAGGTATAAAGGATTGTAAAGAAGCATTTACCATAAAATAGGTATTTTAAACCATTTTATTTCATTGACAAAATAAGCGAACGGACGACAGTAACCTTTAAATTTCTGCATTTTCTTAATTTTCTATCTACAAATAGTTCTTTACGCTCGTTTTTCTTCATTCAAATTTTACAAAGTCCTAACAACTAAAAAAAGGCAGCATACCGAGGTATACTGCCTTTTGATTAAATATGAGAACGTAAATACGCATCAATAAACGGATCTAGATCTCCATCCATTACACTTTGCGTGTTTCCGACTTCCGTATTTGTGCGGTGATCTTTTACTAAAGAATACGGATGGAATACGTAAGAACGAATTTGACTTCCCCATCCAATATCTTTTTGTTCTCCGCGGATTTCAGCTAGCTGTTCTTGCTGCTTCTCAATTTCTAACTGATACAACTTAGATTTTAACATCTTCATTGCTTGCTCACGGTTTTTAATTTGTGAACGTTCCGTCTGACAAGATACGACTACATTAGTTGGGAGGTGAGTAATACGAACAGCTGAATCTGTTGTATTGATATGCTGACCTCCGGCACCGCTTGCACGGTACGTATCAACCTTCAAATCTTCCGTACGAATATCAATTGAAATTTCATCGTTAAATTCCGGCATTATGTCGCACGATACGAATGACGTATGGCGACGGCCTGATGAATCAAACGGAGAAATACGAACGAGACGATGAACGCCTTTTTCAGCTTTTAAATACCCGTACGCATTATGGCCTTTAATTAAAAGCGTTACACTTTTAATACCAGCTTCATCCCCAGGTAAGTAATCAAGTGTTTCTACTTTGAAACCTTTTTTCTCCGCCCAGCGCGTATACATACGTAGTAACATTGAACCCCAATCCTGTGATTCTGTTCCACCAGCACCTGGGTGCAATTCTAAAATGGCGTTATTTTTATCATACGGCTCGCTTAAAAGCAGCTGTAATTCAAAGTCGTTCATGCCTGAAATAAGCTCTTTTAGTTCACTAACTAGTTCTTCTGCTAAATCTTCATCGTATTCTTCTTTTACAAGTTCATGAGATATCTGTAAATTTTCGTATGTTTCATCTAAGTGGTTAAATTGATTTACTGCATCTTTTAAACCATTGGCTTCATTAATAACAGTCTGAGCTGCCTGCTGGTCATTCCAAAAATTTGGATCAGCCATAGTCTCATCTAATTCATCGATACGAGCTTGTTTTGTATCGAGGTCAAAGAGACCCCCTAAAGTCCGCTAATCGCTTAGCTGTTTTGTCAAGTTCTTGCTTAATTTCTACTAAATCCATGAGTTAAACACCTCTATTTTATTTTTGACGCACAGGAAGGAAATGAGAAGACTCATTTCCTTCCTGTACTAGTTCATTCTATACTAATTGACTCTTATTTTATGATTCTTTACCGCAGCAGTTTTTATACTTTTTGCCACTTCCACAGATACAAGGATCATTTCGGCCAACTTCTATCGCATTTACTTTTGGCTTCTTCTTAGCCGGCGCGTCTCCTTCTTTTGGATGAACAGCCGCCTGACCTTGCGCTACTTCTTGACGCTCAAGGTTGTTGTTAATTTCTGCTTTCATGATATACTTCGTCACTTCTTCTTCAATGGTTGCAATCATATTTTCAAACATCGCAAAACCTTCCATTTGGTATTCGCGAAGAGGATCTGTTTGGCCGTACGCACGAAGGTGGATACCTTGGCGAAGCTGATCCATCGTATCGATATGATCCATCCATTTAGAATCAACTGCTCTAAGAACAACTACTTTTTCGAATTCACGCATTTGTTCTTCAGGGAGCTGCTCTTCTTTTTCATTATAACGAGCTTTTGCATGATCTACCAGCAGTTCTACCATTTCTTCAGGCTCTTTACGGCGAAGATCTTCTTCTGTGACTTCGCCTTCCTCAAGAACATTAGCATTTACGTAATCAATAATCGCTTGTAAATTCCATTCTTCTTCTAATTCTTCACGCGGTGTATTTACCTCAACCACACGCTGTAGCGTTGATTCAATCATACGTTCTACAATCGCACGTAAGTTGTCTGAATCAAGCACTTCAAAGCGTTGTTTGTAAATAACTTCACGCTGCTGACGAAGAACATCATCATATTGAAGCAATTGTTTACGCGCATCAAAGTTATTACCTTCAACGCGTTTTTGAGCGGATTCAACAGCTCTTGTTACAATTTTACTTTGAATTGGCTGTGAATCATCCATACCAAGACGATCCATCATCGCCATCATATTATCAGAACCAAATCGGCGCATTAATTCATCTTCCATGGATAGATAGAATTGAGACACCCCTGGGTCCCCTTGACGTCCAGCACGTCCGCGGAGCTGATTATCAATACGGCGTGATTCATGACGCTCTGTACCAATTACAGCAAGACCTCCAGCTTCAACGACACCTTCACCTAGTTTAATATCCGTACCACGACCGGCCATATTCGTTGCGATTGTTACCGCACCTTTGTGACCCGCATTCTCGATAATATCCGCTTCACGCTCATGCTGTTTTGCATTTAAAACGTGATGGCGAATGCCTTTTTTCTTTAATAATGCTGATAAAACTTCAGATGTTTCAATCGCAACTGTACCAACAAGAACAGGCTGTCCTTTTGCGTGGCGCTCAGCAATATCTTCCACTACCGCATTAAACTTGCCTTCCATTGACTTGTAAATTAAATCCGCTTTATCATCACGTGAAATTGGCTTGTTTGTCGGAATAACGACAACGTGCATGTTGTAGATATTACGGAATTCTTCTTCTTCCGTTTTAGCTGTACCCGTCATACCTGATAATTTTTCATACATACGGAAGTAGTTTTGGAATGTAATTGTAGCTAACGTCATGCTTTCATTTTGAATCTCAACGTTCTCTTTAGCTTCGATAGCTTGATGCAAGCCGTCACTAAAACGTCTTCCTTTCATCAAACGACCAGTAAATTGGTCAACGATTACGACTTGATCTTCATCAATTACATAATCCACATCGTTTTGCATCGTTACATGTGCTTTAAGCGCTTGGTTGATGTGATGGTTTAGCGCTACGTGTGAAATATCAAATAAGTTTTCAATGCCAAATGCGCGCTCGGCTTTTGACATACCTTCTTCGGTTAGCTGAACGCTTTTTGTTTTGATATCAAAAGTAAAATCGGTTTCTTTATCAAGCGTGCGAACGAATGCATTAGCTTGAATATAAAGCGCAGTCGATTTCTGTGCGCTGCCGGATATAATAAGCGGCGTACGTGCTTCATCAATTAAGATAGAGTCAACTTCATCGATTACAGCAAAATGAAGCGGACGTTGAACCATTTGTTCTTTATAAAGCACCATGTTATCACGTAAATAGTCAAATCCTAGTTCATTATTTGTACTATACGTAATATCCGCTGCATATGCTTCTTGTTTTTCTTCACGCGTTAAATGGTTTAAGTTTAACCCTACTTTCAAGCCTAGGAATTCATATAAACGACCCATTTCACTAGCATCACGGCTCGCTAAGTATTCATTGACTGTTACTACATGTACACCTTTGCCTGTAATGGCGTTTAAGTATACAGGCATAGTAGCTGTCAGCGTTTTACCTTCACCCGTTTTCATTTCCGAGATATTCCCTTCATGCAGAGAAATACCCCCCATTAGCTGAACTTTGTACGGATACATGCCTAACACACGTTTCGCTGCTTCACGTACAACCGCAAAAGCTTCATCTAATAGGTTATCGAGCGATTCACCATTTTGGTAGCGTTGTTGAAATTCAGCTGTTTTTTCACGAAGCTGATCGTCCGTTAAAGACGCTATTTCAGGACCTAACGCATCAATTTGGTCCGCCATTTTTTCTAAACGGCCGATTTGGCGCTGATTGCCGTCAAACACTTTTTTAAATAATCCAAGCATATTAAAACGCTCCTCTATTTATAATCAGTACATTTTATACTATTTTCATTCATATCTGTATCTTTCATTATAAAACATTCTGAGTAAAATTGTAACATTGCAGCTAAACAAGTAGCAACTTGTACCCTTTTTCGTCTGTCTCTTTACTAGTACTACTCTATTAAGGAGTTATTTTCTATTGTGATTTTCCCTGCTTCACTCTTACAATAAAAAAGGGGAATGTAGAATGAACGTTCAAACGATTACGAAAGAACAAGCTTGGGAAGTCCGACATATCGTCATGTGGCCTCATAAAGATTTCAGTTATGTTCAGCTGAAAGAGGATCCATCAGGCATGCACTATGGACTGTTTGAAAAAGGAGAGTTAAAATCAGTTGTTTCCTTATTTATAACAGGTGATGAAGCTCAATTCCGGAAATTTGCTACGCTCAAAGAAGAACAAGGAAAAGGGTACGGCAGTCATTTGCTAAAAGAAGTTTTGTTCAAACTCAAGA
Source organism: Priestia sp. HNGD-A6 (assembly GCF_045784335.1). Taxonomy (NCBI): domain Bacteria; kingdom Bacillati; phylum Bacillota; class Bacilli; order Caryophanales; family Bacillaceae; genus Priestia; species Priestia sp. HNGD-A6. Next base: position 2,961,990 of record NZ_CP138621.1, on the reverse strand, counting down.
ATCTTGGGCTACGAAGGGTCTGGTGTAACGCACGAGAAAATAAAGTATCTTTTTATCAGGCATTCAAAATGAAAGAAACCACGCGTGTATTCACCAAATCTTCTACACGCTATGTAGTTATGGAGCTATTTTTTTAAACAGCTAAAAAAGCAGCGTGCGGAAGCACGCTGCTTTTATTTTACTGCTCTTATTTAAGAAAGACTGTAACCTTTAGTTTGGTTCAATCAATCCATATCGGCCATCTTTTCTTCGGTACACAACGTTTGTAATGTTTGTCTCAGCATTTGTAAATACAAAGAAACTATGTCCTAACATATTCATTTGTAAAATAGCCTCTTCGCTATCCATTGGTTTTAAATTAAATCGTTTTGTACGAACTAGCTCTAATTCATCCTCTTCAGTTGCAACAGCTACGTTCGCTTCACTTTCTAATGCTGCAAATAGATACTTCTCAGCACCTTTTTCACGCATTTTTCGATTCACTTTTGTTTTATGTTTACGAATTTGACGCTCTAATTTATCTAGGACAAGATCGACAGCTGCGTATAAATCACTGTGGGTCTCTTCAGCTCTCAATACGAGATCATTCATTGGGATTGTGACTTCTATTTTTTGATCGTTATTGTAGACTTTTAAGTTTACATTTACGTCAGCAGTTGGTGTCTCGTCGAAATAACGCTCTAACTTACCAAGCTTTTTCTCTACGTATTCCCTAATTGCTGGAGTCACCTCAATGTTTTCACCGCGAATGTTATACATCATGTTCGAACTCCTCCTTTAATCCATTGCTATACCTCTACAATTCTACAATACCCGACACAATCCCTTCCTAAACTATTAAAATTTTTAGAAAATTAAGTGAAAATTTTTGGAACCTGAGAAAAGTTTATGAAAAAACCAAAAAAATAGACCTTCTTCATAAGAAGAAGGGTTGTATTTTTTACGCAAAATTAATTTTTTTTATCGTAAAACATCCCATCAAACGATTTCATTTCGTAAGGGTTTACATAGCTGTTATTATGCTTTTTTTTCACTTTTAGCAAACGGAGATCTTCCATGATTCGATGCCGGATGAAGATCAGATTTTGATCAATCGTCTTATTCATTTCGACAATTTTCTTACCTATCCATTCATGATCTCTACTTTTTGGCGGCAGCTTCTCCATGAGGTCACGTCTTTTTAATAGAAGATACTCTAATTTCTGAATGTCCTCTTCTCGATTTTTGTCAGAAAATATTTGAGTAAGTCGGTAAATCTCGTCAGTTATCTGATACAGTTCGTTTATCATATTTATGCTTGGCCGCCGCTTCCATGGACTTGCTGGCGGTGAAGCTGCACAACTTGCTTCCACGTATCGCGGAACTCTGTTACATATTGTTCGGCTTCATCCAAGCTCTCTATGTCATTTTTTGTGTTCGCTTCAATTAGACACTGGTTGATATAGTCATACATAGTCATCATAGACTTAGCAACTTGCACGTTTGTATCAAGGGTAATCATTAATTCTTGAATAATATTTTGTGCTTTTAACAAATTCGTATTTTTTAGCTCAATATTTTTTTCCTGTATGCCTGTTCGTGCAAGTTTGATAAATTTCAAACACCCGTTATACAGCATAAGCGTTAACTCTCCTGGAGAGGCAGTCTGAACAGCTCCCTGCTGATACGCTTGATATGGATTATTTGCTGCCATAAAAACATTCACTCCTTCTTAACTAAAATATTGCGATAACTGCGCGCTTTGAGCATTTGCATTTTGAATGGCTTTCTCCATTGCTGTAAACTGACGATAATACCGGTCCTCTACTTGTGTGAGCCTGCTTTCAAAACTAGTAATTTGGCTGTTTACGCTTTTTAAATTCCGCCCAAGCAAAAATTGTTCACTTGTCCATGTTGAACGGCCAGCGCGCTGCTCAACTTTGGATACGGTTTGAGTAATCGTATCTCGTAAACGTCGTACAATCCCTTTTTCACTTGTTGTACTTCCACTTTTCATAAATAAATCCATAACAGACTGCGGGTCTTTTTCAATTGCTTCTTTTAATTTAGTCCCGTCACCTTCAATCACTAGCTTGCCTCGATCGCTATAGTTTGCGCTAGTTGAAATACCGATGTCCGTTAGCTGTGAAAATGCTCCGCTCACTCCTGATACAGAGGCATACCAGTTAGAACGCATTTGATTCAGCCCGCTTGATAAAATTGTGTCTCCTTTTAACAAACCGCTTTTTGCTTTATCATCCCACTGCTCAGCTTGTTTGTCCGTTAGCTTTTCTCTTTCTTGATCCGTCAAAGGCTGATAGTTTCGGTCTCTTTCTTCGGTAACCTTTCCATTAATTTTCTCAATCAGCTCATTATATTTAGTCACAAAATCTTTGATTGTATCAAATACTTTTTGCGTATCATTGCTTACGTTAACGCGCACATCTCCTGTGAAATTATTTTGAAGGGTATAGGTAACGCCTCCCGTTGTAAATGTATTAGACTTACGAGTTGTTTCTAGACCGTTTAGCGTAAATTTTGCGTCTGTTCCTTTCGCATTACCGGCAAGCTGTAGAAACCCCGTTGTCAAAAATGCTCCTGAAAAAACCATATTGGATCCATCTGGACTGTCAACAGAAGATAAATTCCCCGTATCTTTACGAGTCATGACAACTTTATTCGTTCCTTCATCAAAAAAAGCTGAAATGCCTACTTTTGAATTACTGATTTGTGTGAGAAGGGTGTTTAATGAGGTGGAACCATCAAATTCAAATGGCGTACTTCCCCCATCTTGAATATTTCCTGTTGCTTTGCCTGTACTATCATAAGTTGTCATAGAAAAGTTCAGCACATTTTGCTGATACGAGAACGCTTCAATTGTACTGCCGCTTGTTAATGTGGTACCAAACGTCATTTCACCTGTGTCTTCGTTAATAAATACTTCATTAGAATTTATAGTTCCCGCCGCTGTTCCTATTCTTACGGTATACGCTTTACTTGTACCATCCGTAGTAACGGATATAGAGTTTAAAGTGCCTGTGTTCTGATTTACAGCAGAAACAGCACCTTTAGCTAATTTCACTGTACTAGTATCCGCACTTAATGTTATGGCGGCTTGTTCCACTGTTTTCTCAGTCCAAACACTTGAATCCATCGACCCGCGTTGAGACCACAAGCTTTTCGTCGGATCCATACTAGAATCAATACTAGTGCTAATAGTCTGAGCAGCAGTCGCCATTGTCACGTTTGAAAGGGTATAAGACGCATTTCCTGCTGAGGAAGTAGCTGCTGCTTTTACTTTTGTTTCATCTGCTGAAGATACCGTTTTGGACGAATAAGAAGACTGCAAGGTCATATTAAAAGCAAGATTATTAAAGTCTGATAACAGCAAATTCATAGAGCGATAATCGTCGCGCTGCCACTCTAACGTTTGCTTTTGTTTTTTCATCTTATCAATAGGCATTCGTTCAGCCTTCATTAAATCACTGACGATTTGATCAATATCCATCCCACTTGCTAATCCACTTACTCTTACCACTTACCATCACCACCGTTTTTTTATTCATCTATCCATCAACTGCTAGCCATAAAATATAAGTATATTTTTTCGAATCTCCCTATTCGTTCATAGGTTCACCACTTCTCTATTTTGTATCGGTAAAACGAACATTTTTTTCATAGGTCAAAGGGTGCAAGATAGAAAAAGCTCACTTATTTTTTTACAATAAGTGAGCTTTTTATTATTGGCCAAACAAGTTCAGTTTCTGGGATAAATTCCTTTGAATATCCTTAGGAATAAGGTATGGTGCTAGATTTATAATATCTCGTAACGAATCAATGGTTACAGAGGCAGATAAATTTATATACTCATCCGTTGTATCCGCTTGTTCAAACGAAATGGAATCTGGCAAGTTATTGAGTAAAGTAATTTCATTCATTTCTTTATCGACCGTGACATCAGAAGACTCGTTAATATTTAAGCGATCCCATACAAGAGACCTCGGAATCGGCATTCTTCCTAAATGCACACTATTCACCTTCAAAACAAGCTTTCCATTCTCGGCATTTGGTGTTACATCAACTACAAACTGTGATTCCATAAAAGATACTACATGTTTATTAATATAAAATTTTATATGTTCCGGAAGCAACTCCGCTTCTGCTCCCTCAACCGTTTCATCATTTTCATAAAGGTAGCTGCGCAAATAATCGTTAACATCGCTCTCGCTCAATCGGTAGCCTAAAATAGGGGAGCCTCCGTTCAGTTCTAGCGACGTCGCACGAGCGGACTTTTCTTGTGCTAGTGAAGATAATGAAGCAGTCTGATCAAGCTTTTCAACATTTCTAACTGGACTAACGAAAAAATACAACCCAAATAAAAGGATAATAAATAGAAAAATAACAGCTATAAATTTTCTCAAACACACGCACCCTTTCAAACATTCTTCTTGGAACATAATACCGATTTATCTTTTATCATACAAGATAAATAAGATGTATGTCGAAAACTTGTATAAAATGTACGTATATACTCGACATCCCAAATGGCGAATAAGTCTATAGTGAATAAAACGAGTCTTTACCGACTTAAAATGCGTCGATTTTAGTAACTTAAAGTCGATTTTTATAGGAATTTGATAATTGGCACACTTCTTGCTTATTATAAAGGTAAGGGGAGGAATTTCTATTTATATTTTCAGAATTTACTTTATTTTCTAATAGTCTTTCGATAATTTTAAAGGAGTGAATACGATGGGAAACAAAACAGAATCACACGGAAAGTTAAAGCAACGTCACGTTTCCATGATTTCCATTGCAGGTATTATCGGGGCCGGCTTGTTTGTAGGAAGCGGATCCGTTATTAACGCAACAGGCCCAGCAGCAGTAGTTTCATATGCAGCAGCCGGACTGTTAGTCGTTCTATTAATGCGTATGCTCGGTGAAATGGCTATGGTAAATCCAGATAAAGGTTCATTCGCGACATATGCTCAGCAAGGAATTGGCCCGTGGGCAGGTTATGCTGTTGGATGGCTTTACTGGTTTTTCTGGCTAATTGTAATTGCAATCGAAGCCACTGCAGGAGGAGCAATTGTTCATGAATGGCTCCCTTCCGTACCAATTTGGCTTTTAAGCTTAATCTTAACCTTTGCATTAACCTTAACAAACTTATTCTCTGTCAAATCATTTGGAGAATTTGAATATTGGTTTGCAATGATTAAAATTGTGGCAATCGTTGCTTTTATGGGAATCGGTTTAGCTATTATTTTCGGATTAATCCCAGGTACATCTTCACCTGGTTTAGCTAATTTAACGGGGCACGGAGGCTTTATGCCAAAAGGTACGAACTCTATCTTTTTAGGAGTTATTACCGTTATTTTCTCTTATTTTGGAGCTGAAATTGCGGCTATTGCAGCTAGTGAATCAGAAAATCCAGCAAAAGCTATTACAACTGCTATTCGCAGTGTCGTATGGCGAATTTTAATTTTCTATATTGGTTCAGTTGCTATTTTAGTAACTCTTTTACCTTGGAACTCAGCTGATTTACTAAAAAGTCCGTACGTAACAATGTTAGAAATGGTCAACATTCCAGCAGCTGCACAAATTATGAATTTAGTCGTATTAGTATCCGTTTTGTCTTGCTTAAACTCTGCTTTATATACGAACTCGCGAATGATTTTATCATTAGCTCAAAAAGGACAAGCTCCTCGTGCTTTAGCAAAGGTAAGCAAATCAGGCGTGCCGGCAAGAGCCGTATGGATTAGCACAGCTGCCGCATATGTATGTGCTATCTTTAGCTTCGTTTCGCCGGATAAACTCTTTTTATTCTTAGTTAACGCATCAGGAGCCATTGCTCTTATTGTGTACTTAGCTATCGCTATTTCGCATTTACGCCTGCGTAAGAAAATGATTCAAGCCAACCAGCCAATTAAAGGAATGAAAATGTGGTTGTTCCCGTATTTAACATACGTAACAATTGCTGTTATTACCGTAATCTTCTTATCAATGGCATTTATTGATTCGATGCGCTCACAGTTTTTCTTAACTCTTGGATTAACCGCTGTTGTTCTTCTTTCATACTCGTTCATCAAAAAAACAAATAACAAGCGACCTGACGATCAATTTTCCAAGTCAGAAAATATTGCAAAATAAAAAAAGCCGCAGATGCGGCTTTTTTTATTTTGTTTTTGATTATTTCTCAACCGATATGTCACGATGAAGGTTTCGAAGCGGCTGAGGAGGGCAAATACGTCGCGTTGCGTAAGAAACAATAAAAATAGTTAACAACCCGCCTACCATCGCAAATGTACGAAATGGAAACATGACCACCCCGTCTTCTATCATCGGATACAGAAGCAGCGCTTTTAAATGAAGCAGCGGTTCCCCTCCACCGATTCGAAGAACAAGAGACACAATGAATCCAGCCAAAGATCCGTACCAGTTTGCTCCTTTAAAGAACAAAGCGCAAACCAATTGTGGAAAAAGAATACAATACACTAGGTCCCCTGATAAATACCATAAGGAGTAGACACTCTCAGAGTTTAAAGCAATTAAAGTTGCTCCAGTTCCAATGATAATGATAGAACGTTTAATAACTTTATCTAACTGCGCCTGTGTCGCATTTGGTTTTACAATCGGACGATACACGTTCCAAGCTGCCATTCCCGAAGCTGAAAGTAACGAAGCCGCTACTGCAGCCATGACGGCAGCAGCTAGTCCTCCAAGCGCAATCGCTCCTACTAAATCAGGCGTTAGATATTTAAATACGTATGTTAAAATCATAGACGCGCTCTCAGGGCTTGACGCTCCAAATGAAGACCAGTCCGCACTGTAACCAATCATTCCTATTAAAGTTGGAGGCAAGGCCGCTAGAGCGCAAAAAATGCCGGCTGTAATAGATAGCCACATTGCTGCTTTTTCATTTTTAGCAGATAACACGCGCTGAAAATAAATCTGCCATGGAATACCACCAAAAATAAGTAAAAATGTGCTATCCCACCATTGCCAATATGTATTTCCCCATTTTGGATCTTCCCAGCCTTTTAATGGAGGAAATAAATGAAGAGAACCAGTCATACCTTCTGAATAAGTAGAAAAAACGGCTCCCACCCCTCCCGTATTCGAAAATGCAAAAGGAAGCACCAGAAATAATCCTAAAAACATAATAGAAAGCTGTAAGATATCGGTATGTGCTACTGCCCACAAGCCGCCAATCACGGTGTATGCAATGGCAATAAGTGCGGAAAGAATGATGGAAATTGAAAAACTGAGGCCTAAAATCACACCGAATGTTGTTCCTAAAGCAGTTAAGATAGCTGCGCTCCAAAACAGCTCTCCTAATATAGCTGGAAAATAAAGAACCGTAGCCATTTTCTTACCGAAACGAGATTCTAGAGGATCGAGCATTGTCATAAACTCAAACCTTCTCATCTTTCTAGCAAAAAAGATACCGCCTAAAATTAAGCTGATTGAATAACACCATGGCGCTTGCGTCCAAGTCAGTCCTGAGGAATAAACAGTTTCGGCCGTTCCAGCAATATACCCTCCACCTACCCAAGTAGCGGTCATTGTGAACATTGAAATCCATAGCGGCATAGATCTTCCCGCAACAAGCATATCATCTGATTTTCCTTTTTTACTTGCAGCAGCTCGAGCACCAATAAAGTAAATAACACCATACATAATGAACATTAAAATGAGGCCTGGCCAATAGAGATCTGGATTATAGAGAGAATAGATAAATGCGACAACCATAAAGATGAAAAATCCTATAATAGTTGTCCATAAGGGGGTTAGTAGACGGTTGTTTCTGTTTGATTTCCCTGAAAAGTCAGAAGTCTCATTCGACTTTTCAGGCCTGGCTTGTTGTGTGTCTGAACGAAATGGCTTTTTAGCATTTTGCATCGTCTCACATCCTTTAAATTGATAAAGAAATCTAAAGACATAACTGTCCTCTATTCCTTTTTCCTACCAGCATACAATTAAACCTAAAAATAGATTTTTTTAGAATAAACTATAAATAGTTGGATTATAAATACCAATACGAAGGGGAGAAATTACGTTTATATAATTATATTAAAATAATTTAAATTGACTTATTTTATTATTCAGCTAAAAATTCATAATTATTTTCATCTTCTCTCTAAACTCCTTTCTTAATTTTCACATTCAAAATCCTTTGTTTCTCAAGGTTTGTATGCAAGCAGATATCGTACTATGGTTAATATATCTGAATGTTTAGGATATTGTCAAAAAAGTTTAAGGGTTTTCATATAAAAAAAGAATAATATTCTCATAGCTCATACATAAAAAAACCTTTTGTATCAAGGGACATAGCAATCAGTATTTTTTAATTACTTTTTGTTAAATTTTTTCTTAATATCCGAATAATCAGCTCTTAATAGAGAAGAAAATTAATTTAAATTCAGAACATTTAAAGTTTTTAGATTTGACTAAATTAAATGGCCGATGCTATAATTCAAATTGTTAAGAACGTTAAATATAAATTTAACAAATTCTATTATTTGGAGGTCGATGCTATTGGAACAAACACTTATGCTTGAGAAAATGCACATAAACGGCCAATGGGTTGAAGCACGCAGCGGCGAGAAAAGAGAAATTGTAAACCCCTTTAATCAAGAGGTTATCGCTGTCGTTACAGAAGGAAATCGTGCTGATGCCATAGAAGCCATTGAATCAGCTAGAAAAGCTTTTGATGCAGGTGAATGGTCTAAATTTACAGCGGCCGAAAGAGGTTCTTTGTTATTTAAAGTAGCGGAAGAAATTCGCAATGATCGCGAGGAACTAGCAAAGCTTGAAACCTTAAATACCGGAAAAACCCTCGTTGAAAGCCTAGCAGACATGGATGGAATTGCTGATGTCTTTCAATACTATGCTGGATTAGCAGATAAAGATGGCGGACAGATGATTGAGTCACCTAATCCCGATTCTGTTAGCCGCGTTGTCCGTGAGCCTGTAGGCGTGTGCAGCCAAATTACTCCTTGGAATTACCCGTTATTGCAAGCCTCTTGGAAATTGGCTCCCGCACTTGCTGCTGGGAACACAATTGTTATTAAACCAAGCGAAATCACCCCTTTAACAACTATTCATATGATGAAAATTTTTGAAAGAGTTGGCTTTCCAGCAGGCGTCATTAACATTGTGCTCGGTCCAGGTGCGACCGTTGGACAAGAAATGGCAGAGAGTCACTTAGTAGATTTAGTTTCCTTTACAGGTGGCGGAGTATCTGGACGTAAAGTCATGCAGGCTGCCGCAGGCAACTTTAAAAAAATTGCTCTTGAACTCGGAGGGAAAAATCCGAATATCGTCTTTGCTGACGCTGACTTTGACACTGCGGTTGACTATGCATTAAATGCGGTCTTCTTTCATGCTGGTCAAGTTTGTTCAGCTGGTGCGAGATTACTCGTTCAAGATGATATTCACGATAAATTTGTTTCAGCAGTTATTGAACAAGCCAAAAAAATTAAGCTAGGGGACGGCATGGACGAAGCCACTCAAATGGGACCCGTTATCTCAAAAGAACATCTAGCTAAAGTGGAACATTATATTGAGCTAGGGAAACAAGAAGGTGCTTCTCTTGTTTTAGGAGGCAAGCGTCCGACTCAGGATTCTTTACAAAAAGGCTTATTTATCGAACCAACTATTTTTACAAACTGTCATGGAGACATGAAAGTTGTCCAAGAAGAGTCATTTGGTCCGATTATGACAATTGAGCGCTTCAGTACTGAAGAAGAAGCAGTCGCACTTGCTAACGATACGATCTATGGATTAGCTGGAGCTGTTTGGACAAGTGATATGAACCGAGCTGAACGTGTAGTAAAAGCACTCCGTATGGGAACAACTTGGATTAACGATTATCATCCCTACTTCCCGCAGGCTCCTTGGGGAGGTTATAAGCAATCTGGGATTGGAAGAGAGCTTAGCCATATTGGTCTAGAAGAGTATACGGAAATTAAACATATTTATACCAATACAAATCCACAGCCAATGCGCTGGTTTCAATAAAAATTAAGGGGGAATTTAAAGATGTTTATGCGATTTGAAAGAATGGAACGTTTAAAAAGTTTTGAGATGCCAACGGTTGTAAAACATGGAATTGGTGCTGTAAAACATACTGGAGAGGAAGTAAAAAACCTAGGTGTGTCTAAAGTTTTATTAGTAACAGATCCTGGTGTAAAAAAAGTAGGTTTAGCAGATCCCGTAATCGCTAGTTTAAAAGAAGCGGACGTAGACGTTATTCTATTTGACCAAGTAGAAGCCAACCCTTCTATTCACGTAGTAGCAGACGGCACAAAAATGTACAAGGAAAATGGATGCAACGGACTAGTAGCTGTTGGAGGCGGAAGTTCAATGGATACAGCAAAAGCTATTGGTGTAGAAGTAGCTCATAATGCTCCCGTCTTAGATTATGAAGCAGCTGAAGGAAAAAAACCTTTAACAAAACGTATCCCTCCTTTAACAACAATCCCTACAACTGCGGGTACAGGAAGCGAAGTCACACAATGGGCCGTCATTACGGATCCTGTTCGTGAGTTTAAGTTTAATACAGGTGGACCTTTAATTGCTGCTCACTTAACAATTATTGATCCAGAACTGCACGTATCTATGCCTTCACATATTACGGCCGGTACAGGAATTGACGCATTAGCTCATGCAATTGAGTGTTATACATGCCACTTTGCGCAACCAATGACAGACTCTGTTGCTTTATTGGCTATTGAGTACGTTGGAAAATACTTACGACGTGCAGTTGCAAATGGACAGGATATCGAAGCACGCTATGGAATGGCGCATGCAGCTATGCTTGCTGGCCTTTCATATGGAAGTGAATCTGCAGGAGCAGCTCACGCGATGGCTCAAACATTAGGAGGCATTTATCCAATTGCCCATGGCCCTTGCGTAGCAGCAATGCTAGGTCCTGTAATGGAGTATAACTGGATGGGTGAGCCTGAGAAATTTGCGCGCATAGCTCAAGCTCTAGGGGTCAATACACATGAACTAACACTTGAAGAAGCAGCTCAAGCAGCTGTTCGTGAAGTATATCAATTAGTTAAAGATGTACAAATCCCTTCTTTAGAAGAACAAGGTGTTCCAAAAGAAGCGGTTTCTCGCTTAGCGCAAGAAGCATTTAATGATCCTCAAACAGTTGGGAATCCTCGTGATTTAACTGTAAAAAGTTACGAATGGATTTATAACCGCTGTTTTGAAGCTACACCATTAACCGTATAAAAATGATAAAAGGCTGTTGATTTTTCAACAGCCTTTTTTATGTTACTCTTTCGCTAATTCTTCATTTAAAATATCGATGATTCTTCGGTCGTCAAAAACTTTCACTACTTTTTTCAAGAAATGATAATAATGTTTGGACTCTATAATCTGCGCTAAATTACGCTTTGCTTTTACTGCGATTTCCTCAGGTACATCTTCATCATTTAAAAGAATCTGCAGCTTGTTTTCCGCTTCTTCGATTGCCTCTAAATTAACTGAAATTTCTCTTTGCCACTTCTTACAGAAAAATGAAAAAAAGGACTTAGAAAAATCTTTTTCTGCTTCATATAAGTCTTTTCGAACACCTTTTTTCCACACTTTGTGGACCATGTCAATATTTTGCAGTGAACGAATAGATGTACTCATCGTTGGTTTACTCATACCCAATTCTTCACTCATTTGATCTAATGTAACAGGTTCATCCATAAAATAAAGCATGCCATACAGCCTTCCTACTGAAGGTGTAACACCATATAAATCCATCGTATCAGCTAAAGCACTGACAACCACATCTTCGGCTTCTTTTAATAAATCATGATACTCTTGAACATCACTCATTTACTCTTCTCCTCTTTTGTTAAATTTATTTGAATTATACTTAATAAATTTAATGATACACGATAAAAAGGAAAAAAACAGAAATTCAGTTCAATTTTTTGATAAAAAAGAAGCCTTCTCTTAAAGAGAAAGGCTTAAGACATAGTGGGGAATACTATATGTTTATCTTTCCCGATTTAGATATTATTTATACGGTATATTTTTAATTATTTTCAACCTGATTGTTTTATTTCTTTTTCGGTAATTGTTTCAGCATATCAATAGCATGTAATGTAATTTGAGAAGCACTTTTATTTTCGTTACGTATTTCTTCATAAATCTCTTGTCTATGAATATCTACAGACTTTGGAGCTTGAATTCCTAACTTTACTTGATCACCATTAACTGCAAGGACGGTCACTTCAATTTCATCACCTATTTTGATTGTTTCATGTAACTTTCGTGTTAAAACAAGCATGGACTCACTCCTTATCTATTCCTCTTACTCAAATAACCTGTGCTTCGTTTCGTAAGCTGTATTCATTAAAATCACTTGCTTAGCAAGCTGTTGCTTTGTATTAATAATAACAGGAGCCTGCAAATTAGCCGTTATCTTTTCCACAGAATCTGACATCGTAAGCAATACGTAAACAGCTGCATCTTCCGCTTGTTGTAATTGAAGCTTTTCGATTTCCTGAGGTTCTAGTTGAAAATCATAATCTAAAAAAAACTGAAATGGATCCGTGACAATAAAAGCTAATTCTTTGGTTTGAATAGACTGCAGAACTTGGAAAGCTTCGGCTTCCGGAAGTGGTAAAATAACAAATTCAGTTTCTTCCAAAAATCCTGGAATCCCTTGATTAAATGTCAGTGTTTGCTGATTATCTATTTCTATATCTCCATGATAGCTTGTGGAAATTTTCATCTCATCACACCTTTGCTAATTAATTTTTTCTTGTTATCTTTTTTCATTATAAAAAAGCTCCTTCTGTGTAGAAGGAGCTTTTTAACGCAAGAAATCTAGCAGCGTAGGCTGAATAATTTGAGCCCCTACTCCCAAAGCAGCACGATGCACGCTTTCTTGTACGGTTAAATCCGTAATGACTTTTTCAATATCTGCATCTTCATTATTTGAAAGCATCTTAGTAGCCGTAATTTCCTGTGAATCAAGGCGGTTTTCGATCAGCTCAAGCCGATTGCTCCTTGCTCCCAATTCAGATCGCTCCGCTAATAGCGTGGACAGCTGCGTGTCTATCTGTGTAGAAAGATCTTTTAGTGAGTTTACATCGTTTTGTTCAAAAGCTGTTTGAACATTGTTCATTAAGTCGAATGCACCTTGTCCAAAGATGTTTTCAGGATGAATATTGACTCTCAGCTGGATACCTTTTGATACCTCAACTGAAAAAGGATCTAGGTTAATAGTTGACTTGATTGTACCACTTGCGTCCTCACTAACAGGTGGCGCTCCTACATTTACACCGTTAAAGATATAGTTTCCTGCCACCTGCGTATTGCCGACTTGCATATAATCCAGCTTTAACTGTTCAATTTCACGTGCAATCGCTTGTCGGTCATCACTTTCATTCGTACCGTTTAACCCTTGCACGACCAGCTCTTTAGTGCGCTGAAGAATGGAATTGACTTGTTCAAGTCCTGATTCTGAACTATCAAACCAAGACTGAGCTTCTGTTAAATTACGTTTATATTGATTTACTTCAGAAAGATTAGACCGATACGCCATTCCTTTCGTAGCGACTACCGGGTCATTGGAAGGACGAGTAATTTTCTTTCCCGTTGATAATTGGTTTTGAAGGGTTTCCAGCTTATTATAGCTATTGCTAATCTGTTTTAACGAATTAGCCGCTAACATTCCTTGTGTGACACGCATCTTTACCTTCCTCCAGTTCCAAGACCGTTTACAATTTTATCAAGCATTTCATCAATCATAGTCACCATACGGGCACTAGCGTTATATGCATGCTGAAACTGAATCATATTGGTCATCTCTTCATCCAATGAAACTGCACTGGTAGACTGGCGCCTTTGCTCCACAGCTCCTTGGAGAGTTTCTGAATTACTTTTTAAGCGGTTGGCTTGTTGGGCATCTACTGACATTTGGCCAATGACAGATTGATAAAATCCATCTAATGAAACAGCTCCGTTTCCGGAATTAATAAGCACCTTTTGACGAAATTGAGACAACAGCTGAGCATTTTGTCCATCTCCTTTGCGGCCAGTTCCATCATCTTCAGAAGAGGCCGAAGAAGCAGCAGCGATATTGTTTGTGTTTTGTTTGATTTTATCAGCAATAACAATTCCAGTTGCAGCTCCTTCTTTTTGAGAAATCTCATTAAAAAAGGACACACCATTCTCACCATCTAGCGTGACACCTTGTTCGTGCTTATCATTAAACCAGTTCACAAATTCATATGCCATTTCATCTAAATCATCAATCATTGAAGCGTAAACACCAGTTCTATTACCACTATTATCTATATATCCAGAAGCCTCAATTAACCCTTTAAGTTTTCCTTGAGGAAATGACTCAGGGTTCCGTATCTCATCCCCTATATGAATGCCCGTCACATAGGAATCTTGATTTGTTGTCAAACTGATGGCATTTATTTGATGAGTTTTCCCATCTAAAAGAGTAATAGGTCCTTGAGACGTTTGAAGCTGAACCGTTACCACTCCTTCTGACGTTGCAGAAGCGTTCCCGCTGCTTTTTGTATACTCTAAAGAAACCGGCATAAATTTAGAAATCTCATCTAGCAGCCGATCTCTTTCATCATACAAATCATTAGGTAAATAGCCATTTGGTTCTACGTTTTGTATTTGTTGGTTCACATTATTTATTTGCTCTAGCAACGAATTTACTTGTGTTACGGCTACGTCACGCTCGTTTTGTAAATCACCTTGAATCGTTTTTAAAGAAGTAGATAAATAAGAGAAAGTATCGCCTACTGCTTCAGCTCGTTCAATCATAACAGACCTGGCTCCTGCTTCTGAAGGGTGTGAAGCTACATCTTGAATGGCCTCAAAGAATTGATTAAAAACAGCTGAAAGTCCATCTTCAGTAGGTTCATTCATAATTTCCTCCATTTTTTCAAGAGCACCAGCGCGTGCATCCCAATACCCCACTTTAATGGTTTCATCTCGATACTGGGTATCTAAAAATGTATCACGTATTCGCTCTACCGTGCTGGCTTCTACTCCCATTCCTATTTGACCCGCAGTCCCAGTCTGATTCATCCCTGGGGCCGGATAAGCTGGGAACGTTTCTAAACTTACTCGCTGACGCGTATAGCCCGGCGTATTTGCATTAGATACGTTATGGCCAATCGTGTAAAGAGCCGCTTGTTGGGCATCCATTCCTCGTTTAGCCACCTGCAAACCATGAAATGTTGAACTCATTCTGCTTTCCTCCGTTCTTTATGCCTTCGAATTAAAAATAGAGTTGGACTGAAACGATCTATTATTTGTTTTTGTGTAATTGAACGAATCCTCTCGCTTCGATGGAACAAGAAGGTCTAGTTCGGTATGAATCAGCTGTAAAGACTGTGTGAGCAGCTGATTGTTTAAGTCATTTGCATACTTTATATCTTGAATGATATCTATTAGCTGTTTTTGAAAGGGTATCAAGATGGAGTATTCAGAGAATGAGCCTGCTATTTCTTCAATGGAGCGAGCAGTATGTCCGCTTTTTTCCATTGCTTCTATACGTTTTGTTTCCAGTGCAGAAATAGCAGCTATATGAGATTGCTCTTTTTGCAAAGAAGCCGTCAAGGCCTTTACATCTTGTTTAATAATAAAATTCGTTTTCTCTTTAACAATGACATACAAACTTTTATGAAGCGTTACTTGTTTTTCTAGTATCGTTTGAATTTCTTGCACGTTCAATCAATGTCAGTCCTTTTATTTTTTATAGAAATCTACAATACTTTTAGCAATTTCTTTTCCGTTAATTTCGTATGTTCCGCTGTTAATTTGCTGTTTGAGCTTCTCCAATTTTTCAAGTCTTTCTGGAGATGGTTCATTTCCCTGAAGTTTCTTCGCCTCAGATGAAATATGAATCTGATCTTGTGGATTTTTTTTAGAGACCTGTTCTGTTTTTTCTGATTGTTTTTTGTACGGATTTATTCCAAATAAGTTCGATGGGTTAATCTTCATCTCTCTCACCTCTTTTTATATTTGTATCCGTTATCTCTATTCATTATATCGGAATTTCCACCTAAACCTTTAGCATCCGCAAGGAAGTTGAGACCATTTTCACAGTCCACCTTAAACATAGGTCTATAGATAGAGAGTCTGCAAACATTCAGCACACTTTTACTCTTTTTTCCTTTCGTTAGAACGATAGGTGGGACGCGTGGGCTCTTCATTTGAACGAATCATCTCACGATTATGCTTTTCTAACCCATGTTTAATTTCTTGAGAGCATGAATGGCAAAGTTTCCCTTCCCGAATTTGAGCGTTGCATTGCATGCATGGATAGCTTATATTTGGAAAGTTAGCTAACACTAAGCGACCTTGTCGAATAAATTGATGAATTAACAAATCTGAAACGCCCGTTTCTTTCATCACTTCGTAAGTCGTTGCTGTACGATTTGCTCTTTTCTTCAAGAATGAAGAAACACGTTGAAACAGAGCTTCTTCTTTGTCAAAACATGATTTACATATACTTATTGATCCAATTTTCACAAATAAATGACCGCATTCCCTGCAATTGTCTAACGTTCCCATATTCGAAACTCCTCATTTGTTTTTTATTTTACTATCGGTCAAAGTTTTAAATTATACATCTTCATGCACGAATTAAAGTGAGCGAACGAACTGAACGTGCCCCAGCTTCCTGCAAACACTTTGCCGCTTGGCGCACGGTTGCTCCTGTTGTATAAATGTCATCAATCAAGAGAAATTCTTGATTCGTAACCATTGAGGAGTCGACTACTTTAAATTCCAGCCTTTCTGTCAGCCGACTTCGCCTATTTTTCTTTGATTGCTTTGTTCCTGAACAACGAACAAGAGGCATTTCTATGTTGTCACTGATCAGTTCAGCTAGTGCTAAAGATTGGTTAAACCCTCTTTCGTATAATCTCTCCTCCGTTAAAGGTACAGGAACTAGTATAGCTTTTGGATTACATTCTTTCTTATAGAACTTATACCACTGCTCCTTGAATGCTTGGATAATTTCATAGTCTCCTTGAAATTTAAAACGCTCTATTATGCTTTGCATAAAATCACTGTACGTATAAAGAGAACGGTTAAAAAAAGAAGCATCATTCCATTTCTGACAGTCCTTACATGTGTCTAGCTCATAATGAGAAGGAGCCAGGTCTGCAAGAGAGCGGCCGCATCCCCTGCAAACGCTACTGGTGATGATGGGACATCTCTGCAAGCAAACAGTGCAAATCCTATCCGTTGAAGAAGATTTTAACAATGACCTCCAATCGAAAGAAGAGACAAGAGGTTCAAAACAAATCAGACATATTGTCATCGATCAATCAGCCCTTCCTTATAAGCTAGAGCATTCATATGTTCAATATGTCCTTTTGCTTTTCGCATAGACAGAGATTGTCCATAATGAAAAAAGACCACGTCTCCCGTTGGAAATTGAGCACTCCTCCCCACCCTTCCTGAAATCTGCACAAGAGCACTTTCAGTAAAAATCGTTTCTTCTGCTCCCAATACTGCAACATCTATGTTGGGAACCGTTACGCCTCGCTCCAATATGGTTGTCGTTACTAAAATAACGAGCTGCCCTTCTCTAAATTTCATTACTTTTTCTTTTCGCTGGGAATCTTCAGCATGGACACCGTCTACCTTTTCGGTCAGCTTTCGAATCATGTCTGTGATCGGAGCAATCCACTTAATTTGCGGGACGAAGACAAAGCATTGTTTCCCTTCATCTATTCTTTTTTTTACCCATTTCTCAACATTAGCAGGCAAGGTATCTGTTTTTATTTTTTTCTTCCAATTGCCACACCATTCAAACCGAGGAACAGGAATAAGCATTCGGTGATAGCGGGCTGGAATTTTAACTACTTGTTTTTTTCCTTGCTCAACGTCTTTTTTTAATGATTCACTTGGAGTCGCTGTTAAATAAATCTTTGACGCAACGTGTTTAGCTGCTTTTGCAGCAGCATAGTGCAGCATAGGCTCTGTTGAATACGGGAATGCATCTACTTCGTCAATAATCAGCACATCGAATGCTTGATAATAATGCAAAAGTTGATGAGTGGTGGAAATAATAAGAGAGGATTCATGAAAACGGTCTTCGCTGCCTCCATACATAGCCAGCACAGATATATCCGGAAATGCCGATTGAATTCTTGGCTTTAACTCAATAACCACGTCTGTTCTTGGAGTAGCAATACAGACTTTCTTTCCGCTGTTCAACGCGGATTCAATACCTTTAAATAAAATTTCCGTTTTTCCTGCTCCGCAAACAGCCCAAATTAACAGCTCTCCATCCTTTTTTATAGCTTGAATGAGTTCATTTGAAGCACGTTCTTGATCTTTAGACAGCGTGCCTTTCCAATTCATCACGCTGCTTTTTGGCAGGACATTACTTGCTGGCCCTTCCCAGTTTATAAAGGGTGTGCATTCACTTACTTTGCCCATTACAATACATGCTCGGCAATAGTAGCAGTTCTGGTGACATCTACTGCATGGAAATGAAGCGAAATAAAAAGGGCTATCACTTCCACACCGGTTGCATCTATATCGATTTTCTTTTTGGGTTATTGCTTTTTGATAGGAAATATATCCGTTTAGGTAATGTTCATGAATGAGGGGTAAAGGATAGGGAGTCTGATTGAGTAGCAGCTGCTTTCCGCTTAAAGAGCGCTGAAGATCTAAAGAGTAAGGGTATGAAGGATTTAAAGGTGGAGTTCTCCACGTATCGATTTGAGAGAGAGGAAAAGCATCAGGACTAGGCACTTGAACGGGATCTAGCAGTTCTTGTTTAACAGTAAAAAGCATCTCTTCATTCCTTTCCATTTTTATCGTACACATCTATATACGCAAAAAAAGGTGTTTTTTCCTGCAAAAAAACCAAATCAAATGATTTGGTTTTCGATTACTTTTTATACCAGCCTATACCGATGGCACCTTCACCTAAATGCGTGCCAATGACAGCCCCAAAATAAGAAAGGCTCCATTCAATATGAGGATATTCTTGTTCTAAGTCTCGTTGAATTTCTTTTGCTTCATTTTCACGATTAGAATGAATAACTACAGCTTTCATAGGTACGTTTTCTTTTGCATCTTCATCAAGAAGCTCGATAATTCGTTTTAATGCTCGCTTACGCGTACGAATTTTTTCAAACGGAACGATTTTTTTAGATTCAAAATGGAGCACGGGCTTCACTTGAAGAAGACTGCCAATAATAGCCTGAGCAGCATTTAGGCGACCTCCGCGCTGTAAGTGAGATAAATCATCTACCATAAAATACGCACGCATTGATAGTTTCATCTCTTCGAAACGCGCAATGATTTCGTCAGGATGTTTATTTAATCGGACCATCTCGGCTCCTTCAATCGCATAAAAGCCCTGAACCATACAGCTGATTTCTGAATCAAATACGTGCACATCAAAGTCTTCTACCATGCTACCTGCCGTCAAAGCACCCTGATACGTTCCGCTAATTCCACTAGATAACGTAATAACGATAGCAGCATCGAACTGATCTCGTTTTAACTGTTCAAACAACTCTACAAATTCTCCAATAGCAGGCTGAGAAGTGGTTGGAAGATTTTTTGCTTCTTTAATTTTTTCAAAATATTGATTTGCAGTCATATCTACTTCTTCACGATATGTTTCTTCACCAAAAATAACGCTTAGCGGTACCATATGTATATGATAGTTTGATCGAATTTCCTCTGATATATAGGCGGTACTATCTGTAATAATTGCTGTTTTCATAAGATAGGGATCCATCCTTTGTTATATAAAATAATTTCACTCTATTCTACAACATTTAGGATTAAAATGCATGTAACGAGAGGCTTACCTATTAGTAAAAGCTCCTTCACGTATACATATTAATTAACAAACCTTGAATTTCCCCTACCTGCTTGAGTAAATTTAAACTGTCTTTTTCTTTTTGAAG
Organism: Priestia sp. HNGD-A6; assembly: GCF_045784335.1. Classification (NCBI taxonomy): domain Bacteria; kingdom Bacillati; phylum Bacillota; class Bacilli; order Caryophanales; family Bacillaceae; genus Priestia; species Priestia sp. HNGD-A6. The sequence goes on along the minus strand of NZ_CP138621.1, from coordinate 2,942,074 downwards.
GATATCATTTGTCAAGTCAACTAGTTTCGTATCCACTTCTTTCACTAGCTTATATACTTTAGTCGTTCCTCTGTGGTTAAATCCTCTTTCTTCATGCAGTTCAAAACCATTTTTAACGACTTCGTTCATAAACTGCTTCACAAGCGTCTTGTATTTCCGCAAAGAATCAATAGTTTGACTTTTTACTAACTGCTTTCCCTGTTCTTCAATTTTATTTATCACTTGAGTTAAATGTTCATAGGTCAGTTCTTTTTGTTTCTTTACCATTACTCCTGTAAATGAAGCCGAACTACTTACTTCTTTTTCTCTAATGAGATTCACGGAAGAAGAAAGACCGTTAATTCGCTGTAACTCCACTATGTATCTCTCCTTTCTCTGTTAGTATACACTTCATTCAGTTTAGACTTTTAGATGTGCTTGCTTGATTAGCTGAAAAGTTTCGAGAGGCATCTGATGCGTGGATATGATGATTATCCTTTAGCTAAGAGTAATACGTATGTGCTGTTCATAAGAAGACAGCTTGTTTTTGCGGGGCGAAGAGGTAACTTTAGGCGTCTCTTTTAACACTTCATTCCAAGCGTTATAAAGCATCTTCATCATTTGTTGAACTTCACATAAAATAAACGTATCTTTTTTTAAATTAGCCATAATTAATCTCTCAGACATATAGTTGTAAAGGGTATCTAACTGCTCTGCAATAATACCTGCTTGATATGTTAAGCCAATTCCTAGACGATATAAAATATCGTTGCACTGTTTAATTTTTTCATTCGCTGTAAAATAATCGCTGTGTTGAATTGCTCTAACAGCTTCATCACCTTCTTGCCTTCTTTAAATCCATTTTCTATGTGTTGCGCTATAACTCTTAAATTTTTAAAGTATACCAGTTGAGGTTTGAATAAATTCTTTTACGACCTCATATGTATCTGAATGTATTGAAGACCTTCCTTTACAAGAGCTTGCATCAAATGGATGGACATTGTTTTGAGGTATGGATGCTTTTGTCGAAAGTTGAAGGACGAGTAAATGCACAGAGGTATCACCCTTCGCCTTCCTAGAAGATATCTTCTTCCCTTAACTTATCGGTTGGTTTCCTCTCTCATTACACATGACTTTTTACCCACAATTTCAAAAAAAGTTATAAAAAGAAAAAAAAAGTCCGATATACCTAGTGGTATATCGGACTTTTGAACTTATCTTACTTCTACCCAACCGTTTTTGATTGCCACAACAACAGCTTGCGTGCGATCATTTACATTCATTTTTTGCAAAATATTACTCACATGGTTTTTAACGGTTTTTTCACTAATATATAATGCTTCTCCGATTCCTCGGTTACTTTTACCATCAGCCAACAATTGTAGCACTTCACACTCACGACGTGTTAACAAATGCAGTGGACGGCGAATCTCAATTGGTTCGTGCGGATAAGAAGACGACTGTCCTTGAGCTGCTAGTCGACGGTACTCTTTTACTAAACTATGTGTTACTTTAGGGTGTAAATATGAACCACCTTCTGCAACTACTTTCACCGCTTCAATTAACGCATCCGCATCCATTTCTTTTAGCAGATAGCCTCGTGCCCCTGTTTGCAAGGCATGAGTTACATATGTCTCATCATCATGAATAGATAAGATAATAACTTTAGCATCCGGATTTACTTCTACAAGCTTTTTCGTAGCTTCTACACCATTCACAGCCGGCATGTTAATATCCATGATTACAACATCAGGTTGATGTTCTTCTACAAGGTCAATAACTTCGCTACCGTCGTCACCTTCTGCAACTACTTCAAAATCTTTTTCGAAATCTAAAATTCTTTTTACTCCTTCACGGAATAATTGGTGATCGTCGATTATGATAATTCTTGTCTGCATGTTTGATTCCTCCCCAAATCGAACAACAAATGTTTTACTCTATATTGACCCCTATTTATATACATATCTCTGCCTTTTTAAGCGGCTATAATCGGTACTTTAATCATAACAAGCGTGCCTTGGTTAATTTTCGAATGAACAGAAATAGTCCCATCTAACAAATCAACACGCTCTTTCATTCCTATTAAGCCGAACGAATTCTCTTTTTTCTCTTCTTGATTAAAACCACAGCCGTCATCTTTGACCAGCAAAATAGCGTGCTCATTGTTGAACTCTATCTTCACCTGGATTTCCGTCGCGTCTGCGTGTTTTAATGCGTTCGTTACAGCTTCTTGCACTAGACGAAACAGTGCTACTTCTAATTTTGAAGCAGTTCGCTTCTCTTGTCCAATGGAAATAAACGTAATCCGAGGCTTGCCTTCGTTATAATCTTCGATTGTATCAAGATATTTACGCAGCGTCGGAATTAGACCTAAGTCGTCAAGTGCCATCGGTCTTAAATCATATATAATTCGACGTACTTCGTATAGGGCAGAACGAACCATTTTTCGTAAATCTCGAATTTCCTCCATTGCTTCTTTTGCACTACGTTCCCGGTAAATTCGGTCAATTAATTCTGATCTCATCATAACATTTGCAAGCATTTGAGCTGGGCCGTCATGAATCTCTCTTGACAAACGTTTCCGTTCCTCTTCCTGAGCTTCAATAATCCGAAAGCCAAAATACTCTTTTTGAATAGCATCTTCTACTATTTCCCCTACTTGTTTTAAGTCACTTGTTAAATAATTTAACACAACGGAAATTTGACCTACTAAGTGATCTGCACGTTTAATCGTTTCTTCCAATGTAAGCAAGCGTCTTTCTAGTTCATCTCGACGATTACGCAGCTGATATTCGCTTTGCTGATTCATCAGCAGCTTGGTTTGTAATTCGTGTGCTTTTTCATAAGCGTCTTTTACTTCAGGCTCTGAATAAATTTGAAAATGTCGGCTCACATCAGACAAACGCTTTCGAGCCAACCTTGCCTGAGTTTCCAATTTATCACCTTGCTCTATCGTCTCAAGAACTTTTCCTTTTAACACTTCTAACTCTTCTTTAATTTGCTGATATTCTTGTCTGGCATCTTCAGAAAGGCGATAGACTTCATTTTTACTATCTCCCACTGTGCCAATAATCTTCTCAAAAATTTCATCAAGTGCCTTGCTTGTTAATTTATGTTTCGACATTTACTCACCCCAAACTATACTCACATTCGGAGAAATGTCTATACGTTCATGCTATATATAGTATTCGTATGACCTATCTGAATTGTGAGGATAAGATCCATATTTTCTCCCTATCTGACTTTTTATATCCAAAAAGTAACGGTTGTTTTAGTACCCTCAAACTCGACATCAATCGACGCTTGACTCGCGTTATTTGAATAGATTACCATTTACGCTCACTCTTCAACAGTGACTAACTGCCTGTTTAAATCATTTCATTATTTAGCTATACAAGCCTGCACACTATTTTATTATAACGTATATTCTGTATGGCTTGTTTAAGTGATGTTGAATTTGATTAATTGATGTCTTTTCATAAACATTTTATACTAATAGCAAGTAAACAGTACGTAAATACCCGTTTTTCTTCTATTTATAACGCTAAGGAGGATTTTTTGATTGTTATCACAATATTATACCGTAAAACAAGAAGGTTCACATGAAATCACTATTCAAAAATCTAGATTCATTTGTCATATGAAACGTGTAACAACTGAGGAAGAAGCTCAGCAATTTATTCAAGACATTAAAAAACAGCACTGGAATGCTACTCATAACTGTTCAGCTTACCTAATTGGAGAACGAAATCAATTTCAAAAAGCAAACGATGATGGAGAACCAAGTGGAACAGCAGGCGTACCAATGTTAGAAGTGCTTAAAAAGAGAGGCTTAAAAGATACGGTAGTCGTCGTTACGCGCTATTTCGGAGGTATTAAATTGGGCGCAGGTGGATTGGTGCGCGCGTATGGAAAATCCGTTTCCGAAGCGTTAAATGAATTAGGTACAGTCAAACGAACTCTCATGGCGGTTATGCATACAACCGTCGACTATACATGGCTTGGAAAATTAGAAAATGAGCTTCGCAGTTCCGTTTATCTATTAAAAGAAATCCACTACGCAGACATGGTGGAGATTGAAACATTTGTAGAGGAAGCTCAAACAGAAGCATTTACTGAATGGATGACCGAGCTAACAAACGGCCAAGCAGATATTCGAACAGGTGAGACGACTTATTTAGAAGAAGATGTAGAATGAATTATTTACTCTTATTAAAAAACATTGTACAATTGATAAATAGCGCAACTATTCTGATGGTTGCGCTACTTGTCAATGATTAAAAACCTCGTAAAGACGCATAGCTTTGACGAGTTTGATTCATACATTCCAATTTATAACACATACTAAGTGTCACAATAAGTGTTCGAATATACGAATAAAAGGAGAAACCGTATGGCTCAATATAGACGTTTTCAAAAAAGAGTAAACAAACGGAAAAGAAAACGAAGGCTTTTTACATTTTTTCTGTTACCTATCCTTATTTTAGGGCTTTCTGCAACCGCTTATGGCTCTTATTTATTTGTTAAGGCTAAAACAGTAGCTTCTGATTCTTATGAAGGACTTGGAGATCGCGATAACTCTCCTATGCGTGATCGTAAAATCGATCCCAAAAAAGATGATATATCCATTTTATTTATGGGCGTAGATGACAGTGAAACCAGGAAGTTCGGAAAATCAGCCCGTACAGATGCTTTGATTTTGGCGACCTTTAACGAAACAAATAAAACCGTAAAGCTTGTAAGCATACCTCGAGATTCGCGGGTTTATATACCTGAAGTGAACAAAAAAGATAAAATTACGCATGCGCATGCGTACGGAGGTCCAAAAGCAACTGTAGAAACGGTAGAACAGCTGTTTAATGTCCCTGTTGATTACTATGTTAAAGTGAATTTTAAAGCTTTCACAGACATTGTAGACTCACTTGGGGGAATCGATTTTGATGTACCTTATGCGATGAGTGAAAAGGACTCAAAAGATCGTCATAATGCTATTGTCTTAAAACCAGGAAACCAACATTTAAATGGTGAAGAAGCGTTAGCTGTTGCTCGAACACGAAAACAAGACAACGATATTGAGCGAGGAAAAAGACAGCAGCAGTTGATCGAAGCCATGATTAAAAAAACTGCTTCCATTGGATCACTTAATAAATATGGCAATCTTATCGAAGCTGTTGGCGATAATATGAAAACGAATTTAATGTTCGGTGAAATGCTTTCGTTTTATGATTACGCTTCAAAAAAAGTAGACATCGAAACCATTAACTTAGACGGTAGCGATGAAAAAATTAACGGCGTTTACTACTTCAAACTAGACAATGATTCAGTGGAAAAAGTAAGTGAAAAGCTCCGCAAGCATTTAGGCATTGAATCAACTTCAGATACAACAGAATAATTAAAAAGACCTCTTGGATATCCAAGAGGTCTTTTTAATTAATTTTTTAAACGAAGCCCACGAACCATGTTAAGAATTGGCCTATATGTCTTATCAACTAATCCTATTTTTTCAACGATAATTTCAATCGCCACAAGGAGGATAGCTAGTACAAGAAAAGACCCCCACATTGTTTGTACCTTTGAAAAGATAACTGCCGCTAAGCCAAATATCGCACTCATTCCATAAATAATTAAAACCGTTTGTCTATGGCTGTACCCTAAGCGCAACAAGCAATGATGCAAATGAGATTTATCAGGAGCCGATAGCGGTTGATTTTTTACGATTCGGCGAATAATAGCAAAGAACGTATCTGAAATTGGTACCCCTAAAATAATAACTGGAACAATGAAGGAAATAACCGCTACATTTTTAAATCCTAACAGAGACAATACAGAAATCATATAGCCTAAAAATAGTGCTCCTGTATCGCCCATGAAAATCTTAGCGGGGTGAAAGTTGTAAAACAAAAATCCAAGCGTACTTCCCAATACGATGAAACCCATGCTTGTCACAAACACATTACCCATCATAATAGCCATACCAGAGATGGTAATCAATACAATAGAGGAAACGCCGGCAGCTAATCCATCCAATCCATCAATTAAATTAATAGCATTGGTAATTCCTACAATCCATAATACCGTAATTGGAATACTTAACATTCCGAATTCTAATTTTCCGCCAAACGGCAAGTTAATGAAGTCAATTTGGACTCCACCGTATACAACAACAATTAATGTCGCTACTAGCTGACCGCCTAATTTGATTTTAGCGGATAGCTCAATCATATCATCTAAGACACCGGTAATGATGATAATGATGCTTCCGATTAAAATCGGCAGCGCATATTTACTGTCAGGCTGTAAAACGAGGTATCCAATAAGAAAACTAAAAAATATCGCCAAACCTCCAAGGCGAGGCATAATTTTTTGATGAACTTTTCGTTGATTTGGTTTATCCGTTGCACCTATTTTAAACGCCAGCTTCTTAACCAGCGGAGTGATCAGAATAGATGTAATAAAACAAATAAACAAGGTCAAATATAGCATGGAGACCCTCCTCAGGTTTATGTTAACCAAAACCATAAAAAATGTATCCAACTTTATATAATTGGATAGTATTTCAAATTGCGTATAACAATAATTACTTACTTATTCCCAAAATGGATTATATCACAATGATTCTACTACTTAAATAGAAATTTATTCTCAAAAATTAGCACATTTACAAACTATTAATAGAAAAGAACTGTATTTTTTGGTGTATAAACAGCTGATTTACTTTATTCTTATGTGGTTATTTTATGTAGAACATTTTCTTTACTATATTTTATTAAAATATAAGCGAACTCCCCCCTTTTCGTCTAATTTATTCGTCATCTTTAACTCTTTTTCCTTTTTATTAAGCATATTTAAACCTTTATTTTTATTTCACATGGCCCCACTCATTATATGAACAAACTTTTGACCTATGCATGTCCACTACTTCAAACCACATTCGCTGAATCGTTGTCCTTATCTTATATCATTTAAAAGTTAAAATATAGTGAAATGGACAGAGATAAAATTAAACAAAAAAAGGAATTTTATCAAAAAAAATGAAACTTTTTTTGATACGGTTCGTAATACATAGTAGAAACAGTATCATTCATCTTACATAAAGGGGGTGTTGAATGAACTATGTTTGGTCTATCTGTTCAAACAGTGTATTTGTATGGATTAATTATCTGCGGAAGTCTCACCTTCTTATACATTTTATTTAGCGATTTGTTAGATGGATTATCTGAAGCGATACCTTTTTTTAACCCCACTCTTCTTTTTTCTTTTTTAACATTCTTTAGTGCCAGTGGATATTTGTTCACCTATACGTCATTGCAAAATTATTGGATTATTTCGATTTCCGCTCTTATTGCCCTTCTACTCGTTATTTTGCTCAACGTTTTCGTATTGATTCCTTTATCATCGGCTGAAGAGTCTCTTGCTTTTACTGAAGATTCGTTAAAAGGAAGACTTGGTACCATTATTACTTCTGTTCCTGCAGATGGTTATGGAGAAGTATTTATCGAAGGGGTTAGCGGCACGATCTCCAAACCCGCTGCCAGCTTTAAAAACACTGCTATACCTTTAGGCAGCAAAGTGCTTGTGGTAGATATACAAAGGGGCAACGCACTCGTTGTGATTTACGAAGAAGTTATGACCAATCACTCATTATAAATAGTATTAGGGGGAGTTTTATGTTTTCAACACCTATATTAGTTGTCGTTGGAATTGTTGTTTTTTTATTAATTGCGCTGATTGCCGTATTTATTACAAAATACCGTACAGCAGGTCCAGATGAAGCGTTAATTGTAACAGGGAGCTATCTCGGAAATAAAAACGTGCACGTCGATGAATCCGGAAACCGCATTAAAATTGTTCGCGGCGGCGGTACGTTTGTGCTGCCAGTTTTTCAGCAGGCTGAGCCTCTGAGCTTGCTGTCAAGCAAACTGGAAGTATCTACACCTGAAGTATATACAGAACAAGGTGTTCCTGTTATGGCTGATGGGGTATCAATCATCAAAATTGGAGGTTCTATTTCAGAAATCGCAACGGCCGCTGAGCAGTTTTTGGGCAAAGCAAAAGAAGATCGTGAAACCGAAGCTAGAGAAGTCTTAGAAGGTCACCTTCGTTCGATTCTTGGTTCTATGACGGTCGAAGAAATTTATAAAAACCGTGAAAAATTCTCTCAAGAAGTACAGCGCGTAGCTTCACAAGATCTAGCTAAAATGGGATTAATTATTGTATCGTTTACAATTAAAGACGTTCGGGATAAGAACGGCTATCTAGAATCGCTAGGGAAGCCTCGTATTGCTCAAGTTAAGCGAGATGCTGACATTGCAACAGCGGAAGCTGAAAAAGAAACAAGAATCAAGCGTGCCGAGGCTCATAAAGATGCCCAAAAAGCGGAGCTTGAGCGAAATACAGAAATCGCAGAAGCTGAAAAAATGAATCAATTAAAAACCGCTGAATATCGTCGCGAACAAGATATTGCCAAAGCTCGTGCTGACCAAGCGTATGATCTAGAAACAGCTCGCGCGAAACAAGATGTAACAGAACAAGAAATGCAAATCCGCATTATTGAACGTCAGAAACAAATTGAATTAGAAGAAAAAGAAATTCTTCGTCGTGAGCGTCAATACGATTCTGAAGTAAAAAAGAAAGCAGATGCAGATCGTTACTCTGTTGAGCAATCCGCAGAAGCTGAAAAAGCAAAACAGCTTGCGGAAGCTGACGCCAACAAATATCGAATTGAAGCAATGGCTAAAGCTGAAGCTGAACGCGTTCGAATTGATGGTTTAGCAAAAGCTGACGCTCAGCGTGCCCAAGGTGAATCTGAAGCTGAGATTATCCGCTTAAAAGGTTTAGCAGAAGCAGAGGCTAAACAAAAAGTTGCGGAAGCATTCGAGCAGTTTGGTCAAGCGGCTATTTTAGATATGATTATCAAAATGCTTCCTGAATATGCAAAACAAGTTGCAAGTCCTTTAGCAAATATCGATAAAATTACGGTTGTGGATACAGGAAGCAACGGTGAAAACAGCGGAGCTAATAAAGTGACTGGTTATGCAACAAACTTAATGTCTTCTCTTCAAGAATCGCTGAAAGCATCCTCAGGTATAGATGTAAAGGAATTGATTGAGAACTTTTCTGGAAAAGGAAATGTGCGCCAGAGCTTGCACGAACTAACGGATGAAATCAAGCAACAAAACAAAAAAGAAGATATCTAAAAATAAAAAGCATGCGGATATAATCCGCATGCTTTTTTAACCTCTTAACACTCGAAGAAGAAACCTAGGCAATTCTAACTGACGCTTCCATCTCCATGGTTCTTTTAATAGTCGATAAAGCCACTCTAAACCAAATTTTTGAAAAACAGCCGGTGCCCGGTTCAATCGTCCTGAAATAACATCAAACGAGCCGCCTACGCCTTGATAAACAGAAGGATTGAGTTTTTCTTTATGAGCAATAATCCAATTTTCTTGCGCTGGACTGCCTAAAGCGACAAACACAATTTCTGCTCCTGAATCATTAATCGTACGTTCAATGACTTCTTCATTTTTTTCATAGCCATTTAATGTTCCAACAATTAAAATCCCTGGAAACATCTCTTCCAATTTAGCTTTGGCTTCATCTGCAATGCCGGGCTTGGCTCCGTATAAAAAAATTCTTTTACCGTTATTAGTTGCTTCTTTGCACAGCTTCAGCATCATATCAATACCCGTTACACGCTCACGAATACGTCCCTTTTTGAGCTTTGAAGCTAAAATCACACCGATTCCATCTGGAATTTGATAAGTCGCTTGATTTAACAGTGACTTTAATTCCTGATCTTCTTGTGCTTTCATAATTTTTTCAGGATTGATTGCTACAATAAATGATTTTCGGCCTTTATCTATATCCTGAAGTAACTTTGCCGCTAGCTCATCGTACGTGTCGCTACAAACGTCTATTCCTAAGATGTTTTCCTTCATTAAATCACCCGTATGTTGATTTTTTAGTTTTTTACAAACGAAAGACAGGCTGTTCAGCCCGTCTTTTTATAAAGTAGAAACTTTTGAATCACCAAGTAACACTACGTCAAAGCCTGCTGCTTTCCATTGATCACGCTGAATGCAGTTTTTCGTATCAAAAATAATCTTTGTACGCATATGATTTTCAACAGCTGATGGAAGAAGCTCTTTGAACTCATTATGATCTGTTAAAATAAGAATCACATCTGCATGTGCAACAGCTTCATCCAAACTTTGCGTCTGACGTTCGATTTTATTCTCTTTGATATGAGGATCAAATGCTGTGTAATCAACACCTAGCTTTTCTAAGTGATGAAGCACATCCGTTGATGGACTTTCACGCATATCATCAATATTTCCTTTAAAAGCTAAACCTAAAACAGCTACACGTCCATGTTGAATGCCCTTTTCATCTAGTAGGCTTTTCGTTTTTAATGCTGTATATTCAGGCATTGAATCATTTGTCTGACGAGAAAGAGAAATAATTTTCGCAAGTTCTGGCTGAAGCTCCGTTAAGAACCAAGGGTCAACAGCAATACAGTGGCCGCCTACACCAGGACCTGGTAAATGGATGTTTACACGTGGATGATAGTTCGCTAACTTAATCGCTTCCCACGCATTCACACCAATTTTTTCACTGATTTTTGCCAGCTCATTTGCAAAGGCAATGTTCACATCACGATATGTGTTTTCAATTACTTTCACCATTTCAGCTGTTGTAGCATCCGTTACGTGAATATTTCCTTTTACAAATGTTTTATAAAGCTCAACAGTCAAGCGACTGGACTCTTCGTTAATACCACCGACAATACGGTCATTATTTACTAGTTCCTCAAATACTTTTCCTGGAATAACACGTTCAGGTGAGTGAGAAACAAATAACTCACTGCCTAATTCTAAACCAGTTTCTTTTAGCACAGGTAGCATAACGTCTTCTACTGTACGCGGAGGAACTGTGGATTCTAAAATAACTAAATTTCCTTTACGAACGTAAGGAACAATTGATTTTGTCGCTTCTCGAACATAGTTCAAGTTTGCCGTTTTATCTTCATTAATTGGTGATGGTACAGCAATAATAAAAATATCCGCCTCTTCAGCTGTTGTGCCTACCGTAAAGTGGCCGTTGTCAACTGCTGATTCTAAACGTTCTTGTAAGCCATTTTCTTCTATATGAAGTTGCTTATTTTTAATTAATTCTACTGCTTTTTCATTTACGTCAACACCATGTACATATAAGCCGTGATTGGCAAACATAACAGCTGTCGGTAAACCTATATATCCTAAACCAACTACACACAATTTCTTTGTCATTGCAGAAAATCTCCTTTATATGACATGCTTAATAAATAAAACCTATCTGATATTATATCGAAAAATGTCATTTCATGATAGCATTTATATAAAAACATGAAATAATTTCTTTTACTTATTATTATGTAACATTTTATGAGAATTCATCAATAAACGATATAACCATCTTTTGTACAACGGGCTCTAACCCAAAAGAACTATTGAAAATCTCCATGATTCCCAATAGTTCTCCTAGTAAATCTATTTTTACATATGCCCTTCTTTTTCGACAATTTCTCTAAAATAGCTCACTAACTCTTCTCGCAGCGGTTCTCTTTGTAAGGCTAAATCAATTGTTGCTTTAATGAATCCAAATTTATCTCCAACATCATAACGTTTTCCTTCGAAATAATAAGCAAGAACACGTTGAAATTCATTCAGACGTAAAATAGCATCTGTTAATTGAATTTCTCCTCCTGCACCAATCTCTTCTCTGCTTAAGATATCAAAAATTTCCGGTGTTAAAATATAGCGCCCCATAATTGCATAGCCTGAAGGGGCATCTTCTGGATTCGGTTTTTCAACGAGCGTTTCTACGTCTAATAATCCTTTTTCAAGAGGCTCTCCTTTAGGACCTACAATTCCGTACTTTGAGGTTTCTTTCCTAGGCACCTCCTGTACACCAACTACAGCGCATTCATATTTTTCGTATACGTCCATTAACTGTTTCAAACAAGGTGTTTCTGATTGAACTACATCATCCCCTAGCATAACAGCAAACGGTTCATCTCCGATAAAACTTCTTGCACAGTGAATGGCATGACCTAATCCTTTAGGTTCCTTTTGACGAATGTAGTGAACATTAGCCAAATTCGAAATCCCCTGCACTTCTTCAAGCATGTCCCACTTTTCCTTTGCCGCTAATGTTTCTTCTAGCTCATATGATTTATCAAAATGATCCTCGATTGCTCGTTTTCCGCGACCGCTTACAATTAAAATATCTTCAATACCTGATGCTACTGCTTCTTCCACAATGTATTGAATCGTTGGTTTATCTACAATTGGCAGCATTTCTTTAGGCTGTGCTTTTGTAGCCGGCAAAAAGCGTGTCCCTAATCCAGCTGCTGGAATAATAGCTTTACGAATTTTCACTTACTTTTCCTCCTGTCAATGTCAATCGTGCTTATTGGTTATAGTATAGTAAGTCTTCGATTGAGTATGTACACAAAGTCATGTTGAATCCATTTCTTTTTATAAAGAGTCATGTTGGATTCTGCTTTATCATAACAAAAGATTTTGTATAATTCTATTTTTATCATTTATAATGAAAAGAAAATTAATCACTTATAAATATAATTTTATGTTCCACTTATGTATAGAAAGGAATGGGATTATGAGTTCGTTTTCAGATCACTTACAGCACCAATTTATACATCATTTCCCGTACAGTGATGCACGCTATCGTACAAATGCCCAAGCAGGACTAGACCTTTACCGTACCCATTCATTCTTCATTTTGCACAATGATGAACAGATATTAAACGTTAAAATCGATTCGTTTTATGTTGAACTAAACAAACAGCTGCTCCCTGAAAGTACCTGTTCTTGTCAGCATAACGGATTTTGTGAACACTGCTTTGCAGCGTTTTTTTATATGTATTCATTAATAGAACCGCTTTCTCCCCTATTCAAAGAATGGCGAAACCATGAGAAAGAAGCTTTGACTATGCTATCTGCCAAACAAGTGTTAAAAAAACCCAAGGCAACTTTTCAAGAGTGGAGACAAACTTTTGAGGAGCAGTATACGCTTTTTATGCAGGGGCGGAACGAAAATGACCGGTCCATTTATCATGAATATTATCAGTACTATTACCGTTCTTTAGTGAAAAAAGCTCCTGAGCATCCATTGCTTTATGCTTTATTTTGTATCTATGGAGCGGTTCATACATTTTATAAACTATCAGCTCAATTACAGGCACATCAGCTTTCTACTAACATCGAGGAATCATTCGTATATAGTCACGTCTACAAAATAACAAATGAAATTTATGCTACCGCTGATTCATTAAAGCAAACGAAATACGATCGGGATGCATTATCTATTATAGAGGACAGCATCCCATACATCCGAGAATTATTGCATAATGATATACCTTTACAATATGAGCGTATTGAAATTTATCGCGTTATTTGGCAAAAAGTCTTCACGTTAGAAAGATGGCGAAAAAATGAGGAACGCGAATTAAAAGCCAAGCATGGTTCTTTTATAAATAATACAGCTCTTTCCTATCTTTTATTTCTTCAAGAAAAAGATAGAGAAGCAAAAGAACGTTTGAGCGATGGAACATTACAAATGATTCCCTATCTTATCCCTTGGTTAAATGATTTATTGCACGAAAAAGAAACTGACCGCTTTGCTCAGTGGGGCTCTTATATAATGACCTATATAGGAGATTACGTACGCACCGTTCCAACTACTTATCAAGGAAGCCGAAATATGGTCTCCATGATTGTAAATTTATTTCAGCACTATAAAGACTTAACGAACGAGCAAACTTTGTATACTGAAGCATTGCAAACATTACTTCCCTATAGTTTTATTGAATACAGTGATTTTCTATATGCTTCTAACCAATTAAAAAAATGGGTTGAATTACAGGTGCTTCTTCAATATGACAGCATCAAATATGACGAACAAACGATAGAGGCCTTAAAACAAAAAGATGAAAAGCTGGTTATTCCTCTTTATCATCAAATGATTTCAAAGCTGATTTATGAAAAAAAGAAAAGCAGTTATCAAGAAGCCTATATCTACTTACAAGAATTAAAAAGACTTTATCTACAAATGAATCGCTCTCTACTATGGGAACATTATATAGAAGAATTAGCGATAAAAACGAAGAAACAGCGCGCATTTCAACAACTATTAGAAAAAGGAGATTTACTGAATGTTTGATTTGTTTCATTTAACACTTGAAGTCGAACCTGTACACGATGACTTTTTTCTCTACTGTGTATCACCTAGCGGCCAAATTTTGCTCCCTGATACATGGAAAGATGCGCTGTTTCTGTGGCATGAACAGACCTATTACGGAAGTGAAGCTACACAGGTTGAGATTAATGGAAAAAAAGGAATTCTTCTTTCTGCATGGCAAATGTTCACTTTCATACAATCACCTATTCAACAGCATGTGTTGAAACCGGCTTTGTCCGCTTCAGCGGAAGATTATCAGCAAATTGCAGTCGATATGACAAAGAAGATTATCCAAGGGAAATTTCATTCTCTTCCTTTAAAAAAACAAATGACTGGATCGCTTTCACAAGCTGATGAGCAAGAGTGGCGAGCACAAATTAAAGAGAGCCTATTAAAAAAAGAAGGAAAAGACTTTTTAATAAACATAGGAGGCGAGAGCTATAATCCTCCCTTTGACCTTTCATTGCGTGTTGTAGAGCCGACGACCGATGGAGATGTATGGACGGCTGAAACATTTGTGATTCCCCACGATGAAGCCAAAGAACCTTTTATACTGGGAAGAACACTTCCTAAAGAGTGGAATCACTACGAATCATATATCGCTTACGAACACGAACGATGGAAAGCATTGGCTCCTACTTTATACCAAAAAGGAGCGTTTATTCAGTCTGTCCTAACAGATGAGGAAGTATGGGAATTTCTAACTCAAGATAGTGCAGCATTAATTGAACAAGGTGTCTCTATCCATTTGCCAAGCTGGTGGGAATCATTAAAAAAAGCCACCATAAAAGTATCTGGCGCTATAGAAAATACTTCATCTGCATTGTTTGGTAAACAAGCTATCAGCAGCTTCCGCTGGTCATTTTCTATTGGCGATCAAACTTTTTCAGAAGAAGAGTTTCGGAAATTAGTCGAACAAAAACGCCGATTATTATCTATTAACGGACAGTGGATTCAACTGGATTCTAGATTAATTAAACAAGCGCAGAAAATTGTTAAAGAAGCTAGTAAAAAAGGCGTCTCAATTCATGAAATTTTAAAAACGAAGCTAACCTACATGGCAGACAGTAAAACTGATGAAGAAGAGGTAAAAGTTGAATTCCAACTCCCCGCTTCCTTTCAATCATTTATTACATCCTTAACGGATTTAGAACGGCTGCCGGAAGTGCTGCCTCCCTCTGAATTTAAAGGGATATTAAGACCTTATCAGCAGCAAGGCTTGAATTGGCTCATGTTTTTGAGAAAGTTTAACTTAGGAGGATGTCTAGCAGATGACATGGGGCTAGGTAAAACCATTCAATTAATTAGTTATTTAACAAACATTCATCAGTTACATAGCTTTCCTTCTCTTATCGTTTGCCCAACTTCTTTAATTGGAAACTGGGAAAAAGAATTACAGAAATTTGCCCCTTCTCTTCGTGTTCATGTTCATTACGGGCCGAAAAGAACCGGCGGAGATGCATTTGAGAAGATATGTGAAAGTACTGACGTGGTGATTACGACTTATCAAGTTGCCCTTTTGGATGTCGAATTGTTGAAAGGGTTTATATGGAACAGCATTTCCTTAGACGAAGCGCAACATGTTAAAAACCCGCAGACTAAACAGGCGAGAGCCATTCGTCAGCTGCAAGGAAGACACAAAATTGCGCTTACTGGAACTCCAATTGAAAACCGTCTGCTGGAACTATGGTCATTATTTGAATTCATCAATCCCGGTTACTTAGGAACAATCAATTCATTTAAAAACCGATTTGTAGCCGGCATTGAAAAAGGCGAGAAACCTGAACGAACTGTTGAGCTTAAAGCACTCATTCAACCTTTCTTATTGAGAAGAACAAAACAAGATAAAAGCATCGCCCGCTCACTGCCTGATAAACAAGAACAAAAAGAATATATCCCGCTGACAGCGGAACAAGCTTCACTTTACCAGGAGCTAGTTCAAGAAATGCTTCAAGAAACAGAGGAAAAAACAGGATTTGAACGAAAAGGCATGATTTTGCAAACACTAAATAAGCTAAAATTATTATGCAATCATCCAGCTTTGTACTTAAAGGAAAGTGCAGCTAAACAAACGGTACGGCGATCTCATAAAAGTGAAAAAATTATTGAACTCGTAGAGAGCATTCGCACACAGCAAGAAAGCTGTTTAATCTTTACTCAGTATATTGAAACAGGACTCATGCTACAACGAACCTTAGAAAAAGAAATCAACGAGCCGGTTTTATTCCTTCACGGAAGTTTGTCAAAAGAGCAAAGAGATGAAATGGTTGCTCAATTTCAAGCAAGGAAAAAAGCCATCTTTATCCTTTCTCTTCGCGCAGGTGGAACTGGATTGAATTTAACAGCTGCAAATCACGTTATTCATTTTGACCGATGGTGGAACCCAGCCGTTGAAAACCAGGCAACCGATCGGGCCCATCGCATTGGTCAGAATAAATTTGTTCATGTTCATAAATTCATTACAAGAGGAACGATTGAAGAAAAAATTGATGAAGTGATCAATCAAAAACAACATCTCAACAATGAACTCATCCAAGGAGATCAATGGGTAACAGAACTTTCGAATAAAGAGCTACAAGAGCTTCTTGCTTACAGAAATGAATAAGAAAAATTATAAAATGTGTTACACCGTTACCAAAAAGAGGACTTTTTTACTTGTCCTCTTTTTTTATTAGATCATTCGACACAAAAAAATAAGTGTAAATCGTTCTTCAACTACTGATAAAGATACAAAAAACGCGATAAATATCGTTTTTTGAATAAAAAGGTATTTTTATAGCGAAAAAGACCCTTTACTTTCTCTTTAAATTCCAGCATATTTATACATATAATATTTTTGTAATTTAATAGACATATTGGAAAAATAAACACGAAACATTTACATAATTAGGGGGATTTATTAATGAAAAAAAGGCAGCTCGCTTTATCTCTAGGCGCCATTGTTGGCGGGACATTCTTATATCAAGCTTCAGCTGAAGCATCTGCTTCAACTGTTCAAGTGAAAGCTGGAGATACACTTTGGTCGTTATCTACTAAATATCATACAACGGTAGAAGCTTTAAAAAGCGTAAATAAGTTATCTTCAAATACAATTCACATAGGACAAACGTTATCGATTCCTTCTGCTTCAACCTCTCAACCATCTAATAAGGAAGAAAAGCCTTCAGCTCCTGCTACTGGTTCAACCTATAAAGTTCAAAGCGGCGATACCCTTTGGAAAGTGGCTACTCGTTTTAATATGAGCGTAGAAGAATTAAAACGTTTGAACACTCTTTCTTCCAACATCATTTATATTAACCAAACGTTAAAAGTAAATGGAAGCAACAGCGCATCGACTCCAACTACGAGTAAACCAGCAGAAACTCCTTCTAAGGATGCAAACGGAACTTACAAAGTTCAGCGTGGAGATAGCCTGTCTAAAATAGCTTCGGCATTTCACATGAGCGTCAGCGAATTAAAACAAATAAATGGATTAACGTCTAATACGATTTATGTAAATCAACAATTAAAGGTATCAAAAAGCGCCCAAACAACTACGCCAACAACAAAACCAAGTACATCAACACCTTCAACTTCTAGCGGAACATTAAATGTATCGCAAATGATTTCAGATGCAAAACGTTATATGGGTGTTCCTTACAAATGGGGTGGCACAACTCCTTCTGGTTTCGACTGCAGCGGATTCATTTATTACGTAATGAAACAACAAATTTCTACAACGCGCTATACGACGGCTGGTTATTGGAGTGTATCAACACCCGTAAGTAATCCACAGCCTGGTGACCTAGTGTTTTTTAATACATATTCTAGCGGCCCTACACATATGGGCATTTACCTTGGTAATCGTCAATTTATTCATGCTGGATCTTCTACCGGCGTAACCATTGCAAGCTTAGATAACAGCTACTGGAGCAAGCGCTACTTAGGTGCAAAAAGGTTTGCTAAATAACTGATAGAAGCTGAGACAAGAGTATGTTAGCTGAAGGAAGATCCGAATGAGTTTGATTCTTGATGGAGAATCAAACTCGTTCGGATCTTTTCATTAAAAAAACCGTTAAATAATTTAACGGCTGAAATAGAGGAATAATTCGGGGATAGCGAATACTTTAATTTTCTCTCTTGAGAATATAGAAAGAGCCTTGCTCTTAAGGAGGATCTATCTTCTATTATGATAGATAAGGGGAATTAAAACCTTAGCTGAACTAATCACCCCCTTTCATACTAGATCACTTTATTCTTCTTGTTGATTTGAACCAAATGAAGAAGAATCAGATGGCTTTCCACTTAAAAATTTAACCGCATCAGCCACAACGTCGGTCATATATACTCGTTGCTGAAGATTATTTTCAAATGTGCGCGTTTGTACACGCCCTACCACGCCTACAACCGCTCCTTTATCACAGTAAGCAGCTGTATTTTCTGCATTTTTTCTCCACAGAGTAATGTTGACAAAATCAGCATCATATTCACCTTCAACATTTCGAAACGTTCGATTAATTGCTAACGTAATAGTAGATACGGCAATCCCTTCATGGGTATATCGAAGCTCCGGCTTTTTTGTCAGTCTTCCTACAAGAACAATATGGTTAATCATAGTCTACCACTCCAACTGATTGAATAATGGGAATCTTTAAGCTCATTCATGTTATAATATGGATAACCTACTATTTACGTAAAGGAGGAAACATCAATGAAAACATTTAAACTTGTGTCATTTCAATTGGTTGATAATCAAGAAAAGCGTCAGTCTGTCTCACTAACTAATGGCCTTATTATTAATAAAGAAGACGGCGAAAATAACTGGATTTTAGAAGCAGTTATCGATAAGAAATGGTACGATGAATTTCATGTTTTGTTGAAAGATAAACAAAAAGTGACGGTAGAAGCTAAAATTACGAAAGAAACAAATGATCCAGCTACCTTTATAGCTACCGTGGCTTCCATTACTTCAATTGGTGAAAATCGTATTAGTTTGTTGATGAAAGGTGTTTTAAAAGAACGGAGACTTCATTATGCTGAAATGCTCTTAGAGGATTTAATTAACCAAGGGTTATCAGGTCAAGATTTACTTCAACAGTTCAAACTGCAGCTTCGAAACAGACCGGTAAAAAGTACATCTAAAAAATAAGTCAAGTCATCTCAAGGTGTCTGGATTTAAAAGAGAGGATTATTGTTTGAGGTCTTTTTCGTTGGTCCATGAGAAGGGTAAAGAAAAGAGAACTCACTGGAGAGGTACCTTTCTTTTTTTCCTAAAAATAAATGTGCATGACTAGAACGTTTGAAGCGATTATCTCTTATGCGAGCACCTTGCCTTTTCAAATAAAAATTTGTCATTTTTTCACTCCTTTTTCTTTGTAATTCGTATATTAATGCATTTTCCCCCGTTATTCAACCATTTTTTTCAATATACCGAACAAAAAATAGGATTTTTTTACTATAAAAACCTCTATTTTTGTTCTTTTTTTTATATCCATGCAGAAAAATGAATCTTTTTAGAGAAAAAAAAAAGAAATAAAAACAGGTTTTATTCCCTCTATTGCAGAAAGTAAAGTGTATATGTTTCATATTGTGCAAATTAAGCATGTTACAAAGAACATGAACTACATTCGAACAATAAGACATATACTTATCTTTACGAAATCAGGTGATGCATATGAAAGATTTTGGAGAAAGAATTAAACATTTCAGGCTAAAAGGAGGATTTTCACAAGAAGAATTAGCAAATCAGTTGAATGTTTCTCGTACAACTATTTCAAAATGGGAATGTTCGAAACAAACGCCTTCCATTTTTGATTTTCTATCTCTATGTAATTGTTTTCAAATTACGCTCGACCAACTTATTGAGCCTTCCTCTTATAAACAAGATTATTTACATGACTTCCAACTTCTTTACTTAACAAGAAAACGTGAATCGGATTCACAGGAAAATACCATTTTAACCCTCATAGATAAACAGCCCTTATTAAAACATGTGCTCTTACAATTTTCATCTCTGTCACCAACTCTTCAAAAAGAGTTGCTAACGGATATTATACCTTTATTAAAGAAACTTTTTTCTGCTTTGCAGCGCCAATAAAAAAAGCTGCATCAGCAGCTCTTATGTACTATTCTTTTTTATCGCCTAAAGCAAACATAATATCTGTTTCGCAGACTAACTCTCCATCTACAGTTGCGATACCTTTTCCTTTACCAATAGATCCACGCGCACGTACAATTTCAACCTCTAAACGCAGTTGATCACCAGGTCTTACTTGCTTTTTAAAACGGCAGTTGTCAATGCCTGCAAAAAATGCTAAACGTCCTTGATTTTCCTCTTTTTTTAGCATAGCTACTGCTCCTACCTGAGCCAAAGCTTCTACAATTAAAACCCCTGGCATCACAGGATAGTCAGGGAAATGCCCGTTAAAAAATTCTTCATTGGCAGATACGTTTTTTAAACCAACTGCTTTCTTTCCCTCTTCCACTTCTAAAATACGATCGACCAATAAAAATGGATATCGGTGTGGAATAATTTCTTTAATTTGTTCAATATCAAGCATAAATAAGTCTCCTTTCAAACCGCATGTAACATACGATACTATTATCAATATACAGAATGCTCAATTGAGAAGCAACTACTTGCTTAAGCTCTGATTCCATTCACCAAGCCCATCATTTGGTCTGCAATTGAAATAGAGCGGGAATTAAACTGATACGCACGTTGGGCAATGGACATATCAGTGAGTTCTTTGCTCAAATCTACATTTGACTGTTCCAATTTCCCTTGATCTACGCCTGCTGTTTCTCGAGCTTTTCCAGTCAGATCTGTAAACATATTCGGTTGGTTCATCCCACCTGGAAAGGCAAATAGATTTTCTCCTTTAGCTTCTAGCTCCTGCGGCTTTTGGACATTTGTTAATCCAAGGGTAAACTGGTCAACGCCCGTATTCGTAGTAACCGTTATCGTTCCACTTCCATCAATCTGTATATCTTTAAATGCGTTACTGAAAATAATAGCTTGACCATTTTCCCCCAGCACATCCTGGCCAGAACCGTTTACTAATTTAACATTGTTGGGGCCTTCAGGGCTAAGGTGAAATGAACCATCTCGCGTATATTGTACAGGCTGTTCGGAATCGTTTACGGCAACTTGAAAATAAACGTTTGGATTTGATGCAGCTACATCTAATGGTTTGTCTGTATTTTCAAAAGCACCTTGCGTCATATTTAAGCGTGTTTGGTCTAGATAAGCTCCTGAACCTTGTCGAATTCCAGACGGTGTAAGCCGCTTTTCTGTTCCATGGTCTACTTGATTATTTACTTGTTGATACAGCATATCGTTAAATGAAGCGTCTCTCGATTTATATCCTGTCGTATTTGTATTAGATAAATTGTGACTGATGACATCAAGCTGCTGCTGTAGCTGCCCCATTGTATTAGCCGCTGTTATCATTGTACGGTTCATTCTCCTCATCTCCCCTGTTGCTTTTAGCGCACACGTCCAATTTCATTTGCCGCTTTATCCATGCTTCTATCGTAAGCTTGCATTATTTTTTGATTTGCTTCAAAAGCTCTGTAAGCTGTTAGTAAATCCGTCATACTTTGAGCAGCATCTACATTGGAACGTTCAACAAATCCTTGCTTTAACTGATAAGAAATGCCTGGATTATTTCTTGCTGAAGGCAAGGGCTGATTGTTCAACGTTTCATATAATCCATTCCCTGCCTTTTTAATCGTTTGTAAATCACTAGAATAAGCAATACCGATTTGTGCAATCTGCTGATTATTTTCCGTTACGTTACCCTGTGAATCAACTGTAAAGTTTTCACTTTTCAGTTGAATTGGCTGATTATTTGTATTTAATACATAAGCTCCGGTAGACGTAGTTAAAAACCCTTCTTGATCTAATGTAAAATTATTGTTTCTTGTATATTGAGGCGTATTATTAGGGCTTTGTACCACAAAAAATAGGCCGCCCTCTTTTGTAGGCATATTTTGCTCCATCAATGCAATATCAGTTGATTGAGACGTTTGCTGAAGATCGCCTTGTGTAAAATTTGGAACTGTTTCTTGCATATACACACCCGTATTAATTGTACCTATGTCTTTTTTGTTCTGAACAGAGATGCTACGGTCAGTGGGTAATTCTTCAGATTCCATTCGCTGCAGTAACATATCAGGAAATGCCTTTAACGTACCTTGATCTGCTTTAAATCCTGGCGTATTAGCATTTGCTATGTTATTCGTTAATAAGTCAGTTTGACGCTGCTGAGACAGCATACCCGCTGCTGCCGTGTAAAACCCTTTAAACATACTTCATCCTCCTTACAAGTAAACGTTGTTCGTTATAGCCGGCTGACAGAGTATAATAAATAAAAGAAGAGACTCCTCTGTATGAAACGAGCCAATAGAGGAGTCTTCATTTATTTAAACAATATTGCGACGAGATAGTTTATCAATATTATCAAGCATAATACCTGTTCCAACAGCTACACAACCCATTGGATTTTCTGCAATTAGCACAGGCACCTTTAATTCTTCCGCTAACAGCTGATCCATACCGTGAAGCAATGCTCCACCGCCAGTTAAAATAACGCCTCTGTCTATAATATCGGCAGAAAGTTCGGGAGGTGTACGCTCTAATACACTTTTCGAAGCTTGTACAATGACGCTGACAGACTCTCTAAGTGCCTCCTCTACTTCCTCAGAATAAACAGTAACCGTACGAGGTAAGCCTGAAACCATGTCTCGCCCTCGAATGTCCAGCTCTTCGTTACGAGCTTTAGGAAACACTGTGCCAATTTTCACTTTAATTTCTTCTGCTGTACGCTCTCCAATTAAGAGCTTATATTTTTGCTTAATGTACTGCAAAATTTCGGCATCAAAACGATCACCAGCCATCTTAATAGAAGCTGCTGTTACAATATCGCCCATTGAAAGGACAGCCACATCGGTTGTACCTCCACCAATATCTACGACCATGTTTCCGCTCGGCTGAAAGATATCCATTCCAGCGCCAATAGCCGCGACTTTTGGTTCTTCTTCCAAATAAATGGTTTTTCCACCGCTTTTTTCAGCAGCTTCGCGAATTGCTTTTTGTTCAACAGAGGTAATATTTGTTGGACAACAAATTAAAATACGAGGCTTGGATAAAAAACCTTTTACATTTAATTTATTAATAAAGTGTTTGAGCATAGACTCGGTAATTTCGAAGTCAGCGATAACGCCATCTTTTAATGGACGAATGGCAATAATATTACTGGGCGTTCTTCCTACCATACGTCTCGCTTCTTCCCCTACTGCTAGCACTCTATTTGTATTTTTATCAATCGCCACAACAGACGGTTCATTTAACACAATTCCTTTGCCTTTAACGTGAATTAAGACGTTAGCTGTACCTAAATCGATACCAATGTCTTTTGCTAACATACCTTAAATCCTCCTTCTATTTACATATCTTTGCATGATAACCATTCTTTTTTCCTAATTTACTATTTTATCACAATTTGTATATGTATGTTGTTATTAGCAAAAATATTTATTATATACCTATTTTATCCAAAAATTAAAATGCCCTATACTACCTCTATAAAAAAGGCAATATCGGGCATTCTTTTACTTTACAGTTTCTTCTTCTTTTTTGTACTTTAATTTTGTTGCTTCTCCTCCACGCAAATGCCGAATAGATTTATGGTAATCAAGAATTTCTTTTACTTCATTTGCTAACTCAGGATTTATTTCTGGTAGACGCTCTGTTAAATCTTTATGGACAGTACTTTTCGAAACGCCAAATTCTTTCGCAATTACACGAACTGTTTTCTTTGTTTCTACAATATACTTTCCAATCTTGATAGTTCTCTCTTTGATGTAATCGTGCACACTACTCGCCCTCCCCAAATTGGATATGAGAAGTATCCAAGGGAATGTATATATTATCCCTTTTCTAACATTCTCTTTATAGGTTTGTAACAGTTTATTAGCTTGTGTGCAGATATATGCTAGAAAAGTCAGTAAGGACAAGTGATTTCTTATATTTTTTTGAAAATTTAGTGTTTTTTATTTACTTTTTTAACATAATGCATCTCATTTTAGAAAAATTCATAAAAAAAGAAGCTCGGTTTTATCCAGCTTCTTTTCGTATTTATGGTCTTGCTTTATGCATTTGGTTTAGACGTATCTGTTGAAGGTTGTTTTGAATCTTTATCTTCTTTACTCTTTTCATCAGATGATTTTTCGCTGTCCTTTGATTCTTCAGAAGAAGAGTCGTCTTTTGGTTCTGTCACTTCAGCTGCTTTGACTTCTTTGATAGAACTAACCGATTTTCCAAAATAACTGCTTGGATTAATTGCTACACCATCTTTACGAACTTCAAAGTGCACATGTGTTTTTGCTTCTTGATTATATAAGCTTTTTCCAGCTTTTGCGATCGTTTGGCCTTGTTTAACAATATCTCCTACTTCTACATCAGCTTTCTCAAGAGATTGATACTGTGTTACTAAACCATCTTTGTGATCAATTTCTACTACATAACCTAGTAAAGGATCTTTTGTTGCTTTTGTTACTGTACCGCTAGCTGCTGCTACAACATCAAATGATTTATCTCCCTTAACAGCTAAGTCAACACCTGTGTTTGGATGATACGTATTGTTGTAGAAAACTAGTGCTTCTTCTTGTTGTTTTTCAGATGCTTGATCGTCGTAGAAAGGCTTTTTCACGATAGCTGATGCTTCACTAGCAACTGGCATTTTTAAATTTTCAAGCGAAGCATTTACCTCTACAGCGTCGTCTCGATAAGCCGTACCGTCTTGGCTATAGCCGCTTTTGTCTTCTTTGCTAATATCATTTCCATTAGCTTGAAACCAAAGGACTGCTGTAAGAATAATTGCTGCACTCGCTAAATAGATAGCCGGGAACACCCAACGCTTTCTAACTAATTTTTGAACTTTCGATTTTGGAGAAGTACGTTTCTTTTCTTCCTCTCTCATATATCATCACCTCAGCAATCAGTCTGAACACAATTGAATGAATATATACACAGCGATAAAAAATTTTTTTCGATTATTTTTCAACAGATGAATCTAAAATATACATTTTATTTAAAAAAAGTGAAAAACATAAAAAAGACCCTGCTATAAGGGTCGTTGAATTAGCGTTTAGCTGTCAATTGTGCAACAAACTGATCGTTAGGAGTAATTGCAACACCTGTATAATAATGAGTAACAATATCTTTATACGTTTTTCCTTCCAGTGCCATACCATTTGCTCCGTACTGACTCATCCCAATACCATGTCCATATCCTTTTGTATTGATGATAATTTCATTCCCTTTTTTTGTCCAATGAAAGTCGGCTGACGATAAATCCAGTTTTTCCCGAACATCTTTTCCCGACAGTTCTTTACCGTTTATCTTTACGTAATCTACGCGCTGCCCCGGCGTTCTAGAGACGATTTCACCTACTGATCCACTGTTTGTTAATTTCACTCCAAGCCTCTGTTCAAAGCTAGCAACAGACATTACTTTCTGATTTGTAAATTCAGGAGACTTTTTATCCCATGGACTAGCTACACTTTTTAGATAAGGAATGGAATTCTTCCAATACGCTTCTGAATTTTCAGTGTAACCATTGCTGGTAGAAAAGAACGTAGCATTAATTGGCTTATTTTTATACGTAAGAATTTGACCTTGGGTGTCCTTCACTGCTTCTTGAATTTTTTTGATTTTCCAATCATAGTCTTTGTTCCATCGGCTTCTTAGCTCATCTTTATTTAAATATACTTGGTACTCTACGGTATCAGTCACATCCGCTCCTTGGGGAAGATGACTATTTCCATTCATCATAGTTTGCACAATATAGGTTCTGGCTGCCAAACTTTGAGCCTTAAGTGCTTCAAGTTCAAAAGTAGCAGGCATTTCAGCTGCTACTACCCCTACAAGATAGTCTTCGAGCGGCAGTTTTTCTACTTTTTTCGTTTCCGTACGATAAACACTGACATCAAGAGGAGACGCTGTCACTTTTTGTAGTTTTTCGGTTTTTGGGGTCTGTTTGACATTTTCATGTAGCTTTCCATCTGTCTTTTCAGTAAAAGGAACAACGAGAAGTGTTGGGATGAGTAACACAACGAAAAAAAAGATGACTCCTAGTACGACGATTGGCTTTGCTTGTTTCATGAACGCCTAGCCTCCATATCTATTATTTTGACAAGGAACACCTATATCCCTATATTCCATATGTATGGAGGTGGACAACCTTTTATGACAGCAAACCGGCCATAAGGGTCGTCCAACGACAAAAAAAGCATCTCGCTATGAGATGCTTTTTTATGACATATTTACTTGACGTCTGAAGCCTGTTGAGTTTGTTCTACCTGCTTTGTTTCGTCATTTACACGTTCAATATCAGCGCCTAAAGCGGCTAATTTATTGTGGAAATTTACATAACCACGATCAAGGTGTTTTAATTCCGTTACACGCGTATAACCGTCTGCTACAAGTCCTGCTAATGTTAACGCTGCTGCTGCACGAAGATCTGTTGCTGCTACTTCAGCGCCTTGTAGTTGAGAAGGTCCGTTAATAATAACAGAGCGTCCTTCAATTTTAATATCAGCGTTCATGCGGCGAAACTCTTCTACGTGCATAAAGCGGTTTTCAAAAACTGTTTCTGTAATCATACTTGTGCCTTCTGCTGCTAATAATAATGCCATCATTTGAGATTGCATATCCGTAGGGAACCCTGGATGAGGCATTGTTTTAATATCTACTGATTTTAGCTTTTCAGGTCCTACAACACGTAAGCCGTCGCCTTCTTCAGTAATTTCAACACCCATTTCTTCCATTTTAGCAACAAGTGAACTGATGTGCTCTGCTACTGCACCGCGTACAAGTACGTTTCCACCTGTAATAGCTGCTGCTACCATGAATGTTCCAGCTTCGATACGATCTGGAATAATTGCATGTTCTGCACCATATAATTTATTAACACCTTCAATACGGATCGTACCAGTTCCTGCACCGCGAACTTTAGCGCCCATTGCGTTTAAGAAGTTTGCTAAGTCGACAATTTCAGGTTCTTTTGCTACGTTTTCCATAATTGTAGTGCCTTCCGCTAATGCTGCTGCCATCATAATATTTTCTGTGGCACCTACACTTGGGAAGTCTAAATAAATTTTAGCACCTTTTAGTCTTCCTTCAACTTTTGCATCAATAAAACCATTTCCTACTTGAACTTTAGCACCCATTGCTTCAAAGCCTTTAAGGTGCTGATCAATCGGTCTTGATCCAATCGCACATCCACCAGGTAAAGCTACACGAGCCTCACCCATACGCGCCAATAAAGGACCCATTACAAGTACTGAAGCGCGCATTTTTCTTACATATTCAAAAGGTGCATCTGTTTTTAACTCTCTTGATGCATCTACAACTACACGATTTGTTTCAAAATCTACTTCTGCATTCAGATGTCTTAAAACTTCGCCAATCGTAAATACATCGGAGAGAGCTGGTACATCATTTAGAATTGTTTTTCCTTCACTAGCTAATAAGGTTGCAGTGATAATAGGTAAAACGGCGTTTTTTGCTCCTTCAACTTTAACTGTACCGCTTAATCTATTTCCACCGCGGACGATGATTTTTTCCAAGGTATTCCCCTCCGCGTCCATTTTCTCTATATTAATATTCAGACGTAATGATAGGTGTGCCAACAACTATGGTTGTTTGACCGCCCATTCTTGTCTTGCGTAATGCAATTTGTAAGTTCATTTCCTGCTTTTTCGTTTGAAGAGCTTCTTTCCACAGTCCAGTATATGCTGAAACAGAGGTAAATGACTCTTCCACTAGAGATTCCACTGGTTTAGCATTGAAAGCTCGTAATAGGTCTTGAATTTCAACAGACAAAACACTTTCCATCTTATCATTGATTTCCCCTGTTGCACAAGAGAAAATTATGGGTTCTGACAGGAAAATTTTTTCATAATTTGTCTGAAATACATTTTGAAAATGGGTCATATTTTTTTCTTTTAAACCTTGTCCCGTTACATGATACGATATGTACGCATTGCTGTGTTCATCGATCGCATAAGTTAACAGAATGACTTCGTTCACATCTTCACTTTTGCGTGTACCTATTGCTTTCCATAGGTCTCTTTCCCTCTTCACTTCCCATTTAAAACCTCTAAAATTACTTTTAATACTTTCAGCTTGCGAATAAAAGGTTTTTTGGTCAGTAACAGCTTTTACTTCTTCTCTTGCATACAACGATACTTCAGTTAACGAAACATGCTGCTTATTTAAGGTGTGAACAATCTTCTCAATAGTAGTTTCATTGTTTTGGGCATTGCTCACATAACTTCCATGATATACGAATAAGCCAGTAATGAAAATAGCCAAAAAGACACTAATTTTTTTAAACATTTTGCCACTCCCTCTCCGTACTCATCAGTCTTTCCAGAAGGCGATGATACATACATGAAAAGGGTCGTCATATTTAGACATAGCGACATACATTAGCGTATAAATTCGTATATCTTCAACGAATGAACGTCTATTTTATCATAGACTCATAGCCTGCCAATCATTGAAAAAATGAGGGAATGCGCTGTGACCAAAATAAATAATCCAAAAAGAAATTACTTACTGTTGATGAAATCGTAATGGTCAATAAAATAAGCATTAATTTTGCTTGAAACACATGATTAGGTTTCATCAGCTTTTCAATTTGAAAGCCTTGCAAAGCATACCAAGTAATCACAATAAAAATCAAATGTGAAATCATGGTTAGTAACGTTTGCTGCTCAATTCCTCCAAACAATAAAAGCACTCCTTTTAAACACCATATGAAAAGAAGAGACGATCATCGTCTCTTCTTTTCATATTAAAGCACACTTATGCAAATTCGTAAACGGTAACATGAAAAACATTTATTTTATTCCCTATTTTAAGATCCTTTTCCATTATTAAGAAAAATAAAGAAGACGGATACGCTTAGTTAAATAGAATATATAATCATAGACGAATGCTATTTGCTCTTCCTCTTTTATATAATAGAGCAAAAAAGCCCTCTCATTCGTTTGAGAGGGCTTTTTTTAGAACTTACGTTGACTAATATCTAAACGATTGACTGCCCGTTTTAAGGCAATTTCAGCACGCTTAACATCAACGTCGTCTTGTTTGCTATCAAGGCGCATTTCAGCGCGCTTTTTCGCTTCTTCTGCACGAGCTACGTCAATCGCTTCAGCTGTTTCAGCAGCCTGTGCAAGAATTGTTACTTTGTCAGGTCTTACTTCAAGAAATCCTCCGCTAACAGCCACAAGTTCTGTACTGCTTGCTTTCTTCAAGCGGACGGCTCCAATTTGTAAAGGAGCAACCATCGGAATATGGCCATGTAAAATACCAAGCTCACCGCTCTGTGCTCGGGTACTTACCATTTCCACTTCTGATTCGTAAACTGGGCCATCAGGAGTCACTACACTGACATGGATTGTCTTCATTTAAAAAACCTCCTATGTCCCTTAAATTAAACTTCTACTCCCATACGTTTCGCATTTTCAATAACTTCTTCAATGCGACCAACTAAACGGAACGCATCTTCAGGTAAATGATCGTATTTACCTTCCAAGATCTCTTTAAATCCTTTAACAGTTTCTTTTACAGGAACATAAGAACCTTTTTGACCTGTAAATTGTTCTGCTACGTGGAAGTTTTGAGACAAGAAGAATTGAACGCGACGAGCACGTTGTACAACGAGTTTATCTTCATCAGATAACTCATCCATACCTAGGATTGCAATGATATCTTGTAACTCTTTATAACGCTGTAACGTTTGTTGAACTTGACGCGCAATTGCATAGTGCTCTTCTCCAACAATTTCAGGAGATAAAGCGCGAGATGTAGATGCTAATGGATCTACCGCAGGGTAAATACCCATCTCTGATAATTTACGCTCTAAGTTTGTTGTTGCATCTAAGTGAGCAAATGTTGTCGCTGGAGCTGGATCCGTATAGTCATCGGCTGGTACGTAAATCGCTTGAATCGATGTTACAGAACCTACGCTTGTTGACGTGATACGCTCTTGAAGCTGACCCATTTCTGTCGCTAATGTTGGCTGATAACCTACTGCTGATGGCATACGGCCAAGTAATGCTGATACTTCTGAACCCGCTTGTGTGAAACGGAAGATATTATCGATAAAGAATAATACGTCTTGACCTTGTTCGTCACGGAAGTATTCTGCCATTGTTAATCCTGTTAATGCAACACGCTGACGTGCACCAGGCGGCTCATTCATTTGTCCAAATACCATAGCCGTCTTCTTAATAACACCAGAGTCTGTCATTTCATGGTATAAGTCATTACCTTCACGCGTACGCTCACCTACACCAGCGAATACCGAAATACCGCCGTGCTCTTGAGCAATGTTATTGATTAACTCTTGAATTAATACTGTTTTACCTACACCGGCACCACCGAATAGACCGATTTTTCCACCTTTAATGTAAGGAGCTAATAAGTCTACTACTTTAATACCTGTTTCAAGAATTTCAGCTTGTGTAGATAGATTTTCGAACTTTGGTGCTTGACGGTGGATCGGATCACGACGTGCACCTGCATCGATTGGGGCGTCTAAGTCGATTTTTTCACCTAATACGTTAAATACACGACCTAACGTAACGTCACCAACTGGTACTGAGATTGCTGCACCTGTATCTTCTACTTCTAATCCACGAACTAAGCCGTCAGTGGATGACATTGCTACTGTACGAACTGTGTTATCACCTAAGTGAATCGCAACTTCTAATGTTAATTCGATTGCAACTTCACTTGCACTGCTCGGTTTATGTGAAATTTTAAGGGCGTTATAAATTGCCGGAAGGTGTCCGTTGTCAAACTTTACGTCTACAACTGGACCCATGATTTGAGTAACGCGTCCTTTTGTCATCGTGTTCCCTCCTAACTTGCTTTTCCATTAAACTTTCTATTCTAACGCTGCCGCTCCGCCAACAATTTCCGTAATTTCCTGGGTAATTGCCGCTTGACGTGCACGGTTATATGACAATGTAAGATTATTGATAAGATCTTTTGCATTGTCTGTTGCACTTTTCATCGCTGTCATACGAGCAGCATGCTCACTTGCTTTTCCATCAAGCAGGCCGCCGTAAATTAAACTCTCTGCATACTGAGGAAGTAATACTTCTAAAATCTCTTCTTGTGATGGTTCAAATTCATAACCAACAAGTTTACCAGAAGGTTGAAGATCTGTTAGAGGCAATAGCTTCTTCTCCGTCACTTCTTGTGAAATCGTATTGATAAAGTGATTGTAGTATAAGTAAAGTTCATCAAACGTACCGTCCGCAAACATTTGAACTGTTTGTGAAGCAATTCCTTGAATGTCAGCAAAAGCTGGCTGATCTGCTAAGCCTGTGATTTCAAGCAAAACCGGAATACCGCGTTTTACGAAGAAATCTCTCCCTACTCGTCCAATTGCAATCACACCGTATTCATCAGGTGATTGATGGCGTTCTTCAATAGCTTGAGATACTTTTCGCAAAATATTACTGTTATATGCTCCTGCTAGACCGCGATCTGAAGTGATTACGATATAACCAGTCTTCTTCACGCTGCGCGCAGTTAACATTGGATGTGAAGCGCCTCTGCTGCCTAGGGCTACACTTGAGACTACCTCTTGAATTTTTTCCATATATGGAACAAACGATTTTGCATTTTGTTCCGCTCTATTCAGCTTTGCAGCTGAAACCATTTCCATTGCTTTCGTAATCTGGCTCGTTTTTTTCGTCGATGTGATTCGAGTTTGTATATCACGTAATGATGCCAAAGGTTTCACCACCTTGTTTTAGAAGATCACGTGGTATGAAAGGTGAACATTTGTTCACCTTCACCTTATTGAAAGATTGTCTTAACATACCATGCTGACAATATATTATTCAGATGCAATAAATGTTTTCTTGAATTCTTCAAGTGCTGATTCGAATACGCCAGCTTCAGGAAGGCCACCAGTTGTACGGATTGATTCAAGTACTTCTTTACGGTTTGATTCTAACCATGTTAAGTACTCGTCTTCAAAGCGTGTAATATCTGATACTGGAACATCATCTAAGAAGCCTTTTGTTAATGCGTAAAGCACAGCTACTTGTTTTTCTACGCGAAGCGGTTTGTGTAAACCTTGTTTTAAGATTTCAACTGTACGCGCTCCTCGATTTAATTTTGCTTGAGTTGCTTGGTCAAGATCAGAACCGAACTGAGCAAACGATTCAAGCTCACGATAAGATGCAAGGTCTAGACGCAGTGTACCTGCTACCTTTTTCATCGCTTTAATTTGTGCAGATCCCCCTACACGTGATACAGAAAGACCAGCATTAATCGCAGGACGTACGCCTGAGAAGAATAGATCTGACTGTAAGAAAATTTGTCCGTCTGTAATCGAAATTACGTTCGTTGGGATATAAGCAGATACGTCTCCTGCTTGCGTTTCAATAAATGGAAGAGCTGTTAATGAACCTCCACCTTTTGCGTCCGATAACTTTGCCGCACGCTCTAATAAACGAGAGTGCAGATAGAATACATCCCCTGGGTACGCTTCACGACCTGGAGGACGGCGTAATAGTAATGAAAGTTCACGATAAGCTGATGCTTGTTTTGTTAAGTCATCGTAAATAACAAGTACGTGCTTACCGTTATACATAAACTCTTCACCCATTGTTACTCCAGCGTATGGTGCTAAGAATAATAGTGGAGCTGGTTGTGAAGCTGATGCTGTTACAACGATTGTGTAATCTAGAGCACCGTGTTTACGTAATGTCTCTACTACGTTACGAACTGTTGATTCTTTTTGGCCAATCGCTACATAGATACATACCATATCTTGATCTTTTTGGTTTAAGATTGTATCGATTGCTACCGATGTTTTACCCGTTTGACGGTCACCGATAATTAACTCACGCTGTCCACGGCCGATCGGCACAAGTGCGTCAATCGCCTTGATACCTGTTTGAAGCGGCTCATGTACTGATTTACGATCCATAACGCCAGGTGCAGCACCTTCAATTGGACGTGTTTTTGTTGTTTCTACCGGGCCTAAGCCGTCTACTGGCTGACCTAATGAGTTAACAACACGACCGATTAACTGCTCTCCTACTGGAACTTCCATGATGCGTCCTGTACGGCGAACTTCGTCACCTTCACGAATTTCTGTATATGGTCCTAAAATAATGATACCTACATTGTTTTCTTCTAAGTTTTGTGCCATTCCCATGACACCATTTGAAAATTCAACCAGTTCTCCAGCCATGACATTGTCGAGGCCATGAGCACGTGCGATACCATCCCCAACTTGGATAACAGTACCTACATCACTCACTTTAATCTCAGACTGATAGTTTTCAATTTGCTGCTTGATCAGCGCACTAATTTCTTCAGCTTTGATGCTCATGAATTTCACCCCTATCTACGATCTGTGTGCAAGAAGTCCTCGGTGGATCGTTTCTAATTTGCTGCTAATGCTGCCATCATAGATACGATTACCAATGCGAAGCTTCACGCCGCCGATTAGGCTTTTATCTACTACATTTGAAATATTTAACGTATGTTTTCCAACTTTTGAAGCAAATGATTGCGAGATTGCTCGTTTCTCATCTGCGCTTAAAGGTTTGACAGAATAAACAGTTGCGTCTGCCACGCCACGTACTTCGTTCGCTAGGAAACGATACTCTTGCACCATTTGGCTAACAATTTGAATGCGGTGACGCTCTAATAATAGAAGAACCGTATGTTGAACAGTTGGTGAAAGTTCAGCAAATGCCTCACTTACAAACTGTTTTTTTCGCTCAATTGTAATTTTTGGATGAGTTAATACATCCATTAATTCAGGTGTTTTAGCAAACACCTCTTCAACGATTTGTAGCTGGTCTTGCATTTCATCGATCATCTGTTTTTCTGTTGCTAATTGAAAAAGAGCTAGTGCATAGCGCTTGGCTACAGCTGGTTGACTCATCGTACATCCCCTACTTCTTGGATATATTCATGAATTAACTTCTCTTGATCTTGTTCAGAAAGTTCTTTTTCAATAACTTTCGACGCAATTAAAACAGATAATGAAGCAACTTGCTCACGTAACGCAGCAACTGCTTGATCTTTTTGCTGTTCGATTTCTTGTTTTGCTGCAGCTTTTAGACGCTCAGACTCTTCGCGTGCTGCTGCAATGATTTCTTCTTTTTTATCTTCTGCAGACTTTCTAGCGTTTTCCATCATTACTTGCACTTCTTGACGAGATTGCTTTAAGATTTCACGCTGCTCTTCAACAAGCTTCTTCGCTTCCTCATTTTGCTTTTCTGCTTCATCAATCTCACCGGCAATATGCTCTTCACGTTTTTTCATGATTCCCATTACAGGACCAAACGCGAATTTTTGAAGTAACGCAAGTAGGATAAGGAACATCACTAATTGGAAAAGAATATCTCCACCATTAATGCCTGCTGCTCCTAACACAAACATGTTCGACACGGCCATGTT
The DNA here is from genome assembly GCF_045784335.1 of Priestia sp. HNGD-A6. Classification (NCBI taxonomy): domain Bacteria; kingdom Bacillati; phylum Bacillota; class Bacilli; order Caryophanales; family Bacillaceae; genus Priestia; species Priestia sp. HNGD-A6. Next base: position 2,907,354 of record NZ_CP138621.1, on the reverse strand, counting down.
CACTCCCTTCAGAGACTCCACATATATAATTTACTTCTTAAAGACATAAAGTAATGGCGAAGGTTCTTTTGAATGATCTTCGCCACATGTAACACATTATTATTTACCTTGTACCATGAATGCAATAACTACGGCGATAATTGGAAGCGCCTCAACTAAGGCAACCCCAACGAACATCATTGAAGTTAATGTACCACGTGCTTCTGGTTGGCGAGCTGTGCCTTCAATCGTCTTAGAAACGATAAGACCGTTACCAATACCAGCACCTAGTGCCGCTAAACCAATCGCAATTGCAGATGCTATTAAACCCATTTTATAAAGTCCTCCCTTAATATATATGATTTTGTTTAACTAAGTTTTGTTTTGTCCAAATTGGGTATTACTTGAACAAAGCTTTATAAATTAATGGTCGCTACTCACTTTGTGAGATAAATAAACCATCGTTAACATTGTGAAAATGAAGGCCTGAATTGCGCCTACAAAAATACTGAATCCTTGCCATAAAAGCATTGGGATAGCAGCTCCAATTGTACCTAGGAAGCCTGTTGTTGCTAAACCAGCTAGCAAGCTTAACAAAATTTCCCCAGCATAAATATTACCGTAAAGACGAAGGCCAAGCGTTAACGTATTGGCAAACTCCTCGATAATCTTAAGCGGGAATAAAAATGCCATTGGCTTGAAGTAATCTTTCGTGTATGCAGAGAAACCTCGCATTTTAATACCATAATAATGTGATAGTACAACTACCATAACGGCTAACGTCAGCGTAATTGCTGGATCAGCGGTTGGCGATTTCCACCATAAGTTATGGTCAATCACGATGGCGAATGGAAGACCCAACATATTTGACACAAAAATGTACATAAGTAAAGTTACACCTAGCGTCAAAAAGCGGCCACCTGTTTTCCAATCCATATTGCTATTAACGAGTCCTTTGACAAAATCTAAGACCCATTCAATAAAGTTTTGTGCACCGCTTGGCTTCATAGCAAGAGTACGAGTACATAAAACTGCAATTAAGAATACAATAACAGAAGCTACGGTAACCATAAGCAAGTTACTTTGACTAAAAGTAAGGCCTAGAAACTCTATAGTTGGTGATTCATGACCCAACTGTGTTCACCTCTCTTTCTATCTTCTACGCATATTTTGAACAACTAAATCTATGATAATGACAACATAATACGTCATTAATCCCACAACTACACTAATAATATGAAAGGTTTTTGGATAAGAGATGGTAATCACAACTGCGAGAGCAGCTGTTGCAAATCTTACAACAGTCCCAATTGAACGGGGCTTTTTCCCCTCATCCAACGCCTGTCCAAACTGCTCAAACTTTCTTACTAAGTTCCACAAATTATACAAACTCAGGGCGGTTCCTAAAATTAAACCTGCAAAAACAGCCTTATAACTTGTAAATCCCCAGCCGAGAACGTATAATGCTAACAAATACAATATGTATGAACGAAGTCTTGGAAAAACGTGCTGCAAATCCTGCATGAATTATTAATCTCCTGAAAAAAAATGGTGGACTGTCCGCAGCATCATAAAAACACCTGCTGCTAGCCCTGAAAGAAGGCCTAAAATCAAAAATAGTGGTTCGGTGTCAAGCCATTGATCAGCCCATCTTCCAGAGAATAAGCCAATTAAGACTGAACCTGCTAACTGTGATAGAATGATTGACACTAATGCCATCGCTTGCAAAGGATGACGGTTGCGATCTTTCATAAGCTCATACCCCTTTTGCAAAATTTTCTTTTTTCCGAATTCTCTATCGTTTTCATAGCTCAATATATGATAGAAAGGCAAAAAAAATTGCTAAAAAAGGTAAAAACAGCTAATAAAATACGCAGAAATATCAACGGTTTTCACAGGTTGAAAACCTTATCATTTATATTCCCTGTAAGCATACAATAGCGTATATTTAATGTCAATGTGTTTAAGCTAAAAACTTCACAATCTCTTCTTATTGTTCACATTTCTGCCACACATAAAACCTCTTCAAATGAAAACATTTAAAGAGGTTCATTCAATCGTTATTGTACTGTGTACAACCTGCTCTTGTCTATGCTTTTTCACAAATGCAAATATTTGGTACACTCCTGGTACAAGCGATTCATCAATCGTTATTTTTCGTTTTCTCATGCCTCTTTCTACATCCACGTCAACATCTAAATACGATACAAACTGTAAAGACTGCTTATCAAAAAGAGCGACGCCTAACTGATCTGCTCCTTCAGGCAAAAACAGTTCATAGCTATACGTATTTTTCTCTTTTTCCGCTGCTACTTGCAATCCCATGACACGAGGATAATCTGGAATGCTAATCATGTACATATAGGGAAGCGAAAATGTTTCACGTGAATCATTTATTTCCAAATATCCGTCATATATACCTTTATTTTTAAAACGGGGCTGCACCGATAAAGTGACAGCTATCTCTTTTGTCTGACGGGGTGGCACCGTGACGGGTAATGGAACATCCCAGTTCACTCCTTCATCCCTTTTTGGAACGTTTAAGCGATACGTTTTTGCTTTATCAGACTGGTTATCAATTTTAAAAGATAAAACTTTCTTTGATGGACGCGTAAAAATACCAAAAGATAAAGAAGATGGATAAAACAAAGATTCTGCTGTGACGGCTTTTGCTATTTGAATTCTTCCCGCTCCTTGTTCATATACGCGATACGTTTGACCGTTTAGCTGCTGCATTACTTTACTGGTGTTCATCAATGAAGCTTTGACTTGTTCAGGAGACCAGTTCGGGTGAGCTTGTAAAATCAGCGCACACGCTCCAGCTACATGGGGCGCAGCCATACTTGTGCCATGCATGCGTTCATATCCTCCAGGAACTGTACTATTAATGAAGTAACCTGGTGCGACGACGTCTGGTTTGATTCCCCAAGTAGTCGTTACAGGCCCTCTTGAACTGAAAGATGTGAGCAAGTCTTGCACCACTTGCTGGCCAGTGCGTAAGTACGGTTGTTGAGACTGAATGTGTTGGGTAATGGTGTCACCGCTTTTTTTACTTACCCATATCACGGGAATATTTACTGACTCTTTTAGTTTACTGACTATGCTTTTTTCTGTCGGGCTATATAAAATAACCGCTTTTGCTCCCGCCTGTTCAGCTTGTTTAATCTTTTTTTGAACCGCATTTCCTTCTGCTTTTAGCAAAATGACGTTACCCGACGCATGCTTTTGCTCTTTGGAATCTTCTTCATTTATTACACGCAGCGTTTGATTAAACGTCCATGGACGAGACCCTTCTACTGGCGCCATCATAATTTTTTCTTTGTTAAATCCAATTGTTAGAAATTGAACTGTTGTCGGAGAAACAGAAGCGCCAACGGAAATAGCTTTTCCCGCTGTACCCGGAGAGCCCACCGTCCATAAACCTGGACCTGAATTGCCGCTAGATGTAACCGTTACAATTCCTTTTTCAACAGCTCGATCTAACGCTAAGCTTGTTGGTAAATCAGGGCCATTCACATCATTTCCTAATGATAAATTAATAATATCTACATCATCTTGAATTGCTTTTTCAATAGCTAGAATAACACTTTCAGACGTTCCAGCTCCTCCAGGTCCAAGAGCTCGGTATGCATAGATTTCCGCTTGGGGTGCTACGCCTGTAATATTCCCATTCGCTGCAATAATACCAGCTACATGAGTACCGTGCAGAGTCGGTTCTCCTTGCTCACGAGTGGTTTCCATCGGCTCATAATCTTCATCTATTACATCGTAACCCCCTCTGTAGGTTTGTTTTAAATCAGGATGAGAATAATCAACCCCCGTATCGATAACGCCTACTTTGATCCCTTTTCCTGTTAAGCGCTGATTGTGAGTATCAAACAAGCCTCTTACCTGTTCTGAGCCAATGAACGTTACGCTATTTTCTTCTGTAACCTGATAGTTTTTAATAGAATGTGAACTAATAATAGATGGATTCTGAGATAGTTTTTCCAAATCAGAGATGGAGCCGTTTAATGAAAGTCCTGTAAACACCGTGTGAAATTCGCTCTTAATCTTTATATTAGGATAATTTTTTTGTAGCTGACTTTTAAATTTCGTGAATTTTTCTTTTTTAATCATCACAATGATTGATTTTTCCTGATGATTCATTTCTTGTTTTATAGAAGGAAATGTCGGATTGAGCGACATTTGCCCTCCCCCACTCCCCAATATAAAGCTAATCATTAACCATTTAATCCACATAAAAAAACACCTCTCACACTATCGTGTCTCAAAGAGACGCTTTTCATGTGAAAGGTGTTTAGAAATCTTACGAAAGCGGATTAAAAGCTTCCGGTCTGTTTTCACGGCGGTTGAAATAGTAGCTAATAGCATCACAAATGCGTTTAGAAGCTAAGCCGTCTCCGTAAGGATTCGATGCTTGTGACATTTGCTTATATACGCCTTCATCTATTAACAGCTCTTTTGCTAGCGTATAAATCGTTTCTTCTTCCGTGCCTGCTAGTTTGAGCGTTCCTGCTTCAATTCCTTCCGGGCGCTCTGTTGTATCGCGAAGTACCAATACAGGTACGCCTAATGAAGGAGCTTCTTCTTGAACACCGCCCGAATCTGTCAAAATAATATGAGCGCGCTCAGCGAAGTTATGGAAGTCAATTACATCTAACGGTTCAATTAAATGAATGCGCGGGTCATTTCCTAAGATATCGTTTGCTGTTTCTCTAACTACTGGATTCAAATGAACAGGATACACAACTTGCACATCTTCATGTTCATCTACAATACGCTTAACAGCACGGAACATATTTTTCATTGGTTCGCCTAAATTTTCGCGGCGATGTGCCGTTAACAAAATAAGACGATCATCTCCCAATTTCGTTAACACTTCATGCTCATATGTCTCTTTTACTGTTGTTTTTAACGCATCGATAGCTGTATTTCCAGTCACAAAGATTCGCTCTTCTTTTTTGTTCTCTGCTTGCAAATTAGCTGCAGACTTATCTGTTGGAGCAAAGTGCAAATCAGCGAGAACACCTGTAAGCTGACGGTTCATTTCTTCCGGGTATGGAGAATATTTATTCCATGTGCGCAAACCTGCTTCAACATGCCCGACCTGAATCTGATTATAAAAAGCTGCTAGCCCAGCAATAAACGTCGTAGTTGTATCACCGTGTACAAGTACCATGTCCGGCTTTACTTTTTTCATTACGTCGTCCAAGCCTTGTAATCCTCTGGTCGTTACGTCCATAAGGGTTTGGCGATCCTTCATAATGTTCAGGTCATAGTCAGGCTGAATGTCAAAGATGCTCAATACTTGGTCTAACATTTCACGGTGCTGAGCCGTTACTGTAACAATTGCTTCGAACTCTTCTGGTCGCTTTTTAAGCTCTAATACTAGAGGAGCCATTTTAATTGCTTCTGGTCTTGTCCCGAATATCGTCATTACTTTAATTGGCTGCTTCATGTTCATCACCCAAATCTACAAATTATTTTGTACCGAATAAACGATCCCCTGCATCACCTAAACCTGGAACAATATATCCATGGTCATTTAATTTTTCATCTAATGCTGCAATGTAAATATCTACGTCAGGGTGTGCTTCTTTTACAATTTCCACGCCTTCAGGAGCAGCAATTAAACACATAAATTTAATGTTTTTAGCGCCTCTTTTTTTCAGAGAGTTGATTGCTTCTACAGCTGACCCTCCTGTTGCAAGCATAGGATCTACTACAATAAAGTCACGCTCTTCTACATCATTAGGTAGCTTTACATAATATTCAACAGGCTGTAATGTTTCTGGATCACGATATAAGCCAACGTGTCCAACTTTAGCAGCTGGCATTAGTTTTAAAAATCCATCTACCATGCCGATACCAGCACGAAGAATTGGAACGATACCAAGCTTTTTCCCTGCAATAACTTTTGACTTTGTTTTGCAAACCGGTGTTTCAATTTCAACATCTTCTAGCGGTAAATCACGTGTTGCTTCAAAAGCCATTAAGCTTGCCACTTCATCAACTAATTCACGAAACTCTTTCGTTCCCGTTTTTACATCGCGTATGTAAGTTAATTTGTGTTGAATAAGCGGGTGATCAAATACGTATACTTTGCCCATTGATATCTCTCCTTATATATAAAGATGTACACATTAAAATACCATTCAACGAATTGAATGGTACGTACTAGTAAAAACATATCTCTTGCTAATTAAATTTATACATTGCATTCATTTTACAGAAAAAAGTTTTTGAGTTCAAGCATTATTCAAAAAATGATTGGATTGCTACCACTTTCTCCATAAAAAAACAGGCACAAAGGCCTGTCTCTCTTAAAGTGATTTATACATTTCAAACTTGCTTGTTAAAGCTTCAACGCGTGTTTTAGCTTCAGCTAACTTTTCTTCATCTTCAATATTTTTAAGCGTTAATCCGATGATAGAAGCAATTTCATCCATCTCTTCTAAGCCAAATCCGCGAGTTGTAACCGCAGCTGTACCAATACGGATACCGCTTGTTACAAATGGGCTTTGCTCATCATAAGGAATTGTATTTTTGTTTGTTGTAATACCTACATCATCAAGCGCTTTTTCAGCTACTTTACCTGTCAAATTCATTGAGCTTACGTCGATTAACACAAGGTGATTGTCTGTTCCTTCAGATACAAGAGCAAATCCTTCTTTCTTTAATCCTTCTGCTAAACGATTAGCATTGTCGATGATATTTTGAGCATAGTGCTTAAACTCATCTTGTAATGCTTCACCAAATGCTACTGCTTTTGCAGCGATAACGTGCATCAATGGACCACCTTGAATACCAGGGAAGATCGACTTATCAATCTTTTTCGCAAATTCTTCTTTACATAAAATCATACCGCCGCGTGGCCCGCGTAGTGTTTTATGTGTTGTAGTTGTAACGAAATGAGCATGTGGCACAGGATTTTGATGAAGTCCTGCAGCTACTAGACCAGCAATATGAGCCATGTCTACCATTAAATAAGCGCCTACTTCATCAGCGATTTCACGGAAACGCTTGAAGTCGATTGCGCGTGGATATGCGCTTGCACCAGCCACAATTAATTTTGGTTTGTGTGTACGAGCTTTTTCTAATACGTCATCGTAGTTAATGCGATGTGTTTCGCGATCTACACCATATTCGATGAAATTGTACTGAACACCACTAAAGTTAACAGGACTTCCGTGCGTTAAGTGACCGCCGTGCGATAAATTCATACCAAGTACTGTGTCTCCAGCCTCTAAAACAGTGAAGTATACAGCCATGTTTGCTTGTGCACCTGAGTGAGGTTGAACGTTCACGTGCTCTGCTCCGAAAATTTCTTTTGCACGATCACGAGCTAAGTCTTCTACTACATCCACGTGTTCACAACCACCGTAGTAACGTTTAGCTGGATAGCCTTCAGCATATTTATTTGTTAAAACTGAACCTTGTGCTTCCATTACCGCTGTTGTTACAAAGTTTTCTGAAGCAATTAGCTCAATCTTAGTACGTTGTCTTTGTAATTCATCCTTGATCGCATTATAAACTGCTGGATCTTGTTGCATTAGTTGTTTCTCCATCAAAATCCTCTCCTCGTTTCGTATTCGCAATGTTCGTTATTTGTTAATTCAACTACATTGTAACATGATTTATTTAGAATAAAAAAGAAAAAATGTGTATTATTTTAATATATTTAATTACGAAAGTTCGTAAAACGCTCTCATTCCACCGATTAGTTTTGGACGCGTCTTTGCTAAAGTAACATGAGCGTGTCCAACTGCGTTCAACGTACAACGAACGGGTACTGCGACATGCTTTAAATGCATACCAATGAATGTATCTCCAATATCAATCCCAGCATCAGCTTTAATAAACTCTACTAAAACAGGATCTTTAAGCTGGCCATAGGCCTGTGTAGCCATCGCTCCACCTGCTTTATGAATAGGAACAACACTAACGATTTCTAAGCGTTCTTTACGAGCTAATTCTCTTTCTACTACCAGTGCTCGATTAAGATGTTCACAGCATTGAAATGCTAAGTGGACACCCGTTTTTTTTCGAAAATCTGCTAGTGTATCAAAGATCATTTCTGCAACTTCCATTGCGCCTGCGGTTCCTATTTTTTCACCAATTACCTCGCTTGTACTGCATCCAATGACAAGTGTATGTTCTGAAGATAACTGCACTTGTGCTGAAAAATCAGATAAAACTGTTTCCAACTGCTCTTTCCATTTCGTAAGTTCAGACACGTTTTTCTTCCTTTCTTCCATTGAATACGTTCACATTATGCCGTTACTGTTGCATCACTTTGCTGCTCATACTGTTTAATTTTATTCACGCGATTTTCATGTCGCCCGCCTTCAAATTCTGTCGTTAACCAAATTTTCGCAATTTCACGTGCAAGTCCCGGCCCAATGACGCGTTCACCCATTGCTAAAATGTTGCTATCATTATGTTCTCTTGTGGCTTTTGCACTAAACGTATCATGCACTAGAGCGCAGCGAACTCCCTTTACTTTATTAGCTGCTATGCTCATACCGATGCCTGTTCCGCAAATAAGAATGCCTCGACTTACTTCTTGGCTCGCCACTTTTTGAGCAACGGGAAGTGCATAATCCGGATAATCGACAGATGCTGAGCATTCACACCCTAAATCCACATATTCAATATTTAATTCTTCCATTAAAGAGATAATTTCCTGTCGTAAATTTATACCGCCGTGGTCAGATGCAATAGCTACTTTCATCTTTGTTTCCTCCTCATACATACCTTCATCTTCTATTAATTTTTGTTCAGTTTAAGTCTGCAAAAATTTATGGGACCTTTTATAATTTGTCGACTATTTTGTTAATCATACGCTCTAACTCTTCTAAAGTCTGTTCGTACGTCTGTAATGATCCGCCAAACGGATCAGATACTTCACCTTGCTCGCCGGCAAATTCTTTTAGCGTAAATAATTTATCACTTACGTATGGAGCTTGGTTCAAAATTAGCATTTTATGCTGCTCCGTCATCGTAAAAATATAAGTAGCCCACATCAATTGTTCTTCCGTTAATGCTGCCGAAGCATGAGAACAAGCTATGCCTTTCTGTTGAAGGGCAACTTGTGCATGAACAGAAGCTTCACTTCCATTTGAAGCGAATACACCTGCAGACTTCACGTTTATTCCATCTATTTTTTTAGCTTTCAGCAACGCTTCTGCCATAGGGCTGCGGCACGTGTTTCCTGTACATACAAATAAGATGTTTTTCAAGATACATCCTCCCTTGCTTTCACTATGTGCGACTATGTTGATATTCCACCCTATTGTATCTCTATTGCTTGCATAAATCCAGTTAGCTTTTTTGGGTGTTTTTTATCCATGATCTCTTTATTTATCTTGAAAAAAACACCTTCGCTTTCCTTTTTTTATTGCTGTAATTTAAAAGAAGCAAAAAAAGACCATAACCTGCATGGTCATGATCCTTTACCTATTTATATATAGTTAAAAAGGTAATAGCAATTTGATGCCAAAAGCTAATAAAATGCTCCCGCCCAGTGCCTCACTATATGAACCAAGCCAGCCTTGTACTCTTCTGCCAAGCAACAGTCCTAACCAAGTTAATAGCATACTCACTACGCCAAAAACAATAATGGTCAAAAACGTTCTTGCCCCAAAAATACCTAAGCTAAGTCCAACAGAAAAACTATCTAGACTCACGCTGAGCGCAAAAAATAATAGTCCAAAGCCAACTGGTTTGATAAACGGCGTATCGTCATGCTTAAAGGAGGAATAAATCATCTGCGCCCCAAGAATCAGCAATAAAATTCCACCGCCATAGGTAGCAAACATTCCAAGTTTATCAGACAAAAGTCGTCCAATAAACATGCCCAATAGCGGCATCCAAATATGAAATATACCGATAACAACACCAATGTAGAAAATTTGGCGAAAGCGTAAACGAATTAACCCCATTCCCAAACCAACTGAGAAAGCATCCATTCCTAAGGCAAACGCCATAATGACTAACGTGATCATTTCACTAATTAACTGAGATACATTCATCTTTACCCTCCTCGGACGTGCTCCTATTTCAAAATATGCACATTCGAAAAGGTTTAGAAGATGAATTTTATTGCTTAATCACGTGATGTCCTGCAGCTTTCATTAATCGATTCATAACGGCATGACCGACTCCTTCTTCAGAAAAACTTTCACTAACGATAATATCTACATCGCACTCATTAAATGAACGAAGAGACTCATATAAGTGGCTAGCAACCGTCTCTAAATTTGAGCGAGATCCACATGTAATGACGGCATCGGCTTTATACACATTTTCATGTTCAGATGTCGTTAATACCCCTACTCGCTTACCCTGATCTTGATAGTGATCAATAATAGATTGGAAAAAATCTGAACTGCCGTCAACAATGACAAGCGGTGCATCAGGTGCGTAATGCGTATATTTCATACCTGGAGATTTTGGCGCTTCTTTATCACTTATTAACGCTCGATCTACTTTTACGGGACCAATTACACTTTCTAACTCTTTCTGAGTAATGCCGCCTGGACGTAAAATAATAGGAATCTCTTCAGTACAATCAAGGACAGTCGACTCTACTCCTACCCCTGTCGCTCCTCCATCTACAACTCCGCTAATACGCCCTTCTAAATCATTCATCACGTGGTGAGCTAAAGTGGGGCTTGGCTTGCCGGAGAGGTTTGCACTAGGAGCTGCGATAGGCAAAGCCACTTTTTTCAATAATGCAAGAGCTACCGGATGTGATGGCATTCTCACTGCAATGCTGTTTAAACCAGCCGTAACCTTATCTGAAACTTGATCTTTTTTAGGTAATATCACGGTAAGAGGACCTGGCCAAAAAGCATCAATCACTTTCTCTGCTTTTGAAGGAATTGACTCTACAAATGTATGCAGCTGCTCTTTATCTCCAATATGAACAATAAGAGGGTTATCACTAGGACGTCCTTTCGCTGCAAAAATTTTATCCACAGCTTTATCCGATGTTGCATCTCCTCCTAATCCATACACCGTCTCTGTAGGAAAAGCAACCACTTCGTGGTTGCGCAGCAAATCTGCTGCTTCTTCTATCTGTGGATAAATATCTTTTTCGTTCATAAAATTATCCACAACCCATAACTTAGTTTCCATCTTCTTCAACTCCTTTTTCTTTCTATATCTAGGTTTTTTTTACTTTAAAAGTACAATATGTATCAAAAACAGTAAAATACATGTATTCATTATATCAGCAAACAAGCTTTATCCACAAAATGTGGATAAAGCTTAGGTTTTTGTGAATAACATTGTGGATACCCCATTAAAATGATTTATCCACATTTCCTTTTAACTAGCTGCATAAAACATCACGTAGACATCCTTAGGATTTGGTAACTGTTTTAAATACGAATGTTCTTTTAACAAATCAGGTAGAGCACTATAAGATGTTTGCTGAAAATTCATCATTTGAAAAAAATGCAGAGAGGATGCCTTATTTGTTAGTAAATATAGTTGCTTCACACCATGCTTTTGAGCCAGCTGAACGATACTTTTAAATAGCAGCAGAATATCAGATTGCATCAAAGAAGGTGACACGACAAGGGAGCGAAGAATTCCGTCCATGCCTTCTTTTTCAAACCCAACTGTTGCTAGCAGCTCGCCTTCTTCACTTTCCATGATGACAAATTGATGAATATGTTCTTCTACACCCGCTGTGCTAATACCCGCTTTTTGTAAAAACTTCTGAATTCGAATATAATCATTTTCACTGGCAATTTTTAATTGTTCTCTCATTTTAATCACCTCAACTTGTTTTCTAGTAACAAATCTATGAGATGGTTAAAAAAAGTAGAACTGAATTTTATTTTTAATGATTCTATTAATTAAATACGGACGATACCCATTCTACTACAAAAAACTTAACTTCTACAGAATCTTCTTTCGATTTAGCATCAGCTTTTTTCTTAGATGAAACAGACTTTTCAGCTTCCTTACTTTCCTTTTTCTCAGCCTTAGCGCTTGTTTCTTCTTTCGCTGTGTTGCTTGTATCCTTTGCAGCTGCTTCTTTAGAAGATGCCGTTGGTTGAGAAGGTTCCTCAGCTTTCTGCTTAATAGAATCCGATGTAATAGTTGCAGATTGAATTTCTGTCTTCACTGCGGGTTCTTTACTTTCAGCCGACGTATCATCTGTTTTGTCTGCAGATTTTAATTCAGAAGCTGCTGGTTTTTCTTTTTCTACCTTTGGTTCTTCTTCAGATGGCTCTGGCGCTTTTACCGCTTCACCGTTTGAAAAATCTAAGAAGCATAAAGGAGGAAATAGTACACACCACCAGTTTGCTCCTTCTCCTTTACCAAGAGTAATAAGCACGGCTTCATACTCACCTGCTGGATATAAAAACTGACCGTACAACTTAGTAGGAAACTCTACTTTTCCGAATTTAACGTGAACAGATTCATTTACGCCTTCTTCTTTTAGCACTTCTTTCGCAATTGTCTCAAGCGCTGGCAAATTTTCTTTAATTGTTTTTCGAGCTACAGTTACAGATGTTAAATCTTTTACCCATTCTGTAATTTGTTCGTTCACACGGTCACGAATCAGACGTTTTACGTACTGATCTTTTTCACCGTCGCTGTTTGCTAAAATACGCAGTCGAATTGCCTCGTCTGGAATGACTGCAGGCTGATCTGCCTGCACTTGGTTATGTGTATATATAAGTTGAGCATTTGCTCCAATAATTAATAAAATAAAATAAATGATAGCATATTTCTTCATTTCGGCCACCGCCCTTTCATAGGAACAGTATGGCCGAAAGCAAGATATCTTAAACTAGTAATTTAGTAAAAAAATGCATGATTTTCAAAAACCAAAGGGAAAATCATTCCCTCTGATTTTTTTAGTTATCACGAAGTTGTGCAAAAACCATTCGATCTTTTCCATTAATATCATATACACATTCTACAAAAGCTGTCGGAAACGTTTTTTGCAGCATCTCAGCTACATCTTTTGTCTGTCCGGCCCCGACCTCAAATCCAATAATACTGTTTGACTTCGTCACATATGGCAACTCTTCCATAAAACGTCGATAAAAATCCAGACCATCTTTTCCACCAAAAAGAGCTCGATTTGGCTCATGATCTTTTACCACTGTGGACAATTCATCATCTGCTGGAATATAAGGCGGATTAGACACAATTACATCAAATTTCTGATTTGATGATAGGAATGGTTGTAATAAATCTCCCTGTATAAACGTGACAGCAGCGTCCAGATTTTGAGCATTCTTCTTGGCTACATTTAAAGATTCTATAGCTATATCTGTTGCTGTAACATTGACGCTGTCAAGCTCCAACGCTAAAGTGATAGCAATCGCCCCACTTCCCGTTCCAATATCGACAAGCTCAATAGACTGGTGTTGAAATTCTTTTTTCATTCGAGAAATCATTCCATATACGAGCTCTTCTGTTTCCGGTCTTGGAATTAATACATGTTCGTTTACAATAAATGAACGTCCGTAAAATTCTTCTGTCCCGATGAGATATTGTACAGGCATCCCTGCTTTATGAGCATGGACATCTTGTTCAAATCTTTTTAGCGTTTCTTCTTCTAGTTCTTCCTGCAGAGCACCTAGCAAATGAGTTCTCGTCATCTGTAAGTGATGGCGAAGCAAGAGTTCTCCCGCGTTTTCATCTCGCTTTGCCTCTTTCAAAAAAGAAGAAGCCCACTTAAGGGCTTCAAATACTTTCATTAGTTCGAATCTTCCATTCGGCGCGCTTGGTCTTCCATTACTAATGCATCGATGATTTCATCAAGCTTGCCTTCTAAGATTTGATCTAGCTTTTGAATCGTCAGACCAATACGGTGGTCCGTTACGCGATTTTGCGGGAAATTATACGTACGGATACGCTCAGAGCGATCTCCTGATCCAACTGCTTGTTTGCGCGTTGCATCGTACTCTGCTTGTGCTTCTCGCTGGAATTTGTCGTACACGCGAGCACGCAATACTTTCATTGCTTTTTCTTTATTTTTAATTTGAGACTTTTCATCTTGACATGATACCACTGTATTTGTTGGTAAATGTGTTAAACGAACTGCCGACATCGTCGTATTAACACTTTGGCCACCAGGTCCACTTGAAGCAAATGTATCTACACGGATGTCTTTTTCATGAATATCCACTTCAACTTCTTCCGCTTCAGGAAGACATGCTACTGTTGCTGTAGATGTATGAATACGACCGCCTGATTCTGTTTCAGGAACTCGCTGAACACGGTGTGCACCGTTTTCAAATTTCATCTTTGAGTACGCACCTTTACCGTTAATCATAAAGATAATTTCTTTATAACCCCCTACTCCAGTAGTCGTTGCTTCCATTACTTCTGTTTTCCAGCCTTGTGATTCAGCAAAACGAGAATACATGCGGTACAAATTAGCTGCAAATAACGCTGCTTCATCTCCACCAGCCGCTCCACGAACCTCCATGATTACGTTTTTATCATCGTTTGGATCTTTTGGAATTAATAAAATACGTAGCTTTTCAACTAGCTCTTCTTGCTGCGTTTCTAACTCGGCAATTTCTTCTTTGACCATGTCGCGCATATCTGCATCAAGCTTATCTTCAAGCATCGTTTTCGCTTCTGATAACTGCTCTTTTACATCTTTGTATTCCTGATAAGCGGCTACCGTTTGTTGTATATCTGATTGTTCCTTCGAATATTCTCTCAACTTAGAGGGGTTGTTTACGATCTCAGGGTCACTCAGAAGTTCGTTTAACTTCTCATAGCGCGCCTCTACCGCTTCTAAACGATCAAACACGTCATTCACCTCATTCTTTATCCATAACATTGTAATTATAGTATAGCTTTAAAATAGAGTCAAAACCTTGTTAATACACGTATATGAACAAAAAAACAGAACTGCGCGTTCTGTTTTTATCATCATAAAATTCTTGCTTTATTTTTCGACCATTTCGCTTGAGTCCACAGACACAGCCTGTCCTTTGGACTTTTGCACAACGTGGCAATGACGACATCTTGGTTCGTACGATTCAGACGCACCGACTAAAATAATAGGGTCGTCATAAGAAGCAGGCTCACCGTTAATCAAACGCTGCGTACGGCTCGCAGGAGAGCCACATGAAGCGCATACGGCCTGTAGCTTTGTTACCGATTCTGCAATAGCCATTAACTGGGGCATTTGTCCAAAAGGTTCACCTTTGAAGTCTTGGTCTAACCCTGCTACAATCACACGAAAGCCTTGATCTGCTAAAGATTGAACAATTTCTAAAATATCTGTGTCAAAAAACTGTACTTCATCTATCGCTACTACGTCTGTCTCTTCATTTACTCGCTTTAAAATATCGCGCGATGCTGAGATTGAATAAGCCATAACAGATGTACCATTATGTGAAACGACAGCTTCTTCACTATATCGATTATCAATTGCAGGCTTGAACACTTGTGCTTTTTGTTTAGCAAACTGCGTACGGCGCACACGTCGAATCAACTCTTCTGATTTCCCTGAAAACATACTGCCACAAATTACTTCTATCCAACCGCTTTGTTTCATTACGTACACCACTGCGGGACTCTCCCTTCTTCTCGTTCCGTTTCTGAGCGAACCGCTACTAACTTAATCTACGTCTTCTATGTAGATCTTATTCCTATGATAAAGTACCCACTTTTTTATCAAGCAGACACTGTTTTTCTACTTTTTTAAGCAAAAAAACAGGCAAGAAGTTAAGCTACTTGCCTGTTTGTTTCGACAATGTGATTATTTAAGACCGTATTTTTTGTTGAAGCGATCAACACGGCCACCAGCTTCAGCGAATTTTTGACGACCAGTGTAGAATGGGTGACATTCAGAACAAGTCTCAACGCGGATCTCTTCTTTTACAGAACCACTTTCAAATTCGTTTCCGCAAGTACATTTAACCATAACTGTTTTATAGTTTGGATGAATTCCTGTTTTCATTCGTTTCATCTCCTTCCGCCCTGAATCATTCTGAAACAGAGTTTATTGATAAAGATAGTGATGAAATAATACCTATTTCACTGTGTACTTTATCAACACACATGATGAAATTATAACAAGGGTTGTATGCTTTTGCAACCACATGTTTTATAACTTATCGTTTATTTGCTAGAAGCGTTTTTTTCTCTTCCGTTAACATCGAAAAGAACTCTTCATTTGTCTTTGTTTGACGTAAACGTTTTAAGAATTTTTCTGCAAAATCAGGAGCATCTGCCATTGATTTGCGAATTGCCCATAAGTGGTCTAAATGCTCTTTTGGAATTAACAGCTCTTCTTTACGTGTGCCTGAACGACGAATGTCAATCGCAGGGAAGATACGTTTTTCAGCTAGTGAACGATCTAGATGCAGTTCCATGTTACCTGTACCTTTAAATTCTTCATAAATAACATCATCCATACGAGAGCCTGTATCAATTAAGGCTGTTGCTAGAATGGTTAAGCTGCCTCCATCTTCAATGTTACGCGCAGCTCCAAAGAATCGTTTTGGACGATGAAAAGCAGCTGGATCAATACCCCCTGATAGTGTACGACCGCTCGGTGGAATAACTAAGTTATAAGCACGAGCAAGTCTTGTAATGCTATCCATCAAAATGACAACATCTTTTTTGTGTTCGACAAGTCTCATCGCACGTTCAAGGACAAGTTCCGCTACTTTAATGTGATTTTCTGGCACTTCGTCAAATGTAGAACTGACAACATCACCGTCAACCGAACGCTCAATGTCCGTTACTTCTTCAGGACGCTCATCAATAAGAAGAACAATCAATTCCGCATCAGGATGATTGGTTGTAATGCTATTGGCAATTTCTTTTAACAGCATCGTTTTACCTGCCTTTGGCGGCGCAACAATTAGTCCCCTTTGCCCAAATCCAATTGGTGAAATCAAGTCAATAATACGCGTAGAGAAACTTCTTGGCTGAGTTTCCAGCAGCATTTGCTCATTTGGATAAATCGGGGTTAGTGCTGGAAAATGTACGCGTTCTTTTGACGTTTCTGGGTCTTCTCCGTTTACTGCTTCTACATGCAGTAACCCGTAGTAGCGCTCATTTTCTTTCGGAGGACGAACTTTCCCCGATACCTTGTCTCCATTACGCAGATCGAAGCGACGAATTTGTGAAGCTGAGATATAAATATCTTCTGAACTCGGTGAATAGTTAATTGGTCGTAAGAAACCGAATCCTTCTGACTGAATAATTTCAAGAACGCCTTCCATAAATAAAAGCCCATCTTGTTCAGCTTGAGCCTTTAAAATAGCAAAGACAAGTTCTTTTTTCGTTAATTTACTATAGTACGAAACTTTATACTCACGAGCATGTTCATATAGCTCTTTTAATTTCATATTTTCTAAACTGGATAATGTTAAGTTCATTAGGACACCACGCTTTATAATGAATAATTTTTAACCGTTCCTCCCATATTAAATTCAAATATAAAATTGAGAGATGATATGGATGGAATAAATCTGTGAAAATGGAGAATATAACCTTTGAAGTATAATAAGTAGAATCAATTGATTAACCATACACTTTTAGAAGAATAATTCCGACATAAAACCATTTATATTATCTTGATAAATTTAACGTAGCAATTTATATTCTAACCTTTTTCTATCTTTTTAATCAATCTTTTTTTACTTTAGAAGATGAATAAAAAAAAGGAAATTTAATAGCTTAAGAGAAGCAAGGAAAACCTTTTCATAATTTCACATTAAAGGAAATAAACTGGACGTTAAAATAAGAAGTGAAATTTATCTTTTAGCTTCCCCTTTTTATCTATTTACCCTATTCATAAATATATAAGCTACACAGACATAGAAGAACGTTCCTACACCTGTGTAGCTTATTTAACGGCTCATTTCTAGAATTTGCTTTCCTGACTGTTGTGCAATTTGCCTCTATGAATTTTGAAATTGTTCAATTTCTTCTTGAGTCATCTCTTCACGCCAAATCATTGCCCCTAAATCCGATAGCTTGTCTACTAAATGGCTGTAACCTCGGTCAATGTGCTCTAAACCCGTTACTTCTGTAATCCCTTTGGCCATTAAGCCTGCGGTTACAAGGGCTGCTCCTGCTCGTAAGTCCGACGCTTTCACACGTGCACCTTGTAAGTGAATGGGACCATTAATAATAGCTGAACGTCCTTCTACCTTAACAGATGCATTCATTCGTCTCAGCTCGTCAATATGCTTAAACCTTGCACCGTAAATTGTATCTGTCACAACGCTTGTACCTGATGCTCTTGTTAGAAGCGTCGTGAATGGCTGCTGTAAATCAGTTGGAAAACCTGGATATACTAACGTTTTAATATCTACGGGCTTCAACAGCTGACGAGTCGCTACGAGAATCTGATCTGAGCTTGTTTCGATATGAATACCCATTTCCCGCATTTTAGCCGTTAATGACTCTAGGTGCTGAGGGATAACGTTGTCAACAACAACTTCTTTTCCCATACTCGCTCCCATAATCATATACGTGCCTGCTTCAATTCGGTCTGGAATGATGGAATGACGGCATCCTTTTAATTGATCTACGCCATCAATTCGAATAACGTCCGTCCCTGCACCTTTAATACGGGCACCCATACTTGTCAGTAACGTAGCTACATCGATAATTTCAGGCTCTTTAGCAGCATTCTCGATAACGGTACGCCCTTTTGCTCTCACAGCAGCTAGCATGATATTGATTGTTGCTCCTACGCTCACAACGTCTAAATAAATTCGAGCACCAATCAGTTCATCAGCTCGAATGTAAATAGCTCCTTGCTCATTTGTTACTTTCGCACCAAGAGCTTCAAAGCCTTTAATGTGCTGATCGATTGGTCTTGGACCAAGGTAACAGCCTCCTGGAAGACCAACTACCGCTTTTTTAAAGCGTCCCAACATCGCCCCCATTAAATAATAAGAAGCGCGTAATTTTTTTACTTTTCCGTTCGGTAAAGGCATTGCAACCATTCCGGATGGATCTACTGTTAATTCGTCGTTATCAATGGTTACTTTCCCACCAATTTCTTCAACTAAATCCCCTAATAACTGCACGTCTGAAATATCAGGCAGACCTTCAATTGTAACAGGTGACTCGGCTAAAATTGTTGCTGGAATAAGCGCAACGGCACTATTTTTAGCACCACTGACGCGGACGGATCCACTTAAGGTAAAGCCACCTTGTATTTTTAACTTTTCCATTTATAGCTCCCTTCTAGTGAAAGAAAGTTTCTCACCTAGTAATTGAGGAAAATTTTGGTACAAAGAATACCTAAAAGAATGGTTATTTTTCCTATTACCTACTAGTGTACACGAAAATGAAAAAATCATGTATAGTTTCGACAAGATAAAAGAAAAATATGGCATTCACCTGTCAGGATGGTAAATGCCACACAAATTTATACATGTTTAGACATTTCGTTTTTCCCAATCTGCTAAAAATTGGTCAATTCCTGCATTTGTTAACGGATGTTTGAACAATTGCATTAAAACTTTGTAAGGAATTGTCGCAATATGTGCTCCATTTTTTGCAGCTTCTGTTACGTGCATCGGATGACGAATAGATGCTGCAATAATTTCGGATGGAATGTCATGAATTGCAAAAATATCTGCAATATCTGAGATTAAATCGAGGCCATTAAAACCAATATCGTCTAACCTTCCCAAGAAAGGCGATACGTAAGTAGCACCTGCTCTTGCTGCCATTAACGCTTGGTTAGCTGAGAAAATAAGCGTAACGTTTGTCTTAATACCTAAACTATTAAATTCTTTTACTGCTTTTAAGCCATCTGGAGTCATCGGTACCTTGATTGTAATATTCGGCGCAATCGCAGCAAGCTCTTTTCCTTCGCGAATCATGCCTTCTGCATCAAGCGCAATCACTTCTGCACTTACAGATCCTTCAACGAACTCTGTAATTTCACGAAGACGATCTTCAAACGTGATGTTCTCTTTAGCTACTAAACTAGGATTTGTTGTAACCCCCGCTAACAAACCTAATGAATGCGCTTCCTTAATCTCGTCTAAATTAGCCGTATCAATAAAAAACTTCATGAATGCCATCCCCCTGTGTTATGTATTCAGAATGATAAGAAAATTATAGTAAAAATAAAACCGCCTTACAATAAAAATAAGACGGTTTTATTTTTCAGACTCAACTAACTGCAAACAGGCCATCCGAAGATTTCAAATTATGCTTTGTTAGAAGAACCGAATTCACGCATTTTACCTTGAACCGTTTCTTTGATTGCTTCGCGAGCAGGTCCTAAGTATTTACGTGGATCATATTGTTCAGGTTGCGCAGCTAATACTTCACGAACAGCTTTAGCTGAAGCAATTTGGTTTTCAGTGTTTACGTTGATTTTAGCAGTACCTAAAGAAACTGATTTTTGGATATCTTTTGTTGGAATACCAGTTCCACCGTGTAGAACTAATGGTAAGCCTGTACGATCTCCGATTTCTTTCATTTCAGCAAAACCTAGGTTTGGTTCACCTTTGTATGGTCCGTGAACTGATCCTAATGCTGGAGCTAAGCAATCGATACCTGTACGGTTAACAAGTTCTTCACACTCGTTAGCATCTGCATAGATAACACCCTCAGCAATAACGTCGTCTTCTTGTCCACCAACAGTTCCTAGTTCTGCTTCTACAGATACTCCGTGGAAGTGAGCTAGTTCAACTACTTTAGAAGTAATTGCAATGTTTTCTTCAAATGGGT
Source organism: Priestia sp. HNGD-A6 (assembly GCF_045784335.1). Classification (NCBI taxonomy): domain Bacteria; kingdom Bacillati; phylum Bacillota; class Bacilli; order Caryophanales; family Bacillaceae; genus Priestia; species Priestia sp. HNGD-A6. Next base: position 2,886,657 of record NZ_CP138621.1, on the reverse strand, counting down.
GGTGAGAAGCATCGATCATTACAGAAGTGAATCCAGCATGGATTGCTTTTGCACATGATTCAAAGCTTGAACCGTGGTCTAAGTGAATTGCAACTGGTACTTGAACGTCGTAATCTTCGATTAGAGCTTCAACCATTGCTACAACAGTTTTGAAACCGCCCATGTAGCGTGCTGCACCTTCAGATACACCAAGAATAACTGGAGAGTTTTCTTCTTTTGCTGCTTGAAGAATAGCTTGAGTAAACTCTAAGTTATTTAAGTTAAATTGACCTACTGCATAGCCTTGTTCTTTTGCTGTAATAAGCATTTCTTTCATTGATACTAAAGGCATATTGAAATCCTCCTTAAAATCAACCTTAGATTAGATGCTAACCAAAAGGCACACTCAAATAGTATGCTCTTGAATTGAGTGTTTCATGTAGAAACAACGCGCATCTTTACATAATAGATTGTCGAATTATGAATACAGTAATTAGGATACCAACTAACAATGAAAACAGCAACATTTTTAGGCTGATATTCAAAATTTGTTAGGATGAAAACCCTACCAAAACCTTAATTCGACTTTACTGGTATATATTCCCTAACAACTTTGCGGATTTCATCAATATCAAAAGGTTTTGCAAAGTGAGTTAACGCTCCTAGATCTTTTGCTTCTTGAATCATATCCAATTCACCATAAGCGGTCATAATGATGACTTTAATCGTTTCATCGTGCTGCTTTAACCTTTTTAAAATTTCGATTCCATCCATTCCTGGAATTTTCATATCTAATAAGACAAGATCCGGTGCTTGCTCTTTTGTAATATCAATCGCCTGGAAGCCGTTCGCCGCTTGAAATGTCGTATAGCCTTCTTTTTGCAGCACTTCCGTTAATAAAATACGTATACCATACTGATCATCAACAATTAAAATTTTCTCTGCCAATATAATCCCACCTTTTATATTCCTCTTCTACAGACAAAACTAACATATGTATTTCGCCTTTAAAACAAAAATCCCTGCTAATTAGAGAAATTGTTACAAAACATAGCTTTTTTTGTCATCCATCTAACTTCATTGCACTTTACTTTCATTGTAGCTCATTTCAAGATAGAATACAGATAGCTTTTTTCGTTATAATGTGTAGATAGACGGCTTTAGCCGCTTAAATCGAAGGGAGATTCTATGCTTAAAATTTTCACAACTCAACTTTCAGGTTTTTTTAAACGAATTGAAGAACAAGAAGAATTCCAATTTGAAGATGCCGCGCGTATTTTAGCACAGGCCTCTGTCGGAGAAGGATTTATCTATATTTATGGTGTAGAAGAAATGCATGCCGTTACACTAGAAGCACTAAGCAGTGCAGAACCTTTAAGTCAGGCAAAACCTTTGCCTTTACATGAATTGGATCAGCTGACTAGCGTCGATCGCGTACTGCTTGTCTCTCGATTTTCAACAGATCACAAAGCTGTGGAAATAGCTGAACGTTTAAAGAAACGCGATATTCCATTTGTCAGCATTGCTGCTGTCCCTAAAGAAATAACCGAACCTTCTTTAACAGCACTCGCAGATGCTCATATTGATACAAAATTGTTAAAGCCCCTTATTCCTGGAGAAGACGGCTCAAGATTTGGTTTTCCAGCAATGATGGTCGCTTTATACGCGTACTACGGTTTAATTTTTACATTAAAAGAAATCGTAGAAGAATATGAATAAAAAACACGCTGTCTAAAGACAGCGTGTTTTTATTTCACTTATTTGTTTTGGCCTGACTCCATTGATGCGCGAATAAATTCTTTGAACAATGGTTGCGGTCTTGTTGGACGAGACGTGAATTCTGGGTGGAATTGTGAAGCCAAGAACCATGGGTGGTCTTTAAGCTCTACAATTTCAACTAAACGGCCATCCGGGCTTGTACCAGAGAAGATAAAGCCTTTCTCTTCCATTTGCTGGCGATATTCGTTGTTAAATTCATAGCGGTGACGATGACGCTCATACACCACTTCATCTTGATATGCTTCATATGCAAGCGTATCTTCAGACAATTTACAAGGATATAATCCTAAGCGTAATGTACCGCCTAAGTCTTCTACGTCTTTTTGTTCCGGTAATAAGTCGATAATTGGATAATTTGTTTCAGGTGCAATTTCTGCTGAATGTGCGCCTTCTAATCCTAATACATTGCGTGCAAACTCAACTGATGCTAGCTGCATACCTAAACAAATACCTAAGAATGGAACTTTTTGCTCACGTGCATATTGTGTTGCCACAATTTTACCTTCGATTCCACGATCCCCAAATCCACCTGGAACTAAGATACCGTCTACATCACCAAGTAAATCTTGAACATTTTCTTTTGTTACAAATTCAGAATTTACCCACTTGATATTTACATCTGCATCGAATGCATATCCAGCATGTTTCATTGCTTCTACAACAGAAATATAAGCATCTTGAAGCTCTACATACTTACCAACTAATGCAATTTTTGTTGTGTTTGAAAGTCCTTTTACTTTCTCAACAAGTGCTTTCCACTCAGTCATTTCTGCCTCTTTGCAATCTAATTTCAAGTGATCGCATGTGATTTGATCTAAGTGCTGCTCTTGTAGAGATAGTGGAATTTCATATAATGTTTCAGCGTCTGCACACTCAATAACTGCTTTTGGATCAATGTCGCAGAATAAAGCTAGCTTATCTTTCATATCTTCAGAAATTGGCATTTCTGTACGAACAACAATCACGTTTGGCTGAATACCTAAGCTACGTAATTCTTTTACACTATGCTGTGTTGGTTTTGTTTTCATTTCACCAGCCGCTTTTAAATATGGCACAAGTGTACAGTGAATATACATAACGTTGTCACGGCCAATATCGCTTTTGATTTGACGAATAGCCTCTAGGAAAGGAAGTGATTCAATATCTCCTACCGTTCCGCCGATTTCAGTAATAACAACATCTGCGTTTGTTTCTTTGCCTGCACGGAAAACGCGTTCTTTAATTTCATTTGTGATGTGCGGAATAACCTGAACTGTTCCGCCTAAATAATCACCGCGACGCTCTTTTTTCAATACTGTTGAATATACTTTACCTGTTGTTACATTGCTGTAGCGATTTAAGTTGATATCGATAAAACGCTCATAGTGACCTAAGTCTAAGTCTGTTTCCGCGCCGTCATCTGTTACGAATACCTCACCGTGTTGGTATGGACTCATTGTTCCTGGGTCTACGTTAATGTATGGATCAAACTTTTGAATCGTTACGTTCAACCCACGGTTTTTTAATAAACGGCCTAAAGAAGCTGCTGTAATCCCTTTTCCTAGAGATGATACAACACCGCCTGTTACGAAAATATACTTTGTCATCTATACTTCCCCCTCTAAATAATTTGAACTGTACAATATTAAAAGTTTTCACATAAACAATCACAATTCATTCATTGTGCATGCGAAATTATAAGAAACCTTATGAATGTGAAACGTTCAAGAACCAAAAGAAAGTTTCTATCAAGGATTTATAAGAACATATCGGGGTGTAAAACATTGATAAATAAAATAAAAAAATTGCTCCCAATACCAAAACTGGATTGGGAGCAATAGTCTATTTTAAATAAAAACTTTTTAAATGCTTGTTTAAAGAGCCCAAAAAAGATTCTACCTACTTCGCTTGAAAAAGTCAAGAAGGATTATTTTTCTTTTTCGTCCTCATAATCGTCTTCTTCATCTTCCTCATCATCGTCTAGATCATCTTCTAAATCGTCAAAATCGTCTTCTGCAAGATCATCTTCATCTTCTTCTAGCTCGTCGATGTCTTCAAAATCTTCTTCTTCGTCTAGATCGTCAACATCTTCATAATCTAAATCTTCTTCTAGATCATCAAAGTCTTCAACTTCTTCAACAACAGCTTTTTTCGCTTTTTTCTTTTTAGGTTTTGCAACCGGAATAACTTCTTCTTCAGCCTGGTCAAAAGGATACCATCCACGAAGACCCCAATGGTTGTCCCCTACTGTTAAAAAGCGACCATCAATATTAATATCTGTATAAAACTGAGCTAATCTCGTTTTTAATTCTTGATCTGACATTTCCGCTGCTGCTTTAATTTCAGCAATAATTTCTTGGAATGACATTGCTTGACGATCTGTTTTTTCTTCTAGAAGCGCGTAAGCAATCTCAATCATCGACATTTCTTTTAAATCCGTTTTTGAGTACTGTGCTAAACTCAAATCTGGCACATCCTTTCTATGGCTATGTATATCGAAAATCTATTAAATCAATTCATCATATGTGTAAATGATGGAAACGAATAAATACATACCATTCATTATAAACAAATTCAATACATTTATGCTAGCCTCGTTTCTAAAATTCTCGAGAATTTCGCATAAAACAACGAAAAAATAGACATTTTATTACTATAATACATTCTACTTGATACACCAACAGTATCCTTTGACCAAAAGGAATTCACCATCAGTTATTCTGAGTCCGTTAGGGTTAAGTCTATAAAAGCCGCGATGACCAAAAATAGTCATCGCGGCTTTTAATATATCACTATATACTAACGATACATTATTACATATTTCGACGATATTGCCCACCGCATTCATATAAAGCTCGCGTAATTTCTCCTAAGCTGGCTACTTTAACAGTCTCCATTAACTCTTTGAAAATGTTCTCTCCTTCTGTTGCAGCTTTCTTTAACCTTTTCAGCGCGTCTTCTCTTTTTTCTTCATGCTGCTGTTGAAACTTCTGAAGCTGATTAATTTGATGATTTTTTTCTTCTTTTGATGCGCGGGCTAACTGCATGTCATCAACTGAGGAACTTTCCTCTTCATTTGGATTAATATACGTATTTACTCCTATAATAGGTAAAGCTCCCGTATGTTTTTGCATCTCGTATTCCATCGATTCATCTTGAATCTTACCTCGCTGATACTGCATTTCCATCGCACCTAAAACGCCGCCTCGATCATTTAAGCGTTGAAATTCAGCCAATACCGCTTCTTCTACCAAGTCTGTTAGTTCATCAATAATAAAAGAGCCCTGTAATGGATTTTCATTCTTAGTGAGTCCATGCTCTTTTGTAATGATTAGTTGAATGGCCATCGCTCTACGTACAGATTCCTCTGTCGGTGTTGTAATTGCTTCATCATACGCATTGGTATGAAGAGAGTTGCAGTTGTCATGAAGAGCCATTAAGGCTTGCAGCGTCGTACGTATATCATTAAAATTAATTTCCTGTGCATGAAGCGATCGGCCGGATGTTTGAATATGATACTTAAGCTTTTGACTGCGTTCATTTGCGCCGTATTTATCACGCATCACAATTGCCCATATTCTTCTTGCCACACGTCCAATAACCGTGTATTCAGGGTCAAGTCCATTACTAAAGAAAAACGATAAATTAGGAGCAAAATCATCAATATGCATCCCTCGGCTTAAGTAATATTCCACGTACGTAAAACCGTTGGCTAATGTAAACGCGAGCTGAGAAATTGGATTCGCCCCTGCTTCAGCAATATGATAGCCTGAAATAGACACAGAATAATAGTTGCGCACTTTCTCGTCAATAAAGTACTGCTGAATATCTCCCATCATTTTTAACGCAAATTCTGTGGAAAAAATACACGTATTTTGGCCTTGATCTTCTTTTAAAATATCCGCTTGAACGGTTCCTCTTACTTGTTTCAACGTACCCGATTTTACTTCCTCGTATTCCTGTTCCGTTAAAGGACGCTTTAATTCTTCTTCTTTCTTTTCTACCTGCTGGCTGATAGCTGTATTCATAAACATAGCTAATAATATCGGAGCCGGCCCATTAATCGTCATCGAAACGGAAGTCGAAGGATGGCAAAGATCAAATCCCTTATACAAAAGTTTCATATCATCAAGCGTACAGACATTTACGCCGCTTTCGCCAATTTTCCCGAAAATATCCGGCCTTGGATCCGGATTTTCTCCATAAAGCGTTACAGAATCAAACGCTGTACTTAAACGCTTGGCCTCATCATCTTTTGACAAATAGTGAAAGCGGCGATTGGTTCGTTCTGGTGTTCCTTCACCTGCGAATTGACGCTTAGGATCTTCACCTTTTCGTTTGAACGGAAAAACACCTGCTGTGTATGGAAATGCACCTGGCACGTTTTCTTTATAAAGAAAACGAAGAACTTCCCCGTATTCATCAACCTTTGGAAGGGCCACGCGCGGAATACGCAGTCCTGATAGCGTATCAACTTGCAAAGACGTTTTAATTTCTTTATTTCTTACCTTTGTAATAAGTTCTTCTTGCCGATACTGACTTTTTAATTTAGGCCAGTTTTCCAGCTTTTCAATCGATTCGGCCGTTAGCTGTTTTTGATATTTCTCCTTTAGCTGAGTGAGCTCTTGCTTGGCTGTTTCTGTTTCCACTTCTTCGAGAGCACCCTCTAGCTGATAAAATTTACGCGCTGTTTGCGCTTGAACGTCCGTATTGCGGTGATAAGAGCGAACGCTGTTTACAATCTCCTGTAAATATTGCTGTTGATCATTAGGAATGATGGTATATTTCTTTTCACTTACGCGCTCTGATGATTTTTCTACGTGCCAAGACGTACGGTATGTTTGATGCAGATGATTTACAAGATCTTCAAATAAAATATTTGTTCCCCCGTCGTTGAACTGACTCGCGATTGTTCCGTAAATTGGCATCGTAGAGAGACTATTTTCAAACAGCTGATGATTGCGCTGATATTGACGCTGCACTTGTTTTTTTGCGTCTTCGGAACCTTTTTTTTCAAATTTATTGATGACAATAAAGTCTGCGTAATCAATCATTTCAATCTTTTCTAACTGCGACGGCGCGCCAAATTCGCTTGTCATGACATAAAGAGAGACGTTTGCAATATCTTTAACTTGAGCATCAGCTTGCCCGATGCCGCTTGTTTCGACAATGATAATGTCGAAGCCCGCTTTTTTCACGACGGCAATTCCATCTCGAATGGCCGCCGATAGCTCATGTCCAGATGAACGCGTGGCCAAACTTCTCATATACACACGAGGAGACGCTGCGATGTTCATGCGAATTCGATCCCCAAGAAGCGCTCCTCCGGTCTTTTGTTTAGTTGGATCAACGGATAAAACAGCTACATGAATATCTGGAATATGTTCAATAAACCTTCTTACTAATTCATCCGTAAGCGAACTTTTCCCCGCTCCTCCTGTTCCTGTGATTCCAATAACCGGTATTTTTTGATCTGTCTCGCTGTCGATTACACTTTCTCGTATTTCTTCAAGAGCGGCTGCATGCTCTTTTGTGTATTCATAGGCTTCATTTTCAGCACATGTAATAAGCTGGGCAATTAAACGGTCATTAGCCGGCGTTAAGGTTCGATCATTCGGCAGTGCAGGGGGATTTGTGTAATAACAATCATCGATCATGAATTGAATCATGCCTTCTAACCCCATTTTTCGTCCATCTTCCGGAGAAAAGATTTTAGAGATGCCGTAATCATGAAGCTCTTGAATCTCACTCGGAATAATTACCCCGCCGCCGCCGCCATAAATTTTAATATGAGAAGCCTGTTGTTCTTGGAGTAAATCGTACATATACTTAAAATATTCTACATGGCCGCCTTGGTAAGAAGAAATGGCGATCCCCTGAACATCCTCTTGTATGGAAGCGTTAACAACTTCTTCGACAGATCGGTTATGCCCCAGATGAATGACTTCTACCCCCTTGGCTTGAAGAATCCGTCTCATAATATTAATAGACGCGTCGTGGCCGTCAAACAGGCTAGAAGCGGTTAAAAAACGAAGCGGTCTTTTGCTTGTATTCAAACTGTCTCCCCCTCACACAGTTGTTGAAATGAAAAATTTTTAAGTAAAAAATCCAACTGCATATTTGTATATTCTTCTAGTGAATAATGCTTTTGCAGCCACCATCTGCGAAATGCCCACATCTGACCTTGAACAAATAAATGATGAGCAAACAGCGAAATTTCTTTATCCGTAAGTGCAAATTGATTGTTTTCTACGCAGCCTTCGATAATAACCTTAAACATTTCAACCATATCCAGCTCTTTTTTTAATACATATGGAAGCGCATCTTTAGACAGCGATTTCGCTTCTTGGTACATGACTAATACTTCATCTTGAAGCTCATCTACAACTTTAAAATAGTGTTGAATCGCTTGTTGAAGCTCAGCGATTGTATAACGATCCACTACCATCTCTTCTAATCGCTCTCTCACTTCGTCGTAAATGTTGTCACATACAAGATATAAAACATCTTCTTTAGATTGAATATATTCGTAAAGTGTACCGATACTGAACCCAGCGGCTTTGGCAATTTCCCTTGTTGTTGTTCGGTGAAAACCTTTTTCCTTAAATAGCGTGACGGCCCCTTTAATCATTTGATTACGACGCTCTACAATCAGCTTTTCATCTTTAATGGATGTGAGAACTTCTCTCTTTTTCATTTTTTCACCTCTCCTACAACAAGTGTTTTATTTAGCAAGATACCTAGAAATGACGAGACGCTGAATTTCTTGTGTACCCTCATAAATTTGCGTGATTTTTGCATCTCTCATAAAACGTTCTACTGGATAATCTTTTGTATAACCGTACCCTCCAAATACTTGAACAGCTTCTGTCGTTACTTTCATTGCTGTATCCCCAGCATATAATTTTGACATGGCTGATTCTTTGCCGTATGGCAGCCCTTGAGACTCGAGCCAAGCAGCTTGATAGGTTAACAGTCTGGCAGCTTCTATACTCGTGGCCATGTCGGCTAACTTAAACGCAATTCCTTGCTGAGAAATAATGGGCTTTCCAAATTGCTGACGTTCCTTTGCATAAGCCACCGCCGCATCTAACGCTCCTTGAGCAATTCCTACCGCCTGCGCTGCAATACCATTTCGGCCGCCATCTAGCGTCATCATGGCAACTTTAAATCCTTCTCCTTCATTTCCTAGCAAATTTTCTTTTGGAACACGGCAATCCTCGAAAATAATTTCTGTGGTAGGTGAAGAGCGAATGCCCAGTTTCTTTTCTTTTTTACCAACTGAAAATCCCGGCATATCTTTTTCAATAATAAAAGCGCTCGTGCGTTTTTCATTAGGATCGATGCGAGCAAATACGACGTAAATATCCGCTTCGCCGCCGTTTGTAATAAAGATTTTAGAACCATTTAAAATATAATCTTCTCCGTCCTTTACAGCGAGCGTTCTCATTCCTCCTGCGTCTGATCCAGCACTCGGTTCCGTTAACCCATAAGCACCTATTTTCTCACCCGTTGCCATAGGTTTCAGGTATTTTTGTTTTTGTTCTTCTGTTCCGAATGTATAGATTGGCCAGCCGGCAAGAGAAGTATGAGCCGACAACGTAACGCCTGTTGATGCACATACTCTAGATAGTTCTTCAACGGCAATGCAATAAGCTAGATAGTCACTGCCGATTCCTCCGTATTGCTCTGGCCATGGAATACCTGTTAATCCTAGATCAGCCATTTGTGTAAAGATTCCTCTGTCAAAACGCTCTTCTTCATCTCGTTGTGCAGCTGTCGGAGCCACTTCGTTTTTGGCAAAGTCTCGCACCATTTTTCGAATCATTTCGTGCTCTTCTGAAAGTTTAAAAAACATGATTATTCCCCCTATAGTTGACTGCTAATGACAATGCGCTGAATTTCGCTTGTACCTTCGTAGATTTCGCACACTTTGGCGTCACGAAAATACCTCTCTACTGGATAATCTTTCATATAACCATAGCCTCCCAAAACTTGAATCGCATCGATTGCTACATTCATAGCCGTCTGGGAAGCAAACAATTTCGCCATTGAGGCTTCTTTTTTGCAAGGAAGTTTTTGATCATATAAAAAAGCGGCTCTGTACATTAAAAGCTTCGCTGATTCAACAGCCGTTTCCATATCAGCCAGCTTAAAGGCAATTCCCTGCTGAGATAAAATCGGCTTTCCAAATTGATATCGTTCATTTGCATAGTTTTTGGCTGCTGTTAACGCACCTTCAGCAATTCCTACCGCCTGAGCAGCAATACCAATTCTTCCAGCATTTAAATTAGCCATAGCAATTCGAAATCCTTCACCTTCTTCTCCGAGACGATTTTCTACAGGCACCTGCATATTTTCAAAGTGCAGTTGAACCGTTCGAGAACCGTGAAGACCCATCTTATGTTCATCTTTTCCTACTGAAAATCCCTCCATCGTCTTTTCAACGATAAAGGCGCTCATCCCTCTCGACCCGCGTTCGGGATTCGTTTTAGCAAATACAATATATGTATCCGCTTCTCCCCCGTTTGTAATGAAAAGCTTTGACCCATTTAAAAGATAGTGGTCTCCTTTTCGTTCTGCTTTTGTTTTTAGGCTTGCGGCATCAGACCCTGCACTAGGTTCTGTTAGGCAAAAAGCACCTAAATATTCACCTGTCGCAAGTTTTTTTACATACTTTTGTTTTTGATCTTCCGTCCCAAATACGACAATAGGATTCGTACCTACAGAAGTATGAACAGACAAAATGACGCCGAGGGCTGGACTTACTTTTGATATTTCGTGGATGGCAATCATGTATGACACAAAGTCCAGTCCACCTCCTCCGTATGTTTGAGGAACGGGAATGCCCATCAGGCCAAGATCAGCCATCTGCTTTAATAAACCTCGAGGAAATTCACCCTTTTCCATGTTTGGCACAGCCGCAGCGACTTCTTTTTCACTAAAATCAGCTACCATCTTTTTAATCATGTGTTGTTCAGACGTAAAAAAGATCATTTTGCCACTCCTTTATGTTTCGTACGTAAAAAATCCTTTTCCTGTTTTTCGACCAAGCCATCCTGCCTTTACATATTTCCTAAGCAATGGACAAGGACGATATTTGTCATCACCAAACCCTTTATGGAGCGTTTCCATAATAAACAAACATGTATCGAGGCCGATGAAATCTGCTAATGTCAAAGGTCCCATTGGATGGTTCATTCCTAGTTTCATCACTTGATCAATATCCTCTTCGTTTGCTACACCTTCATAGAGCGTAAACACAGCTTCGTTAATCATTGGCATTAAAATTCGATTTGAAACAAACCCTGGAAAATCATGAACTTCCACCGGGGTTTTATTTAATTTTTTTGTTGTTTCATAGACTGCTTGATACACTTCATCAGCAGTAGCCAGCCCTCTAATAATTTCAACGAGCTTCATCACGGGAACAGGATTCATAAAGTGCATGCCAATTACTTTTTCAGGTCGAGTGGTCACAGCTGCAATTTCAGTAATAGGAAGCGAAGACGTGTTGGTTGCTAAAATAGTATGACTCGGGGCTAACGAATCCAACTCCGCAAAAATGGCTTGCTTGACTTCCATCTTTTCCACAACCGCTTCGACGATTAAATCTGCTTTTTGTGCTGCTGTTATTTCATTTGCCAAGTGAAGGCGCTCCATAATCCCTTCATATTCCTTAGCTGAGAGAGAACCTTTTTCCACCTGTTTTTTCAGACGTTTATCAATACCTTCTATTCCTTTTTGTGTATTTTTTTGATCAACGTCATACAAAGAAACTTGATATCCGCTCGCAGCAAATACTTGCGCAATGCCTGCTCCCATCTGACCTGCTCCAATAACCATAACTGTTTCAATATTCAAGTTGATCTCCCCCTTTTACACTTCTACCATGATGGCATCACCTTGGCCGCCGCCGCTGCAAATAGACGCAATGCCTAGTCCGCCGCCTCGTCGTCTTAATTCATGAATGAGCGTTACAACAATACGGGCGCCGCTTGCTCCAATCGGATGTCCAAGTGCCACTGCCCCGCCGTTCACATTTACTCTTTCAGCAGGAAGCCCTGCAATCTCCATACTCATTAATGCTACTGCTGAAAAAGCTTCATTGATTTCAAACAGCGCAATATCATCTACTGTCTTCTTTGTTTTTTGCAGTAGCTTGTTAATAGCAAACCCAGGCGTTTTTGGAAATTCCCTTGGCTCCATCGCAAGAGAAGTATGGTTTATAATCGTAGCCAACGGCTCATAGCCATTTGCTTTCGCCACATCTTCATCCATTAGCATGAGCGCAGCTGCTCCGTCATTCACGCTAGGTGCATTTCCTGCTGTAATGGTTCCACTGTGGCCAAATACAGGCCGAAGAGACGAGAGTTTTTCTAACGACGTATCTTTTCTTGGTCCTTCATCTTTTTGAACCGTTATCGTTCCTTTTTTAGACGGAATATCAACTGAAATTCTTTCTGCATCCCATCTCCCTTTTTCTTCTGACTCTACCGCTAATTGATGACTGCGAAGCGCCCATTCATCCTGCTTTTCTCGGGAAATATTCATTTCAGAAGCTATTTGATTTCCATACGTACCCATTTGCACCCCTGTAAAGCTGCATGTCAAACCGTCATGAACCATCAAATCCGTCACCACGCTATCTCCCATCCGGAATCCCCATCTTGCTTTTGGAAGAAGATACGGCGCGTTACTCATCGATTCCATTCCACCTGCAATGATTGTTTTTGCTTCTCCTAATCGAATCAGCTGATCAGCAGTTGTAATACTGCGCATACCCGATGCACAAACTTTATTAATGGTTTCCGTCTCTACTTGCCACGGTAAACCTGCATAATGCATGGCTTGCCTAGAAGGTAGCTGTCCTTGGCCCCCTTGCAGCACGCACCCCATAATAACGGAATCAATTTCTGTACGTCCCTTTGATGCTGCTTGAATCGCTCTCCCCCCTAGTTCTGCCGCTTTTAGTCCGCTTACGCTGCCACCTAATTTTCCAAAAGGTGTTCGAACTGCACTCACAATAACTGTTTTCCCCACTATTGTTTCCTCCCCTTTTTCCTACTCTTTGTCCTTGCCGATTGAACGCTTGCTCAATTTCCTTTCTTTAAAAAGTAGAGATGAATACCATCTCTACTTCTCCTTTATGAAACCTGTTCTTGCACGTCACCATAAATTGACTTTTCAAGCAGTTCTGCTACGTCATACGTATGAACCTTTTCTTCTACTTCTTTTGCTTTTGTTCCGTCACTTAGCATCGTTAAGCAGTACGGACAACCTGAACTGATAATGCTTGGATTAACGGCTAAGGCTTGTTCCGTGCGCGCTACGTTAATTCGCTGGCCGGTCGTTTCTTCCGTCCACATTAACCCTCCTCCTGCTCCACAGCACATACCATTTTCACGGTTGCGATCCATTTCAATCAAACTAACACCTGGAATCGCTTTCAAAATTTCTCTTGGTGGACTGTATACTTCGTTATATCTTCCTAAATAACAAGAATCATGGAAGGTAATTTTTTCATTAACCGCATGTTTTGGTGTCAGCTTACCTTCTTTCACCAACATAGCTAATAATTCTGTGTGATGATACACTTCTCCTTCAAAACCGAAATCTGGATATTCATTTTTGAAGATATTGTAAGCATGTGGATCAATCGTAACAATTTTTTTGATTTCATTTTTTTCAAATTCAGCGATATTTTTAGAAGCTAACTCTTGGAATAAAAATTCATTGCCCAACCTGCGGGGCGTATCACCAGAATTTTTTTCTTTATTTCCTAAAATCGCAAATGAAACACCAGCTTCATTGAGAAGCTTAGCAAACGATAGAGCGATTTTTTGACTGCGGTTATCATAAGATCCCATCGAACCTACCCAGAACAAATACTCAAACGTTTCACCCGCTTTACTTACTTCTTTAACAGTCGGAATGTGAACATCTTCTCTTACATGTCGCCATTCTTCACGCTCTTTTCGGTTTAATCCCCAAGGGTTTCCTTGACGCTCAATATTCGTCATGGCACGCTGAGCATCCGTGTCCATCTTTCCTTCGGTTAATACTAAAAAACGTCGTAAATCTATGATCTTATCTACATGCTCGTTCATTACGGGACATTGATCTTCACAGTTTCGGCACGTTGTACATGCCCAAATTTCTTCTTCCGTAATGACATCTCCAATTAGGGCGGGATTATATTCCGCTGTTGCTGCGGCTTCTGCTCCGCCTTGGCTGGCCGCCATCATCGCCAGCTGATTTCCTTTTGTTTTAGAGAATGCATACGTAGGAACCCAAGGAGCCTTAGATGTCACAACCGCTCCTTTTTCTGTTAAGTGATCGCGCATCTTCAAAATTAAATCCATTGGAGACAAAATTTTCCCCGTACCCGTTGCCGGACACATATTCGTACATCGACCGCATTCTACACAGGCATATAAATCAATGAGCTGATGCTGCGTGAATTCTTCAATCTTACCAACCCCAAACGTCTCCTGCGTCTCATCTTCAAAATCAATCTTTTCAAGCTTACCTGGCTTAGAAACACGGTTAAAAAATACGTTAGCCGGTCCAGCCAGTAAATGAGCATGTTTTGATTGAGGAACATATACTAAAAACGTCAATAACACGGCTAAGTGAATCCACCATGAAACATAAAAAATGGAGATAGCGGCAGTATCATTGATTCCCTTAAACAAGATGGTAATAGATGACGCAATCGGTTCTGTCCATGCTGGTTCATGATTATGCCAGATGATTGACATGCCGTTTCCAACAAGCACTGACAGCATAAGTGCTCCAATAAAAATCAGTACTAAACCAGATTTAAATCCTCTTTTTAAACGCACAAGCTTTTCTACATAGCGACGGTGAAAAGCCCAGACAACTGCTACTAAAATCAAAAACGTCACAATTTCTTGGAAAAATGTAAAGCCGGGATATAAAGGTCCAAGCGGCAAATGTTTACCTGGAAGCAAACCTTTTATAATGAAGTCTAACGCGCCGAACTGAACTAAAATAAACCCATAAAAAAACATGACGTGCATAATTCCACTTTTTTTATCTTTTAACAGTTTCTTTTGTCCAAACACATTCACCCAAATTTTTTGCAGCCTTTCTTTTAACCGCTGATCAAATTCAACTTTTTTTCCTAATTGAATGTACTCAATGCGTGTGCGAATTAAATATACAAACAAAGAGATAGCGTAAGCGGTTACAATAATAAAAAAGAGAAAATTCACCCACAGCAACCCTGTCATCTCGTCCCCTCCTTGAATAATTTGTTACCTTTCTTTCCTCCTGACGACTAAATTTTCTGATAATATATCTGTTTTCATTGTATATAATGAATGAGCATTCAGTCAATATCTTTTCGTTCTTTTGTTCATATTCTATTTAAACAAGGTGACACTAAGAACAACATAAAATGTATTTACATCGGGAAAAGAGGTGACATGATGAGCGGCATGATTGTGATTTTACTTTTTATTATTTTTATTGCTTGGCTTGCAATTGACCTTGGTGTTGGAAAGAAAGTATTTTCCCAGGCTGAAAATACTTTTCCAAAACGCCGTGCTTCTCTCTTTTTGTTCGCAGACGGGAATGTCTTGTATAAAGATTTATTTCACGAAATAGAAAATGCCTCTTCATTTATCCATTTATCGTTTTACATTGTACAAAATGATGAAATTAGCCAAGAATTTTTAGATTTACTAGTCCAAAAAGCACAGCAAAATGTTGAAGTCAGATTATTGGTAGACCGTGTAGGAAGCTATAAAATCAAGAAAAACAAAATTGCATTCTTAAAGAAACAAGGTGTTCATTTTGCTTACAGTCGAACGCTACGGTGGCCTTATTTGTTTTATACACTCAACGCACGCAATCACCGTAAAATGGCCGTTATTGATGGGAAAGTTGGCTACATTGGCGGTTTTAATATTGGAAGAGAATATTTAGGACTCGACGCCAAGCTTGGGGTGTGGAAAGATTACCACCTGCGTATGGAAGGGGAAGGTATACAAGACCTTCAAATGCAACTATTGAGCGACTGGTATGCTGCTACCGGCTTAGACCTACGTAAAGTGGAAAGATACTTTCCACCAACCTCTGAAGGAGACTATGTTATTCAGCTAAAGTCGACTGAAGGTTTTTCACTTGAAGAAAGCTTTTTATCGATTATCAACCAAGCCAATAGGGAATTGTACATAGGTACTCCTTATTTTATTCCAAGTGAACCTTTGATGAATGCTTTACTCCAAGCTCGTGCACGGGGAGTAAAAGTTCATATTTTAATTCCAATGCGTGCAGATCAACCGCTTGTTCATCATGCTGCGTTTGCTTATCTTCCCACATTACTTCAAGCAGGTTGTATGATTTATCAATATTATTACGGTTTTTACCATGCCAAAGTATTAATTGCAGACAATGTTATCTGCGATGTAGGAACGGCTAATTTTGATAAAAGAAGCTTGTTCTTAAATGCTGAAATCAACTGTTTAATCTATGATGCAACGTATATTGAAGAAGTAAAGAACAGCTTTAAAGCTTGTATGGGGGAATGCCCAATTTTGTCTTTAGAAGATGTCAAAAACCGAAAATGGAGTGAAAAACTAAAGCAAGGATTTGCAACCTTTATTTCTCCATTACTTTAATGAACGAAAAGAGGAAGATTTATCATGAAAATTAGATTTGGCTATGTATCACATGCCCTGTCGCTTTGGGACTGCTCACCTGCTAAAACCCTCACGTTTACTAGATGGGGAAAAATGAAAAAAGATGAGAGGCTGGATAAGCTTCATCACGTCACAAAACAAAATTTGAATCATACTAAGCGCGCTTTGCATTTTAATATTGCCCACGAAATTATGCTGTATCGATTGTCATCTTCTCTTG
This sequence comes from Priestia sp. HNGD-A6, assembly GCF_045784335.1. Taxonomy (NCBI): domain Bacteria; kingdom Bacillati; phylum Bacillota; class Bacilli; order Caryophanales; family Bacillaceae; genus Priestia; species Priestia sp. HNGD-A6. Next base: position 2,870,028 of record NZ_CP138621.1, on the reverse strand, counting down.
TCCCTTTAGCTACTCATCCTGAAGTAGCTTGGAATTACATTGATGCGTTCCAAGAAGACTGGTCAGAGATAGGAGAATTGATTCGGAATCATCAGCTGCGCGTGAGTTTTCACCCCAATCAGTTCACATTATTTACAAGCGACAAAAAACACATTACAGAAAATGCGGTAAAAGATATGGATTATCACTATAGAATGCTTGAAGCGATGGGAGTAGCTGATCAAGCTCTTATTAATATTCATGTAGGAGGAGCTTATGGCAATAAAGAAAAAGCGATTGGTCGATTTCATGAAAACATTCAAACGCTGCCGCCTGCCATTAAAAAGCGCATGACTCTTGAAAACGATGATAAAACATACACAACTGAAGAAACATTAGCCGTATGCGAAAAAGAGAAAGTCCCTCTCCTCTTTGATTATCACCACCATAAAGCAAATGAAGGAGAAGAACCTCTTGACCTATTGCTCCCTCGTATCTTTGACACGTGGAAACATATCGGATTAAAACCAAAAGTACATATCTCTTCTCCTAAATCTGAAAAAGAATTTAGAAGTCACTCTGATTATGTCTCAACTGATTTCATCGCACCTTTTTTGCAAATAGCTAAAGATATGGGACAAGATTTTGACGTAATGATTGAAGCAAAGTTAAAAGATAAAGCGCTGCTAAAATTAGTGGAAGATTTAGCATCAATGAGAGGAGTAAAGCGTACGGGAGGCGCCACGCTTGTTTTTTAAATAAAAAAAGAGCCAAGAGGCTCTTTTTTTATTTACATTTTTTCAGGTGCTGAAACACCAATTAGTTTTAAGGAGTTTTGAAGCGTTACTTGAACAGCTTTCACTAGTTCAATACGCGCTTTACTTGTTTCTATATTATCGCTGTCTAATACTTTTTCTGCATTATAGAAGCTATGGAACGTAGAAGCAAGATCAAATACATAGTTCGTAATGCGGTGCGGAATACGTTTTGTTGCTGCTTCCGCTACGGCCTGAGGGAACTCTCCGATTTTCTTCAGCAGTTCCATTTCTTTTTCTGCACTAATTAATGAAAGGTCGGCGCCAGATGTTGATTGAATCCCCATCTCTTCACCTTGACGAAGAATACTGCAAATACGGGCATGAGCATATTGCGCGTAGTATACAGGATTTTCATTAGATTGAGAAACAGCTAAATCTAAATCAAAGTCTAAATGTGTATCCGCACTTCTCATCGCAAAGAAGTAGCGAGTTGCATCAAGGCCTACCTCTTCTACTAGGTCACGCATTGTTACTGCTTTACCTGTACGTTTGCTCATCTTCATTTTTTCGCCATTTTGATACAGTTGAACCATTTGAATAATTTCTACTTCCAGCGTATCTTTTTCATAACCAAGCGCTTGAATCGCCGCTTTCATACGAGGAATATATCCATGGTGGTCGGCTCCCCAAATATTAATTAGCTTATCAAATCCGCGTTGAATTTTGTCTTGGTGATACGCAATATCTGGCGTTAAGTACGTAAATGAACCGTCATTTTTAATTAACACACGGTCTTTATCATCACCAAATGTTGTAGAGCGGAACCACGTAGCACCTTCTTCTTCATATACGTGGCCTTGTTTTTTTAACGTTTCAAGTGCAACTGAAATTTTATCATTTTTATAAAGAGACGTTTCAGAATACCATACGTCAAATTTCACACGGAACTGTTCAAGATCACGCTTTAATTTAGCTAACTCATAATCTAATCCGTATTGACGGAAGAATTCAAAACGCTCTTCTTCAGAGGCGTTTACATACTTGTCTCCGTGCTCTTTTGCTAACTCTTTTCCGATGTTTATAATATCAGCACCATGATAGCCGTCTGCAGGCATTTCTTTCTCTAAACCAAGAGCCTGCATGTAGCGTGCTTCTACTGAATAAGCCAGGTTATTAATTTGGTTACCAGCATCATTGATATAGTATTCACGTGACACATCGTAACCTGCTTTTTCAAGAACATTACATAATGAGTCTCCAACTGCAGCACCGCGGGCATGTCCTAAATGTAAATCTCCTGTCGGATTAGCTGAAACAAACTCAACCTGTACTTTTTGTCCGTTCCCTACGTTTGTCTCACCGTATGCTTCGCCAGCTTTTATAATCGTTGGAATAAGCTCTGTTAAATAAGAGTTATTCATATAAAAGTTGATGAATCCAGGGCCTGCAATGTCAATTTTTTCGATAGATGCTTTTGATTTATCGAAGTTTGCTACAAGCTCTTCAGCGATAACACGCGGTGCTTTTTTGGCAATACGAGCTAGCTGCATAGCCATATTGGTAGAATAATCACCATGTGTTTTATCTTTTGGGGTTTCTAATAGAACTTCTGGAAGTTCTGCTTTTTCAGCAAGTCCTGCTTTGACCACAGCATCTTGAATTTCAGCTTTTAATTTTTGCTGCACTTGTTCGACGATGTTCATTTTTTCTCCTCCTTGAATGTAATGGTTAACGCATATTTCCCGGTAGGCTGACCCTGTACTTCTAGATCATACGTTAAAAATAACCGACCCTTTTGAGTCATTTGTTTATATTCAATGTTATGAGCGAATGTTAGTAAATCCATACGTCCATAAGGGCTTATATAAGTTCCTTCGATCTGTACCTTTTTACGAAACGATTGCTTCATTTGAACAGCACCAGTTCGGTTAATTGATACTTCGTCTTCGCTAATTTTTACCATTGTTCTAATATCTCCGATTTCCTCTTGGCGCTCTGTGTATGTAAGATAAATTTTCGATCCTTTTTCATAATACATACCTTTTGCATTTACCGATGTTGTCTCTTTTCGGTGACCATCACGGATATCCGTCACAATTTTAACTTCAATGGGTTTTTTGACTTCTGAAGCGTTACTCACAAAAGACACTTCCTTATTAAAATGAATACGTTATAACTTAAATAGTATAAACATTCTAAAGAAAGAATTCAATAATACTTCAAAGGAAATATGATAGATAAGCCGAGAATTCCTTTTTTCACTGTGTTTGACGTACTCACATATTTCAAACAAAAAAGGCGGCCGTAGGCGGCCGCCTTTTTACTTTATTTATTTCTTTTGAACCCAGCCTAAGATCATTTCGCGAATAAGCTTGCTTGCTGTATTAGCTGTTTGTTCAGACGGATCATAAATTGGAGCTACTTCGACTAAATCTCCTCCGACAATACGAAGATCTGATTTAGCAATTGCGTGAATAGAAGCTAAAAGCTCTTTTGATGTGATACCGCCTGCATCTACTGTTCCTGTACCAGGAGCGTGCGCTGGATCTAATACATCGATATCAATTGTTACATAAACAGGACGACCTGCAAGTGTTGGTAGAATCTCTTTTAACGGCTCTAGAACTTCAAATTTTGAAATATGCATACCGTTTTCTTTTGCCCATTGAAATTCTTCTTTCATTCCTGAACGAATACCAAATGAATAAACATTCTCCGGTCCGATTAGTTCAGCAACTTTACGAATTGGAGTGGAATGAGAAAGTGGTTCTCCTTCATACTCTTCACGAAGGTCTGTGTGAGCATCCATATGGATAATGGCTAAATCCGGGTATTTTTTATACATAGCTTTCATAACAGGCCAAGAAACCAAATGCTCTCCGCCCATGCCTAATGGGAACTTGTCCGCTGCTAAAAGCTGGTCGATATACTCTTCAATTATGTTCAAGCTGCGCTGAGGATTCCCAAATGGAAGTGGAATATCTCCTGCATCAAAATATTTCACTTCTTCTAGCTCCCGATCTAAATACGGGCTGTATTCTTCTAATCCAATTGATACTTCACGAATACGAGTTGGGCCAAATCGTGAACCTGGACGATAGCTAACTGTCCAGTCCATTGGCATTCCGTAAAGAACCGCTTCACTTTCTTCAAAAACAGGGTGACTGCCAATAAATACATTACCTGAATAAGCTTCATCAAAACGCATATTTTGTTCCTCCTTCATTACTCATAGAAAAGATGCCAGCCTTAAACCTCTGGCATCTCACTTGTATGTGATAACTTATTTAATAAGATCTTGCACAAATTTAGGTAAGGCAAATGCCGCTTTGTGCAATTCTTTTGTGTAATATTTTGTATCAATATCAAAGAAACGATCTTCGCTTACTTCCAATGGATCATGTTTCTTTGAGCCCATTGTAAATGTCCATAAACCGCTTGGGTATGTTGGAATATTTGCTACGTATAGACGTGTAATCGGGAAGATTTCTCTTACATCACGCTGAACATTTGAGATAAGCTCTGGTGTGAACCAAGGGTTGTCCGATTGAGCAACAAAGATACCATCTTCTTTAAGTGCTTTTGAGATACCTGCATAGAATCCTTTTGTAAATAAATTCACAGCTGGACCCACTGGCTCTGTTGAATCCACTAAAATGACATCGTATTCGTTCTCGCTTTTAGCGATGTGCATAAATCCGTCATCTACTTGTACATCAACACGAGGATCTTCTAATTTGCCCGCAATTGAAGGTAAGAATTTTTTTGAGTACTCAATAACTTTTCCATCGATATCAACTAACGTCGCTTTTTTTACGCTTGGGTGTTTTAAGATTTCACGGATTACGCCTCCGTCTCCTCCACCTACAACTAGTACATTTTCTGGATTTGGGTGCGTAAATAACGGTACATGCGCAACCATTTCATGATAAACGAACTCATCTTTTTCTGTTGTCATAACCATACCGTCAAGTAGGAGCATGTTACCAAACTCTTCTGTTTCAACCATGTCTAATTTTTGAAACTCCGTTTGCTCTGTATGTAAAGTGCGATTAATTTTAGCTGTAATACCAAAGTTCTTTGTTTGCTTTTCTGTGAACCATAATTCCATTCCAAACTCTTCCCTTCTATTTTGAGAATTAACCTATGCATAGATTACCCTAACATAATTTATACAAACATGAAAAAAGTATAGATGAATTCAGCAAAAAAGCAAGTAAAATTTTTAGCAATGGAGGTTTAAAACCACCTTTTCTATTTCATACTGATGATAGATACAAGCTTTAGAATCTACTTGCGCCGCTCTTTTAATAGAATTTTGTTGCGTTGAAAGCAACATGTACGGTGCATAGTGACACATATTGGTGGTGAATGGAAATGGAAACGGTATTAACCGAACATTTAAAAAAGGCAAGACGCATCTTCCGAATTCTTCTCGTCCTTGGTATATTAGCGGGGGCTTTATTGTTGTTTGCCTACATAAGCATCTTTCTCTACGCCAAAATCGCTGGCCCCCCTCCGCTAAACGTTTCTCAAACAGCTGTTTTCTACTCAGCAAACGGTAAAGTTCTTGATGAAGTTCACAATGGACAAAAGCGCTACTGGGTTTCACTTAATCAAATTTCACCTTACGTAAAAGATGCGACTTTAGCCGTTGAAGATAAGCGCTTCTATGAGCATCACGGCTTTGATATGCATCGAATCGCCGGAGCAATTGTAGCTGATATAAAAGCTATGGGAAAAGTACAAGGTGCGAGTACTATTACTCAGCAGTATGCACGAAACTTGTTTTTAGAGCACGACAAAACGTGGACTCGAAAGCTTCAAGAAGCTCTGTATACGATTCGGTTAGAAATGAATTATAGCAAAGACCAAATTCTAGAAGGCTACATGAATACGATTTACTACGGCCATGGAGCTTATGGAATTGAAGCGGCAGCTAGGCTGTACTTTGATAAGCACGCCAAAAATTTGACGTTAAGTGAAGCGAGTATGTTAGCCGGTATTCCAAAAGGCCCTAGCTACTACTCTCCTCTTATTCATCAGGAAAATGCAAAAAAACGACAAAATATCATTTTATCTCTCATGAAAGAGGATGGAATTATTACGTCGAAGCAAGCAACAAAAGCGCTGGTAACTCCCCTAGCATTTTCAAAGCCTGCTGAAAAAGATCCTAACAAAGAAGACGCTTCTTACTTTATGGATGCAGCGCTAGCAGAATTAAAGCAAGATTTAGGCATTGATGAAACCATGATTTATACAAATGGACTTCGCGTTTATACAACGCTGGATGAAAAGATGCAGCGAACGGCAGAAGAAAAAATGAAAGATGTTATCAGCAGCTCTTCAGACGTACAAAGTGCATTTGTTGCGATGAATCCTCAAAATGGACAAGTGAAAGCTCTTATTGGTGGAAGAGATTATGAAAAGAGCCCGTTTAACCGCGCTACTCAAGCAGTAAGACAGCCTGGCTCAACGATGAAGCCATTTTTATACTATGCGGCATTAAAAGATGGTTTTACTGAATCCACTCCAATGAAAAGTGAAGAAACGACGTTCAAATTAGAAGATGGTGTTTCGACATACACGCCTAGTAACTATCACAATTATTATGCAGATGCGCCTATTACAATGGCTCAAGCCATCGCACTTTCAGACAATATTTATGCGGTAAAAACGCATTTGTTCATTGGGGAAAATCGCTTGATCGAAACCGCTAAAACACTTGGTATATCATCACCTTTAAAGAAAGTTCCATCTTTAGCTCTTGGAACTTCACCTGTCAAAGTCATTGATATGGTTAATGCGTACGGCATCTTTGCTAATGGCGGAAAAGAAATTCGTCCAACATTTATTAAACGAATTGAAACCCATGACGGAGAAGTTGTTTATCAAGCTCCTTCTGAACGGAAACAAGTCATTGATAGACGCTATGCTTTTCTTACTACCCATTTAATGACAGGCATGTTTAATCAAAAGCTAAATGGCTATACAACCGTCACAGGAAAGCCTATTTCTAAATATGTATCTCGTCCTTACGCGGGAAAATCCGGCACAACCTCTACGGATAGCTGGATGATTGGCTACTCTCCTCAGCTCGTTTCAGGCGTTTGGGTTGGATATGATCAAGGAAGGACAATGGATGATGTAGCTGAAAAAGGATACGCAAAAAAAATGTGGGCGCTATTTATGGAAGATGCTTTAAAAGGGAAGAAAAAAGAAAAGTTTAAAGCACCAAACGGATTAATGAGCGTCAACATTAATCCTCAAAATGGAAAGTTAGCATCGAAATCATGTCCTGTTCAATATAAAGCTTATTATTTAACTGGAACACAGCCTAAAACATATTGTACTGATCACATCGATCATGCAGCAAAAACGAAGAAAAAAGAGCGTGAAACAGAAGGTAAAAAATTTCACTGGTTCCCAAAATGGTTTGATTAAAAAAAGCTTAAGGCCTTGGCCTTAAGCTTTTTTTAGCATTACGATGTTTGAAGCGCTTCTTTTAAGTCATCATTAGATAACGTCCAGATTTCTTCATTATGAGACTTCAAAAACTCACGAAGCAAAGCCTTAGACTTGTTATCCATTTCTTCTACCATAATGCGTCGTTTTAAGGATTTATCCATTTTGTTTACATGTTCAGGAAGTGACTTATAGCCGCGACGAATTTCACGATCAACGGTCATTTCACATGCTGTCATACCTGCGTAGTAAGGTCCTTCTTGCTTGCGATCAATCGTTACCCATACAAGCCAATATAACTTGCCGTTTGGCACCTCGTCTTTATTCGGTAAGAACTTAATTCCTTTTTCTACTACACTTCTGGCATGCATCGCACCAATATCGACAAATACTTCTTCATCGCTTGGGCAAACAAAAACCGGTGAAATGTTTTCTAAACTTAACGCTCCAACCCCGTAGCCGCCGTGGCCGTCGGTTGAATCGTCTTTTATGATATTAAATCCTATACTTTTCTTTTTTGGCTGAGTCATAGTAAGCCTCCTCTATTTAGTAAATCAGTGGTGCTAATATCTGCTGAAAGATATTCATCACAAACGTTGCTGCTCCGTTTAGAAGCGGCCAGATTACAATTCGATCCAGAGGTGTAATCACAAGAATCAAAAATACAAAAATACCCCAAGACTCATACTGCGTCATTTTGGCTCGCGTAGACGGCGGAACGAGATCTTCAATCACGCGGTAGCCGTCTAAAGGCGGAAAAGGCAACAAGTTAAATACACCTAGTGTTAGGTTTATTTGAATAAATAATGTAAAAAAACGATAAAGCGCATCGTTGTCCACTGCGGCATTGTTCATCAAATAGTAAATAAGCAAGCCGATAAATGCCAACAACAAGTTGCTAAACGGTCCCGCTATCGATACTAGAATACCAGCTAAACGAGGCTTTTTAAAGAAATAGCGATTAACAGGAACCGGCTTCGCCCACCCAAAACCTGCGATAATTAACAAAAGCGTTCCAAATGGATCTAAATGTGCCAGCGGAGAAAGCGTTAGCCTTCCTTGCTTTTTAGCCGTGTGGTCTCCAAATAAATAAGCTACATACGCATGTGCAAACTCATGCAGTGTGAATGCAACAATAAGGGTCATCACCACGTAAGGAAGGTCTTGCAATGAAAAAGCTAAAAAATGTTCCACTCTTTATCTCCTTTATTTTAAAATAATTTCTACACATCATATCTACTAAATAAACCGTTTGCTTACGAAGAAGGATACAAGACTTCTTGAATATGGCCTCAAAGGTCTCAAAAACCAGACATGGGCTCCCTATGGCCCCACCTGGTTTTTAGCATCGATGTTATGATAAAAAGTATACTACAGATTATGACCTGCATCACTACCTCATACTGTCATTTTATTCAGAAAACGGGTACACTAATCATATACTGACCAAAAAGGAGTGTACACATTATGCCAGTTGTAACTGTTAAGATGCTTGAGGGCCGTACAGATGATCAAAAAAGAGCTCTTGTTGAAAAAGTGACGGATGCTGTTGTAGAAACAACAGGTGCATCACCTGAAAAAGTATCCATTATCATCGAAGAAATGTCTAAAAACCATTACGCTGTAGCGGGCAAGCGCATGAGCGATCAATAACGCCTACATAAAAAAAATGCCATAGGAGTTGACCTATGGCATCTTTTTAATGTACAGACAGAGTTGCCTGAAGTTTTTCAATATATTCGTATGCTTCTGCAATGTCTTCTTCTGTATAGTTTTGCTTACGCTTTAACGTAAACACTTTTTCTTTTACTTCTTCTTTAGATAAGTTATCAAAATATAAAATCGTAGAGACGAGCTCCAAAAATTTAGAGCTTTGCTCGTTCATATCCTTCATACATTCCTGCAAGTGAGGAAGCTCTAAATCATAGTGACTTAAAAATCCTTCTCCCGCTTCTGTTAATACGTAACGATACTGCATATACCCGCCTTTTTTCTCTTTAATTTCACTTAAAAAGCCCAAGTTACACAGCTCCTCAATTCGAAGCGTTAATTCCTCAGAATAAGGTCCAAAAAAGTGAAAATTATACTTTTCATAAAAAGGAAACTTCAGTTTTTTTCCGATAAATATCATCTTTTGTAACTTTTTTCTGCCAACAACTTCTCCCGCCGCGGAAAATACTTTCACAATCTTTGCGTGATCGTTTAACACAGCCCCTTCAACTCCTATACTATTTAACTCTGATCTCCTTTTAGTAAGTTTATAATCTGATCTTTAACTTTTCGCTTAGACGACAATTGATCAATGAGATCTTGTGGAAAATATAATTTATGATCGGTTCTCTTTTTCCCTGAAATTGCTTCAACAATCTCCGACTGACGTGATAATTCACGCACTTCATTATTTGGCATCAACAGATGAATCGGCAAACGTTCTTCCTCTTCACCCGGTCGATAAAAATCGTATGGTAGGTCGCTTGAAGAATCGACGACTAAATAATAATCTGGGTTAATGCCCGCTTTTTTAAAAAGTGTTGTAAGCTCCATCCACATTTTCATTTGTGAATTTGGATTAAACTCAATGTACTTAAAAAGCTGACGATTCATAAATCTTCGGCATAGATCAGATAAAATTTCATCCTCTTCTTCTTCCCATGCTTGAAAATAAAATAAAATAACAGATTCATCTAATTTCAAATACTCTTTTAGCGATATTTCTTCTTCAAAAATCGAATAAAAATGAGTGGGCTCCTGCTTGAACTCATAGTAATGATGATGGAGCTCTTTCGCGCGATGTAAAATTTTTGTCAAAATAACTTCAGCACTTCTCGTAACAGGATGAAAATACACTTGCCAGTACATTTGGTAGCGGCTCATAATATAATCTTCAACCGCATGCATACCGCTGTGTTTAATCACGGCTTGGTCTTCCCGAGGACGCATAACACGAAGAATTCGTTCCATATCAAAGTGACCGTAGCTTACTCCTGTGTAATACGCATCACGCTGCAAATAATCCATGCGATCTGCATCAATTTGACTGGAAATTAAACTAACGACAAGCTTATTTTCATATGTTTTCGCGATTACTTCGGCCACTTTTTTAGGAAAATCCTTTCCCACTTTCGTCAACACTTGATTTACCTCCGTGTCACCTACGATAATGGCTTGTGTAAATTCTTCATGATCTAAGTGGAAAACCTTCTCAAATGAATGTGAAAACGGACCGTGACCTAAATCGTGCAGTAAAGCAGCACAAAGACAAAGAAGACGCTCATCTTCATTCCATTCAGGGCGTCCTTGAAAACCGTCGTCAATAATACGGCGCACAATTTCATAAACACCTAAGGAATGACTAAAACGGCTGTGTTCAGCCCCATGAAACGTTAAGTATGTCGTTCCTAGCTGTCTAATACGACGCAGCCTTTGAAATTCGGCTGTCCCAATTAGCTCCCAAATAACACGATCTCTTACATGGATATAGCGGTGAACAGGATCTTTAAATACTTTTTCTTCACTGAGTTTTTCATTAGGATATGTCATTTACATACCTCTCTATCTTCACTTTGTTGTTGCTATATTTTTTCGACACTCACTTCCTATTTTCCTATTCAGAATAAAAAATCACCTTGTCAAGCAACCAAGGTGATTTACCTAACAAACAAGGCGATTCTGTTTGTAAGAAGCTCGTTCGACAAATAAGTAGCAGAAAAGCAGCTATTTATTGTTTCACTATCTATTTTTTTACTTTTTTTTCAATCTTCTCGATTAATTCGTCCTCTGTTGGCGCTGCTACAGGACGGTTATTTACAAATGCAAATGACTTTTTACGTCCGGGTCCACAGTAAGACTGGCAACCGATTTGTACTTCAGCTTGTTCATCTATTTTTTTAAGTCGAGGTAACAACGTTTTGACGTTTGTTGCCTGACAATCATCACAAATTCTAAATTCATTTGCCATGTTGACACAATCCTTTCAAAATTGGTTCATCATTTTGTCTAAGGGGTATTTTACCCCTATTTGAAGTCCGATGCAAGTTAAAGAAGGAAGCAAAATCTATCATACTCCTAGAAGAAATGGTATAAAGTATGGATTTTTTGTACATGATGATACTACAAAACATGATTACTATGAGTCATGGAAAATAGAGGAGTGAACAAAGTGAAAGATAGACAAGATGCTTGGACAGAAGAAAACGACTTATTATTAGCTGAAACAGTATTGCGCCATGTCCGCGAAGGAAGTACGCAGTTGAATGCGTTTGAAGAAGTTGGAGATGAATTAAATCGAACTTCAGCAGCATGTGGATTCAGATGGAATGCTGTTGTACGCCATCAGTATGAAAAAGCACTGCAGCTAGCTAAAAAACAGCGAAAACAGCGTATGCGTGCACTTGGACAAGAGCAAGGCAAAAAGAAATTATTATATACGCCACCAGCATCTGTAGAGCATGTGGAACAAATGATGTCTGCGCCTACAGCAACATATAACTTACCTGAAACACACGTAGAAAGAAGCAGCAGTGAGGAGCTTTCAATGGCTGATGTTATTCGCTTCTTGCAAACAATGCCAAATCAAGCGAGCAATTTACAAGCATTGCAAAGCGAAAACAAACGCTTGATGCAAGAAAATGCAGAGTTAGCTAAGAAAAACACAGAGTTGGAAAAACAAATTAAACATCTCGAAGCTAATGCTACTACTATTCAAGAAGACTATGAAACATTAATGCAAATCATGAACCGTGCGCGAAAGTTAGCTCTATTTGATGAAGAAGAGCGTTCTTCTACTACGTTTAAAATGGATCGTAACGGAAATCTTGAGAAAATGGCTGAATAAGCTACACGAACGAAGAAAGAGGGATGTCCAACTTGGCTCTGCTTTCTTCTTTTTCTATTTTACAGACAATGACCTGACGCCTTTATGCTATAATATGTTCGTTTACTGTTTATAAAGGGGTTTGAGATATGCAGCAGAATAGTTTGAAACTTTTAGCACAGCCCGCTTGGCGTATTATTGATCAATCCAGTCTAGGTCCTCATTTTGATGCCCGTCATTCTTTTGCCATCGATGACACGCTTTGTACAACCGTTGGAAGAGGTGAATCTCCAGCTGTCATGCGCTCATGGGTGCATCACGATACGATTGTATTAGGCATTCAAGATACAAAGCTCCCTCACCTGGCTGAAGGTGCAGCTTATTTACATGAACAAGGGTATAAAACAATCGTCCGCAATTCAGGCGGCCTCGCTGTCGTACTTGATCAAGATGTTCTAAACATTTCTTTAATTTTTCCAGATGCAGAAAAAGGAATTGATATTGATCGTGGCTATGAAGCCATGTTTGATTTGATTAAGGCCATGTTTGCATCTTACGGTACCGCAATTGAAGCGAAGGAAATCGTAGGATCCTATTGTCCCGGCAGCTTTGATTTGAGCATTCGCAATCAAAAATTTGCAGGCATTTCACAGCGACGCGTTCGCGGCGGTGTGGCCGTACAAATTTACTTATGCGTTAACGGAAGCGGCTCTAAACGCGCTTCTCTCATTCAAGAGTTTTACAAAAAAGGGCTCCAAAACACAGAAACTAAATTTTCATACCCAAATATCGAGCCTCATACAATGGCTTCTCTATCTGAACTATTACAGATTGATTTAACCGTTTCTGATGTCATGCTGCTTTTATTGCAAACACTGAATAGCATGAGCTCTTCTCTTGTAAATATGCCTTTAAATGCTACCGAACAAATGCTGTTTGAGACGCAGCTGCAGCGCATGTATGACCGCAATGAAAAAGCGTTGGGTTCATTAGCCGAATAAAAAAACTCCGCCCTAGGACGGAGTTTTTTTATTAAAGTGCTTGAGCAGCTGTGATTAAAGCAAGCTTGTACACATCTTCTTCGTTACAACCGCGAGATAGATCGTTTACCGGTTTGTTTAGACCTTGTAAGATTGGACCTACTGCTTCGAAGTTTCCTAAGCGCTGTGCAATTTTGTAACCAATGTTACCTGCTTCAAGGCTTGGGAATACAAATACGTTTGCATCTCCTTTGATCACTGAACCTGGTGCTTTCTTTTCAGCTACAGAAGGAACAAATGCTGCGTCGAATTGGAATTCGCCGTCTAATGTTACGCTTGGTGCTAATTCTTTTGCAATTTCTACTGCGTTTGCTACCTTTTCTGTTTCCGGAGATTTTGCTGATCCTTTTGTTGAGAAGCTTAGCATAGCAACACGAGGATCGATATCGAACATTTCAGCTGTACGAGCACTTTCGATAGCAATTTCAGCTAAATCTTGGCTGTCAGGTGAAATATTGATTGCACAGTCAGCAAATACGTATTTTTGATCGCCGCGAACCATGATAAATACGCCAGATGTTTTCTTAACACCTTGTCTTGTTTTGATAATTTGTAGAGCAGGTCGCACTGTGTCTGCTGTAGAATGAGCAGCTCCGCTTACAAGACCGTCAGCTTTGTTCATATGAACAAGCATTGTGCCAAAATAATTTTCATCTAATAAAATTTTGCGAGCATCTTCTTCTGTTGCTTTGCCTTTACGACGCTCAACAAATGCTGCCACCATTTCATCAAATTCAGAGTAGCTTTGAGGATCTAAAACCTCAACACCGTCTAATTTTACGTTTAATTCTGCTGCTTTTGATGCTACCGCGTCTTTATTTCCAACAACGATAGGCTTTAAGATATTGTCGGCAGCTAAACGAGAAACAGCACCTAATACGCGCTCATCTAATCCCTCTGGGAATACGATTGATACATCGCTAGCTGATACTTTTTGTTTTAAACCTGTAAATAAATCACTCAAAGTAAATCCTCCTCGATATGTAAAAAACTTTTCTCATAATAGGATACTCCACTTTTTTTAAAAATCAAAGGCATGTCCTTCAAGAATCCATGATTACGAAAAAGTCTTTTAATTCTTAATTTTCCGCTAACACTCAAAATAAAACCTGTTTTTACTTTGCAACAATTGTTTAAAGTTTAGTCACAAAATCACAGGTTTTTCATTCCAGTTCTTCGGACAAACTATGATATAGTAGAATTGGAATTTATCATAATCGGACAATAGGAGTGAAACGAAATGGCAGAAGCAGCACAAACATTAGACGGTTGGTATGCACTTCATGATTTCCGTTCAATCGATTGGGGCGCTTGGAAGCAGTTATCAAGCGACGATCGCCAAGCGGCCATCCATGAATTTTTAGGTTTGATTGAGAAATGGAAAGGAACTGAAGCTGAAAAGCAAGGCAGTCATGCTTTATATACCATTGTCGGCCAAAAAGCAGATTTTATGCTAATGCTTGTTCGTCCTACTATGGAAGAACTAAATGAAATTGAAACAGAATTTAACAAAACCAAGCTTGCTGAGTTTACCATTCCTACTTATTCATATGTATCAGTAGTTGAATTAAGCAACTACTTACCTGCTGGGGAGGATCCTTATGAAAATCCTCAAATCCAAGCTAGACTATATCCAACTTTACCAAAAGCTAGTCATGTTTGCTTTTATCCAATGGATAAACGTCGTCAAGGAAATGACAATTGGTACATGCTTCCTATGGAAGAACGACGCAGCTTAATGCGCAGTCATGGAATGATTGGACGTCAATACGCTGGAAAAGTAAAGCAAATCATCACGGGTTCTGTTGGTTTTGATGATTACGAGTGGGGCGTTACTCTTTTTGCAGATGACGTACTTCAATTTAAAAAATTAGTATACGAAATGCGTTTTGACGAAGTAAGTGCTCGCTACGGGGAATTTGGCAGCTTCTTTGTCGGAAATTTATTAAAAGAAGAAGCTATTGCACGCTTTTTACACGTGTAAACTAAGCCGCAAAAGCGTTCATCTCTTTTGTAACGCCTAGAGCAATGAACATCAATGAGCTTCACCTGTAAAAAACCTGTTTCCAAGTGGAAACAGGTTTTTTATTTTCTAGCCATGGCATATTCGCACTTGCAGGACCATATATATACAACAGTGTCACAAGTAAGCGAGGTGGGATAATGGCAGTCGTTGCACACAACGAAGAAGATGTTAAGCTCCTAGCCAGACTCATTCGAGCTGAAGCTGAAAGTGAAGGAAAACAAGGGATGTTACTGGTAGGAAATGTAGGCGTGAACCGTGCTAAAGCTCCCTGTTTGGATTTTAGAAATATAAGAACCATTCGTCAGATGGTGTTTCAAAACCCAGGCGGATTTGAAGCAACTCAAAAAGGCTACTTTTACCAGCGTGCCCGCCAGTCTGAAATTACACTTGCACGACGTGTATTAAGAGGGGAACGTTTTAACCCCGCGGAAAACTCACTGTGGTTTTTCAAGCCCAGCGGCGACTGTCCTGCTCAATGGTATAACCAAAATAACACAGGACGATTTAAATCTCACTGTTTCTTTGCACCAACTCAAGCTGATTGTCCAGGAGTTTACTAATTTCTTTTTGTTTGAAGGAGGTTCCTATGAAAAAACCAAAGTCTAATCAACCGCAACAGCAATATATGCAAAATCCGTATATGAGTCCAAACTACCCTTATTATATGCCTCAGCCGCAGCAGCCAGGCGGACAGCAGGTTCAAGGGCAAAGCCAAGGAGGTCCGCCCCCTACCTCTTCTGGAGGCAGTGGTGCCCCGCAAGACCCAAATCAACTGCCCATTGAAGAATCATATATTGAAAATATTTTACGTTTAAATCGAGGAAAAATAGCGACTGTATATATGACGTTTGAAAATAATACGCAGTGGAACGCGAAGGTCTTTAGAGGAGAAATTGAAGCAGCCGGACGCGATCATATCATTTTAAGTGATCCGCAAACTGGCACCCGCTATTTACTGCTTATGGTTTATCTCGATTACATTACTTTTGAGGGTCCAATCAAATATAATTATCCGTTTAGCGGTGGAGGACAGCAGTTGAGCAATTATTCTCCGCGTTAAAAAAACCCCTTTTCAGGGGTTTTTTTATAGCCATTTTACAGCTGCAACAACAATTAAAATCCAAGCCACAATAAATGCAACTCCACCTAGCGGAGTAATCGCGCCAAGAACTTTAATGCCGGACGTACTTAATACATAGAGACTGCCTGAAAACAGCACAATCCCTGCAAACATAATCCAGCCCGAAGCTGTTAACAAAGAAGACTGAGGAAATTTGCTTAATAGAAACGCAATGACAAACAGTCCTATTGCATGGAACATCTGGTACTGCACTCCTGTTTTCCATACCTCTAAATACTTCTCTGAGATTTTCCCTTCTAACCCGTGTGCTCCAAAAGCACCAAGAGCAACCGCTAACATCGCATTGATTGCACCGATTATTAAAAATAGTTTCATTTTTTTCTCCTCACTTTAGAAATCAAACAAACTATCGCCGTTTGCATCATCTGATTTCAATTTCGTTCCTTCAAAATTAGGTTTGGATGACTGAATAATCTGTTGCTGCATAATCTCAGGCGATTGCATAATTTCCGGTGAAGACATGACAACAGGTTTTGAAACCGAGACAGGTTTCGATGCTGAAACCTCTTCATTTTGATCTAATGCAAGCTCACACAGTGCTTTGATAGCAACCAATTGATCTCGAACGTTCCCACTATTCGAATGGTGCTTCGCTTTTTGTACTTCTGCACTAATTTTATCAAGGAGCTGCGCCATTTTTATATCCATGTAGACACCTCATCTTACATTCAATATGACTTTATACAGCTATTTTATCAAAAGATGAAATAGGAGGCTATGTCTGAAGCTAATCTTCATGAAATGCTCACTTTTACACATCATCAATTTGCCAATCGATGGATTGACGTCCGTGTTGGAGCAAAAACTCATTTGCTCGTTGAAAATGATTATTGCCAAAAAAGCCTCGATTAGCTGAAAATGGGCTAGGATGCGGGCTTTCCAAAATTAAATGGTGTGAATGATGAATGAGCTCTTTTTTAGCTTGTGCATGTTTGCCCCACAGCAAAAACACGACCGGCTCCTCTTTTTGTGCCACTAATTCAATAATGCGGTCCGTCAGCTGTTCCCATCCTTTTCCTTTGTGAGAATTCGCTTCCCCTCTTCTAACCGTCAAAACAGTGTTAAGCAAAAGAACACCTTGTTCTGCCCATTTGACTAAATAACCGTTATTCGGAATGTGATAGTCCATTTCATTTTTCAGCTCTTTGTAAATATTCACTAAAGAAGGCGGTGTTTTGACTCCTGGTTGAACAGAGAAGCTCAGTCCATGCGCTTGATTTGGTCCATGATAAGGATCTTGTCCCAATATGACAACTTTTACATTTTTATAATCCGTATAGTGTAAAGCGTTAAAAATATCATATTTATCAGGATAAATGGTGTGGTGATTATATTCATCCACTAAAAATTCTCGAAGCTGTATGTAATAGTCTTTTTGAAATTCTTCTTCTAATAAAGGAGCCCAGTCATTTTTTAAAATACTCATTGCTTATCACCTCATAATAATCTTTTTTGTTATTTTATCGTAAACTCTGCCGCCTGCTCAAACGTTGCCTGCTTTAAATACGCTGAGAGCCTGGGCATATTTTAATATTGTCATGTTCAATGAAACTTTGTATACACTTATAAAGAGTGTATTTTTATATTAAAGGAGGGATTCCATATGATCATCAGCAATCCCCACCAAATAGACGTAACCTACAGCCTGGGTGTTACACCCGTTGAACCAATGATACCAAGAAAATACACCGTTTTCCCAGGTCAACACACTTCTGTTCCTTCCATTCAAATCGGCATTGAATTTGCCTACGATCATATGCAAAAAGAGCGGAACGAATATTTAGCATCCTTCGTCTTCGATAAAGGTTTTTATTCCCTTACTGTGTATTATTACATCGGTGCGCATACATCAACAGATGAAACCATTACACGCTACCTTCACTTTTTAGAACAACTCCCTGTTATTCTATCGTCTATCTATCACGCTGATGCTTCCTTTTTCGAAAAACATCCACTTTTAATGCACTGTCCTATTTTTATCATTGCCGATAGCCCTGAGCTGCCATTTTCAACAAAAAAATCTATCGGTTCCCTGTATCAATATAAATAAATGAGAAAAGCTACTGTTAAAATAACGGTAGCTTTTTCTCCGTATTCGAAACAAAATACTTTTAAACTTGTTAAAAACATGGAATAATAACTACAAATTGTTTTAATCTATTTGCGTTAACCCTTTAAAATCGTTACAATTTATTAGTAGTTCTATACATAAAGGAAAAGGTAAACAAGCAATCATTCGTTTGTTTATAAAGGCCGAGTTTAACGGGCAATGAATCCCCAGATTTCATTTAAGTGTTGTCTGTTAAAGCGGAAAAAAATTGAACGTAACTACGACAAAGTGAGGTCCTAGAAGTAATGACAAATGTACAACCAAAATCCATTATCGTAATTTTTGGCGCTACAGGTGATTTAGCAAAACGTAAGTTATTCCCCTCTATTTTCCGCTTATATAAAGCGAACAAACTATCGGAAGATTTCGCTGTTGTTGGTGTCGCAAGAAGACCTTGGACTAATGACGAATTACGCGAAAATGTAAAAAAATCAGTGAGCAGTTTCAAAAACAGTGACGCTGACATTGAAAAGTTTGCTTCACATTTTTATTACCAACCGTTTGACGTAACAGATGTCGCTTCTTATCAAGAATTAAAAAGCCTAACAGAAAGCCTTGATGAGCAATACAACGTGCCTGGAAATCGTATTTTCTATCTAGCAATGGCACCTGAATTTTTCGGAACGATTGCTTCGAATTTAAAAAATGAAGGTTTAACACAAACAGAAGGCTGGAGCCGCCTAGTCATTGAAAAGCCGTTTGGCCATGATTATCCTTCTGCTAAAGAATTAAATGAACAAATTCGCCATGCATTTAAGGAAGATCAAATTTATCGTATCGACCACTATCTCGGTAAAGAAATGGTGCAAAATATCGAAGTTATCCGTTTTGCAAATGCTCTATTTGAACCGATGTGGAACAACCAATACATTTCAAACATCCAAATTACGTCTAGTGAGACGCTTGGTGTAGAAGACCGTGGCCGTTACTATGAATCTTCAGGTGCCCTTCGAGATATGGTACAAAACCATATGCTTCAAATGGTGGCCCTACTTGCAATGGAACCGCCGATTAAATTAACACCGGAAGAAATTCGCAGTGAAAAAGTAAAAGTATTGCGTGCTCTTCGCTCTTTATCAGTGGATGAAGTAGATGATTATTTTGTACGAGGTCAATACGGCAAAGGTGTACTTGAAGGAGAAGAAGTTATCGGCTATCGCGAAGGAAACTCGGTTGATCCTGAGTCTAATACCGCTACATTTGTATCTGGTAAGCTTATGATTGATAACTTCAGATGGGCTGGCGTACCGATTTATATCCGTACAGGTAAACGCATGAAAGAAAAAGCAACGACAATTGTTGTACAGTTCAAAGACTTACCAATGAACCTGTACTTCAATAAAGATAAAGAAATTCATCCAAACTTGCTTGTCATTCATATCCAACCGGAAGAAGGCATTACGCTTCACTTGAACGCGCGTAAAACGCCAGGTGCCACATCATCCACACCGATTAACTTGAACTATTGCAATAACTGTGGAGATAAAATGAATACACCGGAAGCTTATGAACGCCTTATTTATGATTGCATGCTTGGAGATGCAACGAACTTTACTCACTGGGATGAAGTAGCCCTTTCTTGGAAATTTGTTGATACTATCTCAGAAGCATGGGAAAGCACAAAAGCACAAAACTTCCCGAACTACGAATCAGGTTCAATGGGACCAAAAGAATCAGACGCATTGCTTGCTGAAGACGGTTTCCACTGGTGGCCAGTCGGAGAAGACAACTTCTCACCTAAAGAGTAAACAAAAAAAGCAGCTGTAGTATACAGCTGCTTTTCTTGTTTTTTATTTTAACCACTCAGTATGGAATACGCCCTCTTTATCAACACGTTGATATGTGTGAGCTCCGAAGTAGTCACGTTGCGCTTGTAAAAGGTTCGCTGGTAGCGTTTCTGTACGGTAGCTGTCATAGTAAGCTAATGCACTTGAGAAACTTGGTACAGGAATACCTTGTTTAACCGCAATTGAAATAACTTCACGAAGAGCCGACTGATAGCCTTCTACGATATCCTTGAAGTATGGGTCTAACAATAAGTTTGTTAGATCTGCATCGCGATCGTAAGCTTCTTTAATTTTTTGTAAGAATTGTGCACGGATGATACAACCACCGCGGAAGATCATTGCAATATCACCGTACTGTAAATTCCAGTCATATTCTTCAGAAGCTGCTTTCATTTGAGCAAACCCTTGCGCATATGAACAAATTTTACTCATGTACAATGCTTTACGAATTGCTTCTACTAATTCGGTTTTATCGCCTTCAAATGCAGCTGCATTTGGACCGCTCAATACTTTGCTTGCTTTTACACGTTCTTCTTTCATAGCTGAAATAAAGCGTGCAAATACAGATTCCGTAATGATTGGTAGTGGTACACCTAAATCAAGCGCACTTTGGCTTGTCCATTTACCTGTACCTTTTTGACCTGCAGTATCTAAAATAACGTCTACAAGTGCTTTACCTGTTTCTTCATCTTTTTTCGTAAAGATATCAGCTGTGATTTCAATTAAGTAGCTATCTAGCTCGCCTTTATTCCATTCAGCAAATACTTTATGTAATTCATCTGTTTCTAAGCCTAATACGTTTTTCATGATGAAGTATGCTTCACAAATTAACTGCATATCGCCATACTCGATGCCGTTATGAACCATTTTTACGTAGTGACCTGCACCATTTGGTCCAATGTATGTGCAGCAATCATCGCCTTCAACTTTCGCTGAAATAGCTGTTAAGATTGGTTTTACAAGTTCATATGCTTCTTTTTGTCCGCCAGGCATGATTGAAGGTCCTTTTAATGCGCCTTCTTCTCCGCCGGATACGCCTGTACCGATGAAATGGATACCTAATTCTTCTAGCTCTTTGTTACGACGAATTGTATCCTGGAAGAATGTATTTCCGCCATCGATTAAAATGTCGCCTTTTTCTAAGTATGGTTTTAACGAATCAATTGTTGCATCTGTAGCAGCACCAGCTTTAACCATTAATAAAATTTTACGCGGTTTTTCAAGAGAATTAATAAACTCTTCCACACTGTATGTACCTGCAAAATTTTTACCTTCTGCTTCTGTTTTTAGGAACTCTTCTGTCTTTTCAGGAGAGCGGTTATAAACTGAAACAGAATAGCCTCTGCTCTCAATGTTTAGCGCCAAGTTTTTCCCCATAACCGCTAAACCGATAACACCGATTTGTTGTTTTGCCATGTTAAATTCTTCCCTTCATGTGTAATATGAATTGGTCAACCTAATCGTAACTGAACATATCATAAAGAAAGTTACAGATTCAAGTTTGATATAACCATAATCATACGTTTTATTATACACATTTGAAAAGAATCATGCTCACCGAACATTGATTATTTTGAAGAAAATTTCGATAAAATAAGTGAAATGAACGCAGTTACTAATCATCCGTACATTCTTAACTACCTTTAGACGCATTTTAACATTTTCTTAAACAATTACTTTTGTTAAAATATTAAGCAGTTAATCATTTCAATGAATTGATGATCAACACGGTTGTTACCGTTTTACTATATTTACTGCAGCTAAAAAAGCTGCACTAGTACTTATTTTGTTTTACGAAGAGGGATTTTATATATGACAAAACCAATCAAAGATCCGTTCAAAGAAAATTTTGATACGCTTGAAGAATTTGCTGATCGCATTAGCGAGGTATTGAACTGTCCTATTACGATTGAAGATGCTAATCATCGCTTACTAGCTTACAGCACCCATGATGAAAGAACGGACCAAGCGCGTATTGCTACGATTATTGGAAGAAGAGTTCCGGAAAAAGTCATTAACAACTTATGGAAAGAAGGCATTATTCCGAAACTGCTTGAGACAAATGAACCTGTGCGTGTGAAAAATATAAATGAAATCGGGCTTGGAGATCGTATAGCCATTTCTATCTGGAAAAATGAAGAAGTTCTAGGATTCATTTGGGCTGTGGAAATTGAGAAAGCCTTAGGCGATGAAGAGGTGGAGCTATTAAAAAAAGCTGCGAATGTATTAAAAAACAAATTGCTGCAGCTTCAAATTCGAAAATACAAACGAGAAGAGCGCTCACAGGAATTTTTCTGGAAATTATTAACTGGCCACATTAAGTCTCGTCAAGAAATTTCAGAAGCGTTTTATGAAGCTCAAATTACGGCTCCATCAGCGTTTTCCATTGCTATCTTCCGCTTCCAAGAAGATATTACGCCTGAAGCTGAACGCCAAATTTCGTATATGTTGAAAACAATGCACCGCTTAAAAATCGTTCTTTATACGATTGATTGCAATGATTTAATCTTACTGCTTTCTTTGGATGCGGTTGAAAATCCTCTTGATGAACAGCGAGATTTTGTAGACTATTTTAGAGGAAACATGCATGAACGCTTTGATGTTACTCAAATTAAAGCCAGCTGCAGCAGTATTTATTCATCGCACGATCATATCGAAAAAAGCTATAAAGAAGCTTTGAACGTATTAGATATGAAAAGTAAGTTTCCAGAAGAAACAAAAGAGATTATTAACTATCAAGAATTAGGTATTTATCAATTTCTAGATGTTATTTTAGACAAGCGCGTTCAAGATCAATTTGAAAACCATTCTTTAAAGAAGCTAACTGATTATGACCTTCGTCATAACAGTAACTTGGTGGAGACTCTTGAAGTATTTTTAAATAATGATAACAATATTAATGAAGCAGCCAAAGAATTAAATGTGCATATGAATACACTTAGCTATCGATTAAAGCGAATTTCAGAGATTGGTGATATCAACTTAAAGGATGTTAATCAAAAAATGACTCTTTATATTGATATTAAGTTAATGAAATATAAAAAATAACAGATAATGTTATATTTTTTAACAGAAAGCTATTTATTTATTTTACGATAAATAAATAGCTCTTTTTTTATGTTTTCTTCCCTTAACAATGTTAGATAACCTGACATAAAAATTAAAAATTCTGATAAGTAAGCGGTTACATTTGTGTGTTTAAACAAAAACCGCTTCTTCAATTCTTCTTTCTAGACAAAGAAATTTCACAAAACTTTCTTTATACTAAAGATATACAAACGACCAAGGGGGAAATTAATCATGATTATTGGCGTACCAAAAGAAATCAAAAACAACGAAAACCGAGTAGCGATTACACCAGCAGGCGTAGCATCATTTGTTGGTACAGGTCATCGTGTATTAATTGAAAATGAAGCGGGTATTGGAAGTAACTTCACAAACGAAGATTATGTAAAAGCCGGAGCTGAAATTGTTGAGACAGCAGCTGACGTGTGGGCACAAGCTGAAATGGTCATGAAAGTAAAAGAACCATTAGCAAGTGAATACGGCTATTTTAGACCAGGTCTTATCTTATTCACTTACCTTCACTTAGCAGCTGAACCAGCACTGGCAAAAGCATTAAAAGATAGCGGTGTAACGGCTATTGCTTATGAAACAGTGGCAGTCAATCGTACATTGCCTCTATTAACACCTATGAGCGAAGTAGCAGGACGTATGGCTGCTCAAATTGGTGCACAATTCCTTCAAAAATCAAACGGCGGAAAAGGAATTTTATTAGCGGGTGTTCCTGGAGTTAGCCGCGGAAAAGTAACGATTATTGGAGGCGGCGGTGTTGGTACAAATGCTGCAAAAATCGCAATCGGCCTCGGTGCTGATGTAACGATTATTGATTTAAGTCCTGAACGCCTACGTCAATTAGACGATATCTTTGGCAACCAAATCAATACGCTAGTGTCAAATCCTTATAACATTGCGGATGCAGTAGCAGAGTCAGATTTAGTGATTGGTGCAGTATTAATCCCAGGTGCAAAAGCTCCAAAACTCGTAACAGAAGAAATGGTGAAAACCATGAAGCCAGGTTCTGTTATTGTTGACGTAGCAATCGACCAAGGTGGTATCGTTGAAACAATTGACCACATTACAACACACGATCAGCCTACTTATGAAAAGCACGGTGTTGTACACTATGCAGTTGCGAACATGCCAGGAGCAGTTCCACGCACATCAACGATTGCTTTAACAAATGTAACGGTACCTTACGCACTTCAAATTGCTTCTAAAGGTGTTCACAAAGCAATCGCTCAAAACGAAGCGTTAAAATTAGGAGTGAACGTTGCAAACGGAGCTATTACGTATGAAGCAGTTGCACATGATTTAGGTTACGATTATGTATCAGTAGACGTAGCTCTTGAAAAAGAATTAGCTTCTATCTAATAAATAATAAAAAACGTCCTTAACCTTCTGTTAAGGGCGTTTTTATTTTGAATGAACAGCAATTAACTGTAAAAACCACGACTATTTAAAGTTTTGTGTATCTTTACTTTTCATTTGACGCATGCTTTACAGGCAGTCGTCATAATTCTAAATTCCACGTAGGATTCATACAGTTTTTAGAAATTGAATATCTACATTAAAAGCGATAAAATAGAAGGAAAAGTGAATGGAAGAAAGTTATCTAAAACACATTGGGCAGCTAAAGACCGACCGGTGGAAGTTTTACTCTATTTTCTCTATGAACTTAAAATACGGGAGGATTTTTTATGACAATGAATAAAGCATTAACCATTGCTGGTTCTGATAGCAGCGGCGGAGCTGGCATTCAAGCGGATTTAAAAACATTCCAAGAACTTGGTGTTTACGGAATGACAGCTTTAACAACAATTGTAACAATGGATCCCGATAACAGCTGGTCTCATAACGTATTTCCACAACAAGCTTCCACTGTTGAACAGCAGCTGAAAACAATTGTAAAAGGCGTAGGCGTACAAGCTCTAAAAACGGGTATGCTTGGCTCAGTGGAAATTATTGAACTAGCGGCAAAAACAATTGAAGAATACGATTTAAAAAATGTTGTAGTAGATCCTGTGATGGTATGTAAAGGAGAAGACGAAGCGCTTCATCCGGAAACAACTGTCAGCTTGCGTGATGTACTAGTTCCAAAAGCAACAGTCGTAACGCCTAACTTATTTGAAGCTAGTCAATTAAGCGGACTTGGCCCTATCAAAACGGTTGATCAAATGAAAGAAGCAGCCGTGAAAATTTCTGAACTTGGTGCCAAATATGTATTGATTAAAGGTGGAAGTAAATTAGCACACGAAAAAGCAATCGATTTGCTTTATGATGGAAAGACATTTGAGATCTTAGAGTCTGAACGTATTGAAACGACATTTACACATGGTGCTGGATGCACATACTCAGCTGCGATTGCTGCTGAATTGGCAAAAGGCAGTGACGTCAAACAAGCTATTTATACAGCAAAAGAGTTTATTACAGAAGCAATTCGCCATTCATTTGCTTTAAATCAATATGTCGGACCAACAAATCACGGTGCATACCGTCGTAACAAAGAAAAAGTAACAAACTAAAAGCATGCCTAAAGGCATGCTTTTCTATTTTGCTTATTGTTTGACTGTTTCAAGCGCATTTAAGATAGCTTGAGCTACGCCGTGCTCGTCATTTGTTCCTGTTACGATATGGGCAAACTCTTTAATTTCTTGAGGGGCATTTCCCATCGCTACGGCACGTCCAACTCGCTGAAACATCGATACGTCGTTATAATTGTCTCCAATAGCCATCGTTTCTTCTAAAGAAATATGGCGTTCTTGAACAAATGATGTAACCGCAATTCCTTTTTGAGCATTTTCATCATTTATTTCAATATTTTCTTTACCAGATGCACTGACTGCAATAGAATCTAACTTCACAAGTTCTACTTTTGCCTGTTCTAACTTTTCTTCATCAAAAGAGAAAGCAAGCAGCTTATAAATGTCCTTGTTTGGATCTTGAAACAGCGCTTCATACTCTTCAATAAGCTTTACTCTGCCGCTATTGAAACGCTCTTTTGCCGCTTCTAACGATTTTTCATAATTATCTTTTAAGCTAGCACTTAAATAAATATCCATTAATACGGACAAAGCTTTTTCATAGTCATTTGAATACGTACCTTCACTTGTATAGACTTCAAAGTACAGCTGAAACTTCTTAAAAATATCTTCTACTTCACGAATAGCTTCCATCGTCATGCCTACTGAATATTGTTTTTCCCCTTGTGGATTGCGAAGCTCTGCTCCGTTTGCACAAATTAAATATGTATGAAGTCCTACTTCTTCTAAAACATAACGCGCTTCTTCATAAGAACGTCCCGTAGCAACAACAACTTCCACCCCTGCCTTTTGAGCTGTCTTAATCGCTTGGGCATTTTCTTTACTTACAACTTGTTCACTATTTACTAGCGTTCCATCCATATCGATCGCAATACATTTAATCATGATGTACCCCTTCCTATGTATCTTTGCTCTCTTATTTTATTCTAGCATATGTTTTTTAGCGCTTTGCTACTTGCATGTAAAAGATTTACTAATTTTTTGTATACGCGCTGTTATAATCTGTTCCTTTTCTTGCTTTTTCGAAAACCTCTTTGATCGTCTTTACATGCAAATCAGCTGTTGAATATACGCGAAAATTCACATCCTCTTCCCTCAGATGCTTACCAACGCCGATAGAAACCATATCTGTTTGATTAATAGCTTTTATACCTGCCTCTCCATCTTCTATTGCCACACATGCATCGGGTTTTACTTTTAATTGATCGGCAGCTGTCAAAAATATTTCTGGATCTGGTTTTCCCTTCTTGATTTTCCTCACATCCACAATACAATCAAAAAAAGAGCGTATTCCTAGCGCATCTATTACAGTATTTGCATTCGAACTAGAAGAAGCAATTCCCATTTTAATGCCTTGTTTTTTACAATCTTCTAACAACATTTTAATGCCTGGAAGTAAATGATCTTCTGTCATTTCTCTTATTAAAGCCTGATAATGCTTATTCTTTTCATAAGCAAGCTCTTCTTTTTGTTCCACTGTCAGGTGTACATTGCCTTGCGCAGCAATGAGCTCTACAGTTCTCATCCGGCTGATTCCCTGCAGCTGTTGATTTAGTTCTTCAGAAAACGAAACGTTAAGTTGATCTGCTACTTTTTTATTTGCTCTATAATATAAATGTATTGTATCTGCAATAACACCGTCTAAATCAAAAATAATCGCTTGTAGCTCTTCTTTTTTCATATTATCCTCCTCTGTACCTATCTTTATGCCATTACTTAAATGCTTTTATTACATCCCACCATGTTAAAATACCGTTGATATTGTTCACTTTATCATAAAAATTTTTTCATCATTTATAATTTATGAATAAATTTTTCAAAAAAAGAGAAATTACAGTATTGCATTATGAAAGCCCTTTTATTACAATAGGTTTATGCAAACGGTTGCACTGTCTTAAAAATATAGTTTATCAAAAAATAAAATGAAAACCCATACATAGGGGAAGGGGAAAAACTATGAAGAAGTTCTTTTCATTTGATTTTTGGCAGAAGTTTGGTAAGGCTTTATTAGTAGTAGTAGCGGTTATGCCCGCAGCTGGTATTATGATTTCACTTGGAAAACTAGTTGCAATGACTGGGGGAGACATCACTGCTGTACAAACAATTGCACGAGTGATGGAAGATATAGGATGGGGTATCATTACAAATCTTCACATCTTGTTCGCTGTTGCCATCGGGGGATCTTGGGCAAAGGAACGTGCTGGCGGTGCATTTGCTGCACTCATTGCATTCATTCTTATTAATCGAATTACAGGAGCCATTTTTGGAGTTAAAGCAGAAATGCTCTCAGATTCAAAAGCAACGGTTCAATCACTGTTTGGACAAGAATTAGTTGTAAAAGACTACTTCACATCTATTTTAGGATCTCCCGCTCTTAACATGGGAGTATTCGTAGGAATTATCGCTGGTTTCTTAGGCGCAAATTTATTCAACAAATATTACAATTATGATAAATTGCCTGAAGCCCTTTCGTTTTTTAACGGCAAGCGCTTCGTACCGTTTGTAGTCATCGGTGGTTCAGTTGTAACGGCACTGCTTTTATCCATTGTGTGGCCGTTCATCCAAGGTTCGCTAAACAGCTTCGGACAGTGGATTGCAACATCTAGAGATACAGCTCCTATTCTGGCACCATTTATTTTCGGAGCATTAGAGCGTCTCCTTCTTCCGTTTGGTCTTCATCATATGCTGACAGTTCCTATGAACTATACGGAGCTAGGCGGTACGTACAAAATTTTAACGGGTTCTGGAGCAGGTTCCACTGTTGCCGGTCAAGATCCTTTGTGGCTTGCTTGGATTGCAGACTTAAATAACTTCCGTGCTGCAGGAGATATGGACAGCTACAAGCAGCTCTTACATGACGTTACACCTGCACGATTTAAAGTAGGACAGATGATTTTATCTTGTGCGTCATTAATTGGAATTGCTTTAGCAATGTATCGCAACGTAGATCCTGACAAACGTTCGAAATATCGTTCAATGTTCTTTTCAGCTGGACTAGCTGTTTTCTTAACAGGCGTAACAGAGCCGATTGAATTTATGTTCATGTTCGCGGCGCCTCTTCTATACGTCGTATACGCCATTATGACAGGACTGGCTTTTGCCATTGTTGATATTGTTCATGTTCGCGTACACTCATTTGGCGTAATTGAACTATTAACACGTACACCAATGATTATCAAAGCCGGACTATGGGCTGACTTAATGAACTTTGTCATCGCCTGCCTTGTATTTTTCGGCTTAAATTTTGGAGTGGCAAACTTCTTAATTAAACGTTTTAACTTCCCAACACCGGGACGTAACGGAAACTATATCGATGAAGAAACAACTGCAACAAGCAGCAAGCAGGTGAAAAATGATTCGCTTGCCCCAGTCATTATTGGACTGCTTGGCGGAGAAAACAATATTGAAGACGTGGATGCTTGTATGACTCGCTTACGTGTAACGGTAAAAGATATACATGCCGTTGCAGGAGAAAGTGAATGGAAACAAAACGGAGCCCTTGGTTTAATCTTGAAAGATAAAGGGGTACAAGCTATTTATGGACCTAAAGCGGATGTTTTGAAATCCGACATTCAAGATTTGTTAGGAGCTTAACATAATGAAGCTATTAACGTTAAATTGCCACTCTTGGCAAGAGGAAAATCAGCTAGACAAGTTATCTTGTCTAGCTGAAGTAATTAAAAAAGAAAAATATGATGTCATTGCTTTACAGGAAGTAAGCCAAAAAATAGACGCGCCTTATGTATATGACTACATTCGCAGCGATAATTACGCTTGGCTTTTAGCAAAAGAACTGGGTAAGCAAGGTGAAGACTATCAATTGGTATGGGATTTATCTCATATAGGCTATGAAGTGTATGAAGAAGGAATTGCCATTTTAACGAAACACCCGATTATTGAAGAGCATTCATTTTTTGTTTCACAAACGTCAAATATTGACTATTGGAAAACGAGAAGAATTGTTGGAGCAACAATCGAATATGAAAAAGAACTCCTTACTTTTTATTCTTGTCATCTTGGCTGGTGGGATGACGAGGAAGAGCCATTCAAGCAGCAAGTTGATACGCTGCTAGCTCATGTACACAAAGATAACCCATTTTTCTTACTTGGAGACTTTAATAATGACGCTCATAGACGACATGAAGGTTACGACTACCTGTTGAGCCAAGGCCTCTATGATACGTATACTCTATCGAACAAAAAAGATAGCGGTATTACAGTTCAAGGGAACATTGCTGGATGGGATGATAATGAACGGGCGCTGCGCCTTGATCTCATTCTATCGAGTCATGCGCAGGATATTCAATCATCGACTGTAGTTTTTAACGGCATACATTATCCCGTTGTTTCTGACCATTTTGGGGTAAGCGTTGAAGTGAAATAAGTGACATAAAGCGAACGAATAGCGTTCGCTTTTTTCTTGTGATTATGATTATGTAAAAATCATCTTCTTTACTGCTTTATCTATCGTTTTAGAAGTGTCCGATAAACTTTCGCATTTTAAAAAGTAGGTGTGCTATAATATTGTGATGTTGACGATATGCAACCCATTTTTGCATGTTTATCAATGAAATCGCTCAACTTAATAGTAAGATGATACATGTAAGCTCTATTTAAATGAACACCCGTTGTCATTATCATAAACTAATAAAGAAAAATAGGTGTGAAACAATCATGAAAATTTTGTTGATTTCAAATATGTATCCTTCTGAACAATTCCCGAGCTATGGTGTATTTGTTCAAAACACTGAAAAAATTTTAGTTCAACATGGTATTCAAGTTGATAAAATTGTCATGCAAAAAAAGACAAGCAAATTAAGCAAGCTTTTTAGCTATGCTTCTCATTATGCTAATGTCATTGTGACGGGCTTAACAAAAAATTACGACTATCTTTACGTACATTATGCATCTCATAATGCTCTTCCGCTGCTGATTCTCAAAAAGCTAAAGAAGAATGTGAAGATTGTGACAAACGTGCATGGTTCAGATGTTGTACCTGAAGTAGCTTCACAGGAAAAATATCAGCCTAGAGTAAATGACTTATTGCACCATTCCACTAAAATTATTACTCCTTCTCCCTACTATAAAGGGCTCGTTGAAGAGAAATATAAGGTTCATAATCCAATCTATATTTTTCCAAGCGGAGGAGTGAATAAAGATCTGTTTCATCCTTATGCAGATAAAAGCAAAGCTTATCAAGAACTAAACTTGGACCCTACTATCCGTTATATTGGATGTGTAAGCCGCATTGATGTGGGTAAAGGATGGGAATACTACCTTCAAGCAATTGCAAAAGCTGAACAACAAACGCCCACTTCTTACAAATACTTATACGTTGGAAGCGGAAAAGACGAAGCTGCATTTAAGGAAATGATCAAGACTCTGGGCCTAGAGGGAAAAGTCATCCATTTTCCTCTGCTTCCTCAGTCGTCTCTTGCTTACGTATATAATGCGATTGAAGCATTCGTGTTTCCGACCGTAAGAAAAGGAGAAAGTTTGGGCTTAGTCGGCCTCGAAGCTATGGCTTGCGGAGCACCCGTGATTGGGAGTCAGATTGGTGGTCTAAAAGATTACATTATAGACGGAAAGAATGGTCTATTCTTTGAGCCTAAAAATGTAGATGAACTAGCTTCACAGCTACAGGCTTTTATTAATCTTCCTGAAGATGTGAAACAGCAAATGTCTCAACAGGCGTTACAAACAGCAAACCGCTACACAGTAGATGTAATTGCTGAACAACTCCCAACAATTTTTTTTGATGAGGTGGAAAAATGAAAGTCGCAGTTTTAATTCCTTGTTATAACGAGGAAGTAACAATTGGAAAAGTAATTGACGATTTCAAACGCGAACTGCCTAGTGCAGATATTTATGTATACGACAACAATTCAAAAGATCGTACAAGTAAAATTGCACTTGAACACGGCGCAATCGTCAAAAAAGAATTTAAGCAAGGAAAAGGAAACGTTGTACGTTCAATGTTTCAAGAAATTGATGCAGATTGT
Organism: Priestia sp. HNGD-A6; assembly: GCF_045784335.1. Lineage (NCBI taxonomy): Bacteria > Bacillati > Bacillota > Bacilli > Caryophanales > Bacillaceae > Priestia > Priestia sp. HNGD-A6. The sequence continues at coordinate 2,838,304 of NZ_CP138621.1, read as the reverse complement.
TATGTCATGGTAGATGGGGATGATACGTATCCTGCAGAATTTGTTCATCAATTAATTGAGCCTATTAGAAATCGAGAAGCTAACATGGTCATTGGAGATCGTTTATCAAACGGAACGTATCTCGAAGAAAACAAACGTGCTTTCCATAATTTTGGTAACAACTTAGTACGTTCTTTAATTAACGGCCTGTACAAAAGTAACATTAAAGATATCATGACAGGTTATCGTGCGTACGATAAATTATTTGTAAAATCAATTCCTGTGATGAGCCCAGGATTTGAGATTGAAACAGAAATGAGTCTTCACGCGTTAGATAAACGATTCCGCCTAAAAGAAATCGCGATCGATTATCGCGATCGACCTGAAGGCAGCGAATCGAAACTTAATACGTTCTCTGATGGATTTAAAGTGTTACGAATGATTTTTACGTTATTTAAAGAGTACAAGCCGCTTCAGTTCTTCTCCATTTGGACAGTGTTGTTTATTGTCGCAGGATTAGCTGTTGGTGCTCCGGTACTTTATGAATTTTTTGATACAGGCTTTATTACCAAAGTACCTTCATCTATCTTAGCAACTGGATTGATGGTGTTAGGTGTTTTATCTTTCGTCTGTGGATTAATTCTAGATACAATCGCTTCATTGAATCGCAAGCAATATGAATTAGAACTAAATAAAAAAATTGAACAGATTGAACAAGTAGGAGAATAACAATGATGAAGAATAAAAAAAGTATTTTACTGCTTACAGTAACAGCTTTAATTATTCTTATCGGTTTAAGTATTGGTAATCCAGACGGTGTTCACTATCTTTCCCTTTTTGCTGCACTTGTATTTACCATCATAAGCTCTATTTTTATTTATAAAAATAGAGCTTATGCTTCATTTAAACCGCTAGAATGGCTATTGCTGATTGTTTTTTCGTTTATCGTACAGTTTTCACTTTTAGATAACTTACATATGACGAGCTCAACTATTTTTTCACTCGTTTTGTATGCCATCAGCCGTACTTTATTGGCAATGCTGCTGACGGCCGCTGTACTCAGCGCTATCAAACAGATAAACGATTTTCACTATACATTTGCACACCCAAAGCGTTATCTAGGAATTGTTACGATTCTTATTTTAGCTGTTAGTCTATATTACTGGTTCGCCTTTTTCCCAGCGGCCATGACTCCTGATTCATTAGCACAGTGGAGACAGGCACATAACGGAGAATTTAACGATTGGCACCCTATTATGATTACGTGGCTCATTATGCTGCTGACAAAAATATGGGATAACCCAGGAATTGTAGCGTTCACGCAAATTGTTGTTGTAGTGAGCATATACGCCTATACATTTGACTTTTTCATTAAACGCAAAGCACATCCTGTTATGATTGGACTTTTAACAGCTATTATTGTCATTATTCCAAGCTTCTTAATCTTTTCAATTATTATTTGGAAAGACATTTTATACAGTGCTTTTCTGCTGTTTTTTACGGTTAACATTGCAAAAATTTATCTGTCAAAAGGTGCTTGGGTTAAAAGTAAAGCGAGCTTTTTCTTACTTTTACTTTCCGCATTTGGAGTAGCTTTCTTTAGACATAATGGTTTTCCTGTATTTGTTTTGACTTTCCTTTTAATGATTGTTTTATTCAGAAAAAATTGGAAACCTCTTGTCACGATTTTCTTAGTCGTCTTTATTTTACAAAAGATTGTTACAGGCCCTGTGTTCACGTGGCTTGATGTAAAACCTTCAGATCCAAATGAAGCTTTGTCTATTCCAACTCAACAAATTGCAAACATCATTTCAAATGATGGAGAGATGTCAAAAGAAGAGCGCGAATATTTTAATAAAGTGCTCCCTATTGAATTGTGGAAAGAAAAGTATAATCCATACAAAAGCGATCCAATTAAATTCACGTGGAAATACTACGACCGCGAGTTTATTTTTAATGATTTAGGCCTTTACTTTAAGAACTATGCTAGCATTGTCATCAAAAATCCTTATCTAGCAACGGAAGGCTTTCTCAAACAAACAGCTTTAGTATGGCAAATCAATCCTTTTAAAGATGGCTACACGGATACGTACGTAACCAACATTTATTACGGCAATGATTTAGGTCTTAAAAATAAAGTAATCGAGCCGTTTATTACACATACTGCCAATGCTTACTTAGCTATTTTTAAGCACCCTGTTTTTACATTCTTATGGAAACCAGCTTTTTATCACTGTGTCATTTTATTATTTTCATTAATGCTAGTGATTCGAAGAGGAATTACGTCCCTTATTATTGTCATTCCTTGGGCACTTAACACGCTTTCTGTTCTTGCGGCACTGCCGGCTCAAGATTTTCGATATTTATTAGCAAGCGTATTTGTGTCTTTCTTCTTTATTGGTCTTCCTTTTATCCGATTTGATCAGAAAGAAAAGGATGTGACCTCCTGATGGAGAGCAATTATAACAAAAAGCTAGGAATCACACTCATTATCGTGGCTTCCCTGTTTACAGCTGTTGGACAACTTTTTTGGAAGTTGTCCGAAGCTTCATTTAACTTAAATTTAATTATTGGTTTTTTCCTTTATGGATTAGGAGCGGTGTTTATGATTGCCGCTTTTAAATTTGAAAGAGTTTCCTTGCTTCATCCATTTTTAAGCCTAGGATATGTCATCAGCATCGCTCTTGGTTTCTTTCTATTAAATGAAACCATTAGCCCTATGAAGCTGGTCGGTACTCTTATTATTATCGTAGGTGTAATTTTAGTAGGTGGCCAAGATGAATAGTATCCCACTTTTAATTATTATGACTCTTTTAGGTTCAGTTGGCGCTGTATTTTTCAAGTATATTTCTACGTATTTAAATGAAAAAAAGATAAAGCTAGCGCTTATTTGTTTTGTGGGTGGCGGCCTTTTTTACGGGGCGGCAGCTCTGCTTAATGTGTATGTTTTAACGCTGTTACCTTATTCTATTGTATTTCCGCTCACGTCTATTACGTATATTTGGACATTAACATTCGGTTACTTTTTAATTAAAGAAAAAGTTACAACAAAACAAGTTATCGGCTGTATTCTTCTAATTGTCGGATGCTTCTTTATTGCTAATAGTTGATGAGATAACTTGAAAAGGTAGGAGTTTCGCATGAAAAACTTAAAATTCGCGAGCATTTTACTGCTCATATCAACATTATTTTTGAAATTTTCTAGTATGATTCGTGATTTAGTTATTGCTAACTATTTCGGTACAAGTTATATTGTCGATTCATACAACGCAGCAATGATTATTCCAAATGCTTTTATTTTATTTATGTTAACGGGGATGAAGGATGCGTTTATTCCTAGTTATTTACGTTATGAAAAAGAAAATAAAGGAAAGGTTCATTTGACTAATATTGTTAAATCAACCTTTCTTATTTGTTTCATTATTTCGGTTCTCGGATCAATTGCGGCTTTCTTTTACTTTCCCGCTTCGTATTCTAATTTTTCTAAAGCAGCAATTGAACTAGGAATTTATACGGGCGTTATGTACTTCTTATCTCTTTCACTAGTTGGAGTGAATGCCGTATACGAAGGTGTATTTGATGCACGAAGTCAATATTCTTTCTCTGTGTTTTCTCAAACAGTTGTTGTATTATTTACAATTTTAAGTACAATCCTATTACATTCAATTATGGGCGGCTATGCAATTGCTCTTGGCTATTTTATAGGAACTATTGCTTCTTTCTTAATTAAAGTTGTCTATTTTAAACCGCAGCATCTGCTGTTATGGAAGCAAAAAATTGACCGTGATGAAGTGGTGGCTTTTTATAAAGTATTCATCCCTGTTGGTGTAACCATTATGGTCGGTCAAATTAATTTAACTGTCAACTTCTTCTTTGCCGGTTCCTTTGGTGAAGGCGTTATTTCATACTTGAATTATGCTTTCAGACTTGTAAGTATTCCCCAGGCAATATTCGGGGTTACGGTCGCAACCATTATTTATCCGCTGATTGCAAGAGCCATTTCTGAAAAAGATGAAGAGCGCTTTAAATCAGGAATTGAAAAAGGGATTACGTTTATGCTGATGCTGCTGATTCCGACGATTGTTATCATGATCTTTTATATGAAAGACATTGTAATGATTGCTTACCAGCGCGGTGCATTTGACGCACATTCGACGTTAAAAACAACAGATGTATCTTATTATTACCTAGGTTCGGTGTTTTTCTATTCCCTGCAAGCTGTTCTTGCAAAAGGATTTTATTCTCTTCAAAAAGGTTATCTTATTATGAGAGCAGGCTTATTATCCATTGTGTTAAATATCATCTTTAACATGATTTTCACTAAATTTATGGGATACCAAGGATTAGCACTTTCCATGTCAGTAGTTGCCTTTTTCTATACGGCTATCGTATTCGTTATGCTGGCAAAACAAATCAATCACTTCCATTACGGATATCTAGTGAAAGAAACAGGAAAAATTCTTTTAGCTTCCGTACCTGTTGCGATTGTCATGTTCTTCTTAAAGGACATCGCATTTTTGAATTCATTACATGTTATCTTACGATTTGGTATTGTCTGTATTGCAGGTGGTTTAGTATACTTAATGTCGACGCTATTATGCAGAGTAGAAGGTGTTATGCTTTTAGTTAAAAGAAAACGTTAATTCACGTAAAACAGGAGAGTACTATATGAAGAACACATACTGGTTATTTTTTCTGTTCGTTGGTTTTATTTCAATTCAGCCGATTATTGATATGCTAACGACGTACATGGTTTTGAACATGGATAGTGGTCTCTCAATTGGGGTTGTTATTCGCTTTCTATATATGATTTTTGCAGGTGTCCTACTTTTAGTGTTTGCCAAACAATCAAAATGGGCTAGATATTCGATTATCTACCTTATTGTTTTTGCACTCTTTCTTGGACTCAACATCTACTTAAATCATCAATGGAAAGATCCTTATTATATTGGGCAAGAAATTAAATTTTTCAATAAAGTTGTTTATATGAACGTTACGCTGCTTGGAATGATTGTGATGTTTTCACATTATCGATCATCTGTGGATGTAAAAAGAATACTGAGCAAAAACTTATTAACTGCTTCACTCATCATCAGTATTGTTTTTATCGGTACAATGCTAACGGGTACAGCACTAGAGAGTTATCAGTATAATAAAATTGGGTTTAAAGGCTGGTTTTATGCAGCGAATGAGCTAGGCGCAACCATTGCTATTTTGCTTCCTCTCACACTGCTTTTAGCTTTAGATAAAGTACGTTCGTTTTCAAAAGCTTATTACTGGATTCCTTTTATCTTGTTAGCCGTTTCGTCCATCATGCTTGGAACGAAAGTAGGCTTAGGTGCCGTTATTCTTTCTTTAGTTGTAGCAACAGTTGTCTTATTTGCTAAATTATTTACGAATAAACGCAGCTTAATTAAAGCCAACTTAGTAATCTCAATTCTGCTTTTAATTGTAACCGGAGCAACTACTCCGATTTCTCCAGCTTATAAAAACACATATACGCACATCGATATGTTAGAGGCTAAAAAAGAGAAAACAAAGCAAGAAAAGCCGGAAAAGAAAGAAAAAGAAAAGCCGGCTAAAAAGAAAAAACAAAAGGAATCAAATTTAGATGATAAAGATATTCAAAATCTGATTCTAAGCAGCCGTGAGCAATTCTTAGCTCATCATAAGGAAGAGTATGCAAAAGCACCTCTTGCACGAAAAATGATAGGTATGGGCTTTTCTGGTGACTATACAAAACAGCTTCCGCCAAAGATGATTGAAATGGATTTTTATGATTTGTTTTTCTCTTTAGGTATCATCGGATTTTTACTATGGGTTCTTCCACTTCTAGTAGTTGGTTTAACCGTATTGGTTCGATTATTTAAAGAGCCATCACAGCTTCTTGATGAAAGCTTTATGATGTATAGTACAGCAATTGTATTAGCTCTTGGAATTGCTTTTGTAGCTGGGCATGTCTTTACAGCACCAGCCGTTACCATCTATTTTGCAGCAGCTGCTGCTTATCTGTTCGTCATTCATTTTAAACAAAGACAAGCATAAAAAAACAGGCCATGAAAGGCCTGTTTTTTTATCTTTTTAATGGCTGAAGGCTTAACACCGTATCGCCCGCATTGACGTTTATTTCTTGATCATGAGCAAAAAAACTCAATGCCTTTCCTTGCGTACTCACTGCTAGTAAAAGAGAATCATCGCTTTTCTCCTCAAGATATGTTTCATACGTATATTCATCCGTAATTTTTGTATTGTAAATCGTATATCCGTGCTCCATTTTATGATGCAGAAACTCCCACGTAATTCCTTTCTTAAAGAGCATACGTCCTCTTACTGTGTGCATAATTTCATCGACATCTTCTCTTGAATCTTCTTGGTCACGAATGCTCAATTGAAAAACATTGTTCCGCCCCATATCTTGAAGAAAAGCAGTACAAACAAGCGCATTATATGCATCTAACTCAGTTGCAGCAATCACATATTCATAAGGAGTTAAGTCTAGATGATATTCCGTTTGCTCAGCTAGTACTTCTCCGTGATAAACATTTACCTCCGCTCTGCGCGCAACTCTTAACCGCTCCCACGAAGAATCAGCAACTAATACTGGATAGCCTAGCTGTTTTAACTTCGTTGCAAAGGCAACCGTAAAATCATTGCTTCCTACAAGCAAAATACCAGGTTCTTCTCCAATTGATAAATCAAGCTTCTTAGCTAGCCATGAAAGAGAAAAACCGTGTGCACAAACCGTAGCAAACACTAAAGCAAATGTCAGCGTTGTTAGGATGGAAGCATCTTTAAATCCTTCATCAATTAGTACTTTCGCAAAGTAGCTCGAGACCGTTAACGCCACAATTCCGCGCGGGGCAATCCAGCCAATCAGTATTTTTTCTTTTATAGATAAATCTGTGCCTACCGTTGATAAAAAGATGGAGACAGGTCTGACAATAAACAGCATAAGTAAAACAAACAAAATAATATTCCAATGAAAAATTTCAGTAATGGTCTTCATCGTCAGTCCAGCCGTTAACATGATAAAAATAGTAGAAGTTAATAGAACCGAAATATTCTCTTTAAAGTGTCGCATATCACTAATAGACGAAATATGCATATTAGCAAGGGTAATCCCCATCGCTGTTACTGCTAGAAGACCTGTTTCATGCTTAATTTCATCAGCTACTGTAAAGCAGGCAATAACGACAATAAATACGACCGGAGATTTTAAATACTCTGGAATATGCCCCTTTTGAAACATCCATCCTATTCCGCGGCCAAGAATCCATCCTATTAAAACGGCAATAATAGAGGCTACGAAGAAAAAGAGAATTGTTTTTCCACTCACTTCTCTCAGCACTAAAAATTGAACAATTTCAAACGAAAAAACGGCCAACAGTGCACCAAATGGATCGACAATAATACCTTCCCATTTTAAAATCGCTGCTGGTTTTGGTTTTAATTTAGCTTGTCGTAAAAGAGGTAAAATTACGGTTGGACCCGTCACAATAAAAAGCCCTCCGATAACAATTGCCACCGCCCAGGATAAATCCGCTATATAATGAGCAGCTAAAGAGCCTAACATCCAAGCTAGCATGGCTCCCAGTGTCACAATGCGAAACACGGGCTTTTCGATTCCTCTTACCTCTCTCATGTCTAAGTTCAAGCTGCCTTCAAATAAAATAACAGCTACAGCAATCGATACAAAAGGATCAAAAAGCTGAGCAAACTGTGCTTTAGGATCAATTAAACCTAAAATAGGGCCTGTTAGCAGTCCGATAATCGACATCACGACAATTGCTGGTAGCTTAAATCTCCAAGCCAGCCACTGAGATAGAACTCCTAGTCCCACTACAAGTGTGATATGTACAAGCATAGGTTCCATTGTATCTTCCTTCTCTCGTTCGCATAATGTGTATATATTTTCCCTAAAATAAACCGATGTTATACAGGAAGAAACAAACACTACCTTGTTTTACCACTTTTTCAAAAATGCTAAACGCCTCTCCCCTCTTTGAATCCAAGCTACTTTCCTTCGTTCGACACATATCTTACTCATGTTTGTCGAATTTCATTTTAGTATAAAATAGTAAAAAGCCTTTAGCTGCTGCTAAAGGCTTTTTGCCGGATGATCCAATTCATATAGCTTTTGATAGTGACTGTTCGTAGCAAGTAATTCCTCATGCGTTCCGCGAATGGCTATCTTTCCATCTTGTAGGAATAAGATTTCATCCATCTTTTCCATCCCAACTAAATTATGTGTAACCCAAATTAAAGTTTTGTCGTGAAGAGTTTCAAAGATAGTGGATAACAAACGCTTTTCAGTCACGGTATCCAACCCTGCAGTTGGCTCATCCAGCATAACAATTGGCGTACGCTGAAGTAGAACACGTGCTAACGCAATCCGCTGACGTTCTCCTCCTGAAAAGCGCTGACCTGTTTCGAGCATGGACGTTTGATATCCTTGATGCAAACCTTCCACAAGGGAGTGCATATTGACTTGCTTCATTGCCTCAATTACCTCTTCTTTTGTAGCCTCTTCATTAGCTAGTAATAAATTGTTTGCTACGCTTGTATTAAATAAATAAGGATTTTGATTTAATACAGAGATGAGTTTTGGTACATCTTCACGAACTTCAGCAACAGACTGACCGTTTAGTTGAACTGTACCTTCTGTAGGCAATAAGGAGCCTTGCAGCAGCTTTAACAGAGTCGACTTTCCAGCTCCGCTCTTGCCAAGAATCGCAATTTTTTTCCCTTGCTCGACTTGAAATGAAAGATCATGAATGACTGACTCTTCCTCATTGCTATAGCGAAAGCTTACATGCTCGACTTTTAAGCTAACCGAGTCCCATGAACCTTTGTAAAGTAGGGAAAGAGTATGTTTTTTCTTTTCATTCACAGATTCCCAGTTCTTTTCCATTTCCTGCACTCTATTTAATGACTCTTCAAATTGAGGAATTTTTTCTACTGCATTAGATACCGGCAGCAGTGCTTCAGATAAAGGAAATACTACTAAAATAAAAGCAGCAATAAAAACACCTGCAAGCTCTTTGTCTGAAAAAAGAGAAGCCCCAAACCAAATCATTGTGACAATTAAACCTGCTACAATAACTTGGCCAATCAATTCTCGGTAATACGTCCATAGTTTAAGCTTACGATCCATGCGGTCTAGCTCATCTTCTGTTTTGTTATACGAATGAAAAAATGACTGCTGCTGACCGCTTAACACCCAATCAGCAACTCCTAAAAACCCGTCTGTGACCTTAGCATATAACTGTGCTTTGCTTGATTTATATCGCTGATTGGCCGCTTTCATATGCCAAAGGGAAAAAAGCGGCATCACTACTACTAATAAAAATAAATAGATGGCAATCAAACATGCAAACTTTAGGCTAAAGAATCCTAAAGCTACAATCGAAATAACGTATAAAATAACAGCTGAGATTGTTGGAAGAATGGTACGCAAGAACAAGTCTTGTAAACTTTCAATATCTTCAGCGAGAACCGCTAAAACATCTCCCGTTCGATAGCGGGATGTAGCAACTAACGGTTCAATCAAATGATAAAGACGTGTACGCATTTTAGCTAAAATGCGAAGAATAAAATCGTGACTAACAAGACGCTCCGCATAACGAAAGGCTGCTCGACTTAAACCAAATGTACGCACAAGCACAATGGGAACGTACACCAGTAAGATTGTTTCTGGCCGTAAGGAAGAAGCTGAAATCAAGTAACCTGATGTGAACATTAGCGCACAAGCAGAACCAATCGTTAACAAGCTTAGTAATAAGATAGAAAAGATACGATATTTATACGTTTTAAAGTAGGGCCATATCCAACTTTTATATTTCATCATATCTCCTCCTCTTCATGTAAAAATTGATAGTAAGCTCCTTTTTTTCGAATCAGTTCTTGATGATTGCCGACTTCTGCAACCTTTCCGTTCTCTATTACAACAATGAGGTCCATATCTTTCATCCAATGCAGACGGTGCGTAGCTAAAATAAATAACTTGTCTTGAAACATCGTTAAGATATCTTGCTTTAATTCATATTCCGTTTCAATATCTACTTGCGCCGTTGGTTCATCAAGCATAATAATAGGGCGATCGCTCAGAAACGCCCTAGCTAGGGCAATCCTTTGAGCTTGGCCGCCGCTAAGCTGCCGTCCTCCATCTCCTATCACTTCATTTTCCTTCTTAGGCATCTGTTGAATCGTAGATAAAAGTCCTGCTTTCGTTAAAGCATCTTCATAATCATAAGAACCGCCTCTATCCTGATAAAATTCAATATTTTCTTTCACTGTTCCATTAAAAATAAATGGGTGCTGAGGGATATACGTAATCTGCTTTTGCCAAGCATCTGAGCGTAAATCAACCGGCACGCCGTTTACTTCAGCAGACCCTTCTGTAAATTGTACAAAGCCGCTCAGTATATCAATAAGCGTCGATTTTCCAGCTCCGCTTTTTCCTATAATCCCAATTTTTTTACTTCCTTTAACATGAAGTGACACATCTTCAAGAGAAGGCGGCTGCTCTTCGTCATATTTTACGGTGATATGACGCAATTGAATTTCACTGTTTTCCGTCCAATCAGGGACATCTTCTTCTTTAGCCGACGGTTTTTCAGCCTGCTTTACAATCTTAATTAATGCATCTCCGGATTCTTTTCCGTCTAATGTTGCATGATAATCGTTTCCGACTTCCCGTATCGGCAGGAAGTATTCAGGCGCCAGCAATAAAATCATAAGTGCAGGCTCTAACGTCATCGAACCGTTCACTAGCCGCAAACCGAGCATAACAGCCACGATGGCTACAGATAACATCGTAAAGAAATCTAAAGCAAACGTAGATAAAAAAGCAATTCGGAGCGTTCCCATTGTCGCTTTTCGATAGCGGTCACTGACTCTTACAATCGTTTCAGCATGCTCCTTACTTTTCCCGAGAAATGTTAACGTTTCTAATCCTCGAAGCGAATCTACAAAGTGATTGGACAGCACATGATACGTCTCCCATTGGCTATCTATTTTTTTCTGGGCAGCCAGTCCAAGTAAAATCATAAATAAAATTAAAATGGGCATAGTTACAAGCAAAATAATGCCTGAAAGCTGATCTTGATACCAAACGAAAGCGAGCACTAGCCAAGGTGTAACGCTGATGGCGGCCAGTTTAGGCAAAAACAGCTCAAGATAAGCGCGAAGCTTCTGTAGGCCTGTGGTGATGAGCGTCACCAAGTTTCCTGTCCCTTCATTTTTGGTAAAGCGCGGTCCGAGTGCAAAAATGCTTTTCATGACCGTCAAACGAAGTTCCTGAGTCGTTTTGACTCCAAATTGATATGCTGTTTTTTTCACTATAAAACTTACGATCTGACGAACCATAAAGGCAGACAAAAACAATCCGATTGCTTTTGTCTGCGAAGTTAAACTTTCACCATGAAAAAGAGCAGTAATTACTTCGGCAAGCCACTTAGCTTGAAAAATAATGGCTACACTTTGAATAGTAATAAGCCCTATTAACACGGCAAGAACCATTTTTATTCCGTTGTAAACCATTAAATTTCTACCCATTAGTACTCCATATGCTCCTTATGATCTACACGTTTTCTAAAAACGTAGTAGCTCCAAATTTGATAACCTAACACAAAAGGCAGTAACGCAATAGCAGCGTAAGACATAATTTTCAAGGAATAATTCCCTGATGCTGCATTATGAATCGTTAAACTATAGCTTTCATTGACTGAACTAACCAAAACGGTTGGAAACAATCCTGCAAATATAGAGGAAATTGATAAAATTAAAATTAAGCCAGACATAGCAAAGGCCCATCCGTCTTTTTTCCGTGTAAGGAAAAATCCTGCTAGTAAATACACGAAAATACCGATAAAAAATGTGTATAGCATCAAGCGGCTATGATTGCTGAATAAATTTGTTTCAAAAAACGTCATGCCTGAAAAAATAAGAAGCAGCAAGGCATTAACAGGCAAAAGCTTCATGGCAACTTTTCGTGAACGATCTCTAATGTCATCCATCGTACGGATCGTCGCAAAAATAAGTCCGTGCCATAAGCAAAGCATCGTTAGCGTCACGCCGCCCGTTATGGTATATAGATTCACAATATCCGAAAAGCCGGCATTCATTTGCATGTTGCGCTCAACAGGCAATCCTTTCATTAGTGCTGAAAATAAGATGCCGAAAATGAGCGGTGGAAAAAGACTTCCAAAGAAGATAACCCAATCCCACGCATTTTTCCACGCTTGTTTTTCAACTTTTCCTCGAAATTCAAATGCTACACCGCGTCCGATAAGCGAAAGCAACAGAAGAACAAAAAGAACATATGACCCGCTTAATAGCGTTGCATACCAGTTTGGAAAAGCGGCAAACATAGCACCGATTGCTGAAATTAACCAAACTTCATTTGCATCCCAAAAAGGACCGATTGTATTAATAAAAGCTCGTCGCTCTAAGTCGTTTCTTCCTAAAAAGCGAGACACCATTCCAATCCCAAAATCAAAGCCTTCTAAAAAGATAAAACCAACAAACAGAATGGATACTAGCAAATACCAGAATTCATTAAGAGAAAACATTGTATCCCTCCTTTGTAAACGGATCAGTTGATGTTACTTTTGTATGTGCTTCTTGATCGTGATCTGGACCTTTTTTAATTTCTTTAACGAACAAGAACACCATAATCACAGCTAAAATTAAGTAAAAGAACGAAAACGAGATAATAGAAAATAGCAATTCGCCTGCTGTTACACCAGGAGACACGGCATCTTCGGTTTTCATATAACCAAATACAACCCAAGGCTGACGGCCAATCTCTGTCATAATCCAACCTGCTGAGCTTCCAAGGAACGGAAAGGCGATGGCAATCGACATAATACGTAAAAATAGTTTGCTTTCTTGAAGTTTTTTACGAGAAAGCAAGTACGTACCCCAAATGCCTAATGCACATAATACGCCACCTAGACCAGCCATAATGCGGAAACTCCAAAACGTTGTTCGAACGGGTGGAATATAATTTCCTTCTCCATATTTCGCCGTATACTGCTGCTGCAGCTCATTCATTCCAGGAACGGAGCCTGAAAACTTACCGTATGATAAGAAGCTTAATAAGTAAGGTATTTTGATTTCACTCGTATTTTTCTTTTCATCAGGGTGAATATTTGCTGTTACTGTCCAAGCACCTGGACTTCCGCTGTTTTCCCATAATCCTTCACTTGCGGCCATTTTCATCGGCTGTGTTTTAACTAAATATCCGGCCTGTTCATGCCCAGATAGTGCAATTCCTACACCTGAAACTAGCCCTACAAGGATAGCAACTTGAAATGATTTTTTAGCAAAAGCCACATGTTTTTTCTTCAAGAGCATAACAGCGCTGACACCCGTGATAAAAAAGGCGCCTGTTGCAAACGAACCTAAAATTGTATGAGGGAATTCGACCCACAGCTGACCGTTCGTTAATAATTTAAAGAAGTCATTCATTTCCAAACGGCCATTATTTAGCTCCATTCCGACCGGATGCTGCATAAAAGAATTAGCCGTTAAAATAAAGAACGCTGAAAAGATAGTACCTAGACTAACAAGCCAAATACATAGACAGTGCAGCCATTTAGGCAAACGATCCCACCCGAAAATCCACAGCCCGAGGAACGTGGACTCCATAAAAAACGCTAGCAGTGCTTCAATAGCAAGCGGCGCACCAAATACATCTCCTACAAATCTTGAGTACTCTGACCAGTTCATGCCAAACTGAAATTCTTGTAAAATACCTGTTACGACTCCGACAGCAAAGTTAATCAGGAATAAGTGCCCCCAAAACTTTGCCATCTTTTTATACTGTTCATCTTTTTTTACTACGTACATCGTTTCCATGATCGCTACTAAAAAGACAAGGCCGATAGACAGCGGTACAAAGATAAAATGAAACAGCGTCGTTGATGCAAATTGAATACGTGATAGTATGACTGTATCCATCTTCTTTCTCCTTTCATATATAAGAACATTCATCATTTCCATAGATACTTTGCTCATTCCTGAGCATCTTTTACTTATATTGTGAAACATTGAGCATAACAATTCGAGAAATATGCTCAACATTTCACAAACATATGTAATGTCTCTCTTTCTATTTACATAGTATAGTCTATTTTTTTAGCTGTGCACGTACATTTTTTGAACGTTTTTAGACTAAAACGTGACTTTCTTGTGACAAAAAAGGGCAGGATCTCTTTATTTTTTCATAAAAAAAGCACGCTCTGATTTGAGCTTGCTTCTCTACGGTCGATATTTTGCTTTCGCATTTAATTTAGATTGACGAATGATTTGGTTAATGACTTCAGAAAATACAATACCAATGGCAATTGAACCTGAAATCATAAAGGCTTTTGCTGCAAGACTAATCGCTTCATTATAATTATTTTCTACAAAGTTACGCATGGCATCGTATGCTGTTCCCCCTGGAACGAGCGGAATAATACCTGCTACCGTGAAAATAATGATCGGCGTACGATAAATTTTTGCGTAAATTTGACTAATAATAGCAATAAAAAAGGCCGATGCTACAGTGCTTGGAATTTCATCTACACCATAGAACGTTAGCAAATAGTAAATGAGCCAGCCAATCATTCCGACAAAGCCACTTTTTAATAATGATTCACGTGGAACATTAAAAATAATCCCAAACGCTGCTGAAGCAATAAAACTTGTAATTATCTGCTCTACGATATGCATATGATGCCTCCCTTCTATAGAAGCGTAAATACAATGGCAATACCTGCACCAATAGCAAATGCCGTCAGAAACGCTTCTGCTCCTTTTGATAATCCAGACAGTAAATGTCCCGCCATTAAATCTCGCACTGCATTGGTAATCGATAACCCAGGAACGAGAGGCATAACGGATCCAATAATAATTTTATCAATTTGCGTTCCTAGTCCTGAAGCGACTAAAAGAGCTGATAAAAGTCCAATAACTAACGAAGCGGTAAACTCAGCAAAAAAGCGAATCGGAATAAGACGGTGGAAATACACCACGGTTAAAAATCCGAGACCTCCTGAAAACATCGCTGGAATAAAGTCCGTCCATAAACCTTGAAACATGATTAAAAAGCATCCGCTAGAAATGGATGCAGCTGCAAGTTGAACCCATAGTGGAAAAGCTACGTTCGTTGCTTCAATTTCTTGTAGCATTTCATACGCTTCCTCCAAGGAGATGTTTCCTTGACTGATGGTTCTTGAGACGCTATTTACCATAGTTACTTTTTTTAAATCGGTCGTTCGTTCGGAAATACGAATTAACTTCGTTTTCGTCGGTTCTTTCGTTTCAAGTGAAAACATAATCCCTGTTGGCGTCACATAGCTGTGGGATTTTTTTATACCGTAAGACGCTGCAATCCGCATCATTGTGTCTTCTACTCGATACGTTTCTGCTCCGCTTTCTAACATAATTTTACCTGCTAGTAAGCTAACGTCCATAATTTCATATTTATCTAATTTTTGTTGTGTCATCAAATCGCTCCAAACATATTAAAGCTTGGTTTTTTCCCCTACAGCATACAGTGTATAAGAAAGAGGGAAGTGGACGCAATGGTTAATGCAAAAAAGTGTGGACTTTTTGTCTCACACTTTCAGGAATAGTATATACATTCCTTATCAATTCATACGTTTTGTGGTCTCACGCTCTACTAATACAGGTGCCATTTTATACTGTACCTGATCTATTTCTTGCTGATCCTGAATTTGCTGAAGTAAGAGGTTTACTGCTTTTTCAGCCATTTTTTCCATCGGTTGACGGATGGTTGTTAGCGGAGGTTGCGCTTCACTAGCTTCTGTAATATCATCAAACCCTATAACAGACAAATCCGCTGGAACGTGAAGTCCGTTTTGCCACGCACAGTGTATCACTTTCAGAGCAATGTAATCCGTAGCACAAATAAGCGCAGTTGGGGGCTCTGGATGATGAGCTAGCTCATTTATAAACTGATATAGTTCATCTGAGTTATTCATATCTTCTTTCACAAACTTTGCGTTTGCTGACGGTACATATTGATAAAAAAGAGACAGACGGTGCTCCACTCCGCTTACAGCTTTTCCAACGAACCCGATATTATTATGGCCAAGGTCCGTTAAGTGAGCAACAGCTAATTGCATTCCCACCGCATCATCTACATGTACAATTGGCCAAAGTGCAGAAGAGCCGTCTCCTGTAAGAGAAACGTAAGGCGTTTGATATTGTTTTAATACGTCTACAAACGGATGCGGAGCGGCTACATAATCTAATAAAATGACTCCATCAAACCAATGATTCATCATCACATTTAATTGACGCTCAGCCGTTGTTTCTTGGTAATCCGTATGGCCAATAAGAACGTCCATCCCTCGACTTTGAACTTGCTGCTGTACCTTTTTTAACAGCTCGATTAAAAATGGGTCTTTTAAATCTCTAATTAATATCCCGATAATCCCTGTTTTTTGGGCCCGCAGAGCTGCCGCAAATGGATTTGTCTGATACCCTAAATGAGCTGCTGCTTTTAGTACTTTTTGTTTTGTTTTTTCACTGATTTTAATTTTACCGTCTTTATTATTGAAGATTCTTGATACCGTAGCTAATGAAACACCCGCTTCTTTTGCTACTTCTGTAATCGTGACTTTTTTTCTCCCCATTCGTACCGACTCCTATTTCCTTTTAGTCTATCGACCAAGTAAACATTTTTCTTTATTATACTACTAGAAGTCGGAACCACCCAAAACTACCTTCCCTACTTTTCACTAAACAGCCACTTTAACACATCTTGAATTTTTTGATCCCAATATGCCCAGTCGTGACTTCCTTTTCCTTCTTCATATGTAAAACAAATAGGCTCTTGCTTACATCGCTCGGAAAAACGTTTATTTTCCTGATATAAAAAATCTTCCGTTCCACAGCATTGATAAATACGCGGAGTCACTTCTCCATAGCGCCGGCGATTTTCAAGCAGCCAGAAAAGATCATCCTCAGGTCTAATAACAGGCGGCATGCCAAAAATCAAAGGATAATCTAGGAACTGAACTTCCCCTCGCTCTCCCAGCCCTTCAATGTCCATCACTCCTGATAAACTGGCAGCTGCAGAAAATTGATGTGGTTTGCGAAACGCCCATTTTAAAGCGCCGTACCCTCCCATAGAAAGACCAGCCACAAAATTATCTTCTCTTTTTTCCGATAACGGAAAGAATGACCTAGCCAATTGAGGAAGTTCTTCTGTTACAAACGTCCAATACTTCTTTCCATAAGCCATATCTCTATAAAAGCTACGATCTACATTTGGCATTACAACTGCAAGTCCTAATTCTGATGCGTAGCGTTCAATCGAAGTTCTTCTCATCCATATCGTATGATCATCAGAAAGACCGTGTAATAAATAGAGCGTAGGGTGTTTCTCACTTCTTGTATTAGTTTGTAAACCAATCTGAGATTTTGTTTGCTGCGGTATCAAAACGTTCATTGAAGTACTTATTTGCAATACTTCTGAAAAAAAATCACATTGAATAAACGCCATATTTCTCTTCCCCCTTACTTTTTCTTCCCTATTGATTGATAACAAAACGTACATAATTCATATAAAAGTTAAAAAATAGTTTGATTATTTACAATTTTTAGTTTAACATAAAAACATCTTTTATGAAAACGTTTTACGTATAACGTTTTTTTAAATTAAAATAGTGAACGCGATTCAAAGGAGGAATTTATATGGGGATAGTAAAAGTAACTTCTGACGAGTATAAAGAGCAAAAAGGAAATCTATTTTTTGTTATTTTCATTTCATGTGCAGCTGCTTTTGGAGGGTTACTTTACGGCTATGACACAGCCGTCATTTCAGGGGCTATTGGATTGATGGAAGTGCATTTTAATCTCAGTCCAACGATGGTAGGTTTTGTTGTATCCAGTTTGCTGCTCGGGGGTGCCGTTGGGGTACTTTCTTCAGGAAAACTGAGTGATCGATTCGGTAGAAAAGGTATCTTGCTTTTAGCAGCTTCTTTATTTATCGTATCCGCAATTATGCAAGCGCTATCTTCAACCATCTCTTTTGTGATTATTTCTCGAATTATTGGAGGGCTAGGCATTGGTATGGCCTCCGTTCTTTCTATTACCTATATTTCTGAAATAGCCCCTCCGCACATGCGCGGCCGCTTAGGCTCTCTTTATCAATTTGCTGTTGCCGTTGGGATTGTTTCTGTCTATTTTGTAAATGACTACATTTTATCTATTGGGGAAGACGCATGGCAGAATTCCACAGGATGGCGCTACATTATCGGTGCTTCTGGGATTCCAGCTCTTTTATTTCTTCTTATCCTTTCTCCTGTTCCTGAAAGTCCGAGGTGGCTAGTAAAAGCAAACCGCACTGTAGAAGCTATGGACATTTTAATTAAAATCAATGGTACACACATTGCACGCCAAGAGCTGTATCATATTGAGCAATCGTTAAAAGAAAATCAACCGGCTTCTCTTTCGCTTTTTAAAGAGGCAGGCCTTCGAAAAGCGTTGCTTATTGGTATTCTACTTGCAGCCTTTCAACAGCTTGTCGGAATCAATGCCATTATTTATTACGCCCCGCAAGTTTTTGAAGCAGCTGGAGCTAGAGGAGATTTATCGCTCCTTGTTACGTCTATGATTGGTGTAGCTGCCTTTTTAGGCGTTCTTTGTTCCATGTGGCTTATCGACCGGATTGGCCGCAAAGCTTTATTACTTATTGGCACAGCCGGTATGGCCGTTACGCAGCTTCTCGTTTCTTTTGGATTTCATTCACAGGGTACTGAAGGCTTGACTACTAGTTTACTTATTGTTTTTTATTTATTTCTTTTTAATATTTCTATGGGGCCTGTTGTATGGGTTGTGATTTCTGAAATTTTTCCTAATCATGCGAGAGGCTATGCAATGTCTATTTCTACCTTTTTCTTGTGGATAGCTAATTGGTTTGTGTCTCAGTTTTTTCCTATTCTTTGGAACAAAGCTGGAGGATCTTTTACCTTTTTATCTTTTATGATTATGTGTATCGCTTCATTTTTGTTTATATGGAAGTGGGTTCCAGAAACAAAAGGAAAGTCACTTGAAGAAATTGAACATATATGGAAGTAAGGGAAGAGGTTGGGGTATATCTAAATGAATCCAATCTAAAGAAAAACAAATGGGATACATGAGCTAAACGGCTTATGACACCGTAGTTGATTTCCGTGCAAGACTTCGCTTTCCGCGGGAGTCTTCATCTCGCCCTCCAATCAACTACTAGAAGAATTTAAACAGATGAAAACTATGTTCACCCTAACAAAAAAACCGAACCACTAATCAAAAATTTTGATCAATGGTTCGGTTTTACTTTGTCTAAAATACTTTCGTCCCAGCCTCTTCTTTTTATCGAATTTGTCCATCTCCGTAAATAATATATTTTAATGTTGTTAATTCCTTTAATCCCATTGGTCCACGCGCATGAAGCTTTTGTGTACTAATTCCGATTTCTGCCCCGAAACCAAACTCTTCTCCGTCCGTAAACCTCGTCGAAGCATTCACATAAACAGCAGCTGAATTAACGCGCTGTAAAAAACGCTGAGCATGAGCATAATTTGTTGTTACAATCGCTTCAGAATGATGTGAACTATGAACATTAATATGGGAAATCGCTTCATCGATATCATCTACGATTTTAACTGCCATGATGAAATCCAAATATTCTTTCTTCCAATCCTCATCCCCTGCTGGAACAAGATCTGGAACGATTGTGAGCGCACGTTCATCACCGCGTACTTCTACATCTTTCTCTCGTAGCGCTTGAACAATAATCGGCAAAAATTCATGAGCCGCCCGTTCATGAATAATCAGCTTTTCGGCTGAGTTGCACACCGCTGGACGAGATGTTTTTGCATTAATGACAATACTGGCTGCCATGTCACGGTCATATTCTTCATCAACATAAATGTGGCAGTTCCCGGTTCCTGTCTCAATAACAGGAACCGTTGCATTTTTTACCACCGCTTCAATTAAACCAGCACCGCCTCGAGGAATTAATACATCGATATATTCATTTAGCTTCATTAACTCCAGTGCTGTTTCTCTCGACGTATCTTCAATAAGCTGTACGCTATGCTCAGGAAATCCTGCACTTGCCGCAGCTTGGGATAATACAGAAACAATCGCTTGATTCGAATGAAATGCCTCACTGCCTCCGCGCAAAATAACCGCATTTCCTGCTTTTAAGCATAAGCCTGCTGCATCACATGTAACGTTTGGACGCGCTTCATAAATAATTCCTATGACACCAATAGGTACACGCTGCTGCCCAATTTGTAAGCCATTTGGTCGTTTAGCCATAGACAGCACTTCTCCTACCGGATCTGCAAGCGCAGCTACTTGGCGCAGGCCGTCTGCCATTCCATGAATCCGCCCTTCATTTAAAGATAGGCGATCCAACATCGCTTTTGACGTGCCTTTTTGAACGGCTTTTTCTACGTCTAATTCATTTGCTTTTAAAATTGTCTCTTGTTGATCCAATAGAGCAGCCGCCATTTTATAAAGTGCCTGCTGTTTTTGTTCGCTCGTTACATTTCCTAAGAAATAAGAGGCTTCTTTTGCCTGCTTTCCTTTAAGCTGCAATTCACTCATTTCATTACTCCTTCAGCTTGTTTTAAGAATAACGTTCCAATTTCTTGGCCTTCAATAATATCTCGCAAAATACTTGGTTCTTTCCCATTTGCTAGGATTAAGCTCACGCCTGCACTTGTAGCTGTTTTAGCAGCGGTCAGTTTTGTGACCATTCCGCCTGTTCCAACGTCAGTTCCACTATCTCCAGCAAAATTCTCAAGCTCCGGCGTGATGCCATCTATTACTTTCATTAATTTAGAGTTAGGGTTTTTTGTGGGATCTGAATCAAAGAAACCGTCAATATCAGATAAAATAACAAGTAAATCTGCGTGAATCAAAACTGAAACAATGGCGGATAAATTATCGTTATCTCCAAAACGCACGATGTTTTCAATCTCATCGATGGCAACTGTATCGTTTTCATTCACAATAGGAATCACTTTGTCTTCAATTAATTTTTCAAACGTGTTCACAACGTTATTGCGCACATGTTCATCTTCGATTACATCTTTTGTTAACAGTACTTGACCAACAATGTGACTATACTCACCAAAGAATTTACTATAGATATGCATAAGCTCACACTGCCCGACAGAGGCTGCTGCTTGTTTTTCTCGAATAGAAGTTGGTTTTTCTTTTAACTTTAGTTTTTTTACTCCCACTTGAACGGCACCTGATGTAACAAGCACAACTTCTTTTCCTGCATTCATTAAATCAGATAAAACACGCGCTAGTTTTTCAATGCGTGCTAAGTTAATATCTCCGTTATCATAGGTCAACGTAGATGTCCCTACTTTGACTACGATACGCTTGCTATTTTGTAACTCTTGACGATGCTTCACTCATTTCATCTCCCTAACTAAAAACACCTAAATGCGTACTAATTTTTTTAAAAATTATAGCAGAGATTATGTGAAAAGTCTTATAGTTTTTCAAAGGGAATTTGAACTTTCTAATTTTTTAAATAATTAAGGGAAAAACTGGTGATAAAAGCGCTTTCTTCTTTTATAATGAAAGTTGTAAGGGGAACACACAATTACATAACGTTGTGTAGTAGTACAAACATCAGACAACTAAGGGATAGGGGGATTTGTAATGAATGCGGTTACGATTGTTATTGGATCTATCTGTATTTTAATGATTGCGTATCGGCTTTATGGAACATTCATGGCTGTTAAGGTCTTGAAACTAAACGATGCGCAAAAAACGCCGGCACATGAGCTTGAAGATGGAAAAGATTACGTGCCAACCAATCGATGGGTAACATTTGGTCATCACTTTGCAGCTATTGCAGCTGCGGGTCCGCTTGTTGGACCTATTTTAGCAGCTCAGTTTGGCTATTTGCCCGGACTGCTCTGGCTTTTAATCGGAGCTGTAATCGGAGGAGCCGTTCACGATGCAGTTGTGTTATTTGCATCTATGCGCCAAAAAGGCCAGTCGCTTTCAGAAGTGGCTAAAAAAGAGCTAGGACCCGTCGCTGGTTTTTGTACAGGTTTAGCTATGCTTTTTATCATTACCATTACAATGGCCGGTTTATCTATGGTCGTGTTACACGCCCTTGAGAAAAATCCTTGGGGTACATTCGCTGTTGGAATTACCATTCCGATCGCAATGGGGGTAGGTATTTACCACAAAAAAACAGGTAATTTAAAAGCGGCTTCTACCGTCGGCTTCATTTTAATTTTAATTGCCGTATTTAGCGGTCCTTATATTCAAGGAACAGCTTTAGGAGATTTTTTAACGCTAGATATTAAAACACTTTCAATTATTCTTCCCGTTTATGCATTTTTTGCAGCGGCCTTGCCCGTTTGGCTGCTTTTAGCACCTCGAGATTACTTAAGCAGCTTTATGAAAATTGGTGTCTTTATCGCGCTGATTGTAGGCGTGTTTTTCGTAAATCCATCAATTCCATTTCCTGCAGTTACTGAATTTATTCACGGAGGCGGCCCTATTTTAGCAGGACCTGTGTGGCCGTTTATTTCCATTACGATCGCCTGCGGTGCTATTTCTGGCTTCCATGCATTTGTTGGTTCAGGAACAACCCCTAAGATGCTCGATCGTTGGAGTGACATTAAAGTTGTAGGCTTCGGCGCGATGTTAGTCGAATGCTTAGTAGGAATTATGGCATTAATTGCCGCAACTGCTTTACATCCTGGAGACTATTTTGCAATCAACTCTACACCTGAAGTATTCAAAACGCTTGGCATGAACGTAACGGCTCTTCCTCAGCTTAGCCAAGAAATTGGCCTAAACTTAGAAGGCCGTACAGGCGGCGCTGTTACACTGGCTGTAGGAATGACGTATATTTTCACGGAAATTCCTTGGTTCAGCCACCTGTCTTCTTACTTTTTTCAATTCGTTATTATGTTTGAAGCAGTGTTTATTTTGACTGCTATCGACGCGGGTACACGCGTTTCCCGCTATTTAATTCAAGACTTTTTCGGTGAATTTTATAAGCCATTGAAGCGAGTAGACTGGCTTCCTGGGTCCATTTTTGCAAGTGCCCTAGCCTGTTTTATGTGGGGATACTTATTGTTCTCAGGAGATATTGGCTCAGTTTGGGCGCTGTTCGGCGTATCGAATCAGTTAATGGCATCCATTGGTTTAATTATTGGTGCAACCGTTATTCTTAGAATTGCAGATAAGCGCTCCTATATGCTTACTTGTCTTATTCCACTAGCCTACCTTTACGTAACGGTTAACTACGCGGGTTATTGGATGGTTAAGAATGTGTATTTAAATGAAGCTGCGGCAGGTTACAGCATATTAAATGC
Organism: Priestia sp. HNGD-A6; assembly: GCF_045784335.1. Classification (NCBI taxonomy): domain Bacteria; kingdom Bacillati; phylum Bacillota; class Bacilli; order Caryophanales; family Bacillaceae; genus Priestia; species Priestia sp. HNGD-A6. The sequence continues at coordinate 2,814,953 of NZ_CP138621.1, read as the reverse complement.
GACTCTTTCAATCATCATGCTTATACTCGGTCTCATTATTATGATTGCCGCGATTCAAAAATGGACGCAGCTTTGGCGCACGCCTCAGGCTGAACTAGCGGCGAAAGCAAACTTATCACAAAATATATAAAACGAACACGCTTGCTTATATAAGCAAGCGTGTTTTTGATATGGTAATAGCCTGTCAAAATAATTGCACACCAGGCATTTTTATTATTAAACTAAATATACTATACAGAAAATTTTTAAAATAGTTCGTACACTTCACATGCTTATAACCCCCACTGACTACATCTCAAAATTAACACTTTAAATTATAATAATTATAATTTAGTATTGATTTTTTATTTAAAAATGTTATTATTATTTCTAACATAATAAAATTCAAATAAGAGGTGGTTCTAAGATGACAACAAACAAGAATAACTTAACGACTAGTTGGGGATCTCCGGTTGGAGATAATCAAAATTCGATGACCGCTGGTTCACGCGGACCTACTTTAATTCAAGATGTTCACCTTTTAGAGAAATTAGCCCATTTTAACCGAGAGCGTGTTCCTGAACGCGTCGTACACGCAAAAGGCGCCGGTGCCCACGGTTATTTTGAAGTGACAAACAATGTTTCAGCCTATACAAAAGCAGCTTTCCTTTCTGAAGTAGGAAAACGAACACCTCTATTTGTTCGCTTTTCAACAGTAGCTGGTGAAAACGGCTCAGCAGATACCGTTCGCGACCCTCGCGGATTTGCTGTTAAATTTTATACAGAAGAAGGCAACTACGACTTAGTCGGAAATAATACACCTGTATTTTTCATCCGAGATGCGATTAAATTTCCCGATTTTATTCATACACAAAAACGCGATCCACGCACGCATTTGAAAAACCCGACGGCCGTGTGGGATTTCTGGTCTTTATCTCCTGAATCTTTGCATCAAGTTTCTATTTTAATGTCTGATCGCGGTATCCCGGCAACGTTACGCCATATGCATGGATTTGGCAGCCATACATTTAAATGGGTTAATGCCGAAGGAGATGGCGTTTGGGTAAAATATCACTTTAAAACAGAGCAAGGCGTGAAAAATCTGTCTCCAGACGTAGCCGCAAAGCTAGCTGGTGAAAATCCAGATTATCATACTGAAGATCTATTTAATGCCATTGAAAAAGGCGATTTCCCTTCATGGAAGCTGTACGTTCAAATTATGCCATTAGAAGACGCTGATACGTATCGCTTTGATCCGTTTGACGTAACAAAGGTTTGGTCACAAAAAGACTATCCGTTAATTGAAGTAGGTCGCATGGTCTTGGACCGAAATCCAGAAAATTATTTTGCCGAAGTGGAGCAAGCTACATTCTCACCTGGAACGCTTGTACCGGGAATTGACGTATCACCTGATAAAATGCTGCAAGGTCGACTATTCGCATACAGCGATGCACATCGCTACCGCGTGGGTGCTAACCATCAAGCGCTACCTATTAACCGTCCGCGCAATGAAGTAAATAACTATCAGCGTGATGGTCAAATGCGCTTTGACGATAACGGCGGCCGTTCTGTTTACTATGAGCCAAACAGCTTTGGCGGTCCGACAGAATCTCATGAAAACAAACAAGCGGCATACCCTGTTTCAGGCGTTGCCGATAGTGTTTCATATGATCATAACGACCATTACACGCAAGCAGGTGACTTATACCGCCTTCTAAGCGAAGACGAGCGTACACGACTAGTTGCAAACATCGTTGAAGCTATGAAGCCTGTAGAAAAAGAAGAGATTAAACTGCGTCAAATTCAGCACTTCTACAAAGCGGATCCAGAGTATGGAACACGCGTTGCAGACGGTTTAGGATTGTCTGTTCCGCAGCAAGTAAAATAAAGATATCAGTTTTCCTAATGAGAAAATAAAGGTGTTTTTCTCATTTTAGATTTTCGTTTATTCTCAATTAGTTTAACATTTTATCACTAAATAAGTATCCATATTTTATGGATACTTATTTAAATTCTTGTAAAAAGAGGAAGGGATGAAGAAATGATTGGACAAGAAATAAGATGTAATCAGTGTCATAGAGAAATAAAAGTACTAAAGCACAGTACACTTTGCGGTTGCGGAATAAAATTACGAACGCTAAAAAAAGAGAAGCAACCAGCATAATGAGGTTGCTTCTCTTTTTTACTAGATATGCTGTTTATATTCACTCACATTAAAGAGTAATCGTTACTTTAAATAAATCTCCGTCAATTTCAATATTCAATTCTCCTCCGTGCAAATCAATAATTGACTTAGCAATAGCTAAACCAAGTCCAGAGCCATCGGTTTGTCTTGAGGCGTCCCCTCTTTTAAATCGTTCAAACAGCTCGTCTGCCTGCTCATTTAACTCATATTTACTTACATTTTTAAACGTTAGTTTCACTTGTTCGTTTATTTCTTGAACAGAAATATAGACACGCGTTTGTTCAAGTGAATATTTCAATATGTTCTCTATCAAATTGTCAAATACTCTCCATAATTTTTGACCATCTACAGTAGCAAATATCGGCTTTTGGATAGATTGAATACGAAATTGCAGAGTTGAATCTTTAATTGCTTCATCATATTCAGCTAAAGCCTGATGAAGAAGCTGATTAATATCAATTGTGTCTTTATGCAATTCTACATTTCCACTTGCCATTTTTGATACTTCAAACAAATCATCAATAAGTGTCTGTAAACGTTTTGATTTACGGTCAATAATTTCAACGTAAGCATGTTGTTCGTCCCAAGTAAGATCTTGGGACTTTAGCAACGCTGTATATGTCATAATAGAAGTCAATGGTGTTCTTAAATCGTGACTGACGTTGGTAATTAACTCTGTTTTCAAGCGTTCACTTTTAACTTGAACATGCTGAGATTTTTGAATTTGCTGCTGAATATGATTTATATCTATCGCTGCTTGAGTTAAAGCTGATTTTCCTTTGATAGGTAACGGCCTTTTCCACTCAGCTGTGGCGATTTGATTAATGGAAATAATAATTTTATTTAAATAATTAATTCGTAGCATAAGCAGTATCAAAGTAACCACTCCTATAACACTGCCGACAGCTAAGTATAGTATAGACACTTGTTCTACAAACATAGATCCACTGGTCAATAAAGCTGCAACAGCAAATACCGCAAAAACTAAAAGCAGTACTACAACCATTATATACATGCCAATATGTCTGATAATAAAAATAGATTGAAGAAAATAAATGACTTGATAAACACACGTTCTGTGATATTCTTCTTTTATATCATCTAGTGTGCGCATACGCTGAAACAGTAAAAATACTTGAAGTACCCACAGGCAAATAGCTATGGATATAACTATCATATAAAAGAAAAATATAGCAACATGCTTATATGATTCTAATAAAGAAGTTGGATAGCCGTTCAGAACTAGACTTGATGTGAAAAATGAGTACAAAAGAAAAACAATTATACACATATCTAAAGGTACTTTTTTATAAATCCTCTGTACGGCATTTTGTCTTGTTATTTCTTTTAAACGTCCGGTTATTGTTCTTTTATAAATAAAGTAAACTATTAACAGAGCTATTATTCCTGACAATGCATACACGAGAAATACTACATTTTGGTGATGGTAATAGTTATATTCATCAAATAAAGAACTACTGAAAGCTTCTTTTTCAGGAACAGCAATTATACCCGTAAACTTCTGCTTTAAATACCGGTTTGGAATCTCTGAGTCTGTCTCACTGCTTAACAATGAATTTTTATATTCATCTAGTTGAAACACAAGGGGTGATTGAGCTGAATAGGTATGTTTATACAACATATTTTTTTGTTTTACTAATTGATTAACGTTTTCCTTGCTTGCATTTTGGATGTTCGTATATATTTTTTGTGTGTTTCTATCTTTCAAATAATACATGATGTCTTTTTTATATTGAGATAATGGTTTTTGCCGATCAAAAGCTTCATCATAAATTCTCGTTATTTCGAATTCTTTATTTTTTGCTATTTTTTCTCGAACAAATTGATCATCTTGAAACTTTTTTTGAATGTTTTTAACTTCTAGATCCCGCTGCTTTACATAGGCATCTTCAACTTTTTTACTCTTTGCTTGCTTAGCGTCTTCTATTTTTTCTTCATATTTATCGTGTACGTTTTGTATTTGTTCCGTTAAGTTTCCTTCTGCATATCGATACGACTCAATTTCTTCTTCTGTTATCGTATTTGCGTTAACGGTATTTTTATTCTTGGATGTCAATTCTAAGAGGTAAAGATCATTTGTAAAACGATCTATTTCTTTTTGGAAGTCTTCTGATTTTACATAGGTACTTTTTTGTAAGTAGTTTGCTTTTACTAGGTTATGCATGCTGCCAATAGAAGAAATGGTTGCTCCTAAACCAAATAAAAACAAGATAATACCTATAGCTGAAATAACGCTATTTTTCCATTTTATATCCAAGTCCCCACACAACCTTTACATATCTCGGATTTTTTGGTTCAATCTCAATTTTTTCTCTTATTTTTCTAATGTGCACTGCTACCGTATTTTCTGCGTTGTAGCCGGGTTCATTCCATACGCGCTCATAAATATCATGTATGGAAAAAACTCTTCCTGCATTTTTCATTAATAATTCTACAATTTTATACTCAATGGGAGTGAGCTTAATGAATTCCCCATCAAGAGTGACGGACTTAGCCTCAATATCAAGTACAAGACCTCGGATATTAATCGTCTTTGTTTCTTCATAGGTACCTAATGTCACATATCTTCTTAACTGTGATTTAACTCTTGCTATCAGTTCTAATGGATTAAAAGGTTTTGTCACATAATCGTCTGCTCCTACCTGCAGACCAAGCACTTTATCGGCATCTTCGCTTTTAGCACTCAGCATAATAATCGGGATATTTTTTTGTTCTCGAATTTTAAACGTTGTTGAAATGCCGTCTTGCCTTGGCATCATAATATCCAGAATAATCAAGTGAACTTTTTCTTTATTTAGTATCTCTATGGCTTCGATTCCATCTTTGGCCGTAAAGACTTTAATACCTTCATTTTTTAAATAAATAGCAATACCATTGCGGATTTCTTGCTCATCATCTACAACTAAAACCACATATTCGTTCATTGATTTCTCACACTCCTTTCAAAAGTATATCATGGGTCATTTCGTCTATGGGTTTTATTGTAAACTGCATTTCTTAAGAAAAAAGAAGGGGGAATCTTAAGATTTTCTTAAGCATCATATATTGAAAAAGGTTTAAGGAATAGGGATAACAGGAACGTTAAAAGAAAAAATATAATCAATTCCTCATTTGATTCTAAAGAACTATCCGTGAGCGATTATATCTTTTTATTTAAAAGGAGGATGATTTAACTTGGAACGGAATCATACAATTATGCAATTTTTCGAATGGCATGTGCCAGCTGATGGCGAGCATTGGAAACGCCTCAAAGAGCTCGCTCCTCAACTAAAAGAACAAGGAATTGATTCCGTGTGGATTCCCCCGGTTACAAAAGGTGTTTCATCAGAGGATAATGGCTACGGCGTTTACGACTTATATGATCTTGGCGAGTTTGATCAAAAAGGAACCGTTCGTACAAAGTATGGAACCAAGCAAGAGCTGCATGAAGCAATTGATGCCTGTCATAATCACGGAATTAATGTCTATGTTGATATTGTGATGAATCATAAAGCTGCAGCGGATGAAAAAGAAACCTTCCACGTCATTGAAGTAGACCCCATGAACCGAACAGAAGAGATTTCTGAACCCTTTGAAATTGAAGGGTGGACAAAGTTTACATTTGAAGGGCGCGGCGATCAATATTCTTCTTTCAAATGGAACTTTAATCATTTTAATGGCACTGATTACGATGATAAAAATGGAAAAGAAGGTGTGTTTCGTATTGCCGGGGAAAACAAAAGCTGGAACGAAAATGTTGATCAAGAGTTTGGCAACTACGATTATTTAATGTTTGCGAATATTGATTACGACCACCCTGAAGTTCGAGAAGAAATGATCAAATGGGGAAAATGGTTAGCAGACACCCTGCAGTGCGACGGTTACCGATTAGACGCCATTAAACATATTAACCATGATTTTATTAAAGAGTTTGCTCACGAATTGTCCTCTTCTCAAGAAAAGCCATTTTATTTTGTGGGAGAGTTTTGGAATCCAGAATTAACAACCTGTCAGGAATTTTTAGACGTTATTGATTATCAAATTGATTTGTTTGACGTATCGCTGCATTACAAACTGCATGAAGCCTCTCAGCAAGGAAGAGATTTTGATTTAACCACAATTTTTGATGATACATTGGTTAAGACTCATCCGTTGAATGTTGTCACATTTGTAGATAACCATGACTCTCAGCCAAATGAATCTTTAGAATCTTGGGTAGAAGATTGGTTCAAACAAAGTGCTTACGCTCTAATTTTACTTCGTGAAGACGGCTATCCTTGTGTATTTTACGGAGACTATTTTGGGATAGGTGGAGAGCATCCAATTGAGGGAAAAGAAAAAGATATTTCTGCTCTCTTGCACGTACGCTATGACAAAGCATACGGACAGCAAGACGATTATTTTGATCACCCGAATACCATTGGATGGGTAAGGCATGGTGTAGAGGAATTTGAGAAGTCTGGATGCGCTGTGGTGATGTCAAACGGCGAAGACGGAGAAAAGAGAATGTTCGTCGGCGAACACCGAAGCGGACAAACGTGGATCGACTTCACAAAGAACCGAGAAGACCAAGTTGTGATTGAAGAAGACGGCTACGGACACTTCCCTGTAAATGGCGGCTCTGTATCCGTTTGGGCTGAAGCATAAAAAAACAGTGGCCTGCGCCACTGTTTTTTTACCATAGACCTAGCAGTTTCCACCACAAGCCGCCAATTCCAATCCAAATGATAATATGAATAATTGAAATTAAAAAGCCGAGCGACCACCATTTTTGCTGCGTTACATATCCACTACCGAAGAACACCGGTGCCGGTCCACTGCCGTAGTGAGTTAAACAGCCAAATAAATTGCTAAAGAACGCTAAAATTAATGCTGACAGTAACGGAGGCGCACCAGCGGCCACGATGACAGATAAAAATGCTGCGTACATAGCGCTGACGTGAGCCGTGTTACTCGCAAAAAAGTAGTGAGAATAAAAATATGCAATAGCTAGTACAATCAACGCCGTCATCCAAGACATATGACTAACAGTGCCTTTCATCAGATCACTGAACCAAGGAATCATGCCTAGATCATTTAAGAAAGTTGCCATCATAACCAAAACAGCAAACCAGACTAATGTATCCCATGCTCCCTGTTCTTTTTTGATGTCCGACCAGCTTAACACTTGCGTTAAAAGCAGCGCACATAGACCAATAAAAGCAGTTGTTGTTGCATTAATATTTAAATTAGCGCCAAAAATCCACAGCACAAGAAGAAGTAAAAATACGCCAATCATGTACCATTCTTCTTTCTTTAGCGGACCCATTTCATTTAGTTTTTTTGCTGCAATTTCAGATGCTTCCGGCGTTTCTTTTAATTCTGGCGGATACAGCTTATAAATAACGAGCGGAATAACAATTAAACTAATAATTCCAGGCACGATTGCAGCCGCTGCCCATCCAACCCATGAAATAGTCTTTCCTGTAATTTGTTCTGTCATTTTAACAGCAAGAGGATTGGCCGCCATTGCCGTTACGAACATAGCCGATGTAATCATATCTCCTTGAAACGATACTTTTGTTAAAAAAGCACCGACTCTGCGCTCCGTACCGTCTCCAGTTCTCGATCCGTATGTTTCAGATAAAGAACGAATGATTGGAAGAATAATTCCTCCAGCTCGTGCTGTATTAGACGGCATTGCAGGTGATAAAATTAAATCACTTACGATAAGAGAATACGATAGTCCCAACGTCTTTTTACCGAACAAACGGACAAAGATATAGGCAACCCTTGTTCCTAGACCAGTCTTAATAAAACCTCTAGAAATAAAGAATGCAATAACGATCAACCAAATCGTTGTATTTTGAAAACCGCTGAGCGATTGTTCAAGTGTTAATGTATTAGTTAATACAATAATGGTTAAAGATAAAATAGCTACACTGCCTAATGGCAATGGTTTAATGATAAGACCTACGATAGTAGCCACAAAAATAGCGAATAAGTGCCAAGCCTTCACATCAAGTCCGGACGGAGGTGTAATAAACCATAAAATAAGTCCGATTGCCAGACAAATTAATAAAGGAATAAACTTCACTTCGCCGGCAGGCTTTTTAGTTGTTTCAGCCATAATCTTTCTCCTTTCATGTTTTTAAATAATAATAGTAGTATGCTCTTTCCCCTTCGTACCCAATACTTGTCCCATTTAAAATAAAATAATTGTAAAAATACGTTTCATAAGGATGATATTGTAAATTTGTGAAGTGTTGAGCATAATTCCTTTATTATTTTATCATACATATTGACAATTTTTATCTTTCACCTTCCTTTTATTCCCTTCAAAATAGCTTGTAAGCGTTATTTCATCAAAATAAATAAGCTGCATGAGTTCATCATGCAGCCTTGCATTTAACGATTTACTTTTTGAATAAACACGACTTTGAGATAATCACCTGACTTAAATTCTTTTATTGTTTTAAAATCAGCTGGAAGAGAGAACTGCTCCATCATTTTGTAGCGTTCCCCTTTTTCATTAAAAGCTTTTTCAATAAACGAATGAAATCTTTTCATATCAAAATTACTTGCATTCGTCGAAGCTACAATGACACCATTTGGCTTTGTAAGAGCAATGGCTTCTTTTAATAAATCTTTGTAGTCTTTTGCCGCGCTGAACGTATGCTTTTTCGATTTAGCAAAGCTCGGCGGATCTAGCACCACAAGATCGAACGTCATATTCTTCTTAACTGCATATTTAAAATACTTAAAAACATCTTCCACAATAATGTCCTGTGCTTCGTGATCAATTCCATTTACACTAAATTGCTCAATTGTTTTTGCCAGGCTGCGATTGGCCAAGTCGACACTTGTTGTTTTCGCAGCTCCTCCAAGAGCGGCCGCCACTGAAAATGCGCCTGTATACGAAAACATGTTTAGAACGGTCTTTCCTTTTGCATATTTATCTCGAATCGTTTTACGGACGTCTCGCTGATCTAAAAAGACCCCAACCATCGCTCCGTCATTTAAATAAACGGCAAAACGAATACCATTTTCTCTTACAATTAAAGGGAATTCACCTTTATTTCCTGTGACAAAATCATCTTCTTCAATATACTGCCCTTTTACGTTGAAACGTTTTTTCTGGTACAGCCCTTTAAAGTTAGGCGCAGATTTTAAAGCTTCAATAACGTATTCTTTAAATTGATAAATTCCTTCACTATACCAACTCGTGACGTAATATCCGTCATAATAATCAATGATTAAGCCGCCAATTCCGTCACCTTCACTATTAAATACACGAAAAGCAGTTGTATCTTCAGACGCATAAAAATCGTGACGAGAGGTAATAGCTCGCTGAATTTTTCGTACAAAAAACGCCGCGTCAATTTGTTCACTTTTCTTCTTCGTCAGAATCCATCCGTAGCCTTTGTTTTGTTTTCCATAATAGCCTTTGGCTAAGAATTGATTCTTTGGAGTGACTAAGTTAATAATAACGCCTTCTTCTTGCAGTTTATGACCATCAACAAGCGCATCTTTTTCAATGAGTGGATAACCTTTATTCACTTTTTTAATAAAAGCTTCTTTGGCTATAACTTGTACTTCTTTTCTCATGTGTACACCCTATCTATTTAATTTAGTTCATTCTAGTTTTATCCATTTTACGAGAATAATCTACATTTATCTTAACATAGATAACCGGTAATGTTTCCAGTTACAAAATAGAAAAGCAGAGGATGCCTTGAAGCACCCCCTGCTTGATATGAATGAAAAATGAAATGTATGTTTTATGTTTTAAGATAAAAAATTATGAGCACTCTTGTCCAGTATATGCATCGAACTTAAGCGTCTGCTGCTTGCTTCCGCTCACTAAAGTCACCACGTATACAGTTATTGAGTTTTCTGTTATAAGCTCAATATGATCTACTTTTCCTTCTTGATGTTTTAAAGCAAGAACTTTCACAGCGGTCTCCGTTAACGGCTGAAGCTTATCATGTCTTACATGTGTGATTTCACCCGAAACCGCATCGATTGTAACGGTGTATTCCGTATTATCTTTGATTATTTTTACTGTGAAAATCGCTGCGTTTTGATCATATTCTACCATTTTCACCTTACCTGCATATGTAGCCAATGCAAGATCTTTTGCATCTTGTCTCGTTAATAGCTTCACTGCTTGCTGAGAAGTATTAACTACTTTTCCTGTGAAAGCATCTAACGTTACCGTATATTGAGTGCTATCTTTAAGAATCACTGCGACATACTGACTAGCGGATTCTTTAAACTCTAGACTATATACGTAACCACTATATTGTTTAACAATTGTTTCTTTTATTTTTTGCTCTGATATTAGCTGCAGCTCTTTTTTATTCTCATGAATGACTTTCCCCGTTAGACCATCCACGGTTAGCGTATATTCTACTTTGCCATCTACTACAGTTAACGTATATTCATGCGTTTCTTTGTTAAATGTAATAGATTGAATCGCTCCTGTATACTGCTTAGAAATGGATTCTTTCACTTGATTTTGTGTCCATAACTTCACTTCTTGCTTCTTCACTACTTTTCCAGTGCTTGCGCTTACTTCTACGATTCTTTGCTCAAGGTTATTCGTTACAATTGTAATCACATACACACTTGATTCTTGCTTAAATTCCGTAGATGTGACCGTCCCTTTGCAATCTTGCAGAGCAATACCATTTGCTTGAGCTTGCGAGATACTCACATGTTCAGTTGTCTCTGCTTTCGCTGTCTTCATTTCTGCAGCGTGACTCGTTGTAATAGAGCTAAATGCAACTGCAGCTCCTAAAGCAGATGTAGACAATACTTTTACCCATTTAATCATCTTTACATTTCCTCCTCTTTCACCATTAGACTTTCCGTCTATGGCGTTTTATCTAGTACGCCGTTCATTATGCAAAAGATTTCTGAGAATAAGACGAATAGAAGCTTAAAGTTAGCTGAAGATATAAGAATAGCTACTATTTTTCAGCTTGCTTTCAGCTATTATTCAGGGCTGTTTCAGATAAAAAAGCATAATAGAAAGTAGAGGAGCAAAGGAGTTTTCACCATGATGGATCAACTAAAAGGAATTAAAGTCTTACTTATAGATGACGAACCAACTATTTTACAGTTTTTATCTTTAGGGTTAACGAATGAAGGATTTGATATCAAAGCTGCCCAAGACGGAATGGAAGGCATTAATATAGCCAAAGAATTCAAGCCTCATATCGCTATTGTAGATGTTATGCTTCCGGGAATGGATGGATTTGAAGTATGCCGTTTGTTAAAGAAAATGGGGAATATAGCTGTCATCATGCTAACAGCAAAAGATCAAGTGGACGATCGAGTAAAGGGGCTGACTATTGGAGCAGATGATTATATGGTCAAACCCTTCAGTTTTGAAGAACTTCTTGCGCGCATTCAAGCTAGAATCCGCAATCAATTTCCCAACTTATTAGACGAAGTATCCATCGGTCCATTTAAAATTGATGACCGCCGCAAAGAAATTAAATACCTTAATCACATACTTGATTTATCCCCTACTGAATATGCACTCTTAAAATTCTTAGTTATTAATCACGGTCTCGTACTAAGTAAATCCACCATTTTAGATCGAGTGTGGGGATATGATTTTGGAGGAGAAGAAAACATTGTTGAAGTATACATTCGATCACTGAGAGAAAAATTACAGGACCATAGCCGAACCGTTATTCGAACGCTTCGCGGTGTAGGGTACCGGATTGATATTTCATGAAGCACAAACGTTTCTTTCATTTGAACTCTCTTCGCCTTCAGCTTTTATCTAGAAGTTTACTCGTTATTTTGAGTTTACTGATGCTGATAGGCGTTTTTCAATACGTATTTATGAAGCAATTTATTTACACAAATAAAATTAGAAGCATCGAAGACCAAATTCACTTGATTCCCGATGATGTCTGGAAGCACGATATTGAAACGAGCCAGAATGTAAAACAATCATCAAGACCAATGGTTTATTTCCCGGGCGTTAATATTACCTTTATCAATCAAAAAAGCACCTTTTTACGGCTGGCTAAGGATCCACATCATTCTTACTTCCCTAAGCTTTCTGCATCTGCATACAAACAAGTAATGAAAAACAGCAACCAGCCGGACAACACGACGAGCCTTATAAAAAAAATGGATGGTCATCAAGAGCAAGTCATTGTTTTAAAACCCATTATCTTTGATGGAGAAATACAGGGAGTTATTCAAATTAATACTCCCACAGAATCATTAAGAGACCTCTTAATCAGACAAATGCTCATCTTTTTAATGCTTTCACTTACCGCAATGACCATTGCTTTTTTTGTTTTTTCTTCTGTTTTAAAACAGACGTTAGTCCCTTTGTTTACTACTACTAAAAAAGTGGAGCATATTAATGCCGGAAGCTTACATGACCGCTTGCCTGTTAATCAAGGACAAATCGAAATGGATCGCCTTTCTCTTTCTATTAATGAAATGCTTGAACGTCTTGAAAAAGCATTTAAAGCAGAAACAGAAGCCAAAGAACAAATGCGGCGTTTTGTTGCGGATGCTTCGCATGAACTGCGAACGCCGCTTACATCTATTCACGGCTTTTTAGAAGTTTTATTAAGAGGGGCTAGCAGTAATCCAGAACAATTAAACGACGCATTAAAAAGCATGTATGGAGAGTCCAAAAGGCTACACAAACTTATTCAGGATCTTCTGCTTCTTGCTCAGCTTGATCAACTTCCACCGTTTCAAAAAGAATACTGTTTTGTAGATGAGTTGATTTTAGATATGAAACCTCAACTCATACTATTGGCGGGGAACAGAAAGGTTTTATTCGACTTTCCAAGCCGTTTACCATCAGACATTAACAAAGATCAATTTAAACAAGTTGTTTTAAACTTATTTTCCAACGCCGTACAGCATACAAATCCAACTACAGGAGTTATTCAAGTGATAGGAAAAATAAATGAGAAAGAACTTTCGTTAATAATACAAGATAACGGTCATGGTATTCCTCAAGAACACCTTCCTCATTTATTTGAGCGATTTTACAAAGCTGATGCTTCACGCTCTCGGGCATATGGAGGAGCGGGCTTAGGCTTGGCCATTAGCGCATCTATTATAGAGCTGCACGGGGGAAAAATACATGTAGAAAGCAAATTGAATGCAGGAACTGCTTTTGAAATCCTATTGCCCTTGACATAAAAAAGACGATTGCCTTGAAGCAATCGTCTTTTTTATCAAATCAGCATACTTTTCCTGTTTGAGGGCTGATTTTTACAGTATGTTTTATATTGTCTGTTCCTTTGATCACAAACGTGTACGCTTGTTCACTGAATGAAACAGATTGAACCGTTCCTTTGTGCTGTTGAAGAGCAGCTTGTTTAGCTTGTTCTTGCGTAAACTTTACCGCTTCGACTTTGATTACTTTTCCTGTTTCAGCGTTTATTTTCACATGGTGATCTTTGTTATCTTTTCCGTGAATTAAAAATGTGTATACATCATTTACATATGAACTCGATTGAATCGTTCCACTGCAATTTTTTAATGCAATTGATTGAACCTGTGCTTTTGTAAATGCAGGGCTTTGAATTTGAATCACTTTTCCACTTTGTGCATTGACTCTTACGTGGTGGTCACGGCTATCGTTTCCATGAATTAAGAACGTATACACTCCATCGTTGAAGCCTGCCGACTTAACCGTTCCTCCACAGTTTTTCACCGCTACTGCTTGTGCCTCACTTTGAGAAAAAGATAGTTTTTCAACCTTTACCACTTTTCCGCTGTGTGCATTTACTTTCACATGATGGTCTTGATTATCTTTTCCGTGAATTAAAAACGTATAGGCGTTATTTTCAAAAGAAACCGATTGAACCGTTCCTCCGCAGTTCTTTAAGGCAATTGTTTTTGCTTGAGCTTGTGTATATGTGGCCGCTTCGGTATGAGCCGACGCTTTTGTTGAAGTAATGTGCTGGCCGTCTGAAGCGAATGCACTTGTCATTGAACCAAGAGCGATAGCTGTTCCAATTGTGGCACCTCCCACGGCTTTTGCTACTACTGCTTTTCCTGCTAATACTTTTCCAATCATGATTATACCTCCGCGTAATTTCCAATGTATTTACAGCACAAGCTAAAGGTTTTAGCAGCGGTCATTTATCAAAATAGCGCCATTGGAGTAACGTTTTTTTCTGCTAAAATACCTTTCACTTTTGCTGTACGAGCCAAAGCGCTTCTTGTCCTCTTTAGCTATGTGTTTATTTTAAGAGCGGAACATGAATTCACTATGAAGCCCAGCTGAATGCTATCTGAACAAATTCTGAAAGATAGCTGAATAACTTCTAGTTAAACTTGTCATCTAAATGTTCAACGTTCTTAACAACAGCTCAACAAATCCAATGCTTCTCTTCATATTTCCTCAACAATCAAATGATTTAATAAATGTATGAATACGATTTGGAGGTTATCAACCATGAAAAAACGAGTATCTCTTGGACTATCTCTCACTCTCTTAGCTTCTAGCGCCGCTTCTGCTTTTGCAGCAGAGCATCATCCAGTTCAACATCCAAAACAAATCAAAAGCGTCGAGTTTCAGCCAATGAAAGCACCTACTACGATTGAGAATATGATTAAAACGTATACAGAGGCCTCTGTAAAAGTAACGTATAAAGATGGAAGTGTGGAAAAAACGCCGCTTAACTATAACCAACTCTTTCTTTCAAAAGATAAAATTGTCGATAATAAAGGAGAATTAATCGCCGCAGGTACACCAATCGATGCAAACGGGGATCCAATTATTGACCGAAGCGTTCCTGATCAGCCATCACCGTACGTATCAGACGCGCCGGATTCAAACAGCTTTATTACCATTAACGGTAAGTCTTATATTATTTCACATTATGAATACGAATCTGTTAATAATGCTGGAAAAGAGATTTCCGGTCTTCCTGCTTCCATGACGCTTACACAAGTTGATCGAGATGATAAAACAGGAAAACTAACCGTCAACCATGCTAAAAAAATTGATTTTTCTAATGTAAATGGTTTGTGGACGCCGTGTAATGGCTCTACAACGGATTGGGGTACTCACCTCGGTTCAGAAGAATACGAGCCTGATGCACGCGCTTTTGAAGACCCTGCATCTAGCTCTTATAAAGACGTTACGAACTTCGCTAAGCTTTATTTCGGTGACACGTCAAAAGCAAACCCTTACTACTACGGCTGGATTCCAGAAATTTCAGTGGATGAAAGCGGCGATGCGTCTGTCGTAAAACATTACAGCACAGGCCGTTTTTCACATGAAATGATGCAGGTACTTCCAGATAATAAAACCGCTCTTTTTGGAGACGATGGTTCTAATACCATGATGTTTATGTATGTAGCAGATAAGGAAAAAGACTTCTCAGCAGGAACTCTTTATGCCGCAAAGTTTAAACAAACGAGCACAAAAAATGGAGGGAAAGGCGACCTTCAGTGGATTAAGCTTGGCCATGCAACAGACAATGAAGTGAAAACAATAATCGACAAAGGCACAAAATTTAGTGATATTTTTGAAACAGCCGACCAGCCTACAAAAGGATTTAAAGCAGTCAAAACCGCCGCAAGTAAAAAAGTTGAATATTTAAAAGTAAAGCCTGGCATGGAAAAAGCAGCTGCCTTTTTAGAATCACGCAGATACGGTGCGATTCTAGGTGCCACGTCTGAATTCAACAAGATGGAAGGACTAACGGTTAATAAAAAAGACAAAAAAGCGTATATGGCTATTTCTTACCAAAATAGTGCCATGCTAAAAGAGCCTGGTGCTGTACAAGATGATATTCAGCTTCCAAAATTAGAGTCTGGTGTGACCTACCAGCTGAACTTAGGCTCGCATCAAAAAGACCAAGCAAAAGGCAAGATTAACAGCCGCTACGTTCCTGCAAGTATGGAAGGGCTATTGATTGGACAAGACCTAGAAAAAGCAGATGCATACGGCAATACAGCGGATCCAAATAAAATTGCCAACCCTGATAACCTTACGTATTCAAATGACTTAAATACACTGTTTATCGGAGAAGACAGCTCACTGCACACAAACAACTTTGTATGGGCCTATAATGTAAAAACCAAAAAACTATCACGCATCCTTTCGGTTCCAGTGGGAGCAGAAGCAACGGGACTTCGTGCAGTAGAAAACATTAAAAACTCTCGCTACGTACTAAGCAACTATCAGCACCCGGGCGAGGACATCAGCGACAAAAATATTACCGCTGTTGATAAAGAAGAGTTAGCTAATGCAATGAAAGAAAGCATTGGCATTCAAGAAACTGGTGGTGTCGGATACATTTCTGGACTGCCTTCTAAGGACGGCGCTCCTTACAAAAAGCATTAATACGTAATGAAACCACGTCTGTTGTGAGTGACAGACGTGGTTTTTATATAGTAGAAGTTATTTATAAAACCGCTTATCGCAACCACAATTATGGTGAATACTTTATAATATCCTTAAAGAAAGTGCCTAGCCCCAAACGCGTTAGCATATTTATTGGTAAGTATCCGGTATATCCCTTCAGGCTCCCTTATGCCCCACTAATGCTAGATATAAAATTCGTTTCAATAAGTATTTCCAGCTAAACAAAATGTCTCGTTCCCTTGCACTTTTCGTTCCATACCATTAAAGTATATATTGGTTGAAGTTTATACTAGCATTCAACCTTATAAAAGAAATTACACTTTTTAATTTTGGGAAGATGTTTTCCCTAAAAGAAAGGGTTTAGATATAAGATGAAAGATAATTTTTGGCATGAGTTGCCGCGTCCGTTTTTTATTTTGGCACCGATGGAAGCTGTGACGGATGTCGTTTTTCGCCATGTTGTGACTGAAGCAGCACGACCTGACGTATTTTTTACAGAGTTTACGAATACGGAAAGCTATTGCCATCCGAAAGGAAAAGATAGCGTAAAAGGACGTTTGACGTTTACAGATGATGAACAGCCAATCGTTGCGCACATTTGGGGAGACAAGCCTGAATACTTCCGTCAAATGAGTATCGGCATGGCCGAAATGGGCTTTCGCGGCATTGATATTAATATGGGCTGTCCTGTGCAGAACGTTGCAGGAAACGGAAAAGGTTCTGGTTTGATTCGTCGTCCAGATACTGCGGCTGAGATTATCCAGGCAGCCAAAGCTGGAGGGCTTCCAGTAAGCGTAAAGACTCGTCTTGGCTATACGCAAGTTGATGAGTGGTACGACTGGCTGAAGCACATTCTAGAACAAGATATCGTGAACCTTTCTATTCACCTTCGTACGAAAAAAGAAATGAGCGATGTTGACGCGCACTGGGAGTTAATTCCGGAGATTAAGAAGCTTCGTGACGAAATCGCGCCTCATACGCTACTAACAATTAACGGTGATATTCCTGACCGCCAGAAAGGTCTTGAACTTGCGGAGAAGTACGGCGTTGATGGAATTATGATTGGACGCGGAATTTTCCATAATCCGTTTGCGTTTGAAAAAGAAAAGAAAGAGCACACAAGCGAAGAGCTATTAGAACTTCTTCGCCTGCAGCTAGACCTTCATGACAAATATTCTGAAGAGCTAGAGCCGCGCCCTTTCAAACCGCTTCGACGCTTTTTCAAAATTTACGTTCGTGGATTCCGCGGTGCAAGTGAATTAAGAAATCTACTCATGAGCACGGAAACGACTGATGAAGTGCGTGCATTGCTTGATGAGTTTAAAGACAGAGCTGGAGTGAAAGAAGACGAAGGTTTTTCTGTTTCTTAAATAAGAGCTCGTTTGCTTAAACTCAATTGTTCTATTTTATAGACGTTTGCTATTTATCCACATATGATAAAAGCTGAGGCAGAAGGTTCTACATTTCCTTCTGCCTCAGCTTTTGATGAAAAAATATCCACACATTCTATTTATGATAAGGTTCATTTCGAATAATACGAAAAGCTCGGTAAATCTGTTCTACTAATACTAGGCGCATAAGCTGATGAGGAAAGGTCATTTTTGAAAAAGAAAGAGCTGCGTTTGAACGTTTCATTACTTCGCTGCTTAAGCCAAGCGATCCGCCAATGACAAACGCTACTTTACTTTTTCCGTAAGTAGCTAATGAATCGATTTCTTTTGCCAGTTCCTCGGAAGATTTTTGTTTTCCGTTGATAGCTAATGCGATCACGTGAGTATCATCTGAGATTTTCGCTAAGATACGCTCTCCTTCTTTTTGTTTCACCTGTTCCATTTCAGATTCACTTAAGTTTTCGGGCGCTTTTTCATCTGCAAGCTCAATAATTTCTACTTTTGCATAGCTTGATAAACGCTTTAAATATTCTTCAATGCCTTGTTTTAAGTATTTTTCTTTTAACTTCCCAATGGTTATAATAGAGATATTCACAGGCTATTCTCCTCTCCTTTATCCCTTATCCACAGATATTATCCACATATCCACATGTCATATCCACATTTTGTATAAGAATATTAGTTCCCTACTACATATACAGCTTCATTGTCACAATATTCGCAGCTTTTTTTGTCAGTTGAATTTTCTATTTTTTCAAAAACAGGTGCTAGCTCAATCTCATCTACCATTACATCCAGCGCTAGTTCCGTGTGTTCTAAACAGCAATATATCTTCATGTATTTATCTTCCTTTCTCTATTCTTTTCATTAAAAAACCACAGGAGTTTATCCCCTGTGGATAACTTTTCTTTTACTTCATTTGACGCGTTAATTTTACTTCTGTGGATTTCTTTTTGCCATCACGATAGAACGTTACATTCATTTTATCGCCAATTTCTTTTTCAATGTAGAGGTGTTTGCGAAGTGTCGCAATATCTCTTACTTTGCTGTGATCTAGCTCGACAATCACATCATATTCCTTCAACCCAGCTTTAGCGGCTGGCGAACCTGGCTCGACTTTTAGAACAGCGACTCCGTTTACTACATCATGCGGTAACTTAAGGGTTTCTTTTAAATGATACCCTGATACCTCACTTAATGATAGTGTACTAACTCCAAGATACGGACGTCTAACTTCACCATATCGTTCTAAGTCATTAATAATGGGCCTAGCCATGTTAATTGGTATTGCAAGACCAATGCCTTCTACTGCTTCTTGGGCAATTTTCATGGAATTAATGCCTATTAATTCACCATCAATATTAACAAGAGCACCCCCGCTATTGCCAGGGTTAATTGCGGCATCTGTTTGAATGACTTCTGATTGCCAATCAGGATTTCCATCGCCATTCAAATCTTGAGGAATGACACGGTTAACTCCTGAGACAACTCCTTGTGTAACGGATCCAGAAAATTGAAGGCCTAGCGGGTTTCCGATAGCAATCACTGGTTCACCAGCTTTAAGCTTATCAGAATTTCCGAAGGTAGCCACTTTTGTCACGTGACCTGCATCAATTTCAAGAACTGCTAAGTCCATTAAATCATCGCTGCCAAGAATTTTAGCTGATACCCTTGTACCGTTACTGAAGCTCACTTCAATTTCGTTAGCACCTTTAATGACATGATAGTTTGTCACAATATAAGCTTTATTGCTTTGCTTTTTGTAAATAACACCTGAGCCCGTCCCGGCATCAGTTCGTTCATCATTCCAAAAGCTTTCAGAGTTCTGAATGTTTACAACTCCTACAACTGCTGCATTGACTTCGGAAACAGCTTTTGTGACGGCCGTAGTGACGTCAAGAGATACTGACTTTTGTATCGTAGACCCTGTTTGTTCATCTCCGTTTTCATCATTCATCCATCCGTATGGCAAAATCCCGTTCCTCACCAAGGCTGGCATAAGAAGCAGTACAATAAGTGCACCTATAATAGCTCCAATCAGAGCAGAAGCGAAATATCCTCTGCGGCGTTTAGGCGGCCGACTATTCGGCTCTTGGCCTTCATCATAATGTTCCACACTATCACCGAACCCTTCATTTATCATCGTGAATGTCTGCATTCACGTACTAAATGAAGTTATTTTTCGCTTCCTTTCTAGAGACTATACATAAACAATATCAGTTGGTCTTTTTGGATCAGTATCACATAGAAGAATATTGTCCTCTACATTGATGTCTTTTTGTTGTAACACTTGTGCAACCGACATGCGGGCAATTTCCTTCATGTTATTGTCTTGACTCAAATGCGCCAAATAAATGCGTTTGGTTTGATCTCCAATCACATCTGCCATTGCAAGCGCCGCGTCTTCATTCGATACATGTCCCACGTCGCTTAGAATTCGTCTTTTAATGCTCCAAGGGTAGCGCCCCATTCTCAGCATTTCAACATCATGATTGCTTTCAAATACGTACATATCGCTATTTTTAATCGTACCTTTCATGCGGTCACTTACATAGCCGGTATCCGTAATAAGGGTTAATTTTTTAGACCCTTGATGAAAGACATAAAACATAGGCTCTGCGGCATCATGCGAAACGCCAAAAGACTCCACTTCCAATTGACCAAACGATTTCGTTTGGCCAATTTCAAAGTGAAACTTCTGTTCCGTATCAATATTGCCGATCAAGCCATCCATTGCGTTCCACGTTTTTTCATTTGCGAAAATAGGGAGCTTATATTTACGTGCCAGAACACCTAGTCCTTTAATATGGTCACTGTGTTCGTGAGTCACTAAAATTCCTGATAAATCCGGGATATTGCGATTTACTTGTTGAAAGAGAGCTTCCATTTGCTTTCCGCTCAGCCCTGCATCAACTAGTAAGGAATGTTCTCCATCACTTACTAAAATCGCATTTCCTGTGCTCCCACTCGCTAGCACGCTGAAATGCAGGCTCATTTATCTCACTCCAAATACTTATTTATTTCCTTTTTTAATGATCTGTCCTTCAAAGGCATTTACAAAATAACTTGTATCTCCATTTACAACAATGTGCCAAGTTGGCGCTAAAACTTGAGAATTTAATAACGGCAGATCAAACGTATAGTATCCAAACTCTACGTTTGTTACAGAATCTTTCTTTTTCAATTCATCCTTCAAAAACAAATTTTCCAATGCTTTTAAAGGAGACAAAACATCCTGCTCATCATCCAACGTTTTCACGGAACCTAGCATCGTTTGTTCATATGAAACAATTTCACCTTTATCATTTAAATGAGCAATGATCATGCCATTTTCATTGTCATAGATTTTGTGCTTCTTATATTGTTGAAAGAATGTAACTGTTTTTTTCTCTTTATTAACGTTCCATAGCTCATAATCTTCACCGGAGAGCACATATCGTTTCAAAAATTGACTTAGCTTTGCTTTTGTATTTTTTTCAGGCACTGAAAAAGGTTTGTCCAATACGCTTCGAATTGTTTTTTCCTCAAGCAGCGCTGCTTTTTGCTCTTTCAGCTTTTTTAAGTCTTCTTCTTTAAACAGCTTACTTTTAGCATTTAACGAAGAAGCTTCTTTCACATCTACAGGTAAATGTTTATATTCAATGCCTTCACTCGTTAATTGTTCTTCCACGCTCGACTCCACAAATAGAGAGTACTGATCTTCTTGATGAGTTTTAAAAATCTGATAGCCTAAGTAAATATTAAGAATCAAGAAAGTGAAAATAAAGATGGTTTTTGTTCTATTCCAATCCATCGTTATCGCCTCCTTCGGTCGGCGGTGCAATTCGATACCATTTGCTATTATAATAATAGAACCAAGAAGGAACGAGTTTGACAGAATTAGAATTAAACTCAACCGTCTTTTCGCCGGTTTTCGGCTGCTGTGACACTTCTTCTAGCTGATAGCCTATTGAAATATCTTTTAACAGATTCGGGTCAAAGTTTTGATGTTTTTCAATTAATTGAATCACCTTTTGAGATGACTGCAGCTTTTCTACACTCGAGTCCTGTACTCTTACAAAACGATAAAGAGGACGACGGTAATTTAAAATCTCCGCATTTCCCCATCTCTGATATATTTCAGTCATTCCCTGATTGCTGTACACTGGATAGTTATCTTTATAATAACGATAGCTAATTTCTTTTGTAATGCGATTCCAGCTGTTGAACCTGTAATTAGATTCTGTCCAGCCGCCGTGGTCATTAACGAAGCTAAAGCTGCGATTTATTAAATTATAATCTTCCATTACCTCGGTCGTGGAATTTACAAGATTCACATATTCCATCACATCTGTCTTCGTATTGACATTGATTACTTTTGTACCTTCAGTGTAGACATCTCGGTTTGTAGACGTTTCTTTCCGTGCATAGTCTGGGTTGTTAAAAAGCGCTTCTTTATATTTTTCAATATCTAAATGCCTCATGCTCGTATAGTAGACTTCACTATTCATCGTAATATTATTTTCCGGAAGGAAAATATACCGATTTTTGTTTTCTTTATATACAAGGCTCGGGGCATACGTACGCTTCATTTTATCTTCTAATTCTTTGATATCATCTTTGGCCAAATTCTTGACTGTAACCGAATAAATCTTTTTTTGCTCATAATTCACAAGATACACGCTCACGAAAAAGGAAGGTGTACGCTTAATTTTAATGAGTACACGGTCAAATGTTTGATTAGGCAAAGACGTTTGAGAAAATGAAAAAAGCTGTTGAAATGTTTTCAAAGGTAGTGCGTCTGGATACAGCACTTCAATAGAATTACTTCCATGTACATAATTTAAAAATCCATCAGGAGAAATAGCATCCGAAACGTCCGTCACATTCGAAAATTTCCACTTTTTCATTTCATTTACCCATTTGTTTACATCATCTTCATCGTGAGACATGTAGTGATTATCGTTTCGATGATATAGAACTTCTGTTGGAAGAATATGATCTTCTATTTTACTTTTTGAACTAACTTCAACTTCTTGCAAATGTTGATTTTTTGAAATGACCTTATAAGAAGGCTGATACGTCCATATATGATACGTCATAATTAAACTGGAAGCGACGAGAACAACTAAGATGGCCGTTTTGATATGTTCATATCTCATTCCCATTCGTCATCATTCTCACTTTCAATCGGAAGAGTAAAGTAAATCGTTGTTCCTTTTCCTTCCTGACTATCTGCCCAAATGCGTCCATCATGTGCTTCAATAATTTCCTTGGCAATAGCAAGCCCTAATCCTGTTCCGCCTAATTTACGAGTTCGTGCTTTATCTACACGATAGAAGCGTTCGAAAATTTTAGCTAAATTTGATTTTGGAATTCCCATACCTTGGTCTTTAATGCTCACAACAATTTCATGCGTATGCTGAGCAATTGAAAATGTAATGGTTCCGCCTTCAGGTGAATATTTTATTGCATTGGAAATAATGTTATCTAATACTTGTGTAATTTTATCTTGATCGATAGCGACATAGATTGCTTCATTTGGCAAGTCGCGCACGAACGAAATACCTTGTTCAATTGTCATTTCAAAGCGATCAATGATGTAATGATAAAACTTTACAAAATTGATTGGGTCACGACTAAATCGGTAGTCTTGGCTATCTAGCTTAGATAATTGAAGCAAGTCGTTAACGAGACGAATCATTCGCTCTGTCTCCGTTTGCGTTACATTTAAAAATGTTGGAGCTAAGTCCTTATCTTGCCAAGCACCATCTGCAAGCGCATCTAAATAACTGCGCATCGTTGTTAACGGCGTACGCAATTCATGTGAAACATTCGCTACAAATTCTCGGCGATCTTGATCAATTTTTTCCTGCTCTGTAATGTCATGCAAGACAATGATAATCCCATTGATAAAACCGGTCTCTTTTTGAATAGCGGAAATGGTAGCTCGTAAAATAAAGGGATCCGATTTTGTACTAAAGTCCAAAATTAATGACTCTTGATTGGCAAGCAAGCTTTCAAACGTATGCGTTTCTTCAAGATCTAATAGGGAAACAACTGGATCAGACAAAACCGTTTCACGTGAAACATTTAGCATAGCTGCGGCTGGATCATTAATTAAAATTACTCTTCCCTTTCGATCCGTCGCAATAACGCCGTCCGTCATATGAGCTAATACCGAACTAAGCTTACGGCGCTCCCCTTCTGTCGTTGCCTGTGCTTCTTGAAGCTTTCTTGTTAAGTTGTTGAATGTGAGAGCTAGCTGACCAATTTCATCATACCCGTAAACCTTAGCTTTTCTCGTAAAATTACCTTT
This sequence comes from Priestia sp. HNGD-A6, assembly GCF_045784335.1. Classification (NCBI taxonomy): domain Bacteria; kingdom Bacillati; phylum Bacillota; class Bacilli; order Caryophanales; family Bacillaceae; genus Priestia; species Priestia sp. HNGD-A6. The sequence goes on along the minus strand of NZ_CP138621.1, from coordinate 2,790,741 downwards.
GGCCATCTCAAGTGCTTGTTTTCTCATTTCAGACATTGGACGAGTAATGGTCTGAGCTAAAAACACGCCTAAAATAGCTGTGATAAAAAGAGCAATCACCGTACCTGCCTTAAAGATCTGATTGATATTACTCATTTGATCGTAAACAGGCTCCATGGAAGCTGTTAAGTAAATAGCGCCTAAGATTTCTTCGCTAGACTGAACTTTTCCATTTTTATTAGTTGAACTTGATTGACTGGCACCTACTTTATCCTGTAAACGGATAGGCTGTATCATAACTCTGATTCGCTGCCCGCTTTGATCAACAAATACATTATCAGAGTTCGTTCCTGCTAACAACGCATTTGTAATCGCTAAATCATTAGTCTTTTTACCTATGATCTGTTGAGGATTTGAGTTCGATGTAGCAATGATTCTTCTATTTTGGTCAATGACTCTTACTTCAGAGATGTCATTCATATCATTTGAAGCTAAATTGGGTCTTGAAGCAAAATCTCGTAAAATAGTCTTTAAGTCTTCCTCAAGAGTCGGTGAATCATCATCACGATTTTTCACCATTTCTTGTCCAATGTTATACGTCAGCAAGTCTGTCCGCTCTTGAAGAGACGTTCGAAAGTTGTTAACTAATTCTTTTTCTAATTGTCGAGCAAAATAGACCCCAATAATTTGCATCGCAATTAAAATAAGCAGCACATAAATCAATACAAACTTTAAATGAATAGATTGCAGGAGCCTTACTTTCTTCATCTAAAATTACTCCTGCTCTGGGCTGCGTAAATAATAGCCTACTCCACGTCTTGTTACAATCCACATTGGATGGCTTGGATTATCTTCAATTTTTTCACGTAATCTTCGAACTGTTACATCTACCGTACGCACATCACCAAAATAGTCATAACCCCATACAGTTTGAAGCAAGTGTTCACGCGTCATGACTTGTCCAATGTGCTTCGCTAAATAATGCAGCAGCTCAAATTCACGATGAGTCAGTTCAATCGTTTCTCCGCGCTTAGACACAATATAAGCATCTGGATGAATAACAAGTGCTCCAATCGTAATTTCATTCGTTTCACTTTCTTCTGTTGGAACAGCTACCTGCTGATGTCTACGTAAATTAGCTTTTACACGTGCTAATAATTCACGCGTACTGAACGGCTTAGTTACATAATCATCTGCACCTAATTCTAGACCTAAAACCTTGTCAATTTCAGAGTCTTTTGCTGTTAACATGATAATGGGCATATCATATTTTTTGCGCACTTCTCGGCAAACTTCCATTCCATCTTTCTGAGGAAGCATAATATCTAATAAAATCATTTCAGGCTGTACTTCTTCCACTTTTTCAAGTGCTTCTACGCCATCATAAGCACAAAATACTTCGTAACCTTCTTTTTGCAAATTAAACTTTAAAATATCTGCAATCGGCTTTTCGTCATCTACGACTAAAATACGTTTATCCATGATCATCGTTCTCCTTTATTAGTTGAAGCAAAATATAAAAGATAGTATTCATACTGTTTGAATACCGTAGTTTTATTATACTTGATAACCCTTGAAACGTCACAAGTTCATCCTCTACTATACATGAAGATATATGATTTTCAACCATCTCTAAATACAAAAGTAATATATTACCATAAAAGAGATGCAAAGCAAATAACGTTTTCTTTTAAATGTAAATAAAAGAAAAAAGCATGACTTTAAATAAAGTCATGCTTTTTGATGGCTCGGGACGGAATCGAACCGCCGACACAAGGATTTTCAGTCCTTTGCTCTACCAACTGAGCTACCGAGCCAAAATGGCGGTCCCGACGGGAATCGAACCCGCGATCTCCTGCGTGACAGGCAGGCATGTTAACCGCTACACCACGGGACCTCAGTCTATATGCTATGTATTAAAAATATTAAAAATGACCCGTACGGGATTCGAACCCGTGTTACCGCCGTGAAAGGGCGGTGTCTTAACCGCTTGACCAACGGGCCACGTTGTAACAAAAGTGAGCCATGAAGGACTCGAACCTTCGACCCTCTGATTAAAAGTCAGATGCTCTACCAACTGAGCTAATGGCTCATGTTATATCTCTTAGCGACGCTTATTATAATAACATGATATTTCATATAAATGCAATAGTTTTTTTAAAACTTTCTTTTTATTATTGAGCTTTTTTTAAAAGTCTTGTTAAAAAGCACCAATTATAAATAAAAAAGGTTAGCTCACGAAGAGCTAACTCTTTTTATTTAGCTATATACACCACGTAATACATTTGTTTGTGTACGATCTGGACCTACAGAGAAAATAGATAAAGGAATACCTGTTAATTGAGACACGCGCTCTAAGTAGTGGCGAGCGTTATCAGGTAACTCATCTAATGTTTTCACACCCGTGATATCTTCTGTCCAACCTGGAAGCTCTTCATATACAGGTTCGCATTCTGCAAGTGTTTTTAAGCTAGCAGGGAATTCTTCCATAACTTCCCCTTTATAACGGTAAGCTACACAAATCTTTAATGTCTCAATTCCCGTTAATACATCAATTGAGTTTAAAGATAAGTCTGTGATTCCGCTAACGCGGCGAGCATGACGTACAACTACACTGTCAAACCAACCTACACGGCGAGGACGACCAGTTGTTGTACCATATTCACGTCCTACTTCACGGATTTGATCACCGATTTCGTTTGTTAATTCAGTTGGGAAAGGACCGTCACCAACACGAGTTGTATAGGCTTTTGATACACCTACAACGTGTTTGATTTTAGATGGACCTACACCAGAACCAATTGTTACTCCACCCGCTACTGGGTTTGAAGATGTAACAAATGGATATGTTCCTTGGTCGATATCTAACATAACACCTTGTGCGCCTTCAAATAGTACACGACGTCCTTCGTCTAACGCATCATTTAATACTACTGATGTATCAACAACATATTTTGCAACTTGTTGACCATACTCATAGTACTCATCTAAAATTTCTTCTAATGTAAAGCCTTCTACTTCATACATTTTTTCAAGAAGGCGATTCTTTTCAGCTAAGTTTTGTGTTAATTTTGCTTCAAATACTTCACGGTCTAGTAAATCGGCAATTCGAATACCAACACGTGCTGCTTTATCCATATAAGCTGGTCCAATACCTTTTTTCGTTGTACCAATCTTATTTTCACCTTTACGTTCTTCTTCAACTTCATCTAATTTTAAATGATATGGAAGAATCACATGAGCTCGGTTACTAATACGTAAGTTTTCTGTTGTTACACCGCGATCATGTAAGTATTTTAATTCTTGAACAAGTGCTTTTGGATCAACAACCATACCGTTTCCAATTACACACGTTTTGTCATTATAAAAAATACCTGAAGGAATTAAATGTAACTTATAAGTTTCACCATTAAACTTAATTGTGTGACCTGCATTGTTCCCACCTTGGTAACGTGCAATCACTTCTGCATTTTCTGATAGGAAGTCTGTAATCTTCCCTTTTCCTTCATCTCCCCATTGTGTTCCTACTACAACGACTGAAGACATATCTTAAGCACCTCCGCTTAGTAAGCAACAGCTCACTACGACATAATTTAACCATGGATAAGTGTATCAATTTATCACACTAAAGTCAATTAAATCCGAACGATTTAACAAAAGTTATTACAAATATATCGTATTTTGCGGAACGAATGCGATAACAATAAAATAAAACCTCTCATATTGAGAGGTTTTATGCACCAGGCGGCACTCCTGCGTCATCAAAGCGCCGCTCGAGATTAACGAATTTATTGTATTCTTTTACAAAGGCAAGCTGTACGGTTCCAACTGGACCGTTACGCTGCTTGGCTATAATAATCTCGATAATATTTTGATTTTCTGTGTCTTTTTCATAATAGTCTTCACGATATAAGAAAGCTACGATATCGGCATCCTGCTCAATACTTCCGGATTCACGGATATCAGACATCATCGGTCGCTTATCTTGTCTCTGCTCTACGCCACGGGAAAGCTGTGATAAGGCGATAACAGGAACTTCTAATTCACGGGCTAAAGCTTTTAACGCACGCGAAATTTCAGATACTTCCTGTTGTCGGTTTTCTCCGCTTCGTCCATTACCTTGAATAAGCTGTAAGTAGTCAATTAAAATCATCCCAAGTCCGCCTTCTTGTTTCAAGCGACGACACTTAGAACGAATTTCACCTACTCGAATACCCGGTGTATCATCAATATAAATCCCTGCATTGGACAAAGATCCCATTGCCATCGTGAGCTTTCCCCAGTCATCGGCTGTAAGCGAGCCTGTACGCAGCCTTTGTGCATCAATATTTCCTTCGGCACACAGCATCCTCATAACAAGCTGCTGAGCACCCATCTCTAAACTGAATATTGCTACGTTCTCATCCGTTTTCGTTGCAACGTTTTGCGCAATATTTAAGGCAAAAGCCGTTTTACCTACCGATGGACGCGCCGCTACAATGATTAAATCATTTCGCTGGAACCCTGCTGTCATTCTATCTAAATCACTAAACCCAGTTGGGATACCTGTAATGTCACCTTTTCGATTGTGAAGAACTTCGATATCATCGTACGTTTGTACAAGTACATCTTTGATATTTTGAAACACACCGCTGTTTTTACGCTGTGCTACTTCTAAAATGTTTTTTTCCGCTTCATTTAATAAAACTTCCACTTCGTCTTCCCTTGCATATCCTTCTGAAGCAATATGCGTTGCAGTACGAATTAGACGGCGTAAAATCGACTTTTCTTCTACGATTTTACCGTAATACTCTACGTTTGCAGCCGTTGGAACAGAGTTAGCTAAATCACTTAAATACGATACGCCGCCAACTTCTTCTAGGATTTTTTGGTCAGCTAATTCAGACGTTACCGTTACCAAATCAACCGGTTCACCTTGGTCAGAAAGTTTCAGCATACATGTAAAGATTTTCTGGTGCGATGCCCGATAAAAATCTTCAGGTATCAGCAGTTCAGATGCTAAGGTTAAAGAAGAAGGCTCTAAGAAAATGGCCCCTAATAGCGCTTGCTCTGCTTCAATATTCTGAGGCGGAAGACGATCAGCAAAAAGATCACTCATATTTCTATGCCCCTCTTATATTCTTTCAGTATTTTCTTTCATCATAAATGTTGGCGCGAACAAATACAAGTCCGCGCCAACCCTTTATATTATTTACTTATTTCTCAATCGTACGTTTATTTTTGTTCAGTCACGTGTACCTTTACAGTAGCCGTTACTTCCGGATGTAATTTAACCGGTACATTTGTGTAGCCTAATGCGCGAATGGCATCATTTAATTCAATTTTACGCTTATCTACTTTAATTTTGTGTTTTTTCTTTAATTCTTCAGCAATTTGTTTGCTTGTGATAGAACCGAATAAACGGCCACCTTCACCAGATTTTGCTGTTAATTCAACTGTTAGTTCTTCAAGAGTTGCTTTTAACTCTTTGTTTGCTTGAAGTTCTGCAGCTGCATCTTTTTGCTCTCTATTTTTTTGTGCTTCTAATACCTTCACATTACCGCCTGTAGCTTCAACAGCATAACCATTCTTTAATAAGAAGTTATGTGCATAACCGTCTGAAACATTTTTCACTTCACCTTTTTTGCCTTTTCCTTTTACATCTTTTAAGAAAATTACTTTCATGATTTTTTACCTCCATCTAAGTACTCATCAATTGCTTGTTTAAGCCTTTCTTCAGCTTCATCCAAACTAATGTCTTGAAGCTGAGTAGCAGCATTCGTTAAGTGGCCTCCGCCTTGGAGACTTTCCATAATAACTTGTACATTGATATCTCCAAGCGATCTAGCACTAATGCCAATTAGATTATCCCGTCGCTTAGAAATAACAAACGAAGCAACCACTCCGCTGATTGAAAGCAGCGTATCTGCAGCTTGCGCGATTAACACTTGATCATACATTTTGTTCGGTTCAGCGCGTGAAATGGCAATACCTGCTGTATAAATCTCTGCATGTTCAATAAAGCGTGCTCGCTGTACATATTGCGTAATATCTTCTTTTAAAAACTTTTGAACAAGAACCGTATCTGCGCCTTGAGAACGTAAAAAGGACGCTGCATCAAACGTACGAGATCCCGTGCGTAATGTAAAGCTTTTTGTATCGACAATAATACCGGCTAAAAGTGCTGTTGCTTCTAGCATATCAATTTTAAATCGTTTTGGCTGGTATTCAAGAAGCTCAGTAACGAGTTCTGCTGTCGAGGAAGCATATGGCTCCATATAGACAAGAAGAGGGTCTTCGATAAAGTCTTCTCCTCGTCTATGATGATCAATGACCACGACATTTTCAATACGATTTAATAACCTTTCTTCAATAACGAGCGACGGCTTATGCGTATCTACTACTACTAAAAGAGTATCATCACTCACAAGATTTAAGGCTTCTTCAGGCGTAATAAATCGTTCCCACAGGCCTTCTTTCTTTTTAATCTCTTCTAGCATTCGCTGAACACCTGTATCAATATGATCAGGATCTAATACGATAAAACCGTCTTTCTGATTTACTTGCGCTACTTTTAATATCCCAATAGCAGCTCCTACAGCATCCATATCCGGATACTTATGACCCATGATAATCACTTTTCCACTCTCTGTAATGAGCTCTTTTAACGCGTGAGAAATAACTCTGGCACGCACGCGCGTCCGTTTTTCCATTGGATTAGTCTTGCCGCCAAAGAATTTCACTTTTCCATTCGGCTGTTTAATCGCTACTTGATCTCCACCTCGGCCTAAGGCCAAATCCAAGCTAGATTGAGCTAAAGCACCCAGCTCAGGTAAATCAGCAGCACCAGCTCCGATACCAATGCTCAATGTAAGCGGTATATTTTGTTTAGACGTCTCTTCTCGAACTTGGTCTAAGATAGAAAATTTGCTTCGCTCTAAATGAATTAAGATTTGTTCATTCATAATCGCAATAAATTTCTCAGAAGACGTACGTTTAATAAAAATACCGTATTCTTGAGCCCAACTATTTAACATAGAAGTTACTTGGCTATTCAAGTTACTTTTAACTTGATCATCCATTCCTTGCGTTAGTTCATCATAATTATCTAAAAAGATAATGCCTAAACTTGTTCGTTCTTCCTCATACAATTTTTCGATTTCTATTTGCTCTGTAATATCAAAGAAGTACAGTAAGCGCTCGTCTCGTTTAATCACCACTTTGAATTTCCGATCATGCAACGTGACAACTTCTGTTTCCACTTCTTGTTTGATCAGTGGAATAATACTCTCTGCCACATCGTATAATGATCTTCCCACCAGTGTGTCTTCACCCAGACAAGATGCTAGAAAAGGATTGGTCCATTCAATTTGATATTCATCATTAAATAGCATAATCCCAATCGGCATTTCCATTAATGCCTCTTCGCCTACTTTTTTCAACCGATGAGACAGCATTGAAATATAGGTTTCAAACTCATCGGACAGCATTCGCTCCATTCTCATGTATAGAAAAAGACAGGCTAATAGTAATATAAAGCCTATCATTCCTATGATCCAATTATGATAGGTCACGATACCTACTAAAATCAGGGCTATACTATACAATGAGTAAAATGGATAGCGAATGACGTTCTTTTTTGTAAAGACAGGCATCCATTTCAGCTCCTACTTTTTTAAGTTCCACAATATCTACTTTTTTGTGTCTAATTGTTTTCTTAAATTAAATCCTAAATCAATTATACCTAAGATGCGCACAATTTGAAGGATAATTGGAATAATTAATGCTAAAATTGTTACAACAATTGGAATTGCTTTGGCATACCCTTTTTGATGTGAGAAATAGAAAATAAAAGAGATCCCTTGTAACACGACTAGCATTTGCAGTCCCATCACGATGTTGATAATAGCTACGTACATAAATGTACCTTGTTCAATATTAAAAGATGGGAAGGATAAGATTAATGCAATCAAATAATACCATAGAATACTTTTAGGAAGTTTAAATTCACGAAAAGGCGGGAATGCTTGCACCTCATAACCTGTTCTTTTAAGAATAGGCGTAGCAATAAGCTGAGAGAAAAAGGCTAGAATAACTCCACCCATAACAATTAATAGAGGCAGCAGATTTTTAAACATATCAAATGCATCTCTCATTTGGTCAATTTGAGATTCCTTAACGTCTTGTCCTAAACTTTTCATCATTTCAATACTTTGATTAATCGATTGATCTAAAGCATTATTTATTTGCTCCATTAAATTAACATTAAAAATGACATTTGCTCCTACGAACAATAAAAGTAAACCTAAACTAAATGCAACCGTGCCGCCTAGTAAAATGGTATACCTTTTTTGTTTTTGTCGGTAAAGCATTCCTATTGCTAATCCACCAATACCAAATACAAGTGTAAAAGGAAGAGTCAATACATTTCCAAATAACAAAGTCAATAACAACCCTACTACTAAAAATAATATTGCCTTTTTCCACCCATGACGAACGGTATACACAATAAATGGAACAGCTAGCGCTAGTTGAAAAATGGTTCCCACAACAGGTATGTATAGTGAAAAAAGCAACAGCGCCACAAACAGCGCTAAAAGAGCTGCTCCTTCTGTAATATATCGAATTCCTTTCACAACTTCACCTCGTTGATATAGACTATTATTTATTTTATCGATTCAGTTCATAAGAAGCAACTATTTGACAAAAGAGCACCTATGTAATGTAAAAAGAGGCAGTAAGGGAATCCTTACTGCCTCTTTTTATACCGTTCATTATTCACCAGAAACATATGGTAATAATGCCATTTGACGAGCGCGTTTGATAGCGATCGTTAATTTACGTTGGTATTTAGCGCTTGTTCCAGTTACACGACGAGGTAAAATTTTACCACGCTCTGAAACGAATTTTTTAAGCATATCTACATCTTTGTAATCGATATGAGTGATGCCGTTTGCTGTGAAGAAACAAACTTTACGACGTCTGTTGCGTCCACCTTTACGTCCACCTGCCATTTTGATACGCCTCCTTCCGCTTAAAAGTTTCTATAAAATTTTATACTCCGGATAATCTACTGCGAATTAAAACGGTAAATCGTCATCAGAAATGTCAATTGTTTCGCCATTATTTGCAAATGGATCATCATCAACGCGAGTATAACCTTGATTACCTGAGTTACGGTTCTGATTATCTCCAAATGGAGAGCCTTGTCCAGATCCTCCAGTGTTAGCAAAGTTACTGCGTTGCGTATCCCCACCGCCACTTTTCGGCTCTAAAAATTGCACACTTTCCGCTACAACTTCCGTTACGTATACACGACGACCGTCTTGTCCTTCGTAACTGCGAGATTGTAGTCGACCATCAACACCAGCTAAACTTCCTTTTTTAAGGAAATTGGCTGCATTTTCAGCCTGACGACGCCATACAACACAGTTGATGAAGTCAGCTTCACGTTCACCTTGCTGATTTGTAAATGTGCGGTTTACCGCTAAAGTGAATGTTGCAACCGCTGCTCCACTCGGGGTATAACGTAATTCAGGATCTTTGGTTAAGCGTCCTACGAGAATTACGCGATTCATCATCAGAACCACTCCTTAAGGAAATAAAACCCATTTATTTAAACGTTTAATTATGCTTCTTGTTTAACAACGATATGACGGATAATGTCTTCGTTGATTTTCGCAAGACGATCAAATTCAGAAACTGCTTCTGAAGTAGCCGCCACGTCAAGAATCATGTAGTAACCGTCACGGAAATCATTGATTTCGTATGCTAAACGACGTTTACCCCATTCTTTAACATTTGCGATTTCAGCACCATTATCAGTTAATACGCCGTTGAAGCGCTCAACTAATGCTTTCTTTGCTTCGTCATCAATGCTTGGACGGATGATGTACATTACTTCATACTTTCTCATCACTGTCACCTCCTTTTGGTCTAACGGCCCGAAACGGGCAAGGAGCAATAAAATATTACTCACGAATTAAAATTATAGCACACTACCCTAGGCAAAGCAATATGCATTGCGGGCTGTTTCGTAAATATACGCTAATATTTTCGCCAATGATAAAAGCCGAAAGAAGATATCTTCTTTCGGCTTTTAATCTTATACGTTAAAGCGGAAATGCATAACGTCTCCGTCTTTTACGATGTATTCTTTTCCTTCTAAACGTACTTTTCCAGCTTCACGAGCTGCTCCCATTGTTTTGGCAGCTAATAAATCCTCGTATGACACCGTTTCTGCACGAATAAATCCACGTTCAAAATCTGTATGAATAATACCTGCACACTCAGGAGCTTTCATACCTTGTGTAAACGTCCACGCGCGTACTTCTTGCTCACCAGCTGTAAAGTACGTAGCTAATCCAAGTAAATCGTACGCTGCACGTACAAGCTGATCTAGACCTGACTGTTCAATGCCTAGTTCTTCAAGGAACATTGCTTTTTCTTCTCCTTCAAGTTCAGCAATTTCAGATTCAATGCGTGCGCAAACAACAATTACTTCTGCACCTTCGCTTGCCGCATACTCACGCACTTTTGCTACATATTCGTTAGCAGATGCATCGGCTACTTCATCTTCAGCAACGTTTGCTACATAAAGAATAGGCTTAATCGTTAGCAAGTGAAATTGTTTTACTAATTTCATTTGTTCTTCTGTAAATGATACAGCACGAGCTGGCTGATCACTTTCAAATGCATTCTTTAGTTTCTCTAGAATTTCGTATTCATACATTGCTTCTTTGTCTTTTTGTTTAGCCATTTTTTGAACACGGCCAATACGTTTCTCTACCGTTTCTAAATCTGCTAAAATCAACTCTAAATTAATTGTTTCAATATCTGAGATAGGATCTACTTTTCCTGAAACGTGCGTGATATTTTCATCTTCAAAACAACGCACAACGTGACAAATCGCATCTACTTCTCGAATATGAGATAAGAATTTATTTCCCAATCCTTCACCTTTACTAGCACCCTTTACGATTCCAGCGATATCTGTGAATTCAAATGCTGTTGGGATTGTTTTTTTAGGTTTTACAAGCTCTGTAAGTTTTTGAAGACGATGATCAGGTACTTCTACGATACCTACGTTAGGATCAATCGTACAGAAAGGATAGTTCGCAGATTCTGCGCCCGCTTGTGTAATTGCATTAAATAATGTTGATTTTCCGACGTTAGGAAGACCAACAATTCCAGCTGTTAAAGCCATATATTTATTCACTCCTCTTTATATATCCGAAACAAGTTAACCTGTCACAATTATAGTGAGTCAACTTTTGAAATACAAGTTTGATAAAGAACCTTTAACCGCATGGGGTTAAGGTGCCTCATTTTGTCCCACCTTACAGTATAAGGCATAAACATAGAAAATGCATGAGGTTATTCCTCATGCTTTACAAGAATTTTTTTCATTTTACGTGCAAAATCACGTCTTGGAATCATTACGCTATGGCCGCAGCCTTCACATTTAATACGGATATCCATTCCCATTCGAATGATTTTCCATTCATTTGTACCGCAAGGATGAGGTTTTTTCATTTCCACAACGTCATTTAAACCAAATTCTTTTTCCGTCATCAGCTCTCTCCTCCTTATGTCCCTTTCAACGTCGACGAATGCCGTGCTTCTTCTGTACGATTATACATAACCATACGTGGAAATGGAACTTCAATTCCATGTTCATTTAGCCTTGTACGCACTTCTTTACGAATCATACGAGAAATATGGAAATGTCTCATTGGTTTTACTTCGCTTGTAATCCTCATTGTGACTTCAGTTGCATGGATATTTTGAACCCCCAGCAGTTCAGGCGTTTTCACCATATCTTCATAGCGACTTGGCAATTCTTCTAACAGGTCTAAAATCACTTGTTCTGCTTTTTGTATGTTTTCTTCATAAGAAATGCTTACATCAACGAAAGCTACGCTGTTATGTAACGAAAAATTAGTGACCTCTACAATACTGCCATTGGGTAAAATATTAATTTCGCCTGTCCAACTCTTAATCTTCGTTGTGCGCAACCCAATTTCTTCCACAGTCCCCTCAAATGTTCCTACTCGAACATAATCGCCAACGGAGAACTGATCTTCAAAGATAATAAAAAACCCCGTGATGATGTCTTTCACTAAGTTTTGAGCACCAAACCCTACCGCGAGCCCTACGATTCCAGCCCCCGCTAGCAATCCACGGACATCTACCGATAACGTTTCTAAAATCATAACTCCCGCAACGAAATAAATGGCATAAGAAAAAATATTTTGAAGCAAACGGACCATCGTAGCTTCTCGTCGCTCAGAAATACGCAGAGGGCTATTTGTGCGAACCTCTACGAATTTATTTAACGCTTTCTTTCCAATTCGAATTAAAAACATGGAAATAAGTAGAATCAACAGAATTTTTATAAATCCCTCTCCAATATGTGCCCACGTTTCTTCTTGAAAAAATGGCTCAAACACGTTCTTAAAAACCGACTTCAACGAATTCATACTACATGTAGCTCCTAACGTAACATAATCTGCATATGAGAAAGTTTTAACCTATTGTAGCAAGTTTCTACGAACTTTTGTAGCGATTTCGAAATGGATACAACAGAACGGCTGTTACTAGAAATAAATTGACGATTCCATACATTGGATACAAAACGGCAATCAAAGTAGAAAACCCTACCTTTGTAAAGGGAATCATTAAAAGTAGCCAGCAGGCTGCCAGTTTCCAAAGAGATTGCACCTTTTCAGTATGAAAACGCGCGGTCAATCCTAAAATTCCCGAAACGGCTGTCGTATAAATTGCGATAAGCAAAACAATGCTCATTAAAAACGTCATCATATAAGGAAAATCTTTAAGAATAGCGAATAATGGAATTTCATAAGAGGAAAGAAGCCCTGAAACTTGAATAAGTGATTCATTATAAATAAAGGAGAGACCTCCTAATAAAAAACCACTGCCAACACTTGCAATATAAATCTCTTTTTTGCTTTTAATTTCCTTTCCAATTGTAGATAATACCGCGACGAGAGGAAGAATATTCAAAGCCGTAAAGGTAAAAGCAGCAGGCCAATTATGCTGAAGATGCCAATTAGTTACTCCAGGATGACGTAAAACAAATGTAAGAAGTACGCCAGCTAGTCCAATCATTAAGATTGGCATAACGAAAGAATTGATAGAAAGCAGTCCACTTAATCCTCTTGAAAAAACAAAGACAATCAACGCACTAAGAGCACCAATTCCCCACCAGTAAGGAACATGCCACATTTCCAATGTCGCCCCGCCGCCTGCGATCATAATCACCGTCGTCGTAAACAAATAAAAAACGATTAAAACGTCGTAGGCTGCAGCCCATTTCTTTCCTATTAATTCAATTAGTACTGGGTAAAATTGATTGGTTCGATAGCGATAGCTGATTTGCATAATCACATTGCAAGAAATCGCAAAAATAATAGAAAATAGAAAAATAGCAAGTCCGCTTTCTTCGCCAAAAAACTGCCATAGCTCTCTCCCTGAAGCATATCCAGCGCCTATCATGGTTCCCATAATTAAGAATATCCATTTACATCCTGCTCTCCACATCGATTTTCCCCCAATCTATGAAATATATGTATAGAATCTTCAAAATCTTCGTATACTGTTACTATTATGTATAAGGAGTGGACCCTATGAATTTAAAATCTCCCTTCTTTGAGAAGACACAACATTCAACCCGCGTATTTCATGATGAAGAATCTGCTATAAAGAAGCTGAGTACACAGTTACTATCTTTACTTCCAGCACAGAAAGACAGACCAATTGTTTTTGTATGTATTGGAACGGATCGTTCAACTGGGGACTCATTAGGTCCATTAGTCGGAACGAAACTGAATGAAAAAAAGGTTTCATCTTTTCATATTTTTGGAACGTTAGAAGAGCCTGTTCATGCTGTTAATTTGAAAGAAACGTTAAAACATATTCAAAAGCTTTTCCCGAATCCTTTTATTATTGGAATTGATGCTTGTTTAGGTCGTATGAAAAGCGTAGGCTCTGCATCACTTGGAATAGGACCCGTTAAACCAGGAGCAGGGGTTAATAAAGAATTGCCGCCAGTCGGGGATATTCATATAACAGGGGTTGTCAACGTGAGCGGATTTATGGAGTTTTTCGTCTTGCAAAATACGAGGCTTCATCTTGTTATGTGCATTGCCGATTTAATTGCGAAAAGCATTGAGACTGTACACAACGAACGAGAGAAAGAGTTTAATGCTTCTCCGGTTTACCAAACTGTAAGACACTATAAACAATAAAAAAGGTTGTCCTAAAACTAGGACAACCTTTTTTATACAGAAGATTTATTGGTCTGAGAAAGATCATTAAATAATTCAAGAAGACGGTTTAAATCTTCTTTAGAGAAAAATTCGATTTCAATTTTTCCTTTTTTCTTGCTTTGTGTAATATGAACGGAGGTACCAAAGCGCTCACGGAGCTGTGTTTCACTTTGTTTTATGAATAAATCTTTATCTTTTTTGGTTTTTGATGTTTCACGTGGAACGGCTTTATTTAAGTGAGCAATATAAGCCTCTAGCTGTCTGACATTTAATTGTTCCTTGCGTATTTTTTCAACTACTTTAGGTAGAAGAGCTTTATTTTTTAAACCGACTAGCGTACGCCCGTGTCCCATAGACAATTCATTAGTAGAAATAAGGGTTTGAATTTCCTCAGGCAGTTGCAAGAGGCGAACATAGTTAGCAATATGAGGTCGGCTTTTTCCTAGTCGTGTAGCAAGTTGCTCCTGTGTCATATCGAGCTTATCCATAAGCAATTGATAAGCGGTTGCTTCTTCAATTGGCGTCAAATCTTCACGCTGTAAATTCTCCAACAAAGCTAGTTCCATCATTTGCTTTTCTGAAAAGTCTTTTATAATGACAGGAACAGTAGCAAGGTCAGCTTCTTTAGCAGCTCTAAATCGTCTTTCACCCGCTAAGATTTCATAGCCTTTAATGCTTTTGCGAGCTACAATAGGCTGTAAGATGCCATGATGTAAAATGGATTGCTTTAACTCATTAATTGCTTCTTTATTAAACGTTTTACGTGGTTGATAGGGGTTGGGTCTAAGTTCGTGAATAGCAACTTCCTGAATTGAATCATCAGCCTGTGCATCTAAGCCTGAAAATAAGGCATTAATTCCTTTCCCTAATCCTTTCGCCATTATAAATCACTTCCTTTGCAAGTTCCGTATAAACTGCGGCCCCTCTAGATCTTGCATCATATAAGATAATTGGTTCACCATGACTAGGTGCTTCGCTCAAACGAACATTTCGAGGAATAATCGTTTGATAAACCCGATCCTGAAAGTACTTCTTCACTTCTGCTGTTACCTGGAGTCCCAAATTTGTGCGTGCGTCAAGCATAGTAAGCAATACACCTTCGATACGCAGTTGATTATTCAAATGTTTTTGGACTAATCTAACGGTATTTAGCAATTGACTTAATCCTTCAAGCGCATAATATTCACACTGTACAGGTATTAAAACAGAATCAGCTGCAGTTAACGCATTTAATGTCAGTAAACCAAGAGAAGGGGGACAATCAATAATAACATAATCAAAGTGATCTTTCACCGTTTCCAAAGCTCTCTTAAGTCGAACTTCACGTGAAATAGTCGACACTAATTCAATTTCTGCACCAGCTAATTGAATGGTCGCGGGAATGATTGATAAATTTTCGACGGCTGTTGAACGCACAACGTTTTTGGCTTCCATATCTTCCACTACTACATTGTAAATACATTCATCTACATCTGCTTTATCTATGCCAACTCCACTCGTAGCGTTACCCTGTGGATCTCCGTCTACAAGTAGAACCTTTTTTCCTTGTTCAGCTAAACAAGCGCCTAAATTAACAGCGGTTGTTGTTTTTCCAACCCCGCCTTTTTGATTCGCAACTGCCACAATTTTCCCCATGTTGTCACCTACTTTCATTTCCATCCCATTTGTCCAGACAGTTTTATTGTTCATTGAATTTTCTGACGAAAAACTTTGATAAAAAAGCCTCATCAAAAAAAGATGAGGGCTATTTCTTTATTTTTTCGGAATCTTAATAGTAAACTGAAAATATTCATCAAACTCTTCTTCTTCTGTGTTTAATGAAATACCGCTGTCACTAACCATTGTCAACGATTGACGGATTGTATTCATTGCAATACGCGTATCTTTACTAAACGCTTTTCTTTTTGCTTTTGGCTTTTTAACCTGCGTTTCTAACAATTTAACTACTCGATCTTCCGTTTGTTTTACATTTAATTGTTTTTCAATAATCTCAGCTAATACTTGAAGTTGTTTTTCTTGATTTTTGAGGGGAATGAGCGCTCTCGCATGTCGCTCTGTAATCAATTTTTGTTTGATTGCTTCTTGTATTTCAACAGGAAGCTTTAACAAACGAAGCTTGTTTGCAATTGTGGATTGGCCTTTTCCTAAACGTTGAGCTAATGCCTCTTGGGTAAGATTATGTAACTCAATTAACTTTGCGTAGGCTAGTGCTTCTTCGACAGCCGTTAGCTCTTCACGTTGTAAGTTTTCTATTAAAGCCACAGAGGCCGTTTCTGTATCGTTAAAATGTTTCACAATTGCAGGAACCGTATCCCATCCTAAGCTTTGTACAGCTCTCCACCGGCGTTCTCCAGCAATTAATTCGTATTCTTCGCCCTCAGTCGGTCGAACCACAATAGGTTGAATAATACCGTGTGTATGAATAGTAAGAGCTAGCTCTTCAATTTTTGCTTCATTAAACACAGTACGCGGCTGATAACGATTCGGAATAATACTTGAAACCCTAATTTGTTTTACTTCATCTCTTAAAACTTTTTCGACATTTTCATCTTGGACAGTTTCAATCTCTACATGAATATCCTCATCTTTTTCTTTTAAATTAAAAAAACGTGAAAAAGCAGATTTCATAGTCCCACACCACCTTCAGGAAAATCCCGCCTTAAACTAATTCGATGTTTTTTAATCATATCCTGCTTTCTAAACAGAAAATATAGAGAAGAAAATGTTTCATATGAAACATTTTCTTCTCTATCTATTCACCGCCTACTCTAATGGAAGCTTAACTGGGGTACCAGGTTTTCTAGGATATTTTTTAGGCGTTTTCTTTATTTTATCTATTAAAATAATGTAACGTTCACTTTGCTCCAAAGGCAATTGGAAATGTTCAATCGACTTCACTTTTCCACCTAATACTTGAAATGATTTTTCCCCATTTTTTAATTCCTCAGGGGCAGAAGCACCTTTCATTGCTAAAAAGCGTCCTTGTTCTTTAACAAGCGGTAAGCAAAATTCATTAAGAACCGAGATACGTGCCACGGCTCTTGCTGTTACAAGATCGAATGACTCGCGAATCGTTTCTTTTTTACCAAATGTTTCAGCTCGATCATGACATAGTGTGACATTGTCTAGTTCAAGCTCATTTACAAGATGCGTCAAAAACGTAATACGCTTTTGTAACGAATCAACAATGGTTACATGCAAATGCGGGAAACAAATTTTGATCGGAATACTTGGAAATCCTGCTCCTGCCCCTACATCACACATGGATTCAATTTCTGTAAAGTCTTGAAAAAAAGCAGCTGAAATAGAATCGTAAAAATGCTTTTCATACACTTCACCGTGATCAGTGATAGCAGTTAAATTCATTTTTTCGTTCCATTCCACTAAAACTTGATAATACTTTTCAAATTGATTCAGCTGTTTAGAAGAAAGAGAAATTCCCTTTTCTTCTAATAGCTGTTGAAACTGTTGAATATTCATTGAGTTTCCCTTTCTTCGCGCCTAAGAGTTTTAATCATTTGATACTTTAGCGATGCGCCCTTGTTCAATATAAACAAGCAAGATTGAAATATCAGCTGGGTTGACTCCAGAAATACGTGAAGCTTGCGCTACCGTTAGTGGACGCACTTGGTTTAATTTTTGACGGGCTTCTGTAGCTAAACCGTTAATTGCATCATAATCGATATAATCAGGAATCTTTTTGTTTTCTAACTTCTTCAAGCGTTCAACTTGTTGAAGTGATTTCTGAATATATCCTTCGTATTTCACCTGAATTTCTACTTGTTCAGCTACTTCAGGATCTACCGTCTCATCCGCTGGTGCTAATTGATGAATATGAGTATACGTCATTTCAGGGCGGCGAAGTAAATCTGTCGCACGAATGCCATCTTTTAATTCGCTGCCGCCAGCTTCTTTAATCAGTTGTTGAACAGCTTCATTCGGCTTAATAATAAAAGAGAAAAGACGTTTCTTCTCTTGCTCGATTTCCGCTTTCTTTTGTTCAAATTTAGCATAGCGCTCATCGCTGATTAATCCTAGTTCACGACCAATTTCAGTGAGGCGTAAATCAGCGTTGTCGTGACGAAGCAATAAACGATATTCTGCACGCGATGTTAGCAGACGATACGGTTCATTTGTTCCTTTTGTTACTAAATCATCCACCAATACGCCGATGTAAGCATCAGAACGTCCTAAGATGACTTCTTCTTGTTCCAGCGCTCTTCTTCCCGCGTTAATTCCGGCAAGAAGACCTTGGCCTGCAGCTTCTTCATAACCAGACGTTCCGTTAATTTGTCCAGCCGTATAAAGATTTTTAATTTTCTTCGTTTCCAGCGTTGGCCATAACTGAGTCGGAACAATTGCATCATATTCAATAGCATAGCCCGCACGCATCATTTGGACTTTTTCAAGACCAGGAATTGTTGCAAGCATTTGACGCTGTACGTGCTCAGGAAGGCTTGTTGATAATCCTTGAACATATACTTCTTGCGTATTTCGTCCTTCTGGCTCTAAGAAAATTTGGTGACGCGGTTTATCATTAAAGCGCACAACCTTATCTTCAATAGATGGACAGTAGCGTGGTCCAGTACCTTTGATCATCCCAGAATACATAGGGGATAAGTGGAGGTTGTCATCAATAATTTGATGCGTTTGTTCACTTGTATATGTTAACCAGCAAGGCAATTGATCTGTAATGTACTGTGTTGTTTCATATGAGAAAGCACGAGGCACATCATCCCCAGGCTGAATCTCCGTTTTGCTGTAATCGATAGTTGAGCTATTAACACGAGGTGGAGTTCCTGTTTTAAAACGGACCATGTCCAGTCCTAACTCCTCTAAGTGTTCAGAAAGCTTAATAGCCGGTTGTTGATTGTTAGGACCGCTTGAGTATTTTAGTTCACCTAAAATAATCTCCCCGCGTAAGAATGTTCCTGTCGTAATAACAACTGTTTTAGCTTTATACACAGCTCCCGTTTGAGTGACAACACCTGTACATACACCGTCTTCTACGATTAACTGTTCTACCATGCCTTGCATAAGGGTTAGGTTTTCTTCATTTTCTAACGTTTTTTTCATTTCATGCTGATAAGCAAATTTATCTGCTTGAGCTCTAAGTGCTCGAACAGCCGGACCTTTTCCTGTGTTTAACATTCTCATTTGAATATGAGTTTTATCGATATTTCTACCCATTTCTCCGCCAAGAGCATCAATTTCACGTACGACAATACCTTTTGCAGGACCACCTACAGAAGGATTGCAGGGCATAAACGCCACCATGTCTAAGTTGATGGTCAACGTTAACGTTTTAGCACCCATACGCGCAGAAGCAAGCGCCGCTTCACATCCTGCATGACCTGCTCCAATGACAATAACATCATATTGTCCACCTTCATATTGCATAATAGTAGCCTCCTTTAATAATCTATTTTCCTAAACAGAATTGAGAGAACAACTGATCAATTAAGCTTTCGTGAACAGCATCACCAATAATTTCACCTAATAGTTCCCACGTTCTTGTTAAATCAATTTGGACAATATCGATTGGAACACCACTTTCAATACCTGTGATGGCCTCATCGATAGCTCCTCTTGCTTGCGTTAAAAGCGCAATATGTCTCGTATTAGATAAATATGTTAAATCTTGAGATTCAATTGTTCCTTCAAAGAAAAGAGCTGCGATTGCTTCTTCAAGCTGATCCACTCCTTGTTCTTGAAGAAGCGAAGTCGTCACTACTGGATGATCACCAGCAAATTGCTGCACTTCCTCTAGATTAATTTTTTGCTCAAGATCTGTTTTATTCACAATGACAATAACGTCCATGCCTTCTACAGCTTCAAATAGCTTTTTATCTTCGTCCGTTAATTCTTCATTGAAATTCAACACAAGCAAAATTAAATCTGCTTCTTTCAAATACTGACGGGAGCGTTCCACACCAATTCGTTCTACAATATCTTCTGTTTCACGAATTCCAGCTGTATCAACTAATCGTAGAGGAACTCCTCGCACATTAACGTACTCTTCGATCACATCTCGCGTCGTTCCAGGAATGTCTGTGACAATAGCCTTTGCATCTTGCACTAAACTATTTAGAAGAGAAGATTTCCCTACATTAGGACGTCCAATAATAACCGTAGCTAATCCTTCTCTTAAAATTTTCCCTTGATGAGAGGTTTGAAGAAGCTTATCAATTTCTTGGCGTACATTTGAAGCTTTTTCGATCAACACTTGGTGAGTCATTTCCTCTACATCGTCATATTCTGGATAGTCAATGTTCACCTCTACATGGGCAAGTGTTTCGAGAATTTCCTGGCGTAAATGACGTACTAGCTTGGACAAACGCCCTTCCATTTGGCCAATTGCCATATTCATCGCTTTATCTGTTTTGGCACGAATTAAATCCATTACAGCTTCTGCTTGTGATAAGTCTACTCGACCATTTAAAAATGCTCGTTTTGTAAACTCACCTGGCTCGGCTAAACGGGCACCATTTGCAATAACTAACTGCAGCACACGATTAACGGATACAATTCCTCCGTGACAGTTAATTTCAATAATGTCTTCTCTAGTAAATGTCTTGGGACCTTTCATAATGGAAAGCATCACTTCTTCAACGACTTGCTCCGTCTTGGGATCTACGATATGACCGTAGTGAATAGTATGAGAAGCTACGTCTGTTAATCGTTTATTCGAAACGCTTTTAAAGATACGATCTGCAATCGTAATTGCTTCTTCACCACTCAGGCGGACGATGGCAATAGCTCCTTCTCCCATTGGTGTAGAAATGGCCGCAATTGTATCAAAATCTAGCACCAACTTCACCTCATTTCATTTTATAAACCTTTTATTTTAAACGATGTTATATACTATCATCGTTAACAATTTTCTACGAACAAAAACATCTATTTTAAGGCCCGTGATTTGTATGAACCAAATAAATAGAATACCACAATTCACCGATTTGGAACATCTCTAACGTTCTTCTGTTATGCACAGCAAGAAAAACAGGCAGTATGTACTATTTTAACTTATCCACATGTGAATAACAACGTATGCATCTTGATTTTTTTGAACGCTGGATCGATAAAAATAAGCATATAAAAAAGCACTAGCTTATTTTGCTAGTGCTTTTTGGCAACTGGCTGAACCAAAATACTTCTTTTGGGTTCTTTGCCAACGGATTGTGTCTCAACTAAAGAATTTTTAGCTAACGCTTGGTGAATCATTTTTCTTTCATGGGAAGGCATTGGTTCTAGTTGAACAGATCGATTCGTTTTAATCGCCTGATTAGCTATTTTTAATGCCAGTTTTTCGACCATTTCTTTTCGTTTTTCCCGGTAGCCTTCTGGATTTAAGACAACATTTAAAAATTGCTGACTGTATCGATTAGCTACCAATTGTGTGAGAAGCTGGAGCGCATTGAGGGTTTGTCCATGTTTTCCAATCAACATTCCCGCTGAATCGCTACTAATCTCAATTATGCAGTTTCTGGAGGTTTTTTTGACGTTCGTATGAATCGAAATCCCCATTTCACGGCTAACATTTGTAATAAAATGAACCGCTTCCTCTACAGGGTCAACTATTTTTGTAACTTTTACAACTGCCGGTTTTCCCTTAAAGATTCCTAAAAATCCTTTTTTACCTGGTTCAATTATTTCTACATTTGTTTGATTTCGCTCTACTTCTAAAGCATTTAATGCTTCTTGAACAGCAGCTTCAATCGTCTGGGCCGTAATTGTGATTTCGTTCATTTTTTAACCCCTTCAATATTCGCTTGTTTTAAGTCTGGCCCTTTAATGAAGTAGGTTTGAATAATCATAAATAGATTTCCCACTACCCAATAAAGAGATAAGGCGGCTGGAAAATTGATTGCAAAAACCACAATCATGATCGGCATAATCCAAAGCATCATAGCCATTTGAGGATTTTGATTTGCATTTCCGGCCATCATCATCTTTTGCTGAATAAACGTTGTGATTCCTGCGACAATTGGTAAGATAAATAGCGGATCACGCGCACCTAAATCAAACCATAAAAAGCTGTTGTTTGCGATTTCCGAAGTTCGTGTAATCGCGTGGAAAATCCCAATAAGAATGGGCATTTGAATTAGAATTGGGAAGCACCCAGCTAAAGGATTTACTCCGTAAGTTTGGAATAATGCCATCGTTTCTTTCTGCAATTGCTGCTGCGTCTGGGCATCTTTTGAACTGTACTTCTCCTTTAACTTCTGCATTTCGGGCTGAAGCATCTGCATTGCTTTCGTGTTTCTCATCTGTTTGATCATAAGCGGTAGAATAAGTAAGCGAATCAGGATCGTGACAACGATGATCGCAACTCCATAGCTTTTAAATACCTCCGCCAGATACGTAATGACTAATGACAGCGGATACACAACATACTCATTCCAAAAACCTTTACTATCATCTGTAATAGGTTGGTTCATTTCCGTACAACCCGCTAAAACAGTTAATAGAAAGATAAGCGTTATCCCTAAAAACAACTTCTTCTTCACCTGTTTTTCCTCCTTCTACATGTTCACCTTTCAATTCTGAAAGTGCGTCAAAATCCATTATATAAGGATGCGGTAGAAAAACAACAGCTATTAAAGGCTTTTCTTCTATTGTTTATTAATCGTTTTGTCTATGTGTAAGTAATTTGCCACGCTTAAAGACATGCTGCAAACTGCTTTTAATTTCTTCATAGCTCATTGTTGCAGCAGGCTGCCTTGCAATTACAATATAATCTTTGTCTTGCTTTAAATACGGTGTGAATTCAAACATAATTTGTTTAGCAAGGCGCTTAACTCGATTACGAGTCACGGCATTTCCAATCTTTTTGCCCACGGAGAATCCTACGCGGAAATGTTCTTGATCCGGTTTGTCTAGAACATACAAGACAAATTGGCGATTCGCTACGGACTTGCCCTTTTTAAAAACGGTTTGAAATTCATCATTCTTTTTTATACGATATCTTTTTTTCATTTTTAACAACTCCTGCCCTTTTTCAGGTCATGCTTTTATGTAGTCCCTACAGGAACAGAGGTGATTTTAGCCTTAGAAAGCGAAAAAAGACCACTGGCGTCAGTGGTCTATTATGCTGATAATACTTTTCTTCCTTTACGACGACGACGAGCTAAAACTTTACGTCCATTCGCTGAGCTCATACGAGCGCGGAAACCGTGTACTTTACTGTGCTTACGTTTGTTTGGTTGGTAAGTTCTTT
Organism: Priestia sp. HNGD-A6; assembly: GCF_045784335.1. Lineage (NCBI taxonomy): Bacteria > Bacillati > Bacillota > Bacilli > Caryophanales > Bacillaceae > Priestia > Priestia sp. HNGD-A6. The sequence goes on along the minus strand of NZ_CP138621.1, from coordinate 2,767,272 downwards.
TCATCTATAAACACCTCCTCGAGGAATAACTGAAAAAGACAGTCCTTGCAATTATAATGAAAAGACTAAGAAGATGTCAATGTTATTTAAAAAATAAAATTTTCAATCTCTTGGTTTCATTATCTGTTTTACTCAATCTTCTTCATTCTAATATCTTTATAACCCAATTGTCTATACCTAATCAACAAAATTCATTGATTTATTAAAGAAAAAATTTTTCCTTTTCATCTCTTTTTCTTTCTCTACCAGCTGCAATCGCATCGTTACTGAACAAAACTACAACAATAAATGTTATAAAAAGCCTCTTTTTTATTCAAATTCTTCTCTTAAACCTTTGTGGATAAGTTTTTTCGACATTTTTCTACTTTTCCATTTCTTATCGACAACTCATGCACACTATCTTGTGTTGTGGAAAACTTTTCTCCACAAGGTGTAGTGATTGTGGATAAGTTTCGAAAATTCATTGCATCATGCCGAATTCTTTGATATTATATTTTTGTTTTCACTCTTAATTACTTTTCCACAGTTGGTTTTTATCCACAAACTGTGGACAACTTGTGGACATCATTTCCACTATCGCTGTATAAAGTTATCCACACCATGTGGAATCTGTCGAATAGTCGGCTTTCTTCTATAATATATATTTACCCACATAATAGCAATTGTATAAATATAAATTTTTTATGCATAAGGTTTTGTACAGGTTGTACAAGAGTTGTACAAAGCGCATGAAAACTAGAAAAAGGAGGGGTTACTCGTTGGAAAACATTCATGATTTATGGAACAGAGCTTTAGATCAAATTGAAAAAAAATTAAGCAAACCTAGTTTTGAAACCTGGCTCAAATCGACAAAAGCTCATGCTTTGCAAGGAGACACGCTCATTATTACTGCGCCTAATGATTTTGCACGGGACTGGTTAGAATCTAGGTATTCTAATTTAATTGCTGAAACACTTTACGACCTTACGGGGGAAGAGTTAGATGTGAAATTTATTATTCCTCCTAACCAGGCCGAGGAAGAATTCGATATTCAAACTCCTAAAAAGAAAGTCAATAAAGACGAAGGAGCAGAATTCCCTCAAAGTATGCTAAATTCGAAGTATACCTTTGATACATTTGTTATCGGATCTGGGAATCGTTTTGCCCATGCAGCTTCTTTAGCAGTAGCAGAGGCGCCGGCTAAAGCGTATAATCCGCTTTTTATTTACGGGGGAGTAGGATTAGGTAAAACACACTTAATGCACGCAATAGGCCACTATGTGTTAGATCATAATCCTGCCGCTAAAGTCGTGTACTTATCATCAGAAAAATTCACAAATGAGTTTATTAACTCTATTCGTGACAATAAAGCAGTAGAATTCCGCAACAAATACCGCAATGTAGATGTTTTACTGATTGATGATATTCAATTCTTAGCGGGTAAAGAGCAGACACAAGAAGAATTTTTCCATACGTTTAATACGCTTCATGAAGAAAGCAAGCAGATTGTCATCTCAAGTGATCGACCCCCGAAAGAAATTCCTACACTTGAAGATCGACTTCGTTCTCGCTTTGAATGGGGCCTTATTACAGACATCACACCACCAGATTTGGAAACACGAATTGCTATTTTGCGTAAAAAAGCAAAAGCGGACGGCTTAGTTATTCCAAATGAAGTTATGCTTTATATCGCCAATCAGATTGATTCAAATATCAGAGAATTAGAAGGAGCACTTATTCGCGTAGTAGCTTATTCTTCACTAATTAATAAAGATATAAACGCTGATTTAGCAGCAGAAGCATTAAAAGATATCATTCCTAGTTCAAAACCTAGGGTTATTACGATTCAAGATATTCAACAGATTGTTGGACAAGAATTTAATATAAAATTAGATGATTTCAAAGCGAAGAAACGTACAAAGTCAGTAGCGTTTCCTCGACAAATTGCCATGTACCTTTCTCGCGAACTAACGGATTTTTCGCTTCCTAAAATTGGAGAAGAGTTTGGCGGGCGAGACCATACTACGGTCATCCATGCTCATGAAAAAATCTCAAAACTTGTTCAAACAGATACTGACCTACAAAAACAAATTAAAGAAATAAGTGAATCACTAAAAATATAGGCTTTTTTTACTTGTATTTTGTGTATAAGTGAGTTAGGATTGTACACAGTCTGTCCACATGTGGATAGGCTGTGTTCTCACGTTTTTAGGGGTTATCCACATTTCCACAGCCCCTATTACTACTACTATCTTAAAATATAATAAATAATAAGCTTTTAAACCTACTTTTAAGGAGGATTAATTATTATGAAATTTATCATACAGAAAGACTACCTAGTTCAAAGCGTTCAAGACGTTATGAAAGCTGTATCTTCTAGAACAACAATTCCAATTTTAACAGGGATTAAAATTGTAGCGACTGAAGAAGGTGTTACTTTAACCGGAAGTGATTCTGATATCTCTATTGAATCGTTTATTCCAAACGAGGAAGAAGGAAAAGAGATTGTTGATATCCAAAAACCAGGAAGCGTTGTTCTCCCAGCTCGTTTCTTTAGTGAAATCGTCAAAAAGCTTCCTAAAGACATCGTAGAATTGGACGTCCAAAGTCACTTTTTAACAATCATTCGTTCAGGAAAAGCTGAATTTAACTTAAATGGTTTAGATGCAGAAGAGTATCCTCATTTGCCACAGATCGAAGAAAACAACATGTTTAGATTACCGACAGACTTATTAAAAAACATGATTCGACAAACTGTCTTTGCAGTGTCCACCTCAGAAACACGACCTATCTTGACAGGTGTAAACTGGAAAGTCGACGGCAAAGAATTAACGTGTATTGCCACTGACAGTCATCGTCTAGCTTTGCGAAAAGCGACCATTGAAACTGGAAATGAAGCAACGTATAATGTGGTTATTCCAGGTAAAAGTTTAAGTGAATTCAGTAAGATCCTTGATGATTCTCATGAATTAGTAGACATCGTTATCACGGAAAATCAAGTATTATTCAAAACAAAACACTTACTATTTTTCTCAAGATTACTGGACGGAAATTATCCTGACACTTCAAGATTGATCCCAGCCGATAGTAAAACGGATGTTATATTGAACGTAAAAGAATTTTTACAATCGATTGACCGTGCTTCTTTATTAGCTCGTGAAGGAAGAAACAACGTAGTAAAACTATCTACGCTAGATGAAGGAATTGTTGAAATTTCTTCTAACTCTCCTGAAATCGGAAAAGTCATTGAAGAGGTACAAAGTCAGTCTATCTCAGGAGAAGAATTAAAAATTTCTTTTAGCGCAAAATATATGTTAGACGCATTAAAAGCGCTCGAAGGAACAGATATCAAAATTAACTTCACTGGTGCGATGCGTCCATTTGTCATTCGAACATTAGAGGATGATTCAATGCTGCAGCTGATTTTACCAGTGCGAACATATTAAATCTCAGAAAGCTACTAGCATGCCGTACTAGTAGCTTTCTTTTCTCAAGAAGAATTATTTAGTAAAATAGAGATACATCATTAGAAAGTGAGAGAGTCGCATGAAAACAGAGGTTAAAATTTCAACTGAATACATTACGCTTGGCCAGTTTTTAAAACTAGCAGACGTCATTCAAACAGGTGGAATGGTAAAATGGTTTTTAAGTGAGCACGAAGTATATGTGAACGGGGAGCTAGAAGAGCGCCGCGGACGTAAATTATATGCAAATGACGAAGTAGATATACCGGCTGCAGGATCATTTGTTGTTATTACTTAAAGTTGGTGAAACGTTTGTATATTAAAGAAATTACTTTAACAAATTACCGAAACTATACGAAGACAACGATTCCCTTTGAAAATAAAGTAAACGTCATTTTGGGTGAAAACGCACAGGGTAAAACAAATGTGATGGAATCGATCTTCGTATTATCTATGGCTAAATCTCATCGTACGTCCAACGATAAAGAATTAATTAAATGGGACTGTGAGTATGCAAAGCTATCGGGCATTGTAGAAAAGCATAGAGGGCCCGTTACACTGGATTTAGTCATCTCAACAAAAGGGAAAAAAGCAAAATATAATCACATTGAGCAGAAAAAACTCAGTCAATATATAGGGTCAATTAACACTGTCATGTTTGCTCCGGAGGATTTGAACCTAGTTAAAGGGAGTCCGCAAGTAAGGCGCAAATTTATCGATATGGAAATTGGTCAAGTTTCGCCTGTTTACATGCATGATCTAAGCAGGTATCAAAAGATTTTGCAGCAAAGAAATCAATATTTGAAGCAGCTGCAGACAAAAAAACAAACGGATCTTTCACTTTTAGACGTACTTACGTTACAGTTAAGTGAAATGGCAGCGAAAATCTTAAAAAAACGTTTTGAGTTTTTACAGTTACTCCAACAGTGGGCAGAGCCTATTCATAAAGGGATCAGTCGAGACTTAGAAACATTAAAAATTGAGTATAAGAATTCAATTGATGTATCAGAAGATGCAGATTTGTCGAAAATGTTAGAAGCATATCATCAAAAGTTTGATAAAATAAAAAGTAGAGAAATTGATAGAGGTGTCACCTTAGCAGGACCACACCGTGATGATCTTCTTTTCTACGTTAATGAAAAAGACGTTCAAACATTTGGTTCACAAGGGCAACAACGGACGACTGCTTTATCGTTAAAGCTTGCTGAAATTGAGTTAATTCATCAAGAAGTAGGTGAATATCCAATTTTGCTTTTAGATGACGTATTGTCTGAATTAGATGATTTTCGTCAATCACACTTGCTCAATACCATCCAAGGAAAAGTTCAGACGTTTGTAACGACAACGAGCATTGAAGGAATTCATCACGAGACCTTAGAAAAAGCCGCTACATATCATGTAGAAGCTGGCCAAATTCAAAAGGTCAAATAGCAATTGATCTGTCTAAAAACTTTTCACAAGGCAATCTAACTGAAATATGATATCATTATAGTTTTAAGTCTATATATTTCAACTCGTACCCTCGATTATGAAAATTTTGTGCATAAGTAAACAAATGGCAAATACATTAAAGGCTCCGTATTATTTCCACATAATATTCGAAAAACATAATACAAAATGATAAATACAGCAGTTTGCTGTTAAAAAAAAGTGTAGGTGATACATTTGACGATGGAACAAAAAGAAGTACAAGCATATGAAGCTGATCAGATACAAGTATTAGAAGGATTAGAAGCTGTTCGTAAACGTCCGGGGATGTATATTGGATCGACGAGCGCAAAGGGTTTACATCATCTTGTATGGGAAATTGTAGATAATAGTATTGATGAAGCGCTGGCCGGCTATTGCGATGAAATTAATGTTATTATCGAAAAGGATAATAGTATTACAGTCAAAGATAACGGTCGTGGAATTCCAGTTGGTATTCAAGAAAAAATGGGCAGACCTGCTGTTGAAGTTATCTTAACGGTTCTTCATGCCGGAGGTAAATTTGGCGGCGGCGGCTATAAAGTATCTGGTGGATTACACGGTGTAGGTGCCTCAGTTGTTAACGCACTTTCTACATCTTTGGAAGTACACGTACATCGTGACGGTAAAGTTCATTATCAAAAATATGAACGAGGTGTACCGGCTGCTGACTTAAAAGTAGTTGGAGAAACAGATAAAACAGGTACTGTTATTCAATTCCATCCAGACGGTGAAATTTTTACAGAAACGCTTGAATACGATTTTGATACGTTAGCTAATCGTCTGCGTGAGTTAGCTTTCTTAAACCGCGGCATTAAAATTACGATTGAAGACAAACGTGAAGAAGATAAAAGACGTGAATACCATTACGAAGGCGGAATTAAGTCTTACGTTGAACACTTAAACCGTTCGAAAGAAGTGATTCACGAAGAGCCGATCTATATTGAAGGTAATCGAGACAACATTTCTGTAGAAATTGCTATTCAATATAACGATAGCTACACAAGTAATTTATATTCTTTCGCAAACAACATTCACACATATGAAGGTGGAACGCACGAAGCAGGATTTAAAACAGCGTTAACGCGTGTAATTAACGACTATGCACGTAAAAACAGCGTATTTAAAGATAGTGACGCCAATTTAACAGGTGAAGATGTTCGTGAAGGAATTACAGCTATTATCTCTATTAAGCACCCAGATCCGCAGTTTGAAGGACAAACAAAAACAAAGCTGGGAAATAGTGAAGCAAGAACAATTACTGACTCTGTGTTTGCAGAACACTTAGAAACTTACTTGCTAGAGAACCCTATTGTGGCGAAAAAGGTAATTGAAAAAGGTTTAATGGCTGCAAGAGCAAGAATGGCAGCTAAAAAAGCTCGTGAGCTTACAAGACGTAAAAGCGCGCTTGAAATTTCAAACTTACCGGGTAAATTAGCAGATTGTTCATCAAAAGATCCTTCTATTAGCGAACTCTATGTAGTAGAGGGTGACTCTGCCGGAGGTTCAGCTAAGCAGGGAAGAAGCCGCCATTTCCAAGCTATTTTGCCTTTGCGCGGTAAAATTATCAACGTAGAGAAAGCGCGTTTAGATAAAATTTTATCTAATAACGAAATTCGTACAATCATTACCGCTCTAGGAACGGGTATTGGTGACGATTTTGATATTTCGAAAGCCCGCTACCATAAAATTGTGATTATGACAGATGCAGACGTAGATGGTGCGCATATTCGTACGCTTCTTCTAACGTTCTTCTATCGCTATATGAGACAGATTATTGAGCACGGATATGTGTACATTGCCCAGCCGCCGCTTTACAAAGTTTCACAAGGTAAAAAAGTAGAGTACGCGTACAACGATCGTCAATTAGAAGAGGTATTAGCTTCTTTCCCTGAAGGCGCAAAACCAAACCTTCAGCGTTACAAAGGTTTAGGAGAGATGAATCCTGAACAATTATGGGAAACAACAATGGATCCAGAATTCCGTACCCTTCTTCAGGTGAACTTGCAAGATGCAATTGAAGCTGATGAGACATTTGAAATTTTAATGGGCGACAAAGTAGAACCGCGCCGTAATTTCATTGAAGAAAATGCTCAGTACGTAAAAAATCTCGATATTTAAATGAACGGTAATACCCTTTATATTTTTTATAAAGGGTATATAAACGTCAGGATAGAGATAGGTTCTATCCTGCGTTTACATATATATGAATTACTATACTGAACTTCGCGAAGGAGGTTCTTATCGATGTCAGATAAACCAAACTCTCAAATAAGAGAAGTAAATATTAGTCAAGAAATGCGCGCATCCTTTTTAGATTATGCAATGAGCGTAATTGTATCGCGTGCTTTACCAGATGTAAGAGACGGACTTAAGCCCGTGCACCGTCGTATTTTATATGCAATGAATGATTTAGGTATGGGATCGGATAAGCCATATAAAAAATCAGCTCGTATCGTAGGAGAAGTAATTGGTAAGTATCACCCACACGGTGACTCAGCTGTATATGAAACAATGGTTCGTATGGCACAAGATTTTAGCTATCGTTATATGCTAATTGACGGTCATGGAAACTTTGGATCTGTTGATGGAGATGCAGCAGCAGCTATGCGTTATACAGAAGCAAGAATGTCAAAAGTTTCGATGGAACTGTTACGTGACATCAATAAAGATACAATTGATTATCAAGATAACTATGACGGTTCTGAACGTGAACCAATTGTATTACCTGCTAGATTTCCAAATTTACTTGTAAACGGTTCAGCCGGAATTGCGGTAGGTATGGCGACAAATATTCCTCCGCATCAGTTAGGGGAAGTCATTGACGGCGTTTTAGCTGTAAGTCAAGACCCTGATATCACAATTGCAGAGTTAATGGAGATTATTCCAGGACCGGATTTCCCAACTGCAGGACAAATTCTTGGCCGCAGCGGGATTCGTAAAGCTTATGAAACTGGGAAAGGTTCTATTATTGTTCGCGCAAAAGTAGAAATTGAAGAACAAAACAATGGTAAACAAACTATTATTGTTCATGAACTTCCATACCAAGTAAATAAAGCAAAGCTAATTGAAAAAATTGCCGAGCTAGCTCGTGATAAGAAGATTGATGGAATTACGGACTTACGAGATGAGTCTGACCGTTCGGGTATGCGTATTGTTATTGAAGTAAGACGTGATGCAAATGCAAATGTTTTATTAAATAACTTATATAAGCAGACATCTCTTCAAACAAGTTTTGGTATTAATACTCTTGCATTAGTAGATGGACAGCCAAAAGTATTGAACTTAAAGCAATGTCTACAGTACTATTTAGACCATCAGGTAGTGGTGATTCGTCGTCGTACTGAATTTGAACTTCGAAAAGCCGAAGCACGTGCGCATATTTTAGAAGGTTTAAAGATTGCTCTTGATAATTTAGATGCTGTTATTGCTTTAATTAGAGGTTCTCAAACAACAGATATTGCACGTGAAGGATTAATGACGCAGTTTTCGTTATCTGAAAAACAAGCGCAAGCTATTTTGGATATGCGCCTGCAGCGTTTAACAGGATTAGAGCGAGAGAAGATTGAAGCGGAATATCAATCTTTATTAGCGCTAATTGCTGAATTAAAAGCTATTTTAGCAGATGAAGAAAAAGTATTAGAAATTATTAGAGAAGAACTAATAGAAGTAAAAGAAAGATTCAATGACGGTCGTCGAACAGAAATCGTAAGCGGAGGAGCTGAAATTATCGAAGACGAGGATCTGATTCCTCGCCAAGATATTGTTATTAGCTTAACGCACAACGGCTATATTAAACGTTTGCCTGTTTCTACGTATAAGAGTCAGCGAAGAGGCGGAAGAGGTATTCAAGGAATGAATACAAACGAAGATGATTTCGTTGAACATCTTCTAACAACGTCTACTCATGATACGATTCTCTTCTTTACAAATAAGGGAAAAGTTTACCGTACGAAAGGATACGAAATTCCAGAGTATGGAAGAACAGCTAAAGGGATACCTATTATTAACTTATTAGAAGTAGACAAAGGTGAATGGGTAAATGCCATCATTCGCGTCGATGAATTTGTAGACGATTGGTATCTATTCTTTACTACAAAACAAGGAATTTCTAAGCGTACACCTTTATCTTCTTTTGAGAACATTCGAAATAGCGGACTTATCGCCTTGAATTTAAGAGAAGAAGATGAATTGATTTCTGTTAAATTGACAGATGGTAAGCGCGATATGGTTATTGGAACGAAGAAGGGTATGTTAATTCGTTTTAATGAAAATGATGTTCGTTCAATGGGACGTACAGCTACTGGAGTTAAAGGGATTACTCTCGATTCAGAAGATGAAGTAATCGGTATGGAGATTCTCGAAGAACAATCAGATATCTTGATCATTACGAAAAATGGTTACGGAAAACGTACGCCGATTGAGGAATATCGTGTACAAACAAGAGGCGGTAAAGGTTTAAGAACATGTAATATCACTGATAAAAATGGTGATGTTGTCGCACTGAAATGCGTATCTCAAGAAGAAGATATTATGCTTATCACAGTAAGCGGCGTTCTTATCCGTGTTTCTGTTTCAGATATTTCACAAATGGGCCGTAACACACAAGGTGTCAAAGTCATCCGTTTAGGAGACGAAGAGTTTGTTTCAACGGTTGCAAAAGTACAAACTTCAGAAGATGAAGACGAAGTATTAGATGAATTAGATGAACATGAAGAGACAGATATAATAATTGAAGCTGAAGAAACGGAAGAATAAAAAAAGCCCCTGAAAAAGCAGGGGCTTTTTTTTATGTAAAAAACCTTGCCATAGGCTTTTTATTTTGGTAATATATAAAAAGTCAGCAAAACACATATAAGTTT
>NZ_CP138621.1:2737500-2755000 GCF_045784335.1 Priestia sp. HNGD-A6 | reverse complement strand
GTCGGAAGCTGGGAGGACCATCTCCCAAGGCTAAATACTACCTAGTGACCGATAGTGAACCAGTACCGTGAGGGAAAGGTGAAAAGCACCCCGGAAGGGGAGTGAAAGAGATCCTGAAACCGTGTGCCTACAAGTAGTCAGAGCCCGTTAACGGGTGATGGCGTGCCTTTTGTAGAATGAACCGGCGAGTTACGATCCCATGCAAGGTTAAGCTGATAAGGCGGAGCCGTAGCGAAAGCGAGTCTGAATAGGGCGTTTAGTATGTGGTTGTAGACCCGAAACCAGGTGATCTACCCATGTCCAGGGTGAAGTTCAGGTAACACTGAATGGAGGCCCGAACCCACGCACGTTGAAAAGTGCGGGGATGAGGTGTGGGTAGCGGAGAAATTCCAATCGAACCTGGAGATAGCTGGTTCTCTCCGAAATAGCTTTAGGGCTAGCCTCATGTTGTGAGAGTCTTGGAGGTAGAGCACTGATTGGACTAGGGGCCCCCAACGGGTTACCGAATTCAGTCAAACTCCGAATGCCAAAGACTTATCCATGGGAGTCAGACTGCGAGTGATAAGATCCGTAGTCAAAAGGGAAACAGCCCAGACCACCAGCTAAGGTCCCCAAGTATACGTTAAGTGGAAAAGGATGTGGAGTTGCTTAGACAACCAGGATGTTGGCTTAGAAGCAGCCACCATTTAAAGAGTGCGTAATAGCTCACTGGTCGAGTGACTCTGCGCCGAAAATGTACCGGGGCTAAACGTATCACCGAAGCTGTGGATTGACATCTTTGATGTCAGTGGTAGGAGAGCGTTCTAAGTGCTGTGAAGTCAGACCGTAAGGACTGGTGGAGCGCTTAGAAGTGAGAATGCCGGTATGAGTAGCGAAAGACAAGTGAGAATCTTGTCCACCGAATGCCTAAGGTTTCCTGAGGAAGGCTCGTCCGCTCAGGGTTAGTCGGGACCTAAGCCGAGGCTGAAAAGCGTAGGCGATGGCCAACAGGTTGATATTCCTGTACCACCTCCCCGCCGTTTGAGTAATGGGGGGACGCAGTAGGATAGGGTAAGCGCGCTGCTGGATATGCGCGTTCAAGCAGTTAGGCTGATGAGTAGGCAAATCCGCTCATCATAAAGGCTGAGCTGTGATGACGAGGGAATTATAGTACCGAAGTTCCTGATTCCACACTGCCAAGAAAAGCCTCTAGCGAGGCGGGAGGTGCCCGTACCGCAAACCGACACAGGTAGGCGAGGAGAGAATCCTAAGGTGATCGAGAGAACTCTCGTTAAGGAACTCGGCAAAATGACCCCGTAACTTCGGGAGAAGGGGTGCTCTGGTAGGGTGTATAGCCCGAGAGAGCCGCAGTGAATAGGCCCAGGCGACTGTTTAGCAAAAACACAGGTCTCTGCGAAGCCGCAAGGCGAAGTATAGGGGCTGACGCCTGCCCGGTGCTGGAAGGTTAAGAGGAGGGGTTATCCTTTGGGAGAAGCTCTGAATCGAAGCCCCAGTAAACGGCGGCCGTAACTATAACGGTCCTAAGGTAGCGAAATTCCTTGTCGGGTAAGTTCCGACCCGCACGAAAGGCGTAACGATCTGGGCACTGTCTCAACGAGAGACTCGGTGAAATTATAGTACCTGTGAAGATGCAGGTTACCCGCGACAGGACGGAAAGACCCCGTGGAGCTTTACTGTAGCCTGATATTGAATTTTGGTACAGCTTGTACAGGATAGGTAGGAGCCTGAGAAGCCGGAGCGCTAGCTTCGGTGGAGGCGTCGGTGGGATACTACCCTGGCTGTATTGAAATTCTAACCCGCGGCCCTGATCGGGCCGGGAGACAGTGTCAGGTGGGCAGTTTGACTGGGGCGGTCGCCTCCTAAAATGTAACGGAGGCGCCCAAAGGTTCCCTCAGAATGGTTGGAAATCATTCGTAGAGTGTAAAGGCACAAGGGAGCTTGACTGCGAGACCTACAAGTCGAGCAGGGACGAAAGTCGGGCTTAGTGATCCGGTGGTTCCGCATGGAAGGGCCATCGCTCAACGGATAAAAGCTACCCCGGGGATAACAGGCTTATCTCCCCCAAGAGTCCACATCGACGGGGAGGTTTGGCACCTCGATGTCGGCTCATCGCATCCTGGGGCTGTAGTCGGTCCCAAGGGTTGGGCTGTTCGCCCATTAAAGCGGTACGCGAGCTGGGTTCAGAACGTCGTGAGACAGTTCGGTCCCTATCCGTCGTGGGCGTAGGAAATTTGAGAGGAGCTGTCCTTAGTACGAGAGGACCGGGATGGACACACCGCTGGTGTACCAGTTGTCTTGCCAAAGGCATCGCTGGGTAGCTATGTGTGGACGGGATAAGTGCTGAAAGCATCTAAGCATGAAGCCCCCCTCAAGATGAGATTTCCCATAGCGCAAGCTAGTAAGATCCCTGAAAGATGATCAGGTTGATAGGTCAGAGGTGGAAGCGTGGCGACATGTGTAGCTGACTGATACTAATCGATCGAGGACTTAACCAAACTTTTAAAAGCGTAAGCTTTACTCAGCAACCTGTTATCTAGTTTTGAGAGAGCAATCTCTTGTCTGGTGGCGATAGCGAAGAGGTCACACCCGTTCCCATACCGAACACGGAAGTTAAGCTCTTTAGCGCCAATGGTAGTTGGGACTTTGTCCCTGTGAGAGTAGGACGTTGCCAGGCACTTGAAAAAAGACTAGCTATTTTAGCTAGTCTTTTTTTGTGTGTTCATTTAAGTAACAAGAAATTAAGTAAGGAATCTTTTGAGCTGTAACCTCAAGGAACCTCAAGATAAATGGATAATCTTTCGAAGAGTATGTATGCAATAATTCATACCACCACTCTGTTTCATAACGTGAAATCATACTTAAATTATAAAGTAATAAGTAATGTGCCAACATCTCAGGGAAATATAAGCAGCTATCTTTTTCCAACGGTGCATGCAGCGTGTTAGCTTGGAAATTGTACATAAAAGGTGAACAATTATATAAACAGCTTGAAGGATCAAGAATACATACCTGATCTTCTGCCAAAGACAATGATAGACGGGAACGCTCTTTTAAAAAAGAATAGAGTCTTTCGTGATTCATATGATAACACCGTGTAACTTGTTCAGGAATAGGCAAAGAGGTAGCTGGAAGCGATCCAATAGTTGTTAAATGGGAAGATGGCCTCGTGCCCAAATTTAAAAATAATGTATCTAATTCAGGTACACAAGACAACAGATAATTCATTGTATATTTACTACCTTCTAGTTGTTTCACATGAAACAATTCTTCTCCTACTTGTGAAAATAAACCGCTTTTTTGAATCTTAACTTCATCATCTAAAAAATCATAACTTTGTTTTTTTCTTTTTCGTGTTGATACTCCATGTGCTAACACCGCCGTATTTTCGGGATATACGGGGTTTTGTGTTAACAAACAAGCTTTTAACAGCTGTGACATTCCATAAAATAATAAAACGGGTTGAACTGATACAGGAGATTGTGCCGCAACTTGATAATAATTTTTACTGTGTTCCAAATAATAAATAAATGGGTAACTGTTTTTAAAACTATGTTGCTCTGCATCGCTATAATTCAATTTTTGATAGCGCTTTTTTAAAAAATCTTGTACAAAAGGAACGGAGAAAAATAAATTGTAGGACGTCCAAACATCATTAAATTTATGCAACTAAATCACCTTTTCTTTTTATTAGAATTATCTGATATCTAGTGAAGTTATTGACAGGTACATATCTGCTTGTTAATCTACTAATAATATTCTGTCGTTTAAAGGAGGATTCTATAATGTGGGAAAGCAAATTTTCTAAAGAAGGCTTAACATTTGATGACGTTTTACTGGTGCCAGCAAAATCTGAGGTACTACCTAAAGACGTTGATATGAGTGTTGAACTAACAAAAACATTAAAATTAAAGGTGCCGTTCATCAGTGCAGGAATGGATACAGTTACAGAAGCTGAAATGGCTATTGCGATGGCTAGACAAGGTGGTTTGGGTATCATTCACAAAAACATGTCGATTGAACAGCAAGCAGAACAAGTTGATAAAGTAAAACGTTCTGAAAGTGGTGTTATCACGGATCCTTTCTTTTTAACTCCTGAAAACCAAGTATTTGCTGCTGAACACTTAATGGGCAAATATCGTATCTCAGGTGTGCCGATTGTCAACAACGAAGAAGAACAAAAACTAGTTGGAATCCTTACAAACCGTGACTTGCGTTTCATCCAAGATTATTCAATGCAAATTGCTGATGTAATGACAAAAGAAGAATTAGTTACTGCTCCAGTAGGAACGACTTTAGAAGAAGCAGAGAAAATTCTACAGCAATACAAAATTGAAAAGTTACCTCTTGTAGATGACAATGGCGTATTAAAAGGCCTTATCACAATTAAAGACATTGAAAAAGTAATTGAGTTTCCAAATGCAGCTAAAGATCAACAAGGTCGATTATTAGTTGGAGCAGCTGTTGGCGTAACAGCTGATTCAAATGTTCGTATCGAAAAATTAGTACAAGCTGGCGTTGATGTTATCGTTATTGATACAGCGCATGGACATTCACAAGGCGTTTTAGATACAGTGCGCAGCATTCGCGAGGCATATCCAGAATTAAATATTATTGCTGGTAACGTAGCAACGGCTGAAGGTACAAAAGCATTAATTGAAGCCGGAGCAAACGTAGTAAAAGTAGGAATTGGACCTGGTTCAATTTGTACAACTCGTGTTGTCGCTGGTGTAGGCGTTCCACAAATTACGGCAGTATATGACTGTGCAACTGAAGCTCGTAAGCACGGGGTAGCTATTATTGCAGATGGCGGTATTAAGTACTCTGGAGATATCGTAAAAGCACTTGCAGCTGGTGGACATACAGTAATGCTAGGAAGCCTTCTAGCAGGAACGACAGAAAGCCCTGGCGAAACAGAAATCTACCAAGGAAGACGCTTTAAAGTGTATCGTGGAATGGGCTCTGTGGGAGCTATGGAAAAAGGAAGTAAAGATCGATACTTCCAAGAAGATAATAAAAAATTAGTTCCAGAAGGTATCGAAGGCCGTTTGCCTTACAAAGGACCTGTAGCAGATACTTTATATCAAATGATTGGTGGTTTACGTGCAGGAATGGGTTACTGTGGTTCAGCTAACTTAGAAGCGTTACGTGAACAGGCACAATTCATCCGTATGACTGGAGCAGGCTTAAGAGAAAGTCACCCACATGATGTACAAATTACAAAAGAATCTCCTAACTATTCTATGAGATAATCATGAATGTGTAAAAAACACGTTTCCTTAATAGGGAAACGTGTTTTTTATGTCATTAATCATGAATGTAACAGTACTTCTTTATCTATTTTTTTAAATTTTAGTATGATAAAATTACATTTATGTGAGTTTACGTTTGGAGGGTATAGAGTGAGAAACGCAGTACAGAAACAATTAATTTGTGTCATTGCTGTTATGTTAATGGCCAGCGTATTTTTTGTCTCTACACAAGCATCAGCTGCTTCTAAGACAGATGATATTGGCGTTGAAGCAGACGCAGCCATTTTAGTAGAGGCAAGTACGGGGAAAGTGCTATACGGGAAAAATACGGATGCTTTATTAGGTATTGCAAGCATGACAAAAATGATGACGGAATACCTAGTATTAGAATCCATAAAAGATAAGAAATTATCTTGGGATCAACGTGTGCCAGTTAGTAAATATGCAGCTAAAATTTCTCAGGATTATGGATTATCAAATGTACCATTAATCGAAAACCAAAAATATACGGTAAAAGAATTATATGATGCCATGGCTATTTATTCAGCTAATGGAGCAGCCATTGCTTTAGCTGAAGCTGTCAGTGGTTCTGAAGAAGGTTTCATTAAGTTAATGAATGAAACAGCAAAAAAATTAAATATGGGTGAATCAAAATTTGTCAATTCTACAGGTCTTTCTAATTCCTTGTTAAAAGGGATGTATCCAAAAGGAACAAAGGAAGAAGATGAGAACCTCCTATCTGCTCGGGCAGTTGCTACTCTTGCTTATCACTTGATTCATGATTATCCAGAATCTTTGGAAGTAGCCAAAACTCCTTCCAAGATGTTTAGACAAGGGCAACAAGGCGAAACAAAAATGAACAATTGGAATAAGATGCTCCCTGGTTTTTCAGCTGCATACAGCGGCGTAGACGGCTTAAAAACTGGTCATACAGATTTTGCAGGTCAATGTTTCACTGGAACTGCAGAGCGTAACGGGGTAAGATACATAACAGTTGTAATGAATGCCAAGGAAAACGGTAAGTCTACAGAAGCTGCTCGTTTTTCTCAAACGAAAAAGATATTGGATTATGCTTTTAGTCATTTTCAGTTAAAAGAAGTAGTGCCTGCTAACGGCGAGATTAAAGGGCATGAAACAATTGATGTTGCTAAAGGAAAATCAAAAGAAGCTTCCGTTTCTCCAAAGAATTCGGTAAAAATTATTACCGAAAAAGGTCAAAAAGATCATACTAAAATCAACTTTAAGTTAAACGATAAAGTTATGAACGATCAAAAAGTTGTTGCTCCTATTAAAAAAGGAGAAACAGTTGCTTATGTAAGTGCAACAAACAGCAATCTTAAAGATCTAGGCTATGTAGGAGGCCAAACTACAGATAGCATGACGCCGGTCGTGACAAACGAATCTGTTGAAAAAGCTGGATGGTTCTCTCTCGCTATTCGCAGTATTGGTAACTTCTTCAGCGATATTTGGATGAATGCTGCAAATACAGTGAATAACTGGTTTTAATGATAACTCAAGAGAAAGAAGAGATACTACAAGGGAGTATCTCTTTTTTTTATTTTTAGATTTGTTTGTATATAATCTATAAATTAGATAGGAATTTTCCGAAAAATACGGTAAAATAGACACTAAGTTTTGAATTTTGTATATACACTAAAAATTATTGTGAAACACTTGATACAGGAGGAAGACAAACATGAATAACATTACAGGTACTGATCGTGTAAAACGAGGAATGGCGGAAATGCAAAAAGGTGGCGTTATCATGGACGTGATCAACGCAGAGCAAGCAAAAATTGCAGAAGCAGCAGGCGCTGTTGCCGTTATGGCATTAGAGCGTGTTCCAGCTGATATCCGTGCAGCAGGCGGCGTGTCTCGTATGGCAGACCCAACAATTGTTGAAGAAGTGATGAATGCTGTGTCCATTCCAGTTATGGCAAAAGCTCGTATTGGCCATATTGTTGAAGCACGCGTGCTAGAAGCGATGGGTGTAGACTACATCGATGAAAGTGAAGTGTTGACTCCAGCTGATGAGGAGTTTCATTTAAATAAAAATACATTTACGGTTCCATTTGTGTGCGGTTGTCGTGATCTTGGTGAAGCATCCCGCCGTATTGCTGAAGGAGCTGCAATGCTTCGTACAAAAGGCGAACCAGGGACAGGAAACATCGTGGAAGCAGTGCGTCATATGCGCCAAGTAAACGCTCAAGTACGTAAAGTTGTGGGCATGGACGAAGATGAGTTAATGACAGAGGCAAAACTATTAGGCGCGCCTTATGAGTTATTACTGCAAATTAAACGTGAAGGCCGCCTACCGGTTGTAAACTTTGCAGCGGGCGGTGTAGCAACACCAGCAGACGCAGCGTTAATGATGCAGCTTGGAGCAGACGGTGTGTTCGTTGGCTCAGGAATCTTTAAATCCGACAACCCTGAAAAATTTGCTCGAGCAATCGTTGAGGCAACAACGCATTATCAAGATTATGAACTCATTGCAAACTTGTCAAAAGGATTAGGAAGCGCAATGAAAGGGATTGAAATTTCATCATTATTACCAGAAAACCGCATGCAAGAGCGTGGATGGTAATTTAAAGGGAGTTTTGACAAAATGGTAAAAGTAGGCGTGTTAGGATTACAAGGTGCCTTTCGCGAGCATGCACAAGCATTAGAAGCAGCAGGCGCTGAAGCCATTATCATTAAAAAAGTTGAACAGCTAGACGAAATAGATGGTTTAATCCTACCGGGCGGCGAAAGCACAGCGATGCGTCGTCTAATTGACAAGTATGGCTTTATGGAACCTCTTCGCCAGTTTGCACAAGCAGGTAAACCGGTGTTTGGTACGTGTGCGGGTTTAATTTTACTTGCAGGACAAGTTGTTGACCGTGAAGAGCCCCATTTAGGTGTTATGGATATTACGGTAGCTCGAAATTCATTTGGGCGCCAACGAGATAGCTTTGAAGCTGCTCTAAATATTAAAGATATTGGTGAAGATTTTATAGGCGTATTTATCCGTGCTCCGCATATTGTAGAAGTAGGAGAAAACGTTGAAGTCTTGGCAATGCATAACGACCGAATTGTTGCAGCAAGACAAGGTCAATTCTTAGGATGTTCGTTTCATCCAGAATTAACAGATGATGCTCGCATGGCTCAGTATTTTGTAGCAATGGTTGAAGAAGCTTCGAAAAAACCTGTATAAATGAATTGCATCTTGTAAAGACTTGTAGTACATTATGATTAATAAAAATGATATTGGTATAAAGCGTTGATAGGAAATAGTAATAAGATTTTTGATTTCAAGAGAGTCGATGGCTGGTGTGAATCGATAATCAATTCTTATGAATCCGTCCTGGAGCAAGCTGTCGAAAAAGTAGTAGGCAGTTTCGGTTCATCCGTTATCTGGTTTAAGAGGAAGGCTTATTTTAGCTTTCAATTAGGGTGGCAACGCGGGTAAACTCTCGTCCCTTTCACAGGGATGAGAGTTTTTATTTTGCCCTTTTATACTAAAGGAGGTACTCAGTATGTTAGATTTAAAATTTTTACGTGCTAATTTTAATGAAGTAAAAGAAAAGCTCAAGTTTCGTGGTGAGGACTTAACGGACTTAGGTCGCTTTGAAGAGTTAGATGCAAAACGCCGTGAGCTAATTGCTCAAACAGAAGAGTTAAAAAGCAAGCGAAATGAAGTATCACAGCAAATTGCACAATTGAAACGTGAAAAACAAGATGCTGATCATTTAATCGTCGAAATGCGTGAAGTAGGAGACCGCGTAAAGCAATTGGATGAAGAGCTTCGCAGCGTTGAAGAAGAGTTAGAGCTATTGCTGCTTTCAATTCCTAACGTTCCACATGAAAGTACGCCTGTAGGTGAAACTGAAGATGATAACGTAGAAGTTCGCAAATGGGGAGAAATTAAACAATTTGATTTTGAACCAAAACCGCATTGGGATTTAGGAACAGATTTAAATATTTTAGATTTTGAAAGAGCTTCGAAAGTAACGGGAAGCCGCTTTGTATTTTATAAAGGGTTAGGTGCAAGATTAGAACGTGCTCTTATTAACTTTATGATGGATTTACATATGGATGAGCATGGTTATGAAGAAATCCTTCCTCCATATATGGTGAATCGTACAAGTATGACAGGAACAGGGCAGCTTCCTAAATTTGAAGAAGATGCATTTAAAATTAAAGAAGAAGATTATTTCTTAATTCCTACAGCTGAAGTACCAGTTACAAATTTACATCGTGATGAAATTTTAAGCGGAGATCAGCTTCCAATTGCTTATACAGCGTATAGTGCTTGCTTCCGCTCAGAAGCAGGCTCTGCAGGAAGAGATACACGTGGGCTTATTCGCCAGCATCAGTTTAATAAAGTAGAACTTGTTCGCTTTGTTAAGCCAGAAGATTCTTATGATGAATTAGAAAAATTAACGGGCCATGCTGAAAAGGTTCTTCAACTATTAGGTTTACCTTACCGAGTTCTAAGCATGTGTACAGCTGACTTAGGTTTCACAGCAGCCAAAAAGTATGATATTGAAGTTTGGATTCCAAGTTATGAAACGTATCGTGAAATTTCTTCTTGTTCAAACTTTGAAAGCTTCCAAGCTCGCCGTGCTAATATTCGCTTCCGCCGTGATACAAAAGCAAAACCAGAACATGTTCATACACTAAATGGTTCTGGCTTAGCAATTGGCCGTACGGTAGCTGCAATTTTAGAAAACTACCAGCAGGAAGATGGATCAATTCAAATTCCAGAAGTGCTGCGTCCATATATGGGAAATAAAGAAGTTATTTCTAAATAAAAGTAGAAGATGTTCATTAAATTAATTTTTAATGAACATCTTTTTTAAAAAAATTAATAAAAGAGTTGACTTCATTATTTTTATATGATAAATTAATACTTGTCGATACGGAGGAATACCCAAGTCCGGCTGAAGGGATCGGTCTTGAAAACCGACAGGGGTGTTAAAGCCCGCGGGGGTTCGAATCCCTCTTCCTCCGCCATATTTGACTTATAATGCAATTAACATAGCGCGATAAATTGGAGATTGGAAAACCGTTACTTATAAGTAACGGTTTTTTATTTGTTGAAAATGCCGCTTTATTTATTAAAGCGGCATTTTTTTATAGCTGACGACGTTTTAACTTTTCATTATGTTGTAAAAAGCGAGCCACTTTTTCAACAATTGATTCAATTGAATCAGGATCCTTGAGAAGGTCGTATTCTCTAATATCTAAACGGAGAATAGGACAAGCCGTAAAGTTATTAATCCATTCTTCATATCGGGCGTGCATCTCTTTCCAATAATCAAGAGGCGTTTGTTGTTCCATTGGTCGCCCTCTTTCTTGAATGCGATCTACAATATCTTCGAAGCTGCCTTCCAAATAAATGAGCAGATCCGGATGAGGGAAGTATGGAGTCATAACCATTGCATCGAACAAGCTTGTATATGTCTCATAGTCTACTTTAGACATTGTTCCCTTTTCAAAATGCATCTTAGCAAAGATACCGGTATCTTCGTAAATGGATCTGTCTTGGATAAAGCCGCCGCCATACTCGAAAATCTTCTTTTGTTCTTTAAAGCGTTCCGCTAAAAAATATACCTGTAGGTGAAAGCTCCAGCGTTCAAAATCCCCATAAAATTTGTCCAGGTAAGGGTTGGAATCTACTTTTTCAAACGATGTGCGAAATTGGAGAGCATCAGCCAATGATTGAGTCATCGTAGATTTCCCAACTCCAACTGTACCCGCTATCGTCAACACAGCATCATTAGGAATGTTGTATTTCGATCGTAAGTTTACCATTATATACTCCTTTTCAACATACTCTCTTGAACCTCTGATAAGATTCTATTTAAGTGTTGTTTATTTTGTACAAAATCTATTTCATCACCGTTATAACGTAAAATGGTTACGTCAGGGTTCTTTTGTTCAAATGCCGTCATAGCTTTTTCATAATCATCACTTAGTCTCGCAAGGTAGTGAGGATCGATGTTTCGTTCAATTTCTCTTCCACGCATTTTAATACGCTTTAGCAAGGTATCTAAACTGGCATTTAAATAAATAATAATGTTCGGAGCCGGCATATCAGCCGTTAAGATGTGGAAGATTTGTACATATTTTTTATACTGTTCATCTTTTAACGTTTGCTCAGCGAAAATCATGTTTTTCATAATATGATAATCTGCTACAACAGGTTTTTTATAAGATAAGAACCCTTTTTGAATATCCTCTAACTGCTTATATCGATTACATAGAAAAAACATTTCGGTTTGAAAACTCCACTCGTCGATATTCTCATAAAATTTCCCGAGAAATGGATTTTCATCTACGATTTCTTTTAAAATTTCGAACTGAAATGCTTGTGCAATCTCTTTAGCTAGAGAGGTTTTTCCGACACCGATGGGTCCTTCTACTGAAATAAAAGGTGTGCCTTGCATTCATTTGCCTCCTTCATGACCACTCGTTCAAAAAAAACAGACAAAAAATATTTTAACATAGAGAAGGAGAATAAGGGGAAAAGAAATTTCTTTCAGTAAGAAGAATAACAAAAAGCCTACTGTTAACAGTAAGCTTTCCCTATTTACGGCTGTGTCACTCTTTTTGTAATTTTGAAGTTGTCTTCAATCAAGAGCCAGTTTTGTGGGAAATCTAAGCCTAGTTTCCAGTAGGCCATTCCTCTAAGTTTTAATTCTTTGATTAAATCAAACTTGGCCTGAATAGACCTAGCGTCTTCAAACCATACTTCGTGAGTGCGCTGCTGTTCATCTTTATACCGGAAGAAAGGAGCTTGTGCTTTATTGTCGTATTGAATAGCTACTTTATAACGAGCTGCCAACTCAATAGCTCTTTGAGGACTAATGGCTTTGGCGTATTCTCCTCCTGGTTTGTAAGGCAGTGTCCAATCGTAACCGTATAGGTTTTGGCCCATGATAATTTTTGAACTAGGTATTTCAGATACTGCATATTCTAAAACATCACGTACGGGACCAATAGGAGAGACGGCCATAGGAGGCCCACCGCTATATCCCCATTCATATGTCATTGGAACAACGAAGTTAGCAATCTCTCCAATGGCTTTATAATCATGTGCTTCATACCATTTGCCTTTTTGATCTCGACTTGTCTTCGGAGCTAAAGCCACAGACATGAGAAGTTGCTCATCTTGAAGACGCTTTTTTGCTTTCTGTAAGAATGCAATATAGGCTTCTTTATCTGCCGGACGCAAAAATTCGAAGTCAAAGTGAATGTCTCTGAAATTTTGTTCTTTCGCTGTTTTTACAATATTATTTAAGAGCGTATCTTGAACGTCTTTATTAGTTAAAATTGCTCGGCCGACTTCATCACTGAATGCACCGTTTTCAATATTAGCCAATACCATTAAGAAGATGACGTCATTTTCTTTAGCAATAGAACCTAAATTGTTAAGTGGAGGTGCCTTTAGAGAACCGTCTTTTTGCACTTCGAAGTTCGCTGGTCCGAGATAAGTAAGGTATTTTGCATTTTGATTAATCATTTTCTCTGTTTGAGGGGTGATTTTTCGATTGCTTGTTTCAACATACCCTAAAAACTCACCGTTTCTTTTGTTTGGGGAAGGGGGAATTAAGATGCGGCGGCCAGGTGTTAAGGGTGCTGTAACTGAAACATTGTTCGCATTGGCAATAGCCTGATAGCTAACGCCTAATTTTCGTCCTATTTTCCATATAGTGTCCCCAGCTTTTACTGTGTAGTAAGTACCGTTGATGGGAATAACCATAGATTGCCCGATGACGAGTTGATTTGGATTAGGTAATTCATTTGCTCTTATAATCTTTCCTGCGTCAATCCGGAACTGTTTTGCAATACTATATATACTGTCACCTGCTTTAACAGTGTAAATTTGCATAATAAAAAGCCTCCATTTCATATGACTTACTTCCATCATATGAGAAGGCTTTTTACTTAATTCATCAACTCAGTATGTTTGCAAATACGAGCATTTAATACGTTATGCATCATTCTTAAAGCAAAGGTATTGTCTTCATCTGCGTTTGAAGCAATACAATCTTCAGGCACAATTAAATTATACTCACGCATATAAGCATCGTTGGCTGAAAAAAGCACGCATATATTTCCCGCAATTCCTGTTAAAATAAGTGTATGCACATCGAGCTGTGATAGCAAAATATTTAAAGCTGTTCCATAGAAAATAGAATGCTTTGGTTTAATTAAAAAGTAATCAGCGTTTTGTGGTGAAATGTGATGTAGAATGGGTGAACTTACCTCATTTGTGCAGTGTGTTAAAATGGTTTCTAAGTTTGCTTGCCACAGCTTATAGTGGTCATTGACGTAAATAATAGGGATATGTTGAGACGAGGCATATTGTTTTAATTCGGCAATATTTTGAGCGATTATTAAAGATTTTTCAGCAAGTACTTTGCCGTTTTTGAATTGAAAATCGTTTAGCATATCAATAATAATTAAAGCAGTTTTAGCATTCTTCACACAAGGTCTCTCCTTTTCCTGATGTACATAGTAAATAGTTTGACTCAGAAAAAATATAATATGTAAGGTTGGATAAAAAGTGTTAAATGATGAAAAGTATATGAGGTTGGCAATTGATGAAGCATTAAAAGCTAAAGATAAATTAGAGGTTCCTATTGGAGCAGTTATTGTTCAAAATGATGAGGTGATTGCTGCAGCTTATAACTTACGAGAAACAGAACAGCGATCAGTTGCTCATGCGGAACTTTTAGCCATTGATGAAGCATGTAAGAAACTAGGAACATGGAGGTTGGAAGACGCTACGTTATATGTCACCTTAGAACCATGTCCGATGTGTGCAGGTGCTATTGTATTATCAAGAGTGAAAAGAGTTGTGTTTGGCGCTTATGATCCTAAAGGTGGCTGCGCTGGAACATTGTTAAATTTATTAGAGTTTGAAAAGTTTAATCATCAAGCAGAAGTAGTAGGAGGTATGCTAGAAGAAGAATGCGGGAGCCTCTTAACGACTTTTTTTCGTGAGTTACGTCAACGAAAAAAGGCTGGAAAATAGCGCTAAAAAAGTAAGTTTTCTATAGCGGTTGCATTTTTGAATGAAAAGACGTATACTTGTAAATGCATCAACTTGATGCCCAAACTATTGGTTTCAACTTTGCCGTGCTAAGCGGGGAGGTAGCGGTGCCCTGTACTCGCAATCCGCTCTAGCGAGGCCGAATTCCTTCTTGAGGTTAGCTCATCTTAGGGCCTGCCTTAAGTAAGTGGTGTTGACGTTTGGGTCCTATGCAATGGGAATCTGTGAACCCTGTCAGGTCCGGAAGGAAGCAGCAGTAAGCAGAACCTCTCATGTGCCATGGGGTCGCCTGAACCGAGCTAACTGCTTAAGTAACGCCTGGGGTGGCTAATCGACGGAAGGTGCACGGCAGTTATATACATAAGTTTAGTCTACTCTGTGAGAGTAGGCTTTTTATTTTATCTCTTACTATTTTGAAAAAAAACCTCATAATACGCTATAATGAGAACTAATGAATTATATTAAAAGGAGAGGATGTAGTGGCATATCAGGCTCTGTACCGTGTATACCGTCCTCAAAGCTTTAACGACGTAGTCGGTCAGCAACATATTATCAAAACACTTCAAAATGCCCTTGTCCAAGAAAAATTTTCGCATGCGTATTTATTTTCTGGGCCTCGAGGGACAGGGAAGACAACAGCTGCTAAAATTTTAGCGAAAGCCGTTAACTGTGAAAAAGCACCCATTGCTGAACCTTGTAATGAATGTGCAACTTGTCGGGGAATTACGGATGGTTCCATTTCTGATGTAATTGAAATTGATGCAGCCTCTAATAATGGAGTCGATGAAATTCGAGATATCCGTGATAAAGTAAAATATGCACCTAGTGCTGTTCGATACAAAGTGTACATTATTGATGAAGTTCATATGCTTTCAATTGGAGCTTTTAACGCTTTGTTAAAAACGTTAGAAGAACCTCCTGCACATGTCATCTTTATTTTAGCTACAACAGAGCCCCATAAAATTCCATTAACGATTATCTCCAGATGTCAGCGCTTTGATTTCAAACGCATTTCGCCAGAAGATATCGTATATCGAATGAAGGAAGTATTAGGTTCTGAAGAGCTAGAAGTAAGCGAGGATGCTCTTTACGAAATTGCGAAAGCTTCAGAAGGAGGCATGCGTGATGCACTTAGTCTTTTAGACCAAGCCATCTCGTATAGTACGGAGAAGGTGAGCTTAGAGGATGTTCTATCCATAACAGGAGCAGTATCACAGTCTTTTATTGTGAAGATCGTCCAAGCTATCTTTAACGAAAACATTGTAGAAGCGCTAGATTCTGTTGAAAGTTTGATCAAAAACGGAAAAGATCCAGCGAGGTTTGTAGAGGACCTCATCTTCTATTATCGTGATGTTCTGCTTTATCAAGCTTCAGAAGAAAATGCATATTTACTTGAAAAAGCAGCGGTTAACGAAGAGTTTAAAGAACTTAGTTCAAAAATGGATAGTGCCTTTATTTATAAAGTCATTGCTGAATTGAACCAAACTCAGCAAGAGATGAAATGGAGCAATCATCCTCGAGTGCTACTTGAAGTAGCTTTAGTAAAATTAGCTCAAAGTTCTACAAATCAAGAGGGTGCTCTTCCATATCAAGACATTTTGCAAAAAATGAATCAAATGGAAGCAGAACTGCAGCAGCTAAAAGAAAAAGGCATTCAAGTTGATCATACAGCTCAGGCAGCGCAAACAGAGAAAAAACAGACAAGACAGTCAAGAAGTCAGTACAAAACGCCTGTTGGAAAGGTAAATGAAGTTTTAAAAAATGCCACTCGGCAGAATTTAGAAACCATTAAGCGATCTTGGGCGCAGGTATTAGACACATTGAAACAACAAAATAAAGCTTCACATGCAGCGTTGTTATCTAACAGTGAACCGGTTGCGTCTTCAGATCAATCATTTATACTTAAATTCAAATATGAAATTCATTGCAAAATGGCTTCTGAAAATAACAACAATGTACGTGATAATTTAGAGAATATCTTATATACTTTAATTGGCAGCAAGCGTGAAATGGTTGCAATTCCAGAAAGTGAATGGGATAAAGTAAGAGAAGAGTTTCTTCAAGGACAGCAAAGTGATGGGTCATCAGGTCAACCACAGGAGGAAGACCCCGTGGTTGCAGAAGCGAAAAAGCTATTTGGAGAAGACTTAATCGAAATTCAAGAGTAAATTTAGGAGGAATGTTCATATGATGAAAGGCATGGGCAATATGCAAAAAATGATGAAACAAATGCAAAAAATGCAAAAAGATATGCAAAAAGCGCAGGAAGAGTTAGCTGAAAAAACTGTTGAAGGTACAGCTGGCGGTGGAATGGTAACAGTTGTGGTTAACGGTCAGAAACAAGTAATTGATGTAAATATTAAAGAGGATGTAGTAGATCCTGAAGATATTGAAATGCTACAAGATTTAGTACTAGCAGCAACAAATGACGCATTAAAACAAATGGACGATTTAACAAATAACACAATGGGTCAATTTACAAAAGGTTTAAATATTCCAGGACTTTAATAAGGTGGTTGCCACGTGCATTATCCAGAACCAATATCAAAGCTTATAGATAGTTTTATGAAGTTACCCGGCATTGGTCCAAAAACAGCTGTTCGCTTAGCGTTCTTTGTTTTATCTATGAAAGAAGATACGGTATTAGATTTTGCAAAAGCATTAGTTAATGCGAAGCGAAATTTAACCTATTGTTCAGTTTGTGGGCATATCACAGATCAAGATCCTTGCTACATTTGTCAAGATCAGCGTAGAGAGCGCAGTGTGGTATGTGTCGTGCAAGACCCTAAAGATGTCATTGCAATGGAGAAAATGAAAGAATATAATGGCTTGTATCATGTCCTGCATGGCGCAATTTCACCTATGGAAGGAATAGGGCCTGAAGATATCAAAGTACCAGAGTTATTAAAAAGACTTCAAGATGATGAGATTCAAGAAGTGATTTTAGCTACTAACCCGAATATAGAGGGCGAAGCTACGGCTATGTATATCTCTAGGCTCTTAAAGCCGACAGGAATTAAAATTACTAGAATTGCTCATGGGTTACCCGTCGGAGGAGACCTTGAGTACGCGGACGAAGTAACATTATCTAAAGCCCTAGAAGGTAGAAGAGAAGTATAACGAGGTACTTGCATATGTTTTTTAAACGAAAAGGTTGGCTACGCAAAGAGTACGATGATGAATTTGTGAAGACTTTTATGCAAGTAAA
>NZ_CP138621.1:2730000-2735000 GCF_045784335.1 Priestia sp. HNGD-A6 | reverse complement strand
GTTCGAGTCCACTTAGGCCCACCATATATATTTAAACGAATGGGGCCTTAGCTCAGCTGGGAGAGCGCCTGCCTTGCACGCAGGAGGTCAGCGGTTCGATCCCGCTAGGCTCCACCAATTGTTCTTTGAAAACTAGATAACAGTAATTGCTGAGGAAAAGTGAAACTTTTCTTTAATCAAACCAATAAATAACACAACATTATGTTGTACCATTTATTCGCTAATGGTTAAGTTAGAAAGGGCGCACGGTGAATGCCTTGGCACTAGGAGCCGATGAAGGACGGGACTAACACCGATATGCTTCGGGGAGCTGTAAGTGAGCTTTGATCCGGAGATTTCCGAATGGGGAAACCCACTGTTCGTAATGGAACAGTATCTTTATCTGAATACATAGGATATTGAAGGCAGACCCGGGGAACTGAAACATCTAAGTACCCGGAGGAAGAGAAAGCAAATGCGATTTCCTGAGTAGCGGCGAGCGAAACGGAATTAGCCCAAACCAAGAGGCTTGCCTCTTGGGGTTGTAGGACACTCTATACGGAGTTACAAAGGAACGAAGTAAATGAAGCGACCTGGAAAGGTCCGTCGAAGAAGGTAACAACCCTGTAGTTGAAACTTCGTTCCCTCTTGAGTGGATCCTGAGTACGGCGGAACACGTGAAATTCCGTCGGAAGCTGGGAGGACCATCTCCCAAGGCTAAATACTACCTAGTGACCGATAGTGAACCAGTACCGTGAGGGAAAGGTGAAAAGCACCCCGGAAGGGGAGTGAAAGAGATCCTGAAACCGTGTGCCTACAAGTAGTCAGAGCCCGTTAACGGGTGATGGCGTGCCTTTTGTAGAATGAACCGGCGAGTTACGATCCCATGCAAGGTTAAGCTGATAAGGCGGAGCCGTAGCGAAAGCGAGTCTGAATAGGGCGTTTAGTATGTGGTTGTAGACCCGAAACCAGGTGATCTACCCATGTCCAGGGTGAAGTTCAGGTAACACTGAATGGAGGCCCGAACCCACGCACGTTGAAAAGTGCGGGGATGAGGTGTGGGTAGCGGAGAAATTCCAATCGAACCTGGAGATAGCTGGTTCTCTCCGAAATAGCTTTAGGGCTAGCCTCATGTTGTGAGAGTCTTGGAGGTAGAGCACTGATTGGACTAGGGGCCCCCAACGGGTTACCGAATTCAGTCAAACTCCGAATGCCAAAGACTTATCCATGGGAGTCAGACTGCGAGTGATAAGATCCGTAGTCAAAAGGGAAACAGCCCAGACCACCAGCTAAGGTCCCCAAGTATACGTTAAGTGGAAAAGGATGTGGAGTTGCTTAGACAACCAGGATGTTGGCTTAGAAGCAGCCACCATTTAAAGAGTGCGTAATAGCTCACTGGTCGAGTGACTCTGCGCCGAAAATGTACCGGGGCTAAACGTATCACCGAAGCTGTGGATTGACATCTTTGATGTCAGTGGTAGGAGAGCGTTCTAAGTGCTGTGAAGTCAGACCGTAAGGACTGGTGGAGCGCTTAGAAGTGAGAATGCCGGTATGAGTAGCGAAAGACAAGTGAGAATCTTGTCCACCGAATGCCTAAGGTTTCCTGAGGAAGGCTCGTCCGCTCAGGGTTAGTCGGGACCTAAGCCGAGGCTGAAAAGCGTAGGCGATGGCCAACAGGTTGATATTCCTGTACCACCTCCCCGCCGTTTGAGTAATGGGGGGACGCAGTAGGATAGGGTAAGCGCGCTGCTGGATATGCGCGTTCAAGCAGTTAGGCTGATGAGTAGGCAAATCCGCTCATCATAAAGGCTGAGCTGTGATGACGAGGGAATTATAGTACCGAAGTTCCTGATTCCACACTGCCAAGAAAAGCCTCTAGCGAGGCGGGAGGTGCCCGTACCGCAAACCGACACAGGTAGGCGAGGAGAGAATCCTAAGGTGATCGAGAGAACTCTCGTTAAGGAACTCGGCAAAATGACCCCGTAACTTCGGGAGAAGGGGTGCTCTGGTAGGGTGTATAGCCCGAGAGAGCCGCAGTGAATAGGCCCAGGCGACTGTTTAGCAAAAACACAGGTCTCTGCGAAGCCGCAAGGCGAAGTATAGGGGCTGACGCCTGCCCGGTGCTGGAAGGTTAAGAGGAGGGGTTATCCTTTGGGAGAAGCTCTGAATCGAAGCCCCAGTAAACGGCGGCCGTAACTATAACGGTCCTAAGGTAGCGAAATTCCTTGTCGGGTAAGTTCCGACCCGCACGAAAGGCGTAACGATCTGGGCACTGTCTCAACGAGAGACTCGGTGAAATTATAGTACCTGTGAAGATGCAGGTTACCCGCGACAGGACGGAAAGACCCCGTGGAGCTTTACTGTAGCCTGATATTGAATTTTGGTACAGCTTGTACAGGATAGGTAGGAGCCTGAGAAGCCGGAGCGCTAGCTTCGGTGGAGGCGTCGGTGGGATACTACCCTGGCTGTATTGAAATTCTAACCCGCGGCCCTGATCGGGCCGGGAGACAGTGTCAGGTGGGCAGTTTGACTGGGGCGGTCGCCTCCTAAAATGTAACGGAGGCGCCCAAAGGTTCCCTCAGAATGGTTGGAAATCATTCGTAGAGTGTAAAGGCACAAGGGAGCTTGACTGCGAGACCTACAAGTCGAGCAGGGACGAAAGTCGGGCTTAGTGATCCGGTGGTTCCGCATGGAAGGGCCATCGCTCAACGGATAAAAGCTACCCCGGGGATAACAGGCTTATCTCCCCCAAGAGTCCACATCGACGGGGAGGTTTGGCACCTCGATGTCGGCTCATCGCATCCTGGGGCTGTAGTCGGTCCCAAGGGTTGGGCTGTTCGCCCATTAAAGCGGTACGCGAGCTGGGTTCAGAACGTCGTGAGACAGTTCGGTCCCTATCCGTCGTGGGCGTAGGAAATTTGAGAGGAGCTGTCCTTAGTACGAGAGGACCGGGATGGACACACCGCTGGTGTACCAGTTGTCTTGCCAAAGGCATCGCTGGGTAGCTATGTGTGGACGGGATAAGTGCTGAAAGCATCTAAGCATGAAGCCCCCCTCAAGATGAGATTTCCCATAGCGCAAGCTAGCAAGATCCCTGAAAGATGATCAGGTTGATAGGTCAGAGGTGGAAGCGTGGCGACATGTGTAGCTGACTGATACTAATCGATCGAGGACTTAACCAAACTTTAAAAGCGTAAGCTTTACTCAGCAACCTGTTATCTAGTTTTGAAAGAACAAAACTTTTCAAAAAAGTCTTGCTTTCTTTTTTAAATCATGTATAATATAATATGTCTGGTGGCGATAGCGAAGAGGTCACACCCGTTCCCATACCGAACACGGAAGTTAAGCTCTTTAGCGCCAATGGTAGTTGGGACTTTGTCCCTGTGAGAGTAGGACGTTGCCAGGCTTTTATATCGGAGGATTAGCTCAGCTGGGAGAGCACCTGCCTTACAAGCAGGGGGTCGGCGGTTCGATCCCGTCATCCTCCACCATTTGCCGGTGTAGCTCAACTGGTAGAGCAACTGACTTGTAATCAGTAGGTTGGGGGTTCAAGTCCTCTTGCCGGCACCAGTTTTTCGAGCCATTAGCTCAGTTGGTAGAGCATCTGACTTTTAATCAGAGGGTCGAAGGTTCGAGTCCTTCATGGCTCACCATTTATATTCACACGCGGGTGTGGCGGAATTGGCAGACGCGCTAGACTTAGGATCTAGTGTCTTACGACGTGGGGGTTCAAGTCCCTTCACCCGCATCTTTACTTAATTTCATATATGTGCGGAAGTAGTTCAGTGGTAGAACACCACCTTGCCAAGGTGGGGGTCGCGAGTTCGAACCTCGTCTTCCGCTCCACATATATAAGTCCTGCCGGGGTGGTGGAATTGGCAGACACACAGGACTTAAAATCCTGCGGTAGGTGACTACCGTGCCGGTTCAAGTCCGGCCCTCGGCACCATTTTAATAAGCGCCCGTAGCTCAATTGGATAGAGCGTTTGACTACGGATCAAAAGGTTAGGGGTTCGACTCCTCTCGGGCGCGCCATAAACGGGAAGTAGCTCAGCTTGGTAGAGCACTTGGTTTGGGACCAAGGGGTCGCAGGTTCGAATCCTGTCTTCCCGACCATTTATGGGGCCTTAGCTCAGCTGGGAGAGCGCCTGCCTTGCACGCAGGAGGTCAGCGGTTCGATCCCGCTAGGCTCCACCAATCGGAATTTTGAACTTTGAAAACTGAACAAAGCGACAAACGTCAACGTTAATTTTTATTTTTTAAATTGAGCAAGTCAAACATTTCTTCGGAGAGTTTGATCCTGGCTCAGGATGAACGCTGGCGGCGTGCCTAATACATGCAAGTCGAGCGAACTGATTAGAAGCTTGCTTCTAAGACGTTAGCGGCGGACGGGTGAGTAACACGTGGGCAACCTGCCTGTAAGACTGGGATAACTTCGGGAAACCGAAGCTAATACCGGATAGGATCTTCTCCTTCATGGGAGATGATTGAAAGATGGTTTCGGCTATCACTTACAGATGGGCCCGCGGTGCATTAGCTAGTTGGTGAGGTAACGGCTCACCAAGGCAACGATGCATAGCCGACCTGAGAGGGTGATCGGCCACACTGGGACTGAGACACGGCCCAGACTCCTACGGGAGGCAGCAGTAGGGAATCTTCCGCAATGGACGAAAGTCTGACGGAGCAACGCCGCGTGAGTGATGAAGGCTTTCGGGTCGTAAAACTCTGTTGTTAGGGAAGAACAAGTACGAGAGTAACTGCTCGTACCTTGACGGTACCTAACCAGAAAGCCACGGCTAACTAC
This sequence comes from Priestia sp. HNGD-A6, assembly GCF_045784335.1. Lineage (NCBI taxonomy): Bacteria > Bacillati > Bacillota > Bacilli > Caryophanales > Bacillaceae > Priestia > Priestia sp. HNGD-A6. The sequence continues at coordinate 2,730,217 of NZ_CP138621.1, read as the reverse complement.
GTGCCAGCAGCCGCGGTAATACGTAGGTGGCAAGCGTTATCCGGAATTATTGGGCGTAAAGCGCGCGCAGGCGGTTTCTTAAGTCTGATGTGAAAGCCCACGGCTCAACCGTGGAGGGTCATTGGAAACTGGGCAACTTGAGTGCAGAAGAGAAAAGCGGAATTCCACGTGTAGCGGTGAAATGCGTAGAGATGTGGAGGAACACCAGTGGCGAAGG